>NZ_NGMO01000001.1:0-5836 GCF_002140175.1 Candidatus Enterococcus wittei
TGGGTAAAAAAGAACGTCAAACAACTTTTGAAAAAAATTGACGGTTTGGTAAAGGAGACACCTACGTTACCGAAAGATGTCATCAGGACTTACTTACCTGGAAAAGGCTTAGAAGTTCCTGTCAAACGGATGGAAAATGAGTCCTATCGGTTGGTGACGGATCTGAGAAGCGGAGATATCTATGGCAATCCTTTCTGGTTGAGGGGGGACCGATTAGAGAGATTTAAGGAGCCTGCCTCATTTACGAAGGAACAAAAAGCGCTGATCAATCGATTAACAAAAGAAATTAACCCAGATCAGATTTTTGTAGTTGAACCCAATTTGAATCCCAATGCCTATGGCAGTGGGAAAGTCATGTCTGTCTCAGAAAAAGGCAAAGAAACCAAATATTTCATTACGATAGACGGTCATACGGTTCCTGTGAGAATAACCCCCATTGAGGAGCATGGTGTGCGTTATGACGTGGTAGAAGGAGAGAAGGTTTACCCCGTGAATTTCAACGGAAAAGAATGGTATTTTGAACCAGCGACTTCTCCTTTTGTGTCGAAAAAATTAGCAGAAGAATTGGCGAATAAAATGGATGAATTTGAATCAATCAAGGATCCAAGTGCTCTTTCTGCCCCAGATGAACAGACACTAATGTGGAATAAATATGGGAGATCTTATATCAAAATCAATGATCACTATATCCCTCTTATTGTACTGTATAAGGATTGGGATTGGTATCATTTAGTGAAAAAAGATACCCAACAGCCGATGACCGTTTTGCTATTTGAGCCAGAAAATGAACTGTTTCGTCTAGAGACAAGTTTAGATAAGGAATTGAGGGAAGGCGTGAGACTAAGTAAAGTTGAAGCTGGACCCTCACAGGGAATTGGAAGACAAGTGGAACTTCCGCCACCTAAAACTATGCCAGATCCGCCGGGAAGAGGAGCAGAATGGAATGAATTTAGAAATGCCCGAGATCTTGAAGTGGAGGGGGAAATCATAGCCAGACTTGAAACTTATAATGTCTCCATGGCCCCTCTATCATCGTTTATCCCAATATCGACTCCTGTTGTTTATAATAATGAGAAATGGCTAAAGGAAGGTCTTTTGAAACAGATTATTGAAAATTTGCCTAAAAAGTCGCCACTTGACTTTCGAATATATAAAGGGATTAATTTCAATGATGCACCAAACTTTCTTAAACCATTCCTATTTGATCTGATAAAAGATTATACGAAAGCACAGAATCAATTTCAAAAGTCACTAGAGGTGTGTCAAGAGTTGTTAACGAAAGAAAGAATTGCAGGAACTCCACAAGGGCAATATTTGATCAAACTGTTTGGCCTAGAGAGCGTCCTAGATCCAGAACCCATTTTATTGGAAGCTGTGAAAAGATTGGAGTTTATCTCAAAAAAAGGGATGGAATTCCTTCAAAAAACAGCAGACTGGGGTTATGAAAATATTCTGATTGTTTCCACTGATTTAGTTCCGCAAGTAGGCTCAAAAAAATATCGCTCACGATATATGGAATATGTAAGTACTAATGCACTAATGTTTCCAGAGGATCCGGAATGTCGATTAGCTATTTTTGCAGATGCCTTCCACTTAGATCCGACCATCATTTCAGGAGAAGAATTAGTTGAACCTAAAAGTCAAGTAATCATGCATGAAGTCACTCATATTACTTCGGATACTCAAGATTTCATTGAATACACGAGATATCCGAAAGGTATCATAAAAAGTGGGGAAATATTACTAGAGGAATATAAGATGAAACGACCGCTGATTTTTAAATCTGAGGGTTATAACAATTTTGTGACACAACTAGCCCTTTATCAAAACAGACCAGATTTATCACGAAGGACCGTGTGGAGAGAAACGGAAAAAAATGATATGTTACGGGTTAATTTACAGATAAGTGATGCAGAGATGGTAATGATCATTATCAGGGATTTTGCGGAAGGAAGAGATTTTGAAGGGGTAATTCGTGTAGCTAGAAGTCTTAGTGAAGAACTATTAGGTGATGGATTGATGTTTATAGTTGCAACACTGTCTTTTGTATTTGTTAGTTATGACTTTGAAAAGGATGCAGAATTAGAAATGACCCAAGAACAAACAACTGACAATCCTGACCTAAAAAGTGAAGTGACTAATGAAGGAGAGTATTCAACAACTTTGAAAAGAGAAAAGAGAGAGGTAAACATGGCTGAAAAAAGCGACTGTCTAACTCAATCTGTCTCTAATCAAGAAATAAACACAGAACTTATAGAGCCTATAACTAAGCGAAGTTTGTTGAACATTGTTGAAAAAATGAACAGTAAAATCCAAACCTTTTCTAGTCAACAAACAGGCATAGCGTCCGTACAATTTACAAAACAGCAAAGTTTCTTAAGTCTTGTAAACAGTAGTAAAGGAGAAAGTAACCGTATGAGTCAGAATCATATCCACTCAACAAATAAGCAGAAAGAATTAAACTTACAACGTTAAATCAAGTGGTATAGGACTTTACTCCATCATGTATGAAGGTAAACAAGACTATGATGGAGTAAGGATATTAGAAACATTAACGTTGAGCTCCAATGAACGAGGAATGAACAGCTATTGACAAATAATTGGCTAAAGATATAAATGATGTGTTTAGGTAGTCTAAGAAGGATAATCTAAATCGTACTTGAATTTTAAAATCATTTGGAGTTTTTCTAGTAGAAAAAGATATTTTAGAAAAAGAAGTAGTTATTAATCAAAATTGTTGTATGTCTATTTATTTTTTTACAAAAAATTAGGACTGATAGAATATTCCATCAGTCCAAGAAATTGTAGTGCCATTTTTTCAGAAGTTTTTTTGTTTGATGAATCAAAGCAGATAGAACGCTCTAAAAAAACGATTGGAAATAGAAAATTTTTGATACATATGCATTTAAATAAATAAATTTAAATTAGCGTTTTCACTATCACCAAGATAAGTAGCTACGCCACCGTATTCGACAAAATCAAATAATTCTTCTTTTTCGATTCCCATGATATCCATACTCATTGTGCAAGCAACAAATTTGATGCCAAGTTCTTGAGCTTTTTCAATCATTGTGGGTAATGGATCGACATTTTTTTGTTTCATGACTGCTTGGATCATTTTAGAACCAGCTCCTCCCATATTCATGGAAGAAATAGGTAGAGAAGAGGCGCCATTCGGCAACATCAGATCAAACATTTTTGCTAAGCCTTTTTTCTTGATTTTTTGTTTCTTCAATATACTTAAACCCCAGAAGGTGAAGAAAATAGTTACTTTTTTGCCCATAGCAGCTGCCCCTGATGCGATGATCATTGAAGCTAAAGCTTTATCCATATCACCGCTGAAGACTACCATTGTAGCACCGTCTTTGGTTTCCTTCAAAACGCCTTCTTGCGGTAATGAATCGAAACGAGAATCAGTTGATTGCTTGCCTTTCATCAAGGTTGCAACCACTTTATTCCCTTGAAGCTCATTGGTAAGGAGAGTATTGCCAGTTGTTTTTGCCCAGGCATCAATATCCGCACTGAACCCAAAATCACTTGCCTGCACCACTAATTTTTGACCTTCAGTCATTTGATCGATGTGTTGTTTTACTTTTAAGATAGGACCAGGGCATTGAAGGCCACATGCATCAACTTCAATCGTTTCTAAATCAGTAGCTGGTTCTAATTTTATTTGCTCTTGTTCCTGTTTATCTGTTTTTTTATTAGATAAAGTTTGCTCAGGTATTTGGTAATGAGCTAATTTATAAGTCTTATATCCTCCGTCGATATTTTTTACATGGAATCCGTGTTGTAGTAAAATCCTTGCCGCATTGTAACCACGTAAGCCCACTTGGCAATAGACGTAGATGGTTTGATCTTTTGGTAGTTCTTCTAGTCGTTGGCGAAGTTGGTTTAAAGGGATCAGTTTGCTATTAGGAAATTCACCAATCGCACGTTCAAATTCTTCGCGCACATCTAAGAAATAAGCACCTTGTTCGATTAGTTGATCTACTTCATGCCACTGTACGATCTGGACATTTTCCGTGAGGACGTTGTCTGCAGTGTATCCAGCCATATTTACAGGATCTTTGGCACTAGAATAAGGGGGAGCATACGCTAATTCGATTGCTGCAAGCTGGTCGGCTGTCGCACCGAACTTCATTGCTGTCGCAATCACATCGATTCTTTTTTCTACACCTTCAATGCCCACAGCTTGAGCGCCAAGGATCTTTCCATTTTGATCAAACAATAATTTCAAATGGATAGGACTGGCATCAGGATAATAGCCAGCATGAGAATTAGGATGGATATGGATTGCATGATAAAAAATATTCTTTTGTTGCAATAAGCGTTCAGTATTCCCAGTGGAAGCGGCTGTGAGTTCAAATATTTTGGCAACAGATGTTCCTTGTGTTCCCAAATAAGTAGCAGGAATACCATTGATGATATCTGCAACAAGACGACCTTGACGATTCGCAGGCCAAGCTAAGGGGATGTTTGTAGGACTTTGATCGACAAAATCTTTGACTTCAATTACATCTCCAATGGCAAAAATATCCGGATAATTCGTTTGTAGTTGTTCGTTTACTCGGATGGCTTGCTTAAATCCTAGATCAATTCCAGTCTCTTTGGCAAGAGTATTTTCAGGAGAAACGCCAATAGAAAGAATAGTCATGTCTGTTTCTACGATTTTTCCACTCGTTAATTCTAACTGTTTTCCTTCATTTTTAAAGGATTTCAATCCGTCGTTTAAAATAAGTTCTGCCCCATGAAATGCAATTTGTGCATGTAATTGTTGCGCTAATTCAAAATCGATTGAGGGCATGACTTGGGCAGACATTTCGATTAATCGAACGTCAATTCCTAAATGATTCAGATTCTCAAGCATTTCTAAACCAATGAAGCCACCTCCAATAATGGTAGCTGTTTTTACATGATGATCTTTGATATAAGCCTTGATTAAATCCATATCAGGAATGTTTCTTAAAGTGAAAACATTTAAAGCTTCCTCCAATCCTGGAATCGGTGGTGTGATTGCTTTAGCTCCAGTTGAGATGATTAATTTATCAAAAGTCTCTTGATATGTTTTTCCTGTTTGGTGATTAAGGACGGTTACTGTTTTAGCCTGTGGATTTATTTCAGTTACTTCAGAAAAATTACGGATATCTAACCCGTATTGTTGACGCATGCCATCTGCTGTTTGGAGAAGTAAGTCTTCACGTTCTTTGATGATGCCTCCTACTTGATAGGGTAATCCACAATTAGCAAAAGAGATGTATTCCCCTTTTTCTAATAGAATGATCTCATCCTCTTCATTCAAGCGACGCAAGCGAGTAGCAGCGGTTGCGCCACCGGCTACACCACCAATAATAATGATTTTTTTAGTCATAGTTTAGAGTAACTCCTTTTAATTGATATTGCCAATATACTATAGGGGGTATATCAAATCAAGTACAAAGTCTCAGTGAAAAAAATAAAATAAAATCAATCTTCCTATTGCTCATTGATTTTTATTTATTATGACACGATTTTTTGTGATCATAAGAAAATAAGAGAGAATTCGTTGTTTACAGGTGATAAATATAGAGAGGATGATTGACGAAGAGGGAATGAAGAAGGTTGGAATAAGATAAAAAACAGAATTAGTTCGCATATTAATTATAAATACCGGGTGGGGGAATACAAAACATTGAAGAGCTACTTTATAAAAAAAGAATTTTCAAAAGGAAAGAGCTTTCTAAAATCGATCACTTCAAGATAAATAAAAAGTAAATCATTTAAATAGAATTCAAAAATACCTATCTGCCTTCGAAGCACAAGATTTCAAAATTCAAAAAGAGAAGAAATATGACAT
>NZ_NGMO01000001.1:6167-16751 GCF_002140175.1 Candidatus Enterococcus wittei
GTCTAATTAAAAAAAGGATATGAGTTGCTATTTTGTGAAAATTTTATATAATACGAATGATTATAAAATAAAAATGAAAGGGTGTTGTAATGTTGCGTAAAAAAGTTATTGTTGGTGCTATGATGATAGTGGGATTGATGATTGTTGCTTTTGCAGGAAAACAATATGCGGATAATGTATTGTTATGGGGTGGTGAAGCCAACATCGAAACCATCACTTCAAATTTAGATAAACTTGATAGTGAATTAACAAACAAAAAGAACGCATTGAGAGAACTAAACACTAAACTTTCAGACAGTAATGCTCAATTAGAACAAGCAAAAAAAGATAGCCAGAATTCTCAAAATAAATTAAATGAACTAGAAAACCAAAAGAATCAGCTACAAGGGGAAAAAACAAGTTTAGAAAGTCAATTGAATAGTAAAAGCGCTGAATTACAAGGAAAACAAAATGAAATTACTGCAAAAATTGAAGAAATCAATCAAAAAGTCAATGAAATCAATCGACTAAATACTGATTGGACGACTCGTCTACAAGAAGCTCAAAACAAATGGAACGAAGCACAACAAACAAATACGAACTTGAATCAACAAATTGCTAATTTAACAAGTGAAAAAGCAAACGTTCAAAACCAGTTAGAAGAAACACAAAGAAAATTAGATGAAGTAACTGCGGAAAATGTTAACTTGAAAGATTATATCAATAAATTACAAAAAGCGAAAAATGAAGTTGACGACACAGCAAGAAAATCACAAGAAATTGTTAATAAGCATATAAGTGAATAAGTTTTTCCAGTGAATATAAGAAAAAAATCGTTGTAAGTGAAGAATTGAAATTCACCTAGCGAAATAATAACGACTGTTATCTGTTTTGGATAGATGAGTTAATGGTTTAGGGACTGCCCAGTGGGTGGTCCTTTTTCCTTTTAGACAGTAAAATAAGGGATACTGAGCATGGAATTATTGCGAAAAGAGAATTATTCATGCTAATGTCTTAAGTTTAATGATCAGTTTTAGATATGTGATCGATATTCCTACATATCCTTAATTGATTCACAGGCAAGTGTAAATTGTTGTACTTTGTAATCATCCATGTTATAGTAAATAAGTAATCTAATTTGAAACGTAATCTGAGCGATATATTCACAGTATAAACACTCCTTTTACCAAGTATTATTAATTGCAACAAAACACGTATGATATACGTATCAGGAGGAAATATATATGAATAACGGTACAGTAAAATGGTTCAATGCAGATAAAGGTTTTGGTTTTATCACTGGTGCAGATGGCAATGATGTATTTGCACATTTCTCAGCGATCCAAGGCGACGGATTCAAAACACTTGATGAAGGCCAAGCAGTTACTTATGATATCGAAGACGGTCAACGTGGCCCTCAAGCAGTAAATATCGTAAAATAATCATAAACTTTAACCATCTCCTAGGGGGATGGTTTTTTTTGTGTTTTTTTCAATCTTTGACAGAGTGAAACTATTGCTTTGGTTGCACAACTATACGCGTAAAATATATGACGATATGTGCATTTGCTGGTACTTGATTCATAAAAAAATACTCAAGACTAAAATCGATAGATTTATTATTGATTTATACCTTTAGATAAGGTCTATAATTCCTCTTGTTTTTAAGAGATTGCTTATCTATAGTTTGTACTTAATGTTCTATGATTTGTTTATGTACTTCCCTTTTAGAAAGCGCTATCATTTTTTTGTGGATACGACTATAATAGAGGGGGTAGAAAGGATGAGTTTTCGCGTAAAAATAAGTGTAGGACTGATACTGACATTGAGTGTATTAGGAATAGCGGGGTGCGGGATGACGGAAAATGCACAAACAGAGACTTTGTCTTATGCAGAAACAGAAGAAGGGAAAGTAGATCGAGGAATGGATAATCAGCCAGAATCTTCTTATTGGTTTCCAGAGGAATTATTGCAGTGGGAGTTTTCAAATGATGCAGATGCCAAATACAATGTCAGTACGGTTCCTTTAGCTGAACGAATCGAAAAAACAAAGCTAGTTCCATCAAATGATACACAAACACCGAAGATGAAGGTAGTCGCTTTATCAATTATGAATAGCAGTACAAGTGGGAATGCACCTCGAGGTATCAATACATTTGATGCGAACGTCTTTTCAAATTGGCAATATATCGATCAATTGGTTTACTGGGGCGGTTCTTCTGGGGAAGGAATCATCGTTCCTCCAAGTCCCGATGTGATCGATGCCGCACATAAAAATGGTGTACCAGTTCTCGGAACGATTTTCTTTCCTCAAACTGCTCATGGTGGAAAAATCGAATGGTTAAATACTTTTTTAGAAAAAGATGAACAAGGACAGTTTCCTTTAGTTGAAAAATTAATCGAAGTATCAAGGGCTTATGGATTTGATGGTTGGTTTATCAATCAAGAAACGGATACAGTAGTCACCAGTTTTGATGAAGCAAAAGAAAAAGCCTCGGAAGAGAAGTCTTCTAATGACTCTCAAGGGTTAAATAAAGAACATGCGGATCGAATGCAAGAGTTTATTAAGCAATTCAAACAAAAA
Source organism: Candidatus Enterococcus wittei (assembly GCF_002140175.1). Taxonomy (GTDB): domain Bacteria; phylum Bacillota; class Bacilli; order Lactobacillales; family Enterococcaceae; genus Enterococcus_B; species Enterococcus_B wittei. Next base: position 8,730 of record NZ_NGMO01000001.1, read on the forward strand.
GAGGCGGATTTAGAAATCATGTGGTACGATTCCATGACAGCGGATGGGAAAATGGATTGGCAAAATGCTTTAACAGATAAAAATCAAGCTTATCTAGTCGATGCTGAAATGAATCCAGTGGCAGATAGTATGTTCTTGAATTTTTGGTGGAATACAGATAAGTTAGCGAGTAAGGAACTGCTCAAAGCATCAAAGGCAAGAGCAGAAGAATTAGGCATTGATCCATATGATCTATATGCGGGGATCGATGTCCAAGAAAATGGATATGCTACACCAGTTGACTGGAATTTATTTCTCGATAAAGACCATACACCTTACACATCTTTAGGTTTGTATGTTCCAAGCTGGACCTATTCATCTGCGAGTGATCCTGATGATTTTCAAAGTCGTGAAGAAATGTTTTGGATCAATGGAAAAAGTGATCCAACAAAAGCAACGGTCCCTAAAGAAGATGAATGGCCGGGGATATCCGCTTATGCATTGGAGCAGACGGCAATTACCTCGCTTCCATTTGTGACGAATTTCAATGTTGGGAATGGCTATAATTATTTTATCAATGGGGAAAAGGTATCAACTAGAGATTGGAATAATCGCAGTATGCAAGATGTGATGCCGACTTATCGCTGGATTTTTGATCATGAAAAGAATAACGCTTTAAAAGCGACCATGGATTATGCTGATGCTTATAACGGTGGAAACTCATTATTATTCAGAGGCAATATGGAACAAAAGGCAGCAAGTACAGTTAAACTATACAGCTTAGCCACCAAGTTAACGAAAAATACGTTAGTCACTACAACAGCAAAAGCAACGAACCCAACACAACTTGATTTAGTTTTGACATTTGATGATGGTAGTCAAGAAACGATTACAGCTGATAAACAGGTAGCAAAGGATTGGTCTACTGTGTCCTACGATATGGGTAAATTTGTAGGAAAAACAGTGACTTCTCTTTCCTATAAAATTAGTTCAGAAGAAACAAATGAGTCTTATGAACTACGGTTAGGCCAACTTGCCATGACCGATAAAAAAGCAAAAACTAAATTAGCTGTGAAAGATGTCGAAATCGAAGATGTGATTTTTGATGAAGAAGAAAGCAATTATGCAGGCGTTCGTTTAATCTGGAATGACCAGAAAAGTCAAGCAGATCATTATGAAATCTATCGGATCAATGAAGATGAAACACGTTCTTTCTTAGGTGCTACCCCTGCAACAAATTACTATATCAATGCCTTAGAGAGAACGGATAAAACCAACCAAACCAAACTAGAGGTGGTTCCCGTCGATTTGTTAGGAAATAAGGGGAAAACTGCTAAATTCGTTACATTTGATTGGCCGAATAATCAATTACCAAAAGCTAATTTCACCGCTTCTAAAACGTTGATTACGCCTGGTGAAAAAGTCACATTTACGAATACATCTTCTGCCAATACAGAAAAAGTTACTTGGGAGTTTGAAGGGGGCGACATCGCTACAAGCAACGAGGAATCACCAGTAGTGACTTTCGATAAAGAAGGTGTGTACAGTGTGAAATTGATAGCAGAGAACCAATCTGGGCAAACACCAGTTGAAATGCGAGGACTGATTACAGTCAATCAGAAAGTACCAAAAGACTTATTGTTGCTATCTCAAAATGCTCCAACTGATGCCTCTTCATTTACAAACGACTCAGAAGCACCTAACTTAGCGGTGGATGGTAAGTTGGACACGAAATGGTGTGCAACTGGGACACCGCCACATGAGATTACAATTGATTTAAGGACTATCCAAACTGTGAGTGAAGTCCACTTGGCCCATGCGCAAGCCGGTGGAGAAGGCGAGGATATGAACACAAAAGCCTATACGATTCAAGTGAGTGAAGATGGCAAAGAATTTACTGATGTTTCCAGAACCGTCAGTAATACGGAAATGAATACGGTGAATACCTTTGCAGCGGTAGAAGCTCGTTATCTTAAATTAAGTGTGGATAAACCGACTCAAGGATCAGACACTGCCGTACGTATTTATGAATTAGCGGTCTATGGGATGGAGGGGGCTTTGCCGTAAATTATCACCAGAATTCGAATCATTCAATAGTATAAAAAAGAGACAGGATCGGTTTACTGACGAGCATTCAGAAAAGGACACCTTATAGTTGTCAATATTTTTGGGGAACATCTTCTGAATGCTATTCCTATGATTGATCTTTGCCTCTTTTTTTATAATTTGAAATTAACACTTCTGGCATTATTCTGAACGGTTCATCCGTTTTCTTTTTTCCATGTAGGTCAAAACACCAACGATCAAAACAACGATGAAATAAGAAGTCCAGCTGATGATATTAAACATTAATAAAATCAAGCCGATCATCATACATAATAGCAACATCCAAACGGTTAGATTTCCTTTCAATCCAATCCCTCCTATCTAAAGATGAATTTTAACATAAAATACCACGAGGTGTTATGATGATTACGAAGAAACAGGGAAAAATCCGAATAACCGTATTTTTCCATTTATTTAAATGAATACGATTCAAAAAAACAAGTATAAACCTGAAAAGTCGAAGCTGTTTGATTTTGGTTGCGTCTAAGGAGGGAGTTAAGTGATGAATGAGGCCATGAGTTGCCACTAAAAGGAGAAATCAATTGAAATAAATGGCGAATTTAAGAGATAAAAACAACGAAAGCCACCTACTTTGTACTTCTAGTAGGTGGCTTTATAGTGAACTAGAGCTGCAATCGTCCATTCGAGGTTTTCACTCCTATGCGGATTTTTTTAGTTCTTGCACTGCTTGTTCGATCGTCACGCCAGTTGCTACGCGGTTTGAATCAGTTTTGTCAAAAACCACAAAAAGATTTAAATCGGTATTTAGTGTGACACGATATTGTAATTCTTTGTTATAGAATGTCATAGTCATTCTCCTTTCTGTTAACTTTAATGAAAGGCAACGATACGTTGATAACGAAATTCCGTCTTTAATTATAGCACGGCTTTGATTCATTAGCAACTGTATCTTTATTAAATAATAATAATTATAAAAAGGATCAAATACAGGAAACTCTATAGTAGTAAGCAAGAGAGAAAAGACGAGAAATGGGTAAAAAAAAATGAAAGATGATCTTGGGTCTACCTTAAAAAGAAGGCCAGTGATACAATTGGTAGAGGGAACGCCATCAATACCATTTAATAATCATCCTTAAAGAAAATAATCGATTTTCTTGATTTTAATCGATCAATCATTGAAAGAAATATCATACATGTGGTATGTGAAGAATCGATAATCTATGTCTCTATTTTTTATCCAATACTGACTCATTTGCAATAATTCTGTGCAGTATTTGTTTTTTGAATGAAAAGTAGTTAAGATAAAAAGCTGAAAATTTGCAGTTATCAGTTATTTAATGATAAGATATTCGGAAAAAGTAACTTGACTAGGGAGGAAACTTTATGGGATTAAATGAATTTATCTTAGGATTGAACAACTTAGAAAAGATTACTAGAGCGCCAGGATTCTTTAAACATACGGAGCATACTGTTGCTGCTCATTCATATCGAGTGGCTTCCATTGCTCAAGTATTAGGGGACATCGAAGAAGTATCTGGACAAGCGATCGACTGGAAACTCTTGTATGAAAAAGCGTTGAACCATGACTATACGGAGCGTTTTATTGGAGATATCAAAACACCAGTGAAATATGCTAGTAAAGAATTACGAGGGATGCTGCAAACTGTTGAAGAAAAAATGACAGATGAATTCATCAATCAAGAAATACCAGAGGAATTTCAAGAAGTTTATCGTCGTCGATTGTTTGAAGGAAAAGATGACACGGTTGAAGGAGAGTTATTGGCGATTTCAGATAAAGTAGATCTTTTGTATGAGTCTTTTGATGAGATTATCAAAAATAATCCTGAAAAAGTATATAAAGAAATGTTTATCGAAGCTGTGACAACGATCAAAGGTTTTGAACATCGACCATCTGTCCGCTATTTTTTTAATGAAATCTTTCCTGAATTGTTAAATCAAGAATTTTATGGGAAAGAAGATTTTTTAGCGACTGTTTCAAGTATTGTAAAAAAAGAGAATGAATAATAGAAATACCTTTGTGGTAGCAAATGCAGGAGGAAATGTAGTTGAAAAAGAATATGGATGTTGAATGGGGTTATTCTGGAGAAAGAGGTCCGGAACATTGGGGTGAATTATGTGATTGGTTTGCAAAAGGAGCCGAGTTTTCTTTACAATCTCCTATACCTTTAGCCAAGGATGAAACAATCAGTGGTGTCGGTGAGCCAATTTCGTTTCATTATCGAAAACAGCGGTTTACAGATAAAGAATTCAAAAATACCATCCATTTGGTACCATTTGATCAAATCAGCTATGTAGTATTTAATGATGAAAAGTATTATTTAACAGATATCCATTTTCATATGCCTTCGGAACATGTGATCCACGGGAAGCAAGAAGCCATTGAATTTCATTTTGTCCATATGAATGCGCGTAAAGAAAATTTGGTGGTTGGTGCGATGTACCAATTAGTAACAGATGAAGGCTGGCTATATGACCGAGAAAATGGTGATAGTTGGGACGTTGAAACCCATGAACATTGGACAAATCCTGCTGTTTTCTTTCCCGAGAAAAAAAGTCACTATCATTATGTCGGCTCTTTGACTACCCCACCGACAAGTGGGCCGATCCAATGGTTTGTGATGGACAAAGTAGGGAAACTAAATAAAGACTTTTTAATTCCTTTTAAAGGACAGTATGCCCAACCAAATAATCGACCTCTACAACCATTGAAAAATCGAACAATCCATTATTACGAGGGAACGGTATAAGGATATGAACATCCAACAATTAAAATATGTGACTGCTGTAGCGAACAATGGCAGTTTTAGAGAAGCAGCTAAGAAGTTATTTGTGTCTCAGCCTAGTCTTTCAGCAGCAATCAAGGAATTGGAAAATGAGTTAGGCATCCATCTATTTACGAGAACCCATCGTGGGGCATATTTAACTGAAGATGGCCAAGCATTTTTAAAAAGGGCAGAACGAATCTTGATCCAGCTAGAATCTTTAGAAAACTATTATCTGACAGCTGAAAAACGGGAAAGCTTTTCGATTGCTTCCCAACACTATGATTTTTTAGGTCCACTCACAGCAAAGTTGATCGAAGAATTCAAAGAAGAAATCAAGCAATTTCGTATCATGGAAACAACTACAGCAACGGTTATCGAAGAAGTCCAGCAACAACATAGTGAATTAGGCATTCTTTATATGAATGATCATAATCGTGCAGGGATCAAACGATACTTAGAACAGGGAGAATTGGTAGCTCAATCTTTAGGTCGGTTCAAGACCCATATTTTTTTAAGACAAGGACATCCATTAGCCAACCAAAAAGAAATAAGAAGAGAAGAACTGTCTGCATTTCCTCAAGTCCGTTTTACGCAAGATGGGAGTAATTTTCCTTATTTTTATGAAGACTTGATTGAGATCCCAGAACAAGAATCGGTGATTTATACAAGTGATCGTGGAACACTGATGAATATCGTGTTAGAAACAAATGCGTATGCTTCAGGTTCAGGGATCGTGATTGGAGAAATCAAAGAGTATTTACGCTTGATTCCTTTAGCCGATAGCCTTTGCAATGAATTGTATGTCATTTATTCTACGAAACATCCGTTAAGTGATATTGCTCAACGTTTCATCCGTAATTTGAAAGAAGTCATTCAACAAGCAAACTAAACAAAGCTAAACAAGCCAACCTTGAGGAAACTTCCTTATTGTTGGCTTGTTTAGCTTCGTTTAGTATATTTCATATGCTTCGTATTCACTCTAAAAAGATAATCCGTAAGAATGTTGACTCCCGTGTGTCAACTTACTACTTAGATCTCAACGACTGGATTTTTTCTTCTTCCGGGGTCACAATGATCGTTTTTTGATTTTCATAGATCACATACCCAGGTTTGGCGCCATTTGGTTTACGGATGTGTTTGACTTGCACGAGATCTACAGGTACTTGTGCAGAATGACGGTATTTTGAGAAATAAGCGGCTAATTCAGCTGCTTGGGTGATCGTCTCATCGGAAGGTTGGTCACTTTTAATAATCACGTGAGAACCAGGAATATTTTTTGCATGTAACCAGTAATCTGTTTTTCTTGCTGTTTTCATCGTTAACTGATCGTTTTGCAAATTATTCTTTCCGACTAGGATCTCTGTACCGTCTGAAGAAAAATAGCGATCTGGTTGAGAAGCTTTGGCTTTTTTTTGTTTTTTAGCATGTTTCTTCTTCAGATAACCTTCAGAAAACAACTCTTCTTTGATGATTTCGATATCCATCGGTCCGGCGATCTCCAATTGAGAGAGGACAGATTCTAGATAAGTGATCTCATTTTTAGCTTCTTCGATTTGTTTGCCAACCAATTTGACAGCATTTTTGAGTTTTTGGTAACGATGAAAATATTTTTGCGCATTTTGGTTAGGTGTTAATGCTGGATCAAGATTGATCGTGATGGGTTGATCTTCTTCATAATAATTTAGTAATGTCACTTCAGTAGCCCCGCGTGGCACTTGTGTCATAAATGTTGTCAACAATTCACCGTTTCGGCGAAAATCTTCGGCGTTTTCTGAATCCTTGAGTGTTTGTTCTCGTTTTTTCAATTTATTGCGATTTCGTTTCAACTCGTTCTCGATTTTACGGATCAGTTCGCCACCTTGTTGCTTGGCACGATCCTTTTCTGCTTTTTCGTGATAGTAAGCATCTAAGAGAGCGCTCAAGGAGTCGTATTCTTGCTGATTAAGGGCTTCGGTTGCCAAACCTTGAAATGGCACTGGCGTGAAGTATTCTTTGGTTGATAGCTCATAAATCATTGGACGAGGCTGCTTGATTGATGCAAAAAACTCTTCCCAGACGATCATTTTCTCATTTGGTCGTTTTGTCAGACGATGGATGAGTTCTTGTGCGGTATCATAGCCTAATCCTTGGAATTCTTGCTGTAAAGCTTTTGGTGTTGCTTCAATCCTTGACAAGCGATGAAAAACTTGTTCTTTCGTTGCTTGGAATGGGTCAAGCTGTTCTTGCAATGGGGGAGCAATATATTCCACACCCGGCAATAGCGAACGATAAGTATTTTGGGAACTACCGATATGTTTGATCGCATCAAGGATCTTTTGACTTTGTTGATTGACTAATACGATGGTACTGTGACGTCCCATCAATTCGACGATCAAGACAATCTGCTGCAAATCACCTAGTTCATCCCTTTTTGAAAAATGAAAATGGATCACTCGGTCATTTTTGATTTGCTGGATATCTTCTAATATCGCACCGTCTAAATGTTTGCGCAGCATCATCACGAAATTCGGTGGGGTGTCTGGATTTTGATAATCGATTTGGGTGATTTGAATACGAGCATAACTTGGATGGGCGGATAAAAGTAATCGGTGATTCTTTCCACGAGAACGAATCACCAAGATAATTTCATTTTCGTAAGGCTGGTGGATTTTTGAGATCCGACCAGTTAAAAGTGTTTCGCGTAGTTCATTGGTCATTGCATGGGTAAATACACCATCAAAGGACATGATTCATTCCTCATTTCTTTTCATCATTAGTTTCATTATAACGAAAAAATGTGTGAAAGACCAATGGGGGAGATAGGAGGGATGGAATAAAAGGAAGTAAGACAAGAATCAAAAAAGAAAAGAGTTGTGTTTTTCTTTCGTTTTCAAAGCAATTTTATGTATAATCAAAGAGAGTTGTTATGAAAAAGAAGGTGTTTATTTTGGTAGAAGAGATTAAAAAGCAAGTAATAGAAAAATATGAGGAAATTTTAGAGAAATTTGATTTCTGTCTCTTATACACATCTAGATGTGTATAAGAGACATGCTTAATATATTGTCAAATGCGAATAGATGTTCCATAATAAGAAAGTCGGATCAAAGGAGGGTAAATAATGAAAACAGTCATCTTAGCTGAAAAACCATCTCAAGCAAAAGCATATGCGGAAACTTTCAAAAAAAGAAAAAAACAAGATGGCTATTATGAA
>NZ_NGMO01000001.1:16851-26374 GCF_002140175.1 Candidatus Enterococcus wittei
ATCAAAGAGAGTTGTTATGAAAAAGAAGGTGTTTATTTTGGTAGAAGAGATTAAAAAGCAAGTAATAGAAAAATATGAGGAAATTTTAGAGAAATTTGATTTAGATCCAAAAAAATATTTCAGGCGAGCGGGTTATTATTTGCTGTGTTCGATTTTGGTCACCATTGGAATGTTTTATTTCCCTGGGAAGATTCGAGAAGCTCAAGTATCCAGTATAGTTTATTCTTCGATTCATTCCGAAAAGTTACAGCCAATTCCAATCGATAGTGCTAATTCATTTATTAAAGAACAAAAAGCGATTTCTGTATTATTCAGTTTACCTAAAGGCGAAGCATATGAGAAGGTCATGGCGTTGTTTGATGATCCAGTAAAAATCAACGAACTCAACCGCCCCATCTTTTTCTACCCTCTGATTTATGACGTCCAAGAGTTGGAAGATACTTATGGAATCAAGAAAGATGAAGTGACGATCATTTTTTTTGATGGCGGGAAAGAAAAAAATCGGATGACTGTAACAAACGAATCTGATAAGACGTTACGAAAAACATTTATTCCCGAATTAAATCGTTTACCTTTGACAAAAATCAAACAATTAGAACAAGAAATGGAAACAAAAACTACCCAAAGTAAAGACTGATCGACTACTAAAATAACCACTTTGATTTTATCTACTAAAATAAAATTAAAAAATAAGTTGACGAAGGAAATAAATTCGATTAGACTTAAGATAACATTTAGAGAGAGGATGGTCCAAGATGAACTTATCAAAGCAATTTTTATTCGAACATAAAAATAATTGGCGTAACTGGCGTAGATAAGTTGTATCGTGGACGAACTTTTTCGTAGATACAACTTTTTAGAGTACACATTCGTACGATTCTAAAGCTTGTATCTATGCTAGGACAATGTAATTGACTACCGCATAGATCTCATCTATGCGGTTTTTTGTTTCTTAAAAGACAATGACCGTAAATATGCGGTGATTGTCTTTTTTTATAAGTTTGTTCCAACATACACGTTCAGTAATATGCTCATTTTTATATTCAAAGTAATACATAAAACATAAAGGGGAAAGCAAGATGAAAAATAAACGATTAATAACAGTGATTGCGCTTATTTTGATTTATTTAACAGGTACATTTATCTATGAGACAGTCAAAGAACCTTCCAGACCAAGTAGCACGAATGAGAAAGAAAAGACGGTGGTTGGCGTCTTACAATTTGTCAGTCATCCTGCTTTAGATGAGATTTACCGTGGGATTAAAGATGGCTTGAAAGAATCTGGGTTAGAAGAAGGGAGAAATCTAGAGATCAACTTTCAAAATGGTCAAGCCGACCAAAGCAAGTTAGCCACAATGAGTCAGCAACTTGTCCAACAAGATCCCGATGTCTTAATAGGGATTGCAACGCCAGCGGCACAGGCCTTAGCTAACACAACTTCCTCTATTCCTTTAGTTTTAGGAGCAGTGACTGATCCGGTCGGTGCTGAGTTAGTCCAAAGTATGAATAAACCAGGGGGAGATATTACAGGAGTTTCTGATCAACCACCAATAGAAGCACAAATCAAATTAGCAACTGAGATTCTGCCAGAAGCAAAAAAAGTTGGAATTTTGTATGCCTCCTCAGAAGATAATTCGCGTTATCAAGTTACCCAAGCAGAGGAAGCTGCTAAAAAAGCAGGACTTACTTCTGTCAAATATGCGGTTCCTTCTACCAATGAAATTGCCCAAACAGTTCAAGTGATGAGCCAAGCAGTTGATTTCATTTATGTGCCGCTGGACAACACGATTGCCAATGCGATGCAAACAGTGGTGAAAGAAGCAAACAAAGCACAAATCCCAGTGATTCCTTCTGTAGATACAATGGTTGAACAAGGTGGTTTGGCAACTATTGGTATCAATCAATATGATTTAGGTGTTCAAACCGGAAAAATGGCCGCTTCTCTTGCCAATGGCAAAGAACCAGCATCAACACCAGTTTATGTTTTCGATGAAGGAACGGTCATTATCAATGAAGAGCAAGCCGCTTTATTAGGGATTACGATCCCTGATAAGATAAAAGAGGAAGCAACGATGGTGACAGAAACGAAGGAGGAAGAAGAATGATCGTATCAGCAATTTCACAAGGGATGCTGTGGGCAATTTTAGGATTAGGGATTTTTATGACCTATCGGATCCTCGATTTTCCAGATATGACTGCAGAAGGTTCTTTCCCATTGGGAGGCGCCGTATGCGTAACGGCGATTACTCACGGTGTAACACCCTTACTAGCAACAATCCTTGGTGTATTAGCAGGGATGGCAGCAGGTTTGGTCACAGGTCTTCTTTATACCAAAGGGAAAATCCCAGTGATCTTAGCCGGTATATTAGTGATGTCAGGATTAAATTCAGTTATCTTATTCGTGATGCGTACGCCGAACCTTTCATTACTGAACTCTCCAGTCTTGCAAGATGTTTTCCAACGTCTCCATCTACCTGACTATTTTGATATTGTCTTATTAGGAATGATCTCATTAGGGCTTTTGATCAGTATTTTGATTTTCTTCTTTAATACGGATTTAGGACAAGGATACATTGCGACTGGAGATAACGAGACAATGGCACGTTCATTAGGAATTAAAACGGACCGTATGAAAATATTAGGACTGACACTTTCTAATGGTGTCATTGCATTATCTGGTGCTTTGATTGCGCAAAACGATGGCTATGCCGATGTGAATAAAGGAATCGGAGTCATTGTGATCGGCCTAGCATCTATTATCATTGGTGAAGTGGTTTTCCATGAGTTGACACTGATCGAACGTTTGTTAGCAATTGTGGTAGGGAGTATTATTTATCAATTGCTGATTCTAGCAGTTATCAAATTAGGGTTTGATACCACGTACTTGAAATTATTCTCAGCAATCATTTTAGCTGTTTGTCTGATGATCCCTCAAGTGAAACAAGCATTGAAATTAAAAACGGGATTTGAAAAGGAGGTCTGAAGATGACAGCAATCATCACGATAAAGAATGGACGAAAAGTAGTAAATAATGGGTTGCATGAAGAAAAAGTACTTTTAGATGATATTCAGCTGACCATCAACGAAGGTGATTTCATTACAGTCTTAGGTGGTAACGGAGCTGGGAAAAGTACCTTGTTCAATACGATAGCAGGTACTATACAATTGAGTCAAGGAGGAATCTATTTTAAAGATCGACTGATCACAAAAGAGTCAGAAGAAGCCAGAGCCTCTTTCCTTTCCCGCGTGTTCCAAGATCCAAAGATGGGTACTGCTCCACGGATGACAGTGGCTGAAAATCTATTGTTAGCACAAAAAAGAGGTGAAAAACGCACCTTACGATTGCGCCAGTTGAAAACTCAAAAAGAGCAATTTTATCAATTATGTCAAGAAGTGGGGAATGGACTAGAACAACACTTAGATACCCCTGCTGGAGAATTATCTGGTGGCCAACGACAAGCACTAAGTCTGCTGATGGCTACGATCAAAGCCCCAGAATTGCTGTTATTAGACGAACACACGGCAGCACTGGATCCAAAAACAGCTAAATTATTGATGACGTTGACGAATCAGCGGATCACCGAGCAAAAATTAACATGCCTGATGATTACCCATCGGATGGAGGATGCTTTGAAATATGGTAATCGTCTCCTTGTTCTTCAAAAAGGTAAGATTGTAAAAGACCTAGGAACAGAAGAAAAACGTGCGCTTTCCATGAGTGATTTGTTACAATTTTTTGAAGAAGTTATTGATTGAAATAAGTTTCGTTATATCTTCATTTGACAAGGCTCTTTTCTTCATCTTATACTTTAGAATAACTGATAAGATGAAATGATCATGTAGAAAAGAGCTTTTATACTTTTATTAAGAAGAAAAATGAACGATGAATGTCGCTTGTTTATTCGCTTTTATCGGTGAATAGACACGGCATTTTTTAATAGATAGAGGAGGCGTTTCGATGATTTCCGGAAAAACAAAACTTGCAGGGATCTTTGCATCTCCTGTGACTCACAGCTTGTCACCAAAGATGCACAATACTGCTTTTGCAAAATGCGGAATTGATGCGGTCTACTTAGCATTCGATGTTGATCAAAAGAATTTACTAAAAGCTGTCGAAGGCATACGGACATTCCATATGTTAGGTGTAAACCTTTCTATGCCAAATAAGACTGCAGTGATTCCTTATCTTGATGGATTAAGTAAAGAAGCGGAATTGATCGGTGCAGTGAATACGGTAGTCAATCAAGATAACCGCTTGATCGGATATAATACAGATGGTATGGGTTTTATGCGTTCAGTCGAAGAAGCCGGTCTCACGGTCAAAAACAAGAAATTAATGGTATTAGGAGCTGGTGGTGCGGCCAAAGCAATCGTTGTCCAAGCCGCTTTAGATGGTGGAAGAGAAGTAGTCATCTATAAACGAAAAAATGACACCTTTGCATCCGTTCAAGCGTATTTTAAAAATGTCGCTGAACAAACCAATTGTTCGATCCATGTATACGACTACGAAGACGAAGTACAAATGAGAAAAGACAGTCAATCTTCAGACATCTTAGTAAATGCTACGGATATCGGGATGGGTAATAAAAAAGAGTTGACACCGATTGATAAAGCAATGCTTCATGAAAAACTGGTAATCTTTGATTTGATTTACTCACCTCAAGAAACCCAGTTATTGAAGGAAGCTAGAGCCAACGGTTGTGAAAGCCAAAATGGTTTAGGGATGTTGTTATATCAAGGAGCTATTGCTTTCGAACTTTGGACAGGGCAAGAGATGCCAGTTTGTGAAATACGTGGTATGATTGATGGCTCATCGACTCATTAAGATCCTGTCATTCCTAATTTTTTATTTAATCTGATGACATCTTGCTGTTATTTGTCTAGAAGTGTCGTATCATTACTTATCTGTATGAAACAAGGAGGAACAAAGATGAGTCGGATGGAACGTCATAAGAACGTCCATAAAAAAGCGAAACCTTTGAAAGAGGAAAATAAGCCATTTTTTTGGCGACGAAATAGGAAACAACAAAAAACGAGTGAATACCAAGAAGAAACTCGTATCTACCAAAACAAAGTGGATGAATATTCTCATGGCGAATCAAGTAATTATGCTACTTATGAGGAGCAACGACAAGAAAACAATGAAATTGGGAAGAAGAGTTTTTTCCAGAAGAAACACCCTCGTAAAAAACGTTCGTGGGGGCGTATCCTGTTAGGGTTATTATTATTTTTGATGGTTTTTTCGATCATTTCTTTTTTTATTGGAAAATGGCTGGCTGAAAATGATAAAAGTTTAGCGCCGGCTACTACTGAAACCTTTCATGGAGAACAATCAACAAGTGGTGCCCATAATATACTGATTTTAGGCAGTGACACACGTGGGGAAGATGCAGGACGTGCAGATACGATCATGGTGTTGCAATTAGACGGACCTGCTCATAAACCCAAGCTGATCTCTTTTATGCGTGATAGCTTTGTCACCATCCCAGGTGTAGGAGAAAACAAGATTAACTCTGCCTATGCGTATGGCGGAGCTGAGTTAGTACGACAAACGTTAGTAGAAAATTTTGGAATCAACTGTCAGTATTACATGAAAGTCGATTTTAAATCTTTCGAAAAAGTGATTGATGCTCTTTTCATGAATGGGGTTTCGATCACGGCAGAAAAAGATCTGAATCTTGATGGTGTGGACATCAAAGAGGGGAAACAACGAATGGATGGTCATGTTCTTTTGCAATATGCTCGTTTTCGAATGGATGAAGAAGGCGATTTTGGACGTGTCAGAAGACAACAACAAGTCATGAATAGCATTTTCAGTCAGTTGAAAAATCCTTTGAATTTGATCAGAGCGCCTTATGCTGCAGGTAAAGCGATTGGTTATACTTCTACGGATGTGCCTGCTACTTTCTTGTTAAAAAATCTTTTCTCCATCGCACGTGGTGCAGGCGGGATCGATCGGTTAAGCGTACCAGTCGAAAACTCATGGAGTTATGGACAAAGTGATTATGCCGGTAGTATCTTAGTGATTGATAAGCAAATGAATCGAGAAAAAATCAGCGAATTTTTGAGTAAATAAGTATAGTCTAGAAAGGAAGAGTTGGAATCTATAGGTTCCAGCTTTTTTATTTATTTTTAAATAGCTAGGAAAATGTTTTAAGAATAAAAATGAGAATAATCAAAAGTATAACGAGTTTTCCTTATTTATTAGAAATATCCTGATCGGACGGGCTTTTTTTGATTGATTTTGCTTAATATATTGTCAAATGCGAATAGATGTTCCATAATAAGAAAGTCGGATCAAAGGAGGGTAAATAATGAAAACAGTCATCTTAGCTGAAAAACCATCTCAAGCAAAAGCATATGCGGAAACTTTCAAAAAAAGAAAAAAACAAGATGGCTATTATGAAATCAGCGATCCGTTATTTCCTGGTGAAGTGACGATTACCTATGGATTTGGTCACCTAGTAGAGATGGTTCCTCCTGGTGAATATGAAGAACGATGGGCAAAATGGTCATTAAATAATTTGCCGATTTTTCCGGAAAATTTTAAATATACTGTACCTGCGGATAAACGGACCCAGTTTGCCATTGTCAAGCGTCAACTTCAATCAGCCGATACAATTATCATTGCGACGGATAGCGACCGTGAAGGAGAAGCGATAGCATGGTCTATCATCCAGCAAGCAAAGGCGTTTACTAAGAAAAAACAATATTTACGTTTGTGGGTAAATTCATTAGAGAAAGAAGCGATCTATGAAGGTTTCAAGCATTTGAGACCGGCGGAAATGTTTTTTTCCAAGTATAAGGAAGCACAAGCTCGACAACACGCCGACTGGTTGATTGGGATGAATGGCAGTCCTTTATACAGTCTTTTACTCCAACAAAAAGGAATCGACGGGAGCTTCTCTTTAGGCCGTGTCCAGACTCCTACGCTTTATATGATCTATCAGCTACAAGAAGAAATCCGCCGTTTTAAGAAAGAACCTTACTTTGAAGGAGAGGCACAAATCAAAAGTCAACAGGGACAATTTTTAGGGAAAATTGAGCCAAAACAAACATTCAAGACTGCTGAAGAGCTTGTGTCTGCTATTGAAAAGCAAGGGGCGCATCTAGGAAAACAAGAAGGTCGGATTCTTCAAGTAACAAAAAAAGAAAAGCAACAAAGTAGTCCACGTTTATTTTCTTTATCGAGTTTGCAATCAAAGATGAATCAACTGATGAAAGCCAGTGCGAAAGCAACCCTTGATGCGGTACAAGGGTTGTATGAAAGCAAATTTTTAAGTTATCCACGAACAGATTCTTTTTATATTACAGAAAATGAACATCAGTACCTCGTTCAACATTTGCAACGCTATAAAGAATTTCTAGGGATTAGTGATGTAGTAACGCCGGAGACTTACGCGAAAAAAAGATACGTTGACGCAAACAAAGTACAAGAACACCATGCGATCATTCCTACTAAGACGATTCCTACGAAAGAAAGATTCGCTAAATTATCCCGCTTGGAACAAGCAATCTACTTGCAAGTCATGCGTACCACGCTTGCTATGTTTGCTGAAAATTATCGCTACGAAGAAACAGTTATCTTAACAGGTGTGAACGAATTACGCTTGAAAAGCATCGGGAAACGTCCAATCAATCAAGGCTGGCAAGCGATTTTAACGGCGAAAAGTAAAAAAACGACTGAAGGACAGCTATTACCTGAAGTATTTGAAAATGAGCCTGTAGTGGTGGATTTACGAAGCCTTGAAAAAGAGACTCAACCACCAAAACCTTATAACGAGGGTACCTTGATCACTGCGATGAAAACAGCTGGAAAAACACTAGATAATGAAGAAGCACAAGAAATTCTTAAAGAAGTCGAAGGAATCGGTACAGAGGCAACACGGGCGAGTATTATAGAAAACTTAAAACAACGCCATTATATCGAAATCAATAAAAATGATATCCGTGTGACAGCAAAAGGAATCACTTTATGTAAAGCAGTATCGGGAGAGTCTTTATTGACAAGTGCAGAGATGACCGCACGCTGGGAAGCTTACTTGAAAAAAATCGGTAATCGAGAAGGGAAGCCGGAGGTATTTTTAGAAAACATCAAAAAATTTATTCTTCATTTATTAGAAGCTGTTCCAGAACAAGTTCAAAAGGTCGACTTAAAAGAGGAACAGGAGGGACTGCGGCAAATCCAAGTGTTGGAAAAGAAGAACGATCAATTAGGGACTTGTCCGAAATGTAAGAAGGGGATCGTGATGTTTTACCCAAAAATTGTCACATGTTCAAATAAAGAATGCGATTTTAAATTATGGCCGACTGTTGCTAAAAAGAAGTTAACCAAAACGAACTTACGAGAACTGCTTACAAAAGGGAAGACTAGTAAAGTAGTCAAAGGATTTACTGGTAAGAAAGGGAAGTTTGATGCGGTATTAATCCTCAAAGATGATTTATCGCTAGGATTTTCATTTCCTTGGATGGAGAAAAATCAACAAAAAGAAAAATGAGAATAAGAATATTTATTCCGAAAAGTGTAGATTGTTTTAATAATTAACTAACAAAACAAGGAGTTAATAACGTGAAAAAAGTGAATTCAATGTTGAACTATTTGATGGGAATCTTGATGCTGATAGCAGCTTACCAATCCTTGATAAAATATCCGGAATATGGAACAAAATTATTGGCGATTACCAAAGACCCGACAACCTATTCGCCAACGCTGATCGTATCTACGCTCACAGCAGCAGCAAAAAGTGCTACCTATTTTTTACACACGACTTCGAATATGTTTAAACGTAAAAAACAGCGAAAGCAATTACTTTTAGTACTTTCTGCTGCACTTATTATCTATTTCTTACCCGTTTTGACTCAATTCTTCCATAGTTACTTTGGGTGACTCTCAAAGCTAACAGCAGTAGAGGAGATCAATCAAATAAACGTAAACAGAGAGGGAGTGTCTTTTATACTTTTCCTCTCTGTTTTTTCTTATAGTTTCTTTATATACCAGATATCCATCGCTGAGTGTTCAGAACCTTCAAGAGGGGTAGACAAGGATTGGAACCCAAATTTTTCATATAATTTACAAGCAGCAGCTAGCTCTTTTCTTGTTTCTAAATAGCATTGATCATAGTATTCAGAGGCAAAATACAAAGCCGTATTCATCAGTAGATTGGCAATGCCCAGTCCCTGAACTTCTGGTTTTAAATATAGTTTTTGTAATTCACAGATCTTTGCTTTTTCGTCAAAAGGCGCAATTCCGATTCCACCAACAACTTTTTGATCGATTTCAACCACCCAATATTTTCCATGCGGTAGTTTTTGATAAAAATCAAATAAATCATTCAATTGCGGATCGAAATACGCTGTTCCTTCAATCGCTAACCCAACGGATTTCAGTGAGCTTTGGATGATTTGTTTGACCTGTTGATTATCTTTTCGTTTCATTTCTCGAATCAGCATGCTAAAAACTCCTTTTGTTAGAATAAATAAAGTTAAATCATCGTAATATAAAATTTATGGATAGTCAATCTTA
>NZ_NGMO01000001.1:26621-39838 GCF_002140175.1 Candidatus Enterococcus wittei
TATAGTTTTCAAGTTGATTGATATTTTAGTTTGTATGTGTCAATTTTATATTCACGATTATAAAAAAAACCTCTGTTCGGTGCGTTTAATTTAATCATAGATATTGACTCATAGTTCTCATTTAATAATTAACTCAAACTGTCATATTTTATCTTATTTATTTCATCTTTAGGATTATCTGTATTTTAAACTTCGTACAACGATATATTTATCAAATCACAATAAAATAACTTATGTTTCGAAACTCTTTTAACCTCCTAAATATTATGATTTACCTATAAAGTACTCCTTTCAGTATCAGCATCCTTTAATAGCTAAAATACGTGAATCTACCCTCATTTCTTCAATCCTCTTCTTTTTTATTGATTCAAGTAAAAAAGACCAATCTAGGCAAAAAGGTTTGTCTAGGTTGGTCTTCATCTTTTATTTATTCATTTGAAATGGTTCTAACTCCAAAGTCATTTATTGATAAGAGTCTTATAAAACAGTTTCAAGAACTTTCTTCAATTCACTCACTGAACGATGGAACATTTCTTTTTCAGCTTCTGAAATTGATAGATCGATGATTTCTCTTACGCCATTTTCCCCAACAATTGAAGGAACACCAGTGAAGATATCATTTTCCCCATACTCTCCTCTTAGATAAGAAGATACTGGTAAAACAGCTTGTTCATTATTTAGAATTGCTTTGACGAGACGTGTTGTACTCATACCAATTCCATAATAAGTTGCTTTCTTACGATCGATGATTTCATAAGCCGCATTTTTTACTTTATCTGCGATTATTTCTAAGTCTTTTTCTTCTAAACGATGATCCTTTTCAACGTATTCCATAATTGGTTTTCCGCCTACAGTGGTGTGAGACCATGCGGCTACTTCAGAATCACCATGTTCGCCTAAAATATAGCCATGTACACTACGTGGGTCCACGTTTAATTTCAAGGCAATCTCTTTTCTGAAACGTGTCGTATCTAATGTTGTCCCTGTTCCGATCACACGAGAAGTTGGCAATCCAGATTCTTTCCAAGTTAAGTAAGTCAAAATATCTACCGGATTTGAAGCAACCACGAAAATACCGTCAAATCCAGAATCCATCACTTCTCTTACGATTTGTCGAGTGATCATTGCGTTTGTTTTGACAAGGTCTAAGCGCGTTTGTCCTGGTTTTTGGTTGACTCCTGCAGTAACAACAACGATATCTGCATCTTTACATTCCTCATACGTACCAGACCAAACTGAAACATTTGTTTCTCCCCAAGCCATTCCATCTAATAAATCTAGTGCTTCACCTTCGGCTTTTTCTTGGTTCACATCAATTAGTACTAGCTCATTTGAAACACCTTGGTTGATCATTGCATAAGCAATACTTGTCCCAACAAAACCAGTTCCTACGATAACAACTTTTCTACTTGTTTTTTTCATGTCTAACACACCTTTCTTCGTTATCTGTTATTTTCATGAAAATTATAGTTCTGATGTTACCATTTATCAATATGATTAAACTTATAGTTATTATAATTTTTTTTTATAGTTTTCAGGATCGCACTAAATTGACTAGGTTTTCTTGAGTTGTTCCTGAATGGCCACAAAGCTGTCGAGATGATTGGCAATTTTTAGCTGAATGTTTGTGGTAAACATTCAGTTAAAAAGTTTATGTATACATCATAACATGAAGTTCATTATTTCCCTCTCAAAGCACATTCTTTAAAGATGAATATAACTAATTGGTTTTACTATAGACTCTCTTTTTTACTTCTATTGTCGAACTTATCTTTTTTATTTGATTGTTTCTTGTTGTATTTTATAAACAGCTGCTACAATCTTTTGAACCGTCATCTCTGACAGAATATGTTCCTCCCCTTATTACATTCTGATCAATTATTTTGTGATGAGGATAAATAAATCGTAAAAAAGATGAAAAACCATAACATATAAAATACATAATACGTAGCAAACTCCTTCAGATTTCACAATTGGCAGTTACTATTCTAGAAGAAAATCAGATAAGCCAATTCATCATTTATTTACTTTATTGATTGATCTGACTGTAAAAGACTATTTGAAATTTTTATAACGTTCTTTTTTAGTCATTGGTTTTCTTGAAGTGTTCTTTTTTTGTGAATTACCAGATAATTTAACTGACAAGAAAAGTGATGCAACGATGATTAAGCATATAATGATAGTAATGATAGTCGTATGTTCCGATAATCCCGTTACATAGTCAGAAAAAAGTGATACGATATCCATATTTCAGTCCTCCTTCTAGGTTATGTTGTTTGTTTTATTACTGATTAACAAACAGATAAATGGAATTTTTTCTAAACAATTAAAGCTTATACTAGAAAATTATGAGATGACCAACAATTTTTAAACAAGTAGGAAAAAATAGTTTAAAAAAGCAAAAGAATCAAACACCAGCATCTTCTCGCTGTTTTGTTTGATTCTTTTGACCTGTATATCATTGATTAATCTTTATTGATGTTTTTTATGCTTAGAAGTAAAGGATTCTATTTTTTCTTTTGCTTCTTCGACTATTTCTTCAACCTCTTCTTCAAAATGATGAGGTTTTTTTGTCGTTTCTTCTTCAACTGCGTTAGATCCTGACATTGCTTCTTCTTTATTCAAGGTTTCACCAGAGTTTGTTCCTGACAAAGCTTCTTCTTTTTCCAATGTTTCACCAGAGTTTGTTCCGGCTAAGGCTACATCATCATCTGTTTTAGGAGCCATTGACCCTCTTAAACGTTTTCCTTTTTCATCATTATAGTTTGTCATGCTTGTTCCCTCCCTACTATACCCCTATCCTACAACAAGAATAAAATAACTGTCAAAATATAAAGGGGAATATGCGTATTTTCTTCGATAAATTTCAGTTATCCCGTTATTTTTTAAGGATTTTCACTTCATATGGGTTAAACCTGAGTTTATTGTGAACGAACTGGTCTGTTTCTAGATCCACTAGCTTCGTATTTAAAGAGACAGTTTGATTTTCTTTAGAAAAATTCATCAAAAAATAAAAATGTGCCTCCCCTTTTGTTCGTGATTGGATAGATACCAATGGATTGGGTGTGTCTGTAATGCCTTGTTGCAATTCCAGTTTTTCTATCAACGTTTGATAAAAAATCTGCAAGAAGTCATTATCTGTCCTACTGGCTAAATAATAAGCTTTTCCCTTTCCTAGTTGATTTTCTACTAGAGCTGGTGTACCAGCATAAAATGCTTTATGATAACTCCCTATAACTTTCCCTGTAGTCACTTGAATAACGGTACAATAATCTTTCGTAAAAAATTTTTTCCCACAATAGTCTATTTGATTCTGTTCTTTCGGATAAAGCATATCTAGTTCTTTTGGATACAGGCCAAAAATATTTTGTAGTTTTTGTGGCCAACCACCAAAATGAAGTTTATCATTTGAATCGACCATCCCAGTGAAATAACTAGCAATCAATGTACCACCATTGTTGACATAGGAATAAAGTGTAGACAGTGTTTCATCATCGATCAAATATAACATTGGGGCAATAACTAATGAATATCCCGAGAAATCTTGTTTAGGTGTCAAAATGTCCACTGAGATATCTGCTTCCCAAAAGATTTGATAATGGGCTTGGAGTGTTTGGATATACTGCCTAGTTGGTCGACCATATCCACCCCCACGTTTGAGCGCCCAATTACTTTCCCAATCAAATAGTATCGCTACTTTAGCTTGTGTTGTAGTTCCTTTGACCGCAGAAAGCAAAGCTAGTCGTTGTCCATAAGTAGCAACCTCTTGAAATACCCGATTTTCTTCATTGTCATCGTGTCCTATGACTGCTCCATGGAATTTTTCTGAGTTTCCTAAAGATTGGCGCCATTGAAAATACAACGTACTGTCTGAACCATGAGCAATTTGTTGGAATGAACTTAAAATGTGCATCCCTGGTTTTTTAGCTTTATTATACGCATGCCAGTTCACCATACTCGGGGTAGATTCCATGACAAGGAATGGTTGCTTTTTCAAAGAACGATACTGATCATGAACATAAGCAGATTTCATAGCAGTGACATGCAGCGGTTCATAAGGATTATGCCAATCTGGATAACTATCCCAACTGACGATATCTACGACTTTCGCAAAGCGCGAATAGTCTATTCCTTCTAAAGGAATAAAATCCTGCTGATCATGTCCTTCCGCCATAAAATTTGTGGTTACTGGGATTTTGGGAGTAATCCGGCGAATAGGCTCGATCTCATGCAAGAAAAAATCAATTGTTTGATCCGTTACGAATCGTTTCCAGTCTAAATCCATGCCATGGACTTTATGTTCCCCTAATGGTGACGGTGGTACAACTTGGGACCAGTTAGAATAATGATTACTCCAAAATGCCAACCACCAAGCTTTATTTACCGCTTCTAATGTTCGATACTTTTCTTGGACCCATTCTCGCCATTTTTGGCTACACAACTCACAATAACACTCTCCAGAGTACTCGTTACTAATATGCCACATTAATAAAGCGGGGTCATTACCATAACGTTTGGCCAGTAAAGTGTTGATTTTTTTCACTTTTTTCCGATAGATGGGTGAAGTATAGCAGTGGTTGTGTCTGAACCCGTGGTGGTGTTTCTGACCATAGGGATTTGTTCGGTTGACCTCGGGGTATTTCTCACTTAACCATTGCGGGCGTCCACCACTAGGGGTCGCAAGGATGACTCGCCCATTTCGTTTATTCATCTCTTTAAACACGTGATCCAACCAATCAAATTGATAACGTCCTTCTTCTGGCTCGAGTGTACTCCATGAAAAAACCCCTACAGTGACCGTATTGATATGTGCTTTGTCCATCAATTCAAAATCTCTTTTCAATACTTCTGGATGGTCTAACCATTGTTCTGGATTATAGTCACCACCATGGAGTAAGCGAGGATCATTATATGTCTTCATAAGAGTTTATGTTCCTTTCTTTTAAATGATAAATAAAAGACTGACAGTCGCCACCCAATTGATAAGTAGCATGATTTGCACCATTAAACAAACGAGGTTTTTTCAATCCTACTGACATTAAGATTTTCCCACGAAGTATTTCCTGTTCATTGATCTGATACGCACTATCTTCTTTCAAAGCTTTTGTCAAAGGTAAATAGGAGATTGTAGCTGGATTGGGCAATGCTGTTTTTTGATAGTAGCCAATAATCGCTTCTGTCTTATCTGAGTTGAAAACGCCCCAATAGACTTCGTTATCAGAAGGATCGTTGGGTAGTAACTGGATAAAATCACCATGAGTCAACAATTGACGGTGTTTTTTATAAAAACGAATCCGTTCCTTGATTTGCTGTTTTTCATTTTCTGTCAACGCCAATAAATCTAATTCATAACCTAATGGGCCGAACATAGCTACATCTTGGCGGAAGGCTAAAGACGTGTGCCGCAATACTTGATGATTCGGTGAAGCAGATACATGATTACTAAAGCTAGAAAGTGGATATCCTGAAAGGGTACCACTTTGAATCGTCAAACGTGCTAAAGCATCACTATTATCACTTGGCCAAATTTGCGGACTATAAAATAATATTCCTAGATCATATCTACCTCCACCACCAGCACATCCTTCAATCAATAAGTCAGGATAGGTAGTCAAGAGTTTTTCATAAAGACGATATACGCCTAAAATATATCGATGAAAGAACTCTTGCTGATAGATGTGATTCTCAGCAAGATAGCTCGAAAATGCTTCTGTAATATTTCGATTCATATCCCATTTGATATAGGCGAGGTTCGTTTCATCGATGATTTTCACCATTTGTTGATAAATATCTTCTACCACTTGAGGATTTGAAAAATCAAGAACATATTGGCCGCGTCCTACAGAAATTCGCTTATAAGGATGTCTAACGACCCAATCAGGATGATTTTTCAATAATTCGCTATCTGGAGAGATCATCTCAGGCTCAAACCACATCCCTAGCTGTAATCCCATCTCTTTGATATTTTTAGCAAATCTGCCTAATCCTTGAGGGAACTTTGCTGGATCTGCCGTCCAATCACCTAATGAAGAACGATCATTTTGACGATGAGAAAACCAACCATCGTCAATCACAAAACATTCCATGCCAAGTGATTTGCCAATATCTGCTAATGAAAGGAGCTTTTCTTCATTGAAATCAAAATAAGTAGCTTCCCAATTATTAAAGACAATAGGACGTGGCAATGTTCGCCATTTACGATCCATCAAATGATTTTCAATCAAGTAGCTAAAATGCTTTGCTAGACCATTTGTCCCAGTATCGCTATACATCAAGATCGCTTCGGGTGTCGTGAATGATTCTCCAGCAGATAAATTCCAGAGAAACTGTGATGGATGAATACCAATCATCGCTCGGGTTTTGTCCCATTCATCCACCTCTGCTTGAGCCAAAAAATTGCCAGAGTACACTAAGTTCATACCATATACTTCCCCTGAATTCAGAGTGGCTGTTTGATGCGTGAAACGAATAAATGGATTATGTTGATGCCCGCTTGCTCCTTTCAAGGAACCGATAGCTACGATTCCTTGTTCTAACGGCCTCTGCTTTATCGCTCGTTCCTTTAACCAAGCTCCCGAAAAGTGAGTGAATGTATACTCCTTTGTTGGTAGATTCAATACACCTGATAACATCCGCTGGATCTGCAAATCAGATGTTGATTGATTCGTCAATGTTTGACTTTGAGCAATTGCAGGTGAGCCTTTGAACAGCGTGTAGTTCAACAGCAATTCCAGCTTGCGTTCATCATCTGACATTTTAATCGTAAGTGTTTCAGATTCATTTTCGTCAGCATAAGTAGCTGGATGAGCGAGGTTTCTTGGCTTCCCTTTCGTATAGAATGCTTCGACAAAACGAAAATCCGGGTAGTAAACTTCTTGATTTCTAGTTAGTTCAATGGCACCTTCCTTGAAATCGGAAGACCCATACACAGGATACGCTTGTGGATGATCTGTTAAAGTGAATGCTCCATCGTCTTCAAAAAACTTCACAGTTCCCGCAGATTTATTGTTCGTCGTAACCAAATAATTGATTTCTTCATCGTTCAAATCATCTAATGGTTTGCCATAATAGACTTGTTCAATGTGGCCATTTTGCATCACATGTAGAATAAAACTGACTGTTTCATTCTGCATGTGGAATAACTGGTTTGTTACTCGTTCCATGTGTTGATTCACCATTTCTTTCATTTTATTTTGCTGTATTCTAAAAGAAGTTGATCGCTCTTTTTTTCTTGAGCAGTGTTGTCCAACTTCTTTCGGTACTTTCTTTGTTTATTTCTTTGATTCCGATAAATATTCGACTTTTTTTAATAGATAATTGATTCTCTTAGCAATGTGACGATTATAGAAAAATTTATAAATTGGGAGAACAAAAAGTAAACTAAGTTGGATTTTCGCATCCAATAGCTCATTTCGTTCAGAATAAACAAGGACAAACTCATTTGGTCCTTGTTTTGTTAGTTGATACCTTTGAACGATTGTTCCACCGACGTAATTAGTTGTAGTCTCGAAAATCTCATTTACAACTAATTTTTGCACGGTCATAGTACTTGGTATGATTTCTTGGTTCAGCTTTGTATTAAGATTTGTAACGATCGTCGTTCCTTCTGAGAGTCTTTTGATAGTTGGATCTTTTCTTTGGAAATAGGCCAGTTGTTCTTCCAATAAAACGGCAAAGAAAGTGACTGATTCTTTAGGAATTTTTTTTCGGTAGTTCAATGTATCAATACGCATCGTATACACTTCCTATCATTCTTCGATCGTTATCTTTCCGTCCATTATTTCTTTGATCTTTTCTTGCTCTTTTTCTTGTTTTTCTTCTTTTAGATATTCTCGATCCATCGTGACTAAAAACGGCACCCAGATCATCGTCATGACAACGACTGTAACGATTTGCAACAAAGCTCCTGTGATCGAGCCCGTCCCGAGCCAGCCTGATAAAAGAATTGGTGTTGTCCAAACGACAGTCGCTCCAATTGGTCGAGGGACAAGTCCAAAATAAATGGCAAAATAAGAAATCGTGGTTGATGCAAGAGGTGCTAGTACCCAAGGAACGAAGGCTAATGGATTCAAAACAACTGGTAGACCAAAAGTCATCGGCTCAGAAACGTTGAAAATGGCTGGTGCAATGATTGTTTTCATTGTTTTCTTCATCCGGATTGAACGGGCGATAAAAAATGCCATCGTAATAGAGATCCCTAATTGCATCCCTTGATTGACAAATACACCCATAAATGTAGTGTTGATGATGTGCGGTAATTGTTCTGCGCCGTTTTTATAGGCTTCATAGTTTTCAATAGCTAATGCACCCATGATAGGGTCAATCACTGCGTTAACAACTAACGTGCCATGGATCCCAAACCACCAGAAAAGTTGAGTGAAGAAAACGGCAATCAAGACAGCAGGTAATGTGCCACCAAGCCCCATAAGTGGTTGTTGTAAGAGCTGATAAACAAAATCGACGGCATTGCCCCAATTGGTGAAAGTGAACAAGTAACGAATCAGGTTGAATAAGAATAACGGAGCCGCTCCTGGGATAATAGCAACAAACGAATCAGCAATCATCGGTGGAACGGATTCAGGCATTTTGATCGTAAAGCCTGATCGGCTGATCCGACTATAGATCTCTGTCGCAAGAATCGCTGTTAAGATTCCGACAAACATTCCTTCTGCCCCCAGTTTGGATAAAGGGATAAAGGTACCCATCGTTTTGTCCGTCCCAAACGGTAAAAGCATAATAAAACAAGAAAGTGAAATCGCACCAGCAAATACTTGAGGCTGTTTATAATGCCCCGCCAGTTGATAACCTATCCCATAAACAATAAAAACAGCTGAGATACTCATCGTGGCATTTCCTACAGGTCCAAAAAAATCATTTAAGAATGTGTTGACTGCCTCTGGCAAAAAAGCAGCAAAGCCAAATGTCGTGGGTAGATTTTGAATAATGATCATGATTGAGGCAAACATCGTTGCAGGAAAAGCCATCATAAAACCATCTCTAAGACTTAACAAATAGCGATTATTTGCAATCAGTGTAGCAGCAGGTACCATTTTTTCAGCGAATTTATCGACAAACTTCATTTTGATAACCCCTTTAATAAGTTTTTGCAAACGTTTACTAAAGGAGTATAATTGTTTACTTAATGTTTACACAAGCACAAAAATAAAAAAGTTTGAGATTGTTTCATCGTCTCAAACTTTTTTATTCAATACCTTTTAAATATCTATAGATTTCGCTAATGAATCTCGGATTCTGTTGATTCTCTTAGCATCAGTTGACTGTGGCAAATAATTTGGACAGGCATGGTTCGTTCATTTAACATCCGTTCTTTTGCCATTCGAACCGCTAATCTACCCATTTCCTCTGGGTTTGCTTTTATACTGGACAAACTTGGGGTCATGAACTGAGCCATTTCGATATCATCAAAGCTTGCTACAGCGATATCTTCAGGAATATTCTTGTTTGCTTCATTGATTGCTTTGTAAACCCCTACTGCCATTGGATCACTAGCTACGATCACTGCGGTTGGCGGATGTTTCTCTCTCAACATTTCTTGCCCTAGGCGCAGTCCATCTTCTGGTTTCCAACTTCCTTGATAGACACGAGCATAAGATCGAAGGCCTTTTAACGTCATCCATTTCAAGTAAGAATCAGCGCGGATCTCATCTTGGCTTTTTTCTACCTGACCGTCTTCTGTTACTTTACTACTGTATCCTCCGATAAATGCAATGTTTCGATGACCTTTGTCATAGAGAACTTGCAAAATATCTCCAGTCTTTTTTTGGAAATCTGTTTGGATACAATCGAGATTTTCCACATTAGAGTAGTTATCCACTAAAATGAGATTGGGGTTGATGCCAGCAATCTTTTTCGTTGCTTCAACTGTCATCTCACTAATCATGATTACTGCCCCATATTTCGCTAGTTGTGTCCATTCTTTATGAGCATCCTTCATGTGAAAAGCACGAATCGTACGAAATCGCCATTTTGCTGCTTCCTTCTCGATTCCTCCACGGATTTTCCGGAAATAAGGATCATCTAATTCTGCTTCTTCTTGGTGTCTGACGATCAAGGCTATCGTCATTTCGTCTCCTTGGCTCCGTGTGCCACGTTTATTCTTGTTTACCGTGTAATTCAATTGGTTAGCGATCTCAATGACTCGTATTCGAGTCTGTTCATTGATACTGAAAGTTGGATCTTCATTTAAAATACGAGAAACACTTGCGGCAGAGACTCCCGCGATTCTAGCAATATCTCGGATCGAAGCCATCTTATCACCTCTTGTTTACTGTTTACTAAAATAATAACAGAAAACACTTAGGATGGCTATCTATTCTCTTAAATAGGTTAAAGCTCTTTTTATCTCTCTCTTTTATTTCTTTGGATCAGAGAGAATTCTTGGCTTCTTGAATTTGTTGAATGCCTGTTTCTAATATTCTTATTTGTAATAAGGTCTCTTCGTTCTTGACGACTTTTTCCGCACCATTTATCAATGTTTCATAAACACCTTCATATACTCGACGGTAATCACCAACTTCAGAGACTACTTTTTCTTCATGATAGTTTCCTTTTTCATCTATATAAGTCAAAATGCCGTAATGTTCCGGCAGATCAATCCCGAAATCAGCGTTTTCTGGCATATAGAACATTTTTAGATGCTCTTCTTGACGGTCTTTCGTTTGTTTGACAAACATCCCTTTTTTTCCATAAACCACAAAACTCGGGCGTTCTTTGATACGGAAATAACTTGATTTGATAGAAATCTTCATTCTTCCATAGTAAAAATCTAAATCAAAATAGTCATTCATCCGTCGTGAACCTAACAATTGACGAACATCATAATGGATATCATCTGGTTCACCAAAATAAGAAAGCACTTGATCAACTGTGTGGCAAGCATGACCATAGAGATAACTGTTTGGGATGGAGAATTCCTTAGTACTTTCTGGGACTTCTGGTCGGAAATAGTCATAATGCATTTCTACTTCAAGGATATCTCCTAACTTACCACTTTCGATGACTTTTTGAACGGTTAGAAAGTCAGAATCAAATCGGCGATTTTGATAACATTGGATAAATAATCCCTTTTCATCGGCTAAGTCAAACAAAGCTTTAGCTTCTTCTTCTGTCTCGGCAAATGGTTTCTCCACTAATACATTTTTCCCATGTTCTAAAGCCATCTTTGCGTATTCCACATGAAACTGACTAGGTGTGGTGATCACGACTAGTTGAATTTCTGGATCCTCCCAAAGATCAGCTAATTGATCTGTGTACTCGATTTCATCAAAGGTTTCCCAGTTATTCGGTACAGGTGAAAAAATTTTTTTGATTTGGATTTTATCCGCCATTCTTCTGGAAAAAGGTAGATGATAGCGATTCGTGCTTTTGCCGTTCCCTAAATATGCGATTGTTAACATGATGATTCCTCCTCAATAGTTGTTACACTTAGTATAAAGCAATCATTTGGCTAGGCTTACTTTTTTCTTGCTTTTGGTAAAAATGTTCAAAAAAAGAGAGTAGTTTACTTGTATTTTGAAAAGGTGTTCCAACGTTTATGTGTTTTAAAAAATAAGTGGTCAAACATTCCGTTTTTCAGTAAGATGGATCATGGAGGGATGTTCATGCTTATTGAAGATAAATTAGCCGCTCAAGAAACATTTACGACAACTGAAAAACGAATTGCTGATTATCTGCGATTGAATCTTGAATCGGCAATTTATATGACCATTGAAGAACTTGCAAAAGAGACGTATACTTCTCATTCAGCGATTATTCGATTATGTAAAAAAATCGGATTTAGCGGATTTAAAGAATTCCGCTTCGAATTAGGGCGCGAGGTCCATCAACTCGTTGCACAATTCAAGCAAGTGATTGACCCAAATTTTCCTTTTTCCGATATGGATGATGCGAAAACAATTGCCAAAAAGATGGCTGACCTATCCATTCAAGCAATCAAAAAAGCCCAGTTTCAAATTGAAAATCAGCCGCTTGAAACGATTGCGTCTAAATTAAACCAGGCAGAACGGATTTTCTTATTTGCCAAAGGTGATTCTCAAACGACTGCTCGAAAGTTTCAAAACAAACTAGTCAAATTGAATAAATTTTTGATTCTAGCTGAAGAATATAGTGACTCTTCTTGGAACGCTGCGAATCTTACTGAAAAGGATTGCGCAATCTTTATCAGCTATAGTGGACGAATCCATCATTATGAACGAATTTTGTCTTATTTGTCTCATGTTGGTGCTACAACCTTACTAATTACAGGAAATGAACAGTCTGAAATGGCCAATAAAGCTGAGTTGAAGCTAGTAGTTTCTCAAGAAGAATTTGACTTTGCAAAAGTTGCGACTTTCTCTTCTCAAATCACTTTCGATTATGTCTTAAACACTTTATACTCCGTGATGTATTCCCAAAATTATCACAAAAACTTATTGAATTTAAAAGCCAAACAAGAGTTAC
Source organism: Candidatus Enterococcus wittei (assembly GCF_002140175.1). Lineage (GTDB taxonomy): Bacteria > Bacillota > Bacilli > Lactobacillales > Enterococcaceae > Enterococcus_B > Enterococcus_B wittei. Next base: position 39,081 of record NZ_NGMO01000001.1, read on the forward strand.
TACAAAAAGGCCTACTAAAAGAATACCACAAGCAAAATGGTTAGATAATTTCATTAACTAGTGGTATAAATTTATCATTAAGAACAAAAAAACGCTCATTCTAAGATTTTTCTCACCAACATTCCTTGACAAAGATCCTATACTTCTCTGTCTCACAGACTCCTGTCAGTATGGTTAACATAAATACACCTGTCACTATTACTGTTTCGCTTGCATTACAAATGACGATTGTTGCATTAGCTCCCCTAATATGACACTCTTTGCAAATATCTCCACGCCACTTTTCTCCATCATGTATTTTTGTCTTCTAACACGATGGAGAAAAGTCTAACACTAATTAATGTTGTGGGGCTAATATCTTCTGATTCTTGTTTATTAGTGGATTGAATGCCTTCGTTGAATTGTTTTGAGTACTTCTGTTTCTACTAGTGAATACAACATCTAAAAAACTTTTCTTTTCTGCATCCTTTGGGAGTCCTGTGCTTATTTTGAGATCGGAAACAAAGTGATTGGGATTGCTTTCAGTATTCGTAGGTACATGATTTAAAGAGTTTCGGTTTGTTACATTCTTTTGTGAGGCTGTATCTACTTGTTGATCAGAGACGAACTGATTGGGATAGTTACTTCTTTCTATACTCTGATTGATAAGTTTTAATAAACTCTGATTGGTTATACTCTCTGCAGATTCTATAGTGGTTGATACTATCTCTCTCTTGTTTCTGTTTCCAGTTGTTGGGCTATTGGTAGTTTTGGTACTT
>NZ_NGMO01000001.1:40074-76638 GCF_002140175.1 Candidatus Enterococcus wittei
ACTAAAAGAATACCACAAGCAAAATGGTTAGATAATTTCATTAACTAGTGGTATAAATTTATCATTAAGAACAAAAAAACGCTCATTCTAAGATTTTTCTCACCAACATTCCTTGACAAAGATCCTATACTTCTCTGTCTCACAGACTCCTGTCAGTATGGTTAACATAAATACACCTGTCACTATTACTGTTTCGCTTGCATTACAAATGACGATTGTTGCATTAGCTCCCCTAATATGACACTCTTTGCAAATATCTCCACGCCACTTTTCTCCATCATGTATTTTTGTCTTCTAACACGATGGAGAAAAGTCTAACACTAATTAATGTTGTGGGGCTAATATCTTCTGATTCTTGTTTATTAGTGGATTGAATGCCTTCGTTGAATTGTTTTGAGTACTTCTGTTTCTACTAGTGAATACAACATCTAAAAAACTTTTCTTTTCTGCATCCTTTGGGAGTCCTGTGCTTATTTTGAGATCGGAAACAAAGTGATTGGGATTGCTTTCAGTATTCGTAGGTACATGATTTAAAGAGTTTCGGTTTGTTACATTCTTTTGTGAGGCTGTATCTACTTGTTGATCAGAGACGAACTGATTGGGATAGTTACTTCTTTCTATACTCTGATTGATAAGTTTTAATAAACTCTGATTGGTTATACTCTCTGCAGATTCTATAGTGGTTGATACTATCTCTCTCTTGTTTCTGTTTCCAGTTGTTGGGCTATTGGTAGTTTTGGTACTTATTGACTCAGGTATATCGGTAGTTTTCTCTTGCGTCTTGCTCTGCTGAACTTCTCTCTCAAAATTTATAAATCCGCTTGTATATATCAATGCTTGTAACGCAAATAGATCTCCAGTTCCCAGTTGTTCCTTAATGGTCTCAAGCGAGTCGCTTTTCTTCCCATCTTGTTCCTTATCGTTCTCTCTTTTCGCACGAAATATGGCATCAAAGGCTCTTCCTTCGACAAGATCTCTGAGAATGGTCATCAACATTTCTGCATCTGTCAACTGAAAATGGACTCGTAAGGTGTGGTTGACTTCTAACGCATCACTAACCATCTTGACTGTTAAGTTGGGCGAACCTAGTACTATTGCCAAATAATCCCTATAATGTTTCAATTGTTCAGAGTCTTCTTTTATCATATTCGGATATTTTTTGTCATAATAATCTAGTGTACGTTTTCCGTTTTTCCTTAAACCTCTCCTAACTAGTCCATACTCCAACAAGTCTTCTGAACTGGATATGATATGTGTGACTTCATGCATCACTGTTTCATAACCAGTAGGCTGTAAATGTGCTCCAGGAAGAACTTTTGGCTCTAAGTGAAAAGCATCTGCCAAGATAAAGATACGACACTCCCCATCATATCTTACTGTAAAGGCCTGCGTTTTAATAAAGTCTTGAACTGAGGAATAATAACTTAGAGCTTCCCTATCATAAACCAATTTCGACGAGAGGGTCCATACATTTTGAAAGAAGAGATCTTTTGATTGTTCAAGGAAAGCCTTTCCACGCTCCGCTGTCGAATATAGTTTTCTGATACTTTCTCTTAGGATCTCTTCTGTTTCTGCTTTTGGAACACCTTGTAACTTGAACATTTCAATCAGATATTTTCCTTCTTCCATGCTTGAGATGTCTTCCATTTTCCATAGTGATTTAAATAATAGTACTGCTGCGTTAAACCTTCTTTCTGCCGCTTCAAAATCATCCCTAAGCTGCTCAAAAAACGGTTTGAGATAGTTTGGCATTCCAGTTGAGTCAAGCCCAGTAAATACTTCTAACTGAGGTATAGGTCGTGGAAAAAATTCATCAATCTCTGCATAAATGTTTTGTCTGATTAAATCTTCATCCATATTATAGTATACTTCCAATCTTGGCGGGAATTCAGAGAGTTCAGTAAGATCGATATTCAAATTATCCTCTACTGTTATCCGATTTTGGAGAGGTTCTGCCGTTTTCAAATCCTTCCACTTCTCCCAATTATCTGGTAGCGCAGGAAAGTCAATAGCCGGTAAATCCGCTGGACGGGTGAAAACTTTGGGAATGGTTCCGGTTGAGGTAGAGGGAATTGACAAGCCCTGAGAAGTACCTGCAGATGTATCCATTTCTGCAGCTGAACCAGACTTCCATTTAGATTGAACTTTCCCCATTCGCAAAATAAGCGACTCATGATTCAGCACTTTTAACTCTTCTTTCTCTTTGAGAGTTTCCATCTTAAATCCGTCACTATATGGATCGAACCTCAACACCATCATTGGTTCATCTATATCTTTTTTCACTAAATGGTACCGCCCATTATTTTTATCAAATAAGATAAGAGGTATATAGTGATCATTGATCTTGATGTAGGTTCTGCCATTTTCGTTAGACATCAGATCTCGCTCATAAGGAGGGGAAAGAGTAGTAGGATCCTCTATTGATTCAAAATCATCGATCTTCTTACCTACTTCTTCTACTAGCTCTTTCGAAATAAAAGGCGAAGTCTCTGCTTCAAAATACCACTCTATACCGTTGTAATTCACTGGATGGATCTTCTCTCCCTCCACCACATCAAAACGTACACCATGTCCTTCGATCGCTGTGATCCGGATAGGAACGAGTTGCTGATTCATTTGAACAAAATATTTTGCCCCTGCTTCTTCTTTGTCTACCTTCATGTCTGTTCCTTCTCCATAGGCAACTGTCCTCACTGGCCCTTCCCCATAAGCCCTTGGGTTCACATTGGGTTCCGTGACAATAATTTGAGAAGGATTATTTGTTTTTACCGCTAAACGATCGATTAATGCTAGTTGTTCCGATGTAAAGGTAACTGCTCCACTAAAAGGTTTTAAATGATCCCCTTTCAATACAAAATACTCTCCAGAGACAGTTGCGGTTTTCAGATCTGTAACTCGTACATACAAGTGATTTTTGACCAATTTCACCGCAACTTCCGGTCCATCTTCTGATAATCGTGCCATTACAACTTCTTTAGGCATCTTTTGTATCTGTAATTTAGCCAATTTTTCTATGATGATCTTTACTTCTCTACTCACACGCAATTGGTCAGTGATTTTTACTAATCCTTTCACCACTAAAAGACCAGCGCCTTTTACCAACTCAAATCCTGGATCAAAATAGCGCAGGACACCGTATAGAACTTTTTTGCTTTCAGCTACTTTAGGCAAAAAGCGGACCCCTTGACGGATTCCACTCCGAATGCCCCCAGTGGCGATGGCTTTGGCCAATCCTAAGGCAAATCTTGTATTGAGGGCAGTGATCTGTCCTAAGACTGGGATCAAAAAAACGACATCTACGATACAAGAAAATGCCGCTCCAGCAAAGTCTCGATCGATGAGTCCTGTCACACAATCATAAAATGGAATAAAGTGCTTGATAGTATCCCACATCTTGCCTATGATTGTTTTGTCATTTCCTGAATCATACAAATGTTGATAAAGAGTGTCGCTATGCTTACGACTGAGGGTATCAATGAACTTTCGTCTCTCATCGCCATGAGATAATTCCTTACTCTGATCCATGCCTATAGTAAATGTATACATTCGATTACCTATATTGATGTCGTTTCCTTCTATTTTATAGCTTTTCCCTCGAAGGTTTTCCTGATCAAACAACCCAAATTTAAAATAAAATAACGGATCTTTATCCACACGATAAAAAATATAACCTCCGTTACTCTCCAATCTCTTTAAGGCATACCATCGTTCTTCGTTGTCTTTCTTTGCGACAAACAGATCACATTGTGCGAGTTCAATGTCCTTGATCTTATTCAGATAAGCCGCATGAAAAGGCGGTGCTGTGCCACTGCCAGGACGTAGCGCATGGCTTTTCAGTTTAGCATGTGCTTCATAAGTACGGGTCTCTGAGGAAAAAATATACGTACGATCGGCTGGATCAAGAGCATTCACTGCAAACTCAATCAGTTTTTGATCAAATGGGTAAAACGTATCTGAGACGGCTTTCGTTAATTTTACAAACTCATCTTCAAGTTTAGGAGGTCTCAATCGATCCGGACAAGGTTCCAGTCCTCCAAGATAAACTTGTTTCAAAATGAAAGCAGTTTCCTCTGGGGCCCCACGGTTGACACATCCCTTAACGACGGCGTCTGCTAATGCATTTTTCCGACGCCATTTGAGTGTGCTTTCTCGATACGGCATAAACAAATCAGTAATTATTTTTTGGTTTTCTGCAATTTGGAGATAGCCTTTTTGCCAATATCCCATAAATTTTTGGAAGGCAACTTCTTTATAGTTTCCTTCTTCTAAAGCCTTCTTTAATAACGTCGGTTCCAACTGTGCCATGGCAAGTAAAGTAGGAATCAGAACATAACGCAACTCTTGAAGGTTCTCGATATCTTTGTTCACGAACGTCTCCAATAGCATAGCCCCTATAATCCGAATTTCTTCTTGATCGAATTCTGTCCGAAGACCGACATCATCTAATAACTTTGCCCCTATTAACTGCATTAAAGAACTATAATTAGAAATTAATAACTGATCATCTAAGCCACTCGTCTCTATAAAATAGTTTGGCAACGTCCTTGATACCAATATTACCCAAAATGCTTGAAAGGCAGTAAGCTCATCTCTTGAAAATCCTTTCATCGATAAATCAATAATACCTGCCTTCTCTAATTCGTTGACTTCAAATAACATTCTGAGATCCCCAATAGTAAACTGGGACGGATCGGGAGCTGTTAAGATCTTTTTAAGTACATATACTTCAATAGGACTTCCCAATACATATTCAAACACCCATTTCGATACCGTTAATTCTAAATCCTTATCGGAAATGGTTTCATCTTCTCCCCCATAGATCTTCAATTCTTTCAGGATCACTTTTGCTAATGTTTTGAGCTGCTCATGGCCGAGAACTACCCCGATACCTTCTTGCGTGAACCATTTTCCCAACGCAATCAGAAGCTTCTCTTTCGTTAATTTACCATTTATTAAGTTTTTCTGACGGAAAAGGTGGTCGATGCTTCCTCTTATATTTATATTTTGCCACTGAATAACCCTATATTTTTCCTTCTTCTTTGTGACAGTAGACTGAGTATCAGTAGTAGGTTGCGTACTAGTCATTGTTTGTTGATGTTCTTCCTGCGGTTGAGGCATGCTTGAAGCTGCTGTCTCGTATAGCCAATCAACAACTACAATGTTCGCTTTTGCTTCTGTAATAAACGCCCCCCTTGGCCTTCCGAGAATGACTTGTGCTAAGTTCTTTATTTTGACCATGTCCAATGTCTGCCGTGAGCCTTCCTTAACCATTCCCCAATCCGATGCCGCTTTCACCAACTTATCAGGAGTAGTATCTTCGGGTTTCACCCCATTTTCAATTAAAAATGCAATAATTCTTTTTTGCTTTGCTAATTTTTGTTCAGCATTCAGCTTAGTTATCTCTTCCTCCACTGTTTCCTCTGTTTTTTTTTGAGTTCTGGGATCGCCATTTAACCGTATAAAAGCTTTGATCCTTTGATTAAGTTGGGATTCTTCAAATTCATCAATTTCTTTATAGGTGTAGCCTGACTGAGCGTTGTTGTTGACCCATTGAAGTAAGGCGTTACGCGCCTTGTTGATCGGTAAAGATTTATCTTTAAGACCATAGGCTTTCCGAATTTTCCGAGCTGCTTCTTTTTCTCTTTCGACGATCGCAGAATATGTCTCACCTTTAAAGATCCATTCTCTTAACTTTCGGACTAGTTCACTTGTGGTCTGATTGTTAAAAGAAACACCTTTATCAACAAGAAATTTTCTCACAGCTTCATTTACCGCTGGTGTCTTTTCCCGTTTTTCAAAAAGAATAAAATATACATAAATCGGAAGAAGTGGTTGATTCTTGGGAACACTCATGGAACGATCATGAATAAAATCCGCATAGATTTGATCGCTTACTTGTTTTTCTTGCTTGAAATTAGTCATCAAGTAATGTTCTGTTCTTCTTAGATAGTGATGGATCGTCTCATTCGTGATTTTTTTATAGGATTGGCCTACGAGTAATGAATTGATCTTCCATTGTGTTAAGATGCCATTCATTTTGTCATAAGACATAAATTCTCCCAGTCTTATATTCTCCACCTCATAAGCCTTTAATAGGAAGTAAGATATATACTGTCTTCTTCCGGATTTGTCAAAAGGTTCGTTTGGATCTGCTTTTTGGATCCATTCTCGAATTCCTTCCGCTAACTCACTTTGAGAGAGTTCTTTGATGCCTATTCCTTCCTTCGTTAAGAACTCTTTTAGTTGTTTATTCACATCGATCGTTTTCGCTCGTTTTTGAAAAAGGTTATAATCATAATAGAAAATCGGTAACGGATCTTGAGTAACAGACAATGGGATCACATCATTGATAATTTCTCGAACCAATGTATGGACTTGTATTAATTCAGGATCAACCACAGTGGCTGGTACCATCTGCATCTCACTGATCCCTGTACTGGTTGCATTTTGGGATTGACCCGCTTCCAATCGAATTTGTTGGAGATTGATCCATTGATAATTATAGAAAGCATTGTTATTTTCCCATTGAAGGAAGGACCTAGCTGCATTCGTATCAGTAATATTTCGATCCGTAATGCCATAAGCTTCCAGAATGGTCGGTATAATTTCTTTCTTTCTTTTCAAAATCTCCGTATCCACGCCCCTCTCCTTAATCCATTCATTGACAGTAAAGACAAGTTCCTGTTTTGAGAGCTCTTCTGCACACATACTTTCTCGGGCACATAAGTAATCTAGGAGAGCTTCATTAGCTTTTTCCGTTTTCCCTCGTTCCTGATATAATTCAAAATCATACCAAATGGGAATCAATGGTACAGACATTTCTATAGAGGAATCACGACCATCTAAAAAAGCTTCGCGAATGTAATTCATGGTGGTCATCGCTTCTTGAGGAATAGTACCATAGGAATTTGCAAGTACATGCACCGTTGTTCCCACTATCTCAGGATTTTCGATGATTGTCTCATTCCGTGATGGATTTGTGATTAAAGACAATTGGTCCACCGTTTTAAATTTGAAATTCCTGAATATATTATTGTCTCGCCATTGCAGTATGACATTTGTTTCTCTTGCATTCGACACATGTTGCCCAGCCAGTCCAGAATTTTCAATAATACTATTGATTATTTGTTGCTTTCTTTTTAATATTTCTGTTTCTTCTCCACCACCTTCTAGCCAACTCTGAGAAGCCAAAAGCAATCCTCTGATAGTCATATCCGAACATGAATCTTTTCCTTCACATATGATTTTCTTTACTGCTTCATTGACTTTCTCTGTTTCACTCCGCTTCTGATAGAGATCAAAATCATACCAAAACGGAGGTAATGCTTCGGAGGTTAATTCAGATGAAGAGCGATCTTCCATAAAATTTGAAATAATATTATTTATTTTTGTTACATCATCTGAATTAAGTTTTTTATATGATTTCATTAATGGAATATCAGAAACTGGTAGTTTCTTCATTTCAACAGTTTTATTCCTATTCTCAATATTTAGTGAGTAATCCACTAATCGAGACGTCGATTCAATACTTGACTGGTTTTCAGTTATTTTTGTAGTTGCTATAGTAGTCATTGGATCCTTCAAAGTTGTTGGTTGTTCCTCGGTAAATGTATATTCTTGGAAGATATTGTTATTTTTCCATTGTAGAACAATGTTTGTTGCTTCAGTATTGCTCAGATAATCTAAATCTATAAGTCCATAAGATGTACGAATAAGGTGGGCTATAGTATTTCTATTGCTTACTTTCATGCTTAGCCCACCCTTTACTTCCCAATCCAATAAAGCTTTAATTAATTTTGCTCCCGATAGTCCCCCACACTGAACTCCCCGGTCACATAAAAAATCTCTAACGTCTTCATTGACCTGTTCTGTTTTGCTACGTTGTTGAAAAATTTCATAATCATCCCAAAATGGAGGGAAGGTGACTGTTTTGGGGATAGTAGAAGGCATATTATCCATATACTCCATCATGATTTGCTTTATATCTTCTATCATGGCTTCAGAAATTTCTTCACGAGCTTCCAAAGTTTCTTCTTTAGAAATGTGTATGAATATAGGGAAAGAAGAATCACTTTTTCTTTTTGAAATCTCCTTGTTTGGTAAAAGATTCATTGCTTGTATTGTCTCATTCTGTTGACTGCTTACAATAGTTTCTTCAATGGTCACTAGTTCTTTCGATGTTGTTTGTTGTTGCTCCTCAAATGTATAATCATAAAAGATATTATTGTTTCGCCATTGTAGAACAATATTTGTTGCCAACTTATTGAATATAAAGGTATCTTCAAGTCCGTAAGAACGACGAATAACACGAGCTATTAGTCTTCTTCTAAGTTTTCTTACTACTGGCTCCGCTTTTTGTTCCCAGTCTTCTACAGCTTTAAGTAATTCCGGTCCTATTAAACCGTCACACGGAACTTCCTGTCTACACAAATAGGCTTTGACTGCTTTATTGACCTCTTGTGTTTTGCTGCGCTCTTGAAAAATTCCACGATCATACCAAAAAGAAGGCAAGGAGATGGTTGGTGAAACGGTCGACGAGACGGTCAGTGAGAAAGTAGAAGACTGACGATTCAAATACTTCGTCATGATTTGCTTTATATTTGAGATAGTGTCTTCAGAAAGTGTTTCATAAGATTGGAGGTCTACTTTTTCATAAATACTCTTGGGCATGGGCGTTGACGTAGCATCTGATTTTAATGAAGGTTCTTTAGAAATTTCTTCTGTTGGTAACGATGTCGTTGTTTTTATTGTTGAAAGCTGAGTTATCAAAGGTGATGTCTTTTGCACTTGGGGCTTAACTGAACTTGCTTTGAGGGGCAATTCTGTCGTCATGTTTGACGGATTTTCATTCAATGAGACAGTTGTTTGCGTACGTATTTGCTTTGGTTCTTCAAATTGATATCCTTTGAAGATATTATTGTTTCGCCATTGTTGGATAATCATTGAGGCTCGATCATCAGATACCTCTTGTTTAGCTAGTCCATAGGAGCTAAGAATAACTTCAGCAACTTCTTTGCTTCTGGTTATCTTTTTCTCCTGTCCCTCTTTCCATATCCACCAATATATAGTGTTAATCAATCGGAGAGGAGATAATCCATCACAAGGTTCTTTTTTCGTACAAAGAAATTCTTTGACTTTATCATTGACATAGTCTGTTTCATTCCGTTTTTTATACACTTCTGCATCATCCATGAAAAGTGGTAACTTCTCAGAGACGGGTACAGGAGAAGGTTTTCCATAAAAAAAGGCGGTGATGATACTATTTAACTTCATTGCATTCTCCGACAATTTGACAGAAGTATTCGAAGATTGCGTGATAGAAGGCAAAGTTTTTTCTACCTGATTCTTAACAGAACTTGTTTCTATGGACAATTCTGTCGTCACGTTTGACTGATTTCCATTCAATGAGGCAGTTGTTTTAGCATGTATTTGATGGATCTCTTTAAATTTATAACTCCTAAAAATATTATTGTCTCGCCACTGCAGGATAATTTCTTTTGCCTCTGAATTTGTCAATTTTCGAGATTGGAGTCCCGAAGCTTTCCGAATAATCTCAGCGATTTTTTTTCTTCTAGTTCGCGCAGTCTGTGCCTCTTTTGATTCTACCCAAGATCGTATTTTTAGAAACAAAGCTTGTTCTGTCATATCTTGACACCACTGATTTTTCATACAAAGAAAAGCTTTTAACTCTTTATTCACATTTTCGAGTTGATCGCGATGTTCAAAAACTTCTAACTCATACCAGAAAATGGGCAAATTGGGAGGAACCATTTCACGCAATACGTTATCATACGTAGAGCCTTGAGTATATAACTCAACAACTTTTTCCAGTTTTAATCGTGTTTCTTTAGGAATAAATTCAGCAAATTGCAATTGCGGGGTACCTATCTTTGGTAGCGATTCAGTAGTTAGTTTCGTTGCGGTAGTTGATGTCATTGCACTTGTTTGAGGTTTTACGGTGATTTCTTCAGTCGTCATAGGTTCATCTAAAATTGTTTGTTTCGATTCTTTCGGAATTGATTGTTGCAGTTCTTCAAATGTGTAATCTCGAAAGATATTATTATTTCTCCATTGTAAAACAATCCTTGTCGCCTTAGTATATTTCATCTCTATATTCTGAAGTTCTAAGGCATTCCGAATGATCGTAGCAATACGCTTTCTTCTGGCCATTTTAGTTTCCAGACCATCTTTTACTTCCCACTTCTTTACGGCATCAAGTAATTTAACACCTGATAATCCGTCACATGGAACTCCTTGCTTACATAAATAATCTTTGACTTTTTGATTGACCCCTTGTATTTTATGACGCAATTGAAACGTTTCAAGATCAAACCAAAAAGAAGGTAAAGGAACGGCATTCGATTCACTAGAAGGCCGATGTTCCAGATACGCATTCATAATTCTTTTTATTTTTGCGACCGTTTCTGTCGGGATTTCTATATAAGATTCTACAATCATTTCTTCATAATCAGTCGATGGGATAACCGCTGCTTCGACCCCTAAATATGGGAATACAGCGAAATTGAAATGTTCGATAAACCCATCTACCCTTCCAAAAAAATCCTCTGCCAAATGCCAAAATGGAGCCAAATAACTTTCCCCTTCAGGAAGCAAGACTGCTTTGGCTTTCGACACCGATTCTGGAACCATTTCTGAGGATAGCTCCTGTTGATTTTTTTTTTGCTTTTTCTTCTTCGATTTTTTTTGCGAAGTCTTGGTTGGGAGCAAGTTTTTTGTGTGGCGGTTACTCACCTGAACATTTAGGTTCTTTTCTGATTGTGCGCTAGTGGGGATTTGTTTCCCGTAGTTTACCGAAAAACTACTCAGTAACCAATCAGCAAAATACGTCAGCAACGATTCACTTGTTTCTTTTTTTTCTTGAGTAGAATCTGTATGTTCATGTTGGGAAAAAAACTGGTAAAACAGCTTAGTCAAGTCATTCCAAAACGTTTCTATCACTTGAATATGTACATGATTTGTGGGATTTCTTGTGGCGTTATATTTGTTTTCAAAAGAAGCTTGAAAGGTTTTACTTAGCCTTTTAGCTGTCTCTTCCGCAGAAAAATGTGAGGGAGCTTGAACGGTTCTATCAGTTATCGTATCAGTAGAAAAAGGGCGAATTTCACTTTCTTGTTTCATTTCTTGATTATTTTGTGTCTTTTCTTGCCCCACCGCATCCTGACAAATGGTTTTAAGACTCGTTTGTTCCACACTTTCTCCTGCGACGATATAGGTATTCACCTGATCCGTTCTTCTCGTGGTGGTACAATTCATTAGTTGGTAAAGGGCATGGACTTTCTGGTGAACAGAAATACTTAATTCATGCGCGATTTTCGCTACGTCGATGATCTCCTGTGTGGACGTTGTCTGATTACGAAACGTTTGGTTGTCAAAAAAAGGAATGGCACTGATAAACGGTGAGGCGATTGATGTGGACTGTTGAGGCATGGTACGAGGCGTATTCAAGGACTGGATTCGTTCACGGTTAATGGTAGAGGTGGAAACAAAGGAATGGATTCTCGTCTGATTCCCGTCTCTTCTCACGTCAATCCATGTGTTCGCTTCAAATGCTGGGGCGTTTTTTTTGATGATCGGCTGCTGTTCAGGAGGATCGATTAATCGTGCGTTTTGGAAGATACTGGATAAATAAAGGAAGCCATCTAATGTCAATAAACTATCGGGGGCTAATGTCTGTCCTATATTATTGGCAATATAATTTAAGCGCGCTTGGTCTTTTCCTGATTTATTCTTGTCATTTCGTTTATTGTTTTCCTTTCCAATTGCTTCTCTAGAGATTGCTTGTGGTATCCCTGACTTTTTCGTCATCGCTGGTTTCAATTGAGTCCCTGGTTTTCCTGGCATCTTGTTCACTCCTTCGTTAAGATAAATAGGTGTGTTTCGTTACGTTACCCTTCGTTTGGATAGGATCATGAATCAATGATCGCCCTCACTAAACAAGCTTTGCTTCCTTTTTCCAACACTCTTTACCGAATTTCTTAAAAAACGGCGTCACTTTCATGTAAAGGCTATCATTTCGTTAGATATAAAAAACGAAGAATAAATAAAAATAGATAGAGCATTAATGAAGCAAACTAAATAATAAAATAGCGATGATTATCACCTCCTTACTATGAATATTCATTATTTTTATTTTGAAGTGGTTTTAATTTAGATCTTATACACATCTAGATGTGTATAAGAGACCTGTTCTAAAGTCACTACAACAAAAGCAATTGAAAAAGTAGCATCCTAATTAGAATGCTACTTTTTTCTCAGAATAAATTCCTCTATGAAGTCCTACTCCTTGAGAATTATAAATAGGTGTGGATCAGCTATTAAAGAAACTGGGCGAAATGAATGAAAATGAAATCTTCTAAGGACTGTTCATTTGTTAATGAAAGTATCATCCAAAATCACTTTTCCATTTTCATAGGCTTTTTCAAAAAATAAAGCTTATCTTAATTCATGGAAAACAGGCAAAGTTGAAAGTTAAGTATGTGAATAAATCTATCTCTATTCTTTATCAGTCTGTTTAATACGATAAAGGTACCCTGTTTAACATAATTAGGTTTGCTTCGTAGGGATGAGTTTCTTTCATATGAAATATTTTCACCGTATCTGAATGACCCTTTACTTTTTAGTACCATGTTCTAACCATTTGACTTTATATCGAAAGTCTTTGACTAACTCTTCTGCTGTCCACTGATTAGCTACATAATCTTTGAGGGAGGTCATCGCTAAAGCCATCACAAAATATAAAAAACTGATGGCTTCATCGATCGTCTCCATTGCAAAGTGATTGAGTTCAAGCAATTCTAACCATTGTTTGATCATCGAGGATTCTTTATCGATTTCCATCCGCTTGAACGTATTGAGGTCATTGGCTCTAGTGAGTAATTTGATTGCTTGCCAATGAGGATGCCCAGGTGCTAATTGCGCACACCGAGCTAAGTAATTTTCAATCCCCAAGAAGAAATGGTTGCGATGTTGCATGATGGAAATAATAATGTCTCCGTGCAACTGATTAGAATAAGTCTCTACAGTGTAACTATATGCATCTTCTAAATCAACAAAATATTTATAAAATGCTCCCCGAGACATCCCCATCGCTTCTACGATCTCTGACACTTTGACCTGACTGATATGACGGTCATAGAATTTATCTAATAATATTTCCAAAAGCCATTGTTGCTTTTCTTCCGAGAGATTAAAAAATGTTGTATTCGGCATCCTATGACCTCCTAAAAATCACTGCTATTTTCCTTCGATGGCTTGCTCTGTTAAGTAACCATCTTCCATACGGTAAACACGATCACTCCATTTGATCATACGTGCATCATGTGTAACCATGACAGTTGCTTTTTGCTTTTCATGTGCTTCTTTAACTAACAGTTTCACTACTTCATATGCATGATCCGTATCTAAACTTGCTGTTGGCTCATCGGCTAAGATCAAGCTAGGATCATTAAATAATGCACGAGCAATTGCAACGCGTTGTCTTTCTCCACCGGATAAATCACGTGGATAGCTTTCTTTTAATTCAAAGATATCAAGTGATTTCAACAATTCATTGATCCGTTCTTCATCATTTTTCTTCTTCGCCACTCGATCCACTAAATAAAACTGTTCCTTCACTTTCAAAAATGGAATCAAATTCGAGCTTTGTAAAATAAATCCGATTTCCTTAAAGCGCAAATCCGCCCGTTTTTTTTCATTTAATGTAGAAAAAGAATGTCCATTGATTGTGATTTCTCCTGAACTAGGTGTTTGAAGTCCTCCAGAAATAGTCAAAAATGTACTTTTCCCTGATCCGGATGGACCAATGATACTCACAAACTCTCCTTGTTTGACAGTAAAATCAATTTCTCTAAGTGCAGTTACTTCTGTGTGACCACTACCAAATTTTTTGACAATTTTTTTCATTGTTAAAATTTCTTTCATCATCCTTATCCTCCTATCGCAATTACTGGATCAACTTTTGAAACGGTTCGAATCGAGAATAATCCGCCGATCATTGCGACAACGATCAAGATCCCACTATACAACAGCCATTGTGACCAAATGATTGCAAATGGCATAGCAGTAGGCAATATCAAGCTAGTTAAGTAAGCAAGTCCCACAGCAAGCAATACACCGGTCAACCCGACGATAAAGGCTTGGGCCACTAATGATCTGGCAATAAATGAATTACGAATTCCTTGTGCTTTCATCACACCGAAAATAGCTGTTTTTTGAAGTGTAATGACATACATGAAAATACCCACCACTGCGGCAACAACGATAAATAAGAAATAGATCATCGCATCTAAGGTCATGTTTTGAGCAGAATATCCTGGTAGGCTCTCAATGAAATCTGGAATCGATAATTTTTGTAATGTTTTTGACGCATCGTTTTGCTTGATAGTTGCATCTTTCTTCGTGACGATGGCGCTGATTGGTTTTTGTTCATCTGAAGCGAAAGGTTGATCCCCATATTTCAACTGTCTCCATGTATCAAGGTTTGTATAAATAACGGGTGATACAGTGTAGAAGGTTTCAGGAGAAATCCCCACAATAGATAATTCTTGGTCATAACTACCAATTTTGATCTTGTCTCCGATTGAAAACCCTAGATCTGCAAGATTTTGTGATATGATAATTTCATTTTCTTTGTCAAACATCTTGCCATCTACTAATTCAGGTAATAAAAAAGCATCTTTTGTCGTACCAAAAACAGTGACGTTCTCTTTATCTTTGGCAGTTATTGCCCCACTGAACAAGCCAATAGGTGCTTTATCTTTAGCATCTACTTGATCAAGGTCCCCCATGGTTAGTTGAGATGCAGCAAATACTTTGTTGGCATCTTCTGATAGAACGATTTCTTGCGCATCCCAATCAACGATGGCTTGTTTGAATTCCTGTGCTAAACCTCTTGCTAAGCCAGATAACATGAATACCACATAGGCAATTAAAAACATGATACCAATAATCAAGCCATAGCGAAGCTTGGAATAACGCATTTCTTTTATTGCTAAAAACATTTTTTCCTTCTCCTCCGTTCAAGATCTTTCAAAGTGACAAAATGTCACTGTATGAAAGTATAGCTCTACTCGAATTGGAAAGTCAAATTTCAGAGCTTATATTAAGGAAATTTCCTGGAAATCTCAAAAAGTTAACCTAGGATTTATACACAGAATTTATCAATGATCGTTACTCAGATAAAAGAACAAGAATCCCCCATTGATAGGAAAAATAAGGTAAAATAGAGATAGCTTCGTCGAGTAAGAAATGGAGGTATTTTGAATGGATGCAAAAACAAGAAAACAGCTTCAAGAAAAATTAAAACAACGTATGCTCTTACTCCCTCCAATCTTTAATGATTTTTTGAAGGAAAATCAGAAAAAACTTTCATTAGCTAGTCGTTATGAATATGCAAAAGACTTTCATTTGTTCACAGACTACTTACGTAGAACGGTATCATCTGAAATAGACGATGATTTGATCATTCATTTAGAAAAACAAGCCTATCTTAATTTTTTAAAGGAAGTCTATCAACATACACGGGCTTTTCAAACAGCTGCATATCAAGAGACACAGCAGGAATTCAAAAATGGTTACTATGGTATTTCCAGAAAACAATATGCATTGAACCACTTCTTGCGCTACTTATATCAAAAAGGATTAAGCCAAAAAGAACTTTCTTTGTTAGGCGATAGTTTGCCAGAAACGACTAAACCAGCACCACGTTATATCGATGCTTCGTTACTCGAAAAATTTGATTCGTTATTTATACCCGAAGAAGGATTTAAAACGAAACGAGAAGCTAGTTTCGAACTGAAAAATCGTCCAAGAAATTTGGCAATCGTAGCTTTGTTGTTATATTGTGGATTGAAGATCCACGAGGTAGTTGAACTAAAAAGAAAAGATGTGGATTTAGAAAAGCAGATCCTTTCTATTAATCGCAAACCCAATCGATTAAATCGTGTTCCTATCCCTAATGAGATTTTACCTATATTAAAAAACTATGCAGATCAAGTAAAACCACCTGCAGAAGCTTTTTTCTTTCGTTCTTCCCATGATGAACAAATTTCTCCCCGAACTATCCGGCAAATCCTTGATCGTATCACTGTTTACAAAAATATCTCACCAGAGTTATGTCGTAAAACTTTTCGTTATTACGTTGGGCTTTATCTTGGTGATGATGAAGATGTGGTAAATTATCTTTGTGGGAATCGTTACCTCAGATCCCATTCATTTACAAAAATCTATGATAAAATGCTCAAGTTTTCTTATCGTCAACAATAAAAATAAGATGATATTACTATTACGATAGATCATGAAAAAAATGCTTATACGCAAGATTTCATGATCTGTCTTTTTATTTATCGCTCATAATGGAAAATTTCCTGTTATTTATTGAACAATTATGCTATGATAATGATACTTTGTACATTTATTAACAAACGATAATGGAGCGTGAATCATGGACAAAATCAATTATACCCCACTCAATCTTTTTTCAAATTTTCAAGATGCAGCAGCAGCAACCCCAGACGTACCAATGATCTTTGATCAACCCTTAGCTGCTTTTCCTGAACTTGGTTATAAAAGCACTTACAAAGAAAGCTGTGATCTTGTGCGTACTCGTGCGTACCAATTAGCAAGCTTAGGGATTTCCTCTGGTGATAAAGTCATCATTTACAAGAGTTCTGCATTTGATACGTACCTGCTAGCTGTCGCTGCCTCATATCTAGGGGCAGTTCCTGTCATGACTTCTTACCATTTACCAACAAGTACGATGGAAGTCTTTGTCGAACGACTTGAAGATCCGTTTATCCTATTTGATAGAGAAACAAAAGATCGTGTTTCAGGTATTTCGAATGGTACAAAAGAAAAGCAAATCGCAGTGGAAGAGTTATTGAAACAGCCTGCTACTCCAGTTGCGCAACAAAAACTTGATAACGATACTATTTCTTATATGACCCATACATCAGGTACAACTGGCATCCCTAAATTGATTTGCCATTCTGCTCATTCTATGGGTTGGCGAACGAAGTGGCAGAAAACAGTATTTACAAAAATCGCTGAGAAGAAGTTAGTCGCCTTTCACATCTCTCCTGTCCACTCACGATTCAACATTGGGATTTCATCATTAATGGCTATGGGTTTTCCAATGATGCCTTTAGCCAATCCTCAAGGGGATCATGTGGTGAAAATGCTACAAGCGTATCCGCCAATTGCTTTGGAGACACATCCAAATAATTTTGTTCAATGGAGTTTCACTGCTAAAGAATATCCTGAAGTATTTGAAGGTATTCGTTATTACCACTCCACATTTGATGCAATCAATAATCAAACAATGGAGATTTTCTTAAATACCTCTCAAACTAAAGATGCGATTTTCTTACAAGTCTATGGTCAAAGTGAATGTGGTCCAATGATCTTAAAAGCCCATACTTTAGAAAGTCTAAAAACAAGTGATGCCAGAGACATGGGTGTAGGGTTAGAAGATTTAACAAAAGCACGTATTACAGATGAGAATGGTGATGTATTACCAGCAAATACAGATGGACACATCCAATTACTATCGAAGGGGCGGGCTTTAACTTATTATAAAGAAGATGCTCGTTTCCAAGAAAATGTCTACGGTGCTTGGTGGGACAGTGGTGATTACGGGTGTATCAATGAGGAAGGTCATCTTTTCCTAAAAGACCGACAAGTCGATTTGATTGATACGATCAACAGTACCTTAGCTATTGAAGATTATTTACTAGACTCGTTAAACTTTCTAGCAGAGGTTGTGATCGTTCGTGACAAAGCAGATTCTCCACAACCAATCATTGCGTTAGCACCACATCAAGAAATGGATTGGGATCGTTGGTGGAATCAAGTACATGAACTTCCACGTCTTAATACACCAATGATTCGAGCTTATGAAGACATCCCTCGCACAGCAACCATGAAAGTGCAGCGTCTACAAATTGAAAAAGAGTTAAAATCACAAGTGTAAGTGAGAAGTTCAACTTGAAAGTAAAATTGATTACAAAGAGCACATCGTTACATTAAGCCAGTCGACTGAATATAAAATGAAAGCGGCTGTGACATAAGGAAAAAACAGACAAAAATATCCAAATGGTATAAGATGAATGACACTCTTCATCATGATTTGCGACGAAGACCTCTGGTTTATAAGAGCAATATCAATATTGTTCGGGTATTCGGTTTGTTGGAAAACTTATGTCACAGCCGTTTTTGCTTTTGAAAAATTGGCTGATATAATAATCTGCCAATTGGCTGTTTTTATTTTCTCTGTTAAACGCTATACTGAAGGAAATGGAGGAAAGTCGATGAAAAAAATAATGACGATTGGTGGATCGGACCCTTTCGCTGGCGGTGGGATCCAATCTGATCTAAAAACATTTGAAAATTATCATCTTTTTGGCATGAGTGCTTTGACCTGTGTGGGGATGTTAGATGAAAATGGGCATTTTGTCCTAGAAGATCTGCCAGCAATATGGTTGGAAAGACAACTTCAATCCATACAATCCATGACCCAACTTGACGGAATCAAAATTGGATTGTTACATTCACTGGAAGCCATTGAAGTCGTTCGTGATTTTCTCAAAATGAATACTGGGATACCGATCATACTTGACCCTGTTTTAGCATTCAAAGAAACGAGTACTGCTGCGAATAAAGAATATACAGAAAAAATCATTCTGGAATTATTCCCATTAGTTGATGTAGTCACCCCCAACTTGAAGGAAGCCTCTTTGCTATCAAATGAAGTAGTAACGACTGTCACTCAAATGGAAACCTGTGCGCAAAAAATTTATTCGTTAGGTGCGAAAAACGTTGTGATCAAAGGCGGTGCTGGTATCATGGGGAATGAAGCCTTAGATCTTCTCTATGACGGAGACATCTTTATCAAGTTCAAACGGAAAAAGTTACAAAAGACGACTGTCAATGGCGCTGGTTGCACTTTTTCTTCTGCGATTGCAGCAAATCTTGTCAAAGGCAAGACACTTCCCGAGGCAATAGCTTATAGTAAAGATTACGTCTATGAATGTATCTTAAATGGTGTCATGATGAATAATCAAACAGGGAGTGTTTGGTCCACAGGAAAAGGAGTTGATTAAGAAATGAATACTAGAAGAATAACGATTTATGCGATGTTGACCGCTTTAACAGTAGCAATCTCACTCGTGATTTTGATTCCTATTCCGGGAACGAATGGTTTCATCACACTTTGTGAAGCTGGAATTTATACTACTGCATCCTTATTTGGTCCACTTGGCGGATTGGTTGTTGGTGCATCCAGTGGTTTGTTCATAGATTTATTATCTGGCTATCCTCAATGGGCGTTTTTTTCACTGATCATTCATGGATTACAAGGGCTAGTCGTAGGTTATTTTGCAAATAAAGGTCCGATTCGCTTAGGACTTGGTTTAACTTTTGGAACCATCATTATGATGCTTGGTTATTTCTTTGCCGGTTGGTTCCTGTACGATTGGCCTGCCGGAGTTGCCTCTCTTCCAAGCAATCTGATTCAAAATATTGCAGGTATTCTTTTAGCTGTCCCCTTGACTCGTACATTCATGCGATTTGATCGCTTTAAACAATTTAGGATGTAATCAATTATTCTCAAACACATGTGATAGAAAGGAAATCCATATGGAATTAACAGAAAAACAACTAAATGAACAACTCACTGAAATGGTCTCAGATATTTTAAGTGTAGCAAATCTAAAAGCCGGTGATCTATTTGTACTCGGTTGTAGTACGAGCGAAATCGTTGGCGGAACTATCGGAAAACAATCAAGTGCCATGGTTGGCCAATGGGTGATCAAAACATTGAAAGGAATCCTTGATCCATTGCATATCGCTTTAGCTGTCCAAGGCTGCGAACATTTAAATCGTGCCTTAGTCGTTGAACGTTCCGTGGCCGAGAAGAAAAACTTAGAGATCGTCTCAGTTGTACCAGCACTTCACGCAGGTGGCGCTTGTTCAGTTGCTGCTTTTGAGCAGTTTAGCGATCCTGTCGAAGTCGAACATGTTGTTGCTCAAGCCGGAATCGATATCGGCGACACAGCTATCGGTATGCATATCAAACATGTTCAAGTCCCTGTTCGTCCTCGCTCGAACACTTTGGGAAAAGCTCACGTGACAGCGTTACGCACAAGACCCAAATACATTGGCGGCCCTCGCGCTCAATATCTAGAATAATCACATGAGTACGGCCAATCAAACTATCCATGAGTCAAATACAAACGAAAAATGGTACACCCTCTTCCTATCGTTTTTATTGTTTTTCTATTTGTAGAATATAGAAACAAAAAGTATCATTTCGCCATACAACGATATTATAGATCAGCTAGTACTCCTTTATTTGAATTTCTAGTTTTTAACTAAAAAAAGTGAGAGAAACTGACTGCACTAGTGTTCTATTCATGCTTTTAAATAGATTTGCCATCCATAACTTATTTCATCATTGACTACCTTCTAGTGACATTAATGATAAAGAGAACTTGCATTCGCTGATCTCTTTCTAAGGTTGCATTTGACTAACTAATTATCAGAAGTTCTATGTATCTAAAAAAAACGAATAACCTGAATATAGGTTTTTCCTATTTTTCAGGTTATTCGCTTATTTTTATCTTAGTATACCTTGTTTATACTGTATGCTTCTGTTACCTTCTCTTTTGTATTTCTCTACTCAGCTGCTTTATTACTTATTTTTTCCGATAAATACGTGCTTCATAAGGTGCAAGTGTTCCTTGAATTTCAAAGTGTTGGTCTTTCTGATTCCCCATGAGTAGCTGCCACTTAGTATCGAGCTCTGTCGGTAAAACATAAGAGGCTGGTTCATCTGTCAGATTGACCATAATCAAATAGCGTTCTTCTGTCAGATAGCGTTCATAAATGTATAATTGAGCATGCTCAGGCAGATACTCTTTGAAAGAACCATAGATCAATCCTAGATGTTCACGACGTACTCGAATCATCTCCTTATAAAAATGAAAAATCGAAGAATCATCTTGCTCTTGTTCAACAACATTAATCGTTTTAAAATTAGGGTTAAGAACTAACCATGGTTTATTTGTCGAAAAGCCGGCATAGCTTTCATCCGACCACTGCATCGGTGTTCGACTGTTGTCTCTGGTAGTGTCTGCAACAATATCAAGAGCTATTTCTGGGGTCTTTCCTTCTTTAAGGAGTTCTTGATGCAATCGTTTTGAATCTAAGGCATTGATTTGATCAATGGATTCAAAAGGCATATTTGTCATCCCGATTTCTTGTCCTTGATAAATAAAGGGGGTTCCTTGCAAAAAGAAATACATCATACCGATGGCTTTTGCGGAATCTTGCCAAAATCGCTGGGGATCACCAAAAACAGAAACTAAACGTGGAACATCATGATTTTCCATATATAAAGCATTCCAACCATTCCCATCTAATGCCTCCTGCCATGCACTTAAGGACTTCTTCAAGTTTAAGACGTCTAAATCTCCTTCTTTTTCATGTTTCCAAATCGAAATATGATCAAATTCAAAAATCATATCGAAATACCCATCTTCGCCTACCCATTTAGGACCTTCTTGAGCAGTTACACCACTGGCTTCTCCAACTGTCATAATTGCATATTCATCAAATAGGTCTTTTAATTCTGTTAGATATTCATCGATACCTGATACATTTTGAAAAGGAGAAAAAGGGTTTTCTGTTGCTTTTACCGAGTATTCATCTTTCTTAACGTGCGAGATTGCATCTAGACGAAATCCATCAACCCCTTTATCTAACCACCAGCGGATCATCGTGAAGAGTTCTTCTTTTAATTGATCGTTTTCCCAATTGAGATCAGGTTGTTCCTTGGCGAAGATGTGTAAGTAATACTGCCCCGTTTGTTCATCGTATTCCCAGACCGATCCACCAAAAATCGATTGCCAGTCATTCGGTACTTGATCAGGCGTTCCGTCCACCCAAATATAATAATCTCTATATGGATTATCCGTTGTTTTTCTAGATTCGATAAACCATTCATGTTGATCTGACGTGTGGTTGATCACTAAATCCATGATGATTTTGATTTCCAACTGGTGTGCTTCTTCTAATAAGGCATCAAACTCAGCCATTGACCCAAATTTTGGATGGATGGCTTGATAGTCGCTAATATCGTAACCGTTATCAATAAATGGTGAAAGATAAATTGGATTGATCCAAATAAAATCAATGCCCAAGTTTTTCAGATAAGGTAGTTTTTCACGAATCCCGTTAATATCTCCGACACCATCTCCATTACTATCTTTGAAACTAGCAGGATAGATTTGATAGCCAACGGCTTCTTTCCACCATGTTCTTGTATGCTTCATTGCTTCCCCTCCTTTTTTACATTATAACCTACTCGATTTTCTTCGTGGACTTGTTACCGTTAACGAATTGCAGAGAATAGATTATTCCATAAGATACAAAAATTGTTAAAAAAAGAGAAAAATCTAAGCAACTAAGTGATGAATTTGTTGCTTAGATTTTTCTTTTATTCATAACGACTTATTTTCTTAAAGATATCGAGAAATCAATTGGATCATTTGTTTCGGAAAATCGTTCAGGTCGGTAATATCGATGAAACGATTATCGCCATAAATACCTTTGATTTCCTGCTTGTCTTGGCCGATGGCTGCAGAGACAAATACGATTTCTTGTCGCTCATAATCTGCCAATACCTCTTGAATATCTTTTTTTGCTTTAGCACCGGTATAATCCGGTAAAGCTTTAGGCTGACCATCGCTGATATTGATCAGTAGTTTTGTCGTAGCAGTTTGTTGGCTCAATTTTTCAGCCACTAAACGAATCACAGCTCCATCACGATTATTTTGCCTTGGTTTCATAGTTACAAGTTTGTCATCTAGCCAATGGTAGGTGTCGGTGAATTCCTTGTAGGAAAAAACAGACGTTTTTTCGCGTGCGGAGACATCTGCAGTATCCCCATAGATCATTAAAGGGATATCGACACGTTGAGCAAAAGCAGCCACTGCTATTGCGGCTTTTTTCGCAGCCATCATTCGCTCATCACGAATCATTGAACCTGATTCATCGATCCGGATTGCAACTGCTAAAGATGGTTGTTCGTGCGGAGGATTTTTCTTATCAAAGTAGCGTAGATCGCCATATGCAATGCGAGTGGCATTGAACCGCTGTCCTTCATATTTTCCTTTTTGATATGATACCCCATCTTCATTGTCTAACAAATCTAGAATCTGCCGGCTCAATGATTCGACGACAGGTAAGACTTCTTGACGTATGTCTTTTGCTTCTGGATCGTTGGGGGTGAATTTAGGTCGATGTAGGATCATCCCTTCTTTTTCATGGATCGTTCCTTTCATCAATTGTCGTGCTTCTTTATTTAATTCACGTTTGATTGCTTGATCATAGGCTTCCATATCAGAAGCAGACATTTTATCTGATTTGTCTTCTGTCTCTTCTGCATATTCTTTCTGGTGATGTCCTTCGACTTCCTGACTTCTTTCTTTTTCTGAAACAGGAAAAGTAGTTGAAGTTTCTTCCATTGATGGTTTTGATTCTTCTTCGATTTTTTCTTCAAATGTTCCTTCAGATTGTAAAGAATTGGTTTCTGCAGCTAAAGATTCGATCTGACGATCTTCTGCTTCTTCCTGGCTGATCGTTCTTCCCTTTGTCTGAGATATACGAGCAAGGCGTTTTTGATGAGTTTCATTTCTAAGTAAAGCTTCTAATTCAATCAACAGATTACTTTCAGTCAAAGCCTCCATTAGAATTTGTAACTCATCTGAATCTGTAGTGAGCTTATAGAGTACTTTAGGATAGAGAGATTGAAGAAGATTTTGTCCTTGTTTCATTGTATTAACCCAATAAAAGTAAGAACGCATCCCAGCGACTCCTTTTATCGCATTGGCTTTAGCCGTTTGATCAAGTAGCCTAATGATTTCAGCCATTTTATGCAACAGTTCTGGCTCATTGACTGATGTCTTACTTATCGCCCGTTCAACCATCACGCCTAAATCAGGTAGATCCATTTTCTCTGCATGCTGCATACGATCTCGTAAAGATTCATTTAATGGTCGATTTCCTTGATAGTTGCGATTTGTAGTGATAACGATCACACAGTCTGGATGGCGACGGATGACACCAGTTGGCAGATTCAACAATCCGTTTGGCTCCAATGCTGAATTTAAAGCAACAAGAACAGAGGCATCACGGATCACCGTTGGCTCTTGGATTTCTAGCAAATAGCCTTTTTCAATCGCTCGAACGATTTCTGAAGGATAATAGTTATAATGAAGACTACTTTCTTGGTTTTCTTCAATCCGTTGGACAAGTTGAGCTAATTTCCGTTTAGCTCCTTCTGGGGTAAGTC
This sequence comes from Candidatus Enterococcus wittei, assembly GCF_002140175.1. GTDB lineage: Bacteria > Bacillota > Bacilli > Lactobacillales > Enterococcaceae > Enterococcus_B > Enterococcus_B wittei. The sequence continues at coordinate 64,445 of NZ_NGMO01000001.1, forward strand.
CATAGTGTTGTTGGATCAATTGTAAGACAGCATCTAATGTTTCTGTCTGATAGATTGCTTCGAATAATTCTTGATCTTCTTCCTGACTGGAATCAACTACAGGAAGTAACGCACCAAATACGTCCGATTTATCCATATCAGCAAAACAAGTGACTTTGGTATATGGTAGTTGGAGATCATGAGATAAAGCTTTCGCTAATTGAGTCTTCCCTGATCCAGCATCCCCTTCAAGCAATACATTACTGATCTTCATTTCTGGATCATGCCAGTTCGCCTTGATTTCTGAAGCAATTCTTTTTTCCTCTATACTCGTACGATGACTATCTGGCTTTTGCCAAATCATTTGTTTTTCGATCGATGTGAAACGCCGATCTTCTGTTAATGAGAAATTTTCCATCATACACGTCCCTTAAAAGTTTAATATCCTAAATCATCTAATAAACGTTTCAGAATCCTAAAACGTTCACCAAGAAGTTCCCCTTCTTTTTGGAGCGCATCATAGTAGCTCAAGATGTTCTCATCGATCTCAGGATTTTTTGTATCGACTTCCACTGTCATACGATTCCCTTGCAAACCGATAATATCAATGAGCGTATTTTCCGGATCGTAAAATTTCTCATAGCGGTACGCATCTTGAAAATAAAGACTGCCTTGTGCGACTAGGATTGCTAGATCTAAGATTCTAGTAATTGGTAACTCTTCAGAATCATTCGACCATCCCTCTTCTGTCTGACGCCAGATTTTCCCAGAAATCTCTGTTTTTTCATCGTCATTTCCTGTAGTAAGACCTAAAGATAGACCTTTCACATCCGTATGCAACGCATTTCTTCCATCTACTAAATCATAGTCTTCAACAACGATCACTGGTTTATGTTTTTGATTTGTTGGTATTTCCATAATAGACACTCCTTTGTTGTGTGACAACAGCGTACTGTCAGATTTCCAAAGTACAGCTGTTAGAACCTGTTTTTAGATTCTAGAAGGTATCCTTGAGTCACAGTTTCCGATATGCGCTAGTATAAAGCAAATAGTTCTTAAATGCAAAAAAGTGAAGCCCAGAAGTATCCTATTTCAAAGAATAAAGTGGATCATGAATAGGTATCCTATTTTCACGATCCACTTTACTTTCGAAAGCTAGCTAATGGCTGATAAGCACTCTTTATTTAATTTTAGTGATCATTCAATTTCATATACCCTTCATTAATTGAAAGCAGAGGTTGCATAACCAGCAACCGTCAATCCGATAAAAATAAGATACTGAAAAACCGAACGTGCTGATTCAAGATACCCGAAAATCAAGTACAACACCATTTTTACACCATTATATCTTGTCTGCCTTTCATTTTTCGTCATCATCTATGTAGGGTTAACGAAAATTTTACTTCTTTCAGTTTCTTTTTACTGAGCAGAGATGGCAATACCGATTGCCTTCTCCCCTAAGTGGCTACCAATAACTGGACCAAAGTGGCCAATCTCGATATCAGCTTCTGGATACTGTTTTTGAAGTTTGGCTTTTTCTTCTTTTGCTACTTCTAAATTATTTGCATGGATCACATACAATTTAACAGGCGGTCTGATCTCATCGTTTCTTTTGCCGATGATCATTTCTGCACGTGCAAAAGCTTTTTTACTTGAACGTATTTTTTCGAATAAAACGATCTTCCCATCCGAGAATGTCAGAATCGGTTTGATTTTTAATAACCCACCGATAAGTGCTGCTCCATTGGTTAATCGCCCGCCACGGACTAAATTATTGAGATCATCAACAATCAAGTAAGCATACGTATTATCTCTGATTCGATCGACATGCGCTAGGATTTCTTCAAGAGAACGTCCAGCATCGTTTAAATCTAATGCTGCTTCTACCATGTGTCCCATGGGCATACTTGTGATCTTGGAATCATAAGGATAGATTGCCATATCTTCTATGTCATCTTTCATCGCAAATAACGTATTGACAAATCCGGAAATCCCAGAAGATAAATGGATGCTTAAGACCGTATCATACCCTTTAGACTTAAGATTTTCATATAACGATAACACCTCTCCCACCGCAGGCTGTGAAGTGGTCGGAAAATCTTTACTATTTTTTAATAAGCCATAATACTCATCTGCTTTGATATCAATGCCCTCATTGTAAATTTTACCATCCAAAATAATCGGGATCGGAATCACGAATAAATCAGGATGATTTTGAATGCGTTCCGGCAAGAAAGCCGTACTATCAGTAACTATTGCAAGTTTCATTTATTTAAGTTCCTCGTTTCAAAGAATTTTAATCGTCCATAATACTATATCATAAGTCAGATTAGATTTGAACCTTTCTCAACAACATGAAGAAGAATAACAACCAAGAAACAAAGAAATCGCCTGGAGCTAAAGAAACCCAGGCGAAGAATAAATAAATAACTATAAATATATAAATGAGTCACGAATCTTTCAAAAGTATTCTCAACATCTATCGTTTAAAATGTTTCACTATTTGCAAAGCATTTCTGCCAAATTGAGCAAAAAGGAAGGAGACACCGCCTACTCCTCCAAGCACGATACAATAAATCATAGCATGCGTTTTCGAGGTCATGGACAGAGATAGATTCAATAAAATAAAGAGAATAAAACAGATACCAAGCATTAACATAGTTGAGCGGAAAGTTTTTAAGAAAAACTCATTGATTTTTGCAAATGGAGAAATCCGATATTCACGACACATATATTGATATCCTTGAACAAAAACAATTCCAAAAGCGAAGGTATTGGATAGACTCATACCATAACCACCAAACAGAGCCAATCCGATCGCTTGGAAGACAATTTTCAAAATGATCGCTTCAGTAGTCAATTTGATAGCCACTAGGTGATGATTCAGCGATTGAAGCATCGTGGATAAAATAGTAAATAAAGAAAAGAACAATGAGGCTAAAAGTGCCATTTGGAAATAGCCGACACTGTCTGGATCATAACCAAAAAATAGTGTATACAAAGGCCCTGCTAGTAAAGACATTCCTGCTAGAGAAGGCAATAAAATCAAGAGCGCAATCGAAAAGCTGTCCCCAACGATTTTTTCAATTTGTTGACGGTCTTTTTTCCCTAATGTACTTAATAAGGGTAAACTGCTGATTGCTACCGTACCTACCATTGAAATCAAGATCAACGTTAATTTATTTGGATTAACCGAGGCACGGCTGAAAAGAAACTCAAGTTGCTGATCAGCAATTTCTGGTCTGAAAAAATGTAAGAAAGGTTTCATCGTTACTTGGTCAATCATCTGAACAATAGTGATCACAGAACCTACATAAATAAAAGGCAATGTTTCTCGAATAATCGATACGGATGCTGAACGATTTTCTTTTTGGAAATAGCGACTAGAAATTCCAAAATCGTTTAATCGGAAATAATCATTTTTTTGACCAACAAAATACATATGGAGAATCGCAGCTAGCCCACCAAAGAAAGATGCTACTGTACTAATTAAGACAGCTTGGACGATCGTTCCATCTGTCAGTACACGTAGATAAAAAGTTCCTCCTAGAATCACTAAGACACGTACAGCTTGTTCAATAATCAATGAAGTACCATAAGGACGCAGATTGTTTTTCCCTTGGAAATAGCCACGCATTGCACTCAATACAGGAATCGCTACTAAGGAAGGACAAAGACTTCGAATCGCTAAAATACCATTGTTTGTATTTGAGATCGGACTGATGCTAGCAAGTGCTGGAGCAAATAAATACATCAAAACAGCAGAAATGATCCCGATGACAAACATGATATTGATGGTGCTACGAAAAATGATCCGACAAGCTTGATCGTCTTCATTTTTGCTTGCAACTGCCACTTTTTTGGCAATAGCATTAGGAAATCCTACAGTACCAAGCATCAAAAACAGTCCATATGGTAAATAGCCGACGTTGTATAATGTGGTCGCTAACATCCCATCTTGATTGTTTCCCATCATACTTAACCAGGGAATTAAATAGATAACACCTAAAACTTTACAGAGCAAATTGGCAAAAGTAAGCCAAAATGTTCCTTGCATTAACTTTTTATTCATTAAATCTTCCTCAACTATCTATATTTAGAATCGACATCTTCCCTATTATAGCAAAAAAACAAATAAGGACAAATCGTTGGTTGTATTCTTTTTAGAAATAAAAAAAGGAGATGACATCGTCACCCCCAACACAAATCATTCAACCTTATTCCCCGAAATTTCTCCACCCTATCTGAAGTCACTATATATCGTTCGTCAATAGTGTTCAAATCATCGATAACAAAAAGACGGAAGTAAGACCAGTTAAAACCGACAAAGCCATTGAACGTGTCTTATACGCTACTCCTATCACCAACAGCATTGCTACGATCTTGATATTCCAAGCGATATCTAGATGTTCATGTGTAATAAAGACATCTTTAAAAGCCAGACTAGCAAATAAAGCGACAGGGATATATTTCATCCATTCACCAAACCACGCTGGGACTTTTCGATGTGTAAAGTACAGCATAGGAAATACCCGAGGAATATAAGCAACTATGAATAAACTAAAGATTAGCAATAGCAGATACATCTTAGTCATGACGTTGGACCTCCTGTTCAGAAAAATGGAATAATGGTTCGCCGACCGCGTCTTCTTGATTTCGACGTTTTTTAGATTTTTCTTTTTTAAATGCTTTTTCTAAACCGAATCCTGCAAGTGAAGCAATGATTGTGGCCGCAATCAAGCCTAGCGTATTTTGAAATAAGACCATTAACAAAACACCTAAAGCGCCAGAAAATAAACCTGTTAATATCAACCAAGCATTTTTCATCTGTGTGACGAACATAAAGATAAACATGGCAGTCAATGCAAAATGGACTAGATCTGCATCTACTCGAATGACAGAACCAAAAAGATTTCCGATCATATTACTCAGTGTCCATGAAGCCATTGAAAACCAATTGACGTATAATGCTTTACGCTTGTTCCATGTCGGATCTGTAGCATATTTCAAATAGTTAACTGCATAGTTTTCATCATTTAAAGATTGTGAAAACACAGCTAAAAAGAATCGTTTTTCTTTCTTCATAAATCCAGAAAGACTCGACCCTAATAAGATATAACGCAATTCCAAAAAAAATACCATTAACAGTGTTGTTGCAAACGGTGCTTGTGTTGCTAACATCGAAGCAACTAAAAATTGCGCGCCACCAGAAAAAACTAATATCGACAACAGTCCAGCTAAAATCGGATTGAATCCCACTTGCTGTAACAACACTCCGCAGGCTAATCCAACAGGAATATAGCTCAGGCAAAGTGGCATAACTGCATGCAAAGACTGTAGCCACGGCGCACGTTTTCTTTCATTCATGAAAAACGTCTCCTTCTATTTACAACAAATAAATAAGCGGCTTTATTGTAACATAAATAAACAAAAATGTAGCCGTTTTAATTAAAAACATAATTATATTTTTCTCATTTTCGTTAGAATTGATAATTACAATAACGAATTTTCTCTATATTTAAGTAAAAATCGGCAAGTTAATATAAGGCAGTAAGTTGAAAAACTATTCTTTCAAATCAATAAAAAGCCTTCCATCAAGCTATTTTTCATATCTGATGGAAAGCTTTACTCACAAATAAGTGAATGCACGGTTTATCTTAAAAATCAGCAGAATAAAACCTATATATAAATCGTGGATCATTTCCCTTATTGTTCTTTTCGATCAATGACTGCTCGTTGATAATGTGGGTCATACTTATCTGTTTCAATATAAATATAAAGTTTCTTATCTTCTAAAGATTCTCGGATCGTCCGCTCGATGTCATTGATGATCATGTGAATCTGATAGTCTTTATTTTCAAATAGGTCCACTTTTGCTGCTACTAAGATTTCCGTTGGCCCAAGGTGAACGGTTTTGATATCGATCAAATGGTTGACTTCTGGTCGCTTAAAAGCCTGTTTGATTTTACTCAAATCAGATGCAGTAACACTTTCTCCGATAATTAAACTATAAAATTCTCTTGCTAAGAAAATCGCAGCTCCCATTAATAAGAAACCAATCAACAATCCACTGACCGCATCGAAAGCTGCAATCCCAGTCATCATTGTTAAGATGGTGCCTACTAATGCAAGTATTAAACCGATAACCGCACACAAGTCTTCAGTAAAAATGACTAAGATTTCACTATGACGACTTTCTCGCAAAAAATGCAACGTGGATAATTTTTCTGTATTCAGTTCATGGATTTCTTTCATGGCGATTCGTAGAGAGCTTCCTTCAATTGCTAGACCAAAGAGTAAGATCATCAGAACGATCCATGGATTACCTACTTCATGAGCAGGATGGAGCAGCTTTTCAAAGGCTTCCATGACACCAAGAGCGCCCCCACCAAAAAACAACATCATAGCGACGATCGTACTGAAAAAATATTTCGCACGACCTTCACCAAATTGATGCAAGTCGCTTTGTCCTCGCCCCGCTCGTTTGTCCCCTATTAAAAGCAAAATCTGATTGCTACAATCTACGATACTATGGATGCTTTCGTTCAACATGGCGGCACTTCCACTTATCGCATAGCCAACGAATTTACTGAGTGCTACTAAAAGGTTAGCACCTAAAGCAGCAAGCACAGAAAACATCCCACTTTTCTTTAAATTCTCCATTCTCTTGCCTTCTTTCGAATGATTTTATCTCAATCAAATCTTCGCTAAATTAAAGACGATTTTTTGATCATCTTTTAAAATGATCTCTTTCGCTCCTACCTTCGCACTTTTCCCATCAACTGAAAACATCCAATACCTTTGAGCTTTTTTATTCTGTTGATGGCCCTCAATGGATGTAATGAAACCTTGATCTTCTTCTACTGAAAAATTTTCTTGAAGGATCGTTAATAAGTTTTGTCCTTTGATGAATGAGACTTCTTTCTCAACTAGCTCTTTTCCATCTTCTTGAAGTGTGATCGTAGCTGTATGTTGGACCTCAGTGCTTATCGTGTGACTTTCTTCTATCGTTTTTTTCTCCATGTTGCTACAACCAGCAAATAATATGATGCTGACTGTTAACAAAATAAGATAATTAATTGTTTTTTTCATTTTTCCCTCCCATATTCTGTTTGAATCGCATGACGACAGGTAAAAATATAATGTAAAATAATAGATTACCAATGCTATGCATCATGTCAAAAGAAATTCCCTGTAAATAATAAATCAATGGTTGAGGAAGACGGTATAAAACGACATCAAAAGTAGTCATGCCTAGCCCGTAAAGAAAACCTGACAAGAAAAAACCAACGGCTAGAAAACCACGTTTTTTCTTTAAGAAAGAATGATTAAAAATAAGTGCAAATAAACTTAATACAAGGACGTAACTTAACCACTGACCAATTACCCACGGACCGATAGCGAAATAAATACTACTTAAAAGCAATGACAAGGTCATCACAATATAAGCATCTCTTAATCCCAATAGTAACACGACCCATAAGAAAATAGCTGTCATCGGCTGAAAATTCGGGATAAACTGAAAAATAATCCTTCCAACAACACAAGCCGCAGATAACAAGCTCAATTGAGCCATCTTTTTTGTTGTCATGCTGGCCTCCTTTCATACGTTGCTTTTATCTTTTTAAAAGGGTTTATTGATATTTCTATAGAAATGTAGCTCCCCCTCATTCCTATTCATAAACAGAACAGAGATGACACATGTATGAATGCATCAACCTCTTGTTCTGATTAAGTAAAATGTTTTGAGTTTGTTCCCTTCCGAAAATAAGCCGAAGACACCGAAAGACTATTTCTGTTTTCGGCATTCTTCGACTTATTTCGGGTTAAAACTGTAGGTCAACTCATTCTTAATTGATTTAGTTGCCCGAATTTAAGGACTTTTCCAAATGGAATAAATGAAAAGCGATCTTCAGTCATTGTTACCAAGCATTTACGCTTTTCGTACCATCAGTGGTACCAAAAATTCATAATTGATAAAGAAATCAATGACGGAACGATGATACTCCCCAGAAGATATCGAAAGATTTGTCTGATTTCCTTCCCTCTTAGAAATAAGCATCGATTGGCCTTTATCAAGTAAGACATTATACGTATTTTCAGTAATTTTTTCCATATCATAACTTTGGTTCTTCATTGTTACAATAAAAATATCATCAAGTACTGACTCCGTCAACTCAAATTGACTCACCAAATCAAGTCGTAATGGTTTTGTATTGTCTAACAACGTTTGTGTAACGGTAAAGCCTAGCGAGCGAGCGTGAGCGAACACTTGATTCAATTTATGATTGAATATCGTGATCTGTCCAGATGAAAATGCCCGTTCTACTGACCAATGACGAATCAGCGCTAACACACGCTCATCATCTACTTCAATGGTCATAGTTTCAGGAGAGATACGAAGCAAATTGATCGCTTCTACCTGATATCTTTGGTTGATTGTCGGTAATACAAAAGAAAAAATCAATTCCTGATGATTATCCAGACTATAGTTGATCGAAAAATGTCTTGTTTCCCATTCATCATAGGAATGAGTTGATAATTTCAAACCAATATCATTGAGTGGTTTTAATAGTTCATAAGCAAAGTACTCAATCAAACTTTTTTTGGCAATTGCTGAAATAGGCGCTTTTTCTAATACGTAATGGTTATAAGCAACTAATAGTTCATTAAAATCTGCTTCAATTAAATATTTGCGTAAACGAAGATCAGCCAGTTCAGCTTCTGCTGTTTCAATCAAGCTGACAATATCTTCATGATCTCTTTCTTTTCCAGAAAGATAAAACTGATTTTCATCTACTATATGCTCTATGTTTTCTTTATAGAATTCAGTTGGATTAGGTACAACTTTTTCTTTCTCATGAATTTTAGTTTCTTCATGGGATGTTTCCGATTCCTCTGAAGAACTTTCTATATCATCAGCTAATTGTTCTTCTAAAGTTTCAGATGAAAAATCTTCTTCTATATTATCTGTTTCTTTGACAAACTCTTCTTGTTTATTCATGCTTCATTCCCTCCCTCTTCCATTGTTCCAGGGTTTTCGCTACCAAGATAAGTCATCAAGAAACGATGGATGGATTGACTGAATCCTTCTGTGTCACCAAAATATCGTTTGATTTGACGTTGTTCTTTTTCAACGATCGCAGCTTTCAGCTGATCTGCTTTTTCTTCTTGCAGCAAAGCTTCTTTTTGTTTTTGGATTTTTTCAGGTTCCTCAATGTAAGGGAGCCATCCAGATTTTTCGTTTTCAAAGACTTGCTTTTGTTTTTCCAAAGCTTGGATCTCTTCATCGATTTTTTTTCGATTTAAAAAGCCTTTGTTATCATCCAATCCACTGATTTGTTTATTGATTTCTTTGATTTTTTCATCCAAGCGCTCAATTTCCGTTTGAGCCGTGATTACTTTTGCTTCTAATTCGTTGATTTGTTTATCAAAATCTCGTTCCTGTTGCGTAGCATAGTTTGCCCATTCTGCATCGATGTTAGGTAATACAAAAATTTCTGGGAGACTGGCATCAATGCCGATTGTTGGTCTTTCATGATAGTAAGACCCGATTTTGTAATAACACATCGTTGGTGAAATGGTTTCTACAAGTTCCATAAAAGGGAATTCTTGTAAAAAATGATCATGAAGTTTACGCATCAATAATTGATCAATTTCATGGTTCTCATTGGAACTTCTTTTTAATTCATCATTCAGACGACCATTATATAATTGATAAATTGCTGGAATATTTTCTTCCCGAACGGCTTCTTCGAATGCTTGAAGATCTTCCAATAGTTGTGAGAGGTTCATACTCGCTTTTTCCTTGATATCGTAAAAAGAAGCGTCTTTCTCTTGTTCATTTTCCGCATACGTTTCTTCTGGCTGTGATTCTTTCATCATACGTACCTCCTTACTACTGTTCTTAGCTTATTTTTATTGATTCCTCATTGCTATGTAACACAATCATATCATTTTCTTGTAGAAAAGTGTTAATTGGATTGCTTTGCATCCTCGAGAAATACTACTTTTTTTAATTTGTTCTCAATTATTTGTGACGATGCATTTATATTATAAAAACAAAAGAGTGAGGTGTTTTTGATTCCCCACTCTTTTCTTTTTTATTTTTTGGGTAAATCTCTCGTCGTGAAATGTATCCGCTGATTTTCATCACGTGTTAAAAGTGTTTCTTCATTTAAATAAGTGAATTTCAATTCGGTTAATTCGTTATTTTCTAGCATTTTCTCATAGCCAGTAAAAATGGAACGAATGTATTTTTTGTACGCATTTTTCTTTTTTTGTCTTTTTTTCATAGGACACCTTCCTTATCAAAGACTATCATACCAATGAATGAAGTTGTAGACAAGCATGTTTCTCAGGATTCTTTATGGTTTTTAAAAATTGTGTTTAGATAAGAGTGTTTCTTGATTTCCTATCTAGTAGTTGACGAAATGCGAAAAAAATGAAAAAATGCTTTAGTACTTAAGGAGGGAACCAAGTGAAAAAAATCGGTTTTGATTCAGAAAAATACATTGAAGAACAGTCCGCATATATCCTTGAACGAGTCAATCACTATGATAAATTGTATTTAGAATTTGGTGGTAAGTTAGTAGATGACAAGCACGCCAAACGAGTTCTGCCTGGATTTGAAGAAGATGCTAAAATCAAACTTCTGCAAAAACTAAAAGATCAAGCAGAGATCCTAATTTGTGTCTATGCTGGTGATATTGAAAGAAATAAGATTCGTGGTGATTATGGAATTACTTACGATATGGATATCTTACGTCTCATTGACGAATTACGCGGTTATGGTCTTTCAATTAATAGCGTAGTAATCACAAGATACAACGGTCAGCCAGCTACAAAAGTATTTATCAATAAATTAGAAAGACGCAATATCAAAGTATATAAACATTCAGAGATTGAAGATTACCCAGTCAATGTAGATAAAATCGTCTCTGAGGATGGCTTTGGAAAAAATGATTATATCGAGACGACAAAACCAATCGTGGTTGTAACTGCCCCTGGACCTGGTAGCGGTAAGTTAGCCACTTGTCTTAACCAACTGTACCATGAGAGCCAAAGAGGGAATGCTGCTGGTTATTCAAAATTCGAAACGTTCCCTGTTTGGAATGTGCCTTTGAAACATCCCTTAAACATTGCTTATGAAGCAGCGACCGTTGATTTAAAAGATTTGAACATGATCGATTCTTTTCATTTTGATGCCTACAATAAAGTTGCAGTCAACTATAATCGAGATGTAGAAACATTCCCAGTAATCAAACGGATCATTGAAAAAATCACAGGTAAAGAATCTGTTTATCAATCTCCAACCGATATGGGGGTCAATCGAGTAGGTTTTGGGATCATTGATGATGAAGTTGTTCAAGAAGCTTCAAAACAAGAAATTATCAGACGTTACTTCCAAACCGCTTGTGACTTTAAAAAAGGATTAACCGATGAAGAAGCCGTGAATCGTATCAAACTAATCATGGAAGAAGTCGGCTTACGTCCCGAAGATCGCAAAGTCGTGCGCCCAGCCCATGAATACGCAAAAGCAACTCAAAGTCCTTCAGCTGATCCAGTCGCAGTCATTGCCATTGAATTACCTGATCAGGTCATTTTAACTGGACGTACAAGTACATTGATGGATGCTTCTGCAGCTGTCATACTAAATGCTATTAAACATTTAGCCCATATTTCTGATGAGATCCCATTACTATCACCACTTGTATTGGAAACGATCCAAGGAATGAAATCAAAGGCACTGCACTCATCGATGGATACGCTAAGTCTTAACGAAGTATTGATTGCATTATCTATTAGTGCCGTTACCAATCCCATTGCACAAGTAGCCTACGAAAAATTAGCAGAACTAGAAGGTGCGCAAGCCCATTCAACCGTCATGGTCAATAAAAACGATGAACAAACCTTAAAACAACTAGGAATCGACATCACAAGTGCAGCCATCTACCCATCAGAAAATTTGTTTTATCAATAAGAGGCCGTGAAAAAACCGTTTAGCTTCAAGTAATAAGGCAAACACTATGAAAATATTTCCTCCTATTTTCATAGCGTCTGCCTTATTATCGTAGAAGCTGGTTTTGAACGCCGTTTTCAAATGTAAGGAGTCTGTAGTTTCTTTAAAATCATTTAATGCTTTAAAATGGTTCCCCTCATTTTTTAGGGTTCTGGCTTATTACCGAAGTGCAGCTTCTTGAACGCCGTTTCTA
>NZ_NGMO01000001.1:76738-87637 GCF_002140175.1 Candidatus Enterococcus wittei
TTTTGAACGCCGTTTTCAAATGTAAGGAGTCTGTAGTTTCTTTAAAATCATTTAATGCTTTAAAATGGTTCCCCTCATTTTTTAGGGTTCTGGCTTATTACCGAAGTGCAGCTTCTTGAACGCCGTTTCTAAAAATTCGGGAGTGAGTATTAACCTACATATATCCATGAACCTACTACCTATGAAAATATTTTTCCATATTTTCATAGCGTCTGCCTTATTATCGTAGAAGCTGGTTTTTGAACGCCGTTTATTTATAGTGACTATCTTATTATGGAAGCAGGTGGTTTTATATAACCCATGATTTGCGAGCTCAACTAAATCCAAAGACAATAATAAAAGTATGAGGCTGGTACAGAAGTGGTTAACTCCAAGAAATAAGCTGAAATTCACGAAAGTTGCTTTTCCAATCTTTGTGAATTTCAGCTTATTACAGATGAAGTTGCTTCTGATTCTGCTATTTATATGTATTTAGAGCGTGAAACAAGAGTGAATCATACTTTTGTTCCACGCTCAGTTCGAATATCTCTACTCCCTTTACCTCTATCATGTTAATATGTATCATCGGATGCGACAGAGGAAAGCTCACATAATTTATTTAATGTTGTGGGGTTAATACCTTCCGATTTTTGTTGATCAGTGGATTGAATCCCTTCGTTGGATGGTTTTGAGTACTTCTGTATTTACTAGTGAATACAATATCGAAAAAACTTTGATTCGCTGGATTATTTGGTAAATCTGTGTTTATTTGTTGATTGGAGACAAAAAGATTGGGATTGTTTTCGGTATTCGTAGTTACAAGATTTAAATCACTTTGTTTCGATACATTCTTTGGTAGCTCCATACTTACTGCTTGGCTGGAGTCATATTGATTGGGATTCTTACTTCTTTCTATACTCTGATTGATAAGTTTTAATAAACTTTGATGGGCTGCATTCTCTATGGGTTCTATACTGGCTGACACTACCTCTCTTTTGTTTCTGTTGCCATTTGTTTGGCTAGAGGCGACACTTGTTAAATCCGGAAGATTGGTTGTTTGTTCTTGCGTTTTATTTTGCTGAATGTTTTGCTCAAAATTTACCGACCCACTGACATAAGATAACACCTGAAACGTAAACAAGTCTCCATTTCCTAATTCGTCCTTATTGAGATCTCTTTTCGCAAGAAATTGTGCATCAAATGCTCTTCCTTCCACATGATCTCTGATAATGGTCATCAACATTTCTGCGTCCGTTAACTGGAAATGAACACGTAAGGTGTGGTTTGCTTCTAACGCTGATTTGAGCATCTCTGGTGTTAAATAATCCTCGGATAATTCTAGTGCATGTGCCAATTCATACCCATAATTTAGTAATAATTTAGAATCTACTTTTATCAGCTCCGGATATTTTTGGTCGTAAATTTCCAGTGTTTTTTTTCCGTTATTCTTTAACCCCACCCCCGCCTGGCTATATTCTGCTAAATCTTCTGAAGCTGCCACCAGATGTGTGACTTCATGCATCACTACGTCAGGACCAGATGGGCGGTTTTGTAGAAGCTCTGGTTTAGGATGAAAAGCATCTGCAAAAATAAAGATACGACACTCCGACTCCTTTCTTAGCGTAAATGCCTCAGTTGCAATCGCGTGATTAACCGAAGAATAGTATTGCAGTGCTTTCTCATCATAAACTAACTCTGTTGATAAGGTCCATACATTTTGAAAGGCTAAATCTTTCGAAATTTCCAGGAATTCACTTCCCTTTTTCGATATGCTATTCAATCTCTTGACACTTTCTCTTAGAATTATTTCTTTTTCTGGAACATCTTGCAATTTGAACATTTGGATCAGATATTCTCCTTCTTTCGTACTTGAGAGGTTCTCCTCTTTCAAAAGATTTTCATACAATTTGACTGCCGATTCAAATTTTTTTTTTGCCTTCTTAAAATCTTCCCTAAGTTCCGCCTGAAATGGTTTGAAATAATCTTGTACATCCGTTGAATCAAGACCGACAAATACCTCAAATTTAGGTCTAGGATGAAAATTCTTATCAATCTCCTTATAAACTCGTTTAACGACCCGAGCCTCATCATCTAGATAGTAAGCCTGCCATTCTGGAGGGAAAATAGAGAGTGTCCTAAGATCTACCTGGTTATGTCCTATAAACTTTCTCAATCCTACATCCCGTTTTGCATGTTTAAATTTCACCCATTTCGCCCAATTGTCTGGCGCCGCAGGAAGTTCAGGATAGGATTCTTCATGGAGAACTTTGGGAATGGCTCCCGTTGAGGTACTTGGTGCCCCCTGTGAAGTACCCATTGAGGAGCCATGAGACGTACCTGGCCCCGCTTCTTCATGTGTGGTGCTCTGTGAAGGAGTATCTGCAGATGAATCTTTGGATGAGCCAAAATTCCATTTCCAAAAAGCTTTTCTCCTTCGTTCAAGAATATCCTCTTGAATAAACATACTTAATTCTTTCCTCTCCACGATGGTTTCCATCCTAAATCCGCCATTCTCCAGATCGAACCTCAACACCGCCATCGATTCATCTATATCTTTTTTCACTAAATGATAACGCCCATTATTTTGATCAAATAAGATAAGAGGAATATAGTGATTATTGATCTTGATGTAGGACCTTCCGGATTTGTCATACATCAAATCCCGCTCATAAGGAGGAGAAAGGGTGATTGGATCCTTCAATGATTCAAACTCATCGATCTTTTTGGTAACTTCATCTGCCAGTTCTTTCGTTACATATGGTGAAGTCTCTGGTTCGAAATACCACTCTACACCATTGTAATTCACTGGATAAATCTTTTCTCCATCCAATACATCAAACCGTGCGCCATGTCCTTCAATGGGGGTGATTCGGAGAGAAATCAATTCATGATTCATTTTAATAAAAGTCTTTACCTCTTCCCCTTCTTTTTCCGATATCAAGACTGTTCCTTCACCATAAGCTTTTGGATTCACATTAGGTACACCAACGAAAATCTGAGGAACATTTGTCTTTACTGATAAACGTTTGATCAATGCTAATTCGTCTGGTGTAAAGGTAACTGGTCCCCTAAAGAGCTCTAACTGATCCTCTTTCAAGACAAAATATCTACCAGAAACAGTTCCAGTATTTAGATTCGTTACCGGTGCATATAAATGATACTTGACTAATTTCACCGCGAATTCCGCCCCACCATCTGGTAAGCGAGCCATGACTACTCCACTTGGTAGTTCTGAAGATGATATTGATTTAGACAATTTTTCTAAAACGGATGTCACTTCCTTAGTCACATATACCTGATTTTTTAATCTCACTAATCCTTTAAGTAGCTGCTTGCTTCCCCCAGCTACTAACCCAAATCCGGGATCTACATAGCGTAAAGTACTGTATAGGACTTTTTTGAGTTCAAAGGCATTAGGAAGGAATTGGGCACCTTTGCGAATCCCATTTCTTATCCCACCCGTTGCTATCGCTCTAGCCACACCTAAGGCAAATCTTGTATTGAGAGCGGTGATCTGTCCTAAAACCGGGATTAAAAGAACGACATCAATTAGGCAAGAAGAAACAGCCTTGACAGTATCTTGTTCAGCAATTCCCGTCACGCAATCATAAAAAGGAATGAAGTGTTTAAGGACATCCCAAATTTGTCGTGTGATCGTTTTGTCATCTCCTGACTTATACAACTGTGCATAAAGCGCCTCACTATGCTGACGGCTGAGTGCATCAATAAACTTTTCTCTCTCAGCACCATGGGATAACTTTTTACTTTGATCCGCACGCACAGAAAACGTATACAGCCGATTCCCTACACGAATGGAATCCTCTTCTACTTTATAGCCTTTTTTCTTGATTTCGGTTTGATCAAATAATCCGAATTTAAGATATAAAGAAGGATCTTTATCCACTCGATAGTAAATGTAACCTCCGTTGTTCTCCAATTTCTTCAGAGCATACAACCGCTCTTCATAGCCTTTAAACGCTATAAACAGATCGCATTGAGCAAGCTGAATCACCACTTGCTGATTCAGATAAGCAGCTGGAAAAGGCGGTGCTGTACCACGTCCAGGAAACCCCGGCTTACTTTCCAATTTAGCATACGCCAAATAAGTTTGAGTCTCTGGGGAGAAAACAAACTGGCGTTCTGTTGCATCAAATGAATTGGTTGCATATTCAATCAGTTTCTTATCAAACGGATAGAAACTATCAGATACAGCTCTTGTCAACGCTTTATAGGCATCCTCAATATTAGGGGAGGTAAAGTAGTCAGGACAAGGATCTGATCCACCAAGATATCTCTGTTCTAATACTAGAGCGCTAGTCTTTACCCCCTCTCCGATACATTTTTTTGCTTCCTCTTCTGCTAACACCTTTTTCCGTCGCCATTTAAGTGTGTTTTCTTGATACAGATCAAACACCTGATTGAATATTCTTTCATTTTCCATGATTTGGATATTTCCTTTTTGCCAATACCCCATAAAGGTTCCAATGGCCACTTCTTTATAGTTTCCTTTCTCCAATGCCTTCCGTAATAACATCGGATCCAGTTGAGCCACACTAAGTAACGCAGGGATCAGGATATAATGCAACTCGTCAAAGTTCTTGACCTCATTTTTAATAAATTCCTCCAAGAAAAATGATCCAATCATTCGAATTTCTTCTTGATTGTATTGTGTTCGAATCCCTTCATCCTCTAATAATTTTGTTCCTATCAATTGGATTAAGGAACCATAATCAGAGATTAGTAAGTCATCTGCCAAAGCACTCGTTTCAAGAAAGTAATTGGGCAATGCTTCATTGAGTAATAGTGTCCATAGTTTTTGGAATGCGACTTTCTCTTCTTCCCTGTCTTTAGAAGTATAAAGAGAATGCAATATAATACGGCCAGTTCTTCTTAACTCATCAATCTCAAAGAGCTTTCTGAGACTACCAATGGTAAATTGCGAAGGATCAGGAGAATCTATAATCTGCTTAATCATATACATTTCTATCGGGCAGCCTAATACATTTTCAAATACCCATTTCGTAATGGTTGATTTGGCATCTCTATCAGAAATGCTCTCTTTTTCTTCCTCACCCCCACCATATAGATTTAATTCTTTCAAGATCGTTTTCGCTAATATTTGGAGCTTTTTATAGCTGAGTACTATCCCACTACCTTCTTGTGTAAACCATTTCCCCATGGCGATTAGGATTGCTTCCTTTGTTACGTTACCAGTCAGAATACCCTCTTGTCGAAAGAGCTGTTCGATTTGTCCCATCACACTTGGGTCTTGCCATTGAATCACTTTATCCTTTACTTTTTCTTTTGTGACTGGAGATTGCGTACTAGTAATTGTCTGTTGCTTTTCACTCTCAAGTTGAGGGGTATGTAGAGAAGGAGTACTATCTACCAGAGTCTCAAATAACCAGTCAGCAACTATCGTCGTCGCTTGTGACTCTGAAATAAGTCCATCCTGTGGCTCTCCTAGAAGGACTTGTGCTAGTTGCTTCACTCTAACCATATCTAGTGTCTGTTGAGTGGCTCCCTTAACCAGCCCCCAATCTGCGACAGTTTTTACCAATTTATCAGGAGTAGTATCTTCGGACTTTACTCCATTTTCAATTAAAAATGCGATCATTCTTAGACGCTGCCCCATTTTTTGTGTGTTATCTAGCTTAGTTTTCTCTTCTAATGCCGTAACACTAGTTCTGTTTTTGAATACATTTTCACCATTATCACGAATAAAAGCTTTGATTCTTTGATTGAGTTGGGGTTCCTCTTCAAAATCATCATTTTCTTTATAAGAATAGCCTGTCTGAGCGTTATTGTTGCCCCATTGAAGTAAGACATTTCGTGCCTTATTGATGGCTATAGCTTTTTCTTCTAGACCATAGGATTTACGAAGCAGTTTGGCTGCCTCTTTTTCTCTTGCGACAATTTCAGGATATGTTTCTCCTTTAAGGATCCATCCTCTTAACTTTCGGACCAATTCACTTTTGGTCTGTTTGTTAAAAGAAAGCCCTTTATCAATTAGAAATTTTCTGATAGCCTCATTTGCTATTGATGTTTTCTCTCGGTTTTTAAAAAGATTATAATGCGCATAAATCAGGGGAAGGGGTTTCCCCTTGGGCACAGTTGCGGGACGATCGTGAATAAAATCGTCATAAATTTGCATGCTTGCTTTTTTTTGTTGCTTAAAATAAATCAGCAAGTAGTGTTCTGCTTTCCCTAAATAATGATGGATCGTCTCATTCGTTATTCCCTTATAGGGATGACCCACGAGCAATGTATTGATCTTCCATTGCATGAAGATCCCATTCATTTTGTCGAATGGCATAAATTCCCCTAAGCGCACGTTTTCTATTCCATAAGCATTCAATAGAAAGTAAGCCAGGTATTGTCTTCTCCCGGATTTGTCATATGCTTCTTTTGGATCTGATTTTTCGAGCCATTGCCGAATTCCCTCCGCTAGTTCACTTTCCGAGAGTTCCTTTATTTCTATTCCTTCCTTTATCAAGAAATCTTTTAACAGTTTGTTTACATCATTAGCTTTCGATCGTTTTTGAAAAAGTTCATAATCATAATAAAAAATCGGTAGCACTTCTTGAGTGATTGTTAAAGGAATCACATCATTGGCGATTTCTTGAACAAGTTTATGTACTTGTACTAGTTCAGAATCAACCACAGTATCGGGCACTGTCATCATCTCACCAGTTCCTTTACTGATTGCATTTCGAGGTTGACCTTCCTCCAATCGTAGTTGTTGGAGATTGATCAATGGATAATCGCTGAGCGCATTGTTATTTTCCCATTGAAATACCGTACTAAGTGCATTCGTATCGGAAATATTTCTATCTGCTATTCCATAACCCTCTAGAATGATCGGGGCAAGTACTTTCTTTTTTTCTAGAATTTCTGCATCTGTTGGCACCTTTTTTGTCCATTCATTAGCGGTAAGAACGATTTGCTGGCTGGTTAAAGCTTCACATGTAACCTCTTGTTCGCAGAGAAAATCTTCAACTAACTCATTGGCTTTCTCTGTTTCTCCACGTTTTTGATATACTTCAAAATCGTACCAGATAGGAAACAATGGAACAGACTTTTCTATAGGAGAAGGTCGACCATCTAAATAAGCTTCTCGAATATGATTGGTGGTGATCAACGCTTCGTGCGGAATTGGTCCATAGGAATTTGCAATCAAATGAATCGTTGTTCCAACTATTTCAGTATTTTCGACGATCGTTTCATTTCGTGATGGGCTTGTAATCAAAATCGCTTGGTCTATCGTTTTAAATTTGGCATTCTTAAAGATATTATTGTCTTGCCATTGAAGTAAAATCGTAGATGCTCTAGTTTCTGTCATAGCTTCTCCAGAAAGTCCAGAAGCCTCAAGAATCCTACCAGCTAATTGTTTCATTCGATTTAACACTAGAGTCTTGTCTTCGTGTATCCAATTTTGTGAAGCAATCAACAACTCTCTGTTTGTCATATCTGAACATGAAGCTTTTCCTTCACATAAGATTTTTCTGACTGCTTCATTGACTTTTTCTGTTTCACTCCGCTTCAGATATAAATCCTCGTCAAACCAAAAAGGTGGCAATTCTTCAGAAATTGGTTTGGAAGAAGAATGTTCTCCGAGAAAATTTGAAATGATATTATTTATTTTTCTTATTTCATCTGGAGTAAGCTTTTTATAAGATTTCAGGATTGGGGGATTAGAAATTGGCAAATCCTGTATCTGCCCCCTTTTAGTCCTTATTTCAATATGTAGTTGGTGATCATCTATTCCTTGGACAGACTCAGTAGTTAGCTGGGTTGCGTCGATTGCCACAGTCACTTCAGTACTCGCCTGATTTTCATTCAGCGTTGTAGTTGTTTCAGTCATCACTAATTCTGTTGAAATTGCTTGTTGTTGTTCTTTAAAGATGTACCCTTGAAAAATATTATTATTTTTCCATTGTAGATAGATGTTTGTTACCTTCTTATCAGGCAAATCTTCTCTACGCTCCAATCCAGAAGCCTCACGAATGATACGGGCTATTTGTCTTCTTCTAAGTGGTTTAATTAGCCTATTGGTTGTTACCCATGTCTCTACAGCATTAAGCAGTTTCAGCCCTAATAATCCTTTACATGGCACTCCTTTCTCACATAAATGATCTTTGATTTTTCGATTGACATCTGATGTTTTATTACGCAGATCAAAAATTTCAGGGTCATACCAAAAAGGAGGGAAGGATTTGGTTTTCGATAAATCAGAAGACTGCCCCTTCAAATATTCCGTTGTGAGTTGCTTTATATTTGCTACCGTATCCCCTGAAAGGATTTCATAAGATTTCAAGAGCGCCTCATCAAAACGGGTCGTGAATATAGTCGTTTCTGTAACATTTAATTTTGTTGGTGTTCCTTTAGAAAATCCCTCTGTTGATAACGGACTTTTTGTTTCTATTGTTGATGATGCTATAGGTGTGGTCATGCTTGATTGAGATTCATTCAATCCTTCAGTTATTTTTGTATACGTTTGTTTGATATCTTTAAATTTATAGTCCTTAAAAATATTATTGTTTTGCCATTGAAGTAAAATTGCTGCTACCCTCGTATCTGTCAATTTTTGAAGAGGAAGCCCAGAAGAACTATGAATGATCTTAGCAAGCTGTTTTCTTTTCATTTGTACAGCTGCCAAATCTCGTTCTTTTTCCCAGTCTTTTACCGACAGAATCAATTCTTGGCCAGTCATAGTTGGACATTTACGCATATTCAGACAGATAAACTGATTCACCTTTTGATTCACTTGTTCTAGCTTATCCCGTTTTTCAAAAATCTCAGAATCATACCAAAAAGTGGGTAATTTTTCAGGCATTTGTTTCCACAATTGGTTCCCACTATAGCCACGCATGTATAATGTAATGGTATTTTCTAATTTCACTTGTGTTTCTTTAGGAATGACTTCTGAATATTGCAATTGTGGCGGTAATGGTGTAGCCGATGTCGTTGCGTTCGTCCGAGTGATTACGGTGGTTGCTTCACTTGTCACAGGCTCTACTGAAGTTGTTGATTGATATTCTTTTTGGGTTGGTTGTTGCCGGTCTTCAAACTTATAACCTTCAAATGCATTATTATTTCGCCATTGGAAGAGGATATTTATTGCCTCTTGATAGGTCAGATCGATTTTCTGAAGTCCGGAAGCTTCACGTATGACACTCGCTAATTGTATTATTCTATTTATTTTAGTTTCCACCCCATCTTTTACTTCCCAATTCTCTACGGCATTGAGCAATTCAATTCCTGATAATTCGTCACATAGGACTCCTTGTTTACACAAATAGTCTTTGACTTTTTGATTGACCTCTTGTATTTTATGACGCAATTGAAATGTTTCATAATCATACCAAAAATCAGGAAACTCCACTTCTTTTGGTACAGTAAGAGGCAGTTTACTTAGATATTCTGTCATGATTTGATTTATTTTTACTGTTGTCTCTATAGAAAGTTTTTTCCAGCCCATCAGAACTTCTTTTACTTCTTCAACAGGGAGCAAAATTGGCCTTGCCTCAACACCTAATTTGGGAAATACATCGAAATTAAAACACTGGATATACCCATCTATCTTTCCATAAAGATCCTCTGCCAAATGCCAGATTTGAGAAAAAATATTCTCTTCTTCTGGGAACAACGCTTGTATGGCTTCCAATGTCGATTCCAAGGGTAGTTCCTGATCATGGTTTATCGAAAAGATGCTCAGTAACCAATCAGCAAAATACGACAGCAGCGAACCTCTTGACCCATTTTGTTCTTGGGTATAAAACTTATTTTCATGTTGGGAAAAAAAATGGTAAAACAGCTCAGTTAATCCATTCCAAAATGTTTCTATCACTTGATTGTGTACATTAGTTGTATTACCTGTGGCATTCTGTTTATTTTCATAAATAGTTTGAGAGGCCTTTCTTAGTTTTTGCGCAGCCTCTTTCGCAGAAAAATATGAGGGTCCTTGAACTGGTGTAAGGGTCATAGCATGAGGAGAAGAAAGCCCACTTTCTTGTTTTATTCCTTGATCATTTTGTCTCTCTGCTTGACCGACCGCATCCTGACAAATGGTTTTAAAACTCGTTTGTTCCACACTTTCTCCTGTAATGATCCATGTATTTACCTGATCCGTCCTTCTCGTAGTACTACAATTCGCCAGCTGATAGAGGTCGTGAACTTTCTGGTGAACAAAAAGACTCAATTCATGGGCCCTCTTCGCTATGTCGATAACCGATTGTGTGGCCATTGGTGTCTGATGATAGAACGTCTGATTTCCAAAAAGAGAACGAGCACTGGTACTTGGTAGTGCGACCGATGTAGCTCGGTGAGACCTTGTATCGGTCGTATTCAAAAATAATGGGGACTGGAATCGCTCACGATTGATGGTGGAGGTTGAAACAAAAGAATGGATCCTTGTCTGATTCCCCTCTCTTCTCACATCAATTCGTGTATTCACTTCAAAAGCTGGAGGAGTTTTTTTTAAGACCATCTGTTGGTCGGGCAAATCTAATGGCGGAACCATCGCCAACAAGGTTCCCCATGTATGAAGCCAGCCTACTGGGCGTTTTATTCCTTCAGGTGTGAGGGTGTGTCCTGATCTATTGGAGACATTGTTTAAAACCCTTTGGTCATCTCCTGACTTATTCTTATCATTCATTTGGTTGTAGTTTCGACCACTTGTTCTTCTAGAAGTATCTTGTGGTATCCTTGATTTTTTCGGCATCTTTGTCTTCTTTGTCTTCTTTGTCTTCTTTGATTTCAGTGATATCCTTGATTTTTGTGGCATCTTTTTCACTCCTTCATTAAAAATTAATTACAGAACTATTTTGTTGTATAAGTGTTCATTTGAATAACATCTAATGGTCTATGATTTTACGTCACCAATCAGGCTTCTACGAATGAATTAAGCAACCCTACATC
>NZ_NGMO01000001.1:90153-90818 GCF_002140175.1 Candidatus Enterococcus wittei
TTCGATATTCGTAGTTACATGATTTAAGGCTCTTCGTTTCGATACCTTTTCTGGTAGATCCGTACTTACTGATTGATCAGAGACAGAATAATCGGGATTATTACTTCTTTCTATACTCTGATTGATAAGTTTTAATAAACTCTGATTGGTTATACTCTCTGCAGATTCTATAGTGGTTGATACTATCTCTCTCTTGTTTCTGTTTCCAGTTGTTGGGCTATTGGTAGTTTTGGTACTTGTTGATTCAGGTATATCGATAGTTTTCTCTTGTGTCTTACTCTGCTGAAATTCTCTCTCAAAATTTATAAAACCGATTGTATATATCAATGCTTGTAACGTAAATAGATCTCCTGTTCCTAGTTGTTCCTTAATAGTCTCAAGCGAGTCGCTTTTCTTCCCATCTTGTTCCTGATCGCTCTCTCTTTTCGCACGAAATATGGCATCAAAGGCTCTTCCTTCGACCTGTCTCTTATACACATCTAGATGTGTATAAGAGACAGATTGTAGTGTGGTCTTTTCTAATTCACTACCAGAGCTTTCTTTGATCTCCATTCCTTCCTTCGTGAAAAATCTTGCATTTTTTTATTGACAGCACTCGTTTCATTTCGCTTTTGAAAAAGAAGGAGATGATAATAAAAGATTGGAAGAGGCTCTGAATAACGTGT
>NZ_NGMO01000001.1:90949-114229 GCF_002140175.1 Candidatus Enterococcus wittei
ATAAGAGCACATATAGTATGATCATTCTAATATTTCTCTTCACCAACATCCTTTGACAAAGATCCTATACTCCCCTGTCTCATTGCCTCCTGTCAGTATGGTTAACATAAATACACCTGTCACTATTACTTTTTCGCTTACTACATTACAAATGGCGATTGTTTCATTAGCTCCCCAAATATGACACTCTTTGCGAATATCTCCACGCCACTTTTCTCCATCGTGGATTTTTGTCTTCTAACACGATGGAGAAAAGTCAGACACTAGCTGATTAAAGTTGAGGGATTAATGCCTTCTGGTTCTTATTTATTAGTGGATTGAACCCCTTCTTTGGATTATTTTGAGTACTTCGCTTTCTACTAGTGAATACAATATCTAAGAAACTTTTCTTTTCTGTATCCTTTAGGAACTCTGTGCTTATTTGTTGATCAGAGACAAAGTGATTGAAATTATTTTCGGTATTCGTAGTTTCATGATTTAAAGAGTTTCGGTTTGCTGTATTCTTTTGTGGGGCCGTATCTACTTGTTGCTCGGAAACATAGGAACTAGGATTGTTTTCGGTATTTGTAGGTACAAGATTTAAAGAACTTCGCTTTGATATATTCTTTCGCAACTCCGTCCTTACTGATTGATCAGAGACAAAATGATTGGGATAGTTA
This sequence comes from Candidatus Enterococcus wittei, assembly GCF_002140175.1. Lineage (GTDB taxonomy): Bacteria > Bacillota > Bacilli > Lactobacillales > Enterococcaceae > Enterococcus_B > Enterococcus_B wittei. The sequence continues at coordinate 91,609 of NZ_NGMO01000001.1, forward strand.
CTTCTTTCTATACTCTGATTGATAAGTTTTAATAAACTTTGATTGGTAGTACTCTCTGCGAATTCTATAGTAGTTGATGCTATGTCTCTCTTGTTTCTGTTTCCAGTTGTTGGGCTATTGGTAGTTTTAGTATTTGTTAAATCAGGTATATCGATAGTTTTCTCTTGCGTCTTGCTCTGCTGAACTTCTCTCTCAAAATTTATAAAACCGATTGTATATATCAATGCTTGTAACGCAAATAGATCTCCAGTTCCTAGTTGTTCCTTAAGGGTCTCAAACGAGTCGTTTTTCTTTTCATCCTGTTCCTTATCGCTCTCTCTTTTCGCACGAAATATATCATCAAAGGCTCTTCCTTCGACAAGATCTCTGAGAATGGTCATCAACATTTCCGCATCTGTCAACTGAAAATGGACTCGTAAGGTGTGGTTGACTTCTAGCGCTTCAATAATCTTCTTTACTGTTAAGTTGGGCGAACTTAGTACTTTTGCCAAATAATCCCTATAATATTTCATCTGTATAGAGTCTTCTTTTGTTACATTCGGATATTTGTTGTCATAATAATCTAGTGTACGTTTCCCGTTTTTCCTTAATCCTCTCCTAACTAGTCCATACTGCAATAAGTCTTCTGCATCGGACATGATATGTGTGACTTCATGCATCACTGTTTCATAACCAGTTGGTTGTATGTGTGCTTCAGGAAGAACTTTTGGATCTAAGTGAAAAGCATCTGCCAAGATAAAGATACGACACTCCCCATCATATTTTACTGTAAAGGCCTCCGATCTAATTATGTCTTGAATTGAGGAATAATAACTCAGCGCTTCCCTATCATAAATCAATTTCGACGAGAGGGTCCATACATTTTGAAAGAAGAGATCTTTTGATTTTTGAAGGAACATCTTTCCATGCTCCGCTGTCGTATATAGTTTTCTGATACTTTCTCTCAGGATCTCTTCTGTTTCTGCTTTCGGAACACCTTGTAATTTGAACATTTCAATCAGATATTTTCCTTCTTCCATGCTTGAGATGTCTTCCATTTTCCATAGTGATTTAAATAATAGTACTGCTGCGTTAAACCTTCTTTCTGCCGCTTCAAAATCATCCCTAAGCTGTCCAAAAAATGGTTTGAGAAAGTTTGGCATTCTAGTTGAGTCAAGTCCAGTAAATACTTCTAACTGAGGTATAGGTCGTGGAAAACTTACATCAATCGCTTTATAAACGTTTTGTCTGATTGAATCTTCACCCGTTTTATAATACGCTTCCCAACTTGGTGGGAATTCAGAGAGTTTAGTAAGATCGATATTCGCATCCTCCTCTATCGTTATCCGATCTGGAAGAGGTTCTGCCTTTTTAAAGTCCTTCCACATCTCCCAATTATTTGGTGACTCAGGAAAATCAATCGTCGGTATATCCACTGGATGGGAGAAAACTTTGGGAATGGCTCCCGTCGAGGTGCTTGGTCCCACTTGGGAAGTACCTGGACCTGCTTCATGTGAGGTACCCGATGAACCTTGGGAAGTAGCTGCAGATGAATCTTTGTCTGTAGATGAACCAGATTTCCATTTAGATTGAGCTTTTCCCTTTCGCTGAATGATTTCCTCTCGAATAGATATTTTTAACTCTTCTTTTTCTTTGACAGTTTCCATCGTAAATCCGCCGCTATCGGGGTCAAACCTCAATACCATCATTGGCTCATCTATATCTTTTTTCACTAAATGGTACCGCCCATTATTTTTATCAAATAAGATAAGAGGTATATAGTGATCATTGATCTTGATGTAGGTTCTGCCATTTTCGTTAGACATCAGATCTCGCTCATAGGGAGGGGAAAGAGTAGAAGGATCCTCTATTGATTCAAAATCATCGATCTTCTTACCTACTTCTTCTGCCAGCTCTTTTGAAATAAAAGGCGAAGTCTTTCCTTCAAAATACCACTCTATACCGTTGTAATTCACTGGATGAATCTTCTCTCCCTCCACCACATCAAAGCGTACACCATGTCCTTCGATCGCTGTGATTCGGATAGGAACGAGTTTCTGATTCATTTGAACAAAATATTCTGCCCCTGCTTCTTCTTTGTCAACCTTCATCTCTGTTCCTTCTCCATAGGCGAGTGTCCAAACTGGCCCTTCCCCATAAGCTCTTGGGTTTACATTGGGTTCCGTGACAATAATTTGAGAAGGATTATTTGTTTTTATCGCTAAACGATCGATCAATGCTTGTTGTTCCGATGTAAAGGTAACTGATCCACTAAAAGGTTCTAAATGATCCCCTTTCAATACAAAATATCTTCCAGAAACAGTTCCGGTTTTTAAATCCGTTACCGATGCATATAAATGATGCTTGACTAATTTCACCACTATTTCCGATCCACCATCTGGTAATTTAGCCTTGACCATCCCACTTGGTAAGTCTGGAGATGATATTGATTTGGACAACTTTTCTAAAACAACTTTCACTTCCTTCGTTATGTACACCTGATTTTTTAATTTCACTAATCCTTTAAGGAGCAATTTGCTTCCTCCTGCTACTAACCCAAATCCTGGATCCATATAGCGTAGAGTACTATATAGGACTTTTTTGAGTTCAAAGATATTAGGCGCAAATTGGACACCTTTACGGATTCCATTTCTTATCCCCCCCGTTGCTATGGCTCTTGCCACACCTAAGGCAAATCTTGTATTGAGAGCGGTGATCTGTCCTAAAACCGGAATTAAAAGAACGACATCGATCAGACAGGAAGGAACCGCCTTGGCAGCATCTTGCTCAGCAATTCCTGTCACACAATCATAAAAAGGAATGAAGTGTTTAAGGATATCCCAAGTTTGTTGTGCGATTGTTTTGTCATCACCTGACCTATACAGCTGTGTGTAAAGCGCCTCACTATGTTGAAGGCTAAGTGTATCAATAAACTTTTCTTTCTCATCACCATGGGATAATTTCTTACTCTGATCCATACGCACAGAAAATGTATAAAGTCGAATTCCTATACGAATGGAGTCTCCTTCTATTTTGTAGCCTTTTCCCTTGATCTCGGTTTGATCAAATAATCCGAATTTAAGATATAACAAAGGATCTTTATCCACTCGATAGTAACTATAACCCCCGTCTTCTTCCAATTTCTTCAGAGCATACCATCGTTCTTCGTTTCCTTGAACTGCTACAAACAAATCGCATTGGGAAAGTTCAATCACCACTTGCTGATTCAGATAAGCAGCTGAAAAAGGCGGTGCTGTGCCACGGCCAGGAACACCTGGCTTACTCTCCAATTTAGCATGCGCCAAGTAAGTGTGAGTTTCTGGGGAGAAAATAAACTGACTTTCTGTTGCATCAAATGAATTTGTCGCATACTCAATCAGTTTCTTATCAAACGGATAGAAACTATCGGATACAGCTCTTGTCAACGTTTTATAGACATCCTCAATATTAGGAGAAGTAAAGTAGTCAGGACAAGGATCTGATCCACCAAGATATCTTTGTTCTAATACTAGAGCACTCGTCTTGGTTCCCTGTCCGATACATTTCTTCGCTTCCTCTTCTGCTAAAACCTTTTTCCGTCGCCATTTAAGTATACTTTCTTGATACAGATCAAACACCTGATTGAACATTCTTTGATTTTCCATGATTTGGATATTTCCCTTTTGCCAATACCTTATAAAAGTCTGAAGAGCTACTTCTCTATAGTTTCCTTCTTCTAAAGCCTTCCGTAATAATACCGGTTCCAGTTGAGAAACACTAAGTAGTGCAGGGATCAGAATATAGTGCAACTCGTCAAAGTTCACGACCTCATTTTTTATGGCTTCCTCCAAGAAAAATGAACCAATCGTTCGAATTTCTTCTTGGTTGTATTGTGTCTGAATCCCTTCATCCACTAATAATTTTGTTCCTATTAATTGTACTAAGGAACCATAATCGGAGATTAGTAAGTCATCTGACAAAGCACTCGTTTCAAGAAAGTAATTGGGTAATGCCTCTTCGAGTAATAGTGTCCATAGTTTCTTGAACACGGCTTCCCCACCTTCAGGAATAGAAAGAACGTGTAACACTATACGACCAGCTATTCTTAAATCATCAACCTCAAAGAGCTTTCTGAGACTACCAATGGTAAATTGCGAAGGATTAGGAGAATCCAGAATCTGCTTTATCATATACATTTCTATCGGACACCCTAATACATTTTCAAATACCCATTTCGTGATGGTTAATTTGGCATCTCTGTCAGAAATAGTCTCTTTATCACCCCCTCCGTATAGATTTAATTCTTTTAAAATCGTTTTCGCTAATTTTTGGAGCTTGGTATAGCTGAGAACCATTCCACTACCTTCTTGTGTAAACCACTTTCCCATGGCAATCAGGATCGTTTCTTTCGTTACGTTACCAGTTAGGAGACCTTCTTGTCGAAAGAGCTGTTCAATTTGGTTCATCACTTTTGAGTCTTGCCATTGAATCCCTTTATACTTCACTTTTTCCCTTGTGACTGAAGATGGCGTACTAGTAATTGTCTGTTGTTTTTCGTCCTCAACTTGTGGGGCAGAAGTCCGGTTTCCAAGAGTCTCGGATAGCCAGTCAGCCACTATCGTTGTTGCTTGAGTCTCGGAAATAACTCCATCCAGAGGTTTTCCGAGAAGGACTTGTGCTAATTGCTTCACTCTAACCATATTCAGGGTCTCTTGAGTTGCTCCCTTAAGTAGTCCCCAATCTGCGACAGTTTTTCCCAGTTTCTCAGGAGTAGTATCCTCAGTTTTCACTCCATTCTCAATTAAAAATGCAATCAATCTTTGTGTGTTATCTAGCTTGGGTTTCTCTTTTTCCATCGTATCAATGGTTCTATTTTGGAATATATTTTCACCATTATCACGAATAAAAGTTTTAATTCTTTGGCTGAGTTGAGGTTCCTCTTCAAAATTATCATTTTCTTTATAAGTATAGCCTAACTGTGCATTGTTATTGACCCATTGAATTAAGACATTTCGTGCCTTGTTGATAGCTATGTCTTTATCTATAAGACCATAAGCTTTACGAATCAGCTTGGCTATTTCTTTTTCTCTTGCGACAATTTCAGTATATGTTTCTCCTTTGAAGATCCATTCTTTTAACTTTCGAACTAATTCACTTTTGCTCCGATTGATAAAAGAAACCCCTTTACCAGTCAAAAATCTTCTGACAGCCCTATTTGCTGTTGACGTTTCCTCTCGATTTTTAAAAAGATTATAATGCACATAAATCAGGGGAAGGGGATTCTCTTTAGATACAGTTGCGGGTCGATCGTGGATAAAATCGTCATAAATTTGCTTGCTTGATTTTTTTTGTTGCTTGAAATAAGTCACCAAGTAGTGTTCTGTTTTCCCAATATAGTGATGAATCGTTTCTTTCGTGATTTCCTCATAGAGATAACCCTCGAGTAATGCATTGATTTTCCATTGCATGAAGATCGCATTCATTTTGTCGAACGGCATAAATTCCCCTAAGCGCACGTTCTCTACTCCATAGGTATTCAATAGGAGATAAGCCAGATACTGTCTTCTTCCTGATTTGTCAAAAGCTTCGTTTGGGTCTGCTTTTTCGATCCATTTTCGGATTCCCTCCGCTAGTTCACTTTCTGAGAGTTCTTTTATTTCTATTCCTTCCTTTATTAAAAACTCTTTTAACATTTTATTCACATCATTGGTTTTTGATCTTTTTTGAAAAAGTTCATAATCATAATAGAAAATCGGTAACGCTTCCTGAGAAGAAGGCAAATGAACCATATCATTGATAAGGTATACAACGGTTTTTTGTACTTGTACTAAGTCAGGATCCACGGTATTGGGTGATACTTCCTTTAGCTCATCAGTTATTTCTAGAGATCCATTTTGGGATTTGATTGCTTCAAATTCTAATTGCTTGGGTTTGATCCATGTGTACTCATCTAAAGCATTGTTGTTTTCCCATTGAAATACCGCATTGAGTGCACTCGTATCAGTAATATTTCTATCGGCAATTCCATAAGCCTCTAGAATGATTGGAGCAAGTTCTTTCTTTTTTTCTAAAATCTCCGCATCTGTTGGTACCTTTTTTGCCCATTCATTGGCGGTAAGAACGAGTTGTTGGTTGGTTAATGCTCCACAATTCACCCCTTGGTCGCACAGAAAATTTTCTACTGCCTCATTGGCTTTGTCTGTTCTTCCTCGTTTTTGATATAACTCAAAATCATACCAGATAGGAATCAGTGGTACAGACGTATCTACAAGGGAAGGACGACCATCTAAATAAGCTTTCCGAATATGATTGGTGGTGATCAACGCTTCTTGAGGAATGGGTCCATAGGAATTTGCGATCAAATGAATCGTTGTCCCGACTACCTCAGTATTTTCGATGATCGTTTCATTCCGTGATGGGTTTATGATCAAAGTCGCTTGATCTACCGCTTTAAATTTGACATTCCTGAAGATGTTATTGTCTTGCCATTGAAGTAAAATCGTTGATGCTCTAGTTTCTGACATTGCTTCTCCAGAAAGTCCCGAAGCCTCAAGAATCCTAACAGCCAGTAGTTTCATTCTATTTAACGCTAGTTTTTTATCTTCGTGTATCCAATTTTGTGAAGCAAGCAACAGTTCTCTATTCGTCGTGTATGAACACGAAGATTTCCCATCACATATGGTTTCTCGGACTAATTCATTGACTTTTTCTGTCTCACTCCGTTTCTGATATAAAACCTCATCATACCAAAAAGGTGGTAATTCTTCGGAAGTTGGTTTGCTAGAAGAATGTTCTCCAAGAAAATTCGAAATAATATTATTTATTTTTCTTATTTCATCCGGAGTAAGTTTTTTATAAGATTTCAGCATTGGGGTATTAGAATTCGGCAGATCCTGTACCGGCCCTCTTTTAGTCCTAATTTCAAAATGTAGTTGATGATTATCTATATCTACCTCTTGGGCAGATTCAGTAGTTAGTTGAGTTCTGTCTGTTCCAACAGTCATTTCCGTATTCAACTGATTTTCATCCAATATTGTAGTTGCATCAGTCATCAATAATTCTTTTGGAGTTGCTAGTTGTTGGTCTTTAAAGATGTACCCTTGAAAGATATTATTATTTTTCCATTGTAGATAGATATTTGTTATCTTCTTATCAGGCAGATCGTCTCTACTCTCCAATCCAGAAGCTTCACGAATAATATGAGCTAGGTGTTTTCTTCTAAGTGGTTTAATCAGCCTATTTGTTGTTACCCACGCCTCTACGGCATTGATCAATTTCAACCCTGATAATCCTTTACATGAAACTCCTTTCTCGCATAAATAGTCTTTGATTTTTTGATTGACATCTGGTGTTTTACTACGCAATTTAAAGATTTCAGGGTCATACCAAAAAGGAGGGAAACTTTTGGTTTTCGATAAATCAGAAGACTGACCCTTTAGATATTCCGTTGTGAGTTGCTTTATATTTGCTATTGTATCATCTGAAAGTATTTCATAAGATTTCAAGAGCGCTTCATCAAAACGGGTCGTGAATATAGGCATTTCTGTAACAGCTAATTTTGTTTGTGTTCCTTTAGAAAATTCTCCTGTTGTTAAGGCTATTGTCACTGATGTTATAGGTGTTGGTGTGCTTGACTGGGATTCATTCAATTCTTCAGTTGTTTTTGCGTGCGTTTTCCTGATATCTTTAAATTTATAGTCCTTAAAAATATTATTGTTTATCCATTGAAATAAAATGAGTTCGACACCTTCAGCATTCAAACTTCGAGTAAAAAGCCCGGAAGACTTAAGAATGTTTCTGGCTACATTTTTTCTATTGATTCGCACGGTCTGGGCATCTTTTGATTTTTCCCAATCTCGTATTTCTAGAAACAAAGATTGCCCTGTCATAACTTTATTCCGACACTTTTGGCCTTGCTTACAGATTAAAGCTTTCACATCATTATTAACTTTATCTGTTTGGTCACGCTTTTCAAAAAGCTCCAAATCATACCAGAAAGGTGCTAAATTTTTAGGAATCGATTCTTGTAATTCTTTATTAAACATAGAACCATTTATATATAAATTAAGAACATGATTCAATTTCAATCGTGTTTCTGTGGATAGAAATTCAGAACATTGCAACTGGGGATTAATCTCCACTGATGGTAGAGGTGTGGTTGATTGTATTGTCTCATTATTCTGGTTGGTTACGGTGTTCCCTTCAATTGTTGTTGGAATTTCACTGATGGGCTGTTGCTCCAGCTCTTTGAACTGATAATCCTTAAAAATATTATTATTTTTCCATTGTAAGAGGATGTGCGCTGCTTTGGTATATTTCAAATCTCTATTTTGAAGTCCAGAAGCTTTACGAATGACTTGGGCTAGTCGTATCTTTCTGTTTTTTTTAGTTTCATCTCCATCTTTTTCTACCCAATTCTCCACAGCTTCAAGTAATTCAACTCCTGATAATCCATCACACGGAACACCTTGATCACACAAATATTTTTTAACTTCTTGATTGACCACTTCTATTTTATGACGCAATTGAAAAGTTTCTTGATCACTCCAAAAAGGAGGAAATGGTTCTTTGTTTGATACAGTAAGAGGCTGTCTATCCAGATACTCTGTCATGATTCGATTTATTTTTAATACCGTACTTGCGGATAGTTTTTCATACCCCAACAGAATTTCTTCTGTTTCTTCAACATCAGTCGGAATTATCGGCCTTGCCTCAGCAACCAAGTTTGGAAAGATATCAAAATTAAAATATTGAATATAGCCATCCACCCTTCCATAAAAATCCGCCGCTAGATGCCAAAATGGGAACAAAAATTTTTCTTCTTTAAGGGACAGTATGGATGCAGTTTCCCCTACCGATTGTGGAATCGTTTCTGAAGCTAATTCCTGAGGATTATTTTCTGGCATTTTCTTCTTCGATTTTTTTTGCGAAGTCTGGGTAGGGAGCGAGTAATCTGTCGGATGAGTAGTCATTGGAATTTGTCGGTACTGTGCTGTTTGGTTATGATTGGGAATTTGTTCCCCGTAGTTTACCGAAAAGGTGCTCTGTAACCAATCAACAAAGTTCGACATGAACGAACCGCTTGTTTCTTTTTGTTCTTGAGTATAAGCCATCTGTTCATGTTGGGAAAAAAACTGGTAAAACAGATCAGTTAGTCCCTTCCAAAACGTCTCTGTTACTTGATTATGTACATTAGGGTCATCCACGGGGACATTCTGTTTATTTTTATAAGTAGCTTGAAAGGATTTACTTAGTTTTTGCGCTGCCTCTTCCGCAGAAAAAGAATAGGTTCCTTGATCCGTCCTAATGATGTTGTTAGGAGGAGAAAAAAGCTCACTTTCTTGTTTTACTCCTTGATCATTTCGTCTCTCTGCTTGGCCCACCGCCTCCTGACAAATGGTTTGAATACTCGTTTGTTCTACACTTTCTCCCCCGATGACATAGGTATTCACCTGATCCGTCCTTCTCGTGGTACTACAATTCAGAAGTTGATAGATATTATGGATCCTCTGATGAACAGAAAGACTCAATTCATGTGCTCTCTTCGCTATGTCGATGTCTTGTGGTGCAGACGTCGATGTCTGATGAGGAAATGTTTGGTTGGTAAAAAATGGACTAGCACTGATAAACGGTAAGGCGATTGATGTTGACTGATGAGGCATGGTAGGGGGCGTATTCAAGGACTGGATTCGCTCACGATTGATGGTGGAGGTGGAAACAAAGGAATGAATTCTTGTCTGGTTTCCATTTCTTCTCACATCAATTCGTGTGTTCGCTTCAAATGCTGGCGCATTTTTTTTGATGACCGTCTGTTGCTTTGGAGGATCGACTAATCGTGCGTTTTGGCAGATACTGTATAAATAAAGGAAGCCATCTAATGTCAATAAGCCATCGGGGGTTGGTGTTTGTCCCGTATTATTGGCAATATAATTTAATTTTGCTTGGTCATTTCTTGATTTATTCTTGTCATTTCGTTTATTATTTCCCTTTCCAATCACTTCTCTAGAGTTAGCTTGTGGTAGCCTTATCTTCTTCGTCATCTTAACTTTCTGTGGCATCTTGTTCACTCCTCCGTTAAACATTAATTATAGGACTATTTTGTTGTATAAGTGTTTATTTGAATAACACCTAAGGAACTATGCTTTTGTGTCACCAATGAATTTTCCATGGCTAGCTCTAACAACTCTACATCATTTTCTCTAAAGTGACAGTTCTTTCAGACAAAGAGCAACAGTACATCAACGTAGAAAAACAAAAGATAGATAAAAACCACAATGAAAGCAACATTAATAGATCAAACAAAGCTACCCCACATAACTACAGCTGTTCCTCCTTTTTGTGGGAATTTTGAAACTCACTTTATAGAATCCGCTTTCATATTGATTATAAAGCAAAATAGGAATGTAACCCTACAGAATTTGTGACCATACCAAATATAAAATTAAGAAAGTTATATAAAAAGAAAGGTGTTTCCCAGATAATAGATAGAGGCTTGATTAAAGACAATATGACCTTGTTATCGAAAACTTGAAAAAAATACATCATCCATGTTTTAGTTACTCTATCTTTTTCTTCACCTCTATCATTTGACGGAGAGCCTAAACAAAGAAGACCATTTATCCAGTATGTCTCAGCTTACCTTTTAACAAAAAGTCAAAAAATCACTCCTAAAAAATCTTTCTTTTTCACTATGAAGATAAGGTGCAATTGTTTTACTTTTTCTCACAAATTTTATGAAACTAGAACCAACTCTATTTCAAGTTATAATCAAGGACAAAGAATTGATTCTTCATTGTTCAATGTCATGGAAGCTGCTAGAAAATGGTAAAGAACATCTTAGTTAATCAGTAACACGAATAATAGATATCAAAAGAAGAACTACTGTATTAGTCAGTTCTTCTTTTTTTGGAGTTACTATAATCTTTACCTTAGGCTAACCATTAACTAGAAATCAGATGGACAAGTTATGGGGATTTATACACAAACAAATAGAAATATAAGGAAGGTTATTACCCGACCATTCTTATACTCCTATTTGTGGTCCTAAAATCATGCGAGTATTTTCTTTCCATGGCAAAAAGATAAATTTTCTTAATAACGAAATGAAAAACTAGACCATGAAATAAATCCACGCTAATTTTTTAGGATTTTTTTCTAGTCTTTGCTATTTACTATTTGACTGTTTTAATTATTAGTAGTTCTTTATAGCCTGTCGGCTAATGTCATTACTCGTTCTAAAACTTGTGGAATTTATTTTTTTAGTTTTCATCAAATCGGCCTCTTGCTCGACCGGCTTCTCGAGCAAATGTGGATGTCTCTAGGAACAATTTGCGTTTGAATTCTGCAAATATCGTGTACCTACACGCCGATTCACTCACTTATGATTAACGTCGCCGATTGAATTAGTCATTAATATCAATTAGGTAGAAATTCTTAACCTATACAGCAAAGTGCTAAAAATAACATTACTGGATTTCCCCCTTTTCATTTTTGTTCTTATCCTAAGGTGGCGAAACCTGTGAATGTTTCCATTTCTTTATATGCTTATCCTGAGACAACAAACTTGAACCCCTCACTTTTTTAGCATATTGTCCCTTATCCTCACTTTAATCAAAAACAAAATTTCTTAAAGAAAGTTTGTTGAATGAAAATTTTGGGTGCCACTCCTCTATATTCTTTTGATTTTTTAATCGAGTATGTATGCGCTTAAGTCTAAAAATCTCATGAAATTTTTGTCAAAAGCTTCGTATTGTGAAGAAATAACGTGTAGAATTAAACGGAATTTTGGATAGGAGTGATCATTTTTGAATCGATTTTTAGGAATAATTGGATTATTATTTATTTTTAGTTTAGCTATATTGATCAGTAGTGATAAAAAAGCGATAAAACGTAAGCCACTGATCGTCATGATATTCTTGCAGTTCGTTTTTGGGTTTATTTTACTTCGTACAACCTTTGGTACTGTAGTAGTTACCGCATTGGCAAAAGTCTTTGATTATCTATTAACTTTTGCTGGTGAAGGGGTTAATTTTGTTTTTGCGGGAGTAGCAAATACAGGTAGTGCACCTTTCTTTCTAGCCGTGTTGATGCCTATTGTATTTGTTTCTGCGATTATTGGTATTCTTCGTTATATCAAGATTTTGCCTCTTTTCATGAAAGCTATTGGATTAGCTCTCAGTAAAATCAATGGAATGGGTAAATTAGAATCATATAATGGAGTCGCTTCTGCGATTCTTGGACAGTCTGAAGTATTCATCTCTATCAAAAAAGAATTACCCTTTTTATCAGAAAAACGACTATTTTCAATGAGTGTTTCTGCCATGTCGACCGTTTCTATGTCAATTGTAGGTTCTTACATGGCGTTGATCGATTCTGAATATGTCATCACAGCACTCATTTTGAATCTGTTTGGTGGATATATCTTAGCTTCAATCGTCAATCCTTACGAACTTGATGAATCAGAAGATGAATTGATTATCGAGGAAGAAAAGGATCAGACTTTTTTCCAAATGCTTGGTGAATATATTTTAGACGGTTTTCATGTAGCGATTACTGTTGCTGCTATGCTGATTGGCTTTGTCGCTTTGATTGCTATGATCAATGCGATTTTTAATGGGATTTTCGGCATTACCTTCCAGCAAATCCTCGGTTATGTGTTTGCGCCACTAGCGTTTATCAGTGGTATCCCTTGGCACGAAGCGGTTGATGCCGGTAGTATCATGGCTACAAAGTTAGTGACGAATGAATTTGTGGCCATGACGGAACTTTCAGCTGGCACTTACCACTTTACTGAAAGAACAACGGCGATTCTTTCCGTTTTCTTAGTATCATTTGCTAATTTTTCTTCGATTGGTATCATTTCAGGAGCAATGAAGGGGCTCAATGAAGAAAAAGGAAATCTTGTTGCCAAACACGGACTTAAGATTCTTTTTACTGCCACATTAGTAAGTTTCTTAAGTGCCATTGTCACAGGTTTATTGGTTTAATTTTATTATAAAAATGATTCTTTTAAAAAGCTTAATTGATTGGAACAGAGCTTCTTTAGCCTATCTGTTTTGATTGATTAAGTTTTTTGTTGTTTTTTTATTCAACATTTTCACTTTTCGGAATAAATATAAACTTCATGATTATTCTTTTCCATTTTGATTGGTTATTTGTTATTCTTATAGAAGCACTTTATTTTTAACAAGAAAGGTAAACATAAAATGAATCTTTGTTATGTATTCATCGGTCCATCAGGTTCTGGAAAAACGACCTTAGCCTCTGCTGTATTCTCGCCTGAACAGAAGATCATTACTTATACGACGCGTCCTCCTCGCCTTCATGAGCGAAATAATGTTGACTACCACTTCATTTCTAAAGAAAAGTTTGAACAAATGATTACTGAAAATGAATTAGCTGAATGGGATGTCTACGCTAGTCATTACTATGGTTCCGGTAAACAAGAAATACTACAGAAACTGAAACAAGGAGATTGCTACACTGTTATAACTGCTAAAGGGTTCTGGCATCTATACGGAGTTTTTGGAGACTGTATCCACCCGATATTCGTTACCCTTCCTAAAGACCAACTACGTGAACGATTAATAAAACGTGGCGACTCCTTAGAAAAAGTCCAAGAACGTTTGGCGCTTTTTGATGCAGATCAGAAAGAAATCGATCGGTTAAAGACACTTCCTACCTTGCTTTTATTTGAAAATAAGCAATCCCTTGAAATCGAAAAGGAAAAATTAAAACAAGCAATCTTCCAGACTAAAGCTCATTAGTTTGGTGATTGCTTGTTTTTTTGGTTCACACATGTTTTTGATAGGCTTTGCGTTCGCCGTGCTGAAATGGAAACTCGATCATTCCTTTATAGCGAAATCCTGCTGAAAAAATCGTTTTTTCCATTGGGAGATTGTTTGGATAAGTATCAATCCGAACATCACTAACACCTAGTACCGATGCTACAGTCAATAAGTGTTCCAACAACTGTTTGCCAATCTTTTTCCCTCGCACTTCTTGATCTAATGCTACACGATGAATGGACAGATAAGGTGAATCCCCTTCCCATCTACCTTTGATCGCCGTATACACAGGATCAATACCAGCTACAAGAGCAGCTGTACCAATGATTTTTTCATCATCAATCAATACATAACTTTCTTGGCGATCAATATCTTCCATGATTTTCTCTTTTGAAGGTTTTTGTCCATTTTGCCATTGAGGTAGTCCTTGTTCAAAAAGATAGGCTGCCCCTTGATCAATCAATTTCATCACTTCAGATAGATCTGCCAAAGTGGTTTTTCTTAAATACATCACTTCACTCCTATTCTAACGATTGTGCTTTATTTTTTGATTCTAACATATAGTTCATCTACTCTGGAATAATTTCTTAGCCAATCGTTGGGATGGTCTAACAATTGACTGATCAATTCCAAGTGATGCATCAAGGTCCATTTTTTCAATACACCTAGTCCAGGAAATTTTTCTTGTTGATACAGTTCGACTAGTTCTAGTAATCCTTCAGTAATCAATAATTGTTGATGATTTCTCATCGTCCATAGAAACATTTTTTCAGCCGCTTCCATAAATTTCAAGCTTTGGTTTTTCGCAGAATCATTACTATCAGAAACAAAATGTTTGATGCGAATGTTTCCATATGCATCAACATACGTCAGGTGTAAAGCCAACGCACGGCTAGGAAAGCCCTTATCAAAGTAACGACTTCCTTCAATCGTGAAATCAGAAAATCCACTATAACCATCTTCCTCAAAGTAAAGATAGTCATCACTAAAAAAATCATCGATTTTATCACCGTAGGCTTCAACATGACGGTGTGTTTGGAATTGATCACGAACGATGATCTTATTTTTAGGTAACAAAATTTTGATCCGACTAGTATCTGGAATCAAAAATAAAGCCTCTGTGTCGATCAATGCTTGCCAAATCGCCGGATCTCTCGGTTGATGCTGACCATCAAAAATGATCACTGCTGGAGGACCTTCGACAAGTTCCTGATAATTAGTAGGTGTAATGATTTGGGCTTGATAAAGCGAACTGTTTTCTTTCACTTGCCATGTATGTAGATGGTGATCAAACAGTTTGAATTGTCCTACTTGTGGATTTTTAATGATTGTCAGCGCATGATTCTGAGACTGAAATAACTCTACTACATTCTTTAAAGTCGCAGAATCCCGGACTGGTTCAATGACAGGCTGAATTTTTTCGGATAAAACTCCTCGTTGTAACGCTTCTTTTAAAGCAAGTAAATCAAATTGTTTACCTCTTAGATAAGGATAATACATGTCTTCACTCCAATGGTTCCGTTGGCAAACGTCGTGTGTGACTATGTTGACGTAACCACTCGTACTCTTGTTGCAATGCTTGATTTTCCTCTTTTAAATCACTAATTGTTTGGTTTTCGATTTCTTCCATAAATCGTTCATAAAATCGTTCCTGAGAGAATGGATCTTGTGTTTCTGAGCGTTTTTTTAGTTCTTTGTACAATTGCTCAGTTGGAAAATATTTGACTCCATGTTCCATTTGCTTGGCCTTTCTGACTTCTCTGAATAAAGAAGCCATAAATCGGTTAGTCAAAGCTTCTTCTGGAACACTTAATTCTCTACCCATCGCTTTTTTCGCTATCACAAACGTTCCGGGAACTGGCATTTCTTCTTCCTGTGAATAAGCCCGATAAACAAGAACTCCGATTTCAGTAGGGATTTCCTGTTTGACTTCTTCATAGAGTTCTTGAGGCAAAACAAAGTAATTATAATGACCGACAAAAGATAGCTTTGCAGTAGAACGGAAATCGGCTTTCGTGACTTTCAGTTCGTAACAGCGCCACTCCCGGCTACCATCAACTTTTAGCAAGCAACTCAATGTGTCCACGATCCCATGTTCTTCAGGCATGGTCACTTCCTCTACTACGATCCCTCCTTGTTCGATACAATAATGATACAATGAAGACTCTAATTCAATCGTTAAAGGTGTTTTCATCTTTCAACCTCCGAACATACTTTCGCTTTTTTATTTTACAGGAATTTGCTCAAAAAACCAATATTTATTTACTAAAAAACGAACTTAGAGATAAATTCCCCTAAGTTCGTTTCACTGATGGATCAACTAATCCTTTTTTGTTGATTAAAGCGATACTCTAAATATTTTTGTAACTGTTCAATCCCTATACATATCAGCCAATAGAGTAAGGCAACTAAAATATAAAGAGAGAAATAATCAAATGTTCTTCCTCCCACGATTTTTGCTTTTTGGAAGATCTCTGGAACAGTAATCGTCGCCGCTAAAGAGGTGCCCTTGACTAGATCCATTGCTACATTGCTGAGTGCAGGAATGGAAATCCGAAACGCTTGTGGTAAGACAATGAAACGTAGAACGCCTAGAAAAGAAAAACCTGATGCTTTGCCAGCATCCCACTGTCCTTGATTAACCCCTTCAAGTGATCCACGATAAATCTCCCCAATAAAGGCACTACTTGTGATAGTAAAGCAAATCACAGCTGCTGTGATTGCATTTAATTGATAAGGCAAACCAAAATAGAGCAGAAACAATAAAACTAAAGCAGGAACTCCTCGGAAAAAAGACAGATAAAAGCGAATAACTAATTGAAGTGGCTTCCATTTTACCAAGCCTAAGATTGTCAGAATCAACCCAATGATATTTCCTAAAAGAAAAGAAACCACGCCGATCCCCAAAGTGTAACCTAATCCTCCCAAAACAAAGGGTAATGAAGACCACATCAATGAAAAATCAATCGATGGAAAATACATTAATCCTTCACCGTTTCCATTATTTTTTCTTTTGGTTTAACAGACACATCGGTTTGAAAATAGGACTCTGAAATTTTTGCTAAAGTGCCATCTTCTTGCATTTCTTTCAATACCTCATTGACTTTGTTTCTCAATTCTTTATTCTCTTTTTTAAATAAAAATCCGCTATGGTTTTCATTAAAATAGACATCTTCTAATATTTTTACTGGAATATCGGGTAACGCTGCAAGAGACATTTTTTGCAAATAATAATCATTTAAAATGACGTCTGTGCGACCATTAGCGACATCTGTCAAATATTGATCATTTGTTGCATTATCATAAGTGACCGGTGTAGCACCATATTCTTCAGCTAAACGCATATAGCTAGTATTGGGTTCTCCTGCAGCTTTCTTTCCGTCAAGGTCCTCCAATGATTGGATACCTGAATCATCACTCTTACGCACAATCATACTATCAAAAGAATACTTGATAGGCACTGATAATTTAAACTTTTTTTCCCGTTCTTTCGTTGTAGAAAAATCATTGGCAGCAAAGTCAGCTTGTTGTTTGGAGACAGCAGTGATTTGTCCATCTACATTATATTCTTTGAAAGAAATAGCTACTCCTAAACGATCCGCAATCTCCTTTGCGATATCCACATCGTAGCCCACCAGTTGATTTTCATCATTGTAATAAGATGCAGGAAATAGTGTCCCTGATGTAGCAACAACCATTTCCTTATTTTTTTGTACCTTTTCCCAACTTTTATCTGCTTGTTCTGCTTGAGCTTTGCCACATGAAGTTAATAAAACAATAAAACCAACCATAAATAATGCCATTAATTTTTTCTTCATCGTTTCCTCCAGAATGAATTATTCTTCTAAGTCTTTTGGTAAATAAAAACGTTTGTTGCATTCAAATAGTTCACCAACCTGAAAAAGCAGATCTTCTCTTCCTCTAGCCGCCATAAATTGGATGCCTAATGGTAGTCCCTCTTTCGTCAAGTGAGTGGGTAGACTGATCGCTGGTTGCCCTGTAAGGTTGGCTAACTGCGTATAGGGCGTAATTTTCAGGCTTTCTTCAAACATATCAGAAATCACCTGTAACCCTTCTTCTTGCGAAAGTTCCGGTATTAGCGCCATCTGTTGTCGGATACGATCATTTTGTAAGTCTTCTATGATTTTAGGAGCGATATCTGTAGTTGTTGGCGAAAGAAACAGATCCACTGATTCAAAGAATTCTTCCATGGTGACTGTCGCATGATCCCAAACATGTAAAGAGTGGATATACGTAGCAGCAGAAATTTTCTTTCCATAATTCACCAAGGCCCAAGACATCGGCTCCAGTTCTTCTTCAGTAATCTTTCGTTGCAAATTCTTTTCGATCGATTCGACCATGGCGGCAGTTTCTGCGCCGTTCATTTGGTAATAGGAATGAATCAACCTACGCCCATCTAAAGGATAAGGAATTTCAATAATCTCATGTCCTTCTTGATCTAGAAAAAACATGGCTTCTTTGACTGCTTGCATTGCTTCTTCACTAACAGAAGTGCCAATAGGTGATTCGATGCAAACGGCGATTCTTAAACTTTTTTTTACTGGATGTTTTTTCCATTCAGCAGGATTTGCTTGATATGGTGCACCTTTATGGATTCCTCGTAATTCTTCAAAGAGTGCTTTAGTTTCTCTCATCGATATGGTCAATCCAAAATCAATGGCTGCACCTTGCCAACCTCGCCATGCATTTGGACCAACTGGCATGGTGCCTCTAGATGGTTTCAACCCGATCAACCCACAAAATGATGCTGGTATGCGAATAGAGCCACCCCCGTCACTAGCGCCTGCCAATGGAACGATCCCTGCAGCCACTGCTGCAGCAGCTCCACCACTTGAGCCGCCAGGAGAATGAGCAAGATTCCAAGGATTTCGTGCTACCCCATACAAGAGAGGATCTGTGATATTCTTAAAACCAAATTCAGGCGCATTGGTCTGACCAAATGGTATCATACCAGCCGCTTCAACAGCATTCACATAATTGGAATTTTTAGTTGCTCGATGATTGGCAAATAAACGCGACCCTGAAGTAGCAAGCCATTCTTTTTTTTCTTGACCAAGCATTTTTAAGGGAAAAGGCACACCAGCCAATGGCGATGTATGTTCCATCAATGATGGGTTAGGCTGCGCTAAATCGATTTTTTCCACTGTAACAAATGCATTGAGTTGCGGATTTCTTGTATTTATTTTATGCTGGATATCTTTTATTAGTTCTTCTTGGCTAAATTGTTTTGTTTTCAAGCCATTTGCCAGATAAATCGCATCTTTCATTACTAAACCTCCTTTTTTCCTTTGTCATTTTCCCATAAGAATAAAAAACCCACAATGGTTACGCTTGCATATTAATGAACAAACATTAGTTATCGAAAGAAGCACACTGTTTTTCTCATTGCGTTATTTAAATCTGACAAAAAACGTTTCGACTATCTACTCCATAAAAAAAGCGCAGTACAAAAGTATGATTTACTCTTGTCTCACGCTCTAAATACATATAAACGGCGAGAAGCAACTCCTTCGATAATAAGCTGAAATTCACAAAAATTTGAAAAGCAAATTTCGTGAATTTCAGCTTATTTCTCGGAGTTAATCATTTCTGCCCCAGCTTCTCTATTATTCCGTCTATTTCTAAGACATCACACGTAATTTTCCTCTGAATTCATCAATTGTCTGATACCCTTTCTCATCCATGATCATCGCTAGTTCTTGAGTGATTCGTTCAAAAATCGCCACCCCTTCTTTATGAAGTTCAGTTCCGATCTGTACCATACTAGCTCCACATAACAAGTGTTCAAACGCATCTTGACCATTTCTGATACCACCAGTTCCAATGATCTTGATCTCTGGTTTTAATCGTGTATAAAAGGCACGTACATTAGCTAATGCTGTTGGTTTGACATACTCCCCGCCTAGTCCACCAAAACCATCCTTTGGTTTGATAACAACTGTGTCACTTTTTGGATCAATGTATAAGCCATTGCCAATACTATTGATCGAATTGACATAAGCAATCGGATACTGGTTCAATATAGTAGCCATTTGATCAAAATGTGCAAAATCAAAATATGGAGGCAATTTGATTCCTAAAGGTTTCGTAAAAACTTGGAAAACTTGTGCTAATAAGTCAGCAGTTGCCTCAAAATCATAGGCTAACTGAGGCTTTCCTGGAACATTTGGACAAGAAAGATTCAACTCTGTGATTCCTTGAAAATCACTTGCTTCAATTAATTTCAACATCTCTAGATTTTCTTTTGCACTCATGCCAGCAATTGAAAAAAACAAAGGTTGCTTTTCTGCATGTAACTTCTCATATGAAAGCGCATAGTCAAGATAATAAGAAAAGCCTAAATTGGGTAAGCCCATGGAATTGATACTTCCAAGTGGCACGTCATAGTAACGTGGTTCAGGATTACCCGCACGTTTTTCGAGGGTACAGCTTTTAGTGATAAAAGCCCCTGCTTGAGAATGTGCTAGTTCACCAAGTTCAGCAACTGTCATGCAATGTACACCAGAAGCATTCATCAATGGATTTTTAAAGGTATGATTCAAAAAAGTGGTTTCTAAACTCAATTTAGTCTCTCCTTTTGGTGATGTTTTTTCAAGTGTATCATTTAGCAAAACAAAAGTAATCAAAAAAGTGACAATCGTTTGAATTAATCCTCTTGTTCAGTTGCTAAAACTTCGCCCGTTTGACTATTTAACTTCACATTGGTTACTTGATTTCCGTTTTTCACTTTTACATCCCAATAAGTAGTGCCAACTTCTTTCTCTAAATCCCAATCTGTCGCTCTCCCCCCGCCTACTTTTTTGACAGCGATTGTGGTAGCTTTATCAATTGGAAGTAAATTACTTAAATCTAAAGCATCTTCTGCTTTTTTCTTTCCTTGTTGCTCGTCAGGATCTAATGCTTCTGGCTGTTTTGCTTCTACTATCCCATCTTTTGCATCGATCCTCACTTTATACTCTTTTTGGTCATCTACACCTTCGATAGTATAGAAATAGCTACCAAAATTAGAATCAAGCTCTAAGCTAGTAATTACCGTATCTGGGTATGTTTCTTCAAATAGTTCAATTGCTCTTTCAACGGATACGCGGATCTCTGGACTCATGTTTTCAGACTCATTCCCATTCGACTGACTGCTCACTGTACTTTGATTAGTTTTATCTTTAGAAACTGTAGTAGTAGTCGATTCTTTAGCAGAAGAGGAAGGTGTAGTTTGTTGCGTAGACTGACAACCTGCTAAAAGTAGTAGTGAAAATAAACCTGTAAAAATAACTTTAGTTTTCATAAACACACTCCTATTTGATCTTTTTATTAAGTTAATTATAGCTAATAAAAAGATGTCTGTCAGTCTTAGATAATAAAATTGCCTTTTTACTAAATAAAACAAAAAAGGTTGATTAGAGTCAATCAAACGTTGTTTCTTTCAAACTTGAAGAACTTATTGATCAGAATAGCGATGCATTGGAATCGTATTATTTCCAGGATGAACAAGTAAATATTGGATCACATCGATATTACTTGATTCAAAGGAAGCTGCACAAGCTTGTAGATAGATATCCCACATTCGATAAAAAGAATCACCCTTTTCTTCGGTCACTTTATCTTTTACTTGATGGAAATTTCTGGTCCAGTGTTCCAAGGTCATTTGATAATCTCGTCGCAAACTTTCTAAGTCAATCAACTGAAGATCATTTTTTGTCATATTATCTACTAATTCGGTTACACCTGGAATGTAGCCTCCTGGAAAAATATACTTGTTGATCCAGGCATTCGTTGCACCACCTTGTTGGCGACTAATCCCATGGATCAGTGCTGTTCCTTTTGGATTCAACAATTCCTTGACGACCTTGAAGTAGCCTTCTAAGTTGTCTGACCCAACATGTTCAAACATACCGACACTCGTGATATGGTCGAATGTTTCATTTTTCAAATCACGATAGTCCATCAATAAGACACGGCAACGATCTTCTAAATGTTCTTCTTTGATTTTTTGACTGATCAATTCATACTGTTCTTCACTTAAGGTGATACCAGTTGCTTTAACCTGGTATTCTTTGGCAGCTGTGAACATCAATGTCCCCCAGCCACAACCAATGTCCAGCAACGTTTCACCTTCTTTTATAAATAGCTTATCTAAGATATGGTGTACTTTATTGATTTGTGCTTGTTCTAAGGTATCTTCTGGTGTTTTGAAATAAGCGCAAGAATATGTCAAAGTCGGATCTAGCCACAATTCATAAAAGTCATTTCCTAAATCATAATGCGCATGAATGTCCTCTTTGTTTTGATGTTTGGTATGCTTTTCTTTTTTAGGCAACCATTTTAAATAGTCTTTTCCTCTCAAAAAACTATCGGCTTGCTGATAAGCATCGTTGATCAGCGCTTGGATATCCCCTTCAATCTCTATACGATGGTCCATGTAGGCTTCCCCTAGTGCAAGAGAAGCGTTATGTGTGATCTCTTTCATTGGGATTTCTTCATTGAATTTAATTCTGATTTGGGGAGGATTATCAGTATCTCCATAGTGTTTGACTGTCCCATCCCAATAACTGACTTCTACAGGAAGTGAGAAAGAGCGTGAAAATAATTGGTTATATAAAGTTTTCTCTAACATGATGTTCCTCCTTTAAAAAATTACACTATTACGTTAAACCTAAACGAAAAAAAAAACAACCCAGATGTATTTTTTCAAGAGGATATTCAAAAAAATATAAATAATTTCTACTACTTACAAGTATACCCACCGCGCATACACATCTAGATGTGTATAAGAGACAGGTCATTAATATCAATTAGGTAGAAATTCTTAACCTATACAGCAAAGTGCTAAAAATAACATTACTGGATTTCCCCCTTTT
>NZ_NGMO01000001.1:114392-146577 GCF_002140175.1 Candidatus Enterococcus wittei
ACTTACAAGTATACCCACTGGGCCATCAAAACAAAAAAAGAGGTTGGAGAAAATCAGGCTCCAACCTCATAAACTGTAGTTTAGTAATAATCAACATCGAAGAAAGAAAGCTATTTTTCACTGCCATCGTGCAACTGAGATCTCATCTTCTTCACTTCTAGTAAATAGCGTTTTTTACTATGTATACTTTTTCTTCAAATAAATATAAAAAGGGATACCAAGTGCTGTAATCAAAATACCAGTCATTGCTAATTGGAATTGGTTGATCAATGTCATCACTATAATGAACACACCACCGATAATAGCGATGATAGGGATGACTGGATACAATGGCACTTTATATGGTCGAACTAAATCTGGTTCTGTTTTTCTCAATTTGATGACTGCAATAAATACTAAAGTATAGAAGATCCAGATGACAAATACCAACATATCTGTCAACATATCAAATCCGCCAACCATCATCATGCCGATAGCGATCACTAATTCTAAAATACCTGCAATATAAGGAATTTTATTTTTGTTCAGTTTGACCAATTGAGTAAAGAAAGGTAGTTGTTTTTCCAATCCCATTGTATAAGGCAGACGCATCCCCGTCATGGTATACCCATTAATCGTTCCATACACAGAGATCAAAATACCAATCGTAACTAATTTCCCACCCATACCGCCGAAAATATTTCTGGCAACGTCCATTGCCGCATTTTGATTTCCAGCTAATGAAGACATGTCTAATGTACGAAGGAAAGCAAATTGAACGAACAAATACACCACCATAATCCCTAAAATCCCACCAGCTATCGCACGAGGCAAATCACGTGCAGGTTTTTTCAATTCACCAGCGATATTTCCAATATGGATCCATCCATCATAAGCAAACATAGTTGCTAGTAACCCTGCCCCTAGTGCTGCAGCAAAGTTACCACTAACGGCTTCTCCTACTTGGACTGGAAATAAACTAACGGATACATTTCCTTGACGCATCAACCCAAACAAAACGATCAATGCTAAAGGGACTAATTTACATACTAAAGTAATAGATTGGAACATTCCACCAGCTTTAGAACCTAATAAATTGATCCACATAATCGATGCTGCTGCAACAATCGCAATGGGAATAATCGTTCCATCACTTAAAGCAAATAAATTTTTGAACTGAGTGGCAAAAATAATAGCTAAAGCTGCCACATTTGCTGGAAAGTAGATAATGACTTGCGCCCATCCAAGTAAGAAACTCCAAAATTTCCCATAAGCTCGCTCAATATATCGTAACATCCCGCCAGTTTCTGGGATAGCTGCTGCTAGTTCCGCCCCAGTTAGCCCAGCACAGACACTAATTAATCCTCCTAAAAACCAAGAAAACATGTGCAAACTAGTGGACCCTGTCACTGCAGCTACACTGGCAGCTTTAAAGAATACACCAGCACCAATGACAGTCCCCATCACGGTTGACAATGCTGGGAAAAATGTCATTGTTCTTTTTAGTTGATTTTGTTGTAAAATGTCGCTTTTTTGCTGATTTGTTTCCATTATCCCTCTCCTTTTGACTCTGCTGATCCTACTTGCGAATTCATACAGACAATTTATTTAAGGATGCTTTCATTTCTACACCTTCTGCTTGAAATTTTTCCGATAACTTTCTCAACATTTCATCGGTCATTTTATCTAAATCATATCTTGGGCTGAATCCCCATTCTTTACGAGCATCGCTGTCATCAATCGAATTGGGCCATGAGTCAGCAATCCCCTGACGTACTGGATCTACTTGATAGCTCAATTGAAAGTCAGGAATATGGCGACGGATAGATGTCGCAATTCTTTCCGGATCGACTGACATGGCTGTAATATTGAAAGAATTTCGATGGTTTAGCTGGCTAGGGTCTGCATTCAGCAATTTTACGATTCCTTCAATTGCATCATCCATATACATCATATCCATATAAGTTGCTTGATCAATGAACGAAGTGTAAGACTTATTTTTCAAAGCTTCATAATAAATATCCACCGCATAATCTGTGGTCCCGCCCCCTGGTGCTACTTTGTAAGAAATCAATCCAGGAAAACGAACAGAACGCGTATCTACACCATATTTTAGGTGGTAATAGTTCTCTAATAGTTCCCCTGCTACTTTTGTCACTCCATACATCGTTGTGGGGTGCATTACTGTATCTTGTGGTGTTCGATCTGGTTCACAATCTGGTCCATAAGCGGCAATGGAAGAAGGTGCGAAGAATTTTGTATTCGGTCCAATTTCACGTGCCACTTCTAATGCATTCATCAAGCCAGTCATATTTAAGTTCCAAGCAAACGCTGGACGTTTTTCTGCTGTTGCAGAAAGAAGAGCAGCTAGATGAATAATCGTATCAACTTCATAACGTTTGGCAACATCTAAGAAATCATCATAATTTGTTACATCCAGTTTTTCAAACTGACCATTTTCAACTACTAGACTGCTTTCAATTTCTCGAATGTCTGTGGAAATCACATTTTCAATACCTAACTCTTTACGTAGTCTTTCGGTTAGTTCTGAACCAATTTGCCCCAATGCACCTGTGATTAGTACTTTTTTCATGGGTTTTCTTTTCCTTTCTCTATCAATATGAATTTTTGGTTTATATGATCTCTAACTCTTTACCAACTTTTTCGTAGACTTTAATTGCCACATCAATCATCTCTTTCGTATGACTAGCAATTGGCATATTACGAATACGCCCAGTTCCCAGTGGGACAGTAGGGTAGACGATAGGTTTGGCGTAAACACCATTTTCGATTAGTTTTCTAGAAAATGTTTGAGCCAATTTTTCATCACCAACAATGACTGGTGTGATGGGTGTTTCTGAATGTCCAATATCGTAACCAATACGTTTTAATTCAGATTTGAAGTAATTTGCATTTTTCCAAAGCTTCTCTACATATTCAGGATGTGTATTGATCAGATCGATGGCTTCAATACAAGCACCAGCAGCACCAGGTGTTAATGATGTTGAAAATAGAAACGGTCGTGCTTGTGATTTCAGCCAGGTGATCAATTGTTTTGTGCCAGCAATATAGCCACCAACAGCACCAATCCCTTTAGAAAGTGTACCCATTTGAAAATCAATGTGATCTTGCATGTCAAAATGTTTCACCGTTCCATGTCCATTGCCCATCACTCCTGTTCCATGGGCATCATCCACATAAGTGATCACATCATATTTTTCACATATCTCTACAATTTCAGGAAGCTTAGCAACATCTCCATCCATGGAAAAAACACCATCAGTGATGTACATTACTTTATTGTATTCACCACTTTCAACGGTTGCTTTCGCTTTCAACTCTAAATCTTCCATATCTTGGTGATTGACTCGAATGATGGTTGCTCCAGATAAACGACAACCATCAATAATCGAAGCATGATTTAATTCATCAGATAAAATGGCATCCCCTTTTTTCATCACAGCTGATATAGCTCCCATATTGCAGTTGAAACCGGATTGAAAAGCAATGGCCGCTTCCGTCCCCTTGAATTCAGCGATTTTTTCTTCCAATTTTTGGTGAATATCTAATGTTCCGTTGATGTTTCGAACTGCCCCAGCACCTGCCCCGTAATGTTTAGTTGCTTCCACACTCGCATTGATCAATTCAGGAGAAGTAGCAAATCCTAAATAATTATTAGAAGCTAAATTGATCAATGTGTGATCATTCACTGTAATCACAGCTCCATTACTACCTTCTACCACATCAATGGTATTAAATAATCCTCTTTCTTTGATATCTTCTAAATTTGTTTCAAGAAATTGTTTTAACACTCTTGAACTCATGTTTTCACCTTCCGTTCCTTATTTATAAAGCATTTATTTAGTTTAGTTTTGATATTTTTTATTTTAACAGATTTAGAAGTATGCGCTTTCAAAAGATTGCCTTCCATTTTCTTTTTCTGTATAAACGATGAAGGTTTAACATCACTTTTTATAAATCAAATAAATTATTTCTCTTTTATTTACTAATGCAATTCATTTGCTACTGAAAAATGACCAATCACATCAGTAATACGCTTTAGGTCAACATTTCCGCCAGAAACGACCGTCACAACCTTTTTTTTGTTCACATACTGATCCACTTTTCCTGAAAGAATTGCAGCCGTTGGCAATGCGCCAGAGCCTTCCACCACGATTTTTGTCCGTTGGATTAAATCTTTCATTGCCAATTCAATTTCCTCTTCTGAAACGGTCACCATCCCGTCAACTAATTGTTCAGCTACTTGATAGGTCAAATCCCCCGGAAATTCTATTGCACAACCATCAGCGATCGTTGGAGCTTTGTTGTATCCTACTTTCTTGCCTTCATAAAATGAACTAGTCATCCCATGGATATTCTCTGCCTGGACCCCGATAATGGCTATATTGGGGTTGAATGTTTTCATTGCCACAGCAATCCCAGCAATCATTCCTCCTCCACCGACAGGCACAATCACCGTATCTACATCCCAAATCGCATCAAGGATCTCCAGACCAATCGTTCCTTGTCCGGCTATGATGAATTCATCATCGTAAGGGTGGATATACGTCACTCCTGTTTCTTCTACGATTTTCTCACAGTAGGCCTTTGCTTCTTCAAATACAGTCCCATGAAGAATCACTTTTGAACCATACCCTTCAGTAGCTTTTACTTTAGCTTCTGGTGCAGTTTCTGGCATGATGATCGTACTTTTTATTCCTAATAATTTAGCGGTCAACGCTACTCCTTGGGCATGATTTCCAGCAGAAGCAGCTATCACTCCTTTGTCTTTTTCAGCTTGAGTCAAGTGAGCGATTTTATTAAATGCTCCTCGAAATTTGAATGAACCTGCTAACTGCATATTTTCCAATTTCAAAAATACTTGCCCCTGCGTTTTGGCAGTTAAAAACATGGATTGGATCAATGGGGTGACACGAGCATACGGTTTTATGACATTTTTTGCTTCATAGATATCTTCGATAGCAATTGGTAACTTTTTCTTCGTATCAACCATTACAACACATCTCCTATTTCATGATAAGTAACATTCAAAGACTCTGCTAAAGGCTTAGAAACGACCTTTCCCTTGTAAACACTCAACCCTGTCGCTAAATGTTCATTCGTTCGTAATGCATTCTCAAAGCCTTTCACGCTAATTTCTTTTAGAAAAGAACAATTCCCTTTAGCTAAAGCAATCGTAGCCGTTCGAGGAGTTGCTCCTGGCATGTTAGGAACAGCATAATGGATGACCTCATGTTTGATAAATATTGGATCTGCATGGGTGGTAGGATGATCAATCGTTTCCACTGTGCCACCTTGATCGATTGCGATATCCACGATCACAGAACCAGCTTTCATTGATTGCACCATTGATTCTTTTACTAATTTAGGTGGTTTTGCTCCAGGTATTAAGATCGTCGAAATAAAAACATCTGCTTCTTTGATTTTTTCTTCAAGATTTTCCTGATTTGATAAACAGATCTCCACTGGTTGATTTTGATAGCGCTTTTGTAATTGCTGAATCCGTCCATCGTTTACTTCTAGAATAATGACATGACAACCAATCCCTACTGCTATATCTGCGGCATTCATCCCGGCATTTCCGCCACCTAAGATGACCACAACACCCGCTTCTACTCCTTCGATTCCCGGAAGCAACACCCCTTCTCCTCCGTGTTGTTTTTCTAAATAGTACTGGCCTAAATTCACAGCACGCCGTCCAGCAATCGCACTCATTGGTTTTAATAACTCTAGAGTACCATTGATTGAAATATTTTCGCCAGATAAAGCACTTACACCAACTTCCATCATTTTTTCCACACACGCCTGATTGGCAGCTAAATGTAGAAATCCCCAAATGATTTGTCCATGTTTGAAATAATGATATTCACTTGGCATAGGCTCTTTTACTTTTATTATTAAATCAGCTGTCCAAGCGGTATCTGTCTCAACGATTTTCCCGCCAGCTTCTATGTACTGCTCATTGGTAAATCCTGAACCTATCCCTGCATCTTTATCAATCAGCACTTCATTTCCTGCTTCTACTAAGATTTTTACGTTCTCAGGTGTTGCACCGACACGTGCCTCACCTTGTTTTGGATCTTTGATTACACCGATTTTCAAATCAAATCACTCCTTAAAATACGATTATTGATAGATAGAATCCTTTACATCCATATTCTTACACGTTTAATGAACAAGCTCAGTTGAAACAAATAGCAAGTTAGATACTTTGCTTCTCCCCCAAATCAAATCCAGTTCCTTCGGGTCAACATTTGACTCCATGAATTTTCTTGTCTTTCATTCATCCATTATTCTTGCCTCCTTTGTATTAATAAATATCTGGAATAGGAACTAGATTGCTGTATTTTCCAACACCTTATTCCATTCACATTGTACTCATGATTCTAAAAATAATGGTTCCTATTATTTATTTATTTCTAAAATATGGCTTTTTCGATATTTCAAGTGAAAAGCTAATTTCCATTAAGTACATATGAAAAAATATAAAATGAGTTAGTCTGTTTCTCAATGAAAAAGAAAGCATGGAACAAAATAAAGAACAATTTTGTCTCATACTCTAAACACATATAAACGGCGGGAACAGAAGCAACTCCTTCGAAAATAATCCGGAATTCACAAAAATTTGAAAAACAATTTTCGTGAATTCCGGATTATTTCTCGGAGCTTAACATTTCCGTCCCAGCCTCTTTCATTCATTATTTAAAAAGGGACACTTGGATCGTATCTGGATCTTTAAATTTCGTTTTGGCAAATATCCATAATAGCATGAGAACAGTAGTCGTAGACTGGACACCCATCATTAAAATAAAATCGAAATGGATCAAACTAATCAAGGCAGCAGCTATAGATCCTACACCTAACACATTCAACATCAAATTAGCACTTTCCTTAAAGGTAACGATGGAAGAAAAATTACTTTTCCTTGTCATCCATAAAAAGAAGGCTCCACCAAACAACAGCAACCCGGTCATAAGGAATAAAAGAATGCCCAAACTTAAACTATAGGACAAAATGATCATTGGTTGATTGCTCATATAAAAAGCTGTTTCTAAAAATTGTTGAAAGGATTGGGGAGTAGCGACAGTAGACAAATCAAACATTGGTGGGTAATTCATTTGATAACTCCGAACTTTTCCATTTTCACTTTGCTGGATCGTCCATTGTTTATTTTCAAAATTGATTGAAGCGTTCCGAGTTTGTTGCTGTTCTTTTGTCAGATCCACACCAATGATCACATCATCACTTACGCTTACTACCCCTTTTTCTGCCTCCATTTGTCTGTTTACTATCTTTAATCCTTGCAGGCGGTTGACATCTGCTTCTTGAATCAACTCATCGACAGTCAGAAATTGTTCCATAGGAATTGCTGTTACTTGTTTGGTGTAAAAGAGTGTAATCGGCATCACCAGCAAAGAAACCAAAAAAAGATACACCAAAATAAATTTAGGCCAAGAAAGTTGTCTTCTGCTTAAAAATAGACGTTGTGGACTTCGAAGATTTGCGAAATAATTCAATGGAAATTTTTGCATACGATACAACTCCTATCCTTTTGTACCGCCAGAAGTCAGGCCAGTCACAAAGTTTTTTTGTAAAAAGAAGAACAGTAAACAAATCGGCACAGCAATCAAGATTGCTCCAGCAGCAAATAAAGAAACACGCTGGTTGGTCACATCTGCTATAAAGGTTTGTAATCCTACAGCAACTGTTTGATTTTCTGGTGTTCTTAGTAAGAATTTTGCCAACATAAAATCGCCGAATGGTCCCATAAATGCCCACAAAGCTTGAACTGCAATCATTGGTTTGACCAAAGGTAAGATGATCTGCAAGAAAATCCTGAAGTGGCCTGCGCCATCTAATTTTGCTGATTCATCAAGATCAATGGGCACGGTATCGAAATAACCTTTCATCAACCACGTATTCATTGGGATTCCGCCACCAATGTAGATCATTGTCAAAAACCAGTAACGGTCTAATGCGCCTAACAGATAAGCCATCACATAAAATGCCGTCAAAGCTGCCATTGTCGGTACCATCTGGATCACTAGAAAGAACATCAAACTTGATTTTCTTCCGATAAAACGATAACGACTATACGTATAGCCAGCTAAAGTCACGACGGTTACTTGTATGATCATAGTCATAACAGAGATGATCAATGTGTTTTTATACCATGTACCATAAAGTGTTTCATTGAAAAGGCGAGAGAAATTAGCCAATGTCCACTCACTTGAAAAATCCAAGCTAAACGCCGCAATATTTCCAGACTTAAAGGCCGTACTTGCTGTTATCAATAATGGATAGATGATAATAACCGATAATAAGATCAAAAAGACATACGTAAAAAAATGAGATAGTTTTCTTTGAAATTTTGCGCTTGTACTGAATTTTTTCATGCTTAGTCCTCCATTTTAAAAGCATTGGTTTTTTTGAATACGAATAAAGAAACCGAAATCACAATAATGGAGATGATCAAGGTAATCGCTGATGCCATCGAGTACTGAGGAGAAGTCCCTGTAGTCAGCTTATAGATCCATGAAATCAAGATATCAGTCGATCCTGCCCCTCCGCCAACACTACCAGGTCCACCATTATTAAAGAGATAGATCATTGAGAAGTTATTGAAGTTACCAGTATATTGTGTGATGAACGTTGGCGCTGCCACCAGAAAGATGGCGGGTAGCGTAATACTTGAAAAACGTTGCCAAGCATTTGCCCCATCGATTTTAGCTGCTTCATATAGGTCTTCCGAAATAGATTGCAAGATTCCTGTGACCATGACATAAATATAAGGAAAACCTAGCCAACCCTGGATCAAGATAATTGCCACCTTTGTCCAATTTGGATCGGTCTTCCATGAAATAGCGCCAATATCGATCAGGGGTAAATGATTCAAAAACGGGATGACTTGTGTATTGATAGCTCCTACACTGTCATTGAAAATATTAGAGAAACTCATGATTGTAATAAATGCAGGAACTGCCCAAGGAAGAAGAAAAATAATGCCAAAAATACGTTTGAATTTAATAAATTTCTGATGGGCTATGACTGCTGTGAATACACCTAATGTGATCTGTAGAGTTGTGGCACAAAGGGTCCAAATCACCGTCCAAGTAAATACAGATAAAAACGTATTTCGATAAGAACTAAGAAAGAAAATACTAAAGAAATTTTTAGCTCCTACCCAATCAATTAAACTTGCTGGTGGGATGTGTTTAAAATCATAGTTGGTGAAAGCCGTAAATAAAGTAACTAAAACTGGGAAGATAATCGTAAAGATCATCAAAAGGTATGCTGGAAGTGTCAGTAGATAAGGAAACCCTTCATCTCCGATATTATGTATGACTTCCTTCATTGTGCGATTGATTTTTTTCCCTTCTTTTCGCATCGTTGCGACACGTTTTGCATCTAATAAATTGAGACCGTAAAAAAGGCAAAATAAAAGGGTAACAATCAATTGAAGTGTTCCTTGAATCAGCATAAACAAAGAATGATCTTCCATCGGTACACTACCAAGTGTGACCAATCCTACTAACGATTGGAAGCCACCTAAAGCCATTTGAATAACAAACCCTATAAAAATGGCCAAAAAAACAATTCCTTTAAATGCTTGCCCATTTGAAAATTGTCCTAATCCTGGAATCAGGGAACGTAAAGTAACTTTTTTTATATTGACGGATGTATCCTTCTCTTGCATGTTGATGTCCTCCTCTTGTGTTGCTCTGTGCGATCGATCTCCTCGTAGGTAACCGAATGGCACGGATAATCCTCTTTATACTAAAAAATGAATAAACATGGTTTTATAAATTGCTCTTTTCGGAAATAAGCCGAAGACTATCGAAAATAAAGGAAGCTATTTTCGGATCACT
Organism: Candidatus Enterococcus wittei; assembly: GCF_002140175.1. Taxonomy (GTDB): domain Bacteria; phylum Bacillota; class Bacilli; order Lactobacillales; family Enterococcaceae; genus Enterococcus_B; species Enterococcus_B wittei. Next base: position 124,262 of record NZ_NGMO01000001.1, read on the forward strand.
CGGCTTATTCCTCAGAGCTGAGCCTGTAGGCACAATTTCATTTATGATTTAGAATTTGGTTGCTTAATATTTTTGTTCGATGGCTTCTTTAATCGTTTTCACTGCATCATCTGCTGATTCTTTAGGTGATTTAGCTCCTGATGCTGCATCGAACATTAAGTTTTCTGCGCCTGTCCATACTTCTGCCATTTCTGGGATATTAGGCATTGCTTGGGCAGTTTCATATTGTTCAATAACCGCTGTTGTAAGTTCATCATTTTTCGCTTTAGCAGTTTCTCTAGCTGCTTGATTAGCAGGAATCTCATTGACCATATCATAGAATTTTTCTTGGTTTTCTGTATCGGTTACATAATCTAACCATTTTTGTGCAACTTCTTTATTTTTTGAGTAATTGCTGACTACCCAGCCTTTTCCTCCACCAAATGGTTGATAATCTTTTCCATTGTCTAACGTTGGAATCTTAGCTACACCATAATTCATAGAATTATCTTTGTAAGTTTGAGCTTGCCAAGGGCCATCAATAATTGCTGCTGCTTTATCTGACATGAATTGTTGGCTGACAAAATCACCTGCACTCTTAATATCTTGCATACCTTTTGGCCAAACATTTTGGAACCAATCTGTGGCATAAGAGATTCCTTCAACAGAACCTGCATTGTCCAAACCGATCTCAGAAGGGTCTGTACCATCTTCACCAAAGACATACCCGCCATAACCTGCTAGTAGCCCATATGAATAATAGAAATCCGTCCATTTTGCCAAGAAACCTGTATTCTTGCCGGCTTCAGATTCGAAGTTGAAGCGTTCATCTTTTGCAAGAGCTTCTAAGTCTTTAAAAGTAGTAGGAGCCGTATCTACTAAATCTTTATTGTAATAAAGAACCAACGTTTCAATTACAGCAGGCGCTCCATATGTTTTGCCTTCGTAGGTCACTTGTGCTTTATCTGTTTCGTCATAATCTGCTTCATTTCCTAATTTTACTTCAGCTAAATGACCTTGTTGACCTAAGGCACCGATTCGATCATAAGCAGACATCATCACATCTGGCCCTTTTCCTGCCGGCCCATCCAACGCAAGCGATTCCAATTGTTCGAACATATCTTTTTCGACCATTTTTATTTTTACATCGTTGTCTTCTTCAAATTTTGCTTTGATTTCATTGATATAATCTTTATACCCTGAATCGACTGATACGGTTAATGTTTTTTCACTTTCTTCATCGGCTGCCGAAGAAGAACTCCCATTTCCGCATGCCGCAAGCCCCCCTACGATTCCTAAAGATAAAAAACCTAGACCCAATTTTTTGATTAACTGTTTCTTCATTTTCTGTTCCTCCGATTCTGATGTCTTCCTGTTACACATTGATTATAGGGTGTAAAAACCTACGATTGCAAACGCTTTCGTCATGTTACCGATAACAACTTTAACAAAGGATCAAAAAGCCGTTCGTTTGGATCTCAGCTTTTCCATCTTGTAAGATCACACTATTTTGACTAAACAGGACTTCGTTTTTCAGTTCCACTAGAAATCCTTCTTCACCTTGATTGAAGTAAGCATGTACATTTTCTCCATCCAATTCTCGAGTAAAATGGATCCTTTCTTTTTGATCATCGACTAATTTCCAAGAGGTATTTCCTTGACACAAAAATGGATATAGCTGTTTACGTAAACAAATCAATTCTTTGATGAATCCTTTTAGTTCAAGATCTTGAAGCGATTCATCCCAGATCATACATTTGCGACAGTCAGGGTCATCTTGTCCAGTTAAGCCGATTTCTGTCCCGTAATAGATACAAGGAGCACCTTTTTGTAAAAACATAAAGGTTAAAACAGACTTCATCAATTCTTTATCTCCATGGCATAAGCTTAATATTCTAGCTGTATCATGTGAATCAAGCAGATTAAAAGTTCCTTCATTTACTTGGTCACGATAAAGCATTTGCTGATGGTTCATGCCACTAACCATTTGCGTAGGAGTGATTTTCGAATGAACAAAATAGTCTTTGATCGAATCTGTAAAGGCGTAATTCATGACTGCATGAAATTCATCTCCTTGTAGCCAAGCCTGAGAAGAATGCCAAATTTCACCAAGAATATAAATATCCGGTTTGATCGATGTAACAGTTTCCCTGAATTTTTTCCAGAAATGATGATCGACCTCATTGGCAACATCTAAACGCCACCCATCAATATCAAATTCCTCCACCCAGTAGGCAGCAATTGAAAGCAAATATTCCTGTACTTCTTGATTTGCTGTATTCAATTTAGGCATAAAAGGCGTAAAAGCAAAGGTATCATATGCTAAGTTCTCTGCTGTTTCTGGAATATCGGTCAGGTGATAAGTATCCACTGGAAAAGAATGAATATGGAACCAATCTTTATATTTTGATTCTTCTCCATACTGCATCACATCTTGCCACTGGGGTGAATGGCTGCCCATATGGTTGAATACAGCATCTAACATGATCCGAATTCCCTTAGCATGAGCCTTTTCAATCAATTCTTTCAACAATTTTTTATCTCCAAATTGTGGATCGACCGAGTAATAATCGACCGTATCATATTTGTGATTGGATGTTGCTGTAAAGATTGGACAAAAATAAATTCCGGTTATTCCTAGATCAACTAAATAGTCCAAGTGATTAATAACTCCTTGCAAATCTCCGCCAAAAAAATCTTCTCTATCCGGATCTTTGCTTCCCCACGGTAACGTTTCTTTCGGATCATTGGAGACATCACCATTCGCAAAACGTTCTGGAAAAATCTGATACCAAATCGTTTTTTTTGCCCATTCAGGAACAATAAACCGATCGATTTGTTGGAAATATGGCATACGAAAATAATAGTTTGCTTCGGCTAACGTTTCTACTTGGTAAGGAAAAATCCCTTGATCCCCATAAAAACAATCCATTCCATCAATTCCAACGATATGAAAACCATACTGTAATCGACGTGTTTCACTGGTAAGTTCAATTTCCCAATAATCATGGAGCGAGGTACTTAAACCTTTTTTCATTGGTAGTTCTTCCAAATACCATCGTTTGGAGGAAATCGTATATGGATCTCCACTGATCACATAAACTTTTTTCACATCATCTTTGCTTGTACGTAAGCGGATTCTAAAATCCCTCTCATTGTATAAAAAAGCAAATTCACTTTCTGGCCGATGATAAATTGCTGCTGTATTCATGTCAGTCCCCCTTTGTTTTTTTCAAGATGACTCATTCACTATAAAAGATAAAAAAACAAAAGACAACGCTTTCATCTATGTTATCGGTAACAGGATTTATATCAAAAACAAGAAGCTGTAACAGGAGGGGTTAACTCCGAGAAGTAAGAAGGAATGCATGAAAATCGCTTTTCACATTGTTGTGTATTTCAGCTTATTCTCTAAGAATCTGCTTCTACTTCCGCCATTTATACGTATTAAGAGCATCGAACAAAAGTTTTATTTCCTTTTGTTCGACGCTCTTTATTACGTTATGCTTGTTCATTTTTCTTTTGGTTTGTAGATCAACTCTTTGTAACAATATTTTTTTATCTTCTCTTCCTCTAAAGTAACCCCAATCCCATAATGTTTTTTTGGCACTTTCAATTTACCATTTTCAAGTACTGCTTTGGGATCTACGACATCATCATAGAAATACCGATCATAAGCGGACAAATCTCCAGGAAACGTAAAGAGAGATTGGCTAGCAAGGTGTAGATTCAACGCTCTACCCACGCCTGATTCAAACATTCCACCCAACCAGACAAGTAGCTGGTTTTGCTGACAGAAATCCATAATCCGTCTTGCTTCAGTAATTCCACCAACACGAGGAATCTTAAGATTGATGGCTTGACAGCTTTTCAATGCATGTGCTGTCTTTACATCTTCTAAGGAGCGGATATTCTCATCTAGGCAAATAGGCGTCTTCAATCTTTTTTGTAACTCTCCATGATCCACATAATCCCGAGGATGAAACGGTTGTTCGATCATTGATAGCTTTAACTGATCCATTTCTTTAAAGACTTGCCAATCCGCTAACGTATAGGCAGAATTAGCATCTGCCATCAATTGTAGATCAGGAAAGTGAGCACGCAACTCTCTTAATGGTCCAAGATCGTTGCCTGGAGCAATCTTTAACTTGATTCGCTCATAGCCTTGATCAACATAGGATTGGGCTGTTTGCAACAAACTTGTTGCATCGGGTTGTATCCCCATACTTACTCCAACAGAAACAGATTCTTTCGTTGCAGAGAAAAGATTCTGTAGACTAATTTTCTCCCTACGAGCATACAAGTCCCAGACCGCCGTTTCCAATGCTGATTTTGCCATAAAATTACCTTGGATTGGCTGAAACGCCTGCCAAATTTCTTGAGGATGTGAAAATTCCATGCGAAACAAACAAGGAATCAATTCATCTATGAGGATTTGGCGACTCATTCGAAGTGTCTCTTCGATGTAATCTGCTTGTTCGAAGGAAACCAATTCCCCTACTCCCTGATAACCCTTTTCGTCCTCTAACAAAAAAAGATCAAAAAGCTTTTCTGTTCGTTCTCCATAACTCGTTTTAAAGGCCGACACCAACGGTAGTTTCATTTGAAATTGTTTAATCTTAACAATTTTCATAGGGTGGTTCACTCTCTTTCTCTTTGATCCAATTCGTTACCAGTTTTTCAAATCCCCTTGGTTGTTCTATATGGCAACAATGCCCGCAATTTCTGATTAGCTGAAAAGAAAATTCAGGATTTTGTTTCACTAGATCTAAGCCAATTACATTAAATTTACGATCCCACTCACCGGCAATATACAATAAAGGAATGGCGCATTCCGATAGAAGTGGCCAATAGTTTTTTTGCGCACCAGTTCCCATGTACATCAAGCTCATGGCTAATCCAAACGGATGTTGGCTTAGTCGCTCCATTCGTATAGCTTCTTTCTTTTGTAATGACAGTTTTTTTTGAGAGTGAAATAAAGGTAGGTCCTCCCAATAATCAATAAACTCTGTGAATGGTTTCGTCAATAGTCGTTTTGCTAACTTGTCATCTGCTTTTTGTCGTTGATGCCTTTGCTTAGTGTCACTGATTCCCGCTGTACCACTCTCGATAATCACTCCTTTGATTCCTCTGGGATATTCGAGCATCCATGAAAGAGCGACACGTCCTCCCATTGAATAGCCTAATAAATAAAAAGAAGAAATATCCAATTCAGAAACTAGTTGCGCTAAGTCTCTTACTAAGGCAGACATTTGATAGCGATAAGGATGGACATAGATACTGGAATCCCCATGACCAATCAAATCAATCGCCAGATAATTCAAGTCATGACCAGTAAAAGTAAAAGTCTTCGAGGTTCCAGTAAACCCATGCAAACAAATAACAGTGGGAAATTCAAGATCAACCTTTCTTAACCAACGATACGCATATCTCACCCCATTGATTATTTCGTGTTCACACATGTTCTTCACCATACTGGTTTATTATATTCTGCCATAATTCTACAGGGTCGTTTTGTTTCCCTTTGATTTCAATCAAAGACCAATTGGTTTGTTTTCGACTTTGATGAATTGCTTTTTCCCATTCTTGAACTGTTTTCGGCTGAAAATACAAGCCGTCATAAAGTGAAGCAACTTTTTCTAAATCTAAATGGATCGGTGTAGCAAATAAGGGTTCAAAATCTTCTTTTTCTAGTTCCTTTTGTGGGAGAAAAGAAAAAATACCGCCTCCATTATTGTTAAGGACTATCAACGTAATCGGTAATTCAAGCATTTTGATTTGTTGAAGAGCATTCATATCATGGAACAATGCCAGATCACCAATTAACACAAAAGTCCGTTCTCGTTTAGTTGCAGAAATACCTGCCGCTGTGGAAAGAATCCCATCAATCCCGTTTACTCCCCGATTTCCCATGACGTCAATTTCCTTTTTGACTGGGTACGCTAAACGATCGACTAAACGAATGGCGTTACTATTTGATAGAAATAAAACTTCGTTAGGATGCATCAATTGAAGTAATTGAGAGCTTGCTTGACTCTCACTGAAACCTTTTTTCGTCAGTTCTTCCTTAATGATAGCCTGGGCTAATTGATGCGCTTTTTGCCAATGCGATAACCATAGTGTATTTTTTGCTGAAAAGCCATGGGCCTCCCCTTGCGTTTGAACAAGTTCACAAAACACCTGAATATCCATCGGCAAAAAACTAGTTCCAAGATGAAGGAAATCTTGCCATTCTTCTCGTTCATCAATGACTACGTACTCTATATTAGTGTTTAAGTATTTCTTTATATAGATCATCACATTTTTAGCAACTGGCAGATTACCAAACTGCCAGATAACTTCAGGACTTTCCGGTAATTTTTGAGAGAAGATCAAATCAGCATGAGGAATATAGTTCCTACTTGTCTTTTTACAAGTAGCAAGGTTAGACAGTGGATCACCAATAATCGGCCATTTTAGGTATTCGGCAAGGTCGATAAGTTTCCTTGCTTGATCACTAGATAACGCTCTTCCTATAATGATCAATCCTTTTTTAGACATCCATTCTGGGAGTTCTGGCACTTCTTCTACTATTTTTTTGGAAGAGAAGTGTCTTGCGTAAAAAGAAAACTCGACAGCTAAAGATAAATCAGGAATCAATGGTTCACGAAAAGGCAGATTCACATGAACAGGGCCAGCTGGTGTCGCAACTGACGTAGCTGCACTATTTGCTCCATGCCAGTAACTATATCGCAAAAACTCTTTACTATCTTCAGGCAATGCCATTTCCGTGTAATTTTTCACATGATTACTATAAAGTTTTTGCTGATCCATCGTTTGCGGGGCACCAACCCCTCTCGCTTCTGGCGGACGATCAGCTGTTAAGATAACTAAAGGTATATTCGCTTCCTTTGCTTCACAGATTGCTGGATAAAAATTAGCTGCTGCAGTCCCTGAAGTACAAAGTATACCGACAGGCTCTAGCGTGCTTTTGGCCAATCCTAAAGCAAAAAATGCAGCTGAACGTTCATCGACATTCACATAGGTTTTTACTTCAGGATCTCGATGAATCAAAAGAGCGAGTGGTGTGGAACGTGATCCAGGGCTGATAACTATTTTTTTCATTCCACTATCTTTGAGCCCTTTGATAAAGGCTAATAAATAAGTTGTCATTTTTTTTTGCTCGGTCATTTTTCCACTCCCCTTAGCATTGGCTGAAATTTCAAACTCGTTTCTATCTGTTCTTTATCAGCATCTGAATTAGCCACAATACCACAGCCAGCGTATAAAATCCCCTGTATCTCACTAAATACACCCGAACGAATCGCTACAGCAAATTCGCCGACCCCATTCGTTAAGTCATACCAACCAATCGGCGCACCATATAATCCTCTTCCAACCTCTTCTTTTTCTGCAAGCCATCTCATGGCAATTTCTTTTGGTTCTCCTCCTAATGCAGGAGAAGGATGAATCAAAGTGACCGCATCAAGTAAAGAGACCCCTTCTTTTCTCCTACCTTCAAAAGTCATACAAAGATGCTGGATGTCACGATTTTTCAGTAATTTACGTTCCGAAATAGATAATCTGCCTTCTACGATAGTGTTCAACTGTTCTTCTAAACGTTGAGCAACTAAGGCATGTTCCACCCCGTTTTTTAAGTCTTTTAAAAGTTCTTCCCCGTATCTCTCATCATCTTCTTTAGTTTCACCTCGAGGACTGGAGCCTGCGATACTCGTCGTCATGAATAAAGAGTCCGTTGCTTTAATTAAACGTTCTGGTGTTGCTCCAATAAAGACTCGTTGATTGGTTTCAAGAAAAAAGAGGTAAGTATGGGGTTGTTGCTTGGACAGATTTAGTAGAATGCGTTCGTTAGATAAAAAATCCCCATATAGAGCCATTCTTCTAGCTAAGACGACTTTTTTCATAGGGATTTGATTCGACTGGATTGCTTCCTTACTTTCTTCGATGCTCTGCTTAAATTCGTTGATTGCTAACTCTTCCATCGACTTTATTTGATTTTTTGGAAAAGTGGGAATAGGTGCTTTGATCAAAGAATCCAGTCTTTGTTCCAAGTCTTCAAAATCTTTTAATAAACTTTTAGAAGACTTCCCTTTGTTGTGTACAGTAAAAACTACATTTGTCCCTGAATAATCTTGTTTGATTAATATACTAGGTAAAATAAAATAGCCATTTTCTAGTGCTCCCCAAAAAGGCTCTTTTTTACTTGTTGGATTGAATGGAAAACCTCCAAATAATACAGGGTTTACCGACAATTTCCCGATTGTTAAAAATCTTTTAAAAAATTCTTGTTGGAATCTATGAATCTTAGAGGGAGTAATAATCCCCATATCATCCAATAGATTTTCCCCTAACCCTAATAAGCTAAATTCTTTGTCCGGTGTTTGCCAAAAGAAGCGATTTCCTTTAAAGGAACCACTCCGAGTAAAAAGATTTTTTAAAGACTCTACATTCAATGGACGGCTGTAACTAAAATACTCTTTTCCAGAGAGGGATTCCTCTTGAATCAAGCTATTTAATTTGATGTTCAATATACTTCACTCTCTCTTCCGTCATAAGCACTCGTTTGAGCGGTTTTCCAGTAGCCGTTTTCGGGATCTCGGATACTTGATAGATTTCAGTAGGATGTTTGTAGCGAGCAATTGTTTTTAAAATTCCCATCATTTCTTCTTGGGTAATCATTTGTTTCAATTTCAAAAATAAAATCGGTGTTTGTCCCCATTCTTCATCTACTCTACCTACTACTACTGCTTCTTCTACTTTTTCTGAACTTAAAAAAGCAGCTTCGATTTCTCCAGGATAGATTGTTTCACCACCTGATATAATCCTTTCACTCATCCGACTAACGATATAGAGATCATTTTCATGATCTAAGTAGCCCCAATCTCCTGTTCGAAACCATCCGTCCTCTGTCCATGCATCACTGGCTACTTGATTTAAATAGCCACGAATAATTGATGGACCTTTGACTAATATTTCTCCTGATTGATCCGTCGAATCCTCTTTGTTTATTTTCAAAGATACACCCATGAGTGCTTGACCAGAAGACCCTTTTTTTGTTTCTATTTTACTTGGCGATAATGCAGTGATTTGTGAGCATGTTTCTGTCATTCCATAAGAGAACATCAAAGGAACCTGCTTTTGTCGGCAATTCTCAATCAGTATTTCTTCACATGGTCCCCCACCTAATAGAATCATTTTTAATGAAGAGGGATAACCTTCTTTTGGAATGAATGGGATCAGTTTTTTAAGCATTTTTGTCACCAGAGAAATATAAGTTCCTTGTCTTGATAAAAGAAGATCAGAAATTTCTTCAGGTGAAAATTTAGAATATAATCGTACGGAAATACCTAATACTAAAGACCGCACTATTATGGCTAATCCACTGATATGATAAAGAGGCACACAGCAGACCCAACTTTCATTTGGTAGGATCTTTAGACTTTTCGCTGTAGCTAAACTACTTGCGTGGTGATTCACATAAGTTTGAGGAACCCCTTTTGGTTTTCCAGTCGTTCCTGAGGTATACATGATCGAAGCAATCATTGATTCATCATAGCCTAAATCCAGCCATTGACATGGTTCGATCCTTTGAAGTTGTTGTGGATCTGGAAAATCAATCGTCACAAGGTCTTCAAACTCTGGGGTTTCCTGAGTAGATACTACTATAGAAGTTTGGGCATCTTGAAGTTGGTTTTGGACCTCTACTTTGGCAAGACGCGTATTAATCAATTGGACTTCTATTCCTAATTCCCATAACGCAAGGATCGTCAAATAACAATCTTTCGAATTCTCACTATAGATTGCTACTCGTTTCGTATTTTTAGGAAGCTGCTGTAAATAATAAGCTGCATAGCTTTGGACAATATGAGCTAGTTCACGAAAAGTGAAACATTCTTCCAACCAATAAAAAGCTGGCTCATTTGGACGAAGCTTTTCTTGTTGCAAAAGCCAGCTATTCGGTTGAGATTTATGGGAATTTGGGAAATTGATCAAAATTTGGTTCTCTTTTCTCTTTAAATGCGTCACGACCTTCTTGTGCTTCATCCATTGTATAATACAGCAGTGTCGCATCCCCCGCTAATTGTTGAATTCCAGCTAAACCATCCGTATCCGCATTCATAGCTGCTTTGATCATTCTTAAAGCAAGTGGACTTTTCTTCAACATCTCTTCCGCCCACTCTATCGTTACCTTTTCCACTTCTTCTAGTGGCACGACTGTATTGATCCAATTCATCGCTAGTGCTTCTTCTGCAGTATACTGCTTCGTCATGAACCACACTTCTTTGGCTTTTTTATGTCCGATTACCCGTGCCAAATAGCCTGAACCATAGCCACCGTCGAAGCTTCCTACATTCGGTCCAGTTTGTCCAAATTTGGCATTTTCTGCCGCTATTGTGATATCGCACACAAGTTGTAAGACATTACCGCCACCAATTGACCAACCTTTGACCATCGCAATTACTGGTTTAGGAATCACTCGAATCAGTCGTTGTAGATCAAGAACATTTAACCGTGGAATTTGATCTTCTCCTACATATCCCCCGTTGCCTCGTACTTTTTGATCGCCTCCTGAACAAAACGCTTGGTCTCCTGCACCTGTAAAAATAATTACTCCAATATCTTGCCGATCACGACTGATTGAAAAGGCTTCAATCAATTCAAATACTGTTTTGGGTGTGAAAGCATTGTGTACTTCTGGTCGATTGATCGTGATTTTTGCAATTTTACCCGATTGTTCAAAAATTATTTCCTCATACTCTTTAATTTTCTGCCATTCTCTCATCTCTTTTTTCCTCCTATAAAGCTGAATAGTTACATTATACACAAGAACTAAAGAAAACGTTTGTAATTTTAAAATAATTTTAGAATTTCTGTTATACTAAACTAATAAGATAAAAGAAAGGAAAACCAAATGGACTTATTACAACATTTAGGAATAAAGATATTAAAAGCTACGCAAGATCAAGTCGAATTAACATTAAAAATAACTGAGATCCATCATCAACCTTACGGCTACCTTCATGGTGGTATCAATGGAGTATTAATTGAAACTGCTTGTAGCATAGGCGCTAACAGTTATTTAAAAGACCCTCACTATGCTGTTGGAGTCGATTTGCAAGTGAGTCATTTAAATAAAGCCTCCTCTGGTACTTTAAGAGTTATTGCAAAACCAAATAAAGTCGGTCAAACGCTTCATTTTTGGGAAGCCACGATTTTATTAGATGATCAAACAATTATTGCCACGGGCCATTGTACATTGCTAATCAAATAGTTTTGTTAGCTAAAATAAAGTTCTGATATAAATATATCAATAACTATACTATGTTCCTCTAATTCTAGATTTTTTATTGGAAGTATCACTTAGAAAGATATCTTTTCTTAAAGAAACTCGTTATTTTCTTTGATAATTCCCTACAATCTTTATGTCCATTTTCACTCTTTTTTCATTCAGCTTTATTCCCAGTTAATGACATTTCATTCGAAAAAACAGAAAAAGCTTGGTTCTACCAAGCACCTCTAATATTTCAAAAATGAACTTAATTGGTTTTCATGAGCCATTCTGCGAATAATTTCTATGCTAAAAAACTTTTAGGTGGTGAAAAAATGAAACATTGGCAAAAAATAATCTGGATCTACATAAAAATCGTATTTGCCTTAGCCATTATGGCAATGAGTATCAATATGTTTTTAGGGCCTCACCATGTTGCAGCTGGGGGTGTAAGTGGACTTGGCATCTTATTAGAATTTGCTTTAGGAATTGATAGAGCAACAGTGATCTTCGTTCTCAATGTGATCCTACTGATATTAGCTTTAGTTTTCTTAGGGAAAAAAACTTTTTCCAAGGTCCTTTTCGGAAGTATCGTATTCCCCTTGGTTGTCGCCATCGTCCCTGAATATATGGTTACTGCAGATCGTCTTTTATCCGTAATATTCGGTAGCGCCATTTTTGCTTTTGGAGTAGCGATTTTATACAAAAACAACTCTTCCAGTGGTGGAACAACCATTCCTCCGCTAATTTTCAAAAAATACTTTCAATTGAGTCCCTCTATCGGCTTATTGATGACAGATGCTGTCGTTGTCTCTTTGACACTATTCGTCTTCGGTTTTGATGAGTTTTTATATGCTATCTTCTCAATCGTCATCACTTCGATTGTGATGTCTTATATTGAGACAGGAACGAACCGCAAAAAATCCATCATGATATTGAGTGAGCACAAAATAGCGGAGATACAGGTACGCATGAGTGAGGAAATCAGTCGCAATGTGACTATTCTACAAGCTAGAGGCGGCACCCATCAGCAATCCAAAGAAGTCTTATTGATCGTCGTAACTGATCAAGAATTTGCTAAAGTCAAACCGCTGATTGAAGAAATCGATCCACAAGCTTTCGTTATCGTCAATAATGTGGCAGAAGTGCTGGGAAAGGGTTTTACGTACCATCCGATCGAATGACTTTTTTGAAACACCAATATCAAATTTTTTAGACAAGCTAGATTTTTAATATTAAGTGAAGGATACTAAAATCTTGCCTCTTTCAATCACCTGTCCTCACTAAAAAGAAGCATTCCAATGGGATTTGTCTCAATATTTTTGACATAGTCTTTTCTTCTACCTAGGAGCAAATTATAAATTCAATCAACTGTTTTTCTAAGCATATCAAAATCGTTTCTTGAAACTTTATATATCCTTATCTCTAGCAATCTATAAATAGAAATAATCAACTAGCCACCAGTTATCATTGATTCTGGTGGTTTATTTTTTATTTATTCTTCTTTATTTTTTCCTCAAACAAGTTATTTGCAAATCTCAATTATATTGCATACAATTTAATTGTTCAAAACATAATATGAAGGAGTGGTTTTTAATGAAAAAAATGTATTCAACAAAAATGATCAATACCGGTGGACGTTCTGGTGAAGTTCACAGCCCAGATAATTCTTTTAAATTGAACATTGCAGCACCTGGTAAACGTGTAGAAAATGCGACAAATCCTGAACAACTGTTTGCTGCCGGTTACAGTGCGTGCTTCAATAGTGCGTTAGAATTGATCAAAGGACAAAAAAATATCGATGGTGCATCAACTATTAGCGCACAAGTTTCTTTATATTCAGATGGTGAAGCAAGTTTCACTCTAGGGGTAGAAATCGAAGGTCATGTTGAAGGTCTTTCTTTGGATGAAACACAAGAATTGTTAGAAGCTGCTCATAAAGTATGTCCATATTCAAAAGCAACAGCTGGTAACATTGAAGTCACTTTAAAAGCAGTAGAAAACTAGATTTTCGCAATATACTGACAGGAAAATAAAAATGGAGGTGGTAAATTTGGAAGAGTTATTGTTAGAAAATCAATTGTGCTTTCCCTTGTATGCCACCTCTAAAGAAATTATTCGGTACTATGGTCCATTACTTAAACCATTGAATTTGACCTATACCCAATACCTTGTCATGTTAGTATTGTGGGAGAAGAAGCGAACAAATGTCAAAGAGTTAGGACACCTTTTATGTTTAGACTCAGGAACACTAACGCCTGTTTTGAAGAAATTAGCAGATAAAAACTATCTTGAGCGTAATAGAGAGCCATTAGATGAACGGATCTTGATCTTAACACTTACTCCTACAGGGGATGCATTACAAGAAAAAGCCAAAGATATCCCAACAAAGATCAAAGACTTTTTGCCTTTAGAACCAGAAGAGTTAACTTTATTGCTCCAATTAACTAAAAAAATGCTCGTTCATTTTGAGCAAGACAAATAATACGTTTGTATGTTGTTCTCTACAAACCTGTTTCACAAGTCAGATCCAACAAAAATAGTTCATTATTTTTGTTGGATCTGACTTGTTTTTTGTATCAATTATTTTTGTTTGCTTTGAATATTACTCCAATTATTTTCTTTACTACTGAGGAACTGATTATTGGATGAGCCCTCACTTTTCTTTTCGATAGATCAACAAAAAAGAGTAAAAAGTATTCAACAAACTCTAATGATGTTTGCTAAATTGTTCCTTGCCTTTTGGCTCGCAAAAAAAACTCAATTGTTCTAAAATAGTCCTAGATAAATGAAGGAGGCTAAATCAAGATGTGTACATCGATCACTTATACAACAAAAGATCATTATTTTGGACGTAACTTGGACTTAGATGTTTCCTACAACGAGCGGATCACCATCACCCCAAGAAACTTTCCCTTTAGCTATCGAAAGGTCTCTGACCAGCCTACACATTATGCAATCATTGGGATGGCAACAATAGTTGATAACTATCCTTTATACTTTGATGCCATGAATGAAAAAGGTCTAAGTATGGCTGGTTTGAATTTCCCTGGAAATGCTCATTTTTTTGAGGAAGATCCCAACAAAACGAATATCACACCCTTTGAATTTATTCCTTGGCTACTTAGCCAGTGTGAAAATGTTCAGGAAGCAAAAAAATTATTATCAGAAATCAATTTAGTCGATATCAACTTTAGTAAAGAACTTCCACTTTCTCCATTACATTGGATGTTAGCTGACCAAACATCCGCTATTGTTATTGAGTCTGTTGCTGAAGGATTGAAAATATATGATAATCCAATTGGTGTATTAACCAATAATCCAACATTTGATTATCAAATGTTTAATTTAAACAATTATCGCTACCTGTCTTCTAAAGTTTCTGACAATCATTTTTCAGATAAACTTGATTTATCTGTTTATAGTCGTGGGATGGGTGGTTTAGGCTTGCCTGGTGACCTATCCTCCGTTTCACGTTTTGTCAAAGCAACATTTACAAAATTGAATTCTGTATCGGGTGATTCAGAAGAAGAAAGTGTTAACCAATTTTTCCATATTTTAAAATCAGTAGAACAACAAAAAGGTTTATGTGATGTCGGTAACGGCCAGTTTGAATACACTATTTATTCCTCTTGCTGTAACATGGATCAAGGAATTTATTATTATACGACTTATAATAATAATCAAATTAGCGCAGTAAATATGCATAATGAAGATTTAAATAGCAACGAATTGATTACCTATCCATTGGTAGAACAAGAACAAATCAATTATATCAATTAGAACTGTCCTATTTAGCTAATGTCAATGTTTAAAGTATTAGAGATATTAAAAGACCTTAAAAACAGTGTGTACTGTTTTTAAGGTCTTTTAATTATAACTTTAGTTATTCAGGTTATATAAGAACTAGCTCTTACAAGAATTTTTTCCTTACTTTTTTAAAATTGAAGACTGCGGCACTCACCAACATCATACCAAACATCCATAAGAAAGAGTGAGAGTCTTCACCGGTCTTAGGTAATTGATTGGCTGTTGTATCTGTTTGTTCATTTGTTTCCAAGAAATCTTTATTGTTTATTTCATTAGTATTTTCATTTTTTCTCAACAATGAAGGCGTAGTTATTTCAATAAGCAAATCAGATGAACCCATTGCTGATCGTTCATTGGATTTTTCTCTTGTTTCTTTTGAGTGTTTTTTTATAACAGACTGAATTGTTCCTTCTTCATTCTCAGGTATTCCCTCTAAGGTTTTATCTTGAGTTCCACCTAATATTTCTCCTAGGTTCTCCCTTGGCATCTCTTTCGTTGTTTCTTCTGTTGTTTCATCTGGCATTTCTCCCGGTCTTTCTCCTGGAGTCTCCTCTGGCGTTTCACCTGGTGTTTCTTCGGGGGTCTCCCCTGGCGTTTCTCCTGGGTTCTCTCCTGGGGTTTCTTCTGGAGTCTCTCCTGGAATTTCTTCTGGGATTTCTCCTGGTGTTTCTTCTGGTCTTTCTCCCGGTGTTTCTCCTGGGTTCTCCCCTGGCGTTTCTCCTGGGTTCTCCCCTGGCGTTTCTCCTGGGTTCTCCCCTGGTGTTTCTTCTGGAGTCTCTCCTGGAATTTCTTCTGGGATCTCTCCTGGGGTTTCTCCTGGATTCTCCCCTGGCGTTTCTTCTGGGGTCTCTCCTGGTGTTTCTTCTGGAGTCTCTCCCGGTCTTTCTCCTGGATTCACTTCTTCCTCAAAGACATTATCGTTAGAGATCTTTTGTTCAATTGTTTGACGTTGGCTGTATGGAGTAAGATAATATCTGTCGTTCGGTTGACCATCTCCGACTTTCACTGTAAATAAAGCTGGTCTATTCAAAGCTTCACTCAAGGTGATTGTAAAATGAAAATAGGCTGTTTTATGATTGAACATCAACGTATTTGGATCATAATGGATGGTCAATGCCGGATCAACCTGCTCAAAGAAAACTGCTGACTGCAAAATAGGTTGCATATCACCGGAATAGTGAACCATGGCTTTTACTGTGACAGTTTCTCCAACGCCAATTTTTATGATACCTGAATTGGCTCCTGCATGTTCCTCTATAAATGAAATTCTGTTCACATTGGCCCATTTTGACTCCCTTGCTTGTTGTACAGCTGGATTTTCTTGAAGCGGTTCATCCATTTGACTAGCCTCTACAGGAATAGACAAACTCGCTAAAATCATAGAAGTCATTAGAACGTTTAAATATTTCATGAGAATTCATCCTTCCTTTTATTTTTTCGTCAAAAATAAGATAATATAAATTTGCTAAGCAGTTTTACTCTTTTTTTGTTCAAAATAAATAAATTTCCGATAAAAACTAACTGATGGAGGAATTTCATGCAGACACAAGAGGCTATAAAAAAGTTCTTATTAAAGAAAAAAAGCGTAACGAAACTAGAGATTTTTTTGTTTTTAACAGAACATCAATTTTTCATCACCACTCGCTATTTAGCAGACCATTTCGCTATGTCTGAGTCGAACCTCATCTTATATATCCAAGAACTTGAACAAGATTTTCTATCGTTAAATCTCGCAGAACTTTCTATCATCAATCAAAAAAAATTCCTTAAACTTGAGATTGACCAAGCTGATATTGCTAAGTGTTACTACCAATTATTTGGAAAATACTGTTTAGAATCAACGAATTTCCAAATTATAACTGCACTCTTAGAACACAATGCCAATTCAATCGTCAGTATCAGCCAACAGACAAATTACAGTGCTTCTTATCTTTATACAAAGATGAAGTCAATCAATCAATTTCTAGCACTTTATGGTATTTCTTTTAAGTTTTCTAGTAGAGGGAAAAAAATAATCACTGGCACCGAACTCCAAATCCAATATTGTTTTCTTGATGTGTATTGGACGATTTTTGCAAATACTACTCTGCCCTATGGTGAGGAAGAAAAAATGACGATTGACTTTACATTGAACACCTATTTTAAAAAGGATTTGTTGGAGAGTATGAATGGCGGAATGACTGACAAACTTTATTTGATATTAAAGATTTGTCACTATAACTTTCCGATGACTTCCTTGGAAAATGTCCAAAAAGAATTAAGTCAGTTTCAATATATTCATCGCCTAGTCGATCCAGATGTCGACATCTTGAATTCTCAGTTACCTCTTTGTTACGAACAACGGATACTAATCAATGTCTTAGCACGCTTAACGATTTCTCAGCTTGACAGCAACGAAAGAAGTATTCAACATTATCAAGAATTACTGAAAGCATCATTCCCTTACTTGCTTTACTCAAAAAAATTAGTGGAAGAATTTAGTCACTATTTCCAACTGGATATTCCCAAAAAACAAAAGATTCTTTACTCATTATCTTTTGCTATCATTCAACTCCATAATACTTTCTTAGATAGTGAACAGCCAAACACGCCTTTACCAACAGTGATGTTTTATCAAGAGCAAGAAAATTATCTAAAATTAGAGAACGCCATTGCACGTTTTTATCAAGAATTTAAATCCCAATATTGGGATTATCTTCCAAATTTTTTAGAAAAAGAGAACACACAATGGATTATCGAGGAATTATTCCATTTATACGATAGCTTTAAGAAACAGCCTACAATTGTGATTGGGATCAATTACACTAAAGATTTTTATATCAGCAAGGATCTGATGAACAAAATCCAACAGATATTTTCTACAGAATCGATTGTTATCCAAAGATATTATATGGAAGAATGCCATATTGTTATTAGTGATTCCCCATTAGACCATCTACCTTCCCATATAAAAAAAATCTACCTACTAAAAGGACTCATACAACCCAACGATTGGAAAAAAATCATTACCCAACTTGCTTTATGTATCTTTGAAATAAAGCAGACAAACGATTATTTAGATATTTTTGTACCAACAGAATAATCCTAATGAAATTTAGCATTTGTAAACAAGCTTAGTATTTAATAGACTTTACTACATGCTTTACTAATACACTGAATGAGGAAAAAACACCCTTTCTTGTCTTTTCCTCATTTTTTATTGCAGAGAATTACTATTTAAACAATAAAATAACGATTAAAATTTAAATATTTTGTATTCATCATAAAAAACACAATAAAACAGTGTCACTCCAGTAGGAAGAAAGTCTCCCTAACGATTTTAATAAACACTATAAATACTTGTATAGCAGTGTTTACGTTCTGGATCCATTCAAATAATGATAAGCTATTAGCGGCTCCTCCACCTCATATTTAACCTACCATTTTTAATAGACATTGTTAAAATAACAGGTTTTACGTTGACATTATAATTGATATCAAATTATAATAAATATAAATAAGAGGAAAATTGGAGGAATTATTATGTCATTGATTGGAAAAAAAATAGAAGATTTTCGAGCACATGCGTATCACAATGGTCAATTCACTGAAGTATCGAATGAAGATTTTACTGGTAATTGGAGCATCTTATGTTTTTATCCTGCTGATTTCACTTTTGTTTGCCCTACAGAGTTAGAAGACTTACAAGAGCAATACAAAGAATTGAAATCACTTGGTGTAGAAGTGTATTCCTGCTCTACTGATACTCACTTCACTCACAAAGCTTGGCATGATACTTCTGAAGCAATCGGAAAAATCGAATATACAATGATCGGTGATCCTGCTCATCGTATTTCCCAACTTTTCGATGTATTAGATGAAGAACAAGGATTAGCTCAGAGAGGCACATTCATCATTGATCCAGATGGGATTGTTCAAGCAATGGAGATCAACGCTGACGGAATCGGCCGTGACGCAAGCACTCTGATTGATAAAATCAAAGCTGCGCAATATGTCCGTACGCATCCTGGAGAAGTCTGTCCTGCTAAATGGAAAGAAGACGGTGAAACGCTAAAACCTAGTTTTGATTTAGTCGGAAAGATTTAGGTGTTGCTTATGTTAGATAATGAAACAAAACAACAATTCGCACAGTATTTAGATTTAGTCGAATCACCTATCGTCTTTTCTGTCAGCAAGGATACTACTCCTGATTCTAAAAAATTAGTGGGATTTATCACTGAAATCACTGAAATGTCTGAAAAATTCACGATCGAATATAACATACTATCGCGAACACCTAGCTTTGAAATCAATCGGAAAGGCACTCAAAGTGGTATTGCTTTTGCTGGAGTACCATTAGGTCATGAGTTTTCTTCTTTTTTGTTAGCATTACTTCAAGTGAGCGGGCGTAAACCTAAGATCAGCGAAACGTTGATCCAACAAATCAAACAAATCGATCGACCTTTACACTTTGAGACCTACGTAAGTCTAAGTTGCCACAATTGTCCTGATGTTGTTCAAGCATTGAATACTCTTGCTGTCCTGAACCCTATGATCACTCATACGATGATTGAAGGCAGCATGTATCAAAAAGAGGTTGACGAAAAACATATTATGGCAGTTCCTACGGTTGTTTTAAATGGCGAAGAATTCGGCAGTGGTCGTATGACGATTGAACAAATTATCGAAAAATTACTAGGTTCTTCTAAACCTGAAACCGTACTTTCAAATGAACTGTACGACGTTTTGATTGTGGGCGGAGGTCCAGCAGCAAGTAGCGCAGCAATTTATGCGGCTAGAAAAGGAATTCGTACAGGCTTGGTGGCCGACTCATTAGGTGGACAGGTCGTAGAAACTTTAGGTATTGAAAATATGATCGGTACCCCTTATACTGAAGGTCCTAAATTGATGAAACAAGTCGAAGCTCATTTACGGGAATATCCTATCGATCTGATGACCAATCAACGAGCTATCAAACTTGAAAAACAAGAAAACCAGGTGGAACTCCAATTAGAAAATGGCGGGTTACTAAAATCAAAAACAGCCATTATTGCTACAGGGGCACACTGGCGTTCTATTAATGTTCCTGGCGAACAAGAATTTAAAAATAAGGGAATTGCCTATTGTCCTCATTGTGATGGACCTTTATTTTCAGGTAAAGAGATTGCTGTGATCGGCGGAGGTAATTCTGGTGTCGAAGCCGCTATTGATCTTGCGAATATAGCCAAACATGTCTACGTCCTTGAGTTTCTGCCCGAACTAAAAGCAGATAAGATTTTGCAAGATAAATTAACCAGTTTAACGAATGTCACAGTCATCACCAATGTTGCGACTGAAAAAATCGTTGGTGATACAACAGTTACTGGTTTATCTTATACCGATCGCGTCTCTGGAAGCAATCATCAGTTAAATGTATCTGGAGTCTTTATATTGATTGGTCTTGTACCTAATACCGATTGGCTGAACGAAACGCTTGAATTAAATCAGCGTGGTGAGATTTTAACGAATAAAAATGGCGCCACTTCTATTGAAGGAGTATTTGCAGCCGGTGACTGTACAGACAGTTCTTATAAGCAGATCATCATCTCTATGGGATCAGGTGCTACTGCTGCCCTTGGTGCGTTTGATTATTTGATGCGTCAATAGATGTTTCATCATCCGCTATAAAACAAGTCACTATAGTACCTATGGTAGGTAAGATTCTCTAACAGTTCTAAAAATTATGATGCAAAACAAGAGATTGTTGTGACAGTCTCTTGTTTTTTCTTCTCTTCTCTACTCTTTTTTATGGATTAGTAATATAATTAGGTAAAAAGGAGAATCCTAATGACCGAACATCGAATTTTCACTACTAGTTTTGCCAGTGTTTATCCCCTTTATATCAAAAAAGCTGAGAGAAAGAATCGAACTAAAGAAGAAGTAGATACAATCATCTGCTGGTTAACAGGCTATAACTTAGAAGAATTAAAAGAACAAATTGCTACCGAACACGACTTTCGAACTTTCTTTGCACAAGCGCCTGCGCTAAACCCAAAACGTTCTCTGATCACTGGAACTGTCTGCGGCGTTAAAGTAGAAGAAATCAACGATTCATTAATGCGTGAAATTCGATATCTAGATAAATTGATCGATGAACTAGCAAAAGGCAAAAAAATTGAAAAAATCCTCAGAAATTGATCAAATAATATGTTATTAGTTGGTAAAAATCTTCATTACCGTTAGAATGGATGAAAGGAGGTTATGAAAAATGTTTGATATTATTCGTAGAAATTTTCAAAGATATGCATTTTTAAGAGCTGCTATTTACATCATTGCTGGATTAGCCATCATTGTTAGTCCAACTACTGTTTTTAATTTCATCGGCTATCTAATCACAGCTTATTTTGTTTTACTAGGAGTGATCAATCTGGTTGAAGCATATAAAAACAAGCAACGGACAGGAGTTTGGGGTTTTGCTTTAATTAGTGGTCTTGCCTTTTTAGTCATTGGTTTGATCGTTTTCTTATTTGCATCAGCAATTGTATCGATTTTACCAATCATTCTTGGATTGATCATTATTGCCAATGGTTGTTTACAATTGTTTATTGGCTTAAATACTCATTCTAAAGGGTGGAGCATTTACAGTATTCTATTGTTGATTGGTGGATTGATTCTCTTATTCAATCCGTTCCAAAGCTTGATGGTTCTTTTCCAAATCTTTGGTGGTATTTTACTACTGATGGGTATTTCTGAAATCATCACATTTTTCAAAGTTAGAAAAATGTATTCCTAAGTTTGAATGAACTCTTTAACTTAGTTTTAGGATCCCCATTGATTTATTGCATAAGAAGAGGCTAGATCTCATTTTCTAGCCTCTTTTTTATGTGATTTTCTATACTGACAATGCGTGTCTACTCTGAAAAAGCTCCAGACTTTGTCAAATTCATTAGTGTAAACTATTAACTTAAGTTGTCTTCGTTTTTAACTATTAGGTCGGGTTATAGAAAACATCGCTTTTTTTGTTTTTCATCATTCTTTCCATACAAAAAGTGTTTTTTCTCTATTCTTCTATTCAGCCTTGAATTTGAAAAGATCTCTTATCTTTTAGTCCTTCAATAGATCCAATTAAGATAATTTATGTTATTCTATAGGTGTATTCTATCTATTCATAGAAGTAATTATAAATTCTTTTTAATAATAGAAAGGATGAAGATAATGGAATTTATAGGTATTTTATGTCTGATATTAATCTCAACAACGATTGGCTCTCACTTATCGAGACGTTTTGGTATTCCAGCAG
>NZ_NGMO01000001.1:146677-154282 GCF_002140175.1 Candidatus Enterococcus wittei
GAAAAATGTTTTCTTATAATTTACGAGCAAAGAATGAAACAATCAATACTAAGATAATTGCTCCGATTAATGAAGGAACGATTGCCATCCCACCGATGACTGGTCCCCATGTACCTAACAAAGCTTGTCCAATGGCAGAACCAACTAGACCTGCAATAACGTTGGCAATGATTCCCATTGAAGAACCTTTATTTGTGATAGCTCCTGCAATTGCTCCGATAATTCCTCCGACGATTAATGACCAAATAAATCCCATTTTAATTTCCTCCTAAAGACTGTTTTATTGTACGCGTGGTTCTGAATTTTCTTTTACTTTTTGAGCACCTTTACCAACAGCTGCTTTCGCTTTATCTGTTTGTTTTGATGCGAACTGTCCAGTAGA
Organism: Candidatus Enterococcus wittei; assembly: GCF_002140175.1. Lineage (GTDB taxonomy): Bacteria > Bacillota > Bacilli > Lactobacillales > Enterococcaceae > Enterococcus_B > Enterococcus_B wittei. The sequence goes on from NZ_NGMO01000001.1 coordinate 147,060, forward strand.
TTTTGCGGCATCTGTTACTTTATCTTGAACTGTTTCTTGATCTTTTTGATATTCTTCTTGCGTTTTGATATCTACAACGTTGACATTGACTTCAATCACATCAAGATGAGTCATTTCATTGACTTCATTACTAATCAACTCTTTGATTTGATCATAAATATTTTCAATATCTTTGCCATATTCCACCACTACATCTAGGTCAACAGCGACTTGTTTTTTACCTACTTCTGCATTGATTCCGGCGGTTACGTTATCTGTGTTGACTAATTTTTCAGCAATATTCGAGAAAAATCCACCATCCAACGTCAACAATCCATCTACATCACGTAAAGCATATCCAATGATTTTTTGGATCACTTTGTCTTCATAAGTCAATTCCCCTTTAGAAGCGGTTTGATTGCTCATCGGAGTAGTCGTTGATGTTGTGTTGACATTTTTAATATCTTTGTTTTCCATAATAAATTCCTCCTATGATTTAAAAAATCCATCTAGTAATCTTGTTTCCTTTAAATAAAAACCAACAGCTGCTCCAATAGCAGTCATGATTAGTATTAAAAGTGTTTTGAAAAAACCAACTGTCAACCATAGTATAGCTAACAGTAACCCAAGTCCCCCAAAGATAATAGGGAGCTTGTATTCTGAAAAGAATTCTTTCATTTTTTGCCCTCCTATTCTACTCGTGAGTGCTTGTGGTCATCAGTTTCTTTTTCTGCTTGGTAACTATTGTAAGTTACAGCAACCTTAATATTCTGTTCAGGTCCTAACACCCTGATTATCTGCTGTTGAACTTCATGCATCAACGCACCTGTTTGACCGATCAAAGAAGATGTCCGCTTCAAATCACCCTTCACATGAATATTGATTTTTTGCTTAGTAGCATGCACTTTTACTTTAGGGGAGTGAATAAACTCTTCTTCATGTAAATAGGAACGAGTTAATCCTTCTAGCGCCTTTTTATCTAAGACCAATTTGCCATCTTTTTGCTTTAATACGAATGTTCCTTTCGATTTTGGATAGAAAAGAACAAATAATAAGACGAGAACAATAACAATTGCGAAAATTACAGCAGCCCAGAAAAGATATTGTTGCATATAATAGTTTGTTATCGTAAAAAAGCGAAAGCGTTCAAACTGTTCCGGCAATACATAGGGCGCATTAACTAGAGCGATGATCAAAAGTACTGAAAGAAATAATAAACTTACAATGACACCAATGATCTTAACCCCTTTATTCATTTTCCACCTCCTAATTACTTATTTTCTAACGAAAAAATCACCAACAGATTTGTTCATATAGGAAGTAAAAGCACCTCACCAGCAAAGTAAGCGTTACCAAATATTGCAGGTTCGATAGAGATTACATTTCTCTTTTCCTATATAATCCTTAAATAACAGGAATAACAATCAAATAACTGAAATTATTTCCTGCTGGCTATACTTAAAGGATAGTATTCTAGATTAAAAAATGCAAAGATAATGCTCAGTTATTATTCTGTCTCTTATACACATCTAGATGTGTATAAGAGACAGTTATAAATTCTTTTTAATAATAGAAAGGATGAAGATAATGGAATTTATAGGTATTTTATGTCTGATATTAATCTCAACAACGATTGGCTCTCACTTATCGAGACGTTTTGGTATTCCAGCAGTGATCGGCCAATTACTTGTTGGTGTATTGTTAGGACAGGCAGGGCTTGGATGGGTTCACCCCAATATCCTTGTCCATGATTTTTCAGAAATTGGCGTCATCTTATTGATGTTTTTAGCTGGGTTAGAAAGTGATCTTTCTTTATTAAAAAAATATTTCCGTCCAGGAATGCTAGTCGCACTATTAGGAATATTATTTCCTGTGGGTTTTGGTTGGTTGACTGGGGAAGCCTTCCAAGTATCAAATAACGAAGCCATTTTCTTCGGGATCATCCTGGCAGCTACTTCCGTAAGCATCTCTGTAGAAGTATTAAAGGAATTAAATGTTGTCAACACAAAAGAAGGTTCGACGATTCTTGGTGCTTCTGTCGTAGATGATATTTTAGTAGTTCTTGTTTTAAGTTTCAGCTTATCATTTCTTACTGGAGAATCGACAAGCAGCCTACCTCTGTCACTCGTTCTAATCGAACAACTGATTTATTTTATTTTTATCTTTTTATTAGTCAAATGGATTGCCCCATTTTTGATGTCTTTTGCAGAAAAGATCTATGCTAATTCTGCGATCATTATTGTTTCCTTGGTTATTTGTCTGGGGATGTCTTATGTAGCAGATTTGATCGGTCTTAGTTCAGTGATTGGTGCTTTTTTTGCAGGAATCGCTGTAAGTCAAACAAAAGTGAAACATGAAGTATATCACAATGTCGAAGCATTAGGTTATGCTGTCTTTATTCCCGTGTTTTTTGTCAGTGTAGGCTTGGAAGTCGACTTTTCTAACTTTGGCGAACAACTACTCTTTATACTTGTGTTGACAGTTGTTGCAGTCTTAACCAAGTTAGGTGGTGGTTATATAGGAGCAAAAGTGGCTGGGTTTTCAAGTAATAGCTCATTTATGGTCGGGGCTGGTATGGTTTCTCGTGGTGAGATGGCTCTAATTATTTTACAAATTGGACAACAAAGTCAGCTGATTGAAGCACAGTATTATTCTCCTTTAGTCATCGTCATCCTGTTGAGTACTTTGATTTCTCCATTGATTTTGAAATATTTCACTAGAAAAGTGTATCATGTTTAGACACAAAAACATCTATACAGTATTTATAAGATTGAAACGCTCGCGTCCTTAGGTTTCGGACAACGAGCGTTTTTTCATTATTTAAGCCAACGAGCAGATATACTTTTTATTCCATCCAACTTGCGCTCATCCTCTAAAAAAAGAGACAGAGCGTTCACCTGCGTTTAGTTATAGGAGAATAAAGTTTTTTAGATACCCTTATTCAATAATGGCTAGCATTTTAGTTAACCTAAGGAATATTAATATGCTCTGTACTTTCATTCCAACATTCTTCTGGCGAATAATAATCTTTTTCATTTACTACAACTGTCCCATCAGTCTTGATCTCAATCTTAGTCCCTAGCCATGTAGCCTGAGGAGAAAGTAAAAAATTAGCTTTCTTGCCTTTCTTCATAGAAAATGCTTTTGCATATTCTTCATTTAAATGCGATTTTAAATACTTAACAGTGCCGTCATCAAAGGTGATTTTTAATAAAGTCGCCATCATTTCAACTTTTACTGCTTTAGGGATTGCATTCATTATGATTCCTCCTATTTATTCGGCCAACTACTTCATCCAATACTGACAAGTACGAAAAATCCTCATACTATTGATAGGTTTGATTCAAATACTGAAGTAACTCTGGTGCACGTTTGGTTGCTGAGTCATCACCTTCTTTGTTTTCTAACATACTAATGACTAAATATCCGTTATTTGTTGGATTAAGTGCAAACAAGAAACTGTTCTCTTGTCCCTTCTCATCTTGTTTTTCTTTGATTTCTGCAGTACCTGTTTTAGCAGCGAGGGGAATTCCTAATGAAGCAAGAGAATGAGCGGTACCGTTGGGATCTTGGACAACAGCGGTTAGATCAGGTAAAATCGTTTGGACTGCTGACTCACCTACCACTTGCTTCTTCTCTTTTGTTTCTTGATCTATCAACAGCTTAGGATAAATCAAATTGCCTTTATTCGCAAATACGCTATACATCGCTGCTTGTTGGATCGGATTGATCAAGAGTTGCCCTTGTCCGTAGCCCGTATCAGCTAATAAAATCTCTGAATTGAAGCTCTCTTCATTTGATATTTGTGCTGCGTTCATTGAAATAGGTAAATCTAACTCTTCACCAAAAATAAACTGGTTCAATCCTTTACGGAACGTCTCTTCTCCCATTTTCAACGTTTCTTGTGCCATATAGATATTATCCGAATAAACCAAGGCTGTTTGTAAATTGACATTTGGAACATCACTGACCCGAGTGACTTGATATGAACCCCAAGAGGCATCTTTTTGCCATTTCAAGCCATTGATGGCAATCGATTGATCTGGTGTTAATGTCCCATTATCTAAGCCGATAGCTGCTGTAATCATCTTAAAAGTCGAACCAGGGGCATAACCAGTAGCAAAGCGACTGATAAATGGCTGATTGGAATCTTCCTCATAAGCTTTATAATCTTCATGTGAGATACCATTGGTCATTTTATTAGGGTCATAACTTGGTGAACTGACTAACGCTAATAAATCACCAGATTTAGGGGCAGTGGCTACAGTCGAACCCGGTTTACCACCTAAACTTTCAAAAGCTATTTTTTGTGCAGTTGCATCAATCGTCAACTGGATATCTCGACCATTTTTCACTTCTTGTTGAAGCAACACAGTCTTTTCATTTCCTTTTGAGTCGGTAATACTTAATTTTCCGCCGTTAGTTCCTCTTAATTCTTTATCATAAGCCATTTCTAACCCCGAACGCCCAATCTTTCCTACACTACTTAGCTCTGCATTCTTTTCAAGGTCTTCTGCAGTGATATCTCCTACATAGCCAATCAGCTGTGCCACTGCCTCTCCCAGTGGATAATAACGTCCATCGACTTCTTGGAGAGATGCGCCTGTTGGTAATTCCGGTGTCTGTCCATCAATAATTTTCAATGGAACAAAATAATCCGGTTGGACCCAACTTTGATTAATGGCTTGGTTGATAGCTTCTTCTGATAGGCTGGAAATTTCTGCTAATGCTTTAATATTCGCTGTTTTTTCTTCACCTTCACCTAATTTAGCAGGAACCACACCTAATTGTTTTAACTTACCTGTTGTAGCTAATGGCTCATTATTACGGTCAAGGATTTCTCCACGTTGTGCAGGTTCCGTAGACAGACTGACTTTATCTGACCCTTCCATTTGCGGAAATAGCAAGTTGGGTTGCCAATTGATTTTAGGATGATTATCCGTTTGAGTGATTGTTCCTTGATAAGTAAGGTCCTTCAATTCACCTAGTGTCGTATTCATTTTGGCATTATAAGAAAAAGAATAGATTTCCTTATCTTTTTTCTCTACCGTTAAGTCTGTTATTTTGATACCTTTAACTTCTACTGCTCCAAAGATATTTTCGTATTTTTCCAAAATGTCTTTTTCTCTCAATCCCGTACTCGAATCCACTTTGATAGATTTAAGCGCTTCTTCATACTCTCCTTGGTTCAAGTCAGCAACAAATGCCTTGATCGTCTTTTCTGCTGCTTTTACTGTTTGTGCCTCCTGATAGTGCTGATAATAGAAAAATCCGCCCCCAATAGCCGCACTCAGCGCAATCGCTCCTACGCTGATCCATACCCTTTTATGTGTTTTTTTTGGTTTACTTCGTCTTTCCAATTTGATCCCTCACTTTAGTCATTGAGATTATAGTTACTCTTATTTTAACATAGGATAAATGAAAAGTATCTCAAATCTAGGATCCAGTATGCCCACATTCTTTTATTCTGTCATTTAATTGCTTGTTTTTTAAAGACATTATATTGCACAAAAAACACGTAACTCATATTAGTGTGAGTTACGTGTTTTTACTATTTTTATTTCAGTACGAATAATGTTGGGGCTAGATCCGGTGCCCAAGTTTCATCTCCATAATTCACATGTGTCTGGTTGACGATATACACTTTCCCTTTATAAACAACTTCTTCACGAGCTGTATAAAGTTCAGGTGAAGTGAAGCTTCCTAATTTCCATTGACGTCCTACAACTTCTCCACCTTCTGATGGTTTTGTTGCTACACGCAAGTTATTACTTGCATCTGATACTTCGCCATTCGTGCTGATTGCACGAACTGTGTACGTATATGATGTCTCTGCAGATAATCCTTCATCTAAATATGAAGTGGTCGTTGTTGAAGTAATCAATTGACCGTTACGATAAATATCGTATTGTTTGATTCCTTGTGTATGTGATGAAGCACCCCACATTAATGAAATGCTTGAATCTGTTTCACCCATTGAGTGCAAGTTAGTAGGAGCAGTCGGTCTTTCTTCCGCACTAGTTGCATTCGTCGTAACTGAGATTGCTGTTCTTTCAGAAACGACACCACTTTGGCTAACTGCTTCAATTTCATACTTGTAAGTTGTTTCAGCAGCTAAATTTTTATCTTCGAATTCAGAATTTACAGAAGTACCAACTAGCGTTCCATTACGGTAAACATTGAAAGAAGCTGCATTTGCTTGGCCATTCCAAGCAAGTTTGACAGTAGAAGAAGTCACATCTACCGCACGAACATTTTGTGGTGCTTCAGGCTTAATCTGTACTCCAGAATCGCCTTTTACATTCACATCAATCACATTATAAAAAGCGTTACTTGTATCGTCTACATCCCAAACTGCTAAAATCACATGATAGCCTAAGCGATTACTCGGTACATTGATTGTATGGCTTGGTGCATTCGATGCTGGTGAACCATTATGATTGATTGTACCAATCAATTCGAAATCGCTACGTTCCAATCTATCATTAGGATTCCAGTCTGCTTTTGTCATATAGTAATGCCATTTAGTTGTTGGGTGGGCTGCTGTATAATGCCATGTGAATACATTTGAACCTTGCATGAGGTTTTGTTTTGTCCATAATGTTGCATTTTGTTGATCGAGGTTGAAGTCACCAACTGCACCGTTAGCAGAAGCGATACGTCCATCAGCTGGGCCTGCGGCAGGATAACCTTTAGGTGCTTCTAGTGATTGAGGCTCATTGATAATTCTTCCATATTTTTGAAATGCTGCATTCCAGTTAGCGTCTTTTTCTAAGAACCCTTGATATCCTCGACTGACAGGAGATTGTACATAACCATGAGCAGAAACTTCATTTCCACCCATCGTTAAACTTGCACCAAATAATACACTTGAACATAAAACTGTTGCTAAAATCTGTTTTTTCATTTTTTTCCTCCTATTATAAAATGATTAGATAATAACAAAAAGATTATTATATTTTTTAATCAAAATGTTATCTTATCTATAATTTAGATTAACAAATTAGTCCCTAACCTACTAACCTAATAATACCGAGCTCTAGGTAAAAACTTTAACAAACTCTAACTTAACGTTTATTTTTCCTTATACTATTTTAATTAACATTGCGGAATCAAATGATAATCACCCTTATGTATTTTCTTTTTATATTTACAGATTAAACCCATATTATATTAATAAAAAACAATATAGTCTTCATAAAAATAGCCGAATGAAGTGATTCTTCACTTTTCTACTAGGAATC
>NZ_NGMO01000001.1:163798-180191 GCF_002140175.1 Candidatus Enterococcus wittei
ATTTATATGTTTCTTTAACCTGTGAAAGAAGAGGTGCTGTAATGATTAGAAAATCGCTCTATGCATTAATAACTACTATTATATATTTGATTGTGTCTAATTTAGGAAATTTGTTTTTTGGGATTTCAAAGGAATTCAGCTGGACAACTACTTTATGGGAAGCAATCTTCTTCTTTCTCTTTGTTCTTTTGCTACAAAACTTCCGTAAAAAGTGAAAAGGAAAATCTCATAATAAGAACAATTCACCATGATCTCGTTTCATTTCACCTATATTTTTATGATGAACTAGCAAAAAAGCAACAGAACTAAAAACGATTCTACTCGTTTTTAGTTCTGTTGCTTTTTCTTTTGATTGATTTACTTATTTAATTCATTTTTTAGTGCTTCAGGCATCTTTGGTTCATAGATAGCGAACAAGCAAACTCCGCTAGCATTTGCTACTGCATAGGTTGCAATAGCCATTGCCATAGTTGATACAAGCTTCATCATTTGGATTTTTTTGTTATTCACATACGTCATCATTTTTTATCTTCTCCTTTGGTTTTAATAAACATCAACAATGTAGCGATTGCTAAACCTAATCCGATAAATGTTCGGATCTCATCACTAGGCTGAAGCAATCCAATCATTGTGATTAATAGAATGATAGTACCAGTTTGTTTGATTATTTTTTCTATAACAACATTCCTTTTATCCGTCAACCATTTATTTACCACTATGCAGGTACAAACACATAGGACTAGAAAGACGAATGAAGGACGAGAAAACCATAAATTGAAATGCGATGTCACGTATGGCAGAAAAACTAAAAAGAAAACACTTAACACCGTGCATAGCGCACTATTACTGGCGTGAAATCCCTTTCCTGTCGTTCTTAACGAAATAAATACAAGATGTGTGATAAAAACAGCGGGCAAGATGTGGAGCATGATGGCAAATGTATACATCACTAACATTTTAAATACGTCAACGAATAAAATAGATAAACCATACTCCACTTTTGCCGTATCTAAGTTAGAAAGCTTTAATTGCTCTCCAATTTTTTTGCTGATTTTTTTTGATAATTTTTCTTCTAGTGAAATATAATCATCTGTCATTTAATCCACTCCTTTGTCTTCGTTTTCATTATAAACAATTCAAGGTTTCGTGAGCGTTTTAATCAAAAGTGAAGCCTTTTTAATCAAAAGTGCTTTTCTGCTCCTCGTTAGAACTTTCAAATTGTGTAATCAGTTTTTTTAGATATCTTGTGGATACTAAACATTGAGCGCCATTACGCATGATAACCACCCGCTCTTTTTTATTGATTTCCGAAACATTCGCTAAATTTACAACAAATGACTGATGACAACGACAAAATAAATGACTTAATTTTTCGACTTCTTTGATTTTTCCTGAAAATTCGATCATACGATTATCTAAATGAACGATTAATTTATGTGGAATTGGACTTGAACTGAAGAAAAGTATTTCATCCACATACAACTTTACATCAATTGGACCACTCTTCAACCAAATTTGTTCTCTTGTTGACAAAGCCGTATTCAAATACCTTTCGATAGCAATATCGATACAAGCAATGATTTTCGATCGTAGCTGATCTTCATTATCTTTTATGATATAATCTAATGCTTCTACTTTATAAAGGAAAGTTAAATAGACAAAATCAGTGTAAGTTGTGACAAAAATAATTTTAGCAGTTGGATCATACTCACGAATTTTTTTACCTAGTTCGACCCCATTCATCTCTGCCTTCAGATCAATATCTAGAAAGTAGACCCCTTCTGTTTTATTAACAGAAATATACGCTAAAATATCTTGTGGATTTTCTGTAGCAAATTGAAATTCAATATCGTAGTCCATCATCAATAGATAATTTTTAATTATTTTTGTGATTCGATTACGGTGGACTGCCTCATCATCACAAACAAAGACTTTTAACATGAATCATCCCTCCACTTCGCAAACTCTTATACACATCTAGATGTGTATAAGAGACAGGTAGCAGTTTACTTTCAGTTTTTTTCATGTTATAATTGTTTCAATTGCGAATCATATGTTATACGATGTTTTAATTTGTTTTTATGAAGTTTAATCCCACTGGCGTAACTAAAGGGTTACAAGGATGTATTAGTGGTTAGGGAATACATTGTTTAAATGAGAAAGAGTTAATATTGAGTAATCGTCTGCAAAGACTATAAGTGACAGTATCGTTTCGTTAGATTGCCTTTTCGAAAGAAAAGGCAATCGTTCACTTCTATATTTATCGTTCTCTTATACACATCTAGATGTGTATAAGAGACAACTTCATAGGTCGTTTGAGTCTGAGTAGTAAACCCTCCAAAGGTTGGATCTACAGTCACATCGATTGGAATACTGTTTTCTCCTAATTTACTCGTATCGATTTTTTCGACTTCTTCCGACAAAGTAACGTTATAAAAATTGCTTGGCACATTTTTACCGTTGACTTTGACTTCTTTCACTAGCTGTCTCTTATACACATCTAATTTGCTCGTATCGATTTCTTCGACTTCTTCCGACAAAGTAACGTTATAAAAATTGCTTGGCACATTTTTACCGTTGACTTTGACTTCTTTCACTAGTGATTTTAAGTCGACTTTTTTTGCACCTTGCACGATTTTTACTGTATGAGGCGTAACTGTCAGCTCTCCAGAAGGTTCAAATCCATATTCCGTCACTTTATAGATCGCGTATTTCCCACCATAAGTAAAGTTTCGTTCTCTTTCTTCCGACATCAATAGGTTATTATTGGAATCACTATGGAAGACTCGGATCACATCGCCTTCGTTAACAATCAATCCTTTGCCACTGTTGAATCTTGAAATGGCTTGTTCGATCGTCTGTGTCCCTCTGACCTCATATTTATACTTGCTGACATTCGCACTCGTTAACACTTCGATCCCATAGTAAACGTTCATATCATCTAATTCTGTCACACGATTTTTCAGAACAGTCTGATCCGAACCTTGCATCGATTGGATCTCGATTTGTTTTTGTTTCTCATTTTTTAATAGACCAAAAGAACCAACGGTTTCGCCTTTGCGATTTTTCAAGTGGATCGTACTGCCCCACTTCACTTCATAAGGAACTTCGATATCGGTCGAAGATACTCCATCCGCCGTGGTCACTTTCAAATTAACCGTTTTCTGACCAGTGGTATGTGTATCGAACGCTTCAGTCTGTTCCACTTTATAAAGAGTGTTGGCTAATTTTTGACCATTGAAGGAGACGTTTCCCAAGAGAGTGGCAGCATCCAACTTCGAAGCATCTTCTCCTAGTATCAATTCTTGGCTACTTACTTCTGCTTCTAGCATCGTGATTGGTTCAAACTCATCATTTTTCACTTGATAATAGGCATAATTCAAGCCAGCGGTGTAATCTTTGACTAGGTCATCTCGCATCAATAAGTTTCGATTTTCAGTTTCTGCATGATAGATTTTGAAGATATCCCCTTCTTCTACAACCAAAGGCTGCCCGTTATTGAATCCTTGAATCGCTTGTCGAACCGTCCGATTCCCCGCAACTTCATAACTATATTTGATATTATCTGGGAAGAGTTGTTTCTTTTTCGGATCAGCTAAAACTTCGATCTTATAATATGTATCGCGGCCAAAAGTGTAATTGACTGGGGCATCCATATCCGTTGTAGTTTCCCCTTTTGAGGCATAGATTGCTAACGTCTCATTTTGTTTCAAGATACTAAACGCACCTACAGTGGCTTCTTCTAAACCTTTCAGCACAAAGGTGCTGCCCCATTTGACTTCATAGGGAATCTCTGTTTCCACTACAGAAAGGCCATCATTCATCCGCACTTTCATTTTGACCGTTTTCTTCCCAATAGTGGTAGTATCTAAAGCCGATAAACGCTCAATGGTATAGGCATCTTCCGGCACTGTTTCCCCATTGATAGTGACTTTTTCTAACAACTGACTGTCTTCGATCTGACTGATGTCTTCTCCTAACACGAACGCTTGATTGGCGGTATGCGCCTCCATCACTGACATCGGTTCAAAGCCATAAGCTGTCACTTGATAGTAAGCATAAGGCGAACCATAGGTAAAGTCTTCTTCTTTTTCATCTACCATCAAGACTGAACTACCTTCTGACCTCTGGGGATGATACACCTTGACCACATCACCTAACTGGATGGAAACGACCTGATCCGTTCCAAAAGCCGTCATGATCTGTTGCAATGTCGCATGCCCTGGCATATCTTGGGCATAGACCTCACGATCGTCTCTTAATACAGTCAACGAGTAATAAAGTCCTGGGTCTTGGCCCAGTTTTTCATCTAAAGGAGAGTCAAACCCTTGATGGATCTTCAGTCTTCTAGAGGTATTGCTCGATCCTGGTTGTAATGAATAGACTCCTGCTGAACCACCTGTGCTTGATTTCATTACGATCGAATTCCCCCATTTGACTTCATAAGGAACACCAATTTCTTTTGAAATATTCCCATCTTTAGTTTCGATCTGGATCCGCAACTCTTTATCCCCGACTGTTTGCGTATCAAAATCAGCCAATTGTTTGACAGTATAAAGAGTGGCTGGGACTTCTGTTCCATTGATCGTCAAATGATTGATCAACTGTGTTCCGTCCACTTTACTTGTATCTTCGCCTAATTGGAATTCTTGCGGTTTCGTATCTGTATCTATGGCAAGAATCGGTTCTAAGCCATGGTCTGTCACTTCATAGTAAGCATAATCAGAGCCAATGGTAAAATCTTTCACTAACTCATCGACCATTAGTAGATTCTTTCCAGAGGATTCCGCATGATACACTTTGATGACATTGCCTTTTTCCACGTTTAATGGTTGTCCATTATTAAAGCCTTCGATCGCCTCTTTGATCGAGATATTGCCTGGTACCTCGTATTGGTATTTCGTTGTGACATTCTCGATCACTTCAATCCCATAATACGTTTTTCGTCCAAAGTAATTATTCACCGGCTTGCTTAGATCAGTGTCACTGATTCCTGGGCTGGCATGTAGGGCCCATTGATTATTTTCTTTTAATAGACTAAAGGCACCGACTGTTGCATTATCTAGCCCTTTCAGCACAAAAGTGCTGCCCCATTTCACTTGATAGTCAATATCAAAATCTTTTGAGGCTAATCCGTCTTTCATTTTGATCCGTAAGCGCATCTTGCGTGTGCCAACCGCACTAGTATCAAAATCAATCAATGATTCCACCGTATACAAGCTGCTATCGATTTTCTGCCCATTGATCGTGACATTACTAATCAAGGAAGACGGATCGATGTTTGCGGTATTTTCGCCTAAGACAAAACTCTTTTGTGCGCCTTCTGCTTCCATCACTGGCACAGGATCAAAACCATAAGCTGTCACTTTATAGTAGGCATATTCTGAATCATAGGTGAAATCATGCTCCTGTTCATTCATCATCAAGACCGAACTATTCGGTGTACGCTCTGGATGATAGATCTTGATCACATCATTGATCCGCACATCGATGGTATTTTCTGGGCCACCAAAATCATCCATGATCTGTTCTAAAGTCGCTCGATTAGGAACATCTTGACTATAGATCACTTGTTCATTTCGCAAGACTTCGAAAGAATAATAAAGGGAAAAAGGTGTGCCAGATGGTCCGACTGACGTTTCTGGGGAGCTCTTCAAACCACTTGTAAGTTTCAATGGGATATTCGAGCTATTGGTGCCATTTAGCAATAAAGAAAATGCTCCCGCTGATTCACCATTGAAGGCCTTCATCAAGATCGTCTCTCCCCACTTGACGTTGACCGTTGTTTCTACCGACCCTTTAATGGTCGCCCCACTATTAGGATGCTTAGTTTGGACTGTTAGTTTGACTGGGTGTGTTCCAACGACACTAGAATCAGGTTCTACACTTTCGGCTGGCACATATTCTAGATCTTTTAACTCCACGTTAGCACCATTCATTGTGACTGAATCAATGTACTCTTTGAAGTTGGTAGCAAAGCTTGGATATGAATAACCTAACTTATGTTCTTCGATAGGCTTTAATTTGACGACTAAATCTCCAAGTGGTTTGACTTGCATGGGGATCTCCGCTGTAGCCTCCCGATTATTAGAGGCAGTGATTTTTGCCCGCCAAGTTTGTGTTCCAGGAGTATTGGTATTAGCATTATCAATCCAATCAATGGAATAGTCACCAGTTAAAAAAGAGGTTACTTCAAAGTAGTCCTCCGCCTTAGGCATCAAATCGTATTGATAAATTTCAAAAGGGCCCGTTTTGGCTTTAATTAATGGTTCCACCGTGACAGGAACCGTCACTTCCTCTGCTCTGCCCGTTTCATCCGATACCCTTACTTTTGCATTTTGAGTACCTAACTGATCCATTTTTGGGGATGTAGTCCATTCATACTTGACATTGCCTTTTGTATTCTCTACAGTAAGGTAATTTTTAGGATCGGGAACTGGATCATTTTGGATCAAACCATGGGTTCCTGATTTGACCGTTGCTTTGATTTTTCCGATTGCATCTTCAGCTGTTGGAAATTTTACAGTGAAGGACTCCTTCTCTAAACTCCCCAAATAAAGGTTAAAGTTATCGTTATATTCAAAGATAGTGAATGGTATTGCTGGAAACGTAAACTTTTCAGGACTATTACTTGCACCATATTTTAAACGTTTAAATGTAGCGTTCACTAGGAAATCATAAAAACCCTGACCAGAATTTATATGATTAGTATACAGTCGCATTTCCCAATTCCCACTGTCTGATTCGACTGAAGCCCAATATTCATCTATAGGAAGACCATTTGGATACTTTAATAACACTCCGATACGACCGCCATTATAACTACTGAACTCAGGGAAACTATACATAAATTGATTGGCTTGTACTTGCTCCCCTAGTTCAAATCTTATACTTGATGTATCTACAAACTCGTTAAGTTTAGTTTGCACATCTGCCAGAAGATTTTTTGCTAAGTCGATATGTTTTTGATTGGTATAGCGAGGAAAATCATTCACATTGAAATTACTATCAGCCTTTAGTGTACGCTTACTCCGTACTATCTCTGTTTCCTTTGAATCTAAAGACTGCTTATTTGTTTTGGTTGAATTCTTATTTTTTGTTTTACTTGTTGCTTTTTTTGTTTCAGATTTTGATGCTTTTTTGATTGTTGGCTCCGATTCTTTTGTGGTTTCGGTTGCTTTAGTAATTTTTGTTTCATTTTTAATGGTACTTAACGCCGATACTGCCTGAACAACTGTTCCATTGAGATTTCCTAAAGTCACACCTAGAATCAATGCACTATGTAATAATTTTTTTCCTGGTTTCAATGGTGGTTCCTCCTTTTGATCGATCTATACGTAGAACGAATGGAAGATCTTGAATTTCTTTTTTGTGAACTAACCATTTTATGTACTTCCTTTCTCATATTTACCTAATACTAAAAAAATGTTCATTTTTTAACTATCACTAATTGTTTTACTGACTGCTAAAATGTTATGTACTTTCTCTTAAACTACCTTTTATTTGATAGTCTCTCCTCCTAATCTTTCATTTTAAAAAAATGGAAAAGCTTTACTTCTTATAGTTTACAGGGTATAGCGTCGTTTTGGAACGTCATTTTTTCCATGTTGATCAGGATAAAATGAAAGAAAAAAGTGATATGTATACAAATAAAAAACACTGTGGAGGAAATCTGTCACTGTTCATGAAAAAAATTGCACTTATTCCAACCATTTTATAGTAGACTATATATTAATTATGTAAACTGTAGTTTCTTTTCTCTTAATAAACCTTTTTACCTACAGTTTCAGATAAAACAATATAATGAACAATCCCATACACCTACTGTTTGAACTAACTATTCGAGTGCTATTTAATTCAAAAAGCCGAAGAAGCGCAAGGATAGAAAAACTATCTTTGGTTTCTTCGGCTTATTCACTTATAGTTAGTTGCTTTTATCACAGCTTTTGTGAAAAGATCTACCTATTTTTTTAAATTTATAATTTTCTAGCAAAGAAAGAAACGATCAAGACTAAGATGATTGCTCCAATCAATGATGGTACGATTGCCATCCCACCAATCACTGGTCCCCATGTTCCTAATAACGCTTGTCCAATTGCTGAGCCAACAAGACCTGCAATCACATTTGCAATAATGCCCATTGAAGAACCCTTATTTGTAACAGCCCCTGCAATTGCTCCAATAATACCGCCAACGATCAATGACCAAATAAATCCCATCTTTATTTCCTCCTAAAGTATCAACATCATTTTATTTTTTCTGTATTCCATCAATTGAGTAAATTTTAGAATGTAAAAACTACTCAACGCGTGGTTCTGTTTCTTCATTTACTTTTTCTTTACCTTTGTTCACTGCAGATTTTGCTTTGTCTGTTTGCTCAGAAGCAAAGTGACCAGTTGCTTTTGCTGCATCGGTCACTTTATCTTGGACCGTTACTTGCTCTTTTTCGTACTCTTCTTTTGATTTGATATCAACAACATTCACGTTGACTTCAATCACGTCAAGATGTGTCATTTTATCTACTTCTTGACTGATGATTTTTTTGATTTGTTGGAAAATATCATCGATATCTTTCCCATATTCCACCACTATTGATAAGTCGACAGCCACTTGTTTTTTACCAACCTCAGTTTCAATCCCAGCTGTTTCATTATCTGTATTCACCAATTTACCTGTAACATTTGATAGAAATCCACCTTCAGCTGTTAATAGCCCATCTACTTGTTCTAAAGCAAGTGCAATGATTTTTTGGATGACTTTATCTTCATAAGTTACTTCACCATTCATGGATTCTTCCTCATGTTTAGGCTCATTATTTTCATGATTTGATTGATTTTGCGCTCCACCTATTTCTCCAGGCAATTTATGTGACGGTTGCTTCGGAGGTTCAGTTTTTTGATGTTCTTCATGAGAAACTTTTTCTTCTACATTAGGAACTACTGGATCTGGATGTGCAGATACCGGCGCTGTTTTATTTTTCACTTCACTCGTACCATTTGATTGGTTTGGAGTAGTTGGATCCGGATGCGCAGATACCGGCGTATTTTTTTCGTTTTTTTGATTGTGATTGTTTTCCATGATAGATTCCTCCTATGATTTAAAATAATGCTCTAAAATTCCTGTTTTTTTCAAATACAAACCAACTGCTATACCTATCGCAGCCATAATCAAAATCAATAAGGTCTTGAAAAAGCCAACAGATATCCATAACACGGCTAGTATTAACCCAAGCACACCACAAATGATGGGGAGCTTGTAAGTTGAAAAGAACTCGTTCATAGTTACTCCCCCTTACTGTACTCTTGAATGTTCTGTGGCATTTTTTGAATGAGGCTGTTGATAGCCAGTATAGTTTACTGAAACAACAACCGGTTCCTCTGCACCTAAAATACCTTTTATTTCTTTTTCGATCTCATCCATCAACGTGCCTGTTTTACCAATTAATGATGAGGTACGCTTTAATTCACCTTTAACTTTTACATCAATTTTATTTTTAGTTGCGCGTATCGTTACTTTTGGGGAATCGATAAAATCATCTTGACTCAAATGAGATCGAACCATTCCTTCAATCGCCTTTTTATCTAATGTTAGTTCTCCATCCCCTTTTTTTAATAAAAATGAGCTAAAGGTTTTTGGATAAAACAACAAGATAAGTATAGCGATGATGGTTAATACGGCAAAAGCTACTGCTAACCAAAAGACGTACTGCTGAATATATGCGTTAGTCAATGAAATAAATCGAAACTCTTCTAACCGAAAAGGCAATGGGTAAATAGAACTGATCAAAATCGCGAATAGAAGAATGGACAGAAGTAGGATTGAAACAATTGTTCCTACCGTTTTAACACCTTTATTCATGTTTTTACCTCCTAACTTCCTTCAAATGGCCTATAAGTTGATTGCTTCCCCACCTGTTACACCATAGATTTGGGCTGTCACATAGCTTGCTTTGTTTGAAGCAAGAAAGACATAAACAGGAGCTAGTTCAACTGGTTGGCCGGCACGTTCCAACAATGCTTGTTGACCAAATTCAGGGATAGAATCTTGTGGTTGACCTTCATCTAATTGAAGTGGTGTCCAGATTGGACCAGGTGCAACCCCGTTAACCCGAATACCCTTTGGTGCTAACTGTTTAGCTAATCCGATAGTAAAGTTGGCAATTGATGCTTTTGTTGCCGCGTAATCAAGTAAATGTTCACTTGGATTGAAAGCTTGGACAGATGTAGTATTAATAATGGCACTTCCTGCTGGTAAATGAGGAATAGCTTCTTTTACTAAGGCAAACATCGCAATGATATTAATAGTAAATGTATCTTTGACTTGTTCCATTGGAATATCTGCGATGGATTGGCAAGAGATTTGTTGTCCTGCATTCAACACCATCGTATCTAATCCACCAAAAGCTTCTACTGTTTGACGGATAATTTCTTTTGGTGCAGATTCTTCACGCAAATCAAAAGGCAATAATAAAGCCTTACGTCCAGCATCTTCAATATAGTGAGCCACTTGTTTTGCATCCTCTTCTTCACCAGGGAAGAATTGGATCGCCACATCCGCACCTTCTCGTGCATAAGCAATCGCAGCGGCCCGTCCAATTCCAGAGTCTCCTCCAGTCACTAAGACACGACGATTTTCTAATTGATTGGTTCCTTGATAACTATTTTCTCCACAATCAGGTACAGGTTTCATTTCTGTTTGTAACGCAGGTGTATCTTGATCCTGTTTTGGAAACTCCTCTGTGTGATATAGTTTTCTTGGGTCGATTAAATTTGGTTCAGTCATAATAATCCTCCTATATTTTTAAAAATTGTGATAACTAACGTTATAATTCTGGCTGTTACAGCCATATATGACTATTTTGTATAGTCTTTTCTAAATAAGTGATAACCAACAGTAGCGGCAGCAATAACTGATCCGATAACTACTAATAAAAAACCGAGACCAGAACTTTTTCCCGGCAATCCCCCTGTGTTCATTCCCCAGATTCCAGCAATCACGGCTGGAATGGAAATGATCAAAGCAGCGGAATCAAGATATTTCATCAAATGATTTAAATTGTTTTCCATCATGCCATTAAAAAGATCACCGATACTTTCTAATAAGTCTCGATAGATCAAGATCATTTTTTCGGTTTGACGTTGTCGCAAACGTACGTCATAGATCAACTGTTCATCTGCTAAACGGTTGATGAATTCGTCCACTTCCCATAAATCATCCATCGTTTCTTTTTGATCCCTTAATGTATGATCAATATAGACGATTTCTCTTTCTAAGTCTGCTTGCTTATACAACTCTTCATTTTCAGTCGTTTTTCGCGCTTCTTTATCTAAAGAATCGATCCGCTGTTTCATTTCTCTTAACTCTTTGACAAAATGGGTATAAATATCTAATGCTATATAAGCAATTACTTTTTCAAAGGAGTCAATGTGTGTTTTATGATTCTTCAAAAGATGATTGATAAAATGGGTTTGAGGATCACAACAAGTGATCAATAATCCCTCAGACATCACAATAGAAATTGGGCTCAATCGCTTTTCCATTCTGTCCTTTTTGCTAGAAAGATTTAGCAGTACTAAGGAAATTGGATTGTCCAAATGAGTACCTGCAATTTTTTCAACCCTTGATACCTCTTCTGGATAAGAAACACCTATAAAAATATCGTCAGGCAAGTCGAATTTTTGGGTAACCATTGCAATTTCCTCAGTATCGCTAGCGTCGATCACCAGCCAATTAAAATGTGTTTCATTTGCGGTTATTACTTTTTTCTGTGAATCAATCAAGTAATATTCCAGCATGGCGAATCGCCCTTTCTGGTAAAAAATTAACTAAAGAAACAATGAGACAGTTTAATATTATGATCTAGTGTTGCAATTTCATTTTTTAATGAAAAGCTATTCAATATTGGGTCATAATCCATTACTAAACATCTCCCTAAATACATTTGTTCGGTTTTTGAAGTATAGATTTCTAACAGAGGATGATCGATCTTAGTGATGTAATGACCAAATTCTGTTAAAAAAGGAATAATCTGAAAGAAACTTCCTTTTGCCCATGCGACTTGTCCCCTTAAAAAAGGATCAGAGCTATCGACCAATGCCAAAGCAATCTTTGAATGTTTTCCTGTTTTTTCTTTCAAGATCTCTATCGCACGTTTAGACAAAGTGATCTCCATATCGATTCTCTCCTTTATTATAGGTAAAAACTTTTTCAAATTATTTGACAGTAAACTCAGTATTTCGTTTTACACGAGCGTACATCGGATATTTTGGAAATTTTTCTACACAACGGAAAGCCGTCATATTTGCATATTTATCGTAATATTTCTTTGACTCACCCTTGAATTCTTTACTCCAAGGTTTTACATGACCAGAATAATGAATGATATATGGATCTTTTCGAGTTTCTTCATATTCTTTTTGGCCTTGTGCTGTTGGATGTTGTTTTGCATTTGCCATGATATAACCTTGAGCATTCCATTTTGGATGTAGTGGAACCCAACGATCATGTAAAATCGCATTTAGTGCATCTTGGTCATGGAAACGTAATTTTTCTGGATTATTTTCAATAAAGTGGAGCACCTTTTTCGTAATATTTTCTTTAAGCCATTGTTCCACATTGATTAGCATCAAACCAGAGTTGAAATAACGTGTAGATTCAGCTTCAATCTCCATTTTCTCTAAACGTTGGTGGAAGCCAGCATCTTCAATTGCTGCTAACGCTGCACCGTTGAATTCAAGATCCCATAATTTTGTAATGTCCTGTAATGCAATCATGTCACAGTCCATATATAGAATACGTTCGACATTCTTCCCTCTAAATAATTCTGGAATTGCGATACGATAATAAGCTGTTTCTGGAATACGATCACTCGTTACTAAGTTCTTAAAGAATTTCTTATTGATTTTCAAGAACTCTACGTCTGTGTTCATACGAGAATTTTTCACTGAAAAACGCAATAAGTTTTTACTTTCAAGATCGATGTCATCATCTACTACATAGAAACGTACAAATACTTTTGGATCACTATTTTCTAAAATCGAAACAAACAACGCCGCTAGATGAGGCACAAATTTCGTATTACAACTTGAGACAACTGCTACTTCTTTTCTTCTACTCATTTACCTCGCCTACTTTCGTTAATGCGCTATGCGCTAGATTTTTAAGATAGATCTGTGTATATGGATGATCTTTTAATGTATTCCAAGGTTTATCATGTCCAGTAAAATGAACAATAGATGGTGCTTTATTCCCACTTTTGTATAATTCTTTATAATTATCATCGGGTGCTGGATGCTTTTCAAAAATAAGTGAAGATTGCATATTCCATTTTGGATGAAATTGTTCCCAATCTCCATATAAGATGGCATTCAATGCATCTTGATCATGATAGATGATACGATCACCATGCTCTTTTAGAAAACTGATGGTTTTTTCAGTGATATTTTTTTTGTTCCACTGATCAATATCAATGACCATTACACCCGAATTGAAGTAATATTCATCAGAATCTATACCTAACCGTTTCAAAGCTTTTGTTTGGCCTGGATCAATCACTGCACCAATTGTCTTTCCATGTAAAGGTTCATCATATAAATTTACGATATCGTCTAACACTAAGATGTCAGAATCTAAGTACAATACTTTTTGATAATTATATTTTGAGAGAATTTTAGGTAAAGAAATTCTCAGATAGGCTGTCGTCGTAATATGATCACTAACTAAAAAATCCTCATATACATCTTTTTCTACTGTTAAGAACTGAATACTAGCATGTTCAGAATACTCTTTAACGGTTTGCTTCAACCCTTCTTTACTGTATTCTGAGAGACCATCATCAATTACATAAAAATATATATGTCTCATCTTATTACTGTTTTTCAACGCCGTTGCAATCATTACGCTTAAATAAGGAGCGTAATTTTCATCTGAAGCAGTCACTACTGGGACAGTTCCATATTTAATCTCCATCAAAATCACTCCTTTTTTTAATCTTTTTCTAACCTGTTCTACATCTACAATATGCTTACTTAAGGTCGAAAGCAAAAGATATGCTTTGTTTTTATGAATATTACGCAAAAATTACCCCTTTTTATGAAAATGAAAACGCAATCTCTTGTTGTTTTTTGTCTATTTATTCAGTGGTATTGACCAAATCTCTACCTATATAACGCCAGTTATTCATTAGAAATTTTTTTGAAAAATTCATGATAACAAAGCATTTTATTTTTATTTTTAGAGATTCTCATTTAATCTAAGTTATAGAAAGAAAAAAAGGAGCGCAAAAAAATGAAATTAGCAGCAATCGATTTAGACGGGACTTTACTAGATTCACAAGGTCTTGTACCCAAAGCAAATATTGAGGCCCTTCAAACCTTTTACTCAAACGGAGGCATCGTAACGATTGCAACAGGGAGAAACAGTATTTCTGCAAAAGATATATTTGAACAATTATCTATTGGGGGGTATTTGATCTCTTCGAATGGCTCATTCATTGCTAAAATGCAAAGTGGAGAAATCGTTGATGTATTAAGACGATCGAAAATCGAACTACCAACATTAAAAAGAGCATTCTTCTTAGCTAAAGAGGCAAAAATCTCTATTATTGCTAGCAGAGAAACACAGGATGATCAATTAACTTTTGATGAAGATAATTTAGTGAAAGACGACCCTTATTACGCTCACTTTAATTTACAGAATCATTCGTTTGAAGAAATCACAGAACAATTAAATGATCCCTCTCTTAGCTATTTGAAGTTAGCTTTGACAGATAAAAATGAAGAAAAATTACACCACATCCAACAAGAACTAAAAAAAGATGGAATTGATTCTGTTTTCTCAGATCCACATTTTTTGGAAATCACTCCAAAAAACATTACGAAAGCTCATTCTTTGCTCTTTTTGACAGAACATTTAGGGATCACTGCCGATGATGTCATGGCCTTTGGCGATCAAGAAAATGATATTGCTATGCTTAATTGCAGTGGTTTAAGTGTAGCGATGGGCAATGCACAGGAACGTGTGAAGACGCTAGCCGATCAAGTGACTAAAACAAACGATGAAGCTGGAGTTGCCTACTTTTTAAAAACTTATTTTGAGTAAACAAATGGAGGTGTCAAAATGTTAGTTGTTGTTGATATGCAAAACCATATTCTTGATCAAGAAAGTGAATATTATATTGAAGGAGCCGACCAATTAGTGACACGTATTCGTCACCGTCTCCAGCAAGCTAGAGAAGCAGATGAATATGTTTTATTCACCATGGACATCCCAATAGAACGAAAAG
The DNA here is from genome assembly GCF_002140175.1 of Candidatus Enterococcus wittei. GTDB lineage: Bacteria > Bacillota > Bacilli > Lactobacillales > Enterococcaceae > Enterococcus_B > Enterococcus_B wittei. The sequence continues at coordinate 179,082 of NZ_NGMO01000001.1, forward strand.
GTCAGGAAGAAGAACACCAAGATCTTCAGCTTATTCCTGAACTCTCTCCGCTTCCAAATGAACGTGTGGTCAAAAAGAATTATTTTACGATTCCACCAAAAACATTGTTGGATATCCAAGAAACTTTTTTTGAAAGTAAGGATCAACAAAAAACCATTGAAGTCGTTGGGATCGAAACCAATCTTTGCGTCTTATCTAATACAGTTGCTTTACAAAGTGCCTTTCCCGAAGGTGATTTCTTGATTGATTCTTCGCTAGTGGCTAGTCGTAATCATGAAACAGCGGCATTGGCACTTTTAAAAGATTTTAATATGGAAGTGAAGTAATAGAACAAGGCTACTTTATAAAAACAGGCTGCCAAATATTTTATGAACTTTGATTCTTTTCATAAATAGACAATCTATTGAAAGACAGTTTCTATAAAAATAAGCGAAAAAAAAACCAAAAATAGTCATTTCTATTTTTGGCTTATTTTTCGCTTAACATTTGGTAAAATTTTTCATTTTCTTATAGAACATGTGATGTACCCTGTAGGACTCGAACCTACGACCGGACGGTTATGAGCCGTCTGCTCTAACCAACTGAGCTAAGGGTACTTTTTAACTTTATCGAAGTTACTTTTATGATAGCATGAAGCGCTTTTTCACACAATCAAAATTCCAATAAAACTCTTCGATTTGAGTAAATTAAATAAACTGTGAGAAAACAACATAAAACACATCATATTAGTTGTTCACAAGCTTAGAACATGCTATCGTTTATTTATTGGATAACTTTCTTTATTTTAATTTTTTCATCCATGAGCAGTTAGAACCCTTTAGGCTTTGTTCCTAAAACAATACTCAATAATAATAGAGCTTTCTCACTAATCATTACGAATAGGAGTTACACATAGATGCTAAAGTTAAGTCAATTTCTTTTTCTATTACCTACGCTTTTCTTTGTACCTATCGTTTGTTCCTTTATTAAGTGGAACAAAGAACGGATAAAAATTGCGTTAGTTTGTGGGCCAGCTCTTTATTTCTTGTATAAAGTGTTGAACTTCCAATATTTTGAACCTCTCCATTTTTTTATTTTTGATTTAATTGGTTTGATTATTTCTCTTTTGAG
>NZ_NGMO01000001.1:180291-293685 GCF_002140175.1 Candidatus Enterococcus wittei
ATTTTGGTTTCTAGTTCACCAATCTTACTGTTATACATATCAATAACATCTAAAATTTGTGCCAATAAAAACTTGTGATGACTTCTGAAAAAGCCAGTAAGTCCTTCCACTAATTCCGGCACTTTAAATTTTAAAGAAGTATAAACAGCCGCTTCAACTTTTTCTGCAGTAATATCTTCCTCATTAATCAATAGATTTAATAAATTTCTTCCAGATAATCCGAATATATCTGTCATGTAAGAAGTTATTTTAATTCCGGCAGTCTGTAAAATTTTGTGCGCGCGATTCTTTTCTCGATTTCTAGATTCGATCCACATTTTTCTTAACCGTGTGAGTTCACGCAAATCTTGTATAGGTTCCTCTGGAACAAAACTTTTGGGAATCAAACCTACTCGCAGCAACTTAGCAATCCAACTTGCATCTTTTTTATCCGTTTTTTGCCCAGGAATATTTTTAATTTTATACGGATTAGCTAGAACTAAGTCGAAATTTCCTTGAAGAATGTGCCAAACCGGTTTCCAATAAATACCTGTACTTTCCATAGCGACAATCTCACAATCAAAATCCGTTAGCCATTCATGTAGGGCTAATAATCCTTTGGTGGTCGTATCAAATTTTTGTAGATGTTTTTTTGGTCTGGTAGAAGTAAGCGGACCTTGTAAAACACAAGCAACAACATTACTTTGATGGACATCTAATCCAGCACAGCATTCGTAAATGATTTCCATAAAAAGGCACTCCTTTCCCATGATTTTAGGAAAGGAGTGCTTTATTTCATGTAAAATCAAATTTTTATACACATGCTCATTGGCAATATTTCAAGGTTCTCGAGAAATAAAGCAAGCCAGTTTGACAATCGGCATCACTTGCTTTTCCAAAATAATGGCGGCTTTTTTCCTTTCCCCTATAATTGTACTACAATCTTACCTTTCATTCTTCAGGGTGAATGAGTTTGCGAATTCATGTGTGTTTGACAAAGAGCCAAGAATAATAGGATTCAAATAAACAAAAAACTGATCTTCCATAATGGAAGATCAGTCGATCAGTTATCGTTTAATTAAGCTTTAACGATGTTTACTGCTTGTGGTCCACGTTGACCATCTTCAACATCAAATGTTACTGCTTGGCCTTCTTCTAAAGTTTTGAAGCCTTCGTCTTGGATAGCTGAGAAATGGGCAAATACATCATTACCATCTTCCGCTGTGATAAAACCAAAACCTTTATCTGCATTAAACCATTTTACTGTACCGTTACTCATGTATATTTCCTCCTGTTACGTATCAATTTACGTGTTTGATTGCAATAACTTTGATTAGCAAAAGGAGTCCTACACAGATTAACTGTTATAGCTCAAATTACATTTCAAAATAGATTACTTATTTACTATAGCATGGGTAAAATGAAAACACAAGTATAAACACTTGTCTTACGAACTCTTTTTAGCGAATAAAAGCACTGATATCGTAGGTGAAAATAATGAACACTCATCCTTTGTTGAACAGCAAGCTGTCTTTACCATCTTTGTAAGCAGAGGTTTAACATATCCCACTAAATGGAACCCTTTCCTCTGTAATTAAGTGGCGACCTCCTTATCTGGCAGCTTTATACCGACATTTTGGAACTATGCTAAATTAAAACACAACCTATTTTTAGTTAATTTATAGTTATGTATGGTTAAAGTTGCGACTGTAACTCTTTTTTTTTCTTGCCTGAACGTTGGCTCAAAGTGGTTTTATTTCTAATATTGCTTTCTTCTATACTAGTCACTTTAAGATTTAAAAAACTTTTCATCCTAGTGGTCGTTTGTTTTATCTCACTAGATGTCGAGTTGCCAGTTATACTTGACGAAATAGCACTTTCTGACGTCACTTCTACTTGTTCTTGTGACTTGATTAATTCAAGATCCTTCTTTAATAGTTGGTAATTGTATATATGATCCAAAGCTAGTAGTTGAATCATAAAACCCTTTCCTAAGCCTAGCTTATCCGTGTTTCTTGTGACACGAGTTGGAACTAGGTCGTCATAGCTTCTCCCCTCAACAAAATCTCTGAGAATAATTGTAACAACTTCCGCATCCGTCAACAAAAAATTAACCTTTAACATTGGATCTACATCAATTGCTCGAGCAACAGCTTCTTTTGATAAATTCGGTAATTTTAGCTCCTTAGCCAATTGTGCAACAAATCGTTCGAAGCCCTCAGATTCTACTACGGCTTGAAAATTTTCATGGATTGAAGATAATATACTTTTTCCAGAAAAACGAAAGCCTTTGCTTGGAAAACTGTATCTCATTAAATCGACTGTTTTTGAAGTAAGATGTGTCGTTTCATGCATAACTGCTTCTTCTATAGGTGTTTTCAGCTCAATTGCTGGGTCAAAATCTGGATTAAAATGGAATGAATCAGCTAAAATCATCATTCGACATTCACTATCATATCTCATTGCGAATGCCCGCGGTATAAACTTATTAAGTGATGTATAATAGACTTGTGAGTCTCCTTGCTGAACCAAGTCACTTGAGACAACCCAAATATTTTCAAAACCCCAGTCCCTGGTTTGTTGAAGGAACTTCTCTCCTTTTTCCGCTATCGCTAACAATCGTTCGAGGCTTTCTCTTAAGATTTCTTCTTTATTGACCACTTCCTCCAAGTTAAACATTTTTGTCAAATATTCTCCTAACCTAGTTTCCGAAATGGTTGCTTGACAGAGAGTAATATTACACTTTAGTATTGCTCGATCGAAATAGTCCTGAGCTGTTCTAAATTCTTCTGACAGTTCTTCGATAAACGGCTTGAGAAAGGGTGGGACCGTATTTGACTGAAGCCCAGTAAATACACGGAAATTTATATCATAATATTCTTTAATCCTTTTAATAATACCCTCTCTAATCGGTGCATCGTTCACTAGATAAGCAGGAGTTGGTGTCGAGATAAATCCAGACAACGGCGGAAGTACGACATTAGGATTTTCCGTTCTTTCAGCTACTTCTTCATAAACTATTGCGTTTCTGTGTTTGGTCCATTCCTCTCCTTTCCCAGCGGATGGTGGAAGTTTATTATAGTCCGTAACCACCCCAGTTTCACTCATCTGTAATGACCCTCCATGTGAAGTACTTGGCATTTCTCCTAGTGAAGAACTGCTGGACGATTTTTTTTTAGTGTCACTTTTCCCTCCATAAAATAGAAGTTCTCCCTCCTCTTCAATTCCTCTCATCATTTGTTGCTTTTCCAAGGCTGTTTCCATGCGAAATTGAGTCATTTCCGTATCAAATTTCAATACAGTCATCGCCTCATTAAAATTTTTTTTGACTAAGTGATACCGATTTCTCTCCTTATTCAATAAGATTAACGGAATGTAGTGATCTACGATTTTGATATAAGACCTTCCTAACTCATTCCATAACAATCCTTTTTCATCTGGAGCAGAAAGTCCACTTGGATTCTTCAACGTCTCAAACTGGTCTAGCATCCCAGCGATTTGTTTCTCTAATTCCTTCGACACAAAAGGAGAAGTTGGTGCTTCGAAATACCACTCAACTCCATTATAGTTCACCGAAAATATCTTTTCCCCATCATATACATCAAACCGTACTCCGTGCTCCTTGATAGGTGTGATCTTCACAGGAATCAATTCCCCATTCATTGTAATAAAATGCTGTGTTTCTTCTCCTTCCTTTGCCACTGTCAGGATTGGACCCTCTCCATAAGCCTTTGAATTCATGTTTTCTACGATAACAAACACTTGCTTTTCATCTAGTTTGACTTTTAGTCGATGAAGCAACGCAATTTGATCGGCCCTAAAGGTCACAGGCCCTTTAAAAGTTTCTAATTGCTTTCCCTTTAGCATATATAACTTTCCAAATACATCCTCAGTTTCTAGATTCGTCACTTGCATATATAGATGATCTTTCACTCGCCTCACCGGCACCTCCAGTCCGTTGCCCGGCAAATGTGCCATCACAATTTTTTGAGAAACAGGCGCTCTGTTCTTTTCCAGTGCTTCCAGTCGTTCTAAAAGTAGTTTGATCTCACTACTCACACGTGCTTGGTTTTGCCATTTCAATAATGCCTTGGTAACGAGTCGTCCCCCATCTATTACTAACTCAACCCCTGGATCGAAGTATCGTACAATATTGATCAAAACTTTCCTGATCTCAGCCATTTTAGGAACAAAATGCGCACTCTTCTGAATAGCATTTTTTATTCCTCCTTGTATAATAGCTCTTGCCATCCCTAAAGCGAATTTCGTATTAAGGGCGGTAATCTGCCCTAAAACTGGGATCAAGAGTATGGCATCGATTATACAAGAAGGAACTGCTTCAGCCGCATCTTGATTGATGATCCCAGTTACACAATCATAAAATGGAATAAAATGCTTGATTACATCCCAAATTTGTTCATTGCGTGTTTTGTCATTTCCCGACTCATACAGTTGTTGATACAGATGATCACTATGCGTGCGACTAAGTGTCTCAATCAGCCCTTGCATCTCCGTACCATGGGATAACTCCTTGTCTCGATTCACACGATTGGTAAATGTGTAGAGATTTTTCCCAATCCGGATCATATCTCCTTCTTTTTTGTAACCATGGATCCATATGTCTTGATGATCTAATAATCCATATTTAAGGTATAACAGTGGATCCTTATCGACTCGATATATGACATAGCCACCTTCTTTATCCAATCTTTTCAACGCATACCAGCGCTCTTTATCTCCCTGAATTGCCACGAATAGATCCGTTTTGTCTAGATTCAGCGTTGTATCCCACCACGTCACTCGCCCCTTAACATTAATAAGAAGCATTCCACCTGTCCCAGGTGCACCACCTGTATAATGAATTTCATTTTTCAACTCGGCTTTCCCCTCGTAAAGATGGGTCTCTTCGGAAAAAATAAAATCGATTTCCTGTTGATCGATCGACCTCAACGCAAATTCAATCAGTTTTTTATCAAAAAGAAAATAGGATTCTGACACGGCTTTGGTCAAACGAGTATACCATTCTTCTAAATTAGGTGGTGTCCATTGCTCAGGACAAGGCTCTCTTCCACCAAGATATACTTGCTCTAACATATACTTGGTGTAAGGAAACCCACGTTCAAGACATATATTCGCTACCTCTTCTGCTAACGCCTTTTTACGGCGCCATTCAAGCATCGCTTCTTGATATTTTTTAAACAGATTATTGATTATCTCTTGATTTTCCATGAGTTTGAAATAACCTCTTTGCCAATAGCCTATAAATGTTTGAAGGATGACTTCTTGATGGTTCCCATTTTTTAAAGCCTCACGTAACAAATCCGGTTCTAGTTGTACAGTGGCGAGCAATGCTGGTATCAGGAGAATCCGCCACTCTTCAAGAGTGTTTGCTCCTGCTTCCATCACTTTTTCCAAGAAAAATGCGCCTAAGATACGAATCTCTGTTTGGTTGAAGTGCGTGAGGTGCCCAGAACTTTTTAAAAAAGTTGCCCCCATCAACTGCATCAAAGAACCATAATCAGAGACCAACAATTCATCTGCCAAAGCACTTGTCTCAAGAAAATAATTGGGTAACACTTGATTGACACATGCTACCCACAGCTTTTTAAAAATGATTTCTTCTTTTTCTAAATTCTTTTCCTGCTGTAAAGAGACACTAAGAGGATGAAAACTAACAAAACCTGTCTTTTTCAATTCATCGACCTCAAATAAATTTCTAAGATGACCAATGGTGAATTGAGATGGATTTTCGGGTGACTCAAGGATCTTCTGTAGCATGTACGTTTCAACCGAGCTTCCTAACACATTTTCAATGACCCATTTCATCACTGTTGATTTAGCATCATTGACAGATATGTTCTCTCCTACTTTTCCCCCATAAAGATTCAATTCATAAAGGATCACTTTCGTTAATGGTTGGAGCTTCTCATTCGTAAAAACCATTCCGCTACCTTCTTGTGTGAACCATTTCCCCACAGCGACCATTATCTGTTCTTTTTTAGGATCTTTAGATAGTAACCCTTTATTGATAAAAAAATGTTTGACTTGTTTCATCACATTTGGATTACGCCATTGACCAGTATCATACGTAGCGTTTGTTGTTTTTTGGGGATTCTCTGTGGTTACTGGAATTTGTGTACTCGTCACTTCTTGTTGACTATCTTCATATGGTTTAGGAGTACTCAAAGAGGAATTATCATTTTCAGCTATGCTATTCATCCATTTGAGTAAAGTTGATTCTGCTTCTTTTTCTGAAATCACCACGTCCTCTTTCAATCCAAGGAGGCGTTTAGCTAATGGCTTCACTTTAGTGAAATCCAATGTCTTTTGCGTTTCTTTTTCAAGTAATACCCAATGCGTGATCGTTTGAATCAGTTCATTTGGACTATCTCCCTTGAGTTCTACGCCTCTTTCAATTAAAAAATCAATGACACTTTTGCGTAACTGACTTTTTTGTTTCTTACTTAATTTAGTAAGGGGAGTTTTCTTAGGTTCACTTGCTACTTGCTTGATGGGATCATCCGCATTTTTACTTAGAAATGTCCTGATTTTTTGATTTATCTCATGATTTTTTTTGTTTCCCCCTGCTTGTACCTTGTCAATCTCAGCGATACTGATTTCCTTGTAGGTATAACCTGCCTGGGCATTGTTATTTTCCCATTGAAGTAAGAGCTGTCGTGCCTCTTCTTCTGTTACTTCTTTCACTATAATTCCGTACTCCTTTTGAAGGAGTTTTGCGACCTTTTTTTCTCTTTCTGAAATGGTTGCGTATGTTTTTCCTTCAAGGATCCAGCCTTGCATTCCTCGAACCAATTCACTTGCGGACAGATTCCTAAAAGTAACATCCTGCTTAATGAGTAATTTTCTAACAGCCTCATTCACTGCTGATGTTTTGTCTCGCTCCTTAAAGAGAAGTTCATTATAATAAACAGCGATGATTGGTTGAGACTTATCAATTGTCGGTGGTCGATCATTGATAAAGTCTACATAAATTTGATCACTTTCTTTTTTTTGATTTTGATATTGAGTAATCAGAGAGGTCTCTAATTGCGATAATTTATATGGGAGCGTGCCCTCAGTGACTTCTTTATAAACATAGTCTTCTAACAGCGTGTTGACTTTCCATTGCATAAAAATTCTCTGTAGTCTTGTAGGTGATATAAATTCCCCCAATCTTAGATTTTCAATGCCATAAGCTTTCAAAATGAAATACATCCAAAACTGTTCTTTTGCTGTTTGGTCAAATTTTTCCTTCCTAACCCATTTCTGATACGCTCCCACTAGTTCATTTACAGAAATATTGTGGATCTCAACCCCTTCGTTAAGGAAAAAATCCTTCATTTTTTTATTCACACTACTGGTTTTATTTCGTTTTTGAAAAAGCTCATAATCATAATAGAATATTGGCAGGGGCTCTTGAAACCGTGTCGGTGGAATAGCAGAGGTTATAATACTTCCAACGATTTTATTGACTTGTTCCAATTCAGAGTCGCTTGTGGACGTTTGGTTTACATTCGCCTGACTGATTACTTTGGTTGTCTCCGCATAAATTTGTGGTTCGTTTAGGGACGCTTGCATCTCTTCTTCAAATGTAAAACCCATCAAAGCATTATTATTTTTCCATTGTTGGAAAATATCTTTTCCTCTAGTATCTGAAAGGTTTTCTTCAGCAAGTCCTGATGATTTGAGAATCATACGAGCTATCTGGTTACGTCTATCTTCTGCATTCGTTCCACCTTCATCTACCCATTTCTGTGCAGATAAAATGATCTCAAGATTGGACGAATCATTACACAAGATCTTCTGTTCACATAGAAACGACTTGATGTTTTGATTAACCGTATCTGTTTCACCACGCTTTTGAAAAATATCAGCATCATCCCAGACAGGGCTCAGTGACTCACTCGTTGATAATAAAAGTGTTTGATTATTTAAATAAGCACTAACTATGCGATTTATTTTTGCTTTTAATATGGTATCTATAGAAATTTTAGCAATTTTCTCTTCAGAAATTGGACTTGCTTCAGCTCCTAAGAATTGAAGAACATCTAAATGTTTTATGTATTGATCCATCGTTTTTGAAAAATCCTCTGCCAACTGCCAAAGTTGAGTAAAAAAACTCACTTCTTCAACATTCAACACAGGTACATTTTTCCCAGTCGTCTCTCGTAGTTTTCTTTTTTGCTTGTTTCTTTTTTGTTTGTTTCTCTCTTGATTTTTCCACTTTTGATTTTTTGGTTTCTTTTTTGAATTATTTGTTGACATCGAGTAGTTAACTGGGAGAGTATTCACTAAATCTGTTAAGTTCTTTTCTCTTTCTAAACTTGCCGATACTTGTTCCCCATAGTCCCCTGAAAAGCTTCGACTTAGCAACTCTAGAAAATAATGGATCACCGATCCACTACTTCTTCCTACTGGCTCTTGAGTATAGGATGTATGCTCATGTTGATTAAGAAAATGAGCAAATAGGTCAGCTAATCCGCCCCAAAATATTTCTATTAGCTGATTATGTAAGTTTGTAGGCATACCTTTTATGTCATATATACTTTGATTTTTCCTTTTTTCTAAGTATGTTTGAAAGGTGGCTCTTAATTTTTGAACCAAATCCCCAGCAAAAAAATAACTAGCCCCTTGATCGGGCATATTTGGCTTGCGTTCAAAAGAAAAGTGTTGATTTCCACTTCCTTGTTCCGGTAGTTGATTATTTTTTTGCTGAGCTTTAGCAATTGCTTTCTGACAAATCGTTTGAACATGGTATTTTCCACTAGGATCTTTCGAATCATATTTTTCCCAAAGTCCCCATTTTTTCTCTAAATCTGCTCTAGTAGTCGTACGACATTCTAACAGTTCTGCAAGCTGATGGGCTTCCTTATGGATATGTAGACTCCAGTCATGGGTTGCATCAACTAAATTGAAAAATAGTTGCGTGAACGTTTGTTGGTGAAGCATTACTTGGGTGGTATTCTCTGGAAAAGGAGGAGTGATTCGAGTGCGATTTACGATAGAATGTGAAGCAAAGGAACGGATATTTGTTTGATTGTCTTCATGTCTGACAACTATATATGTATTGGCTTCAAAAGCTGCGGTGGTTTGTTTGACAGCAGTTTGTTGATTTGGTCGATCCCTTACTGGTACAAGTGTACTCAAAAGGAGGCTGGTATAAAAAAGCCCCACTGGCGTCCTAATTCCTTCAGATGACAGCTGTTGTCCAGAATGTTTAGCAATAAAGTTCAACGTCTTTTGTGCGTTTTTCGAACCATTTTTATCATTAAGTATGTTGTTGTACAAACCGATTACTTCTCTGTGATTTTTCCCTGGCATTTTCTTCATTCCTTCCATTAAGTTTAAAAAGGATATTTTGTTACTAAAAACTTAACCTGTTTTAAAGCTCCATACAATTACTCTCCTAAAATTAAGTGTTTTATTACTTGATTTAAAATCTCTGATTAGAGATTATCCAAAAGCATCATTTATTTTTGCGTAAAAACAGGGTTCAACAATGAAAAAGCAAAGATTAAATAAACGTTTATATTTCCTTAAACAATCGAACGTATCCAGTACTAAAATCTATGGCTCACATTTCCTTTCTATGTTTTTTTTTTAATGATTCTTTTTTAATCTGTATTCATACCAATTATAAAACAAGCAGCATCAAACGGCCTTCTAGAATTTGTGACATTTTTTATCTTTGAGATAAGTCATATGAGTCACTAAAGCTCCACTAATATGAATGAAAACTTAGAATTTTCCAACTGATTATACGGTTGCAAGGGATTTGACACTCCCCTCTTAAAGCCTTGAAAATAAAGGACTTATCGTAATGTTCTCGTCATATTTCTCTATACGATTTCGCAACATTTTATACTTCCCACACCCACTCATAAGAGAAAAATCATGGAAGAAAAATCTCACAACAAGCTATAACAGGTTGTGGCAATCTGGAAAATGTGAGGTATGAACAGATTATTTTAGAGGACAGCGCAATGGAAAAATACATCTATGGCAGCGACAACGGTTTATGGTAAGAATTACAAGTCGATTGTTATATGCCTTCCCTGACACTTTCCGAAGAATAAAACAATCCTATCGGCATTTGGGAACAGCGACATAAGGCATACTTAAAAGAACATAGGAAAACCTCCTACACTACAATGCTGATGGAGGACAAGGTGAACAGTTTCTAACCGACATTTATAAACAGGTAAACAGGCTCAGGAGATGTCTCTCTGTCTGATTTCAGAGATGGCAAACGAACAGGACGTGGCGGAACAGCTTAAAGCAGAGAAGCTTATGGAATAGATTGCAAAGAAGGAAAATATTTAGAGCTGTGCAACGGAGATTATCAACAGTGAATTGATTTACGCATAGCATAACAACAAGGCGAAAATACTTTTTACGGTATCTTCGCCTTGTGTGATATTCTCGTGAATGTAACAATTTTGGGTTCGTTTTTCCAATATATCAACGCATTTAAGGCGTATTTTCAGATGGGTAATGTATTTCGCTTCCCATTCAATTTTCACCTTTCAAAGCGTTACAAAGAGGAGGTAACACATACTGCTTTTCGTACAACTATCTTATACATTATACATATAATACATGAGAAAACAAAGAACGAATCGCGGTAAGTCAAGCGATAATTCATCTTTTTTCCCTGCCCCATGGAGAAACAACAGAGGAAATAGGCTTTCTCTATGTAATCATCACCACCGCTTGTGTCGGTGTTGTGGTAATGACGAACTCACCTTTATCTGTCTTGAGACTTCTTACGTTGTTTGCCTTGCTCTTGTATTGCTCGACCTTCAATATCTGTTCTTACGATATGCTTGTGATAAGTGCCATATCAGCGGTACGGTTCCATTTTATTGATTAAAAAAAGAAAAGTGGCTCTATACTTTTTGATGTTGGTGGATTCCACTGACATCTTTTTTATTGAGAAAAAAGATAGAAAAGACACCTTGAAATCCTTTAGAATTGATTTGGCTTAACCATTCATAAGGAGGATTCAAGATGTCTCATACTCAGCTTATCAAAGATACTCGTCTCTTATACACATCTAGATGTGTATAAGAGACAGGTTAAAAAGCGGGAAATTGACACGTTTAAAGAATATTTAAATGTGGGAAAAACAGACCTTCCTGAAATCTATGATCTGTCTCTTATACACATCTAGATGTGTATAAGAGCTCTGGTTATCAACTCTATCAAAATCTACTTTATGCAGTTAAAAAGCGGGAAATTGACACGTTTAAAGAATATTTAAATGTGGGAAAAACAGACCTTCCTGAAATCTATGATAGAACTTTGAAAACCTTTAAAAAGTTTCTTCCACAAATCGAGAACGCCCTACGTTATGGCTACTCAAATGGCCCTTTGGAGTGTTTGAACAATCATATCAAGGTATTAAAACGAAATGCCTATGGGTTCCGAAGCTTTTACAACTTTAAATTACGAATCATGACTCGGCATGGGAAAGCATTACTCATAAAATAAAAAAAGGAACAGAAAGAAAAATAGTTCTTTCTGTTCACCAATCATTCTAGGATTTCTCTTCACCAACATCGTTTGACAAAGAGCCAGAAAAGTACAAAGCCAAATTTGTACTTTTCTTTCGTGGAATGCTTCGCTATTCATCTTAAGAATGTATTCATTGTCACTGTGCCGTTCCCACTAAACATGCTTTGGCAAAGAGCCTCTAGTTTCTAGATATGTCAAATAAGTTTTACTAGATGCTCATCCATCACAATACAAAAGATACATTGGAATTGGCTTAGTGTCACTTAATTTTTTGACCAATTCTCAGGATCTTGTTTCCATTCTTTTAGTAATTCTAGTTCTGTTTCGTCGATTGTTTTATTTGCTAAGGCAAATTCAATCAATACAGAATAATTGGTTAAGGTAACTAATGGTAGCCCTGCTTGTTCGAAATTCATTTTTCCTTTTGGTAGTTCGTACGTGAAAATCGCAGCAACACCTAAAACGTTGGCTCCTTCTCTTTTCGCTGCTTCAGCTGCTTCCAAGACACTACCACCTGTCGAGATCAAATCTTCAATGATCACCATTTTTTGTCCTTCGAAGATTCTTCCTTCAATTTGATTCCCTTTTCCATGATCCTTTGCCTTGCTTCTGATGTAAACCATCGGTAGATCTAAAATCTCAGCGACCCAAGCAGCATGAGGAATACCCGCAGTAGCTGTACCAGCGATCACTTCTACATCAGGAAAAGTTTCTTTGATTTTAGCTGCCAAACCTATAGCAATTTCTCTTCTTACTTTTGGATAACTCATCGTAATCCGATTGTCACAATAGATAGGACTTTTAATTCCACTCGCCCACGTAAAAGGCTGGCTTGGACTTAAAAACACTGCCTCAATTTCTAATAAGTCTTTAGCAATTGTTTGTTCAATATTCATTTGATTGGCTCCATTCTGCTTTTATTGTTTGGTATGCTTGGTAAGGATCTTGAGCTTGTGTGATTGGTCTACCAACAACGATGAAGGTAGATCCGATTTCTTTTGCCTGCGCAGGGGTCACAATTCGTGTTTGATCCCCAGCTACTGTTCCTTCTGGTCTGATCCCTGGTGTTAAACAAACGAAGTTATCTCCTGCTTGTTGTTTGATGGCTTGTACCTCTAAAGCAGAAGAGACTACCCCATCTAAGCCTGCTTTTTTAGCGCAGTTCGCATAATGGATCACACTTTCTTCCAGTGGTACTTCAATCAGTTGATCCTGATGCATTTCTTCTTCGCTAGTGGAAGTCAATTGCGTAATCGCCAATAACAATGGTCGTTTTTTTCCTTCAGGCGTGCCTGCATTCAAGCCGCGCATCGCAGCTTCCATCATCCGTACTCCCCCTGCAGCATGGACACAAGTCAGATCAACTCCCAGTTTGGCTAATCCTTGCATCGCTTTTTCGACAGTGTTAGGTATATCATGTAGTTTCAAATCCAAAAAGACATCATGTCCGGCATCTTTCAACCAGCGAACAATGACTGGCCCTTCTTGATAAAATAATTCCATCCCGATTTTCACAAACAGTTTTTCATCTTCTGGAAAACGTTGCATAAACGTTTCAACCTCTTGCCAAGATGAAAAGTCTAACGCAATTATTGGTCGTTGATTCATTCTTCTCGTCCCTCTCTCACTTCTTTGATCAGTTGCTCTAGTGACTCTATCCCCAGTTCATTCATCCGTATCGGTAATTCCTCAATCAGTTTGGGACAAATATATGGATCCGTAAAATTTGCTGTTCCTACCGCTACAGCACTCGCTCCAGCCATATACATTTCCAATACATCATCTACGGTTTGGACACCACCCATACCAATAATCGGTAGTTTCGAGATACTCGCAACTTGATGGATCAAACGGATTGCTACTGGCTTAATTGCAGGACCAGATAAGCCACCTGTTTGATTAGCTAAAATGGGCCTTCTCGTTTTGAGGTCGATCCGCATGCCTAATAATGTGTTGATCATTGAAAAACCATCTGCTCCACCAGCTTCAATCGCTTGGGCAATCGGGACAATATCCGTTACATTCGGTGATAACTTGACATAAACGGGAACTTTTGCCACTTTTTTGACTGCTTGGGTTAGCTGAAAAGCAATATCTGGATCCGTTCCAAATGCAATCCCACCATGTTTCACATTGGGACAGGAAATATTTAATTCAATCGCATGGACATTTTCTACTTCTGAGATCTTATTACATACGGCTACATAATCTTCTTCACATGCTCCAGCAACATTGGCAATAATAGGCAAATCTTGGTATTCTGCTAATTCTGGCAATAACTTATCCATCACCACTTCCAAGCCCGGATTTTGTAAACCAATAGCATTCAGCATTCCCGAAGGTGCCTCCGCCACTCTAGGTGTTGGATTTCCAAAACGTGCTTGTGGAGTTGTCGCCTTGACCATGATTGCACCTAATTGATTTAAATCATAATACTTCCCATACTCTTTGCCAAATCCAAAACAACCACTTGCCGGCATGATCGGATTTTTCAAATCCAAGCCTGGGAGCTTGACAGTCAAAGGATTCTTACTCATAAAACCACCTCTCCTGCTTGAAATATCGGTCCTTCATCACAGACTTTCAAACTCTTCGTTCCTGTCTCATCATTGGGCACATGGCAAACACACGCATAACAAGCGCCTATCCCACAAGCCATTCTTGATTCTAGTGACAACTGGACATTTGAGTGCTGCCTGAAAAGCTGTTCGACGGTTTTCAATAACCCATTTGAACCACAAGCAAAAACAGCATCTGGGATTTTGTTTGTCGTCATCAAAAGATTACCGACATTCCCATGAATCCCATAGGTACCGTCATCCGTAGCAATTCTTGTGTCTCCGAGTTGCTGAAATTCGTTCTCATAATAAATGACCTCTTTTGAAGCAAATCCCAAAAAGTGGGAGGTCTTGACGCCACGTTCATTTAATTGCTTTGATAATTCATAGAGTGGAGGTACACCAATACCTCCACCTATGATAAATACCTCATCCCCTATTGATAATCCAGATAAATCAAAGCCATTCCCTAATGGACCCAATACATCCAACGTATCCCCTGTAGTTAATTCTGAAAAATACTTTGTTCCGTCTCCTTCGACACGATAAATGATACGACAAGTTTTCTCGTCCTGATCAATATGATTCAAACTAATTGGTCGGCGCAATAATAAATCAGCTCGTGGTACGCGGATATGAATGAATTGTCCAGGATGCTTCATTTCTTTCACTAATTCTCCCGTCAAAGTCATCTCATAGATTCGTGGTGCTAACTGACGTTGCTGAACGATTTTCATTAATTCTTGTTTCATAGCTACACTCCTAAATCGGGAACTTATTTTTTCACATTTATTTTTCTCATTAACTACAGCCTCTCTTCTTAGAGAGAGACTGGAACAGAAGTGGCTAACTCCAAGAAATAAGAAGAAATTCACGAAAATTATTTTTCAATTTTTTGCGAATTTCAGCTTATTGTCGAAGGAGCTGCTTCTGTTTCCGCCATTTATACGTATTTAGAGCATGAAACAAGAGTAAATCATACTTTTAGTCCAATGCTCGGAGAAATCAAGAGTATTGATTTTTTAGGTCTATTTCCTTTTTATTCTCCTATAAGACATATTCTTCTAATTCTTTAAATGGCTTGGGTCGAAAAGGCGCGAGATTCCATTACTCGAATGATCGCATCTGCCGTATCTAAGGAAGTGAATAAAGGAACGCCATGTTCTACTGCTTCACGTCGAATGATAAACCCATCTTTTGAAGCATTTCCTCGGTCTTTATCGATCGTATTAACTACAACTTGTGCTTGTTCATCACGAATCAAATCAACCACATTTCTTTCTGACGTTTTTTCTGAGATTTTTGCTACCGTTGTGACAACCAATCCATGTTCTCTGAAAAAATCCGCAGTATGTTTTGTGGCTAATAAACTGTAGCCGATCTCTGTAAAGCGTCTTGCCAATCCTAGTGCTTCTTCTTTCGTCTCATCGGCAATGGTAAACAAAACTGCGCCATAATCAGGCAACCGTAAGCCAGCAGCTTCAAACGCTTTATAGAGTGCTTTGTCCAAACTGCGATCAGATCCCATCACTTCACCTGTCGATTTCATCTCTGGTCCTAAGTAAGTATCTACTTTGCGAAGTTTAGTAAAGGAAAAGACTGGTGCTTTAACATGGACATTTTTGGATTCAGGATATAACCCAGTTTCATAACCTAAGTCCTTCAGTTTTTCTCCTAAAATGGCTTTCGTTGCAAGTTGTGCCATTGGAATATTTGTGACTTTGCTTAAAAACGGAACCGTTCGACTCGCCCGAGGGTTCACCTCGATCACATAGACCTGATTGTCATGGATCACGAACTGGATGTTCATCATACCAATACAGTTCAAACCTTTTGCTAGACGAATCGTGTATGTTTCAATTGTTTTTTTGATTGCTTCAGAAAGTGCTTGCGGAGGGTAAACAGCCATTGAATCCCCTGAATGAACCCCAGCTCGCTCGATATGTTCCATGATTCCAGGAATCAAGACAGTCTCTCCATCACAAATGGCATCTACTTCACATTCACTACCTATTAAATAGCGGTCGATTAAGACGGGATGCTCTGGCGAAGCTTTAACTGCATGTTCCATGTAATCTTCCAAATCACGCTGATTTTCAACGATTTCCATTGCTCGTCCGCCTAAAACATAACTTGGTCGAACTAAAACTGGATAACCGATCTTTGCAGCAATCGCTACGGCTTCTTGTTTGCTTGTTGCTGTATCACCAAGCGGTTGTAAAATCTCAAGTTCTTGCAATGCTTGTTCGAATAAATCTCGATTTTCTGCACGATCCAAATCTTCAATCGTCGTTCCTAAGATTTTCACACCAGCTTTAGCTAAAGGCTCTGCTAGATTAATGGCAGTCTGTCCACCAAATTGGACGATCACACCAATAGGTTGTTCTAATTCAATGACATTCATGACATCTTCAAACGTCAATGGTTCAAAATAAAGCTTATCCGAAATCGAGAAATCGGTTGAAACAGTCTCAGGATTGCTATTCATAATAATCGCTTCATATCCTGCTTGCTGGATTGCTTTTACGGAATGGACAGTCGCATAATCAAATTCCACCCCTTGGCCAATTCGGATCGGTCCAGAACCTAACACTAAAACAGAAGTTTTTTCTGATTTTTTGCTCTCATTTTCTACTTCATACGTACTATAAAAGTAAGGAGTGTTCGATTCAAACTCTGCCGCACAAGTATCGACCATTTTATATACTGGTTGAATGTGATTTTCCTTTCGGATCTGACGGATCATTTCTGCGGTAGTTTTCCACAAGCTTGCGATTTTTTGATCCGTAAAACCGTTTTGTTTCACGCACTCAAGTAAAGCTAAATTTTGGGACTGTTGACTTAATTCATTTTCTAATTCGATGATATGCAGTAGTTTATCCAAGAAGAAGATATCGATTTTCGTCAACTCCGCTAATTCTTGGATTGGGTAATCTCTGCGAAGTGCTTCAGCCAGATAGAACAACCGATCATCTTGTGCGCGCACGATTTTTTCCATCAATTCTTCTTCACTAACTTCTTTTAATTCGGCTAATTCAAGGTGATGAGTCCCGATTTCAAGGGATCGAACAGCTTTCAGCAATGATTCTTCGATATTTCTGCCGATAGCCATCACTTCACCAGTAGCCTTCATTTGCGTGCCTAGTATTCGCTCACCATTTTCGAATTTATCAAATGGCCAACGGGGGATTTTTGCTACGACATAGTCAAGTGCTGGTTCGAACTCTGCATAAGTTGTTCCAGTTACTGGATTTTTCATTTCATCTAAGGTCAGGCCAAGCGCGATTTTTGCAGCAAGTTTTGCGATCGGGTAACCGGTTGCTTTACTTGCTAAGGCAGAAGAGCGTGAAACACGTGGATTGACTTCGATCACATAATATTTAAAACTGTCAGGATCAAGAGCCAACTGCACATTACAGCCACCTTCAATTTCTAATGCACGGATAATGGATAACGATGCATCTCGAAGCATTTGATATTCGTTATCAGACAACGTTTGGCTTGGTGCGAAAACGATGGAATCCCCTGTATGGATCCCAACTGGGTCAAAGTTTTCCATGTTACATACCACGATGGCATTATCTGCCGAATCACGCATCACTTCATATTCGATCTCTTTGAATCCGGCAATGCTTCGCTCGATCAGACATTGCGTAACTGGAGATAAACTCAAGCCATTTTCGGCAATTTGTCGTAATTCTTCTTCGTTATCACACATTCCACCACCGGTCCCCCCTAAGGTAAAGGCTGGACGAACAATGATAGGATAACCGATTTTATTGGCAAATTGGACTGCTTCTTCAACGGTAGTGACAATTTCAGATTCAGGAATCGGTTGATTCAATTCTTCCATTAATTGTTTGAATAAATCACGGTCTTCAGCTTGATCAATCGCTGATAATTTCGTTCCTAATAGTTCGATCCCCAACTCATCTAAAATACCTGATTCTGCTAGTTCCATAGCCATATTTAGACCCGTTTGTCCTCCTAAGGTTGGTAGCAGAGCATCTGGTCGCTCTTTGCGTAAAATCCTTGAGACAAATTCTAAAGTGATTGGTTCCAAATAAACTCGATCTGCAATTTCTTTATCCGTCATGATCGTAGCAGGGTTGGAATTGACCAAAACGACTTCATAACCCTCTTCTTTTAATGCTAAACAAGCTTGTGTTCCAGCATAATCAAATTCAGCAGCCTGGCCGATAATGATCGGACCTGAACCGATCACCATGATTTTTTTGATATCTGTACGTTTTGGCATTAGAACTGCTCCTTTCCTGCATCCATCATTTCCATAAATTCATCAAACAGATGTAAAGCATCATGCGGTCCTGGTGCAGCATCCGGGTGGAATTGGACACTGAAGGCAGGATAGTGGCGATGACGAATTCCTTCCACTGTGTGGTCATTGACTTCTACATGAGTCACTAGTAAATGCTTAGGATCAATTGTTTTTTCATCCACCGCATAGCCATGATTTTGGGAAGTAAAATCGATTCTACCTGTAGCTACTTCTCGTACTGGATGATTCAACCCACGATGACCGAATTTCATCTTATACGTGTCCGCTCCGTTCGCAAGAGCGAATAATTGATGGCCTAAACAAATACCGAAAATTGGGATCTTCCCTTGAATTTTTTTGATCATCTCGATTGCTTCTGGTACATCTTTTGGATCGCCAGGACCATTGGTCAACATGACACCGTCGGGGGCCAATGAAAGAATCGTTTCGGCATCAGTATCATAAGGCAATACTGTCAGATTACAATTTCGTTTACTTAATTCCCGTAAGATACTATGCTTCAATCCGAAATCGATCACTGCTACATTTCTTCCTGTTCCTGGACTTGGGTACGGCTTATTCGTTGATACTTGTTGCACTTGATTCGTGGCTAGAACAGTCGCTTTTAGTTGGTCATAGGCATGTTCAAAAGAATCCCCTGCATCCACGATACTTGCTTTCATCGTTCCTACTTCACGAATTTTTCGTGTCAATGCTCTCGTATCGATTTCCGATATCCCTGGGATCCCTTTTTGTTTTAAAAATTCGTCTAAAGTCATTTGACTGCGCCAGTTAGAAGCAACTCGTGCGTGTTCCTTTACTACGACCCCTTTACAAGTAGGCGAAATCGACTCGTAATCATCTCGATTTACCCCATAATTTCCGACCATTGGATACGTAAAAGTGATGATCTGTCCATTAAAACTTTGGTCTGTAATTGTTTCTTGGTAACCAGTCATACTGGTTGTAAAGACGATTTCTCCAAATACATTGACCGCAGCGCCAAATGATTTTCCTTTAAAAACTGTGCCATCTTCTAAAATCAGCAACCGTTCCATCCATTTACTCCCCCTTAAACCAAGCAATTTTCCCATTGACAAATGTCATCAATGTTTCACCTTTGACTTTCCAGCCAACAAATGGTGTGTTTTCTCCTTTTGATAAAAATTCATCTTTATCAATGACTGATTCATGTGCAGTAGCAAAAACAGCCAGATCTGCTGGTGCACCAATCCTTAACGTTCCTACATCCAAGCCAAAAATCTCAGCTGGTTTCACAGCCATCCAATCAATGACTTGTTCTAACGTGAATCTTCCAGTTTCGACAAAATGTGTATAGATGAGCTGAAAAGCTGTTTCACTCCCAACGATCCCAAATGGTGATTGTAAGAAACTCCGACTTTTTTCTTCTAGTCCATGAGGTGCATGATCAGTGGCAATACAGTCGATTGTTCCATCTAACAGACCTTCGATCAGTGCTTCTCGATCTTCTTTTCCTCTTAATGGTGGATTCATTTTCCAAAAGCCAAAATCTTCTGGGATGTCTTCATCAATCAAGATCAGATGATGCGGAGACACTTCGGCAGTGACATGTATCCCGGCTTTTTTTGCATCACGAATCACTCGAACACTTTCTTTCGTTGAGACATGACATACATGATAATGGACCCCTGTCGCTTCTGCTAAAAGTAAATCTCGTGCGATCTGTGAGGATTCTGTCACGCTTAAGATCCCCGGAAGTCCTAATTCTTTTGCTCTTTTTCCTTCATGCATCACCCCACCAAACAACAAGGATTCATCTTCTGTATGTGCTACAAGGGCTTTGTTGTTTTTAGCTGCTTCTTTCATTGCTAAGTACATCGTTCCTGCTGTCTGTACACCCACTCCGTCATTTGTAAAAGCAAATGCGCCTTCTTCAATCAACGCTTCTTGATCCACTAACTCTTCACTTCGAAGATTTTTTGTAATCGGAGCATATTGTAAAACATTGACAACCGCATCTTGCTTGATTCTGTCATAGACTTGTTTTAACTTCTCGGCTGTATCGGGAACTGGATCCAGATTAGGCATCGCACATACCGTAGTGAAGCCACCACGTGCAGCAGCCTTTGTTCCTGCTGCGATTGTTTCCTTATAGGTGAATCCAGGCTCTCGTAAATGGACATGGACATCCACTAATCCTGGAGTGATCAATTGCCCTTTGGCATCAAACACTTCATCAAATTCGGCCTCAGGAAATCCAGTGCCGATCGCCTTGATTTTGCCAGCTTCGATCCAAATTTCTGCTGCTGTTGTTTCGTTATTTCGGGTATTGATTCGACCGTTTTTAATGAGTGTTTTCATGATTATTCCTCCTATTGTTTTATCTCTAAGCTTTACCGTTTAAGACTGCTTCTAAGATGGCCATCCGTATAAAGACCCCATTGCTCATTTGTTGAACAATACGTGATTGTAAGCTTTCTACTAAAGAATCTGCTAATTCGACATCACGGTTGACAGGTGCCGGATGCATGATGATCGCATGTTTTTGCATTTTCTTAGCACGTTCAACTGTCAAGCCATACTCTTGATGATAAGCCTCCTTGGAAAAGCTTTCCTTGCCATCATGACGCTCATGTTGGACACGTAGCATCATCATGACATCGACTTGATCCAATAGTTCATCTAACGGAAGATAGTGTCCGTAAACTTCAAACTCTTCGTCATACCATTCTTTCGGACCTGAGAAAAATACTTCTGCACCTAGCCGTTTTAACATCTGCATGTTTGATTTCGCCACGCGTGAGTGGGTGATATCCCCCACGATAGCTATTTTCAATCCTTCAAAGTAGCCAAATTCTTCATAGATCGTCATTAGATCAAGTAAACACTGGGTCGGATGTTGTCCACTTCCATCTCCACCATTGATGATCGAACATTGGATCGTCTTACTTTGGATCAACTCATCATAATAATTCTCGTCACCATGACGGATCACCGCCACATCTACTCCTAATGCTGACATGGTCAAGACAGTATCATAAAGCGTTTCTCCTTTTGATACAGAACTTGTACTTGCTTCGAATTCAATGACTTCAAGACCTAATTTCTTTTCTGCCACATCAAAACTTTTGTGCGTCCTTGTACTATTTTCAAAGAAGAGATTTGTGGCAAAAT
The DNA here is from genome assembly GCF_002140175.1 of Candidatus Enterococcus wittei. Classification (GTDB taxonomy): domain Bacteria; phylum Bacillota; class Bacilli; order Lactobacillales; family Enterococcaceae; genus Enterococcus_B; species Enterococcus_B wittei. The sequence goes on from NZ_NGMO01000001.1 coordinate 201,781, forward strand.
ATTGTGATTTTTGTGGTGTCCAGTTTGCGCCTTGTTTGAATTCTTGTCCGCGCCGGATCAGCCCCATGACTTCTTGGTCAGTTAGTGCTTCAACCGTCAATAGATGTTTTAAACTAATACGTTCTGATGTGATGATCATCGAGTAGTTCCTCCTTAGTTTTCCTCGCTACGAGAAGTTTCTGGTAAGATGAGATTTAAAATAATTCCTAACACAGTAGCTAAAGCCATCGCTGACAGTGTAAAGGTTCCTACTTCAAGAACCAATCCACCAATCCCTACAACTAAAATGACAGAAGCAATCAACAAGTTTTTCTTTTTATCAAAGTCGATTTTATTTTCAATCAGGATCTTCATTCCACTAGCTGCAATGACACCGAATAAAATGAAACTGATACCTGAGATGACTGGTCCAGGGATACTTAAAATCAACGCACTTAGTTTCCCTACGAATCCTAAGACTACCGCAAAGACTGCAGCGCCACCAATCACGAACACACTATGGACCCGTGTGATAGCTAATACACCGATATTTTCACCATAGCTTGTCACTGGTGGGCCTCCTACGAAAGCTGCCACTAATTGAGCCAACCCATCCCCAGTTAATGTTCGATGCAATCCTGGTTCCTCAAAGAAATTCCGTCTGGTTAATTTATTCAAGACCATTAGATGACCGATATGTTCTGTCATTGTTACAAAAGCAATCGGCGCCATTGTTGTGATCGCTCCAAGATATAACTTCGGTTGATATTGGACAAAAGGTATTTCAAAGTTTGGCAGGGCAAACCACGGAGCATCGACGATTGGTTGGGTATCCACGATGCCAAAGAGTAAAGCAACGATGTAACCAGAGATGATTCCTAATAAGATTGGGACTAATCCTAAGAAACCTCGTAAAAACATATTAAAGAAAATCGTCAAGCCTAATGTAATCAGCGCAACCGCTAAATATTTGAAGTCATAGGCATTACCATGATACATCGCATTGTTCGCTGCATTCGCTGCTAAACCAAGGCCAATGACCATGATCACTGGACCAACAACGATCGGTGGTAAAATCTTATCTAGCCAAGCAGAACCGATTTTTTTAATGATCAAAGCAACGATCAGATAGACAAGCCCTGTTGTCATGGCTCCCTGCGCAATGGCAGGAAGACCGTCTGTTTTCATCAATAATTGCATGGCAGCAATAAAAGCAAAGCTGCTTCCTAAGTAAGCAGGAATTTTTCCTTTCGTTGTAATTAAATACACTAAGGTTCCTAACCCCGAACTGACTAAAGCGATACCCGGATCGATCCCTACTAAGATGGGCACCAAGACAGTTGCGCCAAACATCGTGAATAAATGCTGTAAACTCAAGCCTACCCAGTGACCCATACTTGGTCGATCATGAATATCTAAAACAACGTGATCATTATGAAATTCTTTTTTCTCCGACATGTGAACTTTCCTCTCTACTCTTCATCTTTTAAGATCATGATTCGATCTTGTCCATCTAGTTCCTGCATTTCAACTAGTATTTCTTCTGCTCTTGACGTTGGAATATTTTTACCAACATAATCTGCACGGATCGGTAATTCTCGATGGCCTCGATCAACTAATACAGCCAATGAGATTTTTCTTGGACGTCCAAAGTCCATGACTGCATCCATGGCTGCACGGATCGTTCGACCAGTATACAGGACATCATCAATCAAGATCACTTCTTTTCCTTCTAATGACACAGGAATATCAGAAGAATGTAACTCAGCTTCTTTCGGTGTTTCTTTTTTATCATCCCGATAAAGGGTGATATCTAGTTCTCCCACAGGAACTGCGATATTTTCTAATTGCTGCAGTCTTTCAGCGATACGCGCTGCAATGTAGATCCCTCTTGTTTTGATTCCTACTAGCACGATATCTTCGATACTTTGGTTTCTTTCAATGATTTCATAGGTGATTCGAGTAATCGCACGTTTCATTGTTATTTGATCTACTACTTCTTTTCTTTGCATTTTTTCCCCTCCAATTTTTACACAAAAAAACTCCTGCCCTAAGAGGACAGGAGGAATGTTTAGACTGAGCGTATACTTATATACGGATCGCTGACTATGCGACGTCATTGAGTAATCGTCCATATGGCGCACCATATTTCTTCTTACTCACACCCTTCTTAGCCTCACGGGACTAAACTTAAAGGACTTCTCTATTAAGTTTTTCTTTCATTTGATATTACTATACAGAAAATATTCTTAAAAAGCAATATCTTTTCTTAACTTCTCTAAAGTTTTTTCAAACACTTCGGGTAAAGGCGCTTCAAAGACCATATTCTCTTTTGTTACTGGATGAGTAAAACCAAGCAATTTTGCATGGAGGAACTGTCCATTGCCCTTCAGCGTCTTCTTCGGTCCATAGACCGGATCGCCTGCTAAAGGATAGCCGATGTATTTCATGTGCACACGGATTTGATGTGTTCGACCTGTTTCTAAGCGTAATTCGATCAAAGTAAAGTTTTCAAAGCGTTCCAATACCGTAAAATGTGTCACTGCTGGCTTACCGTCTTCTCTGATTGCCTGCATTTTCCGATCGACTTTTGAACGGCCAATCGGTGCATTGATTGTCCCCTTATCATGAGAGATCACTCCATGAACCAGTGCTACATACTTCCTTAAAGAAGTCTTGTCTTTCAACTGTTGTGCTAAAGATTCATGAGCCAGATCGTTTTTAGCAATCATCAAAAGTCCAGACGTATCTTTATCAATCCGATGCACGATCCCTGGACGGATAACTCCGTTAATCGAGGATAAATTTTTCATGTGATACATCAAGCCATTGACGAGTGTCCCATGTGTATGGCCTGCGGAAGGATGAACTACCATTCCTTGAGGTTTATTGACTACTGCCACCGCATCGTCTTCATAGACGATCTCAATCGGTAAATCTTCTGCTACAATCGTTAGTTCCTCAGGTTCAGGGATTTCCACAAAGACAGCATCTTTTGGTTTCACTTTATAGTTAGCTTTCACAGGATGACCATTGACAAAAACAGCCTCTTCTTTTAACCACTGTTGAATTTGTGATCGACTATAAGTAGAAAACAAATTTGTTAGGACTTTGTCAATACGTCCTTTTTCTTGCTGAATCGTTGCTTTTAATTGTGTCATTTTTTTCTTTGTTCCTTTTCATCTAAAATAATATAAATCAATACACAGATCACACCACAAACAAGGGAGATATCTGCTACATTAAAAATCGGGAAATTCATAAAATCTGTTTGGAACATATCAACGACATAGCCTAAACGGATACGGTCAATAAAGTTTCCTACAGCTCCTGCTAAGATCAGACTTAAGCCAATCATTAACCAGCGGTTGCCGTTTTTTCGATTTTTGAACATCAATGTTATGATCACTATGACAGCTATCACTGTCACTATAGTGAAAAACCACATTTTCCCTTCAAGCATGCTCCATGCAGCCCCTGTATTACGGATATGGTTCAACGATAAAACCCCTGGAATCAATGATTTTGTTTCTCCTAAAGATAAATCATTCACGATCCACCATTTCACCCATTGGTCCAATCCAATGATCGATGCACTTAAAATCCAGTATATCACTAACACACAATCAATCCTTTTCTACTTGATGATAAATATCTCTTGGTCGAATAATACCTAATAAATTTCCATTTGGATCGCCATCTTTAGTAATCAATACTGCTTCAAGCGTTCCTTGTTCACGAAACATCATTTCTACGTCAAAAATCGTTGTCTGTGCGGACACGAAACGATAATTCGTGTACTTGCCATCTTTGATGATCAAATCAGACGCTTTTTTCGAAGTTAGATCGATAACTCCCTTTTGACTTTCTCTAGCTAACCAGAAACCGAGCATACGCAAGGTAATTAATGCTTTAAATTTTCCTTTATGATAAAGAGGAAATTGAGAATATCGTTTGTTAGCTACGGTATCCAATAAGTCTAATAAAGGAATATCTTGTTCAAATCCTGTCACGTGTTTTGCAAACCGTGGCAAGATAGTTTCAGGTCGCAACAACTCTTGTTCGATTTTCTGGATCCGCTTTGTTGCCCACTCATTTGGCTCAGCAATGATAAAATCAACAGCAATACGGTCATGCACAATGGCGTTACGCAGTTGTGCCAACTGTAAAAGATCTTCTTCATAGTTACGTATACTTTGATGCTTTTTTTGAGCCAAACGCCGTACTAATTCAGTAAAACCCATATTTCGTGGATTTCCCATTTCTTCTTGCATCCATTTTTCGATACGATTAAAGCTACTTAAAAACACATCAGAGTTTTTCATCTTGTTCCTCCTTGATGGTATATGCTTGGTTTTTTATATAAAAAAAGAAACCGATGACAATGAAAACCATCATAAAATTATAAAGGATACTTTGAAAAACGAGGGCAGTTATTCCCGAAAAGAGGAATAAAAATGGATAGATCTGAAGTAATAAAAGATTCATCGTAATGATATATCGACGTCCTGGTTCTGTCACATGATAAACTGGACTTTTCAGCCAAAAAAATGAGGCTTGCATCATAAACGGTGCCTTTAAATCTAAAGTGATCGTCTGGTTATGGTTTAAACTGATTTTACGCTGATCGATCCGCAAAGTAATGGGACTACCCATAGCGTAAAAACCTGTTTTTCTAGTAAACGTTACTTCCATTTCGTACCTCCTATTATGCGTTAATCTATGGTAAAACACAAGTGCAACATCTGTTCAGAGATTTGTTTTGAGCCAACAACGACTAGTGTTTAGTGGTGATTTCCTATTCCTCTTCTTGATTGATTTTTTTCTCCAATCTTTTTTGCCCAAATTGATTGACTGAAGAAACAAGAAAGAATATCAATGTAGTAAATAAAATAGACGAACAGAATGTGATACCTAATACTGCGAGAAAGTAACCATCAAAAATCCCTGTATATGCCTCTTCATACAGTAGATAGTTTCTGATTCCAGTTGAAAGTGCTACAAGTAGACTGATTCCTAAAATCCCAATGATACGTAATTTCTTCGCATGTTTTGATGGATCCATCATCTCGTGTCCAATCATCACACTACGTACCATTAAATAAATCAATGCAACACCGACAATCAACAACTCTGCCATATAATCAGAAAGCGTGAGATCAAGAAGATTACTTTTGACAAATAGGGAAATACCTATTAAAGCTAATACCAGCAAGAAGGCTTCGCTTTGTATTTTATGATTCATTTGGATGATACGCTCATCTTTGATTTTTTTATGATTCACTTAGTTTCCCTCCCAAAATAATTCATCCAATGTTTTATTTAATGCCTGACAGATTGCCATACATAGTTTAAGTGTCGGATTATATTTCCCTGCTTCAATCAGGCCGATTGTTTGTCTTGTTACTCCGACAGATTGCGCCAACTCTTCCTGGCTCATGTCTTTTGCAAGACGTGCCATCTTTATTCGGGTATTTTTCACGTTTTATATAGACCCTCCTTCTCAGTTCTTATTCCCCATTGTAAATTATATATTACTTTATGTAAACTATATTGTACATAAAGTAATATATAATTTACTAAAAAAGACCATCTCTCAAAAAAAAATCAATTGGCATCTAGATTTTTCCCTAGGAACTAAATAAATAGGATACCGTCACTTGTTAGAACAAGGCTAGTATTCACAAAAAGTTGCTACTTCCTCTGGATGATGTAGCAAGCTATCAGCGAACCACTTGTTTATAAATCGTCTTCTAACAAAATAAGCTGAAACATTACTAGATATTTTCTAGTGAATGTTTCAGCTTCATAATTGGATAACTAGAGTTCAATAGTTAATCGCCCCACCGTAAAAACTGTAGGAAACGAACCTTTTTTTACTAGTATCGAAAGACATGTTTTCATTTTTCGCCAGAATCTGAACACGTGCTTTCATAATCTAAATGATCTTTATGCCTTTGGATTTTAAAACAACCCCTCAACTTCTCCGTCTTTCGTCACATTCATGCCTAATGCTGCTGGTTTTTTTGGTAAACCTGGCATCGTCATGACTTCTCCCGTCAAAGCAACGATAAAACCTGCGCCTAACTTCGGTACGAATTCTCGGATCGTAAGAATGAAATCTTCCGGTGCTCCTAAAAGCGTGGGATCATCAGAGAAAGAATATTGAGTTTTTGCCATACAGATAGGTAGATGAGCCCACCCATTTTTTTCAAATTCAGCAATTTGATTTTCAGCTTTCTTAGTGAAAGACACACCTTTTCCGCCGTAAATCTTTTGAACGATCCTGTTTGTTTTTTCTTTGATCGAAGCAACTTCTTGGTATAAAGGAGTATAGTCAGCTTTATTGGTATCAATCACTTCAATGACTGCTTTGGCTAACTCCGTCCCCCCTTGTGCACCTTTTTCCCAAACGCTAGTTTTTTTTGCTACAACACCCAATCCTTCACATAATCGGATCAATAAATCCATTTCGGCAGCGGTGTCTGTGACAAACTCATTGATTGCGACGATAACAGGGATGCGATAACTTTGCATATTTGCAATATGTCGTTTTAAGTTTTCAAAGCCAATTCTTAACGCCTCAAGATCTTCTGTTTGTAATTGGCTCTTACTCATTCCTCCATGCATTTTTAATGCACGAATCGTTGCAACGATCACAATCGCATCTGGGGCTTTTTTTAAATTAGGCACTTTGATATCAAGAAACTTTTCTCCACCTAGATCAGCACCAAATCCTGCTTCCGTTACGACATAATCCGCTAATTTCAATGCGGTTTTCGTCGCCAATACACTATTGCATCCATGAGCAATATTCGCAAAAGGACCCCCATGAATAAATGCGGGAGTGCCATAAATCGTTTGAACTAGATTAGGCTTGATAGCATCTTTTAACAGCAAAGCCAAAGCGCCTTCTACTTTTAGATCACCAGCACTGACAGGTTGACGATCATACGTGTACCCGATAATAATTCGAGACAAACGTTCTTTTAGATCTTCTAAATCCGTTGCTAGACATAAGATCGCCATAATTTCACTTGCCACAGTGATATCAAAGCCATCTTCTCGTGGCACACCTTGAAGTGGTCCACCAAGGCCTACGATTACTTGTCTTAAAGCTCGATCATTTAAATCCACCACTCGTTTCCAGATCACTCGTCGAGGATCAATATTCAGTTCATTTCCTTGATGGATATGGTTATCAACTAAGGCGGCTAAAGCATTATTAGCAGATGTTATCGCATGCATGTCTCCGGTAAAGTGTAAATTGATATCTTCCATCGGCAAAACTTGTGCGTAACCTCCACCAGCTGCTCCCCCTTTGATTCCCATTACTGGTCCAAGAGAAGGTTCACGCAATGCAATCACTGCTTTTTTTCCCAATTGATTTAAAGCATCCCCTAAACCCACTGTAACAGTTGATTTCCCTTCTCCAGCTGGCGTAGGATTAATTGAAGTGACTAAAATTAACTTTCCATCAGGCTTATTCATCACTTTTTTAATCAATGGAAAATTGATTTTTGCTTTGTATTGACCATATAATTCCAGATCTTCAGGATCAATTCCAATCTTTCTTGCCACTTCAACGATCGGTTCTAACTCTGATTCTTGTGAAATTTCTAAATCACTCTTCATATTTTACCCCTTTTCCCGAACTTTAAATAAAAAAAATGAATTTTCGTTAAGTTATAATCATTATACCTTTTTTTATTCTAAAAAAAAACAGAAAAAATTTAGTTTTAAAATTATTTCATGTATTTAAATTTATTTGACGTACTTATAATTACTCTTTATAATGTAAGCTATGATCAGATTTAAGAAAGGTCGTGAGTGTTTTGACCACAGGAATGGTAAAATGGTTCGATAACAAAAAAGGATATGGCTTTATCCATTACGATGAAACAGAAGAAATCTTTGTTCATTTTACAGCAATCGAAGAAGAAGGATTCAAAACACTTGAAGAAAACCAAGTGGTCGAATTTGACGTTATTGAAGGTAATCGTGGCAAACAAGCGGCTCATGTCAAAAAGATCGACCAATAAATAATGAAAGAAATACGTAAGCGGTTCGCCTATAGGCTGAACCGCTTTTTCTTTCTATTTCTTTTCTCCAGTAACTTGTTTTTCAGATATAAGTTGCTCTTTCGAAGCATCCATCTCTGTCAGATAGTCGAGAAAAATCTTTCGGGCTTTCTTTTTCATTAAATACTTTACTGGTTCTTTATCTCTATCTATATATATTGTTATCCCATACTTTTCTGATTGAAAGGATTTGATTTGCTCAATCGGTACTTCTTTGTCTTTCCAAAATAATGTATATCGAATTTTGATCGAATCTTGCTTTAATACAAAAGACCGTCGCAATCCAAGAAACAGGCAAATAAAAAATAGCCCCATTACTAGATTACTTTTCCAATAAGGTCTGGTGTTTTCCAAAGACATGATCAAACTAAGAAATAAAACAAAAAACGTGAATGACCAATAGATGATCGACTGTGCCATTTCTGGCTGCCAGTGAATAATTTTTTTCATTCTTCAACCTCGCACCTATTCCAGTAATGATATAATTATAGTACCATACTGTTTTTTAAAAAGGAGGACCTTTCCATATGTTAAAAGTATACATTGATGCCTCCACAAAAGGCAACCCTGGACCTAGTGGTGGTGGAATAGTAATTGTGACTGACCAGCAACAGGAACAATTAGCAATTCCACTCTCATACGGAACAAATCACCAAGCAGAGTTTGAAATCTTTGTTAAAACTTTAGAAATTTTAAAGAATAAGAAGGTTATGGAGGAAACAATTCTTTGTTATTCCGATAGTAAAACCCTTGTTTCAACGATTGACAAGAATTATACATCAAATAAAGATTTTATCCCTTACTTGCTTAAAATCCAAACATTACTAAAAGATTTTTCTCTATTGATCCTTCAATGGATACCTGAAAGCAAAAATAAAGGCGCTGATAATCTTGCTAGACAAGCATTGAGAAAAACATTGGAAAAATCATAAAAGTACTGTGTAATCAGGTGAAAATCAATTATCTCTCTACTTGCACTTAATTTTCACCTGATTATTGAAGTGCAACCAAAGGATTCTATTTGTGTCATCCTCTCCCACATTATCTTCCTCTTCTTCCAACACAGCGCCCTATTTCTCCATGACATTACCTTATCTATACAAGCACGAGATTTTCAAAAAACTTCTTAAAGTTTTTTTGGAAACCAGATATCAATAAAGCAAATAGTTATGGTCAAAGGTAATATCTAAGTGATAATTACCGATTCGCTTTTCAATCTGGGTGCGAAGCATTCTTTCTAATTCTTCATCAGATAGACTAAACGACTCTGGTACCACCACATCAAATTGTAAAACCGTTCCTTGATGCATGATTCGCAAATCATGGATTTTCAACCCATTGCCTGTTTCATCAATGATCTCAATTAGCCCCTTTAGAATTTTACGATAGTTTTCATTTTCGATAGGTACAGGGTCTAAATGACAAACTAACTCGACATCCAGAGACTTTTTAAAATCTTTTTCAATTTGATCCATAATTTTATGTGCTTGATTCAAGTTCAAGCGATCATCTACTTCAATATGGACGGAAGCAAAATGTTTACTTGGACCATAATTGTGAACAAGAAGATCATGGTAGCCTAAGATCTCCGAATAGTTATTTAAATGCTTTTCCATCTCTTTTACTTGTTGCGGGGTTGGTCGACTACCTAACAACTCATACACAAATTCTCTCAACATCATAATACCACTATATAGAATATAAAGAGCAAGTAAAAAGCCAATATAACCATCTACTCGCCAGTCAGTTAACCACTCGACACCAGCAGAAATCAATACAGCTAACGTTGTGAAAACATCATTATAACTATCCTTGGCTGTCGCCACCAATGCTTCTGAATCAATGGTAGTGGCTATCTTGAGATACATTCGTCCTTGAAAAAATTTAAGTAAAATGGAGAACACCAGCACAAGAAAAACGATTGGTGAAAGATAAATATTTTCTGGATGGATGATTTTTTCTACAGAAGATTGTAAAAATTGAAACCCAACATACGTAATAATAATCGAAACAAATAAACCACTGATGTATTCAAAACGTTCATGTCCATAAGGATGTTCAGGATCTGCTGGCTTAGCTGCTATCTTAAAGCCAATCAATGTTAACACAGAAGATGCAGTGTCAGATAAACTATTGATGGCATCAGCCATAATGGAGACACTGCCTGAAATCAAACCAATCATGAATTTTGAAAGGAATAAAATCAGATTTGAGATCAATCCTAGTGTACCTGCCAAAATTCCTTTTTTCGTTCGCTGCCGTGGGGTGAGAATTTCTTGTTTCTTCGCCAATTTTTTTTACTTCCTTTGTAAGCGAGGAGTCATCCTCTTTATTTCATTTTGATTATTCCGGTTTTAAAGGTGTCGCTGCAAACAACGCTTTTGCAAGCAGTGGTGTAATGATCCCTGCACCAATTGCTTCAGGAATACCATTGATTGCTGCAATCCCGGCTAAAGTCTTGAATAAAACAGATGTATCTACTCCATAGGCCTGAGCGGTTGCATTTGTATAAAAAAGACCCATAAACCCTAGAACAAGAATGGTATTGACCAAAGATCCTAACACACCTGCAAAAATCGCTGCACGCGTTACAGAGGCATATCGCTGATAAAGCCAATGAAAGACGAAACCAGCAACAAGACCTACCAAAATTCGCGGAACAACAGAGATGACGGGATTAGTAAAAACTAATGTATCAAAAGGAGTAGTCGGCATGGCATAGGCACGCACGATTGTCGCAATTCCCCAGAACAAACCAATCAACATCCCATCTTTCGGTCCTAAAACGACTGCTGCAGTGATTACTGTAATATGAATGATTGTTAAACTGATAAATCCTAGTGGGATAAACCCTAACCATGGTACCATCGCTTGGACAATGATAATTGCTAATAAGATAGCTCGTAGAACTAAGCGAAAAGTTTTATTTTTGCTATTCATTTTGACGCCCCCTTTTATTTTATACTCATCATAAACAGTTTTCCCTATTTGTCAACAAAAGCAACGACATTCTGTCACTCAAAAGAATGGACGAGTCTAGGTATCTCTCCCAAACTCGTCACCTCTTTTATTATATACTCTAACTTAAATATTTGTTACTGTTTTTTCAACCATTCTTTGGCTTCTGCTAAAGCATCAGGAATGCCAGCCGGATTTTTCCCACCTGCTTGAGCCATATCTGGTCGTCCACCTCCGCCACCACCAACTTTTGGTGCAATAGCTTTAATCAAATCGCCTGCTTTTAAGCCAGCTTGATTAGCTGTTTGAGTCATTGCCGCTAATAAGCTTACTTTGCCTTCTTGCTCGTTCGCAAGGACTAAGATATCTGAAACAGCTTTTTGTTTCCATTGATCGGCTAATTGGCGTAATTGGTTCATATCTTTTACTTTTACTTGAGCAGTGATCATCGTTTTACCATTGATTGTCTCTGGATTTTTGAATATATCTCCTGCTTGTTGGTTCGCTAATTTGCTGGCTAATTGTTCATTTTCTTTTTGAAGTTCTTTTAGTTGTTGTTGCAGTTGTTCTACTTTTGTCACTACTTCTTTTAGTTGTGGTGATTTCACGATGGCAGCTACTTCTTTTAATTGTTGTTCTTCACTTTCTAACATTTCATAAGCTTCTTTGCTTGTGACTGCTTCAATACGACGAACTCCCGCACCGATTCCTGATTCAGAAACAATTTTAAAGATCCCAATATTTTCAGTATTCCCTACATGGGTTCCTCCGCATAGTTCGATGGACCAGCCACCGATATTTACCACACGGACTTCATGACCATATTTTTCACCAAACAAGGCCATTGCTCCCATATTTTTGGCTGTATCGATATCTGTTTCGATCGTTTCCACTGGGATAGCTTCCCAGATTTTTTCATTGACGATTTGTTCCATTTCCGCTAATTCTTCTGTCGTAATCTGGCCAAAATGGGTAAAATCAAAACGTAAATGTCCTGGAGCTACAAGTGATCCAGCTTGGTTGGCATGTTCGCCTAATACTTCTTTTAGTGCTTTATGCAACAAGTGAGTGGCTGTATGGTTTTTAATGATACGATTACGTCTAGGTTGATCAATCAACAGATGATAGGTATTTCCTTCTTTGATTGAAGAAAGGACTTCTACTGTGTGTAAGAACTGACCATTTGGTGCTTTACGTACATCCACCACATTGGCAACAGTTTCTCCCGAAGCATCAATGATCCACCCTTGATCCGCTACTTGTCCTCCCATTTCTGCATAAAACGGTGTTTGATCAAAAATCAATTGTGCTTCACCTTGGGTAAGTTCATTGATGATTGCTTCATCTTTAACGATCACTAATAATTCGCTATCAGATTCCATATATTCATATCCAATAAATTTACTATCTACCTTGATATCTGTTAATAAAGCAGATTGAACACCCATTGATTTTTCAGTACTACGGGCTGCACGGGCACGCTCTCTTTGTGCTTGCATTTCTTTTTCAAAGCCTGCATGATCCACTTTTAATCCTTCATCTTCAGCGACTTCTTCTGTTAACTCTACTGGGAAACCATACGTATCATAAAGTTTGAAAATATCTTTTCCGGCAAGTGTTGTTCCTTGCTCTTGTTTTACCTCTGCAATCACTTGGTTCAAAATTTCTAAACCTTCGTTGATTGTTTCGTTAAAACGTTCTTCTTCCGTACGTACGACTTTTTCGATGAATTCTTTTTGTTCCAATACTTCTGGATAGTAGCTTACCATGATCTCACCGACCACAGGTACTAAGCGATATAAGAATGCTTGCTCAATCCCTAATTTCTTTCCATGCATGACTGCACGGCGTAATAAACGGCGTAAAACATAGCCACGTCCTTCATTAGATGGTAATGCCCCATCACCGATGGCAAATGATAATGCACGAATATGATCGGCTATTACTTTATAAGAAATATCTGTTATTGGATTTTCACCATAATTTACTTGTTTACTTAATTTTTCCACCGCATGGATAATTGGTAAGAACAAATCAGTTTCAAAGTTGGTTGGTGCATCTTGGACGATCGAAACCATCCGCTCTAAGCCCATCCCCGTATCAATGTTTTTATGTGGTAGTGGTTCGAATGTATCATCTGGTTTATGATTGAATTCAGAGAAGACTAAGTTCCAAATTTCCAAGTAACGTTCATTTTCCCCACCTGGATAATTTTCTGGATCATCTTCTGCCAAATCATTATAAGCTTCGCCACGATCGTAAAAAATCTCTGTATCAGGACCACATGGACCAGCACCAATATCCCAAAAATTGTCTTCCACATCTACAATATGATCAAGTGGTAGTCCAACTTCTTCATGCCAGATACGTTTTGCTTCTGTATCTTTCGGATAAACAGTCACGTATAGTTTTTCTGGATCAAAGGCCATCCATTCAGGGCTTGTTAGAAATTCCCATGCCCAGTGAATCGCTTCTTCTTTAAAATAATCACCGATTGAAAAATTCCCTAACATTTCAAACATGGTATGATGGCGAGCAGTTTTTCCTACATTTTCGATATCATTTGTTCGAATCGATTTTTGTGCATTAGTGATTCTTGGATTTTCAGGTACAACTGAACCATCAAAGTATTTCTTGAGCGTTGCTACACCTGAATTGATCCATAGTAGTGTTGGGTCATTGACAGGTACAAGTGACGCACTCGGTTCAATCGTATGTCCTTTTTCTTGGAAAAAATCTAAAAACATCTGACGAACTTCTGCACTGCTTAATTTTTTCATTATTTTACCTTCTTTCTGAATAATAGACGACAAAAAACATCATTACAGCCAAGGACGAAAACTCGCGGTACCACCTTGATTGCAATGATGTTTAATCATTACCTCTTCAACTCGTTAACGCTGAGTCGCGTTGATATTTCTATCAAATAAAAAGGGAGCAGTTTGAATAGTGACTATTCTTTTTTCAGCCTAGAAAGAATTTTCTGTGAGTCTTGCTAGAAACAAACCATGTCCTTTTTGTACTTTATCAGTATACGTATTCTTTTTCATACTGTCAATAAAACTTTTATTTTTTCCTCTTCTCTTTTCCTGTTCCTTTCTTTTTGCTATGATCAAAATAAGATAGGGTTGGAGGAGAAAAACATGGAGTATTTTTTTGGAAAAGAGGAATGGCTGAAAGCTGCCAGTTATTATTTACGTTATCAAGTATTCGTCATGGAACAAGAGATTTTAGCTGAGTTGGAGTTTGATGGAAAAGATGCGTATTATCCAAATTTATTGTTCTTTGAGAACAATCAACCGATTGCTACTTTGCGTTATCAAAATCAAGAGACCAATCGAATACAATTCGAACGTTTTTGTGTGGCCAAAGATTTTCGTAAGCAAGGGATCGGTCAAAAGATGTTAGATTTTGCCGAAAATAAAGCAAAGACAGAAGGATATACGGAAGCTTTTTTAATTGCAGAATTGACAGCCGTTCCTTTTTATGAAAAGCAAGGATACATTAGTTGTTCGCAACCATTTTTAGAAGATGGGATCTTATGTATAGAGATGCAAAAACCATTAAAAAATAGATAAGAGAAATAATTTTTCTGCTAACAATATTCCTATAGCATTTTCGTATCTTCAACATACTTTCAGCACTAACACTTATGCAAAGATGAGGCTGGGACAAGTAGTTAATTCCAAGCAATAAGAAGAGACTCACGAAAAGTGCTTTTCAAATTTTATGTATTTCAGCTTATTTTCGAAGGAGTTGTTTCTGATTCTGCCCTTTATATGTATTTAGAGCGTGAAACAAGAGTAAATCACACTTTTGTCTCACGCTCATCTCTTCTATTAGGATTCATTACTTCTTTTTACTTTACAAGATCAACCATTCGCTGATCCTTGGCATTAAACAAAGAATCGCGAAATATAAAGAGCTATTTCACGATTCAGCTTAAGACCATCCTCTAAGTTTACTCCTTAAAGTGATCAACGGTGTTCCATCAGCTGACCCTCGGCATTAAACAAAAAAATCGCAAACTATAGAAAGCTATTTCACGATTTTTTTGTTTAATGCTCAGGCCATAACACTGATGTCACAACCTCTTTATTTATTCGAATTTTTTTTATTTTTTCTGGCTGTTCTTGTTTGTTGTCTGCGTTCGATTTTACGTTCTTTCTTATTCTTCTCTGCGATTGCCCAGTCGATTTTTTTCTTGTAGCCTGGTTTGATTTTTTTCTTCTTCTTTTTCACTAGGCCGATTAATGTTGGGTCTAAGACATCTTTTGATTTTTCTCGTTTAGTCCGACGGTTACGATCATATGTTTTAACGATTTCTTGGTTTTTGATCTCCATTGGTTCAAATACCACACCGATTTTTTCGATTCCTTCAATCGCTTGTTCATCATTCGGTGAATACAAAGTGATGGCTGTTCCTTTCAAACCATTTCTACCTGTTCGGCCGACCCGATGAATAAAGAAGTCTAATTCTTCTGGGACTTCAGCATTGATGACATGGGAAACACCTTCAATATCGATACCACGAGCTGCAAGGTCAGTGGCTACCACATATTGATACTCTAGATTCTGCACTTGACGCATCACACGTTTACGTTCTCGTGGGGTGATATCTCCATGGATTTTTGCAACTTTTAACCCTTGACTCTTTAAATAACTAGCGATTTCATCCACATGTTGCTTTGTATTGGCAAAGACAATAGCTAAATAAGGATGTCCTATCGTCAATAACTGATAGATCATTTGATTCTTGTCTTTTCCTTTGGTAGAAATCAACCAGTTTTCAATATCTTCAGAAATCACTGCTTTTGGTTTGATTTCTTCAATAATTGGATTCTCCATATATTTACGTAGGAATGGACGTAATTTTTCTGGGATTGTTGCTGAAAAGACTAAAAATTGTAGTTTTTCAGGTAATCGGCTAGCTATTTGATCGACTTCATTTAAAAAACCCATATCTAAGGTCATATCTGCTTCATCTACGACAAAAGCAAAAGCAGTATGGATCTTCAATGCTTGCTCATTCATCATGTCTAGGATCCGCCCAGGCGTCCCTACCACGATCTGAGGTTGTTGGTGATGCAGACGCCCGATTTGACGTTGCTTATCCGTTCCTCCAACAAAATTAGATACACGAATTTCTGGATCTGAAAACTTCGCGATTTGTGTAGCTGCATCAAAGATCTGAGTTGCTAATTCTCGGCTTGGTGCTGTGATCACCACTTGAACTTCAGCTTTATTTGCATTTACTTTTTGAAATAGAGGCAAAAGAAACGTATGCGTCTTACCTGTCCCAGTTTGTGATTGACCGATGATATTTTTACCTTTTAAAATTAAAGGAATCAATCGTTCCTGAACTTCAGTCGGTTGCTCGAACCCTTTTTCTGCTAACGCTTCATTGATAAACGGTTGGAAATTGAATTGTTTAAAATGACTCATTTCGACACCTCTTCTCCTATTTTTTTACGACTTTGGAATTATACCATAATTTCGACTTTTTTGCTTGGAAACCTTAGTCTTTGCTCTCCATAATCGTACTGATTGTATGTGTCCGACTGGCTTTTTCGTAAAATAATACTCTTTTTTTTCGTACGTATGATAATAAAATGTTGAGAATAAAGACTAATTGAGCAATGAGTGTTCCTAAGAAGACAAACAAAGCACTCACTTGGATCACCCCTGTTGAATGATTCATCACCGGCCCCACTAGCTGACCTAACCAGCTTAGTCCAAAAAATAAGAGGTATAAGTAAGCATAACGAATGAACAATGCCCGAAATGATACTTTCTCTCGTTCATTTTCAACGATTCTGATACGAACGATTTTTTTCCCTATTGTTTGCCCATTCGTTACGTAAGGTACGATCATGAAATAAAGAATGACTTCAATAAACAGCCACCAATTATAGGAAGTGAAAGATCCTCCTCCGAAAAACAAGGCCGATATGCTTCCAATCAACAAATTGACAAGTGACAAAAAGAACCAATCAATAAGATAAGCGACAGCTCTTCGTGTAAGTGAGACAGTCTTGCCTTTTTCATAGGCTACCTCATCCATTCGAGCTCTCGTAGGCAACATGAAAGTAAAGACGGGAGCCAACCAAAAACCAAGCATTCCTCCCACCGTATTGGTGACTAAGTCATTGACATCAAACAAACGATATGGTCTGGGATAAATAAAATACAACCCCGTCAATTGAGTCAATTCAAAAAACAAAGACAAACAAAAACTAGCCAATACTGTCTTTAAAAACGACAAGCGGAAATAATACCTCAAATACACACCAAACGGCAATAGTAAAAAAACGTTGAAAAGCGGTTCTAAGAACACACTTTGTCGCATAGCTGGTAAATACGTGCTTGGATCAGATAAAACAAGCACTGTATTGGCTTTGAAGTGTTCCCATGAAGCCAGTAAGTGAAGTTCAATCTTTGGTCCGCTCATTTGCGCCACTGTTTCTTTTGGAGGCAATGGTAAAATAACTAAAAAGTAAGCACATAATAGATAAAAAACAAATGAATACAAAACAAGCGCTCTTGTAAGTAAAAACGTTCCATATCTCCGATATTCATAAATAAAAAATACCGTGGAGATGGCTAAAGCTAGAAAAGGAAAAACAAGCAGTGCAAAACGGATCGGTTCAATATAACTAGCCATCCATCCCCCTCCTATCCATAAATCTTATCAGAAATTTTCTAGAAACAATAAACAACGTATTAAATTATTTTTCAATTCAAATCAATTGAAGTATGATTAGTAAAAGGGGGCGATCATTCATGCTTAATGTTTATTTTGTTTTCGGTGTTCCAGCATGTCTACTTTTTATTTACTTTATTTTTGCTTATATTCGTAAACGATCAACGATCCATTATCTTGGAATTATTTTATTTATCATCTCAAGCTTTATGCTCATGTTCAATTTACAAACTTGGCAACAAGCGACAACAGAGTTAGCTTATTTATCTAGTGACCAACTATCTGATCGGATCGGTTATCCCGTCTATTTGATTTGGCTACCGATTGCTATCGCTACTTGTTTAGTTTTACTGAATCTGTTTCGAGCATGGCGACGGATCAGACAATTACGTGAAAACAAGGCATGAAGCAAATAATCGACTGATCGAGTTCCCCTTTTTCAAGGATCGATCAGTCGATATTTATTCTACTAAAATCTTTCAGATCGTTTATTCATGGCTCTTATTCGATAACCAATTTTCTGGAGTGAATTTCGGATCATCCACAGACCATTCTTGAAAGAATTCCTCTAAAAACTCAGTCATAAAGCGCTCACGGCGTTTTGCTTCTTTTTTCGCAAATACTGTATTCATTTGATCAGCCAATAAAAGTAATTTTTCATAAAAATGATTGATCACCGTTGACCCTTTACGATAAGTCTCCTTATCTGTATAACTGGTTGGTAAAAGTGTTGGATCAAAAATGGGATGTCCATGTCCACCGCCAAAATAAGCAGTTCGTAAAATACCAATTGCACCGATTGCATCCAAACGATCTGCATCTTGCACGATCTTTCCTTCTAAAGTCAATTCATGTTTTGAAGAACTGAAACTTTTTGAAAAAGAAATATTTTCAATAATGAAAAAGACCGATTCAATTTGTTCCTTCGTCAAATTGATTTCAACTAGATAATCTCTAAGTTGTGCTTTGGCTCGATCAATATCAGAAACGACTTTATCATCGATTATATCATGTAAATAAGCCGCCACAAGAGTTATAAATGGGTCAGCTTGCGGTTCTGTTCCTAAAATTTGTTGTGCCAATTTCACTACTCGATTTGTGTGGTCAGCACCATGTCCGGTCTGATCGTTTTTTAATTGTTGTTCGCTGTAACTGGCGATTTTTTTTAATTGGTCCACTTGGTTCCTCACTTTCTTGTGATTAGATGGAATGTCTTACTTACTATTCGTTTTTTCGACACCGTAAACATCAAAGTAAATTTTTTCCATGTAGTCAATCAAATACTGAGGATTTAATGGCTCTTTTGTGGTATCTTGAATCAATTGATTGGGTTTTCGTGAGGCACCATATTGATGGATATGTTCAGTCATCCATTCTCTAATTGAAGAATAGTCATCAGAGGCTAAGATCTCATCCACAGCCAAATCTTTGCCCATAGCATGATACAGCTGAGCCGCATACATATACCCTAATGCATAAGAAGGAAAATAACCAAAACTTGCCCCTGACCAATGAACGTCTTGCAAAATACCTTCTAAATCATTTTCAGGACGGACTCCTAAATATTCTTCATATTTTTGATTCCAAACTTCTGGTAATTTTTCAACAGCTAATCCTTCATTGAAAATCATTTTTTCAATTTCATAACGAATAATAATATGCAAAGGATAGGTCAGACTATCTGCTTCGATCCGCACTAGACTTGATTTGGTATGTTTCAAGGAACGGTAGAAATCATCAAAAGATACATCATCAAATGTTCCTTCTGCACATTCTTGGAAAAATGGATATTGTTTTTTCCAAAAACTGCGATTACTTCCTACGATGATCTCGTTGAAAAGGGATTGTGATTCATGGATCCCCATAGATGTTCCTTCATAAATCGGTGTATGTGCATATTTCAAATCGATGTTTTGTTCGTACATACCATGTCCAGCTTCATGGATCACACCTAAAATCGCCATCTTGAAATCATGTTCATCCCATCGAGTGGTGATTCGAGCATCATTTGGGCTGATACCGATCATAAAAGGGTGAACCGTATCATCTAATCGCCCACGGGAAAAATCATAACCTAGCTGTTTGATCACTTCCACCACAAATCGTTTTTGTTGTTTTTTTGTCATTTTACGTGAAAGAAAGTCTGTTGCCGGTTCTTTCCCTTTTTCTTTCAAGGTTTGACGAATCGACAAGATTCCTTCTTTGACTTGGGCGAATACCTGGTCTAAAATTTCCACAGTCATACCAGGTTCATATTGATTTAATAACACATCATAATCCGTTTTTTCTTCTTTTCGCCAATAAGGAATCAGTTGCTTAGTAATATGGATGTTTTCAGTCAATGCTGATTGAAAATCAGAAAATTGTTTAGATGCTCTAGCTTCTTGCCATTTTCCATGGGCTTTAGAAGTGGCAGCAGTCAAAGCGCTCATTAACTCTTCTGGCACTAAATGTTCCAATTCATAGTTTTCTTTTACTTTCTCAAATACTACTTGACCAACTTCTGACAATTCTTCAGGGTGTTGGGGAAAATAATCGATTGCTTCCTTGATTTTAGGACCGATTTTTTTTGAAAAATAAAGTCCATATAAATAGCTATTAAGTTCGCTACGGTCTTCGTTGGCTTTTTCGGGCATGCCTGTTTGGATATCCCAATCTTGTAACTTCAGCGCTTGATTCAACAAGTCGATTTCTTTCAGCTCATCTAAAAATTCTTTTTCGTTCATCCAACCATCCTTCCACTTATTTCAAACAACTTATTCTTCTTTTGCTTTTCTTGGCGGGCGGGTGCCCCAATATTGAAATAGATCCGTTCGTAAAGCTCCGTTATATAATTTGCGTTTTTTAGTTGCTTTTTGTCCATAAAATTCTTCAAAAGCTAAATCACTTGTTAGAATATACTTGCTCCAAGTCTTCAAAGGTCGAAATACCTGGCCCATTTCTTTGTATAATCTTCTGACAGATTCTTCTTCCCCAAGACGTTCTCCGTAAGGCGGATTGGCTACAATGACACCATACTCTTTTTCTGTTTTGAAATCTTTGACTGCTTGTTGTTTGAAGGTGATCGAATCACTTAATCCGATTTCTTCTGCGTTTTTTCTGGCAATATCGATCATTTGACCGTTGATATCTGCACCGGTAATGTCAAGTTTAATATCATAATCAGCTTTCTCATCCGCTGCATTGCGAACAGATTCCATCACTGTTTGGTCAAACCAGTCCCAAGTTTCACAAACAAATTCACGATTGAATCCTGGTGCAATATTGTGACCGATCAAAGCGGCTTCAATACATAACGTTCCTGATCCACAAACTGGATCATAAAATGGCCGATCTTTCCGCCAATTTGTCAGCATCACTAAAGCAGCAGCCATATTTTCTTTTAGCGGTGCCCCACCTTTTTCTAAACGATATCCCCGTTTGAACAAACTTGGACCAGTCGTATCTAGTGTGACTAACACATGATCTTTTAGTAAAGCGACTTCTAATTGGAAGTGCGCGCCTGTTTCTGTCAAAGGGACAGAGGCTGGGCGATGATAATAGGTTCTCAAACGTTCAACAATTGCTTTTTTTGTAATTGCTTGACAATCAGGTGTGCTGTAAAGAGTTGACTTGATTGATTTTCCAGCTACAGGAAATTCAGCATCTAACGGAAGATAATCTTCCCAAGGCAAAGCTTTGACTTGTTCAAACAATTCATCAAATGTTCTTGCATCGAATTCACCTACAATAATTTTGATTCGATCAGCCGTTCGTAACCATAGATTCGCTGTAGCGATCGTTTCCATGGTTCCCTTAAAGCGCGCACGCCCATTTTCCACTTGACATTCGATTCCTAAATCTCTTAATTCTTTTCCTACTAATGCCTCAAGTCCGCTTGCTGCGGTGGCAATCAAATTAAATTCTCTGTTTTTGTCCATTGTTTTCTCCTTATTAATGAAAAAAAGAGGGACTGTGACATATGTCATCCCCCATCTTCTTCAACTCAAATATCGTTTAAAAGCCAATATTTAACGAGTTAGCCTCGTCGTGTAAAAAACTCTTTCACAAATCAGGCTTATAGATGTTCCATCGTTTTGGCCAACTTTCAGTTCATTCATTTTTCAAATGTATTTCTTAAATAAGCTGGGAAATCCCAAAATAGGAAATGCTATTTTCGGATTCACCAGCTTATTTTAAGAAAAGCTGGACATCAGATGCCAACCTTTTTTAACTTTCCTCAAACCGTATAAGTTTTATTAACAGTCGGTCTTTTAGAAAAAATGTTCTACTTGATTTATTCCCCTGTTTATGTGGTTTTCTGTAAGCCATGTTCTGTACTTTGTTTTTCCAGGGAGAAAAAACAAAGCGGTAACCATCTATCTGCAGTTAAACTGCCTTTTTGTCTCGTTCTGTTTCCTGACAAAAAGCGCCCCTACCGTTGTTTGGGTTGCTCGCTCGAGGGGTTTACCGCGTTCCACCGAATAAGTTTCCCTATTCGCTTCGTCACTGTGGCACTTTCAAGGATACTTAAGCATAACCGAAGTCTTAGCTTGTTTTCCTGCCGTTACTCTAAAAGAGTACCTTAGCTTATTTTTTCGCTAAGCACGAACACTACAGGCATCACAGCCTGTGCGAGCATGGACTTTCCTCAGCCTGATCAAGCCAGACCGCGATTACCCGAAAACCACAAAAATTTTATTTATTGATTAAAATTGACGTGTTGCCTCATTATCATCTTCACTTGTCGTTGTATAGTTATTTGGATTTGGATTTGATGTTGCTGTAGGACTTGCTTGTTGATCCAATTTTTTACCAAATACTTCTCGTTCAAGATTTGACAAACGTTTCAAAATATCGAAATTCGTCACTGCTGCACTTTTTGGTGTTTCTGCTTGTTGCGTACGTGTTGGAGCGGCTCCTTGTGTTTTAGATAACTGTGCTACTTTCGCACTCAACTTATCATTTTCTTCTTGTAAAGCAAGGAGTTGTTTGCTGTATGTTTCGTAATCTTTAATAATATTGTCTAAGAATTCGTCCACTTCTACGGGATCATAACCACGCATCTTTGTTTTAAATTCTTGTTGTAAAATGTCTTTAGGACTATAAATCAAATTCGCCATATTTACACCTCTAGTTCTCATTTACGTAATAACGTTTCTACTTTTTTCATTGTATCGGAAAAATGTTGATAAATCAAACACTATATTAGTTATTCGCTAAAATTTTGCAGATCATCCATACTGATCGATCGAATTTCATAAGGATGGGTTTGCTGAAATTTTTGTGCATCTCGTAAAAAATAATCAGCTTTTCCTGGAAATTCTGGATCATAGATCAGTAGCGAACCGTTGGTATGCTGTAAGATAAAATTTGTATGATTTTTCAATTGTGCAGGTGATTGATACGGTTGATGACTGACTGACTCCACGTAATCAGCAAGTTGCTCTATCAAGCTTTTCTTCTCTTTGTTCCCTTCATTCCAACCACTGCCAAAATCAGCAAATGGGTAAATGATTCCTAACTGTAATTCTGGGTAATCCCCTTTCAATTCAGCGGTTACTTCTCCTGCCCATTGTTCCACTCCTAGGTTTCCGCTAATGATCACCCACTCCAATCCTTCTTCGCAAAATTGACTCAATTCATTTTTTAAAACTTTTTTAACAACTGTTATTTTCGGGTCATTTTCTTTGAAAATCCCTAATTCAAAACTACGATATCCAGAAACATACATCACTTTTACTATATCCATTCCAGTTTCCTTTTCTTTCTTTGTGCTTTTTTGCTATAATGTGGCCTAGGAGAGTGATTAATCATGGTTTTGCGCTATCCAAATGGCCGTCCTTATATCAAGGATGCCTCGCCTAACGAAAAAAAACAAGTAAAAAGTAAACAAACAACTGAGTTCGGCAACCGTGGGATGCGGTTTGAAGAAGCTATCAATGAAAGCAATGAGTATTATCTTGCGCATCAATTGGCTGTCATCCACAAAAAGCCAACACCAGTTCAAATCGTTAAAGTTGACTATCCTCGACGTAGCGCCGCTGTTATCAAAGAAGCTTACTTCTCGCAAGCTTCTACTACAGACTACAATGGTGTATATCGAGGTTTCTATTTGGACTTTGAAGCAAAAGAAACTAAAAACAAAACATCGTTTCCTTTTAAAAATTTCCATGCTCATCAAATCGCACATATGGAAGCATGTCTTCAACAAGGCGGAATCTGCTTTGTTCTATTATGGTTTTCTACGCTGAAGCGCTGTTTTTACCTTGACAGCTCTCATTTAGTAAATTATTGGCATACTCAAAAAGAACAAGGGCGAAAATCCTTGCCACTTTCGTTGATCGAAGAATTAGGAATCGAGATCAAAACAGGGTATGCGCCTCGTATCCCTTACTTAATTGCTATTGACCAACACTTACAATCAAATGAAGGAGAACCACAGAATGGCAAATAAACAAACCAGAACTTCCAGACGAAAGACTTCCTCTTCTTCTGCAAAAAAGAAAGGAACTTCATCTAAAAAAGGAACAGGAGTTAGAAATAAAGGGCTGATCACAAGAATCTTACTGATCCTCCTCTCGTTCATCTGTGTGGCTTTTCTCGCAGGTGTCGGACTTTTTTGGTTCTATGCCAAAGATGCCCCTAAACTAACAGATGAAAGCTTGGATGCCACAGTATCTTCAAAACTTTACACCCAAGACGGTGAACTTTTTGAAGATCTAGGTGCAGAAAAAAGAGAAAAGATTTCTGCCAATGAGTTGCCTAAGACACTAGAAGATGCGATTGTTTCCGTCGAAGATCGCCGCTTCTATAAACATATCGGAGTCGATCCAGTTCGGATCATCGGTGCTGCTTTATCGAATTTCACTTCCGGTGGTTTGCAAGGTGGTAGTACGTTGACTCAACAATTGATCAAGCTTTCCTTTTTCTCAACGAGTGCGGAAGATCAAACGCTCAAGCGTAAAGCCCAAGAAGCTTGGATGGCAGTCAGACTCGAACAGAAAAAATCTAAACAAGAAATTTTGACTTATTACGTGAATAAGGTCTATATGTCCAATGGTCTATATGGAATGGAAACTGCAGCAGAAACCTACTATGGGAAAAAACTAGCAGATCTTTCACTTCCACAAACAGCCCTTTTAGCCGGGATGCCACAAGCACCTTCATCCTATGATCCATATCAATTTCCGGAACAAGCAAAAAAACGCCGCGATACCGTCTTATACACGATGTTACAAAATGAAAAAATCTCACAAGCCGATTACGATCAAAGCATCAACACGCCGATCACTGAAGGTTTACAAGAAATCAAACAAGATTCAACGAATACCAAGATCGTAGATAATTACGTCAAAGAAGTGATCAATGAAGTCCAATCTAAAACAGATAAAAATGTTTACACAGATGGCCTTGACATTTATACGAATCTTGATTTGAATACCCAAAAACAACTTTATGACATTGTGAATACCGATCAATACATCAACTATCCAGATGATCAACTACAAGTAGCAACAACTTTGATAGATGTGAATACTGGTCAAGTCAAAGCACAGATTGGTGGGAGAAATGTCCCAGATGATGTCACTCTCGGAAATAACCTAGCAGTGAATACTTCCCGTGATTTCGGTTCAACCATGAAACCGATCACTGATTATGGCCCTGCATTTGAGTATTTAAATTATTCCACTGGTAAGATGATTGCTGATGCACCATATGATTATGAAGGAACCTCTATCCCAGTTGGGAACTGGGATAATCGTTTCATGGGGATGATTACTTTGCGTCAAGCATTGTACCTATCACGAAACGTGCCAGCTGTAAAATTATTCAATGAAGTCGGTGCTGATCAGGTTGCCTCTTTCTTAGGAAAATTAGGGATTGAATACAGCACGATCCATCAATCCAATGCCATTTCAAGTAATACCGAAAAACAAGATGGAACTAAGTATGGTGCTTCTTCTGAGAAAATGGCTGCAGCTTATGCTGCTTTGGCAAATGGTGGAACTTATTACAAACCACAATATGTGAATAAGATTGTGTTTCAAGATGGAACCGAAGAAACCTATGAACCAGATGGTCAAAAAGCAATGTCACCAGAGACAGCTTACATGGTCACTGATATCTTGAAGGATACGATCACTCGAGGAACTGGGACAAATGCATTGATTCCTGGTTTGATCCAAGCAGGAAAAACAGGAACATCGAATTACACAGATGATGAATATGCCAAACTAGGAACAACGACTGGTGTTTACCCTGATATTCTTTTTGCCGGTTATACGCCAAACTATGCCATTTCCGTTTGGACCGGCTACAACGATAAGATGACCCCTGTCACATCAGACGCCACCCATGTTGCTTCTGATGTTTATCGAGAGCTTATGCAATACGTTTCACAAAATGTTACAAATTCCGACTGGACGATGCCAAGTGGGTTAGTTCGCTCAGGAACAGAACTGTACTTTAAAAATCAAAAAGCTTCAAATAACACAACGACGACTGTCCCATCGACAACGATTCCTTCTTCTAGTGTTGTCGATGTTCCAGAAAGCACAGTTCCTGAATCCTCAACCAGTGAGTCAATCCCTGAGTCAACTTCAACAACTAGTTCATCGTCTCAACCAAGTTCAGAAGAGTCGACAACGCCAAGTACAGAGCCTTCAAGTACACCAAGTAGTGAGCCTTCTTCTGAACCACCGGCTTCATCTTCGATTGCGGAAAGTTCTACTCCATCATCCTCCACACCGACCTCCTCTGAGGAGGCCAGTCCGGCGGACAATCGAAACAATGGTACTTCCTCTGCGAATACTGGATCGCAATCGAATAGCCAATAGTCACTGCTCAAATTTAGAAAAACGAACCGGAGAACCACGAAAACAGTTTCCCTATTTTCGTGGTTCTCCGGTTTTTTTGACAAAAGTATTTCCATCCTCTTATTTACCAAATTTTGGAAAGAGGAGCAATGAATATTATCCATACAGTAACCTCTAACTATTGAGTTAGATCTTGGTGACTGCTCATTTTGTTTCAGTCCTACTTTTATCTATTCATTTATCGGTTCAAGAGACCCTTATTCAAACTCGACATAAATCGTAACGAATTTGGAATGCCCAATAGCAGGGATCACTAAGTGGTTATCTGCTACTACTAAAGTTTCTTTTGTCTGCTCTTGCAAATCCACTAACTCTGCCATTTTGATTGATTTTTTAAAATGGATGCTTTCAGATAATTGTTTTCCTTTTCCACCATTGTAGAAGCGGAAAATCATCCCAGGACGTTCTTCTGCATGTTTGGCGAGACTAAAGGACAATGTTCCAGTTGTTTCCAACAAACTAAAACTTATTGGCAAGTTCTTTGGAACATCTGATAAAGTAAAGCGTAGCCGTGTATTTAAAAATTCTGCCAATTCATACACTTGAATCGGTGTATTTACCGCTCTTGTCACATTCGAGACATTCCCCTTATTAACGTCTCCTTGGTAATAATAAACAGACAAATCAAAAGTCATCTGCTTATGACACTGTGCCGCAGGTGTCTCGATCACCGTTTCGCCAGATGCTCTCCCTGGACGATACATTAGATTTTCTTTCCCCATAAATCCATATGTTCTAAAAATTGTCATACGAATGATTGAATATTCTCCCCCAATAATCTCATATTCTCGAACCGCTTTAGGCATGACTGCTACGCCACGCTCCCCATTGGTCAATGTCACAAAACTTTGACAAGTCTCAATAGCAATTGGCATTTCATTCCAATTTTCTTGATTTTCTTGCCATCGTTTCATCTCTTCTTCAAAAACGACTGGACGTTCGATCAAACCAAATTGGTGATCGGCAATAGAAGTTTTGGATTGGATGGCTGAATCAAATAAGATACATAAACGATGACTATCCACCCGACGATTATCTACGTCAATCGTGAAATCAATTACTGGATGATTTGCTTTCAATCTAATGGTCATAGCGACGGGTAAAATTACGGAAGTGATTCCTTGCTTCCGCTCTTCTAATGTTTTCGGTACTTCTAATTCAAAAGACAGCGTTGCTTTTTGGAGGATCTCCGATTTTTCAACGTGTGCTCCTTTAAAATAATCAGTTGAACGAATCACCATATCCACTTCAGGTGGGGAATAATTGAAAGAATCACCGTCGTCCCCATTTTCTTCCAAGATGGCTTGATTTTGATAACGATAGTTGGTTTGCTTGTCCAAAATAGTCAAACTTCCATCATTTTCAATATCAATCTGATAATAGTCATTTTCTAAAGAACGATCAGCTACTTCTGCTAATGATTTATAAGTATCACCAGACAAATCAATGGTATATTGCGTGTAGCCAAAGCTAGGAATTTCATTTGAATGAATCGCGATTTTTGCTTTGAATACTTGTTCAGGTACGTACATTTTTTTACTAGGATCTAAGATATTGCCCTGATTTAAGATATAAGCCGTCTGATCGACTAGATCTAACAATGTATAATTGATTTCACGGCCTTTTTCATCGTAGATGGCAAATTTTTCTTGTGTCACATAGACTTCTGTCTCAATTACTTCCCTACGTGTCACATCCATTGGATTAAATAGCGTGAAGGTAATCTGTTTCGCTTGATCGTTTTGGATATGAGTCGAGATTTGTCGTAAGGTCAGTTCCACTAGATTCTCTGAAATATCTCGTGCTTGTTTATAGCGCATGTATACATCTTCATTCGTTGTATCCGATACACATGAACCGATGGAATCATGAGCAGCATTTTCAAACATTAATTTCCAGATTTCACAAACTGTTTCCACTGGATATTCAAACCCCAAAGCTTCTGCCATAACCAAAGTAGGTTCCATGATATTCACTAGATAAAATTGGATTTGTGTATTTAATTTCTTCAGATCTGAACGAGAAGAAAAGATAGTTTTATGGATACGCATCAATTTTCCATTGATCAATTCTCCACTGATCTTTTCTAACTCAGGATGACGTTCTTTGACAGAGTGAATATAATTTTCAATAGTTGAGATTTGCAAAACAAACTCATCCTCATATTCTTCATTCATACGCTCAATCAACTCTGGCAGATTTTCACGTGCTGGGGCTTGGTCAAAACCATTCGGAAAATAGACTTGATTTGTTGTGCTTCTGCCCCATGTGGTCTTGAAAGGTTCTTCTTGTAGAAATGATCTTAAGGCCTCTTCGCCTTCAGGGATTGCTCCACCAATATAGTAACCACTGGGAATTTGATACACATTTACGACTGATCCATCTTCTCCTTGCCATTGATATTCTGTGTGTTCGATGTCATCATCGCTGACCCCACGCCAAAACATCGTATCTTCCATACCAAATTCCTGATAGATTTGCGGCATACTAGCAGCTTGCCCAAAAGAATCTGGAACATATCCCACATTCATATATTTCCCAAATTCTTTACATATACGTGTCCCATATAGCAAATTTCGTACGATGCTTTCGCCAGAGATGACTAATTGATCCGTTTGGGTATACCAAGGTCCAATAATCAGCTTACCCGCTTGAACTAACGATTTGATACGGTCTCGATCTTGTGGACGCCATTGTAAATAATCATCCAACAACGATGCTTGACCATCTAACACGAAATGATCATACCCTGGTTTTGTTTCTAGCAATTCGATCACTCGCTTTAAATCATGCATCAAATAAACTTTTGAACGACTTGTCGTAAAATACCATTCCCGATCCCAGTGAGTATGTGGGACAACGTGAACTGTTTTTTTCATTTCATTCATTCCAATCATAGATTATTGTGACTAGTTTTCAAATTGAATCTCGATATCAATCTCTTCTTCTACCGATGAGTCTGTTTCATCTTTACTAAAATTGACAACGATTGGTGCAATAAACCCAATGAACGCCGCTCCTAAGAACAGACCAAGTAAATAAGCCCAACCATTTCCAACAGTGAAAAATCCGTAGATTCCTCCAACTGGTGGCATTTTTTCATACATTCCAAATATTATGCCAAATCCAGAAGCAAGTGCGCCTCCAATCATATTGATAGGAACTAATTTCAATGGATTCACTAAAGTAAATGGGATCGCTCCTTCTGTAATACCGATAAAGCCCATAATAAAATTATTCCGACCTGCGTCTAATAGCTCTGGATTGAAGCGCTTTTTATGGAAAACTGTGGCTAGTGCATAGCCTAAAGGAACCGCACAGATGGCAACATTAACAATAATTGCTGGCAAATAAATTTGTTCGGTTAATAAAACATTTCCAGCCATCCATGCCGCTTTATTGATAGGACCACCTAAATCAGAGCCAATCATCGCGCCCATGATCACTGCCAATAATAGTTTGTTCACATCGTTTTCGATCATATTTTTGATCCATTCAACCAAACTAGTATTGATCCATGAAAGCGGCCCGGCAAGTAATGCACCCATTACGATAGCTACTGATAACGTTGCAATCAGAGGTAAGACAACCAATGGCATCACGCCAGAAAATGATTCCGGCAAATGAATATGATTTTTTGCCCATTTCACCATATAACCTGCTAAAAATCCGGCAATCACAGCGCCTAAGAAACCGGCGTTGGTGCTAGTGGCTACCGCCCCACCGATAAAACCTGCACCCAATGCTGCTTTGTCTCCAATTGAGTAAGCAATGAACCCTGCTAATACAGTATTGATTAATCCGATACCGGTCCAACCAACCTGTTCGATCAAATATAAAGAATGTCTGAAACCCTCTGCATCTGCGTATGGATCTAAACTTGTCAACCCCATACCTAGACCAATCATTTTTGGAATGGCAACGACTAATGATGCCCCAATAATTAGTGGTAACACAAAACTGATCCCACTCATTAAATGTCCTTTCACTTTTGATAATTCCCTTTTCATTACGATCCCCCACTTAATTTTTATTTTGTTGTTCCACTGCCTGTACACATTTTTTCAATACTGCCTCAGGTGCTTTGATACATGTATTGATATTGACACGTATTTGTGGCTTACCCTCAAAACGTTCTAAACCCATGACTTTTTGATCTGTTGCTAGTAAAACAAAATCTGCTGTTTCTGCTTCTGCTTGGGAGATTTTATTGACTTGTCCCAGTGCTCCTTGTTGCTCGATTTTCACCTCATATCCTAATGATTTACCCGCTTTTTCTAAGGCCTTTGCGGCAATTGGTGTATGAGCTAATCCTGCGGGACAAGCTGAGATTCCTACGATTTTCATTCTACTTCCACTCCATTCATTGCTTGTTCGATAACATCTGCTAATTCTTGTTCATTCATGCTATTTGAAACCTTTTGTTTGAAATGATCTTCCATCAGTGCGGTCGCAAGTTTGCTTAGCATTTCTATATGCTTGGTTCCTTGTTCTGCTATTGGTACCAATAAAGCAAATATGTGCTTTACTCCTTGTTCATCGAATGTTTCCCAATCAAAAAGTACGGATTCATTTCGAACATAGAACACTGTGACTTGGTTAACTGCAGACGACTTTGCATGAGGAATCGCAAAACCATCTTGAAGACCTGTCATCCCTTCTTCTTCACGAGCGATAAAATCAGTGAACAGCGCTCTAGAATCTGTTGATACACCAATTCGCTCAGCATGGTCAGCAATAATAGAAAGTAATTCTTTTTTTTCTTTTGCGTGACAATTTAATAAAATATTGTCTAATGTAAATTCCATGAGTCAACCTCCTTTCAACTACACTTGCATCATAAACTTTCACCAAACCTAAGTAAACCCTTTCATTTTCCAAAACATTTGGAAACCAAGAACACTTTTTCTTTACTAAAGCGTTTCCTTTTCTTTTGGAAAAAATCTGTTTTGACTGGATGAAACCTTATAGCTTAGAATAAGGGATGATGAAAGGAGACTGATGTTATGCCAAATTTAGCTTACCAAAGACTTGATGATATCGTTGAGTATCTCTTGTTGCACCCTCATCATCCTGTTCCTTTAAAACAGTTCGTTCAGCAATTACAAGTATCCGACCGAACGATCCGTAACGATATTTTGTCTATCAACGAAACGATCAGTCAAAGGCACGCAACTGTGAAACTACATAGAGGAAAAGGTTATCAGCTTGTATACTCAGATAAGCATTGCTTCCTCGAATGGTGGCAAAATGAAAAAAGAATTTCCGCTTCTTCTTTGGTAACTATGGAAAATCGTCAAGATTATTTAGTTTATTTACTATTGACCCAATCAAAGCCTTTCTCCTTGGAACATTTATTAGACACTTTATTTATTAGCAAGAACACATTCTATTCTTATCTAAAAACAGTCAAAGAATTATTCGAACCTTTCCATTTAAAAATTTATAACCGTCCAAACATCGGGTTTGAGTTATTGGGAATGGAATTCAACAAAAGACAAGCCATTATGGATTTGCTGATACGCAAGGATTTGGAAAATTATATTTTAAACTTTTCTGAAATGGAATATCAATTGTTTCAAATAATCGATTTGGAAAAACTACAGAAAATGGAGATAGAGGAACTTCAGATCTTAGAGTTATTCGAATCGGACTATTATCATAAAAATCTACTGTCTAGTTTGGCCTTAACGATTACGCGAATCAAGCAAAATCATACACTGAAGTCTGTACCTGTGAAAGTTCCAAAAATAAAAGAAAGAGTGAAACTAGCATTTGATCAACTGTTGGAACAGTTGGAAAAAGAATTTGCCGTTATATTTTCTGAATCAGAAAAAGAATATCTTTATTTCCATCTTTTAACAAACTTTCCAAGACTCGCAGATACTAATGAAAATTCCCTTGCTACACAAAAAACGGCTCGAGAAATCGTATATGATCTACTTTATAATATTCAAAAGTCTACTGCATATAATTGGACCACAGATGGAACGTTGAAAAAAGATCTGATTGCCCATATCGAAGCTTTCATAGGACTTGAACTATACAACAACAACCGAGGGAATCCATTGTTAGAAACAATAAAGAACTCTTTCCCGTTAGCTTATGATTTAAGTCTGATCAATTTAGAAATGATCGGAAAAAAATATGGATTTTATTTTTCCGAAAATGAAATCGGCTACATTGCTTTGCATTTAGCAGGTGCTATTGAGCGAAATGAACCGTCTTCTCTTGTGAAAATGAGGGTGGCAGTTGTTTGCGGAAGTGGAATGACCATGAGTAAGCTGATTTCGTTGAAGTTAGAAAAAAAATATGGTGATTTCATGACGATTATTGGGAACTATTCTTGTCTTGAACTAACAAAAAATGTGCCAAAAGATATTGATCTCATTATTTCTACAGTACCGCTGACTGAATTGGCTATCCCTACACAAATCATCGAGATCAATAATTTAGATCGGGATTTGAATGAGCTAAACCGTTATTTTTCAAAAGATCAGCTTTCAGATAATTACTTAAACAAACTGTTTTCAGCTGCCCATTTCCATCGTTTTGATGGCTCTGTAACTAAAGACCACGTTTTAAAGATGATGACTGATAAGCTTGTTGAAACAAACCACGTGGGCACTGACTATCTGGCCAGTGTCTTGGAACGAGAAAAAATCGAAACAACGAATATTAGTTCCTCCATTGCCATTCCTCATCCAATGGCATTGATTTCAAAGAAAACAGTAATTTCAATTGGTATCATCCCAGAAGGCGTATATTGGAATGATACCGAAAAAATCCAATTTGTGTTCCTATTCGCCATTCGTAAAAAAGATTATGAAGAAACTGAAACAGTCTATGACTTGCTCCTATCTTTTTTAGATGATAGCGAAAGCCAAAATTGTCTGATTAAAAATCCATCATTTACGAACTTCCTTAGAGTGATGAAAGGATTGAGCATATAAAATAAATGCATAAAAATCCGCGAATAGACTTGGTTTCTCATCTTTAAAATGAACATAATACATCAATAAACTAAAATCATGATAATGAAAAATATGTCATGAAAGGTTATTTTCTATTCAACTTATCATACTTTTCTCGCTACGATCACCTAGAGAACTAGCAGCAATTCATTCATTGATAAGCCAAACAAATAAGCCTAAGAATCAAAAATAGACAAACTATTTTTCAGATTCTTAGGCTTATTTATTGAAAGTTCAAAAAGATGGATACTTTTAGTAAAGAAAGTACTTTCGAAAAAAGACGTCTTTATTTTTTGAGGACCTTCGTTGTTGGATTCTTCATCCGATTCTTTCCTTCTTGACACATCGTCAATAATGGACAGACCTCACAACGAGGACTTCTAGCTGTACAATGATACCGGCCAAAGAAAATCAAGGTATGATGTGTTTTGACCCACAGTTCTTCCGGTACCTTTTTCATCAAGGTCTGTTCTACTTCTAGGACAGATGCATCTAACTTACAAATTCTTAATCGCTTACTAACTCTTTCCACATGGGTATCTACAGCAATCGCCGGAATCCCAAAGGCATCTCCAAGCACGACATTGGCTGTCTTTCTACCTACCCCGGGAAGGGAAACAAGTTCTTCTCTTGTACGAGGTACTTGTCCGTCAAAACGATCAAGTAATTGTTGAGCACATGCTTTAATGTTCTTCGTTTTATTCCGATATAATCCGATAGTTTTAATCTTAGAAATGATTTCTTCTACTGAAGCATTTGCTAAGTCTTGAGGTGTTGGGAAAGCTGCAAATAAAGCTGGTGTGGCTTTGTTAACTGAAACATCCGTAGCTTGTGCGCTTAAGATGACCGCAATCAATAATTCATATGGATTTTTATGTTGAAGTTCCCCATGTGCTTCAGGAAACATCTCATACATTTTTTCAATGGCTTCCATCGTTCGTTGTTTACTTAACATATTACTCCCATTCTTCCAACCAATTTTTCAAAGAAACTTTTGGAAGTTCCTCTTGTTCTTCTGGTTGATCTATTTCTTTTTGAAGTAGTTGTTGCTTTCTGCGTTTTTGTTCCTCTTCCACTTGTTGCTTGGTTTTCAGATTCTTCCGTTCCCATGACAACAAAATACGATCAATGTAATTAAAACTATAAGCTTGATTTAAAACTGCTTCTCGCAAGGCTAATTTTAGTATTTCAGGATGATAATGATCTTCTTCCAACCATTGACCAATACGCTGAAACTCGATCGAAGAAAGCGGACGACCAAATTCTTGCTCAAATAACTGATAGACAGATTGAGTCACTTTCTCTTGTATTTGTTCCGCTTTATTTTGTGCTTGTTTACTCATTAGTTTATCCAGATAATCATAAACCGGTGTTAGATCATAGCGATCCACTTTTCGGCCATCTATCACCGTCGTTTCTATCGTAATAAACTGACCACTGACTAGACGGTTCAAAATTTGGAATACATCTTCTTGCTTCACCCCCATATTTTGGGCAATCATATTCAGATCAGGAAAGGAATCTCCTTGTGATTGTGCCATATGAAGCTGTAAAATAAATAAAAACTCTTCAGATTCGAGTCCAATGTGATGATAGTTTTTCAGCAAAAGATTAGATATAATCGTTTGCCCTGCTTTTAAATAATTTTCTAAATTCAACATTCTTTTCCCCCGCTTTGATTTTAGTATACGTAAAAATAGTAGAGTAAGCAAGGTAGGATCATTTGATTATTAAATTGTAAATATATTGAGTTTATGATTCACTTTTCAACTTTTCGGAATAAATAAATATTCGAACTGAAAAAATTTTACTTACAATTCTTGGTTTTATCATACGATTCATGCTTTCTCATATCGAGCTGTCCTTAACAACTATCGTATAAATAAAAAATAATCGTAAGCAGAACAATCGTCGTGAATAACACCTTTTTAATCAGCAGAATATTTATACCATTGATTAATTTAATTCCTTTTTACAAATGAGCTAGACAGCCATTATTGTAATTATATTTACAAACAATTGATTGTTTCCTAAAAAGAATAGAGGCTGGGACAGAAGTGGTTAACTCCGAGAAATAAGAAGAAATTCGCGAAAATTGCTTTTTACATTTTTGTGAATTTCTTCTTATTGTCGAGGGAGTTGCTTCTGATTCCGTCGTTTATACGTATTTAGAGCATGAAACAAGAGTAAATAATACTTTTGTCCCATGCTCTTCTCATCACATCAAAATTGATTTTACAAAAAAGAAATCCCTAACAGGACAATAAAATTCTTTTTCTAATAATTGAGTCTTCTCTAAAAATGTTCATTGTTGACTAACCGCTATAGTGTTTTTTCAACTAGAGAATCATTTGAATCTAATCCTAAAAAATGAGCAACCATGAGAAAATGTGTCGGATACTCTCTTTAGATTCAAAATCATCTAGACTAGCAAAGGGATAAAATACTCATAGATTCGTTATTTGAAGGTTGCGTATGCTTAAACTACATAGAGGAAATCATGATGAAAAAGGACGACTCAAAAATAAAAAAAGAACAGAAAAAAGATTTCTCTTTCTGTTCCTCAAGTATTGTGTGGTTTCGCTTCACCACTATCATTGACAAAAAGCCATATTACTTGTCTGTTATAAGACAATATAAATCACCAGACGGCTTTCTTAGTTCACCTAAACGGTCAATGCAAATTCCCTTATTCCTCTTCTTCTGTTCTTAGCACATATGGTTGACCTTCATATGTGTACTCTGTATTCAATGTACCATCATTTTCATCCGTATAAATTCGACGGCTGAAAGGAAAGCGATGGCTTGTACCATCTTTTGCATCTTCCGCGGCTAGCACAAACTCGTCTGCTTGCGTTTCATTTAATTGGTTGATGACTTGATCAGCTAACTGATCAATATCGACTGTTTCCGATACAGCTACTTCTTGATAATCTTCTAAGAAAGCGTCTTGTTGTACAAAATATTCTTTTTCCATTTTAATCCTCCTCATAGATACAGGCTGCTATTTCTTCTCAAACAAGAGATCCTGCCATTCCTTCATTTTGGCAAAAAAATCATTCTCTGACAACTAATTGCAACTATCTGGAAAATAAAAGGTATCCATCAGGAAATATGTCCTCAAGTTGGAATAACTAAATGGTTAAAGAAAAGTAGAGGTCGGGAAAAGATTTCCCACCACTTGAATCCAAATAAGTAAGTAGAATCACTTTTCTTTTTGTTATCCCATCTAACTCTAAATGGATGTAATAAGGCTTGCTCAATTTCTGTCTTATTACTCAAAGATAGCCTTTTTTTCACAAGCATAGAAAATGATAATCAGACTGATGCCCTTTGAACCTCAAAAAGCAAACACAAAAACAGTCAGGACTTTAAGAAAGTAAGATAGATTTTCTCAAGTCCTGACTTCACCCTCCGAGCTTAACGGGCTATTTACAGTCGTTTGTTTATTATTGTTTTGTTTCCATTTCGCCTAAAGCTGCTTGAGCAAGAAGGTTCAAGTAGTTCCAAGGACGGTCAAAATGCGGTTGGAAGAAGAAGTCAGATAAGGCTAAGTCTTCTACAGTCATTTTGTTTTGGATAGCTAATGACATCGTGTTTGCAGATTGTGTAATATCATATTTAGACATGAACTGCGCACCAACAATACGATTGGTTCCTTTTTCATATACCAATTCCATCATAACTTTTTCTGTTGTTGGCATGAATTCTGGGCGATAGTTATCTTCAAATAAAGTCGCTTGAACATCTAAGTTGTTCATTGGCGCACTTTCTTTTGTTACGCCAGTTGAGCCAATCGTCCAACCAAATAAGTAAAGACCTGAAGTACCTTGTGTTCCTCGATAAGCCATTTTGTTTTCTGTCAAATTGTTTCCTACTAATAAACCTTGACGAACCGCATTTGTAGCTAAAGGAATATAGTTTTGGGTACCACTTGGATTGTAATGAACAACCGTAGAATCTCCAGCTGCAAAAATGTCTGGATCGCTTGTTTGCATATATTCATTCACTTTGATCGCACCATTTGGTAAAGTATCTACTTTTCCTTGGATCAATGTCGTATTTGGTCTAAACCCTACACATAAGATCACCATATCAGCGTCAAATGATTCACTCGGTGTCGTTACTTGTTTTACTTTACCATTTTCATCAGCAACGAATTCAGTCACGTTTTCACCAAGTGCTAAGGTAACCCCACGATCAACTAATTCTTTTTCTAGTACATCAGTAAACGGTTGATCCAAGTATTTGTTTAAAATACGATCTAAGCCATCGATCAATGTAACTTGTTTACCCGATTCAACAAACGCTTCTACTAATTCGATCCCGATGTAACCTCCGCCGACGATCACTACTTTATTTGCG
Source organism: Candidatus Enterococcus wittei (assembly GCF_002140175.1). GTDB lineage: Bacteria > Bacillota > Bacilli > Lactobacillales > Enterococcaceae > Enterococcus_B > Enterococcus_B wittei. The sequence continues at coordinate 239,699 of NZ_NGMO01000001.1, forward strand.
TCTTTGGCTTTTTCAATGATTTCATTTGCCTGATTATAGTTTTTACATAAAAGAACATTTTCAGATTCGATTCCTTTGATTGGTGGAATGATTGGCCAAGAACCTGTTGTCATGACTAATTTGTCATACTCGACCGTTTCAGTTTCACCAGTCTTCAAATCTTTTGCGGTAACTTTTTTGTTTTCTGTGTCTACATCTGTTACGTCATGTTCCATTTTCACTGTTGCTCCTAATGAAGCAAGTTCTTCAGGGTTAGAGTAAAATAAGCCAGCTGGATCTTTTACTACGCCACCGACATATAATGCAATTCCACAAGATAAAAATGAAACATTATCATTACGTTCATATACAGTCACTTGCGCTTCTGGGTTATTTTTAAGAATGCTTTTTACAGCTGCTGTTCCTGCATGAGTACAACCAATTACTACTACTTTCATGTGTGTCCCTCCGATAAACGATTTGTCCTTTGACATTCCTTACTATACCAAAAATAAAACGTATCCAATAGTTTAATGCTTGTGAATTCACAAGAGCCAACTTGTTGTTTTATGCGCTTTTATTTTTAAAAGTACTTTATTTACAGGCTTTTTATTGTGAATGTAATAACTATAGGTGAACTGCTTGTGAATAAAAGAAAAAAGTTGGAAATATATCTCATCACTTCTTCTGATTTTATCTCTTAGCGCTCCTTTCCATCCCCTTTTCATCCGAAATCTATTGTAAACCAGTTTCGACAAAAAAAGAGCCGAATCATTCTGGATTAAGAAAAACTAGTTCCAGAATGATTCAGCTTGTTTATAGACTTGCATTATTTATTTTTAACTACACCTTGAATATACTGATAGTGACAGAAACTTCTCTTAAACACATCAAGAGTTAAATCAATTACTTTCTTTACAATTCGGACACAATCCATAGAGTTCTAATCGATGTTCGTGGATCTCAAAGTCAGTCAAACGCCCCGCAGCCATTTCGATGTCTTCTAGACCAGGATAATGAAAGTCAACGATCTTTCCGCAATTCTCACAGATCACATGATAATGACGTTGTGAACTAAAGTCAAAGCGACTTGAAGCATCTCCATATTTCATCTCTTGAACAAAACCAATACTGGTAAATAATCTGAGATTGTTATACACGGTCGCAACACTCATATTGGGAAAACGATGTTCTAATGCGCGATAAATTTCATCAGCGGTTGGATGTGAACGGTTTTCAATCAAATATTCTAATACCGCATAACGTTGAGGTGTAATTCGAATATTTTCTTTTTTTAAACGTTCAATTGCTTCTTCCACTTTCCTATTTTCCATATAAATAAACCCCACCTTATTCTTCTTGTCTTATCATACTATGTTTATTTTTTAAAATCTACTCAATTAAAAAGAAATCTGAAAGAATTTTTGAAAGCTCCATTACTATAGAATTAAAAGATTCGTTTTTCTAAAAATAAACAAATATTGTATAAATAGTCAAGTCTTAACCTTAAGTCTAATAAATTTGCAAAAGCGATCTCCAAATATCCACCTTTGTTCTGTTGATCACTTCCGCTTCCTATCTTTTTTTGGTACAAAAAAGCCAACCTCATCTTACTATCAAGTGGTTGGCTTTTCATGTATTTCTTATTTTGATCAATCTACAATTATTTTCATTCTGTTTCTTGATATAACGGCGTAGATAAATAACGTTCACCGTTATCAGGAATGACAGTTAGCACCTTTTTATCAGGGCCTAATTCTTTGGCTAAGCGAATCGCTGCTGCCACGGCGGCTCCACCTGAGATGCCAACGAGGATCCCTTCTTCATATCCCATTGCTCTTGCTGTCTGCATGGCTTCATCACTCGTTACAGACAATACTTGATCGTACACTTGAGTATCTAGCGTATCAGGCACAAAGCCAGTCCCGATCCCTTGGATTTTATGTGTTCCTGGTTCTTTTCCTTCTAAGACCGCTGATTCAGCGGGCTCGACTCCGACGATTTTGATCCCTGGATAAATCCGTTTTAGCTCATGTCCTACACCAGTGATAGTCCCACCTGTGCCGATCCCCGCAACAAATGCATCTAACCCATTGACTCCGAAAGCATCTTTGATTTCTGGGCCTGTTGTCTTTTCATGAATCATTGGGTTTGCTGGATTTTCAAATTGCAATGGTAAGAAGTAGCCATTTTCTTCAGCTAAACGTTTGGCTTCTTTGATTGAACCGCTAATGCCTTCTGTTCCAGGCGTTAAAATCAATTCTGCCCCGTATCCTTTCATCAACAAGCGACGTTCGATACTCATGGTTTCAGGCATAACGATTTTTACCTTATACCCTTTTGCCACACCAACCATCGCCAGTCCGATCCCTGTATTCCCTGATGTAGGTTCTATAATCGTGTCCCCAGGATTCAATACCCCATCATGCTCAGCTTTTTCGATCATACTCAGTGCAATGCGATCTTTCACACTACCTCCAGGATTAAAAAATTCTAGTTTCACAAAGACTTCTGCGGCATCTTGTGGTACTAATTTATTTAATTTAACGATCGGTGTTTTGCCAATCAACTCTGTAATTGAATGATAAATGTGTGTCATTTTTCTTCCCCCTTAAGATTTAACTCTCTTTAATCTTAATACAAAATCAAGACATCTGCGAATGTTTCGCTTTTAAAAAAGGAAAGAGCGTGGAACAAAAGTATTTTTTACTCTTGTTTCACGCTCTAAATTCGTATAATCGGCGAAATCAGAAGCACTTTCTTCGATAATAAGCCGAAATTCACAAAAATTTGAAAAGTAATTTTCGTGAATCCCTTCTTATTTCTCGGAGTTTACCGATTCTGTCCCTTTTTATTTTATTATGAATGATATACTTTAAACGTTCAATTCCTGACCAACTACTAGAGAATAATTTGACATGGACATTCCATTTTTAGCCATTAAATCATCAACTGACAACCCAAATTTTTGGGCAATATCCCAAAATGTATCGCCAGAGACGACTGTATAACTTTGACTGCTAGTAGTCGTAGTGGTAGATGATGAAGTCGTTGTTGTTGTCGTACTACTACTTGTAGTTGTAGTTGTCGTTGACCCAGTTGATGGTGTATCAAAACGTGTGAGATTATACGTATTGATCAATGTGTTCAATTTTGATCCGTAATTTGGATCAGTTGCGTAGCGCCCAGTTAAGTAAGATGTCGCATCGTAAAAACTTGTGGTATTACTTTTCCATACACCCGCATAATGATAATCTCCCGTTGAAAAACTAGTAGATCGCAAAACATTGGCATGATCTTGGAAAGATTCCCAATAAGAAGAATACTGACGAAAAGGTTCATTCAGTGTCACCCATTGGCCGTTCAAATATTCTTGGGTATTCATATACACGACTTGTTGACTAGAATGGCCTTTTACACCGAATAAATTATAATACGGCGCACTAGATAACCCTGAAGTGCCATATGCACTTTCAAGTAATGCTTGAGCGATCATAACAGAAGCATATAAATCATTACTTGCGGCTACTTCAGAAGCAGCCCAACCGATTTGGTTGATGAAAGCTTGAGGATCCGCACTTGTTTGTGTTCCTTGTTCATCGGCACGGACTTGTTGTGGTGCTGCTGTAACCATCATTGGCCCAACTAATAGGCTTGTTCCCACTAAAGGAGCGATGGCTTTCTTGTTGAGAACCATGGTCCGTTTAGGCCTATGATGTCGTGCGCTACGGGTTTTCAGCTCTTGCATTCGAATTCCTCCTCAGAATAATACACTAAATAAAAAAAAACTTCTTAAATTAAACTTAATCATTTAAATTATACGTTTAATTTTATATAAACTCAAACTAATACGCAAACTTTTACCTTTTGTAATCTAAGTGTAATAAAAAAGAAACAAAAAGTTACGCAATCCATATTTTATAAAATATTCTGACTTTTCATTTCCTTTACAAAAAAACAGAAGATCTAGCAAACCTCTTGCTAAGATCTCCTGCTTTCGCTAAAGATAACAAATTGATTATAGTTGGTTATACGTATTCACTACGTTGTCTACAGTAAATCCAAATTCTTCAAGGATTTTAGCTCCTGGAGCAGAGGCACCGAAATGATCAATTGTAATTGTTTTTCCTTCTGTTCCTACATAACGTTCCCAGCCAAATGAAGTGGCTGCTTCAATCGCTACACGCTTCTTCACTGCTTTTGGCAATACTGTTTCTTTATATTCTGCTGATTGATTTTCGAACAAATCAAAACTTGGCATCGATACAACAGACACATCTTTACCATTTTCAGCCAACACTTTTTGTGCTTTGACCGCCAAATCAACTTCCGCACCAGTAGCAATCAAAATCCCTTCAGGCTGTTCCCCTTTTGCTGGTGAAAGTACATAGGCACCTTTTGGAACCATAGTATCAGCCACTTCTTTCGTTGATGGTAGGACTGGTAAGTTTTGACGACTTAATACCAATATCGTCGGTGTTTCTGTCGATTCCATTGCCACTTTCCAAGCTGCACGTGTTTCGTTTCCATCAGCTGGACGTATCACATGGATATCAGGCATGCATCTTACAGAAGCTAATTGTTCCACTGGTTCATGAGTCGGACCATCTTCACCAACAGCTACTGAATCATGGGTTAGAACATAAATGACCGGTGTATTTTGGATCGCAGCTAAACGGACTGCTGGACGCAAGTAGTCAACGAAAACGAAGAAAGTTCCGCCGTAAATACGTGTTCCTCCATGCAATTGGATACCATTCATGGCTGATGCCATGGCAAATTCACGAACACCAAACCAAATATTGCGACCTTCGTAATGTTCAGGGGTAAAGTCTTTATCAGCTGTGACCATCGTGTTATTTGAACCGGATAAGTCAGCTGATCCACCCCAAAAACTTGGGATTGCTTTAGATAATTCTTGGATTACTTCTTTACTTGAAACTCGACTTGCCTGACTTTCTCCAACTTCATAAGTAGGAAGTTCAGCATCCCAGTTTTCAGGTAATTTGCCATCAAAGGCATCTTCGAATTGTTGTGCTAATTCAGGATAAGCAGCTTTATATTCGGCAAACATTTCACGCCAAGCATTTTCTGCTTTCTCTCCTTCTTCTACCATTGTTTGGCGGAAACGTTCCGCTACTTCTTCTGGTACAGTAAATTCAGGATAAGACCAGCCATATACTTCTTTCGCTTTTTTGATTCCTTCTAATCCAAGAGGTGCGCCATGGACAGCCGAAGTACCTTCGTTAGGTGCACCAAATCCAATAACAGTTTTAACTTCGATCAGCGTTGGTTTTTCAGTTTCTGCCTTAGCTGCTTCAATTGCTTTTGAGATTGCTTCTAAGTCGTTGCCGTCTTTAACTAAGATATGTTGCCAACCATAAGCTTCAAAACGGGCACCTACATTTTCAGTAAATGCTTTTGAGGTTGGGCCATCTAATGAGATATCATTTGAATCATATAAAACGATTAGTTTGCCAAGTTTCATATGGCCTGCCATGGAGCTTGCTTCTTGAGAAACACCTTCCATTAGGTCCCCATCACCGCATAGCGCATACGTATAATGATCCATCACTTTGTAATCATCTTTATTATAAGTAGCTGCTAGATGAGCTTCAGCCATTGCCATACCAACAGCCATTGCAATCCCTTGACCTAGTGGTCCAGTCGTTGCTTCCACACCGTCTGTATGGTGTACTTCAGGATGTCCTGGCGTTCTTGATTCCCATTGGCGAAATTGTTTTAAGTCATCAATCGTCACTTGATAGCCTGCTAGATGCAATAAACTGTAGAGCATAGCAGAACCATGCCCTGCTGAAAGTACAAATCGATCACGATCCGCCCAGTTTTTTGAAGTCTTTGGATTCACTTTCAAGTGTTTTGTCCATAGTGCATAAGCCATAGGCGCTGCTCCCATTGGTAATCCTGGGTGTCCTGAATTTGCTTTTTGTACTGCATCCACACTTAACGTACGGATCGTATTCACTCCAAGTTGGTCTATTTTATCAAACAATCTAACCCCTCCAGTAATTTAGGTTTTTTTTACCTATATTCTACACTTACATATTTTATAAGATACGACTCGAAAAAGCAATGTTTTTTAGTATTTTTTACTAAAAGTTGTCCTTTCGATTGTGTAAGCCTTTTTTCTTTTGGATTTCTTTCAGTTTTTCAGGTGTCACATCATTTCCGTCTGGATCAACAACTTTCATTCCTTCGATGTGGTGTCTCATTCCCGAACGAAAGGCACTTAAATAAGCTTCTCTCAATTGTGCTTGTTCTTTTTCTTCTGCTGGTGTCAGTCCTTCTTCTTTCTTTTTGCGGGCTAACTGATTGATGCGTTCAATTTTCTCAGGTGATAACATTTCCACCCCTCCTTTTGCTTCTACTTCATATTATATAAAAAAGAGAAAAAAAACAACTAAATCCAACGAACTTCATGCGAACATTTGTTTGAAATCATACATTTTGTATGGTACTATCTAGTTATCAAGTGAAAGAAGGTGTACCTTGTGGCCCGACAAACTGAAACAAGACAAATCGAAGTCTTACGATATATTCATGAACAAGTAAACCAAAAAGGCTATCCTCCAACTGTCCGTGAAATTGGAGAAGCAGTGCAACTCTCTTCTACCTCTACTGTCCACGGTCATCTTGCAAGACTAGAAAAAAAAGGATTTATCCAAAGAGACCCTACAAAACCACGTGCCATCGAGTTGACACAACAAGGATTAGCAAAAATCGGCATCAGACCCTCTACTATCCCTGTATTAGGTGTAGTAACAGCGGGTGAACCGATTTTAGCAGTCGAAGAAGCTTCTGACTTTTTCCCGGTGCCTCCAAATCTTTCTTCCGAAGAAGGAAGTTTGTTTATGTTGACGATCCGCGGTGAAAGTATGATCAATGCTGGGATATTAGACGGAGACAACGTAATTGTACGCAAACAAGAAACAGCACAAAATGGGGATATCGTTATTGCTATGACTGACGAAGACGAAGCAACTTGCAAACGTTTCTACAAAGAAAAAGACCATTTCCGTCTACAACCAGAAAATGATTTATTAGAACCGATCATTCTTGATCAGGTAGCTATTTTAGGTCGTGTCGTTGGACTGTACCGCAGTCACATTTATTAAAATAAGAACATTAGTGCATTCGTTTTTTGGGAGACGAGCTAGTCAATTAATCCTTTCTCTTAAATAAACGTTACTCCATCAGCAGAACTTCGGTGAACAACAGCTCTTTCAATAATAAGCCGAAGAATCCGAAAATAGGCAAACTATTTTCGAATTCTTCAGCTTATTTTTCAGGACAAAAAACAAAAATCTCCTCATTTGTCTTATCTATCCCTCTCTAAATCTATTTAACTTCGATTGATCATCTTCACATATTTTCTTTTTAATCTCTCATTTTCGAATATTTCCTCTTTACAAAGCGAACAAAAGTTCGTATACTATAAATACGAACTACTGTTCGCATTCTATAAAGAGGTGACTATTCATGAAATCAATGAGACGTTTTGGTTTAGTATTAATGGTTTTATTTTTAGGTATTATTATTGGTAATTTTGGTATACGTCCAGCGTTGTTGGTTTTTGTTCCGTTATTTACATTATGGTTCATGTTGTGGGATGAAAAAAAATACCGTCAATCGGAGCGTCAGCGGAGTCATGAAGAGACTTTTTATCATGAATCTTATTACAGTTCCAGGCATTCATAAATGAACGGTTTCCGTTCGTACATCAGGAGATAAAAATAAAAGCAAACGATAGAAAATCTATTCGTTTGCTTTTTTGTCTTTGCCTTGTCCAATTGACTGAAATTAGGCAATGGCTTATTTCAATGAAAAGCTAATTCATGCTTTCATTGTTATCCATAAAATGGAACAAAAAAATAAGCCCTCTCTTTTCGTATAATAAGAAACGAATATAAATGAGAGAGCTTATTGTTCCAATCAAAACACGTTACTGAATAATTTTTAATATTCCATCAAGGTGATCATATCATAGCCTTTGATTTTGTCACGGCCTTTAAGACCCATCAATTCGATCAAGAATGCACAGCCAACAACTACGCCACCAAGTTCTTCAATTAGTTCGATCGTTGCTTTGATTGTCCCGCCTGTTGCTAATAGATCATCACAGATCAATACTCTTTGACCAGGTTTAATCGCATCTTTATGAAGAGTCAATGTGTCCGTACCGTATTCAAGTCCATAAGTTACTTCGATTGTTTCACGAGGTAGTTTCCCTTTTTTGCGTACAGGTGCAAATCCTACACCTAGCTCATAAGCGACTGGGCAACCAACGATAAAACCACGTGCCTCTGGTCCGACTACCATATCAATGCGTTTTTCTTTTGCATAGTTTACAATCTGTTTCGTTGCCTCACGATACGCATCTCCATCTGCCATCAATGGTGAAATATCCCGAAAAATGATTCCTTCCGATGGATAATCAGGGATACTAGCAATATAATCTTTTAAATCCACTTTTATGTTTCCTCCTAGGTTGTTAACCATTTTTTTATGGTTGGAATATCACTTAACAGCAAAAATTCCTCAACTTTAATTTTCTTTAGTCGCTTCTGATAATGACTACTATCAGTCAACGGATGACTCTCAGGAGTCGCGACTTTTTCTAAAACGCCATTTTCTATTGTAACAAACTTCAATTCAAAAAACACCTGTATCATAAAAATTAATAATTTTTGTGGTATCTTCAAATACTGTGCAATCGCTCCTAGTTTGTGGCGGATATCGATTTTTTCTTGCGCATGAATCAGTTTGAATAGTCTAGCATATTGTTCTCTAGAACCGACACCATTCAAATAAGCTTCATCGATTGAAATCCCTAACAAATAGATTCGGCTAAATGACCCTATTGAAAGAATCTCTTTTAGTACATTTAATTCTTCAGGACAATCAACGATGACCAATGAGTGAATCCTTTGGGCATGAAGACGTTCTTCAAATGTTGCTAAATCTTCAAATAAGATAACTTGCTTTTGAACTTCCTCGTTCAATTCTTTGAGCGATTGCTCAGAAAAAGCCACGTATACTGCTTCTTTCACTTCTTCTGGCATTATGCGATAACGTTTCGCTCGCCAGTCGAAAACCTGCAAACCATCAACTGCAAAATCTGTGACCAGCAGTTGTGGTTTTTTTCTCCCGTTCCATTCATTAATGGATAATTTCCCTATCACATTGACATCATCTGTTAAAAATTCATTCTCCTCTGCACCAAATCCAAATGCGACTGCATCTAGTTGGCTGGCTTCATCGATAATGGAAAGCTTCAAATGTTGCTGGGTAGTTCCGATTCTTCTTGTGTTTTCAACAGTGACTTGTTTGAATAAAAATGTTGGTTCTGGATTATCTGTTCCAAAAGGAGCTAGTAATCTCAGTGACTCGATCCCTTCCACCGTAATATCTTTTGGAGAAACTACTTCATCGATCATAAGCACTGGTCCTTTAGATAAATCAATTTGATTTTTCTCAATGTATTGATTCATCTGCTCCTGTAAACGATCGATGTTTTCTGCTGGCATCGTTAAGCCCACGGCCGCATGGTGTCCACCAAAAAAAGTAAACAATTCACGCATCTCATTCAGCATTTCAAATAGATTCAACGCTTCGATACTACGCCCTGAACCTTTGGCTATCTTACCTTCTTTGACACCAAGAACGATCGTTGGTTTGCCTGTTTGATTCATGATTTTACCGGCAACGATTCCTAGTACCCCTTCATGCCAACCTTCCTTCGCTAATACGTGGATTTGATTTTCATGATTGATCATGGCTAATGCTTCATTTGTGATCTCTTCCACCGTTGCTTTACGTTTTTCATTGATCAGTTGCAATTGCTCCGCAAGTGTTTTTGCTCGTGTCTCATCGAAAGTTGCTAATAACTCCACTGCTGGATTGGGGTCACCCATACGGCCAATTGCATTTAAGCGAGGAGCAATCGAAAAACCAATCATTGTTTCATCGACTTCTCTGATTTTAACACCACTTTGATCAAACAATGCCTGCAAGCCGATTCGTTCGGATTGGCGAATAGCTGCTAAACCTAATACCACTAGCGTACGATTTTCATCTGTCATAGAGACTAGATCCGCTATCGTTCCTATTGCAACTAGATCCAGAAATTCCGCAGGAGGCTCTTCCAATAACGCCGTTGCTACTTTAAAAGCAACGCCGACTCCAGCAAGTTCCCCAAAAGGATAATTCCCTTCTGGATGTCTTGGATGAACAATTGCATATGCAGGAGGGAGCTCATTTGGCAATTCATGATGGTCGGTTACAATCACATCTACTCCACGTTGTTGCGCATAGCTAATTGCTTCATGCCCTGCAACGCCGTTATCGACTGTAACGATCAATTGTATCCCTTCATCGATCTTTTCCTGATAGACTGTTCGATTTGGACCATACCCATGTTCAAAACGGTTCGGCAAAAAGACTTCGACTTGTGCCCCCAGTAATTCCAACGTCTCTTTCATCACTGTTGCACTTGTGATGCCATCTGCATCATAATCCCCGTAAACCAAGATCGGTTCATTATTGATGACTGCTTCTTGGATTCGGCTAATTGCCTTATCCATATCATGCATTAAATAAGGATCATGCAACGTCTGCTCTTTTGGGTTTAAAAATTTTTGTATGCTATCTTCTTCTTGGTATCCTCGCTGCCATAGCAATTGACCGATCAAAGGAGATAGCTGCTTTTTTTCGATCATTTGGAGAAAGGATCCAGAAGGTTCTGTCTCATTTAGTTTCCAATCATAATTTGCTTGTCTCACTTTCTCACTCCTAACTTAGTCATTATAGCAAACGTCTTCTTCAAAAAAAAGAATAAAGAAAAGATAACCTAACTATAAAAAATAAATTTTCAAAAGATGAATTGAAATCCCAAAATGACTCATAAAACAAACCGGAAGATCAAAGAAAGTAGCACACTTTCAGATCATCCGGCTCAAAATGAGATAGGCAAATTTTTCAGGCTAATTCTAGTTTTGCCAAGCATAAATTACTAACTGCTCCTTGACACTAGACCATCACAAGAAAAAAATGATTCGCTTATTTTTATCGTCTTATTTCCATAATGGATACTTGTTTCATCCAACGATGTTGATTCTTCAATCTCAAAATTTTTCTGAGTAGAGGACTTCAACTCTTTTGTCCGCTTACGCGTCTATTTTATTAATCAAAATAATTTACGCTTTGTTTTGGTTTATGAACTGATGTTTCCTTTGGTTCGGTTAATTGTTTGATTTGTTCATTTTTTGCTTGTAATTCTGCTTGATAAGCAGCTTCCAATTCGGCTCGTTCATTTCGGAACTCTCTTTGTTGTGCTTCTGTTACTGCATCGATTTTCTTTTGAAGGTCCGTTTGACTCTCAGAAAGCTCTTTATTTAACTGTTTCAACTGCTTCTTTTGTTGCCACAAGGTTGCTGAAGCAGTCAAGAAAACAATTAGTGCCCCTATCAGTGCGGAGCCGATGATTACTAGGATAAGTGGGGCCTGAAAAGAGGCAAACCCAAAACGAACTGGAACATTTTGGTTATTCAATACAGCAAAAACGACGATCACTAACACCAATAAAAAACCAGCAATCACACTCGTTTGTTTTTTCACTTACTCTCCACCTACTTTTTATTAAAAATTCCACCTGCAAGATAATCGCCAATCGTCGGGAACAAGCCATAAAATTTCGCTGCAATTTCGAGGATGACTGGCTGATTGATCTCTCGTTTTGGATGTTTCATATTACGGACGATGATTTTGGCCAGTTTAGTCGAATCAAGGACAAGTTTCCCTACCTTTTCCAAGTAGGAACCACTTGGATCGGCTTTACCGAAGAAATCCGTTTCAATCGGCCCAGGATTGACTGTCGTTACTGCGACACCTAGTGGTTTCAATTCTAAGCGTAATGCATTGGAAAAACCGATCACAGCGAATTTTGTCGCAGAATAAACTGTCGATTTTGCTGTAGCCATTTTCCCTGCCATTGAAGCAATGTTGATGATATGACCTTGTCTATTTTCAGCCATATCGATGGCAAATTTTTGAGTCAAGACCATCATACCTAACACATTCACTTCAAACATATCATACGCTCGACCAAGATCAAAGGATAAAAAGTCTTCAAAGATACCAAAGCCTGCATTGTTGACTAAAATATCGACTGTACCAACTTCTCTTTTTACCTGTTCGTATAATTCTTCCACACTCTCAGGATCACTGACGTCTAGTTGAAAGGCATAAGCAGGGTTGCCACTTAATTGTCGGCATTTTTCTTTTACTTCATTGATCTGCTGAACCCGTCTAGCACACGTAATCACGATTGCGCCCTGTTTCGCTGCTTCATAACAGATTTCTGCGCCTAAGCCACCTGATCCCCCTGTGACGAGTACTACTTTGTTTTCTAAGTCCATTCATTTTCCTCCTCGCGAAATGGAATCTCTACAAGATCAAAGTCTTTCATTATTCTTGTATTTGGAAAGATTTCTTTCGCTTCATTTTCAAGTTCAAGCGCAGCTTTTCCTAGATACCTCGCGCTAATATGCGTCAATAACAACTGTTTTGTTTCAGCCTCTTTTGCCACTTCTGCAGCTTGATGTGTCGTGGAATGAAAATAATTGTGGGCCATTTTAGCCTCATTTTTATTAAACGTACTCTCATGTACCAAGACATCACTATCCTTAGCTAATAAAACGGAATTAGAGGTTTTACGAGTATCCCCTAAAATGGTGATAATCCGACCTTTCTTATCTGGTCCCACAAATTGGCGACCATCGATCACTCGACCATCTTCTAATTGGACTGTTTCCCCTTTTTTTAGTTCCCCATAGATCGGTCCAGCCGGTATAGCCATTTCTTTTAGTTTTTCTACTTGTAACTCGCCTTTATGATCGTGTTCTACAACGCGATAGCCAAAACTATCGATCCCATGGCTAAGTTTTTTTGTGTAGACTGAGAATTCTTGATCTTGAAAAATTGGCTGATCCTCTCTTAATTCAATGAATTTTAATGGATAGCTAAGTTTCGTTTGGGAAATACTTAAAGAATTCCTGATAAACTGCTCAATCCCTTGCGGACCGTAAATCTCTAAAGGTGTTTCTCCTCCTTGGAAAGAGCGACTACTGATCAACCCAGGAAGTCCAAAAATATGGTCCCCATGTAAATGAGTGATGAATATTTTTCCAATTTTCCTCGGACGGATGTTCGTTCGTAAAATTTGCATCTGAGTTCCTTCACCGCAGTCAAATAACCAAACTTCATTGCGTTCATCCAAGAGTTTTAAAGCAATACTTGAAACATTTCGATGTTTCGCCGGTACACCTGCACCAGTTCCTAAAAATTGTAATTCCATAATCTACCTGACTTTCTTTAAGCTCTAATTAATTTTAGGGGAATTCCAACCGATAATCAACTGAAAGTCGTAAGTTCCCTGAATTTTTCAAACATAAAGAGAAAAGAATGAATAACTTACGGGATAATCCATGCGCCTACTTCAAAAAAGTTTTCTTAAAAGTTTTTCTTAGTGTTTCTTTATTTGACCAAAATATATTTTGAGATACTTAAGATGGTGTCGAATCATCAGTTTCATCTACTGACTTCTGATGTTTTTCCTTCCAGTTCTTTTGTGCCGTTTCTTTCGCATGTTTTTCCAATTCTGCCGCATCATGTACATCTTTTTCCACTTCTTCGTAATCTAACCGAGTGATTTCTCCCCCTAGTTCCATCATGACTAATTGATTCAATGGGCGATTGTCTTCTTCTTCTGCAATCAAGATCAAACCTGTTGCTCCTTCACCAATTTTGTTACTAACAAAATCAAATACCGTTTGGGCATCTTTGATCTCTTTTGCATCTTGCGTTGCGCCAATCATACCGCCGGCAAACCAGCCAAGTAGAATTCCTAGTGGTCCTCCCAAGACACCGACAAGCATGCCTATCAAACCGCCTTTTGATGAGTTATTACTACCAGTGAAATCCAAAAAGTCTTCGATCTTAAATTGATGAGTGCCATTTGGTACATGACTGATCACAGCCATTTGTTCCCCTTTGATTGCTCGGGTGCCATGTAGCTTTTTGATTTCTGAAAAAGCTTGATACGCTTGACTTTCTATCTGGAAATTTAAAATAATGACCCGTTTACTCATTAAAACCGCCTCTTTCTTAACATTTTCTTTTAGTTTAACGTGGAACAAGTAAAAATAAAAGGAAAAGACTTCAGAAAAATAACAACCTGTACAAAAAAAGAGAAGCTGTGACCACAATCACAACTCCTCTTTTGCTCTTTTCTTTTTACTCAACGAATTCGAATTCAAATTCACCGATACGTACCAAGTCTCCGTCTTTTGCTCCACGTGCGCGTAATGCATCATCTACGCCCATCCCACGTAACTGACGAGCAAAACGCATGACTGTTTCATCGTGATCAAAATTCGTCATTTGGAATAGTTTTTCGATTTTCTCTCCAGAAAGAACCCAAGTTGCATCAGAGTTACGATCAATAGTGAATTCAGGCTCATCTGGATTAAATCCATAATGAACTGTTTCTTCCTCAATCTCTTCTTCATACAATGGAAATTCTGGTGTCACTTCTAATAAATCAGCCGTTGCATTCAATAAAGCATCGAGCCCTTTTCGAGTCACACCTGAAACTGGGAAGACTGGAATATCATCTGCAAATTCATCTTCTTTGTTTTTGTTCAATTGTTCTTTGAACTTTTCTAGATTTTCTTGCGCATCGGGCATGTCCATTTTGTTTGCGACAATGATTTGAGGGCGTTCTAGTAAACGTAGATTGTGAGAAGCTAATTCATGATTGATTGCTTCATAATCTTCATACGGATCGCGTCCTTCCATACCACTCATATCGATCACATGTAAAATGACCCGAGTGCGTTCAATGTGACGTAAAAATTGCGTCCCTAAACCTACCCCTTGTGAAGCCCCTTCAATCAATCCGGGTAAGTCAGCAGCAGCAAAACTACGTCCATCGCTAGTTGTGACCATTCCAAGATTAGGAACTAATGTAGTGAAATGATAGGCACCGATTTTTGGTCGAGCAGATGAAATCACAGAAAGCAATGTGGATTTACCTACAGAAGGGAATCCTACTAAACCAACATCTGCCAACACTTTTAATTCCAATTCGATTTTTCTTTCTTGCCCTGGTTCCCCATTCTCAGCAATTTCTGGTGCTGGATTTCGTGGAGATGCAAAACGGATATTGCCTCGACCACCACGGCCACCTCTTGCAACAACTAGTGTCTGACCATCTTCGATCAAATCACCTAATAAAGCACCCGTTTGTGCATCCCGTACTGTCGTTCCTTGAGGAACTTTGACATACGTATCTTCTGACCCACGACCATGCATACCTTTACTCATGCCATTTTCACCTGGTTGGGCTTTGAAATGACGATTAAAACGAAAATCCATCAACGTACGTAATCCTTCATCAACAACTAAGATCACATCACCGCCGTGACCTCCGTCACCACCAGCTGGTCCACCATCAGGTACATACTTTTCTCTTCGGAATGCCACCATTCCGTCTCCACCCTTACCAGCCTTCACGTCGATCGTTACTTGATCTAAAAACATGGACATATTTTCGTCCTCCTATTTCATCTATCTATTATTACAAATTAATGACTACCTGAATCTCCACAATAAACACAAGTCCAGTCTATTTTATCGGTCAAACACACTTTTGTCCATCATTAAACAGAAAATTTAAGCATCTATTACTGATTACTTCCATCTTATTTTACTGCAAAGGACATGGAAAACAAATAATAAAGAAGCTTTAGACTGGCATATCCGTTTAAAAGAGAACTTCTTCTTATCGAAATATGCTAGTCTTAGCTTCTATTTTCCATACTTATTCAAAAATTCTTTCACTACTTCTTGGTATTTTTCTGGATCTGCACTATAAGCTTTTGCATGTTCGGCCTTTGGTACACTATATTTTTCTTTTGGCCCTTTAGTTGCTTCGTAAACTTGATCCAACATTTCATATGGAACGAAGGTATCTGATTCACCATGAATAAATAACGTAGGAAGAGTGTTTTTTTGCAATTGCTTCACTGCATTTGCTTCACCAAAAAAATAACCTGCTCTAGCTTTCGTCATTAAACTCGTCACCGGTATCAGAGGAAATGGCGGAAGATTGAATAATTCATCCAATTGATAACTCAATTCCTCATTCACCGTAGAATAGCCACAGTCTTCGATGATGGCTTTCACATTTTCTGGCAATGTTTCGCCACTTGTCATCATCACAGTAGCAGCACCCATGCTGATTCCGTAAAGTACGATTTTTTCTGATGAACCATTTTCTTCAAGGACACGATTGATCCATTGTGTATAATCTTTTCTTTCAGGCCAACCAAAACCAATATAATTTCCTTCGCTTTTTCCATGCCCACGAGCATCAGGAACCAAGACATTATAGCCTAAATCATGAAACATTTTCGCATAATTGGCCATTGTTTCGGCATTGCCCATATAGCCATGAGCGACAATTGCTGTCTTATCGCTTTTGTCAGCAGGTAAATAAATGGCTGACAGTTTTAAGCCATCATTAGAGGTGATGTGCCATTCACTGCGATTAGTAGAATCAGCGAACCATCTTTGAGCCTCTGTTTCTTCCCCAGTTTTTGTCGTACCTGGTGTATCTTCTTCTAAAAAGTCTTTTTGCGAAGGAACAACTGCATAGTTATAAAAATAATTGCCAGCGTAAAGCAATACGACAATTACTAGCAAAATGACCCCAATTCCTATTTTCATCCAAAGTTTCATCGTTTACCTACCTCTTCATTTACAAAGTATCTTGAATAAAGTATAAACAAAGAAAACAAAGGATGCAATATCTGCAAAAATCAGTCAATTATTTTAGAATTTTTTTATGCAAGCGACAAAATTTTTTTGATTGAATACGTGTCCAATTATAAATATTCCTCCATATCCGATGATCTTTAGACAACAATCAAAAAAAACGAGCCTGACATGTTAAACATCGTCAGACTCAAATCATTGATTATTTATTTTCCACTAATTTGAAGTTCGACCAAGGTTTCAGGAAGTCAAGCAAGAATAATTCATCCTCTGAGATACGACCAACTACATTGACACGACCGTCATTTTTCATGTCCTTTAATGCGATTTGCGTTTCACCTTTATACTGTCCATATCCTTCGTTATCGATCAAGACATCTCCATGGGACATATCGCGTGTATTATGCGCTGGAAAAGGCTTATCTTTGTAATAAACTCGAGTCATCGTCGAACGCAAAATATATTCGGAACGGTCTCCACGATAACTATGCAGATTATCAAACAGACAAATCCGTTCATCTTCCGTGATATCCTCTGCTACATCTACTTTTAAAGTTGGATAAGACGCATTGAATGCTTCTGCCATTGCTTTAAGTTCTGCTTCACTTGCATAAGCATTACCAATTGAAATATCATCAATCAGCCCCGTCAACATCAAATGTTTGACTTGGGTAGAAATCTCTAGATCTCGATGATCTTCTAATGAGCATAGACCATCTTGAGTTGGCCACGGACCAAAATCAGCTGTCTGAGAATTGACAAACGCCATCGTATTTAGATTATATTTACGGAATTTTTCAGAACAGTAGACAAAATGATCATACCCCAAACCAGAATAACGATGAGGATAAAAATTATGGGATCCTAATAAATTCGAAGTATTAGGTGAATAACTCATGATATTATCGACATAATTTGTTCCAGAACTCATATTGATTTCAATTTTGATGTTATAGGGATTACGAGTCATTCTCGCTTCTTCTGCCCCAGTAAATCCGATATCTAAACGAATACCGTAGGCACCCATTTTATCAAAAAATGAAAGATCATCATAGGAAATCTCTAATTGTTCAAATAAAGATGGGTTAATATCCACCATGACTTCCATACCTAATTGATTTGCATAATCCACTACTTTTTTAAATTCTGCTAATACCTTTTCTTTGTCATCTTTGATTTGTAACAAACTAGTGAACACACGCTTAAAACCATATTTATGCGCTAGATCTAAATATTCTTTATCTTTCTCGAATGTCGAACGTTCTGGATAAATTGAAATACCTAATTTTCCCATGTGCAAAATTCCTCCTGTGTCTTCTGTTTTGTATCCACTTACATTATAACAAAGTCGCCATAAATGGTCTACACCTTTTGTGATTTAAAAAAGAAAATACCAAATTATAATAAAAACTATAGGTATTTACTATATAATTTGCTATCATTAAACATAACGATAATAAAAGCTGAAAGGAAAGAAAAATGAATAGAAAAAAAATCATTTTAAGTTTAAGTATGGCGGCAACCCTTTTATTTGCAGCAGGTTGTACAAATAATTCTACAGATAATACCTCCTCAAGTAGTAGTGAAACAACTGAAAAAACAACAGCAAGTAGTACAGTGGAGAGTATTGATTTGAACGCTTTAGATCTACCTCAATTAAGTTCTGAAGTTGCTGACAATGAAGATTTAATCGAAATGGTGACAAATAAAGGAACGATCAAAATCAAATTATTCCCTGAAATTGCACCAAAAGCCGTGGAAAACTTTATCACTCATGCCAAAGATGGTTACTATGATGGCGTGACTTTCCACCGAGTGATCAAAGACTTCATGATTCAAGGGGGCGACCCTAAAGGAAACGGAACTGGCGGGGAAAGTATTTGGGGCGAAGGCTTTGAAACAGAGATCTCTAATCGTCTCTATAACATCCGCGGTGCCTTATCTATGGCGCGTACCCAAGACCCCAATAGTAACGGCAGTCAGTTCTTTATCGTTCAAAATTCAGATGATATGCATGATGGGTTACTAAAAGACGATTATCCTCAAGCCATCATCGATGCTTATAAAAATGGCGGTTATCCTAGTTTAGACGGTGGATATACCGTTTTTGGACAAGTTATTGAAGGGATGGACGTCGTAGATGCCATCGCTAACGTCGAAACAGACAGCTCAGACAAACCAACTGAAGATGTAAAAATCGAAAAAATCAATATCTTACAAGAAGCTAAATAAGTAAACTCATCATAGAAACAGCCATCTTCCTATCAGATTTCACTCTGATAGGAAGATGGCTGTTTTGTGTTATTGTATTCTAAAGGTCAAGCTTGCTCATTAACGATAAATGTAAATTCGCATTCGCACACTATTTTGTCGTCGACATAAGCAGCTGAAAGAGCCGTTCCAACTGGGCCCTTCATTTTGGTGATTTCAAAATGACACTTCATCACGTCTCCAGGGACAACTTTTTGGCGAAATTTTGCTTTATTGATACCGCCTATATAGGCACGTTTCCCTAAAAATTCTTCTGATTTCAAAATCAAAATCGATCCTGCTTGAGCCAACGTTTCTAAAATCAACGCCCCAGGCATGACAGGATTGTCAGGAAAATGACCTTGAAAGAAATCTTCATTGATCGTCACATTTTTAGTTGCAATGATTTTCTTGCCAGATTCCAAAGTATCGACATAATCGATATAACAAATGGGATAACGGTTTGGAATGAGATCCATCACTTCAGTTGCTGATAATGCATAAGACATAAGTTAACTCCCTCTTTCAGGCATTTGCCAGAATTAATACTTTGATTATCAAAGTATCATATTCTTAACTATTTGGCAATCTTTTTTTATTCGTCAAAAAAATAGTTTGACAATCAAAGCATTTTGCATAATAATAAGAAGTCAAGAAGTTATTTTTTGAACTTATATATTTTTATAAACTAAACTTTCATGGAAACAAAGGAGTGTCTATATGTCATTTTTAAAAGGGAAAAAAATCGTAATCATGGGTGTTGCGAATAAACGTAGTATTGCTTGGGGTCTGTCTCTTATACACATCTAGATGTGTATAAGAGACAGGTCTATATGTCATTTTTAAAAGGGAAAAAAATCGTAATCATGGGTGTTGCGAATAAACGTAGTATTGCTTGGGGTTGTGCTGAAGCAATGAGAAAACAAGGTGCAGAAATCATCTATACGTATCAAAACGAACGGATGAAAAAATCATTAATCAAGCTGGTTGGAGAGGATGCTTTTACAGTAGAATGCGATGCCTCTAGCGATGAAAGTATTCAACATGCGATGGATGCTATCGGGGAATATGCTGGAGAAATCCACGGATTAGTTCACGCAATTGCCTATGCTAACAAAGAAGAGCTTTCAGGAAACGTTTCGGATATTTCTAGAGATGGCTATCAACTAGCTCAAGATATCAGTAGTTATTCTTTAATCGCTGTAGCAAAATATGCTCAAAAATATCTTGCTCCTAATAGTGGAATCGTCAGTATGACTTATCTAGGTTCACAGCGTGCCATCCCAAATTACAATATGATGGGAATCGCCAAAGCATCTTTAGAAGCTGCGATTCGTTACTTGGCAGCAGAATTTTCACCTAAAGGCATTCGTGTCAATGGTATTTCTGCCGGAGCAATCAAAACACTTGCAGTAACCGGTGTCAAAGACTATCAAAAACTAATTGAATTATCTGAGTCTCGTACGCCTGATCAACAAGGAGTTACCATCGAAGAAGTCGGAAATGCCTGTGCTTTCTTGATCAGTCCACTATCAAGCGGGATCATTGGTGACATTATTTACGTAGATAAAGGGGTTCATTTATCTTGATCCATAACAAAAAAGCAAGTATCAAAAGCCACTGGGCTTTGATGCTTGCTTTTTTCTAACCATATAAATTGATGATAAGTTATACCAGTATTCTACTATCTATAAAGAGGTACAAATAGATTTCCCTTTATTCAAACTAAATGAGATACAAGTTGTTTTCTTTTGGCCATAAATAGGGCAACTTAGGCGAAAAAATTTAAAATAGACATCGTTATTCCCGAGATTCTCCACTTTATCACTTTTCTTCCAAATTTTATCTAAAGTTCAGCTTGAACCCATTTAATATTTATCATGATAAACCCTTACTCTACTACCTCGATCCAACCTTTCGGTGCTTCAACATCACCAAATTGAATCCCAGTCAATTCATCATACAACTTTTTAGTGACTGGTCCTACCTCTGTTTCACTATGAAAGACGTGTAACTTGTTATTGTAATAGATACCACCGATTGGTGAAATCACAGCGGCTGTCCCACAAGCGCCTGCTTCTGTGAATTGATCAAGTTGATCAATGTAAATATCCCCTTCAATTACTTTAAGTCCTAAGCGTTCTTCAGCAATCTGCAGCAATGAGTTTTTTGTGATACTTGGTAAAATCGATGGAGACTGAGGTGTAATGAATTTCGCATCTTTAGTAATCCCAAAGAAATTGGCTGCCCCTACTTCCTCGATTTTTGTATGCGTGGCAGGGTCAAGATATACGCAATCAGAATAATCTAATTCTTTTGCCTCTAGTCCTGGCAATAGGCTTGCCGCATAGTTCCCTCCTACTTTAGCAGCACCTGTTCCCTTCGGCGCTGCTCGATCATATTCAGAAACAATGAAATTCGTCGGTTTCAAGCCACCTTTGAAATAAGCACCAACCGGCGTACAAAAGACCACAAACAAATATTCCGGTGCCGGATGAACCCCAATGTTTTCCCCAACACCGATTAAAAATGGACGTAAATATAGGCTTGCTCCTGTTCCATAGGGTGGCACAAATTCTTCATTTGCTTTGACAACTTCTTTCACTGCATCGACAAACATCTCTTCAGGTACCATTGGCATCAATAAACGTCTAGCACTATGATTCATCCGTCGGCTGTTTTGTTCAGGGCGGAATAAATTGATCTTCCCATCTTTTCTTCGATAAGCTTTTAACCCCTCAAAACATTGCTGACCGTAATGAAGGGCTGGTGAACCTTCATGGATCGATAAATAATTTTCTTCAGTCAGCTCACCTTTTTCCCATTCACCATCTTTCCATTTCGCGATATAGCGCCAAGGTGTCTTGATATAAGAAAATCCTAAATGTTCCCAATCTATTTGCATGTACATTCCACCAATCTTCAGTTTCCGAATATTTTAGCATTATCTTTTCTGTTTGTCATTGTTTATTTTAATTACATATACACATCAGTAGAGTTCATAGATATCTAACTATTTATTTCAGTTATTTATTTTCTTTTTCTGATGGTTCTTGTTACAATACAAAAAAGAACATTTAGAAAAGAGGATTTTATGTTTTCAATGATTACAGCAGCTGGAACAACCACTTCAACAGGAGAAACGCTCACCGATCAAGCAGTCAGTCAAGTCAATGCGTTTCAGCGTTTCTGGAATGGAATCGACTGGGATGGGATTCTGGCCACGCTGATCCAAAAAAGTTTGTATCTTCTCTTTTTGATCATTCTATTTGGCTTCCTTAACCGTATCGGCAAATATTTGATTGATAAGTCTTTTAAACAGTACTCTAAAAAAACCGTGATCAATGAAAGCCGCTTAAAAACGTTACAAAGTCTTTTGAATACCGTTTTTTATTATACTATGGGCTTCTTCTTTATCTACGCCATTTTATCCGTCATTGGCGTACCTATTGGTTCACTCTTAGCCGGAGCAGGAATTGCTGGGGTAGCGATTGGTCTTGGTGCACAAGGTTTTATGAGTGATATGATTAATGGCTTTTTCATTATTATGGAGCAACAGATGGATGTCGGTGATTATATCAAACTAACTAACCTAACCATTGAAGGGACAGTCGTTTCTGTGGGGATTCGAACCTTACAATTAAAAAGCGTGGATGGAACAGTCCACTTTATCCCAAATCGTAATATCACGACAATCAGTAACCTCTCTCGTTCAAATATGCAAGTCGTTTTAAATATCCGTATTGTACCTGAAGAAGGTTATGATAAAATTTATGAAATCATTCAAAAAGTCAATGAAACACTGGCTATAAAATATGAAGAAGAATTACAAACAGAACCATCCATTTTTGGTTTGGTCGACCTTGGAAATAGCAATTTTGCAATCCGGACTATTTGTTACGTGATCAATGGCAAACAATTCGCTTTACAAGAAGAATTCTTAAGCTCTTACGTCAAAGAACTGACGGCAGCCGGTTTTACGATTCCTAACACCCCCATTCTTTTGAAATAGTATATTCCGCTTTAAACAAACCGAAAAATTCGCAAATAGAAAATATTTACGGATTCTTCGGTTTGTTTCTGTAAAGTAGTAAGATGCCCCACTGTACGAATTCTTATACTTCAATAGGAAGTTTACATACTCCAGTTTGATCATCTATTGGTTTTCAGTAGTAACAATAGACTAGCAAAAAAATATGACCCCGAATAAAATCATTAAAAAAAGTTTTAACCTCTTGGTGATGAGTCGATATGAAAAAGTATCACTCTAAAATTAAAAATAAATAGAAAAAAGACGTTACTTTCCTTTTATTCAAAAATATTTTAATATCTCTCTTCCCAAAATCGATTTGAATGCAAACCTACATTGACAAGTTATTTCATTATTTTTAGATGGATTTTTTATCACTGTAAACCAACTTCTTGTATTTTTATAGAAAGACTGTCCTTATTGAAATGATTTTAAATCTCAAGAATCATTTTTTACTATCCAATCAAGACTGGCTTAGACATGTAAATGATATTTTAGGATTTCGATTAATTCCTGAAAATAGCTGTCAATCAACCTTTTTAGGTACTCTTCACTATCAATTACATTTTCTTTTCTTCCAACATGTTATCATCTATCTTCTTACATGTTGGAGGAAGACCTACACTACTTGGCTAGTGCTTTAGGTTGTAAGTTTAATTTTTTCTGTTTCTTGTTTATTTGTTGATCGATTGTAGTTTGGTTGATTCTGATGCTTTTTTCGGTACTTGTGGCTACAAGATTCAAGAAAGGTTGATTTGTTGTATCCTTTGTGATCTCTGCAGTCTTCACACTCTTCGTAGTTCCTACAGTTATCGGTACTTCTTTATTTGCTGTTTTCTCCTCTGTATTATCCGTTGTTCTTATGGTGGTTTGCTCTTGAGTTTTATTCAGTTGAAGATTTCTTTCAAAGATCCCATTTCCAAGTATGTAAGGTAATGCTAGATATAAAAACATGGAACGATTGGTTTTCTCGGAGACATTAGGCTCACTGGATTCCTTTTCTGATTCCACCTCCTTTACGCTTCTTGTCACGCGTGGCCGTTGATTAAAACCTCTACGGTCAGCGATATCTCTGAGGAGCGTCATAACCATCTCCACATCCATCATCTGAAAATTAGCCCGCAACATTGGATTTCTATAGATTTCGTTTGCCACGGCCCAGACTGATATCGTTGGCTTGTTCAACGATACCGCCAAATGGTTCACAAATAATTTAAATGGGACAGATTCTAATAGATTTGGGTATTTAGCGATGTAATTGTTTATGACATCTTCTCCACTCCTACTAAAGCCTGACTCAACACGAGAATAATAAATTACATCCTCTTTCGCTGACATAATATGTGTTGTTTCATGTAAGATTACTTCACGTGCAACTGGTGCTAGTTGAGCGCCTTTCTCGATATCTGGATCTAAATGAAAAGCATCCGCAAAAATAAACATTCGACATTCTGGATCACCTCTTACTGCCATTCCTTCTGGACCAGGTGATTTATAAAGAGAGCGGTACTCCTGAGAGCCTGGTAGACGAACTAAATCAGTGGAAACAATCCAAACATTATCAAATCCAAAATCCACTGTTTGTTGAAGAAATTCTCCCCCTTTTTCTGCTATCGATTTTAGTCTCTTGACGATTTCGACTAAGATCTCTTCTTGATTGGTTAATCCACCCAATTTAAACATGTTGGTCAAATATTGACCTTCTAGAGTCTCTACAAATGTTTCTTCTTTTAACAAATTCTCACATGTTTCAATTACCTTTTTACAAGTCTCTTCTGCTTCCATAAAACCTTCTACCAATTTTTCTCGAAAAAGTTTGATAAATTCTGGCACCCTATCTGAGTTAAATCCGACATATATACGAAAGTCAAGTTTAGATGTCTGAGGCAAGTACATAAGGATGTCCTTCATCATTCTATCCTTTAGCCATTCGCTGTCATCAAAATACATCGGTGGGCATTCTGGAAGAAATCCTGAAAATTCACCGAGTGCAACACGGTAATCTTCCACTCTCGGCCACCAAAAGTCTGGTGGATATGCGACTGCTCCTCTAAGCCTCGTCCACTTTTCTGAATGTCCAAGTGAAATCGTTGGAAGTTCATTAGGTGGTGGAAGTAAAATGTTTCTATTTTCCTGTAAGGCCGCTAGTTGTGAATTTATATACGATTCTTCCACTGAATCCTTTGCTGTTTTTTTCTGCAGATATCCTTTACTTCTTCGGCTTGGTGATTCTATTTGTTTTAAAAAAAGCTCCTCCCTGACTTGCTTCTTCTCCAACTCAGTCTCAAATCGAAATTGCCTTTTTTCTGCATCAAATCTCAAGACCGTCATTTCCTCATTGTAATTTTTTTTCACTAAATGATATCGATTTAATTCGTTATCCAGTAAAATCAATGGAATGTAGTGCTCCTTGATCTTGATGTAGGATCTGTCTGACTTTTCCCACATCAAACCTCTGCAGTCTGAGGCAGAAAGAACACTTGGGTCCTTTCTCGTTTCAAACTGATCCACCATCCCAGCAATCTTTGTCTCTACCTCTTTTGAGACAAAAGGAGAAGTTGATGCTTCAAAATACCATTCCACGCCATTATAATTCACTGGTAGGAATTTTCCCGTATGTGGGTCATAAATATCCAATCGGATACCGTGCCCCTCGATTGCCGTGATGGATACCGGAATGTGCTTTCCCTTCATTCGGATAAAGCGTTTGGTTTCTTCTCCTTCTTTGGCTACCGTTACAAGTATTCCTACCCCATAGGCTTGAGGATTGGGATTCTCTTCGAGGACAGAAATCTGATCTTTATCCAGTTTGACCTCCAAACGATCGATCAACTTTAGTTGATCCGCCGTAAATTTGGCAGGTCCCCTATAGAGTTCTAACTGGTTGCCTTTCAACATGTATAAGTCACCAAATACCTCTGCAGTTTCCAGATTCGTCACGCGACTATATAAATGAGCTTTTACGATTCTCACAGGGACTACTAATCCATTTTCTGGCAATCTTCCCATGACAATAAACTTTTTCAATGCCTCTCGTGACTTCTCCATGGTCTCTATTCTTTCTAACAGGTCTTTTGTCTTCTTGGTTACCCAAAATTCATTTTTAAAGTTCACTAATTTTTTGGTAACCAGTCGTCCCCCACCTATGACTAACTCAAACCCTGGATCGATGGTCCGTGCGAGACTGAACACAATTTTTCTGATTTCAGCTACTTTAGGAAGGAAACTAGTACTGCTTTTAATAACACCTTTAATACCACCTCTGGCAAATGCTCGGGCCACCCCTAACGCAAATTTCATATTGAGAGAAGTGATTTGTCCTAATACTGGAATGAAAAGCAACGCATCAATCGCACACGAAGTAATTGCTTTCCCAATATCTTGATCAATGATTCCTACCACACAATCATAAAATGGGATGAAATGCTTGATGACATCCCAAATTTTTTCGAGATCCGCTTTATCGTTTCCCGAATCGTACAGTTGTTTATATAGTTGATCACTATGTTTACGACTCAATGTCTCAATGAACGGTTCTATTTCCACCCCATGGGATAATTTCTTGCTTCGATTCACACGAGCAGAGAACTGAAAATATTTATCCCCTATACGTATCTCATTTCCTTCTTGTCGATACCCTTTCTCCCAAAGATCTTTTCGATTGAATAACCCATATTTGAGATAGGATAAGGGATCTTGATCGACTCGATAGAGGAGATATCCCCCTTCGTCCTCAAGTCTCTTCAATGCATACCAACGTTCTTCATTCCCTTGAACAGCCACAAACAGATCCGTTTTATCTAGACTAAGCGTGGTATCCTCCCACGTCACTCGTCCTTTCAAATTAATCAGTAACATCCCACCTGTTCCTGGTGCCCCACCTGTATAGTGGGTTTCATTTTTCAACTCGGCAAATCCCTCGTAAAGGGTAGTTGTTTTTGAGAAAATAAACGCACGTTCCTTTTTATCAACTGCATTCAGCGCAAATTCAATCAGTTTTTTATCAAGAGGAAAATACGTTTCCGAGACGTTTTTTGTCAACTTAGTATACATGACTTCTAGTTTAACTGGAGACCAGTCGATGTCTGGACAAGGATCTGAGCCTATAAGATAATTTTGTTTGATGATATGAAAATACATGAAAGAATATTTGTCACGACATTTCTGTGCCACCTTTGCTGCTATGGCATCTTTCCGACGCCATTGAAGCAGGGCTTCCTGATATACTTTATACAATCGATTAAGTATTTTTTGATTTTCAACAAATTTAAAATAGCCAGCTTGTTGATACCCTATAAACGTGCTAATTGCGACTTCTTTGTAGGTACCTGCAGCCAATGCCTCACGTAATCGATCTGGTTCCAGTTGAGCAATAGCCAATAAGGCGGGCATCAGAAGAGAACGTAATTCTTCATAGTTGGTCATTCCTTTTTCAAGGATCGTTTGCCAAAAATGCTCTCCCATCAACCGATAATCCTCTTGACTAAACGACTGAGGATAGCCTCCCTCTTTTAAAATTTTCGCGCCTGTTAGTTGCATCAATGATTGATAATCCGAAATCAATACGTCATCGGCTAGACCACTCCTATCCACAAAATAATTAGGCAGCTCCTGCTGAAGCAATAAATTCCACAAATTTCTAAAGATTTCCCTATGTTCATGAGAAAGGATAGGCGCATCTAATTGAATCAGCCCTTCTTTCTCTAGGTTTTCGATCGTAAATAAATTCCTCAGACGTCCAATAGTAAATCGGTCGATATCTGGAGCTGACACCAGTGTTTTGACCATATAAGCTTCCATCGAACTCCCTAATATCGTTTCAAAGACCCATTTCATGATGGTTAATTCAGCATCTTTATTAGAAATATTCTCCTCTATTTTTCCACCATAAAGCTTCAATGATTTCAGAATCACTTTCGCTAATGGTTCTAGTTTTTCAAGATTGAAAATCGTTTTTTTATTCTCTTCTTGTGTGACCCATTCTCCCAGGGCAATCAACAATAGTTCTTTCGTTGGTTGATCAGAAAGTAATTTTTTCTGTTTTAAAAACTCTTCGACTTGTTTCTTCACATTTGGATCACGCCATTGAACCGTATCAGCCTTGGACTTGTCTGGACTTATTGATGTAGGCATACTCGTTTCTTCTGGTTGCCTTGTTTGTTCTGTTTGATTTGCCTGATTTGCCTGATCTGCCTGTTCTGCCTGTTCTGTTTGTTCTGTTCCAAAAGCTACGGTAGCACTTAACCGATTTCTATTGTCCTCCATCATTACGTGTACCCATGTGGTGACAGTCAGATAGGCTTCTTCCTCTGAAATAACTGTCTCTTCTCCCATATCAAGAAAGAGTTTCGCTAATTGTTTGATTTTAATGGTATCCAACGTTACTGGATTTGCTCCTTCAAGTAGCGCCCAATCCCCAACTATATCTATCAGCTTATTGGTGTCTGCACCTTGACAATCGATCCCTTTTTCGGTGAAAAAATCCATGAGTTTTTTTCGGATGTTCTCTTTTTGTTCGCTATTCCACTCAGGTAAACTGGGTTTCTTTTCCTCCTTAACAACAGTCTTAGTTGGATCATCGGCATTTTCTTGCAAAAATGCTTGGATCTTTTCATTGATTTCCTGAGTGACATCGTTTTCCTCTTCTTGTATCACCTCTAATTCGGAGGCTGTCGTTCCATTGACTTGACTGCTTTCTGTAGTTGTTTCTCTTATCTGGGTCTCATTGAATGTTCCATTATTTCCCTCTGATTCTAGAAAAGGTATTCTAGTAGTTGGCGACGGCATAGCCTCCGCACCTAAAAACTGGAGGCCAATGGACTGTTGGAGAAAACCATCGACTACTTTATAAAAATCTGTGGCTAGTTGCCAAATTTGAGGCATAAAACCCTCTTTTTCAGGATTCAATATAGACTCATTTTTCATCAATATTTCAGGTGTCGTTTCTAGTACGGGGTCTGATACCTTTTCTGGAGTTACTTCTGATTGCTTCTTTTTCTTTTGTATTGCTGGATTTGAAAATGATGTTTTCCACTGATCATTTAAGTTCTTTTCTAACAGTGAGTTAGTGGGAACTTGTTTCCCATAATCTACCGAAAAAGTTTGCAATAACAAATCCACAAAATACGACATCAACGAACTGTTTGTATCTTCTTGTTCTTGAGCATAAGGTGTATGTTCGTGTTGGGAAAAAAACTGGTAAAATCGCTCCGTTAATCCCGTCCAAAATGTTTCTGTCACTTGATTATGTATATAATTTTGGGTATCTATTGTAACGTTATGTTTGTTTTCAAAAGAATCTTGGAAGATTTGGCTTAGTTTTTGAGCTGTTTCTTCTGCAGAAAACTGAGAAGTTCCTTGAACATTCGTGCCGGTCACAGGGTGAGTAGAAATAAAAAGGTCCTCACTTTCTTGTTTCATTCCTTGATTATTTTGTGCCTCAGCTCTACCTACGGCATCCTGACAAACCGTAGTAAAACTCGTTTGTTCCACACTTTCTCCTGTGACGATCCATGTGTTCACCTGATCCGTCCTTCTCGTAGTGCTACAATTCATCAGTTGATAGAGGTCATGAACTTTCTGATGAAAAAAAACACTTAATTCATGCGCCCTCTTCGCTACATCGATGTCTTGTTGTGTGGACGTTGAGGTCCGATTATGTAATGTCTGATTGCTAAAAAGAGAATTAGCACTAACCAACGATGGTGCGATCGATATGGCAGGATGAGACATGGTCTGGTTCATATTCAAGGACTGGATTCGCTCACGATTGATAGTGGAGGTTGAAACGAAGGAATGGATCCTTGTCTGATTCCCGTCTCTTCTCACATCAATCCGTGTACTCACTTCAAATGCTGGGGGAGTTCTTTTTAATACCATCTGTTGATCGGGTAAATCTAATGGTGGAACCATCGCCAACAAGGTCCCCCAGGTATGAACCCAGCCCACTGGGCGTTTTATTCCTTCGGGTGTAAGGGTGTGTCCTGATGTGTTGGAGACATTATTTAAAACTCTTTGATCATCTCCTGACTTATTCTTGTCATTCATTTGGTTGTAGAACCGACCACTTGTTCTTCTGGAAGCAGTTTGTGGTATCCTTGACTTTTTCGGCATCTCTGACTTCTTTGGTTTAAATGGTATCCTGAATTCCTGTGGCATCTTTTTCACTCCTTCATTGAATTTATAGGGATGTTTTGTTGCATAAGCCTTCATTAATAGTAGCTACGGATCAATGATTTTCTATCAATAACAAATTTTTTAATTGTATCAAAATCTCTCCGCATTTTCTTCAAAAAAGCAACACTTTTTTTGCAATGAGCAATATTTCAGTAGATATAAAAAACGTGAAATAAACAAAAAAACAGATATAACCTGGATGAATCAAACGAAAGATCACCCATCTTTATAGTTTCAGTCATTTGCTCTCTCTTTAGAGCCTCCTTTCATAGTGATTTTATAAAATAAAGGAAGGCAAATATCATCTTGGAATTTGTAATTATTTGTCTTGCCTTACTTATATTCTTAAAGTAAGAAAGCAGCGAATCCACGAACAAAATATGTCCACGCACTTTTTTGATAGCAAAAAATGTCTATAGATAAGCTTAGCAATCTGTTTTGAGTTAGCATCTTTTTTCTTTTTCCTCACTAAGATTAGTTGACAAATAGTCATTATTTTTTCGGTTCTAACTTAATTTTTACTGATCAAGACAATAAAATAGAACCACAAAAAATATGGAAACCTATTTTCTGCAGCTCTATCTTATCACTTAGGTCAAAGCGTTATTGCCACACCCTAACTTACGATATCAATTTTTTCTCTTATTTCGTCAATTTTTGGTAGGACGATATTTTGTCGTTCTAATTCATGTGCCATGTAGTTGACTGCTTTCAACAGTTCTTTTCGTGTAATGATCCCTTTAAATACCTTTTCTTCCGTTACAACTGGTAAGAAAGAAGAATCCACTAATAAATGTAAGACTTCTTCTAATTCCCAGTTTTCATCAATGGTCGGCACATCAGTTTCCATCACGTCAGCCACGGTTAAGCCCTCTAACGGATCCATACTGATAGTTTGCAGATCAAGCATTTTATTGACTACATCGGATAAACTCACAAGTCCAACAAAACGATCGTCTTTTCCTAAAACAGGTATTTTTGAGTATCCTACTTTTGACAAGACTAGCAACCCATGAGATAACGGATGCTGATACATGACATTTGCCACGTTTTCTGCAGGAATCAAAAACGTTTCTTGATTTTGCAGTAATAATTCTCTTACAATTGGTCCAATCATTAGTTGGCCTCCATTTCAATTTCTTTCAACATCATTCATTCTACCGAAAACGGATGCAAAATACATGTAATTGGCTCTTTTTTTAGCAAAAATTAGAGATTTTTAAATGAACGTCTAAAAATCAAAAGCCAATTTATCCATCGGTTGATGTCTACGATTATAATACTGAACGTGAAGACCTTCAGAAATACGATCAATCAACGCATAAGCAGGAATCATGATAGGGCCACGAGGCTGTGAGATACTTCCAGGATTGAGAAACAATATCCCTTGATGAAATTCACATCCTAGTTGATGCGTGTGTCCAAAAAGTGCGATCGTCGCTTGTTGTTCTTCTGCTTCTAAAGCGAGTTGAGTTAAACCAAAGCGAACATTCGACAAATGACCATGAGTCATATACACTTGGTCTTCTCCCGTATCGATCAATCGTTTCGTTTTGAAATCTGTTCCAAAGTCACAATTTCCTTGCACACCATAATATGTTTGCCATAAAGAATCATCATCAGCTAGTTCTGAGTCTCCACAGTGAAAGAAGAAATCCACTTCTTGTTTGTACCGATCCAGCAATTCTTGCAGGATTTTTCGATCACCATGATTGTCACTTACTACTAAATAACGCATTTAACTCTCCCCTTCTAGCCATTCCTGCCATTGTTTACTTAATTTTTCCATGGCCAAACCTCGATGACTATGTCTATTTTTTTCTTCACTAGAAATTTCTGCTGCAGATTGCTGATAGCCATCAGGAATGAATAATGGATCATAGCCAAAGCCATTTTCTCCTTTAGGAATCCGGCCAATCTTTCCTGGCCACTCAGCTTCTACCACTAAACTCTCTTTATCAGGTGCCGCAAATACTAAGGTGCAATGGAATTGCGCTGTACGCTCTTCATCAGGCACATCTGTCAATTCAAATAATAGTTTTGCATTATTACTCGCATCATTTTTATGCTCACCAGCAAAACGAGCGGAGTAAACGCCTGGTCTTCCCCCTAATGCATCGACCTTTAGCCCGGAATCATCAGCTAGAACGGGGTGTTGTAATAATCGGGCAATCGTTTCTGCTTTTAGGCGGGCATTCTCTTCAAAAGTTGATCCAGTTTCTTCGACATCGGGTATTTCTGGATAATCAAACAGTGTCTTGACTGTATAACCTTCTTTTGCGAACATCGCACGAAATTCTTCCGCTTTTCCTGCATTTCTTGTAGCAATAATGATTGTTTTATCTTTATTATCCATATTGTTTGACTCAATACTACTTAATAAGACATTTTTTTGTTCCAAAATCAACGACTCGATGGCTGTCTTTCCGTAAAATAGCATTTCATTCAACTGTTCACCGTCAAAGGTTGCCTCTTCCCCAGTTCCTTGAATCTCAACGAATTTGCCGGATTCTGTCATCACAAGATTCATATCTACAAAAGCCGAGGCATCTTCTTCATAATCCAGATCAGTTACACAAGTTTGATCAGGTAAAATACCAACACTGATTGCAGCTAGGTGCTCTTTGATTGGGTCTTTCACTAATTCTCTTCTTTGTAGCAATGTATCAACTGCTAAACGTAATGCGACAAATGCTCCGGTGATACTGGCCGTACGGGTTCCACCATCTGCTTGGATCACATCACAGTCGACGATGATACTGCGTTCACCTAGTTTCTCTAGATCAACAACAGCTCGTAATGAACGACCAATCAGACGTTGAATCTCCATTGTTCGTCCACTTAATTTTCCTTTACTGCTTTCTCGACGATTTCTAGTAGATGTCGCTCGAGGCAACATACTGTATTCAGCAGTAACCCAACCGGTGCCTGTTCCTTTTAAAAACGGGGGTACAGATTCTTCAACAGTTGCGGAACAAATCACTTTCGTTTCCCCAAAGCTGATTACTACTGAGCCTTCGGGATGTTTGAAGACATTTGTTTCAATTTTGATTTCTCGTAATTCTTGTGGGCTTCTTCCATCATGGCGCATGTTATGCTCCTCCTAATTCAATATGTTCAACGATGATTTCATCAAGTTCTAGCCAATCTTCAGCGATTTCTTGGAAAAGCTTTGCTGAACCTGTGGTGTAAAATCGGCAAAGTGACCGACCATTCTTCGGTGAATTACTAATTTCGAAATAATCGAGTAACATGGATACTTCCCCAATCGTTTCTGCGCCTGAATCAATCAGCGCCACGTTTTCACCAATGACATTTTGAATGATCGGTCGAAGCAAAGGATAATGGGTACAGCCGAGAATCAACGTATCAAGCTTTTTCAGTTCCAGTGGCGCTAATGTTTGTGCCACGATTTTTTTTGCTACCGATGAATGATATTCTTTACTTTCAACGACTGACACAAATTTAGGACAAGCAAGACTAGTCACTTTCAATTCAGGCGATTTCTCAAGTAAGGCTATCTCGTAAGCTCCACTTTTGACTGTCCCTGCTGTTCCGATGACACCAACACATTTGTTTTTTGTTTGTTTTACAGCAGCTCTAGCCCCTGGAAGGATAACGCCGATCACTGGAATCGGTAAAGCTGCTTTGATTTCTTCTAAAGCTACGGCAGTCGCAGTATTACATGCGATGACTAACATTTTAATGCCTTTTTCTAAAAGAGCATTGGTCATTTCCCACGTAAATTGGACGACTTGCTCCGCAGGTCTTGGCCCATAAGGACAACGTGCTGTATCTCCTATATATAATATATTTTCATTAGGCAATTGTTTCAGTGCTTCTTTGACGACGGTCAGGCCACCAACACCGGAATCAATAAAGCCTATAGGGCGTTTATCTGTCAATCAGATCATCCTTTTTCAATAAATTCTACCTTCTATATTGTGGACTTTTTGGCTTGAATTATCAAGTCCAATCTATTCTGTTCGTAAGAGAAATTTTGTTTGCAAGTCACTAAAAAAAGACAAGTCGAATGGAGCCATTCGATACCTTGTCTTTTCTGATCATTGTTATCAAGCGTTCATTTATCATGAACTAATCCTTTATTTAATAACTATATTTCCGTTTTTCCAAAGCTGCGGAAAGAAGGGATAAAGCATAGCAAACCACAAAGTACATTAATGTCATCATGACAAACATCGGCAATACATAATTTGTATTTTGACCATAAATGATCCGTGCTTGGTGTGTCAATTCTGGCAATGAGATAATGACCGCTAATGACGTATCTTTGATCAAAGAAATCAGCTGGCTGACAATCGCCGGAATCATTGATTTAAATGCTTGCGGCAACACGATCGTCCGCATCGTTTCCACATAAGTCAGACCTGTGGAAAGACCAGCTTCCATTTGTCCTTTAGGTACAGCATTTAAACCTGCTCGAAAAATCTCCGATAGCATTGCTGATTCAAAGATCGTCAATGCTGCTACTGCCGACCAAAAAATATTCATCTGGATGCCAATCTGTGGTAAAGCAAAATAGGTAAAGAAGATGATCAGTAACAATGGAAGATTACGAATAATATCAATAATAAACCCAAGTATTTTTGAGAGATAAGGGATATCTGCAAAACGCAACACACCTGTTAAACCACCGATCAAAAAACTAAAGATGATCGAAAATAACGAAACCTCGACCGTTACTTTTAATCCTTCGAGTAGAAAGCGGATATTCATCCATGAAAAAGCACCACTAAAATCCATCTAATTTCTCCTTTCTATGAACGAACCGCCCATTTTTTCTCAAGATAAACCATTAAGTAAGACAATGGTAATGTAATCACTAAGTAAAATAAGCCAACGATGATATACGTATCAAAAGTGTTGAAAGTTTCACTGGCAATCAAATCCCCCTGATACATCAAATCTAGTCCAGCAACAATCGCTAGAATCGAAGAATTTTTGACTAAATTGATGAATTGATTTCCTAATGGAGGAATAACAATTTTAAAGGCTTGTGGCAAAATAATGTATCGCATCGTTTCTGCATACGTAAATCCTGATGACAGCCCTGCTTCTGTTTGACCTTTTGGAACTGTTTGGATCCCCGATCGGACGGTTTCCGCAATAAATGCAGAGGTATAGATCGTCAAACCAATCGTTCCTGCTTGAAAGCCATCAAAGCTGATCCAATAAAGAGGGATCACTACGTAAAAAAACATAACGATAATCAATAGTGGGATATTTCTAAAAAACTCTACATATGCTTTGGCAAGACCACTGATGATTCTGTTATGAGACAGTTGGAATATAGCCATCAATGTCCCAATCACCAAGCTGAAGAAAAGAGCCAAAATACTAGCATAAATCGTCACTTTAAACCCATCAAGGAAAGTTGGTCCATAAGTTTGTAACAGTTCACCCATTTTTTCCCCTCCTTAATCTATTTTTCCTTGGTTGGTATCTGGGAACCATTTTTCATAAATTTTATTATAGGTCCCGTCTTCTACCATTTCTTCCAAAGCTTTATTAACAGCATTCAAAAAATTTTTTTGTCCTTTGTTGATGGCGATTCCATAAGGTTCTTCAGTAAAGGTTCCCCCTGCCAGCTCATACTCTGGGTTTTCATCAGCCATCCCTAATAAGATGGCATTGTCCGTCGTCATCGCATCCCCTTGACCGGACTGAAGCGCAGTAAACCCTTCTGCATAATTCTCTAATTCTAAGATCTTTGCATCCGGCGCTTGCTTTCTAATATTAGCCGCTGAAGTTGAGCCTTTGACCGCAAGTACCGTTGTATCCGCATTTAGATCTTTGATACTTTTGATTGGACTTCCTTTTTTCACAAGTAACGATTGCCCGGCATCAAAATAAACAGATGAAAAATCAACTTGCTTTTTACGTTCATCGGTAATCGTCATCGTAGCAATAATGGCATCGATATTCCCATTTTTAAGTAAAGGAATCCGCGTTTTTGATGTCACTTCAACAAACTCAGCTTTTCCAGCTTTTCCTAAGATTTTCTTAGTGATTGCTTTTGCAATATCAATATCAAAGCCTTTGACACTTTGGCTTTCGATATCCATCATGCCGAATAGGCGAGTATCATATTTTACGCCCCAAATGATTTCATTCGTCTCTTTACTTCGTTTTAAAATATCTTCTTCTGCTAAACTATTTCCTTTGCAGCCAGTCAATACGAGAAAAACAAGCCCAAAAAGAAAAAATAAACGCATCATTTTTGTTTTACGCATCTTGTTCCTCCTATCAATGATTGATCACTTTGCTGATAAATTGTTTTGCTCGTTCTTCTTTAGGATTTTCAAAGAAGTTTTTCACATCGCGACTATCTTCCAATACTTGACCTTCAGCCATAAAGATCACCCGATCTGCTACTTCTTTTGCAAAACCCATCTCATGGGTCACGACAATCATGGACATGCCGTCAAGGGCAAGCTTTTTCATAACATCCAATACATCGCCAATCATTTCTGGATCAAGCGCTGATGTTGGCTCATCAAATAACAGCATTTCAGGATTCATCGCTAATCCACGAGCAATCGCTACACGCTGTTGTTGTCCACCTGATAACATGGAAGGATAAGAATCTTTTTTGTCCAACATATTCACAGTCTTCAAGAATTTCTCTGCATTTTTGACAGCAGTTGCTTTATCTTGTTTCAATACTTTGATCGGTGCTAAGGTGATATTTTCTAATACCGTTTTATTAGGATAAAGATTAAAATGTTGGAATACCATGCCGACATTTTTCCGTATTTCCGTCAGCTTCGTCGTCTTATCGCGTATGTCCACATCATTGATCAATAGTTTTCCTGAAGAGATCGTTTCTAATCCATTGATACAGCGAAGCATCGTACTTTTCCCTGAACCAGAAGGACCGATGACAACGACAACTTCTCCTTTTTCGAATTCGAGATTTATATTTTTTAACGCATGGAATTTACCGTAGTATTTTTCCACGTGATCGAATTTAATCATTGCCATACCATTACACTCCCATTATTATTTAGTAAGATTTCTTTTAAAGATATATAATAGAACACATTATATCCGAAAGCAGATCCCCTTGTAAAGTTTCTTGGAAACTTACGTCATTTATTTTCTTAACACTTCAAAATAAACTACGCTTTTTTTCGCCTTTTTTCAAGTATTTTACTTACGAACAGTTGTTTCTTCTCTCAAAAAACGGTAAGATATGAAGTACTTAGTCTTACAAATTATAAAGAGGTGTTCTTTTTTTGAAAAATATCATATTAACAGGAGATCGTCCAACTGGCAAGCTACACTTAGGCCATTATGTCGGCTCTTTAAAAAAACGTGTAGAAATGCAAGCAGATGAAAACAATCAATTATTTATCATGATTGCTGACATGCAAGCACTAACAGATAATGCAAAAAATCCGGAAAAAGTATCTTCAAACGTCTTGGAAGTGGCTTTGGATTACTTAGCCGTTGGTTTAGATCCAACCAAATCAACCTTGTTTATACAATCCCAAATCCCTGAGTTAGCTGAGTTAACGATGTACTATTTGAACTTAGTCAGCGTCGGTCGTGTCCGCAGAAATCCAACCGTAAAAACAGAAATCGAACAAAAGAAATTTGGCGAAAGCGTTCCTACTGGCTTCTTCATCTATCCAGTTTCGCAAGCAGCTGATATTACTGCATTCAAAGCCAATCTCGTGCCTGTTGGTGAAGATCAAAAACCGATGTTAGAACAAACTCAAGAAATCGTGCAAAGTTTCAACCATACGTATGGAGAGGTATTAGTTGAACCTAAAGGCGTCTTCCCACCAAAAGGCATGGGTCGCTTACCTGGGATCGATGGCAATGGAAAGATGAGTAAATCATTAGGAAATGGGATCTATATCTCTGATCCAGCTGATGTCCTTAAGAAAAAAGTGATGAGTATGTATACTGATCCAAACCATATCCATGTAGAAGATCCTGGTCAAGTGGAAGGAAATATGGTCTTTACTTACTTAGATGTGTTTGGCAAAGACAAAGAAGCAATCGAAGAAATGAAAGCCCACTATCGTCGTGGAGGACTTGGTGATGTGAAGATCAAGCGCTATTTGATCGATGTGTTAGAAGAAAAATTTGGACCGATCCGTGCTCGCCGTGAAGAACTAGCGAAAGATCCACAAGCAGTCATGGAGATTTTACGTAAAGGAAGTGAAGAAGCTGCGAAAGTTGCTGCAGCCACACTTTCTGAAGTCAAAAGTGCCATGGGGATCAATTACTTCAACTAAAAATATAAAAGCTCTTTTCCAATAATGTTGGCGAA
Source organism: Candidatus Enterococcus wittei (assembly GCF_002140175.1). Lineage (GTDB taxonomy): Bacteria > Bacillota > Bacilli > Lactobacillales > Enterococcaceae > Enterococcus_B > Enterococcus_B wittei. The sequence continues at coordinate 278,296 of NZ_NGMO01000001.1, forward strand.
GAAAATGATTGGATGGCTGGAACAGAAGTGGTTAACTCCGAGAAACAAGAAAGAATTCATGAAAATTGCTTTTCAAATTTTTGTGAATCTCAGCTTATTATCGAAGGAATTGCTTCTCGCCGTTTATATGTATTTAGAGCGTGAAACAAGAGTAAATCATACTTTTGTTCCATGCTCTTTTCCTATTCATGACTTTAGGCTTTGTTAAATAAATCGCAGGAATTGAATCTACAAAAAAATCTTTAATCATTAGGATATAATTGCTCAGTCTTAATGAGAGGAACGATACAAAAAGGTATCCGAGTAAAAAACTAGAAAATCATAAAATAAACCGATCCTCAAAATTTAGACCGAAAGATCTAACTTTTAGGATCGGTTTAAAAAAGATTTTCTAGCTTTTTTTAGATTTATTAACGAATATTGGCATCCACTGTATCTGTCAAAGCTTTTTCGACTTTTGCCATTGCTTTGTTGATTTCTTCATCCGTCAAGGTTGCTTCAGGATTTTCAAATGTCAACGTATAAGCCAATGATTTGTAGCCTTTTTCAATGTTATCTCCTTGGTAAACATCAAACAATTGACAATCTGTTAAAAATTTACCTGCTGCTTTTTCAATCACCGTCATGACTTCTTGATTGGTGATCGCTTCTGCCACTAACATCGCAATGTCACGTGTAACACTTGGGAATTTCGTTACAGGTTTGAACGTCATTCCTTTTTGTGCCGCTTCAACAATCGCCTCTAAATCAAACTCGGCTACATAGGTTTCTGGAATATCATAGGCTTTAGCTGTCAATGGATGAACCTGCCCAACAAATCCAATGAAAGTTTCGCCTAAATAAATTCCCGCAGTACGTCCAGGATGTAATTCTTTTACGTTAGAAATCGCTTGGTAGCTGACTTCATCTGTCAATGATAATTGATTGAACAAGTTTTCTAAAATCCCTTTGATCGTGAAAAAGTCAACTACTTCTGGTTTAGTTTGCCAACTTTTTTCTTGCCATGTTCCTGTGATTGCTACTGCAGCATGAGTCCTTTCTTGGGGCAATTGAGCAAGTGGGTCATTTTCTTGATAGAAGACCCTCCCAACTTCATAAAAGGCCACATCCGTATTTTTACGAGCGGTATTGTATTGGATATTGTCCAATAGACCGCTGATCAGATTCATACGTAACACGGAACGATCTTCACTCATTGGCCAATCTAAACGAGTAACTGCCGTTTCTTTCAAAACGAATTGACGAGATTTTTCCTCTGTTGTCAAGGCATAACTGATTGCTTCTGTCAATCCGCTATCTTCTAGTAAAGTACGGATCTTACGAGTCGTTTTTTGTGCGTTGGTTAAACTTCCAGCGACTGTTTCCCCATTTGGTAGGGTGGAAGGTAAACGGTCATAGCCGTAGATTCTAGCCACTTCTTCAATGATATCTGCTTCAATTTGGATATCCCATCTTCTAGGTGGTACCACTACTGTAAAGCGTTCTGCTTCTACTTGATAACCAAATCCAAGCGCTTCAAAGATTTCACTCACTTCTGGGACTGTTAGTTCCGTTCCTAGGTAGTGGTTGATCCGAGTTAAAGTGATGTTTACTTCTGACTCTTTTGCTACGTATTCTGTCCCTTTGACTGCTCCTTGAAGGACTTCTCCGCCTGCTAAGGAGACGATCATTGCGGCAGCTACGTCACACGCTTGTCCGACTGTTGCTCGATTGATTCCTTTTTCAAAACGAGCGGAAGATTCACTTCGTAAATTGAATTGTTTAGCCGTCCGGCGAATCGAAACTGGATCAAAGATAGCAGACTCTAAAGCAACCGTTGTCGTCATTTCGGTAATTTCAGAATCTAATCCACCCATAACACCCGCTAAAGCCACTGGTGTTTTTCCATTCGTGATGACTAGGTTTTCAGATGTTAAATTACGTGTTTCTCCATCTAACGTCACAATTGTTTCTGCTTCTTTGGCTTGGCGGACAATGATTTCTTGAGACCCTAATTTATCATAATCAAAGGCATGTAAAGGTTGTCCAAACAAAAGAAGGATATAATTCGTGATATCAACGACATTATTGATTGGTCGAATGCCTTCATTCATCAAAATATTTTGTAACCATTGTGGACTTGGTTGGATCTTCACACCTTCAATGATACGGATTTGATAAGCCGGAACTAATTCTCGTTCTTCTACAGTGACTTTAATCTTATCTTTTGCTTGAAGATTGGCTTCAACTAATTGTTCATCATTAAAAGTCGGTGTTTGTCGATAGATCGCTCCTACTTCATAAGCCACACCACGCATAGATAAGGCATCTGCCCGATTGGGTGTGATCGATAATTCAATGATGGCATCGTCCATATCTAAATAAGAAAAAACTGGTTCACCATTTACTGCATCTTGTGGCAAATAGTAAATACCTTCTGCATAGGATTTAGGAACCACGCTGTCTGAATAGCCAATTTCTTGCAAGGCACAGATCATCCCATTGGATACTTGCCCACGCATTTTACCTTTTTTGATTTTGACATTCCCAGAAATCCGTGAATTCGGCAAAGCAACAATCACTTTGATGCCAGCTTTCACATTTGGTGCACCACAAACGATTTGTGATAATTCTTCTTCTCCGATATCCACTTGACAGATCGATAAATGATCAGAATCAGGATGTGGGATACATTCTTTCACTTCGCCAACAACAATTTTTTTCAGACCCTCTGATGGTTGGGTGATTCCTTCTACTTCAATTCCTGTAACAGACATTTTATCCGCAAGTTCTTGCGGTGTCACATTCGATAGATCGACATATTGATTTAACCATTTATATGAAACTAGCATCCTACTTTACTCCCCCTTGAACTGACTTAAGAAACGCAAGTCATTTTGATAGAAATTACGGATATCATTTACACCATAGCGTAACATGGCGACACGATCTGGCCCAAGTCCAAATGCGAAACCTGAATATTCTTCTGGATCGATCCCAGACATTTTCAATACATTTGGATGAACCATGCCGGCTCCTAAAATCTCGATCCAACCTGTATGTTTGCATACATTGCAGCCTGAACCACCACATTTGAAACAGCTGACATCTACTTCGACAGAAGGTTCAGTAAATGGGAAATAACTTGGACGTAAACGGATTTGGCGTTCTTCTCCAAACATTTTTTTCATCACAACTTCTAATGTTCCTTTTAAATCACCCATCGTGATATTCCGATCAATCACTAAACCTTCGATTTGATGGAATTGGTGACTATGTGTGGCATCATCGGTATCTCGGCGAAAGACTTTCCCAGGTGAGATCATACGTAGTGCACCTTTTGAAAAGTCATGCTTTTCCATCGTTCTTGCTTGTACTGGTGAAGTATGCGTACGAATTAAAATATCATCTGAAATATAAAAAGTATCTTGCATATCTCTTGCTGGATGATCTTTTGGTAAATTCATGCGTTCGAAATTATAGTGGTCAGATTCTACTTCATACCCTTCCACGATTTGATAACCCATTCCTACAAAGATATCTTCGATTTCTTCCATGATTTGTGTCAATATGTGCCGTGTTCCTTGTTTTACTGAGCGACCTGGCAAAGTAACATCTAGTGTTTCTTTTGCTAGAGACTCATTCATAGCTGCTTCTTCTAAAAGTTGTTTTCTTTCTTCGATTTTCACTGTTAATAAATCACGGATTTCATTGGCAAAGCTACCAACTTTTGGTCGTTCTTCTGGACTTAAGTCTTTCATTCCTCTTAAGACTTCTGTAATAGGTCCTTTTTTTCCTAAAGTCTCCACACGGATCTGATTCAATTCTTTTAGATCCGTAGCCTGTTTGATTTTAACGATCGTTGCTTCTTTCAAGCTTTCCAATTGTGCTTGTAAAGACATGCCTGTCTCCTCCTTCAAATTCAAATACAAAAAAGACCTCATTCCTTATAAAGGAACGAGGTCTTCGCGTTACCATCCTAATTTATGATACAAAAGCATCATACACTTACTTTATTAACGACAATTGCCGGTCTGGTCGAAGCCAGACGAACTCGGAAAGTGAACTTCATTTTTCAAACACAGGATCTGCTTGCAGTCTCTGACAGATCTCCCTGAACTGGTTTAACCAAACTACTCTTTTTCGTCAACATTCTTTATTTTATTCAACTAAAATTTAGTTTACAAGATTTCAATTATAAAATCAACTGCATTCTTCAGGCGTTACCCATTTTTCACTCCAGACTTGCAACTGAACGATCGCTTTTTGCAGATCTGCTCCTTTGTTTGTCAGCATGTACTCGGAACGGCTAGATTCATTACAAGAATAATTCCTAGTGATGATCCCTTCCTTTTCCAATTCCTTTAGTCTTTCCACCAATACGCGGTCACTGACCATCGGGATCTTTGCTGAGAGATCAACAAAGCGTTGAGGTCCATTTTCGAGTAAAACATCAATGATCAACCCATTCCACTTTTTACCTAAAATTGAGAATGTTTTTTCAAATTTGGGACACAGGGTAAATTCCGTCTGTGTAAGCTCCATTTTTCTCACCTCTTTTCAAAAGTATAGCATATTACTTACAAAGTGTAAGTCAAGATTGCTCATTTATGAGGGATTATTAAGATTTATTATCTTTTTCGCATGTAACAGCACTAAAAATACATCTCTAACTGGTTTATCCAATGCTTCTGTCATAGCCTTTTGATAAAGATTCAATTGACCACGATATTTATCGACTACTTTCTCGATTTCTTCTTCTTGATCAGGATGTAAAATGAAATCTGTCTTAAAATCATAGATCTGTACATGATCGGAAAAATCGAGGTAGCCGTCTACAATACCATGGACTAACAATTCATCTTCTACATTTGGATATCGATCAAATACATCTTTAGCCAAAAGCAACATAGAAAATGGTTGCTCTCTTTTTACTTTTTCTGGATGCTTAATCAAAGATTGCCCCAACTCTGTTTCGAAGAACCACAAAATCCCATTGATATCTACTTGTTTTGCTACCTTTTCATCCACCAACCGCTTTTCTACCAAATTCGCTAGTTCCTGTCGAATGGTTTCTTCTGTTGGTACTTTTAACGGTAATAACTGCAAAAGAAAATGGGTAGCTGTACCGACAGCGGCAGAAGAAACTCGGCGGTCTTTTTGTAAAAATCGAGGCTCGGCTAATTGTTGTTGTGTGTAACGGAAAGGTTGTGCGAATGCTCTTTTTTCACTACTTTCCCATGTAAGTCTTGCATCTGTTGAATCATCTGGATCTTCAAACAAGCGTTTGATCTCTGAAACCGATTGATAACTAGTGGTTTGTGCAGAAGCTTCGTAAGGATAAGTATAAGCAAGCCTGTCTTTCAATCTTTCTTCTAGTGGTCGTTGATTTGCTTTTGTTTCGCTCTTTTGATCATTTACCCTCAATGATTGACGCTGTTTCAACAACTCTTCTTGATTCATCCAAGTAATCGAGAACCCAGCTGAATCTTGTAATCTTGATAGTGTATGATTATCTGAAGTGTATTCACTCATTTTGGGATGACGAATCAAACTATAACCGATCCAGTTCATCAAACTACCATTGCTTTTCAAACGAATGGTAGGATCTAACACGAGTTCTTCTTGTTCATTGGCCTCTGCCCAAGTTTTCAGTGTTTCTTCTTTATTTTTATAGGAACCGACAATGAATAATTTTTGCTCTGCTCTTGTCAATCCAACATATAATTTTCGCATTTCTTCCGATAATAATTTCTTCTGTTTGGCCAATTTGATTGCCTGATAAGGTAATGTATCATACAATACTCGAGTTTTCGGTTCCATGTAGCGAACCCCCGCTCCTAGTTTTTCTTCAAAAGCATAGCGATTTTTTAAATCTTGTAAGTTGAACTGTTTGGTCATGTCTAATAAAAAGACGATTGGGAATTCTAATCCTTTACTTGCATGGATTGTCATGACACGAACTGCATTATCTTCGGAAGCAACTACTGGTTCTGCCAAATCTTTATCTTTTTCTTGCATCTTTTCAATAAAACGCACAAATTGATACAATCCCCTAAAGGAACTTTGCTCATAAGCCTTTGCCCGATCCACTAATGCGTATAAGTTTGCCTGTCTTTGGATACCAGCAGGAAGCCCTACGACATATTCTAAGTAACCTGTTTGATAATAAACTGCCCATAAAAGATCTGTGATAGACGAACGTCGTGCTAATTCACGCCAGTTTTGCAATTGTTCGTTGAAATGTAGCAGCTTTTCAGCTAGTTCATCTTGATTGGCTTGTTGATAGGCTAGAACTGCTTCATAATACGAATGCGTCCGATCTGCTAACCGAATACGAGCCATCTCTGGTTCGATCAAGCCGATGATAGGCGAACGCAGCACGGATGCTAATGGAATATCTTGATAAGGATTATCGATCAATTGCAATAGTGAGACCATGGTACGGATCTCAGTTGCTTGAAAATAGTTTTGCGCATCATTCATTTCTAACGGAATATCGAATGTCTTGAATACTTCCAAGATCGTCAGATTATTCTTTTTCGTTGGTGTCAATAAGACAATATCCTTATATTCCACGGGGCGTTCTTCTTTTTGTTTTTTATCATAGATCATGAACTTTTGATCGATCAGTTGGCGGATCTTTAAGCCTGTCATAAATAACTCGCCTTCTGTTTTGTCCTCCAGCAACTCATCTTCTGGTAGTTCAAACTCTGATTGTTCTTGCTCTTTCTCATAGATCAATACTTCAGGTTCGAATCGATCATTTTGAGGGAAATCTGGAAAACCTAAGACTAGTTTTGCCGCTTCATCGTAAGAAATTTGTCCCACTGCTGGATCCATCAATTGTTCAAAAATCAAATTCGTAAAAGCTAAAACTTCTTGCCTTGAACGGAAATTTTCTGCAAGAACAATTCGTCTACCGCCTTTTTCTTCAGAAAAATCTTCATACTTTCCGATAAAGAGGCTAGGATCAGCTAATCGGAAGGAATAGATCGACTGTTTCACATCACCAACCATAAACAAATTCCCTTTTGTTTCATCTGGTTCTCTCACCCAATATAAAATAGCTTCTTGTAATTGATTGACATCTTGATATTCGTCTACCATCACTTCTTTGAATTTTTTTCGGTAATAATCTGATGCCTCACTAGGAAGCAAGCCTTCGTCTGTACGTTTGGTTAAGATCTGTAAAGCTAAATGTTCAAGGTCATTGAAATCTAAGACCCCTTTTTCACGTTTACGCTCACTGAAGCCTTCCATGAAAGCTTCAGTGACTTCTGTCATCTTCTCAACGATTGGCAAAGCTTTTTTGCTTAGTTCTTCGATTTTTTGCGGCGAGACTGGGAAATAACTTTTTCCAACTTGTTGGATCAGTTTTTTTGCTCGGTCTCGTAATACTTTTACTTCTGCTGAGCGTTCTTTTAACTCCGCTTTTCGACTACTCTTAAATGTCGTAAATGTCAGATTCTCCAACTGACTATAAGCAGACGAAAGATCATCTTGTAAGAAAGCTTCATAGATTTGTTGAACTTGTAGGTGTTCACTGGCTACTTGGTCAAGCATCTTTTCAAGTCCTTCTTCTTGAGATAATCCCACCATCTCTTCATACAATTGGACACATCGGAAAAGATCTGCCACAACAAATGGACGTATTTGTTCTTGATACAACACAGACTCGGCGAGTCCGTCTTTTAAACGATACGCCTCAGGTAAATTCTTTAACCAACCAATTGGATCAGGATTTGCTCGGGCAAAATCATACAGTGAAAAGACGAGATTCGTCAATCCATCATCTGAACGATCATTTGAAAAATTCATGGTCAATTGAAAGAAAGGTTCTTGATTTTCAGCGTAGAGATTTTCTCTTAATTCATCCCAGACATCTTCTTTCATCAAGATTGTCTCTGTCTCATCCGTAAGCATCCGAAAGACTGGATCAATATCGATCAAGTAGTAATATTTTCGGATCACTGACAAACAAAATGCGTGGAGAGTGGAGATCGTAGCTGTCGGTAATAAAATCAATTGTTTGGTGAAATGCTTTTGCCAAAACGGATCACTTTCACTATTAAGGGCTTCTTGTAATGCTTCTTGAATCCGTTCCTTCATTTCTTTCGCTGCTGATTCTGTAAAGGTCACGATCAATAACTCGTCGATATTCACGCCCATTTTTAATTTTTCAATCACTCTGCGAACCAACACTGTAGTTTTCCCCGATCCCGCAGAAGCAGAAACCAGCAAATTATCTCCTTGATCAAAAATGGCTTGCCACTGCTCATCGGTAAAACGTTCATTTTCCGGTTTTAAAGGAATTGATGTCACTCTTCTTCACTCCTTTTCAGTATTCTTCGCAATGCTTCTTCTTTATCTAATTTTTCTAAACGATGATAATTGTTTTCTTTCAACATCACGTCAAAGGTACAAATACTTCTGAATGGACAGTAACCACAAGCAATTCGTTGTTTATCTTTATACGCTGGGTTTAGTTTGATTTCACCAGACGTGATGGTATCTCCAGCTAAACGCATATTTTCACGATTGTGTGCCATAAATAAGCGTAGTTCTTCTTCGGTATAAAACTTCTCTTTGCTATAGCTACCTTTTTGAAGTTCATCCTTGGCATTTTTCTTCACTGGATAAATCAATGAACTTTCTTTGGCTTCTAATGAGTGGTCAAGCACTTCTAAAAGTCCAGGATCATCAACGAATACACCGTCATAACTGAATTTCTTCAAAGTACTTTTCTCAACTTCCGTCGTATCTGTCAGGACAGGGTTATGGACATGTAGATAGTAAGAACCAGCTGGTTTAACTGCAGCTTTTCCTGTTAGTCGTACCGCATCCATCAACGCAACATCAAGATATGTCAGCAATTGCATCGCCATTCCGTAATAAGCTTCCGTTACATCAAAAGAACGTCCACTTGATTTATAATCTACCACACTCAACCATGTGTTTGCTTCCTCATTTGCGACATCGATCCGATCGATTTTTCCTCGCACATGAAGTTTTCCACCTTTGTTCAAAGGAATTTCAAGGCCAGGAATTCCTTGAGCTCCTGCGATCTGGCCAAAAAGTATTTCCGTTTGCAAAGGTTTCATACCTGTATTTTTACTTTGTTTTTGCAAAGCCCACGCTACTTTTTGGATCGTTTGCCCTAATTGATAACGAATGTAATTCATCCGAGCAGAACTATCTAATATCTCAAAGCGCAATTCACCAAATACTTCTTGTAAGACCCTTTCAGTAAACTCTTGTCGTTGCTGATCAGACATTTCAACTAATGATAGCTGATTCGAAAAGAGTAACTTAAAGAAGCGATCCAGTGATTCATGATAAAAATCACCGGTTGCTGCCGGTGTCAAACCATAAATATTCCGCTCTTTTAGTTTCAGCCCAAATTGAACAAAATATTTATATTCACAGTTATAAAAATTTTCCATACGTGAAATGGATGTATAAATTTCTTTCCCATAAAGAGCCTCTGCCATCTCCTCTGGTAAAGAAACAGGGAGATTTAAATGTTCTTGACTTTCAAAAATCGATAAAGCAAAATTTCGCCATTCCGATCGTAAGACAAGTTCTTTCAATTGTTGCCAATAAAGTGGTACAGGTTGCTTTTCGTCTTGCGCTAAACGATACACTCGATTGATTGTATCAATCCCGCTTCGATATGTTCCCACATAACAGTCTGGCTCACTATTTAACTGTAAATGTACTTTTTGTTCGATAGGAACGCCTAGATACTCAATAACTCGTCTTAAATAAGGAGATATTTTCAATGTATTCGTATCATAGCTTTGCGCATAACTTAAATACAATTGCTCCCTTCCAGAGACGAAGACCAAATAAGCTTGAAATGGCTCAAATGACATGCTTTCCTTCGCTGGATCGACTAAATACTGATCATCAGACAAGACATTATTGAGTGCTTCACGTTCTTCACTAGATAACAAGCCTCTAGTTTCTTGTCGATCAGGAAATACTTGATCATTCAACCCAATAGCAAATGTGACAGCCGCTTGATTTGCTCGTACGAGTTCCAAACGATTGACTCTTACTTGGTCAATCGCAGTCGGAATTTTCCCGTAGTTCAGATTTTCTAATCCACTCGTGATGATTTCTTGGAATAACGTCCAATCAAACGGAGTATCTCCATAAATCAACGCATATTCATCAAGGAGATCCATCAATGCTCCCCACGTTTGTTCATGGTTTCTAGCTGCTGCTAAGGCGCCTCGAGCTACCTCTTGATCACGCCAAAATAGTAATTGTTTTTGGACACCACTAGTAAGCAAAAACTGATAAAACACAGTCGCAGCTTCTTGCCCTGTTTGACAATCCTTGATTTTTTTAAAAAAAGTCGGAACAGTCTCACGAAATAATCGTCTGACATTGTTTGACTGCATCTCTAATGCTTTGACATCTTCCAGCTGCTCTGCTTCAAAGTCGTAGGATACAAACTGCCAATCCTTTTCGCGTAACCAATAATTTCCTTGATAATTGTAAGCTAAAGCTACATTTTCTGTCACATCAAGATCTTTTCGAAACTGATTTCTTTCTTCTTCCCATTCACTTAGGTCCCGTGGTTCATTCGTTGAAGGAATCACTAGTTCGGTCTTAAAAAAACGCATGATATCATTTAGCCGATACTGATAACGATCTAAAGAAAATAGACTATTGATCCACTCAATCAATGGATGATTTTCCATTAGTTGATCCTCATCAAGATAAAATGGGATCGCCATTTCTCGAAAAATTGGTTGAAGAATATTGCCATAAAGCCCCATATCTTTCGTTAAAATTTGAATGTCACGGTAACGGTACTGTCCTTCGCTAACGAGTCGGCGAATCTCTACAGCCACTTGGCGAATTTCTTCTGTCGGGTTTTCTGCCTCCCAAAGGCGAATCTTATCTTGTTCGCCTAGTTTCCTAGCATGGATCGGTTGTTGACTGGATGTTTCTTCCCACATTCGTTGCAAGGCCTGAAGTTCTTGATTTACTTCTTGATTTTGTGCATACTCATCCACTAATACTGGCAAGTTCAATCCTCTTGCTGCTTGGATCAATTGCAAATAAAGCTTTCCAGACGTGTAAAATAGTGATAGTGGATCAGGCAATTCTGTCGGGTAAGGACGATCCAATAATAAATCAACGACCAAATGCCCCTTTTCCATCATTCGTTGCAATAACTGGTACTCGCGGGCATTGATCCTAGAAAACCCACTGACTAAAAACTTGATATGAGAATAATCTTGAGATGCCATATATTTTACTAAGATCGACAAAGCATCTTCAGACTGTAGTGCCCGTTGCAACAATTCCTCTTCAAAAGCAGAAAAAATCAATTGAAGATCTTTCATTTTCAATTGCCGATCTTCTTCTTTCGGGGAATCTGTCAAAATAGCTGTAATAAGATCTGACGGCGCAATATTGCCGGTTTGCAACTCCCCATATAACTCTTGCAATTGTCGGATAAATCCCTTTTTTCTGATTTCACCTCGAAAAATCGTTAACTCTTCACGATTTTTTTCTAAAATCTGTCGCAATATCATGGCTGTTCCTGATTCTGAAAGTTCATTTCCAGAAAGTAAAGTCGTTTGCTGTAATAAGTACCAAGCTAAACGATAGAAACTAAAAACCTGGATATTGGTAGTACTAAAAGAACTTTTCCCACCTTTTTTACGCATTTCTGCCAATAGTTCTTGTTCTTGCTCGAATTTATTATAGTTAGGTACAAGGAAAAACACTTGATTTTTTTCATCCTGCTCTAGCCAAGCCGTTGCTTGATCTGTCAGAGCTTTACGATGATCTTTGAGACCGTTCCCTAAGATAAATTGTAGCGACATGTTTATCCTCCTTTTCGATCTTTTACATATGCTACATTATAACAAAAAACACTGAACATTTGTTCTTTTTGCTATTTTTTTCAAAATAAAAAAGTCAGGGATGGTCTCAGACCGTCCCCGACATGTTTCTCATACTTATGCATTATTTCTCATTTTATTTCGAGCAAAATCTCTCTTGCTAAATATTCTCAGCAAATATTGTTCTCACCTATTAATGGATCGATCCCATCAATTTTTTGATTGGTTCTTTGATTGCAAATAGGATCACTGCCCCAACAATTGCCACCACTCCGATAATTCCAAAGTAAGCTGACTCGGTACCTGGTGTGTAGAAACGCGCAATTTGTGCGTTTATCGCTTGGGATGATGCATCTGCCAAGAACCAGATCGCAATGGTTTGTGATTCAAAGGCTCTTGGTGCAAGTTTTGTCGTAACCGATAAACCAACTGGTGATAAACACAATTCAGCAATCACGATGATAAAGAAACTTCCAATCAACCAAAGTGGGCTGACTTTCCCTGAAGTTCCATACAACATTCCAGGAAGCATCAACAATAAATAAGATAGACCGGCAAATAGAAGTCCTAAAGAAAATTTAACAACTGTTGATGGTTGACGTTTACCAAGTCTTGTCCATAAAGTGACGAATACAGGCGTCAATGCAAAGATAAAGATTGGATTCAATGATTGATACCAACTTGGTTGAATCGTCATACCAAACAAAGTCGATTGGGTTCTTTCACTCGCAAACAGTGCTAGAATCGATGATCCTTGTTCTTGTAGAGACCAAAAAATAATGGCTGCTAAAAATAAAGGAATATATGCCCATACTCTTGGTTTTTCTTCGACTGTGACATCTTTTGACGATAACATTTTGATAAAATAGTAAAGTGGCAAGATAATTCCTAATACACTGATAACGTTGACAAAGAAATCAATTGACAAATGTCCAGTTAGTTGCGCCACTCCAAAAATAACCGCTAATACTACTAGTCCGATCACTACATTACGAATAAAACCATTACGCTCTTCTTTCGTCAATGGATTAGGTGCAGTCGTACCAACTCCATCCAATGTTTTTCGACCTTGGATCACGTATTGCAAAAGACCAAAAAACATCCCGAAAGCTGCTAATGAAAAACCTAAATGGTAGTTATATTCTTGTCCAATGGTTCCGACAATCAACGGTGCTAACAATGCACCTAGATTGACACCCATGTAAAATATAGAAAATCCTGCATCTCTTCGTAGATCTGTCTTACTATATAAATGACCGACCATCCCTGATACATTGGGTTTCAAAAAAGCAGTTCCTATGATGATCAAAGCCATCGAAATAAATAAAGTGGAGACACCAAACGGCAATGCCAACACAACATGCCCAATCATAATAAAGATACCACCAATGAAGACCGTCCGTTTCGCACCTAATACTCGGTCTGAAAACCAACCACCGACGATGCTAGACATATAGATCAATGAACCATAAATCGACATGATAGACAATGCAGTCGCACGTGGTAACCCTAGACCACCGTTAGCAACGGTATCGTACATATAATAAATAAGTAATGCCCGCATCCCATAATAGCTGAATCGTTCCCACATCTCAGTGAAGAACAGTGTCGACAACCCCTTCGGCTGGCCAAAGAAGCCTTTGTCTTGTTTTTCCATAATTTCCTACCCCAATTCTTTAAATTTTCAGAAAATAATACACACATTTACCGAAAAATTTAACTAAAAAACTTATCTAAAAAATATATACTTATTTTCTATAAAAACAAGAAGTTTTTAATTATAAAACAATAAGAAAAAACAAAGGTTATTTTTAATAATTGTTTTTATCTATTTTTTTCTAACACTAGAAAAGTTTCTCCTTCACTCTTGTATCCGTTCTCTTATTTTTTTACTTTTCATCCTTTTCTATCTAAGTAAACCAACTAAAAAATTCTTCTATATTTCTGAGCAGTTTGTTTTACTTACTTTTTGTAAGGTGTTATACTTCATTTTGTCATCAAGGAAAAAATAAACCAGACTCAAAGGAGAATATACTATGATTACTTTTACTGATACTTTAAAAAAACGCCGTTCCATCTACGATTTAGGACGTAATGTCACTTTATCAAACGAAGAACTTACTTCATTGATCCAAGAAGCTATTAAAGAAAGCCCTACTGCTTTCAATGCACAATCGACAAGAGCCGTAATCCTTTTCGGTGACGCTCATGAAAAAGTTTGGGAAATAACTGAAGAAGCTCTTCGCCCTTTAACACCACCAGAAGCATTTCCTAACACACAAAATAAATTAGCTAGTTTTAAAAAAGCTTACGGAACTGTCTTGTTCTTCAAAGATACAGACGTAGTCAAAGGTTTACAAGAACAATTTGCATTATATGCCGATAATTTCCCTGACTGGTCAGAACAGTCAAATGGAATTGCCACAGCTAATACCTGGGTAGCTCTAACAGAAAAAGGCCTTGGAGCTAATCTTCAACATTACAATCCAGTCATTGATGAAGCAGTTGCTAAAGAATGGGACATTCCTACAAATTGGAAACTACGTTCACAATTAGTTTTCGGTTCTCCTGAATCACCCGCTTTAGAAAAAGAATACATGAATGACGAAGATCGTTTCCGCGTATTTGGTGAATAATCCATCAATCTTGTGATTGAACCTATTTGTTCAACAAAATAAAACAGCCAAAGAATCCGAAAATAGTTTTTTCTATTTTCTCGATTTTTTGGCTTATTTTTTGAAGATATTAATTTTTAGTATACCCTATTCTACAGTAGAAATGGACATTTAATTTATGGTTATAATCGTAAAATATAAAAATCAAAAAGGTATGAAACAAGCCGATAACACATAAAACACATCTTCCTTTGATAAAATCCATCAAAAGTAGATGTGTCTTCTTGATACTGTCTCTTCTCGTCTTAATTCATGTGTAGCTATACGATAAGGCAAATCAACAACTGTTTATTCGTCCCCTTGGTCAATCATAATATCGATTTCTGCTTCATCATTTAAATGCTGCGCTAAAAATGAGATCAGTTCTTCCATTGATACAGAAAATTTCAACATAGGCCCTCGCCATCCATTGCGAAAAAAATTCATCTTAATTTCCTTAGAATCTTTCGGCTGGTATAATACAATTTTAGTGATCTCAGAATAAGGGACATTTCTTCGATCAAAACTGTTCAATACGAGACCTTCTTCGGTCAGACCCCGACTATCTAGCAAAAAGCTCAACAGAATAACCGAAGCTAATAAACCTTTTGCCAAGTCATCGATTGTTGGCTGGTTCATTAAAGTAAACCAGAAAACTAATATGGCAATAAAAGGAACAACTAAATAGACCCAACGGTTTCGAACTGCCTTATACACGATTTCTTTGCGAACAAGCCAGAGAAACAGACACATGATAATAACAAATAAAAAAAGTAAAATAGTTAAAAATGATACCATATCATTGATTCACACCTTTGTTTTTTGAACTCTTAGAAAAAGAATACATTGTTCTATATATTATAAAAAGGACTTGCAGCATCTATGAG
>NZ_NGMO01000001.1:297565-299299 GCF_002140175.1 Candidatus Enterococcus wittei
ATTCTTGTGTAGTCACAGGGTATGATGACCAACTAATCTACGTCAACGATCCATATGGAACAAAAAATCGTGAAGTTCCTATTGATGAATTTGAACAAATTTTTACAGCGATGGGCGGTCAAATGTTGACGCTAAAAGAGAACTAGTAATCTGTTACAAAATAGCTTATACTCAGGTTAAGACAGAACAAAAAGGAGCAATGACTAATGGAACGATTTATCCATAAAAAAGCTGATCCCAATGAAATCCCAATTATTTTTGTTCGAGATATGAACGGAAACATCCAAAAAAAAGTTTCAGTCAATGAATGGAATAATCAATATAGCCCAGCTTCTCTCGATCTGCTAGAAATCAAACTATACCGTCAAGCTCTAACTTATTACTCTGAACAGAATTACGAAAAAGCGATTGATTTATTAAAATTTTTGATTCAACAAACCGGCTATACTCATTTTGAGTATATTGAACGCTTGGCGACTATTTATCGCAAGATAGAGGAACCGACAAAAGAGTACCAATTACTTGCTTCTGTACTTGCTTCAGCGGAATTGATTGGTATCCCAACTGGATTGATCCGCAAAATGGAACGCCGCATCAATCAATTAAAAACAAGCTTTTAATCAGCCCATTATCCTTCTTCCCAAAAAGTTGAGAGGACCTGCTTCGTCAGCAAACAAGTAGCTTTTCTTCATACTATCAATGCTTTTTTAACCTCATCTATCAGGTAGTAGACAATCAAATGTTTCATCTGATAAATGAATAAAACCGTCTGCAAAACAGCATTCTATGTTTTGTAGGCGGTATTTTTGTTGCATAAAATGGCGTATCTAATTGATACTATTTAAGTAATGATTCTTAATATTATTAACTTTGTTAACTATAATGAGTTTTTTATAAAATATAATTGCCTGTGAATAATTACTGAATTATTTTTTTTGCTTCTCGAGGTACGTCACTAGCAGGAACCTCTTCATATGATTCTACAAATGCGCCTTTATTTTTAAGCTTTAGATAGTGTCCTTTTTTCAAGACAGAAAGTCCCTTGAATTCAATCATTCGTTCCTTTCCTTTAGCATCTACTGCTTTTTGGATATAGTTGGCAGTACCGAATGAATTTACATCATCTGGTTCTTTCGTTTTCACATAGACTTCCCCTTTAGTTACCAACGGATTCAATTGATCGATCACGCCAGGCAAGTCGCCATACATACCTTGCGTGTAGAATTTCAATCCAACTAAGGCAAATCCACAAAATAAACTTATTCCAACTAAAACTTTTATCACCTTCATTTTTCTTTCCCCTCTTTCTACTTTCAGTGTATCAGGAAACGATTTTCTGCTCATCCGTCTATAGGTGTACTTTTCTCTCGGACTTAAGCACAGACGATAGAGATACAAATAATGAAGGCATCTGATAAAATAAAGTTAAAGAAAGGAAGTGTGTCAACATGAAGGATGAAGAATTACTAAAAAAAATCAAAGATCTTGTAGCTAAGGGGAATTTTGAAGAAGCAAAAGTATTTTTCAATCAGCATAAAGAACAATTAGGTCCATATAAAGAAAAGGCACAAAAATTTTTAAAAGATAAAAACATCCAAGACTATACTGAAAAATTAAAGAATTTATTCAAATAGCTGCAACATTGAATTGTAACAAACACAAATCCCCAATTTTAAAAAAATCAATTTTATTAAGGAATCGTTTATGAAAAAAGCCGAAGACTCTGAAAATAGT
>NZ_NGMO01000001.1:303646-304498 GCF_002140175.1 Candidatus Enterococcus wittei
CTGATCATCGTTGTCTCCTTTTTGATAATTTCTAGTAAAACTGCTAATATTCTCAATGTGTTTAGACCATACTACTATCGTTTGCTTTCACTATAAAATATGCTGAATGCGTCTTTTTTTATCAAATTATAAAAAAAAACGAATGCTCGATAATTGTTCTTACCCAATCCTCGATAATTCGTTAGCTAAAGTTCCAGTCTTTTCCCCTGATATAAAACTATTCCATATGG
This sequence comes from Candidatus Enterococcus wittei, assembly GCF_002140175.1. GTDB lineage: Bacteria > Bacillota > Bacilli > Lactobacillales > Enterococcaceae > Enterococcus_B > Enterococcus_B wittei. Next base: position 303,877 of record NZ_NGMO01000001.1, read on the forward strand.
AGATTAAGACCTGTCTCTTATACACATCTAGATGTGTATAAGAGACAGATTCCAATTACCTTCTTGGTGTATTCATGTCAGATTTTTCGACAGCCGCTAGTTATTACCGAAAATGTAGTAACTTTTTTTCCTGTTTTGAAAGCTCTTCAATCACCTTCGCTCCAAAATATCCTTTAATCGAATGAGCCATTTTACGTTGGTCAGTAGAAAATATCTGTAACGTATCATTGATTGTTTCTCTATGAGAACGCTTGGCTGTTTGCCTGACTTGCATACTTATTTCTTTACTGATCTTCCCTTCTGTTCGTACGATTATTTTATCGAATTGTTTTGATAATTCATTAAATAATTCTTCCAATGGTTCTTTCATGTATGATTATCCTCCATTTTTTTGATTGCGTGTCTATAAGATTGCTTTGTTTCTTCTATTCTTTTCTCTTATACACATCTAGATGTGTATAAGAGACAGAGATGTGTATAAGAGACAGGTCACTAGCAGGAACCTCTTCATATGATTCTACAAATGCGCCTTTATTTTTAAGCTTTAGATCTGTCTCTTATACACATCTAGATGTGTATAAGAGACAGATTCTATGTTTTGTAGGCGGTATTTTTGTTGCAT
>NZ_NGMO01000001.1:304598-320574 GCF_002140175.1 Candidatus Enterococcus wittei
CTTTTTTTCCTGTTTTGAAAGCTCTTCAATCACCTTCGCTCCAAAATATCCTTTAATCGAATGAGCCATTTTACGTTGGTCAGTAGAAAATATCTGTAACGTATCATTGATTGTTTCTCTATGAGAACGCTTGGCTGTTTGCCTGACTTGCATACTTATTTCTTTACTGATCTTCCCTTCTGTTCGTACGATTATTTTATCGAATTGTTTTGATAATTCATTAAATAATTCTTCCAATGGTTCTTTCATGTATGATTATCCTCCATTTTTTTGATTGCGTGTCTATAAGATTGCTTTGTTTCTTCTATTCTTTGAAGAATGTTTTTTTGTTTCTCCAATAAGATCCGCTGGTAGGATACTTCTTGTTGTCGTAATTCGTATCGTGCCTGCTGAAAGTTTTCTACAGTTAGTCCTCTATTTTTATAAAGAAATCTTAGTCTTTGGTCTGCTTCCCAGGCTAAACGCTCTCCAAATTTCTTGAAACGGAGTAAGTGATCCATCTGCTCTTCTAGCTTTTGACATTCTCTTTGGTAGTTCGGTCTTAAATCATCTACTGACATTTCCTTCCTCCTATCTTTTTATTTGAAGAGCAAGCGCATGATCTTGCTGAAGAAGATGATTGATTTTTGTTTGGATTTCTTTTGCTAATAAGTCAAATTGCTTCACAATCTCTTTTGCTTGCCCGATCCGTTGTTTAAAAATTTTTTTAGGAGAATCCACTAGATAAACTCTTGTTGCACCAGCACTAGCTAAAATCTCCAATAGTTCAGTTTCACTCAAAGAAGGTGCTGTCTGGCGAGCTCGTGACAAAGTTTCTTGCCAATTCTTTTCTAGATCATAGATCGCTTTTTTATTGATGGAAATCACTTGATCCATCGCATGATTGATATGTTTAGATATGGATTGGACCACCAGATCTGCTTGTGTATCTTCTAAATAGATTTTTTCATTATGAGATAATTCGCCCATGCTCGTAGATAGCTTTTTTCGCAAGCTATCTATTTCTAATTGTCGCTTTGCATAGAACACCCTTATTTGATTGGTTTGTCTTCGGTGATATGCTTCTAAGTTGTCGACTTTTTCAGGAATAATCAACGTGCCACTTTGATCGAATTTCCATGTATTTAACCCATGGGCTTTCCATAAATCTTCCCATTTGTTTCCCATATGTATCCGGATTTCTGCGTTTGTTTGGTTCCCTCCAAAGTTTCCTAGAATATCTAGCTTATTGCGATAATTGGTCAACATCCCAGGATTTTCCTTTACCCATTTTTTTGCTTCAACTGAAAGAAGGTCATACGGATCAGGACTATTAAATCCCACGCTCTCCCATTGGTTTTCAGCTGCTACATAAAGAGCTAAAAATCCCCCTAAAGAGTGTCCTGTTGTGGAAATCGTTGAATGAGGATATTTCTTTTTCACTTCGTTAGAAAAAAGCCTTGCAGCATCCACTTGTCCGGCTGTTTTTAACCCAGTGACAGAGAGTAATAAATGATTGAATTCTTTTTCAGAAAGAGTAGCAAATGGGCGATTTCCATAAGCATTGATGATACTACGTACATTAGTTTCTAAATCTTTTAGATCACGACTATTGGTTCCTGCATAAGCAATTACGATATGGGAAAGATCTACCTCAGTATCGTTGTCAACTGAAGCAACAGCTACTGCTTGTAGACCTGTTGAATTTTCCATTAATTTCAAAATCTTGAATTCTTTCGTATCCATTTGCCAACTACTGTTTTCTTTAAATTCAGAAGAAAAATTTTTGTGTTTTGGGTCAATCAAATATACCCGATCACTTAGAAAACTATACTCTTCATCCTTAAACACTAGATTTCTTCCACCGTATGATCCGAATAAGTCACTTTAATTTTACTTCTAGTTATCCCTACTTTTTGAACTACCCTGTCATGGATCGAATAAACCTTGATTTTATTATGTGCTGTTTGAAATCCATAATTAAAAAAAACTTTACTTCCTTGAGTATTGACCATCTCTGCAGCCATAGTGTAATATCCGGTCATATTGTTATGTATTGTCTGCTCAATTTTCACTTCTTTGATATCAGCGAAAGTATTCTTTAAAGCTTTAACGGATTGTCTTTCTGCTTTTATCTGTTCTTGTTGCTTATTTTCTGCTCGCTTCTCCATATACACCTTTCCCCCAATTCCCACTGATAATAATATAACTACTAATATACCAACTACTAACCATTTTTTTCTGATCATCGTTGTCTCCTTTTTGATAATTTCTAGTAAAACTGCTAATATTCTCAATGTGTTTAGACCATACTACTATCGTTTGCTTTCACTATAAAATATGCTGAATGCGTCTTTTTTTATCAAATTATAAAAAAAAACGAATGCTCGATAATTGTTCTTACCCAATCCTCGATAATTCGTTAGCTAAAGTTCCAGTCTTTTCCCCTGATATAAAACTATTCCATATGGAGATTAAGACATATGCTGATTTAAGCAATAAGGGGTAGGGGTACATCAATGAATGATTTTCTTTGTTTTTGCGAAAAGTATTTTTACTGAAGTGTTTTGATTAAAATCAAACAAAGATTCTATTCATCCTATAATGTCGGAAATACTTCTAATTCTAAGAACCCAAGGGAATGATAAAACTGATTTGTTTGATCATAACTTTGATAACGCCCCTTATTGACCGTTTTTACTTGTAATAATTGATACCGTGTTTGACAATACGCCTCTAATTCACTGACTAATCCCCACCCCTTGTCAATGATAGGTTTTTTTGATCTTCATACAGTAAATCTCTCCAGTGGCTTGACTTGTTTCTTTTAAACTAATAAAACTGACTGGAATCAAGTCTTCTTTCCAGTACCATAACGGATATTGCTGACACTGCTCCACATATTCTTCGGTTGCTTTTGGTAATCCAAACCATTCAGATGACTCTGCTAATACCTCTTTTACTATTTTCTGTTTATGCTCATTGTTTATTTAAAAAACAATAGGCATCCGTTCCTTGCTATTTACCTAAACTTAAACCAAATTTTCGCTTTTTTTAACAACTATAATCCGTCTAGAAAACATTCAAAAGAATGCTTAAAGTTATCGTTTATAAGAAAAATCAAAAAGGCTAGCCACATTTTTTTATTTTCTAGTTAAATTAGTTTCTCCACTTTCCCCGAGTTACATTGAAGTATGATCTTGCCTTTTCTATTCGCTTGATAAAGCATAATTAATGCTTCTTTATACTCTGTAAGTGGATAACTACTTGCTGGTTCAGGTAGTTGCCACACACCACTTTTTAGATACGTAAAGACGGAAGCAAACGCTTGTTGCCATGCTTCAATCGATACGGAGTCAATCCAATGACGTAAATGAAACAATTCCGCTGAGATGGGCAGAGTCGTTTGAAGCAGTCGCCAATCCACTTGCTCCCCTGAAAGCAGTCCAATCGTTCTGAATATCCCATCTTTCTGAACACAATGAGCTAACATCGTTCCTTCTTCTCCACCAATCGAATCGACAGCACCCTCGACCCCTATCCCATTTGTAAGTGCCATGACCATGTCTCTTACATTTTCATTTGTCGAGTTGATAATAAAGAAAGCACCTAATTCTTCCAGTGGGAATCGGTCTTTTTCATCTCTAATCACAGAGATCACCTTAAAGTCTAATATCTTTGAAAGTTGTACCAGCGATTTTCCTATCGAAGAATTACTGGCATTGACTAGCAAATAACTACCTTTTTTCAAAGAAAATACTTCGGTACACAATACCCAGGCAGTAATTGGATTGATGTAACATTGGCTTGCAGTCCTATCATTGATTTCATCTGGCACTTGGATCGCATATTCAGATCTCGTAATGACAAATTCTTGCCATGTTCCTTCTCCCCTCAGTGGCAATACTCTTTTACCAATCAAATGGGTATCATTCTCGTCACAAACTTTTCTTACGATTCCTACACCTTCATAACCAAGCAAGCTAGGTAAAGGGGTACGATGCGCATAAGCGCCTGTTACGGGAATTAAATCAGAAGGATTAATCGGTGCGACAATCATTTCAACCAAAATCTCTCCTTCCAGAAGATTCCTTGGTTGCCTTTCTCGAATTTTGATCACTTCTTCTGGGCGACCAAATGAATCAATATATAACTGCTTTCCCACCATATGCGCTCTCCTTAACCTAATTTGATATTTTATTCAATAATGCTTCATTGATTGAGCAATCGTCTAATCGTAAAAAATGATAGAACTGTCTTTTCAAAAATAAAGAAGTCCTGTTTTATACAAAGTATCACTAAATAGTTTGATTAATTAATCAATAATATTTATCAATTTAATCATAAAACGTCCAGTTAAATCATAGCATGCTGTTTATTATTTATCTAGAAAGGCTCAGTAAAAAAGCAAAGAAGCTGAATCATTTCTCAGTAAATAAGGCTGGTACGGCGATGATTTGAGCCTCAAGACAAGATACTTTTAATTAGTTTTCTATTATTGATTTTAGTTTCACACCCTAGAGATGGTTTTCAAACGTCATTTAATCCATTTTAAGCGGTTCAGACCTACTTCATTACCACTTCTTGTTATTAAATCAAATCCGTCCACTAGCAATTCATCTATAAAATAGTCAATTTCTATGAACATTGACTACTTCTTTTTGTACTTTCAAACTTTTAGCTTTTATTCATTTTTCCAACTAATTGATGTACAAATCTTACCTTTAATAAAGAAGCTAGGACGGAAGTGTTAAGCTCCGAGAAATAAGAAGGAATTAAAGAAAATTGCTTTTCAAATTTTTGTGAATTTCAGCTTATTTCCGAACAATCCTCTTCTGTTTCCGCCGTTTATACGCATTTATAGCATGAGACAAAATTATTCTTGATTTTTGTCTCACGCTCCACCAATAGTTTAAAAGTTCTCTTCATTAACATCATTTGGCAAAGAGCCAAAACTTTGTAAAACAAAAAAACCCTCTACCAACTTTTTCTAAAAGTTGATGAAAGAGTTCTAAATTTCTATCTTTATTTGTATGGCAACTATTCAGAAATCCTCTCATTCGTTACAAAGCCACAAAAGACTTGGACTACTTGCTAAACGAGTGAAATGTGCTATTAATTCATTGTTTTCCCTATCGAATCCCCAAAGCAATCCGTGCATAGCGGCTCATTTTATCGGTCGTCCATGCTGGATACCAAACGAGTTTCACTTCTGCTTTAGATACTTCTGGTACTTCTTTTAACGCATCGTGGATCGACTCTGTTAAAATATCAGCTAAAGGACAGCCCATAGTCGTCAAGGTCATCTTGATGACTGTTTCACCATTTTCTGGGTTGAATTCTACTTCATAGATTAGACCTAGGTTAACGATATCTATGCCTAGTTCTGGGTCGATCACCATTTCTAAAGCGGTGAGAATTCGCTCTTTGATTTCTTCGACTTCTTCTGCAGACCATTGTTGGTTTGCTTCACTCATGTGTTGCACTCTCCTTCTCACGATTTTTGTTCATCATACTCTTTTTTCGTTTATTTGTAAATGTCACTTAATAGTACTTTTAGAAATCAAGTTAAGTGATTTTTGATTGATTTTTATTTGTGGCTTTTACGTGAAGACTGCTTTATCTCAGGAAATGTACCTGTTGAACGATAAATATTTTGTTCATTTTCATTGGCAAATCGTCCGAAAACAGAGTGTGTAGGTAAAATATTGATAAAGGCATCCTCATCAATTTCATGAACGATCTGATCCAGATCATACATTTCATAACGCGTGATGACCATCATGATCATTTTTCCTTCTTGTTTTGAGTAGCCCCCAACAGAAGGCAGCAAGGTCATCCCCCGCACCATTCTTTGAGAAATCGCTGTTGTCACTTCTTCTGGCTTCACTGTGACGATCATAGCGGTGACTTTTTGATGACTTGTATGGATCGCATCAATCACTTGGGTCATAGCATAGATGGAAATGATCGTATACAATGCACTTTCCCAATTAAATAGAAAGCCTGCTGCAACAACAATAATCCCGTTTAGAATCAACATATAGTTTCCTACAGTCTTTCCTGTTGTCTGGGAAAGAACTAAAGAAATGATATCCATCCCTCCAGTTGTAAAGCCCATTTTTAGAGAGATCCCAACTCCTACACCTAGCAATACGCCACCTACCAAGGCATTCATCAAGATATTATCTGTGACTTGTCCTGTAGGAAGTATGGTAGTCATGAGCGAGACACAGACCACGTTGACAAAGCTCAGCAATGTCGCTCTTTTTCCAACTTTTAAAAAACCTAGAACAAATACAGGGATATTTAAAAGAAAGATAAATGTACCTGTATCAGCTTTTATATGAAACCATTCATATAGTAATGACGCAATGATCTGCGCAATCCCATTCATACCTGCAGAAAAAACATTGGCAGGAATCAAGAAATAATTCAATGCTACCGCTGCAGATAGCCCGGTCAGCAAAATGACCACTATTTTCTTTAAATTTTCGTTTCTTTGATAGACAGTCATGAATCTGCTCATAAGCACCGCTCCTTTTCAAGTTTATTCCAAGAGTAAGAATAACAGGTTCTTTCAGAAAATAAAATACCTCGCTCCTAAATGAGAAGAATTTTAGCAAATACCGCTAAAAAGAACCTCTGCTATGCTACAATATAAGAAAATAAACGATGAACAAGGAGGCTATTATGGCAAAAGATGCAAGTTTTGATATTATTTCAGAAGTTTCAACTGAAGAAGTAAAAAATGCTATTCAGCAAACAACCAAAGAATTAACAAACCGATTTGATTTCAAGGACTCAACGGTTGATATCAAGCTGGAGAATCACAAATTAGTGATCGTCAGTGATGATGATTTTAAAATTGAACAAATCAAAGATGTGTTATTTGGCAAATTAAACAAACGCAACGTTCCAATCAAAAATATCCATTTTTCTGAAACAGAACATGCCTTGGGCGGAAAGGCTAGACAATCCGCAGATTTAGTGAATGGGATTGATCGTGATAATGCCAAAAAGATCACTACAGCGATCAAAAATGAAAAGTTGAAAGTCAAAACACAAATTCAAGAAGATCAGATACGTGTCACTGGTAAAAACCGTGATGATCTCCAAGCTGTCATTTCTCTATTGAGAAAAATCGATTTACCAATTGAATTACAATTTACAAACTATCGTTAAAAAAATAGATAGTTTGGTTACCTCGTGATTGAAACAATCGAGAACCTCACCTACTAAAAAGATGCCGAAGAATCCGTAATAAATAGTGGTTAAACCTCAAAAAGAGCTCTACGGCTGAGCTGCTGCTGGCCGTTACACTAAACTATTTATTAGATTCTTCGGCTTATTCTTAAGCAAAAAAGGATGAAACATTTTTATCCCTTTTCTCTTTCTTGCCAAAATGTGTGGATATTTGCTGTCAATGCATCTAGTGAGCGTACTTCTTTTGCATGCTGCCAATGAGGCGGGAAAAGTTGACGATAAGCTGGCGACGAGAAACGGCGATCAGCTAAAACGATGATCCCTTGATCGTCCATATCTCGTATCACACGACCGGCAGCTTGTAAAACTTTATTCATTCCTGGTAATTGATAAGCATAAGCAAATCCTAAATTCTCTTTCTCATCATAATACTCTTTGATCAATTCTTGCTCATGATTCATCTGTGGTAATCCGACACCTACGATCATACTCCCGATTAGTCGGGAGCCTCGTAAATCGATTCCTTCAGAGAATATCCCTCCGAGCACACAAAACCCCACGAGTGTTTCTTTTGGTTCACTTTTAAATTCTGCTAAAAATGCTTCACGTTCTTTTTCATCCATATTCGTCTGTTGGATTATTTTTTGGATCTCTGGATGTTTTTGTTCAAATACTTCTACCACTTGATCTAAATACTGATAAGACGGAAAGAAGATCATATAATTCCCTTTTTTCTCATGAATAAAATGATCAATAGTTTCGACTATTTGTGGAATACTTTGTTCTCTTTTTTGATAAGTCGTTTCAATATAATTAGCAATCAATACTTGTTGATTTTTTTCTGGAAATGGACTTGGTAATCGGTAAGCTAGACTATCTTTTCCACCTAGTGTTTCTTGATAATAAGAAAGCGGCGAAAAACTAGCAGAAAACAAAATACTGCTTCGTGCTTTATTTAATGACTGCTCTAAAAATAAACTGGGGTCGATACAAAATTCTTTGATCACTAAATCATGGTAACTCTTCTCAATTGTGGTTTCATAATGGTCATCGTAGAATTCACTGATTTTCAGGAAATGGAGCAATTCAAAATAATACGGTAACACTTGTTCCTGTACCGGATGTTCTGGAAACTCTGCTAGCCATTCTTGAATAAATTCTCCTAGTTGAAATCCTGCTTTAATCAATGATTCTGCCGGTGCTTTCTGATGATGATACGTCCAATCTTCTTCAATGGAGATTTTTTGGATCTCATCAAACACTTTTAGCAGACGATTCCAACGTCTTCTAAGTTTTTTAAATTCTTTAGGGATCAGCGCATAGACTTTACGAGACTTTTCATAGGAAAGCGTGGCAGAATACATTTCTTTCGACCGATTGACTAAATTATGGGCTTCATCAATCAGAAAAATATGCTCTTCATTCTTTTCTTCTTCAAAAAATCGTCTCAGATAGACAGTCGGATCGAATAAATAATTATAATCTCCGATAATCACATCACACCATAGACTGACATCTAATGATAGTTCAAAAGGACAAAGTGTATGTTTCTTCGCATAAGTTTCGATAACCTCTCTGGTAATCTGATTTTCATGATTCAGTAGATCCCATAATCCTTCATTTATACGATTGTAATAACCGTTAGCATAGGGACATTGGTCAGGATTACACGTTGTTTCGTCCAAAAAGCAGATTTTATCCTTCGCTGTAAGAGTCACACTTTTCGTTTGTGCTCCTACATCGTTCAAGGCAACTAACGCATCTTCCGCCACTTGTCGCGTAATCGTTTTAGCTGTTAAATAAAAAATTCGTTCCCCTTCATCTTCTCCGATTGCTTTCAATGCTGGAAATAGTGTGGAGATCGTTTTACCTGTACCTGTGGGTGCTTCTGCAAAAAGCTTTTGTTTTGTACGGATTGTTTTATAAGCTGCAACGGCTAGTTCTCTTTGCCCTTTCCGATACTCATCATATGGGAATTTTAGTGCCATCAATGAAGCATTGCGAACGGTTCGCCAATTTTCTTGGAATATCAACCATTCCTGATAATCTTCGGTCAATTTTTTAAAAAATGATACCAATTCTTCACGAGTTTGGTGTTCCACTTTTCGGGTAACGATTTCTTCTGTTGTCTGGAAATAGGTCAATTGTAAGTTGATTTCTTCTAGGTTATGTTCTTGGCTATAGATATAGGCGTAAACTCTTGCTTGATGGAAAAACAATTCGACTTGTTCTGGTTCTAAATCTTCAAACCGCGGTTCCGAAGTTTTGATCTCATCAATGTAATAGATTCCTTCACGTTGAAAAATACCGTCTGCTCTACCTTCAATCAATAATTCGAACGTATCCAGCTGGACTTTTGTTTGGAGAAAAACTTCTTTCTGATATTCTTCGCCTGCTTCTTTTTGAATCTTTCGATGGATCTTTGCACCTTCAAGGGCTGTATGGTTACTTTTCCTTCGATTGTCGATACTTCCACGTCTTAAAATAAACTCGACTAAGTGTCGCACAGAGATTCTTGACTGTTTCACCACCCTGCCCCCTTTCTCTACTAGAGTACCCCAAAAAAGAAGTTTCGAAAAGCACAAAAATACCCTGCTTTTTAAGCAGGGAAATAGGATATAGGATTTTTGGATGGGTTCACTCTAACAATTCTATATGAAAAAACAATGAAAGATTGCTTTCCTTACATTTAAAATATTTAAACACTTTTCATATAATCTGATAATTCAGAAATGTAAAGGTTTCAAGTAGCCTTTTTGTTTCTATAGAATGTTTGCGTTATACTACTAGTGAATGGAAAACCAAGCAATCATTTTTTTAGATGGAGGTTACTTTATGCATATTGAACAATTAAAAACTGGCACCATTGAGGAAAACTGTTATCTTGTTTACAACGATGAAGCTTTATTGATTATCGATCCTGGAGCAGATGCAGCGATGATCGAAGAACAAATCACAAAAACGAACCAACAACCGGTGGCCATTTTATTGACGCACACTCATTACGACCACATTGGTGCAGTAGAAGCATTGCGTCATAAATACCAAGTACCAGTCTATGTCAGTCCTTTAGAGCAAGAATGGTTAGGCGATCCAGTTTTAAATCTATCTGGATTAGGTCGTCATGACGACATGGAGGATATTATCGTCTCCCCTGCAGAGTATGAATTTGAAATGAAAAGGTATCGCTTGGGAGATATCGAATTTGAAGTCGTTCCAACACCTGGCCATTCGATTGGTAGCGTAAGCTTTGTTTTTGACGATTTTGTTGTGGCTGGCGATGCTCTTTTCCAAGGCAGTATCGGCAGAACAGATCTATACACAGGTAACTTGGAACAACTGCTCCATAGTATCCAAACCCAATTATTTGTTTTGCCCGATGAATTTGTTGTTTATCCTGGTCATGGCGAGGCAACCACGATTGAACACGAGAAAAAAACCAATCCATTTTTCAATGTTTAACTAAAATGAAGGAGGTCATTTCATATGACTGATACAACTCTCTATATTGTTCGTCACGGTAAAACAATGTTCAACACCATCGAACGCGTACAAGGGTGGTGTGATACCCCATTAACCAAACAAGGTCAAGAAGGAATCCATTTTTTAGGAAAAGGATTAAAAGATATCGATTTTGCCCATGCTTATTCAAGTGACAGCGGTCGTGCTATTGAGACCACACGAATTATTTTAAGTGAACACGAAAAAGGAAAAGAAATACCTTACTTCATCGATCAACGAATTCGTGAATGGTGTTTCGGATCACTAGAAGGTGGCTATGATATGGAAATGTGGGGCGTCATCCCTCGCGTATTGAATTTCCAGACATATGATGAAATGTTTACCACCGACGTTACATTTGAACAAATTGCTAATGCAATCTATCAAACAGATACCGCTGGATGGGCGGAAACTTATGAGCAGTTAAAGCATCGAGTCTGGACAGGATTTGAAGATATTGCACATCAATGTGAAAAGAATCATGGCGGAAATGTCTTGGTTGTTTCCCATGGCTTGACCATCGCCTTTTTATTAAGCTTAATCGATCCAGCACAACCCGTTCGAGCTGGCTTATTAAATGGCAGTGTAACGAAAGTCAACTATAAAAATGGCCGCTTTACTATCCAAGGAATCAACGACACCAGTTATATCGAACAAGGAAAACAACAAACAAGAAAATCGTATCTGTAATAAGAACCCGTTCGAGTAGTATTTTATTTCTTGTTACAAAACTGAGGTGAATCAGATAATTCCTGAGCTTTTATCTGATGACGACTCAAGACCAAGGGATCAACTACTTAAACACTAATGATTGTAGTAGCAATAATCAGTTGTGTACTGTGACATCCCTCCTTACACACACTGAATACCCACACTATATAGATATAGATATAGATATTACTTCTATGGTTTAGTAGGTCCTGATTATAAATTCATAGGAATAATGTAAATCATCTAATATGATTTGGCTATTTTCGTCTAGGTCTATTTAACTTCATCTAAAAAAGATTGGAACCTCTCGATTGTTCCAGTCTTTTTTATTCGCTCTTTTTTTATTTTTTCTTAACTTTAAGAAACAATTTGGTTTTAGAAACAATTAACGGTATACTAGATGATGTATTTTAGTTGGGAAGGAAGGAAATTATGTTTTTTGCAAATATTATAAAAGCAGCAATTCTGGGAATTATTGAAGGAATCACTGAATGGTTGCCAATTAGCAGTACTGGTCATTTGATTTTAGCTGATCAATTTATCAAGCTTGATGCCAGTTCACAATTTATGTCAATGTTCAATGTGGTTATCCAGTTAGGCGCCATCTTGGCTGTGGTCGTCTTGTATTTCCACAAATTAAACCCCTTTTCCCCAAGTAAGTCGAATATAGAGAAAAAAGACACTTGGGTATTATGGTCAAAAGTCTTAGTTGCTTGCATCCCTGCAGCAATCATTGGTTTGATTCTAGATGATTGGTTAGATGCACATTTTTATAAATTTTTACCGGTAGCTATTGTTTTGATTATTTATGGTATTGCATTTATTATTGTTGAAAAACGAAACAAGAATAAAACACCGCGTTGGTCTTCATTGAATGGATTGACTTATCAAGCAGCTATATTGATAGGTGCCTTTCAAGTATTGGCTTTGATTCCCGGAACTTCACGTTCAGGTGCAACCATTCTAGGTGCGATTATCATCGGTGCTTCTCGTTTTGTTGCAACAGAGTTCTCATTTTTCTTAGGTATCCCTGTTATGTTCGGTGCTAGTGGACTAAAAATCATCAAATATCTAGCAGATGGTAATAGCTTTCAAATGGAAGAAACAGTCATTCTCCTTGTAGGAACAGTCGTTTCCTTTGTTGTTTCTGTATTTGCTATCAAATTCTTATTGAATTATTTGAAGAAAAACGATTTTACCGTTTTCGGTTGGTATCGTATCATATTAGGTATCATATTGATTGGTTATTGGTTTATCGCCATGTAATCATTGAACTAGCTCAAAGAGGTGGACTTAAAGTCCCCTCTTTTTTTATGCAAAAAATACAATGGAGGATTCTCAAAAAATTCATTGGAGATTTTAAACATATATCTTTTTACTTTACCTGTCGTAGTAATTGATTTATAATTATTACGACAGATGAAGTAATTTTGTTAGGAGGCGGTCATGTGATCTCCAGTGATGGAATTCGAGGATACAATGATGCGATTATTTTATCGATTCTTTCTAAGGAAGATTCTTATGGTTATGACATTTCGAAACAAATCCGTGAAGGAACAGATTCACTTTACGTAATTAAAGAAACGACATTGTATTCTGCATTCACAAGGTTAGAAAAACAAGGACTGATTCGGTCATATCCTGGTGAAGTCACCCATGGAAAAAAGCGAACTTACTATCAAATCAGTGACGAAGGCAAGCTATTTTTAGAAGAAAAAAAGCAGGAATGGCAACAAACAAAAGTCGTTGTTGATCGTTTTCTACAAGGAGGAGAACAATGAAAATCATTCGTGATTACCTAGATACTTTATTTTTAAATATCCCCGATACGCCAGAAACAAAAAAAGCCAAAGAAGATTTATTAGCCATCATGGAAGACCACTATCATGAATTGATCCAACAAGGAAAAAGTGAACATGAAGCCATCGGTGCGGTTATCAGTGAATTTGGTTCAATTGATGAACTATTACAGGAACTTCAGCTTGCTCCTGATGTTGAGGTAGAACAAGATTGGTCAGATGCGATCGATTTAGAAGAAGCTACAAACTTTTGGCAACAAATCCGACATTTTTCTCTCTTTTTGTCATTAGGCATTGCTTTTTGTATTTCTTCCATTGGTATCTTCTTGTTTTTCGCCAACCATTTAAATAGTGGTGTTGGTTTACTTGTAATGTTCATGATGATTGCTCTCGGTGTAGGATTTATCATTACATCAAGTATGAATTACTCCAGTGCTGCCCGTAAATTAAATGATCGGCCCTTTTCCAAAGAAGTCAAGTTAGAAGCCAGTCGGCAACTTGAAGACTATGAAAAAAGTTTTCGCGTTGGGCTTGTATTAGGTATCGGCTTATGTATTGTATCAGTCACCCCATTTTTCTTGATGGATGCATTCCTTTACCTGACGAGTGGAACTGCACTTCTGATGTTTTTTGTATCAATTGCATTGGGGGTCTTCTTCATCGTCTATGTCAGCATCATTCATTCGTGGTTTTCAAAAATGGCGGAAGGAATTTATTTTGTCTCTGATGAGGATAAGCCTGGTCCTCGTGCTTCGCAATACATGTATGGTGAATCTTCGACAAAAATCCAGTTCATCAAATCCGTCTACTGGCCAGTGATCCTTGTGATTTATTTCTTATGGTCATTCATCTTTGAAAGTTGGGCTTACTCTTGGGTGATTTTCATCATCGGTGGTGTGGTGGAAGACCTCATCTTGAAAAAATATAAGTCAAACAAAGATAAATAATCAAACTTATTTGCCAACTTATAAGCCGAACAATCGACAAGAAAATAGTCGATTGTTCGGCTTATCTTATGCTCCATCTTAACTATGCCTTTTGATAATAACGAACTGATTGTTCAGTTACTCCCATCTTTAAGAGAGATCATCGAGTATTGAATAGATTTACACATGAACAAAAAAATAATTCAACTATCTTAACAAAAAATTTTTATTAGTTATTTCCTACATTATCCAAAATTTCAGGGTGCTTTAAAGCCTTTAATTCAGCTAATTGCTTGATGGTGGTTTTCGCTAGACAATCTGCTGCAGTATTACCAACGATTCCTGTATGTGATTTGACATTGATATAATAAATATCTAGGCGATTCTTATGAATAATCTCAGTAATTTCATTCGCCAATGGAGCGGGGATTTTTTTCATACTCCCACTATTCGTCGCAATTTTATCTAAACCATCAAAATCGTACACTAAAATAAATCTCCTGAAATCGTAAAAATCAACGACTAACTTCAGCGCGTATAGTAGCGCTTCCACTTCAGCAATCTTATTATTAGCCTCTTTTTTATTTCCTTTTGCAAATGTTGCAATAGTTCCTTCTTCCTCACAGATGATCACAGAAGAACTATATGTTTTTTCATCTTTTATATAAGACCCATCGGTATAGATAACTGGTAAATTTTTGCTTTCAAATGAGATGATTTGTTCTTTTGTTATATTTTTTTGGATAAACGTCAAACGCTCATTTAGCCACTCTGTTGCTTCTTTTTTGCTTTGGAATCCATCTTTTCCCCAACTATTCGGTATCCCTTTTAAATTTTCTTCATACTGATTTCTATCTGTAAATATACCCGTCTCTTTGCCAATGACTATGGCATGATATAGTTGTTCTTCTGTAGAAGACCTTACTTCTTTCTGCTCTTTTTTTACATTTGTGTTCTTTTGGTTAGCATTTTTTTGTTTATTCAACCAATTGGTTGCTATTTCAATGTTTCTAAAGCCACCCTGTCCTATCGCATTAGGATAGCCACTTAAATTTTTTTCATAACTATGTAAATCGATAAAAACTCCTGTTTGGAAACCTCTAACAACTACATATATCCCCTTCTTATTTTCTGGCGAAATTCCCTGCTTAGCTAACCATTCAACTGCTTGTTTTTTTGTTTTAAAACCTCCTTTTGCTTTAGCATTTTTATAGCCTTTTGTCGCTTCCATAAATGCAGCATGTGATTTCATCACACCTACTCTTCTGCCACGTACTACCGCATAATAGGTGATTTTCTTATTTTCAGCTGTAGGAGCTAAAGATAAAGTTTTAGTATCTTTTTGCACGATGATTTCATAGGGGAGATCACCTATCCATTCAATCGCTTTCTCAAATTCATTAAAGCCTTTTGTTACGGCACCTTTTGCTTGTTTTCTTTCTTTTATAAATGCCTCATAATCGTTATTAAAAAGAAAAGCTTTGTGATTTATGTATTTAATCACGTGAAATTTTTTCTTTGCCAAGATAACCCTTCCTATCCATTTTTTTAATTATTCTTATTACAATTAATTCTAACCTACTTCCCTCACTGAAAAAACAGCAATTTTTACTGAGCTAATCCCTATTTTCATTCCTTGTTTGTATTTGAAAAGTACTTATAATTGAAACATTTGCTAAAAGTAAATTAACTACAAAATCCAGAGACCTTTTGCAACTTATTGAAAAAGTGGTATGATTATTTTTTAGGAAAGTGAGGTTTTTTTATGGAGAGTTGGCTATTTTTAGGATTGATCATGCTCGTAGCGATTCTTGCAAAAAATCAAAGTTTAATGATTGCTACTGGATTTATTTT
>NZ_NGMO01000001.1:324682-326556 GCF_002140175.1 Candidatus Enterococcus wittei
GTTTTTAATGTCTTCTAAATAAAAAGTTTCGGTTAATATCGTACTAATTTATCAATAAAGTTGAAGTGTCCAAAACTCTTTTTTTGGATACTTCAGCTTTTTTTTGGCTAGTCTCTGCTTTTTTGTTATACTAGTGCGTAGGACATCTATTTAGTGCATTATACCCACTAAAAAAGTTCGTTATGTTTTATTTAAAAGAAAGGAAGACGCTCATGGAAACTTTCGAAGGTCTTTTGATTGATACGTATGTTTTACAAGAACAGCCAATGATGCTCACTGGTCTAAATCTCCAGCTGGAAGATCAAGTCATTAATTGTTTACTAAAAGATCGGTATTTAGCGAAATATGTATTACGTTTGCCTTTAAATAAATATGTGTTAGAAGTTAGTGGTAAATGGAATCGTCGAAAACAATTAGTGATCAAAAAAATGATTATAAAAAATATCGATGAATACATTAAAATCATTGGTACTCCTGAATAATGCAACTTCATTTATTCTTTTCAGCGTTATAAAATAACTAATCATTGGTACCGATACAATTGTTTGCCTTAAAGTAATAGAATCCCTTTTCAAAAAATACTTTGCAAACGGTTTGCTTTGTTATATACTATTCCAGTACCAAACATCCCATTCAAAAAATTTATTTAAATCGATAGATAAAATTTCGTTTGGTTAAACGCTATTGTCTCCCACAATAGCGTTTTTTCATGCTTTCGTGTGATAGATCAATCTTTTTAACTGACTAACTAGGCGATTCATTGTCTTTTTTATTTATTCTCTAACTGTTAAGGAAAAAAACTTGTCATGTTCATATTGCAAAGCACGCTCGCTTTAGGTATAATAATGAATGTTGAATTATGCGGTAACACGCGTAAGAACTTTACTTATCGGAGGTGAAACAAATGCCAAACATTGAATCTGCAATCAAACGTGCTCGTACAAGCGAAAACGCGAATGTAAAAAATTCATCTCAAACTAGTGCTATGCGTACTGCAATCAAAAAATTTGAAGATGCTGTAGCTTCAGGTGCTGATAACGTAGATGCGTTATATAAAGAAGCTGCTAAAGCGATTGATATGGCTGAATCTAAAGGTCTTATCCACAAAAACAAAGCGAACCGCGACAAATCTCGTTTACTGTCTCTTATACACATCTAGATGTGTATAAGAGACAGCAGTATAGTGGAAACATGAATATTTGTTTTGAATATTTGTTTTGAATATTTCTAAATGTACACACATTGAATGTCTACACCTCTTCTCTCCATATTTCCAACACTCCACAAATTCCCTGGGCTTCTTTGATCGAGAAAATAAACTTAGCAAGACTTCCTCAACGCTACCTTGTCACCAAGGTAAAATCTGGTTCTAAAATTTAGAAGACAAACTTTCACAACCCAAAGAGTTCACTCCTTAAAGCCAATGTTAAAGAACAAAACAAGAATTGGCAAAAAGAAACGAAAAGGGAGAGATTGGATCCATTGTCCAGAATAGGAATGCTATATTGTCTCTAGGAGAAACAACCCAAATTTCATACCTTTCAGCAACTTAAAGATATTGAAAAGTTTGTATGACAAGAGCGAATAGAATATCCAAAGTAGGAAAGAAAAGTAAGATACACTTTTTAATTGATGTTTACTGTCCACTCTCACTCTTCACGGATATCTCCCCTTTTCTCCATCATATTGTTCATTGTTCTTTATCTTTGTACATAATGTAGGAAATTCTGTACATTTGGTTGATAGTATTGAGTTAGTTATTTCTATTTCTTTCTAGTTCTTGTTTATTTTGCTGGTTGAATACCTTTGGTTGATTGATCTTGTCACTTCTTTCTCTACTAGCAGTTAGAATATGTGTTATAGTCTTCGTAGCC
>NZ_NGMO01000001.1:326656-331574 GCF_002140175.1 Candidatus Enterococcus wittei
GTCTTTTTTATTTATTCTCTAACTGTTAAGGAAAAAAACTTGTCATGTTCATATTGCAAAGCACGCTCGCTTTAGGTATAATAATGAATGTTGAATTATGCGGTAACACGCGTAAGAACTTTACTTATCGGAGGTGAAACAAATGCCAAACATTGAATCTGCAATCAAACGTGCTCGTACAAGCGAAAACGCGAATGTAAAAAATTCATCTCAAACTAGTGCTATGCGTACTGCAATCAAAAAATTTGAAGATGCTGTAGCTTCAGGTGCTGATAACGTAGATGCGTTATATAAAGAAGCTGCTAAAGCGATTGATATGGCTGAATCTAAAGGTCTTATCCACAAAAACAAAGCGAACCGCGACAAATCTCGTTTAAGTAAAAAAATCGCTAAATAAGGAAATCGGCTGCGGCCGGTTTTTTTATTTAGTTTAAAAAATTTGAATATAACTGAGGATTTTTATTTTCTTCTGAAGCCAATTAGCAAAAACCTCCCCTTCTTTTTTCGTTTAAAAAAAAGAATGTCATAATAAAAACAAAATAGCATCCTTTCTGCTCACATCAAAATTACTTCACTTCAATATAATATTAAATACAAAAACTCTAAAAAACATTATTTTTACAAACAGTATAGTGGAAACATGAATATTTGTTTTGAATATTTGTTTTGAATATTTCTAAATGTACACACATTGAATGTCTACACCTCTTCTCTCCATATTTCCAACACTCCACAAATTCCCTGGGCTTCTTTGATCGAGAAAATAAACTTAGCAAGACTTCCTCAACGCTACCTTGTCACCAAGGTAAAATCTGGTTCTAAAATTTAGAAGACAAACTTTCACAACCCAAAGAGTTCACTCCTTAAAGCCAATGTTAAAGAACAAAACAAGAATTGGCAAAAAGAAACGAAAAGGGAGAGATTGGATCCATTGTCCAGAATAGGAATGCTATATTGTCTCTAGGAGAAACAACCCAAATTTCATACCTTTCAGCAACTTAAAGATATTGAAAAGTTTGTATGACAAGAGCGAATAGAATATCCAAAGTAGGAAAGAAAAGTAAGATACACTTTTTAATTGATGTTTACTGTCCACTCTCACTCTTCACGGATATCTCCCCTTTTCTCCATCATATTGTTCATTGTTCTTTATCTTTGTACATAATGTAGGAAATTCTGTACATTTGGTTGATAGTATTGAGTTAGTTATTTCTATTTCTTTCTAGTTCTTGTTTATTTTGCTGGTTGAATACCTTTGGTTGATTGATCTTGTCACTTCTTTCTCTACTAGCAGTTAGAATATGTGTTATAGTCTTCGTAGCCATTGGTTGAGTAGGAATGAGCTGACTCATCCTGTTGCTGTTTACGGTACTCGGAGTTAAAAGATTTAAAGAACTACGATTAGCTTTAACTTTTGGAAATTCCGGTTTTATTTGTAGTCCATAGGCAACTTGAACTGTACCGTAACTTCTTATTATCCCTGTGGTTACAAGTTCTAGAAAACTTTGCTTTGAAATATTCTTTGGGGGTTCCTTTGTCGTTGAAGCTACCTCTCTCTTTTCTCTTTTCACAGTAGTTGGATGATCACTTTCATTAGTCACTGCAATTGTTTCAGTTGATTGTTCTTGTTCCTGGTCCTTATCCAATTCAAGATCTCTTGCAAAATTACCATAAGCATATGTATTAACAGCTACTGCTAAAAATATAAATATCGATTCATCTTCAATTGTCGAATCTTTAAGACTTCTCGCTTCACGAAGTACTCCTTCGAAATTTCTTCCTTCTGCCAAATCTTTGATGATGAACGCCACCATATCTGCATCACTCATCTGTAAATTCGCTCGCAACAAATCACTTTTTATTGTTTCTTGCCACACGGTCGTTAGTGCTAATCCCGGTTTATTTTGGGTCCTTTCTATGTGTTTCACAAACTTTTTGAAACCATCAGAAAAAAATATTCTCGAACGTTGTTTCTGATATTCCTCTAACACCATTTTTCCAGTTTTTTTAATACCTATTGTCTCTCTATAATATTTTGCGACATCTACTGTCTTCGCAACAAGATGAGTGGTTTCATGCATGAGTGTTCGACTTTTCCCTGAGTTAATCATGCCACCTTTGTCGAAATCTGGATTAAGATAAAAACTATCCGCTAGAAAAATTATTCTACATTCTGGATCAGTAGGGAATATAAATGCCCTAAAAGCTATGCTATTCTGAGAGGCTGAAATATATTCTTTAGAGCCTGGTTGCTTAACTAATTCACTGGATGCGATCAAAATGTTCTCATAACCCCAGTCCGCTGTTTTTTGAAGGAATTCCATTCCTTTTCTTGATATAGATATCAATCTTTGAACAATTTCCAATAGTATCTGTTCCTGATTCACTGCCGATTCCAATCTAAACATTTTGACCAAATATTCCCCTTGTGGGGTTTCTGCAATTCTTCCTTTTGTTAACACATTTTGACACACCTCTAATGTTTTTTGAAAACGTTCTTGTGCTTTCTTATAATCTTTTATCAGTTCTAGCACAAACGGTTTGAGAAAGTCTGGTTTGTTACTTAACTTAAGACTCTTATATACACGATAGGGAAGTGGCGGCTCCTTAGAGAAAACTCCAGTTATGAATTCCAAAATTTTATATTTATTAACATCTTCATGATTATAAACATAAATCCTCGGTTCTGGGAGAAACCTCGTTAGCGAATCCATACGCACAGTAGTATCTTCATCTATGCTCACAGGTGGAACCTCAACTTCAATATCTTGGACGTTTCTAAATTCATTCCATTCCTCTCCTCTTCCTGGTGGATCTGGTAAGTCTCCAACTGGCGGAAGTTCCACTTCTTGCCCCGTTTGTCTGCTGATTCCCTGGGAAGATCCAGCTTCAACTTGTTTTAGTCTCTCTCCTTCCCTCAACCTTTTGTCTAAACTTGTCTCTAGACGAAACAGTTCATTTTCTGGCTCAAATATCAACACGGTCATCGGCTGTTGGATATCTTTTTTTACTAAATGATACCAATCCCAATTCTTATATAATTGAATCAATGGGATATAGTGATCATTGATTTTAATGTAAGATCTCCCATATTTATTCCACATTAGCGTTTGTTCATCCGGACCAGAAAGAACACTTGGATCCTTGATTGATTCAAATTCATCCATATTCTTCATTACTTCATCTGCTAATTTTTTCGAAACAAAAGGAGAAGTCGCGGGTTCAAAATACCATTCTTTTCCATTGAAATTCACGGGGTAAATCTTCTCTCCATCTACCACATCATAACGCACCCCATGTTCCTCAATAGGGGTTACTCTCACAGGTACCGTATGACCGTTTATTGTAATGAAATACTTGGTTTCTTTACCTTTTTCTGCGACAGACATGACTTTCCCACTGCCATAGGCATTGGCATTCAAATTGGGTTCAACTACAAAAATCTGATCTGGATCAATTTCTTTAGCTAACCGCTTGAGCCGCGCATTTTGTTCCTCCGTAAATGAGGCAGGCTCCGTAAATCTCGCTAATCGGTTCCCCTTCAACCAGAAAGGATTGCCATAGACATCTCCGCTTCTCAGATCAGTCACCAATCTATAGGACTCATTTTCCATTCGTTTGGCATAAACTTCTAATCCCTCTCTTGGTAAGTAAGTCCTGATGATATCTTTCGGTAACGTAGGTGTCTCCTTTACTAAACCAGCCATTTTTTCTAACAGTTGTTTAACGTTTTTTTCACCCAAACTTCATTTTTTAAAGCCACTAACTCCTGGAACACAAATTTACTTCCATCAGTGACGGATTCGATGCCTGGATCAAGATACCGTCTAATATTTACTAGAACTGACTTGACTTCTGAAATTTTGGGAGTAAATCGAGCCCCTTGACGGATCGCATTTCTGATTCCCCCTGTCGCCATCGCTTTGGCCATCCCTAAGGCAAATCTTGTACTAAGGGAAGTCACTTGCCCGAGAACTGGGATCAAGAGGACAATATCGATGATACAAGAAGGAGCCGCTCCAGCGAAATCTCGATCGATGAGTCCCGTCACACAATCGTAAAAAGGAATCATATGTTTGGCGACATCCCACACCTGCTCACTGATGGATTGATCATTGCCGGATTTATAGAGTTGATCGTACAGAGTATCACTATGCTTCCGGCTGAACGCATCAATCAAGGGTTGCGTCTCCTCCCCTTGTGGTAACTTCTTGCTCTTGTCCATACGAGTAATAAATCTAAAGTACCGTTTCCCTATTTGAACCTCACTACCTTCTTTTTTATACCTTTGATTCCAAAGCTCTTTATGATTTAGTAGCCCATATTTAAAATAAGCTAAAAGATCTTTATCCACTCGATAAAAAGTATAGGCTCCCCCCTCCAATTTTTTTAAAGCATACCATCGCTCTTCATTTTTTTTGATGGCTACAAACAAATCGGTCTGATCTAACTTAAGTTCATTTAGAAGGACAAAAGGCATAGAATTTTTCAATGACGAGCTAGAAGAAGTATGCTCGATATGTTCCAACTCGGCAGAGGCCTCATAAAGTTCTGTTTCAAGAGAGAAAATAAATTCCCGTTCTTTAAGGTCGAATCCTTTCAGCGCAAGCTCAATCAGTTTTTGATCCAATGGATAAAAAGTATCTGAGACTGCTTTGGTCAATCGAGTATACCATTCTTCTAAATTAGGTGAGGTAAACTTATTGTAACAAGGTTCCAGTCCATTAAGATAATTTTGAGTCATTGCATGAAAGGTGAAGATTGTTACCCCAGCATCAACACACTTCTGAGCCTCTCTCTCTGCTAACGCCTGTTTCCGTCGCCAAGCAAGTGCTTCTTTTTGATAGACGGTAAAAAGGTCATAGAGTGTTTTTTGATATTCTTTCAGTTGTAAATACCCACTTTGATGATAGCCAAT
>NZ_NGMO01000001.1:334566-335554 GCF_002140175.1 Candidatus Enterococcus wittei
CATTCACCCTTTGTGTTTCATTGCGTTTTTTATACAATTTCTCGTCATATAAGATCAGTGGTAACTTCTCAGAAGTGGGTACAGGAGAAGGTTTCCCCTCAAAATAGGCGCTTATAATACAGTTTATTTTTTTTATATCGTCCGAAGTATTTTCAGAAAGAGTGGAAGGTTGCGCGGTAGGAGGAAGAATCTCTTCCACTTGATACGCCAGAGAACTTGTTTCCATAAGCAGTTCTGTGGTCAAGTCGGACGGAGTTTCCTTCAATGAGGCAGTTGTTTCCGTAGGTATTTGCTTGGCTTCTTTAAATTGATACCCTTTGAAGATATTGTTGTTTCGCCATTGTTGGAGAATAGCGGACGCTCGATCCTCGGATACCTCTTGTCCAGTGAGTCCCGAGGAGGTAAGAATAACTTCAGCGGCTTCTTTACTTCTGGTTTTCTTCTTCTCCTCGCCTTCTTTCCATACCCACCAATATAGCGCATTAATTAATTGAAGAGGAGATAATCCGTCGCAAGGTTCTTTTTGTTTACAAAGAAATTCTTTGACTTTATCATTGACATGATCTGTTTCATTCCGCTTTTTATACACCTCCGCATCGTCCAACAAAAGTGGTAACTTCTCAGAGAGTGGTACAGGAGAAGCTTTTCCAGCAAAAAAAGCGGTGATGATACTATTTATTTTTAATGCATCCGCCGACAATTTGACAGAAGTACTCGAGGATGGCGTGGTAGAAGTTGATGTCTTTTCTGCCTGTTCCTTCACAGAACTTGTTTCGATGGTCAGTTCTGCCATCGGGCTTGATTGTTTTTCAACCATCTCCGTGGTCATAATGGATTGAGGAACATTCAATAAGGCAGTTGTTTCAGCATATATTGGATGGTTCTCTTTAAAATGATAGTTTTTAAAAATATTATTGTCTCGCCATTGCAGGATAATAGCTTCTGCCTCCAATGCAGTCAGATTTCTATTTTGGAGTCCAGAAGCCTT
>NZ_NGMO01000001.1:335654-339046 GCF_002140175.1 Candidatus Enterococcus wittei
TGCTCGATATGTTCCAACTCGGCAGAGGCCTCATAAAGTTCTGTTTCAAGAGAGAAAATAAATTCCCGTTCTTTAAGGTCGAATCCTTTCAGCGCAAGCTCAATCAGTTTTTGATCCAATGGATAAAAAGTATCTGAGACTGCTTTGGTCAATCGAGTATACCATTCTTCTAAATTAGGTGAGGTAAACTTATTGTAACAAGGTTCCAGTCCATTAAGATAATTTTGAGTCATTGCATGAAAGGTGAAGATTGTTACCCCAGCATCAACACACTTCTGAGCCTCTCTCTCTGCTAACGCCTGTTTCCGTCGCCAAGCAAGTGCTTCTTTTTGATAGACGGTAAAAAGGTCATAGAGTGTTTTTTGATATTCTTTCAGTTGTAAATACCCACTTTGATGATAGCCAATAAAAGTGCTAAGGGCCACTTCATGATAGTTTCCTTTTTTCAATGCTTCACGTAATAGATCTGGATCTAACTGAGCAACCGCTAGTATTGCAGGAAGGATCGTATAACGTAGTTCTTCTACTCTTTTTATGCCATTTTCACTAATTTTATCCCAGACAAACGTACCGAAATTCTGAATTTCTGCTTGATTGAATTGTGTTTGAATACCTAAATCTGCTAGTAACTTTGCCCCTGTCAGTTGCATCAAGGAGTCATAATTAGAAATTGGTAACTCATCTGCCAGAGTGCTTGTCTCAAGAAAATAATTTGGTAATACCTCTTTAAGAAATAGAGACCATAGCTTTTGAACAATAGTTAACTCTTCTTTTGAGACCCTAAACGTAGAGAAATTAATAAGGACTTCAGTCTCAAAGAATTTTCTGAGATTACCAATGGTGAATTCAGAAGGATTAGGAGAATCTAGGATTTTCTTAAGCATATATCCTTCCATCGAACTTCCCAGTATATTTTCAGTCACCCATTTCATGATCGTTAGTCTCGCATCTTTATCGGAAATAGTTTCGTTTCCTTCGCCTCCATAAAGATCCAATTCTTTCAAGATCACTTTAGATAAGGATTGGAGTTTGTTATAACTGAGGATCATTTCACCCCGTTCTTCTGTGAACCATTTTCCCATCGCAATGAGAATATTCTCTAAGGTTGACTCTTCTTTTAGTATTCCTTCCTGACGGAAGAACTGTGCCACTTGAATCCTCATGTTTTTATCACGCCAATTAGGCGCTTCATACTTAGGCTTTTGTTTCCCACTAGCGGATGGCTGCATGGTGGTTATTTCTGCTGCTTGTGTTGTTTGGGTTGTTTGGGTCGTCTCTTCTTTTATTAATTCAGTAGAAGTGAAAGTAGGTGCTTCCTCTTCAGACGTATCAAGTAGCCATTTTGTAAAGATTGCTTGTGCTTTCTCCTTCGAAATCACTGCATCTTCTTTTTTTCCAAGGATGATATTCGCTAATATTTTTACTTTCGTGAAATCAGTCGTCTCTTTTCCTTCCACTTCCTTGATTGCCCATCTCGCCGCTTTTACTACTAATTCATTGGGTTTGGACACATTCACCTCGATATTCTTTTCCCCTAAGAAAGCAACGATTTTTTTACGAATGTTCTTTTGTTGTTCCTCTGTCCATTCAGGTAGCTTTGCTTCCATGATTAAACTCGTGGCTTCTGTCGGAGAAAGTGCCTTATTCTCACGAGTAAAAGCCTCAATCTTTTCTTTTTCCTCTTCATTCGCTTCAACTGCACTGATTTCGATGGCTTCAAACGTACTCGTGTCTTTATAGGTATACCCCACTTGTGCATTGTTGTTTTCCCATTGTAGTAAGAGATAGCGTGCCTCTTTCACCGTCACCTCTTTTTCTTCCAGCCCATAGGCTTTTTGCAGGATCTGGGCGATTTGTTTTTCTCTTGCTAGAATCGTCCCATAGTTGGTTCCTTCAAAGAGCCACTTTTGCATCCCACGAACCAATTCACTGGCGGATGGATCCTTAAAAGAAACTTTTTGTTCAAGCAGAAATTTTCGGACTGCTTCATTCACGGCTGGTGTTGCCATTCGCTTTTCAAAAAGCGTACGATGATAATAAATGGTTTGGATAGGCTGATCCTTAGAGATTGTGGGCGTGCGATCATGGATAAAATCTGCGTAGATTTGTTGGCATTCTTTTTTTTGTTCTTTAAGATGGATCATTGATGGTGCCTCTGCTTGAGACAATTGGTGGTGGATCGTTGTATAAGTGATCTCTTGGTATGTATAGCCTTCTAATAACGTATTGGCCTTCCATTGATTCAATATTGCTTGCACCTTGATAGACGACAGAAACTCCCCAAGTCTAAGATCTTCTACACCATAAGCTTTTAGTAGAAAGTAGGCTAAAAATTGTTTTCTTTCAGATATGTCAGAATCACTCTTGGTACTTTCTTTTTCGAGCCATTGTAATATGGCTTTTTCTAGATCACTACTAGAGTTTTTTTTAATTGCAATTCCTTCCTTCGTGAAGAACTCTTGCAATTTTTTATTGACAGCACTCGTTTCATTTCGCTTTTGAAAAAGAAGGAGATGGTAATAAAAGATCGGTAGAGGCTCTGAATAACGTGTCGCAGGAACCACATTTTCCGTCACATCCATCATGATTGTATGAACGGGTTCTAAGTCTGAATCTACAAAAGTGTTTGGTGCTGGTTTCATCTCACTATTTTCTGTGAAAGGTTCTTTGCGGAATTGTTTTTCACTTAAGGAAGATTGTTTGAGTTCAATAAAGGTGTAGTCTTTGAACACATTGTTGCTTTCCCATTGAAGAATCGTGTTGACAGCCTCCGTTGCTGTAAGATCGCGACGAATACCATACCCCTCTAGAATAATAGGAGCCAGCTGTTTTTGCCTAGCTAAAATCTCTGCATCTGTTTGTTCATTATGGACCCATTCATAGGCATTGATCGCTGAGGGTTGAGCGGGCAAGCCTTCACTAAACTCTGGTTGTTTAGCTAGAAACTGATTGACTGCTTCATTGGCTTTCTCTGTTTCATTCCGTTTTTGAAAAAGCGCAAAATCAAACCAGAAAGGGAGGAGGGGTTCGTAGGTCGGTAGCGTCATAGAATGCTTATTAAGGTAAGCCAAATGGAATTTTTTTACCATTGCCGCTCCTTCTAAAGATAGTACACCGTAGGTATAGATATTAGTAGAAATGATCGCTCCAGCTAATCCACTAGTTTTATACGTTCGATCATCTGAAGAAGGTTCCTGAAACTCGTAATCCTTAAAAATATTATTGTCACGCCATTGCGAGAAAATAGCATGGGCTTGATGGTGAGAGATTGGATGGCTCGCTAGTCCCGAGGCGGTAAGAATCAGCTCAGCGACTTGTTTACTTCTGATTTCTTCTGTTCCCTTTCCTTCTTTTCTGATCCATCTCTGTGTCGCAGTAATCAGTTGAAGGAG
>NZ_NGMO01000001.1:340758-343527 GCF_002140175.1 Candidatus Enterococcus wittei
GGATAATAGCTTCTGCCTCCAATGCAGTCAGATTTCTATTTTGGAGTCCAGAAGCCTTTCGAATAATTCCGGCGATTTTTTTCCTTCTAGTTCGAGAGATCTTCGCATCTTTTTTTTCTGTCCAATGTCGTATTTTTACATACAAAGCTTGTCCTGACATCTCTTGGCACAGTTGCTTTTTGTTACAAATAAAAGCTTTCAACTCTTTATTCACTTTTCCGAGTTGATCGCGATTTTCAAAAATCTCTAAATCATACCAGAAAAATGGCAAATTTGGTGGGATCGTTTCACGCAATAATTTAGCCACCGAATAGCCATGAATATAGGTTTGAATGACATTTTCTAATTGTTCTTGTATTTCTCTAGGAAGGACTTCAGAATATTCCAACTTTGGTGTATCTATCTCTGATGGTAATGGTGTAGATGGTATCATCGTTTCGTTTTTTTCACTGGTTATGGTGGTTAACTCAGTCGTCGCGTTTTTTTCTAAAGTGGTTTGTTGAGATTCGGTTGTTTGTTGCGATTCTTTTATGGTTGGTGGTTGCCGGTCTTCAAACGAGTATTCTTGAAAAATATTATTATTTCGCCATTGGAGGAGAATGTTTGTTGCCTGGGTATATGTCAGATCGATCTTCGGAAGTCCAAAAGCTTCACGAATGACACACGCTAATTGTTTTCTTCTATTTACTTTCATTTCCTGTCCTTCTTTTCCTTCCCAATTCTCTATAGCATTCAGTAATTCCACAACTGATAATTCAGCACACGGAACTCCTTGTCCAATCAAATAGTCTTTGACTTTTTGATTGACTTCTTGTATTTTATGCCGTAGTTGAAATGTTTCATAATCATACCAAAAATCAGGGAGTCGTCCTTTATTCGGTACAGTAGAAGGCAGATTATTCAGATAATCGGACATGATTTGATTTATTTTTATTGTTGTCCCTATAGAAAGTTTTTTCCAACTTATCAGAACTTCTCTTTCTTCCGCAGGTGCCGGAATCGGCCTTGCCTCAGCACCTAATTGGGGAAATACATTGAATTTGAAATGTTCAATAAACCCTTCTACCTTTCCAAAAAAATCTTCTGCCAGATGCCAAAATGGTGACAAATAACTTTCTCTTTCAGGAAGCAATACTGCTTTGGCTTTCGACACCGATTCTGGAACCCTTTCTGGTGATAGTTCCTGTTGATTATTTTTTTGCTTTTTCTTCTTCGATTTTTTTTGCGAAGTCTTGGTTGGGAGCAAGTTGTTCGTACGGTGGTTACTCACCGGAACATTTAGGTTCTTTTCTGATTGTGAGTTATTGGGAATTTGTTCCCCATATTTTACCGAAAAGGTACTCAGTAACCAATCAGCAAAATACGACAGCAACGAACCGCTTGGCTCTTTTTTTTCTTGAGTAGGAGCCGCGTGTTCATGTTTGGAAAAGAAGTGGTAAAACAGCTTAGTCAAGTCATTCCAAAACGTTTCTGTCACTTGATTATGTACAGGATTTAGGGGATCTATTGTGGTGTTATGTTGGTTTTCAAAAGAAACTTGAAAGGCTTTACTTAGTCTTTGAGCTGCCTCTTCCGCAGAAAAAGGGTAGAACTCATGTTCAGTAGTATTGGTCATGTGGCCAGAAGAAAAAGTAGGATTCTCACTTTCTTGTTTCATTCCTTGGTTGTTTTGTTTCTCAGCTTCACCGATTGCTTCTTGACAAACCGTGGTAAAACTCGTTTGTTCTACACTTTCTCCTGTGATGATCAATGTGTTCACCTGATCCGTCCTTCTCGTGGTGGTGCAATTCACTAGTTGGTAAAGGGCATGAACTTTCTGGTGAACAGAAATACTTAATACATGTGCGATTTTCGCTACGTCGATGATCTCTTGTGTAGACATTGTCTGATTCCGAAACGTTTGGTTGACAAAAAAAGGACTGGCACTGATAAACGGTGAGATGATTGATGTGGACTGATGAGGCATGGTATGGGGCGTATTCAAGGACTGGATTCGCTTACGATTGATGGTAGAAGTGGAAACAAAGGAATGGATTCTTGTCTGATTGCCATCTCTTCTCACATCAATTCGTGTGTTCGCTTCAAATGCTGGGGCGTTTTTTTTGATGACCGTCTGTTGTTCAGGAGGATCGACTAATCGTGTGTTTTGGAAGATACTGGATAAATAAAGGAAGCCATCTAATGTCAATAAACTATCGGGAGCTAGTGTTTGTCCCGTATTATTGGCAATATAATTTAACTTCGCTTGGTCATTTCCTGATTTATTATTGTCATTTCGTTTATTATTTCCCTTTCCAATCACTTCTCTAGAGTTAGCTTGTGGTAGCCTTATCTTCTTCGTCATCTTAACTTTCTGTGGCATCTTGTTCACTCCTTCGTTAAAATTAATTATAGAGCTAATTCGTTGTATAAGTGTTCATTTGAATAACATCTGTGAGTCTATGATTTTACGTCACCCATCAAATTTCTATGACTGGCTTCAACGACTCTACATCATTTTCTCTAAAGTGACAGTTCTTTCAGGCAAAAAGGAACAGTACATCAATGTAGAAAAACAAAAGATAGATAAAAACCACAATGAAAGCAACATTAATAGATCAAACAAAACTAACCCACGTAGCTACAGCTGTTCCTCCTCTCTATGGAAATTTTGAAACTCACTTTTATAGAATTCGCTTTCATTTAATTATAAAACAAAAAAAGAAACGAATCCCTACAGAATTTGTGACCATACCAATTGTAAAAATAAAAAAATTATATAAAAAATTT
>NZ_NGMO01000001.1:343627-353226 GCF_002140175.1 Candidatus Enterococcus wittei
GACCTTGTTATTAAAAACTTCTAAAAAAAATATCATAATGATGTGATTACTCTAAGTTCTTTCTTCACCCTTATCATTTGACGAAGAGTCTTCTTAATAAAAGTGGAAGAAATCACTCAATCTTTTTTGAGTGATTTCCATGGTGTATATAGATTTATGAATTGTATCATAGAATTAGAAAAATTTATGTCGTTAGAAGTTGCATATATACGTATCTCATCGAGCAATCAAAATAAAAAATGACAAACTGAAGAACTCAAAAAAAGTTGGTCCAGAAAATTTATAAAAAATAACCTAGACCAACAATTACGGAGTGCCCATGATCTTTTTTCTAAGTAACTTTAGATTTTATCCGTGATCAAGATATTTTTATTATGGAGATCCTTGATCGGTTCTAGGAAAAACTACGATGAAACGATTGCTTCAAACAACTACCCAGAGAAGAAAAAACTTTAGCTCATTTGCTTACGATTATGGCTGAAGCAATTGGGGCCCTCTTCCAGAAAGTTTCATAAAAGATTTAATCTTTCAGATATTGGCCATGATTGCCAAAAGTAATCCATAGAGCTAGAGAATAGACACGAATAGATAGGAAGTTTATTTGTGTTCCACTCAATGAATTCCCATGGGAAGATTCGTTGAACGCTGAAAAAGATTAATTGTTCCCAAAAGTTTGATGACGTATTTTATTTACCTGTTCACGAGCTGCTAAATAAACTTAGAAACACTCAAATTGTCAAATTTATCGTTACATTGTTCCAGATTTTAAGACGAATAATTGGAAACTCAATGCTTTCTCGATTTGTCCAGTTTTGATTTGATAATCCATCTCCACTAACTGATCAAATAATCGTACAAGTTTCTGTTCATCATATTTTCGCGCTTCTTGCATGGCAAGCTTGACCCGATAAGGATGTATTTTAAGCGTTTCAGCAATATTTGCTTGTTGATATCCAATCTTCACTAAAAACTTTGTCTGTAGATATAGCCTCAACTGTGAAAGTAAAATAGCATTGATCTTGATGATCTCTTCCCCTTGTGTCACCAAATCTTCAAATAGCCGTAAAGTTTGGTCGGTTTTCCCAGCTAAAATATATTGTGTCATATCAAAAATATTATGTTCCAATGTTTTAGGAACTAGTTGCTCTACTTCTGATGCAGTAATTTTTGACTGATTTTGTCCATATAAAACCAATTTTTCTAACTCACCCATCATTTTGGATAAGTCCAAGTCGGTCAAGCGCAAGAAAACATCAATGGCTCTTCGATCTAATGTAATATCCGTATTCTCCAAAGTGTTCAATAAATATTGACGAACTTCTTTCTCATTTAGTTGTTGAACGTTGATCACAACAGCTGTTTTTTTCAGCTGTTTGGTCACTTTTTTTCGTTCATCTAATTTTTCATAAGGTGCAAAAAAAACGAGAACAGTTGAATCTAAGGGCTCTTTTAAGTAATCAACAAGCAGATCAATATTTTGTTCCATACCGTTTGTAACTTTCTCACCAGTTAAGAAATATGGATTTTCAACAAATACAACGCGTTGTTCTCCAAAAAATGGTAAGGTTTCTGCTTCCGCAATCACTTCTTCAATACTGGAATGATTCATATCAAATCGCAGG
The DNA here is from genome assembly GCF_002140175.1 of Candidatus Enterococcus wittei. Classification (GTDB taxonomy): domain Bacteria; phylum Bacillota; class Bacilli; order Lactobacillales; family Enterococcaceae; genus Enterococcus_B; species Enterococcus_B wittei. The sequence continues at coordinate 345,250 of NZ_NGMO01000001.1, forward strand.
AAATTTAAATCATCTTTTTCTGTAACTTGAATTTTTTTTAGTATTTCTGCTCGTACTTGATCTTGTAGAAAACTTTCAGTTCCCAAAACAAGATAACAAGGCGCCAGTTTTTCTTTACGTATTTTTTGTAAGTCTGCTTGTATGCTCATCTCTCTCACCACTTTCCAATTTATCCTATCATGAGAAATCAAAAATTACTAGTCTATCATCGAGGTGATTTTCCCATTTCTTGACCAGACGGGATGCCACTGAAAATGTATTGCCCCTTGTTGATCTGTTCGAAATATCTTGATATATTGATCGCGGAGGGTATCGATCACTTCTGCATTTGGATGGCCATATCGGTTATTTAGCCCATTTGAGATGATTCCTACTGTGGGCTTGATAGAGGAAAGGAATAGAGGATGGCTGGAACTACGGCTACCATGGTGTCCTAATTTCACAACATCCGCTTTTAATTGAGGATATTTTTTTAAAATCTCTAACTCTTTTTCTTGATTTAAATCACCTAAAAGTAAAAATTTTTTCTTTTTGTATTCAAACCATAAAACTAAGGAGTCTTCATTCCTCCCTTGCCCTTTTGTACTAGGCATCAGAACAAACAGATTAAAAAAACCTTTTAATCGATCCTGTTGCTTCACTTCAACGACCTCAGTTCCTTTCTTTTCAAAAGGTGTCAATCGCAAAGCTAATTCAGGATCATTCTTCGCTCCCCACCCAATATAGATTTTTTTTATTTGAAAGTGACGGTCAATCGTTTCCAATTCTCCTATATGATCCGTATCATTATGTGTTAATACCAACTTATCAATAGTTTTTACTCCTTGACCTTTTAGATAGGGTACGACGCTATTTTCTGCTAATGGGCGTTGTACTCGTTTTTGCCAGTCTTCTACAGCAAACGGCATTTTCCCTCCTGTGTCAATCAAAACTACCTCCTGATTGTATGGACTTTTTAGCAATATACTATCTCCTTGTCCAACATCGATAAACGTGATCACTGTTGATAGGTTAATATAAGGTAGTATTATTAGTCCACATGGAATGAACATCATCATGAGCTGCCTTTTCAAATGAGGTACTTCTTTTCTTTCGTGAATGGCTATGATTGTAACCAATCCAATACATATTAAATAAAATGGCGGTTGGCCAACAATGATTGTAGAAAAATCAATTAGTGAGAGTACTGATTCAAAAAAAACTAAAAAAGATTCTACAAAGTCTAACACTATTGGTGGAAGAATTTTCCCTAAGAAAAAAAGAATCAAAACTCCTGGAAGAAATAAACAACTGAATAGTGGTGCACAAATCATGGTCAAAAAAACACCTAAAATAGGCCACTCATAAAAATACCAAGCAGATAATGGCATTAGTGCCCCAGTATATAGTATGAATGAGTGAATTTTATCGCGTAATCCTCCTGATTGAGTGGGTAGCATAATAAACAGAAAACTCATCCATAGACTTAACTGACCTCCTGTCTGAAAAAGAATGAGTGGTTCAACTAATAGTAATAGCCACAGATTAATCGAGAAACAATCTAATGCTGAACAATTGATACGAAACAACTTCAGTAACAGTCGAAGTAAAAATAAACTTCCTGCCCTTATGACAGAAAATGAACCTCCAGCTAATACTAAATAACACATGGTAATGACAGCCATTGGAAAGATACTCGTTCGTAACAGACAACCACATCTACGAAAAAGAAAGTAAACCCAGCCCAAATAACATTGAATATGCATACCCGACAAACTAAACAAATGTAGCAAACCAGTTTCCTTAAAAATCTCTTCTGACTCAATAAATTCCGCATCCCGAAACCCAAATAGTAATGTATTGGTATACATACTAACTTTTTTGGGAAAATGTTTTTTTACGTAAGAAATCCCCTTTCCTCTTAATCGGTTAAGGGCTTCAAACCAATAATCTCTTTGAGAAATGGATTTGACTTTAGAAATTTTGAATTGTCCGCTGATGCGTTGGATATTAAAATAATTCTTTTGATCAAATCCGTAAGGGTTACGTTGTGGGGTTGGAACAAGATATTTTCCCTCAACTTGAAGCTCAATCGTTTTTCCTCGAAAGTTTTCCCACTGATGCACTTCTTCTTCAGAATTCGCTTGATAACTAAGCTGTATAAGGTGATTTGTCTGATTCAATCGCCCTTCACATGTCAACCAATCACCATTACGTTTGATCGTATCGGCTTTAAGTAAGACATGTTCTGTTGATTCATTCAACGATATTGGTTCTCTTTCCATTCTTAAACAGGTTATTCCTACTACGAAACTACAAAACACACATAAATAAATCAATATCTTAGGTCGTCTCCACACGATGAATATAAAAAAACCGGTCAATATCATCCGATAATACCCATTGTCTAAATAATAAAACAAACAGGAAATAATCGAAGAAATCGCCGGAAATATCAACTGATTTCGAACTTGTTCGCCAAATAATTTAGCCAACTTCCTCTGTTGAGTTGTCTAAAAGCTTTGCAAAATATTTTTGATCTAATGAGACTTGATGAACCGATGCACCTAACTGCTTGATCAAGGACTGTGCATAAGAGTCATTACGATAATCATGTAGATAATGGATTTTTTTTATTCCAGCTTGGAGTATCGCTTTCGTACAAGCCAAGCAAGGAAAATGTGTGACGTAAATCTCGGCACCTTCAGTAGGTACTCCTAGTTTGGCGCATTGTAATAAAGCATTCATCTCTGCATGGATCGTACGTAGACAATGACCATCTACAACATAACAGCCTTCATCAATACAATGGACATCTCCGCTGACTGCTCCATTGTATCCTCCTGCAATGATTCGTTTATCTCTTACTAGAGTAGCTCCTACTTCTAATCTTGTACACGTACTTCTCAAGGACAATAATACGGCTTGTGCCATAAAATATTGATCCCATGGTATGCGTTCATTGTTCATGTTTTCCTCCCGTTGGTTTTAGTCTATTGTAATTGTAACGAAGTTTTTCAGTTTTTCAACTGTCTTCGTGCCGAATCCAGAAATTTCCTTTAAGTCTTCGATTTCTTGAAATGAGCCATTGGCTTCTCGATAGTGAATAATTTCTTGTGCTTTCTTTTCTCCAATACCGGGTATTTCTTGCAATTCAGACAATGATGCAGTGTTGATATTGATTTTCTCTTCTTCGAGACTCTCCTGTGTCGTTGTTGCTTCTATTATGTTGACTTTAGAAAGTTCTTCTCCGATTTCAGGGATGTAAAGAACTTGTTGATCTGATACTTTTGCAGCAAAATTAATTTGTTTTTCATCTGCATGTTCTGTCACTCCACCGGCTTTTTCCACAATATCATAGACCCTTTCTTCTGCTGTAAAAGTATAGATACCTGGTTTATTGACACCTCCTTTGATATCCACATACATAATCGCTACTGACGAGCTTGTCTCAGGTGTTTCTTCTTTTGTCTGGGTTGTAGTTGTGAGATACTCTTCATCTGCTTCTTCTTTATCTGGTTGGCTGATGCGTTGTAAAAAAATACCGAATAGAAAAAACAGTACAGAGACACAAATAAAACTACAGATGAGTAATCTGGGCGAAGCAAGTATTTGTTGATATCTTTTTTTCATGTGCTAAAGGGCTGTCAGCAATGGCTAAGAGTTCCCTGTCTCCTTTCATGCAAAATAGTGAAGAAACACCTAAATTACGATGCCCCTTCACTATTAGATACGAAAAAAAGCGCCTTCGTATTTTTTCTACAAAACAAGATAGCTACACTCTATAAACTAGGATCTCTCTTTAGCACTGTGTACTTTCGATTTTGTTGTTCTATCAGAAGTAGCAGATACGCTCGCTCCACTTGAAACCTTTGCTCTGGTGATTTGATTAGCTAGAAGATGTTGAGTCTGGTTTTGTGTTTGACGTTGTATAACATCTTTTTCATACTGTTGTGCAAGGCGATGGACTAAGTTATTCCTTTTCATGTTGGTTGGTTCTTTTTCCCCTGTACTTACATTTGAACGTCCACTTTTCACTTCATGCACAGATGAGTTAGTTTGTGGCTGTTTGAACAATTCCGCTTTATATGTAGCGGAATTTTTTTCTAATCCATCTCTACTAATTCCCTGCCGCAATGCTTTCGGAATGGCCGTTGCATATGTAGGTTCGGTTTTCTTACTATTATTGTCATTACTATTTACATTTTCATATATAGGTTTCGAATGCTGGTTGACTGTATTGAAAGAGTGTGCTGAGTTCTGTTGATTATTCGGAGTAAGATATGGTTCATCATATATAGGTTCCGATCGGTCATAATTATTTGTACTAGATCTAAGGTCCAGCGGATCAGCATATATAGGTTCCGATTCGTGATAATTTTGTTGTTCAGTTTCTCTTAAAAATGGTTGACCATTTATCATTTCGACGGAATGATAAACGACTTGCTTCGAAAGGTTTACTGGTTTTTGTTGATTATCCATACTAGAACTAAGGTCCAGTTCAGCATATATAAGTGCTTTTTCGGCAGAATTTTGTTGTCTAGTTTCTCTTAGGAATGGTCGTTCCGTTACCATCTCATCAACTTCTCTTAAAAATGGTTGACCATTTATCATTTCAATGGAAGGATACAAACGGTTTGCTGATTTTTGCTGTTGATAGGGATGTTGTTTTAGCCAACTTTGCATGTTCTGTACGATTTGTTCTTCCATAGGATGTCTAACAACTGAGGATTCCTCACGATCATTCGTTTCTATATCTGGCTTTTTTTCTAAGACAGATTTAATATATCTTTCGTTAAAGAATCCATAATCCTCTATTTTTGATAAAACTTCATCAAACTCTCTTGCTCTTCTGCTGATAAGACCAAATCGACTGAGCAATCTAATGAGTCTTGATTTATTACGATAACATTTTTTTAACAGCGCCTTCGTCCATAAAATACAATTACAATGTTTATCTGGATCATTTTTATACCATGCTGCCTGATCACGGAAACTAATGAGACAATCCCTAAATTCACCTACTGTTTTAATATGACCAAAATGTTGCCTGAATATTTTTTTACTGTATTCCTGACTAATATCAAAATCTAAGTATTTTCTATTTGTATTTTCCATATTATTTTACACTTCTCCTCAGATGTGTATAAGAGACAGATTTTACACTTCTCCTCTCACTAAATACTTCCTTTACAATCCATTTAGTACATCTTAGCAAACATAACAATATTATTGTGAAAAATAGAAAACTACTTTTTTTATTTTTTTGAAAAAAGTAAAAAGATGAGCCACTAGTCTCTTCGACCATGACTCATCTTACTTTTAAGTTAAACATTTAATGTTTTTTAGAATATTATTCCCTTATTTTAAATTTCTCAAATAGTCCAAAGCGTCCTGTACTGTTTTAACAGGCACAATTTTCATTGAAGTATTCAACTTTTTAGCGGCTTCTTTTGCTTCCTCATAATTGCTTTTTATTTCTGGATATTCCTTTTTCACTTCATCAGAAATCGTATCATCCGGTGCAAAGAAAATATCCATTCCTGCAGCATCTGCACTCGCAACTTTTTTATCGATTCCCCCAATTCTGCCTACTTCACCTGAACGATCGATCGTTCCAGTTCCGGCAACCTTCTTCCCGTGCCGAAGGTTTTGATGGGAGAGCTGTTCATAGATTTCTAATGTGAACATCAGTCCTGCAGAAGGCCCGCCAATTGAACCAGAGTTGATGACGATAGACATATCAGTTTTTATTTCGGTATGATCAGTTAAAGTAATACCAATACCTGGTTTTTTGTCTGTTGGTAGTTCGATCAACTTGCCAGAAGCTTCTTTTTCCTGACCATTTTGTAAATAAGTAATCTGGATGGTTTGGCCGACCTTTTGGCTTTTTACGTAATCCATGAATGCTTCGGCGCTTTTAAAACTTTGTCCATCAACTTTTGTTACTGTATCTCCAACAGAGAGCTTTCCGTAAAAATTTGAATTCTTTTCGATCCCCATGACGTATACACCTTTAAACTCCATAGTATAAGGTAGATTGGCCAATTTCAACGCCTGTTCGATCGCTGCATTTTGTGAAGATTCCATGTAATAATGCTGCATTTGGGTGTATTCTTCATTCGTTGCACCACCAGTCAATTCTTCTTCACTAACCAAATCCTCAAAATCTGACAGCATCGCCTGGACTGCCCTAAAGCCCGTTGCTTGTCGCACGCCAACGGAAGTCAGAGAAAATGAACCAGATTCTTTATCTTTCTGATCATTGACTGTGATCATATCTTTTAAGTTGATGGTCGCACCAGGAGCCTCGACATAATAAGGCAATGGGACGACAACAAAGCCTACAAGTAATATTCCTAATAAGACGATTGATAAGTTTTTTATCCATTGTTTAAATTTCATTTTGTTCACGCTTTCTAGCTAGAGCTTCTATAATGACTGTTGGAAGGTAATCACTGACATCCCCGCCAAAATGAAGTACTTCTTTTAGAATACTTGAACTGATATGAGTATATTTAGGCTTTGCCATTAAAAAAACTGTTTCTACTTCGGCTAAATGATGATTCATTTGTGCGATTTCTTGTTCATATTCAAAATCTTTGATATTTCGAACACCACGAATGAGTGTGTTTACGCCTAATTCTTTTGCGGTAGTTGCCGTCAATTGATTCCCCTGTTGGATCACTTTGACATTTGGAAGATGTGCCACTACTTGGGAAATCAAGTCTATACGCTCATCAGCAGAAAATAAACTTTTTTTTGAGGTATTCACAAAAATTCCGATAATGACTTCATCGAATAATTTTGCACTACGTTCAATCATATCCAAATGGCCATTTGTTAACGGATCAAAACTGCCTGGAAATAGTGCTCTTTTCATTATTCTTCCTCTTTTCTAAAAATAGTCACTGCTGTGATACCATATGTTTGTCTTCTTGTTTGTTGAAAAGTACCAATCGATTCAGGCAGTTCCACTGTTTTATCCGTTTCACACACGATTACAGCTAAAGGATTGAACAACTGCAAGTCCTCCATTCGTTCAATTTGTGAGATGATTTTTTGTTTTGCATAAGGGGGATCTAAAAATACATAGTCAAATCGCTGATTCTCTAGTGCTAATTGTTCAATCGCCTTATCTGCATCAAGTTTGAGGAGCGTGAATTTTTCTACTTCTTTAGTGATTTCTATATTCTCTTTGATCACTTTAAACGCCTGGTAACTTTTTTCAACACAAACTGCATGACTACACCCTCGAGAAACTGCTTCTATCGCTAACCCGCCACTTCCAGAATAAAGATCTAGCACGCTTTCTTCATCAAAATAAGGACCGATCATGTTGAAAATCGATTCTTTTACTTTATCTGTCGTTGGACGAGTATTAGATCCTGTTAAACTTTTTAAACGGCGTCCTCCGTAATTTCCTGAGATAACTCGCATATTCTCACTCCTTGAAAAAGTACTGTTACTAGTATACCAAAAAAAAACTAAAAAAAACTTGATTCACTATTAATTTCATAGCTTCTCAAGTTCATTTTTTACTTATTCAACTATTTTTTTTAATTTCACAGACTCAAATATTTTCTAAAAAACATGATCCGCTAAACGGATAGTTGTATTAAGTTCTTCAATCTCAAAACTTTCTTCTTTCAACGCATCTTTGGATCCAATTTTCTCCGCAAAATTCATTTCGATATCTGGTCGATAAGATGGCTCAACTTGTCGTACAAAATGTAATTTATTGATACGCTCTTTTACTTGCTCGTAGTTTTTATCGTCTAAATAAAGAACAACATCTGTCTCTTATACACATCTAGATGTGTATAAGAGAAAGTCTTCACCCTTATCATTTGACGAAGAGTCTTCTTAATAAAAGTGGAAGAAATCACTCAATCTTTTTTGAGTGATTTCCATGGTGTATATAGACTGTTTCTTATACACATCTAGATGTGTATAAGAGACAGTCATTTGACGAAGAGTCTTCTTAATAAAAGTGGA
>NZ_NGMO01000001.1:353868-362745 GCF_002140175.1 Candidatus Enterococcus wittei
TAATTTCATAGCTTCTCAAGTTCATTTTTTACTTATTCAACTATTTTTTTTAATTTCACAGACTCAAATATTTTCTAAAAAACATGATCCGCTAAACGGATAGTTGTATTAAGTTCTTCAATCTCAAAACTTTCTTCTTTCAACGCATCTTTGGATCCAATTTTCTCCGCAAAATTCATTTCGATATCTGGTCGATAAGATGGCTCAACTTGTCGTACAAAATGTAATTTATTGATACGCTCTTTTACTTGCTCGTAGTTTTTATCGTCTAAATAAAGAACAACATACTTCATTTTTCGTGATACATAGTGTAGCAATCCGAATTTTTTTAAATTTTTTACTTGTTTCAAGCTATAAACCCACACGATCAGTCCTCGACGTTTCGTGATTTCAAAATCATTTTTTTCCATTTCCATGACAATTACCTCCACATTTTGACTGGTTTCTTTCTTCAAAAAAAGGACTACCTGCATCAATTTTTATTTCATAAGAAACCGCTCGAGCAAGCTGCTGTACAATTGAATCGAGCATTTTTTGAAGTTCCGTTTCACTTAATCGAAAGGCAGCAACTTCCTTATTTAAATCTAATTGACGTTTTGCCATACGCACTGCTCGTTGTGATTCGCGAAATCCAGGTGCATAATTGCCATAAGGAAATAATTTCTCATAGGCTTCTTTTTTTACCAAAAAATCTTTTTTTAGTCGGACGACTTCATTAGATGTCATGATTTTTTGTTTTTTCATTTTATATTGTTTCATCTGGTCACTGTTTTTGATACGTTCAATCAAACAATAACATTGGTTTTCCAACGCAAACAACTCTTCATTAATGATCACTGCTTTTACTGGTCTCCTCTTTTTCCTGCATTAAGACTAACATATTTTCTTTTGAGAAAGCAATGCCTAACTGTGCCGATTTCTCATTTAAAAAACGATCATGGTAATAGGAATCACTATACAAAAGTAAAAAAGAAAATGTTGGATCAATCACAGGATGCATCATAATCCCTGTGGTTACTTGCACATGTTTGCTCTTAAGTAAATCATTCAATTCATCACTTGTTAAAGAAAATCGTGCAGTGGTCTGTCCTGTACTAAGTACATACTGCCACTCCGCTAACCGACTCTCAGATAGAACCTCTTCAGGATAGTTTAGGAAATGATCCAAAAGCAAATGTGCCTCAGCAGTAAACTCGATCGTTTGATCATAAACAGGGAGTTCATTTTTTTTTCTTAATCGGTTAAACAATTGAGTAACTACTTTTTCATTTGTTTGATTCACTTCTTCCCAATCCACTGCCATATCAGGTTGATAGTGAGGTAATCCTTCACCAAAAACTTGATAAGGTAATAATTTTAACAAACTATCTTTATTGAGATAGACAATGGCGAATAAGCCTCCCGTATTTTGGTCAAAAAACAAGATGGCAAACGTCCCATTGTCAAAGGCAATCAAAGGCCGATAATTCATATCTTCTTCCGTCAATTCAATTCCTACTTCAGTCTCTTGGTATTCAAAAGTAAAATTAGGGAAAATCGTTGTCAAATCTGTTAGGTCCTGCATGGACATTCCTAGCTTAAAAGGGGCTGCGCTTGTAGACGTTCCATTCAGTACCTTGATCGTTTCTATCTTGTTCCCATGAATCGTTGCTTCTAAAACCAATTGGTCTGCTGGTTGTTGATAATATCTGATTTCAAAACCAAAGCCGCTTGTTAACCGATCTTTAGGCTGACCAATTTCTTTTTCTAATTGATCAATCGATTGTCCAATGTATGTAGAAAAACCAGTAGCGATCAACTCCTGGTATTTCCAAGACGTCAGCTGATTTTGACTTCCCATCTGCTGGTCTTGAGTAGTACTTTTCAGTTGGGGTGGGAATAAAACGGGTTGTAGATAAAAAGCAGTAACAACTATTGTTAATATTAACATGAATAGACTTACACGTTTCATCTCACCCCTCCTGTCTTCTTTATTTTTCTGTTACTTCGATCAATAAGTCACCAGAAGAAATTGGATCTCCTGAAGTTACATAGAGATGGATAACTTCTCCATCAAATGGTGCTTCGATCGATGTTTCCATCTTCATTGCTTCAGTGATCATCAAGGTGTCTCCTTTTCTTACCATATCGCCTTTTTTCACTAATACATCTAATACCGACCCAGACATGGTAGCTCCGATTTGTTCACGATTCGTCGGTTCTGCTTTTCGCCTTGTTTGAACGGCACTAACGATGGAGGTATCTTTGATCATGATTTCTCTTCTTTGACCATTCAGGTTAAAGAACAGCACACGATTTCCTTCAATATCTGGCTCCCCGATTTCATCCAAACGAATTATCAGAATTTTCCCTTTTTCAATTTGGACATTGACTGTTTCACCTAAGCGGATTCCTTGGAAAAATGTTGGTGTATCAAGTAAAGTCACATCACCAAATTGATTATAGGCGTTTTGATAATCCAAAAATACTTGTGGATACATCAAATAACTCAAGACTTCCTCTTGTTTTGGCTCGTAACCAATTTTATTTGCTAATTCTGCTTTCACTTGCTCGAAATCTACAGGTTCTGCCAACAAACCGGGACGTTCAGTAAATGCTGGGCGGCCCTTCAAAATTATTTTTTGTAACTTCTCAGGAAAACCACCTACAGGTTGCCCCAATTCACCTTGGAAGAATGTTACCACTGATTCTGGGAAACTCAAGCTTTCCCCTTTTGCATAAATGTCTTCTTCAGTAAGATCATTTTGTACCATGAATAAGGCCATATCTCCCACTACTTTGGAAGAAGGAGTTACTTTCACGATATCTCCAAACATCAAGTTCACCGTATGATACATTTTCTTGATCTCATCCCAACGATGCCCTAGACCAACAGCTTTTGCTTGTTGTTGTAAATTTGAATATTGTCCGCCAGGCATTTCATGCATATAAACTTCTGTTTCCGGTGCATTCAAACCATTCTCAAATGGCTTGTAGTACATGCGGACATCTTCCCAATAGTGATTCAACTGTTGGACATTTTGAATCGTGATTTCTGGGACTCTTGGTCCATTGACTAAAGCATAATATAAACTGCTCATACTTGGTTGGCTTGTGTTTCCACTCATTGCACTCATCGCCACATCCACAATATCAACTCCAGCCTTGGTAGCTGCTGAATAGGTGATGATGCCATTTCCACTTGTATCATGTGTGTGTAGATGGATCGGTAAGTCGGTCGTATCTTTCAACTCACTGATTAAACGATAAGCTGCTTGTGGTTTAAGGAGACCTGCCATATCTTTAATCGCAATGATATGCGCACCAAGTTGCTCAAGTTCTTTTGCCATATCTTTATAATATTGAACATTATATTTTGCTCGACTTGGATCATTGATATCTCCTGTATAACAGATCGTTGCTTCCGCAATCTTCCCTGTATCACGTACCGCTTGGATACTTTTCTCCATCTGGGGAACCCAGTTCAAGCTATCAAATATGCGGAAAACATCGATTCCTTGAGCAGCAGCTTCTTTTACAAATTCTACTAGCACGTTGTCTGGATAATTGGAATACCCCACGGCATTTGATCCTCTAAACAACATTTGTAGTAAGGTATTTGGCATCAACGAACGGATTTTTCTCAATCTTTTCCACGGATCTTCATTCAAGAAACGATAAGCGACATCAAAAGTAGCGCCTCCCCACATCTCACTAGAGAAAAGTTCAGGGAGTCCTTCCCCTGTCAAACGTGCAATCTCTTTAAAATCTTTTGTTCGAACTCGAGTAGCAAGTAAACTTTGGTGGGCATCTCTGAATGTCGTATCAGTCAATAAGAGGTTGTCTTGTTGCTTGATCCATTCCACCAATCCCTCAGCTCCATTTGTGTCTAAAACGTTTTTAGCAGTCACAAATTCAGGTCGTTTAATTAATTCTTTTGGCATCCGAGGAGCATCATAGTAAGGTTTTTCACCGCGTTTTATTCCAGGGAAGCCATTGACTGTAATTTCACCGATGTATTTCATCGTTTTATTTCCGCGATCACGTAATCGTGGGAAAATAAATAATTCCGATGTATTATCGATAAAAGTGGTTTTCGCCAGACCAGATTGGAATTCTGGATGTAAGATCACATTTAACATAAACGGGATATTGGTTTTTATCCCTCGAATCCGGAATTCTCTTAGACAACGCTCCATCTTTTGAATAGCTGTTGTAAAATCAGCGGCATGTGTACAAACTTTTACTAGCAAGGAATCAAAGTAAGGAGTGACAACGTAACCTGCATACGCATTCCCTACGTCTAAACGTACTCCGAAACCACCAGGGGAACGGTACGTATCGATCTTTCCTGTATCTGGCAAGAAATGGTTCAATGGATCTTCTGTCGTGATTCGGCATTGGATAGCTGACCCATTGATCTTAATCTCACTTTGTTTTGGTAAACCGATTTCCGTGTGCAAATCTTTCCCTTGAGCAATCAGCAACTGTGTCGTCACGATGTCCACATCCGTGATCATTTCAGTGATTGTATGTTCCACTTGGACACGTGGATTGACTTCGATAAAATAGAATTCATCCTTTTCTACTAAAAACTCCACAGTACCAGCATTGACATAACCTACGTGCTTCATCAATTGGACCGCTGCTTCACAAATACGTTGTCGCTGTTGATCATCCACAGACACGCAAGGGGCAACTTCTACTACTTTTTGATGACGACGTTGGACAGAACAATCTCGTTCAAACAAGTGGATGATGTTCCCGTGCTTGTCTCCTAAAATTTGGACTTCGATATGTTTAGGGTTTGAAATATATTTTTCAACATAGACTTCATCACTTCCAAAAGCGGCTTTCGCCTCACTTTTTGCACGTTCATACCCTTCCCGAGCGCCTTTCTCATCATAAGCAACACGCATACCGCGACCACCGCCACCTAAAGCTGCTTTGATCATCACAGGATAACCGTATTGTTCAACAAATGCGAGTACCTCATTCACATCCTTGACCGGTCCATCCGTTCCAGGAATAGAGGCAATACCGGCTTCAATAGCCGCCGTTTTTGCTTTGATTTTATCTCCAAAAATATCAAGATGATGAAGTTCTGGTCCTACGAAAGTAATTCCTTCCTCTTGGCATCGTGTTGCAAAGTGCAAGTTTTCAGATAACAATCCATATCCAGGATGGATAGCATCTGCGCCACAAGCTTTTGCAATCTCTAGGATCCCTTCAATGTCGAGATACGCATCAATCGGTTTTTTCCCTTCTCCTACTAGATACGCTTCATCTGCTTTAAAGCGATGTACGGAATACTCATCTTCTTGTGCATAGATCCCCACTGTTTGAATCCCTAGCTCTGTACATGCACGAAATACCCGGACGGCAATTTCTCCTCTGTTAGCAACCAAAACTTTTCTCATCGAATCACTCCTACATCTTTTTTAGTTTAAACCTAAACTTTTACGTCTCTCATCTGCACTGATATTCAGGACGAATCCCACACAGATAGAAAGCATCAGTAAACTCGATCCACCTTGACTTAAAAACGGAAAGGTAATCCCTGTTAATGGGATGATCCCAGAGATTCCCCCAAGATTAATGAATACTTGAATCAAAAACATTGAACCAATACCAATACATAACAAGGAATTAAATGGATCCTTTGAGCGTATCCCTACTAAAATAATACGAGCAATCATGAACATGAGTAACGCTAAAATCAAAATACCCATGATAACGCCCAATTCTTCAACAACAATCGCATAGATAAAATCCGTTTGTGCTTCTTGTAAGAATCCCTTCTTTTGAATACTGTTTCCTAATCCACGACCGAATAATCCACCATTGAACATCGCATAGTAACCATTGACCATCTGATGCCCGTTATTCAACTCATCAGAGAACGGATTCTTGTAAATCTCAAATCGGTTATAAATATATTGTAAACGCCCTGGAAATAATTTCCCATGTGTCACATTGATTAGCCAAATGACGAAAGAACTAAAGAATATCCCACCGATACCAACGATCAAGGTATATAGATAATTTACTCCACTTGCCAATAATAATACGAGAATGATCAAAAAAATAACCGTTGCATTCCCAAAATCGGGTAAACTCGCAACTAGTACGGTTAAAGCCAAGACTAGAAGCAAAGGTCGCTTCACCGTCGCTATAAAATCTTTTTGTACGCTCATTTGTCGTTTTGACAAAGTAAATGCTAAGTACCAAATCGCAATGATTTTTAAATATTCTGCTGGTTGGATGGAAAACCCTGCAATTTCAAGCCAACCTTTTGCGCCATTTCTTTCTTCTCCGAAAAACAAGACAATCAAAAGTAAAATCGTCAACACTGCAATGGCAGCCATGATCAATCGATGGTTTTTCAATACATCTAGTTTCATTTTGTAGATGAGAGCGATAGCAATCAAGCTAAGCACCCAAAAAATACTTTGATTGATTACAGAAGAAGCTGGATTACTTCCATTCTCCAGTAAAAGATATGATGTTGAGCTATAGACCATGATCAAACCTAAAATACATAAGATTAAATAGGGGATCAAAATACTATAGTCTAATAAATGCCTTTTTTTAACTTTATTAGGCAAGTTTATTCCCCCTTGCCACTTTCTTTTTTGTCATAATTTTCTTGATAAACTTCACTGTATAAATAATTTAATTGTCGTTCTAATTCACTAAGCATCAGCTGACCTTCTTTTTTCTCGATAATCCCTACACGTACAGCAAACCCTACTTGTTGAGAAAAGCCATACATCTGTGTATCCACCACTTCTTCAAATGCTTTGCACTGTGAAATACAAAGACTGTTTTTCTGATTTTTGATCAATCTTTTAATCCGTTCCGCTTCATCCGTCAACACTTGAAGCGCAATCTCTCTTGACAGAGAATCCATTGGTATTTCCCTCCATTCTAAGTTTATTTATTATATCATACTTGTATTTGTATCGGGGCAAGAACCTAGATTTCTCAAGGCATTTTTTACTTTTAGATGGAGCGACTCGTTGCATGTTCTTCAGAAAATTTCTGGATGACGGATAAAAATATCTCTCCGTACTTATCTAGTTTACTTTGTCCTACTCCTTTAATTTGAAGTAACGCTAATCGGTCTTTCGGTCGGTTATGACTCATTTCCTTTAAAGTAGCATCAGAAAAAACAACGTAAGGTGGAACACCAGCATCAGCTGCTAGATCTGTTCGCAGTTCCCGTAAAGCATCAAATAAACGATCTGTCTCTTCCGTTGCCAACTGTTCGACTTTCTTGGGCTCTTTTTTGTAAACCTTGGTCTCACCCATCAAGACATGAACCCCTGCTTCACTGACTTTCAATACTGGATATTCTCCGCTAGTCGCAATCAGATATCCTCCAGAAATCAGATATTCGATCAACTGCAAAATTTCTTTTTGACCATGCTTTTTTAATAAACCATAGGTAGATAATTTTTCAAAACCTAATGTTTTGATTTTTTGATCTCTTGAACCTGCCAAGACTTTCATCAATAATTGCTTGCCGTAATTTTCACCCATACGTTTCAAACAAGACAAGACCATTTGTGCCTGTGTGGTTACTTCAACCAGTTCACGATCATCTAAGCAATTTCCACAACGCTCGCAAGACGCACTTTTTTCGCCAAAATAGGACAAAATATACTGTTGCAGACAAGTTTCAATGTACCCATATTCTGTCATCATTTTAATTTTATCGTATTCTTTTTGTTTCTGTGCTTCTTCTCGTTGGGATTGTTGAACAAAAAATTTTTGCACTTGGATATCTTGTGGTGCAAAAAGTAAAATGGCTTCACTAGGTAACCCATCACGTCCTGCACGACCGGCTTCTTGATAATAAGCTTCTAAAGACCCTGGAATTTGATAGTGGATCACAAAACGGATATTACTTTTATTGATCCCCATACCAAATGCATTCGTTGCTACCAAGAGCTGAAGTCGATCATAAAGAAACGCTTCTTGCATATCTGTACGTTCCTTTTCTGATAATCCACCATGATATCTACCAATTGAAAAACCAAATTTTTTCAGTAATTGGTATAATCGATCCACTTCTTTTCGTGTAGATGCATAGATAATCCCAGATTGATCCTTGTTTATTTTTAAATACTCTACTAAATACTGTTCTTTTTTTTGATCTTTGATTACTTGTAATCGCAAGTTTTCTCTTGCAAAACCTGTTTGGATATGATTGTTTTCAGGGATATTCAATAGTCTTTTTATATCTGATGCCACCTGAAGAGTAGCAGTGGCAGTAAGAGCCACGATAGTTGGACGGTTTGGTAAGGTTTCTAATACATTCGCCATCTGCAAATAACTTGGACGAAAGTCATGTCCCCACTGTGAGATACAGTGTGCCTCATCAATCGCAATCAAGGCAATACGCCACCGCTGCATAGCTTGTATGAAATCAGGCATGATAAACCGTTCAGGAGCAATGTACAGCAACTGATACTCCTCTGTGTCAAGTGAACGGAAACGTTGCGCAACTTCATACCCATCTAAAGAGCTATTGATAAATGTAGCAGAAATCCCTAACTGATTAGCCGCATCTACTTGGTCTTTCATCAATGAAATCAGTGGTGAAACGACAATTGTCACACCTGGCAAGGCTAAAGCTGGTAATTGATAACAAATCGATTTCCCACTTCCAGTGGGCATGATACCTAAAACATCTTCTTGATTCATGATCTTTTCAATGATCTCTTTTTGACCAGACCGAAAATGTTCATAACCAAAATGTTTTTTTAATAATTCATTCATCCATACCCTCCGTTCTAAAGATTTTCTGGCACTCATTACCAGTTGAGCTCTTCTTCTACTTCATACGTAAGCAAATGAGTATAATATCTCAAAAATCATTCTTTATTCCAA
>NZ_NGMO01000001.1:362845-378680 GCF_002140175.1 Candidatus Enterococcus wittei
TTTCTGATAATCCACCATGATATCTACCAATTGAAAAACCAAATTTTTTCAGTAATTGGTATAATCGATCCACTTCTTTTCGTGTAGATGCATAGATAATCCCAGATTGATCCTTGTTTATTTTTAAATACTCTACTAAATACTGTTCTTTTTTTTGATCTTTGATTACTTGTAATCGCAAGTTTTCTCTTGCAAAACCTGTTTGGATATGATTGTTTTCAGGGATATTCAATAGTCTTTTTATATCTGATGCCACCTGAAGAGTAGCAGTGGCAGTAAGAGCCACGATAGTTGGACGGTTTGGTAAGGTTTCTAATACATTCGCCATCTGCAAATAACTTGGACGAAAGTCATGTCCCCACTGTGAGATACAGTGTGCCTCATCAATCGCAATCAAGGCAATACGCCACCGCTGCATAGCTTGTATGAAATCAGGCATGATAAACCGTTCAGGAGCAATGTACAGCAACTGATACTCCTCTGTGTCAAGTGAACGGAAACGTTGCGCAACTTCATACCCATCTAAAGAGCTATTGATAAATGTAGCAGAAATCCCTAACTGATTAGCCGCATCTACTTGGTCTTTCATCAATGAAATCAGTGGTGAAACGACAATTGTCACACCTGGCAAGGCTAAAGCTGGTAATTGATAACAAATCGATTTCCCACTTCCAGTGGGCATGATACCTAAAACATCTTCTTGATTCATGATCTTTTCAATGATCTCTTTTTGACCAGACCGAAAATGTTCATAACCAAAATGTTTTTTTAATAATTCATTCATCCATACCCTCCGTTCTAAAGATTTTCTGGCACTCATTACCAGTTGAGCTCTTCTTCTACTTCATACGTAAGCAAATGAGTATAATATCTCAAAAATCATTCTTTATTCCAAAAACCACATCTTTAGGTTTCCAAAGAAGATTTTCATGACAAAAAATAATTGCTCCATTATCTTATACTTGTCTATTTTACTTCTGGATCTCCTGAAGAGCAACCATCTTCTTGTGAAACAATCAGTATATATGAAACATAAAGTGCCGAAACCAGAATTTTTTAAAAGACTTTTAAAAGATTTTTAGCGTGATTCTTGAATTTTATCCCTGCGATTTTTTTAGTTCTCCACAGTTTAAAAAAGAGTATATTCTATTTTTCTTTACTCTTAACATATGTTCTATTTTTTTATTCTACTTAGTTGACCTTCATTCTTTGTTATTTCTATCCTATCAATTGATTGAAAAACTCTGATGTAGCAAAGCTGTTTTTAGAGTATTCTAACTTAGCTAGTGAAAAGGCGTTTTGTAAGAAATATTCGTTCATAACAAAAATAAATTTATTCAGTTTCACCTTACCAAAAATCATTTCTCTCATACCTTAAAAAAACAGCTTTCACAACGAGATAAATTTAATGAATAATAGTAAAGCGATGCCAGGCTTTTTATTTAATGATTTCATAGACACTCAAGGTCAACACCGATGGAAATCCACAAAAAAACAGTGTTAGGAATCTTCTACCTAACACCGCTTTACGTTCACCTAAATGAATATGAAACATCACTGATTATTTTTTCTTTTTAGATGCTTTTTCACGTGCATTTTTTTCTAGAATATGTTTTCTTAGTCGGATGCTTTCTGGTGTTACTTCACAGTATTCATCATCGTTCAAGAATTCTAAAGATTCTTCCAGTGTCAATTGTTTTGGTCTCTTGATCACGGATGTTTGGTCTTTGTTTGCCGAACGTACATTCGTCATTTGTTTTGCTTTTGTGATATTCACTGTCAAGTCATTTTCTCGACTATTTTCTCCGACGATCATACCTTCATATACTTCTGTTCCTGGCTCGACAAAGACTGTTCCACGTTCTTCAATACTCATGATAGAGTAAGTCGTTGCTTTTCCTGTATCAATCGATACTAAAGCCCCTTGGTGACGTCCGCCGATCTGTCCTGGAAGCATCGGTAAATATTGATCAAATGTATGGTTCATGATTCCGTAGCCACGTGTCATCGATAAGAATTCTGTTGAGTAGCCAATTAATCCACGAGCAGGTGTCAAGAATGTCAAACGGATCTGACCATTTCCTGTATGGATCATGTCTTGCATTTCGCCTTTCCGTTGGCTTAATGACTCAATCACGCTTCCCATATATTCTTCCGGGGTATCAATTTGTACACGTTCAAATGGTTCACATTTCACACCATCAATTTCTCTTTCAATAACTTCTGGACGAGAAACTTGCAATTCATAACCTTCACGACGCATATTTTCAATCAAGATTGATAAATGTAATTCTCCACGACCTGAAACTGTCCAAGCATCTGGTGAATTGGTTGGCTCCACACGAAGTGAAACGTCTGTTTGCAATTCAGCCATCAAACGTTCTTCAATTTTACGAGCGGTAACAAATTTTCCTTCACGACCAGCAAAAGGTGAATTATTCACTAAGAAAGTCATTTGTAGGGTTGGTTCATCAATATGCAAAATTGGTAATGCTTCTTGGTGATCGACAGGTGTCACTGTTTCTCCAACGAAAATGTCTTCCATCCCTGAAACAGCAATCAAATCGCCCGCTTTTGCTTCTTGGATTTCTAAACGTTTCAAACCGAAGAACCCAAAAAGTTTGGTTACACGGAATTTTTTCACTGTTCCATCAAGTTTGATTAATGCTACTTGGTCACCAACTTTGATCGTTCCACGGAAAACACGACCAATCCCGATACGTCCAACATAATCATTATAATCTAACAAAGAAACTTGGAATTGTAGGGGTTCGTCACTGTTATCTACAGGAGCGGGAATGGCATCGATGATTGTATCAAAGATTGGTTCCATTGTTGGTTGTTGATCTGCTGGATCATCTGATAAACTTGAAGTTCCATTTAACGCAGAGGCATAAATCACTGGGAAATCTAATTGTTCATCGTCTGCACCTAATTCAATAAACAATTCTAGGACTTCATCTACTACGTATTCTGGACGAGCTGAAGGCTTATCAATTTTATTTACGACAACGATTGGTGTAATGTGTTGTTCTAATGCTTTTTTCAATACGAAACGTGTTTGCGGCATTGTACCTTCATAGGCATCCACAACTAAAACAACACCATCGACCATTTTCATGATACGTTCAACTTCACCACCGAAGTCCGCGTGTCCAGGGGTATCCATGATGTTTACGCGAATACCTTTATAATCAACCGCTGTGTTTTTTGCTAAGATCGTAATTCCACGTTCTTTTTCAAGTGCGTTTGAATCCATCGCACGTTCTTGTAATTGTGTATGGGCATCTAATGTATCAGATTGTTTTAATAGTTCATCCACCAATGTGGTTTTTCCGTGGTCAACGTGGGCGATAATTGCTACGTTACGGATATCATTTCTTTTATTCAATGTATCTAACTCCTTTTTTTATCGGTTCTCTATGGCTGGGCAATTTTACTCGACTGTTTATTATACCAAACTTTTTTCATGAAATATAGTGAAATGTTTTCATTTTTTCGAGAAAGTTAATATTTTTACGTTTTTACATTAAAAATAGATGTAAAATCCCGAATTTATGTGCCAAAATAAATAGTCTATCCCTATCTAAAAACCTCTTCGATATGGGATAGACTGCATTTAAATTTTCCCTTCCGAATGGACCAATGAACGGATCTCATCATAAGCACGTGACGTTCCCGCTAAATAATACTCTCTCCCATGAAAACGTAATGGTTCTCCGAAAAGACCGCTATATTTCATTCCAAATTCTTCAAGCAACACATTCCCAGCAGCATAATCCCAAGGACTCAGATTCGAAATATAACCTATATGCTGTCCTTTTAGAATAGCAATCAATTCCAAACCTGCGCACCCCCACATGCGTACACCAAGGCTTCTTTCTCCAATCGTCCGTACATTGAACCGATTGTGACCAAACAAATAACTATTTACACCTAAGAGACCATTAGCTAACGATTGATCCTTTGGCTTAACTAAGCGAGACTGGTTCTGAAATACACCGATATCGTGACCACCCCAATAGAGTGTTTCCTTCATCACATCATAGATAAATCCTAGTCGGCCGCTACCGTCTTCATAAACAGCTAACATGATACAAAAATTTTCGCCTTCAACTACAAAATTCAAGGTCCCATCAATGGGGTCGATGATAAAGACTCGTCCCTTTAAACTTGATAATTCATTGTAACCATCTTCTTCTGCCAAAATTCGGGCTTTCGGATAATTTTCTTGGATTTTTCCAATGAGAAATTCTTGGATTTCACGATCCATGTTCGTCACGAGATCTTTGCGATTGTTTTTTTGTGACACAGTTAAGCTTTCACTTTGTTGTTTAATTTTTTTCCCAGCTTCAGTTAACCAACTTTTGATCTCCTCAATCAGTGTATCCATTCGATCACCCATTCATTTTCAACATTTTTTTTGAATTCTTTTTCGCCGCTTGTACTGTTCGATACAAAGAATACCCTGAAACTTTCTCAAATTCTCTACCTAAACGTTTTTCTTCACCAATCGATTGGATAACTGTTTTGAATCGTTGATAAGATTTCAAAAAAGCTTCATTAGAAATCCCTTGTTCATTTGCCTTTTCTAAGTCTTCCCACATCTTCATAACAATTACCATTTCCTCGGTTGTCCAATCTAAATCTAGTGGGTATTGATAGTCCTGCATCTTGATTTTCTCCTCTTTCTGGTAGTCCTACTTAGTTTATCACAGGATAAACGAATCCTCCAATAATTCCAGTTTTCAGCTTAGGTTTACATAACATTTTTACAGTTGCCACCTCTTTCTTTTTTCTTTCCTGCCGATACGATCATTCGGCTAGATATTCATATAGCCAATCATTTCATTGAAGATTTTACGGTACTTCGAAATTTTATATAAATTGTGAAATCATTGAAGTGAATACTGTTAATGTCTATCCTCCAATATAACATCCACCAAAAAATTGAAAAGCTCCACTTGCAATAGGCTTAACAAGAGTTATCGAAGCTTATTATGTATTTGTTTGAGATGTTAATATTGAATACTACTACCTGCGTGATTTAGTCAGTGGCGCCTCATTATTGTTCACAATTATTCTTTTCAATTTGTTTCTTTACTCTAAAAGTATACTTCGACTGAAATCGGTCAAATGATTTCAAACCTTAAGTATAGTTTTTATCATTGCTTCTAAACTCACTGGGACACATAATTTATGGTTTAATCAATCTTCGTAAATTAACTATTAATCGAACTCAGCTTGTCACCCCTCACTAGTGTTCCCTTTTTTTCTCCATCATGTTATTCCGTTCTTCTTTGTACTTGATGAAAAAATTCATATATCACTTGGTTAGTATAGTTGAAATTCTTTCTGATTCTGGGTTACTTGTGTTGAATTGGAATTCCCCTTAGTACTTCTTGCTATACCCCTGACTACAAGATCATGAAAACTTGGTTTTACTGTAGATTTTAGGCGTTCTGTGCCTACTGATTGTTCTGAGACAGATGGTGCGATACTTGGAACTGTATCAGTGACTAAATTTAAGGAACTTCTATCCACTGTGTCTTTTGCGATTTCTACAGTTTCTGTTACTTCTTTGTTTGTTGGATTTACACTTACGTTAGCCATTGTTATTGTTGTAGTTTGTTCCTGTGCCTTATTCAGTTGAAGATTTCTTTCGAAGATCCCTCCACCAAGTATGTGTCCCAATGCTAGGTACGTAAACATTTCCCAATTTCCTGATTTATGGTCAGTTTTATTATCATTAACACTCCGTTTTACAATTGGTCGTTGAGTAAATTCCCTACCATCAGCAAAATCTCTGAGGATGGTCATAATCATTTCTGCATCCATCAGCTGAAAATTCGCACGTAACATAGGGAACTGTATTATTGCTCTAGCTACAGCCTCTTTTGATATTGTTGGTATGTCCAACGATGTCGCCACATGACGTGCAAATTCCTTAAAATGCGTAGATTCTAACAAAGTAGTGCTCTCGTAGATACTTTTATAATCCATTAATACATCTTGCGCACTTTTACTAAAACCCTTATCGACGGAATGATAAGTAACCCAATCCTCTGAGTCCTCGAGGATATGTGTCATTTCATGTAAGATTACTTCACGTCCAACAGGCGTAGTTTCTATCGATGGATCAATGGCTGGATCCAAGTGGAATGCATCCGCATAAATAATCATTCTACATTCCGGATCAACTCTTTGAATTTGTGCCTCTATTAATTCTTTATAAACTGAATAATATTCTGTTGTTCCTTTTTTACGAACTAAACTAGTGGAAACAATCCAAATATTATCAAATCTATAATCTGCTACTTTTTGAAGGTAGGCTTCTCCTTTTCCAGCTATTGACCTCAGTCTCGTGATGATTTCTCGTAAGATTTCTTCCTGATTCGTTACCTTTTCTAGCTGAAAAAGTTGGATCAAATACTTCCCTTTTTTAGTTCTTGTAAGCATTTTTTTCTCTAACAAATCATCACATATTTTTTTTACTTTTTTACAGGTTCCCTGTGCTTCCTTAAAACCTGATATAAGTTTTTTTTGAAAAAGTTTGATATAAACTGGCGCTTTCTCTGACTTAAGACCAACATATACCCGAAATTTACGTTTAGGTTCTGCAGGTAAAGCATTACGAATCATCTTCTTTAAAATTTTTTGTATCCTTTTTTCGCCCTCAAAATAGATAGGAGGTCTCTCTGGCAGAAAAGCAGAAAATTCATCAAGAGAAACACTGGGATCTACGACTCTTGAAGGGCTATAACCATGTTCAACGGCAATTGCGTTTCTAAATTTCGTCATTTCCTTCGCATGCCCAGGCGATTTTGGGATCACATTAAAAGGTGGATACGTCTTCCAGGAGGCTGTTTTTCCCTTAGAAGACTTGGTTGTTTTTCTTCCCTTTGAAATCTTGCTTGTTTTTCTTCCCTTAGAAATCTTGGTTGTTTTTCTTCCTCTTGAAGGACTGGGTTCTTTTCCTCCTCTTGAAGGACTGATTGTTTTTTTCACTTTTCGTTGTCGCGCCATTGAATATTCAGAAAAGAAAGCTTCTAGTACTTGCTTTCTTTCTAACTCTGTCTCAAAACGAAATTGGCCTTTTCTTTCATCAAATCTCAGTGCTGTCATCGCTTCATTATAATCTTTTTTCACTAAATGATAGCGATTCAACTTCTGATCCAGTAAAATCAACGGAATGTAATGCTCCTTGATCTTGATGTAAGATCTGTCTGTTCCGTCCCACATCAAGCCATTTCTACTTTCCGAGGCAGAAATAAAAATAGGATTCTTTTGTGTTTCAAAGTGATCCAACTGCTCAACGATTTTTGTCTCTACCTCTTTGGGTATAGAGTGGGAAGTCGGGGCTTCAAAATACCATTCCATACCGTTATAGTTCACTGGTAAAAACTTTTTCGCCGCAGGATCCTTGATATACATTCGGACACCGTGTCCTTCGATGGACTGCATCCCCACCGGAATCAGTTTCCCTTTCATTCGAATAAAGCGTTTCGTCTCTTCCCCTTCTTTTGCGACTGTCGTGATCCTTCCTTCGCCATAGGCTTGGGGATCAGGATTGTTTTTAACGACATACATCTGATCTTTATCCAGTTTGAATTCTAAACGATCGATCAGTTCTAGTTGTTCTGTTGTAAATTTGGCAGGCCCTCTATAAGGTTCTAACTGTTTGCCTTTCAATACATACAAGCCACCAAATACCTCCGAAGTGTCCAAATTAGTCACCCGCATATATAGATCTCCACTCATCTTTTTTACGGGAACTTCCAAACCATTCAACTCTGCCATCACAATTTCTTTTTTCAACGCCTCTCGGGCTTTCTCCATGATCTCTATTTTTTCTAACAGAGCTTTGGTTTTCATTCCGACTCGAAATTCATTTTTGAACTTCAAGGCTTTCTGAATCACCAGTCGACCGCCACCTACGATCGTTTCAAATCCTGGATCAATCGCCTGTGCGAGACTCCAAACCAGTTTTCTGATTTCAGCGACATTCGGAAGAAAATGGCGACTATTTTTGATGACACTTCGAATCCCTCCTCGGGCAAACGCTCGAGCCACCCCTAACGCAAATTTCATATTGAGAGAAGTGATTTGTCCCACTATTGGAATGAAAAGCAACGCATCAATCGTACACGAAGTAACTGCTTCACCAGTATCTTGATTGATGATCCCTGTCACACAATCATAAAATGGGATGAAATGCTTGATGACCTCCCAAAGTTTTTCGGTATCCGATTTATCGTTTCCCGAATCGTAGAGTTGCTTGTACAATTGATCACTATGTTTATGACTCAATGTCTCAATCAACGGTTCCATTTCCACCCCATGGGATAACTTCTTGCTTCGATTCACACGAGCAGAGAATTGAAAGTATTTATCCCCGATGCGAATCTCATTTCCTACTTGTTGATACCCTTTCTCCCAAAGATCCTTCCGATTAAATAACCCATATTTGAAGTAGGATAAGGGATCTTGATCGACTCGATAAAGGATATAGCCCCCTTCTTCATCCAGTCTCTTCAATGCATACCAACGTTCTTCATTCCCTTGAACAGCCACAAACAGATCCGTTTTGTCGAGACTAAGCGTGGTATCCTCCCACGTCACTCGTCCTCTCAAATTAATCAGTAACATTCCACCTGTTCCTGGCGCACCACCTGTATAATGGGTTTCATTTTTCAACTCGGCAAATCCCTCGTAAAGGGTAGTCCCTCCCGAAAAAATAAACGCACGTTCCTCTTGATCAACTGCATTCAACGCAAATTCAACCAGTTTTTTATCAAAGGGAACATGGGCCTCGGAGACGTTTTTTGTCAATTTAGTATACACGTCTTCTATTTTCGGTTGAAACCATTCAATGTCTGGACATGGCTTGATCGAACCTTCAAGATACCTTTGTTTGATTTCATAAAAACTAAAGGAAGAGTCAAACCTATCGATACACGTCTGTGCCACAGTGGTGGCTAACGCCTCTTTTCGACGCCATTGAAGCAAGGCTTCTTGATAGGCTTTATACAAACGATTGAGCAGCTCTTGATGTTCAACCAGTTGAAAATAGCCTTCTTGTTGGTATCCTATAAATGTGCTGATCGCCACTTCTTTGTAGGTGCCCGTAGCCAATGCCTCCCGTAACAAATCCGGTTCTAGTTGAGCGACCGCAAGTAAAGAAGGCATCAGGAGATGGCGGAATTCTTCATAGCTGGTGATTTTTTTTTCAAGGATGGTTTGCCAAAAATGCTCCCCCATCAGTCGAGCTTCTTCTTGATTAAAGGGGTATTGGTACTCTCCTTCCTTTAAAATCTTCGCTCCTGTTAACTGCATCAAGGAGGAATAATCAGAAATCAACAAATCATCCGCTAAGCCACTGCTATCCAAAAAATAATTGGGTAACTCTCGCTGGAGGAATAAATTCCATAGCTTGTTAAAGAAAGTCTTTTCTTTTTGAGAAAGAGTAGAAACATCCAACTGAATCAATCCTTCTTTCTCCAAGTTTCTAACGGTGAATAACTCCCTCAAACGCCCCATGGTCAATTGATCGATATCAGGTGCCGACACAAGTTTTTTGATCATGTAGGCTTCAATCGAACTTTCTAATATTGTTTCAAAAGCCCATTTCATGACCGTTAATTCGGCATCTTTATTTGAGATCTTCTCTCCGTTTTTTCTGTCATGGAGGTGCAATGCTTTCAAAATCACTTGTGCCATAGACTGAAGTTTTTCATAATCGAAGACCAATTGGTTGTTTTCTTCTTTTGTGATCCGTTTTCCCATAGCGATCAATACTTCTTCTTTGGCTGGTTTCGGTGAGAGTATCTTCTTCCGTAAAAAAGCTTCCACTGCTTTTCGTACATGAGGATCCCGCCATTGAATGCCATCCCTCTCGATTTTGTTGTCTGTACTTATTGGTTGGGGCGTACTCACCTCTTCTGGTTGTGTTGTCGTTTCTGCGACCAGATCTAAAGCCTTCGGTTGAATGTCTTTCATTGTTTCATAGACCCATGATCCGACAGTTAGACCTGCTTGTTCCTCTGAAATTACTGCCTCTTCCCCCATTTCTAGAATAACTTTTGCAAGTTGTTTGACTTTCACCATATCCAGCATTGCGGGAGAGGCTCCTTCAAGGAGCACCCACTCACCGATTGTCTCTATTAATTCATTGGCATTAGATTCTTGACCGGCAATTCCTTTTTCAGTGAAGAAATCAACGATTTTTTGACGGATGTTCTCTTTTTGTTCACTCGTCCATTCAGGCGGATGGGACTCTTCCGTTGTCTCCTGAACTACTATCTTTGTTGGATCATTGGCATTTTCCCGCAAGAAAGCTTGAATCTTTTCATTGATCTCCTGAGTATCATTTCTTTCTACATCTAGCGTCACCTCTAATTCAGCCCCCTTAACATAAGGAGTCGTTCCGTTGACGTGACTGCTTTCTGTAGTTGTCTCGCTTATCTGGGTTTCATTGAATGTTAATTGGTTTTCCTCTAATTCTAGAGAAGGTATGCTAGTAGGTGGCAACGGCATGGCCTCGGCGCCTAAAAACTGGAGACCAATGGATTGTTGGAGAAAGCCATCAACTACTTCATAAAAATCTGTGGCTAGCTGCCAAACTTGAGGCAAAAAACTCTCTTTTTCAAGGCTCAATACAGACTCATTTTTCATCATCGTTTCAGGTGTCATTTCTAGTACAGGTTCCGATACCGTTTCAGGTATCATTCCTAATACAGGTTCCGATACCGTTTTGGGTGTTCCTTCTGGTTGTTTCTTTTTCGGTTGAATTGCTAGATTAGAAGATGGTGATTTCACCAGATAATTTAGGTTCTTGTCTAATAGTGGGTTAGAGGGAATTTGTTTTCCATAATCTATCGAAAAAGTTTGTAGTAACAAATCCACCAAATGCGACATCCAAGACCCACCACTGGCTTGTTCTTGAGTAGAAGCCATATTTTTATGTTGGTAAAAAAACTGGTATAATCGTTCCGTTAATCCATTCCAAAATGTTTCTGTCACTTGATTATGTATATGATCTGGGGTATCTATTGTAGCGTTATGTTTATTTTCAAAAGCTGCTTGAAAGGCTTTACTTAGTTTTTGAGCTGCCTCTTCCGCAGAAAAAGGGCGGAACCCATGTTCAGTTGTATTAGTCATGTAGTGAGAAGAAAAAGTTGGATTCTCACTTTCTTGTTTCATTCCTTGGTTGTTTTGTGCCTCAGCTTTACCGATTGCTTCTTGACAAACCGTGGTAAAACTCGTTTGTTCTACACTTGCTCCTGTGACGATCCAGGTCTTCACCTGATCGGTCCTTCTCGTGGTGGTACAATTCACCAGTTGGTAGAGGTCATGAACTTTCTGATGAAAAAAAACACTTAATTCATGTGCCCTCTTCGCTATGTCGACATCTTGTGGGGCGGACGCTGATGTCTGATTCCCAAACGTCTGATTCCCAAAAAGAAAACTCGTACTGGCAAACAGGGGAGCGATCGATGTTGTCGGTTGAGACATGGTCTGGTTCGTATTCAAGGACTGGATTCGCCCACGATTGATGGTGGAGGTTGAAACAAAGGAATGAATCCTTGTATGATTCGCTTCTCTTCTCACGTCAATCCGTGTAGTCGCTTCAAAGGCTGGAGCATTTTTTTTGATGACCGGCTGTTGTTCGGGAGAATCAACTAAGCGAACATTTCGAAAGATATGCGATAAAAAAAGTACTCCCTCTAATGTCAGTAAATTATCGGGGGCTGGTGTTTGTCCCATATTATTGGCAATATCGTTTAACCTTGCTTGGTCAAATCCTAACTTATTCTTGTCATTACGTTCGTTATTTGCTTTCCCAATTTTTTCTCTAAAGATAGCTTGTGGTATTCCTCCTTTGTTTGGCATCTGCGATTTCAGTTGTATCCTTCCTTTTTGTGGCATTTTTTCACTCCTTCATTGAAATTATTAGAATAATTTTTTGCATCTATACAATAAAAAAATCCCTCCTAAACTCCCCTCTCTATAATAATACAAAACCTCAAAGACACATTTTAAAAAAAACTTAAGACTCTTGAGTCATCAAAAATTTTAAGTGATATTTTGTAGTTTTATGCGTATTATTATAAATATACTCTGGGATAGAGATTTCATCAGATTTTTAATGGAGCTAGAGGCTAACATTCACTTCATTCTTTGCTAGCTTGTGCCTCTTTTTATCAACCCCAGAAAATAGTTTTTTCAGGTACGTGACTCCTCATTTTTCTTGAAATAAATATTTTATTGGTTATTCAAATTCAAGTTTTACTCATACGAAATCAAAAGACTCCCTTGATTCCTACATTTCACTTGCCTTCTTTAAAAATTAAGTCATCCATTCCATCTACTTTTTTAGAACTCCTCAGACAATGTTCACATTCTACCTGTTTCTGAATACTTTATTTTATAAAAAATTCTTTAGTTTTTGTGTTCATAAACCCGTAATAAAATCTATGTTCACTTAATCATTTTGGATAAAGTTATGTTACAAAAGATTTAAGTGAGAAGTAATTTTTTTGAAAATAGAATACGTTTGGTTATCAATCAGATTACAAATTTAGATTTACAAAAAGATAGTTTAAATAAACTTGATTGTGAGGAAATTTTACTAAGCATATTAGTAGTGCTAAAAGTAGTCGTCTAAGTTTAGAAATGGTAATCGACTTTGTTCATTTTGAAGTACACTTCATATATATTCAATTTGTTCATTTGAATAATTACTTAATAGATTCACCTCACTCACCGATGTTCCTGTAGATGTTCCTGTAGATGTTCCTGTAGATGTTTCTGATAGAATGATTGAATTTTTAGTATTAGCTATTTTACTTTCGATTAGATCAGAGGAATTTATGGAGGCTGTCTATTTAGTGTATGTAGTACTTGTTGATTCATTATTGTTTAAACTAGTTGTAAGGCTTGTTTCTTGACTACCACTCGTCTCTTTTCAGAGAAGAAGATACTATCTCATCGCTATTTAATCCACATCCTATGAGAAAAATTGCTATTAAAATAACCACCTGAACTATTTTTTCAAAAAAAAAAACTCTATTTTTATTTACAAAAATACTTTAACACTAATAATATGAATTCCATTTATATTTCCCTAGTTGTAAAATCATTAATAGTTTCATCTTCCTATAGTATTAAAGTTAACGAGACATTCTTTTTAACAAAAAACGCAGTCAAATGGTCAATGCCACTTAACTGCGTCAATATTTCCATCTTATTCTGTTAGATATGGATAGGTAAACCTAATGCTAATTCAGAAGCATCCATTGTAATCTCACCTAATGAAGGATGTGGATGAATCGTTAAAGCAATATCTTCGGCATTCATGCCGGATTCAATAGCTAAAGCCAATTCAGAAACCATATCACTTGCGCCAACTCCACCGATTTGTGCACCAATGATTACGTTGTCCTCATTTGTCGTCACTAATCGAATGAAACCTTCTGTTTTCCCTAAAGATAGGGCACGACCGTTTCCAGAGAATGGAAATTTGTAAGCTGTTGCTTCTAAGCCTGCTTCTTTTGCTTCCGCAATCGTCATACCAACAGAGGCTAATTCAGGATCTGTAAAAGCTACTGCAGGCATTGCTTTGTAATCCACTGCTACTTTCTTGCCTGAAATCGCTTCTGCAGCGATTTTTGCTTCATAGCTTGCTTTATGTGCTAATGCGGCACCTGGAACGATATCTCCAATTGCAAAGATGTTAGAAACATTTGTCCGACCTTGTTTGTCTACTGGAATCAGACCACGTTCGCCTACTTCGACACCTGCTTGTTCCAAGCCCATGTCTTCAGTATTTGGACGACGACCCACTGTAACCATGACATAATCAGCTGTCACAGTTTCTTCTTTTCCATCGACCGCATATTTTACAGTCACACTGTCGCCATTATCTACAGATTCTTTAGCCATTGCATTAGTAACTACTGTCACGCCTTTTTTCTTGAAGTCATCTTCCACTAGTTTCACCAAGTCTTTTTCATACGTTGGCAAGATTTGTGGGGAACCTTCAAGAATTGTGACTTCTGCGCCTAGATTCGCATAAGCAGCGCCTAATTCAGCACCGATAACACCGCCACCGATAATGACAAATTTTTTCGGTACTTCTTTCAATGCCAATGCTCCTGTAGAATCCAACACGCGACCACCAAATTTAAATCCAGGGATCTCGATTGGACGAGAGCCTGTTGCAATGATTGCATTGTTAAAAGAATAAGTTTGAGCAGAATCTGGGTGGATCACACGTAAAGTATGATCATCGACAAAGAAAGCTTCCCCTTCAATGACTTCTACTTTGTTTTTCTTCAATAAGTAGCCTACACCTGAAGTTAATGTTTTAACGACTTTATTGTCTTTCCACTCTTGCGTTTTTGTAAAATCTAGAGAGACATTTTCAGTTGTGACACCGAATAAGCTAGAATCAAGTGATTCTTGGTAATGATGACCTGCAGCAATCAAAGCTTTTGATGGAATACAACCGACATTTAGACAAACGCCGCCAATATATTCTCTTTCGATAATCGCTACTTTTTGACCCATTTCAGCAGCGCGGATGGCAGCTACATAGCCACCAGGTCCCGCACCAATTACAACTGTATCTAATTCAACAGCAAAATCTCCAACTACCATTTGTTTCTCATCCTTCCATCATTAATAGCTCTGGATCAGCTAATAAACGTTTGATGTTATTCATTGCTTGTTGCGCCGTTGCACCATCAACGATTCGGTGGTCAAAACTTAATGAAAGTTTCATCACACGACCTACAACAATTTCGCCTTCAGCGTTTACGATTGGTTGTTGTGCAATTGTACCTACACCTAAAATCGCCACTTCAGGATAATTGATAACTGGTGTGAACCAGCCGCCACCAACTGAGCCAATGTTACTTATCGTAATCGTTCCATTACGCATATCATCTGCTGCTAATTTCCCATCATGTGCTAATTTAGCTTTTTCATTGATTTCATCAGCAATAGCGAACATACCTTTACGATCTGCATCTTTTACGTTTGGTACATATAAACCGTGATCGGTATCTGTAGCAATTCCGATATTGTAGTAATTTTTATACACGATTTCTTGTTTAGCATCATCAATGGATGCATTCAAGATCGGGAATTTCTTCACTGTAGCTGTCAAAGCTTTTACAACGTAAGGTAAGAAAGTAAGTTTTGTGCCATTTGCTGCGGCAACTTCTTTGAATTTCTTACGATTATCCCAAAGATTTGTTACTTCCACTTCATCATGTAGCGTCACATGTGGCGCTGTTTGTTTGCTGTTCACCATTGCTTTGGCAATTGCTTTACGTGTTGGCGTTAATGCTACACGTTCTTCAAGATCCCCTAAGTTTGATTTAAAGGCTTTGGCTGGTGTAGCAGCTTTTGTTCCTGCTGGTTTTTCAGACGTTTCTTTAGCTGGTGTTGTTTCAGCTTTCGTCGCTGCTGGTGCAGCACCATTTGTTAAGAAGTTTTCAATATCTTCTTTTGTTACTCGACCACCTTTGCCTGTTGCAGGAACTTGGGAGATGTCAACGTCTTTTTCACGAGCAAATTGACGTACTGACGGCATAGCCAATACACGCTTGTCTGGATTAGCTGCTTCAACCACACTTGGAGAACCTGATGTTTCTACTTTTGGCGTTGTTGCTTCTGCTGCTGGTTTACTTGCTGACGTATTGTGTCCTGGTGCATCGATTTCGACTAATACGTCACCAACATTTGCAACTGTTCCTTCTGGAACCACGATATTTTTCACTGTTCCTGTGACTGGAGAAGGAATTTCTTCTACAGATTTGTCATTTTG
>NZ_NGMO01000001.1:378780-384989 GCF_002140175.1 Candidatus Enterococcus wittei
ATTTTTCACTGTTCCTGTGACTGGAGAGATGTGTATAAGAGACAGGAACAAGGACATTTTTCACTGTTCCTGTGACTGGAGAAGGAATTTCTTCTACAGATTTGTCATTTTGTACTTCTAATAATGTGTCATCTTCATTAATGGTGTCGCCAGGTTGAACAAACCACTTGACGATCTCGCCTTCTGCGATTCCTTCACCGATATCAGGTAATTTAAATTGGTAAGCCATGGGTCTTTACGTCCTTTCTTTCCTTAAAATTCTGCGATTTCTTTTACTTTTGCTTCAATATCAGAAGCATTTGGTAACCAGATGTTTTCTGCTTGACCAAATGGGAAAACAGTATCTGGTGCAGAAACACGCCCAATTGGAGCTTCTAATGAAAGAATTGCACGTTCTGAAATTTCAGAAATCACTTGTGCACTCACGCCTGCTTGTCGTTGTGCTTCTTGAACAACGACTACACGACCAGTTTTTTCTACAGAGTTGATAATCGTTTCAATATCTAGTGGCGCCACAGTTCTTAGATCAACAATCTCAACTGAAATATTTTCTTTTGCAAGATTATCAGCTGCTTTGATTGCTTCACGGACCATTGCTCCATAAGTAATGATCGATACATCCGTACCCTCACGAGTAACTGCTGCTTTGTCTAATGGCACTTCATAAGCTTCCTCTGGTACTTCCTCTCGGAACGAACGATATAGTTTCATGTGTTCTAAAAATACAACGGGATCGTTGCTTCGAATAGCTGAAATCAATAATCCTTTTGCATCATATGGGTTAGATGGGATCACTACACGAATACCTGGTGACTGAGCGATCAATCCTTCCAAGTTATCTGAGTGTAATTCTGGTGTATGCACACCACCACCAAATGGTGAACGGATTGTGATTGGCAAGTTTCTTGTTCCACCCATGCGGTATCTAGTACGAGCCATTTGTGCCACAACTTCATCCATTGCTTCAAAAATAAAACCGAAGAATTGGATTTCAGGAACTGGACGGAAACCTTCTAATGCAAGACCAAAACTTAAACCTGCAATACCAGATTCTGCTAAAGGAGTATCGAATACACGCTCTTCGCCGAATTTTTCTTGCAATCCTTCAGTTGCACGGAAAACTCCTCCGTTTTTACCTACATCTTCACCAAAAACGACAACATTTTCATCGTTTTCTAGTTCAAGTGCTAAGGCATCTGTGATTGCTTGAATCATTGTTTTTTGTGCCATGGTTATTTCGACTCCTTCGCTTCATAAATTGCAATTTGTTCTTTGATTGTTTGTGGTGATTCTTCAAACATATTTTTCAAGAAATCTGAAACTTTTTGTTTTGGAACTTTGTCTGCTTCAGCTATTGCTGCTTTGATTTCTTCTTTTGTTTGTTCGATCACTGCTTCTTCTTTTTCGTCAGACCAAAGTCCTTTTTCAGTTAAATAAATACGGAAACGGTTCAATGGATCTTTCAATTGCCATTCATCATCCACTTCTTTTGAACGATAACGAGTTGGATCGTCTCCTGACAATGTATGTGGACCATAACGGTAAGTCAATGTTTCGATCAATACTGGACCGTTACCAGATACAGCCCAATCACGTGCCATTTTTGAAACAGTATAAACTGCTAATGGATCCATCCCGTCTACTTGGATCCCTGGGATTCCAGCAGCTACAGCTTTTTGTGCCAATGTTTTTGCAGCAGTTTGCTTTTCACGTGGTGTTGAAATTGCAAAACCGTTGTTTTGAATATAAAACACAGCGTTCGCATGGTAAGCACCCGCAAAGTTGATTGCTTCATAGAAGTCACCTTGAGATGAACCACCGTCACCAGTATATGTGAAGACAACATTTTTCTTGTTGCGTTTTTTAAGTCCTAAAGCAACTCCAGCTGCTTGAACATATTGTGCACCAATAATGATTTGTGGTGGTAGAGCTTTCAATTCTTCAGGATAAAAGTTACCTGCAGCATGTCCACGAGACCATAAGAATGCTTGTGATAAAGGTAAGCCATGCTTTACAAGTTGAGGTACATCACGATACCCTGGTAATAAAACATCCTCTTTTTCAAAAGCAAATGCACTTGCTAATTGACTTGCTTCTTGACCAGCTGTTGGTGCAAAGAATCCTAGGCGTCCTTGACGGTTCAATGCAGTTGAACGTTGGTCTAACACACGTGACCAAACCATACTCGTCATTAATTCTACTAATTCTTCATCTGTTAAATCAGGAACTAGATCAGGGTTGACTACTTTCCCATTTTGATCAAGCGCTTGATATATTGGAAAATCTGAATTGACTTCTTCAAGCAACGCTTTAAAGTCGATAGGTGTTTTCTTGTTTGCCATTTGTCACACATTCCTCTCTCATCTATAAGAAACTCTCTTCTTTCTGCCATTGAAACAGCGACCAAATCTGTATCACTATTTAACCGGCTTCATTAATAAACTATCATGTATTGCACAGAAACACAAGCTAAAAGCATAAATTTTCACGATTAAAAAAAATGTTCTCCCTCCTTTATACAACTACATTAGTGAAGATAATCACAAACAGGAAAGCGTTTTACAACTTTTATAAAAAAACATAAGTTGCGTTTCAAATTGGATTACCAACTGTTCCTTTTTGAAAAACAACAGTATGACCCCTGTTACATTATCAAGTTTAATACAGCGCTAATCCATCGTGATGAATTACACAAAATCCCCTTACATTCATTTAGCCTTATTTTATCTTTTTTTTCAACTAAAAAGGCACAGTAAAGCAAAATTGCTTAACTGTGTCTTTGCAACTATTATTTTAATTCATATTCTTACTCGGCAAGCCATCGGCTTAATTGATCCATGACATCAGCAAATCTAGGAAGATCAGATTCTTTTAACCGACTAAAATTTATTCTAAATCCATTTGTTTCTTCACCAAACAAAAAGTTTGGTGCAATCCCCACACCTTCATCTATAATTTTCTCAGCTAGTTTGTTCGTCAATTTTCTTCCCTTCCAAGAAATCCAAGCATAATATCCCCCATAAATAGGAGCAAGATCAAAAAAAGTTTGTGCATTTGCCCAATTTTCTAACCAACCACTTCTTTTTCTCAAATCATTTCTCAGCACCTTTATTTTCCGTTCAAATGTTTCATCAAAGACAGCGCAAGCTACGACTTGTGTAAAAATACTCATAGAAAATTCCATCATTTTCTGTGCTTCAGCCAATTGGCCAACAAATGATCTAGGCCCTAAAATCCAGCCGATTTTGGTTGTTTTACCTAATATAAGAGAAAGGGAACCTATATATAGAACATTTTTTGGATCAATACTATAGAGTGAGGGAATCGTTGCCTTCTCTACCTGTGATAATTTCAAGTCCGCAAACACATCATCTTCAATAATGGGTAATTGATACTTTCTACATAAATCGACCAACTCTTTGCGACGCTGATAACTCATCACTTTGCCCGTAGGATTTTGAAAATTAGGATTGACTAAAATCGCTTTAATCTGGTGCTTTAAAATTGCTTCTTCCAATTTTACTAAATCGATTCCTTCTTCATCCATTGGGATACCAAATAGCCTGATCCCTATGGCTTTGAATAAAGGTAAGCGATAGAAAAATGAAGGAGTCTCAACTGCAATTGCTTCCCCCATGGACAAAATCGTTTGCAAAACTAAGAATATAGCTTGTTGTCCCCCACTAGTTATCAGTAGCCGACTATCATCAAGAAGAATTTGGGTACTGTTTTTTAAATAATTACTGACTTTTTCAATCAGAGGTCGATAACCAAAAGCAGTAATAAATTGTTCTTCCTGTAAGATTTCTTCTAATGAGTAGGTCGGGATTTGAAAATTTGGCAAAAGCTCTAAAGGCATCTCACTCGAATATAAGTCAATGAAATCTGACTGTCTTCTCGCTTCCTTTATCTTCTCCTCGTAATTATCAGTAAGCTTTTCATAGCGTTGTGAGATCAACTGCCTCCAGTCAATTCGGGGTTCAGTAAACTCTCCCCAAGTAGCCTTCCGGACAAATCGTCCACTTCCTTGCTGACTCGCAATAATCCCTAATGCACGTAGTTCATCCAAAGCGTGTACGACCGTTGTTCGATTCACTTGAAAAGACTCAGCAAGATTTCTTTCCGACGGTAATCTTTCTCCTGGAGACAAATGACCATTTTCGATTTCTTTAATAATCTGATCCATAATCTGCCGATATGCAGAACCTTTACGTTTATCTACTTTTTCCCACATAGTTTTCTCCAAATCTATTCTTTCTCTTATTGTAACGAATTATCGTAGAAGAAAGAACAAAAAAATAAAATGTTTTTCTACTTATGTAAATCCGATTACACAACACTCAAAAATCAGTTCTATACTTTTTGATGATGGTGGATTCTACCAACATCATTGGACAATAAGCCCTAGGATTTCTCTTCACCAACATCGTTTGACAAAGAGCCCCTAAACTCTAAGCAAAAAAGGCAAGTCATGAAAAATAGCACACACCATTTTTCCATGACCTACCTTATCTGAAATTGATTGATTTTACTATCTTTATTGTTCCTGAAAATAATAAATCGGTAATTTTTTTAGGTATTTATATTTAAATCGTGTCACCATTAAAAATAGAATTTTTCACGATGACATAGTCGACTTTACGGATAGCTTCTAGATCTTTTCCACCTGCGTAAGAAATTGAAGATTGAAGATCTTGTTGCATTTCTACCAATGTATCTTTTAAAGAGCCTTTATGCTGGATCCAAATTTTCTTGCCTTCTACGTTTCTCTTTTCACCCTTTTGGAATTCAGAAGCTGAACCAAAGTATTCTTTATATACAACGCCATTTTCTACTTTTGTTTCTCCAGGTGATTCTTCATGTCCGGCAAATAACGAGCCAATCATCACCATTGTTGCACCAAAACGAACAGATTTGGCTACATCTCCATGGGTTCGGATACCGCCATCTGCAATGATTGGTTTACGCGCCGCTTTTGCACACCAGCGCAATGCAGCCAGTTGCCAACCTCCTGTACCAAAACCAGTTTTGATTTTTGTGATACAAACTTTTCCTGGGCCAATCCCGACTTTGGTCGCATCTGCACCAGCATTTTCTAATTCTCTCACTGCTTCAGGTGTACCAACATTTCCAGCAATGACAAAAGTTTCTGGCAAGTGCTGTTTGATATGTTGGATCATATCGATCACTGCATTAGAATGACCATGAGCGATATCTATCGTGATGTAGTCTGGAACAAGTGATTTTTCCGCCAACTCTTCAACAAACGTATACTCTTCTTTTTTTACACCAACACTAATAGAAGAAATTAATTTCTTTGATTTCATTTTTTGGATAAATGGCATACGTTTTTGCTCTTCAAAACGATGCATGATATAAAAATAGCCATTTTCAGCCAAAAATTCTGCAATCGATTCATCGATAATCGTTTGCATATTTGCTGGTACGACAGGCATTTTAAAAGTGTGTTTCCCCAGTGTAACTGTCGTATCGCACTCTGATCTGCTATTCACGATACATTTATTAGGAATCAATTGGATATCTTCGTAATCAAATACTTTCATCATATCGTCCTTCCGATAGTCGCATTAGCCAAAACACGAACATTATCTACTTATTTACGGTCTATTTTTAGCACCTTATGTAATTTAACGTAAATTACAAAGAAAATCAAGAGGAAAACAGAAAGTAAATCGTATTTTAATAACTCATTCCAAAAGAACAGGATTATTTAAACAAAAAAATATTGTTCGTCTTTTACAAATTATTGAACAGACTAAAAGGGTGGAGACATCACTCATCTCCTCCCCTTTATCTAAATAAACATTATGTACGAACTTTTCTCTTGTCGGTTACAATAGCTGTTAAAAATAATCAAAAAACAATTAAATTCACTAATCCGTCCTGTTATAGCACAACGATCATCACTTAATGATCATTTAATTTCTAAAAATTTATCTTAGACACTAGTCCAAAATATCAAGAACACTTTTTCTGTCTCAATTTTTCTTTGATTTATTACGATCTTTCCCGATTGTCTGTTGATTTATTCGAAGATTTAGAAACCTCTTTCGAAGATTTAACACTTTGATCTTGTGCGTATCTTGAGTGATTCGCAAAGGAATTATCAGATTTAGCTTGTTTTCCCATTTGATTTATCGTTGCTCCAGCTTGATGAGTTACATCACTTTTTTCTTGTTGTTTCTGAG
>NZ_NGMO01000001.1:385089-386199 GCF_002140175.1 Candidatus Enterococcus wittei
GATTTCGACTAATACGTCACCAACATTTGCAACTGTTCCTTCTGGAACCACGATATTTTTCACTGTTCCTGTGACTGGAGAAGGAATTTCTTCTACAGATTTGTCATTTTGTACTTCTAATAATGTGTCATCTTCATTAATGGCTGTCTCTTATACACATCTAGATGTGTATAAGAGACAGTTATTGAACAGACTAAAAGGGTGGAGACATCACTCATCTCCTCCCCTTTATCTAAATAAACATTATGTACGAACTTTTCTCTTGTCGGTTACAATAGCTGTTAAAAATAATCAAAAAACAATTAAATTCACTAATCCGTCCTGTTATAGCACAACGATCATCACTTAATGATCATTTAATTTCTAAAAATTTATCTTAGACACTAGTCCAAAATATCAAGAACACTTTTTCTGTCTCAATTTTTCTTTGATTTATTACGATCTTTCCCGATTGTCTGTTGATTTATTCGAAGATTTAGAAACCTCTTTCGAAGATTTAACACTTTGA
The DNA here is from genome assembly GCF_002140175.1 of Candidatus Enterococcus wittei. Lineage (GTDB taxonomy): Bacteria > Bacillota > Bacilli > Lactobacillales > Enterococcaceae > Enterococcus_B > Enterococcus_B wittei. The sequence continues at coordinate 385,598 of NZ_NGMO01000001.1, forward strand.
TCTTGTGCGTATCTTGAGTGATTCGCAAAGGAATTATCAGATTTAGCTTGTTTTCCCATTTGATTTATCGTTGCTCCAGCTTGATGAGTTACATCACTTTTTTCTTGTTGTTTCTGAGTAGCATTCCTTAAGGTATTAATATTATGGAGTTTCTCCATCATCGTCGCTCTAACTTTTGGTTCAATTTTTAGACCCCGATCCTCTAAGGACAAAATGAAAGAGGTGATATCTTTTGTATAAAATTTTCCATCTATTTGGCCTAATTTTTTCTCTCCATGGTCCTGTTCAACCTTAAGTTTTTTAAAAACAGGTTCTCCATGGTTATTACCTCTTATACACATCTAGATGTGTATAAGAGACAGAAATTGCTATTAAAATAACCACCTGAACTATTTTTTCAAAAAAAAAAACTCTATTTTTATTTACAAAAATACTTTAACACTAATAATATGAATTCCATTTATATTTCCCTAGTTGTAAAATCATTAATAGTTTCATCTTCCTATAGTATTAAAGTTAACGAGACATTCTTTTTAACAAAAAACGCAGTCAAATGGTCAATGCCACTTAACTGCGTCAATATTTCCATCTTATTCTGTTAG
>NZ_NGMO01000001.1:386299-431000 GCF_002140175.1 Candidatus Enterococcus wittei
GTTGTTTCTGAGTAGCATTCCTTAAGGTATTAATATTATGGAGTTTCTCCATCATCGTCGCTCTAACTTTTGGTTCAATTTTTAGACCCCGATCCTCTAAGGACAAAATGAAAGAGGTGATATCTTTTGTATAAAATTTTCCATCTATTTGGCCTAATTTTTTCTCTCCATGGTCCTGTTCAACCTTAAGTTTTTTAAAAACAGGTTCTCCATGGTTATTACCAATCTTAAGTTTATTTAAAATAGATTTTTTTTGTTTATCCTTATTCTGTGGCTTTAAAATGTTTTCTAGTTTTACTACTTTATTTGATAGTTGCTGCAAATAAGTCAAATTACCAGAATAAACCGCCAATCCATTTACATATGGATTGACATCGCGTGGAACTAACTCTGTAGTAGAGATGCGATTCGGATCCTTACCATGTTTTTTTTCTTCTTTGATGTCATCTTTAATCCACAGCTCAGTCTTCCATGGATCCCTATCAAATTGAAGTTTCACACTCATTAAATTTTCTTTCATTTTTACGAGAATACGTTCTTGACGTTTGGTCGTATCAAGGACTGTCTCAAATTCACTGCTGAAGATTTTTAATCGTTTGGTAAGTACTTCTTTACTTAAACAAGCTACCAACGGAGTTTTTTCTTTTAGCGATAAGTCACCTTTTAAATTTAGTTCAAATGGATGAGGGGCATGAAGATTAATATTGACGAAAGCTTGCAAGACTTCATCAGTAAACATCCCATCTCTTTTCATAAATGCAAGCTGCGCTTCCCCGTATTCATACCCTATACTTTTAAATTTTTTGCTTGGTTTTACGTTTTCTAATTTAAATTCTCCTCGAAGTTTCTTAATACGTTGTTCAAGTACCATCATTTTCAATGCATTGTCAAAATATTTATTTGTCAACTGATGAAATTTCTCTGCATCTTTGATCAGTTCTAACCTTAAGTCGCGATTTTGTAGCTTCTTCTGATCTTTGACTAATTTTCCTTTTAAACCCTCAATTTTTTTCAACAATGTTTTTTGGTCTTTATGTAATGTCTCGAATTCCTCATATAAGTTTTCTTTTAATTTTATACTTAATCTTTTAGAATCCTCATATATAAGTACATTTTCTTTTTCCTTTTCCATTTTTCTCCTCTTTTCTTTTATTTTATTTTTTCCCCAACCATTTATTCAAAGAGCTGACTAACCACAAGCCAAAATTCTTTCATGGAAAGTCAGCTCTTACTTTTTCAAACCTTAAGGTAAAATATTTCCTGCTGCTTGATACAAGGCATACCAGTCTTCTCTTGAAAGTTCAATTGTAGAAGCACGGGCGATTTCTGCAATTCGCGAAAGATTCATCGTTCCGGCAATCACTTGCATTGATGCTGGATGTCTCAGTATCCATGCAGAAGATAAACCAGTTGGTGTTGTATGATATTTTTCAGCTAACTCTGCTAATTTCTGGTTCAATTCCGGAAATTTTTCATTCCCAATAAATACACCTTCAAAAAAACCATACTGATAGGGCGACCACGCTTGGATCGTCATCTCGTGTAATCGAGAATAATCCAGCACACTTCCATCACGATCAATACTTGCTTGATCTGTCATATTGACATGGATTCCTTGATCGATCATACCAGAATGTTTCAAGCCAAATTGTAATTGATTCGCTACTAACGGTTGTTTGACGTATTTTTTCAACAACTCGATCTGCATTGGTTTTTGGTTGCTAACACCAAAATAACGAACTTTTCCTGATTGCTCCAATTCATCAAACGCAGCTGCAACTTCTTCCGGCTCCACTAAAGTGTCCGGTCGATGAAGTAATAGTGCATCCACATAATCCATTTTCAAACGACTCAAACTGTTTTCTACTGATTCAATGATATGTTTTTTTGAAAAATCAAACATAACACCTGGTACGATTCCACATTTCGTTTGAATAAACAAATCTTCTCGTTGCAATGACGTTTTTGCCAAGGCTTCTGAAAAGATTGTCTCACACTCTCCTTGACCATAAATATCTGCATGATCAAAGAAATTGATGCCATTTTCGAATGCTGTGTCAATCACTTGTTCAGGCTTTTCAGCGCCATTTATGCGCATACAACCTAAAACGACTGCTGACACGAGTTGGTCAGAAGTTCCTAATTTAATTTGTTTCATCTACCCCCACCCTTTCTTATCTCCATCGATTTTACCATATCTCATATGAAAAGGCTTCACAAAAAGATAAAACTATTTTTCTTTTTCACAAAAAAATAGTTTTATCTCTACATTAATGTTCTATTTATTTAAGAGAGCTTTTGTACCAATATCCATACGGTAAAAGGTGTGGTCCGTTTTCTTGTCTTTCAGAGTCTTGTAAATCTTTCCCTGCGCTTCTTCTATCGTTTCGCCAAAAGCTTCAATCAGATAGAGGCGGCCTCCAGATCCTACTAATCTTCCCTTATCATCTTTTACACCTGCATAGCATAATGAAAGATCATCCTCTGAAAAATTCGGAATCTCCATTCCTGTCTGATAGTCATGTGGATAGCCTTCTGCTGCCACAACGACACCTACACGATATCCCTGTGTTTCCCATGTCAAATCCACCGATTTTCCTTGTAGCAAATCATTGATTACTTGTGCTAAATCATTCTTCAGGCGTGGTAGAACAACTTGTGTTTCAGGATCACCAAAGCGTGCATTGAATTCAATCACTTTTGGTCCTTGGGGTGTGGCGATCATTCCAGCATATAAAATACCAGTAAACGGACGCCCTAATTCTTTCATCCCTTTCGCCGCCGGTTTCAGCACATTCTCAATAGCTTCTTCAATCATCGTTTCAGGGATTTGTGGAACAGGTGTGTAAGCACCCATCCCCCCAGTATTAGGCCCTTCATCCCCGTTATAAGCACGTTTATGATCTTGAGAAATCACCATTGGATAAACATTTTCATCACGAACAAAAGCAAGTAAAGAAAACTCTTCTCCATTTAAGAATTCCTCGATCACTACTCGTTGACCACTCGCTCCAAAACGGTCTTTTTCCAACATTTCAAAAGTTGCTCCAATCGCTTCTTGAACACTCATCGCAACAACTACACCCTTACCTGCAGCTAAGCCATCTGCTTTGACAACGATCGGTGCTCCTTTTTGTTCGATATAAGTTTTCGCCTGAGAAAAATCCGTAAAGGTTTGGGATTCAGCTGTAGGAATATTGAATTGAGCCATTAAATCTTTTGCAAAGCTTTTTGATCCTTCGATTAAAGCAGCATCTTTCGTCGGTCCAAAAATCGATAACCCAGCTGCCATGAAGTCATCAACAATCCCATTTAATAAAGGTATTTCTGGCCCAACAAAGGTCCAAGCAACACCTTCTTCTTTTGCAAACGCAATAAGTTTACGATGATCCGTTTCCATAATCTCAACGGGCTGGATTGCATCTTTTTTCATCCCAGGATTTCCAGGGGCACAATACACTGTTTCTACAAGTGGGCTTTCTAGTAATTTTTTGGCGATTGCATGTTCTCGGCCACCAGAACCGATAAGTAGTACTTTCATCCTTTTTTTGCTCCTTTTAATGTCTGAAATGGCGCACTCCAGTGAATACCATGGCAATGCCGTATTTATTTGCCATATCAATAGAGTCTTGGTCTTTGATGCTTCCTCCAGGTTGAATAATTGCTTTTATCCCATATTTTGCAGCGTATTCGACCGAATCATCCATTGGAAAATACGCATCACTTGCTAAAACCGCATCTTTCGCTTTGTCTTCTGCTTGTTCGATCGCAATTTTCACCGATCCCACACGATTCATTTGCCCCGCACCAATCCCAACCGTTTGGTGTTGATTTGCTAGAACGATCGCATTGGATTTGACATGCTTCACTGCTTTCCACGCAAAAGCTAATGCTATCTTTTCGCCTTCTGTTGGTTGCCGGTCAGTCACAACTGTCCAGTCTTCTGACATTTCCATTGTTTCATCCTCTTGTTGAACCAATAAACCACCTAAAACGGATACTACTTCCTCGGTGTATTTGAGGGAATCATTAAAATCAAGAGTCAATAAACGAATATTCTTTTTTGTTTGCAGTATCGCTAATGCTTCTTGACTGAAACTTGGCGCAATGATGATTTCTAAAAATAAGCGGTGCATTTCTTCCGCAGTTTCTAGATCTACTTCTCGATTCAAGACGATGATACCACCAAAAATAGAAACAGGATCTGCTTCAAAAGCCGCTTTCCAAGCAGAGTAAATCGACTCTCCACTCCCAATGCCACAAGGATTCATATGTTTCAAAGCAACAACAGTCGGTTCTGAAAATTCTCTCATGATCCGTAAGGCTGCATCGGCATCACGAATATTGTTGTACGAGAGCTCTTTTCCATGTAACTGTTTGGCACAAGCAATCGAATAGCTTTGAGGAAGAGCTGATTGGTAAAACGCTGCTTCTTGATGGCTATTTTCACCATAACGCAAGTCCTGTTTTCGTACGTATGTTAGCGTCAAATTTTCTGGTTCTTTTTCTCCCACCGCATCAGTGAGGTATTGCGCAATCAATGCATCATAAGCAGCGGTATGGCGAAATACTTTTGCCGCCAGTTTTTTGCGTGTCTCAAGGGTTGTCTGGCCAATTTCAGCCATTTCAGCCAAAACAAGATCATAGTCAGCTGGATCAACAATCGCTGTGACAAAAGCATGATTTTTCGCTGCACTGCGGAGCATACTAGGTCCACCGATGTCAATCTGTTCAATGGCTTGGTCCTGGGTTGTATCTGGGTTCAGGATCGTCTCTCTAAATGGGTAAAGATTCACACATACGAAATCAATCGGATGAATTTCCTCCTCTGCCATGGCCTTCATATGACTGGGGAGGTCACGACGTCCTAATAGACCTCCGTGGATCTTGGGATGTAAAGTCTTTACACGGCCATCCATCATTTCTGGAAAACCAGTTACTTCATCAATTGACAGTGTCTTAACACCTGCTTCATCTAAGACTTTTTTTGTTCCTCCTGTTGAAATAATCTCAACCCCTGATTCAATTAGCCCTTGTGCAAAGTCAACGATTCCTGTTTTATCTGAAACACTTAGTAATGCTCTTGTCATTGTGTACTATCCCCCATATTAATCAATTCTACAATTGCTTCTGGAAATATTCGATGTTCGATTCGATGGATCTTCTCCTCTAAAGTCACCAATGTATCTTGCGGCTCTATCTCTACTTTTTCTTGTCGAATAATTGGACCCGTATCTACACCACTATCCACATAATGAACGGTGACCCCAGTTTCTTTTACCCTTGCTTCAAACGCATCTCTGATCCCATGTAAACCTGGAAAATCAGGAAGAAGCGAAGGGTGGATATTGATAATCTTATTTTCATAAGCCGTTAACAATTCTTTTCCAATGATTCGTAAATAACCTGCCAAAACAATCAAATCAATCTGATGATTCGCCAGCTCCTCCAATATCGCTTGTTCATAAAGCACTTTTGATGCAAACTCTTTTGGTGAAAAACAAGTTGCTTTAATTCCAAGTTTTTCTGCTCGTTGCAAAACAAAAGCATCGGGTCGATCACAAAATAGCCAGTCTATCGTTGCAGGTACTTCATTTTCTTTAAAGTATTCTACTAACGCTTGGAAATTACTACCATTCCCTGAAGCAAAGACCGCAATTCTCATTTTTCTTCCTCAATAAACGTTACTTTTTTACTAGCGAAAGGAACAACTTGACCAATCTGATACACTTTTTCTCCTAATGCTTCGATCTTCTCAACCACTTCTGCGACTTGATCTGAAGCTACAGCAACGACCATGCCGATCCCCATATTAAAAATTTCATACATTTCCTTGTGTGGGATTTTTCCATATTTCTCTAAGGCATCAAAAACTGGTAGAATAGGCCAAGAACCTAGTTGAATATTAGCTGCTGTTTCTTTCGGTAGCATCCGAGGAATGTTTTCGATAAAACCGCCTCCTGTAATATGGGCTGCCCCTTTGATTTTTCCTTCTTTGATCAACGGAAGTAAGGAATGCACATAGATTTTCGTTGGTTCTAACAAAATATCAACTAATGGTTCTGTGAAGTTTTCAAGTGTATCCGTTAAAGAAAAGTGGTTTTGTTCAAAGAAAATCTTGCGAACTAAGGAATAACCATTCGAATGAATCCCACTAGAAGGTAGTCCTAAAAGTACATCATCCACATTGATCGTTTCTCCAGTAATCAACTGAGATTTTTCAATGATCCCTACTGCAAAACCTGCTAAATCATAATCTTCCCCTTGATACATTCCTGGCATCTCTGCCGTCTCGCCACCAATCAAAGCCACATTCGCAAGCACGCATCCATTTGCTACACCAGCAACTACTTTTTCTAAACGTGCTGGTTCATTCTTTCCAGTTGCTAGATAATCTAAAAAGTATAACGGCTCTGCTCCTTGGGCCAAAATATCATTGACACACATTGCCACACAATCGATCCCGATTGTAGCGTGTTGATCCGCTTCAATAGCTACAGCTAGTTTTGTCCCGACACCGTCCGTCCCTGATACCAAAACAGGCTCCTTCAGCTGAAATCCGCTCAAGTCAAAACAACCACCAAAGCCACCTAATGCGCCCATCACGCCTAAACGTTCTGTTTTCTTCACATGCTTTTTGATACGTTCGACTACTTCATAGCCAGCTTCCACATTTACACCAGCTTTTGCATAAGCATTACCCATTTTCTACTTCCCTTCTTCATTTCTATTCCTCCACTAAAAGAATGAGACTTTTTCCTTTAGTGATTCGCGATATTTTTCTTCATAATCATATAATGGTGTTGGATAATCCCCATTAAAGTACGCCATACATAATCCTGAATAAGGAGCATTTTCTTTCAAACCAATGGCTTCAATCAAGCCATCTTCACTCAAAAATTCTAATGAATCTGCTTCAATGCATGTTCTAATTTCTTCCACCGTATGATTGGCAGCAATCAGTTCTTTTCTCGTTTGAATATCGATGCCATAAAAACAAGGATATTTTAATGGTGGTGAAGCAATACGCACGTGGACTTCTTTCGCTCCTGCTTCTTTCAAAAGCCGAACGATTCTACGGCTCGTCGTTCCTCGTACGATCGAATCATCGACCATGACTACTTTCTTTCCTTCTACCACCCCACGAACAGCCGAAAGCTTCATTCGAACTCCTTGTTCTCTTAATTCAGGAGTGGGTTGGATAAACGTGCGAGCAATATACTGATTTTTCACTAAGCCGATTTCATAAGGAATTCCACTAGCTTCAGCATACCCACTTGCTGCCGATAAAGAAGAATTAGGTACACCCACAACGATATCTGCTTCAATTGGCGCTTCCTTAGCTAATCTTCTTCCCATATTTTTACGAGCTGTATGAACATTTACACCAGCAATATCAGAATCAGGTCGCGCAAAGTAAATAAATTCCATGGAACAGATAGCCAACTGCGTATCTGTTGTGTATTGTTCGATCGTATACCCATTATCATCAATGATGACAAGTTCTCCAGGGTGCACATCTTGAACAAAACGAGCGCCAATCCCTTCTAATGCACATGTTTCGGAAGTCACCACGTAAGCACCATTTTTCATTTGTCCGATCGCTAACGGACGAAATCCATTTGGATCTAAAGCTGCGATCATTGCATCTTCCGTCAGTAACAGATATGCAAATCCACCTTTTACTTCATTCAAAGCCGCTTTGAGTTTAGCTAAGAAAGTCGTTTCGTAACTTCGCCGAATCAAATGCATCAAAATTTCTGTATCAGAATTGGAGTGAAAAATTGCTCCGTCTTTTTCTAATTCCGTTCTTAACGAACGAGCATTTGTCAAATTTCCATTGTGCGCCAAACCAATTGATTGATCATAAAACTTAAATAGAAAAGGTTGTATATTGTCCACACTGCCATTTCCCGCTGTTGCATAACGCACATGCCCAATGGCAGCTTGTCCAGTCAGTCGGGCCAGTTTCCTAGGATCTTTAAACACTTCAGAGAGCAAGCCAAGATCTCGATGACCCAATAATCTACCCGAGTCATTTGAAACGATCCCAGCTCCTTCTTGCCCACGATGTTGCAAACTATGCAAACCAAAATAGGTGATATTTGCTGCTTCAGGATGTCCCCAAATACCAAAAACACCACATTCTTCATTGATACTTCTTACTTCATAAGACATGCAAGTGCTTCCTCCCAGCTTTTTTTCGCTGTTTGTGTTTCTAAATCGATCTTTTTATCGATTGTTTGTATCTGGATTCTCGAATCTGTAACCTGACCTAGTCTGATCGCCCGATCCCCAACAAATTGTTCAAATTCCGTTTGTTTTTCCTTAGCAACTGTTAAAACAAAACGTGACTGAGTTTCTGAGAACAAAAGCGCTACTGGTAAATCAATTTCTACTGTTATGCCTAATTCTTTGGTAAATGTTGCTTCAGCTAAGGCCACAGCGAGACCACCTTCTGCACAATCATGGGCACTTTGGATCCATCCTTGTTTGATTGCTTGTAAAACCAACTCTTGATTCGCTTTTTCAACAGCCAGGTCAAAATGTTCGATTCTCCCTTCAATTTTCCCTAATTGCATTTTTTGCAATTCACTACCATTAAAATCGTTAAATGTTGCCCCCACGAGATAAATCAGATCCCCTACCTGCTTAAATTCTTGCGTGGTAATGTAAGCATGATCTTCAATCAAACCGACCATTCCGATTACTGGGGTTGGGTAGATGGCTTGGCCATCTGTTTCGTTATAAAGTGACACATTTCCAGAAATCACTGGCGTTTCTAACATTTCACAGGCTTTAGCAATCCCATCTGCAGAATGAGATAATTCCCAGAACACTTCTGGTTTATCGGGTGAACCATAATTCAAACAATCCGTAATAGCTAAGGGCTTCCCTCCACTAGCAATAATATTTCTTGCTGCTTCCGCTACTGCTATCTGCCCTCCTACTTCTGGATCAAGATAAATATAACGAGCATTACAATCTGTGGTCATAGCCAGTGCTTTCTTTGTTCCACGGATACGTAAGACCGCAGCATCGCTTCCAGGTAGCACCACTGTATTCGTTTGAACTTGTGAATCGTAAGTTTCATAAATTACACGTTTTGAAGCAATGGTCGGTTGTGCTAACAAGTCAAGCAAGACTTGATTTGGGTCTACAACCAGAGGATGGTATTGGTCCATTTCTCGAAACTTTTTCATTCTTTCAGGTTCAGTCATGGCTTTATGATAGATGGGTGCTTCTTCTGCTAAAGCATCTACAGGCAGATTAGCAACCTCAACGCCATGATGATACAAACGATACTGACCATCATCTGTCACTTTTCCGATCGTTACTGCATCAAGTTCATATTTGTTGAATAGTTCTTGCACTTGTTCTTCTGCCCCTGCTTTGACACAAATCAGCATACGTTCTTGCGATTCCGAAAGCATCATCTCGTAAGGAGTCATAGCCGTTTCCCGTTGTGGCACGTCATCAAGTGTCAAGACTAGTCCTGATCCAGCTTTTGAAGCCATCTCGGAACTGGAAGAAACTAACCCTGCCGCCCCCATATCTTGAATACCCACCAAGATATCTGCGTGCTCTAAAATCAGTTCTAAACACGCTTCAAGAAGTAATTTTTCCATGAAAGGATCTCCTACTTGGACAGCTGAACGTTGTTGCTCTTCTTCTTGGCTGAATTCCTCAGAAGCAAAGGTAGCACCATGGATCCCATCACGTCCAGTCTTAGCTCCTACATACATGATCGAGTTACCAACCCCAGAAGCTTGTCCCTTTTGGATATCTTGGTGATCAATCAGGCCCACACACATCGCATTGACCAATGGATTACCTTCATAACATGGATCAAATGCAATCTCTCCACCAACCGTTGGAATACCGATACAATTACCATACCCGCCAATCCCTGCCACTACTTCTTCCAGCAAGTATTTTGTCCGATGGTTATCTAACTCGCCAAATCTTAAAGAGTCTAGTAATGCAATAGGTCGAGCACCCATACTAAAAATATCGCGTATAATACCACCAACACCTGTTGCTGCTCCTTCATATGGTTCAACCGCTGATGGATGATTATGGCTTTCCGCTTTGAAAACAACCGCTTGGCCATCTCCTATATCAACGATACCTGCTCCTTCACCTGGGCCTTGTAAAACATTTGGACCACTAGTTGGAAATTTTTTTAAGACCGGTTTGGAATTTTTATAAGAACAATGTTCGCTCCACATGACAGAAAAAAGGCCAGTTTCTGTATAATTGGGCATCCTTCCCAAAATATCTTCTTCAATCATCCGGTATTCTTCTTCTGTCAAACCCCATTGTGTATAGATCTTTTGTTCTTTGATTTCTAATGCGGTTGGTTCATTGATTGTTCTCATTTACACAGACACCTTTCCAAAATTCTTTAGCATGGAAGCAAAAAAACGTCGACCATCATTTGACCCTAGCAATTTTTCCATCGCACGTTCTGGGTGAGGCATCATCCCCAAAACATTTCCTGCTCGATTGGTGATCCCAGCAATCCGTTCCACACTGCCATTGACATTTTCCTCTTCGTATGTAAATACGATTTGGTTGTTTTCTTTCAATTCCTGTAACGTCTCTTCATCACAAAAATAATTCCCTTCTCCATGAGCCACTGGAAGTTGGATGATTTCATCCATCTCATATTCAGAAGTGAATGCTGTTTGATTGTTGACTTTTAGCGCTACTGATTTACAAATAAATTGTAAGGAATCATTCTTTCTCAAGACTCCAGGCAAAAGGCCTGCTTCTGTCAACACTTGAAATCCATTGCATGTTCCAAAAACAGGTTTTCCTTCATTAGCAAAACGAATGACTTCATCCATAATGGAAGAAAAACGAGCAATGGCACCACATCTTAAATAATCACCATAAGAAAACCCTCCAGGAAGCAATACGCCATCAAACCCTTCAAGTGATGTTTCATCATAACGGACATATGCTGCTTGGGCGCCCATGACATCACGAATCGCCCACAAAAGATCTGCATCGCAATTTGAACCAGGAAAAACGATCACAGCAAATTTCATGTTATGCTTCCTCCATTTGCATGATTTCATAACGGTAAGTTTCCATATTGACGTTTGCTAATAATTGATCGCAGATTGCTTCAATCGTTTCTTCCACTGCCTCTTCGCCAGCAGAAACTTGAATCTCGAAATACTTGCCGATTCTAATCTCTTCAATACTGTGATAGCCTAAATGATGAACCGCCTTTTTCACAGCTTCTCCTTGTGGATCTAGTACTGAATCTTTATAAGTGACATAGACTTTTACAAAATACATCAATCTGATTCTCCTTTTTATATGATGATTAATCGGTTTAAACGATTTAATACTTCTTGGTATACAGGGATCATATCCCCAATTTTTCTACGATAGACATCTTTATCCATGTGAGCTTGTGTATCTAGATCCCACAAACGACAAGTATCAGGCGAAATCTCATCCGCCAATTGGATCGCTCCAGAAGGTGTGCGACCAAATTCCAGTTTAAAATCGATTAATTGCAAGCCAACTTGATGAAATAATTTAATCAATTTCTCATTGATCAGTAATGCCTGTTTTTTTAATTCAGCAATTTCCTCCAGTGATGCAAGCTCTAAATAAACGATATGTTCCTCATTGATAAAAGGATCATCCAATTCATCTTTTTTATAATAAAATTCAAGAATAGGAAATTTTAGTTTTTCTCCTTCCTCCACTCCTAGACGCTTTGAAAAGCTTCCCGCCGAAAAGTTTCTAACAACCACTTCAAGAGGAATCATTTCTAGCCATCTTACCAATTGTTCGGTTTTTGATATTTTTTTGATAAAATGATTTTGAATCCCATGATGAGATAAATAACTAAAAATCACACTTGTGATTTGATTGTTCAATTCAGCCTTCCCCTTCATTGAGTCTTTCATTCCACCATTTAACGCAGTAACTTGATCCATATATTCTACCCATAGGACCATTCCTTCAGAAGTTCCATATATTTTCTTAGCTTTCCCTTCGTAGAGCAAACGACCTTTTTCCATTACAACGTCTCCTTATTATACTTACATTATAACAACCAGCCATATATTTCGTCCGTGTTTTCACTTATGATTCTAACAATTATTTTTACCAAAATCAATATAATTATGTACATTGATAGTTATAACCCCCGATAACGTTCGTGTTTAACTAAAAAAAGATCATTCATCTCTATTATCTCGAGAAGCGTTTACACCATTTCCATTTGATGATATAGTAGTCTTAAAGAAATTTCGGAATAGTTTTCAAGGAGGTATCTAAATGGAAGAATCACTGGCTTATGCACAACGCTTCTTACTCGAATTATCAGAAGAAGAAAAAACACGCTTATACAATGATCTATTAGCCATCAAAGATGTTTATTCGTGTCTAAAAGATGCAAGTTTTTATAAATTCAGAAAAATACATCGTGCATCTATACGATCGAACGAATGTCGCAAACGAACATTACGTTATTCAACAAAGAACAGCCATGAATTAGTCATTGAGCATATTCATGAACAAAAGCTATTCAAACACCATTATCGGATCCAAGTTACTTATGATCACCAAGAATTCGGTTACACATTTGTTGAAGCATTATTACAATTGCTCCATACGCAACATTTTAATTTCTCCAATCATATCGCCTATGCTTAAAAAACGGCTCTTTGTCAATAAGGACTGATGAGTTGTGCAAAATCAAATCTGGGTCAGAATGAACCTCATTCTTTCTCAGATTTTTTTGTTATTTCACTTTGATTAATTGATTGATCAAAAAGATTCTAATTTTCATGTTCTCAAATGATTTAAATCCGTAAGATACTCGTTTCATTGTCTTTATATGGGTATTCTTCGCTTCTATTTTTCCATTAGAGTAAGGATAAACCAGCGCATTGGTGATCCCTTCTTCATAGGATAGAAGATTTTGAAGCTTCGTTCGAAAGCTGTCGTCAAACGTTTCTGGAAGTTCTTTTAATAAGGAGAAAAACAAGTTGGGATCTTTGGCACGAAAAGCTTCCATCAACTCATGAAAAACAGTATATGTCTCTTTGAGAGGTGTTGAAAAAGCAAGCAATCGATCAATCATCATGGATTCGGTGAGAAGTGGGTATTTAGGCGCTCGGAAACTTCGCCATGTTTTGTAGTCATAATGATTAATATTTTCACGATTTTTTAACAGAAAGCGCCAGTTCCTTTTCAGTTTTTCGGCTTCACTATGTTGCCCCCTCTCACGTAGCTCTTTCATTTCTCGGATACGAAAGTCGTTGAATGCCTGATTCATATGTTTGACTATATGAAAACGGTCAATCACAAGTTTTGCATTTGGTAGAATGCGTTTTGTGAGCTGGAAGTAGGCGGCATTCATGTCTGTAACTAGGTATTCTACCGTTTCGGGATTGGTACAGTTTAGAAAATAGTTGGTTAAACGAGGTAATTTGCGTGTGGGTAAAATCTCAATTAGTTTGCCTGTCTCACCATCTGCACAAATGAAGCTCATCTTATCTTCCTTGCAAGTATGAGAACGAAATTCATCGACCATCAATACCCGAGGTAGAGTGCTTTTGGAAGGTTTTGGTAGATAGCATTTCAGCTCTTTCAATGTACGAATAACGGTTGTTAAAGATACCTGACAAATTTTTGCAATAAAAGATAAAGACACTTTTTCAGTTAGAAAAGAAATGATTTTGAATCTGACATGATTGGCAATCGAATGTCTAGGGCGGACAAAATAACTCTGAGCAGTCCAGTGTCTCCGACAATTTTTACAGGTGTAACGTTGCTTCTTCAAGCGTAGGACCATTGGCATATGATTGTATGGGTCAAAACGTACCATCGTTTTCTTCTTACCATTTTTAACAACGATCGACTTGCCATTCGCATCTAACACGGAAGAACCACAATTTTTACAGGCACACGGAGCAGGTGAAAGAACCGCATCAACGATTAAGGTCTTTTTCTTGTGCAGGGTCTCGAAAGTAACCTCGGTAATGGTTAAATTTTTGTCTACTAATCTCAGCATTTTTTTGATAGAATCATTCATAGAGCATATCGTCCTCTCAGTTGTTTATTTTGTGGTGATTTAATCATACCAGAGAACGATATGTTTTTTAATATCTAAAATGAAAATGGGACGGAAGAATCAATTCTGATTCATCAGTCCCATAAATTATAGAGCCTAAAAAACAAACAAAAAGCTATTCCCTTCAAATAGAAGGGAATAGCTTCAGACTGTAGACAAAGAAAAAAATTTCTTTGTTCTACAGTTTTTTTGTTACAATTAAAGAAAACGTTTGCTTTTCGAGGAGGAATGTATAATGATGTCCAAACAATCAATGGATAGTCGAATGGAAGAAGCCAAAATTTCGCTAGATGCACTTGTTCCTAAAAATCATTTGGTCCGTAAAATTGACAAATCATTGTCATTTGATTTTATTTATCCAATTGTTGAATCAACTTACTCGACCATTGGTCGTCCTAGTGTTGATCCTGTCGTCTTAGTAAAATTAGTATTCATTCAATATTTATTTGGGATTCGTTCGATGCGTCAGACCATTAAAGAAGTTGAAACAAACCTAGCTTATCGTTGGTTTCTTGGGCTTAGTTTAATTGATAAAGTTCCTCATTTTTCGACTTTTGGTAAAAACTATGCACGGCGTTTCAGAGAAACCGATTTGTTTGAACAGATATTTATCGTTATTCTTGAACAAGCAGTTGATGCTAGATTTATTCATGAAGAAATTTTGTATATGGATTCAACTCATATTAAAGCGAATGCGAACAAACGTATTTTTACAAGAGAAATGGCACATAAAGAAGCCATTTTATACCAAAAACAATTGGAAGAAGAAATTAATGAGGCAAGAATTGCCGAAGGCAAACGCCCTTTTGGTTCAATCATTCGTCAGGAGGTGGTAGAAAGGAAAATTAGTGTCGCAGATCCAGAAAGTGGTTATTATGTAAAAACAGAACGAGAAAAACAGTTTGCTTATTCTGCTCATACCGTTTGTGATGAAAATGGTTTTGTATTAGATGTCATGATTACGCCTGGAAATCTACATGACAGCCGAATGCTCGTGCCACAAATTGAACGTGTTAAATCGCGTGGTTTCTCCTTTTATGGTGTAGCTGCTGATGCTGCGTACAAAACACCTTGGAATGCCAAGTATTTAATCGACCAAAAACTACGGCCCATTTTTCCTTATACTCGACCCAAAGGAAACAAAGAACGTTTTAAAAAGAAAGATTTTGATTATGATTCCCATTATAATTGGTACTTATGCCCCAATGATCAAACACTTCAGTTTCGCACAACTACTCGAGATGGCTATAAAAAATATGTATCTAAATCTTTTATTTGTGAAACTTGTCCATTATTGAAAAATTGTACAGAAAGCCAGAAACACCAAAAAGAAATACATAGACACATTTGGGAAGATTACTTAGATGAAGCAGAACATTTACGCCATACGGCGTATAATCGCGAAAAATATAAAAAAAGAAAAGAAACGATTGAACGTGTTTTTGCAGACGCAAAGGAAAAGCATGGAATGCGCTACACCAAGTATCGAGGCTTGGAAAAAAATCAGGTGCATACGATGCTTGTTTTTGCCGCAATGAACCTGAAAAAATTGGCCACTTGGCAGTGGAAGCATATGTCTTCATATCTTTTATTATACAAAAATAGACAAAAGTATCAGTCTACACTCTTAGTAAAGAGGAAACTGATGCTTTTGTCTACAGTCTGAAGCTATTCCCTTCAAATAGAAGGGAATAGCTTTTTATGCTAATCCAACACGTTCAAATATGACGTCTACATTTTTCAAATGATGATGGTAATCAAAGGCATCAGCAATATCTTCTTGTGTCAATACAGAAGTAATAGCTGGATCTTCTTCCAATAATGGTTTAAAAGGTACCTGATTATCCCATGCATAAGCTGTTTTTGGCTGTACAAGATCATAGGCTGCTTCTCTTGTCATTCCTTTATCGATCAACTTCAATAATACACGCTGACTATAAATCAAGCCAAATGTCGCATCCATGTTTCTTTTCATATTTTCCGGGAAAACAGTTAGATTTTTTACGATATTTCCAAAACGATTCAACATGTAATCAAGCAAAATCGTTGTATCCGGCAGAATAATTCGCTCAGCAGATGAATGAGAGATGTCTCTTTCATGCCACAATGTAACATTCTCATAAGCAGTTACCATATGACCACGAATTACGCGGGCAAGACCAGCCATATTTTCTGAGCCAATCGGGTTTCTTTTATGTGGCATTGCCGAAGAACCTTTTTGTCCTTTAGCGAAAAATTCTTCCACTTCTCTTGTTTCTGATTTTTGCAAACCACGAATCTCAGTGGCAAAGCGTTCAATGCTAGTAGCGATCAAGGACATCGTTGCAAAATACTCTGCATGTAGATCACGAGGTAACACTTGAGTAGAAACTTCTTGTGGGCGAATCCCTAATTTTTCGCAGACATATTCTTCAATAAATGGTGGGATATTGGCGAATGTTCCAACAGCACCAGAAATTTTCCCTGCTTCTACACCTTTAGCTGCATGTTCGAAACGCTCGATGTTACGTTTCATTTCGGAGTACCAAGTGGCTAATTTCAAACCGAATGTCGTAGGCTCTGCATGTACGCCATGCGTTCTTCCCATCATAACAGTATATTTATGTTCCTTAGCCTTTTCACCAATGATTTTTGTGAATCGTTGCAAGTCTTCACGAATCAAATCATTGGCTTGTTTGATCTGATATCCATAGGCGGTATCAACTACATCTGTACTCGTCAAACCGTAATGTACCCATTTCCGTTCATCCCCAAGGGTTTCTGAAACAGCTCGGGTAAACGCCACTACATCATGCCGAGTCGATTTTTCAATTTCCAAAATACGATCAATATCAAAAGAAGCATGTTCCCGAATTTTTTTCACATCTTCTTTTGGGATTTCACCTAATTCGGCCCAAGCTTCATCTGCAAGTATCTCAACTTCTAGCCATGCTTGATATTTATTTTGTTCTGTCCAAATATTGCCCATTTCCGGTCGTGTATATCGTTCTAACATCTATTTTTCTCCTTTAATCCCAGATATTCGTTTCCTTGATTTCTTTTAGTGTCCCTTCTACATCTTCGGTCAAAATGGTGATATGGCCCATCTTACGACCTTTTTTAGACTCTTTTTTACCATAGAAGTGAAATTTCCAGTTGGCTTTTTTCTCAATCACATGATAGCTTTCCAATAGTTTTTCCCCTAGGACATTGACCATAACAGCATCACTTAACAAAGAAACTTTTTCTTCTAATGGCCAGCCACAGACTCCTCTGATATGGGCATCGAATTGGCTCATACCACAAGCTTCAATCGAATAATGACCAGAATTGTGCGGACGTGGTGCTAGTTCATTCACATAAAGTCCACCAGATTTTGTTAGAAACATTTCCACACATAAAACACCAGATAAGCTAACAGCTTCTGCAATCACTCGAGCAATCCGTTCCGCTTCTTCTATGACATCTGCAGAGATATTTGCCGGTGCGATCGTTTCATGAAGAATATTGTTTCGATGAATATTTTCAACAACCGGAAATGTGGTATATTGCCCTTGCCCATTTCCCGCAACAAGGATCGATAATTCTTTTTCAAAAGGGATCCACGCTTCTAGCACACATGTTCCTTCTCGTAACAAATCCATCGCTAATGCTAAATCTGCACGACTTCTTAAAACATATTGTCCTTTTCCATCATACCCGCCACGAGTTGTTTTCAGTACGCAAGGATAGCCAATACCATCAATGGCATCTTGGATATCCGTAGGACTGACAATCGTTGCATAAGGAGCAATCACGATATTATTGGTTTCCAAAAATGTTTTTTCCAATAAACGATCTTGCGTGATTGCTAACAAATCTGTTCCTTGCGGGATAAATGACATAGGCAATATAGCATTCAATGCTTCAACACTGACATTTTCAAATTCATAGGTGATGACTTCCGTTCTCCTTGCAAGTTCTTCTAAAGCAAAGGTATCATCATAAGAGCTTTCGATATGCCAATCCGCCACTTGAGCTGCAGGACAATCGTTCGTTGGATCAAGAACACCAACTTTAAATCCCATTTCTTTTGCACTGATCGCCATCATGCGACCTAACTGTCCACCACCCACGATTCCGATCGTCGAGCCTGGTAATAATGGTTTAACCAAGTTGATCACTACTTTCTATAACAGTTTCAACCGACATTGCACGTCGTTTCGCCAATGCAGCCTCCAATTCTAAATCATACATGGAAAGCATCTGTATCGCAAGTAGCGCAGCATTAATTGCGCCAGGTTTACCGATAGCGGTCGTCGCTACAGGAACTCCTCCCGGCATCTGAACGATAGATAGTAACGAATCTAAACCATTTAATGTTCGGCTTTGGATTGGAACGCCAATCACCGGTAATGTTGTTTTTGCTGCCACCATACCTGGCAAATGAGCAGCTCCTCCAGCCCCTGCAATAATCACTTTGATTCCTCTTTGTCTTGCTTCTTCAGCATAAGTAAACATCAAATCAGGCGTTCGATGTGCTGATACCACCTGTTTTTCATACTCCACTGAAAATTCATCCAATATTTCACATGTATGTTCCATCGTTTCCCAGTCAGAAATACTACCCATTATTACAGAAATTTTCGCAGCCATTCGTTTCTCCTCTCATCATTTATCCATTCATATTTTAACAATCACTTGTTTTAAAGTCAAAGATAAATTCGAACGATTATCTACTTTCGTTGTATAATATTCGTATTTTGTATTATGCCAACAAAAAACAAGCTGGCTCACTCAAAAATACCCTTGAGTAATCCAGCTTGTTTCTATGAGGGGAGTCGTTCATTCCCTTCAGCCTTTACTATCTTAAAGCTTCTTTGAGAATTTCTTCATCCTTTTTCAATCCATTGAAAATCAAATTTAACACGATTGCGGTAATACTGCTCATGACGATTCCATTACCAGTAAACATTTGAACGGTCTCAGGTAACTGACTAAATAATTCTGGCATGATGTTAAATCCTAACCCAAAGCCAATGGATACCGCCACTATCAATAGATTCTTATCATTGGCAAAATCGACTTCCAATAACATACGAATTCCTTGAACTGCCACCATACCAAACATAACAAGCATCCCACCACCTAAGACTGGATCAGGGATAATTTGAGCAAGTGCGCCAATTTTGGGGAATAAACCTAAAATAATTAAGAAAAATGCCGAAAAATAGATTGGTTTTCTTGTTTTGATACCTGATAGTTGAACTAATCCAACATTTTGTGAAAAACCAGTATAAGGAAACGTATTGAAAATACCGCCAAGTATGACAGCCAATCCTTCAGCTCGATAACCTTTTTTCAACTCTTCTTCGCCAACTTCTTTTCCAGTAATATTTCCAAGTGCAAAATAAACACCGGTTGATTCTACCATACTTACCATGGAAATGATGATCATCAATAAAATCGACCAAATTTCAAATGTTGGTTTCCCAAAATAAAAAGGTTGAGGAACATGGAAAACTGGTGCATGTCCGATGGCACTTAAATCAATCAAACCTAAAAAAGCTGCTAAAATACTACCACCTACTAAGCCAATCAATACTGCGATAGAGCGAACAAATCCTTTTGCTAACAATTGAACGCCAACAATCAAAAGAATCGTTACAAACGCTAATAACAAGTTCGTTAAATCGCCAAAGCTTTCTGCACTGGCACTTCCACCACCCATTTTTTCGATAGCCACTGGGATCAAGGTTAACCCAATCACCGTAATGACAGTCCCAGTAACGATTGGCGGAAACAATTTTTTGATCTTTGAAAAAAAGCCAGCAACTAAAACGACAAATATTCCAGATGCAATGATTGAACCATAGATTGCTCCCACGCCTTGTGTGCTTCCAATCAAAATCAAAGGTGCAACAGCTTGGATCGCACAACCTAAGACAACCGGTAATCCAATACCGAAAAATCGATTAACTGTCAATTGGAGCAACGTTGCCAATCCGCACATAAAGATATCGATCGAAATCAAATACGTCATTTGTTCTTGGTTAAAGCCTAGTCCTGTCCCAATCAGTAACGGTACAGCCACAGCTCCTGCATACATCGCTAATAAATGTTGTAACCCTAATACAGCTGCTTTACCATTTTGTGTTTCTTTTTCCACGATTATGCATCCTCCTCAAGAAACTCAACTGTGCCACTTGATAGTGATGCGACCCGGGCTAAAGAAACCACTTTTAACCCCATATCTTCTAATAACTGACGTCCATCTTGAAAAGATTTTTCGATCACGATACCAATGCCTTCAACTTGAGCCCCAGCTTGTTGGCATAATTCGATCAGTCCTTTAGCAGCTTGTCCATTTGCTAAAAAATCATCGATGATCAATACTTTATCCTCCGATGATAAAAATTTACGAGAAATCGAAATCCTACTTGTCAACTGCTTAGTAAAAGAGTAAACAGATGCTGTTAATAGCTCTTCATCCATCGTCAAACTCTTCGCTTTTCTAGCAAAAATCATTGGTACATTCAGTTCTTTAGCTGCAAATAAAGCCGGTGCGATTCCTGAAGCCTCAATGGTTACTACTTTCGTAATCCCATGATCTTTAAAGACTTCCGCAAAGCGCTGACCAATTTTTTCCATCAATACTGGATCTACTTGGTGGGTGACGAAATTATCTACTTTCAAAACTCCCTCACCTAATACGCGCCCATCTTCTTGAATACGTTCCACTAATTCTCTCACTTTATCTGCTCCTTTTTTCACGATTTATATAAAAACAAGTGATTCAGCTATATATTTGTTGTCTCTTTATTCAAATAAAGAAAAATCCCTTTTTGCTTGAAGATAAGCAAAAAAGGGATCCATCCACTTTTTTACTTATAGTCCAACATTTACGGTGTTGGCTAGAAACTGTCATCCTTATTATGACGATATATAAGTAATTTCATTCTATTTTAAATAACGATAAAACAGTAACATTAAAGCTAACATTTTGATGCACAGCGCGACTTTCTTCATTCCACATAACAATCAAAAAAATTTTTTTACTAGTTGATTATATTTAGCTCGGTAAACAAGCATGAAAATAAAAAAATTCTTTCTTAAGGTGGTTTGAATACCGCAGTTTGTTTGTAAAGATCAACTCTATCTATCTTCAAACTTTTGCAACGATGTTTTAAATAATGAAAACAGTCTAACACTAGTTTCTGAAACTGACAACAATATTTAACATATTTTTTTCTAAAATCTCATCTTATTTTTCAAAAATCCTATAATTTCCAAAGTATACAAATCACTAAATCATTATCGCTTAATATGCCCCTATCTTCACATAAGGCCTATTTAAAACTACTTCTTAGAAAGATAAGATATATGATACCAAAAAATGCAAAGACCTTTTTTAGTTTCTAGCTCTTGATTTTTCAAAACTACATATCCATATATCTTTACTTTTATAGAGTAAGTTCAGTTGTTTTTTTCGAGCTTTCGATATTTATCCATTTTTCGGCTAAAAAGCTCTCCACTACTTGGTGGTGTGTATGTGATTGCATTTGCTCCAGCTCTGATCGTATCCAGAATACTATCATCTGATGGACCACCAGTTGCCATAATTGGCAATTCTGGATAATTCTTGCGAAAATGACGAACGGTTTCTGCAGTATCTTTGCCAGCACTGATATTGATAATCGAAATACCTGCTTCTAACTTCTCATCAATTTCTGAATATTTAGAGGTGACTGTGCTAATCACCGGAATGTCCACTACTTGACAGACTTCATGAACAGTTTCAACTGGCGTAGGTGCATTCAGTACCACGCCCAATGACCCTTGTGCTTCTGCAAAAAGACTCATGTAAGCCGAACGCGTGCCATGTGTCAATCCCCCACCCACGCCTGAAAAGACTGGTATATCAGCTGCTTCAATAATACTTTTGGTAATTGCTGGATGGGGCGTAAAGGGGTAGACAGCAATTACTGCATTGGCATTGGTATTCCTTATGATTGCAATATCCGTCGTAAAAATAATCGAACGAATCAACTTCCCAAAAATCTTGATACCACTGGCTTCCATAATGACTTCTGGGACTTTTACAATATCTTTACGTAACTCTGTCATTATTTCTGGAACAAATGAATCTGCCATACTTCCACTTCCATTTCTAGATTATTGATCATATTGATCGAGTTTATAGGTTTCTATCACGTGGATGATCTTTTGCGCATAGGTCGGGTCTGTCGCATAACCAGCATCTTGTAAAGCTTGTGCAGCCTCTCGATAATTACTTGCCGTGATCACATTTGCATACAATGCTGGATTCCAATCGACACCTTGAACAAATAAAGCAGTATGGTCGTCCATAGATTGTTCCCAAGAATCGTAGACTCTAAAGTCTCCTTGGATAGTTATCCATTCTTCATTGATAAATTCCTTTGTTTCTAGATTGACTTTCGGTTCATTCCCGAAAGCTTTGATCCCAAAAAGATTTTTATATTGACTAGCTAGTGTGCTTTTTCCCCAATCTGATTCGAGGATTGCTTGACCAATGATGATACTAGGCAATATACCATAACCTTGTTGCAGTTCTTTTGCATGAGGAATAAGGGCAGCAATGAATTCTTCATGCGTCCGTGTTTCTTCTTGCTGCACATCGGATGAATACGGTAATGACAAACTTTTCAAAGAAAAAACAAATGCCATTAATATCAAACCACTTCCCAGCACTACAGCAAACCAACGACTGTTTCGCCGTTTTTGTTTTTTCCATTTACTTTTAGCCATTTTTTGTTCCTACTTTTCTTTTAATTGATCCAGATACTCTTCTAGAGTCAAGCCGTGTTTCACCATGTACATCGCATTTTCTTTGCCCACGTAACGCAAATGCCAAGGTTCATACGTGATGTTGGTAACATCTTCGCGTCCTTTCAAATAACGAACAATGAATCCATAATTCGCAGCATTCTCTGCAATCCACTTTGCTCCAGGTTCATTTCCATAACTTGCATCTAAAACAGTAGTTGGATAATTGTTATACCAGTTTTGATCGACCACATCAATCGCTAATCCTGTGTGATGTTCGCTATACCCTGGTTCAGTTATCGTTTGTTTTGTAATGTTTGTCGCTTCTTCTTGTGTCACACCTTGACTTGCCATCACTTGCTGAACATTTTGCGCAAACACTTCTTCTTGGGAAGCGACTGAACGATAAGCTGACACCATCACTAAGGGAAAGCCAGCCGCTTGGGCAGCTTGAGCAAACTCTTCATACTCGGGTTTAATCCTTTTATCAATCAAGTATCCATTGTCTAACGAAACTAATTGATTGGTTTCATCAATTTCTTTCGTTAATTTATGCGTAGGACCGACCAGAACCAAATTCCAATCGTCTACCTGTACATCAGGAAGATCTGACTTTGTTTTTTCTGAAGAGTTATTCACTGACTCAGCTTTTACCTCACTCATCGTTGTTTTTTTCTGTTGCTTCGTTTGACTTACAGTTTGGTCTTTTGCGTATGAATTGTTTTCTGTAACCACGAGATAGCCCATGGCAGCCAACATGATGATAACTGCGCTAAAACCTAATAGTTTATTCAATTTAAAAATCCTTTCATTTCCCTTCTCGTTCCATTGTTTCATGAACATAGGTTTCTTCTAGATTTTCATTTACCCAATCTAAAAGTTCTAGCTTCTCTCCTTCGATTTGGCGCTGAATCTCAGCTGGCAAACGGAAGTTCAAAATGTCATCATAACCCCATTCATCATATTGAATACTTACTTTTAAGTCAAGGTAACCAGCGGGAGATTGCTCATTTTTTAAAGGGATCAACTCCACACTTGCACAACCACTACTTAACCACTTTTGCGCAATTCTCGTTTTGATTTGTTTGTACTCCGCTATCGCCACTGTTCTTTTTTCAGGAAATATAATCGTTTGACGCAAGATCTTTTGTGTCAACATCCATTCATAATCAGTAAATAAGTTCTTTACTTTTTGCATGGCCTCTGATGATAGATTTCGTTCGCCACGTTTCCAACCTTGCCAATCCTCTTCATTCATCAAGAGATAGTTTTCTAAAAAATTTTGTTCTGTTTCAAATTGTTCAAGTAAAACACTTATGATTAGATCTACGTAGACTTGATGCACGTTAATCTCCTCCTCTTATTTCATTTTTATTTTACTTAAATTCAACCAAAAAAGCATCCTTTCAAACAAACCTTTCACACTTTTTTATTAATTTCTTTTTCAAAGTAAAAAAATAGGAATCTTTGATATAATCGAAGATGAACAAATGATTACTTTCAGTTTCATTATGTTACTATAAATATAACACGAGAAGGAGAGATGATGAATGAAAAAGTTTCAATGGGGCATCGTAGGTTTAGGATCCATCGCTCATGAATTTGCAGAAAACTTTTCTCAAGAAACAAGCGAGCTAGCAGCTGTGGCATCAAGGACACTAGAAAAAGCACAAACTTTTGCAAAACATTACGGCATAAAGAAAGCTTACGGAAATTATACAGATATGCTGCAAGATGAAACAATCGATATTATTTATATTGCTGTACCTAACCGTCAACATATCGCTCATATTTTACAAGCATTAGAAGCAGGCAAACATGTGTTATGTGAAAAAGCCATCACGATGAATAAAGAGGAACTGGATCAAGCCATCCAATTAGCCGAAAAAAAGGAACTCGTTTTAGCTGAAGCAATGACTATCTTCAACATGCCTCTCTATCAGCAGCTACGTTCGATCATTGATTCTGGTAAACTTGGGGCTTTAAAAATGATTCAGGCGCCCTTTGGTAGCTATAAAGAACCCGACCCAACTAATCGTTTTTTCAATCCTGATCTTGCAGGCGGTGCGCTCCTTGACATTGGTACCTATGCCGTTTCATTTGCACGTTTCTTTTTAAGTTCTCAACCAAAAGTCATCGCTTCCCGAATGATTCCTTTTGAAACAGGTGTTGATGAACAATCGGTGACGATTTTACAAAATAAAGAAAATGAACTTGCTGCTATTAGTCTAACTTTTCAAGCAAAAATGCCTAAAGTAGGGATTGTTGCTTTTGAAAATGGGTATTTGACTATCAACGATTATCCACGAGCAGACAAGGCAGAGATCTTCTATACTGATGGCACAAAAGAATTTATTGAAAGTGGTAGCACAATGGAAGCGATGAATTATGAAATCGAAAATATGGTCAAAATCATTGAAGGAAAATTACCGAACCGCTCCTTTTACTTGACCAAAGATGTCATTAGCATTTTAGATGATATGCAAGTCCATTGGAAAAAGCAGGAACTAGCGTAAAAAGGCCTTATTTTAATAGATGGAAATGCCTAAAAGCCACCTAACTCTTTAGAGTCAAGTGGCTTTTTTGATTGATCATTTAGGGTTCAATGTTTCGTACTTATAAAAAAATGCAATCTACTCATTGCTATTGAGTTGTTGAGAAAATTCAACTTTAAGTTCGATAAAACTTTTAAACGATTGCAAAAATTGAAATAATTCCGCTCGATCTTCAAATTCTAAACGAGAGGCGGGCAAAGGCATTTGCCGATAAAGTTCGTATACTTCTTCAATTCGTGTTAAAATTTGACGCCCATCATTTGCTTCAGCAAACGTCTCAGCGGTATAAATCAGCAAGCCATATATATGATGACTATAAGGAGCCGGATGATGGATCCGTCTAAGATTCTCCTCCATATCTTGGACAACATTGATCTGTGCGCGCCTCATTGAAAAATAGGTTTCAAAATACTGATTTTGATTCAATAAATTGTTTTCTTGATGCCTACGTGCATAGGATTGGCTCTCTCGGATATAGATCTGTAACTCTTTGCAAAGAGTAAGGTTTCCTGTAGTTTCTCCAGAAAGTAAAAAATCTGCCATGTTCTTCAAGAGCAAACGAAAACGCTCTTCTATTAACTTTTGGTGTTCTTTCAGCTGCTTCTTTGCATCAGGCATATAGATATTGGAAAGCAAGGCGAAACCTACACCAATCGCCATCAACCATGTCTCGTTTTGGAGCAACTGCCAACTCATACTTTGCTCACTGAGATAATGAGTGACTAATACAGAATTCACCACTATCCCTTCCGTTAATTTAAAGCGAACAGCAACAGGAATAAATAACAATAGAAAAAATCCGAAGCCCAGAATCGTGTACCCTAACACATAAAAGCAAATAAAAGCAATCAATGTAGCGACAATAAACGCAAGGATCCGATAAAAACCTGTTACCAGTGTTGCCTTGCGCGTATTACCAACGCTCAGCAAAGCAATAATACCAGCTGCTGGCCAAAATAAGAGGGACAAATACTTTGCTAAAAACATTGAAGCAATCACACTGATCACCGTTTTGATTGTTCTCATACCAATGCGCATTGGTCTCCCCCTTCCTTTTCTTTGAATTATACTAAAATCAGCTATGAAAAACTAGCAATCCTATCAAACTTTAGTTATGATATTGGAAAGAACTTGAAGGAGAATCAATTATGAAACTCGGACGCTTTCGTCTCGGTATGCGAACCTTAAAAAGCGCTTTAGCCGTATTCTTATGTATTTTGTTTTTTCACGTATTTAATCGTGGTATCCCTATGATCGCTGCCTTATCTGCTGTTTTTTCATTACGTCAGGATTTAACGACTACCGTCTCCTTTGGGCGTTCCCGTATAATTGGAAATACACTTGGTGGTGGATTAGGTATCTTTTACTTTTTTGTAAAAAATTATTTTCACAATGATTTTTTAGTGGAGCTTTTTTTGTTACCACTCTTAGTGATCATTGTGATCGTTGTTTCCGATGGTATCAATAATAATTCTGGTATCATCTCTGCCATCGCTACCTTGCTTTTGATTTCGCTAAGTATACCTCAAGGCGAGTCCTCTTTATATGCGATTCAAAGAGTTCTAGACACCTTTATCGGGACTTTTATCGCTATTGGCATAAATTTCTGCTTACGTCCGCCAAAAATCGAAGAAAAAGAGGAACTAGTAGAAGATTTAGAAGTCTTACTGAAAAAAGAAGAAGGATTACGAAAAAATCTAGCTGAGGTGGAAGCTCAGATTCGCAAACAACACCAACAAAAATAACTTTCAGGACTTATTCTGCCACTCGTCCAGATAAGCAAGTAAGAACCTACCAAAATGAAATTTATTCTTTGTTTGATAACTCAAAAAAATCGAAGAACTCCAAAAATATTGGTTCTATAATATCTAGTGTTGGTGGAAAACAATTTTGTTTTCTACTAACACTATTTTTTTATAAAAAAAGATAGAAAAAGAGATATCCAAATTGATAGAATTAAGTCGACTAAAACAAACTCTCTCAAGAAAGGATATCTCCATGGACTATCATACTAGAAAATTACTCGGTTTAACAGATGAAAATATCATTTTCCCTACAAATTGGCTTTCTGAAAAGAAAGAAGGAGGAATTATCCATTTTCGTGACCGTATTTACTTGATCCAGGGCTTGGTTTTCCAAGATCAATCCAAAACAAAAAAGAATCAATCGAAGCATATTTCTACTTCGATTGATTCTCGATGAAACTCTTTCAATTTGAACTCACCAACACTACTTGTCGAAGAACCAAAATCCTCACTTTTTTTGGGTTCTTCGACTTTTTGCTAACCATTTCAGGCTTCTTTTTCAGCCACAATTCTAAATTCAGTTGGTTTATTCAGTCAGTTTATTCATTTGATTCTTCTGGCTTATCATAAACATTTACTTGTCTACTTGTTCCACGAGTTGATAAATTCTCGATGAGGTCTTTTATATCAAGACCGGTTGTTTCTTTCAATGTTTCTTGAGTCGTGGATAATAAATTTGTGGCATAACTCGTCACACGGTTTGCCCCACCAGATTCACCTGAAGTATTTCCTGTATCCACAACAGAGATTTTCTCAATATTTCCTAAAGGCTGTGCAGCTTCTCGCATCAACTGAGGAAGCATTTCGATAACCATACTCAATACAGCAGCTTCGCCGTATTCTTTAAAGGCATCTGCGATTTTTTGTTTGGCTTCGGCTTCCGCTTTTCCTTTTGCTAGAGTTGCTTCGGCTTCGGCTTGACCAGCTAATCTCGTTTGATTGGCTTGGGCTTGCGCTAATGCCTCAATTCTAAATTGTTCTGCTTCGGCTTCTGTTACTTCTCGTACTTTTTGCGCTTGCGCCTCTTGTTCTTTGGCATAACGATCTGCATCGGCTTTTTTCTTCACTTCAGAATCATATTGTTTTTCACGACGGATGATTTCTTTTTCTTCCAACTCAATTTGTTTTTGTCGTTCAACGACTTTGACTTGCATCTCTTGTTCAATAACTTGTTGTTGCTCTCTTGCACTTTCTAAATTGTACGCTTGGTCCGCTTTTGCTCTTGCTACATCTTGTTCTTGCTTGTATGCAGCTAATTTCAATTCTTTTTCTTTTAAAGATTCCGCAATCTCTGTTTGGCGTTGCAATTCAGCGGCTTGAGATTCTTTTTCAGCTTGCGCTTTTTTGATTCGGGTTTCTTTCAATGCTTCCGCTTCAGCAATATCTGCATCACGTTTTACTTGAGCAATTCTTGGTTTCCCTAGCGAATCCAAATAACCATTTTTATCACGTACTTCTTTGATCGTAAAAGAAACAATGATCAAGCCCATTTTCGCTAAATCTACCGAAGCGACTTCTTGTACACTCTGGCTAAATTTATCTCTATTTTGATAAATTTCTTCCACTGTCATAGAACCTAGGATCGAGCGAAGATGACCTTCTAATACTTCTCGTGCTTCGTTTTCTAATTCTTCACGAGTTTTTCCTAAAAATTGTTCTGCTGCTGTCGCGATTTCTTCAACAGAAGAGCCGATTTTTATGATAGACGTACCATCACACATGACTGGTACACCTTGTTCTGTATAGACCTCTGGAGTGGACACATCTAGTTTACTTGATAATAAGCTGATTCGGTTTGAACGCTGAAATACAGGTAAAACAAACGCTCCTCCCCCACGAACGATTTTTACTTTGTTGTTACTCTCATCTGCGTGGACATTTTTACTTCCTAGATAGCTTCCGCTAATGATCAAAGCCTCATCTGGTTTTGCCGTTTGGTATTTCGCAACAAACACGATCAATAACATCAAAACAATCAATGCCGCTAAAATCACAGCGATTAAAACACCCGATATTTCCATTCCCTACACTCCTTTATATTTTTAGCATACTTTCATAAGGTGTTACATAACACACTCTATCTCTTACTTCAATAATCAAGACTTTTTCGCCACGCTTGATCTCTGTTTCTTGCGGCGCATAAAAACAAGCTGGGCGACTGATCGAACCCGTTACACTCTTCAATTGAATTTCACCCATTCCTTGAATCGGTATTGGTGTGACTACCGTAGCGATCTGCCCTTCTAATGACTTCTCTGAAGCAGAAAGCGTCGACTCCGCATGCTTCATTGGCATCAAAATATAAAAGTTCAATAAAAAAACTAAAACGGTTGCAATTATTCCACTCACAATAAAAATAAAAAATGAAGATTGTTCAGTCAACGTTTCGCCAAGGTAGCCTAATAGACTAGTAAATGTCAACCACGGGATGATCAACATCGGATCTACTGGACCATCAAAATCAAATACATCTCCAAAAATCACCAGTACGACAGCAAGAGCTGCACAAACCAGCAAGACATACCAATAAATCGTGGCGATTGCAATTCCCCCTATCATTTCATTTATTCGCCTCCTTTGTTCACAATTTTATCATACCATAGCAAGGAAACAAAATCGTCATACTTCTAAATTAATAGTTCAACTTTTATCCCAATTTTCAATGACCTTTATCTTTTCCTTCGACTCATTTTCCATTATACTGGAACACGAGGTGAGACAATGAAAAACTTGAAAAAGCTTTGGGGAAGTTTAATTTCTTTAGTAATCGTCAGTGCGGTTGGCTTGTGGGTCGGAATCGATCGAATGGGTGAATATCAAACAGATAAAAGCAACTATACCGCTCCTACGACCGAAACAAAATCATCTATAACTACTAGCGATACTGCCGATTTTTTTGAAAGTGAGGATTCAAGTGAAACTCAAACAGAGAAAAGCGAATCTTCTCCCTCTGTGATCAGAACAGAGCCGTCTGATAGTAACGATTCTACGCAGCAAACAAAGAATCGCTTTACACGAGCCGAGGATCTAGAACCAGTAGGAAACAACGAGGGACCTCAAGTGCTTGGAACAGCTACCTTCAATAAAAGTGAATTAAGTAACAAAAACGGTTGGATCGACTACCATAAATTGGATCATTTAGGACGCCCCACTGGCGCAGATGCTTTATTAAAGAAATCGATGATCAATACAGGGACGAGTGCCAATCGTGAAATACGTCCACCAGGATTTATTTCTGGACCAAAATATGATCATTCCCGTGGTCATTTGATTGCCAAACAATTCGGGGGCAGCGGTGATGAACCAAAAAATCTAGTGACCCTTTACCAATATCCTGTAAACGATCCTTATATGAATTACTATGAATTAATGATTCGTCGCGCATTGAATCAAGGAGAAACTGTCCGTTATCGAGTGACTCCTCATTATGTAGAAAATGAGTTGATTCCTGAAAGTATCGAACTTGAAGCAAAAGGATTAAGTCAAAATACAATCATTGATTTTACAGTTCTTATTCCTAATAAAAAGTAGGTGAACGTGATGTTTGAATCCTTAGAAAAAAAGCACTATACATTAGATGAAATGATCGAATGGCTAATTGACACTAACCTATTTTTTTACGAAGAGCTTATTTTCCTTCCTTCTCTCGATCAATTTAAAAATAGTCTAGCTACTACAGCTCGCTACTCTTCTTTTGAGAAGGAAGATTTAGATGCTCTACTTACTGATCACCGATTAGTCGCACGTACGATTGATGGTGAGTTTTTATTTGCAAATGAGGAAACAGTCTGTCTGTTTCCTCATTCGCATATGAAAGAAGATCTTTTATATTTCAATGGCACTTTTTCTGATCTATTAATAAGATACGCTAACTCATCAAAATCAATCGCTGATTTTTTTAACTAATATCTGAAAAACTGGACTTTCTCTAATAGAAAGTCTGATCGACTGTCCTACTCCTCCAAACAGTCATTTTCCTATCCGGATCCTCTTTCATAGATGCAGTTAACTGCGCCATTATCTCCGGATAGGTTTATCTCACATCTTCTAAATGACATTGATTGCCCTCTTGTCACACTATACTTAAACCTCGGCACACACCACCATCTATAATAAACCAGCTATTATATAACTGAGAAACTGATTTTGATTATTCTAAGACATCCACTACTGTACAGTAGATGAATAACTTTTCTGCTTGAGAGATGAGAGGAGCTTACCCTTTTTATCCATTTTTTCAGGAATATATTTTAGCTATAATTTTTTATGTATTTATGCAGTTATTCTCAATAGCGATGATTGTTTCTTACTAAAAAGGAAAAAAGCGAATAGCAAAAAAGAACGAGCGTGGAACAAAAGTAAACAACACTTTTATTTCACGCTCTAAACACTTATAACGATGGGAACAGAAGTACCTCTTTCGGAAATAAGCCGAAATTCACAAAAATTTGAAAAGTAATTTTCGTGAGGTTCTTCTTATTTTTCGGAGTTTAACACTTCTGTCGCAACCTCGTTCCGTCAGATAAAATTCCTCTGTGAGAGTACCATTGGATTAAAGGTAGCTTGTCCAATGCTTGAGATTCTTGCTTATGACATACCCTTTATTCACTTCAAAAGATCCAAATCTACTTTATTCCATAGAACTTTTTTGAGAATTCCTTAGACTAGGCTTCGGTAATGGATGATTAAGCATGGTAACGTTCAACGCCATCTAGATACGTAGCTTCTAATGTCATATCGGGATTTAAAACGATGAAATCAGCATCTCGGCCTTTAGCGATCTTCCCGCAAGTGTCATCAATTTTACAACTAATTGCTGGAACTAAAGTAGCCATCATCACCGCTTGCTCAGGAGTAGCTAATCCCCAGTCTACTACATTTTTGATTGCTTCTTTCAATTTCAAGATACTTCCAGCTAAATTACCTGATTCCAAACGAGCTGTGCCATCTTTGACTACCACTGGAAACTCGCCTAAATTATAATTTCCATCAGGCATACCTCCAGCCATCATGCAGTCAGTGATTAGTGCGACATGATCATGTCCAGCTTTTTCCATTAAAATTTGAGCAGCATTCGGATGAACATGATGACCATCACAGATCAATTCAGAAAAGACATGTTCCAATGATAACAGCGCACCGACCATTCCAGGTTCACGATGATTTAAGCCTCTCATTCCATTATATGCATGAACAAAGACACTGGCACCAGCTTCAACCGCTTTTTGCGCTTCATCGATTGTGGCATTACTATGACCTAAAGCAACAACAACACCTTCATCCGTTACTTGTCTAACAAAATCTTCTACGCCTTCTCGTTCAGGTGCCAAAGCGATTTTTTTGATCAAGCCGCCAGATGCTTCTTGCCATTCATTGAATGTAGATAAATCGGGATCACCAAAGTAGCTTGGATTTTGAGCACCTTTATATTCGACTGTAAAGAAAGGTCCTTCAAAATAAATTCCTTTGATTTTAGCTCCTGGTACTTCTTGGTAGACCTTACCAATCGTTTCAGCGACATCTTTTAAGCGTTCTTTGCTAGAGGTTAAAGTGGTTGGTAAAAATGAAGTAACCCCACAGGAAAGTAGCCCTTCAGACATTGCTTTGATTCCTTCTGCATCATTATCCATCACATCATGATTCATAAACCCATGAATATGCGTATCCACTAACCCAGGAGCAATCCATTTGCCTGTTTGATCAATGATATTGACTTCTCCTTCAGGTGTTGTTTGAGTATACTCCCCAAAAAGACCATCTGTAACTTCAAGATAACCCGCATTTTTTACGCCTGATGTCAAAAAGAATTTGTCTGCATAGATAAAAGTTCTCATTCTACTCTCTCCTTTGATATTCTACCTTTAAATTACTCTTATTTTATCAAGAAGTCAAGAATGGTCTACACCATTTACAGACTTTTCGCAATTTTTTTTACAGATTGAGCAAGTTCTTCATAGAATAAAGCTTTACTTAATTCATCTCTTTGTTTATAAATCAAACTTTTCAAAATAAATAAATCATTCAGATAGTAATAACTATTTTTTTCTTGTGCCCAATGAATTCCTTGATTCACTTGCTCTAATGCCGCTTCGCTTTCTCCTTGGTGAAACAAGAAACTTCCATAATTATAAAAAATCTGAGTAAATTCGCTCTTCGTTCGCTCCTTAACTGTTTCATGAAAAAGCTGTACACTTCGGCTCAAGTAATATCTTGCCTCAGTACTTCTGCCGGCCACACCATAGATTTTTCCAATACAGCTGATTAATTGGATTTCAATATCACAAAGATGGGCACGCTCTTTTTGAGTCGAATAGGTTAGCGCTTCTTTCAAATAACCTAAAGCTTGCACTAGATTTTTACGAAGTGTAAATTCACATACCCCTAAATAATAGTAATACCGTTGAAAATCTTCGGCAGAAGAGAGATTATCAGTCACACTTGATGATTTCAGTTCTTGTTCTAATTTACGATAGTCTCGTTTTAAAAAATATAAGTCCAACAGATCGAACTGATTAGATAAGGAGCGGTTTTTATGATCCGATAACGTCATAACGTGATCGATCGTTACTCCTAGCCGCTGACAGATTTGTGCCATTACTAAAACATTTGGCAATTCTTCATTATTCTCGATCCTACTTAACACACTTTGCGAACAAATTCCTTGTGAAAGCATCTTTTGTGTCATTTTTTGCTCTTTTCGAATCTCTTTTATAATTGTTCCAAAGGAATCGATCAACGCTTCCATAAGTAACCTCCTCCAAAATATGCAGATTTGCATTATACCCAGTATTGTACTTTACACACTAAGAAACTTCAAGAAAAGACCAGTAAATGAGCGAGCATTCTTACTCTTTCTCATCAACAAAAAAAGCCTCCACTGGATCGTATCGGCAATTTTTGAAGAGAACCATCAATAATCTTATTTTATTCTACTATTTTTGTCGATAACTTGCTAAAAACTCACGCATCTTAGTAGCAGTAGTTTTTAAATCATCTAATTTTGGCAGATACACGATCCTGAAATGATCAGGCTGAGACCAATTAAATCCACCACCATGGACTAGTAAAATTTTATGCTCATGTAAAAAATCTAAAACAAATTGTTCATCATCATAGATATTAAAACGTTTCGTATCGATTTTAGGAAAAATATAAAACGCTGCTTTTGGTTTCACAGCAGAAAGACCTGGAATGTCGTTAATGGCATGATAAATGTATTCTCTTTGCTCATAGATCCGTCCACCAGGAAGAAGCAATTCATCCACACTTTGATACCCGCCTAATGCAGTCTGAATGATTTGTTGGGATAATACATTCGAACATAACCGCATAGAAGAAAGCATGTTCAGCCCTTCGATATAGCCTTTCACATGCGATTTGTCACCACTTAAAACCATCCATCCTACACGAAATCCTGCTACACGATGTGATTTCGACAGACCATTCAATGTCACCACAAACAGATCAGGTGCTAAAGTGGCAATCGGGATATGTTCCAAGCCATCCATGACTAAACGATCATAGATTTCATCTGAATAAATAATCAAATGATTTTCACGAGCTATTTTAACTATTTCTTCCAATAATTCTTTGGGATAGAGCGCACCGGTTGGATTATTGGGATTGATGATCACAATTGCTTTCGTTCGGCTAGTGATCTTTGATTTGATATCCGCAATATCGGGATACCATTCCGCCTCTTCGTCACACACATAATGTACTGGTTTTCCGCCTGCTAAAGAGACTGAAGCTGTCCATAATGGATAATCTGGCATAGGTACCAGTACTTCATCCCCGTTATCTAGTAGCCCTTGCATACACATCGTGATCAACTCACTGACTCCATTTCCGGTATAAATATCATTGATAGTGACATTTGGAAATCTTTTCAATTGGCAATACTGTTCAATCGCTTTTCTAGCCGAAAAAATACCTTTTGAATCAGAATACCCTTCTGAATCTCTGGCATTCATAATCAAATCACGGATTACTTCATTTGGGGCTTCAAATCCGAATGGTGCTGGATTACCGGTGTTCAATTTTAAAATACTGATGCCCTCTTCTTGCATACGTTCCGCTTCTTCAAGTACTGGACCACGAACATCATAGCTGACACCTTCTAATTTATTGGATTTTTCAAATTCTCTCATACTATTATCCAATCCCTCTTTTCAAAAAAGTTAGAAATTTCTGATATTATTTACTTATTTATCTCAATATCATACTCTATTCGATTGGATTTTACCATCATTTTCAGGAAATTGAATGGGAATATTTATACTTTTTTATTCTTATTTTTTCTTTTTTGCCTTCCATATCTTGACTTCCATTTCGTATGTCGTTATGATTATAGTGTTGTTTCTTGCAGATGTGTTGGAATTGGCAGACAAGCATGATTGAGGGTCATGTGAGCATTCGCTCGTGTGGGTTCGAGTCCCATCATCTGCATATTAAAAAAAGCCTACAATAAGTACAGAAAAATAAGCTAAGTCTTTCGGGAGATGCGGAGGACTTAGCTTATTTTGATCATTCTGAAATCAGAAGCTAGAAGAATGTAAAGTATCTTTTGCAACGCTTATTATTTACCAATCAATCTATACGTACTTTCCCTTTTAGTCTTATGGAGAATAGATCTATCTTCACATCTCAATAGTTTTCTTTCTTATTTCAATGATTGCTTTCTTGGATAACTACTGTTTTCAAATGCAAGGACAATTTTTGATTTTTCCATGATCGTATAGTCTTTGACTACAAACTGTTTTTTATTATTGTAGTATCCTTTTACGAAAACTTTTGTTCCTTCATCTACTTCTGCAAAAAAATTTAAACTATGATTTGCAATCAAGCAATTTTCTCGTCCTAAACTAAAGCGAATCAACGGTCTGGCACCTAGTTTTAATGTTCTGATTTTAGTAACGGTTCCATACCTTTTTTCCATCAGCCTCACCTCATCTACCATTATACGAACAAACGTTCTTATAATCAAGTGATTAAAGAAATATATGATGTACTTAAATCAATGAATAAAAACGGTTTGGCAAAGAAGTAAATCATCTGACTTTCTTTCACCCTCTTTGTTGATGAACACACGAACACATAATTAAGAATTAGGGCAATTACCACATAACGGGAAGTTGAAACTTCTCATCAGACTGAGTTTTAAAAGGGTTTAATTGCTTTTGTATTTACATATCTAATTGTTTTATTTGAGTATTTATCGACTATTTGTTTAGAAAATCCTGCCATACCGTTCACTTGTTTTGCTTGTTCAAATCCTTTATGAATTGATTTTCCTCTTATCGTTTTTTAAATAGTACATGAAGACTCAAGCAGTATTTTAGTATGAATCGTCTAATTGCTTTATAATGAAAGTATGTCATATAGGAAAGGGGTAATTTCAATGAAAACATTAGACATGATTGCTTTAGCATTGCTTATTGTTGGAGGATTGAACTGGTTATTGGTTGGTTTATTAGAATTTGATTTAGTTGCTATGATTTCTGGTGGTTCAACTACCATTCTAGCCAAAGCTATTTATATCATTGTTGGAATTTGCGCTATTTATTGTTTGAAATTCTTTCCAATGATCTCAAATCGTGTAGAACGCTAATTACCATTAGCTTCTGCTAAGATTTCTTATAGATATGTTGTGACGAATTGTCCAACGCTCTGAATGAATCGAAGAATCCGAAATTAGTTTTTCTATTTTCGTGATTCTTCGGTTTATTTTTTTGTACTGATGTAGTATTGAAACATCATGAACACAAATAGATAGTAGAAAAACTATTTTCTAACCATAATAAGTGAACAGGACTTTATTAAAAAATCACTTTTTATTCCTTAGATTTCAGCTAGGTTATCGGGACTTAAGTTTTTTTTAAACACTTTGATAAACGTACCAACTAACTTCTTTTTCCTCTCATTTAAACAAAGGTAACGTTTTCTGATTACGTTTATGACTTGCATTATTACAAAAAACGTAGATTTGTCACAATCTGTTACATTTCTTTCACCTATGAAATATTCTGATATGTTAAAGTATTCCTCGTTGGCAAGATAGCTGACAATTTAAAACAAACACGAAGGAGATTTTTCATGAAATCACTTAAAACAATTCTATTTGGAACAACTTTGGCTGCCGGCTTTGCATTATTTATGGGGACTTCTGCACATGCAGATGAAGCCTATACTGTTCAATCAGGTGATACACTCTCAACGATTTCTCAAAAATACGTTGGCGATAACTCCTTGGTTCAATCAATTGCAGAAACAAATTCTATCTCAAACATTCACCTGATTTTCTCAGGTCAAGAATTAACGATCCCAACAGGAGAACAAGCAAGTACTCCAGCACCTGTTGTATCTACAACTACTCCACAAACACAAGTAGTTGAAGCAGTAGAATCAACACCTGTACAAGAAACAGCTCCTGTTGTTGAACAAGCACCAGCAACACCTGCACAAGAAACAACTCCTGTTGTTGAACAAACTCCAGCTGCACCTGTAGCTGAAACGTCTGCAACAAACACCAGCTCAGCAAAAGAATGGATTGCGCAAAAAGAATCAAGTGGTTCTTACACAGCTTCTAATGGTCGCTATATTGGACGTTACCAATTAGATTCTTCTTACTTAAATGGTGACTATTCTGCTGAAAACCAAGAACGCGTAGCAGATCAATATGTTACCTCTCGTTATGGCTCTTGGGAAGCTGCACAAGCTTTCTGGTTAGCAAATGGTTGGTACTAAGATCTATCTATAACAAGATAAAAATTATAAAAGTAACATCTTAAAAATACACTGCAGAGCGTGGGACAAAAGTATTATTTTACTCTTGTTTCACGCTCTAAATACGTATAGACGGCGGAATCAGAAGCAACTCCTTCAATAACAAGCTGAAATTCACAAAAATTTGAAAAGCAATGTTCGTGAATTCCTTCTTATTTCTCGGAGTTAACCACTTTTGTTCCAGCCTCTTTAGTATGTTGACAGATAAACTTCTTAATTTTTTTCAAATGATCAAAGTAAGATTTTTTATCTTATTCGGAATCACTTAAATTAGTTGATTATTTAAAGCTTGACCCTCCCTATTATTGTTGAAAGTAGCTTTTGAATGATTAAGCTTGCTTGATCGGCACCTTAACTAGCTTTTCTATTAGATACCCTTCCATATTTCCACTCAGCAGTAGCAATAGAACCCAAATGATGAGTGTCACTTTTATTTTGTTGTATCAAATGGTTTAAATGTGTGAGAATTACTTCTTCACTACCAATTACCTCCATTACTTTCTGAAACCTTCTATTTTTCTTTAAAAAAAAAGACATCTATAACTACCGACCTCCCATTTTATTCAGTATGAACGGAACGCTCCTCCATTGGGTAGTGTTTGCTATATAAAGTATGTTCACTCTGAGCAAGAAAATGAAATTGAGATAATATATAGTTTCTTACGTTTATCTAGGATTTTCCGTTGCCAGTTGCTTGAACAATATGTCTATTATTTTCTACACTAGTAAAATCAGTGTTAAAGTGGAATATAAATTTACCGCTATTTTCAGTCACTTTTTTCTATTTGACTTATGGGAATATCCATTGGAGACTCCACCTTATCAGCTGTAAAATTCCTTTCTTTTTAATTCTGATAGTCAATATGATTGTCTTGTTCTTTTTAGATTCCGATGCACTTTCTATATTTGATTTTGATTTACCAGTGTACACCCTGTCAAAAACAGAATTGTACTACATAAATTCACTCCTTCATTTATTTCATCAGGGTGTTACCTTTCATTGAAGTTTAAATCTCAACAATTTGATCCTATTTACTTATATAGCATGGTATATATTTTTTCTTCTGATTGGATAGCGCTTTTCTCAAGCTTTTCATTGTCTGATATCAGGGCAAATAAAAATTGCTCTAGAAATAGTCCTTTTTTTCAAAAGGGGTATTTCTAGAGCAATAATTTTTTCAAAATTATCAACTGATGTTAATCGCTCCATCAATTGTTGTTGTATTCACTAATTCTGTTTCATTATAAATATTATAAAATATTTTTACTTCATAACTACCTTCGCCTTGATTAGGTAAATTCTTAAAAGGAATTGAGTCTATCCGATTATTGGGTGGAATCAAACCAGATTTATAGAGTTCTTTATTATTTGAGGCTAAGTAGTATTCGACTTGGATATTGTAAACATTTTGCCCACTATTTCGGACATCAATGTTTGCTTTACCATCCGCATCGATTTCAATATTATGTTTTAAGATGATTCGCATTTTATCTTTATCTACTTCATCTTGCATTGCTTTTAATATCTCTTCATTACTCAGCTTAGTTAGATTGTCATCCAAATCGGGCAAACCAGTTACTATCTGAGGGGGAGATTGATTAAAATAAAAGTATCCACCGATCCCAGCCATTAGAAATAAGGCAATTAAGGAAATGAGGATATATGTTTTTTTCTTTTTGCTACTATTTGTATGTTTTATATTAATTGTTCTATGTGCTATTTTGTTCAATCTCCCTTCTCTGTCTATAACTAAAAAGGTCTGAATGTTCAGATCTTTTCTAAATAGCTGAGTTAAGATTTACTCTTCTTATCTATCTGTCAAAGTAATCTTAGTCTTTTAAAGCAGTAAAATGAAGTGACATTTTATATGAAGGTGTCACAATTTCATTTTCTTTAAACTCACTAGTGATCATGCCTTCGAATTTTAAAGCTTTGGATTGTTGCTTTCCAATCGTTGTTAAATAAGTTTTTGTATTCAAAAATTGACCGGAAGCACTTTGTAGACGAACAGCTGGTTCATTGAGCGCTGTGAAGTATAAATCTTGTGTAATACTTGTAGAACTAGTCTCTTCAAATTTTTCAACTTCAACCTTTACGTTACGTGCATTCGAATTATTCGTCATCGAATAAAGTGGTGAAACGATTTCAGGTTGTGGTGTGCCATCTTCGGCCATACCATTCGCATAACGAACTGTTGTTGGAATGGTGATATCAATATAGTCCTTATCTTCTGGTGTTACCGGATCCCATTCACCGACCCAGCCTTCCACTGCAACTTCGGCTTTTTCTTCTTTTTGAATCGTTTGTCCTGGTGTATTATCTGGTTCACCAGGAATCCAGCCTAACTCTACAGCTTCTGTACTTAAGGCACCTAACTGTAATCCACCTAATACGATAGTTGATAAGATAGCTACTTTACTCAGCTTCTTCATGTTGTTTCGCTCCTTACTGAAATGAATAAGACAAATATCTCAATTATAATTTTGTGAAAAATCTTTTTCTCTATTAGTAACAAAAATCATCACTAGTGCTAAAAGTGAGACCAATAAACCAATTAAAGCAATTTGATTATTGAATAGTTCGCCAGTTCGTGGGAAATTTGATGAAGAATCTTTTTTTGATGGTGGAATCGTTACATTTTGTTCTCCATTTGATGGTGTTGTTTCTCCTGTGTCGCCCTTATTGTCTGAACTAGTTCCCCAATCACCAATCGTTGCCTCAATACGAATTGTCTGCGTCTCTGTTTCTTGTGCATGACAGACAGTTGGAATCATCAAAACCAACATCAACATGCCTACCATGTAATACCTTATTTTTTTCACTGCTCACCTCCAATTGTTTACGACACAATTCCCACAAATCAATTATCCTTAAAAACGTGAGAGTTTTAAAACCTAGTTTTACCGACAGATTGGTAAATAAAATAAGTACACATTGTTATTTTTATAATGATATGTACACTTAACTCTTACTTTTTTTGCCATATATAACGTATCTTTATTGATCTTATCAGGAAATACACTATCCCTCTTCCAAACACATAACATATTATTGAATTTTTTTATCAGGCAAGAATTTGATTGCTTCTTTAATTCAGTAAACTGATGAAGTAAAAAAAGAAATCGAAGTAACTTTCTTGTTTATCTACATCAAATTTAAGTATATTTATTTCCTGCTATTTTACATTTCTGAGGAACTTCCGCATAGTTTTACTATCTCAAAGAATAATGTCTTACACTTCGACAAATTCATCCACCTTAATGTGATAGTAATCGACTAATTTGTTGATTGCATCTTCATCTAGATAATTTGAGATTCCAATAGTTGGTATACCAAAATGATCATCCAAATAAATATCTGTTAAGATACAATCAAATTTTTGCAGATAGCTAGTCTCTATTTTTGTGGTGGGGTTCAGAATTTCAATATCAATGTTGTGGCGAAAATAGAATTGAATTTCTTCTTTAAGCATGCACATGTGTTCATATGAGCTATCCAACAATAAAGCCACACGGAGCTTCACTCGATACTTACGAACTTGGCTCCACAAATCAGGCCATGAAGTCAATAACTTAAAAACGGATTGATGAACCATCTCATCTATGTATGATAGAAAAGGTGAACCTAATGAACTATAGATTTCAAAAAAACTATTTTTTAAGTTTTTTACTAATAATGGGCTATCTCTTTGGATGTTCTCACAAAATTCTTCTTTCTTATTATGTAAAATATAGGTGGGTCTGACAACATTCATCGTTGTCCAATAAATATCGTGTATCAATTTATCCCGTTTTTCACAAATTACGCCGTATTGGTCTTCTAAATAAGAGATGATCGAACTAACTTTCTTTTTTTGAAGAACAGAATCTACCTCAGAATCTAAATGGCTAAATCTTGCTGTAGGATGGATAGGCTGATAAAATTCATGAAATAGTTGTTGTAGATTCTCCTCTTTCAGTTCTACCGCAAATACTTGTTCCATGCGATTCAATAGTTCTATCTCGTTATTAAGATGGTAGAAGACAAAAGGGGCAAAATTTGGAGGCAAATTGTACCCTTGCTTCAGCCGTGTAAAACAAACAAAAAATTGAAATTTAATACTCCCTAAAAACAAATGATTGTCGTTGTTCATAAGTGCCCAAATTGTATTTTCTTTAACAAACATCTCAATGATATCCGAAATTAATTCGACTTCATCTTTTTTTATCACATTCTCTGGTAAACTATACTTTTCAGAAAAATAGGCAGAAAAAAAACTCCGGATGTTGCTTTCGTCTCCTATGATCTCCAAGTTATTCGTGATTTTAAATTGATATGTTTTTACTGCTTGATTGATACGATTGATAATTCTAGATACCTGAGTTTCTGAAATATACAAGATATCGCTCAGATCATCTTTTGATTTTGCTTTAGCAAAAAAAAGATTTTCTAGTAATGTATATTCTAGACTTTTATCTAGTATTTTTGAGTAGATAAAGGCTTTAGGTATGGTAAGATTTTTTTTTAATAATACACCTGATCTAAACGAGGTTTCGATAGTCAGTGGTGAAATCATTTCATTTATCTCTGCAAGATCATTTCTTGTTGTTTTTTCTGAACTTTCAATTTTTTCTGCAAGCTCAGAGGTCGTGATCCATTGTGTGTCCCACAATATTTCCAAAATCTTCAATTGACGCTTCAAACGCCCATCTAAGATTTTTCTCATTTTTGTTCCGCCTCTCTAAACCAAAATAATCATAGTCTAACATTAGTTGTAACATATAGTTTTCTCTGAAAATAACCTCAAACTACCGATGGCTAGGTAAAATAACGATTAATCAGAAACATTTCTATTTTACATAAGTCATACTTTATACTTAAACAGTATTGGTCTAGTTAGAAAAAATGCTATTCAACTTACTACAACATATTGTTCAATATATGAAACTCTTTCTTGATTTAATCTATAACAAGTATTAAGCTATTCACATTTTTAAATTTTTATTTTGTTAAAAGAATATAACCGCTAATTGGGCATATATGCATATTTTTTAATTCTAAGTGAGAATTTTTTTTCTAAATAACTTAAAATCTTCCTTTCTTTCCAAAATAAATGTATGTAATTTATTTATAAATTCATCATCAAAATAAAGTGGAACTCCAATTATTTTTATATGTTCTATTTCACTAGCATCAAATACATCTGTTAACACACAGTCATATTTACTTAAATTATTTAAACAAATCTGTTCAAAAGGAGGCAAGATATCTACCACATAAGTATGCTGGAAATGCTTTTCAATTTCTTCCTTTAACATCATCAAATGTCCTAGAGGTACATCTAACACAAGTGCAGCTTTTATCGTAAACACTGCTTTTCTCGTTTCTGCACGAAAAGCATGCCACTGAGTAACTAAGGTGTATATAGACTGATAAATCATGTTTTTTTTGTCGAAAGAATTAAAATCGAGTGTATCATAGATCGTTGCAAAATTTTCTTTTAGTTCAATCATTATATCCGATTTCTCACGTGTCAAATCTAAAACAAACTCTTCTATGACATTATTCAAAATGTAATTCGGTCCTAAACTCCTAAAGCTACTCCATAAAATAGCATCAACTAGCTCGTCTTTTTTTTCGCATTGAATATCGAATTTTTGACAAAAACCATTAATCAACCCTTCTACTTTCATTTGTAAATTTATTTGATCAATACCTGACTGACGACATATCGCTGTTAATTTGAATGGTTCGTAATGATGTGCAAATAGGTTGTATAAAACAACTTCATCCAAATCCAAATTAAAATGAATGAGCCAATCTTTTTTTAATCCTTCATCACTTAATATAGTAGTATAGGTAAAACTAGTTGGTCCTGGTTTTAAGTACTCTCCTTGTTGGCATCGATAGACCGCAGATAAAATTTTCAATCGAAGTTTACTCAATAAAAAATGATGTTGATCGCTTACACCGATCATCGTTTTATTTTCGCTGTAAAATCGTTGAATGACGATGTCAATTAGCTGAAACTCTCCGTCCATCAGCATGTGTTCTAAAGAAAGATATTTCTCGTACATCAAACTAGTGAATAGCTTACGGATATTCCTTTCATTTCCAATAAATCTCATTTCATTGCTGATTTTAATTGAAAATTTTTTCAATTCCATATTCAATTTTGTTAGCAATCGATTTAATTGTGTCTCCGAGATAAATAAACAATCACATAAATCCCCTTTTGAAATAGCAGGATTTTTATAAACTTCTTCAATCAATTGACACTCAATACTCTT
Source organism: Candidatus Enterococcus wittei (assembly GCF_002140175.1). Classification (GTDB taxonomy): domain Bacteria; phylum Bacillota; class Bacilli; order Lactobacillales; family Enterococcaceae; genus Enterococcus_B; species Enterococcus_B wittei. Next base: position 430,591 of record NZ_NGMO01000001.1, read on the forward strand.
TTGTAGAAAAAGAGAATACAAGTGTGTTTTAGAAACACCAAGTTTTTTGTCTAAAAAAACTCCATATTTAAAAGAAGTCTCGATCTTCAATGGTTCGATGATTTCATTGAGGTGTTTGATATCCGTACGAATTGTTTTTTCTACTCCACCAATAACTTTAACAATTTCTGAGACTGTTAACCATCCGTTGTCCCACAATAGCTCTAACAGAGCTAACTGTCTTGCACTCTGCTTCGTTAATATTTCTCTCATTTTCCCCCCCTAAAAGATCTAGCTATAATTTAAAATAACAAAATAAACTCAGAAAAAGGATATTTTGATCATTTTTAAAACTAAAAATAAAAATTGTAAAAATAAAAAAACTTAACTCAATAACAATATTAAAATATAAATGTACTAATGTCTATACA
>NZ_NGMO01000001.1:431100-474239 GCF_002140175.1 Candidatus Enterococcus wittei
ATGTACTAATGTCTATACAAATATTAGAATTAAATAAGAATATTCAAAATAAAAAGAGAGATAGCCTGCTTTTTATAAAAAAAATCTCATTTAACGAAAAAAGAGGCTGGAACAGAAGTGGTTAACTCCGAGAAATAAGAAGGAATTCACGAAAATTGCTTTTCAAATTTTTGTGAATTCCAGCTTATTATCGAAGTAGTTGCTTCTGATTCCGCCGTTTATACATATTTAGAGCGTGAAACAAGAGTAAAATAATACTTTTGTTCCACGCTCACCTTATACTCACACTGTATATAAATCATAGAAATTAGTAACAAAAAATCTCATTTTTTTATTTCATTAAATAAGGTATATCGCTCATCATGGTCGGGTACCCAAAAATAAACTGATTTAAATCTTTTGCTCTTAACTGCTGATTGATCATTAACATCAAATCGTTAATTAGTTCGTCAGCCGATTCACTCAGAACTGTCGCTCCAACTAAATAGTTTTCTTGATCAAATAGTAACTCTGCTTTAGCCATTGGATCATTCCGCCGATGATACGTAAACCAGTTAGTAAGGTCAATTGATTCCGTCCGATAACTCCCCTCATCCTTTTCCTTAGTTATGCCAACTTTGGCTAGTTTTGGACTAGCATAAACAATCGTTGGTATTAAGGGGTAGGTTATTTTATTTATTGTTGGTTGAAGGATGTGATTCGCCACATATGTTCCTTCAAAAGTGGCAACTGGCGTTAATTTAGGCTGTTTTTTTGCCACTACATCTCCACAGGCATAAATGGCTGGATTACTCGTTTGCATCGTCGAACTAACCCTAATCCCACTTTTTTCTGTTGCTACATTTGCCTTATCAAGGTTTAAGGATGCTATATTGGGCTGTCTTCCCGTTGAGCAGATGATTGCATCGGCTTGGTATTCTCTATCTTCGGTTATTAGCTGAAACTGAGTTCCCTTTGGTTGGATCTTTTTCGTTTCAATATTCCACTCGAACATAATCCCGAATTCTTCCATCTGCTTTACTAACTCCTGAACTAGAGGTTCATTGAACTCTTTTAATGGATGTGTATTATGATGAATAATCGTTACTTGACTTCCAGCAGCATGAGCAATGGTAGCAAGCTCAAACGCAACGTAGCCTCCTCCGATAAAGATGATTTTTTCTGGTAGGTGATCTAATGAAAGAAAATCTGCACTAGTTTTCAGATATTCTTTCCCTTCAATTTGTAATATCGACGGCCGTTGACCAGTTGCAATCACAAACTTCTCCGCTTTAAAAAGCTGGCCGTTCAGTTCAATTTCATTTTCATTCAGGAATTGTGCAGTTCCCGTTTTATAATCAATCCCCGCTTGCGCTAAAGCTTGTTGTCTGTTTTCTGACACTGGATCAGTAAAGGTCCGTTTGAATGCTTGTAATTTTTCCCACTCAATAGATGGTACACTATTGAAACCTTTACCGATGAGCTGGCTTACTTTCCTTTGTGCTTCCACCCCACTCAATAAGATTTTCTTAGGGTCACATCCACGATTAGGACATGTCCCACCCCACAGATCTTCTTCAACGATTAATACGGATTTCCCCGCTTGGCGAAGTGGGTAGGCGGCACTGAGACCAGCCACTCCTGATCCGATAATGATTACATCGTATTCTTTCATATACTTTTACGCTTCCTTTCTACTTAAAAACGCAAAAACATCTCCTCGAGAAATTTTCCCTACAGCCGTTTCTTTATCGACGACAACTACTGCTTCTTCTTTTTTTAATAAAGCATATAGCTCTTTCAAAGAAGTATATAACGAAACACGAACTTGCGCTCCAGCTATATCTTCAGAGAAACAGCCATTCAAAATCAACTCCTCGATTTTTGTTTCTTTATGCTGGACTGATTCATCAAAAAAACTACGGACAAATTCATTTTTCGGGTTTAGCAATAATTGTTCCGGAGTATCACATTGGATTAGTTTGCCTTCTTTCATGACGGCAATTCGGTCACCTAATTTGATGGCTTCTTCCATATTATGCGTGACAAAGACGATAGTTGTCCCTAACTCATCGTGAAGTGAAAGAACTAATTCTTGTAAAGAGGCTCGTGAGAGTGGATCAAGTGCACTGAAAGGCTCATCCATCAAGATCACTTCAGGATTTGCTGCAAGGGCACGGATAATACCAACACGTTGCTGTTCTCCTCCGGAAAGCTCAAGCGGCATGCGATTACGATAGCTTTCCGGATCTAATCCTACTTTTTGCAAGAGTTCATCTGCTACTTTTGAACGTTTTTGTTTGTCCCAACCTAGCATTTCGGGAATAATTTCTATGTTTTGCTTTACTGTCATAGTGGGAAATAAAGCGATTTGTTGCAATACATAACCCATTTGCCATCTCATTTTTTGCAGATTGTAGTTTTTCAATGATTTCCCTTTGAAGTAGACTTCACCCTCGCTTGGACTTGAAAGACCATTGATCATTTTTAGAGAAGTGGTTTTCCCGCTACCCGATGGACCGACTAATACAAAGATCTCCCCTTGTTCAATGGAAAGATCTAACTGCTTGATGGCATATTTATCTCCATAACTTTTCTGGACATGATTAAACTTGATCAATTCTGTCAATGGTTTCACTCCTTAATTAATCCTTCATTTAGCAAGAATTCATGTGCAACTTCTGCTGGTTGTTTCTTTTCTACGTTTACTTGATAATTCATTGTACGCATCTGTTCTTCTGTAATCTTATTGCTCAATTTTTCTAAAGATTTCACAATTTCAGGATGCTCTTTTGCAAATTTTTGTTTCATCAATGGAGCCCCTTGATAAGCAGGAAACAGACCTTGATCATCTTCAAGGGTCACAAGATCATATTGTTTTAACTCACTGTCTGTAGAGTATGCATCTACTAGATTGACATCTCCATTAGTTATTGCCTGATAACGTAAACTAGGCTCCATACTTTGCACGCTAGGGAAATCCAGTTGATATAGTTCTTGGATTCCTTTATAACCATCTGAACGATCAATAAATTCCAAAGTAAATCCTGCTTTGATCTGATTTTCTATTTTGGCTAGATCTGAAATTGTGGTAAGCTGGTTTTCTTTTGCAAAATCATTTTTGAGTGCCAATGCATACGTATTTTGGTAGGCCATTGGTGGTAAAAGGGTCATTTCAAACTGGTCATTCAAGAGACGATTTGCTTCTTTATACGTTTCTTCCTTTGTCAACTTCTGCTTTTTTAATGTATCTGGTACTTTTACTAAACTTTCTAAAACTGTACCTGTAAATTCTGGATAAATATCAATTTGGTCATTTTCTAAAGCGCTAAAAAGAAAACTTGTTTTACCAAAGTTTGGTTTCAACTCTACTTCAACCTCGCTGTTTTCCTCAATCAACTCTTTATACATTTGGATCAATATATCCGGTTCCGCTCCTAATTTCCCAGCGATTGTAACTTTTTCTTGGGTCAATAGCCCTGTCTGATAAAAGGATGTGCCAGCAATCACTGTCAAAAGCAATCCCAATGTGATCACAGCATATCTTGGTTTTAGATGTTGTAAAATGCGGATCAAACTACTGAAAATGATGGCTAGTAAAGCCGAACTGATGGCACCAATCAAAGTCAGCACCGGTGTATTTCGATCGATCCCCAGTAAAATAAACGTACCTAATCCACCAGCACCAATCAATGCGGCCAATGTAGCAGTTCCAATGATCAATACTAAAGCGGTACGTATGCCAGAGATAATCACTGGTAAAGCAATTGGTAATTCTACTTTGATCAACCTTCTGAATCGTGACATACCAAATGCAACAGCGGCTTCTTCAATCGAAGGGTCAATCTCAGTCAACCCAATATACGTACTTTGAAAAATAGGTAATAATGCATAAAGAATTAATGCTATCAAAGCTGGCAATGTACCGATCCCTACAAAAGGAATCAATAAGCCTAATAAAGCTAATGAGGGAATTGTTTGAAGCACGCTAGTCACTTGTAGCAATATCTCTGCCAATCGTTTATGATTGACACTCCATATTGCTAAAGGAATAGCGATCAGCGCTGCCACCAATAAAGCAATTAACGAAATAGATAAATGCTGGAATGTGGCAGCAAATAATTCTTCTTTTCTTTCAATCAGTGTCTGGACAAATGTATTCATAATACCTTCCTTTCCGTTCTTATTTAAGTATAAACATTGGTGTTCAAAACACCAATTAAGTTGCCCTAAAAAAACTGTTCAGAAAACAAGAGTTACTCTCTTAGGATTCACCCATAAGTAACGCCTATCTTCTAAACAGTAATCATACTTTTATGGTATGTGGGATGAAGAGGATGTTTACAAAAAAATTGCTTTTCGAAACCCTCCTGTGAAGTGAAAAAGTTTCCTGTCGGGTTTCGCAAAATAAGGTAGGAAACAAACGCTGAAATGAACTGATAAAGCTAAAGCGTAAAAAAGGACAAAAAAACAGCCAGCAACAGTTAAATCTCGTGGGGGAGATACTTTGTTGACTGGCTTGTTCAAAAATTATTATACTTTATCTTTTATCATTTGCGTTAAAAAAGTAAAAATCGGTTGTTTTAACATCATAACTGTTAAAACAAATATAAAATAACGGTAGTTATATATCGATCTTTATTTTGCCTACCAAATGGTTCTAAAAAATAAGGCCCAGGGAGAGTTATATTCATCCGTTTGTGAATCATCTCGTATTCATCAAACAATCTAAATTTCTTTATCTTCATACTTTCATGCAAAAGGTGTACTTTTAGCGGCCAATATCTTTCATCCTCCTCCATGTGGAGCTTGTCCCATTCCCTTTTTCAAGGAATGAAAAAAATTAGTTTTTCCTATTGAACAACTGGATACATTCAGTATAATAAAGAAGTTGCTGAAAATTTTCAAAAGAAAAGAGGTTAGAAATGAAACAGATAAAATTTTTACTGGATTTATGTGGAATCATTCTAGGTGCTGGTATTTATGGATTGGCGGTAACTGGAATCAATATCCATGCAAAATTAGCAGATGGCGGTGTAACAGGTATTGCTCTTTTATTAAATCATTTATTTAACTTTGCACCATCCATCACTTCACTGATTATTAATTTGCCTTTATTGATTATCTCATTATTTATTTTTGGAAAACATGCATTTATACGAACAATTGTAGGAACATTTTCGTTAGTTTTCTTTTTAAATCTGTGGGAAAATCTTCAAATACATTTTGCTGTTCAAAATCTTCTGCTCAATAGTCTAATGACGGGAATCCTTTCAGGTATTGGTTGTGGTCTCGTTTTCCGCTTTGGTGGAAGCACTGGAGGTACCGATATCATTTACCAAGCGATTGAAAAATATTTCAATATCAATATTGGTAAAAGCTTATTTTTCATTACCTTTGGTATTTTAGTCGTCTCTTTATTATATCTTGACTTTATACATTTCGCATATACTTTACTAAGCTGTTCCATTTTATCCTTCACTTTAAACAAAGTAAAAGAGATGCGATTTATCTCTACAGTGAGAAAATTCACTTCTATGCCATCTGGCAATGAAATGGAACAAATGGAGTCACTGGAACAATTTGAACAATTCTAAGTTTACACTGCTTTCTTTGATTAAGATATACTTCATTCTTAATCAAAGAAAGACGATGCCTGATTCTCTTCAAAGTTGAAAAGAAAAAGACATCGTCTGCTTTTATTTTTGAGCTTGTGATATTTTCTAAAACTAATTATTGTAATTCTAAAGTACTACACTCTCACTAGAAAAAATCGTAAAATAGGTGTCCATTTTGTTTTTCCATCTTATTAGCTTTGATCAAAAGATGATTGTCGCCTTTTCCTGTACAAAGCTAAGTATTGTCCCTACTGACCCCACCGGAAACAACTAGTTTTCCTAAACCTTTTCCACTACCAACTTCCATCATTGCTCTTTCTAAACTGGCAGCAGTGATCCCTTCTGAATAAACTTTAGTAAGATGACTATGAAGTTGCTTTTTCTCAATCAAATCAGCAATGAATCTTAAAATAGCTCCTTGAGATTCCTCGTGAACCCCCGCATCTGTTTTCGTGAACATATACTCCCAATCAAAACTGATCGATCGATTTTTAAACTCACTTAATGGAATTGGTTGTTCTGTATGAACGATCATGCCTATATGTCCTAGCGGTTGAACGATTTCCTTGATTTCCTCCAAATAAGGCGCAACATCGTATAATACAGCAATATAGGCGATTTGTTCCATACGCATCTTTTCGAGTTGTGGCTTAAGGGGTTGATGGTAATCGACAGGAACGTCTACACCGTTTTTCTTCAACCACCAAAAATTTTTGGGACTAGCAGTTGCAGCAACTTTCAATCCGCTCCATGCGGCTAACTGAGTCAAGATAGATCCTACTCCTCCTCCACCATTAATCACTAAGATTTCCTTACCTTTATTCGCATTTTTTTCTGGGATAAGGCAAAACTTCTCAAATAGTAATTCGTAAGCAGTCAGTGAAGTTAGTGGTAAAGCAGCCGCTTCTTCATTGGTTATATTCGTTGGTGCTTTTGCAACAACTCGTGCATCCACCAATTGATATTGTTGGTGACTTCCATCTCGTTGTGTCGTACCAGCATAATAGACACGATCTCCTACTTGGAAATTAGTGACAGTGTGGCCTTTATCTACTACATATCCCACACTATCGAAGCCTAAAACAGTCAATTTCTCACTTTGTTTCGTCTGCCTTATTTTGACATCCACTGGGTTAATAGAAACTGCTGATACTTCAACTAAAAGATCATTTCCTTCGGGTTTAGGAACTGGAACAAGTGTCTCAATTAGATGTTGATGTTTTGTCTCTTTATAAAAACCAATTTTTTTCATAAGTGATGCCATGCCAAAACCTTCTTTCCAAAAAGAGGCTGGGACAGAAGTGGTTAACTCCGAGAAATAAGAAGGAATTCACGAAAATTGCTTTTCACATTTTTGTAGGTTTCAGCTTATTATCGAAGGGGGTGCTTCTGATTCCGCCGTTTATACGTGTTTAGAGCGTGAAACAAGAGTAAATCATACTTTTTGTTCCACGCCCTCTTAATTGTATCTTTAATTTTAAAACAGCCTATCTAAAATAACCATTTTCATTCAAAGTATTTCCTTGATCCTCGATCAATCCTTTTAAAGAACGATCAAGTACGCCACGATTTTTATGATTTACTTCCTTATTTGTTCGTGATTTTTCTTGATTCGCTTCTTCTTGTTTCCCTTGATAAGGGGTATCCCCCGTATCAAACAACAAATACGCATTCTTCTCTTTTTTAAGAGCCGTCAACAACTCTTCTTCAGAAATCTTCTTTTTTTTTGTATCGGGAATAATCGAAGCCGGCACATACTTTGGAACAAAATAGGATCTTTCTCTCCCATTCGTATTCAATAACCCTTGACTACTCTTTGTTTCTCTTTTGTTTGCTGGATTAACACGTTGGCCATTACCAAACAAGGAAGATTGACCTGAACGCTTAGGCTGTTGACTTTTCCCACTTCGATAATCGGGTAACTTTTCCTTATGTTTAGCTAAATTTTCTTGTTGCGCAGAAGAGTGTCTGGCATTTATAGTGGCATTTGACTGGTCCATGTTTTTGGAATAATCATCAAAATGAAATCCTTGGATTTCTTCAAATAAAGCCTGTTCTTTCGTATCATTAAGCAGATCATCCTGTCCATCAAACAAGACTCGTTTATTCTCATTTTTTAATTTTACACCTAAATGATCATCATAGGCGGGAAAACGAAAATGTTTTCGTGTGATTTCTGTCATGTAAATCATCCTTCTCAATATGGGAGTTTCTTCCATAATAGCATAATTCATTGAATTTCAATAGCATAGGGTTTGTCATTTTATTGTTCGATCGTTGTTTCTCGAATAATCAGTTCTGGAAAAAATCGTCGATAGCCTTGACTTTCTCCTTTTTCTGAAATTTTCTTCAGCAACATCTCTCCGCAGACTTCCCCCATTCGAATAATATCTTGTTTTACAGTGGTTAATTTGGGTGAACTGATTTGATCTAAAAATACCCCATCAAACCCTATTACACCATACTGTTTGGGAACTTCTCCCCCTGCATTGAGAATTCCCCGAACGACTCCAAGCGCTAAACGATCTGAACTACAAATAAAGCATGTACGATCAGAAAACTCTTCCCAATGCTCCATCAAATAGGTTTCCGGCATAGTCGAATGATTGGAAAAGCGAAGCATCTTCGGAGGTTGCGCTGCTTCTTCCATCACACTAAGGTAACCTTTTTCTCTCGATAACTCAAAGGGCTCTTCTTCATCAATACCAATATAGACAATTGATTTATAGCCGCACTCTAAAGCATATTGTGAAGCTTTTGCCGTTCCATATTCATTATCACTATCGACATAATCATACCCAAAACGATTCTCACCAAAGAGAACGACCGGTTTTTCTAATCGATCGATCCAATCAAAATCTTTTTCACGTACCCCCGTGATGATATACCCATCACAGGAGCCGACATCGAATGCATCGTTCGTAACAAGTTGTAAAGAATAATGTTCTTTACCAATTCGCTTGGCAATCCCCATTAATAGATTCATATAATAAGGTTCAGTTGTATCGATTTCTTCAAGTATGAAAAGCTTAATGATCTGAGAGCGATTCGATACAAGCGCTTTGGCAGCGATATTTGGTCGGTAATCTAACTCAGCCATGGCAGAAAAGACAAGCTCCTTTAATTCATCCGTTACTTGTTCCGGGTGATTGATCACCCGAGAGACGGTCATTTTAGAAACATTGGCCCGCTTGGCAACATCCGCTAACGTTGTCATAAAAATCCCCTTTCAAAAAACATCCAGAGCTCTTTTTTTTTCATTACTTTCTATTATAACAAATATCTTTTACATAAATGATGAAAGGAAAATCATTTATGTAAAAAAGAACAGTTTTATAAAAGATAATTGTTACTCTATCTTTTATAAAACTGTTCTTATCTATTTAACAGACCTAAATGATTGCTTATTTATTCGTTTGTAACATCTTTCCTAGAAAATCAGCAGCCTCTTCCATCACTGGAACTTCTACCATATGTCTTTGCTCTTCTGACGAACGAAAAACGATCTTTTTTCCGTAAGATTGAGATTGATTGTTTGTCACAAAATCTGCTACCTGATGATAGGGAATCTTTTCATCTTTCTTTCCATGCCAGAAAAAGAGATCTCTCCCAGCTAATTTTTCTGGTTGCAAAGACAGATCGTATTTGTTTACCCATGAAATCAAATCAAAATAATCCTGTGGTAATCGATACTGAAAATCACTTGCTCGCTTTTGGATTTCTTTTCCATATTCAAGCAGTGCAGGTGATCCCATTAAACAAATCCCGCCGATGATCTCGGGATGTTTTGTCAGCAGTCCACAAGTCGTCATACCACCCATGGAAACACCACCTACTGCTATCTTATCTGAAAGTAGTTCTCTCTTTCTAAGATGATCCAATAAAGTATCAAATTCAAAAAGATTACTATAAATACTACTCCAAAAAGTAAAAGATGGAATAGAAGATACTGGTTGTTTTCTTTCTCCATGATTCATTGCATCTGGAATCAAGACACGGATGCCCTGTTTAGCAATTTTTCTTCCTTGGGTCAGTACTAATTCTTTACTGGTCTGCCACCCATGATAATAGATGACGACAGGAATCTTTACATCTCTTAGCTCTCTTAAGACTACTTCTAGAACAGGGATCGTTTTAATTCTTCGCTTCAATATAATCGGATTCACTGACTCACCTGATTTTCATTAAATTTGCTGACCTTACCACCAGTGATAAACCAATGATAAGTTGAAATAAACTAAGTATACCAAATACAACACTAAAAAAAGTCATTGATTTTGCAAAAAACATTAGACCGCAAATACCTGCAATCCCTAATCCCATAGAAAGTAATGGATAAGCGGAAAAATTAAAATAACTAGCCACACTTCCGAAAATATTACCGATAAAGATCATCAAAAATAAAAAAATACTTAATATTACTCCATCGGTAAGAGAGATTGGAAAAAACCAATTATTCGCTTCTATTGGTTGTTGGATTGAATAGTTACCTAAATACATGCTAAAACAAATACTTAAGACATGACTGGTACAAACAACCCGATTAATTGTCTTCATCACGCTCACCTTGCCCTCTTTATAATTCTATTATAATCATTTTATCATTTTTTTACAGAGAAATACGCTCATAATTTAATTATTTTCCATTTTTTATGATAGGATTAAGTTAATATTACTAGATTGGAGAGTTGATACATGTTTGATCCTAAAATGTTGTTGATGATTTTTTTCATCAATTTCGCTTACATCACCCTTAATACTTTGCGTTTTATGCTGACGATGAAAGGTTATCGTTATATTGCTCCATTGGTTAGCATGGTTGAGATTACGATATATATCGTAGGACTGTCACTTGTTTTAGATCGTTTAGATAACCCGATAAACTTATTTGTCTATGCTTTAGGTTATGCCGTCGGGATTAGTGTTGGCATTGCGATTGAGGACAAATTGGCACTAGGATATATCATGGTAACGACCATCTTACCTGCCAATACTTCAGAGGATAAAAATTTACCAATTATTTTAAGACAAAATGGCTTTGGTGTCACACAAACTTCTGCAATGGGTCTTGAAGGGGAGCGATTAGTCCTTGAGGTACTTTCTCCTCGTAAAAACGAACGAGAATTGTATCAATTAATTAAAGAAATTGAAGAACGTGCATTTATTATTTCTTATGAACCCAAATACATCTCTGGTGGATTTTGGACAAAAAAAGTACGTAAACGCAGAAATAATCACTAATCTAGAAGGAACGATCAGACAACTACAACATCAGATCATTGGTATTGTAAAGAGGAGTAACAAGCATATATTTCATCTAAGTTAAGGTGAATAAGAAGAATGACTAAAAAGAAGCTAACCTTTCTAAAAATTAGAAATAAACCAATTTTAGGTGCGTTAACTTCTTTTTTGATCTGTACATACAGGTTTTCTTCAATTATTTTATTTGATTTTATTAAAATCGTTCGACATTCCCTCATCATTTTGTTATGATAAAATATATTATTAATACAATAGGAGCAGTTATGGAAACACATCAAAGAACTACAACCTTTTTACACTGGGGTGCTGTTTTTGCCGCATTAAATGCTTTACTTTTTTTCTTTTACACTTACTTTAAAACGTCAAGTGTCCCATGTAATTCGTTTGGATGGTTATTGTTAGACCATTCAGAACTCAATCAAGGATCTGATAATCCTACCTTACTAATCTTATCCGCCATCTGCGGTTTCATCTTCTCTCTTTGCTTCGGCGCTTTTTTTAAACAGAAAAAAATAACAAGATTTAACGAAGCAATTGGAATTTTTATTGCTTTGAAATCATTGACACTATTAACCGATATCTTGTATTTCTTTGATCAAGACTCACTTTTCTTTTTCATCGTCAACGGTTTAGTTGTCATTTTGACTATCTTTACTTTCTTTATGTTTTCACTGATTTTCAAACAATTAAAAATGCCGGCATTACTACAAATGATTACACTTTTTTGTTTTTGTTATAGTATTTGTTCTTTTTTTATTTTGGCTTTAGCTACATCCATTGATTCTTCCAATATCCAAATCACTAGCAATATTTTAGATTTGCTATTTATAGCCAGTCTTGGTTATATGATGTGGCACCTAAGAAAACCAATTACTATTCACAAACAACAAGATAACATGTGATCAATCACCCTTAAAAAGAGGCGAAGCCATAATCAGAAGAAAACTGATTATAGCCTCGCTTTTTTAGGATATGCAAAAAACGACTCTATCAGTTAAAGTGACGAAACTCAACCAAAAAAGCGTGCTTTTATGTTTAAAAATCTATACCGTGAATCAAACCACTGTACCATTAGATATGGGAAAATATATTCCAGAAACGATTTTTTCTTCTAATCCATGGATTAGTCCTTATCTAATTTTTATCACTTTAAATGAAACTTTAATGATTATCTACTATTAGTCCTTTTGTTCACATCTTTATGAAGATAACTATGAACAACTAGACGAATACGATAAAATGAAACGAAAAAAATTGACCATTTTTAGTTACTTCAAAAATATTTGTTGCTCTCCTCACAAATATTTTGCCTAACAATTGTGAATCATTTTAATATAATTATAGTTGCGAATGTCAAAATACTTCATTACACTCCTAAACGCCTGTTCTTTGACATATACGCGTTCGGAAGGAGCTAGATGATCCAATCTATCAAAGAAGATGTCCGAATGGGCTTGTGCATCCATCACAGGTAATACAAGTTGGTATTCGTTCTCTTTTTTGATGACATTTGTAGATAGTAAGACATCTAAAAAAACATTTCTACGTCTTTCCTTAAACTTATGTTTAAGAATTCGCTCAAGAATCACTTCCACCTGATCAAAAAAATACTCTTCATTCACATCACCGATCAATTGGACAATAGGTGAAAACGCTTCGGGCATCATCGATTGTTTCTTTTGCAAATCAAAATAATTTGGCAAAGAAACTTGCTCGGTATTTCCCAATTGTAGTGTGACAAATTGATAATCTTCATTCCCTGCTGTAACTTTTTTGATGGTCTCAACAGGGAAAGCCGTGGCGTAAAAATAATCTGTTTCTTCTTCAAAGCAATTGGACCAGATTGTCTCTGACAATGCGAGCTTTCGTTCTTCTTGAGTATAATCAGACAGCTCTTGGATCATCTGCTCTTTTAACCGTTCAATGTCTTCTTGACACTCTCCTTCTTCAAAAACGGGAAAAGAGAGATGATAACGGCGATTTTTCCGCATAATCAAACCGGCTTCGATCATCTGATCAAGAAAGTGTTCGAATTTTTTTTGTGGAAACTCTTTTTTTAATTCTCTCAAAATGATTTCTTGTGATCGATTCTTGACCAAATAGTCGATCATTGGTTCAAATAGTGGATGAGCAAGTAATCCTTCATCTAAATATTTTTTTGAATAAAAATAATCCATCCAATACCCCTTTTCATTGTTGCAAGAAAAAAGCGGGAGAACCAGCCAAAGGCTCCTTCTCCCACTTCTTCAGCTAATTTTTTATGCTATGCTTAGTTAAATGCTTCCGTCAATTGAGGAACCACTTGTTTCTTACGAGACACAACTCCTTCTAAGAAGGCACGGTTATTGTCTAATTTTACTTGAAATGCTTTTTCTACTGCTTCTGTTTGTTCGCCCGCAATCAATAATTCAGAATTACTATTTAGAATGTCTGTTACGACTAGTACAAAAAGATCATATCCGTTTTCAGTCATTTCAGCCTGCATCGCTGTTTCTAATTCCTCTTGACGGCCCAATACTTCATTAAGGTCCACTGTATTTACTTGAGCAATTCGTACGTTAGCTCCCCCCATCGGGAAACTTTTAGCATCTAAATCAAGTAATACCGCTGCAGTTTTATCACTTAGATTTGTTCCAGCTTTCAACATTTCTAGTCCATAACCTTCTAAATCTACTCCAGCGATTTCCGCCAATTCTTTTGCGGCAGCTTCATCTTCTGCTGTACAAGTTGGTGATTTGAACAATAATGTATCAGAAATAATCGCTGAAAGCATAATACCTGCAATTGCTTGTGGGATCTCTACTTGGTTTTCTTTGAATATTTTTAATACAATCGTGCTAGTACAACCAACTGGTTCTGCACGATAATAAAGTGGATTTGCTGTTTCAAAATTAGCAATACGGTGATGATCCACTACTGCTAAAATCATTGCTTCAGCAATATCTGCTACACTTTGTTGAAATTCATTATGATCGACAAGCATGACATCTGCTTGTTCTTCTTTGATTGCTGTAATGACACGTGGTGCAGGTAAGCCAAAATGATCCAATGCATATTGTGTTTCTTCATTTGGTGTACCTAATGCAACAGCTTCCGTTGTTTTACCTAATTGGTTTTGTAAATATGAAAAAGCAATAGCTGCTCCGATTGCATCCGTATCGGGATTTTGATGACCAAAAACTAAAATTTTTGACATATAACTCGCTCCTTTGTGTTTTCTCCTATTTAATAATAGCAAAAAAACGGAAAGAAGCAATACTTATCTTCCTCCCGTTTTCGTCTATCGAGTCAAATACCCTTTATAATCTTCCGTATGGAGAAGCTGCTTCGCATTCTCCACTCTTTCTTTCGTTGGTGGGTTGATTCCTTCAAGTGGATAGGCCAAGCCAAGTGTTTCCCACTTGTATTTACCCATTGTATGATAAGGAAGAATCTCTACCTTATCCACATTATCAAGAGTTTTAATGAATGAATCCAAGCGTATCAGATATTCATCATAGTCACTACGCTCAGGAACTAGAACATGTCTGATCCAGACAGGTTTTTTGATTTCAGAAAGATATTGAGCCATCTCTAAAATATTCTCATTGCCCCAACGAGTCAATTTTTTATGTGCTTCATTATCGATATGTTTGATATCAAATAAAAGTAGATCTGTATATTTCATCAACTCTTGAAAACGAGAAAAGAAAGGTTCTTCGCGCGTAAATGGCTTACCACATGTATCCAGAGTTGTGTGAATTCCCCGTGCTTTTGCTTTTTGGAATAATTCAATCAGAAAATCGATCTGTAACAACGGTTCACCACCACTAACTGTAAGTCCCCCTTGAGCTCCCCAATAAGAGCGGAATCGTTCAGCTTGATCTAAAATTTGATCTGCAGTGTACTCTTTTCCTCCACCAATATTCCAAGTATCCGGGTTATGACAAAACTCACAGCGCATACGGCAACCTTGCATAAATACAACAAAGCGGACACCTGGTCCATCAACAGAACCAAAAGTTTCAATGGAATGAACGTAGCCAATTGTTTTTTCTTCCAAAATAATCACTTCTTTTCTTTAATTTCATTACGAATGATCGACTTTCAAAATGAGGATGTACCACGAGATCTTCGCTATGATAACGAAGACCTCTTTTGAGACATCACTTATTCAAATTTAAAGCAAATAGCATTGAATCACAGCTAACATTGAAAATTTAGTTTTCCTATGAGTAAAAAGGAAGACAAAAGCTCTTGAGATGCGGAACTTTTGTCTTACCTCTTCCATTTCACTTGTTGCTTGTCTTACATTCTATCGTGTGATGTACGCATCAACACGTCTAATTGTTGTTCTCTTGTCAAATCACGGAATTTAACCGCATATCCAGAAACACGAATGGTCAAGTTGGGATATTTCATTGGATTTTCCATTGCATCACGTAACAAGTCATTACTGAAGACGTTGACGTTCAAATGGTAAGCCCCTTTAGAGAAGTAGCCATCCAATACATTACGTAAATTGTTGATTCTTGTTTCTTCATCTTTACCAAGCCCAGAAGGATTGATTGTTTGAGTATTTGAAATACCATCACGAGCATGTGCATAATTGAATTTCGCTGTTGAATTCAGACTTGCAAGTAACCCATTTTGTTCTGCGTTGTAACTTGGGTTCGCACCTGGTGCTAATGGTTTTCCAGCTTCACGTCCATCAGGTGTATTCCCTGTGTTTTTACCATAAACAACGTTTGACGTAATCGTCAATAATGAAGTTGTTGGTGTTGAATTGCGGTATGTTTTATGGCGTTTGATTTGTCCCATAAAGTATTCCAATACCCATTCTGCGATCTCATCTGCACGATCATCATCATTACCATATTTAGGGAAATCACCTGTTACTTCAAAATCAACAGTGATTCCTTTTTCATTACGGATTGGTTTTACTTGAGCATATTTGATAGCTGACAGGCTATCTGCCGCATGTGAGATCCCTGCGATCCCTGTAGCAAAAGTACGTTTCAAATCTGTATCCATAACTGCCAGTTGAGCTGCTTCATATGAATATTTATCATGCATGTAATGAATGATATTCAATGTATTCACGTAAAGTTCAGCTAACCAGTCCATCATGTTCATGAAGTTGTGTTTCACTTCTTCAAAATCTAATGTATCACTAGTGATTGGACGATATTCAGGACCTACTTGAGCGCCTGTCATTTCATCAACACCACCATTGATTGCATATAGTAGTGCTTTCGCTAAGTTCGCACGAGCCCCAAAGAATTGCATATCTTTTCCGACAACTGTTCCAGATACACAACAAGCGATCGCACAATCATCTGATCCCCATTGTTCACGAAGCAGATTGTCATTTTCAAATTGGATCGATGAACTTTCGATCGCAATTTTACTTGCATATGTTCTGAACCCTTCTGGTAAGTTTTCTGAATATAGAACAGTCAAGTTAGGTTCTGGTGAAGGACCCATATTTGTCAATGTATGCAATAAACGGAAATCATTCTTAGTTACTAATGAACGTCCATCTAAGCCCATTCCTGCAATAGAAAGTGTCGCCCAGATCGGGAATCCAGAGAACAATTGATTGTATTCAGGTGTACGTGCAAATTTCACCATACGTAGCTTCATCACTAAATGATCGATCAATTCTTGTGCTTCTTTTTCAGTGATTACGCCATTGTCTAAATCACGTTGGATGTAGATGTCTAAGAATGCTGAAATACGTCCAATTGACATTGCCGCACCATTTTGTGATTTAATCGCTGCTAGATAACCAAAGTATAGCCATTGTACCGCTTCTTGCGCATTCGCTGCTGGTTTCGAAATATCGTAGCCATATTTTGCTGCCATTTCTTTCATTTGTGCTAATGCACGATATTGTTCTGAAATTTCTTCACGAAGACGGATCACTTCTTCACTCATTGTGTGGTAACCAGTCATATCATGATCTTTTTTCTTTTGTGCCATCAAGTAGTCGATTCCATACAATGCGATACGACGATAGTCACCAATGATACGTCCACGACCATAAGCATCAGGAAGTCCTGTGATGATTTTGTTTTTACGAGCTGCACGCATTTCAGCTGTATAGGCATCAAATACTCCTTGATTATGTGTTTTGCGCCAGTCTGTGAAAATATGAGTTAATTCTTCATTTGGTGTATATCCATTACTTGTTAATGCATTGTTTGCCATATTGATTCCACCAAACGGCATAAATGCTTGTTTCAAAGGCGTTTCTGTTTGAAGTCCTACGATTTTTTCTAAATCTTTATCTAAATAACCTGCATCATGAGAAGTAATCGTTGAGACAATTTCTGTATCCATATCGTAAACACCATTACGATCGAATTGAATATCATTTAATTTTTGTAGTTTTTCCCACAAATTTTCAGTTGCTTCTGTTGGCTTTTCCAAAAAGCTGTCATCGCCACGATATTCTCGGTAGTTATTTTGGATGAAATCACGTGTATCCACGCCTTCTTTCCATTTTGTTCCTTTAAATCCATTCCATTGTTCCATTGTATGGACCTCCCGTTTCTGTTTTATGTAACAGTTTTTATGTGATAAGTATAACACACGCCCCTCGTAATGCAAGGGTTTTCTTGTTTTTATTTTAACAATTTAGACTAACTTAAAATAATGTTTGTTATCAAACCTTATTTATCAACGTTTATCTATTGTGAATACTTTATTTTTTTCGATTGTTCAACTTTTAATTTTATCTTAACAGATAAAAAATAGGAGAGATCTGTAATAATACAGATCTCTCCTGAAACAATCTAGATGTGTATAAGAGACAGGTATAACACACGCCCCTCGTAATGCAAGGGTTTTCTTGTTTTTATTTTAACAATTTAGACTAACTTAAAATAATGTTTGTTATCAAACCTTATTTATCAACGTTTATCTATTGTGAATACTTTATTTTTTTCGATTGTTCAACTTTTAATTTTATCTTAACAGATAAAAAATAGGAGAGATCTGTAATAATACAGATCTCTCCTGAAACAAAAATACTATAACAGTTATTCGTCTAGTTCCATTTGTGGCGATTCAATAACCATTTGGATTTCTCCGCCTTTTTTTTCATCTAATACGAATGAACCGTTCGTTGTACGGTCCCCAATCGGATAGTCAGTTGGATCGATCGTTAGTTGATCTCCTTTTTGATTCATCAAGGTGATCTCTTTAGTCCGCCCTTCTGACATGTAAATCACTCGATGCGGTTGTTTCTTCAACTCACGTAGAACGGCTACACCTCGGTTTGCTCTTGAGGTTTGACTGATTTCTTGAGCTAACATCCGTTTTACTGCACCACGTTGGGTAACGATTACAATAGGTGTATCTCCTTCAGCAAGAACTAACAGACCATTGACGATCGTATCTTTTTCTTTTAAATTCATTGATTTAACGCCTGCAGCCTTTGAACCGACTACCGGAACATCAGTCAACGGGAAGCGCAGGCCCATTCCTTGATTCGAAACTAGAAAAACATCTAAGTCCGGTTGTTCTTTTTCAAGATAAACCGCTACTAGTTCATCCTCTGCTTTTTTTAGTTTCATCCCACTCAATGGACGACTCTTGTAAGTACGCCAAGGTTCAAATTCAGTCATTCTCGTTTGTTTGATCAAACCGTTTTTACTCATGAATACGAAGGTCTTTTCTGGATCTATTTTTTGATAAGGAAAGACTGCTAAAATCGATTCATCTACTGAAAGGTTCAAGATCGTCTGTGAAATATGCTCACCCGCATCTTTCCATTTCAGATCCGGCAACTCATGAATCGGACGATAGATGACATTGGCCTTATTCGTAATCAATAACAAATGATCCAACGTATTCAATTCACCTGAGTAAAGAAGATAATCACCTTCTCGCATGCCGATTTCTTCCGGCTTAGAAGCACTATATGAGCGTAAGCTCGTTCGCTTCACATAGCCTTCTCTGGTCACACTGACGATGACGTCCTCTTGCGCTACAAGCACTTGAGTATCGATTTTTATTTCTTCGATTTCGTCTTCGATCTTCGTCAATCGAGAAGAGGCATATTTTTTCTTCACTTCACGCAATTCTTTTTTCATCACAGAAAAAAGTTCTTTGTCATTTGAAAGAATCTTGTTCAATTCAGTAATTTGCGCAATTAGTTCATCGGATTCTCGTCTTAGTTCGGTAATATCCGTATTCGTTAAACGATATAATTGCAGCGTAACGATTGCTTCTGCTTGTTCTTCTGTAAATTGGAACATCGCCACCAAATTAAGTTTCGCATCTTTCTTATCTTTACTTTCACGAATCACAGCAATCACTTCATCTAAAATAGATAAAGCTTTGATCAAGCCTTCAACGATGTGTTGTCTTTTCTGTGCTTTGGCCAAATCAAATTGGCTACGTTTCGTGATGACTTGTTTTCGATGTTCAATGTAACTGCTCAAGATATCTTTTAAACCGACTTGATGCGGTGTCATATGATCGATTGCTACCATATTGAAATTATAATTGATTTGTAATTCCGTATTTTTATATAAGTAATTTAAAATCCCTTGCGCATTCGCATCTTTTTTCAACTCAACCACGATCTGTAAACCAGTCCGGTCACTCTCATCTCGTACCTCAGCAATCCCATCCACTTTTTTATTCAAACGGATTTCATCCATTTTTTTGACAAGTGTCGCTTTATTGACTTCATAAGGGATTTCTGTGATAACGATTTGCTGCTTATTGCCTTTGAGCGCTTCAATTGATGTTTTTGAGCGCAAAATGACTTTACCTCGGCCTGTTTCATAGGCTTTTTTGATTTCCGCTTTTCCTTGCAAGATCCCACCAGTTGGAAAATCTGGTCCAGGAATATATTCCATCAACTTATCTAGGCTTGCCTGAGGATGATCAATCATATAGATCGTTCCGTCAATCACTTCCGCTAGATTATGTGTTGGGATCTCTGTTGCATAACCTGCAGAAATTCCTGTCGAACCATTGACTAATAAATTCGGATAGCGTGCAGGTAACACAGTTGGTTCTTTTTCAGTATCATCGAAATTCCAGACTAGATCAACAGTATCTTTTTCAATGTCTGCTAACATTTCACCACTTAATTTTGATAAACGAGCTTCCGTATAACGCATCGCAGCTGGAGGATCTCCATCCATACTCCCGTTATTTCCATGCATCTCGATAAGTACTTCTCGCAATTTCCAATCTTGACTCATACGGACCATCGCTTCATAAATACTGCTGTCACCATGGGGATGATAATTCCCCATGATATTTCCGACTGATTTTGCAGATTTGCGGAAACCTTTGTCGAATGTGTTTCCATCTTTATTCATGGCATATAAAATCCGTCGTTGAACAGGCTTTAAGCCATCACGTATATCAGGCAACGCTCTTTCTTGAATAATATATTTTGAATAACGTCCGAAGCGGTCACCCATTACTTCTTCTAATGTTAACTCTTGTACTTCTTGCCGTTCTTCCATGAGGTGACCTCCTATTCTCCATCAACTATTTGTTCATTTTCTTTTGTTGCTAAAAGTTCTTCATCAAACAACTCATTAGAAACAGAAGATGTCATATCCGTTTCTTCTTTTTTATCCAAAATACTTCCGTCTTCTTCCAAGCTAAATTGAACATGGTTCTCGATCCATTTACGACGAGGTTCGACTTTATCCCCCATCAATGTCGTTACACGACGCTCTGCTTGAGCAGCATCATCAATTCGAACACGAATCAACGTACGAGAACTTGGATCCATGGTTGTCTCCCATAATTGCTCCGCATTCATCTCACCTAACCCTTTATATCGTTGCAACATATATCCTTTGCCGATTTTTTGGATCGTAGCGGCTAGTTCATCATCTGTCCAAGCATACTCCACCACTTGCTTTTTCCCTTGTCCTTTCGAGACTTTATATAATGGCGGTAAAGCAATATAGATTTTTCCTGCTTCGATCAAAGGTTTCATATAACGATAAAAGAAAGTCAATAACAAGACTTGGATATGCGCACCATCTGTATCCGCATCGGTCATGATGATGATCTTATCATAATTGCAGTCCTCAATTGAAAATTCCGGACCAACACCTGCACCAATCGTATAGATCATTGTGTTGATTTCTTCATTTTTCAAAATATCTTGCATTTTCGCTTTTTCTGTATTGATGACTTTTCCTCGAAGGGGTAAGATCGCTTGGAATTTCCGATCTCTTCCTTGTTTGGCCGAACCACCAGCAGAGTCACCTTCCACAAGATAAAGTTCATTTTTCTTAGGGTTTCTTGATTGAGCTGGAGTTAGTTTCCCTGACAACAAGGATTCTCCTTTTTTCCGTTTCTTGCCATTACGGCTCTCTTCACGCGCTTTACGTGCTGCTTCGCGCGCTTCTCGGGCCTTGATTGCTTTACGGACAAGCGTTTGGCTCATCTCACTATTTTCTTGCAAGAAGAAGCCCATTTGTTCGCTTATGACACTATCTACCACACTACGTGCAATCGGTGTTCCTAGTTTTTCTTTTGTCTGACCTTCAAATTGAAGCAAATGCTCAGGTACACGGATCGACAACACGGTCGCTAGTCCTTCCCGGAAGTCACTACCTTCTAAGTTTTTATCCCGTTCCTTCAACAAGCCCACTTTGCGGGCATATTCATTGTAAGCTTTGGTCATCGCCGTCTTCATCCCGACTTCATGCGTTCCGCCATCTTTAGTCCGAACGTTATTAACAAAGGATAAGACATTTTCTGAATAACCGTCATTGTATTGATAAGCTACTTCTACTTCAATTCCTTCTTTTTCACCCGAAAAGTAAACCACAGGTGTCAAAGTATCTTTTTCTTCATTCAAGTATTCAACAAATTCTTTGATCCCTTCTTCATAATGGAACTCTTCCATAACCGCTTCTTTGCCTCTTAGATCCGTCAATGTGATCTTGACGCCTTTCAAAAGGAAAGCGGACTCTCTCAATCGTTCAGACAAAGTATCATAAGAAAACTTTATGGTTGAGAAAATTTGATCATCTGGTAAAAAGTGTACGGATGTACCATTTGGTCTTTTTGTTTTACCAATTTTTTTCAACGTACCGTCTGGTTTTCCACCTTGTTTGAATTTTTGCTGATATTCGATACCATCACGTACGATTGTAACAGTCAACCATTTGGATAAAGCATTTACTACACTAGCGCCAACACCATGAAGTCCACCAGAAGTTTTATACCCTCCCTGTCCAAACTTACCACCTGCGTGAAGAACAGTAAAAATGACTTCAACTGTAGGAATACCAGAAGCATGCATGCCAACTGGCATGCCCCGACCGCTATCGGCTACTGTCACGCTATTATCTTCGTGAATCGTTACATCTATTTTATTTCCATAGCCTGACAAGGCTTCATCTACTGCATTATCAACGATCTCATAGACTAAGTGATGTAAGCCTCGGCTATCTGTTGATCCAATGTACATCCCTGGTCGTTTTCTAACTGCCTCTAATCCTTCAAGAACCTGGATAGATGCATCATTATATTCGTTCTTTACTTTTTTTGCCAAGGCAAACGCTCCTTCAATAATACTTTGCGGCTAAAGCCACACCACGCTAATCATACTAGAAAAGTTCACGAAAAAAAAGAGGTTAGGCAAGAATAAAACAAATTACCTCCTAACCACATTTTTCACAGTTGCTTTTCTTTCAAATGATTGGATTTTCATTTCAACTAAAAAATAAGAGTTCTCTGTTCTTACATTACTCAGCTTCTGCCATTTTGGCTAATTCGATTTTGACACAGCGATCCATGACAATATCCTCGCGTCCAGCAGCACGAAGCTGTTGGGCCGCCTCATCATTTTGGATGCCTAATTGCGCCCAAAATACTTTGGCATCTGTCTCCAAGAAGTCAGCCACTACTTCTGGCAAAAATTCACTACGACGGAAAATATCCACGATATCGATTGGACCATCAATATCTGTCAATTTAGCTACTACTTTTTCACCAAGTATTTCTTCCCCGACTAATAGTGGATTTACTGGAATGATTTGATACCCGTTTTCTTGTAGCAGTTGGGCGATCTGGTAGCTTGTCCGATCTGTTTTATTGCTTAAACCGACAACAGCGATTCTGTTTGCTTCTTTTAAATACTGAAAAATTTTTTCCTGTGACGGATTTTTAAAAGTCATAATTACAACTCCTCTCTGATACTTGCAAGTTTTTCGATTGTTCTGCTCCTCTATTCATGCTAAAATAAACAATAGTTTTCAACTTGAAAGAGGTTAAAAAATGAAAGTAATCTTATTGTTTATTGTAGCATATCTTTTAGGTTCCATTCCATCCGGAGTTTGGATTGGTAAGCTATTCTTTAAAAAAGATATCCGAGAATATGGAAGCGGTAATACCGGAACTACAAACACTTTCCGAGTATTGGGTAAAACAGCGGGAACGATCGTCTTGTTCATGGATATTCTTAAAGGAACATTAGCCACTTGCCTTCCTATTATTTTCCATATCACGACTGTCAATCCTCTTTGGTTTGGTGTTGGTGCCATCATCGGACATACCTTCCCGATTTTTGCAAAATTCAAAGGAGGAAAAGCTGTCGCTACTAGTGCCGGTATGCTTTTAGGATTCAATCCTTTATTCTTTATTTATTCTTGCCTTATTTTTATTATCAGTTTATTTTTCACAAGTATGGTAAGCTTGTCTAGTATGATCAGCGCGGTCTTGATTACTTTATCAACCGTCATTTTATCGTATGTTGCTCCTGCTATCCTGCCAAAACCTAATTGGTTATTAACCATTATTGCATTTGGTGTTTCCGCCTTTATTTTTTATCGGCATAAAGACAATATCCAACGAATCAAAAATAAAACGGAAAGTCGTGTTCCTTTTGGTTTAAATAGTAGTAAAAAGAAAAAATAAGGATAAAAAAGCCCAATAGTTCCATAAATCAAGATTGCACCCGTATATCAAGTCTGTGAAGAAAAGGATTTGCGCTTTTGGGGGTACCAACTACTTTGGTAGAGCAGTTATTGTCGATTGTCGAAGTCCTTCTTCAATAATACAAGAACAATCGCACACTATATGAAGTAAATAACGCCTTCTAAACTTTTGCCAGAAGTTTAGAAGGCATTTTTCATTTCAAGAATGGTGTTTCAACCAACTATCGGCTAGATTAAAATAAGACAAGCCTGCTGATTATATGAATCAGTAAGTGAGCTGCACATATTACTTAACTGTGATCGAATATTTTGTTTTGAAGATTTCATAGGCTCCCAATTGGTTGATCCCTGCTTTTTCAATTAGATGACCATTACTATTGACTGTATCGGCAATTCCAAACCATGGTTCGATACAAATAAATGGCGCTTCTTTTGGATAAGGAGACCAGATACCAACATAAGGAATATCCTTATAACTTAAAGTCACACTGTGGCTTGATTGTTCACTTCGGATCGAATAGGCATTCAATCCTTTTGTTTCAAATACTAAAGCATCCTGCTCAAATAAATCTCTCATCAAAGCTAAATTAGTGTTAGTTTGACCTAAAGTTTTTTGTTCCATATCAATGAATGGACCATTTAAAGGTAAACGTAATCTTGATTTCCTAGGTGAAAAGGCTAAATAGAAATCTTCAAAAGATAGCCCTTCTTCTAAAGGTACGTTAAATGCTGGATGGCCACCTATGGAGAAAAACATCTCTTCATCTCCAGTATTCTCGACTTGATAGTGCACCGTAATGCCATCTCCACCAAGTTCATAAGAAATTACCAATTCAAAATCAAAGGGATAGTTTTTTTTCGTTTCTGGGGTACTTCGTAACATAAAGCTAGCTAACTCCTGACCATGCTCAATCACTTCAAAATCCATATCACGTGCGAAGCCATGTTGCCCCATCGAATACATTTTTCCCTGATACATATATTGATCATTTTTTAGTCTGCCTACAAATGGAAACAACACAGGGGCATGTCTTCCCCAGTAGTTGGGGTCGCCTTGCCAAATATATTCAAGATCATGCTCTTTGGACTTCAAACTGATCAATTCTGCCCCATGTTCAGCAATTTCAGCAATCAGCTGATCATTTTGAATAATAACAGTCATCGTCATTCCTCCACCTATACATACTCTCTTCCCGGTAACTAAATAATCCTGAAGGAAAACGAGTCATTTCTATTTCTAATAACTATGCTTCATCAATTCTTCTTTAAAGCGTGCATTCAACACTTTCAAATACGTACCTTTCATCCCTAACGAACGAGATTCAATGATCCCTGCTGACTCTAATTTACGTAAAGCATTCACGATCACTGAACGTGTGATACCGATCTTATCGGCAATATTTGAGGCCGTCAAACGACCTTCATCTCCTTCAAGTGCATCAAAAATTGCTTGGACTGCTTTTAGCTCACTATAAGATAAAGTATTGATCGCCATTTGAACCGCGGTAGTGCTTCTGACATCTGCTTCGATATCTCGCGATTTTTGATAAAGGATCTGCATTCCTACAACGGTCGCTCCGTATTCAGCTAATACAAGATCTTCATCATTAAAGGCTTGTTCCATTCGAGCAAGAATGATCGTTCCTAAACGTTCACCAGCACCAAATATCGGTACAACTGTTGTTAACCCAAATGGATATTTTTCACGGCTTTCAAAAGGAAAAGCAGTCATTTCGCTAGTAATTGGAATATTTGCTTCGGTTTTTGTTAATTGATCTACTGTATCCGTATAGGCATCTGGAAACTGTTTTTTTACAAACATCGTTTTTACACGATCATTATTGACATCGTGACGTTCGTTATAGCCGAGTAGCACTCCTTCACTGCCAATGATGTATGCATTACTATCTAAAACAGCTCCTAACGTAACAGCCATTTTATCGTAAGGTAAATCCGCTTGCATATCAAATGTATTTTTTTGTTGCAATAACTTGTTTATCTTGCGAGTTTTCGTTAACAAATCCGTCATTTTCTTCCTCCAATTTTATAATATATATCGGCTTAAGTCTTCATTTGATGCAATCGATTCTAGTTTTTCATTGACATACGCTTCGGTAATCGTAATTTCACCCATTTGCATTTCAGGTGCCTCAAACAGCAGATCTTCCAATAATTTTTCTAAAATCGTATGCAATCGTCTCGCACCAATATTATCTGTCTCACGGTTTACATCGTAAGCGATTTGTGCAACACGTTCAATCGCCTCTTTCGTGAATGTGACAGTGACATTTTCTGTACCGATCAACGCAATGTACTGTTTGATCAAAGCATTATTTGGTTCCGTTAAAATCTTGACAAAATCTTCTGCAGTCAAATCATCTAATTCCACACGAATCGGGAAGCGACCTTGTAATTCTGGGATCAAATCACTTGGTTTTGATAAATGAAAGGCTCCTGAAGCAATGAAAAGAATATGATCTGTTTGTAAAGAGCCATATTTGGTATTCACTTGTGATCCCTCAACGATTGGTAAAATATCTCTTTGAACACCTTCTCTAGAAACTTCACCCGATTGTTGTGATTTGGACGTGATCTTATCGATTTCATCAATAAAAATGATCCCACTTGACTCAGCTAGTTTTATCGCTTCACTATGGATATCCGCATCATTCACTAATTTTGCCGATTCTTCTTTGATCAACAATTCCAATGCTTCTTTGACTGTCACTGTACGCTCGACTTTTTTCTTTGGTGTCAATGCACCTAGAGTTTCATTCAAATCGATCCCCATTTGTTCAAGCCCATTATTCATCATTGGAGCAGGTTTCTTTTGATCTTCCACTTCGATCGTGACTTCACGGTTATCTAACAGTCCTTTTTGTAACTGTTCAAGTACCGTTCGGCGATTGACACGAATTTCTTCTGTGACTTCTTCTTGTGGTTCAGCACTATTATTTTGCTGTGATGCATTGAACATGCTCATCATTTGTTCAAATTGGTTCGTCGATTGCTTTTGTTCTTTTTTGATACCAGGAACTAAGATTTTCACCAATCGTTTTTCTGCATTCTTTTTCGCTTCAGGTCGGACACGGCTGTATTGAGTTTTCTCAACGATTTGGATCGCATTCTCAACTAAGTCACGGACCATTGATTCTACATCACGTCCGACATAGCCAACTTCAGTAAATTTTGTTGCTTCTACTTTGACAAAAGGAGCATTGACGATTTTAGCCAAACGTCTAGCAATCTCTGTCTTACCAACACCTGTTGGGCCGATCATCAGCATATTTTTTGGTGTGATGTCTTGTTGCATTTTTTCATCTAGTTGCAGACGACGATAGCGATTACGTAGCGCAACAGCTACTGATTTTTTAGCAGCTTGTTGACCAATAATGTATTGATCCAGTTCACTGACGATTTGTTTTGGTGTTTGAGTTAATTCATACATATTATTCACCTCTATAGTTCTTCCACGATAATGTTATGATTCGTAAAGACACAAATGTCCGCTGCAATATTCAACGCATTTTCAGCAATTTCTTTGGCACTCATGTCATTTTGCGCATAGTTTTTCATTGCTCTTGCAGCCGCTAAAGCAAAATTCCCTCCAGAGCCAATGGCTAAAATACCATCATCCGGCGTAATAACTTCTCCTGTACCCGATACTAATAACATTTCTTTGTCGTTCATGACGATCAACATGGCTTCAAGTTTTTGCATCGACTGCTGTGTCCGCCATTCTTGTGCCAACTCTACAGCTGCTCGTTGCAGATTTCCGTTATATTCGTTTAGCTTACCTTCGAATTTTTCTTCCAGTGTAAATGCATCGGCGACACTTCCAGCAAAGCCGACAACAACTTCATCGTTATAAATGCGTCGAACTTTTCGTGCGCTACCTTTCATCACGACAGATTCTCCCATCGTCACTTGACCGTCTCCAGCCATTGCAAACTTGCCATTTTTTTCAACTGCACAAATAGTGGTTGAATGGAATTGTGATTCTACCATATAGCTTTCCTCCTATAACACTTTATAAGTTTACGCTCTTGGATGAAATGAGCGGTAATTTTTTTGTAGACTTTCTTTTGTCACGTGTGCATAAATTTGGGTAGTGGATAGATTTTGATGTCCTAGTAATTCTTGTACGGTCCGCATATCTGCTCCATTATTCAATAAATGTGTAGCAAAGGTATGTCGCAACATATGCGGATGGATATCGCTATCTAAGCTACTTTTTTTGATGATCTGATTCAATACATATTCGATTCCAGTTGGAGTAATCGGTTCCCCATGATGATTCACGAACACATACTCATGATCTTTGTGATACTTTTCCATTAAAACCGTGCGACCATATTTAAAATACTCTCGTAAAGCATCTTGTGCAAAAGTACCTAATGGCGCATAACGTTCTTTATTTCCTTTTCCATGAATCAACATCACTTCGGATTCAAAATCAATAGCCGTTATCTTCAAACCACTACATTCACTTAAACGAATACCTGAGCCATAAAGAATTTCCAATAATGCGCGATTTCTCAAATCTAACGGACGATCCCCTGTAACACTTGCAAATAATGCCTGCATCTCATTTTCATAAAAAAAACGAGGAAGTTTGATATTTTTCTTTTTTAAATGGACGTAAGAAAACGGATTTTCCTCTATGATTTCTTCTTTTAGAAGATATTGGTAAAAGGAGCGTAGGCTGGCAATCTTACGACTAACAGAATTCCGACTGTAAGCCTTATCAGACAGATGACTTAAATAAACGCGGACATCTAAATAACTAACTTTCAATACATCCGCATCGCCAGATTCTGCTAAAAAGGTCTCAAAATCTTTGATATCCTCAGCGTACGCCCCTTCAGTTTTCTCAGAGTAGCCACGTTCAACGATTAAATAACGCAAAAATTTTTCTTGCCACGTTGTTTCTGCCATCTTTTCCCCCTCCTTTAGCTTCCAGAGATAAATTTAGCATAGCTAAAGTAAAAAAACAAATAAATTGTCAGAATTTAACCAATATTTCTAAGGTTAGTCACAATTGACACAATTCACTTGACTTTACCTCTTATTTTCTTCTCATTATTAATACTTATCCCTTTTTTACTTCTATCCCCGTGTTTCCATTTTTTATCTGTTGATTCGTAAGTCAACAGTGAGTGATCTTTTCGCACCAAAAAAACAAGACGAATAATCAAAAAATAGTTGTTCCTATTTCATGATTCTTCGCCTTATTTATTCAAAAATCATTTCTTGGTTCCTAGACACAGAAAAAGTTACCTTAAGAACTTTTAAGAAATAGTTTGTTTATTCTGATGCTAACATTTCTTTGATTTGTTCATTAGCTGCTAGCGCTCGTTGCGCAATCGCTTCATAACGTGCTTTTTTATCCCGGATACGTTCAGGCAATTCTGGGAACAGACCATAATTGGCATTCATTGGTTGGAAATGTTTGCCTTCAGCATGGGTGATATAGTAAGCCATGCTACCCATTGCGGTTTCTTGTGGCAAGGTGACTGGTTCCATTTCCTTTGCCAAGCGCGCTGCGTTGATCCCAGCAAGCAAACCACTTGCAGCACTTTCCACATAACCTTCCACACCAGTCATTTGTCCAGCAAAAAATAAATCTTCCCGTTTCACAGATTGGTAAGTTGGCTTCAATAATTCTGGTGAATTCATAAAACTGTTACGATGCATGACACCGTAGCGTACAAACTCAGCGTTTTCTAGACCAGGTATCATACGAAAAACACGTTTTTGTTCGCCCCATTTTAAGTGAGTTTGGAAACCCACGATATTATAAAGCGAAGCTGCCGCATTATCTTGTCTTAATTGAATCACTGCATAGGGACGTTTACCAGTTTTTGGATCTTCCAATCCTACTGGTTTCATCGGACCAAACAGCATTGTTTTAAATCCACGTTGCGCCATCACTTCAATAGGCATACAACCTTCAAAATATTTCTCTTTTTCAAAAGACTTTAGCTCTGCCACTTCCGCATGGATCAAAGCCTCATGAAATGCTTTGAATTCTTCTTCTGTCATCGGACAATTCAAATAGGCGGCATCGCCTTTGTCATAACGTGATTTCAAATAGACTTTATCCATATCGATCGTTGCTTTATCAACAATCGGTGCAGCCGCATCATAAAAATAGAATCCATCCGAGCCATTAAATTTTTTGATACTTTCAGCTAAAGGATGAGAAGTTAAGGGGCCTGTAGCAATGACAGTAATCCCTTCAGGTATTTCTGTGATTTCTTCATTCACGACTGTCACCAAAGGATGTTCTTTCACTTTACGTGTAATCGTTTCTGAAAATGTATCACGATCCACAGCTAATGCCCCACCAGCAGGAACAGCTGTTTCATCTGCTGAAGTGATCACGACCGAATTTAACCGACGCATCTCTTCTTTCAATAGCCCAACTGCATTGGCTAGGCTGTTTCCTCTTAATGAGTTTGAACAAACAAGTTCAGCAAAATTTCCTGTATGGTGTGCTTCAGTCGATTTAACTGGACGCATTTCATATAATCGTACTGGCACACCTGCTTGAGCAATCTGCCATGCAGCTTCACTTCCAGCAAGTCCTGCTCCTACAACATTTACGTTTTTCAACTGAAAACCTCTTCTCATTTTTTTATTTTTGGACATCTTCTTCATAATCGCCATTTACACAGACGACTTGTTTCCCGCCTTTGACTTTTTTCTCAACTAGATACTGATCACATTTTGGACAGTTTCTACCGATTGGCTTATCCCAAGATGTGAATTCACAATCAGGGAAACG
Source organism: Candidatus Enterococcus wittei (assembly GCF_002140175.1). Classification (GTDB taxonomy): domain Bacteria; phylum Bacillota; class Bacilli; order Lactobacillales; family Enterococcaceae; genus Enterococcus_B; species Enterococcus_B wittei. Next base: position 461,667 of record NZ_NGMO01000001.1, read on the forward strand.
AGAACAGCCATAGAATAGACGGTTTTTCTTAGATTTACGTTCAATGACTTGTCCTTCATGGCACACTGGACAAGTCACGCCAATTTCCTTGACAATTGCTTTTGTATTTCTGCAATCAGGGAAATTGCTACAAGCATAAAATTTACCATATTTCCCTAGTTTGATAACCATTGGATGACCGCAGATATCACAATCAAAACCAGCTGGTTCATCTTTGATTTGGATCTTTTCGATTTTTTCTTCCGCATTACCTAATTCTTTTTCGAAAGGCTTATAGAAACGGTCCACAACTTCGACCCACGCTTCTTTTCCTTCTTCGATTTTATCTAGATCGCCTTCCATCTCAGCAGTGAAATGGATATCTACAATTTGTGGGAAGAATTCACAAATCAACGAGTTGACGATTTCACCTAGTTCAGTTGGTTCAAATCTTTTTTGTGTCAGTTTCACGTAATAGCGACGCTGTATCGTATCCAAAGTGGGAGCATACGTGGATGGGCGTCCGACACCATTTTCTTCTAACGCACGAATCAAGGTGGCTTCACTAAAGCGAGCAGGTGGTTGAGTGAAATGCTGTTTTGGTTCGATATCGACAGATTGGACAATATCGCCTTCTTCTAGTTCCGGCAAAATGTTTTCTTTGTCTTCTTTCCCATCATCTCTACCTTCAACATAGACTTGCATAAACCCTTTGAACTTCACTTTCGATCCATTAGCAATAAAGGTCACTCCATTTTGTTCTAAAGTCACTTTCATCGTATCAAGAATGGCTGGTGTCATCTGACTAGCAACAAAACGTGACCAAATCAAGGTATAAAGTTTTAATTGATCTTTATCCAAGTATTGCTTAATTTCTTCTGGTGTTCGCAATACACTGGTTGGTCGTACTGCCTCATGGGCATCTTGTGCGCCTTGGGAATTTTTGATTTTGCGTTCAACATGGCTAGAAAATTCTTTGCCGTATGTTTCTTCAATATATGAAGCTGCTTCGGCTTTTGCTGTATCAGCAATACGAGTGGAATCTGTACGCATATATGTGATCAACCCCACTGTACCTTGTTTGCCTAGTGCGATTCCTTCATAAAGTTGTTGAGCAACCATCATTGTTTTTCTTGTTCTGAAATTCAATTTACGTGCTGCTTCTTGTTGTAAACTACTTGTTGTGAAAGGATTCGCTGGATTGCGTTTACGCTCCTTCTTTTCAACTTTCTTTATTTCAAATTCTTTTCCATCAATTCGTTGGGTCACTTCTTTTACAGCTTCAGCATCTGAAAGTTTTTTCTTCTTTCCGTCGATCCCCCAAAAGTTAGCCTTGAATTTTTTTCGTGCCTTTTTAAAGTTACCATCAATGCTCCAGTATTCTTCTGGTGTGAATTCACGGATTTCTTTTTCACGATCAATAATAATCTTTAATGCGATCGACTGGACACGACCAGCACTTAACCCTTTTTTGACTTTACGCCATAGAATAGGACTAATTGAATACCCTACAATCCGGTCAAGAGTTCTTCGTGCTTGTTGTGCATCCACTAGATCAACATCAATCGTACGTGGTTCTTTAAATGCCGCTTTGACGGCATCTTTTGTGATCTCATTAAAGATAACACGATTTTTTTCATTTAGATCGAGCCCTAGTAAATAAGCAAGGTGCCAAGCAATGGCCTCTCCTTCTCTATCCGGGTCACTTGCAAGATATACTTTTTGTGCTTTTTTAGCAGCTGTCTTCAAGCTTTTGATGACATCGCCTTTTCCTCGAATCGATATATAATGGGGTTCATAATTATTTTCAAAATCAATACCCATTTTGCTCTTTGGTAAATCACGGATATGACCAACACTGGCCATTACTTTATAATTACGTCCGAGATATTTTTCAATTGTTTTGGCTTTCGCAGGTGATTCTACAATCACTAAATATTTATATGCCATTCCTGAATGGACTCCTTTCCATTGACGTGTTCCTACTATAATAAGAGGAATCATACAAATCGTAGCTTATCATATCCATTCAGAAAACGTTTGTCAAGGAAAGTAAATAATAAAACATTAGCTAGCCATTTATTTCAGCTAAGATATCTTGCCCTGAAATGGCGCAGATTGCCCCATCTTGAATCAAATGATGACAGCCAGATGACTGTCCTGTTAAAATATTTCCTGGAACGGAAAAAATAGTACGTCCAAGTTCCAAACCTTGTTGGGCAGTAATCAATGATCCACTTTTTTTCTTTGCTTCTACTACACAGATTCCTTGTGACAATGCAGCAATTATGCGGTTTCTCATAGGAAAATGATATTTTTTCGGTCCATCTTCAGGACGAAATTCACTTAGTAAAAGATGATTTTTACTAATTTCTTCTTGAAGTCTTTGATTTTCTTTGGGATAGCATCGATCGATCCCAGTACCGATAATGGCGATCGTCCTACCAGAAGCTTTGATTGCTGCTTGGTGAGCATATGCATCAATACCTTTTGCCCCACCACTCACAATCACAAAGCCTTTTTCAATTACGGGTAACAACAAATGGTTTACAGTTTTTTTAGCTAACACAGAAGTTTCTCGACCGCCAACAACACTGATCATCTTACTTCTCAATAATGAGAGATCTCCTTTATAAAAAAGCAAGATAGGAGGATACGCTAGATGAAACAATTGTGATGGATAAATTGGATCAAGACAAGTGAAAAATCGCTCTTCTTTTTTGATTTTCTCCCACTCTTCATGGATCATCCACCAACTTTTTTGAAAAGTCATTTCTTGACTTTTGATTTGTGCGATTTCGATGATTTCATTTGTGGTTAACCGTTCATTTTTAAAGGTTAAAAGATGATGGATCACTCGCCATTTTTGTTGTCCATTCATTCCATTTACATAGGCTAATTTGATTAAATAATCTTTGATATAAAACATAAAACGTCTCCTTTCTACATAATTACTTTTTAGTAATATACGTGAAAGTGACGTTTTTTATTTTATCCTAAATATTGTTTGACTGGAGCAAAACTTTTCCGATGAATAGGTGTGAGACCCTGTTTTTCTAATCCTAGAAGATGTTCTTTTGTACCATACCCCGCATTATGTGCAAATCCATATCCTGGATATTGCTGATCATAGTCTCGCATTAAACGGTCACGAAACACCTTGGCAATAATACTAGCCGCCGCAATGGAGATGGATCGAGCATCCCCTTTGATCAATTTTTTTTGTGGAATAGGTAAGTCCAACGTCATTGCATCAATCAGTAAATAATCAGGAGTGGTTGTAAGCTTATTTACTGCTTCACACATAGCCAGTTTACTTGCTTCATAAATGTTGACCTCATCGATGGTTTCTTCACCAATTATGCCTAGCCCGATTGATACGGCTTTTTCTTGGATTTGTTCATAAAGAGTTTCTCGTTTTTTTTCGGAAAGCTGTTTTGAATCATTTAATCCATAAATAACTACATTTTTCGGTAAGATAACTGCTGCTGAAACCACAGGTCCTGCTAAAGGTCCCCTGCCAACTTCATCGATTCCAGCAATCCATTCATATCCTTTTTCATGGCCTTCCAACTCAAAACATGACATTGTTTCATATTTCTCACGAAGTAATCGTTCTTTTTGAATCCTATTCTCAAAAGAAAGCAAGGCTTGCTGAACACCCTTGCGAGGGTCTTTCCTGTATAATTCGAGTACAGGATCATCTAGTTGGCTGATTGTTTTTAATTGTTCTTTGATTGTTTTGATCGATTCACTCATCTAAAGATGCACCTATTTCTTCACAGCGATCAAGAGTATAACGTCCTAGTTTTCCTTGGCGGATATCAAAAACCACTAGTTCACTTCCACGATCATAATCTTGACGATAGCCTCGTTTTTCAGTGATCGTCATCAATAATTCAGGTGCTAAACTCTGTTCCTCTTCTATCTCTAGTCCATAACGCTCACTGATTTTTCCTGGATAATAGCGCGTGAAAAAATCCAAGCCATAGATAGCCAAATCATCTAGATGAACGAGCTGATCCTTGATAGCTCCTGTCAAAGCCAATTTTTTGCCGATTTCTTCATCTTCAAATTTTGGCCATAAGATTCCTGGGGTATCTAATAGTTCTAGTTCACTTCCTAAACGTAGCCATTGTTGACCTTTAGTGACGCCAGGTTTATTTCCTGTTTGGGCAATTTTTTTACCAACGAGTCGATTCATCAAAGTAGATTTCCCAACGTTAGGGATTCCTAAGACCATTGCACGAATGGCTCGAGTTTTGATCCCACGAGCAGCATCTCGTTCACGCTTTTCCTTCAAAGCCTCTTTTGCAGTGGGAATCAAAGCTTTAATCCCTTTGTTTTCTTGCGCATTGATTGCTAATGCTTGATGACCTTGCTGTTTGAAGTACTCTTGCCATTTCTTTGTTTGTTGAGGATCTGCTAGATCTGCTTTGTTTAATAAAACAAGCCTTGGCTTTTGCTGAATGATCTGATCCAGCATAGGATTACGAGAAGACAACGGCAAACGCGCATCAACCAATTCAAAGACGATATCAACGTATTTCATTTTTTCAGATACTTCTCGTCTGGCCTTTGCCATATGTCCTGGAAACCATTGAATGGTCATATTATTAAAGCAACTCCTTTCATATCAAGTGTTTACACTATTTAATTGTTGATAATCTTAGTAAAATCGTTTTATGATACAAACCATACATATCAAGCGAAGAAAAGATTATCTCTATACGTTCTTTTATAACCACGTATCTTTTGCATTTTACCATAAATCGTTTTGATGTTAAACTTCTCCATCAATCAATTGATTCACATTATCTATATTCAATCTTTCTCATTCAGTTGTTCTTGAATTAGCATCAACACCCCGATGATTAAATTACTTTTATACAAGTTGTGAAAAGTTTTCTACTGTTTCCGATTTACTTTATTCCTGTTTTCCAATGATTTTTATCAATCTTCTCTTCATAGCTTGCGTTCTGCATTTCGTTGAACTTTACGAATATTTTCGGATATATTCATATCATCTTCATACGCTTCCGATCTAGGGATTTACATACCAACTAATGCATAATTCATATTACGTATGATACCATTTAATATCGCTCTTCATAAGTGAAGTGAGTACTGATATTGATTTGAAAAACATGTGACAATCTCCTCTGGCTATTCTATCATACCACCAATTTTTAAACATCCTATTATCAATAATTATTCCTTTGCTTTTATTTCAAAAAACATAAAAACCATTAATGTTAATCCACACTAGTTGATTGGAATCGCAATTGAAGATAACGCCCTGCATAAATTGAATATTTCTCCAGCTAAACCTAGTAGATTCGAAGGCGAAAATTACGAATATCCAATCAATCGTTGTGCGTCCATTTCCAAAAAAAAAGCAATCCATATAAAATCAAATGCTAGATATAGATTTGACCCATAGTTTGCGCCGATTATCAGTAAGATAATAATAGATTTGTAATAATCGGTATTTTTCTAAACCTACTATCTCAGAAGCCTTTTTCGGTTAATTTATCTGAAGCATATCCAGCTATTATCAAACTAGATTAAGTAGACAAATATGGAATACTTGATAAGAAGTCGATATTACACAATGATAATCCTGTTGTTTGCGTCAGATAAGAGTGTAACCAAGTCAAAAAAAGGAACAAAGTCAGGTTGTGGCACTTTCAATAAAAAGAGTTGCTCGCCTATTTTTAGGTTAATCGCAAAAATACATATAATTAAATGGAATTTTTAGGTTATTTATACCTCAGAATAGAATCAAAGGCGTAACTATTAAGTTCTTGTCCCACACTTAAAAATATACATTCCACTAATATCCCACCTTACTCTCTATCATGTCCGTTTTTGCCTTCATACAGAATGCAGTAAATTCGGACATCACTTAGTTAGTGTTGTGGGGAAAATTCTTGCTGATCCTGACTTATTGGGTGGTTGAATATCATCGTTGACTTGAATTGAGTACTTCTTTCCTTCCCCGTTCCTACAAGATCTAAAAATTTTTTTTTCGCTGTAGTTTTTGGGAGTTCCGCTCCTTGTTGATTGAGGGTAATTTGAGTCTGACTGTTGCTACCTTGTGTTTTCGTGGGTGAAGGATTTAAGGAAATTCTATTGGGTGTGATTCGTGTAGATTCTTTCCCACTCGTAGTGCTTGCAGTTACTAATGTTTCTTTGTCTGTTATATCTACACTTACATTATCCGTTGTTCTTGTTGTGATCTGCTTTTGCATCTTGTTCAGTTGAAGATCTTTTTCGAATATTCCCTCTCCAAGTTCGTAAGCCAACGCTAGATACATAAACATAAATTTATCTCCTAATTCTTCGGTAACAGCCTCCCTTGAGACACGAATTAGGTCATCATATTTTCTTCCTTCGACAACATCTCTGATTATAATCATAACAAGTTCAGCATCGGTTAACAGAAAATTGGTTCGTAGCATGGGATCTACATCTAGTGCTAGCGCTTCAGCGACTACTTCTTCTGATAAATTTGGCAAATTAAACTCTTCCGCCAATCGTGCAACGAATCTTTTAAAACCCATAGATGCTAAAACTTCCGAAAAATTTTCATTAATTTCATCCATTATCGCTTTTCCATTATTCCAAGTGCCTCTCATAGGCAAGCTATATGTTGTTAAGTCTGATGTTCTTGCAGTAATATGAGTGACTTCATGCATAATTGTTTCATCTAGAGCCGGTGTTAACTCAATTGATAGATCTACCTTGGGATCTAAGTGGAAAGCATCCGCTAAAACGAAGATTCGACATTCTGGATCGTTTCTTATTGCAAATGCCTGTTCTAGCAAATTTTGATGTATTGTATAATAAATTTTTGAACTTCCTTGCTGAATTAAATCAGTCGATACAATCAAAATATTTTCAAAGCCCCAATCTTTTGATAGTTGAAGAAATCTCTCTGCTTTTCTTGTAATTGACGCCAATCTTGTTACGATTTCCTTTAATATCTCTTCTTGATTATCCTTTCCTTCCAGTGAAAACATTTTTGTTAAATACTCCCCACCAATGGTTTCTGAAATCATTTCTTGCCTCAATAAAGTGTTGAATTTTACATGTGCATCTCCAAAATATTCCATAGAACTCGTAATATCTTTTGCCAGCTTTCTGACAAACGGCTTGAGAAACTCTGGTACTCTTTTTGTCCGAAGTCCAGTAAATACTCGAAATGCAAATCGATAATGCTTATTAATCTCTCTCAAAATGCTCTCATTAATCCAATCATTATTAAGGGAAACGGCAGGAGACGATTCCGGGATAAATTTAGCTAGCAATGGAAGCTTAACAGTAGGATCTTCTACTCTTCTAACAGGCTCCATTAACTCTACTGCTTTTCTGATTTTATTCCATAGCTCTCCTCTACCTGGAGATGGTGGAATCTTATTATACGGCGGAAACACTCCGCTTTGATTACTTTGTGAGACTACTCCTTGCGAGGTACTTGGCTCTCCTTCTTTCAAAATTTTTGAAGTTTTTTTCTTGACTTTCCTTTCCCCTCTCCTATGTAGAACCTCTTCATCAATTCCTTCTTCCACTTGTGTCCTTTCAAAATCTGTTTCAAAACGAAACTGGCCACTTTTTGAATCAAGTCTTAACACTGTCATTTCCTCATTGTAGTCTTTTTTCACCAAATGATACCGTTTTAACTTCTGATCTAGTAAGATCAACGGGATGTAGTGTTCCTTGATCTTGATGTAGGACCTATCTGATTCATTCCACATCAAACCATCTCTACTATCTGGTGCAGAAAGATCATTTGGATTTTTTTGTGTTTCAAACTGATCCAAAATATCAGCGATTTTTGTTTCTACCTCTTTTGATATGAAAGGCGAAGTCTCAGCTTCAAAATACCACTCCACACCGTTATAATTCACTGACAAGATTTTTTCTGAATGCGGGACATAAACATCCAATCGGATACCATGCTCCTTAATTACCGTGATGATCACCGGAATCAGTTTTTCTTTCATTCGAATAAAGTGTGTTGCTTCCTCTCCTTCTTTTAATACTGTTGTGATTGGTCCTTCTCCATAAGCCTGAGGATTAGGGTTAGCTTCAACGACAAATAGCTGAGTTTTATCTAGTTTCACCTCCAAAAGATCAATCAACGTTAATTGTTCAGGAGTGAATGTAGCCACGCCTCTATAATCTTCTAGTTGATCTCCTTTCAACATAAATAGTCCACCAAACACCTCCACAGTTTCCAGATTCGTCACCCGCCTATACAAATGAGATTTTACCTTTCTCACTGGAATAACCAATTCATCTCTCGGCGAGCGTGCCATCACAATCTCTTTTTTCAACGCCTCTCGTGATTTTTCCATGGTCTCTATTTTTTCTAATAGCTCTTTGGTTTTTTTACTTACCCATAATTCATTTTTGAGACTCGCTAGCTTCTTGGCAACCAGTCGTCCCCCACCTATGACTAACTCAAACCCTGGATCGAGGGTCCGTGCAAGACTTAACAGAAGTTTTTGAATCTCTGCTATATTAGGAAGAAAACGACTACTATTTAGGATCACACCTCTGATACCGCTTTTGGCAAACGTTCTGGCAACACCTAGTGCAAATTTGATATTGAGGGAAGTGATCTGCCCAAATACCGGTATGAAAATCAATGCATCAATCGTACACGAAGTTACCGCTTCCCCCACATTTTGGTTTTTGATCCCAATCACACAATCATAAAATGGGATGAAATGCTTGATGACATCCCAAGCTTTTTCGATATCCGCTTTGTCATTTCCCGAATCGTAGAGCTGGTTATATAGTTGATCACTATGCTTTCGACTTAATGCCTCAATGAACGGTCCCATTTCCACTCCATGGGATAATTTTTTACTTCGATTCACACGAGCAGAGAACTGAAAGTTTTTATCTCCTATACGAATTTCATTTCCTACTTGGCGATATCCTTTTTCCCAAAGATCTTTTCGATTAAATAAACCATATTTGAGATAGGATAGGGGATCTTGATCCACTCGATAGAGGATATATCCCCCTTCTTCATCCAGTCTCTTCAATCCATACCAACGTTCTTCCTTTCCTTGAACAGCCACGAATAGATCGGTTTTATCTAGACTAAGCGTCGTGTCCTCCCACGTCACTCGTCCTCTAAAATTAATCAGTAACATCCCACCTGTTCCCGGAGCTCCACCTATATAGTGGGTTTCATTTTTCAACTCGGCAAATCCTTCGTAAAGGGAGGTTCCTTCCGAGAAGATAAACTTACGTTCCTTTAGATCAACCGTATTTATCGCAAATTCAATCATTTTTTTATCAAAGGGAATATGCGTATCCGAGACGTTTTTTGTCAATTTGATATACTCGTCTTCTAATTTAGGTGGGAACCAATCGATATCTCGACAGGGCTCCTCTAAGCCTAAAAGATAGTTTTGTTTTATAACATAAATGGGCGCACGAGAACCTTTGTTGCGACATTTTTCAGCAATATTTGTGGCTATAGCATCTTTTCGGCGCCATTGAAGTAAGGCTTCTTGATAGGCTTTATACAAACGATCGAGTAATTCTTGATTTTCAACGAGTTGAAAATAACCTACTTGTTGGTATCCTATAAATGTGCTGATTGCCACTTCTTTGTAGGTACCCGTAGCCAATGCCTCACGTAATAAATCTGGTTCTAGTTGAGCGACCGCAAGTAAAGAAGGCATCAGGAGATGACGGAATTCTTCATAAGTGGTGATTCCTTTTTCAAGGATTGTTTGCCAAAAATGTTCCCCCATCAATCGAGCCTCTTTTGGACTAAAGGAGGCTTGATATTCCCCCTCCTTTAAGATTTTAGCCCCTGTTAGTTGCATCAATGAGTTATAATCAGAAACCAATAAGTTATTGCCTAGACCACTGCTGTCTACAAAATAATTAGGCAACTCTCGCTGGAGGAATAAATTCCATAGCTTATTAAAGAAGGTCTTCTGTTCTTGAGAAAAGGTCGGTACATCTAACTGAAGATGACCTGCTTTTTTTAAGTTTTCAACCGTAAATAGATCCCTCAGGTGTCCAATTGTAAATTGGTTCACGTCAGGAACCGTCACGAGTGTTTTGACTATATATGCTTCAATCGAACTCCCCAACACATTTTCAAAGACCCATTTCATGACGGTTAGTTCGGCATCTTTGTTCGAGACATTCTCCTCTTTTATTCCACCATAAAGCTTCAATACATTCAGGATCACTTTCGCCACTGATTGAAGCTTTTTATAATTGAAGACCAAGTGGTTATTTTCTTCTTGTGTGAACCATTTTCCCATAGCAATCAATACTTGTTCTTGAGTTGGTTGATCAGAGAGCACCTTTTTCCCCTTAAGGAACGCTTCTATTTTTTTTCGCACTTTTGGATTACGCCATTGAACCGTACCCTCTTTAGCTGTTGAATTAGTTTGCTCTTCATTTACTGAGGGGGATAGCATCGTGCTCGTTTCTTCTGATTGTTTTGTAGTTCCTGCGACCATAGCTAAAGCTACAGGTTGGTTGTCTTTCATTGTTTCATAGATCCATGATCCGACAGTTAAACCTGCTTGTTCCTCTGAAATTACTGTCTCTTCCTCCATGTCTAGAATAATTTTTGCGAGTTGTTTGACTTTCACCATATCCAGCGCTGGGGGAGTCGCTCCTTCAAGAAGCGCCCACTCACCGACTGTCTCCATTAGATCTTTGGCATTAGATTCTTGACAGTCTATTCCTTTTTCTATGAAAAAATCAACTAGATTCTTACGGATGTTCTCTTTTTGTTCACTTGTCCATTCAGGGGGACTGAATTCTCCCTTTACCTCCTTAGCCACTACCTTTGTTGGGTCATCGGCATTTTCCCGCAAAAATGCTTGGATCTTTTCATTGATTTCCTGAGTATCATTACTTCCCCCAGCTGGTGTCATCTCTAATTCAGTTCCATTAATATAAGGTGCCGTTCCATTAACTTGACTGCTTCCTGTAGTGGTTACACTTATCTGACTCTCTTTGAATGTTAATTGATTTTCCTCTAATTCTAGAGAAGGTATTCTAGTAGTTGGCAACGGCATAGCCTCGGCGCTTAAAAACTGGAGGCCAATGGATTGTTGGATAAAATCATCGACTACTCCATAAAAATCCGTAGCCAAGCGCCAAAGTTGAGGTAAAAACCCCTCTCCTTCTGAGTTCAATACAAGCACAGTTTTCAAAATCATTTCTGGTGTCACTTCTTGTTCGGGTTCCAATACCGTTTCTGGTGCCATTTTTAATACAGTTTCCGCTACCATTTCTGGCGTTACTTCCAATAGTCTTTTTTTCGTTTGATTTGATTGATTAGAAAATAACTTTTTCATCTGATAATTTAGGTTCTTTTCTGATGGTGGGTTAGTGGGAACATGTTTTCCATAATCTATCGAAAAAGTTTGTAGCAACAAATCCACAAAATATGACATCAGAGATCCATTACGACTTCCTTCTTGTTTTTGAGTATAGGACTTATTTTCGTGTTGGGAAAAAAAATGATAGAGCCGTTCCATTAATCCCTTCCAAAATGTTTCTGCCACTTGATTATGTATATGATTTGGGGTTCCTATTGTAGCGTTATGTTTGTTTTCGAAAGAATCTTGAAAGGACTTGATTAGTTCTTGAGCAGCCTCTTCCGCAGAAAACTGAGAAGTTCCTTGAACATTCATGCCATTCACAGGGTAAGTAGAAATAGAAGAGCTCTCACTTTCTTGTTTCATTTCTTGATTATTTTGTGTCTCAGCTCTGCCGATGGCATTCTGACAAACCGTGGTAAAACTCGTTTGTTCCACGCTTTCTCCTGTGACGACCCATGTCTTCACCTGATCCGTCCTTCTCGTAGTGCTACAATTCATCAGTTGATAGAGTTCATGAGCTTTCTGGTGAACAGAAATACTTAATTCATGTGCCATCTTCGCTATGTCAACATTCGGTTGCGTAGACGTTGATGTCTGATAATGTAATGTCTGATTGTCAAAAAGAGAGTCAGCAGTACTGGCAAACGGTAGTGCCACCGATGAGGATAGGTGAGACCTAGTATGGGGCCTATTCAAAAATAATGTAGATTGGATTTGCTCATGATTAATGGTGGAGGTTGAAACAAAGGAGTGGATCCTTGTCTGATTCCCATCTCTTCTAACGTCAATTCGTGTATTCACTTCAAATGCTGGTTGAGTTTTTTTTAAGACCATCTGTTGGTCGGGAAAATCTAATGGTGGGGCCATCATTAACAAGGTTCCCCATGTATGAAGCCAGCCCGCTGGGCGCTTTATTCCTTCGGGTGTTAGGGTATGTCCCGATGTGTTGGAGACATTGTTTAAAACGCGTTGGACACCTCCTGGTTTATTCTTGTCATTCATTTTGTTGTAGTTCCGACCACTTGTTCGTCTAGAAGAATCTTGTGGTATCCTTGACTTTTTCGGCATCTTCGAATGCTTTGGTTTCAATGGTATCCTGAATTCCTGTGGCATCTTTTTCACTCCTTCATTGAAAGTATTTGGATGATTTATTTCAGGTATCCAGCAAACAAAAAAAATTCCTTCTAAACTCCCCTTCTCTCTATATAAT
>NZ_NGMO01000001.1:478599-587161 GCF_002140175.1 Candidatus Enterococcus wittei
GTATTTTATTTGTGTGACAGTATTTCACTTACTTTCTTATTTATACCTTTTTCTCACATATATTTCCCTCCAAATAGGACTTTCGGTAATCATATTTTCCGTTTTCGTTGAAAGATTAATCCTTTCCATATAAATAGAATCAATAAATTCCTGCGTTTTATTTATATAAGAACTTAATCTTCTCACTAGCTTCTCAACCTGAATCGTCATCACGGACAATTTTTACGTTTCTACTGACGATTTGAAGAATAAGATTCCTAGAGTTTAAGGCTATGGAAACTTATATTGAGATACTGTAGCCACCCACCAAATATATGTAAGTAATCTTTTTAAAATGTAAGAGAATAGGCCTGTATCTGTCTCTTATACACATCTAGATGTGTATAAGAGACAGTTTTTGTAGTTGTGGACCCATTAGAGATTATTGTGTGACTATACTTTGCGAATATTGTTTGAACAAAAAAACAAAAAGCCTGCTAGAGAACAGATGGTTCGCTGTCTTCTAGCGGGCAATTGGCTTATTTAAAAGTTCTTCACTTTGTTTTTTGAATTTCTTTCTCGATACCAAAGCAACTAAAGTGATTAATTCCACACCAAGCAAAATCAGCAAGCTATTTTGTTTGGTTCCTGTTTGTGGTAATTTTTTCACTATTGGATCTATCCAATCTTTCATCTTCGTTACTTTGTTCTTTTTCATCTAAAATACTAAAGGGATCAAACCTTGATATTGCTATTTTTAGGGATGTAAAACTTTTTTCTTAAAGATATCTATTCCTAACTTAAGTTTCTTTAAGAGAAACTGTTTTTTTATTTCTTCGCTTTTATAAAGTTTTATTTAGTTTATCAGCCACGTCAGAAAGAAAGCCTTCAACAGTTTCAAAAAAATCTCCCTTGCAAGAATTGAGTGAGGATACGAAGAAGCAAATTAGATTAATCATTATTGTAGGTAGGCATTCATTGCCGATTTTTTATAAGGATATAAAAAATATCTCGTTACACTCTACTAATAGCTCCAAAGAATACTTCTTGTTTCACTTCTATTTTTGACGAAAAGTTAGAAACAAGTATTGAAAAATCCACTGAATTTGTCTAAATAAAAGAACCTATTACTGGCCTAATAGATTCTTTTTTTCAAATCACTTTGGAACTCACTGCAGTAGAAATGCTAGCCACTATTATTCCTATACTAAATAAAACGAACAAAATTACTCCTTGTATATCCATAAAATTTGCTCCTATAAGCAAAAGAAATAAACCAAATAAAAGGATATAAAATATTAGATAAATTAAAAACTTCTTGATATGACTCAAATTTTTCATTGGAACCACAACACCTATGAAGACTGGTAATTGCATCAATGAAAAGATGAATAAAATCGTGACTAGGCTTATGAATTCTCTATCATTCCAATAGGATCCAATCGAAACGAACAAAAGTCCCATAAAATAGCTGGCATACCAACATTTAAATCTCTGAGAAATCAACATATCTGTAAAGCTTCTTGTTTTGCATAATAACAGACAATTTCTTTATTTGCTACTTCTTTTTGTCCACTAATCCTTTTACTTTCATCAAAATTTATTCCTTGTAAAGCTGATTCAGCAAATTGAGCTTTTAGATTATTGTTTTCATTTATTACACTTATATGTTTCAAGTTTGTTGATTGTTTTAACACATAGGAATCAATAGCTAGAGTGATTAGTTCATCTTCTGATAAAGTTTTTTGTTCTTGCACCATGGCAATGGATGAACGTAAAGGAACAATCAAACTAGTAAGAGTAATTGTTGTAGTAAAGCTTTTTAATAATTTTTCTTTTGATTTCTGTAGCATAAGTCCTCCTTCTTTTTTATAGTATAGAGTATTTTATTTGTGTGACAGTATTTCACTTACTTTCTTATTTATACCTTTTTCTCACATATATTTCTGTCTCTTATACACATCTCATCTACTTCGATCGCTCCATAAAGGCCTATTCTTTGTTCATGGTTTTGATTCGCCTTAAACTTATACAATTGAAGCGTGATCTCATCTGATTTTTTTCCGCCATCTAAATAATAACCGGCATAATTATCTACGTCTTCTAAATCAAAAATCACCATCACTTTTTTGTTTCGCAAAGAAATTTCTTTGAACTCCTCTTTGTTGAATAGTACGATATTATTATCATTTATATTTTCTGTTTTAACAAAAGCTATATCCAGCTGCTTCGATGTAAATACAAAAAACAATGTGTAAAGCATGATCACTAGCAGAAAAGCCAAAATAAAAATCGTATTTTTCAATCGCCTTTTTTTAGATTTATCTGACTGTACTGCCTCTTCGATGACTTTTGTTTCTGAAAGCAAGTCATCTAATGATACATGTAAAATATTTGCTAATTCGATCAGAGTATGGATATCAGGGTAGTTTCTTCCGATCTCCCAATTAGAGATTGCTGAGCGACTCACATTTAATTCTTTTGCTAATGCTTCTTGTGTAATTCCTAATGCCGTTCTTCTTTCCTTTAATATTTTACCAAAATCCATTTTTTCACCTCCTTCTTTTATTTCATTAAACCATTTAATAGAATAACTTGGTAGTCAGTTTCACAAACAAAAAAATAGAACTAACGAAATTCTCGTCACAATTTGTGACATCCACGAAAATAAGCAATTTAACGTTGGAAAAAGGGGTATAAATAAAGTAAACTTTACAAGTAAACGTTTACTAAAAAATAACAAGAAGGTGTTCTCATGAAAAAATTATTTTTAAGTTGTCTTTCTCTATTATTTTTCTTCTCATTGCTTCCGTTTTCTAGTGTCTACGCCAATGAACAATCGATTGATTCTTTTCCTACTGATAATTATTTGCAAAATGTGACCCCTGCTAGTTCCAAAGGCGTCAATCGTCCAACTGATAATTGGAATGTCGCTACATTAGGAAAATGTTCGATGTCTGGTAATTACGGTAGCGGTGCTTATCTTTATTCTAATTATAATTTTTTAGGAAAAAAAACGTACAATTATTTCTTTCAAAATCAAGAATCAGGGACTTTAGAGGTTAACATGAGACATTCAGTTACTCATACCATCTTAAAATCACATCGTATTCCTACTGATGGAATGATTGCAAGTTCTCTAACAATGACAGATACTGGTTCAAGATTTTACTATGAATTTCATGGCACTTCAGACTTCAAGTTCACAGGATATGTTCAGTAAAGAATAAGCTGATTCATTAAAAATCTTGGCAAACAAATACTTTGACAGCGTTTACTTATTGAGGCATGATAAAGGAAATTGAAAGGAGATGTAACAAATGAACACTATGGTTTTTGTTAATTTTCCTGTTGCTGATATAAGTAAATCTGTTGAATTTTATAGTGCATTAGGTTTTAAAAAAAATGAAGAATTTTCAAATGAATCGGCGAGTTCTATGGTGTGGGACGATACTTTTTGGATCATGCTATTGTCTCATGAATTCTATAAAAAATTTTTAAAGGATAAAGAAATCGCGGATACCCATAAAACAAGTGGAGCCTTGATTTCCATGAGTCTAGCTAGTGCCGAAGAAGTGAAACGATTTGCTGAAACTGCAAAAGAAAACGGTGGCAGCTATCATGAAGTAGATCTAGGTATCCCTGAAGAAGAGATGTTTTCTCTCGAAGTACAAGATCTTGATGGAAACACACTAGAGCCTGTTTGGATGAAAATGTAATTTAAAAGAAAATAAAACCGAGGAAAAGTATCAGCTGTTAAAAGCTCATATTCTTCTTCGGTTTTATGATATTGGAATGCCTGAGTCGCTATTTAATTTTCAGAAATGACTAAATCGTCAAGTAGTCTGCAAAACAATTAAAAAGCTAGTGACAAATAGGATCGATGTTCAATCATGGAAAATCACTGATTTTCTTCTCAATAAGCTATCAGCTATAGTCGTTAACTTATCCATTTGATTTGGTCAAATGGATAGTAAACAAATCTTGCTTTTCCTAAGATAGCATCCCTTGGAATGGTACCAAATGAACGGCTATCTTTTGAGATACGCCGATTATCACCTAGGACAAAATAACTATCTGCTGGCAATTTTGAATCACCAGTTAATTCCTCTAATGTAAAATCTGTCGTATATGGCGCACTTTTATGATCTGAACGAATATTCCTTTTTAAATAGGGCTCCATGACCTGTTTTCCATCAACTGTTAATTGATCATTTTCATAACTGACTGCCTCTCCCGGTAACCCAATCACTCGCTTGATGTAAATAGTTCCATCTGTTAATTGAAAAACGACTACATCAAAACGCTTGATTGTAGAAAACTTCTCCATCACTACCATGTCACCTTGACTCAACACATTCTCCATGGAATTACCTTCAACTGGCACGGGAATAAGTAAAAATCCTCTTAAAATGAATGCAATAACAATTGAACAAATTAAAAATTTAATCATCAACCAGAAACGGTCAATATAACGTTGTTTTTTCATCAAGGCCCATCAATCCATCCCTCATAAAATCATCATCTTTATTTCCATTATAGAGAAAAATAAGAAAAAAAGCGAATAGAGAAGAACAAAGAATGAACACCATTTTTTCTTCCATAAATAAAATTAGACATCTACGTATTATTTACGAACTCTGGCGAAATGCTTGCTAATCGTCCAACAAACTATCTATCTTATCAAATCTATAAATGTGATTGCTGGTTTATCCACTTCATTGATTATTCTCTAAATACTGCTCCCAAGCATTGTCAAAAATATCCATAGAAGGCAGGTAATCGACATTCATTTCTAAATAATCTGAAATTTCTTCATAGCTAGTACTATGTTTAGGGAACTGAATATCTTTCCCTGCTTCTGTGGCAAAGGATGAAACAGAATCGGATCCTCCACGAAGTGTCATCAAATAGTGATAAAAACTACGGTACATCACTTCGCCTCCCAATTATCAGCAATAAAAACCGCTCTTCGTGCATGATTCCGATCGAAATTCTCAGGATTTTTTTTGTAATATTCTTGATGTTCCTCTTCTGCGAGATAAAACGTTTTGGCTGGCTCGATCGTTGTTACGATTGGTTGAGTAAATCGACCACTCTCTGCTAAGCGTCGTTTACTCTTTTCCGCTAACACACGTTGATTTTCTGTTGTATAGAAGATTACAGGGCGGTAGTTATCCCCTCGATCTTCAAATTGTCCAAATGCATCTGTAGGATCCGTTTGTTGCCAATAAAGTTCTAGTAACTCTTCATATGAGATTAGACTAGGATCATAGATGATCTCCACTGCTTCTGTATGTCCTGTTGTCTTTGTTTTAACTTGTTCATAGGTTGGATGAGCCACATGGCCTCCTGTATAGCCAGACATGATCGTGTGGATCCCTGGTAATGTATCAAAAGGCTGAATCATACACCAAAAACAGCCTCCAGCAAAAATTGCACGTTCCATAAATATTCCTCCTTGCAATGTTCATTAATACCGTTTAAGTGGTTCCCGAATCCTTCGTAGTTTTGTTCGTTGAATCAGTGGTAGAGGAATCTTGTGGTAAGTAGATACTAAAACGAATATCATCATTGACTAAATCAATTTTATTCGCTTTGATGTACATGCCATTTTGCATGCGGAATTGATCCAAACGTAACATGATCGTCAAGTCATCTGTATTGATCTCGATCCAATCTGGTAATTTGTAATTTCGTTTAATCATATTCATCACATCTTTGATAGGCAAACTCAATGTGCCAATCGATAAGCTTTTTGCTTTTAATTGGACATTTCCATTTTCCATCACATAAGGATCAAAATATAAATAAAAATCAATAGGAAATCCTAAAACTTCAAATGTCCCATTTAACATCGCTTCATTTTCTAAGTAGAACTTATATTTGATGTCTTGGTCTTTTTGTAAATCAGTTAAAAAGAAACTGATCATTTGATTGACTTTTTCTTTATTCGTATTGATGGTCAAAACCGGTTCCCCTTGTCTTTCAGTAATCGGCGGCACCTCTGGAAGATTTGGTTCTCGGTTGGCGAATATCCGACTACCTAAAAACACGGAAACACCTACCATAAGACCTAGAAGGATCAAAAAAGCATACTTCCAAAAATTTATTTTTTTTCGTGTATTATCCTTTGAGCTACGCTGCTCCATCTTTAATTCTCCTCCTTAATTAACCATTTTTCTTGGGTTTCGATCAGTTGATCACGAACTGCATTGGCCATCAGTTGATACCCGAGATTATTCGGGTGAAAATGGTCTTCTTCATATAAAACATTATTTTTTGTTCCACTAGAAGAACTACTAGTATTCGTTTGATCTGTACCAGCGGTTATCCCTACTTCTTGGTTCAGTCCTTGATATAATAAATCGTTGATTGGGATAAAGTAGCAGTTATCTTCTCTGTCGACAACTGTTTGTGTTCCTTCATTCCAATTATCAACGATGGTTTGCATATCGGTAATTTCTGGAAAGTTCAAATAAAAAGGATTATAAATACCTAAAATATAGATAGGTACATGCTGATTCAGAGAACGAATTTCTTCGATAAGTGAAGTTACATTTTTTTGATAATTTTTGATTGGTTTATCAAATGAACGAATACTGATTCCAAACAAATTATTTTGAATCACTTTCATCAAATCATTTCCACCCACTGTCAATGTTATAACATCAGCAGATGCAATATTTTTTTTGATTTCTTCATTTTTTTTCACTCGTTTTAAAATTTGATCGCTTCGTTCACCATTTACACCATAGTTTTCGATTTCAACAGCTGTCAAATCATATCTGTCTTTCAGATCATTGGCGACTAACGGCACAAAACCACCTTGTTTTGTCTGGTCTCCAACCCCTTCTGTCAAGGAGTCACCAATCGCCACATAATGTAACTTTTCTTTTTGATTTGTCTCTTTTTGGGTAGATACCGTTGGTTTTAATAATGGTTCTGCTTTAGGGATCATGAAAGTTAGCCCTCCATAAACCAAAATCGCTATTACTAATGGGAACAAAACGAGATACCACTGTCGCTTTGCTAATTTCATTGTTTCACCTCGTGTCATTGATTGTTTCTTATCTTAACAAAATTTTGTTCAAAAAAATAGCCTTTTCTAAAAAAAGAAAGAGACTAAAAATTGTACTATTTATCTTTTTATTTCACTGGATATAAAAAATCCATCTTCAAAAAAGTTCTTTAGCCTTAAGGGAATAACAAATAAATTCATCTCATTTATCCATATTCACCTTAAGACACATGAACTCACTTCTTCCAACATGTAAATCAATCAACGTAATACATGATTGCAAATGCATTTTCCCCAGTATGTGTCGCAATAACAGGATTCGTGTGTAAGACGGGGATCGTCATATCTGGAAATATTTCTTGTAACCCATCTTTGAATTCTTGCGCTAATTCATGGGCAGCTGCATGAGATATGCCTATTTGGCGTACGTTTGGTAATTCTTTTAATTCTTTTTTCAAACTGTCAAACCATTTATCAAAAGTTTTTTTGCCTCGACCTTTTGTTACAGGAATCAATTCCGAATTCGTGAAATTCATCACAACCCGGATATTGAGCATACTGGACAATAACCCTGTTGCACGGCTAATACGCCCACCTTTGACTAAATTATCCAATGTGGAGATTCCAATATATAGTTTAGTATTATCTTGCACTTTTTGGATCTCTTCAAGAATTTCTTCAACAGTTTTCCCTTCTTTCGCAAGTTCTGCCGCACGGATTACTTGGAAAGATAACCCTTGATCAGTGGTATCACTGTCAATGACCGTCACTTTTGTTTTGGTTAAGTTACTCGCTTGTCTTGCTGCTTCAACCGTTCCACTCAATCCTTTAGTCATATGGATTGAAATGACTTCACTTCCGTCTTCACCTAATTCATCATAAGTTGAAATAAATTCACCTATTGGCGGTTGACTAGTTTTTGGCAAAGTCTTTGATTTCGCCATCATGTCCATGAATCTTTCACCATCTAATTGGTCATTGTCGCTATAAACAACTCCATCAATCATGATTGATAACGGCATGACACGAATACCCAATTGGTCTCGTACCGTTTTTTCCATCGTACAAGAAGAATCTGTTACAATTTTTACATTTGTCATTATTTCACACTCTTTCTTTCACAAGATGCCTCTCTTATTTTAGGCAGGTTCCATTTTAGTATACCAAATATTAGTCGTTTTATCATTAAATACAATTACAAAGTATTTATATCAAACAGTCAGGAAAAATGGACTCTCCTTCAGCTAGATCTAGTACAATTTTGGCCTAGTATCAATTGTATTAAAAGGATTACTGATGAAAATATCCAATAAAAAAGAAAAAGAAAGACAAAATCAACTAGAGAAACAAACTAAAAAACGTTAGAAACGAAGAATTCTTTCTTACAATTCTCAACACAAATAAATACTCAAGTTTCTTAGCTACCATCAACTAAGTCATACAAGCCAACATACCTAAATTTTGCGAGAATTAGAGTCTAAGATCGTGGTAAAAACGTTTCTCTTAGAAACGTATATGTGAAATTGTCTTTGTTGTTCTTGATACTAAAAAAATCCTAAAAATTATAGAATAGTATTTTCTGGCTTTTTCCGCTTTATTCTACTATTTCTGAAACAATTTTAACCCACATTCTAGAGTAATTTCCTTAAAAAATAAATCGAAGTATCTCGAAAATAGGATAAGCTATTTTCAGATTCCTCGACTTATTCTTCAGAGCTAGTTGCTTAATCAAAACTTTTCACCTGTTTAACTTCCAATGAAAGTTTGAGAAAACAATATTTTTATTATACTACCATACTTTGAGTACTTTTATATGCCAGTTCATCAATCCTCAGTTTGTTCTTCTTTACGTTGATACGTCTCAAATTGATGTGGATACCTATTTTTTTCATCGACTTCTCCAGGACTAATATTGATTAACGACCATTCGTTCCAATCAATAGGAGGAAAATAAGTATCCCCTTCAAAGCTATGATGAATGACTGTTCGATAAAGAACTGTACAGTAGGGTAAAAATTCTTCATAGATGGTTGAACCACCTGCAATAAATAGAATACCTTCTGCTTCTTTTTCATAAGCCAAAACTTCATCTACATGATGCATCACTTGTATGCCTTCTGCTGAAAAATTAGGGTCTCGTGTCAAAACAATCGTTTGACGATTTGGCAATGGTCTTCCTCCCATGCCCATAAAGGTTTTACGTCCCATTACAAGTATGTTAGATTCTGTCATCTGCTTAAAAAATTTCAAATCATTTGGTAGATGCCACGGAAGCTGATCCTCTTTCCCTATCAAGCCGTTTTCATCTTGTGCCCAGATTGCAGCGAACATCTTCTCATATCCTTTCTTATACAGCGATCGGTGCTTTGATTGTGGGATGTGGGTCATACCCTTCTACTAGAATATCTTCCATTTCAAAATCAAACACTGATTTTTTTTCTTTATTTAAAATTAATTTAGGGAAAGAACGAATCTCACGACTCAATTGTTCTTGCATTTGCTCAATATGGTTTGAATACAAATGAGCATCCCCTAACGTATGGATAAATTCACCAACTTCTAAGCCAGTTTCATGAGCAATCAAATGGGTCAATAATGCATAGCTAGCAATATTAAAAGGCACTCCTAAAAAGACATCCCCACTTCTTTGGTAAAGCTGACAACTTAATTTATTCTCGTGAACATAGAATTGGAACATCGTGTGACATGGTGGCAAAGCCATGCTTGGTACATCTTCAGGATTCCATGCAGAGACGATCAATCTTCTTGAATCAGGAGTCGATTTGATGGCTTCAATGACTTCTTTGATCTGGTCAATAAAACCACCTTGTTTTGTTTCCCAGTGACGCCATTGATAGCCATAAATATGACCAAGATCTCCATGTTTCAATGCAAATCCTTCATCATTTAAGATTTTTTCACAAAACCGTTTACTTTCTTCTTGATAAATTAGGTTGAATTCAGGATCAATCAAGCTACGATGCCCAAAATCCGTCATATCCGGTCCATGGTAATCTTCGCTTTTAACATATCGGTCAAATGCCCACTCATCCCAAATGTGATTATTATTTTGTAAAAGATAACGAATATTCGTATCTCCTTTTAAAAACCACAGCAATTCACTTTTGATCAATCCAAAAGGAACACGCTTCGTTGTTAATAGTGGAAATCCTTTTTGAAGATCAAATCGCATTTGATAACCAAATAAGCTTAATGTACCAGTACCAGTACGATCACCCTTCTCATGTCCTTCTGCTAGTAATTTTCTCCCCAGTTCAAGATATGCTTGCTCCATCTTTTCCCTCCTAATCTTCTGCCCACTCACTTAAGTATTCCCAACGCATCATTTTTGCTTCTAAAGTTGCTTCTGTTTCAGAAACTTCTTTTTGCAACTCTTGTAATCGGGTAAAATTATCTCCATGGTGGTTCATTTCCTCTTGTAGAACATCGATACGACTCTCTAGTTCAGCAATCTCATCTTCAATCGTCGCCCATTCTTTTTGTTCCATATAAGAGAGTTTTTTCTTTGTATTATTTTTTTTCGTCTCGATTTTTGGTTTGACTTTTTCCGTTTGGAGTTGTTGATTTTCTTTTTGTTTTACTAAGTAATTTGACATCGTACCATAGTAAAGTTCTTGTTTTCCATTCCCATGAAAAATCAATAGCTTATCAACGACCTTATCTAAAAAATAGCGATCATGAGAGACAGTGATGACTGCTCCTGGAAAGCTTCGGAAATAATCTTCTAAAATCGTTAACGTAGCAATATCCAAGTCATTGGTCGGCTCATCCAATAATAAAACATTAGGCTGTTGGATCAATAACTTCAATAAAAATAATCGGCGCTTTTCTCCACCTGATAGTTTCCGAATCAAAGTACCATGCATGAATCTCGGAAAAAGAAAACGTTCGAGTAACTCCGCTACACCAATTTGAGTTCCATCAGCTGTTTGTACCTCTTCAGCAGCTTCTTGTAAATATGCGATCATCCGTTTTTCTGGATTCATTTCTTCATTTTCTTGGGTATAATAAGCCAATCGAACGGTTTCTCCTATCGAAAATAAACCCTGTTCCAATGGGACTTTTCCAGCCAAAATATTCAACAATGTTGATTTACCTGCACCGTTTTCTCCAGTAATACCTAATCGCTCTCTTGACTGGATCAATAGATCTAAATGATCAATCAAACGCTTGCCATCTATCGAATAACAGCCATCCTTGATTTCTAATACTTTTTTCCCTAAACGCTGCGTGGCCATATTTAACTCGATTTCTGATTCCTGATTCACTTGATACAAGTTATCTTTTAAATCTTCAAATCGGTTGATACGTGCTTGTTGCTTTGTACCCCGACCTTGTACACCAGCTCTCATCCAAGAAAGCTCTTGTTTGTATAAACGTTTCCGTTTCTCTTCTTGCTCGACTTCTACACGGTCTCGCTCTGCTTTTTCCAAAAGGTAAGCTTCATAGTTCCCTTTATATTCGAATAATTTTCCAAAAGACAATTCAAAAATGCGGTTGGTTACACGATCTAAAAAATAGCGATCATGGGTCACCATCAACAGCGCCCCTCGATATTGTTTCAGATAGGATTCAAGCCATTCAATTGCAGCATAGTCTAAATGGTTGGTCGGTTCATCCAGTAAAAGCAAATCTGGTTCATCGATCAATACTTGAGCTAAACTCACACGTTTTTTCTGTCCCCCTGAAAGCTCGCCAATTTTTTTATCTAATTGATTGATCCCTAATTTTTGCAAAATGATTTTTGCATTCGTGTCTGTAGACCATGCATCTTCTTTATTCATTTGTTCTTCTGCTTGAGCATAGCGCTTTTGACTTGTTTCATCTCCACCATGTTCAGTTAGTTCGATCAATGCTTCTTCATATGCACGGACGGCTCTAATTAAAGGACTCTTTCCTTGGAAGACTGCTTGAAGTACGGTGTCTTCGTCTGAAAATTCATCCGTTTGCGAAAGGTAGCCGATACGATATTCATTGGGATAAAACACTGTTTGTTGATCACCATCACCACTGTCTATGCCTGCTATAATATTCAATAGGCTTGTTTTCCCAGTTCCGTTTGTTCCGATCAAACCGATTCGATCATGTTCATGGATCAAAAAAGAAATATGATCAAATAAAACTTTTTCGCCATACGTTTTTGTGAGGTCAGTTATTTTTAATTCTTTCAATGGTCGCCCTCCTTATCCTCGTTATTGTATCATAAATCAGTACCAGAAAAGTTAAATTTTTTCAGAATCTTTCGCACTACATAATACAGCGCTTGATCATAGACAGACTAAAGGAGCGTGGAACAAAAGTATTATTTACTTTTGTTTCACGCTCTGAATACGTATGAATAGCGGAAGTAGAAGCAATTTTTTCGAAAATGAGCCGAGATTCACGAAAATTGCTTTTCAGATTTTTGTGAGTCTCAGCTTATTTCTCGGAGTTAAACACTTGTTCCATCCTTTTTTATTTCAGTGGATACTTTTTTGATTTTGTTCGAAATGCAAATCGGAAAGAGAAATTATCTGTTGATTTATTCATCGTGTAAGATTCAAGTAGATTAATATTTCTTCGATAGCCATTCGCTGAAAAAGTCGTGATCTTCTCAGCCACTTCATATTCATCCACTACTTTTCTTTCCAAATAATACCCTCTAAGCATTTTTTTTGTGAACAACCGATCTTGCTGGATCATCCAAGTTGAGATCAAACTGCCAGACATCATTTTGATTCCTTGTGCTTTACGTTGTTCGATAAAAAAACCAATCATTGTTTCATCATACACATCTGTTAAATTTTCTAAACTTTCAATGATCAATTGCGTATTTTTTTGATAAGTAGCTCTTATTCCTTCAATATCATTATCAGAAAGCAATGTTTCTCGATCCATTTGGCGTCTTTGCCAAAACATTTTTGGATGAAGGATGATGCGCATCACACGTCTTACAACGATAAACCAAAATCCAATAAAGGAGAGGATTTGACTTGTGATCGAATGCTCAAAATTTGTTAAAAAATGAGAATAAAAACGATAACCATTTGAGGAAATTTTTCCAGAACGGTAACTTCCATCTAGTCCATCTCTTTCAATAGACAGCATAAGCGCTTGGATTTCTTGAACTTCTTGCTTTTCATCACCCGTAAGGTCAGATAAATACAACTCACTGAGTCTTTCCCGATAAGTTTCGATGACCGCTTCTATTGCTAAATAATCCTTTGAGTCTTTTTCTACATTTTGTTTTTCTAATTTTAATGTTTCAATGACCTCCTCTAAAATCATCAAAGCATTTAAATCTGTTTTTGAGACTTCTTCAGTTTCTGTCAACATTGGAAGTACTAAAATCCCTACAATCAAGGTTACCAGGATTACTCCTGCTGTTAAGAACAATAATAGTGACCGTTGATAAAATATCATATTATTGATTGAAAAGGGCAAGATGAAAATCGTTGCTAAACTGACCGTTCCTTTTACCCCACCAAATGTCAAAATCAACACTTCATTTAGCTGAGCTTTGAATTTTTTATGTCCTTCTTTAAACACATAAAACAGGCTAATCGACACGAAACGAATCACAAATAAAATGATGGAGATTAAGACGATCGTTAACAATAATAACCCATTAGGATAAATCCCATCTCCCCAAACTGGAGAGAAAACTTGGGTCAATTCGATTCCTAAAAATATAAATACTAGCGCATTTAAGGTAAATGCAATCGTTGTCCATGTACTATTTGACAAACTGGAGAGTTCAGCATCAAATACTGAAATTTTTCTAAATCCTGAAGCTTGTAACACCCCTGCAACTACCGCAGCGATAATCCCTGAAACATCGATGACTTCCGCCAATACATAAGCTAAAAACGGCAACAATAACTCAATCAATAAATATCCTGTCACATCACGAGCTGAAGCTTTTTCAATTAGATTAATGACTTTCCTTTTTAACCATACTAGTAAAAAACCGACAAGTGCCCCGCCAATGCTGGAAAAAATCAAACTAATCCCAGCATTGAGAGCAGAAAAAGATCCTGTGATCAATGCTGCTAAAGCAAACTGAAAGGCTGTTACGCCAGAGGCATCATTGAGTAATCCTTCTCCTTCCAAGATATGCATCGCTTTATTCGGGATATTCACTCGATTAGACAGCGATCCGACAGCAACGGCATCTGTTGGGCCTAATGCAGCACCAAACGCAAAACAAGCAGCTAAAGGGACACTTGGCAATAGAAATGACAAGGTCATACCAACACCAAATAGTGTTAATATGACACCTCCAAAAGCTAAAAATAAGATCGTATCAAAATTTTTTAGTATCGAAGCAATATCTGCTTTCTCACCTTCTCTAAAAAGAAGGGGGGCAATAATCATCACCAAGAACAACTCAGGTTCGAAATTAATGGATTGTCCCCATTTCGTTAATCCTAAAACAATCCCAAGAAAGATTTGAATCAATGGTGCTGGGATTATTGGCAAAATGCGGCTAGCTATATTGGATAGTGTAATTGTTACAGCAAAAACAATAACTAACTCTGCAAATTCCATGTTCCATCCCCTTTATTTTTTATTATGAGCAAGTGCTTTTAAATATTGTTCTTTCTTTTTTAAAATCTTGCTTTCTACAACTTCTGCTTGAGCAGATTTTCCGTCTAATTCACACTGGACTCTTCTCGATTCCAAGCGTAATAAATCATGTTTTAAACGTTCTAACTGACGGTACAAGAGAATGTTCCTTTTACGCAATTTACAAAGGATTTGGCGTCGATCTTCTACCGTGAACGTTCCATAGCGATCATATAACAATTTTTTTTGTGTTTCAAAACTCTCTCTCATTTTCAAGATCTCCTATATACAGACTTCACCAAATATAGCAAAATGCAAGGCGTTGACAATACATTGCATTAAGCCACTTTAAACGTGTATTCGTTTGATTGAATTTCAGAAGCCCATTCTATTCCAAATAACAAAGAATATCAAGAGTTATTTATTCATCGTGTAAATTTTAAATTTTTTAAATCCTAAAACGACTTCTTCACAATTTTTAATCAAGGATATTCAAAAGCTCATTCCTTAAAAAATAAGCCTAAGAATCTCGAAAATAGGAAAGCTATTTTCGGATTCCTTGGCTTACTGCGCTTGAAGTCATACTTTTATTACTGAACTTTCTCTCCTAGATGAAGAAAAGATAATCAACCTCACAAGCTCTCATCATCTTTTCGTTTATCCCTCGATACTCAGTTATTCAAAAAACTCGCCATATACATCTTCAACACGTTGTTCTGGGTTGATAACGATATATAAATTGCCTGTTTTTTCACTGATTTTAGTAGATTGATATTGATTGTCCAATCCTTCTGTTCCTTTATCTAGATAAGGGAAATAAACTAAATCAGGTTTCCCATTTCGATAAAGGATTTCCATTCGTTCAATATCTTCATATTTCAATGCTCGATTAAACATCCCCATCTCTAATCCACCTAAATTGATGTCATGGGTAGCCACAGAATCTCCTTCATGGAAAATTTCGATTTTGAAACCTGCACATGGATGGATCTCAATAAACTCGCTGCCATTGATACGACCAAAACTAGTAGTGATTTGTTTAATCCAAAGATCACCGATGTGACGACGATTAATTGTCCAAGTCTCACCGTTACGGAAATAAAATTTTAACGCTGTCATTTCATTACTCATTAAAAAATCTCCTTTGTAGGTCATTTATTCTGTTTCATAACTAGTTTAGCACAAATCTAAGCATGGAGGCACGTCTAATGATTGAAAACCAAATAAATAATAAAGCGTTAGCAAACGTCCTAAATGCTCTCCACATTCATGGTGATTCTCTTTGTACGTTACAGATACTCTGTTGAAAGATAAGCCAATAGCTGTTCTCGTTCATTAGCCACTTTCTCTTGGATCACAGCCTTTTCAGCTGATTCTAAAGCTTCACTGAGCCATTTCCCTGGAGTTTTCCCACTAGTCATTAATAAAACTTTACCGTCAATTGCCAGTTCCCTCATTGATTTGATTGGGAGTGATTCATATATTTCTTCTACGGTTTCCAATTGAGGAATTTCATGAAAATAAGCTATTAATTCCTCCACATCTTGAGCTTTCTCTTTTCCCAAGTAATAAATATCTAAAGGTTCCAGTGGATGTTCTAGTCGCAAAGAAAGACCATATACGAGTTTTTGGACATTTTTAATCATTTGATTGGAACATTTCCAAGCCTTCAAGAATGGTGCTACATCTTTCTCAGATAATCCCATTTGATTGATCAAAAGTGCCCAAGCTTGACTTTCGTTTGACAAAGGAATTGCTGGCAAATCAGAAAAACGCAAAAGTGCTTCTCCTGCTTCTCTCAATCCTGGACAATAAATATAACATTGCGTTTCTACAAAAGCTTTGAGCCCTGCCGAACGATAATTTCCTAAAAGCATTTTAGTAAATTCAACATTCATTCGTTCAACAGAAATTTTTTCAAGTAACGCATGGTTTTCTTGAATAGCTTTAGCTGTTTCTGCTTCAAGCTGAAAACCTAACTGACTCACAAATCGGATGCCTCGCATCATACGTAAGGCATCTTCATGGAAACGTTCATAAGGTTGTCCCACAGCTCTTAAAATCCGATTCTCCAAATCTGCGAGTCCATCGAACAAATCAATGATCTCACCATCTTCTTTTAGCGCAAAAGCGTTAATGGTAAAATCACGACGCTTCAAGTCCTCCGCTAGAGTGCGAACAAAAGAGACACTGTCCGGTCGACGATAATCTTGATAGGTGGATTCTGTACGGAACGTAGTGATCTCATATTGTTCTCCTTCATGCAAAACAAGGACCGTTCCATGTTCGATCCCAATATCAATCGTTTTTGGGAAAAGTTGCTTGATTTCTTGGGGAAAGGCACTCGTCGCAATATCTACATCGTGGATTTTTTGACCAAGTAATGTATCCCGCACACTTCCCCCTACAAAATAAGCATCAAAACCTGCACATTCTAATTTTTTTAAAACAGGGATCGCTTCTTGGTACTCGATTGGTAATTTAGTTAATTTCATCGTTTTCTCCTTCCTCATCTTGAGGCTTATCGTGACGTTCAAAACGATGATGATCTCTTTGATTAAATTTAGTCATATTTTTTTCAAACACTTCTGTCAAATCAATTTGTAGCGAATTGGCCATGATCATTGTCACAAATAGGATATCGCCTAATTCTTCAGCTACAGAATGGATAGGCTCCGAGTCCTTTTTCTTTTTTTCTCCATACGCATGGTTGACTTCTCTAGCCAATTCTCCCACTTCTTCGGTCATACGAGCCATTTGTGCAAGTGGTGAAAAATAGCCTACTTTAAATTGTTTGATATAATCATCTACTTCTTGTTGCATACTTTTTAATGAGCGTTCTTCGGTCATATCCTTTCCCTCCAAAACTGTCTATTCAATCAAACTTTACAGCAAAATCCAAAGAAGTGCAATTGCCAGTCATGAAAGCTCATATAGATGAAAAGAGTATTCCTTCACATCCACTACACAGTTTAACCAATCATTGAATCTTTGATCTTTAAACCGCTTTTCAAAAAAAGCTAAACTCATGTATGAGATAAAGTTAGAGAGAAATATCCCCTCTTTTTTCAATCTGCTTTCCTACTAAAATTCAGTTCCTATCATACCTTTATCTTCGTTAGAACGTAACTAATTAACTCTCTCATGAAAATAAGGACATGCTAAAAAAGCTAGAATATCTCGAAAATAGAAAGTACTATTTTCGGATACTCCAGCTTTTTATAAGGAAAAACCAATAGCTATCCTCTTTATTTTCATACTGCGAAAGAAGTAATATTTATGACTTTACGATTGTCTACTTTTCTCTAAAGAATCAAAATTCATTCGATTCACTTCATCTGACAACTCTAGAAAAGCATTTTTATCGCCCTTTTCCAAAGCTTGGTCAATTTGCTCATACAATTTTTTCAGCTTTGCCTCTTGTGCTTTTTCATAAAAATATTGTTCGATTAGCTCCGTATCTTCTTCACTGATCGTATCTTCCCATGAAGCAAGAGGGTTATCTTCCAAAATAGCTAAATATTCTCTCGTTTGCCAAGCATTTTCAAACAAGCATTCCACATAAAGAGGACTCTTCCAATTCATGCGGATCTCGTGGAAAATTTGATCCGTATCTGTAAATTCTTTGCCATCTAGAAATAATTTCATCGGCTCTCCACCATACGAAAGATCGGTGATTTGTAACCCACGCTTCGTTAAATTTGCCCTTTCAACAAAGCGGACATTATGCAAGATTGCTTCATGATTTGCAAGATAATTCAATATCCAAAAGACTTCTCTACGACTGAAAGATACATGATTAACCATCCAAGTTAAGAAATTTTTCTTTTCTCTGACATCGATTAACATTTTCATCACCTCTCTGTTAGATCATCTATAACTGACAAAGCCTCCATATCTCCTGGTTCATACGTTAAATATTGTTCAAGTAGTTCACGGGTTTTAGCCAATTGTCCTTCTTCACGTAGGAAGAAAGCATATTCTTTAAGAAAATCAGGTTCATGGTTTAATTCATGATAGGCTTGTTCATAATGAACAGCCGCCACATCAAAATCTTCTAGTTGATTGTAGGCATGAGCTAAATTCCATTCTGCATATGGATTGGCAGTTTCATCCATTTGATTAATCATTTGGATCACTTCTTCATAACGTTCTTGATCCAAGTAAAGATTACTCAACGTCAACAAGGTTTCATCTTGTTTTTCACCGACTGCTAAGGCATCTAAGAGTAATTGTTCTGCTTTTTCTACATCATGTAATCTAAAAGCATTTTCAGAGGCCAAATGATAAAGTTCTACCTGATAAGGATTTTCTTTAATCCCTTCTTGCAATACTCGTTGTGCTTCTTCAATCAACTCTTCTTCTTGTAGCACTTGACCTAAATAAAGATATAGTGATTGATAGTGAGGATTCACTTCTCTTAATTCTTGTAAATAATTGATTGCTTGTTCGTTTTCCTTTAACTGTAAATTGGTGAATGCTAGTTGGAACAAGCGATCATCTGTACGTTCTTCAGCCAGTGCTGTCTCTAATGGTTGAATCGCTGCTTCAAATTCCCCTTGCATACTTAATGATTGTCCTAAGCGTTCTTGAAGCGATATACCCGATATTTCATTGATTCCATTAGCAAGTAATCTTTCATAAATAACCGAGGATTCTTTGAAACGATCCACAGAAAAGTATAATTCAGCTAAAGCAAATTGGATCAATGGTTCCTCTGGCAAAAGTAAAGCCGCTTCTTTGAGCTTCGCTTCACTTACTTCTGGAATACCAATTACTTGATATAAATCTGCAATTGCCAGAAGTGCTTGCGGATAGTATTCACTCTCTTTAGTGATTTTTTCTAAATAATCAAAAGCTTCATCAATCTGATTATCTTCGATTGCAATCTCAGCTAAAGGAATCGCTAATTCTTCCCATTCAGGAAACTTTGTTAGCAATTGTTCAAAAATTTCTTTCGCTTCTTCTAAAAAACCAATTGCTAACAATTCATCGCCTAACTCAGTTAAAACATCAGCTGGGTCTTCTTTCAATGCCTTTGCTAAGAATTCTTTTGCTTGTGTTAAGTTTTCCTCTGCTAAAGCTTGTAACATCTTTTCGCTATTTGTATTCATTTAAACCCCTCTAATCTCATGAACGATCCTTTCAAAGGATGCCATTGTTTTCAATAGTTCTTTCTCGTCTGGCAACTGATATCCACCTATTATACCAATTTTTTTCAAAACGAGAATCTTTTTGCTCTTTTCTGCTAAATACAGTACATTTTCCAAGTAGCCCATTTTAGGGATTTCTTTTGGCCAGTCAATAGGATAACCAAGATATTGGAGCCAAATAAAGAAATTCTTTAATTGGAAGGATAATGGTGCAATCTCTGAATTCCATACTAGTTGCATCACCATGCCCAAAAATTTTTTCATACTTGAAGAAAGTAAATGACCGTTTTCAGTACGATAAAAAGCTTGCTCAAATAGTTTACCATAATTTGATAAATTGTCAGCCTGATCCTCATAAAAATAGATCATTTCTTCTACCATTCCTGCAAACGGGCGACTGAATAAATTCGATTGATTGGGGTAATTGACATAGAGATTTTGAAGAAATGGATAGTCGCAGATCAAACCGCAACAAATAAAAATCAAAAAATCAATTTGCTTTCCTTCGATTTGTTTGTCACTTATGGTTTGGTCATAAATGATCCGTTCCGGAAGATTATTTGTTTGAAGAATTACTTGATTCGGTAAGTTTAACAAAACTCGTTTGGCGGTCAACGCCCTGGCCATAGAACGTATGGAGACTGGGATAAGCCATAATTTGGATGGAAGGTAGGTGTGTTTTTGAAAAAAACCAGCAAGTTCCATCACACCTTCATTACCAAAACCAATGATTAAAAGGGGCTGATTTTCAGGATAGCGTTTCGCAAATGATAAAAGACTACTCAATTCAGATAAATGATTGCAGTGAGTATTCCCACAAACATACCAGTCAATATCTGACTTATTAGGAAATAGTTGATTCAATTTCTCTGCATATAAATCGTAGTATCGCTGATTTGCTAAAAATAAAACAGGCTGTTGAATCCTCAAGTCTTTCAACTGACTCACTAACGTTTCTCCATAAAAGATTTTAGCTGATTCTTCTTGGACCTTATAAGACAATTCCATATCTATCCCCCCCCCTCTATCTTTATTTTACCATTAGGATGTAAAATAAAAAAAAGAAAAGAAAAAAACACTTGTAGCTTGTCACTACAAGTGTTTTTTAGGGCTGTCTTATTTAACAGCGTCTTTTAATGCTTTACCTGGTTTGAATGCAGGTACTTTGCTAGCTGGGATTTCGATTTCTTCACCAGTTTGTGGATTACGTCCTTTACGAGCTGCACGTTCGCGAACTTCAAAGTTACCAAAACCGATTAATTGAACTTTTTCGCCGTTAGCTAAAGCATCTTGAATAGTTGAAAATACAGCATCTACTGCTGCAGTTGCATCTTTTTTAGTTAGATCAGTAGCTGAAGCAACTTTTTCGATTAATTCTGCTTTGTTTGCCATGGATAGATTCACCTCCTCCACAAGAGATATGATGTATAAACATCAATTTAGTTAAAAACATTCTGAGTGGTCCAGAAGTTTAAAGAAATATTGATCAAGTTCAATATTCTGTTATCACGATATCATATGAACCGCTTAATAGCAAGGTTTTTAGCAGGATTTAACCGCTTTTTTTAGTCATAAAAACGTAATGATAAAATCTACTTATTTCTTTTGAAAAAAATGGGTCAGTGTGGTACAATGCTTATTTTCTTCGACGAGGTATGATACGGATGGAAGTTCCTTCAAAAGTAAATGCTTTTCGGATTTGATTTTCTAAGAATCGTTCATAAGAAAAATGCATCAATTCTTCTTCATTCACAAAAACAACAAAAGTCGGAGGCTTCACTGCAACTTGTGTCGCATAGAAGATCTTCAATCGTTTCCCTTTATCTGTCGGTGTTGGATTGATGGCTACCGCATCCATGATGACATCATTTAAGACAGCGGAGGAAACACGAAGCGTTTGATTCATACTTACCTCTTCAATCATTTCAGGTAAACGATCTAACCGTTGTTTGGTCATAGCAGAAACAAATAATATTGGTGCATAATCTAGATAACGGAACTCTTCGCGTATTTCTTTTTCAAAATCTCTCATTGTATTCGTTTCTTTTTTTACGAGATCCCATTTGTTTACAACGATGATCACACCACGTCCTGCTTCATGAGCATAACCGGCAACGCGTTTGTCTTGTTCCCGAATACCTTCTTCCGCGTTCAAGACCATTAAAACAATATCTGAGCGATCAATCGCGCGCATCGCACGCATCACGCTATATTTTTCGGTGTTTTCATAAACTTTCCCACGTTTTCTCATTCCTGCTGTATCGATCATCAAGAATTTTTGTCCATCTTCAGAAACAAAATGCGTATCGATCGCATCACGAGTTGTTCCTTCAATATCAGAAACAATAACACGCTCTTCACCTAAAATGGCATTGATTAACGAAGACTTACCTACATTAGGTCGTCCAATCAAGCTAAATTTGATGGTGTCATCCTCTTCCTCTTCACCCTCTTCAGTAAAGAATTTTACAGCTTCATCTAAGATATCACCGATACCTAACCCATGACTTCCAGATACTGGATAAGGATCGCCAAGTCCTAATGAATAAAATTCATAGATATCATTTCTCATTTCAGGATTATCTACTTTGTTCACTGCTAAGATAACGGGCTTGTTACTGCGATATAAGATTCTCGCCACAACTTCATCTGCATCAGTGATACCCTCACGCCCACTTACAACACAGATAATCACATCTGCTTCATCAATGGCGATTTCCGCTTGATGCTTAATTTGTTCCATAAACGGTTCATCACCTAAATCAATTCCGCCGGTGTCAATAATACTGAACTCCCGACCCAACCATTCACCTTTAGCATAAATACGATCACGAGTTACTCCTGGAGTATCTTCGACAATCGAAATACGCTCACCAGCAATGCGGTTAAAAATCGTAGATTTACCAACGTTCGGGCGACCAACGATTGCAATTGTTGGATTTGCCATATTTTTTCCTCCTCACATGTTTCCAATCTCACTTAGTGTACCGAATACTTCATGAACTTTCAAGCCTTGATCCATGAACATGACAAGTATTTTTTTATCATTAAATAGTTGAGTTTCCCATACAAATCCGCTTCTTCTATTATCTACCCGTTTTCAAGGCAAAGAAAAAAGGGGATGAGACACAACTCACCCCCCTTACTTCTAAGAACGAATAAACAATGTTTCAGTAAAAAAAACTTGATACTTTGCCAAAAATCCCATAGATAAAGAAAACGGTTTTTCGATTTCTTTCAAAACGAGATAAACTTCTGTTCATACTCTTAGAAAGCGATATTCAAAAGCAGATTCCCTCTAATCATTGGAGATCAATTGCTTGTTCAGATTCTCAATTATTCAAAGAATTTTTAGCTTTCAGAATCTTCAGAAGTTGTTTCTTCCACTTCTTCTTTTAATGCTTCACCTAAGATATCACCCATTGTAAATCCAGTATTTTCTTCAGGTAATTCATAAGATTCTACTTCTTTTGGTTCTTCTTCAGAAGCTGGTTTTTCTTCTAACGCTTTGATACTCAAGGCGATACGGTGTTCCTCGGGATTGACTTCTAGCACTTTGACTTTTACATCATCCCCTTCATGAAGGACTTCATGTGGTGTGGCAATATGCTTGTGAGAGATTTGAGAAATATGGACAAGACCTTCCACACCATCAAAAACCTCAACAAACGCACCAAAACTAGTTAAACGTTTGATTTTACCTTCTAACACAGCACCAACTGGCGCTTTTGTTTCGATTTCTGTCCAAGGTCCAGGCAATGTATCTTTGATTGAAAGAGAAACTCGTTCTTGTTCAGGATTGATTGAAAGGACTTTCACTTTCACTTCATCACCAACAGATAGTACATCCCCAGGTTTTGCCACATGGCTGTGTGAAATTTCAGAGACATGAACTAACCCATCGATGCCACCTAAGTCAACAAAGGCACCAAAGTCTGTGATACGAGCTACACGTCCTTCAATCTCGTCCCCTTCTTGAATCGTAGATAATAATTCTTTTTTCTGAGCTTCCTTCTCTGTTTCAACGACTGCTTTATGAGAAAGGATCAATCGGTTTTCTGATGGTTCAATCTCAACGATTTTAAATGTCAATGTTTTTCCTTTATAGTCAGAAAAATCAGCAACAAAATGATCTTCTACCATTGAGGCTGGAACAAATCCACGGACACCGACATCCACAACAAGCCCACCTTTAACAACATTTGTTATAGGTGCTTCAATGACGTTACCTTCTTGGAAATCTTTTTCGATATCTTCCCAAACTTTTTTAGCATCTAAACGACGTTTGGACAACAAATAGCTTCCGTTTTCTTTATCTTTACCAATCGTGCTGATCACGACTAGATCCAATGTATCCCCAATTTTAACTACTTCATTGATATCTTCTACAGGTAAAGTAGATAATTCTTTTGCCGGAACAACACCTTCAACACCGGCACCTTCGATACCGACAATGACTTGCTTGTCTTCAATGACTAAGACTTCCCCTTTGACTACATCTCCAACGTTCACTTCTTGAACGCTGTTTATTGCCTCTTCCATTGATTGACTATTCTCTGCCTGATTTTGTTCAATTTCTGTCATAACACTTGTCCTCCTAACCAACATTCTGCCGTTAAAACGGTACTACTTCTAGTTTAATTGATAAGTTAAAAAAAATAAAGCGATTTCGTTCGCTTTATCTGAAAAAACGCTTTATTTTCAATGATTTTTTCTTAATTTAAAGAGAATAACCTTTTTCCCTGATGACTTCTTTGATTGCTTCCACCACTTCTGGAATCGAACGACCAGTAGTATCAATTCGAATCGCATCTGACGCTTGGCGCAATGGAGAAATTTTTCTTGTGGAATCATAGCGATCACGTTCTTGGATCTCTTTCGTCAATGTGACCAAATCAGTTGGAATATTTTTTTCTAAGTTTTCTTTATAGCGTCTTTCCGCACGCTCTGTCACACTAGCTACTAAAAATATTTTCACTTCTGCCTTTGGTAAGACCGATGTTCCGATGTCTCTACCATCCATTACAACTCCACCATTTTCACCAATTTTCCGTTGGATCGCTACAAGCGCTTCTCGGACTCTTGAATGAGCAGCAACCTCAGAAACGGCTTTCGTAACGTTGGGTTGTCGAATTTCTGAAGTGACATCTTTTTTTGCAACAAAAACATGTTGCCCATCCGCTTGTTGCATAAACGAAATAGGGTATTGATTGATTAAATCAACTAATCCCGCTTCATCAGCAAACGAAATCTGATGTTCAATTGCTAAATACGTAACAGCGCGATACATCGCTCCTGTATCGGTATATATATAATTTAATTCATTGGCAATGATTTTTGCAACTGTACTTTTCCCCGAAGATGCGGGCCCATCAATTGCGATACTAATTCGTGTCATTCACATAACTCTCCCTTTTCTCAAAAAAAGGGGCAGGGACATAAGTCATTCCCATACCCCAAAATCGAATAACTGATGTTGGATCAGCAAACCATAAAAATAAATCAAAGTATCCGAGCAAATGATACTTTTCATTTTATTTTTTGTGCTGATCCTACATTACGATTTCTCATCTATGGTGATAAGCTATGATTTGGTTATAAATCAAAAGAAGAAAAAGAGTCCTCTTTCTTATTCTTCTGTCTGATTCCTTCAAGCAACAGCTTCTGTGGTCACCATTATTTAAATTTTATCTGTCCCTTCAAATTCAGAGGGAATACCTCATTCATCCACTGGCTACTTTTTATTTGATTCTAAGTTCTTGTCCAGGATAAAGCATGTAGTTATCTGGATCAATACCATTCAATTGGAAAAGTTGATCCACACTTATACCTGCACGTTCAGCCACTTGTCTTGGGCCTTCGCCAGCTTGAACGGTAGTAGTAGAGCCAGCTACTGTTGCATCTGCTGA
The DNA here is from genome assembly GCF_002140175.1 of Candidatus Enterococcus wittei. Taxonomy (GTDB): domain Bacteria; phylum Bacillota; class Bacilli; order Lactobacillales; family Enterococcaceae; genus Enterococcus_B; species Enterococcus_B wittei. Next base: position 504,231 of record NZ_NGMO01000001.1, read on the forward strand.
AGAAGTAGGTGTTGTTTCTTGCGCCACCGTACTTGATGGCGTAGTTGGATCTTGATATTCACTCGTTGAAGATGGAATTGTTTCTTCTTGTGTCACACTAGTTGTCGGAGTTGTCTCAACGACTGGTTGTGTTTCAGTTGTTGGTTCTTCTACTGTACTTGATGTTTCCGTTGATTTTTCTGTTGATTCTACGGTCGAACTTTCAACAACAGAAGAAGTAGTAGATGTTGTATCTCCTGTTGCATTATTACTTGAACCATTTCTGATCCAGAAATAAGCACCAGCAGGGATTGCGATACATAACACTAGCAATACTAAAAATAATGACAAGAAGAGTGTATTCCCCTTCTTTTGCTGTCTTTGGGTACTTCTTGAAGATACTTCATCTTCTGTATCATAAATTGGTTGTTCCCATGGTTCTTGTGTTTCGTTATTTTCTGTTGATTGATGTCTATCTTTTCTGCTCACCTTACTGACCTCCTAATTTCTATCGTGGATATTATACCATAGGATAAACTTGATTGTCCTAAAAAATTATACATCATCGTTTTTTTAAAATAAATTTAGTAAAATATCTGGCCATTCCTCTAACTTTGTTGTGGGTAGTTGAATCTTATTTTCGTTTTGAGATAACACTGCACCGTCGTTATCACAACAGCTTTCTGGTTTTTCAGTCAATACCTCACCAAAATATGCCAACATCTGCTCTCTTCGACAATCAGTTGTATTGATATAGCGAAGCATCTGTTGTAGACGATCGATCTTTGCTTTTTCTTGCTGTTTCAATCGCCCAAGCCATTTTTCTGGTGCTTGCGTTTTTTGGATCACTTCTAACCACTTTTGTTGAATCTCATCAAAGAATGATGTATCTACTACCTCTTCATTCTTTAAATAGGTTTCAAATATTTGTCGTTGTTCTTTTGCAAGCTGGTTAAAAAAATAATGAATCTGTTCATCGCCCTTTTGATAAAGTAAAATAGCTGAACTATTTTGCTGATCTCTGCCTGCTCGACCAATTTCTTGCATATAATTTTCTAAACTATCTGGTAAATCATAATGAACAACATAACGAATATCTGCTTTGTCGATTCCCATGCCAAATGCATTCGTCGCAATTAGAAATTGTAATTGATTTTGACTGAATTGTTGCTGAAGCTGTCTTCTTTGTGAGGCATCCAATCCTCCATGATAATAACCTACCGCATATTTCGGTCGAAATAGTTGATAGAGACGCTCCACTTCTTTTTTTGTGGCGCAATAAATGATCATGGCTCCATTTGCCTGCTCCATCAATTCCTGTAATTCATGATCTTTCTCTTCTGTATGTTTTACAAATAAAGCAATATTGGTACGATTGACTGAATGTTTGATCCGTAAAGGCGTTTCTTGGAACAATACTGTTTCAATGTCTGCTTGAACTATTGAGGTGGCAGTAGCCGTCAATGCTAAAGTTGTCGGAGATCCTAATTGCCTGTTGATATCGCCTAAATACTGATATTCCGGACGAAAATCAATGCCCCACTGTGAGACACAGTGGGCTTCATCGATCACGTATAAGGCAATTTTTTGCTGTTTCAATCGATCAAGTAATTCAAGCTGATTCAACATTTCTGGACTGACAAATAAAAATTTATATTCTGCTAGATGTGCCAACACATACTGTCTTTCTGATTTAGATAATAAGCTATTATAGGCAACTACTCTTTTTTCTCCTCGTTTTTGCAATTGAATCACTTGGTCTTCCATCAGTGAAAGCAATGGTGACACTACCACTACCATCCCCTCCTGTAAATAACCGGTTAATTGATAACAGAGACTTTTGCCATTTCCTGTAGGTAAGATAGCTAAAACATCTTGGTTGTTTAATAATCCTTGGATGATTTCTTCTTGTCCTGGACGAAAAGCAGAAAAACCAAAGTAAGCATGCAGATGATCAGTTAAGTTCATTAGTTATTTCTCCTTTCAATTGCTCAATTTGATATAATCGAAACTCTCCGTAATCCAAATCACCGATGTTGACATCTCTATAATTCAAAGTAATAATCGGCTGAGATACATGTGATAGAATATTTCGTGTTTTTTTAGAGACGATCTGTTCATAGGGAAAATCATCAAAAAAAATGGCCCATTCAATCAAATGATCATTGATAGTTCCCCGTTTCAATCTACGCCTTGCCATAATCTGTTCTACTGAAAGACCTTCTTGAACCATTTGCCGTGTCACAAGCATACTTTGATTATGATTTTGATAAAGCAAAGGTTGAATCAACAGTTTCAACAAGAAAGGTTTGTGTTTTGAAATAGCTGCCAACAATAGATGGACACATTGATCTTGAAAAAATTTGAGTTTAGTATCATCTTTTGTCTTGATTAATTGATAATCAAGTAAGCCGATGCGACTGTTTCCAGAAAATTGATTCGCTAAAAAATCGGCTTTATCTCTAGGCATCAGCAAAAATATTTCTGTCAACTCTTGGTATAATCCCTCTGCAAGTTCTCTTCGTGAATAGTTAGCCTCTTTCAACCATCTTTTGATCTGATAACTATAAAATGGACTTGTTTCCACAGGCAAATATTTCTGTTCATCAGCCGCTAATTGTGATACAACTTGAACGGCAAATTTAATTAGACGCCAACATTCATTATCCGTTCGTCCATATTTATCATACTGTAGTCCTGTAAGATCAACACTTTGCTCTTCTAGCTGTTTTTTTCCTAAAGGTGTCAACTTTACATCCTTACCTTCTACATACAGCAAATTTTCTTTGGTCATTTCCTCAATCATGGTAAAAAATTCCGATTGTTTCAGTGTTGGAAAACTGCCGTGTATAAATAAAAGGCCATGGAAAAATCCATAGAGCAACACAGAGCTTGTACGCTTTCCACTAAGTAAGTGGAACAACGTGCTGACACGAAGCTTGTCTCTTGATGAAAATAAAGATAGAATAAACTCAGTCATAGTAATCCCCTTATGTTAGGATGGTAAAAATGTCATTATTATGTAAATTAGTTCCAGAACGCTGTATTGCTTGCGGTCTATGTCAAATCGAGGCACCGGATATTTTTGATTATGATGAAGAAGGCATTGTTTTATTTGCTCAAGAACCAGAAGCTCGTCAACAATTTGTCACTCCTTCGGAAGAAATCAACGTGCTAAAAGCATATCAAAAGTGCCCTGTAAGAGCGATTTTACTTGAAAAAAACGAATAATTCTTTAAAATCAGCAGAAATACCGCCCAACTAATTCTTTACTAGTTGCGATATTTCTGCTATTTACGTTAGCCTTGTGATCATGGAATGATTCACATCGATTGAATGGCATCTTTAGATATTTTTTAGCCAGTTAGTCATGCTATTAACGATGGCTGTTTGTTGGTCTTGATTGCTGATAGTTGCTTTGCCATCCCCTTTTTGCTCTCCATAGCTACCAAATCCTCCATGGTTTCCACCAGTGATCGATACATACTCTGTTTGTTCTGGCAAATAATCTTTTGCCTCCGTATATGCTTCTTGATTCATGACTTGATCTTCGGTACCAGTCAGACTTAAAATAGGAAGGTCCGAATTTTTTAATGTTCCTTTTTTATCGGGATAACTTGCCATGAAATAGACACCTTTCAAATGTTTATCTGATAGATTCGTATTCGCATAACGACTCGCCATCACCCCACCTAATGAATGTCCACCGATCACATAATCTTTATTTGGAAAATCTTCTAAGATTTTATCTGCCTTTTTTCCACTTAGAATGGCTAATTCAAAAGGCATTTTTGCTATGGCTACAGAGTAACCATTTTCTGCAAGCTGTTCTGCCCAGATACTATAACTTTCTGGTTCAACGAAGGCACCTGGATAAAAAACAATGAGAGGATTTTCTTTATCATCCGTTTGTTTTGCTTCAAATAATAAATAATCATCATTCTCTTTTCCTTGATCCAAGGAATGCTTAGCTTGTATAGAAGGTTCATACACACTTTGTTGCCAATAATAATACCCACCAGCTGCCCCTAATCCAAGAACAATCACTAATCCTATGACGATTCGTTTCAATATTTTCAAAAAAACACCTTCCATCACTCAATATTCAACTTATTCTCTTCTTACACACTAAAGAAAATACGAAAAAAAAGCAAATGGTTTTTTATCATTTAATTCGATTGCCAGAAAATCTGAATAAGCATAACGATATCTATCATGAGCCATTTGTCATCGGATTCACCAATAATCAACAACATTGGATGATTTGACTGCGTGCGTATCAAAAGACTTGTTCCTCAAAAAAACCTAGGATTATCATCATAACTGCTATTACGTTTTTAAAAATTGAAAGATACAAAAATATTAAAAATAGTTTCTTCAAAAAAAGCCAAAGAATCTCGAAAAATAAACTTTCGGACCCTTCGGCTTTTTTATTGAAGATTGAATATATCGTTACAACCTATTTAATAAGATTCTTTATTTTCCACACAAGCGATAAACAGCTTCCGCATAGATTTCCATCGCTTTATACATACTGCTTAATTCCCAACGTTCATTCGCTTGATGCATAAAGTCAGGTGTATCTGGGAACATGGCACCAAACGCCACACATTGATTCATTGTCCGAGCAAATGTAGCCCCTCCAGAAACAAATGGTTCTGTCATATCTCCTGTGATATCACGATACGTACCTAAAAGGTTTTTGACCAACTCACTATCTAATGGAACATACAGAGAATCTAAGAAATCAAATTCCTCATAAGATAAGTCATAAGCTTTAATTGTCTCTGTTAGTTTTGCTACCAAGTCCTCTTTTTCAAATGTCACAGGAATACGCATGTCGACACCAATTTTAGTATATTCAGGTGTCACTTCTAAGCTTGCAAAGTTCATTGTCAATTCACCGGACTGTTCGTCAGCGGTCTTTCCAACGACTTTTTCTCCAGTAGCATTTTCTTGCACTAATTGACCTAAGAAGTTGATTGGCGCAAAATCAAATACATCAGACAATGCCACAGCTAAACGAGTAATCGCATTGACACCTTCTGCCGCATCCTTCGCATGAATACTTTTTCCTAGGACAGTGATTGAGTCCCCATGATCTTCAAAATCAAAGTGATGATTATCCAACGCTGCTTTTACTTCTTCTAATTTTTCACCAGAATAAGGTGCGGCATCTGGAACAACATTTAATGCGCCACCCGCTTGTACTGAAAATTCTTTTGTTCCTGGACCAGTTAAGTAGGCTTGAAGCAATCCTTTTTCAGCATAGATCAACGGGAATTCTGCATCTGGTGCAAAACCTTGGGTGATCCCTTCTTCTTTTTCGTTATATTTTTCTAAGCAACGCCATAAATTTTCTTCATCTGTCCCAAAGATAAAGCGAATTCGTGTATTGAATTCCACGCCAGCATCCATCAATGCTTTTACAGCATACATTGCCGCAATCGATGGACCTTTATCGTCTTGTGAGCCTCGACCGATCAACCAGCCATCTTTGACAGTTGGTTCAAATGGTTTTGAATCCCAATTTTTTTCATCTCCTGCTGGAACCACATCCATATGGCATAAAATACCAAATAAATCTTCTCCAGATCCTACTTCCGCATATCCATAATAGCCTTCTGGATCTTTAAATGTTTGAAAACCTAAATTTCCACTGATTTCTAGCACTTTGTCCAATGCTTTAATCACTTTTTCCCCAAAAGGATGTCCTTTTCCAGAATCTGCTTCATCCAATACTGAAGGGATTCTAATTAACTCACTTAATGACTCTAACGCTTGTTCATGATGTTGTTCTGTCACAAATTGTTTCATGTTTTTAGCCTCCTAATCATTCTGAAAAAATATGGAAAGATTGTACAAAAACAGGACTTTCACATACCATTTATTCGCTTTAGTAAGTAACTAATGATGGTACTTTTGCTTTTGTAGCAACTTACTACTTATTTTCAACGAATAAATCATATGTCAAAGTCCCTCTTTCTTGCTGCCTCTTACTAAACCAAGATCGAAAAATCAAATACCAATCTCTTAAAGTCGATCTTCATCAATAAGCAAAAAAATCGAAAAATATGAGAACCTATCTTTCGTTTTCCTGGCTTCCCCCTTGGATCAAAGCTACTATCACAACAGCAGATCCAAATCAAATGATCTGGATCTACTGTTGAGCAGCAACTATCTATCGATTTCTCTAATATTCCTTGGAATCAAGTATAAAATGAGAACAAGCTTCCTATTTAATGATAGTTCTTTGTACCTAGTTTGTCTAGGATTACAGCATTGCTGCGACACCTAAGATGACACAAATCGCTACAAATAAAATCGCAATCAATTTACTCATGAATTTCCACCAAACAGAAATATCAAAACGAGCAATAGCAACTGCACCCATTACGATAGCTGAAGTTGGTGTAATCAAGTTCACTAAACCTGATGCTGATTGATAGGCAGTAATGACAAGGTCTTTACCAACACCAGCAAATTCGCCCATAGGTCCCATGATACCCATTGTAGCCGCAGCTAGACCTGAAGTAGATGGGATCAAGAATGACATTGGGATATAGAAAATAAATGTAAGGATAAGGAATACACTTGAAGATAGTGAGCTTAATCCTTGTTCCCCCCAATGTAAAATTGTATCAGTGATTAACCCGTTATTCATAACCACCTGAATACCACGAGCAACAGCTACAACGATCGCAACGCCGATCAAGTCTGAAGCTCCTGCTAAAAATTCTGAGATGAAAACTGATTCTTTCATACCGTAAGTGATTGCTACCACAATAGACATCACTAAGAATAACATAGTGATTTCAGGGAAGTACCAGTCACCTAGTGGAAGCATGTTTTTACCTAGAACAGTACCGATTACTGGTAATCCAGTTAACCAATTCGTCAATGATTCAAAAATTGTGAAGTTTTTATTTAAAGTTGTCCAAGGAATCAAACTAATAATCATGATTCCAAATGTAATAAAGAATAATACATTGACATGTTTTTGTTTTTTAGTGATTGTTTCTTGACGACTGATTGATTCGATATCGAAATGTTTGATATCTTCATCGCGTTGTTTATAAACTAATGACTTAGTTGGGTCTTTTTCTACTTTCGAAGCATAGCGATAAACGTAAACGATTGAGATTGCTAAAAGAATGATGAACATCAAGAAACGAAGTCCAATCCCTTCTCCCATTGAAATTCCAACAGCTTGTGAAGCAACCCCTGTTGCAAATGGGTTAACTGTTGAAGCAAGACATCCGACTTGTGAGCCGACAAGTACAATCGCTACAGCTGTGACTGTATCAAAGCCAACCGCCATCATTACAGGGATCAATAGAGCATAAAATGGGATAGTTTCTTCAGCCATACCATAAGTTGATCCGCCTAATGCAAATAAAAACATTAACACTGGGATCAACATTTTTTCTTTTCCTTTAAACCGCTTAACTACAGAAGCAATTCCGGCATCTAATGCGCCAGTTTTATTAATGATTCCTAAAAATCCACCGACGACTAAAATAAAGAAAGAAATAGGAATCGCAGCTGGTGTTTCTTTCGTTAATTCTCCTGCTGGCACCCCTAACATCCCATTAATCGGTGCCATGAAAATATCCCAAAGTCCTTGAGGATTTTGTGAGACTCTTTCATAAGAACCAGCAATGATGTTGCCTGCATCATCTACACTATAGTGCCCTGCTGGTATAAACCATGTTAATACAGCGATGATGGCAATAATAATAAATAAGACCGAATACGCTGAAGGCATTTGAAATTTTTTCTTTGTTGTCTGTTCCATATCTTTCTTCCTTTCTCATTTTGTTAAAATCTTAACTTATTGACCCATTGTTATTTTATCAAAAATATAGCAAGAACAAAAATAATAACACATGATTTTCTTAAATTTTATTCAAAACGTTCGTTTTATAACCTCCTTTATTTATTTTGTATAAATCCTTTATTCATAATAATTGTAGCGGTTTTCCACATTTTTGCACCATGTTTATTTAACAAACAAAAAGAGAAAACGCTCACACTTTTTATTGTTGAATTCATTTTTATTCAAAAAAAATGAAAATACTCACCCAACATTAATAAAACGCTTACAGTTAGAAGCTTATTGAATTTTTTTTCATAAAAAGAGATCAAGAAAAATCTTGATCTCTAGTTCTAATTAAGAAAATGTCTTGTTTTTTGTCTTCTGCTCAAAAAAGTCACCATTTGCTTCATTTTATATACTTTTGGCAAAACCTCTATTAATTCTTATTTATTGATGACACTGTGCCGTTTTTCTAATTGATGTTGTTTGCGACTCAACCAAGGCAATAACTTGGCATGTAATACTAAAAAGACTGCACTCACAATAAATCCTTTGATCAAGTTAAACGGGACAATTCCGATCAGTACGTAATTAGCCAATGGCATTCCTAACATCTGATCGGCACTTAAACCAAAAAATGCGAGATAAAGTGGTGTGATAACAAAATAATTCGCTACACTCATGAAAAGAGTTAATGCAAGTGTACCAGAAATGACACCAAGCAACTGGTTTCTCCCTTTATGTTGTTTACTTCTTTGGAAAAAGTAATAGATTGGTAATGTAAATAATGTTGTTGCGATGAAGCTTGCTACATCTCCAATTAGATTATCTGGTGAAAAACCAGTCGTCACTAGATGTAAGATTGAACGTAACAAGGCTGTCATCACGCCAGCGACAGGCCCAAATAAAAACATGCCGATCAATACTGGAATATCACTAAAATCAATCTTTAAAAAACTAAAAGCTGGCATGATCGGGAATGCAAAATATTGCAAAACCAATCCGATTGCAGCAAACATCGCTACTACAACCATTTTCTGTACACGGGTGTTCTTCATTTGAAATCCTCCTGTTAGGACTCCTCTTCAGCGAACCATCTAGCAAACGTTCACAAACAAAAAACTCTATTTTCCAGGGAAAATAGAGTTAGAGTCATTTGCACATACGTATGCCAAATAAGCTCTATCTTCTTTATCCAGACTATACTGTCGGTATCGGAATTTCACCGATTCAGCTACTTAAAAAAGTAGGTCGTGGACTATAACCACCGGTCGGGAATTTCACCCTGCCCCTGAAGACGAACCATATATAATTTTTGTTTACCTTTTCATTATACATATATAATAAAAAAATGCAATGTTTCCAGCTTACGAAAAGTAAGTTAGTTTTTTGATTGATTCATCAGTTGACTGATTTCTTTTTTGTTCAATTCGCGATAATCCCCAGGTCGTAATCCTTGTAAAGTCAAATCTCCATATCTTTCACGTTTTAATTTTTGTACCGGTAGACCTACTGCTTGGAACATATTTTTAACTTGATGGTTACGCCCTTCATGGATCGTCAATTCAACGATACTATGATTCGTTTTTTGGTCGACCGATAAGATCGTATATTTGGCTGGTGCAGTCCGTTTGCCTTCGAGTTTTACCCCTTTTGTCAAGGGTGAAAGGACTGATTTTGTGGCAATCCCTTTCACTTTTGCCACATAGACTTTATCGACTTCATGTTTTGGATGTGTCAATCGTTGGGCAAAATCACCATCATTCGTTAATAGGAGAATACCTGATGTATCATAATCCAACCGACCGACAGGATAGATTCGCTCTTTAACCATCGGTAGTAAGTCAGTGACTACTTTTCTTCCTTTATCGTCTGCTACGGCAGAAATAACGCCTTTTGGCTTGTATAATAAGTAATATTTGTTTTCTTCTTGATAAATTGGTACTTGGTCTACTTCTACAAGATCATGCTTGCCGACTTTTATACCTAACTCTTTCACTACTTGACCATTTACTTTCACACGACCAGCCAAAATGTATTCCTCTGCTTTACGACGAGAGGTAATACCAGCATGTGCAATTACTTTTTGTAGTCTTTCCATTATGATTCTTCTCCTTCACGTACCCCATCAAAGAACAAATCTAAAGGTGTATCTTCTTCAAACGAGATTTCCATTTCTTGTATATCAGGTAATTCTTTTAATGATTTCAAACCAAAATAATCAAGAAAATAATCCGTTGTTCCATAGAGGATTGGGCGACCTGGTCCATCCACTCGCCCTTTTTCTTCAATCAATCGGTAAACAGCTAAGCGCTGAATCGCACCAGAAACTTGTACACCACGAATCTGTTCGATTTCGCTTCTTGTGATTGGCTGTTTATACGCAATAATGGCTAATGTTTCTACAGCTGCTTGGGATAACGTATTGGATACTCCTTGTGCATACCTTTGTACGATCGAGGCTAACTCTTTTTTTGTTGTTAGCATCACACGTTTTTCAGTCTCAAAAAGATGCAACGCTGTATTTTCATTAGTTGAATAGCTCAATGCTAATTCAGCAATCAGTGCTTCGATTTCTTCTCGTTGACATTTAAGAAGGCCGGCTATTTCATCCAATTCAATTCCTTCTTCTCCTACAATAAATAAGAGTGCTTCAAGTTCACTTAATTTCGTCATTTTGTGTATCTCCTACTACTGGATAAAGCATAATTGGTTCATAATTATTTTCTTGTTGCGCTAGAATTTGACCGTTTTTCATCAATTCCAATAGCGCTATAAATGTTGTTACTACTTCATTTTTTGATGGTGTTTCAAAAAACGAATCGAAGGAACACCCTTCACCATGATGTTTTAATTTTTTTCTGATAAAGCTCATACGATCTTCAATCGTTGCTTCATCAGGGGTGATCGTCTTTTCTTCCTTCTTAGCAAATTTTTTTCGCTCTAGAATTTTCTGCATGGCTTGGAATAAGTCGATTTTCTTCACTTGACCACGTTTTAAAGGTTTTTCTTTTCCTAATATATCATCGATTGCTGAAGGTTCTTTCGTATAATACAGACTACGTTCCTCTGCTTTTTCAGATAATTTTTCTGCTGCATATTTAAATTTCCGATATTCTAATAATTGGTTCACTAACTCTTCACGAGGATCCTCTTCCCAGAATTCATCTTCTTCAATAAATGTTTCTTGGACTGGTAGAAGTGTTTTGCTTTTGATTGCCATTAGAGTTGCAGCCATCACTAAGTATTCACCAGCCACCGAAAGTTCAAGTGTCTTCATTGTATGGATATAATTCATGTATTGTTCAGTAATAGTCGCAATTGGAATATCATAAATATCGATCTCCATTTGCTGGATCAAGTGAAGGAGCAAGTCTAAAGGTCCTTCAAATATGTCTAATTTGATTTCAATCTCTGCCACATTGCTCACTCTTTCCTCGTTTCATTGATCCATTTCGATAGGTAAGCCTCTGTGATTTCAGTAGGATGAATCAAGATGTCTGGATACTTTTCCTGTAGTTCATTCAACATTTGAAATCCTATTTTTTCTCCTCGATACGAAGGATTCAATGCAATATCATGAACTGTCATCTGATCCTTTTCAGTCCAGTGGACACCAATAATCCCTTGGATGTTGGTTGATCCTTCCGGTGTAAAGAAAAAAAGCTCGTAATCATTTTCGGTTTCATACGTATCGATTTCTTTTAATAAGCTTTTTTCCGCGTTCAGCTTTTTATGGAAACTTAATAGCCCCATTGCAATTTTTCGGTTTTCTTTTCGATAATGTGTTAACATTTTCTCACCATCCTATGATTAAGCCCTTGGAAAATGCTGCTTGTAAACATCTGTCATTCGTTTTTTCGTAATATGGGTATAAATTTGTGTCGTAGAAATATCTGCATGTCCCAGTAATTCTTGAACCGTCCGCAAATCTGCTCCGTTTTCCAGTAAATGTGTGGCAAAACTGTGTCGCAAAGTATGAGGAGTAACCTCTTTATAAATTCCTGCTTCACGGACAAGCTGTTTTAAATTTTTCCAAATCCCTTGTCTTGAAAGACCAGTGCCATGATGATTCAAAAAGACATGTATTTCTGATGTATTCTTGACAAGTAATGGCCTTACCTCATCCAAATACCGCTCTAGCCACTGGATCGCGTAATCTCCTAAAGGAATGATCCGTTCTTTATCCCCTTTACCTAGTGTCTGTACTAACCCCAGAGATAAATGAAGATCTCCTAATTTCAAACCAACTAATTCGCTAACTCGCATCCCTGTGGCATACATCACTTCCAAAATAGCCCGATCTCTGATTCCTAAGCTTTTTGAGGTATCTGGTGTTTCGATCAATCGCTCCACTTCTTGCAAAGAAAGTGTATGAGGAAGTTTCTGCGCTTTTTTAGGCGTATCAATATGTTGCATTGGATCTTGTTCTGTATAACGTTCTTGTCGCAAGAATTGATGGAATTTTCTTAAACTTGTGATCATACGTGTAATCGTAGCAGGTGCCTTGTTCTCACCATGAAGTTTTTCCAAATATTGAATGACGACAAAACGATCCACTTGTTGCCAAGAGGTCACATTCTTCTCTTGTAGATACGCTAGATACTGGTTCAAATCCCGTTCATAACTTTTTCTTGTATTGAATGACAATCCACGCTCAATATTCAAATAGCGAAGATATTCATTGATTTCTTCTTCCATCATTCTCCACCTCATGCTTCTTTATCATATCAGATAGGCTAGATTTTCGATAGTCTATTTTAACATGACTTCAAAGAAAAAGCCGTCTACTGATTCAGACGGTTTTTTCTCCTTTTTCTTTATTATAGCACTCTTGACAAATTCCATGAAAGGTCAAGCGATGATCTTTCACAAAAAAGTGATAGCGTTGTTCAATTACTTTTTCGACTTCGCCTAATAGATCCTCTTCCACTTCTTCGATCGTTCCACAATTCAAACACAGTAAGTGATGATGGAAATGTTTGGCCCCTTCTTTTCTAAGATCATATCGTGCGACTCCGTCATTAAAGCTGACTTTATCAATGATCTTTATTTCAGTCAGAATTTCTAGTGTCCGATAAACAGTCGCTAAGCCAATTTCTGAGTTCTTTTTTTTCACTAAAAAGAAAACTTCTTCTGCTGATAAGTGTTCTTTCTCATTTTCTAAAAGGACGAGTAATGTAGCTTCTCTTTGCGGGGTTAGTTTAAACCCAGATTCATGTAGTTGCTGTTTCGTTTTTTTCATCAATGACATCGTATTCATGTCCATTTTCTCAACCCCAACAATTTATAATAATTCTAATTAAAATATTCGATTTACTATTCTAGATTAAAATAATTATAAGCTAGTTAAGAAAAACATGCAAGATATTCTCAATTAGATTTTTCGATTAACTTAGTAACTCCATCTTCTTGTTTAATCAATCGTTGTTTCAACAAATTCCCGATCGCACGTTTGAATGCTCCTTTGCTAATACCAAATGCACTCATGATTTCTTCAGGTTCTGACTTATCTGTAAGTGCAATTTGATGATCAGCAGATCGTTCTAAAATCGTCAAGATCATCTGTGCATCATCTGAGATTGCTTCATGTGCCCTTGGTTTTAAGGAGATATTTAATACACCATCTGGGCGTGTTCCTACCACTCGTCCCTCTAAATGTTCTCCTAAACGAGGTTCTCTATAACGTTCAGACGGATGAATAAATCCTAGATAATAATCATCTGTTAAGAGATATGTTCCAGTAAGCTTCAATCGATATGCCGTTCCAGAAATATTTTTATTTTTTAGTTCATCTGTTCCAAGTTTACTTAATGATTTAAATATTTTTTCATCGGCAAGACTACCCCAAATACGATCTTTAGCATCTACTTTTAGAGCAATCATCAAATGATCGCCTTTTTTAGGCCATAATTCAGTCATGGTTGGCAATTCATCTAAAGAAACAACAAAATCTTTATCTGGCAGACCCACATCCACAAAAACGCCTAGGTCTCTTCTGGACGAAGTAACTGTACCAAATGCATAATGCCCGATTCTACTTTTTGGGATCTGTGTGGTAAAACGATTCTCTTGTTTTTGATTTTGATAGGCAAAGCCTTCAACTGCTTCGCCAATCGTATGCTCTCCTTCTTCTTTACTTAAACGGAATGTTTGACCGTTTTTTTGTACAAAATAATTTTTTTCATTTTCATCAATTACCATTGCGGTAAAGACATTTGCTAATAATTCGTTCATCTTTTTCTCCCTCTTTATAAAAGGCTTTGTTTTCCAACTTTTCTTTGTTATCATAACATACCGTTTTATTTATGGATAGCTGAAACGCTAAGATTCCCCTTTAAAAAAGTGGACAACACAGTTTTCAATCTCAAGAAATAAGCCCAAGAATCCTGATAATAGTATGGCCTATTTTCAAGATTTCCAGGCTTATTTCTACATGAATTCTTCTGAATAACTGTACATTTGATTTTAATGGAATAAGATTCTATCCACTACAAGATGTCATTTGCTCTATTTATCGAACATCGATCTATTTAATTGCTACCATTTCCGCCAAACCATCCTGTTTTACAGTTGATCGTTACGATATAAAATGGCAAAGCACTTTCTCCGATTCCGTTCATCAGTGGCGATTTAGTCGAAGTGGCATAAAGATTGTAATAGCCTTCGCCATTTTCTATACGCGCTTTTTCTAGTCTATAGCCACCTTCAACGATATATCCTCGTTTTATACATGTGGCAATCACACTATCTTTGACCCCAGGTGCCCAATTCCACGCAGCATTTGTCTCATCCGCCACATCACTGGCTCTTGTGGACATGATTGGCTGATTGGCTGGGTTAGTTTCACTTGAAGAAGTTTGCGCCTGTTGTGCAGCGGCTTGTGCTTCTGCTGCGGCTTTTTCTGCCGCTTCTTGTTGTGCTTTTAGCGCTTCAGCTGCCTGTTTTTCTGCTTCGGCTTTTTTGGCTTCCTCAGCTTTTTTGGCTTCTTCTTTTTTCATTAATGATTTATTGACTTGATCTAACTCTGTGATAAGTTGCTTCGTTAATTCAGGATTTTTCACCTTGGCAACTTCCGATTTAGCCACTTCATATTGTTCTTTTGTCGCTGAATCCTTGACTTTACCGTCTTGATAGACGACTGCAGTTTTTTCTTTTGCTGTTTGTAATTGGTCATATTGTTTTTGTGCTTCTGTTTGCGCTTGAGCAATCAATTGACCGAATGCCGTATCATCTGTTTCGATCGTTCGAATTGCTTTATCTTCTTTGATTTTTACTTCTTCAACTAGGTGATCATCCGCAATGACTGGATTTGTAAACCATTCATTGACCGATTGGATCTGTTTTATTTTATTTTGGATATCCCCATACATTTTTTCTAATCCTGGATACTCTTTTTCCTCTTTTACTTCGTTTAATGATACTTTTAATTTTGATAAGTCTTGATTGATCTTATCTGTTCGAATAAACTCTCGAGCATCATCAACGTAAAAATCAGTTAAATTGTTTTTTAACTGGTCGACCTTTTCTTGCTGACGTTGTTCTTGTGCAGCAATCTCTGCTTGTACTTTTTGGTGATGATCGTAATACATCCATCCACCCGCACCGAATAATAAAATCGCAGCTGCTGCCAAATAAGGGATTTTTCTTGATTTTTTTTGTTCTGGTTTCTTAGGAGATTCTATTTTATCGGAAGATTGACTTGTCGTATCTTGATCCTCCTTGCTAGTTGATTCAAAATGAGCGTTTTTCTCACTTTCTGTGTATGTTTCTTCTAACTTAGAATCATCTTGCAAGTCTTCTTCAACAACTACTTGCTCATCACTTTTGTCATTTGTTGATTCATCCTCATTTTTTGACTCTTCATTCAGCAAAATCTCTTCCTCTGTCAGGTCCTGAGGTTCCTGAGATTCTTGTAGCGTCACCATGTCGACATCTCTTTCTTTAATCGTATCCTCATTCACATCTATTTCATTTCCATCTAGCCTTTTTTCTGGATTGTCTTCAACATTGTTAGCTGTTTTGGCAGCCACTTGCTCACTAATCATTCTTAGGAGTTCTTGGGCGTGCTCTTCTTTTGTATCTTCTCGATGTGCTTTGATATAAGCAGCCAGTATAGAGTTTTCTTCTTCATTATTGACCGCTTCTTTCAACTCTGCCACACGTTGTTTTTGTTTTTCTTTCAATGCTTGATCTGTAGACGTAAGACTGTCTGTATGTTTATGAGCTTCATCTTTTTCATCAAATGATTTCTTCTCAACTTGGTCATTATTTTCAGCAATATCTTTTTCAGATTTGTCTTTTTCTTGGATTGTTTCATTTGTCTCATCACTTGATTCAAATAGTTCCATGACAGACTCTAAAGGTAGGTCTTTTAATTCTGACCACTCAATGGGATCATTTAGTTCCGTTTCCGGATATATTTCATTATCTTTATCTGAAACAGAGGATGACTGATTCAGATCTTCTGTTAGCTTTGGGTCATCTATTTGTGGTTCGAAGCCACAATCTGGACATTTCAATTGATTTTTTATTTTTTTTGATCCACATTTTGGACATTTTTTCATCACTTAGCGATCGGCTCCTTTACTAGGTTTGCGCTATCATTAAATCTACCATATTCTTAACCACACGCCAATAGGTTATTTAAAGGATTTTAACAAAAAACAATGAATTACTAATAAATAGACTTGGACAGAAATGTTTAACTACAAGATATAAGAGGGTAAAATTCAAAAAGCAAATTTCGTAAATTTCAGCTTATTTCCGAAGGATTTGCTTTTGCATCCACCGTTTATATGTATTTAGAGCGTGGAACTAAAGGAGATAACCCTTTTGTTCCACGCTCTTTAGGATAATTTCACTTTTCTTCCACTTAATTATAAAAGAAAATATGAATATTTAGTTGATATACTGGTTTTATACCAATTTCGATCTCAGTATTTTTTACGAGGATTTATTCTAGAAAATCTTTTAATTGTTTTGAACGTGATGGATGGCGTAATTTTCTTAATGCTTTAGCTTCGATTTGACGAATTCTCTCACGAGTAACACCAAACACTTTACCAACCTCTTCTAGTGTTCGAGTACGCCCATCATCCAAACCAAAACGCAAACGCAAGACATTTTCTTCACGATCCGTCAATGTATCTAACACATCTTCTAATTGCTCTTTCAATAATTCATACGCCGCATGTTCTGCCGGACTTGTTGCTTCTTGATCTTCAATGAAATCACCAAGGTGTGAATCGTCTTCTTCACCAATTGGTGTTTCTAAAGAAACAGGTTCTTGCGCAATTTTTAAGATTTCGCGTACTTTTTCAGTAGGAAGATCCATTTCTGCTCCGATTTCTTCAGGCGTAGGTTCTCTTCCTAAGTCTTGAAGCAATTGTCGCTGAATCCGAATCAATTTATTGATCGTTTCCACCATATGAACAGGGATACGAATGGTACGAGCTTGGTCAGCGATTGCCCGTGTAATCGCTTGGCGGATCCACCATGTCGCATAAGTAGAAAATTTGAATCCTTTACGATAATCAAATTTTTCTACTGCTTTCATCAAACCCATATTTCCTTCTTGAATCAGATCCAAAAATTGCATCCCACGTCCTACGTATCTTTTAGCGATACTTACAACTAAACGTAGATTGGCTTCCGCCAAACGTTGTTTAGCTTCTTGGTCACCTTCTTCAATCTTCAGTGCTAGTGCTACTTCTTCTTCCGCAGTTAAAAGGGAGACACGGCCAATTTCTTTTAGATACATACGAACTGGATCATTGATTTTTACACCTGTGGGAGCAGAAAGATCTTCTGTTTTAGCTTGTTCTGCTTTTTTCTCAGCACTTTTCAGACTATGGACAGATGGTTCACCATTTTCATCAACGACGCTGATTCCAGCATCTTCCACTTTCTGGATCAATTTATCCATTTCATCTGCATTTAAAGTAAATGGTGTAGCTAATTGATTTGACAAGTCATCGTAAACCACTTGTCCTTTTGGTTTATTTTCCTTTATGAACGCTGCCACTGCCGCTTCATATTTTTTCTCATTCGTTCCATTTGCCATAAATGAAGGCCCCCTTTAAGTAGCTATTCGGCTTGTTTTAACTGTTTCGTTAAATTAATGATTTCGATTGTCAATTCCAATTCCAACTGTTTGTTGCCAGTTCGTCGGGCTTCATGCTGCTTTTGTTTTTTTATTGTGATTTCTTCAGCTAAGCCAGACTTACTCATCACGCGCAACAGGTCTTGGATTTCTCGTGGCGTACTTTCTTCAGCCATTCGTAAGTATTCAATCTCCACCACTAATCGCCTTAAATTTTCATCTTGCAAAAAGTCTAAAAACTCTGCAAGTTTGAATTCCCCATGTTGTGACACAAACGCATCAAATAAAAAATAGATTTCTGCGTACGTATCATGAATAAACTGTACATCCTGTTCTTTTAACAGACTTCTAACCCCACGTTCCTTAAACGCTCGATAAAGCAACATTTGTTCTGCTTTTTCCACCTGAGTCAATGGCCTTTTCTGTTGAACCATTGATTGTTTCGGTAAAGATAGGTCATTCGAGACCGTTGATTGTTCTTGACGGGTAGGCTGATTTTGCCTGCGAAGATCACGAATCTGCTTTTGCATTGTTTCCCGACTTAATTGAAACTCACTAGATAACTGCGTGAGATACATATCTTGTTCAATCGGTGAAACTACTTTGCTCAGTTCATTCAATACTTCTTCAAGATATTCGATCTTATCTTTTTCATTTTCCAGATTCTTTTCTTGTTTCAAGTAGCTCATTTTGAAGGTAAAAACTGTTTCTCGCCCATGTTTCACTAATTCTTGAAACGCTGATTCACCGTACTTACGTAAGTACTCATCTGGATCCAATTTTTCTGGAAGGGCGACAATCGATAGCTGCAGGCGACTATTTTGACGTAGCAGCTCGATCCCACGATTAGTGGCTTCTACACCTGCTCGGTCACCGTCATAACAAAATACTAACGATTTCGTCAACTTCTCGATTTGTTGGATTTGTTCTGTGGTTAAACTTGTTCCCATAGAGGCTAAACCTGTTTTGACTCCTGCTTGCCAAGCTGCTATAACATCCATAAATCCTTCAAATAATAAAACTTCACCGGTCTTACGAATGTCGCTACGAGCTTTGTCCAAATTAAACAGGACTTGCCTTTTGTTAAACAATTCGGTTTCAGGGCTATTTAAATATTTAGGTTGATCTTTCTGTTCATCACCATCAGGAAGGTACCGCCCAGAAAAACCGATCGTTCGTCCCTGAGCATTACGTATAGGAAACATGATCCTTTGATAAAACCGATCAGATAGTCGCCCATCATCATGTGATACAAATAAGCCAGACTCTTTCAATATTTCCTCTGAATAAGATTCATTTTTGACTACTTGTTGCAAAAAAGAACGTTCATTTGGTGCAAAACCAATATTGAAAGTTTCAATCACTTCAATCGTTAACCCACGTTTGAGCAGATAATCTAATGCAGGTTCACCCACTTTGGTATGCAATAACATGTGATGATAAACTTCTGCTGCTTTCTCATGGACAGCAATCAGTTTACCAATTGCTGAGTCACCATGTTGCATTGGTGATGCTTGTTGGCGCCATTGATCTTCAATCTGGATTTGTTCAAAATCAGCAACCTTGATCACCGCTTCTGGAAAAGACAATCCTTCCAGTTCCTGAAGAAACGTAAACACATTTCCTCCTTTTCCACAGCCAAAACAATGGAAAATTTGTTTATCTTCTGCAACGGAAAATGAGGGTGTTCGCTCTTCATGAAATGGGCACAACCCAAGATAATTCTTGCCAGATTTTTTTAATTGGACATATTGCCCAATTACTTCAACGATATTCGTTTGGCTACGAATCGTTTCTATGGTCTCTTGAGGAATCCTTTGAGCCATGTTTTCACCCCCTGCAATTGTTAATACTTCAATGATGAAGTATTTCAGGAGAATAACCGGTAAAAAATCGCACTAACAAAAATCAGTGCGATCTTAAAGGACACAATTATACATGTTTCATTGTAACATAATTCTATACTTTTTCAAGTGAGAGATTTCAAAAATAACAAACAATTTATTTTGCTGTCACCTGAACCGTTGCTTGTGGATTTACTTTCTTTAAAAGCTGCGCTTGGATATCGATTTTCCAATAGATCAAACGTAAAATAATATTCAGGATCATAAATCCAATGAAGTATGGCCAAGTAGCTCCCAGTCCAAGTTGTACTTCCAACAGACCATGGAATAGCATCGCAGCTACATATATCCCTACTACCGTAGTCACAGCTAAGAAAATGCGTAGTGGATTAAATGGCAGACAAGCTTTGATTACTGCCATACAGCTGATCCCAATCAGTAAATAATACATTAATGTCGTCGTTGTTTCTGTTGACCATGCTTGGTTTTTACCAATCACATAAATAGCTACTACATTGAGGAAAACAAGTAGCGCATTTGGCAATGCATTGACTAATGCAGTAGGTAGATAACGATAATCGACTTTGCGTTTGTCATTTTCAAAAGATAAGAAGAAGGATGGATATCCTTCAATCGCCAAATCAATCAATGTGATTTGGATTGGGATGAAGGGGAACCCAATTGCTGTGACCGCACATAAAATAGACAAGATAAAGGAATAAATCGTCTTGATAAAGAAAATCCCTGAAACTTTCGTCACATTATTTACGACACGGCGTCCTTCAAAGAGTACTTCGGGTAACGTGGTGAAATCTGAATCAAGCAACACTAGGTTAGCAATCTGGCGAGTGGCACTATCTCCTTCAGCCATTGCAATACTACAATCTGCTTCTCGTAAAGCTAAGACATCATTCACCCCATCGCCAGTCATCGCCACCGTTCGACCTTGTTCTTTTAATTCATTTACTAAGATCTTCTTTTGTTGCGGACTGACACGACCGAAGACCGTATACGTACGCACGGCTTCCCTTACTTCTTGTTCTTCCGTCAAGTTTGATAAATCAATATACGCTTCATAATTCGGTAAACCTGCCCGTCTTGCAATATTGGAAACAGTTACCGGATTGTCTCCAGAGATCACTTTTAGGTCAACTCCTTCTTCATGAAGATAAGCAAGAGTTTCCTGCGCATTTTTACGAATTGGATCATCGATCTCAAACAAGGCAATTGGTTCAACAAGTTGAGGAGCATCCTCTGTCAATGTATGAGTAGGAGCAATTCCCAGCATCAATACACGATAACCATTCGCCTGAGCTTCAATCAAACTTTTTGGTAACCGACTATTTTCTACCAATCGCTCTGGTGCACCGATATAGACAGTTCCCAATTCAGGAAACACCATGGCTCCCCATTTTCGGTCTGAAGAAAAAGCTAATTTATCAGTAACTTCATAACGGTTGGAGATAGCAAAATAATCTCTCAAGGCATGCATCGTTAAGTTATTATCACTACTTTCTGCCAAATACGTTCCCATAATTTGAGGAATCGCTTCTTCATACGTAGGTTGCAATGTTTCTACACGTTGAATACTCATTTTTCCTTCAGTGATCGTACCTGTTTTATCCAGACACAAGGTATCTACATGAGCCAGCGTTTCAATTGAATACATATCTTGTACAAGAATTCGCTTCTTCGCAAGTTTCGTGACTGCGGTTGTCAATGCGATACTGATCAACAACACTAGTCCTTTGGGCAACATTCCTAATAAGGCAGCTGCTGAAACTACTACAGACACTTGAAGAGAGGATTCTCTTATAAATAATGCTTCTAGAAAAAGCACAACACCTAAAGGAATGATCACAAAACTGGTGAATTTTGAGACCTTACGAATCGAATCGACTAACTCAGAACGGATTTTTTTATGCGTTTTGGCTTCGTTCGTCAATCGAACAGCATAATTATCGGCGCCAACACGTATAACCGTTGCATAAACAGAACCACTTGTTAAGTAACTTCCTGAAAGCAATTCAGCTCCTTCTTCTTTGATAATCAAATCAGATTCACCAGTTAATAACGCTTCGTTCGCTTCTGCTCGTCCTGACAAGACTTGCATATCTGAGGGAATTTGTTCACCTGCTCCGATCTTTACAAGATCACCTAGAACTAATTCTTTCGTGGAAATCAATTGCTCTTTTCCCTCACGAATGACCGTCACTTCCGCTTGAGAAATAATGGACAGTTTTCGTACAAGATTTCTAGCATTGATTTCTTGATAAATCCCCATCGTGATATTTACAAAAATAATTGCTAAATAAGCCATATTGGAGTAGGCGCCTACCAATAGCAGACATATTCCTATACCGAAATTCAAAAAATTAAACAAAGTCAAAATGTTGTCTTTAAAAATTTCTTTGGTGCTTTTTGAGGCATCCTCTTGATAATCATTTTGCTGACCAGAGGCAATCTTTTGGCTTACTTCTTTTTCTGTAAGTCCTGCTAATTCTTTCATTTCCATTTTCCGCCAACTTTCAAAAAATAATTACATCATTAAGTCTATCTTTTTCCTTTAATAAAAACAACTTGTTTTTATTCATTTCAGCTTAAACTATCAAAGAAGTTTAATGTCCTTATTCACTATCTAGTCTATAGGATTGTTATGAGATTCGTTTCTCTACTCACCCTATAAATCCATTTTTTTATCCCTAATTCATCGATATTCAATAACCCATTCCTGTGATATTAAGTGAAAGGATGAGAAAATAGGTAGCACGATTTTCTCACCCTCTCACTTAGTACTCGGAACTATACAGCTTTTGAA
This sequence comes from Candidatus Enterococcus wittei, assembly GCF_002140175.1. Classification (GTDB taxonomy): domain Bacteria; phylum Bacillota; class Bacilli; order Lactobacillales; family Enterococcaceae; genus Enterococcus_B; species Enterococcus_B wittei. The sequence goes on from NZ_NGMO01000001.1 coordinate 526,796, forward strand.
CACTCTTATTTATATTGTTCTTCTAATCGACTCATCCACCAACCTAATGCTCCACCAGCTATAAACAAAACTGGACATGCAAGAATTCCTGCAATTCCTAATCCTGAGTAATCTGTGGGAATGATCATGATCGTTGATGCAAAAACGATTCCTAAAATGAAATGGAATAGCTTGCTATAAGCCTTTGAAAAGATGAAATCCATGACTTTGGATAAACCAAGAACACAAACGATTCCTCCGATAGCAATCGGGATAATCACTTCTAAGCGAACTTCTTTGAAGCCATCTGCCATTGCTTTATACAGTCCCATATAAACCAAAAAATTGGAGGGACTTAATCCTGGAACAATCATCCCTAAGCCAATCAAGGCTCCCGCCAAAAGCCATGTATACAAATTTTGTTCCACTTGGCCGTCGAATAACTGAGCACCATAAAGTAAGAAAAGATAGCCAACCACAAAAGTTGCAACCATAATGATTAGGTCTGTTTTATCTCGTCCTTTTTTTCCTGATTCCTTCCATAAAGCAGGCACAGTTCCTGCAATACAACCAACAAAAAACCACAGAATAGTTGTCTCATAAGCCCCTAATAAAAAGCTGACTAAAAAAGATAATAGGAACACACCAGTAATGCCTCCTAAGCCTACAGGTAAAAAGAATAAAACATTTTCTTTGAAATTTCTGGTAAGATGCGCAAGAAAAGAAATCAAACGTTCATACATGCCAAAAACTGCTGCTAATGCACCACCGCTTACTCCAGGCAATATAAAACCTGAACCAATAAACATTCCTTTAAAAAAACGCAATCCCCAATCTTTCGTTGTGTTCTTTGATACTTCTCTCACTTCTGGATTTTTTTCCACTTGTTTTAGCACTCCTTCTTTCTAACCATTTTTTATTTTCATTTATCTTTTCTTCATGCTTTTTTAAATTTTTTTATACCATTCAATGATTTTCTCATTCATTTGAACGAGATCAACGTAAAACATATTACCGCCATTACTATAGAGATATCCGCCATTATACAATAAAGATTGGATTCGCCAATAACGATACGTTTTCTTTTCCTCGTTTCCTAGTAGTGGGCTTAGCACATTTTTTGAATACTCTTCCGCAATGGACAACGAATTTTTGCCCCCTCTATTCTTCACATAAACAATGTAATCTTTTCCAAAATTATATGCTTGGATCGCTGTTGCTAAATCGCAACCTTGCTTTTGTGCCTCATCTATCATTTCTGCAAGATAACTCACCCCTTGATCGATGCTCTCTTTTTGTGACGTGATTGCTCCAATTTGACCATGGGCACTTTCAGAACTCTGCATCAGATCGACACCTTTTCCTTTTGACTCTGTCAAAATAATCGCTTTGACTAGATTTTCATAATCTTGCATCTGATATTTTTCTACAGCTGTTGTTATTTCTGCTTGATATTGATCCACACGTTTGAGCGATTGATAGGTCCTACCCAATAGAAAAAGAAGTATGACCAAAATCGCTAGACTTAATATACTTCCGATCATTCGAAAGAGTGATTTTCTTTTTTTTCTCATTAAAACCCACCTAGTTATTTTGACATCTTTTTTTATCTTACTATTTCTTTGACTTCTTGGCTATTTCTAATCTGTTTTTATTCTGTCAATTTAATAAAAAATGAATTTTTCATCTTTTAATTAATCTTACGAAATTGATCGTTTTTTTTATTGGATATTGATTTTAAAAAAAGGAAAAAGCCGTTATACTGGAAAACAGTAGGTGATTGTATGGAAAAAGAAAGAAAATATGCGAAAATGTCCGATGGTACTGAAATCTATTATGAGAAAAGTGGTCATGGCTTCCCACTATTTTTGCTGCATGGTAATGATGGGAGTGGACGATTTTTTTCTGAACAAGTTCCGCTTCTAGAACAACACTTTACGGTTTACCTTGTAGACAGTCGAGGACATGGGCATTCCACGAATGAAGCAGGAACCTTAAACTTTCGTTTGATGGCTGAAGACCTGTCAACGCTTATGTTTCTAGAAGGTATTACGAAAGCTGATTTTCTGGGATTCAGTGACGGAGCGAATCTAGCCCTTGTATTTTCGAGCCACTATCCGGAAAAAGTCCATCGTTTGATTTTAAATTCGGGAAATACTTTATTAAGTGGTGTTCTTTGGTCAGCTAGGCTATTGACTGCTCTTCATTACTTATTGATATGGGTATGCGCACTTGTTCATCCTAGATTTCGACAAAATCTATTAGTCATTAATCTTTTGCTTCATGATATCGGGATCAGCACCGAAGACTTAGAAAATATCAAGAGTCCAACGATGATCATCGTCGGAAAAAAAGATGTAATCAAATTGAAACACTCGCTTTATTTAGCTAAAACAATTCCTAATGCCTCATTTGTCATCGTCAAAGGGCAAGGTCATCAATTAGCTAGAAAAGATCCAAAACGTTTCAATCAGGAAGTGCTGAACTTTCTTACAGAATAAATAAATGGTAGGTGATTTTTTGTTTAAAAAGACGATCCAATGGTTTAAGAACCACTTAAGACTTATAAAAACCGTATTCTTAATCTCTGTCCTTGTCATTATTATTGGAGAGTTAATGAAGATCGGTACCACATTATCTGCTGCACAACTGGCTGAAGTATTTTCAACCATCCCGATTTGGAAAATAGGAATCATGTTGATTATTGGCTTACTTTCTGTTCTGCCGATGATTGGCTATGACCTGATTTTGAATCAATTACTGAATCAAAAACAAAAACCTTTATACTTATTAGAAACAAGTTGGATGATCAATACGATTAATAATATCGCTGGATTCGGTGGCTTTATCAGTATCGGGTTGCGTTCTGAAGTTTACGGAAAAAGAAAAAGCAGCCGACAAGTCATGCAAGCTTTATCTAAAATTTTCTTGTTTCTGATGGCAGGATTGTCCATCTATAGTCTGATTTCCTTTTTAATGGTATTCTTCACTTCGGTTTCGCCTTTTTTAAAACAATACTGGATTTGGCTAATCGGTGGAGGCTTGTATTTTCCACTTGTCTTTTTGATTACCACCCTAAAAAAAGAAGGATATGTTGGCGGGTTGACTTTTAGAGCCCAAACACAATTAATCCTGGTTTCCCTTTTAGAATGGACAGGTGTTTTGACGAGTTTTCTAGCCGTTGGTTACTTAATGGAAGTCCCCATTGACTTATGGCAAACGATTCCACTATTTATAGCCGCTTCTGTGATTGGGATCGTCTCCATGATCCCTGGAGAAATTGGAAGTTTCGATGTCATGATGATCTTAGGACTTTCAGCTCTTGGCATTCCAAAAGAAACTGTCGTTGCATGGATTCTGCTTTATCGTCTTTTCTATTACTTCATTCCGTTTTTCATTGGTCTAGTTTTCTTTTTTAAAAATGTTGGAACTTCCATCAATCAACGCTACTCAGGCATTCCTAAACAACTGAGTACGGAATTAGCCCACAAGATTCTTGTGGTTTTGATGTATTTTTCAGGTATCTTGCTTGTTTTATCTGCTACTGTTCCTCAAGCATTCGCAGAATTTCATTGGTTACATCATATCAATCCATTAAGGTTAAGCTTTATTATTCAATTTCCGAGTATCTTACTAGGTTTCTTATTCGTGATCATGGGAAGAGGAATCGCTGCACGTGTCAAGCGTGCTTACCAACCTACGATAGTATTGATTGTACTAGCTCTCTTATATGTTGGCATCAATGATTTGAGTATAACGGCGATTATTTTCTTACTGATTCTATTGCTCATAGTCATTGCTTCAAGAAATGAGCTTTTTCGCGAACAACTGATTTATTCTTGGGAATGGTTGACAATAGACGGGCTGATTATTGGTACACTGACTGTTTTATATATCATTATTGGTGTGTATAACATGCCAGTTTTCCCACATCGTCAACATCATTTTATTTCATTTTTCTTGTTTCCTTCAGAAAAGATCTGGTTTTCCGGTTTACTAGCCATTGTCGCGGTTAGTTTCATGATCATTCTTCTCGTCCATTTTCTTCAAGGAGAAAAAAAACAAGTAGGAGAAATCGTCAATGAGCAAAAAGCATTAGAAATCTTGCAAAAGTTTGGCGGTAATTCCGACAGCCAATTGATTTTCTTAAAGGATAAACGGATGTTTGTCTATGAGAAAAATGGAGAAGCAACTGTTTTGCTACAATTTGCTTGTTACAATAACAAATGTATTGTCATGGGCGATCCTTCTGGTAAAAAAGAAGATTTCCCCGAAGCAATCGAATCTTTTATTGCAGAGACCGATCGCTTGTGTTTCCTACCGGTGTTTTATGAAACCAGTGAAGAACTGGTAATGATTTTGCATGAATTTGGTTATGATTTTATCAAAATGGGAGAAGAAGCTCATGTTCAATTAGCCTCATTTACGACATCTGGTAAAAAAATGAAAGGAACACGCGCCATTTTAAATCGAATCGATCGTGAAGGATTTACGTTTGATATCCTTTACCCACCTTTTTCTCAGTCACAGATGCAAGAATTGAAACAAATATCGGATAACTGGTTAGGAAGTCGCAAAGAAAAAGGTTTTTCATTAGGTTTCTTTTCTGAAGAATATTTACAGCGTGGGCCAATTGCCGTAATAAAAACCCCTCAAAACGAGCTAGTTGCTTTTGCTTCGATTATGCCAACTTATACCAATAACCAAGTAGGAACGATTGACCTGATGCGCTACGATCCAGAACGCGCGCCTTCAGGCAGTATGGACTTTTTATTCATCCATTTGTTTGAACACATGAAAGAAGATAACGTCCAGTGGTTTAATTTGGGGATGGCTCCATTAGCCAATGTAGGAACATCAAGAAAAAGTTTTATCCAAGAACGTATTTCCTATCTTGTCTATGAATTTGGTTCTCATTTCTACTCTTTCCAAGGATTGAGAGAATATAAAGATAAATACGCAACTAATTGGACATCTCGCTATACTCTTTATTCTCGTGATAGTTGGGTTGCTTATGTAATGATCGCTCTATTGATTATTGACAATGCACCAGTTGATCACATAAAAAATCAGCCTCGTGGTGTAAGAAAATGGTTTAAAAAATAAACAGTTACATCAAAATTAACGACCAATAAAAGGCGAAGAATCTGGAAAATAGAAAAACTATTTTCGGATTCTTCGCCTTTTTCCTGAAATCACAAGTTGTTGCATCTTTTTAATTAATAAACAATCAGAGATCGTCTACGCTTCAATTTCAGTCACAATCCCAGAGCCAACTGTTCGACCACCTTCACGGATCGAAAATGTCGTACCTTTTTCAATGGCAACTGGATGGATTAAGTCCACATTGATCGTTACATTGTCACCAGGCATTACCATTTCTGTTCCTTCTGGCAAAACAATCGTTCCTGTTACATCTGTCGTACGGAAGTAAAATTGTGGACGATAATTATTAAAGAATGGCGTATGTCGTCCACCTTCCTCTTTAGTTAACACATACACTTCTGCTTTGAATTTCGTATGTGGTGTAATGGATCCTGGTTTTGCAATCACTTGGCCCCGTTCAATGTCTTCACGTTGGATCCCTCGCAGTAATATCCCCACATTATCACCTGCTTCTCCGTAATCCAATGTTTTACGAAACATTTCTACACCCGTAACAATCGCTTTTTGAGTTGTTGGTTTAATTCCGACGATTTCAATTTCATCCCCTACACGGACTGAACCACGATCGATTCTTCCAGATGCAACTGTTCCGCGACCAGTAATAGAAAAAACATCTTCCACTGGCAATAGCAGTGGTTTATCTGTGTCACGTTCTGGTGTTGGGATAGATCGATCTACCGTATCCATCAGCTCGGTAATTGCTGCTTGAGCTTCTTCATCCCCTTGCAAAGCTTTTAAAGCAGACCCTTTGATAACTGGTATATCATCACCAGGAAAGCCATATTCACTTAGCAATTCACGTACTTCCATTTCAACAAGATCAATCAACTCTTCGTCATCGACCAAATCAACTTTGTTCAAGAAAACAATTAAATGTTTCACTCCTACTTGTCTAGACAATAAAATGTGTTCTCGCGTTTGTGGCATTGGACCATCCGTCGCAGAGACGACTAAAATTGCACCGTCCATTTGCGCTGCCCCTGTAATCATATTTTTGACATAATCAGCATGTCCTGGTGCGTCAATATGAGCATAGTGCCGTTTTTCTGTTTCATACTCGACATGGGCCGTATTGATCGTTATCCCACGTTCTCGTTCTTCTGGAGCTGCATCGATACTTGCGTAGTCCTGAGGATTTGCTAAGCCTTTTTTCCCTAAAACGGTGGTAATCGCAGCAGTCAATGTTGTCTTTCCGTGGTCAACATGTCCAATGGTCCCAATATTTACATGTGGTTTACTTCTATCGTAATGTTCTTTTGCCATAATTAACAAACCTCCTATAGTTTCTACGCACTGAATATTTCAGTCCTTTTTTGTCCACTTTCATTCGACGTCTTTTTGAATGATTCAAAGAAAAAACATCTACCTTACTTTTTGTAAGTAATGAACAATCCCTATTATACGTCAAAGTTAGTCAAAGTCAATCATGTTGCATCGACCATCTCCCAATTCAGCAATCCATGTACCATTTCTACAAAGATTTCAATTATTTTCAGTTGATCCACGTAGTTTACCAACCTCTTCAAATCCTGCTCCAGTACCTCTCTGATGAAAAATTTGCTTTTTATTTTTGATTAATGTCACGATGATCTCTGTACTGGCTTTTTCGCGAATGACGCGATTCATCAGACCATTTTCTGGTGCCATTAGAAGATGTCCCACCTTTTGTAATACTTCAATTTTCAATTCAAGTTTGCTTTGCCTGATCCTAATAACTAAATAATCGCCCTCTTGATAGATGTTTCGAATCTTTGCACCGTAATAAGTAGCCAACCGATATTCTTCATCCTCGATTTGTAATACTGAAATAATTCCCAAAAAATGGAATCCAAGAAATGGAATCTCTGCTGCTGAAAAGAAAAAGCGCGCTGTTGGTGTATCAAATTGATTACACTGTGCCCATAAGTAGGCAGAAGGAAAAGAACTTCCCCAGTCTTTCTCCAAATAGCCATTGCCATGGGTAAAATCAATTGTTTTTCCGTTCCAAATCAAATTCCCCTTCAAGGAATGGTTCATGCTTAGTATGCCATGGTAACATTCCATAAAAGAAATATAAGAAAACGGCCCCATGATACTAGGTGTATAACGGCCTCTTTGTAATGAAGAAAAATCACCATAATGAATGGTTCCCTTGACGGTTAGACGAGGACTAGATAAAGAAAGAGACATCCCCTCTTCACTAAATTCATTCTCTCCGATTTTTATAAGCAATTGCTCCTCACATACCATAAGTTGCTCATGGTCAAAAAAGAAACACTCTGAATAATCATGGCTGATTACTTGAATAAATGGATACGTCTCATCATTTTCTGCTATTGAATACCCTGGGATAAAAGAATAGACTTCATCTCCAATTTGATGTTTAAAATACCAGCCTTCAAAAAAAGGCGTTTTTTTCTTGTATCCTTGAAAAAATTTATCTGTTGGAATCATCATATTCTACCCCCAAGTTCAAATATATCTATTTTATCATGCTTCGTTGTATGTTCTTTTTAATACGCTCATACCTATCTTTTTTACTGTTTTCAATGAAATAGTTTTTTTTGTAAAATAAATCCTCCTAAAAAGGTAGAATAATAACTGTCTTTTGAAATTGGAAGGCTTGAAGATTTTTCCTTTTTTGTCTGAATGAACTTTTATTTACTATTTTCTATAACCTCTGAATGAAAGAGGCTGGTACAGAAGTGTTTAGCTCTGACAAATAAGAAGAGATTCACGAAAATTGCTTTTCAAATTTTTGTGAATTTCGGCTTATTTTCGAAGGAGCTGTTTCTGATTCCGCCGTTTATACGTATTTAGAGCGTGAAACAGAGTAAATAATACTTTTGTTACACGTTCGATAATGAATTCCTAAGTATCACATGACTAAGTATAATTATCACTCTAGCATTTCATCAAAAAAAATTAGGAGATGATAAAAAAACTTAAGACGATCAAAAAATCGAAAAAGATCGTGCTAAATCAAAACACCTATCGATTTTCTATTTTATCTTACAATTTTTTTTGTGATATAATCGTTCGTAAACTTAAATAAAGCCACCCACTTAACTATTTTGGAGTGATTGGGTAGCTTTATTTAAAACTACTAAAAAATAAAATATTCAGTATATCGCTATGTAGTTGATACTAGTATCTTCATTCATTATCTCAAGCATTTAGTCGATTTTCTGTAGGTTGTATTGCAGATCAACTACTACTTTTATAAAAACACAGGTAATAGATAATTTACTTTCGAACTTTAGTTAGATGGAAAGAAGATTCCCGAAATTTGATGATTCATCTGAAATCCAAAGGGACGTTTAATTCTTCAAGTAAACGACCAAGCCACTATTCATGAAGCTTTCTATCTACGTACATGACTGATAAAAGCATACACTACTTGATTAACATGGTGAAACTTTGCAGGTTTTTGCTTGATTGCTGGTTGCGCCTACTCTCATTTAACACCTCACATATTTTTTTACCTTGGTCCACAAGATTGAAAAAACTTTTCTGTGTTATGTTATTGGTCAGTTCTATACTCTGCGAATCACCGAAGTTAGTTGATCTCTCAACTACTTCCCTTTTTTCTCTTCCCTCACTCGACTGAGTCGTACTACCGTTAGATATTACACTTGTCTGATCAAGAATGTCGGCTGTCTGTTCTTGTGTCTGCTCCAATTGAATACTCTCAAAAGAGTCCAACTTGGTTATATAATGCAGTGTGCTTAATACAGCTATTAATCCATCTCCTAGCTTCACATCATTAAGACTTCTAGCTACACGAAGTTTCCCTTCGAAATCTCTTTCTTCGGCAAAATCCCTGATGATCGTCATCAACATTTCCGCATCAATGATCTGCAAGTTCACCCGTAACAGATCATTTCGAGCAATTTCTTCTCTTACAGTTCTTTTAGATAATTCTACCTTATTTTGATGCCAAGCTAATTGATCCACAAATGCTTGAAACCCGGTTGATTCAAAAATTGTTCCATATTTTTTATCATAATCTTCCAACATCTCTTGCCCACTCTTTATCTTAAATAACATAGCCCTCTTATAGGTCATGAGGTCTTGTGTATCAGAAACAATATGACTTGTTTCATGAAGGAGCACTTCACTTTTAGGTGTCTTTAATTCTCGACCTGGATCATAATTTGGCTTTAAGTAAAAAGCATCAACGAAAAAGTTTATCCGACATTCTGGATCATAATCTGTTACTATTGCCAAAGCATGGATGCCGCTATCATACTTTGAACGATATTTCTGCGGGCCACTTTCCTGAATTAAATCAGTGGAAGTCATCAAAATATTTTCATAATCCCAGTCCGCAGTTTTTTGAAGGAATTGTTTCCCTTTTTTGGAAGAATCTAACAATCGGTTAACAGCCTCCTTCAAGATAACTTCTTGGTTGGGTGCATTATCCAATCTAAACATTTTGATCAAATATTGACCTTGTGGGCTATCTGCGATTTTTTCTTTCGTTAACAGCTCTTGACACAACTCTAGTGTCTTTTGAAAATGACTCTGTGCTTTTGGAAATTCTTTTAACAGATCTTTTCGAAATAAGTCGATATATTCTGGTACATTTTCTGACTTTATTCCACCATACACTCGGAAAACAGGATCCGGCTTTTTGGGTAAAGTACGAAAAATCACTTTCAAAATAGCCTCTTTAGCCCATTTTGGATCATTAAAAACAACAGGTTTTGCTATTGGAAGAAAGGCAGTTATTGGATCCAAAGACACACTGTCATCTTCAACTCTTTTGATTACACTTTTATCCTCAGCACTACCAAAATTAATAGCCTGTCTAAATTCATTCCATTCCTCACCTCTTCCAGGTGCCTCTGGAACGGTATTATAAGGTGGAAGATCCAATTTCTCATTTCCCTGTATAGTGGCTCCCTGCGAAGTGGCACCTTGCGAGCTTTCCGGTTCTCCTTCTTTTGATGTTGCTTCCTCGCTAACAGAAGCTTCTTTCCATCTCTCTTTTTCTAAAGCCGTTTCAAAACGGAATTGTTCATTTTCAGAATCAAAGATCAAAACTGTTATCGGCTGAAGAGCATCTTTTTTCACTAAATGATACCGATCTCCATTCTTATGTAACAAAATCAACGGAATATAGTGATTATTGATCTTGATGTAGGATCTCCCTGAAGCATTCCACATTAACCCTTTCTCTCGGGATCCAGAAAGAACACTTGGATCTTTCGTGGATTCAAACTTATCTATCATTTTATTGATTTCCTCTTCTAGCACTTTTGATACATAGGGAGAAGTAGCTGGTTCAAAAAACCATTCTTTTCCATTGTAGCTCACTGGAAAAACGTTCTCCCCTTCACACACATCATAACGTACACCTTGTTCATCAATCGCCGTGATTCGAACTGGAATAGTATGATCTTTCATTTTAATATAATACTTTGCTTCTTCTCCTTCTTTCTTTACAGTGATAATTTCCCCCTCGCCATAAGCTGCCGGATTCACATTTGGTTCAATGACAGTCACTTGAGACTCGTCTAGTTTAACCGATAATCGATCAATCAGAGCCACCTGTTCTTCCGTAAATGAAGCAGGTTCGACAAAACGTTCTAAGCGCTTACTTTTCAACATAAAAGGAACACCATAGACCGTTCCAGTCGCCAGATTCGTCACATGTCTATACAAATGGTCCGGCATTTTTTTCACTGCAATTTCCGGTCCATCTCCTGGTAATTTTGCTAACACTACATCTTTAGGCAAAGAAGGTGTTTCCTTTACAAAGTCCGCCAATTTCTGCAAAGTTTGTCTCACCTCTCTTCTTACCCAAAATTCATTTCTCAAGTAGATTAATTCCTTGACCACAAATTTCCCTCCACTGCTCGCCAATTCAATTCCCGGATCGAGATAGCGTAGGATACTTTTTAAAACTGCCTTCACTTCTACGACCTTTGGTGTGAAGCGTGCTCCTTGATAGATTGCATTTTTTACTCCTCCTGTGGCAATGGCTCTTGCCAGCCCAAGGGCAAAACGTGTATTGAGGGCTGTGATTTGCCCAATGATTGGGATTAAAAGAACGGCATCGATGACACAAGAAGGAACCGCCTGACTAGCATCTTGGTTGGCGATTCCCGTAATACAATCATAAAATGGGATCAGATGTTTGATGAAATCCCATGCTTGTTCACTATAAGATTTGTCATTACCTGATTTATAAAGCTCATCATACAAGGCATCACTGTGTTTTTGGCTGAATAAATCAATCAGCTCTTGCATCTCCATTCCCTGAGAGTTCTTCATGCTCTGTTGCTGATGAGTGGAAAAATTAAAGTAACGATCGTCTATTTGAATCCCATTGCCAACTTTTTTGTACCCTTGTCCCCAAATCTCCGGATGGTCCAGTAGTCCATATTTGAGGTATAACAGTGGATTTTTATCTACTCGGTAGAAAACATACCCCCCATCTTCCTCTAGTTTTTTTAGTGCGTACCAACGTTCTTCATTTCCTTTGACCGCCACAAATAAATCAGTATTAGTCAGCTTAAGCCTCGTACGAAAGGCGGCAGGAACGTAGCCTTTCACTGAGGTACTTGGAGCTGTATATACGGTATGTTCCAACTCGGCATTGGCTTTATAAAGTTGAGTTCTTGAAGAAAAAATAAACTGCAGTTCTTTGGGATCAAATGCCTTCAGCGCAAGCTCAATCAACTTTTGATCAAACGCATAATACTTATCTGATACGGCTTTAGTCAATTTTTTGTACTTATCGTCTAAAATAGGCGCTGTATAGCGCGTGGGGCAAGGTTGTGAGCCACTAAGATATAATTCTTCGAGGGCGAAATTGAGTGAGGGGGCTCCAAGTGCAATACACTTTTCTACCTCTTCTGATGCTAAGGCTCCTTTACGACGCCAGTTAAGGACCTCTTCTTGATAAAGATTGTACAAATCATTGAGGGTTACTTGGTCTTCCATCAGCTTGAAGTATCCATTTTGCCAATATCCGATAAAAGTCTGAAGGGCTACTTCTTTATAATTCCCTTTCTCTAAGGATTCCCGTAAGACATCTGGTGCGAGCTGTGCCGTGGCAAGTAAAGCAGGGGTAAGCAAGTAAGACAATGCTTCCGGACTCTTCACACTATTTTTACTGACTGTCTCCAAAAAAAATGTGCCAATCATCCGAATCTCTGTTTGTTCAAAGTGTGTCCGAACTCCTTCATCCTCTAGTAACTTTGTCCCCATCAGTTGCATCAATAGACCATAGTCAGAAATCAACAATTCATCTGTCAAAGCACCTTTCTCAAGAAAATAATTCGGCAATACCTCTTTAAGTAACAGCCCCCATAGGTTATTAATAATGGCATCTCCTTCTTTAGCAATATTAATAGAACGTGAAGTAAGGAGACCTGATTTTCTCAACTTATCAGCTTCAAATAACTTTCTAAGACTACCAATAGTAAATTGAGAAGGTTCGGGAGAATCAAGGATCTGCTTAACCATAAAGACTTCCACCGAACTCCCCAACACATTTTCAAACACCCATTTCATGAGAGTTAATTTTGCATCCTTATCGGAGATCTTTTCACCTTCTTCTCCTCCGTAGAGTTTCAATTCTTTTAGGATCACTTTCGTTAATGGTTGAAGCTTTTCAGATTGCAACACCATTTCACTATTATCTTTGGTGAACCATTTCCCCATCGCAGTTAATATTTTCTCTTTGTTTGAGGTTCCCGTTAGTAATCCTTCTTGAAGAAAAAATTGGGCTACTTTGTCCAATATATTAGGGTCACGCCAATTAGGCGCATGATACTTAAACTCCGATCTCTCACTAATGACCGAAGGTGAGGTACTCGTTGTTTCTGTTTGTTCATCTATCGTTGGTTCAGTGGTAGTTAAAGTAGGCGTCTCAATTTCAATCGTATCATAAAGCCATTTCATAAAGGTTTCTTTTGCTTCTTCCTCCGAAATATTCGCATCTTCTTTTTTTCCTAAAATGAGATTCGCTAATTTTTTTACTTTCATGAAATCGACGAACACTTTGCCTTTTACTTGCATTGTCGCCCAGTACGCTGCTTTCTCCACGAGTTCGTTGGGCTTGGAAGCATCCACATTAATTCCCTTTGTCAATAAGAAAGCAATGATTTTTTTTAATGTTTCCTCTTTTTGTTCTCCTGGTGACTTAGTTGGTTCTACATCGCTTGCTCCCTCCTTTAAAAGACTCTCACTACTTCTACTTGCACTATTGCTAAGTAGAAATATCTCAACTTTTTCTTTCCTATCCTCATTCATCACAATTTCACTTTTCTTAATTATTCCCATATCACTAACTTCCTTATAGGTATAATCAGCTTGCGCATTATTATTTTCCCATTGAAGCAAGAGATGTCGTGCTTTTATAACTGTCACATCTTTCACTTCAAGTCCATACTCCTTTTGAAGTAATTCTGCCACTTGCTTTTCTCTTGCCTCAATAATCGCATAGGTTTCTCCTCCAAGGATCCATTGTTGCATACCACGAACAATTTCTCTTGGGGATTCTTCTTTAAAAGGAACTTTGTGATCGATGAGAAATTTTTTTATTGCTTGATTCACCACGGGAGTTTTCTTCCGATTTTCAAAAAGGAGCAGATTATAATAGATCAGGCCGATTGGTTTAGACTGAGGAATGGACGGCTTGCGACCATTGATAAAGTCGGCAAAGATTTGCTTGTGTTCATTTTTATAGCGATTATAATAAATATCTTCAGCCCCTTCTGATTTAGAGAGCTGATGATAAACCGTCTGGAGAGTGATTTGTTTGTAGGTATAGCCTTCTAAAAAGGTATTGATTTTCCATTGCATCAGGATGGCTTGTATTTTTCTTGAGGATAACGTCTCTCCTAATCGGACATTTTCCACCCCGTAAGCATTTAATATGAAATATACCAAGTATTCCTTTCTAGCTAATTTGTCATAAGTTCCATTATTCCCCATTTCGAGCCATTGTTGCTTTGCTTTTTCTAGTTTCACTCCTGTAGTTTTATTGACTTTAATTCCTTCCTTAGTAAAAAAGCCTTTCATCTTTTTATTGACTTCAAGAGTTTCATTCCGCTTTAGATAAAGGACTAGATCATAATAGAAGTTGGGGAGAGGTTCTGGATAACGTGTCGAAGGAACAAAATTATTCGTAATATCTTTATCGATTTTTTCTACTTGTGCTATTTCGGGTTCATTAAAGGTGAAATTTTTGAATGCATTGTTGTTTATCCATTGATATACCCCAGCTTCTGCAAGATAATTGGAAAGTCCTTCCGTATCATAGCCAATTTCCTGAAGAATGATATGTGCAATTTTTTCCCTTCTGTTTAGTACTTCAGCTTCTTCCTTCCCTTGCTTGATCCACTCTTGTACGGAAAGGACCGTTTCAAGATCGGACAATTCCTTTTTTGTAATCTTTTGTTTCTTTAAGAATTCCCTGATTTTCTTGTTGATTTTCTCGGTTTCACTCCGATATTCATAGACCTCAAAATCATACCACATAGGCATCAGTCGTTCCAACGTTGGTACAGGACAAGGAAGCCCGTTCAGAAAAGCCATCATAATATTGTTTGCTTTTGTTAAATCTGCTTTAGTGATTTTTCCATAGTAGGATTCCCATTCAAAATCACTAGGTGGAGCAAGTGGATGTAGAGGCGGTGTAATTAGAAGCGGGCTGCTTACTGTGGTTGTTTCATTCGTCGTCACTGCCACTTGTACTTGTGTGATTTCTTTGAATTTGTAGTCTTTGAAGATATTGTTGTTCCGCCATTGATGTAAAATGGCAGTTGTTCTCATAAGTGATAACTTAGGAACACGAAGGTTTGATTTCTGAAGAATTAGTTTAGCAAGTTCCTCTCTTCTCTTTATCCTAACCATTATTCCTGTTTCTTGTTCCCATTTTTCTACAGCAAGAATTAATGAAGGGCCTGACAAATTTTCTTGTAAAACTTTACGTTTACGTAAAAACTGATTGATTGCTTCATTCACTTTTTCTGTATTACTACGCTTTTTAAACACCTCTAAATCGAACCAAAAAGGCGGGAATAGTTCAGAAGTTAAAGCAGTAGAATTCTTTCCCTCTAAATAATCTGTCATCGTGTTATTTATTTTTATCATCGTAGCGTTAGCTAAAGATACATCAGATTCCAATTTGGGATCGTTAGGGACTGTAATATTCAGGCGTGGGAAGGCCACTGGTAATACTACGGGAAACGTTATTAAGCTTGCTCCAATGGGCCTTGCCTCGGTTCCTAAAATTTTGAGGCCATCCCATTGTTGAAGAAACCCATCTACCATTTCAGAAAAGCTCCCTGCTAGATGCCAAAATTGTGAAAAAAAACTCTCTTCTTCAACAGGCAACACTGATACAACCTCTGGAATTATATCTAGACCGGGATTCTCTTGCTTTTCATTTCTAGATTTTTTTTGTAAAGGCTTGGTTGGGAGCGAATGGTTTGTTTGCTGAATCCTCACTGGAACTTTTAGGTTCTTTTCTAATTGGGGATTAGTGGGAAATTGGTCTCCATAATTTACTGAAAAGGTACTGAGTAACCAATCAACAAAATATGACATCACCGAACCATTACTTGCACCATTTTGCTCTTGAGTAGAAGAGGCCTGTTCGTGTTGGTAAAAGAACTGGTAAAACCGCTTAGTCAAGTCATTCCAAAATGTTTCTGACACTTTATTATGTACATTATTTGAATCGTTCCCTGTGGCATTTTGCTTGCTTTCATAAGCAGATTGAAAGGATTTACTTAGTTTTTGCGCTGCTATTTTCGCAGAAAAAGGATAGGTTCCTTGAATCGTCGTATTAGTCAGGGCTTGAGGAGAAGGATGAGAAAATACACTTTCTTGCTTCATTTCTTGATTGTTCTGTCTCTTTGCTTGACCGACCGCATCTTGACAAATAGTTTTAAAACTTGTTTGTTCCACACTTTCTCCCGCAACAATATAGGTGTTCACCTGATCCGTCCTTCTCGTGGTGGTACAATTTACCAGTTTGTAGAGGTCATGAACTTTCTGGTGAACAAAAACACTTAATTCATGTGCTCTCTTCGCTATGTCAATGTCCTGTTTAGTGGACGTTGATGTCTGATTGTGTAATGTCTGATTGCCAAAAAGTGGGCTAGTACTGGCAAACGGTAGTGCAATTGATGAGGATGAATGAGACCTGATATGGGGCGTACTCCAAAATAATGGAGACTGGATTCGGTCATGATTGAGGGTCGATGTTGAAACAAAGGAATGGATCCTTGTCTGATTTCCCTCTCTTCTCACGTCAATCCGTGTATTCACTTCAAAAGCTGGTGGAGTTCTTTTTAAGACCATCTGTTGGTCGGGAAAATCTAATGGTGGAGCCATCGCCAGCAAGGTTCCCCACGTATGAAGCCAGCCCACTGGGCGCTTTATTCCTTTGGATGTTATGGTATGTCCCAATGTGTTGGAGACATTGTTTAAAACTCTTTGGTCATCTCCTGACTTCTTCTTGTCATTCATTTCGTTGTAGTGCCGACCACTTGTTTTTCTAGAAACATCTTGTGGTAGCCTTAGCTTCTTCGTCATCTTCGGTTTCAGTTGTATCCTTGCATTTTGTGGCATCTTGTTCACTCCTTCGTTAAAATTAATTATAGGACTATTATGTTGTATAAGTATTCATTTAAATAACATCTAAAAGTCTATGATTTTACACAGCCAATCAAATTTCTATGACTGGCTCCAACAACTCTGCATCATTTTCTCCAAAGTGACAGTTCTTGCATACAAAAAGCAACCGTTCATCAAAACTAGAAAAACAAAGAATAGATAAAAGCATCTTTAATTGATCAAACAACCCTAGAACTAGTTCCTCCTTTCTGTAAAGATTTTGAAAACTCCTTTTTAGAAACCGTTTTCATTTAAATTATAAAACAAACGATCTTAAACATCATTCTAGAATTTGTGACATTATCCATTTGAATTGACGACTTTATCTCACTGAATTAAGTCTGTTCAATAACAAAGGAACTTTCTGTGCTCCCTTAAAGATATTCCTCCATAAGATTGGACAGATAAACGAGAAACTTTAGGAAATTTTTTAATTTTTATTGGATTTAATAGACGGAAAGAGGATTTTATTGAATAATAGAACATGAGGTGAACTTATAATGAAAAAATTGATGGGTGTATTCGTCGTAGTTGCTATTTTTCTAGGCGGTAGTATCTTTGCTTACAATTATTTTTATGGTGGAGAAACGTATTACACAAAAATTACTACAGATGGTGAAAAAGAAGTAGAATCAACCGATAAAGGAATGAACTTAAGCATCTATGTCTACAACCAACCTGCCTATAATCAAAAAGGTGAGAAACAAGAAGTTACTTTGAGAGAAGCCAGAGATCGTCCTTTGAAGAAAAATGCCTATTTGAAATTAACCGTCAATCCCAGAAAGGGTGTACTAAGCTGGGAAGAAGTAAATGCGTCAGAAGTTCCTGAAAAAGCAATGGAAAAGTTCGATCAATAATACTAGAACACTTATTATTTCTAAACAAAATAATGAGGGAATGGCTCTCTCATTTATTTCAATAAAACATCCGCTGAATTCGAAAATCATTGTTCCTATTTTCGAGATTCAGCGGATGTCTTTTCGAAAAAAACTAAAAGCCTTATTTCATCTTCTACAGCATATAATTATGTGACTATTCCCATTCTTCTTATAAATCTATAGACGATTTAGTACCTCATCAACATTTTTGATCATCACTGAAATCGTGCCATCTGGATTATTGACAAATTCAATCAGATCGGGGTTACGATAAACATCGACAGGAACGATCAATTCGATACCATTGGATAGTTTGAATTTTTGTTTACCATATTTTTTCTCTGAAATTTCCTGTACTGCTTTAACCGTTGGTGCTTCAGGAACAAATCCTTGCTCTTGGATCTCTTCTTGAAAAGCTAATTTTGCCGTAATATTTTCTTTGAATACTTTTTCAGCAATCTGCTCATGATCCAATCGCCCTGTTTCTTCAATCGTATCATAGACAGCTTCCTTAAGATCCGCCATGATATCGAACTCTTCAGCTTCAAATTTCTTCCCTAGCTGTTTGGCTACTTTTTTGATTACCTTAACATTTTCTTCTAACGATGGTGCTGGAACACTTTCAATTACTTTTTCAGAAAAGTACCATTCTTTTTTACCAGAAAATTCATATTTTTTATCAATCAGTTCATAGGTTAAATCCGTTAAATTTACTGCTAATGCTTCGTCCGCTTTTTGCGACTTCGATCCTAAGATCGCACGGTTCAAGATCAGGCGATTATCGATCCCTGCTTCATCCGCTTCAACAAAATGAGTATAAGCATCACGATAATTTACTTTTAATAAAGCCAGGTACATCACCGTATCCATTTCATATAGCACTACAAAAATATCCGCACTTGGTGCTTCTTCACTTTCTTGGTACACATCAAACCAACGCTGTACCAACCGTTCACTTTCTTCTTCAAAATGTTCCTGACACAATTTCAAGCTTTGTGAAAATGGATTTTCTTCAGCAAGTTGACCTGTTTTTGTCTGTGCAGAAGAAATTTTTTGGATTTTTTTCTGAAGAAAGTCTCGTACAAAATCTTTTGTCAAGTCTAATTCTTTTTGTGAAAAAACTGGAGAACCAGCCTCTCGATCAATAATATGCAAAATTGCTCTTTTTAAATAAATGTCCATCATTTCATTCCTTTCCGTTTTAGTTTACGGAAAAATAGCAAAAAATACTAGAAGTAAAAATGATTTTTCAAAAAAAATAAGATAACAAACAAAATAGATTTCTTTTTTCCGAAAATAAGCTACACTTAAAAGTGAAGTAAAATTAAAGGAGCTGAAAGTATGAATTCATTAACAAGTACGTATCGTTTAGCAAACGGGGTAGAAATTCCCGTCGTTGGTTTTGGTACATGGCAAACCCCTGATGGAGATGTCGCAGTTTCTTCAGTGAAAGAAGCCTTAGCTGCTGGTTATCGTCATATTGATACAGCACAAGGGTATAAAAATGAGGAAAGTGTTGGCCAAGCAATTAAAGAAAGTGGCATTCCTAGAGAAGAAATCTTTCTTACTACAAAACTTTGGAACGAAAATCATAGCTATGATTTAGTAATGTCCTCTTTTGAAGCATCTTTAAAAAAATTACAAACTGATTATCTTGATCTTTTCTTGATCCACTGGCCAAATCCCATCACTTTTCGTGATCATTGGGAAGAAGCAAATGCGCAAACTTGGCGTGCCTTTGAAGAATTATACGAAGCTGGAAAAATCAAAGCAATTGGTGTCAGCAATTTCTTACCACACCATTTGGACGCTTTAGCAAAAACAGCTAAAATCATGCCGATGGTCAATCAGATCTTTCTTGCTCCAGGTGAACTACAACCACCAGTTGTGGAATATGCTAAAAAACATGATATGATCCTTGAAGCTTACAGCCCACTTGGTACTGGTAAAATCTTTGATGTTCCAGAGATGAAAGAAATTGCCGAAGCGCATGATAAAAGTATCGCACAAATCGCTTTACGTTGGTCCTTGCAACATGAATTTTTACCGTTACCAAAATCTGTGACTCCTAGCAGAATCAAGGAAAACACAGAACTCTTCGATTTTGAATTATCTGAAGAAGAAATGAAAACTATCGATCAATTAGATGGTGTTGTTGGAAAAGCAAAAGATCCAGATACGACACAATTTTAATCATAAAGGATGGCGAGTCTATGAAGCCGATCGAACGATTGAACAATCTTTCAACCGAGGTAACGCGTACATTTCATCCTGATTTTGTTTTTCTTGTCTATACAGATAAGATCCAACATTTTCCTGCACGAAATTGGTCTCGCGAACAAATCTTAGAAGAAATCAAAAAACGTTTGGATCATTCCTTGATGACTACTAACTGGCATGGACATGAAGTTATTTATTCTCCGGATCTTGAAGTGTTTGCTTTGATTCCAAAAAAATAAGATTTATGGGGAAAAACGAGACAGGAAGAAACGCAAATACATCTTCTTGTGAATCAACTCTATTCCTTTAATCATTCCTCGATATTCTATAAAAACAAGCCGATAGATTCGAAAATAGCTTCCTAAATTTTCGTGATCCTTCGGCTTGCTTGTAGTGCTTTTTACACGAAACACCATACTTTTAGTCAATAAATCGTAAAAAAATAAAACATATACCCAATTTATATAATGTAAAATAACTACTTTATTCTGTGAATCCTCTTAGTTTTACAATGATTCTGTTAGGTTATTCAAGTTTTTTTGGTTTAATGCTTTTCATTTTGCTGATTTTTTCTTATAATCGATAGGGTATGAGTGAAGGAGAGAACATATGAAGAAAAAACAAAAACAAAAATTATTAAACCAATTCCGTCCATCAATCGATGGTATCCGGAATCGACTATTTCGTTCTTTGGAGGAAGAAAGCTTACGTCGCTATGGGCTACCTTTACAGGTCATGCTTGATCCAACCAACCGCCAAGTCTTAGTGATTGGTTTAGCTGGTCAAACAAATGAAGATTCACGTATCAATGTGCCAATTGATGATAACTTTACGGCTGTCTTAAAAAGAATCCGCTCAGGTGAAGAAACTATTTTCGAACGTTTTCGTGACAATCTATTGATTGAAATCGTTTCTTATTGGAACGACCAACGAATGAAAAATGACGAACCAACAGCTCATCCAGTTTCTACACCAGTAGCAGAAACACCTGTAAAGGAATCTAAAACAGTGGAAGAAACAAGTACGAAAGAGTCACAAACTGTTGCCACAGAATCAGAAACAAAATCTGCAGATTCTAGTACCTTGACATTTGAGGAATTCTCAAAAGAAGTTACAGAGTATCCTAAATTTTATGCAGAAAAAACAGCAGAAAACGTCATGATTTATGAAAAAGTCAAAGAAGAAGATCGTCAATTGGCTCAAATTTCGATGACATCAGAAAATGATTTCACCATCGAAAAAGCTTTGGAAAGAAAGTACAAAGTTAAATTGACCTTGATTCCATTGATCGAACAATTTGCTGCAACACCTATTAAAGACCGCTAAAAAACATTTTCTACTAATGAAAAGCCAGAAGAATAAAAAATGGGAACCTCCACCTTTTATTCTTCTGACTTTTCCTACGCTTATTTCAGCAACTATGACCAAATGTTTCTATTTATATTTATGTTTAAAAATAACTTTTTCAGTCATTTGAAAGATTGCTATTTTTTATTTCTAATTGTTCATGGAGTAAATCTATGATTCGCTCCCTTTCTTCTTCAGGAATTTTTTCATAGTAGATACCCGCTTCTCCAAGGATACCATCCCCAATATATTGTTCCCCTTTTAACTGGTGATTCGTTATATTTCCTAAAGCCAAATGGTAATCATTCATCATACCGATCATTTCATCTAAAGACAGATCCGTCGTACCATTCTCTCCTACAACATCTAAAAGATTACGATAATTGAACAAACTACGTACAGATAGAAATTCTTGGACTAAAACATTCACGACTTCTCTTTGTCTCTTTTGCCTCCCATAATCGTTTTCAGGATCTTCTGCACGCATTCTTGCATATTGCAAGCCTTCCCATCCATTTAATTCTAAGACACCTTCTGGATAATGAATCCCTTCTGCATCAAATTCAAAGGCATTATTCACGGTGATTCCTCCCACTGCATCAATCAAGTCTTCTAATCCATCCATGTTTAATGTCACATAATGATGAATTGGAATCTGAAGATACTGTTCCACTGTATCGACCATCATATCGATGCCACCATAGGAATGAGCATGGTTGATCTTATCAATTAATCCATCTTGGTTTGCTATCTCTACAAAAGAATCACGAGGGATACTTGTGATCGTTGTTGTTTTCTTCTGGTTATTGAGGGTCACTAACATGATCGTATTTGCACGATAATCACTCTTTCTTTTTGAATCATTGGCAATCCCTAATACAAGAATACTGACCGGTGTATCTTTTTCACGAACGACTGTTTCTCTTTGCAAAGGCTGTTGCATTCCCCCAACTGTATTTTTAGCATCAATATAAAAGCGTACACTATAAACCACACCAGTTAAAATCAGACAGAGCAGGAGGAACATGAAAGCCAATCCTCCTTTTTGTTTTCTCGTAAATAACTGCCTTTTTTTCCTTGTATTAGTCACCGTTTGTTGGCTAATATATGAGGAAAACACACAATAAGAAAATCCTACCACCGCAAGACTCAAGAGAAAACCAGCGAGGATATCACTTGGATAATGAACGCGCAAATAAAGTCTTGAAAAAGCAATCCCTAACGGATATAAAATACCTAACCAGTAAAATTTACGTATTTTTTGATGATCATAAATCACATACAGCGACACTAAACATAGTAAAAACAAGCCCATTGACAAGATGGAATGTCCACTAGGAAAAGAGTAGGATGAACGAGGAATGAGCTGTTCGACATCAGGACGTGGACGATGCACCCCTTGTTTCCATATGAACCCTAAAAAACTGATAGATAAAATCGTCACAATATTCCATAATGCTAGATTACGGTAATTTTTCTTCCAACTAAATATTGCTATAATAAAAGTGAGCAAGATCGTTGGAAACAGCGTGGCTAATTTAGCGATATAACCGATCATTTGAGTCAATAACGGATCATCTATCGGTTTATAGTAGGTATATATTGCTGAATCAATTTCATAAAAATAAGCATTTTTTGTAACAACTAGTAGTGTTAAGCCACCTAATAAGCACGTCGATACTATCGATAGCCACAATATTTTCTTTGGTATTTGTCTCATAATCATATCCTCTCCGCTCTCCATCTATACTTTTTTGAACCCTAAAATGATTCCTAATCCACAGCCAACAATCAGAAGTGATGTCCCTCCCTGACTTAAAAATGGTAAAGGAATACCAGTTAAAGGTAGTAATCCGATTGTTGCCCCAATATTTTCAAATACTTGAAATAATAAGCCAAAAACAAACACGATCGCAATGTAAACATTTCCTTTATTATTTGTTTCAATTGCACTGTAGATGATTTGATAGAAAAGATAAAAATATAAAAACAAGACCGATACACTTCCTAAAAAACCAAATGTTTCTGCAATAACTGTAAAAACCATATCTGATTCCCTTACAGGCACATAAATTGGCTGGATTGTAGCTGATCTACCACTAAAACCTCCAGCACCGATAGACAACAGACTTTGTGACTGCTGATAGCCGATGGATTGACTATAAGCAAATGGATCCACCCAAGCACGAACACGATCCAATTGATACGTTTTAAAATTCAAATGATAAAGAACTTGATTGCCAGTTTCTGTAAATACTAAAACGAGCAAGAGAATTCCAACTATAGCAAGCACACTTGTCAGAACCACCATGATCTTCCAATGCACGCCCGCAATGATAAATAATGCGCCTAGACACATGATGAAGACCAAGCTTGTTCCAAAATCTTTTTGCATGTACATTAACAGAAAAGTCGGTAAACTAACGAGTAAAATAGTTCCGATATAAGCTAGATCAGTTTGAACCGTTCGCTCTTTTACCCTTTGTTCATACCTAAGGGTCAGATAAACTATCATTAAAATGAAGGTCAGTTTCACTAATTCTGATGGCTGGAAAGAAAAGCTACCTAATCTCAGCCATCTTTTAGTTCCTGTAAGTTGAAACATGACGGGATCGTAAAAACGATACAATAACGACATGATGATTAATGAGAGCATGTAATAATAAGGTGAAAAACGTAATAAGACAGCTGTTTTTATTCTTTGTGTCAGGAGTAACAGAGCTAAAGATAAAAGGCAAAAGATAATTTGTTTGACTACGATACTTCTAACAGGAGCCCCATCATAAACAGCTGCACCGTACTGGACCCCGATACTTAAGAGATACAATAAAAAAATGGGGAGAAACAATGCGTAATTAAAAGTTGAAGTTTTAGTTTTCATAAACAGAACCTCGCGAAGACAATTTCAAACAAATCCCTAACAGCATGGATAAAATCAGATAACTGGATCCCCCATAACTAATAAAAGGTAAAGGCATACCAGTCATTGGGATAATCCCACTGATGCTGGCAATATTGATACTCGTTTGTATAAGCAAAAGTGTACCTGTTCCTAGATAGATCAACCCAATCTGTTGATTTGGTTCATTCATACTCAAAACAAATAGTCGTAAGATGATTAAGAAAAGTAGAGCTAACAAAAACAATCCCACGATCAATCCAAGTTCTTCCAATATGATTGAAAAGATAAAATCTGTTTCCGCCACAGGTAAGTAGCCTTTTTTTGTAATACTATTCCCTAAACCTAACCCAAATAATCCACCATTATAGATAGCGTAATAGGATTGACTCATTTGAAATCCCTTCCCATAAGGGTCTAGAAAAGGGTTGCTGGCAATATTCAGTCGATCAAATGTGTGAGAGAAGATCCTTGGTAACCAGCCATTTTTACCTAAAACATAAATGACTCCCCCAGTGATCAACAATAGCCCGATCAACCCTAAAAAGAATACAATCATATTTCTTACCGGTAATTGGATGGATGTGATCATTACAGTAGCTAGCAAAAGTAACAGGATCGCCCCAGCAACTTTTGGTTGAAAAAGAATTAACAAAAAGCAAACTGATGTGATCAGTATCGGTTTTTTTAATTCACTGCTGACCGATCGATATTTCCTGAAATAATAAGCAAAATAAAGGATCAGACCGACATTGACAATCTCCGCTGGTTGGAATTGAAAACCCAGCAATGATACCCAGCGCTGTGCGCCACTGACATTGACGCCAATCCCTGGAATACGTGTCATCATCAGACTTCCTATGCCAATACTCAAGATTATTTTAACTAATGTAGGATGTAACAGTAGACTCGATCTGATTTTAAAAATCAAACAGATTCCGCCCCAACTAACCAATACAAAAATGAACTGACGAACCAATAGATAGGTTGTCTGTTGGTTAAATGTCATCAATCGAAAAGTACTCGCACTATAAACCATTAATAAACCGATGACACTAACTACTACATATGGCACAATCAAAAATAAGTCCAGTTTTTTTCTTTTATCTACCCGCATACTTTTCTTTCCTTTCAAGTTACGGCGAAGATACGTCATATACCCAGATCAAATAAAAAAAGCCAAACGAAAAAAAACGTTTGGCTTTTAAGTCTCATCGTGTGAGTTTTGACACTAAACAACGTAAAGATTTCTCTTAGCTATCTTATGAAGAGCCTTAATCCGACAATTCCTGTTTTACACATTGGCGTCTTTCGACGTTTCTGCGCAATAGCCTATGTTTGTTTAGGAGTCTCGCCTAACAAGTTATTCTATTTAAAAAAAGTATAGCTGTTCATTCATCCTCTCACAAGGAAAGCTTGATTCAGTTTTTTAATCTTTACTATTTTTTAAACTTCTGTACTTGTTAGAAAACAATGTCCCCCCTTCCTTACTGTTTATGATGATCCATCAAATAACTCGACTCATGAATCCTCTAAAGTAAGAGGATTCTAGTTAGATTATTATCCAGCTATACCTCGAGCTTCACTTTTCTTCACAGGAAAAACTGATAACTAGTTTTCAAAACGTATCTAAATACTTGAAAGCTGTGTCAATTTTTTCAGCGTACAATCAATGATATTTTTCATAGCACCATTTGCAGTACGCAAAAAATATCAAGCGTAGGACAAAAGTATTATTTAATTTATTTCACTCTCTAAATACGTATAAACAGTGGAATCAGAAGCAACTTCTTCGAAAATAAGCTGAAATTCAAAAAAGCTGAAAAGCAATTGTCGTGAATCCCTTCTTATTTTTCTGAGTTAACCACTTGTCTCAGCCTCTACTCTTCTAGTCAATATACTACTGGCCTAGGCTAACTAGGATTACAAAATCCAATCCCTGTGTCATCAAGAGGAAAAGAATACTAAAAAATTCGTTCAATCTTGATTTTTACAATCGAAAATTGAACGAATTTTTCTTAACTTTATCCATCTCTTCAAAATAGAAAAAAGATTACTCAGATCATTCTTTTTATAAAACTACTTTTTGATTTGTGAACGAATATCTGCCAAAGCATCTCTGGCGCTTTGTTGATTGATGTTACCTGTTTGTCTTAATATTTTAGCCACTAGGTCGATTTCTTCTGCTTGTGCCCCTACAGTCATAGCTAACGCTCGTGCTTGCAAAGACATATGTCCTTTTTGGATACCATCTGTTACAAGAGCTCTCAAGGCTGCCAAATTTTGTGCCAAGCCAACAGAAGCAATCAACTGCGCCAGTTCCTTTGCAGAATCCACCGCCATTAAATCAAGAGAAGCTTTTGCTTTTGGTAAGACACTTGATGCCCCTCCCACTGTTGCAACTGCTAGAGGAACCGTCAATGTTCCTACCAAACGATCCTCTTTTAATTGCCATTTTGTCAAGCCTTGGTATTGACCCTCTCTTGAGGCATAAGCATGGATCGAAGCAGACACGGCTCGTGTGTCATTACCCGTAGCTAAAATCACCGCCTCGATCCCATTCATGATTCCTTTGTTATGTGTAGCTGCTCGGTAAGGATCTAACTGTGCATATTCTGCTGCTTGGCAAATCTTTTCAGCCACGATCTGTCCCATCGCTTGATCTTTTGCTAGCTTTTCAAATGGGATCTCGCAAGAAGCAGTTGCCAAAGACTCAGTAGCTAGATTACTTAAAATACTAAATAGGATGTCTTCATCTGGAAACCAGCTTCTGAGCAAAGTAGCCACACCTTCCAGTATCGAATTGATGATATTGGCCCCCATAGCATCTTTCACGTCAACTAGGAAATCAACTGAAAGGTAGACTTGATCCTTACTTCCTGTAAATACACGAGTAGCAATCTCACGGACTCCACCTCCTCGTTTGACGATCGAAGGATAGCTGTCATTGGCACAGGCTACTAATTCTTCTTTTCGTGCCTCAATCGCTTGGATGACTGCTTGATACTCACTACGTCCTGTCAAAACGATTTGACCACGCATCAAACGCTTAGGTGTTTGTGCCGTGATATTGCCACAAATTTTTGCGCCATTACTTGCTGCCGCAATCACAGAAGGTTCTTCCGTAGCCATCGGTATCCATCTTTTTTTTCCATTAATTTGGAAGTTTGTTGCTACTCCTAATGGTATTTCAACTTGACTGATTTGATTTTCAATCAAGTGATTCGCTACATCTTCCGAAAGCATAGGCTCATTAAAAAGGTGTGCATCTTCTTGACTTAGTATGCCCTCTTCTACAAGTTTTTCTCTTCTTTGCTCAGGCGTCAGCTGATAAAATTTTTTTTTTTGATCATCGGTTATCTTTCCTTGGTTTGCTTCAAGTAAGACAGCTAATCCAAGACCGCCACCGATACAAAGTGAAGCCACACCGTAACGTTTCTTTTCTTTTTGCAAAGCATAACTTAATGTCGTTAAAACTCTCGCCCCACTAGCTCCTATAGGATGTCCCAATGCGATGGCGCCACCATAAATATTTACTTTTTGACTGTCGATTGCTAGTTCGCGGTTCACTACAATCGATGATGCAGCAAAAGCCTCATTGACTTCAAATAAATCTATGTCTTCGATAGAAAAACCTGTTTTATCGAGTAATGTATTGATTGCTGTGATAGGTGCGATTCCCATAATACTTGGATCGATCCCTACCTCTGAGACCCCTTTGATCGTTGCTAGATATGGTAGATCATGGGCGATTGCATATTCTTTCGATGCTAAAATCAAAACTGAACCACCATCATTCAATGGGGATGCATTTCCAGCAGTGACTGTTCCTTCTTCTGAAAATACTGTTCGTAACGTACTTAATTTTTCCAACGTGCTATTTCCACGAATGGACTCATCGGTTACAAGTGTTTCTTGCTCTGTGATGGCAATGGGTACGATTTCTTCGTGGAAGATTCCAGCTTTGCTTGCTTTTGCCGCTTTTAATTGTGACTCTAAAGCATACATATCTTGTTCTTCTCGTGTCACTGAAAATTGTTGTGCAACCTTTTCAGCTGTTAATCCCATATGAGTATCTGAAAAAGCATCGGTCAAACCATCATTGACCATGCTTGATATTTCTTCTTTTTGAAGCTCTGTCTCATATTTGAGCATTGGCGTTCTTGACATACTTTCCACACCACCAGCTACAACTAACTCTGCTTCTCCTAGTTGGATCTGCTGACGTGCTAAAATCACTGCTTTCATGCCTGATCCACAAACTTCATTGATGGTCATTGCTGGTACAGTGACAGGCAACCCACTGTTGATTGCGATTTGTCTTGCCACATTTTGACCATTCCCTGCTTGAAGGACATTTCCAAATATAACTTGATTGACTTCTTCTTTTTTGATTTTTGTTTTTTCAAGTAGTTCTTTCGTAATAATTGTTCCCAACTCAACCGCCGTAAAACCACTTAAACGGCCACGATACTTGCCGATTGGTGTTCTTGCGGCATCGATTATAACAACTTCTTTCAAGTAAGCCACCTCCACAAAAAATATACCATTGTTCCCTCTAAAAACAAATAGCTCATGTTCTCGAAAAAAAATATTCTTTACAAATTTTAACATTCCTTAAATATTCATTTTTTTATACACTTATTCTTTATTTTTTTATACTCCTATCCCTTATTTTGTGATACTTTAATAAGGTAAGTTTTTTATCATGAGTAAAGAGGTGTTAAAATGAAAATTGGGATCGATCGTCTTTCTTTTTTTGTTCCAAATTTATTTTTAGATATGACTGAGTTAGCACAAAGACGTGGAGATGATCCAGCAAAATATCACATTGGCATCGGTCAAGATCAAATGGCTGTCAGCCGAGTTTCAGAAGACATCGTTACACTTGGTGCAAATGCAGCTAGTAAAATCGTTACAGAGGAAGACAAAGAACTCATTGATATGGTCATCGTAGGAACTGAATCTGGTATTGACCAATCTAAAGCAAGCGCAGTGATCATCCATCATCTATTAAAAGTTCAGCCTTTTGCTCGTTCTTTCGAAGTGAAAGAAGCATGCTATGGTGGCACTGCCGCTTTACAAATGGCTAAAGAATATATAAAAAACCATCCTGAACGTAAAGTCCTAGTGATCGCTAGTGACATCGCACGATATGGCCTTGCCAGTGGTGGTGAAGTCACTCAAGGTGTTGGTGCTGTGGCAATGATGATCACTAAAGATCCCAGAATCCTTTCTCTTGAAGACACTAGTGTCTTTTTAACAGAAGATATCTATGATTTCTGGAGACCAGTATATAACCAATTCCCTGAAGTGGATGGTCCTTTATCTAATTCAACCTATATCGAATCTTTCCAAAAAGTTTGGAATCAATATAAAGCAGTAACAGGACGTTCCCTTGCAGATTATGATGCTTTGAGCTTCCATATCCCTTATACGAAAATGGGTAAAAAAGCCTTGCAAAGCGTCATCGATGAAGCAGATGGAGTCACACAAGAGCGTTTGCTTGCTCGTTATGAAGAAGCGATTGTTTATAGCCGTCGTATCGGAAATCTCTACACTGGTTCTCTCTATCTCGGTCTGATTTCCCTTTTAGAGAATTCTGAAATATTAAAAGCTGGTGATCGTATCGGCTTATTCAGTTATGGATCTGGTGCTGTCAGTGAATTCTTTACTGGCTATCTAGAAGAAAATTATCAAGAATTCTTATTTAAAGAAGATCATCAAGAAATGCTTGATTCCCGAAAAGAGCTTACTGTGGATGAATACGAGGAAGTCTTTAATGAAAAACTTCCAGAACATGGTGCAAGCGCAGAATACACTTCTGATGTTCCTTTTTCAATTTATAAAGTAGCGGACAATATCCGTTACTATAAAGAAAATTAATCTTATATCAGAACCTGCAACCATAAAAAATGAAAGATACATTTATAAATAAAAACTGACCTATCGATAGTTGCTTAAAAAACAACTAACAATCGATAGGTCAGTTTTTTTGTGCTTATTACTTGTTTATTTTCTTTGAATATATTTTTTACGGCAACTGAAAATGTTGGTTCAGCTGCAAATTCATCGTAATATTCTTCCAAAAAATCACGCGTAATCGTTTCTTGAGACGTATACGTAAAGTCTTTTATTTTATATGGAATTTTTTGTTTCATCAAATAAGATTCGAACTGTTCCATGGTGAGTGGCGAAGTATGGATGTTCATTGTTTCTAATCCAAGGGATACTTCAAGAGGGTCAAATACATCATCAGAAGACTCGATGACTCTCATGACAAGACAAGCTTTTTTAGCTTTACTACGTAACCTCTCCAATTGTTCATTTTTAGTTAAAACTGGATTAGCTACCGACAAAACAAGTGCGTATCGTTGATTACTCTCCAAAAAATCACTAAAGGTTTTTTTTAGAAAATGACAATCGCTTAAGTTCATTTCTTTTGCCTCTTGTTCAGCAAATGCTAACATTTCTCCAGAAAAATCAATGAGTTCATAATGCATTGTATCTTTCGCTAAAGTAAGATACCGACCAGCCCCACCAGCTACATCAACCAACTCTTTTGCTGGTAGTAGTTTCTGTTCTTTCAGATACCTTCTCAGATCCCTTGCAATGGGAAACTCTGATTCTTTTTGAACCATATAATATTCTTCAGCAAACTCATCCCATTCTTGTTCATTCATGATGGTTCTCCTCATAGGTTATTTTGGGTATAGCTTTTCGGAATAAATATACCATAAAAAATAGATAGTCAAACGAAAGGAAACTGGTTGAAATGAATTACCAGTTTTCTAAATCTCATCATCTTATTCGTGTGCGAGAAACAATCCGTCATTCATAATCAAAATAGACAGCAAATAGGACAAACTATTTTTTATTCCACCATACCAGATATTTTTTTAGACTTGTGATTCACACTATGATAAAACAACATTTTGATAAAAAAAGCCAGATTCATCTTGAAAATCTAAAAGCAATTTCCATGATGATCTGACCTATTTATCAAAGCTTAGTGACTTAGTACCGCTTCTATAATAGAAATTTTATAGTTTTCTTTCTTATTTATTACCTTGTACTCGAATCAAAATCAGTTTGGTGATTTCCATCAAGATGATCGTTACAAGAGCAATTCCCATAGATGTAAAGACTTCAGTCAACCCAAAAGCAGCAGGGATAGAGAACACTTCTTTCAATCCAGGGATCATCGTTAAGCAATAAAGGGCACTACATACCACGACCGCTAACAATACACTACGATTTGAGAAGAAACCTGCTTGGATCGCTGTTTGTGTATTAGAACGCGCTGGGAATGTTTGCAATGTACGACACCAGATCAATGTTGAAAATGACATAGCCACTCCAAATTCTGGTGAATGTTGCATGCCTAACCATTGTGCGAAAATCACCGCAATCCCGATCAATACACCACGATACGTCACAGAGATCAATGTTTTATCCGTAAAGATACCAGATTTAGGATCTCTCGGTGGACGGTTCATTGTTGCTGGTTCTGCTTTTTCAGTTCCTAAAGCAATCGCTGGTAAAGAGTCATTGACTAAGTTGATAAACAATAGTTGTAATGCTGTAAATGGATTTGCCCAGTTAGCGATCAATGCGAAAATGATCGCAATGATGGCACCTAGATTTCCTGAGAACAAGTAAGCAATCGCCTTTTTGATATTATCAAAGACATTTCGACCTACTTCTACGGCACTGACGATGGAAGCAAAATTATCATCAGTTAGGACCATAGCAGCAGCATCTTTAGCTACATCTGTTCCAGTTCCCATAGCAATCCCGATATCGGCTTGTTTCAAGGCTGGTGCATCATTGACCCCGTCTCCTGTCATTGCAGAGATATGGCCTTTGTTCTGCCAAGCACGGACAATCCGAATTTTATTTTCTGGTGAAACACGTGCATAAACTGTGACTTTTTCTAGAATTTCATTTAATTGATCTTCTGTTAAATCATCTAATTCCGTACCAGTTAAGGCTTGATCTCCTTCAGTAAAAATACCGATTTCTTTGGCGATCGCTACTGCTGTCGTCTTATGATCACCTGTGATCATTACTGTTTTGATCCCGGCACTTCTCGCTTCTTTCACCGCTTGTGTTGCTTCTTTTCTTGGCGGATCAATCATCGCCAACAAACCAACAAGGATCAAGTCATCTTCATCTTCAAAAGAGAGGTCTAAATTATTGATTGGACGATAAGCAAAAGCTAATACACGCAATGCTCGATGAGAAAATGCTTCATTTTGTTCTTGGAATTTTTTCATCAATTCATCCGTCATTGGTACAACTTCACCATTTACCAATGCTTTTTTACTTCTTCCAAAAACGATATCCGGACCACCTTTAACAAATAAATAATGGTCATTGTCCATTTCGTGTGCGGTAGACATCAACTTTCTGTCAGAATCAAAAGGTAATTCTGCTTTTCTTGGATAAGACTGACGAAGATCACGATAAGGTTGATTTAATTTCTCACTAAAGTCAATAAACGCTACTTCTGTTGGATCTCCTAATTTAGAACCATCTTCACTGATTGAAGCATCATTGGCCAGCACACTGATCTCGATCAAACGACGTTCATCTTCGGTCCATTTTTCGGGATCATTCGTGAAATCTCCTGTTGCACCATTTGCTAAATAATAATCCACAACTGTCATCTTATTTTGCGTCAAAGTACCTGTTTTATCTGTACAAATGATACTTGTGGAGCCTAACGTTTCAACCGCAGGCAACTTACGAATGATTGCATGGCGTTTCGCCATCTTATTTGTTCCAAGAGATAAAACAATCGTCACGATTGATTGCAATGCCTCAGGAATAGCAGCAACTGCTACTGCTACAGCGAACATCACCGCACTAACGATGTCAGCAGTTAGATCACCAGTTCCATCTCCCATATAAATACGGAACAACTGGATCCCTAAAATGACAAGAGATAATCCTAAAATGGCTAAACTTAATTTCTTACTGAATTTATCCAATCCTCGTTGTAATGGTGTGACTTGTTCAGTCGTTGATTCTAGTAATCCAGCGACTTCCCCGATTTCTGTATTATTTCCTGTGGCTGTTACTAAGAATTTCCCACGGCCATAAGTGATGATTGTGCCACTGAATACCATATTTGCTCGATCTCCGATAGGAACCGTTTGGGTAATCTCTACTACTTCTTTTTCTGATGCAGTCGATTCACCTGTCAACATTCCTTCATCCACCTGTAGTGAACCAGCTTCTAATAATCGTCCATCAGCAGGAACATAATCGCCAGCATCTAACAAAACAATATCTCCAGCTACTAATTCATTAGCAGGAATCGTTTTTTCTTTTCCATCACGGATTACTTTTGCATCAGGTGCAGAAAGATTTTTCAAGGCTTCTAAAGAACCTTCTGCTTTCTTAGTTTGGATAACACTGATCACCGAGTTCAACATCAACACCGCAAAAATAACGAAAAATTCAATGTAATCGCCCATCACCATCTGGATCAATGCAACAATCAGCAATACAATGACCATGGCATCTTTGAACGTTTCTAAAAACAACTTCCAAGTTGGTTTCTTAGGTGCCTCCTTCAGCTGATTCAGACCATCTCTTTCTAGTTTTTCTTTTGCTTGTACGCTACTCAATCCATCTGTTGAGCTTTGTGTCTGCTGCATCAACGATTCGATTGATTCTTTATAAACCGTCGAATGCGCATGTTCCTTGTTTTCCAATTTTCATCCCCCATTTTGATTATTGGTTCTAAATATCGTCTGAAAAAAAAGAGACCTAAGACAAATGCAGATTTGTCTTAGGTCTCACCATTTCATACAATACCAGAAAACCATTTGGTTAACTTACTGTTGATATTATCACAACAAACGTTGTCGGTTACTCCCCTAAGGAGATATTCAACTGTACTTTTATCCTACCTGATTCGCTTTTAAAATGCAACTACTTTTGTTTAACTACATTGGTATTTTCAAAAAATTTCCAACAATATTTTCCTTGTTTATAGGCTTCCTAGACATCTCATGCTATACTGTTGCTATCATAACTTAAGGAGGATTTACTCGTGGTTACTAGTATTATTTACTTTCTTTATTTAATCAACGCTATTATTGCTTTAATCACTATTTTAATCAAACCCCGCGATGTTGCCGCAATCTGGGCATGGTTACTTGTCCTATTTGCCTTACCAGGATTTGGCTTTATTCTCTATCTGTTTTTTGGACGTGGACTCACGGACAAAAAGATGTTTTATCTTCGTCAAAGTGACTTGAAAGAACTTGAGAATTTCCAAGACTTTAAAGGTGAGACGACTGAGCATTACGACCCAATTATCGATAATGAAGAACATCAACGTTTCGTTGACTTTTTTTCTTCACTCAATCAAATGCCGTTAACACGTAAAAATGAAGTCACCCTTTTCACAGACGGGCAAGACAAGTTAACCTCTCTTTTAAAAGACATCGAAGCAGCCACTCATTCGATCCACCTCGAGTATTATGCTTTTGTCACTGATAATATTGGAGAGCAAATTTTGAAGCTACTAGAAAAAAAAGCCGCAGAAGGCGTAGAAGTCCGGTTACTCTATGATGCATTCGGTTCTCATGGAACCAAGGCAAAAGACTTCAATCGATTGATCAAAAACGGAGGTCATGTCCATACCTTTATTACTTCCCAAAGAGCCTTGCTTCGTTTTCGCTTAAACTACCATGACCATCGGAAAATTGTCGTGATCGATGGCAAAATCGGTTATACCGGTGGTTTTAACATCGCCAATCAGTATGTTAATCCTACGAAAAAATTTGGGTATTGGCGTGACACACATATACGGATACAAGGTGCAGCCGCTTCCTTGCTCCAACTTCGTTTTTTGATGGACTGGAATGTTTCTGTTCCTGCTCAGAAAAAGGTTGGCTATCATTTAGATTACTTCTTCAAAGCTTCACCAGAAGATCAAGATCAATTGTTCCAAACAGCTATCCAACTTGTCTCAAGTGGCCCCAATAATGAACGTGAACAGATCAAGCTTTCTTTTATCAAGCTGATCAGTTCTGCAAAAAAAAGAGTATGGATCCAAACACCTTATTTAGTTCCCGATGAAAGCGTCGTTGCTGCGTTAAAGATTGCTGCAGCTTCAGGTGTGGAAGTTAAAATCATGATCCCAAATAAACCTGACCATCCTTTCATTTATCGTGCAACTCAATATTATGCACGACAACTGATTAAAGAAAATGTTCAGATCCTTGTTTATGAAAATGGTTTTTTACATGCAAAAACTTTGATTATGGATGATGAGATCTGTATGGTCGGCTCTGCGAACCAAGACATTCGTAGCTACCGTTTAAATTTCGAAAGCAGTGCGATCATTTACGATGCAGCCTTTATCCAACAACTATCTGATCAGTTTTTGATCGATGAACAAGTTTGCACCCCAATGACTACAGAAACTATCAAAGAAATGTCTAGCTGGTTATTATTCAAGCAACAAATATCAAGACTATTTTCACCTATATTATAAAGTTATTCAAAAGGCAATTTCCTTGTTTCTATTAGTAGGGGAATTGCCTTTTGAATATCAAGAATCAGGTTTATAGAAAGCAATCTTATAATTTATAAAAATTATGGGAATAGGAGAAAAAATGGTTTTTTTCATTTTTTCTCCTATTCCCTTCCCTAAATGTTGCTTCTAGGCTGTCTCTTATACACATCTAGATGTGTATAAGAGACAGCCCTAAATGTTGCTTCTAGGTGTCCATGCATTATCTTTCACAGTAGATTCCAATTTATCTTCAAAAATCACTTTCCTTATTCATAAGAAAAAGAAGGAATCTAGCGAAAAAAAAATAATTAGGCAATTTTTACTAAACATCAACAAAAGTATTCTAAAGAAAAAAACATGCAGAAGCTTTTTTAGAAATTTTTTAAAGCTGAACAACTTATATGAATGGCCTCGCTCTTCTAACTATGTACGTAGTAATTGTTGATGAAAATGAATAAGATTATGTATTTCTCTTGTATTCGGAAAAATCGAAATACCAAAGATTGGCACGCTAAAACGTGGATTAAGTGTAAGATTGGAGATGATACAATCGATATTTTCTCTCTGAATAAGATGTTGTGACAATGGTCCCGTCCGTTTGATAATAAACTCATAGCGATTTCCCAATTGATGCTCTAATTTTTTAATTAAATAACTATTATATTTGCTAGGAGAATTGGTGACAACAAGTGCACGTACTTGTTTATTCTTTTCTATTTCCCTCAATAACTCCGGCCAATACAAAAGAATATCCTCAACAATATTTTTCGTAAAATGATCAATAAATTGTTTTTTTATCAACTGCGCACGTTTATTCTTATTTATCCTATATTTTAGTTTCAAACGAAGTTTTTCGATTTCTGGTTGGATATTTTTAAAGATTGATTGGTTTTTTTCATATAGAATCGTAAATGGTAGAATCCGTTGTTGTATCGTCATGTTGATTTTCCGTAATATTCTTTTCTTTTCCTCACAAACCATCTGATATTCATTTTCTAACTCATCAATAAATTCCGCTACTGATTGGATAGTCAAATCTTTTTTCTTCAATGATGCTGATTCCAATTCAAATAGCCAAATTAAAAAAGGTTGTTCAAATATATTTTTCAGCATTTTTTCTGTCAGAATTTTATTTGAAATAGGCAAAGTAGCTCCAATTTCTACAACCTTTTTAAAAGTTAAAGAGTAATCCTTATTAATTTCTCGATTCCATTCGATCCCATTTTCAATTTGTACGATCTTGCTAGCAACCATAAAAAACAAGGTTTGTTCTTCTTTTGGATCTAAATCTGCTGCCCTTTCTTCTAAGTTATTTTCAAAAATAAATGTTTGTATCAAATAGTATGTAAGCTGACAAACGCTGGGTGAAAAAGCATTTTCAAAATGTTGATATTTTTCCATTAAAAATTGTACGGTTAATGCAGTAATTGTTTGATCATCACCCGTCATTTTTACCAACCGTTGGATCTCTAAACCATATTTTTGGATAGCCCCATTGATTTTTTCTGCCATCCGTCGCAGAGTGCTTTCTGAGACGAATAAATAATCTGCTAATTCTAAATAATCACTATAATTATTCAGTAAAATCACTTCTAAATAACGGTATTCGATTGATTCATTCATGATGATCTGATAGATATAGTCTTCTGTTACGTGAGGCAAAATAGTGACAGAAATCCCGTCTTTTCGATCCATCTTGACATTTATGCCATTCGCATAGGATTGGATGTCCAACAAGTCATTTTTTATTGTTTTGGAAGAACAATTGAGTATTTTTTCTAAATCAGCAAAACGATAACTTCCTCCCTCAAATAATCGTTCAAGTAATTTCAATTGTCTTTTTAGCTTTTTCGATAACATATTCAACATTTTTTCTCACCTAATTTCTATGTTTAAGATAAAAAAACACTCAACTTTGGGCATCCCAACAGTTGAGTGTTCCCTTATTCTATTTTAGTTGCCATTTTTGCGATAGTTGAACTTTTTTTTCTCCAACGAATAAAAATGTACTACTAATCGTCTGATTTATCTTTACCTCTTCTCTTTTTCCAGAAAAACAGACTTCCGATTCCTCCAACAAGAACTGCACCGATGGCTGACATTGCAGCATTCTTCACGCTATTCGTTTGTGGTAGCTTACTTGCAATATTTGTGACATTTTCAAGACCATTCGAACTATCACCTGTCCCATTCCCCGTCGTATTATTCGCATCACTTCCACCATCATTTGACTCATTGCCCGCATTTTCTGGCCCTTGAGCGCCTTCCGTTCCTTCTTCCACCACTTCATAGGTCGTTTGAGTCTGAGTAGTAAACCCTCCAAAGGTTGGATCTACAGTCACATCGATTGGAATACTATTTTCTCCTAATTTGCTCGTATCGATTTCTTCGACTTCTTCCGACAAAGTAACGTTATAAAAATTGCTTGGCACATTTTTACCGTTGACTTTGACTTCTTTCACTAGTGATTTTAAGTCGACTTTTTTTGCACCTTGCACGATTTTTACTGTATGAGGCGTAACTGTCAGCTCTCCAGAAGGTTCAAATCCATATTCCGTCACTTTATAGATCGCGTATTTCCCACCATAAGTAAAGTTTCGTTCTCTTTCCTCCGACATCAATAGGTTATTATTGGAATCACTATGGAAGACTCGGATCACATCGCCTTCGTTAACAATCAATCCTTTGCCACTGTTGAATCTTGAAATGGCTTGTTCGATCGTCTGTGTCCCTCTGACCTCATATTTATACTTGCTGACATTCGCACTCGTTAACACTTCGATCCCATAGTAAACGTTCATATCATCTAATTCTGTCACACGATTTTTCAGAACAGTCTGATCCGAACCTTGCATCGATTGGATCTCGATTTGTTTTTGTTTCTCATTTTTTAATAGACCAAAAGAACCAACGGTTTCGCCTTTGCGATTTTTCAAGTGGATCGTACTGCCCCACTTCACTTCATAAGGAACTTCGATATCGGTCGAAGATACTCCATCCGCCGTGGTCACTTTCAAATTAACCGTTTTCTGACCAGTGGTATGTGTATCGAACGCTTCAGTCTGTTCCACTTTATAAAGAGTGTTGGCTAATTTTTGACCATTGAAGGAGACGTTTTCCAAGAGAGTGGCAGCATCCAACTTCGAAGCATCTTCTCCTAGTATCAATTCTTGGCTACTTACTTCTGCTTCTAGCATCGTGATTGGTTCAAACTCATCATTTTTCACTTGATAATAGGCATAATTCAAGCCAGCGGTGTAATCTTTGACTAGGTCATCTCGCATCAATAAGTTTCGATTTTCAGTTTCTGCATGATAGATTTTGAAGATATCCCCTTCTTCTACAACCAAAGGTTGCCCGTTATTGAATCCTTGAATCGCTTGTCGAACCGTCCGATTCCCCGCAACTTCATAACTATATTTGATATTATCTGGGAAGAGTTGTTTCTTTTTCGGATCAGCTGAAACTTCGATCTTATAATATGTATCGCGGCCAAAAGTGTAATTGACTGGGGCATCCATATCCGTTGTAGTTTCCCCTTTTGAGGCATAGATTGCTAACGTCTCATTTTGTTTCAAGATACTAAACGCACCTACAGTGGCTTCTTCTAAACCTTTCAGCACAAAGGTGCTGCCCCATTTGACTTCATAGGGAATCTCTGTTTCCACCACAGAAAGGCCATCATTCATCCGCACTTTCATTTTGACTGTTTTCTTCC
Organism: Candidatus Enterococcus wittei; assembly: GCF_002140175.1. Classification (GTDB taxonomy): domain Bacteria; phylum Bacillota; class Bacilli; order Lactobacillales; family Enterococcaceae; genus Enterococcus_B; species Enterococcus_B wittei. Next base: position 566,164 of record NZ_NGMO01000001.1, read on the forward strand.
CAATAGTGGTAGTATCTAAAGCCGATAAACGCTCAATGGTATAGGCATCTTCCGGCACTGTTTCCCCATTGATAGTGACTTTTTCTAATAACTGACTGTCTTCGATCTGACTGATGTCTTCTCCTAACACGAACACTTGATTGGCGGTATGCGCCTCCATCACTGACATCGGTTCAAAGCCATAAGCTGTCACTTGATAGTAAGCATAAGGCGAACCATAGGTAAAGTCTTCTTCTTTTTCATCTACCATCAAGACTGAACTACCTTCTGAATTCTGAGGATGATACACCTTGACCACATCACCTAACTGGATGGAAACGACCTGATCCGTTCCAAAAGCCGTCATGATCTGTTGCAATGTCGCATGCCCTGGCATATCTTGGGCATAGACCTCACGATCGTCTCTTAATACAGTCAACGAGTAATAAAGTCCTGGGGCTTGCCCCAGTTTCTCGTCTAAAGGAGAGTCAAACCCTTGATGGATCTTCAGTCTTCTAGAGGTATTGCTCGATCCTGGTTGTAATGAATAGACTCCTGCTGAGCCACCTGTGCTTGATTTCATTACGATCGAATTCCCCCATTTGACTTCATAAGGGACACCAATTTCTTTTGAAATATTCCCATCTTTAGTTTCGATCTGGATCCGCAACTCTTTATCCCCGACTGTTTGCGTATCAAAATCAGCCAATTGTTTGACGGTATAAAGATTGGCTGGGACTTCTGTTCCATTGATCGTCAAATGATTGATCAACTGTGTTCCGTCCACTTTACTTGTATCTTCGCCTAATTGGAATTCTTGCGGTTTCGTATCTGTATCTATGGCAAGAATCGGTTCTAAGCCATGATCCGTCACTTCATAGTAAGCATAATCAGAGCCAATGGTAAAATCTTTCACTAACTCATCGACCATTAGTAGATTCTTTCCAGAGGATTCCGCATGATACACTTTGATGACATTGCCTTTTTCCACGTTTAATGGTTGTCCATTATTAAAGCCCTCGATCGCCTCTTTGATCGAGATATTGCCTGGTACCTCGTATTGGTGTTTCGTTGTGACATTCTCGATCACTTCAATCCCATAATACGTGTTTCGTCCAAAGTAATTATTCACCGGCTTGCTTAGATCAGCGTCACTGATTCCTGGGCTGGCATGTAAGGCCCATTGATTATTTTCTTTTAATAGACTAAAAGCACCGACTGTTGCATTATCTAGGCCTTTCAGCACAAAAGTGCTGCCCCATTTCACTTGATAGTCAATATCAAAGTCTTTTGAGGCTAATCCGTCTTTCATTTTGATCCGTAAGCGCATCTTGCGTGTGCCAACCGCACTAGTATCAAAATCAATCAATGATTCCACCGTATACAAACTACTATCGATTTTCTGCCCATTGATCGTGACATTACTAATCAAGGAAGACGGATCGATGTTTGCGGTATTTTCGCCTAAGACAAAACTCTTTTGTGCGCCTTCTGCTTCCATCACTGGCACGGGATCAAAACCATAAGCTGTCACTTTATAATAGGCATATTCTGAATCGTAGGTGAAATCATGTTCCTGTTCATTCATCATCAAGACCGAACTATTCGGTGTACGCTCTGGATGATGGATCTTGATCACATCATTGATCCGCACATCGATGGCATTTTCTGGCCCACCAAAAGCACCCATAATCTGTTCTAAAGTCGCTCGGTTAGTAACATCTTGCTTATAGATCACTTGTTCATTTCGCAAGACTTCAAAAGAATAATAAAGGGAAAAAGGTGCGCCAGATGGTCCAACTGAAATTTCTGGGGAAGTCTTCAAGCCACTTGAGAGTTTCAATGGAATATTCGAGCTATTGGAACCATTTAGCAATAAAGAAAATGCCCCCGCTGATTCACCATTGATGGACTTCATCAAGATTGTCTCTCCCCACTTGACGTTGAGCGTTGTTTCTGCCGACCCTTTAATGGTCGCCCCACTATTAGGATGCTTAGTTTGGACTGTTAATTTGACTGTTTGTACTCCTGCGACACTAGAATCAGGTTCTATACTTTCCTCGGGTACCACTTCAAGATCCTTCATATCGACAGCTACCCCATGCATCGTCACCGAATCAATGTACTCTTTGAAGTTGGTAGCAAAGCTTGGGTATGAATAACCCAACTTACGTTCTTCGATGGGTTTTAATTTGATCACTAAACCTTCATGTGGTTTGACTTCCATCGGAATGGACGCCGTTGCTTCTCGACCATCTGAAGTAGTTACTTTTGCACTCCAAGTTTGAGTGCCTGCTGTATTTGTATTGGCATTATTGATCCATTCGACCGTATGTGTACCATGAAGATTCGTTACATTAAAGTAATCTGCTGCTTTAGGCATCTGATCATATTGATAAATCTCAAATGGTCCAGGTTTTGGTTGGATTTGAACAGGTAATGGAGTAATCGTAATTGGGATTGTTACTTCCGTTTTTCTACCTGTTTCATCAGACACACTTGCTTTAGCATTTTGTAACCCTACTTTAGAAGTATCCGGTGCAGTGATCCATTGGTAAGTTACTTGACCACGTGTATTATTCACATTCAAATAGGTAGATGCACTAGGAATCGTTGATGCATTTTGCATTAATGTATGTGTACCATCTTTTACATTTGCATTAATTGCTCCAATTACATCTTCGGCTTTTGGTAACTTCGCAGTAAATGTCATTCCTTCTAACCGATAAAAACCTCCTATTAGTGCATAAAATGGAAGTAACGGAAACTTAAATGTTTCGGACCCACTAATTGAGCCATATTTTAATCGTTCAAATGTAATATTTAAATACCCTACAGATTCTTTAGCCTGAGGATAAATGCGCATTTTCCAATTACCACTATCTGATTCCACTGAAGCCCACAAAAGTTCATAACGACTTACCATCATCCCAAAGGTTCCGGTACCGCTCCCCCAATAAACTGGTAAAAAATCAGGTATTTCAATTTTTTCACCTAATTCATGATTCAAATTAGATAAATCAAAATTTGCTTCATTAATTTTAGTCTGAATCGCCTTTATACGATCCTTAGCTTCCGTTAGAAGCGTTTGATTAGTTGTAGTCGGAAACTCCGCTTCAGGTATATTACTCTGAGGATTATTGCTCTTTAATGTAAACTTACTACTTACTACTTCAGTCTCCTTTGACGCTAAAGACTGCTTACTTGTTTTTGTTTTCTCTTTAGCTTTAGTTGTTTTTTCCGTCTTTTTCGTTTCACTTTTAGTTTTTTTTTTGGTTGTTGACTCCGATTCTTTGGTGGTTTCAGTTGCTTTAGTTATTTTTGTTTCACTTTTTGCTTCATTTTTAATGGTACTTAACGCCGATACTGCCTGAACGACTGTGCCATTGAGATTTCCTAAAGTCACCCCTAGGACCAATGCACTATGTAACAGTTTTTTTCCTGGTTTCAATAGTGGTTCCTCCTTTTGATTGATCTGCAAGTAGAACGAATGGAAGAACTTGATTTTCTTTTTTGTGATTTAGTCATTTTATGTACTCCATTTCGTATATTTAACCAATATAAAAAAATTGTTCATTTTTCTATTTATTACTTACTGTTATACTGATGGTTATAATGTTATGTTTTTTCTTCTCCTACCTTTTATTTGATAGACTTTCCGCCTAATTATCCATTTGAAAAAACATGGAAAAGCTATACTTCTTTTAGTTTACAGGCAAAAGCAACTTTTTGGAACGTCATTTTTTTCATGTTGATGCGTATAAAATGACAGAAACCGAGTGTAATGAAAGAGAATCTCTCTAAATGAACATCAACAAAAAAAGAATAGCTGTTAAAGCTCATTAGTACGCTTTAATGGCTATTCTTTTCTTTACTTACCTAATTATTTACATATTTATAAAAAAACGGATCATAATGAAGATAATAAATAGGGGCTGCCTATTTTACAAATATAATAGTTCCACGTGCTTCATGCTTAATTCGTTTGAAACCTAGCTAAATGAACCCCTTTGAGGAGTACTTATCAATAAAGATATCTACTGATTAATTTCATATAAATTTGAGCGATAAAGATAGCATAATTCCATGTTCTTTCAGTCATTCTACTTTTCTTATTCGATTTCTCCAATTGTTGCCCAATGATTGATTGGCCCATACTTATGCCCGACGATGATCTCTTTTTGGATTGCTCGGTTCACATACTTTTTAGCGATTCGAATCGCTTCTTCCACCGATGTTCCTTTCGCTAATTCTGCTGCTATACAAGCAGAAAGAGAATCTCCTGTGCCATTGATTCGTTCCGTTTTATAAAATGGCGCTTCTAACCAAAATGAGTGACCTGATTCAAGCAGAACGTAATCTTTTATTGTCTCTTGCGTGGAGCCAGTTGTGTGTTCGCCTTTGATCAAAATATTTTTTGCCCCCATTGCTTGTAAATCTTGCGCAGCTAATACGTAATCTGCTTCGGTATTCAGCTGGCGATTGGTTAACTTTTCTGCCTCATAAAAATTTGGTGTCAATACGGTAGCTAAGGGGAGCAATTTTGTTTTGAGACTTTCCAATGCTTCTTCTTCTAGTAAAAGATTTCCATGTTTAGTCACAATGACAGGATCCACGACTAAAGGACCAAAATCATATAATTGATATTTTTTGGCGACTGTTTCGATCAACGTTGCATCTGCCAACATACCGGTCTTTGCTGCCCGCACTTGATAATCTTTTGCGATCAACTCAAATTCTTTATCGATAAAGTCCGTTGGCAAAGTCACTCGGGCACCAATCTCATAAGAATTCCCTGCGACACAAGCAGTTAATACGGAAACACCATAAACTCCTCTAGTAAAAAAAGTATGCATATCCGCTTGCATCCCTGCACTTCCATCACTGTCTGAACCTGCAATAGTCATTACTTGTAGATATTGTCTGCTCACTTCAATTCCCTCCGAACTTCTTTTTTATGTTTTATTTTAATGTAATTGTGACATTTGTACAAAAAATGTGAAAAACTCAGTCATTCCCTTTTTCATTTTCCTTCAAACAGGACACAAAAATCCTGTACTAACGAGGTATACTGAAGAAAATTTCCCCTTTAATATCTCTGTTAGTACAGGAGTTGTTCAGCCTTTTCACAAACGATTTCCACATTCGATAAAAATTTAAGCACTTAATTCATTTCACCACTAACACATTACAGCGGGCATGATTGACAACATAAGAAGTCGTTGAGCCAACTAAAGCTCGTTCAACTGCATTCAGGCCTGTGGATCCCATGACGATTAGGTCGATTGGTTCTTTGGATTCGTTGAAATTAGCAATCAAGGTTTTAGGATAGCCATACAAGATATACGTTTCGATATCTGTTAGTCCTTTTTCAATCGCTAAATTTCGATGTTCTTTCATCTGATTATCGGCTACCTCATCTAACTCTTCTTGTAAAGTTGTCGTTACAAAAGCAAAGTCACCAAAATAATTCCCTGAAACCTCATTGACATACAAAATATGCAAAGTCGCATGATTTCGTTTCGCTGTACCGACTGCTTCTAAAAAAGCCTTTTCTGATTTTTCTGAACCGTCAATCGCTACTAGAATATTTTTATACGTGTCTACCATTGTTACCGCCTCCTTCTTTATTTTAGTGTAGCACGAATGTGAATTATGGACAATCAAGATGGGAAATCAAGACAAAAAACGAGTGAAGATTTGTATCTCCAACTCGTTTTTTACAATGAAGTATCATCTAATTTTTTTTACTACTATTAGAAAATTTTCTTCTGTGAACCTTTGTTCTTCTTACTCACTCTTCTCGCAAATGACTTATTAGTTAGACTGTTATGCTTCAAAGCCATTTTGAGCCGCAACATCTTTGAACCAGTGACCTGATTTTTTGATCGTTCGTTTGCCATCTTGATCTAAGTCCACTGCGATAAATCCATAACGATTTTTATAAGCATTTGTCCATGACCAGTTATCCATGCATGTCCACATATGATAACCAACACAATTTGTTCCTTCTTGAATGGCTTGATGCACATATTTTAAATGATCGGTTACAAATTCGATTCGATAATCATCTTCAATCATGCCTTGTTCATTGACATATCGTTCTTCTCCTTCGACGCCCATTCCATTTTCAGAAATATAGCATTTGATATTTCCATAATTTTCTCTTGTATTTGTCAAAATATCATAAATACCTTTTTCATAGATCTCCCAACCACGATACGGGTTCATTTTTTTATTAGGCATATCATAATTATCAAAATAATCATCAGGAAGTGGTGCAGCTTTTTCTTCAATCGGTGTTTCTTTTGCTTTGATTCGACGTGGTTGATAGTAGTTGATTCCTAAAAGATCTACTTTATTTTTGCGGATGATATCCAAATCTCCTTCTACTATTTCAGGCATGATCTCTAAGTCTTTCACTATTTCGATCAATTCTTGTGGAAATTCTCCTTTGACTGCTGGGTCAAGAAAAGAACGATTGAAGAAAGCATCTGCAATCGCCGCTGCCTTCACATCTTCTGGATTATTTTCATCTCTAGGATAGCTTGGGGTCAAGTTCAGAATGATACCGATCTCACCATCTTGTCCTGTTTCATGGTAAATTTGAATGGCTTTTGCACTTGCCAGATTTTCATGGAACCCAACTTGAACCGCTTCTTTAAAGCTAATATGATTTGGATAATGGAATTGGTACAAATAACCACCTTCTACAGGTACGATTGGTTCATTATGCGTAAACCATTTTTTTACTAAATCTCCAAACAATTCAAAACATGTTTTTGCATATTCTGCATAGGCATCTACTGTTTCTCTTGCTAACCAACCACCCTTTTCCTGTAGAGGCATAGGCATATCAAAATGGAATAGATTCACAAATGGTTCAATACCATTGTTTAGTAACTCTTCAAAATAAGACCGGTAAAATGCTACAGCCTTTTCATTGACTTCTCCTGTACCATTTGGTATCAAGCGACTCCATTGGATGGATGTCCGAAACGTATTATGGCCGGTTGCTTTCATCAAAGCAACGTCTTCTTTATATTTCGTATAAACTTGTGAAGTTTTAGCTGGTCCTACTTCATTAAAAAACTTTTCTGGTTCTAAGTCATACCAATAATCCCAGATATTTTCTCCTTTATCATCTCCTGCAACTCGACCTTCTGTTTGTGGACCACTTGCCGCAGAGCCCCACCAAAAATTTTCTGGAAATACATATTTTGTCATATCATGTTCCTCGCTTCATTATTTGATAACGTAATCATAACTAATACAAAAAAATAAATCAATACTTTTCAATTAAATGACTAGACATTTAATTGAAATGCGAGTATACTCATTTTTGTAATCGATTGCAAATTAAAATAGAGGTGAAAATAATGAACGGTTTTATGGATAAACTTGCTCAGAAAATCATGCCTTTAGCAAATCTTCTAGGGCAAAATCGTTACTTAACAGTGTTACGGGATGCATTTATGCTATCATTTCCTCTGACAATGTTTGGATCTATCGTGGTCGTTATCAATAATCTGCCTTTCTTCAGTGATGCCACTAAAGGAACGCTCTCCACATTATTTGGAAATGGTCAAAATGCAACAATGAGTATCATGTCTGTCTTTGTTACTTTCGGTATCGGCTATTATTTATCTAAATCCTATGATGTTGAAGGAATTTTTGGCGGAGCAGTTTCTTTTGCCAGTTTCTTGATTCTTACGCCTTTTGCAATGACCACTGCAGGCGGTGAAGAAGTAACTGGAGTTCTTAGTCTAGATCGCCTTGGAGCTAAAGGGATGTTCATTGGTATGATCGCTGCTTTTCTAGCTGCTGAAATCTATTGTCGGATCACGAAACGTGGTTGGCAGATCAAAATGCCTGATGGTGTTCCACCAGCAGTCACAAAATCTTTTGCAGCATTGATCCCAGCTGTTGTTACTTTAACTATTTTCTTGATCATCAATGCAATCATGACTGGTGTATTCCATGCAAATCTACATGATGTCGTATATGAAGTGATCCAAAAACCATTGACAGGTTTAGGAAGCAGTTTACCAGCAACCTTGATTGCCTTGTTCTTTGTTCAATTTTTATGGTTCTTTGGTTTACATGGACAAATCATTGTGAACTCTGTGATGGACCCAATTTGGAATACATTGATGCTAGATAATCTAGAAGCCTACCAACATGGAAAAGAATTACCACATATCATCACAAAACCATTTATGGAAACATTTACTGTTGGTATCGGTGGTTCAGGAATGACCTTAGCTGTAGTTCTTTTAATGGCTTTTGTTTTGAAGAAAAAACAATATCGTGATGTCGGTCGTTTAGCACTTGCACCAGGAATCTTCAATGTAAATGAACCCGCCATTTTCGGTCTTCCAATCGTTTTAAATGCTACGATCCTCATTCCTTGGGTAGTTGCTCCGCTGATCGTTACTACATTTAATTACTTAGTGATGGCTGCTGGAATCGTTCCTCCACCAACTGGGGTTTCTGTGCCTTGGACCGTTCCGATCATAGCAAGCGGTGTTTTAGCAACCAACTCATGGCTTGGCGGACTATTACAAGTATTTGACTTTTTCATCGTCGCATTGATTTGGTACCCATTCTTGATGATCTTAGACAAACAACCAGATTTAGATGTGGTCTGATCCAATATAAGAATGATTTTGACAACTATCACTTAAAGTTGTGACTTATGTGTTCAACTTTTGAGAAATAAGTCGGAGTGTTTCGAAAATAGCTTTTCCTATTTTCGCGATTCTTTGGCTTATTTTTTTTAGAATTGTTTATCGCTTGTCATTTAAAATATAAGAACTTTGTAAAATCGTCTAACCTGAAATTACTAGTTATCTAAAAACACAGAACTTTATGTATTCGGTGTGATTCTGATTTTTCTTAAATAGGTATTGATCAAGTTTAGTGTAGTCGTATAACCTATCATTTTTTATAAAAAAACACTTCTTTCTTATTTACTGATGTAAGATTTATGACTTTATTGGTTGTCGGAGAGTTCAACATTCGTTATACTCAATGGGAGGTGAATAACGTGCCAAAATATGAAGAAATCGCAAATATCTTAAGAGACCGGATCCGTTCGAAAGAATATCCTCCTAACAGTTTTTTACCTAATCAGGTCGATCTAGTGGAGGAATTCCATGCAAGTCGAATGACCATCAAAAAAGCAATCAATATCTTAGCAATGGAAGGACTTGTATATTCGCAAAGAGGGTCTGGTACTAAAATTCTCAGTCATCCATTTTTAAATAAAGATACATCCCCAGCTAATGAATACGAAGGACTAAGTCTACAAATGAAACGCCGACAACGTTCTCTGACAAGTCAGATCATCCAATTCGACGTCGAATTTCCAAATGAATTCATTCAAGAACGATTGATGATCGATGCAGAACAGCCAGTTTATAACATTCATCGTTTAAGAATTTTAGATAATGAACCTTATATTTTGGAACATACTTTCATGCCGGTCAATCTTGTTCCAGGCTTAAAAAAAGAACATCTTCTTTCATCTATTTATGACTATCTACACAAAGAACTGAACGTTCATTTTGCCGGTGCTTATCGTGCGATTTCGGCCGACAAAAGTTCTTTATTTGACCAAAAATATTTAAACTGTGCTGAGACCGACCCTGTCCTCGAAGTCCAACAAGTCGTCTATTTAAAAGACGGTCAACCGATCGAGTACTCTTCCAGCCGTAACCGATTTGATGTTCGTAATTATTCATTATTAGATGTTCGTTCAAATTAACGAAGGAATTAAGCTCTTCATATAAACACCTAGTTCAAAAAGAGCGTGAAACAAAAGTATGATTTACTATTGTTTCATGCTCTAAATACGTATAAACGGAGGAATCTGAAGCAACTCCTTCTCATTTCTCGGAATTAACCACTTCTGTTCCAATCTCTCTTTGAGGCAATATTGAAATTTAAAGACTGCAACAACTGCCTTCTGATCTGAGCAGTAAGAAAGAATCTCAGAAAACAGCTGCTCATATTTTTGTGATTATGAGTTAGTGCCAAAGATCATCTCTTCGAATACCGCTTATCAAAAAGGTGTTAAAAAACCGGTTGACTCCTAGTAATGAACCTTGAGGATAGAAGTTTTTCATATTTTTTTAAATTTTGACTTATTGTCAAAAGAGCTGGCTTTTGAATATCTTTGTCAAAATCATGACAACTATGGGTTGACCTGAGCATTCAGTCAAAGAACCGTAAAAAATACCTACTTTTTCTCTTAATCCTTTTCCTCGTTCTTTCCACTAATCTTGCCTCTGTATATTTGTGTGCAATTCAAGTAAATCAGCCCATACAAAAAGATAGGAGTAATCAAGAAGCCAAATTGTGGTTTTAAGAGCATCACAATTGGGATCAAGCAGAATAAGAAGATGTTCAATAAACCCACATACCATTTTTTCACTGTGAAATAAAAAGAAGCTTTATATATTTCTCGCTTGCTAACTGTTGGATTTTTTACTCGAAAATAAAAATTATTGATCATTATACTTATGGCAATCAAGAACAATAAGAAAAAGAAAGGGATTAGCCATTTGCCTAATGGAAATTGTAACATGAAAATACTATCTGCCAACGAAAGAATTATCACTCCTCCGCTAATCCCACCTAACTGTAAACTTTCTTTCCATCGTAATTTGTACAAATAAAAGAATGTTTTCATCGGTTCCATTCCATCCTCATGACGCCAACGATCGATCCAAGTAATAACTGTGTAAGAAGAGGGAATAAAAAAGAACATACTACTAAGAAAGAATAAACTATTTCTTGAATCAATCGCTGTAGTGATCACAACTAAAAAGAAAGGTAGATTTACAATTAAAAGACACAAGTTTATGGCTAAAAGAAGGTAAGCTAAACGGAACAACTTCATATAAATATTCGTCTCAAATTTTTGTTTTTTTATCATGCTTTCCTACCCTTTAACACCTGAAGATGCAATCCCTTCAACAAAATATTTTTGCATAGTCAGAAATACGATGGCCACTGGCAATACCGATAAAACAGCTGCTGCCATAATCAAGGCATATTCCGTATCATATAAACCGACAAACATTTTCAATCCTAATTGAATCGTTTTGTTTTCAGTAGATGTTAAATAAATAAATGGCCCCATATAATCATTCCAAGTATTCACAAACGTAATAATCGTCAAACTAGCTAACGCTGGTTTCGTTAATGGTAAAATGATTTTCCGATATATCCCCCATTCGGTCAAACCATCGATTCTTGCACTTTCACAGAGAGAATCTGGAATACTACTATAGTATTGTTTAAGCAAAAATACACCAAATGCGCTAAATGCTTGTAACAAGATTAAAGATAATAATGTATCTGTTAATCCGAACTGTCTCATCAAGATGAATTGTGGGATCATATAGGACTGCCAAGGAACAGCAATCGTACCGATATAAGCTAAGTAAAGCAAGTTTTTGCCTTTAAAATGCATTTTTGAGAAACCATACGCTGCAAAACTCGAAGTAAATAACTGGATCAAAGTGATGATGATGCTTAATATCGCAGTATTCTTAAAAAAAGTCAATAATGGAATACGTGTCCAAATCACTGAATAATTATCTGGATGCCAATCTTTAGGAATCCATTGAATAGGAACCGAAAAAACATCATTGTTTGTTTTAAAAGAAGCTGAAATCATCCAGATGAATGGAATCAAAGTAAGGGATGAAAAAATAATCAACAGGATAAAAACAATCACTTTATTCCATCTTGTTTTTCTCCCTTTAATTGAAGTAGTTGTCATCTTATTTCCTCCCTTCTAGACTCTCTCTTGATATTGATTCCATTTGAATTGCACAACAGTAATGGTTAACACGATCACAAATAAGACCATTGCGATGGCTGAAGCATAACCAAAGTTGAATTTAACAAATGCTTCATTGTATACATGATATACCAATACATTCGTTGCTCGGCCCGGACCACCATCGGTCATTACTTGGACAAGGTCAAATATTTTAAAGCAGTTGATCACTAACATGACAGTGACAAAAAACGTTGTTGATCTAAGAGAGGGAACAGTGATATGTATAAATTGCTTCCATTTATTAGCCCCATCCATTGCAGCAGCTTCATACATTTCTTTTGAGATCGTTTGTAATCCCGCTAAGTAAAGAATCATATAATAACCCATTCCTCGCCAAACACTGACAATAATAATCGCTGATAGTGCCCAGTCAGAACTCGAAATCCACCCAGGAGGATTCTCCATAAACCACTTCAAAAATCGATTCACAGGTCCCATCGTTGGGTGAAACAGCATACTCCAAACAACAGCGATTGCTACTAAAGAAGTGACATAAGGAAAGAAAAAAGCCGTTCGAAAAAATTTCATCCCTTTGATTTTTTGATTCAATAAAACTGCTAGCCCTAATGAACAGATCAAGGTTAGCGGAACAACACCTGCTGCATATAAAAATGTGTTTTTCAATGAAATCCAAAATGTATCGTCAGACAGCATTTTTGAAAAGTTTTGTAACCCGACATACTCGGGTGTATTAAATGAATCCCATTTCATAAAGGCTAGTATAAAAGAAAAGATCACAGGCACTAATGTAAAAATCAAAAAACCGAGAAAGTTTGGTGCAATAAATGACCAAGCTATCATCGTATGTTTTCGTCGTAACTTACGAGATGTTCTTTTGGATACTTCCATAATTGATTGTCAAAAAAAACACTTGGTTCTTTCGACCCATCCCCCTTCCATTAAAAAATTGTTCTATAAAAATCTAAAATAAATCTTATCCTCCATCCTCATTTTCTATTCTCTCTCTTGCTTCACACGTTTTCCCATATTAGCAATCGCTTCTTTGATCGTTTCATCTCCAACTAAAATCAGTTCATGCTCTTCTTGCAGGATTTGATCAATTGCAGGCCCATCCTTATCGACTGGAAATTCTATAGCGATTTGTTCTGGTTTAAACGCTTTCTGTGATACTGCATCATTTGGCATGCCTTGTCGATTAAAATACAAGTCATTGATGGTTTCCGTTCGATAGGAAGAAACTACTCCTATTTCTGCAAGGACTTTCGCTCCTTTTTCACCTGAACAAAAATCAAGAAATTTTTGAGCAAGTTCTTGATTTTTCGAATTTTTATTGATTGCAAATGCTGTAGGGGAACCAAAAGTTTGGATCTCTTTGCCTTTTTCTTTTTGAGGAAGTTCTGCGATCCCCCATTCCACATCGGTGTTTCCTGCATCAATATTGGTTAATAATGTGCCCATATACCAAGATCCCATATACATCATTGCCGCTTTTGAATTTTCAAATTGCGATTGATAGGTGACATTGGTAGACTTAGCTGTTCCAAAATCTAATTGAGCTTTTTCCTCTTGCATTCGCAATACACGTTCATAGTCTTCTTCTAAATAACTATAATCTGGGTCAATTAAATTCTTCCTGTTTTGAGCCGCAGAGCTAGCTTGGATTGTCGAACGCCATGTATGTTGATACGCACCATAGACTTGTTCTTCAGGCTTTGCGAGTTTTTTTGCTAATTCTTCATATTCGTTCCACGTTAAATTACTCGGATAGGCTAAACCAGCAGCATCAAACATTTTTTTATTGTAATAAAGCACCCAAAAATCTGTTCGGTACGGTTGGGCATATGTTTGTCCATCAATATCATACATTAAGTAGCTTTCTAGAGCTGGTTCAATTTCTATTTCTTTGATATGTAATGTTAGATCCATCAATTGATTTCGCAGTGCATAATTAGAATAAGACATAAGATTTTTCATCGCTAAGACATCAGTAGTATCCCCGCTAGAAAGCATCGTTGTCAATTTTGTATCATAATCTTCAGAAGCAATATCTACCGCCTTGACTTTCACATCTGGATTTTCTTTTTCAAATGCCTGAAATAACTTTTCAAATTCTGGTATCGTATCATAATTCCACGTACTAACTGTCAAAACCGTTTTTCCATTTTCATCTTTTGCCTGATCTTTACTCCCACAAGCACTTAATCCGATCCCACTACTAACTAACAATAATGTAACTAAACATTTTTTCAACAACGTCATTTTTTTTCCTCCATTTCACTGATTCTAAAAGTCTCTTTTACCAAATACTGTACCAAGGTTTTGCTAATCTAGTTAAAGCTTCTAAATAATAATAATCCCCCCAGATCATACATTCTTTTACTCCTTTGTTTGATTTTTTATCATAAACTCCTTCAAGTAATAACCCATTTGACTTTGCTATATTCACACTTGTACATTTTATGGATAGCGTTTTCATTATTGAGATTGCGATTGTTTTATAAATTTGTTTTTTAGGATCACTATGTGGTAGCTGTTTTTCAAGTTCTAACAATCCACAAGCAGCAATTGCTGCTGCAGAGGTATCTCTTTCTTCTTCACTTCCTTGCCTAAAAATCAAATCCCAATAACAAACTTTATCCTCGGGCAAGCACTCGATAAAATAGTCAGCAAGATGTTTCGCAGTCTCAAGAAACGTATAATCTCCAGTATGATTGTAGCTTAATGTAAATCCATATATTCCCCAAGCTTGTCCCCTTGCCCAACAGGAATCATCAGAAAAACCTTGTTGGGTTTTACCACCGATAGCTTTACCTGTTTTCGGATCAAAATAATACGTATGATAAGTTGTATTATTTTCACGAACAATGAAACGTTGTGTTTGTTTGGCATGAGCATAAGCCACATCCTTATAAATAGCATCACCAGTTTTAGCTGCCGCAAAATATAGGAGTGGGAGATTCATCAAACAATCAATGATCATCCTTCCTCTTTGATGTTCATCCTCTAAGTCTCCCCAAGCCTGGATGATTTGTGTATTTTCATCATATCGCTCTAACAATAAATCAGCTGCATTAATTGCTAGCTCTTTGGAATCTTCATGCTCATTGATCTGATAATCAGCTATTGCCGATAGAGTGTAAAGAAAACCAATATCATGAGTCTCTAAAGCTACTTTATTTTTCAGCCGTTGTTCAAAAACAGCCAGTTGTTTAGCGATTGTCTGATCAAAATCAGTACTTTCAGTCAACTCCTTTGCTAAAAATAGCATACCTATCCAAAAACCAGCTGTCCAATCTTTATTTTCTTCAGGCATATAAACTAAGTTTGTACTTGATGCTGGTGGTACTAATTCCTGAAAGATTGGCATATTCTTCTTGACTTTTCTGACAACAAAGTCAATCTCTTTTTCTAACCATTCAAATTGTTCCATTCCTACCTCCAAAATGATGTCGTAAGCTCAATTGTTTTATTGTTTTGCTTGATAACAATTTGTTCTTCTTGCTTTTTTATCATTGGACGAACCAGTGTCTCATCCGATAAAATTCCTGATACTAAAGAAATCAACACATGTTTACCAGCTTTTAAATCTGTACGAACATAAGGAAGTATCGTCCGTTGAAAGAAAACATTCGTATTGGGTTCAGGTCTCAATGCCTGTGCTTCTTGATAACCATGAATACCTTCAATACTGGTCGTTCCCATCTCTGATTTCACTTCGATCCGTAACCCTTCTGATTGTGGGATTTTTTGCTCAAATGGTACACAAAAACCGCCATCAAAGGCTGTCAAAGGTTCTTTTGTTTCGACTTCATGGACTCTCACATGACAATTTTCTAATGGGATGATCGTTGAACGAATCGAAACATCTTCCCAAGGCATCCATTCATGGATCACTCGATCGCCTAAAATCGAAAACGCACGATCCAACCCTTTAGCCCGAAAATAATGGTCCTCTTTGGATAATGCCAATGTACTATCATAAGCACCTTCGTAATACCAATAATCAGACTTTGGAACACTAAAGCCAAATTTTGTTGAGTAGACAAATTTACTATATTTCGCATGGGGAAAACTTTGCTGATTGACAAATTGTCCAGCTGGGAATGCTTGAAGATGAGTCAGTTTTTCATTGTACTGATAAAAATTTTTGCTTTCTGGAACAGCTAACATTCGCTGCTCGATTTTAAGAGGAGTGACTTCCGCTTGCCAGTATGGATGTTCATCTGGAACAGCTAATAACAAGAAGCTCTTCATAGCCCAATAAGGAGAACCAGGACCATTATACCCTTCACTCATTACAAGATTTTCATAATGATAACCAACTGTTAATAATCCATCTGTTGAAAAGATTTCTTTAGACATCCAATTTTTCAAATGACGACTAATCAGCCCCTTGATTTCCCCCCAAGGTAATGCTTCAACGTCCGCAAAGACCAACGCACTGAAAAAACTGACTTGAGCAAAACGATACGTTAAACTTCGGCCAAATGGTAATCCTTCCCCATCTGTATCAAACCAATACTTAAAAGTCTGTGCAAAAGCAATTGCACGCTCTTTGATGATTTTTGTACGTTCTGGATCTTCCTCTGCCATAAAGTGAGAATAAATCAAACTGTAGTAATGGATTGCAAAGGAGATATAATAATCAAACTGAGTATCAGCCCCATCAAAATACCAACCATTCTCACAATAAAAACCTTCTATTACTTCAAAATCTGAATCAATTTGTTCCTGTGAATAAGGTTTTCCGCACTTCATCAAGGCAACATTCACTAAAATACGGAAAAAATACCAATTGTTTTTAGGAATCTTACAATCATTGACTTTAATCAACCAGTTGGCTAAATTAATTTGAATTTCTTTAGGTAAACGATCCCAAACTTTTTCTTTGTTCAAAAGTAAGCATGTACTTAGAGAAGCCATTTCTACGATCAGTTGATCGTAATTTGTCACATCCCCCCAATAATCCTCATTTCTAGGATCTGTTCCAACAGTAATTCCTTTTAGATACTCATTTAGTAATGCTTCATCTTCCCCACCAATCAGATAAGGACCAAATCCCCATAATGGTCGTAGAAAAGCTTCTACTTCTCTTGTTGACTCTGAATAGACTGTTCCATGAGTACCTAGTTTTAATTTCCCTGGTATTTCTACATAAAACGGTTTTAATGGACACATCATCATTTCAAAATTTTCTTGCCAATCCTTTTTAGTGATAAACTCTTTCATTCGTTTCCTTCCTTTCAATAACGACTCCTTTGATAAACCCATAATATTCTCCGTACACTGTTACAGAATCGCCAATTTTCAATATTTCTTCTTGGTCATTGAAAATCTGATACCTACTCGAGCCACTCTTTAATATAAAACGATCTCCTTTCACTATCTCTTTGCTTTGATCAGATTGAATGATTTCTCCTGATAGCTGTACCCACGCATGTATAGGAACATTTGCTGTCTGAAATTCCTCTTCTGTATAGATATATGCTTTTTCTTTGATCCGATTTTTTGCTTGCTGTTCAAAGTTTTGTATATCTAGTTGATTTGCTAATCTCTTCCCATGACACCCTGATAATCCATATACTAGGACAATAATCAACATGATCCATGAATAGCTCCTGATTTTCTCACCCCTTTCATTTAAAGCGTTTTCTTTTACTGGATTTTACCTTTTATCAGTAAAAATATCAATACTTATCGGTAAAATTTTTCGGTTTTTTACTTGTATTTTTACTGAAATACCCTATACTAAATTTAATAAGTCTTTTTATATGGAGGTATCAAATGGCGACAATTACTGATATCGCAAGGGAAGCAGGTGTTTCCATCACTACAGTTTCTCGTGTTCTGAATTACGACACGACTCTTTCAGCAACAGAAGAAACAAAACGAAGGGTGTTCGAAGCAGCAGAAAAATTAAATTACACCAAATATAAAGAAAAAGTCCAACGAACCAAATCGGTCACTCCTTCAGACCGTCCATCCGAAAAAACTGGAGTTATCGGTCTGATCACTTGGCGCTCTAGTGATGAAGAACTAGAAGACATTTATTATATGTCTATTCGTTTAGCTGCTGAAAAGCGTGCAGTTGAGTTAGGCTATCATATAACAAATTTTGCTCAAATAGAACAAAGTGGCATCGAAGAAGTAGATGGTATCCTAGCAATTGGTAAATTCACTTCAGAAAAAATTGAAGCCTTAAACGCCTCTGCTACGAATCTCTGTGTGGTGGGATCAAATTTCCCCTTCCATGAATATGATTGTGTGAATACAGATTTTGTTCAAGCGACAGAAATTGCTCTTCAACATTTGCTCGATTTAGGGCATAAAAGAATTGCCTATATTGGTGCGGAAGAAACAGAAAACCTTTACGGCTATCGTAGATACAAAACGCCAACAACTAATACTTACTTGGACATGATGACAAGTTACAATCTGTTTGATGAGGATTACTTTATAGTCAAAGAAAATTGTTCTTTAGATGTCAAAACAAGTGAAGCTTTAACTGAGTATGCCTTAAATCAATGGCAAGGAAAATTACCAACGGCTATTTTAGCTGCCAATGATGCTTTTGCTATTGGAATCATCCATACATTAAATGCGCATGACATTTCTGTTCCCGAACAAATCAGTGTGATGGGAATCAATGACTTATCGATTTCTCGTTATATCACCCCTCCTTTATCCACCGTTCGGGCCTATACAGAAGAAATGGGAGAAACTGGGATTGATCTATTGCACAAAAGAATCCAAACGCCTAGTATCGCAAAGAGGGTCCTTTTAAGCACTGAACTAGTAGTGAGAGGCTCTACGACAAAACCTATCATTTAAATAGTACTTTATGAGTTGTCAGAGAAAATACCCACAAGTATTTTTTTCTTTTTACTTGTAGACAATCAATTAACTAGCAAAGCTGATCTAAAATCCAACCGTTTCAATTATCCAAAAAAGCCGAAGCATCTCGAAAATAGTTAAATTTATTTTCGGATACTCCGGTTTATTTTAGGATTTTTTTTCGTTCAAATTTGCGAAAAAAAGCAATTGTCAGTAACAAAGTAATTTACGAGAACACATTTTTCTTGTTTTCCAAAAATAGGCCTGCCTCAAATGATTAGTGAGAAAACAAGAACCATTCTTTTTTCTCTTATCTTTTATTGAATATTCTCTAGTAAGATCTCTTTTGAGATTAGATCCTCTAAGATATGGATCTTATTTATCTATTTTAATCTAAATAACTTACTATTTACTCATTTCCTTAACGAATGAATAGGGAGAAAATAGGCATTCGCTCTTTTATAGTAAAGTAGGCAAACGTAAAAATGATTGTCCAACTGCCAATATTCAGCTAGGCTCGTTATTCTTTCCCCAGAGTTCGATCTGTGTTAATGCTGGAAAAGGAGAAGGATCTGATCCTTGTATCAAATCACCGAATACAACTCGTCTCGTTTTTATTGGAGCAAATGAAAAACTCTGTGGAGCTGCTGTTTTTTTGGTAGAAAATGTTGATGCCGTGCCATCTTCAAAGTACAAGGTCACC
The DNA here is from genome assembly GCF_002140175.1 of Candidatus Enterococcus wittei. GTDB lineage: Bacteria > Bacillota > Bacilli > Lactobacillales > Enterococcaceae > Enterococcus_B > Enterococcus_B wittei. The sequence continues at coordinate 585,498 of NZ_NGMO01000001.1, forward strand.
TTCTCCCAATAACTATCATGAGGAAAATCTGCTCGCCACGTAAATACCACTTTATCTAATAAAACTTCTCGTCCAAAATCGATCGTCATTGTAGCATCAGCTTGCTGATTGATTCCCCAAGATTGAAAAGGATAAGAACCATGGGAATGATTAGCGTAGATTCCGTCAATGGCATTGCAGGCAAAAAATGTAGCATCATTTCGAGTCTCAACATTCGCAAAAGCATGTGGATAAGCTCCGGTATCTTCTTTTTGATCATGTGGATTTAAGGCAAGATTGCGATATGTTCCCACCTCTTCTTTTGAAGCCACACGTACACTTAGATAATGACGTTTTCCAGCAAAACGAGTTTCTGGTCTGGCTTTCATGCGCTTAGGACTGTAAGAAATTTCATAGATCCATTTCATTCCAGGTAAATAAATCAACGAAGTATCCAATGTTTCATCGAGCTTTACCATTAAATAACTACCTGGTTGATCTGTTTCAATTACTACTTGATCTCCCTCTTCGTAGCTAAACTTTCTCATAGCCAAATGTACTAGATCTTTGCCGATAACCATTAAATCTTTTTCGTTTTCTTCTTCTCCTTGAAGATGTTTTTTTAGCCTGCCTTCTTTGTTATATATTGCCAGTTTCAATTCCGTCATTATTCATCCTCCTAAAGTACTTTCCATTTATTATAACGTGAAAGCAGCGAAAAGAAAACGGTTTATTTTACTAAATATTTACTAATAGATTTCTAGAAAATATATACTAAAAGCAATCTCATCAAATAAATCGACTAGCTATTTTCTTTACAATACAATCTATTTATTGATAGACTTTTTCCTTCCTCACTAAGCTTAAGTAACACCATCATTTCATGAATATCCGCTTATCTACAGTAAGGTCTGTACAGAATTTGAAATGTACATGATAGACTACAGAATTCTGCTTTTTTATATTTCATACAATGTCATCATTCCATTTTTTCGTATTATATGTATTAAATTTATTTACATCATTTTAATCGATTCACTCTTAGTTTTCACTTCCATCACTAGCAAGTGGCTCTATACTTTTTGATGTTGGTGGATTCCACTGACATCTTTTTTATTGAGAAAAAAAGATAGAAAAGACACCTTGAAATCCTTTAGAATTGATTTGGCATAACCATTCATAAGGAGGACTCAAGATGTCTCATACTCAGCTTATCAAATATACTCTAAATATTCTAGACCTAATATCCATTTTGAGGAAAATTGCTTAACGAAAGAAAAGTACAAAGGCCAAATTTGCATGATCTATCGTGGGAGGCTTCGCTATTCACCTGAAAAATGTGTTCATTGCCACTGTGTCGTCCCCTCTCAGCTTATCCGTTGGGGGACGACAACCGTTCGGTTGTTACTCAATGATGTTTCTGAATACCGAACTTATTTAGAATTGAAGAAACAACGCTTTAAATGTAAGTCTTGTCATAAAACCTTTGTTGCCGATACTTCGGTTGCTGAAAAGCACTGTTTTATTAGTCAAAAGGTCCGTTGGTCTGTCGTCACTCGTTTAAAGAAGAACACTTCAATGACCGAAATTGCCTACCAAAAAAATATTTCTGTCTCTTCCGTTTATCGAATCATGAAAAAATTTTATCGTCCATTGAATCCCTTGAAACAAAGCTTACCAAAAAC
>NZ_NGMO01000001.1:589636-592974 GCF_002140175.1 Candidatus Enterococcus wittei
TGTTTTTGGTAAGGAAGTAAATATTCGGCTATTTTGGTTTCTAGTTCACCAATCTTACTGTTATACATATCAATAACATCTAAAATTTGTGCCAATAAAAACTTGTGATGACTTCTGAAAAAGCCAGTAAGTCCTTCCACTAATTCCGGCACTTTAAATTTTAAAGAAGTATAAACAGCCGCTTCAACTTTTTCTGCAGTAATATCTTCCTCATTAATCAATAGATTTAATAAATTTCTTCCAGATAATCCGAATATATCTGTCATGTAAGAAGTTATTTTAATTCCGGCAGTCTGTAAAATTTTGTGCGCGCGATTCTTTTCTCGATTTCTAGATTCGATCCACATTTTTCTTAACCGTGTGAGTTCACGCAAATCTTGTATAGGTTCCTCTGGAACAAAACTTTTGGGAATCAAACCTACTCGCAGCAACTTAGCAATCCAACTTGCATCTTTTTTATCCGTTTTTTGCCCAGGAATATTTTTAATTTTATACGGATTAGCTAGAACTAAGTCGAAATTTCCTTGAAGAATGTGCCAAACCGGTTTCCAATAAATACCTGTACTTTCCATAGCGACAATCTCACAATCAAAATCCGTTAGCCATTCATGTAGGGCTAATAATCCTTTGGTGGTCGTATCAAATTTTTGTAGATGTTTTTTTGGTCTGGTAGAAGTAAGCGGACCTTGTAAAACACAAGCAACAACATTACTTTGATGGACATCTAATCCAGCACAGCATTCGTAAATGATTTCCATAAAAAGGCACTCCTTTCCCATGATTTTAGGAAAGGAGTGCTTTATTTCATGTAAAATCAAATTTTTATACACATGCTCATTGGCAATATTTCAAGGTTCTCGAGAAATAAAGCAAGCCAGTTTGACAATCGGCATCACTTGCTTTTCCAAAATAATGGCGGCTTTTTTCCTTTCCTCTATAATTGTACTACAATCTTACCTTTCATTCTTCAGGGTGAATGAGTTTGCGAATTCATGTGTGTTTGACAAAGAGCCAAGAAAACAAAGTTGTTTTCCACCAACACTAGATATTATAGAACCCTTTTTATTCTGCAATTGCTTTTTCGATCGCAGTCCAAGCTTCTTCTTTTCCTTGTTTTGTGACAGAAGAAAAGAGAATAAACTGATCATTTTGATCAAAATTCAACGCTTTTTTGATTTCACTTTCATGTTTGTTCCATTTTCCTCGTGGAATTTTGTCTGCTTTTGTCGCTACAACGATCACTGGAATATCATAGTATTTCAAAAATTCATACATTTGGATATCTTCTTGTGAAGGTTTATGACGAACATCGACTAAAGAAACGACAGCTTTTAACTGCTCTCGAGTCGTTAAATAGGTTTCAATCATTTTCCCCCATTTTGCTCGCTCAGTTTTCGAAACTTTTGCATAACCATAGCCTGGAACATCCACAAAATGTAATGCATTTTCAATCAAATAGAAATTCAACGTCTGCGTTTTCCCAGGTTTTCCCGAAGTACGGGCTAAGTTTTTACGATCAATCAACGTATTGATAAATGAAGACTTTCCTACATTCGAACGACCTGCCAAAGCAATCTCAGGTAACTCTGTTTCTGGATACTGTTTTGGTGCAACCGCACTGATCACAATTTCAGCATGATGGACTTTCATATAATCTCTCCTTAAAAAGTTGTGAACGAGCTATCGGCTCTGAACCTAAATCCATAAAAATAAAAGAGCTGTGACCTTACGCGCTACTTCTTAATGCCGAATTAACGGTAGGTTAGAAGTTTTCTTTCAGTAACAAACCAGAGTTCACCAAGAATAAGAACACTATTCTTGAATCACTCCGATTCTCGGAACCGAACACGTAGTCACAATCTCTTTTTATTTATCCAGCTTTTTTTTCTGAATCTTTATAGATAATTGTTGGTTCACCCGTCAATTCTGCCGCTGCTTTCGTAATGATTACTTTTTCAATGTTTTCATTCGAAGGAATATCGAACATTACATCCATCATAATCTCTTCAATGATCGAACGTAACCCCCGAGCACCTGTATTTCGTTCAATTGCTTTTTTGGCAATTGCTTGCAACGCTTCAGGTTCAAATTCTAATTCGGTCTGATCTAAAGAAAGTAGTTTTTGGTATTGTTTCACCAAAGCATTCTTTGGTTCAGTCAAGATACGAACAAGATCCTCAGTTGTTAATTTTTCTAAAGCAGCCATCACTGGTAAACGTCCGATAAATTCAGGAATCAACCCGAATTTCAACAGATCTTCAGGGATAATGTGTTGCATCACACTTTCATCTTCTGAAAGCTTCTGATTTTGTGTACCGAATCCAATCGTTTTTTCGCCCATGCGATTTTTAACAATCGTTTCGATTCCATCGAATGCACCGCCTACGATGAACAAAACGTTCGTTGTGTCGATTTGAATGAACTCTTGATGTGGGTGCTTCCGTCCTCCTTGAGGTGGAACACTTGCCACTGTTCCTTCTAGAATCTTTAAAAGCGCTTGTTGTACCCCTTCACCAGAAACATCACGTGTGATGGAAACATTTTCGCTTTTACGTGCGATTTTGTCGATTTCATCAATATAGATGATTCCTTTTTCCGCCCGCTCCACATTGTAATCTGCAGATTGCAATAGTTTCAACAAGATATTCTCGACATCTTCTCCAACATAGCCGGCTTCTGTCAAACTTGTGGCATCTGCGATTGCAAATGGCACATTTAGCGTTTTCGCTAATGTTTGCGCCAAGAATGTCTTACCAGAACCAGTTGGACCAATCAGACAGATGTTACTTTTTTGTAATTCAACATCTTCTGAACTATCTTTTGCTTGTTGATTTACACGCTTATAGTGATTGTATACAGCAACAGCCAAGGAACGTTTTGCACGATCCTGCCCAATCACATAATTATTCAATACTTCAAGAATCTCTAAAGGTTTTGGCACTTCTGTAAACTCACGAACCGCTTCTTCATAAAATTCTTCATCAATAATTTCTTTACATAGGTCAATACATTCGTTACAGATGTAGACCCCCGGACCTGCGACGATTTTTTTTACTTCTTCTTGGGTTTTCCCACAAAAAGAACAGCGTACAGTCTCATTACCACTTGGATTATCATACATGGTCTTCACCCCTTAACTTGCAATAGTCTGCAAGAAACTATCAAAGACTTTATAGTCTTTTACTATCATACCATAATTTAAATAAAAGAAAAAGCATGAATAAACCTACCAATAAAAGAATGAAAGAGCTTGGGAATATAGGATATCCCAAACTCTTCTCTTTTGTTTGAAGAAACAATCGTTAAGATAATCACTTCTGTTAAACACATTGCTTACT
>NZ_NGMO01000001.1:593074-594890 GCF_002140175.1 Candidatus Enterococcus wittei
ATACCGGCGGCCGGGGTCGAACCGGCACGCCCTTAACGGGCACTGGATTTTGAGTCCAGCGCGTCTGCCAATTCCGCCACGCCGGCAAAAAAACTGGGGTAGCTGGATTCGAACCAACGCATGAGGGAGTCAAAGTCCCTTGCCTTACCGCTTGGCTATACCCCAATAAAAAGGCGAATGGTGGGAATCGAACCCACGAATGCCGGAGCCACAATCCGGTGCGTTAACCACTTCGCCACACCCGCCACTATAATACTTGTTATTTAATTTACCAATAAAAAACTAAGACGTGAACATCTTAGTCAATACCGGCGGCCGGGGTCGAACCGGCACGCCCTTAACGGGCACTGGATTTTGAGTCCAGCGCGTCTGCCAATTCCGCCACGCCGGCATGTTGAATGAGTACTAAGGCGGTAACCGGATTTGAACCGGTGATGAAGGTTTTGCAGACCTCTGCCTTACCACTTGGCTATACCGCCATTGTACAATTATTATCTATAAATTATTTATAGAACTGGGGTAGCTGGATTCGAACCAACGCATGAGGGAGTCAAAGTCCCTTGCCTTACCGCTTGGCTATACCCCAATAAAAAAGGCGAATGATGGGAATCGAACCCACGAATGCCGGAGCCACAATCCGGTGCGTTAACCACTTCGCCACATCCGCCATGGCAGGGGCAGCAGGAATTGAACCCACACTAACGGTTTTGGAGACCGCTGTTCTACCTTTAAACTATGCCCCTATAAAATGGAGGAGAGTGGATTCGAACCACTGAACCCTAAGGAACGGATTTACAGTCCGTCGCGTTTAGCCACTTCGCTACTCCTCCATGGTGGCGCGGGACAGAATCGAACTGCCGACACACGGAGCTTCAATCCGTTGCTCTACCAACTGAGCTACCGCGCCAATAAAATGTATCTATCAATTAATTGAATATAAATGACGGTTCCGACGGGAATCGAACCCGCGATCTCCTGCGTGACAGGCAGGCATGTTAACCCCTACACCACGGAACCAAATCATTATGGAGGTTAACGGGATCGAACCGCTGACCCTCTGCTTGTAAGGCAGATGCTCTCCCAGCTGAGCTAAACCTCCTATTTATTCAACTAATGACCCGTACGGGATTCGAACCCGTGTTACCGCCGTGAAAGGGCGGTGTCTTAACCGCTTGACCAACGGGCCAGAAAAATTTCATTACGGAGAGTAAGGGATTCGAACCCTTGAGACAGTTTACACCATCTACATGATTTCCAATCATGCTCCTTCGGCCTCTCGGACAACTCTCCAGAGTGAAAGAAGCTCATTACTCTTTCTCATAAATGAGAACTCCGGCAGTAGGACTCGAACCTACGACATCATGATTAACAGTCATGCGCTACTACCAACTGAGCTATGCCGGAATAACACCAGCGTGGCGACGTCCTACTCTCACAAGGGGCAACCCCTCACTACAATCGGCGCTAAGAAGCTTAACTTCTGTGTTCGGCATGGTTACAGGTGTATCCTTCTTGCTATCGCCACCACACTGTGGTGTTATCTATATTTGAGTAAATCTTGTTCACTCAAAACTGGATTTGAAGTTCATGTAAGAAACTCTACCGAGTTTTTTCATTTTATTTTGGTTAAGTCCTCGATCGATTAGTATCAGTCCGCTCCATACATCACTGTACTTCCACTCCTGACCTATCTACCTGATCATCTCTCAGGGATCTTACTTTCTTAAAGAAATGGGAAATCTCATCTTGAGGTGGGCTTCACACTTAGATGCTTTCAGCGTTTATCCCTTCCCTACATAGCTACCCAGCAATGCCC
>NZ_NGMO01000001.1:594990-612398 GCF_002140175.1 Candidatus Enterococcus wittei
ATCATACATGGTCTTCACCCCTTAACTTGCAATAGTCTGCAAGAAACTATCAAAGACTTTATAGTCTTTTACTATCATACCATAATTTAAATAAAAGAAAAAGCATGAATAAACCTACCAATAAAAGAATGAAAGAGCTTGGGAATATAGGATATCCCAAACTCTTCTCTTTTGTTTGAAGAAACAATCGTTAAGATAATCACTTCTGTTAAACACATTGCTTACTCGTCTAATCGAAATTATTTTTCTTCTGTGGCTGTTCCAGTAATCAATTCGATTGCTTTTTTCATGATTACATCATGTTTCAACATATCGTCTGTCAATACACGTTTGATTTGTTCAATTGGCATGTTGTATGTTTCAGCTAATTCTTGGATTTCAGCATTGATTTCTTCTTCTGTTGCATCTAATTTTTCAGCTTCAGCAACTGCTTCGATCACAAGATTTGTTCTTGTACGCATTTCTGCTTCTTCTTCAAATTGTTTATGCAAGTCTTCTTCTGTAGAACCTGTTAATTGGTAGTACATTTCTGGTGAGATTCCTTGACGTTGCATATTGTTCAAGAATTCGTCCATTGAACGGTGTACTTCATCATGGACCATCACGTGAGGAAGGTCAACGATTTCAGCATTTTCTACCGCCATGCGGATAGCTGCTTCATCTTTTGCATCGTCTGCAGCTTTTTCTTTTGTTTCTGTTAATTCTTTTAGATATTTTTCTTTCAATTCTGCTAGAGTAGATACTTCATCATCTACATCTTTTGCAAATTCATCATCTAATTCAGGCACTTCTTTTGTTTTTACTTCATGAATCGTTACTTTGAAGACAGCTTCTTTCCCTGCTAGATCTTCTGCTTGGTAATCTTCTGGGAATGTTACAGTTACGTCTAAGCTTTCACCAGATTTGTGTCCAACTAATTGTTCTTCAAATCCTGGAATGAATGATCCAGAACCTAATTCAAGAGAATGATTTTCTCCTTTACCACCTTCGAATGCTTCATCTCCGATGAAACCTTCAAAGTCGATCACTACTGTATCACCATTTTCAGCAGCAGCGTCTTCTTTAATGACTAATTCCGCTTGTGCTTCTTGTTCGCGTTTGATGCGTTCTTCGACGTCTGCTTCAGTCACTTCACGATCTTGTTTTTCTACTACTAAGTCTTTGTATTCACCTAATTTAACTTCAGGTTTTACAGTTACTTCAGCAGTAATTACCCAATCTTGGCCTTTTTCCATGCTTTCAACATCAATTTTAGGTTGAGAAACCGGATCAATTGCTGCCTCTTTTACTGCAGCTTCATATGCTTCAGGTAAAACAGCGTTCAAAGCATCTTCATATAATGCTTCTTCACCGTACATACGATTGAATACTTGACGTGATACTTTCCCTTTACGGAAACCAGGAACATTTAAGTTTCCTTTTACTTTATTAAAGGCTGTTGTTAATCCTTTTTGGATTTCATCTTGTCCAATCGTGAATTTTAAAACACCATCATTTGTGCCTTTTTTTTCGAATGTTGCAGTCATTTGAGTCCCTCCGAATTTAAATATTCATTTTATACATCAAAAACGTTTCATGCATACCTTTAAATAGTACACTAAGCCTTGCAAATTGTAAACATATTGAGTGGATAGAATCCACGTTTTTCATGACTTTTTTTCTTTTCATTGCTTTGTTTATGCGGTGAATACGATGATTTCTTGCATTATTTTGTTTCTTTTTTCAAGAAGTTGTTGTTCGATTGATGAGCTAGATTCCGTTGAACTGTCTTTGTAGCTTGAGACAGTCATATCAAACCATTGTTCTACATCATTAACATAAGAATCATAAACAGGATAGGTAATCGCTGACTGTATCGTAAATTCTTCTTTTAGACTTTTACTCAATTGTGCATCTTCTTGTTCATATTTTTCCGCTAATACACATAATTTCTGATAAGTCTCTTGCTGTTCTGGTTTCATCAGATTTTTTGGAACTATCTCTATAAGTCGTCCATCGATTGTTAAAAATGCTACAGGATTTGTTTCCTTCACTTGCATGAGCGATTCTAATAGCTTTGCTCTGACTAACCCGTGAACGTTTGTCATAACAATTAGTTTTTTTACTGTTTGTACAAACTCATGATATGGCAGTTGCTCGATTAACTGGATTAACAGCAACTGAGTGGTCGGTTTTTCGTCAGGCAACTGTTTTACCCTTTGATAGATCTCACGAATTTTTTGTCGTTTCATTTGCCCAATCAATTCTTCAGATTGTTGGATTTTAGAAAGAATTAAATGCTCAAATCTTTCTGGAAAATCTGCACTGGCAATTAATTTACGAGCATATAAAAAATCATTTGAGCTGATTAATAGATCAAAATAGAAGGCTGCGAATTCTTCATTCGTTAGATACTCCTTTTCATGTAAAAGAGCTTGTCTCAATGCTTCTTGCCTATCGTCTAATTCATAGAGTGTTAGAACAAGAAATCGATTTGCTTCAAAGGTTCCTTCAAGTTCATAAGCACGCTCGAACAATTCTTTTGCTTGGATGTATTGTTGATTGACTAGCACTTGTTGGCCAATACGCATCAAATTATCATATTTGTCAGGAAAATCAATCGGTTCCACTTTCGTGCCTCCTCTTATTTTTTATTTCCTCCAATAATTGTTCCATTTATTCAAGTAAAAATAAAAGGTTACATTTTGATCCTCAAGCGTTCATTTCTTGATTGAAGGCTTTGATCAGATTGATGGTGACCACACTCGTATTGGAAAAGTAGTCGCCAATGTGTTGTTTTTTCTTATTAAAGATCACCGGCAAATAGCCAATAAATAATAGTGGGAATTTGAGTATGAACCGACAAGCCCCTTCTCGAACAAGGACTGTTGACCAAGATAAATCCTCTTCATCAAAGCTAATGACTCGTATGCCAAAAATCATTTTCCCAACTGTTTGTCCATGATTGAGCTTTGTCAATAAAATAAAGTAGATTAGATAGATCGCTAATGCTAAAATTCCATAAATACTCAAGTAAGAATCTGATGCAACAAGCCATCCTAAGTTAGCCGCGACTCCTAATGTTAAACGTGTAATGGAGCCAATACAAATCAAATCTATCAAGAAAGCAGCAACTCGTATCCAGAAGCCAGTAAAAAAGTAAGTGGGAAAATGATTGATTGTTGATTCATCGGCTGAATTTTCCGTATATTTTTGCCAACGTTTTTGATTTTTTTTGATTGTTTCTTCTGACAGCGGCTTTTCTTTAAATGAGTTTAGAACTTTCTGTGAAAAATCCACATCTGGTCCAACTGCCGGCTGTTCCTCCAACGACTTCCTTTTAAGTGCTTCTGGGCGTTCTTGTATACGATCATCTATTTCAGTTGCTTCTTCTGATTTTTCAAATTGCTTATCGGTCGTAAATTCTACCATTTCCCTCTTTTGTTCGAGTTGTTTTTCTTGTTCATCTGTCATGCTTTATTCACCTCCGTAATAATACATCGCTTTAGGTGAGTCTACTGTACCCAGACTTTCAAGAAGGGTTAAGATCTGACTGGTCTCGGATTCTTGCAATCCTTGCAAGTCAGTCAACTTCGAACCTAACCAAGTAGTAGCAAAACCAGTTGATTGATTCGAGTATTCTATTAATTCTGCATCTCTCAAATCAAGATCTGCACGCATGGCTACTAGAGCATCATCTGGATAGCCGATTTCATCCACCAAACCAGCTTCTTTTGCTTGCATACCATCATAAATACGTCCATCTGCAACTTTTTTGACTTCTTCTTCTGATTTATTTCTTCCATCACTCACCACTTTGACAAACCGTTGGTAAGCATTATCAATATAGGCTTGTAGAACTGCCTGATCTTCTTTCGTTTCTGGTCGGGTTCCTGATCCCATGTCCTTAAGTGCTCCACTTTTCACAGTTGTATCTTCTACACCTAATTTTTCTAAAAGTCCGGAATAATTGAGACCTGACATAATCACACCAATCGAGCCTGTGACTGTCTCCTCTGAAGCAAAGATTTTATCCGCTTGTGCAGAAATATAATAGCCACCACTAGCAGCCGTATTTTTCATTCCAACATACATTGGTAAATTGTTCTTTGTTCGAACTTCATTCAGCAAATTAGCAATTTCGGCACTTTCATAAACTCCGCCTCCAGGTGAATTAACTTCTAAAAAAATCCCTTTCACAGTTTCATCTGCTTCAATTGCTTTGATTTGTTTTAAAAAATTTTCATGATCATAGCCTTCAGAAGCAAATAATCCTGAAGATCCACCACTTGCAATTGTTCCATCAACTGTCAGTTTCACGATACGTTCTGTCGTATTACCTTCTTTAAGAACGACAGGAGACAGCTCGTCTTCTCCATACAACCAACTATTTAAGCCAACAACTTGTGCGTCTTGAGTTGGTTGAGTCAAACTGGATGATAGAATGGAGACAAGAAATAGTCCTACAGCAATTACCACAGCAATCCAACGCTTTTTGTTCATTTATACACTCTCCTAGTATAAGTTTCTGAGAACGATCACTGTCTCAGTTTCTTTTTTGGCATTCATTTTTTCGGCATTTTTTTCTAATGTGTATCCTGAAAAACGTTCATGCGTCAGTTCATCTTCAACTACAAACTGTTGGGCTTTATCAACTCCCAAAGCATCCGGTGCAATTTCTTGAATACTGTCCCAACCAGTATCCAGGAAAATTTTTGTCTCATCTGAAACTAAATTATTTTTTTCAAATTCAGCAATTTTTTCTTTCAACTTCCCTAATGTCATAATCTCTATTTTTGCTTCCATTTTTATTCCTCCTTTACCTACTAATATATTGTACCGAACTCCCGTAAAAGAAGATAGTCGGAACTTATTTTTTTCTATATTTCTCGCATTTAGATCTATACCAATTGAAAATATTTTCTTTTTTGTTGACAAACCTCACACGGAAACGTTATGATTTTAGATGTTTCCAGAAAAAATATTAAAAGAAAGGAGATTAGACCAATATTGATAAGCGCCTGATCTGTATAAATACAACAGATGACGAGGAAAGGGTTGATCGAAATATTCGGCGGATGGCCCTAGGGACTACACTCTAAAAAGAAACACAAAAACTATCTGTGAAGATAGAACAAAAGGTTTCTTACGTAGCTGGAAGCATCAAACTGATTTTATTACTTATTTTATTAAAGAAAGTAGGATGTTTTTTTATGTGTGGAATTGTTGGAATGATTGGCTTAGAAAATGTAACACCTGGATTAATCAATGGATTAGAAAAATTAGAATATCGAGGCTATGACTCTGCCGGGATCTTTATCACTAATGGAAAACAGGATCATCTAGTAAAAGCTCGCGGGAGAATTCAAAACTTGAAAGATAAATTAACACCAGAAATGACTGGAACAGCTGGTATCGGTCACACACGTTGGGCAACTCATGGTGAACCAGCGGAAAAAAATGCGCACCCCCACACGTCTCAATCCGGTCGTTTTGTCCTTGTTCATAACGGTGTCATTGAAAACTTTGAAGAATTGAAAAATACCTATTTGGCAACAGATACGTTTATCGGCGAAACAGATACAGAAATTATCGTCCATCTAATTGAAAAATTTGCAAATGAAACACAAGATATAAAAACTGCTTTTATTAAAGCATTGAAAGAAATCAGCGGTTCTTATGCTTTTGCACTAATCGATCGTTTAGCTCCTGATACAATTTTTGTAGCTAAAAACAAAAGTCCTCTATTGATTGGTTTAGGCCAAGGATTCAATGTGATTGCCAGCGATGCAATGGCGATGCTTTCTTATACTAAGGAATTTGTTGAAATCGAAGATAAAGAGTTAGTCATCGTTACTGCAAATGACATTACTATTGAGTCTTTAGAGGGAGAATCTGTTCTTCGTGACTCTTTTGAAGCACAAGTGGATGCCTCTGATATCGAAAAAGGCACTTATCCTTATTACATGCTAAAAGAAATTGATGAACAACCGATCATTATGCGTAAGATTGCTCAGACCTACGTTACAGAAGATAACAAAATTCCATTAGATCACAAACTCATGGAAGCATTGACTGCTAGTGACCGCATTTATATTGTTGCTTGCGGAACCAGTTATCATGCTGGTCTTGCTAGTAAACAACCACTAGAGCAACTAACTCAAATCCCAGTAGAAGTTCATTTAGCCAGTGAGTTTGGTTATACAACACCTTTACTATCAAAAAAACCATTTTTCATCTTCTTGAGCCAAAGCGGAGAAACTGCTGACAGCCGACAAGTTCTTGTCAAAGTGAACCAGTTAGGATTACCATCATTGACCATTACAAATGTGGCAGGTTCTACTCTTTCAAGAGAAGCTTCCTTCACATTATTGCTTCATGCTGGTCCTGAGATTGCTGTTGCTTCTACTAAGGCATATACAGCCCAAATTGCTGTTCTTGCTTTATTAGCGAAGGCAGTTGGTGATCAAAAAGGAATTCCTGAAGCTGCTGCTTTTGATGTTGCTCATGAATTAAGCCTCGTAGCAAATGCAATGGAAACGATCATCTCACAAAAAGATGAATTGCAGGAACTAGCAGCCGACTATTTTAATGATACTCGTAACGCCTTTTATATCGGACGTAGCTCTGATTACGAAGTTGCTCTAGAAGCTGCATTAAAATTGAAAGAAATCAGCTATATCCAAGCAGAAGGCTTTGCTGCAGGGGAACTAAAACATGGCACGATCGCATTGATCGAAGAAGGAACTCCTGTTGTTGGAATCATCAGTGAAAAAGTTACTGGTGCTCATACACGCGGAAATCTAAAAGAAGTAGAAAGTCGTGGCGCCAAAACTTTAGTGATCGCTGCACATGGACTTGAAAAAGAAACAGATCAATTGATTGTTCCTGCTGTCCATGCTTATCTCTCTCCTCTTGCAATGGTCGTTCCGACACAACTATTGGCTTACTATGCTACTTTACTTCGTGGTTACGATGTGGATAAACCTCGTAACTTAGCCAAATCAGTAACGGTCGAATAAATCTTTTCTTCCAATAGAAAGGACGAGTAAATGCTCGTTATAATGAAGATGGCATTCTAAAGGTCGACTGAGAATAACGGCCTAAATAAGCTCTATACTTTTTGATGTTGGTGGATTCCACCAGCATCTTTTTTATTTAGAAAAAAGATAGGAAAGACACCTTGAAATCCTTTAGAATTAATTGGTCAACTAATTCATAAAGAGGATTCAAGACATATCATACTCAGCTTTTCAAAGAGACCTTAAATATTCTAGACTGAACTCTTCATTTTAAGGCGAATTATTTGTCTAAAGAAAGTACAAATTTACTTGATCTATCGTGGAACGCTTCACTTTTCACCTGAAGAATGTGTTCATTGTCACTTTGTCTTCTCCGCTTATCCGTTGGAGTGATTAAACAATCATATCAAGGTATTAAAACGAAATGCCTATGAGTTTCGAAGCTTTTATGACTTTAAATTACGAATCATGATTCGGTATGGGAAAGCACTACTCATAAAATAAAAACGAACAGAAAGAACTCTTTCTGTTCACCTATCATTCTAGGATTCCTCTTCACCAACATCGTTTGACAAAGAGCCAATTTTTCTTGATGGGAACGTATTTAGTCATCTCAAAAATAAAGCGAGAATCAAGTATTGGTTATCCAACGATTGATTCTCGCTTTATTTATTATTTATATATCTGGCTTTTATTGATTGATATTATTCAATCCCGATTTCTGCTTTAACGACTGCTGCGATTTTATCGACATAATAATTTACTTTTTCATCTGTGGGCGCTTCAGCCATGACACGTAAAAGAGGTTCTGTACCAGAAGGTCGTACAAGTATTCTTCCCTCTCCTGCCAACTCTGCTTCAACCTCTTCAACCACTTCTTTGATGGCTGGAACTTCCATTGCCCCATTTTTGTTGCTGACACGAATATTCACTAGTTTTTGTGGATAAATGGTTACTTCAGCCGCCAATTCAGATAATTTCTTACCTGTCTGCTTCATGATATTCAACAATTGAATCCCTGAAAGCATGCCATCACCTGTTGTGTTGAAATCTAAAAAGATCATGTGACCAGATTGTTCGCCACCGAAATTGTAATCATTTTTACGCATTTCTTCGACCACATAGCGGTCACCTACTTGAGTCACGACATCTTTAAGTCCAATCTCTTCGACAGCCTTATGGAATCCTAAATTACTCATCACAGTTGTGACGATCGTGTCTTTTTTCAAGCGGTTTTTAGATGAAAGATATTTGGCACAAATGAACATGATTTTATCACCATCTACGATATTTCCCAATTCGTCGACAGCAATAATCCGGTCCCCATCACCATCAAAAGCCAAACCTGCATCTGCACCTTTTTCAACGACCATTTCTGCTAAACGTTCAGGGTGTGTAGAGCCAACCCCATCGTTGATATTCAAACCATTAGGATTTGTTCCCATGGTGTAAAAATCAGTTTCTAAATCTGCAAACAAACGATTCACAGAAGTAGCTGTCGCTCCATTTGCTGCATCAACACAAATCGTTAGGCCGGATAAATCGCCATTGATCGTTTGAACAAGAAATTGTGAATACTTCAATAGACCTTCTGGAAATTCTTCGACTGTTCCTAGACCTTCAGCAGAAGGACGTGGTAGTTCGTCGACCTCAGCATCTAACAACGCTTCGATTTCCAATTCTTGATCATCGACTAATTTAAACCCGTCTGCGCCAAAAAACTTGATGCCGTTATCTTGTGCTGGATTATGAGAAGCTGAAATCATCACACCTGCGCTTGCCTTTTGTAGTCTTGTCAGGTAAGCAACTCCAGGTGTTGAAATAACACCTAATTGAAAGACCTCAATACCTACAGATAATAACCCCGAAATCAAAGCTTCTTCTAACATTTGACCAGAGATTCTTGTATCACGCCCCACTAATACGCGGGGACGTTTGCCGTCTTTCTCGTGTTGGCTTAATACGTAGCCTCCACATCTACCTAATTTAAAGGCTAGTTCTGGCGTCAGTTCTGTATTTGCTTCCCCACGGACACCGTCTGTTCCAAAATATTTACCCATAGCTATAAATTTGCTCCTTTAACTTAATTTTCCGATGAATTTCCTTGATTCGTTGATTCGCTTGTTGCTTCAGTACTTTCACTGGTTGTCTCTTTTGTCTCTTCTGAAGACGACGGCTGAGAAGTTTGTTCTTCATTTGATGATGCTGAAGGAACTGTGTCTGCCGCAGTTGTCGTACTTGAAGACGAACGTGATGTAACACTTGTTTCAGATTTCGAATCACTAGTTGACTCTTCCTTCTGCTCCATAACAGGTGTAATCTCCACTTCAATCGAACTTGGAGAAACCGTTAAGCCATTTTCTACCGGGATGTCGATTTTTCTCGTTGTACGATGTACGATTCCAGATATATCAATCGGAATCGTGAGACTATCGCCCAATAGTTCCAATTGATTCTCTGGTCCAGTTACTTCTGCTTCAATATCAGAAAAACGAAACTCGTAACTGGCCACGCCTCTCCCAGGTGTTCCTTGTTGCGTGCCATATAATCGAATACTTCTTGTTGGTTTTGTTACATCAGCTCTCACCGTGACTTGAACTGGATCAGAGATGATACTCAAAGCTTCCCCTGTAGCATTATATGCTTGTACAGCTACTTTGGCATCAATCCCGTCATTCGTGATCGTGGATGGATCAACAGTAGCGACAATCTTCTTGATCTCTGCCATTGTCTTATCACCTGTAGTGATTGAGACTTCTTCGGGAGATACCACCGGCTCATTCAATGGATAACCAGCTGGGGTAGCCTCTGATGGAAGGACAGGTGAGACATCAAAATCTTTCGTCACCTTTTTTTCAATCGTCACAGTAATCGTTTCAGGTGATAATTCAGCTTTTACGGCACTACTTAAGTTCCTGACTTTCAATGGTACTTCATGTGTTCCTTCACTTAACCCGACCAAATCGGCCGTTACACGAAACATCCGCGTATCTTCGTTTGCTTCTGCATTCAATTGTACGCGATTAGCACTTGAAAGCTTCGCTGTCACTGTATTTTCGTAACCATGAATATAATATTTATCTGTATCATACAATAGTTGCACAGATACATCAGAAACTGTCTGAGTGTATGATTCGTTTCCTGACAACGTATTTTGCATAGTTTGACCATTGGCGTTATAGTAGAGGACGATACTAAACAATAACGCCACAAACGCATGTAATAAACTTTTGCGTTTTTCCTTTGAGATCATTTGCGATCCCCTCCCTTAGTCATTGCGTCTAAGAAAGTTTGTAAGCCATTTTTCTTGTTTTTCGCTTTTTCTTCAGCAATTAACTGTTTACGTAAAATTGCTAAGTATTCTTCCTGAGATAGTCCCGGCATCAATTGATTATCCAACGTGATGCTCACATCTCCAGTTTCTTCTGAGACAACGATCGTAATGGCATCGCTGACCTCACTGACCCCGACAGCCGCTCGGTGACGTGTTCCGAATTCTTTCGGAATCAACATACTTTCTGATAAAGGAAGGTAAGCACTCGCTACTGCAATTTTTCCATCTTTCACAATCACTGCACCATCATGCAAAGGAGTATTCGGAATGAAAATGTTGATCAATAACTCTCCAGTGATGTCAGCATCTAAAGCAATCCCCGTCTCAATATATTCATCTAAACCAGTGTGACGTTCAATCGTAATCAATGCGCCAATTTTACGTTTAGACATATATTGGATAGCTTTATCAAAAGACAGGATCATTTTTTCATCTTCTTGTTTTTCACTTTTCGTCTGCTTGAAAAGCGAACTTCGTCCAAGATGTTCTAACCCGCGACGTATCTCTGGCTGAAAGATCACAATGGCTGCAATCACGCCATAAGTGATGACCTGATTCATTAGCCATGATAGCGTGTGTAACCCAATGATTTCAGCCAATATCCGGATAACAACGAAGATCCCAACTCCTTTTAGCAACTGGATTGCTTTTGTTCCTCGCAATAGCTGAATGAGTTTGTAAACTAAATACCAAACAACTAAAACGTCGAGTATGTTCACCAAAAAATTCAGAGAAAACAAGTCACCGGAAAACAATTGTCGCCAATAATCTAAATTAAAAAGTTCTCCGATTTGAAATGACATAGAAAGCCTCTCTTCTCTTTTGAGATTTCCTATTAAGTATATCATATGTTTAGTATGAAGAGGATTATCTGCTCAGATTTTCCCAATGAATTTATGGATTTTTCCAGAAAATTACAAAACAATTATGAAAGGAACAAGAAAATCTAAGGGAGAAATCATAAAATCAGTTGTTCCTTGCCATATTTTTGAACTTTCTACTTCAAGCCTATATCCCTTAATTCATAGGTATAGGAGCATCTCCCCCACTATTTTAAGCAACCTCAGTTATTCCTCTGAAGATGTTTTTCTTCTTTCTGCTCGTGCTGCTCTTCTGGCTTCTCGTCTTGCTTGCGCTTCAGGATCGATAGTTTGCTCTTTTTTCATTGGCGTACGCTTATTTTCTTTAAGTTCTTCCAACTGTTTAGTCGGTTCGATTTTTGATTTGATTTTTTCCAATTGCCCTGTCATTGTTGCATAGTTATAAAAACGTTTCTTAGCATCTTGGACAGTCTTTTCAAATAATTTTTCTGCCGACTGTGGATGTGTGGCTTCTAATGAAGAAAAACGCACTTGTTTGCGCATAAATTCTGGCATCAACGAGAAATCAGGTTTTTTGAAATCCAAAGTCATTGGCGTTTTGTTCTTTTCCACTAACTCAGGATTGTAACGATATAAAGACCAGTAACCAGAAGCTACCGCTTCTTTTGCTTCTCTCAAAGACTCTTTCATCCCTCCGAATAAACCATGAGTAATGCAAGGGGTATAAGCAATGATCAATGATGGTCCTGGAAACTTCTCTGCTTCTTCAAATGCTTTGATTGTCTGCATTTGATTGGCACCAGAGGCAATTTGTGCCACATAGACATTTCCATATGTCATAGCCATCATTCCTAAGTCTTTTTTAGACGCGTACTTACCGTTTGTTGAGAATTTGGCAATTGCTGATGCGGGGGTTGCTTTTGATACTTGCCCCCCCGTATTGGAATACACTTCATTATCCATTACTAGAATGTTGACATCTGCCCCACTTGCCAAGACGTGATCGATTCCACCAAAACCGATGTCGTAAGCCCAACCATCTCCACCGATCATCCATTGACTATTTTTGACAAATAAGTCTTTTTCTTGATAAATCGCTTGTAACTCAGGAACATCGGTTAATTCGCTCTCAATTGCAGACCGTAATTTTGTTGCCCGTTGTTGCGTTCCTTCACTGTCGAACATATGTGTCAGCCAATCTTCCATCAACAAACGAAGTTCTCGTGAGACTTTAGGCAAGACTTCTTTCATCGATTCTGCTAACGCCTCTCGTCTAGTTTGTGCAGCTAAAAGCATCCCATAGCCAAATTCTGCGTTATCTTCTAATAAGGAGTTTGACCATGCTGGTCCTTGTCCACATTCATTTGTAGTATAAGGAGATGCTGGTGCAGCGCCACCCCAAATTGACGAACAACCAGTAGCATTAGCAATCATCATCCGGTCACCAAACATTTGAGTCAATAATTTAACATAAGGTGTCTCACCACAACCAGAACATGCACCAGAGAACTCAAGTAGTGGTTTGTTGAATTGGGTAGATAATACGGTATTTTTTCCTTTGTAAGGATTTTCTTTTTGTCGTAATGTCATCGCAAAAGCCCAATTCATCGCTTGTTCTTTTTGTTCTTCATAAGGTTTCATGACTAACGCTTTTCCTTTAGCCGGACATGCTTCGACACAAAGCCCACAACCGGTACAATCTTCAACCGATACTTGGATCCGATATTTCAACCCGTCTGCCCCTCGCATCTCTCGTACTATAAATCCTTCAGGTGCTTCTTCTAACTCTTCTTCATCTGCTAAGAAAGGACGGATTGCAGCATGAGGGCACACAAACGCACATTCATTACACATCGTGCAACGGTCACTAATCCATTCGGGAACTTCTAATGCTACTCCTCGTTTTTCAACTGCGGCTGTTCCTAGAGGCATTTCACCTGTAGTCATCCCGTTGTCTGCTAATGTTTTGACAGAAAGACGATTTCCTTCTTGTGAATTGACCGATTCAAGGATTTCTTGAACATAACGACTTTGTCCACGGACTTTTTTAGGCGGCATTTCTAAAGTTGCCCAATGTGCTGGAATAGTCACTTTGTGCAACAATTCTACTGTTCGATCGATCGCTTGGATATTTTTTTCTACGATTGCCATAGATTTATGGCCGTAACTTTTCAGCGCTTCCTCTTTTAAGATAGGTAAGACTTCTTCAAAAGGTATGATGTTCGCTAGCTTGAAAAAAGCTGTTTCCATTGCTGTATTGATCCTACGTCCTAACCCAACTTCTTGCGCTAAACGCATCGCATTGATCGTATAAAATTGAATCTCATTTTCTGCCAAGTAACGCTTCAATGAGATAGGCAGATGTGTCTCTAATTGCTGATCATCCCATAGGGTATTCAATAAGAAGATTCCCTTTGGCTTCAAGCCTTTTAAAAGATCATAACTGTGGAGATAGGCTGGTGTATGGCAAGCAACAAAAT
Organism: Candidatus Enterococcus wittei; assembly: GCF_002140175.1. Classification (GTDB taxonomy): domain Bacteria; phylum Bacillota; class Bacilli; order Lactobacillales; family Enterococcaceae; genus Enterococcus_B; species Enterococcus_B wittei. Next base: position 608,627 of record NZ_NGMO01000001.1, read on the forward strand.
CTGCATGCTCTACTAAATAGGTTGAACGAATTGGCGTATCACCAAAGCGCAGATGAGACACAGTCAAGCCACCTGATTTTTTAGAATCATAGTAAAAATAGCCTTGTACATATTTATCGGTATGATCACCAATGATCTTGATTGCTGATTTATTTGCACCTACAGTTCCATCTGAACCAAACCCCCAAAATTTTGCTTGAAATGTATTAGGTTCGGTTAAATCAAGGGATTCTTTTGGTTCTAAGGATTGATAAGTTAGGTCATCAATAATACCAATGGTAAAACGTTTTTTGATCTGAGATTTTTCTTTTCTTAATTCATCAAAGACTGCTAAGATTTGATCAGGTGTCACATCTTTTGAACCCAAGCCATATCTTCCGCCAATCACCGTAAGATAACGTTCGTTATCGTAAAGTGCACTTTGAATATCTAGCAATAAAGGTTCTCCTCCTGCTCCTGGTTCTTTGCTCCGATCTAAAACAGCGACAGCTTTTACTGTTTCAGGTAATTTTTCCAATAAGTTCTCTACTGGAAATGGGCGATACAAATGGATATTGAGAAATCCCACTTTACGTCCATTTTGATTTAAAAAATCAACCGTCTGTTGGATCGTCTGAGCAACGGATCCCATTGAAATGATGACTTCTTGGGCATCTTCATCTCCATAATAAGTGACAAGATCATAGGATGTCCCTCTTAATTCATTGATTTTATTCATATATTTTTGGACGATTTTTGGTAAACGATCATAGTATTGATTGATAGTTTCTCTTTGTTGAAAATGGATATCTGGATTTTGGTTCGTGCCACTAATTGTTGGATGGTTGGGATTCATACCTCTATCACGGAATTTCTTGACGTGCTCCATTGAGACAAGTGGTTTTAGCTCCTGATAATCCAGCACTTCGATTTTTTGGATCTCATGACTTGTCCGAAATCCATCAAAAAAATTGACAAATGGTAGTTCTCCTTCAATAGAGGCAAGATGCGCTACTGGCGCTAGATCCATGACTTCTTGGACACTACTTTCAGCCAACATGGCAAACCCTGTTTGGCGAGTTGCCATGACATCGCCATGGTCACCAAAGATATTTAATGCATTAGTCGTTACTGCCCGACTTGCTACATGAAACACACTTGGAAGAAGTTCTCCAGCAATTTTATACATATTTGGTATCATTAAAAGTAGCCCTTGTGAAGCAGTGTATGTCGTGCTTAAAGCACCTGTTTTTAGCGAACCATGAACGACACCAGCAGCTCCCGCTTCCGACTGCATTTCAACGACTTTAACAGGTTGCCCAAATAAATTGGTCTTTCCAGAAGCAGACCATTGATCGATCAACTCCGCCATAGTAGAACTAGGGGTTATTGGATAGATCGCTGCCAGTTCTGTAAAGGCATAAGAAATATAAGCAGCTGCCGTATTGCCATCCATTGTTTTCATTTTTCGCATGTTTTCATCATCCTTGTTCGAATTCTCTAAAATTGTCTTTCTCATTATACCTCAAAAAATCAAAGAAAACCTACTGAATTTGAAAAACAATTCACATGCGCTATTTCTTTCTTCATCAGTTTTTGTCTATTTTTAGATGATACTTGGCACAAGTACGCAAGGAAGAAACAAATGACTATCTTTTTTCTTTTAAAGTTATTAGAATGAATGATAGAGGTGATGAAAATGGATATATCAGTGATCGATGCAACAAAAACAAATACAACAACAGGAATTGTAGTTGGAGATACAAATGCATCAAAAAAAATGGTTGAATTTATCAACTTAGCATGCCCTTACTGTCGACAATGGTTTGACGAGTCCCATGACTTATTGGAAGAAGCTGTAGCTTCCGGGAAAATCCAACGAATCATTAAATTATTCGATAAAGAAAAACCAAGTTTGCAAAAAGGAAATGTGATGCATCATCATATTACTGCAACAGACGAAAAGAAAGCACTCCAAGAGATCAAACAAATTTTCGATGCACAAGACGAATGGACACAACTAGATCTTGAAGAGGTTGCCAATTACGCTGAACAAACTCTTGGATTATCGAAACAAGAAAATCCAACGACTTCACAAGCAATCATTGATGAAGCTAATGCTGCGAACATCCGCTTTGTTCCAACTGTGATCGTAGAAGGAAAGATCTTTGACGAATCGATTTCAGCGGAAGAATTGGCTGAGATATTGAAATAAGCGTGTTTCGCTCCAATGAACAAAAAATGTAACAAATGAGTTACTATAAGAAATGCGTAAAGACCTTCGTAAAACAATTTTTCGTGTTTTACGAAGGTCTTTATTTATGTAGTGAGACTTTCAAATTCGTATTAGTTTAGAAAAATTTGATGAGCAAACTCTATGTGCCATCATTTTAGATTTCTTTTGTTAACTACGTTGCTTTCCTTTTATCGGCCGCGCACGTGATGAAGGAGTGCTGATTATTTGTTGGATATATTTTCTTTCTGCCTTCTTTTTAGCTGCTTTTTCAATTTCCTTCATGCGTTTTAATTTTTTTTCCTGCACTTTTTTTTGTTTAGCCATTTTCTTTCTCTTTTTAGTTTCTTGGTCTCTGTTTAATATCGCTCGAACAGTATTTTGACTCACTCCATATTTTACAGAAAGTCCTACTACGCTCAGCTTTCCCCTTTCAGAGGCGATCTTTTCTTTTATTTCTTTCGTGATTCTATTATACTTCAGTTTAGACCTCCTTCTGCGATACATTCTCTCACGCATACTGCGGACTAAGGTTACTTTCACACCTAATGATTCAGATATTTGTTTATTTGTTTGGAACTTGTGAATCAAACTTCGCACTCTTATTGCCTGTTCCTCAGTTAAACAATCGTGTATTTTCCGTTTGATCCCAGTATACTTTGCCACATCATTGCGAAAAATCGTTTGCTGAACTGCCACTTTTTTCATTTTTAGTTTTTCTGCTATAACTTCTGTTGTCTCTTTATTGCTACGCCATGTATAAATAGCTTCATTTCTAATTTCAAAAACCGTTGGTACTTTGAGTTGAAATCGAGCTGCAGTATCTTTAACAGGTATCCCCAACATAAGTTGATCGAGTACTTCTTTTTTAATCTTTTCAGAGACCGGAGGAGAGGTGATAACTCTTTTTTTTATAACATTGCCTGGTTGTAAGTGAATACTCATATTGGGTCGTAATATGTTCCAGACATGTGCCTTAGAGAGCTTGTAATTTTCCGCAAGTAAACCTACGGACTTCCCTTCTTTTTTTTGTCTCAAAATACGCTTATTTCTGATGTTACGAACTCGATCTTCACTTATATGAAATTTTTGATGGATATCCTCAGTTGTTTTCCCACTCCTATACTCTTTTTCTATCTGCAAATTTCTAATAGCTTCGACATCTCTTTGATTCATTCCCAATTCTTCCGCCACATTATTAATTGTTTTTCCTTTTTTTAAACCTGACAAAGCACCTATTTTTTGACTGATCAATTGGGCAAGTTTAATCTTAACAGCCATATCAATGTCGAATGGTTCATTTACTTTAACAGCCATATCAACATCGAATGGTTCATTTATTGATTGCGCTTTGTATTGTATTAAAAGCACTGATTGAACAGGCACTTGAAAATCATTAGCCACATCTTCTGGGTGCTTCATCGCTAAGTGCCGGAGGATGGCACGCTCTTTGATGGAAGCGACTCTTCGACGTGAAAGCTGCCATTTTTCTGCCACCTCTTTAAGAGTCGAACCACCTATCAGTTCCTTTTCGATTCTTTTTTCTCGAATCATTCTTAC
>NZ_NGMO01000001.1:612724-641999 GCF_002140175.1 Candidatus Enterococcus wittei
TTCACAAAGTCCTTTTGATGCTATACCATATACCTGTCTCTTATACACATCTAGATGTGTATAAGAGACAGCCTCTTTAAGAGTCGAACCACCTATCAGTTCCTTTTCGATTCTTTTTTCTCGAATCATTCTTACTTCTACCACATCTATGTGCAAATACTCAGCTACCTTAAGAGATTTTTCCCCATTTATTAATAGCGACTCAATATGACTATCTTTGATTTCCATCACACGATCAACTGGTATGTTTAATTTTCTAGAAATATTTTCCAATGTCTCTTTTTGAAGAATATTCTCAATCACATCTCTATTCTTTATATCAGTGACCAGTTTTGTATTTACTCCAAATTTTCGAGCGATTTCTTTTCTCGTTTTCCCTAGTTTCACTTCTTCCAAAACTTGTTGTTGTTGTTCTGGTGTAAGTTTTTTCCTCCGTGTTTGCTTTATTCCATGTGTTTTTTTTATTTTGTGTGATCGTTTTATTGGCACTGATTTCTTCTCTTTCATAGTCCTGTCTCTTATACACATCTAGATGTGTATAAGAGACAGATTATACATATGTATATACTATAGGCCAATTTTTTTTAAGATAAAAAAAGATGGATTGGGGTCTACTTTTCTTTCATCAATTATCACATGAAAATATGAAAAACGGGGCTGTGGCGTAAGTCTCTAACAGAAAATCGTTCATTACAAGCTATTTTTCAGGAAAAATAAAGAAGCATAATGACTGCCTATACTTCCAATATTTAATCCTGAAAGAACTAAATAAGCGCAACCTAATTATATGAATCCACTTACTTTGGATCTATCTACTTCATTTTCTCCAAAAGAAAATCATCTTGTTGTTTTCATTCTTCTGTCACCCCACCATGATTCAACATGAAAAATATGATCAATAAAATATAAAGCTTCATTACTTCTCTTCCATAATGATGGGGTTTCTCTTTAATCACATCATTTAACAAGGAGCCTGTTTTCCAATTTTCATTGAAGCTTTTAAAAAGTTTAATAAAGTAATTTGAAGTCTAATCTGAGATTATTCTTCCACTCTTAAAAAGAACATTATCGTCCTTTTATCGGTTGAATACGTGATGAAGATGTCTTGTTGATTATTTGTTTGATATTTTCAATTTTCGCCTTCTCTTTAGCTATCTTTTCAATTTCCTTTATGCTTTTTAACTTTTTTTCCAGCTCTCTTCTTTCTTCAGTTATCCTCTTTTTCATTTTATATTCTTGATCTCTACTCAATATAGTTCTAACACTATTTTGATTCACTCCATATTTTTCAGAAAGTCTTTCTACGTTCAGTTTCCCCCTTTCAGAGGCAATCTTTTCTTTTGTTTTTTTTGTGATTTTTTCATGCTTCACTCTAGGTCTCCTCCTACGATATATTCTCTCATGCATGCTACGGACTAAGGTATATTTCACACTTAATGAATTGGATATTTGTTTATCTGTTTGGCACTTGCGAATCAAATTTTGCACTTTTATTGTCTCTTCATCAGATAGACACTCATACGTGCCTCTTCCAGATTATCCTTCCTCTCTTAAAAAGAACATTATCGTCCTTTTATCGGCTGAATACGTGATGAAGAGGTGCTGATTATTTGTTGGATATATTTTCTTTCTGCCTTCTTTTTAGCTGCTTCTGTCTCTTATACACATCTAGATGTGTATAAGAGACAGGTATAGCATCAAAAGGACTTTGTGAACTGACAACTGAAAATCATGAGCCACTTCTTCCAAACGTTTAGTCATTGCGTGTTGCCGGATAGCATTTTCTAGAATAGCAAAAACTTCTTTATTTGATAAATGCCACTTTGTTGCAACTACTTCAACAGGTGAGTAATTGAACAACTCTTTTTCAATCATTTTATTTCGAAACACTTCAATTTCCTGTTTATCCACAAGGAGATCTTCAGCCAGTTTATCAATTGCTGTACCTCTTATCAATTCCAACTCGATGTGACTATCTCTGATTTCCCTCACCCGCTCGAGCGACATATTCAGTTCTTGAGTAATCTCTTTCAAGCCTGCACCTTTTTGAATATGCTTCATTACCTGATTTCTTTTTAACCTATACACCAAATCTTTGCCTACTTTGTTTTTTTTGATTATTTCATCTGTCTGTTTTCCTTCTTTCACTTCCTCCAAAATTTTTTTTCGACGTTCCTGTCGTTTTACCCGCGAAAGATAATCACTTTGTGGTCTTTTTTTTGATGTGGATTTCTGTTCTTCCATATTGTTGATCCCTCCTTAGTCAGTCCCCTCCAACTTATTATAATTTTAATTATGTACTTTATAAGCCAATTTTTTATTGAAAATAAAAAAAGGAGGACTAGGAACTTAATGACTTCTCTTTCATTCTTTCCTAAACGAAAGAAAGAGAAGCACTAGGTTGTTCCAGTCCTCTTATGCAATGTTTTTTTCTGTATTGGTTTATTCTCCTTATTTATAGTATTCCCACACTAAGATGCTTGTTCTCTTAACTTCTCAGCAAATTCATTGATTTTTCGTATGCGATGATTGATTCCTGATTTAGAGATGGCGCCTGAAGGAATCATTTCCCCTAATTCTTTCAAACTCACTTCCGGATGTTGCAAACGTAGTTCCGCAATTTCTTGCAGTTTTTCGGGCAACGCGTGTAATCCTACTTTCGCTTCGATCAATTCAATATTTTCGATTTGTTTTGATGCGGCATCAATAGTTTTGTTTAGATTAGCTGTTTCACAATTCACTAACCGATTGACTGAATTTCTCATATCCCGAACAATACGAACATCTTCAAATCTTAACATCGAATTCGTTGCACCGATCAATGTTAAGAAGTCAGCGATCTTTTCAGCCCCTTTAAGATAAGAGATGTATCCATTACGTCTTTCAAGTGTTCGAGCATGAAGACCATAATAATTCAACATATTACAGATATCTTGATTATGTTGTTCATAAATAGAAAATATCTCTAAATGATACCGACTAGTTTCTGGGTTATTAACTGACCCAGAAGCCATAAATGCGCCTCTCAAATAAGAACGCATTTTTTGTGCATTTCCCATGATTTCATCTGAAACATGTCCATTGAACATCATGCCATCCATGATATCTAAGTCTGTCAACACATTTTTTGTTCCTTGTTTCAAGCGAACAATGTAGACATTATTCTTTTTTAATTTCATCTTTTTGCGTACCAGTAATTCGCTACGAACCTGATAATGGTCTTTCAGAAGAGAATAGATACGTCTTGCTATTGCGGCATTTTCAGTCTGCACATTCAGGATAAATTGCTGATTTACGAGACCTAAGGACCCATTCATACGCAATAGTGCTGCTAACTCTGCTTTCGCATGTTCTCTATGGACTTCTAATCCAGTCAATTCTTTTTTTACGTCTGCTGCAAATGACATGTTAGCCGCCTCCTTCCATAAAAAATGATGCGTTATTAATTTTTTGAACCAAAAACAAGGCGGAAAAGTTCTTCAACTACTTTTTCTCCGTCATGAAAGACCCCACCATTTTTTAATTCCAAAAAGTCCGTAGAGATAACCCGGCAACTCTCACTTCTTAAACCGTTGAAATCATGGGCCACTTGCACGAGGTATTCATCATAAATAGCTGGATCCATATAATCTTCAGGTACTTTCTCTGTATTGACTAGTACCGTATCAATAAAAGGCTGATGTAAATGTTGATGCAATACACGAATGTGATCTGCATCACTAAAATGTTCAGTCTCCCCTTTTTGCGTCATGATATTGCAAATATATACTACTTCTGCGGGTGTCTGAATCATGGCTTCCCCAATCTCTGGGATAACTAAATTGGGTAAGATACTGGTAAATAAACTGCCTGGTCCTAATACAACCATGTCCGCTTCCATGATTGCAGTCACCACTTTTCGTGCAGCTTTGGCTTCGCTTTGATCTTCTGTATTACGAACATACACATGATCGATCGTCTTGCGATCAAGCGCAATTTTTGATTCACCGATAGCAGTTGTTCCATCTTTAAAAACAGCATGTAAGGTCAAGGGTGTTTCTGAAGACGGATAAATATGGCCGTCTACGTGCATCATTCGAGCCAATAGTTGGATTGCTTCATAGGTACTGCCCCTCATTTCTGATACAGCTGCAATGATCAAATTCCCAATCGTATGGTTCGCTAAAAATTGATCTTCTTTTTTGAAACGATACTGGAAAATATCTTCATAGAATTGCGGCATATCAGATAAAGAAACTAATACATTACGTAAATCACCTGGTGGAGCCATAGCAATCGATTTGCGGATCTCACCACTACTGCCGCCGTCATCTGCGACCGTCACAATTGCCGTGATATCCGCACCTTGATTTCGTAAGCTTTTCAAGATGACAGGTAGGCCGGTACCTCCACCAACCACAACGATCTTGGGCTTTCGAATACGGTAAGTTTTCATTTTCATGAGCGATTCACCGTCTCTTTTCGTTTGTCTTTGTCTCGATGAGTGACATTCACTTTGTAATTTTCACCCAATGCTTTTGCTAGACGTTGTGTCAATGCAACTGAACGGTGTTGCCCACCCGTACAGCCGATCGCAATAGTCAAACTACTTTTACCTTCTTTGATATAACCAGGCATGACGGTTTTTAATAAGTCCAAAAATTTCAAATAGAAGAGTTCCGTCTCATCAAATGACATGACATAATCATATACAGGTTTATCCATCCCTGTCAGGGGTCGCAGGTCTGAAATGTAATGAGGATTTGGCAAGAAACGAACATCCATGACGATGTCTGAATCGATCGGCAACCCATATTTAAATCCGAAAGAAACAAACTCGATACGAAATCCCTGATCGTCTTTCGTTTTAAATGTCTGATTGATTTTTTCTCTTAATTGTCTAGGTGTTAATGTAGTTGTATCAATGATAACAGAGGCTTGCGCTTTGATATCGTTCAAAATTGCTCGTTCTTTACGGATTCCTTCTGTTACCAAGCCTTCCATGGCCATCGGATGAGTTCTTCTTGTTTCTTTGTAACGAGCGACCAATTCCTCATCAGATGCGTCTAAAAATAAGACAGAAGTATCAATAAAGTTGGTATTCTCGATTTCAATCAACATATTTTGGATCTCTTCAAAAAATGAACGAGAACGTAAATCAACGCCTAAAGCCATTTTTGTGACTTTTCCTGATTCTTTGATCAATTCCCAAAATTTTGGGACTAAAGTTGGTGGCATATTGTCGATACAGAAGTACCCCATATCTTCAAAGCTTTGAATGGCGACGGTTTTACCTGCTCCGCTCATTCCTGTGATGATGACTAGTTGTAAATTATCAGCCATTATTGTGGCCTCCTCTCTTGCTTCTATAAAATTATATCATTCCGGGCGTGTCATTGCTAGTTCATTTTTTTCTAAATAATCTTTTCTGTATAAAACAAGTTGTGGTATATCCCTAGGCATAACACACACCTAGACATATACCACAATCACTTACGGTTTTGCTAAAAATTCTTGACGAGCAACTAATGCTTGCTCGATGGTCCGATCAGCTAAGATCGACTGTGCATCCAACACAGGATAAGGGTTGTCAGTTGTAAATTCTTGAATCAGCGACAGCTCTGTACATCCTAAAATGATTTTTTCACAACCTAGACGTTGAACAGCTTCTTCTAAAATTTCGTAATATAATTCCTTATTTAAATAATCAGATTCTTTGATTTCATGATAAATCAAGTAATTGATTTTTTCTTGGAGTTTTTGATCTGGGATTACTACTTCAAAGCCTTGCTCTCTGACTTCTTTTTCATAGACACCTGCTTTGATACTACCTTGTGTCGCAAAAATAGCTACTTTTCCTACTGTCTGTTGACGTACTAATTCCTTCGCTGCTTCTCTTGGCATATGAAGGATAGGAATATCTGTCGCTGCTTGTAGCTTGTCAAAAAAATAGTGAGCAGTGTTACAAGTCAATACGATGAAATTTGGTCGAAGTAAGTTTTGCTTTTTGACATCGTCCAATAAATAGGGCATCGGATTTTCTTGCGTACGGTCTAAAATATACGCCGTTCGATCGGGCACTGTGGCATGATTAAACAGAACATAATTCAAATAATCCTGATCTTTGGTAGCAATTGTACGATGATTGATCAGGCGAATGAAGCTTTCTGTCGCCATCGTTCCCATACCGCCTAAGATACTAAAAAAGTTTTCCATGCACTAGCCTTCTTTCGAATGGAAGTATTTTTTGAACCTTGGAATGTAGTTTCTAAACATATACGTCATCAAGAACCAACGTTTGATTGACCGATCTTTATCATAAAAAACAGTTGTTCCATATCGTTTTTCTTTGATCAATTTTTCAGCAAATTGTTTTTGCGCATTGTCTTTTGCATATTCTAAAAAGACTTTTTTAGGCACACCTAGCCATAATTTTGCTTGGTCGGATTGACCAGTTCCATACGTTGTTCCAGAAAATGGGACTTCATACACTCGGTCTTCTGTTAAGAAACGTGCGAGATTCAAGCCATTCAGTGTGACAAAGAAACTACTTCTTCCTTGACGAAGATTGATTTCAAACAACTTGTATTCTCCATCTCTTGGATCATATTTCATGTCAAAATTAGCAAATCCAGTGTAGTTGATTTTTTCTAAAAAATCTTTGATCGTTTGATAGATTTTTTCGTTATAATCTGGCACGATCACTACATAATTCCCGATAGATGCTGGTGTAGGGTCTTCTAATAGAGGATGTCCTAGACACATCATACGTACTTGATGTTGGCTATCCACATACGCATTCAACACTCTCATATTGCTATCGTCTCCTGGGATGAAGTCTTGGACGATCATCTCACTTGTATACCCTGCTTCATAAATACGGCCTAAGATCAAATCAAATTCAGCGCGATCATTGATGATAAATGCTTTTTTACGTCCTTCAAATTGAACAGATAAATATTCAACACTATTGGCAGGTTTCAAGGCAACTGGAAAGCCAAATGGCAATTCTTGTTCTAACTTCCCATTGATAAGCATTTCTTTGCGGACAATGAGTGTCTTAGGATACGGCAGTTGATACTCTTCACATATTTCATAAAAGCTAACTTTATTGATCAAACGTGCAAATAAGGAATAATCAATATAAGGGCAAATAAAGTTTGCCGATAATTCTTCTTTGTGCTGAGAGATCAATTCTGCATAGCCATCTCCACAAGCAATCAAAAGATATTTCTTTTCTTTATCTGTATACTTTTCTTTTGCTAAACGTCTCATCGTTTCAATAAATACAGGATCTTTATCAAATCCCGGGATCACTTCTACCTGAACGATCTTACTGTAACGGGTAGGCGCTAGCTGGTTAGAAGCATACGCTTGACAGACCGTTCCATAGGCTTCATGGAAAGAACGAGCCATCCCATATACATTCATGTCGCTACCTAATAAAATAGGAATAAATTCTTCATTCACATTACTATTCATTATTATCTCTCACTTACTTATAATCTCTAGATTTTTTCAATTACACAAGGAATATCATACCATAAAGAAAAAAGCAATCAAAGGAATCTCCTCCGATTGCTCAATTCTTTTTTGAACGGATTGAACTTATAGGAAGTTTTTATCTATACTAATTAGTTTAGAAAGAACTACCATAGCACGTATTCTAGAATAACCTCTCAAAGAAAACAAGACTGCCTCACTTTTTTTAATGCTTTTTTAACTATCTTGAGAAGGTTCTTATATCTCCATCACTTTTTTCAAATATTGTCCTGTATAACTTTCTTTCACTTTGATTAAATCTTCCGGTGTCCCCGTGGCAAGGATCGTTCCGCCACCTTCGCCACCTTCTGGTCCTAAATCGATTAAATGATCTGCTGTTTTGATTACGTCTAGATTATGTTCAATCACTAACACTGTATTACCAGCATCCACTAATCGTTGTAAGACTTGTAACAAACGTGCGATGTCATCGGTATGAAGTCCTGTCGTTGGTTCATCTAAAATATAGAAGTTTTTCCCATTCGAAATCTTATGCAACTCACTAGCAAGTTTCATCCGTTGCGCTTCTCCACCTGATAATGTTGTAGCCGGTTGCCCCATCGTAACATAGCCTAACCCCACATCGACGATCGTTTGCAGTTTACGATGGATCTTAGGGATAGGTTGGAAGAATTCGACCGCATCTTCAACTGTCATCTCTAATACATCTGCAATATTTTTCCCTTTATAGTGAACTTCTAGCGTTTCAGAATTGTATCGTTTGCCATGACAAACTTCACAAGGGACATAGACATCTGGTAAAAAATGCATTTCGATTTTGATGATCCCATCTCCACGACAAGCTTCACAACGACCACCTTTGACATTAAAACTGAAACGTCCTTTTTTATACCCGCGCATTTTTGCTTCATTTGTTTGCGCAAAAAGGTCACGAATGTCGTCAAATACACTGGTATAAGTCGCTGGATTACTTCGTGGTGTCCGACCGATCGGACTTTGATCGATATCGATGATTTTTTCGATGCCTTCGTATCCTGAGATTGTTTTATATTTCCCTGGTTTAGCTGAATTCCGGTTGATCTTTTGAGCCAATGCTTTTTTCAAGATCCCATTAACTAAGGTACTCTTCCCAGAACCTGATACCCCAGTCACAGCCACAAATTCACCTAAAGGAAAGTCAACAGAAATATTTTTTAAGTTGTTTTCAGAAGCACCTGTGATCCTAATGGCTTTGCCGGTTCCTTTTCGGCGTGTTTTTGGTACGGGGATTTTCTTTTTCCCAGACAAATATTGGCCAGTGAGTGAATGTTCATCTTTCGCCACTTCTTCAGGAGTTCCTGCCGAAACGATCTCGCCACCCTCGTGACCGGCACCTGGACCGACATCAATCAAATAATCGGCTGCACGCATCGTATCTTCATCGTGTTCTACAACTACCAATGTGTTCCCAAGATCTCGCATTTTCTTCAATGAACCGATCAATCGGTCATTATCCCGTTGATGTAATCCAATCGAAGGTTCATCCAAAATGTAAAGAACGCCAGATAAATTAGAACCGATTTGCGTAGCTAAACGAATCCGTTGCGCTTCCCCACCGGATAATGTCCCAGAAGCACGGCTCAACGTCAAGTAATCTAACCCTACATTTTCTAAGAAAGACAAACGGTCATTCACTTCTTTTAGGATCGGACGTGCTATCACTTTTTCTTGTTCTGAAAGTGTTAGATTTTTGAAAAAGTCCACTGCATGCTGAATCGATAATTCATTCGTTTGTCCTATATTGGTTCCATTGATTTGGACAGATAAAGCTTGTGGGTTCAACCGATAACCTTTACATGTTTGACATGTCAACTCTGTCATATATTGACGCATTTGTTCTCTTGTAAAATCACTATTCGTATCATGGAAACGACGTTTGATATTCGTCATAACTCCTTCAAAAGAGGTTTCTACATCTCTTACGCCACCAAAGTCATTCTCATAGTGGAAATGAAAATGTTCATCCGTTCCATATAAAATGATTTCTTGATGTTCTTCAGGCAACTCCTCAAACGGTATATCCATACTGATCCCATAGCTCTCACAAGCTTGTTCCAACATTTGCGGATAGTATTGAGAACTGATCGGGTTCCAAGGAACGATAGCTCCTTCAGCTAAAGTTTTCGATTTATCAGGGATCACTAAATCACTATCTACTTCCAGTTTCACCCCTAGTCCATCACAATCTGGGCAAGCTCCAAACGGCGCATTAAAAGAAAATAAACGTGGTTCTAACTCTCCTACAGTAAAGCCACAATATGGGCAGGCATAATGTTCACTAAAGAGCATTTCTTCTTCCCCTACCACGTCGATCAACACATAACCGTCTGCCAAACGTAACGCTGCTTCGATCGAATCGAACAAACGTGAACGTACACCTTCTTTTACGATGATCCGATCGATCACGATCGCAATGTCATGTTTTTTATTTTTCTCTAGTTCAGGGACCTCACTTAAATCATATGTTTCTCCATCTACCCGAACTCTTACATACCCTTCTTTTTGAATACGTTCGAATATTTTTTTATGTTGCCCTTTCTTCTTGACAATAATCGGTGCTAAGATTTGGATCTTCGTTCTTTCTGGAAGTTCCATGACTTTATCCGCCATTTGTTCAACTGATTGACTGGTGATCTCGATATGATCATTTGGGCAGATCGGATGACCAACCCGAGCAAACAATAATCGCAAATAGTCGTTGATTTCTGTGACCGTTCCGACTGTGGAACGAGGATTCTTACTTGTTGTTTTCTGATCGATAGAAATTGCTGGGCTTAAGCCATCGATACTATCCACATCTGGCTTGTCCATTTGCCCAAGAAACTGACGGGCGTATGCGGACAGACTTTCTACATAACGTCGTTGACCTTCTGCATATAATGTATCAAACGCCAATGAGCTTTTTCCTGATCCTGATAATCCTGTGACAACCACAAATTGGTCTCTTGGGATCGTCACATCAATATTTTTCAAATTATGCGCACGTGCGCCATGGATAATGATTTTATCGTTAGCCATATTATCCTCCTACTCAGAAGCCTTTAGTTCAAGAATCATATCACGCACATTCGCTGCTGTCTCGAAATCCAAAGCTTTTGCTGCATCTTTCATTTCTTTTTCTAGCTTCATCAATAAAGTTGCTTTTTCTTCTCTTGTCATTTCTTCATAAGAAACTTGCACAGTTTCTTTTGCGTCATCTTCTGATTCTTTCGTAATGGAGATCAAATCACGGATTTCTTTGATGATCGTTTTTGGAACGATCCCGTGTTCTTCATTATAACGTTGTTGGATACTGCGACGACGTGAAGTCTCGTCCATTGCCAAACGCATGGAGTCGGTGATTCTGTCTGCATACATGATTACTTTTCCATCGGAATTTCGAGCCGCACGACCAATCGTTTGTACCAAGGAACGTTCACTTCGTAAGAACCCTTCTTTATCTGCATCCAAAATCGCCACCAAGGAGACTTCAGGCACATCAAGTCCTTCACGAAGCAAGTTGATTCCAACTAATACATCGAATTCACCTAAACGCAGGTCACGGATAATCTCTGTCCGTTCAAGTGTTTTGATATCACTATGCAAGTATTTCACTTTGATTCCTAGTTCTTTCAAATAATCGGTCAGATCCTCTGACATTTTCTTCGTCAAGGTCGTTACAAATACTCGTTGGTCTTTTTCCACTCGATCATTGATTTCACCAACTAAATCATCTATCTGTCCCATGATTGGACGTACTTCGATCACTGGGTCCAACAATCCTGTTGGACGAATGATTTGCTGGATCACGGTATCCGTTTGTTCATATTCATAAGGTCCTGGTGTCGCAGACACATACACGATTTGATTGACATGTTGTTCGAATTCTTCCAAACGTAACGGACGATTATCTAATGCTGAAGGCAAACGGAAGCCATAATCGACTAACATCTGTTTTCTCGCACGGTCACCGTTATACATCCCTCTGATCTGTGGCATCGTCACATGTGACTCATCCACTACGATCAAGGCATCTTCAGGGAAAAAATCTAAAAGTGTATAAGGCGGTTCGCCTTCTTTACGTCCATCCATATGTCGAGAGTAGTTTTCGATCCCTGAAGTATAGCCCATCTCTAACATCATCTCGATATCATAATTGGTCCGTTGTTCCAAACGTTGTGCTTCTAGTAACTTGTTCTCATTTCGCAGCACAGTCAGACGCTGTTCCAATTCTGCTTTGATGTTTGCTACTGCATGCTCCATATGATCGTCATCCGTGACAAAGTGAGTGGCTGGAAAAATAGCCACATGCTCAGTTTCGCCAAGTACTTCTCCAGTTAGTGCATTCACTTCCCGTATTCGTTCGACTTCATCTCCAAAGAATTCCACACGTAAGGCGCGTTCATCCCTCGAAGCTGGAAAAATCTCCACGACGTCACCGCGCACCCGAAAACGACCGCGCTGAAAATCAATATCATTTCTCTCAAATTGAATACTAACTAGATCACGAATCAATTGATTGCGATCCAGTTCAGCTCCTTGACGGATAGATACTACTTGTTTTTGATACTCAAACGGCGATCCTAAGCCAAAAATACAAGAAACCGAGGCAATCACGATCACGTCGTTGCGCTCCAATAGTGAACTAGTGGCAGAATGACGCAACTTATCAATTTCATCATTGACACTCGAATCTTTTTCAATGTACGTATCGCTGGAAGGTACATAGGCTTCTGGTTGATAATAATCATAGTAAGAAACAAAATACTCAACAGCATTATTGGGAAAAAACTCTTTGAACTCCCCATATAGCTGACCTGCTAAGGTTTTATTATGCGCAATGATCAATGTAGGTTTATTGACTTTCTCGATTAGATTAGAAATCGTATATGTCTTACCTGTACCAGTGGCTCCAAGTAAAATCTGTGCTTTCTTTCCTTTCTTCACACCATCAACAAGCTGATTGATCGCTTCTGGCTGATCTCCAGCCGGCTGGTATTTTGACACCAATTCAAAGTGTCGGGAGGTATCTCTTTCTATCATTTTTCGTCCTCCTTTAAGTTCATTCCTTTTCATTTTACGGTTAACAAAAAGAAAAGGAAAGCAAAGGCATTCCTCATGACTACATTATACCACTACGAACATACTTTCGCTACTTTGAAGTTTTATATATAGTACGTTATTATTCTTCGCAGTTTCCATGTCATGTTTTATTACATCGTTTGTAAGAAATTGACAATTTTTTCATTTAATTTTTCTTGTTATCTTGTCTCAAATATCCTTTTTCGCCTATAATAAGTAAATGCTGAAATTTAACGAAAACTATTAGGAGGTTATTTATGAAAAAAAGACCCATTCTTCAAACATTAATTTTCATAATGACAGGACTTGTTACATTTGCACTACATAGCCCGGTGCAAGCGGACGAGACTCAATCAACAAATACATCAAGCACTGAAACAATGCAAAAAGTCGAACCGAAAAAAGACGTTTATGTGATTGCAAGCGATTCTGCTTTCGCTCCTTTTGAGTTTCAAAATGATAAAGGAGAATATGAAGGAATCGATGTCCAATTGATGGAAGCCATCTCAAAAGCACAAGGGTTCAATCTACGAATGGACTATCGTGGTTTCTCAGCAGCTCTACAAGCTTTAGAGTCTGGTCAAGCAGATGGGATGATCGCTGGAATGACGATCACAGACGAACGTAAACAAAACTTTGACTTTTCAGATCCATATTTTGAAAGTGGTATCCAGATTGCTGTCAAAAAAGGTGATACTTCCATCAAGTCTTACGAAGATTTAAAAGGTAAGACTGTTGGTGCAAAAGTCGGAACGGAAAGTGCCGATTTTCTTGTGGCTCACAAAGATCAATATGGTTACAATATCAAATATTTTGATGCGGCTGACCAGTTATATGACGGTTTGAAAGTTGGGGCGATCGATGCCATGATGGATGATTATCCTGTGATTGGATATGCCATCAAGAACGGACAAGCCTTAGAAACTCCAATTGCCAAAGAATCAGGAGGAGTTTACGGTTTCGCTGTTAAAAAAGGACAAAACCCAGAATTGCTACAAATGTTTAATGAAGGATTAAAAGAATTAAAACGTACTGGTGAGTACGATGCGATCATCAATCAATACATCTCAACCGATGATAGCAAAGTTCCAACTGATAAAGCAGATGAATCAACCTTGATCGGATTGATCAAAAACAATTATCCTGCGCTACTTCGAGGATTAGGACAAACGATTCTCTTAACGCTGATTTCATTTGCACTTGCATTAGTTGTTGGTGTGATTTTCGGATTATTTAGTGTTTCACCAGTTCGCGCCTTGCGTATGGTTGCGAGCATCTATGTAGATATCATCCGAGGAATCCCGATGATGGTACTAGCCTTCTTTATCTTCTTTGGCTTACCTGGTATTGTTGGATTTACGATTCCTGACTTTATCGCTGGGATCATTACGTTGACCTTAAATGCCAGTGCTTATATTGCTGAAATCGTCCGTGGCGGGATCAATGCAGTACCAGTTGGCCAGATGGAAGCTTCTCGAAGCTTAGGATTATCTTACAACCGAACTATGCAAAAAATCATTTTGCCACAGGCATTTAAAATCATGATCCCGTCTTTTGTCAACCAATTCGTGATCTCACTAAAAGATACAACGATCATTTCAGCCATCGGCGTGGTCGAACTATTACAAACTGGTCGTATCATCGTGGCACGAACAACTCAAAGTACGTATGTCTATCTCATCATTGCAGTGATGTACTTAATCTTGATTACTGCATTAACGAAATTAGCCAAAGTATTAGAAAAGAAGGTGAAATAAGATGGCAGAAAAAATCTTAGTCGAACATCTAGTGAAAAAATACGGGGAAAATACTGTCTTGAATGACATCAATGTATCAATCAACGAAGGCGATGTCGTTTGTATCATTGGTCCTTCCGGCTCAGGGAAAAGTACCTTTTTACGATGCTTGAACCGCTTAGAAGAGCCTTCTTCAGGGGATATCATTATCGATGGTGCTCATTTGATGGATAAAAACACCGATATCAACTTGGTTCGTCAACATATCGGTATGGTTTTTCAACATTTCAATCTTTTCCCTCACCTTTCTGTGTTGGAAAACATCATCTTAGCTCCGATGGATCTAAAAAAAGAATCTCGGGCAGAAGCAGAAAAAAAAGCAATCAAACTTTTACAAACAGTCGGACTTGAAGATAAAAAAGATATGTATCCAGACAATCTGTCTGGGGGACAAAAACAACGTGTAGCGATTGCTCGCGCTTTAGCGATGAATCCTGATATCATGTTGTTTGATGAACCAACTTCTGCACTTGATCCTGAAATGGTTGGCGATGTACTGAACGTAATGAAAAAACTAGCAGAGCAAGGCATGACCATGGTGATCGTCACTCACGAAATGGGCTTTGCAAAAGAAGTCGCAAATCGTGTCATGTTCATTGATGGCGGTAACTTCTTAGAAGACGGCACGCCACAACAAATTTTTGAAAATCCTCAAAACGAACGTACGAAAGATTTCTTGGATAAAGTGTTAGACATCTAGTTCATTGAAACAGGCTGCGACATAATCCTGTCTCAACACGAAAGAGCGTGGGACAAAAGCGTTATTTACTTTTGTTTCACGCTCTAAATACATATAAACGGCGGGAGCAGAAGCAACTCTTTCGGAAATAAGCCGAAATTCACAAAAATTTGAAAAGCAATTTTCGTGAATTCCTTCTTATTTCTCGGAGTTAAACGCTTCTGTCCCAGCCTCTTTTTCTATTGTATGCATTTTTCTCTCCCTGTATTTTCCTAGTTTCCTCAAATTTAGGTCCACAATCGTAAAGGTCATGTCAACAATGTCGATCTTCACTCCTTATTCCCCATGTAAATGGAATAGTCGGAACCCAAATTAAGTCTTTAGATAGAAGCACTGGTTTGACATCGATTTTCCGTTTTTCGAATCTAATGATAAAGTGATTTGATCAATGGTATCATTTCTTAAATATAAAAGCACGTTTCTTTTGGTTGAGTTTCGTGACTTTAATCTTACCGATTTATGTGCTTTTTGCGTACTCTAAAACAAAAAAAGTAGAACAATAATCAGATTTCCCCTGACTATTGTCCCACGCTCTTTCATTTTTATTTTAAGAAGAATGAACTAATTCTTAACCAGCGAGACATGATCGATACTAGTCCAACCATTCGCCTGAGCATCTGTATAAAAACCAATTTCACAGGAATGATTCGTAATGGGGATATTTTTGATCGTTACTTTTGTCCACTCCCCATTTTGCGTAATTTTCGTATTCAATTCTTGACCGCCATAATTTTTAACATACATCTGATTCGTTTTGAACGATCCACCAGCCATCGTGTAAGCTGTTAAGGTATATGTCCCGTTACTTAATCCTGTAACCTTCTGATAAGCCGATAATTGATAGTCTTGATCCTCCCAGAAAGTCAAACGGTAATTTCCCGAAAAACCACCTGTTTCCGTTTTAAGGCTATCTGTTTTTGCCCCATTACCATACCATATCGACCAACCAGTAGGAGAAAACGTTCCTCCATCCTTTTCAAAACTTGGATTTTGTAAATAGTTTTGTTGGTTTCCCGCTTCTTTAAATACTTTCAAACTTTCTAATGCATTGCCCTTAAAATCAAACATCGCCTGATTATCCCATTCGTTTCCCATGCCAGACTGAACGCCTAAATACTTCATCCCTGCTGCAGTTGACCAACTGACATTGCCGTTGTACCATAAGGGTTCCCAATAAAAGAAGCCACTTCCTTTATCGCCTGGTACGGCTTGGATACGTGTAACTAAATCAGTCAAATATTCTCCTTGACCTACGATTGTTGCTGGGTATCCACCTGCTGCAGCTTCTGTCGGGCCAAATGCATTGGGCATGGCATCCGCATTTTCTGTAGTATGGCCGTATGCTGTCTCTACGACTACTACCTCTTTATTATACCGAGAAGAGATTGTATTCATTGTAGTCTGCAACTGATTCATTGAACCATGCCAATAAGGATAATAGGAGATTCCGATCAGATCGTAATTCACACCACGTTTAGCGATTTCATCGAACCACCAAGTAAATGCACCTGTATCCCCTCCATCTGCTAGATGGAGCATGATAGGGATCTGTGTAGGCTGCGTGTCCTTCACTCCTTGAATACCTGACTTCAAGAAAGTTGCCAAGCGATCAAACTCACCGCCATCCCCACCCCACGATTTACCGTAAGGCCAAAGCATGCCACTGTTCAATTCATTCCCGATCTGCACCATATCAGGATATACACCGTTATTTTTCATGGTATTCAACGTATTTTTCGTATAGTTATAAAGTGCAGTATTCATCTGTTCAAAGGATAAATCCTTCCATGCCTTGGGTACATTTTGCTTCCCAGGATCTACCCAAAAATCACTATAGTGGAAATCAAGTAAGACACGTAGTCCTAAATTCTTCGCTCTTTTGGCTAAAGCCATCGTTGTCTTCAGGTCATTTGTTCCTGCCCCATAAGAATTACCAGCAGAGTCAAAAGGATTATTCCAAAGTCTTAACCGAACATAATTGACCCCGTTATCTTTTAAAATCTGTAAAGCGTCTTTTTTTATTCCATGATCATAATAACTTGCCCCTGATTTTTCCATATCATCCAGGATCGAAATATCTGCTCCGCGGATCAATTCTTTTGCCCGTACTTGCTCAGAAGTAATGGAGAGACTAGTTAACGTGAATAGTAACCCCAACAAAAAAATCTGCCACCCTTTCACTTTCTTCATTCCATGATCCCTCCATCTTAAAATTGATCTAAAACAAATCGTACAGCTTTTTCAGGATCTCTCGTTAATCCGATATACTCAGCACCTTTTGTTGCGATCAGTTTTATTCCTAAACGATCGGTGTCTTCTTTGATATCTTCATAATAAGAATTCACTTGGGGAGCTAAAACAATCATGTCAAAATCTGCCATCATCTCATAATGAGAACCATATGCTCCCGCCAAAGCACTGATTGGTGCTTGATATTCTTTTGCTCCTTCTGTTAGTGCATTGGCCAACATAGCACTCGTTCCAGCACCTGCACAAAGTACTAATACATTGATTTCTTTTCCTTCTTCCAGAGTTGAAGAAGTTGATGATAAAGCAGGCACTTCATCTGCGGGAACGGTGATCGTCACTGTCATATCTTTAGCTTGAGCTTCCTCTTTTGCTGCTTGTGCCATTTCTTGTTCAACTAAAGTCGCATCATAGGCTTTACAGAATGGATAATAAATCGCAAAGTCAACCAAGATCAAGAGAGCTGCTAAAACAAATGCCATCAGACCCATACCGGTTCCTAAGATCAATCCAATTGGTGCTGGTGTTGCCCAAGGTAGCACATACATAAAACTGTTCATCCCTAGGACATCAACAAAAAACTTAAATAAGCAAACGTTTACAATCGGAGCCAGTAAGAACGGAATAAAGAAATAAGGATTCAAGATCATTGGGGCTGCAAATAGTAAAGGTTCATTTACCGCAAAACTCACTGGGATCACAGAGGCTTTCCCAACTGCTTTTAACTGCTTTGATTTTGCAAATAACAAGAAGATAAAAGGAACAACGAGGGTCGCACCTGTTCCGCCCATTGTACCAACAAAATTACCTAAACCGACTGTCAATACTTTTGAAGCTTGTTCTCCTGAATTAAATAATTGCAAATTGGTTTCCACATTGGCATAGATGATTGCCGCAATTGCTGGTTCTACAATAGATGGTCCGTGGACACCGACAAACCAGAACAGCGCCATTGCTCCCCAGATCACTGCAATTCCTAAATAGCCATCAGCTGCCGTAAATAATGGTTGTAACAACGTAATAATCGCCTCTGCAAAAGAAATACCGAAGACACTACGCACCACTAAATCGATCAACACAGCTGCAAAGACAGAAAAAGAGAAGGGAAAAATATCACGAAATGTTTGAGAGATTGTTCCCGGTACTTCTTTGGGCATTTTGATAGTAATATCTTTCAATACACAAAATTTATATAAGTTCACTGTAATAAAAGCTGCTACAAATGAGGCAAGTAAGCCTTTCGTACCCATATATTCTGTAGAAAAACCACCTTCGATCGGCGAGACACTTAGAAGCAAAAAGCTAACAACAGAGGCTAACATCACAGAAGTCGTATTGATCGTCTTGTTTTTAGGCATATGACGATTCAGTGATTCTGCCAAACATCTAGCTGTCGTTGCTGATACTAATAGTCCGACAACGCCCATCGAATAATTATAAACCTTCCATAACCACGTAGAAACTCCCTCTGGCCACTGATAACCAAAGATCTCAGGAACAGCCGCAATCAAAATAAAAATACTAGAAAACAAGATGGCTGGCATAGCCGTCAAAAAACCATCCCTTACAGCGCCAAGGTAACTATTACGAGAAATTTTTTCAAAAAAAGGTTTGCCTTTTTCGATTTGCTTGATGATCCCATTCATGCTTTTCACTCCTAGTGATTATTTATTTTTATATAGTTCTATAAAATCTTGGATCAGATCTCTTAACAATAAAGTTGTCATCAAATGGTCTTGTCCATGGATAAAAATGAACCCCATATCCATCTCTTTTCCAGAAGCTTCTTCCGCTAATATCTTTGTTTGTGAATTATGTGCCAACGTTAAGTTTTCATCTGCTTCTTTCAATGCTTCTTCGACATGTTCAAAATTTCCTTGTCGAACTTCTCTCAATAATTTCAACAATGTACTACGAGCATCACCTGAGTATGCAACGATTTCAAACCCCAACATTTGTAATTCTTCTTTATTCATGCTAATTCCTCCAGTTAAATAATCGTTTTTGTTTCACTAACAAATTTATACCAATAAGCTGATTCTTTCGGGTAACGTTTTTGTGTTTCAAAATCTACATAAAATAATCCATACCGTTTATTGTAGCCATTAGACCAAGAAAACAGATCCATCAATGACCAAAGAAAATAACCTTTGACGTTGACACCAGCTGAAATCGCCTGACTCAGAGATTCTAAATAGACTTTCAAATAATCGATTCTTGGTTGATCTATGATGATTCCATCTTCAAACTGATCTTTGAAGCCCATCCCATTTTCAGTGATGTAAATTTTTTGATAGTGGGGATAGTCCTCTTTGATCCGTAGTAATAAATCATACAGCCCTTCTGGATAAATCAACCAATCCCAATCTGTTCGAGGAATCCCTTCTTTATAAATTCGTTCTCCAATACCTTTGACTTTATAGACGGACGTCCCTTTATCCCCAGTGCCATTGTGATGGATCTCGTTGTCACCCTCATAAGCTTTGACAAAATGGCATTGATAATGGTTGATCCCCAGATAATCATTGCGATGTGAGGCACGCTTCATTTCTTTAAGATCTTCTTCTGGAAAATGATAAGTCGCTTGATTTGCTTGGCAGATTTCGTCTAAAGCAGACAACGTTCCTTGGGAATAATAACCTAAATAGGTAGCATCCAATAAGAAACGGATCGATAACGCGTCATCTAAAAAAGCAGCATGCTGATCAGCTGGTGAATCAGAAGCAGGATATTTGGTTTCAAGAGAATGGACGACACCGATTTCTCCTTTATAGCCAGAGTCTTTAAAAAGATTGACTACTCTTGCATGCGCATACATCATATTGTGTAGACAAGCAATGATCTTGGTGAAATCATACGTAATACCTGGGGGAAAGATCCCTAATAAATATTGATTCGTTGCTACCGGATAAATCTCATTGAATGTACTCCAATAACGCACTTCCTTAAATTCATCAAAACAAAACTTGGCATAGTCTACGAATGCTTCAACGTTGTCGCGGTTCAAAAAATCATCTTGGTCAAATAAAACCTTTGGTGTATCAAAATGATGTAAAGTCACAAAAGGGATCACGCCCCGCTTTTCACATTCCGCAAAAACTTGATGATAAAAATCTACCCCTTCTCTATTGACTTCTCCTGTTCCTTCAGGAAAGATCCGACTCCAAGCAATCGATAATCGTAAGCCATTCACACCGAATTTCTCACATAATTCAATATCTTTTGCATATTGATGATAAAAATCACTTGCAGGATCTGGACTAAATCTTCCTTGCTTTTCTAAAAATTCATCCCAAGCAACTGCCCCTTTACCGCCTTCTTTTGTTGCACCTTCTACTTGATAAGCCGCAGTGGCTCCTCCAAAAATAAAATCCTCAGGTAATTTAAGCATTTTTTCTCTCCTACCTTGTTTTACATTTATTTTCTAACTAACCGAATTGTAATCGCATTCAAAACATTTGTCAACAAAAACAAACATAACTAATCATATATTTGTCGCAAAAGTTGTCTAAATCTCGTTTATTTGATTATTCACATATTTTTTGTTCGTTTTTGTTTGTTTTATTTGACTGCGCTTTCATCATGTGGTAGATTATGTTTGAATTGGGAGTGATAATATGTTGAAAAGAGAACGCTTATTGACAATTAGCGAAATGGTCAATAAAAAAGGAATTCTCACCGTAAACGAAATCATGGATCAGTTAAAAGTATCGGATATGACCGTTCGGCGTGATCTAGATGAATTAGAAAAATCGGGCAAATTACTTAGAGTGCATGGCGGCGCACAAAGCTTGACCTATACGCTGGATCAAGAATTGTCTCATACTGAAAAATCTGTTATGCAAATTGAGGAAAAGCAACAAATTGCTGCTGCGGCTGCTAGATTGATCAATGACGGAGACACTATTTTCTTAGGTCCGGGGACAACGATTGAATTACTCGCCTCTTTTTTGATTCAACGACGTTTACGGATCATTACAAACAATTATGCTGTTTTTGAAGTGTTAGCTCAAGCAGAAATCCCTGAAATCCTATTGATCGGGGGGGATTTTCGAAAAAATACAGGTGCTTTTGTTGGCCCCATCACCAACGAGAATTTAAGAAAATTAAAATTCACAAAAGCTTTTATCAGTTCGAATGGTGTGCACAATGAAGCAATCTCCACCTATAGTACTGAAGAAGGCGAAGCACAACAAATTGCCTTGAATAATTCAAAAACCAAATATTTGCTCGTTGATAATCAAAAGTTCAATCGTGATGATTTCTATGTTTTTTATAATCTACATGATTTGGATCTTTTGATCACTGACCACCGAGTAAGTCCTAGAGTCAAAGAACATTACTCACAATACGTCCATCTAAAAATTGCTGAACCACTAGCAAATAACGCTTAGGAGAATGATAATGAAAGGAATTATTTTTGATTTTAATGGAACGATGTTCCAAGACTCCCATTTCCATGAAGAAGCTTGGATCCACATGATCCGTCGCTACTCCGATAGACAATTGACAGACGATGAAATTTTAAAACAGATCCATGGTCGAACAAATGATGAAATTCTTCGTTACTTTATTTCTTCTGATCTAACAAATGAAGAGATTGCACGACTATCTTATGAAAAAGAAGCCTACTATCGAAATCTTTGTCAACAACATCCTGAACAACTTGTTTTGACAAAAGGATTGGAAGAAACATTAGATTTATTAAAATATCAAGCAGTCCCATTTACGATTGCCACTGCTACAGTCAAAGAAAACGTTGTTTTTTACTTTGATGTCTTTCATTTAGCTCGCTGGTTTGATTTGAACCAAGTAGTCTTTGATGACGGGTCATTTCCGGGAAAACCTCAACCAGATATTTTTGTTAAAGCCGCTGCAAAACTACACTTAAAACCACAGGACTGTCTCGTAATCGAAGATGCCTATTCTGGTCTGCTAGCAGCTAGACGGGCAGAAATCGGTAGAATCATTGCCATTGACCCTCAAGGAAAAAATCAATCCTTATTTGAAGCTAAAGAAATCAGAAAAGATGCCTTGATCCAAGATTTTACGAATTTCTACACCAATTGTTTTGCTATAGCCAGTATGTAATAATCAATTTTCCTGAAATATATCTTATAGAAAAAGCATCAATCGGTTACTTGAATGATTCTTCTAAAAAGCAAAGACATCTTTTAGAAAAAGCTCTAGACTTCTCCTTCTTTTCATTAAAGCCTTCAAAAGTAAGTAACTAAAAAAGGACTAGAATAATCCTTACACTTGATGTGTAGTGATTACCCTAGTCCTTTTTTAGCATTTATATGAAATGTTTTTTTAATTCAACAATGTTCGCTACCAGCCAGATTATTGAATGCTGTTTCTTCTTTTGAGCCAATTCTACTTTTTCTCCCTAAAACCCTTGATAAAAAACGATCAATCTAAAAATAGGAAATCCTACTCGTTTTTTTTAGTTTAATACCCATACCTTATATTTGATAATGCCGTCAGTTTTTTGAATGTAGCTAACTGACTATCCGTTAAATGAGTTTCGTCTTTTCTCATGACATTAGAAAGAGCAAGATTCATCCGACTTAAAACCAGAGGAACAGAACCCCGTTCCATTATCAATTCACCGTTGCCAAAAATCTATAAATATTTCTAACCAACTATAAAAGTTGTCAGATTTATGTTTATTTCCTGTTTCTACGTGTCCAATTTTGCCACTTGCTCGCTACTCTCGTTTGCTTTAACACTCCGCAGGCGTTAATTCGGATACAACGAATCCTACATATCTATGTTTCTGTTTCAGTAGAAGCTCGTAGATTAAGCAATATAACTCGCTAAATTTAGACTTGCATTATAATCTCTATCCGCTGTATATCCGCATTCTTCACAATGATAGGCGCGATCAGACAATTTCAAATCTACTTTCTTATATCCACATTCGTGGCATAGTTTTGAGCTTGGATAGAACTTATCTGCTTCTACTAATTCAATGCCATAGTCTTCACATTTATACTGTAGTTGGCGTTTGAACTCATAGAATTTTTGTTGTGCGACTGATTTAGCTAATTGCTTATTTTTCATCATTCCCTTTACATTCAATGTTTCGACAACGATTTTCGATGGTTTGATTTTCACTATCTCCGTTGTTGTTTGATGGATGTGGTTCTGACGAATATTTCCTAGTTTTCGATAGGTATGCCGAATTTCTTTTTCTAATTTATAGATGTTACATGTTTTGACAAATCGGGTTCCCTCCTTGTTCATCTCGTATTTTCGAGAGACTTTACGCTGTAACCGACGTAATCGTTTCTCAATCTGACGTTCTAAGTCATCTTTTTGTTTGAAATTACTCTACAATAACCAATAGTTATTCGTTTCGGTTTCTTTCTTCCAGCGATTCCTAAAAATTGATTTCGTTGTTCTTCAGAATAATAACGAGTACCACCTTGTGAAACATGGGCGGGTTTCAATTCCCCTTTTTTATCCCAGTTTCTCAAGGTTTGTGGCGTTACGCCTATTTGTTTTCCAAATTCTCCTATTGAATACATAGTCATAGTTTTCACCTCAATAGGAGTATACAAAAAATCGCTAATATAACCTATATTTTTATAGATATTTATATATTTGTTTTAACTATTGTTACCCTCTATATTCCAATAACGTTCTTTTTAATGTCAGCAGCATCGAAAAGAAGGTCTAGGGAGAAAAACTCTATATTCCAATAACGTTCTTTTTAATGTTTCATTTGTCGAATCATCAAACTCATTTAATAATTTATCCATAAGCTCAATTGCTCATTGACTTCTTTCTTTTCCACCTGAAAACCACTCCATATCCATCCCCCTTACAACTAAGAACTTTTCCAATTAGTCATTTTTTGTATATTATCAAAATCTTACTCTACTTATTTTGTTTCCTACAGTATTAGTATAAGAATCTGCTACTCTAATTACAATGGATTTTTTATCATTTGATTTACTTATAGTAGCTCGTCTCTGATCATACAACTGAAGTATGATCTTGAAAGAATAGAGGTGTGCTTTATTCTTTCCCAAAAGCGCTGTCTTACATCAATAAAATTAGCACTAAAAGATACAAACAGGAATAGTAAAGCAACGTATCAAAATCACTAAACTGTTGCACCAACCAAATACCCAATTTTTCAACAGAAGAATAAACAGGTAAACCTATTTTTTCTAATCCTTCTGTTTGCACCTCTCTTACTAAATGAGGGGAAGTATTTATGGCGTTCCCCTTTCTTTGTTGTCCACTTTCCTCTAAAACCCCAATATCTTTCGTTGCTTGGTTTGTTTTTTTGGCTAGAGAGACTAACCCCAATTTCCCTTTCAGTTTATCATTTGCTTCCTCTGCGGGATATTCTCGGACGTATTCTCCTTGAACAACTGCTCGATTTTCTGTATTCAAACCACCTTCACATCGTATGAGGGTGAGTACTGGTTTTTGTTTTTCTTTTGGATGATCTAATACCTCACTTTCAGACTGATGGATGATTTGATTCTTTGTTACCCGATACTCGTATACATTTGAAAAATCTGTGGCATAAATCAATGTATGGTTCTTCGTCTGCGGCAGATTTTTCAACGTTCCACCACCCTGTACTAAATTATGTGCGAGTAAAACATAATTTCCTTTTCCTAGACGTTGCTCCTTTAGGTAAGTTCCTACTCCCACCATCAAATGGTCATTATTCATCCCCGCTAAAATCGTTGTTTGGATGGAAGCGCTAGGAAGGAAGATTTTCCCTATGCCCCATTCATCGACAAGTTCTTCATAATGTAGCTGTGCGATTGCAAATTCTTTCGTATCAACTGGGTGAATGTTGTTTGGGTCAAATATCGCCTCTTCACTTATCTCTTTTTGTTTTATTTCTATATCCTGCTTATCTTGAATCAAGTAATAAATTTCTTTTCCTTTCATATCAGTCCGTTGCAATAGCCAATATCCATATATGGTCATTCCCAAAATAATAGATCCTAACAGTAGCCATATAAGCGGAAAAATCTTAAGTATTTTTTTCATAAGTCATCCCTTATTCTCAAATAAACTGTGAATCAATATCGTTTCATTTTCTAATAAATCAGTCCAATAAAAAATCTTAAGTAAACTGGAACATCCTTCGTTCCATTTAAGAAATCGCCTAAACATGTAGATGAGCTACCACAAAACAGTATTTCCTGTAATGCAGTAGCCCCAAGAATTTCTTATCTTCACTGATCTAATCCTATTTTTCAAAATATTTGAGCATACTCACTCAATAGATAGGAAAAAAGGTAGAGTGAAAACAGCCATCATGGAATTTTCTATCATTACGCTATAATTGACAAATAACTCCACCTTCAAAAAGCAATTTTTATTATTTTACTTTATATTTTTTAGCAATCAGATAAACTGTCATAGCCATGATCAGCATAGCTATCAAGACAATAAAAGTTCGCCTGCTATTTAGTACACCCGAAGTTTGAGGAATGATTCCTTTCGAAGCGGTAGGTGAGCTAATTAGATTATTAATTGCTCTTCCTTCAGTCGGAGCTACTCCAGGTTTAAATTGAGTGAGGAGAACAGGTGTCCTAGCAATCAATGTTTGCCGTCCATTTGTTAAATCAAAATGTCTGGCATATTCCTTCTCATGTCCTTTATCCGTATAGACGATGTGAGTGGCAACTAATTTTTCACCATCCTTCAATGTGCCTGCCTGATAGTTATAACCGACTTCAAATTCGTATTTTTCTTTATTTGCTAGATATTCAGATTCATCTCTACCAACAACTGTCTCTTTCCCAGCCTTATCTATCTTATGAAATTGAGTGACATAATAGAATGTTTTCCCAATATCTTTTTTGGGTACAATCGCTCTTACTTGATCAATCAATAATTGATCTTTCATAGGATCGAATGTTTTTCCCCCATCTTTGGTGATGAATAAGGTCTCGATCATTGGCACACCCGAATTCACTGCATCGACTGTTTGCTGCTCATTTTTCAAATCAAAATGACGAGCGTATTCCTCCTGATATTCTTTATCAGAATATACAATATGTGTGGCTACTAATTTTTCCCCATATTGTAGTGTATTAGCTTTGTAGTTATACTCAATGTCAAAATGAAAATCAGCTTGACTCACTGTATGTTCAGATTTCACCGTATCAACTACTGTATCTTTCCCATCCTTATCAATTTTATGAAATTGAGTAACATAATAGAATGTTTTTCCAATATCCAATGAATCAAATTTATTCTCTACTTTTTCAAGTAATTTTTGATCAACTGTCGGCTCAAATGTTTGTCCATTTTCAGTTGTCATAAATAATGTAGTAATCTCTGGTTGTTTCGGTAAACGTACATGTTCGTCTATCAAGAATAATTTTCCCAAGTGGATCACATTGGAACCGTTATTGATCTCTTGTTCCGTTTTTCTCACCACTTTTATTGGTTTTTCTTGCCCTTTTTCTGTTATGGTAAAGGTATATTCACGCTTCTCTACATCAAAGGAAGATCGAATAGTCAAAGGGGCAATCAATTTATAACCATCTGGCGCTTTTACCTCTTCCAGTTCATAGTCTCCATACGGAAAACCACCAAATTTCCAATAGCCATCATAACCATTCTCATCTGTTTGAGTTTCAACAATCTGTGCTTCTCCGTTGGTTGGTTCAATAGGAGTTAGCTTCAATTCGATCCCATTATACCCACTTTGCACAGAACTATTTTGAGACTCGATATATTTGAACCCGTCTAAGGCCAATTGGATAACTTTTTCTTCAGATCTTTGTTCAGTAAGAATTGTTTGTGTATCTTGATTTTTATACGAAATTTGAAATCCATGTTTGACAGAATCTAGTTGATAACCTTCTGGTGCTTTTGTTTCTTTCCAGAAATAGTTACCTAACGCCAAGTGTTTGACCCCTACCTTTTGATCTTGGTCATCAATTCGAATCACAATTTCATCACTGTCTAATTTCGATCCATTCGTTATTTCCGGTTGGTATTTTTCAGACCACTTGACTGGGGTACCGTCTTCATGATATAACCCATATTCTGCACCGATCAACGAAGCACTCCCTTGCGCTTCATTGCCTGTTTCAGCATCAACTTTTGTTAAAACAGTTGAACCAATCACCTCTTGATTGGTTCCTTCAGCACCAACTACTATGATCGCAGTCATTTGGTTGTCATATTCGATATTGACAGTCACAGGTTTAAACGTATTTGTAAACCCATTTGAAGCGGCTTTTTCAGTGATCACGTATGTTCCTAATGCTAGACCATCCGTTTCGGCATGCCCTGCAGAATCCGTTGTTAACGTTCGGATCACTTGCCCATTTTCACTCCCTTGGTGAATCTCAAATACATTCCCAGCCAATGTATAGTCAGGGTTCCACATCTCATTTCCCGATTCAACACCGGATTTATCAATCACTATTTTCCCTTTTGCTTTTTGATTTCGCTGAGTCAATACCAAGGATTCTCCAGCTGAGACCTCCCCTTCCACTACATCAGAGTCACCAATCACCGAACCTAAAATATAAGGAGGGGGGACCGAAATTTCAGTAGCCTTCACATGAACACCATGTTTGATCCCTTTGATTGTCGCTATTCCTTCTCCATTTGTAGTAACGGTCTGCGCTAACGGTGCATCATTTCCACTAAATTCAACATAGAACTGAGTAGCAGCAACCGCTTCGTTCGTTTCTTTGTCTATTTTTTTTATAGTAACTTCTCCATCTAATTGAATCTGAAAATTCACCATATAATTACTCGGATCTTTCACACTTGGCAGATAAACAGTTTGTGATCCTGTCTTTTCAAAAGCAATCGGGGTCCCCTCCTTGAAGGCACGTTTAAAAACGATACTGCCGCTTGTAACCTTAAGATCTGTTGGAGAGACCTCGACTGTCTTTCCACCATTTAGGATATTCCAATTGACTTTTGCACTATTAGAGACTTGTGTCTCAAATGAATTTAAATCAACAGAAGAAACTAAAGACACTGTTTTCCCAAAAGTTAAATTAATCGTTTGCTGATGAAATTCAGGTACTCTTTTATACTCCTTTATCCCCTCGTACAACTTTTGCTTTCTCGCTTGAAAATCTGGAATCCGACTAATCTTGTCCACTTTGATCCCATATTGTGGTAATAATTCCCAGATCACAGCTTGCGTGACCATTCGATCCTCTGTTGTAAAATTAGTGCCAAAAACATAAAAACTATTCCAAATAATCGAAGCTATCTGGGCATCTTGTGGAATATCATTGACCGCTACTGCTTCATAGCCAGGATTATTTGTGTTGATAAAGGGAACCCCAGGTTGGATACAAAAAACCATTTGATCGATTTCACCATTGTCGGGAGAAACAGCCATTGCAGCAGTATTATCCGACCACGGCTGTCCATGTTTTGTGCCAGTCATCGTATAGACGTTACTCGCATCATAATAAATATTACCTGTATCCCCAGGTTGCATCTTGATCATTTCTGCCTCTACTACAGTATCCTTCACTCCCAAACCTAAAATAAATAATATTATACCTAAAACTATAAATACATAATTTGGGAGTCCCCATTTTTTTTCTTTGATCTTCATACTAAAACTTCCTTTCCTGAAAAATAAAGCTAACTGGGACAAAAGCAAATCCCACTTTTTTTAAATCAAATAAATTTCCCTAAAAAAATAAACTCTTTACTAAAGCACACCCTTAAAACATCAGAAAAAACTTTTTCCACTGAACTTTTCTTATGATTTAGACTGAATCATTGTTGTTCGATTTTTTGAAAAATGAAGGTTCATCCGTTGCTCTTTGTACAATTTGGGGTAAACCCAGATCTAATTCCTCCTACAATAAAGTAACTACTTTATTGATTAGGCAAAAAAAAAGACCCTTAAGATTATTTCTTAAGTGTCTTATAA
>NZ_NGMO01000001.1:642303-644283 GCF_002140175.1 Candidatus Enterococcus wittei
TACATGAGGGAGAGTAAGTAATTGTTAGATAAGATATTTAGATCCAGTTAGAATGCATAAAAAGCATCTTTTGTCTTATACTATCACTTTCTGAAACGACCGATGACATCGCCATGTTCATTGATCGTAATGGATTCCATTCTTTTTATTTGATGGATTAGACGGCTTTTTGCTTTTTCATTCCATCCATTCCTCACTAACCACTGCTCAAAATTTTCATGGGATAAACAAATAATATTATGCCGTTGCATGTACTGAATTAAAACTAAACATTCTTTCATTGCTTCTTTTCGAATCACTTCCCCACTTTCCATTAGCAACAATACGCTACTCGTCTGTAATTGTCGAAATAAATTGATTTGTCGTCCCTTTGTCCAATAACTATTGGTTTCAAACCAACAAAAAAGACTTTTACGTTTGACCACTCTACGTTTAGAATGACGCATATATTCAAGCAAAATTTGGATCTCCCTCATGAACATCCCTCCTTTTACACAAATGTAATGAATAACCTAGTCCAACACTTTTCGGTTAAGTGGGAACCTGACCATTTTAGGTGGATGGACAACCTACATACTTCTATCATTTCGAGAAAATCAAAGTATTCCCTTTCAGAACAAGTAGTTGGCTTTTTAAGCGTTCAACTACGCTACTTTTCTCGTCATTCCTTAAATATATAATCTTCTGATAAGGTGACCAACTTTATCAGTCTGTCATTTAATCTTGTATCTGTCTCACCAGACAGAAAACAGTGAAACATTTCTTGTTTAACTATCACTTTAGTTAAACAGCCGATACTATCCAATTTTCAAGGAACAGGTAAGCCCGTCATATTTACTTCGACTATATTTTCTGGATACTGATTTTTAAGGATTCACCAGTCTTTGACTTTTAAAGGGGGTTCCACAAGTTTAAGTGAGTTTTCTAAATGTTTTTTCTTGGCTATGATAATCCCGCCACTTTCAACTACTGTTTTAATCTTAGAGTAAATCAACTCTATTTCCACGACCTTCAACTCTTTTTGATGGATGAATCGACCATTTCCTAAGTTTGCCCAAATACTGCCATCAGTTAGACGTACTGTTATCGCCCGTTGTCGGATCAGCTCTGGGGAGCACGTTTTTGTTATTCTATTTTTTTGCATTGATTTTCACTCCTCATAAATTTTCTGGAAGGGTTACGAAAGCAAGCAAAAAGGAGGAATTCCACATGATGTGAAATTCCTCCTTAAACACTGTAGCACGCAACAACGTCTAATCAACAACTAAATTAAATGCAGTTTATGAGTTCTTATCAAAATAAGGACATGAAAAAGCGATTCTCATTAGTCTAAGACAGAATTCATGATTTTTATTTTCAATATCTTTCTATAATCGTCCTATAAAAAAAGATTTTTGGAAATTTATTTAAAACCGATGAATTCAACTTAGATATTTGTTATAATTAGCGAAGTTGTAGATAGTCTACAGCATATTAAGGAGCATTCCATGCAACATCTGGCCCTGTCTCTTATACACATCTAGATGTGTATAAGAGACAGTTATTAGCCAATAAAGTCGTAGGTAGGCTACAAAAAAGGTTAGAGTAGCAGGTTCTTCCATATTGTTGAAAGGTAAATGAATTAGAAATACTCCTTCTTAGTTGTCATAATATTTATATGGTTTACTTTAGGATTTTATTTACAAAAAAACAACCAAAGAACTCTTAAAATAGTAAAAACTATCGATTCTATAATATCTAGTGTTGGTGGAAAACAATTTTGTTTTCTACTAACACTCTTTTTTGTAAAAAAAGATAGAAAAAGAGATATCCAAATTGATAGAATTAAGTCGTCTAAAACAAACTCATCAAGAAAGGATATCTCCATGGACTATCATACTAAAAAATTACCCGGTTTAACAGATGAAACTATCATTTTCCCTACAAATTGGCTTTCTGAAAAGAAAGAAGGAGGCATTACCTCCTACGTGATTCATGGAC
>NZ_NGMO01000001.1:644383-647485 GCF_002140175.1 Candidatus Enterococcus wittei
AAATTTATTTAAAACCGATGAATTCAACTTAGATATTTGTTATAATTAGCGAAGTTGTAGATAGTCTACAGCATATTAAGGAGCATTCCATGCAACATCTGGCCATGTTGTTTGGACCCCTTAGCTTTTCAACGACCTTGACACAGATTGGCGTCTGTATTAAGCGAGAAATCTAAGGGTGCTCCTTTTTGTTTACTCTCGTATCACTTTGAAAACAAATTTCCGTGTACCACGAAAGCTCCCAAAAAATATTTACTTGTCTTATCTCCCCATTAAGAATAACACGTTATCGTTAAAAATAGCAACCATAACCCTTTGTATTCTAAACGTTTACACACTCTAATCCATTACAGTAAACAACAAACAAAAATACAAGTGTGAAACATTTTAAATAACAGTCGGTTTTTGTTAAACTACAAGTAACGATAGTAACCTTTCTGAAATCTTTTCCTATATACATTTAATTTTTACCAAATGGTAGCCACACTTGCTTTTATGAGAAAGACTTATCTAATAAAAGCTCTTTGAAACAATCATCAAAAACTACTAGGGACGTGTAACTTGTGCATCAAGTAGATCAATCGGAAATGGAAACATGTAGCCACCCCCTCTCAATTTTAAATGTAATGTTGCGGAAAAATTTGTAAACCCATCGTCATATAAAGTATACAATATCTAAGAAAAAAAATCTCTCATAAAGCCAAATATATGAATTTAAGTTAGCTCATTTTTATAGATAAGAAAGTGAGGACAGGACAATGGATATTCACGTACTCATACGGAACTTAAGAGTGAAACAAGGATTAAGTCAAAAAGAGGTTGCTAGCGGAATCATGAGTCCTTCTGCCTATTCGAAATTTGAATCAGGTGAACGTGCTTTTACTTCCAAAGAATTGGATCGAATCTTAACGAAGCTTGATGCTCACCTTAAAGATTTAAGTAGTATAGAGCTTTTAAAAGACCCCACCAACTCCAAATTAAGAGCGCTTACACAAGCGGTGCAAAAGGACACTTTAGATTTAAATGAATTAAAAAATCTTCATACACGTCTAAAAGCTCAAAAAGATTACTCGATAAAGTCTTACCGTAATTATTTGTATGTGAAACACCACTTCAAAAATTATACCAATTCAGTAGATCCAATCACTACACAGGAAATCAATCAACTATTTAATCAAATTAAGGAAAAAAAATATTTGACCTATTATCATCTTCAACTTGTTTCAGATTTCACACCACACTTCACTGCCGAGCAACTACTGTTTTTTTGGAAAATTCTACGAATATATCGAGTTGAATCAATGAGCGCGCTTGATCATGCGTACTTACAGTTTTTCCTTATGGCTCTTTCAAATATTACCGATACTTTGATTGACAAGGCTGTGATTGACCATGATGCCCCTGATTTAGAACTTTTGGCATACGCAGAAGAATGCTGCGATAAATTAAGCGATATCTTGACCATTTATCCATCCTTCAACTTTAGTCTCTTGTTCTCACTTTTTAGAATACGCCTAGCCTATTACAAAGCTGTGGAAATAGAAGAGAAAATGGTCGCTTTAAACAAAGCACAATTATATAAAAAAGAAATTGAATTTCTCGTGAATATGAGAGATTACGATGGCAAAAAAATCAAAACAACTGCAGAGATCGTATTGTATAGCCTAACAAACTTATTAGAAACGGGTATGCCTGGAAAAGTCACATACTTCATTGATTGAAACCTTCTGGGAAGAGACAGAGTCCACGACAGTAGTTCATTTTAACATATGGCAGTCAAGTGGTTTCGATTTGACACTAAGCAAGAACCTAAATAAAAATGAAAGATTATTTTCTAAAAATTCGATCTTATAGGTTCGATCAAAAGCTATGAAAGCATTCCGTTTACACTTTTATAAAAAATAATCGGAGAATTTCAGAAACAGCAAATCCAACTTCAAATTCTGACTCTTTATCAAACACACATGAATTCGCAAACTCATTCACCCTGAAGAATGAAAGGTAAGATTGTAGTACAATTATAGAGGAAAGGAAAAAAGCCGCCATTATTTTGGAAAAGCAAGTGATGCCGATTGTCAAACTGGCTTGCTTTATTTCTCGAGAACCTTGAAATATTGCCAATGAGCATGTGTATAAAAATTTGATTTTACATGAAATAAAGCACTCCTTTCCTAAAATCATGGGAAAGGAGTGCCTTTTTATGGAAATCATTTACGAATGCTGTGCTGGATTAGATGTCCATCAAAGTAATGTTGTTGCTTGTGTTTTACAAGGTCCGCTTACTTCTACCAGACCAAAAAAACATCTACAAAAATTTGATACGACCACCAAAGGATTATTAGCCCTACATGAATGGCTAACGGATTTTGATTGTGAGATTGTCGCTATGGAAAGTACAGGTATTTATTGGAAACCGGTTTGGCACATTCTTCAAGGAAATTTCGACTTAGTTCTAGCTAATCCGTATAAAATTAAAAATATTCCTGGGCAAAAAACGGATAAAAAAGATGCAAGTTGGATTGCTAAGTTGCTGCGAGTAGGTTTGATTCCCAAAAGTTTTGTTCCAGAGGAACCTATACAAGATTTGCGTGAACTCACACGGTTAAGAAAAATGTGGATCGAATCTAGAAATCGAGAAAAGAATCGCGCGCACAAAATTTTACAGACTGCCGGAATTAAAATAACTTCTTACATGACAGATATATTCGGATTATCTGGAAGAAATTTATTAAATCTATTGATTAATGAGGAAGATATTACTGCAGAAAAAGTTGAAGCGGCTGTTTATACTTCTTTAAAATTTAAAGTGCCGGAATTAGTGGAAGGACTTACTGGCTTTTTCAGAAGTCATCACAAGTTTTTATTGGCACAAATTTTAGATGTTATTGATATGTATAACAGTAAGATTGGTGAACTAGAAACCAAAATAGCCGAATATTTACTTCCTTACCAAAAACAGATGGACAATTTATTAACGATCCCAGGAATTAGTACGGATTCAGCTGCTGTAATTATCTCTGAGTTTGGCATTCATATGAATCAGTTTTCTTCTGCAGAAAGATTAGCCTCATGGGTTGGTCTGTGTCCTGGAAACAATGAAAG
>NZ_NGMO01000001.1:648201-659014 GCF_002140175.1 Candidatus Enterococcus wittei
GCTATCGCTATGATTATTCCTTTAAGCGTCCGATGACTGAAAAAGCGATCGTCGATGAATTACTCAGCTATGATTCCACATTGAAGTTGGCTTATGATACTTGTCAACTCCTTCTCTATCACTATAAACAAAAAGAGACGAATGACTTTTTCGAAGTGGTGAATACCTTAGATACCCAGCTTCCTGAGTGGTTTCGCAAGAAACTCACTTTCTTCAATAAATACAGAAAAGGAATCAAGAATGCCTTCCTAACACCCTACAGTAACGGGGCCTTGGAAGGGACAAACAATAAAATCAAGGTCATCAAACGAGTCGCTTATGGTTACCGTAATTTCCTCCATTTTCGTGACCGTATTTACTTGATTCAGGGCTTGGTTTTCCAAGATCAATCCAAAACAAAAAAGAATCAATCGAAGCGTATTTCTGCTTCGATTGATTCTCGATGAAATTCTTTCAATTTGAACTCACCAACACTACTTGTCGAAGAGCCAAACTATCTTCAAATTCTCTGGTTGTTTTTTTGTGTCGGACATTCGTTAAAATGACTTTTTTATCTGTTTTATCTCTATTAACTCGTCTTTTATAATGATTTTTTATTTACGCTTCTTTCCACCAAAAGCATCTTTGACTTTATCAAAGAAACCCTCTTCTTGTTGTTCTTGTACATGGATTCCGCCTGCTTTAGCAAAAGCACGTAATGCTTCACGTTGCTCTTCATTCAAGTTTTTAGGTGTGATTAATTTTATGCGAACATGTTGGTCACCAGTGGATCCACCACGTAAACGTGGCGCTCCCTTGCCACGCAAACGGAAGTTTGTTCCAGTTTGCGTACCCGCAGGAATCTTCAACTTCACATCTCCATGAACTGTTGGCACTTGAACTTCGTCACCTAGAGCCGCTTGAACAAAGCTTAGTGGTAATTCATAGTAAATTTCTGAACCATCACGATCAAAGATGTCACTTTCCTCTACTCGGAAGACGACATATAGATCACCGAATGGCCCACCGTTCTCTCCGGCTTCCCCTTGTCCTGCTAAGCGCATTTGTTGTCCTTCTTCTACACCAGCTGGTACATTGACTTTTACAGAGTGCGCTTTTTTCTCATGTCCTGAACCATGACAAGTTGGACAAGGATCTTTGATTTCTTTCCCAGTACCATGACAAACATCACATGTTTGGCGACTCATCACACGTCCTAGTGGTGTTTGACGTTCCACATTGATTGTACCTGAACCATGACATTTGTGACAAGTTGTTGGTTGTGTTCCTGGTTTTGCTCCGTTTCCGTTACATGTATGACAGATTTCTTCACGATTGTACTTAATTTCTTTTTCAACACCGAAAATCGCTTCTTCAAACGATAAGTCCACTGTATATTGTAAATCTGCTCCTTGACGAGGGGCATTCGGATCCATTGATCTTCCGCCGCCACCAAAGAATGAATCGAAGATATCTTCGAAGCCACCAAAGCTGCCACCACCGGAAAAACCACCGAATCCGCCAAATCCGCCGCCAGCGCCACCTGCACCGTAATTTGGATCTGTTCCAGCATGACCATATTGATCATATGCCGCACGTTTTTGTGGATCACTCAAAATTTCATAAGCTTCTGATACCTCTTTGAACTTTTCTTCTGCATCAGGCTCTTTATTGATATCTGGATGGTACTTTTTTGATAGCTTACGATAAGCTTTTTTGATCTCGTCTTCTGAAGCTCCTTTTGCAAGCCCCAAGACTTCATAATAATCACGTTTTGTTGCCATAGGCTTTCCTCCTATTGGTTCTCTTCATTTCCACGTCGCTAGTTATCATATCATACTTTAAATGAAACAAAAACCGCTAATGTTGAATTATTTTCAAAAGAAAAAGCCAAAGTCGCGACTTTGGCTTTTCTCAAAACTCAATGAACCGATTATTTTTCGTCGCCATCGACTTCTTCAAAATCAGCATCAACGACATCATCCGCTCCGCCTTGTGCTGCTTCTGGATTTTCTTGAGCTTGTTGTTGTGCAGCTTGTTCGTATAATTTTACTGTAAGGTTTTGCACGATTTCATTCAAAGCATCTCGTTTTGTTTTCATTTCTTCGATGTTGTTTGCTTCCACTGCTGCTTTTAGTTCATCACGTGCAGCTTCTGCTTTTTTCACTTCTTCTTCGTCGACTTTTCCTTCTAATTCTTTCAATGTTTTGTCAACTGAGAATAATAGTGCATCCACATCATTGCGAAGATCAACTTCTTCTTTACGTGCTTTATCTGCTTCTGCATTTGCTTCAGCATCTTTCACCATGCGTTCGATTTCTTCATCTGTTAGACCTGAAGAAGATTTGATCGTGATTTTTTGTTCTTTTTGAGTTCCTAGATCTTTCGCAGATACGTTTACGATCCCGTTTTTATCGATATCAAAAGTTACTTCGATTTGTGGGATACCACGTGGTGCTGCTGGGATATCTGTCAATTGGAATCTGCCAAGTGTCTTGTTGTCTGCAGCCATTGGACGTTCCCCTTGCAAGACATGGATATCTACTGCAGGTTGGTTGTCCGCAGCTGTTGAGAATACTTGTGATTTACTTGTTGGGATTGTTGTATTACGATCGATCAATTTTGTAAATACGCCACCCATTGTTTCAATACCCAATGATAATGGTGTGACGTCTAATAATACAACGTCTTTTACGTCACCAGTGATAACCCCACCTTGGATAGCAGCACCCATCGCCACAACTTCATCAGGGTTTACTGATTTATTTGGTTCTTTACCTGTTTCTTTTCTTACTGCTTCTACAACAGCAGGAATACGAGTTGAACCACCCACTAGGATCACTTCATCAATATCAGATTGAGAAAGACCTGCATCTTTTAGTGCTTGACGTACTGGTACTTTTGTACGTTCTACTAAATCAGCTGTCAATTCATCAAATTTGGCACGAGTCAATGTCATTTCCAAATGCAATGGACCTGCATCTCCAGCAGTAATAAATGGCAAGCTGATTTGTGTGCTTGATACACCTGATAAATCTTTTTTCGCTTTTTCAGCGGCATCTTTCAAACGTTGTAATGCCATTTTATCTTGACCAAGATCAATGCCATTTTCTTTTTTGAATTCTGCTACCATGTGGTCGATGATCTTGTTATCAAAGTCATCCCCACCTAAATGGTTATCTCCAGCAGTAGACAATACATCAAAGACGCCGTCACCTAATTCAAGGATCGATACGTCAAAAGTACCCCCACCAAGGTCAAATACTAAGATTTTTTCATCGCGGTCTGTTTTGTCTAATCCATATGCAAGAGCAGCTGCTGTTGGTTCATTAACGATACGTTCTACTTCCAAACCAGCGATTTTACCTGCATCTTTTGTTGCTTGACGTTGTGCATCATTGAAATAAGCTGGTACTGTGATAACTGCTTTTTCAACTTTTTCACCTAGATAATCTTCCGCAAATCCTTTGATATATTGTAAGATCATTGCAGAGATTTCTTGAGGTGTATAAGATTTACCTTCAACATCTACTTTATAACCAGCTTCACCAATATGGCGTTTGATTGAAGAAACTGTATTAGGGTTTGTAACTGCTTGACGTTTTGCTACTTCACCCACTTGGATTTCACCATTTTTAAATGAAACAACAGAAGGTGTAGTACGGTTTCCTTCTGGATTTGCAATAATTTTTGCTTCGTTACCTTCTAGTACAGCAACAGCAGAATTTGTTGTTCCTAAATCAATACCGATAATTTTACTCATAATTAACGTCTCCTTTATTCTAGTAAGTCTTTATTTCATATCATGACTTATTGCGCAACGATCACCATCGTTGGTCTTAATACACGGTCATGGAGTTTGTATCCTTCTTGTAAAACTTCTACAATTGTATCTGCAGGTAGGTCCTCAGTTGCTGGAACCGTCTGAACTGCTTGATGAAGCGTTGGATCAAAAACTTCCCCTTTAGCTATGATCTTTTCAATTCCCTCTTCTTGCAAAGCATTTCTCAAGCTTTCAAGAACCATCTCAACACCTTTTTTCAGGCTTTCTCCTTGATCATCAGATACTTCTGTTGCCAATGCCCGTTCCAAATTATCAATGGACGGTAATAGCTTTTTCGCTAAATCTTGTGAACGATATTTCTGCAATTGTTCACGTTCATTTCTTCCACGATTTGCCATATTAGCAATTTCCGCTCTTGCGCGTAAATACTTATCTTCAATCTCTTCAAGTTCAGCTCTTAAGTTAGCAAGTTCAAATTCTTCTGCTTCTACTTCTGAAACACCTGAATCTTCTACCGCTTCCATCTCAGCTTCTGGATCTGTTTGTGTATCCGTTAATTCCTGGTCTAATTCTTCATGGTTTTCTTTCACGATACCGTCTCCCTTTCATTATTCAGTCAGCTGCTTGATTGCTCTTACTAACTCAAAAAAGAACGATCAGTCACTACTTAAATTTTATTAAGAACCGGATAGGTCAAGCGTTCGATAGTAATCAGCAAGTTTGCTTGCTAACTCCTGACGATACACATCCACTAATCCCAACATTTTTGAATATGGCATACTTGTTGGTCCGAGTAATGCAATCGTTCCTCGACCATGTCCAGCAATATCATAGCTTGCTTGGATCATGCTCATATTTTGCAGCAACTCATTTCCTAGCTCTGAACCAATTTTAATATGGATATTGCTATCCATCGGAACGATCATTTGAGTCAGTTCATACGAATCTGTCATAAATGAAAACATCGATTTAAATTGGTCAAGATCCTGCAGTGGTTCATAATCCAATAGATTCATTTGCCCACTTACATAGACTTTATCTTCAAATGCATGTCCTAAGACTGTATCAAATAGATTAGACATACCTTCAGTGGTTTGAAAATATTTATGCAAGATCATCGGGATCTCTGTTCGTAATTTGTGATACACCGTCACTAGCGGATCACCCACCAATCGATCATTCACGATACGAACCATTTTTTCTAAATCCTGACTACCAAGGTTTTCAGGAAGAGTAAATACCTGACTTTCTACATTCCCATTATCTGTAACCACAATCGCAATGATTTGGCGACTGTTTAAAGGAACGATACGAAAGCCGGTTAAACGGCGGTCTTTAATTTCAGGGCCTAACGAGAATGTTGTGTAGCTTGTCAACTCGGACAAAATTTCTGCCGATTGCTTGATGATCTCGTTGATTTCGTGGAATTCTTTACTTAAAGACTGTCGAATCTGTTGCAAATCATCATTTGCTACACGAGCAGGTCTTAACAAATGATCCACATAATAACGATACCCAAGTGCTGACGGAATCCGTCCTGAAGAAGAATGAGTTTTCAATAAAAGTCCTTCGTCTTCTAGTGCCTTCATATCGTTGCGGATCGTCGCTGGACTTGCCTCGACTCCTTCCGCCATCAACGTTTTGGAACCAACGGGCACCCCACTACTCGTATAGTTTTGGATGATCAGACGCAAAATATCACTTTGTCGCTGTGTTAACATCATTCTCACCTCTCATTAGCACTCATATCTTCTAAGTGCTAACCCACTTATTAATATAGCAAGAAGCGTTCAACGTGTCAAGAAAAAGCACCCTATTTTTTAGCACTCTATCTTACCGAGTGCTAAAAAATACTGAGTGCTTAAAAAGCCTGGTAAATAAAGGTTTCCCCGATCTAAAAAAATTATTATACACTCAAATAAACAACAAATTATAAAAATTTTAACTATTTAAAATGGTATGCACTTAGTTATTTTTCTAATAAGAATCGTTCGAATACATTATTTCCCAAGAATGTGCC
This sequence comes from Candidatus Enterococcus wittei, assembly GCF_002140175.1. Classification (GTDB taxonomy): domain Bacteria; phylum Bacillota; class Bacilli; order Lactobacillales; family Enterococcaceae; genus Enterococcus_B; species Enterococcus_B wittei. Next base: position 653,985 of record NZ_NGMO01000001.1, read on the forward strand.
TTTTTGCGTTAAATAAATCCGATTTTCTTCATTAATCAATAATTCTTCTTCCACCAACTCGTCAAGAACTTTTTCATAAAGCGAGTCAATAGATTGCTGATATCGATCATAAAAATGTTGTTTAGAGATTCCTGCTTTCTTCCTTAACCCGAGAAACATTTCTTCTTCAATCTGGTTCTTTTTAGAAAGACTTTCTTTTTCCAAAACAGGTAATGCATTTTCTCTTAGTGGACGCAAATAATGTTGGATCGGCCCTTTATTTCGGTAACGGGTATTCCCAAGATAGCCACTAGCTCCTGCCCCAAACCCAAAGTAATGGTCATTGTTCCAATACATCAAATTATGTTTCGATTCATGCCCAGCTAAACCAAAATTACTAATTTCATATTGATGTCGCTGATGATTTTCCATAGCGGTGATTGTTTCTTCAAACATCCGTGTTTCTGTTTCTTGGTCTGGTAATTCCAATCTACCTTGGCGAACCCAATTCATAAACATCGTCTTGTTTTCCAAAATCAGTGAATACAATGAATAATGTGGCAGATCCAATGCCAGTGCACGTTCCAACGTATCACGATAGCCTTCAAGTGTCTGTCCCGGTAATGCATAAATCAAGTCAATACTTACATTTGAAAAATTTTCTGCTTCTAAAAAACGCATTGTTTGATAAACATCTTCTGCTGTATGCTTGCGACCAATCTTTTTCAATAATCGGTTGTCGAAAGTTTGGACCCCCATAGATAAACGATTCACTCCATAATTTTTCATTACTTGTAACTTTTCTTGTGTTAAGTCCCCAGGATTTGCTTCAACCGTAAACTCTTTCCCATCTTGAAAAGAAAGGATCTCTCTTGCGCCATATAATAAGCGATCCAGTTGTTTTGCTGATAAAGATGTCGGTGTCCCACCACCTACATAGAGAGTCTCCAAATCGCTCACAGGATACTCACTCATCATCAATGACATTTCTTTTAAGAGCATTTCTACATATTCATCTACTGGCTGTCCTTCTAAAAACACTTTATTAAAGTCACAGTAATAACAGATATGCTCACAAAACGGGATATGGATATATGCAGAAACCTTACGTTCTGCGGGATTGGTTGTTTCTTTCATTTGATTTTCGTTCTCCTTAAGTTAAAAAAGCCAGTTACTTTATTGGTAGTTCTATTACACTATATAACATACTTTTTGTTATTCCTAGTAGTTATTAGTAATTGTGCTTTTGACAAACATGAATTAAAAAACAACAGATATACAAATAAAATAGAGTCATTGTAGAAAAATATTTATTTGTTTCACGAACATATGCACCTGTTTTTTTCTAATAGACAGATTAATTAGCTAAACAAAAAATGCTAGTGCTATACTTTTTTGTGTTGATAGATTTTATTGATATCAAAAAAATGAACAAAAAGAAAGTATTCTGTTTTATTCATTAATTATTCTAAGATTTCTCTCACCAATATCTTTTTTCAAAGAACCTTTTTAATGAGTAAAAAAACACAAAGAAAAAGAATCCTCCAGTACTTGGAATTTACTGGAGGGTATACTTCAAAAGAAGCGTATAGAGCTGTCTCTTATACACATCTAGATGTGTATAATTTAATAGTCTTAGTTCATTAAAATAAAAAACTCAACTTTACAAGGATATGATTTAAAAATTTTATTTATCCAACCCCACTAATTTTCGCTGCTTACGATTTGCTTCATCTGCTACGTACTTCATTACTGTTTTAAATTCTTTCGCTGAGGCATTTTCTGATAAATCAGTAGCGATACTTTTATTATACTTTTTCACAATTTGTTGTACTTGTTCCTTTTCAGTTATGTATTTCCTCCGATATTTTTTGAATGAAGAGCAGATTTTTTAAAAACGCACTAAAATTAAACTTATAGTAAGAAACACAAAGCCCAAAAAAACAAATAGTTTATACTTTTTTAAATATGTTTCTACTTTTAGATAATCTGTTCTTGGCATTTCTTTTCCTACATTCAAACGGATAACTGTTTTTACTTTCAGCAGAAAACGTGTGCCATTGATAAAACAGCACATACTCAATACCCCTAGCAGTACTCTACCCACAAAATTCAATATCCCAATTATTGTCACTTATAACTCCTTTATCTATTTGAATTTTAAACTTGTTTAATGCAATGCCCATAGATAGTTATCATTTCTTCCGTTTACTCGATCAAGTCCTTCTGCAATTAGTCCTCCAGCCGAAGTACCAGCTAAAGCTAAGGCGATTTCAATTGCAGTTTGTACTTTCCCACGTACTGTTGTAATACCCATCTGAGAAATGATTGAAATCTCAACTGCTTTAATTTTAATCTTTTATTTCTTTGACTAACTTCATTTCTTTTCTTACACTAAAAAAAGAAATCAGACCAATAATCCCTCCTGAGATACTTATAAATGACCAAAAATATTTTTTTTGAAATAATAGAATGATAGAGAAAATAACCATACTACTTGAACATATCATTCCCGCAAAGATTAATCGATTGATTTTCTTTCTCGTTTGTCTTCTCATTTTAATTAACTCCAATTAGGCTAAGATGTAGTTATCATTCCTTCCGTCAGCTCTATCTAAACCTTCTGCCAGAATTCCACCAACCGAAGAAGCAGAAATTGCCATTGCTGCATTGATCATACTGTTTAGTAATCCACCAACGCTAATTCCTACTTTTGAAAGAATCTGCTTTTCTACCATTCTAGTAATATTTGTACGATTATTTCTTAATAAAGCCCTTACCGCTATTAAATTACTAGCTCCTGTCCATAATCCAATAGCAATTAATCCTACATTAATTACCCCTGAAACAAATCCTGTTGAATTCCACCAATTTTTTCCGAAACCGCGTAATACTGGATTATAACCTGTCAAACTTAAGTACTCTTGAACTGCTTGTTCGACTCTTAACTCATCTTCTTTTGTTAAAATAATTTCACCATTCTCGTCAAACTCAGCTTGTACTGAACCATATTCCTGTTTGATTTTTTCAAGTACTTGTTGTGAACGTTTTTCTTCATTTGAATAAAGTAAGCTTTGTTCATAGGATTGTAAACTGTCCTTACTTTCTACAGAGACTTATTCAACTTGCTCATTTGCTAAAACAATCATACTACCGCTTGTCATTGTAGTGGAAAAAATTACCATAATCGCTACTACACCTATCCATATTTCTAGCAAATTTCCCTTAAACATTTATCATACCTCCAAAATTTTTATAGTTGTCTCATAATGACAATTAAACTATAAATTAATAACGAGAGTATTATTTAAAAACAACATAAAAAGTGATTTTAATATCAAAATTGCCTGTTTTTTCAAAAAAAATCATAGTCATATTAAAAAAGTTTTTCAACTAAACCTATTGGTAGGTGTCTACCTTCTCTAACTTGAGACTATATTTTTCCTTGTATTTAAAGCGTTCAATTAATAAAATTTCACAAGCTACTAAAAATACTCAAATAAAAAAATCACAACTAATTTTCAGCTGTGATTTAAAATCTTAATAGTTATTTATCTAACCCTGTTAATTCTCTTTGTTTTCTATTTGACTCGTTTGCTACATACTGTAGAACGGTCATAAATTCTTTTCTAGTTGCTTTTTTGTTTAGATCTCCATAGCTACGGTTATATTTTTTCATAATCGCTTCCGCTTTTTGTTTATCAGTCATATAATTTTTCCTCCAATTCTGCTTTAGTAAATAATTCTGGCAAAATAAGATCTATATCTGAAATATCTGGAACTACTGTGGCTATTTCATTATTATAATCTTTTAAAATCACATGTACAGAGATAGATTCCCCATATTGTTTTATTACTTCGCGAACATTCTCACGAGACTTAAAATAAGCATTAATAAAACGATCCTTTGGTACAAATCGTCCCTCTACTTTTTCTCGGATTTTTGTATAATTCCAAGCAATAAGAGGTTCTTGGAAGATAAAATAGATTGTCACATCATAATCCCGAGAAAGACATCTCTCAATATTTTGTTTCGCCCGACCAATTGCGAATGTTCCATCTAATAAAAATGAATAACCTTTTTTCAATACCATATCTAAGGAGTAATCCACTAACCAAGATGCCCCTCGTTGAAAATCAGAAGAATTACGACCAGTATACCCCGGGAATTTCGTTCGGAAAACATCAGCATCTATTCTACAGATATCTTCTGATAATTCCAGTAGACTAGTTGCTACTTCTGTTTTACCTGCGCCAGGCGTACCTGCCATAAATATAGCTTCTTTTTGATCTAGTCGAACAACTTTATCTTGAATCACATCTTGAAAAAATTCTTTTTTATGATCTTTAGCGTAGACTTTATCATCCAATACTACTTCCTCCAATAATTTTCTCGGAATAGTTTTTTTAACCATCTAAATTTTTCGATAGGACACCAATTAATATCATAAACTTGTTTCTTTATTATACAACAATTTAAGCTATAAATATTAGTTAATTCAATTCTTCAGTCATTTAGTCACAGTAATAACAGATATGCTCACAAAACGGGATATGGATATATGCAGAAACTTTACGTTCTGCGGGATTGGTTGTTTCTTTCATTTGATTTTCGTTCTCCTTACGTCAAAAAGTCGTACCGCTTTTCGACCACTCTTAAATGGTGTTCAAGCGCCAGCGCCTTGAAATAAGCCACATTTTTCAAACTCAAAAAGCTAGTTTCAAAAATGCTTGCTTATTGTCATCGGAGCTACACGACGCTTTCACAACCTCTTATATAAGCATACTATACGCATATGGTAAACAAATCCACTAAAAAATCCAAGAATCGACTTCTTGGATGACTTTTTCTTTTGTTGCACTGGACACTTGGTTGTAAATTTCCAGTGTGGTTTTCATATTGGAGTGACCGACACGATCCATGATTGCTTTGATTGGGACACCAGCTTCTGCTAGTAAGGAGATATGTGTGTAGCGGAAAGTATGGGTAGTCACATGTTTATTAAACTCAGGATATTTTTCTCTTAAGATATCTTTGACACACTTCACTG
>NZ_NGMO01000001.1:659114-660864 GCF_002140175.1 Candidatus Enterococcus wittei
ATACCCCGGGAATTTCGTTCGGAAAACATCAGCATCTATTCTACAGATATCTTCTGATAATTCCAGTAGACTAGTTGCTACTTCTGTTTTACCTGCGCCAGGCGTACCTGCCATAAATATAGCTTCTTTTTGATCTAGTCGAACAACTTTATCTTGAATCACATCTTGAAAAAATTCTTTTTTATGATCTTTAGCGTAGACTTTATCATCCAATACTACTTCCTCCAATAATTTTCTCGGAATAGTTTTTTTAACCATCTAAATTTTTCGATAGGACACCAATTAATATCATAAACTTGTTTCTTTATTATACAACAATTTAAGCTATAAATATTAGTTAATTCAATTCTTCAGTCATTTAGTCACAGTAATAACAGATATGCTCACAAAACGGGATATGGATATATGCAGAAACTTTACGTTCTGCGGGATTGGTTGTTTCTTTCATTTGATTTTCGTTCTCCTTACGTCAAAAAGTCGTACCGCTTTTCGACCACTCTTAAATGGTGTTCAAGCGCCAGCGCCTTGAAATAAGCCACATTTTTCAAACTCAAAAAGCTAGTTTCAAAAATGCTTGCTTATTGTCATCGGAGCTACACGACGCTTTCACAACCTCTTATATAAGCATACTATACGCATATGGTAAACAAATCCACTAAAAAATCCAAGAATCGACTTCTTGGATGACTTTTTCTTTTGTTGCACTGGACACTTGGTTGTAAATTTCCAGTGTGGTTTTCATATTGGAGTGACCGACACGATCCATGATTGCTTTGATTGGGACACCAGCTTCTGCTAGTAAGGAGATATGTGTGTAGCGGAAAGTATGGGTAGTCACATGTTTATTAAACTCAGGATATTTTTCTCTTAAGATATCTTTGACACACTTCACTGGTTTTTTATTATTACCATGTCCATTCATAAACTCATTAAAAGAATGATAAACAACCGGTGTGCCATTTTGTGTCTGGAAAATCGTGTTCGAAAAAAGAAAGTTTTCGGAAGCTTTTACTTTTTTATGATAGGAGGTCTGGTTCTTTCGCTGATACGTCTTTATAAAAGTTCCTATTTCTCGTTGTCTCATTTCTTTTTGCCTCACTTCATTTAATTGAATCCTATTTCGAATAATCGCAAGAGAACGATCATCCAAATCGATTTCTCGAATGGAGGAAATAGTCTTTGGTGGATTGCGTATATATTGTTCAATCGTTCGTCCAGCGGTAACTACTCCTTCATTGATCAATAATTTTTTTGCGGAAAAATCCACTTTCTCGACTGTCAATGCACTTAACTCGCCAATCCTTAAACCATTTCGTATCAAAAACTCTGCCATATCTAGATAAAGTTTACCCATCTTATTATTGTTATTATTACTTTCATATTTTTCATTGATTGCTTGAAAGAGTATATGGATTTCCTCTCTCTCTAAAAACTTCTTTTTTCTACGCTGAATGAGATGTGTATAAGAGACAGGGAGAGTACTCTTTATAGCAACAAGAGCATGAGACAAAAGTATTATTTACTCTTGCTTCACGCTCTAAATACGTATAAACCTGTCTCTTATACACATCTATATTAAAGAGCGTGGGACGAAAGTATTTATTTACTCTTGCTTCACGCTCTAAATACTGTCTCTTATACACATCTAGATGTGTATAAGAGACAGAGATGTGTATAAGAGACAGGTTCCACACTATAAATACGTATAAGCAGCGGAATCAGAAGCAACTCCTTCGAAAATAAGCTAAAA
>NZ_NGMO01000001.1:661104-663332 GCF_002140175.1 Candidatus Enterococcus wittei
TGCGTATATATTGTTCAATCGTTCGTCCAGCGGTAACTACTCCTTCATTGATCAATAATTTTTTTGCGGAAAAATCCACTTTCTCGACTGTCAATGCACTTAACTCGCCAATCCTTAAACCATTTCGTATCAAAAACTCTGCCATATCTAGATAAAGTTTACCCATCTTATTATTGTTATTATTACTTTCATATTTTTCATTGATTGCTTGAAAGAGTATATGGATTTCCTCTCTCTCTAAAAACTTCTTTTTTCTACGCTGAATGGCTGGAATTTTTCGATCATTGGGTATTTTTAGCACAATCTTATTAATCAAATAGAACGAGATCATGACGATAACCATATGACAAAATTTGTTTCAATAACGACCGAATCTTTTCTAACGTTGCTTTTTCTAGAAGTGCTTTCGCTTGTTTTGAACAGATCATCAGAATATTCGCCCAAGTCCCTTCAACAAATAAAGGAGTCAACTGCTGCAGTCGCAAGTTATCCGTGAAATATGGAGAGAGATAACATGACAGAATCTCTTTTTGGTAATGTACAGTTGTTTGACGTACTGTGGGTGACCAAGATTTTAACCAAAGAGCTGTCAGTTCACCAAACGTCTCACAGCTGTATTCATCAGAAAACATCGAGTTCTTTTTGAATTCTTCAATCTGTTCCTTCAGATATCTCAACGCCTGTTTTTCGCTCTTGAAGCCTTTTGCTTTCCAATTGACACTTTTTTTTCTCGTCTTTCCTTTGATCGGATCATAGTAGACTTGAAACGTACGCAAATAACTTTTTTTATCAATCGAAGTATATGAACTTCGTAAATACTCTTTCCATTGTAACGACTGCAGCAGCTTCCCTCCTTTCTCTTATAAACTTTCCATTCTTGAATTCGATAGAATTTTTTCGGTTAAACCTCTTTCTAAGACAATTCATCAATTGATAAAATAAAAAAAACATCCATATAAAAGGACGGTTCAATAAATATAATGAAATTTAATACAGTAAAACCAACAATACAATAAAGTTATAAACAAAATGTACAATTATTGAATACCAAATATTTTTTGTTTTAACATAGATGTAACCTAAATATAATCCGAGGACAAAAAACGGCCAGAACATGAAAAAATTTGAGGATAAAACTGTTTGATGCCCGATTGAAAACAAAACTGAAGATAAGAATAATGTACCATATTTTGTAAGAGATGAACCAGTTAAACATATAAGGCAAAATCGATTGACCATTTCTTCAATAAATGGCACAAATATCAAAGCATTCACAATTGAAAACCAAGTAAAGGAAGAAGTATTTATCTCAATCTCTTGATTGAATAAAAGATAGGATAACATCCAGAAGAATAAAAAAATGGAAGTTAGGAAAATAGTAACTATCTTTATACATTTAAAAAAATCAATTTTCTTGAAATCACTTACCAATATTTTACGAAAGAAGATAGTTCCCAATAAAAGAAAACAAGCCCCCAATAGAAATTGATCATTATTGTAAAAGATTGTTCAGCGTGTACCAAAAATTAAAGCTAGATAGTAAAAATAAATAAAAGATATACAATATATTACTTTTTTACATACATGCAAGTTCCCTCCAATTTTTTGCTACTGGGCAATATCTTCGTACCAAGTTAAATGATTCGTATATGTTACAGTACCAATTTTTTTATTTGCGTATCTACTTACTCTAAATACGCAGCTTGTACTTGACTATATTCCTGTTTGATTGTTTCAAGTACTTGTTGTGAATGTTTTTCTTCATTTGAATAAAGTAAGCTTTGTTCATAGGATTGTAAACTGTCCTTACTTTCTATAGATACTTCTTCAACCTGCTCATTTATCAAAATAATCCTACTGCCAATTTTTCTCCGTTATAAAACTCTACGCCTGCGAATTTCGGCCGTATAACAGCCTAGCTCCTCGAGTTTTTTAATAAGCTGATTTATTTAATTCAAAGTGATTACAATCAGGATAGATATAAATATAATGAAACATACTTAAATAAATACTAATTTGTTAGGGGATCATGCACTCTGCGTAAAGAAGATTCGTATGGAAATAAACTAGTCCAAATTGTTTGGTTATTCCAATTTCTGGTTCTTATCACATTTACTATCACCACTAAACATGATACTCATCAATTGTCTAATTTAATTGTAAAGTTAATGTTTATTTTTAATTTCTCTCTTCAAAATATTTTTTATAATCACCAGCAAGCGGTATAA
>NZ_NGMO01000001.1:664957-672147 GCF_002140175.1 Candidatus Enterococcus wittei
ACTCTCAGTTTTTCTATATTATATACTTTTGCCATAAGCATCTCCCTTTGAACTACAAATTTGATACGGCAATTTTATGTGTTCATGATTGGTAACACTTTCATCAATAACCTAATCTTCGATAAACAAAAACTCTTTCACAACATAAATTTTCATTGATCACGACCAAATGATAAATTGATATAATAGCCAATCCAACTTTTGATGTACAACTTAGAATAGAATTTTCCAATAAATTTGCCAACTTTTGAAGCATTTTTGTTTAGAAAACTTCAAAATAGAGAAATAGTAGATCGATCAACTTTTGCGAGACTATTTTCTTATAAAAATCAGCATTCTAGCTATGTAAGATAAAGCCTATATGAAAAACCATCTGGCCTTCAAATTGTTTCCCTTTAATATACCTAGCTAAATATTTGCATAACTCTATGAATAGAACGATGTTAAAAAAATATACCAGTCATCTTACGAATAAAGAGCCGAAACAGTAAGTAGCCCCCTATGAACGCCATTATGTATATAGACTATCAAGACAGTAGAGATAGAACCTATTTCCCCCTTACTTCTCCTTTCAAACATCAATATCTTATCCTTTTTTACGCCTTCTTCCCCTCTTTCCATAGCAAAATAATACGATACAGTGGACAGCACACGATTAGTCAGATCTTGAGACAACAACAATACTTCAATTTAATAAAGACACATCGAAAAAATACTTACATGAAAGTATATGTCATACTTCTTTATTGTTCGATTTCTTGATTTTTCGATCTCTTATTTTTTTGATTTTTTATTGTTTCAACTGACTTTATTACTTTTCTTAAACTCAAACAAGAATCCAGACCAATAATCGCTCCTATGATACTAATAAACGACCAAAGATATCTTTTTTGAAATAGTAAAATGATGAAAAAAACTACCATAGTACTTGAACACATCAAACCAATCATAATTATCCACTTGATTTTTGTTCTCGATTGTCTTTTCATTTTAAACAACTCCGATTATCCTCAATATAATATTAATTTCTTCTATCAGTACAATCTAATCTTTCTGAAAATAGTCCAACAGCCAAAATCTTTTTGTTTCTATCCTTCATAACTTGTTTAAGTAAAATATAGGATTTTAATGATTTAAAAACGCACAAGAATCAAATTGATTGTAAGAGCTAAAAATCCAAGAAAAGTAAACACTTTAGATTTTTGCAAAGCAGATTCTATTTTATGATAATCGGATTCTGGTAGTTCCTTACCTACATTTACATGAACAATTTTTTTCACATTCAATAAAAAAAACTTCCAATGACAAGGCACACTATGCTAAATATCCCAACTACTAGCCTAACTATAAACTTCATTTCCAAGGTAATCATCACTTACAATTCCTCTATCATTGTTTTATGTTCACTATTAATCCATCTGCTTAATTTCACCTTATATTTAGACATGCGTTTATATTTTTCAAGCACTTGTCGTGAGCATATCTTTTCATTTAAATAAAGTAAAATTCATAAGCCTGTTAAACTTCTGAATGGTTACTAGATTTCTCCTCTTTGTAGTTTATTGAACCAATAAACTACAAAGCTATTCGCCTCATACAGATAATTAAACTATAAATGAATAACAAAATTATTATTTAAAAGCAACATAAAAAGTGGTTTTAGTGTCATAATCGTCAAGTTTTTTCCAACCAACTAAAAACTAATTTAACTTATAGATAAGACGAATAAATCCACATATTTCAGACAATAAAAAGAACATTGCCCCAATAGCAGCAAGTATTGTGCAACCTATATTCTATGATGCACAAATCTTTCAAGATACTTAGCAAATCATCATTAATAATGATTAACCTCTCCGTCTTTTGTTACCAGATTATTATTTATATTCATACATAAAGTTGCACATATAGCAACAAGAGCATGAGACAAAAGTATTATTTACTCTTGCTTCACGCTCTAAATACGTATAAACAGTGAAATCAGAAGCAACTCCTTCGAAAATAAGCTAAAATTCACAAGAATTTGAAAAGCAACTTTCATGAATTCCTTCTTATTTCTCGGAGTTAATCACTTCTGTACCATCCTCTTTTTTTGCCTGTTATTAAATTCGTCACCCTCTTTAGTGTAACTACAAAAAGTAACTGTCGATATATTACGTGTTCCATTTATGCTATAACGAAGCCCAACGCTTTCCTTCGATATTATTTAGCTTGATTGATCATTATTTTATCTAATTATGGGCTCCGACTTACCTAACCTTTAGGATGCTCATAATGAATAAAGCGATTAGCAAGGTATATCATCTATCGGAGGATTTTTAAACTATTTATTATTCTCATCCTTAATCACAGCATAAATGATTAATAGCTACTATTTCTTTAACTGTTTAAGTAAAACTCCAAAGAATTTTATGACCTCTACAAATAAATAAAGTCATACCACAAAAGTTTTAATGAAAACACCTTTCATGTATTCCGTTTAGTGAGCCAACATCTCTTGGGCAATTTCATGTTTAGACAATGTATTGGGATAGTAAGTCGGCCAATGATTCAGTTCATCATAAAGTGACTCTTGGCTTTCACTGCCAAAAAAGATATGGAAGTGAGCGGCTTTACTTGGTGCGATCCCATGGTCACTAAATTGGACATATTTGAAACGACCTGCATTCACATCATCTGTTTCGAAATTGAAACGGACACCACGATTCCCTTTTTCATAGGTCAAAATCTGATGCCCTGCTGGCTTGTACGTATATTTGTGATGTTCCCCGTTAACAACGAAATCGATAGTATTATCCGTGATGTGGATTGCCTCAACATCGGTTTTATAACCGGTACCATAATATTTTTTATATTCTTCAGCAGTCATATCTTTGTTCATTTTAGCTTTATAATCAAATACCTCATCTAAACTACCATCTTCTAATAATGGATAGACAGATTGCCAATCTCCAGCATAATCACTTAAGTCACGATCCCTTACATCCGCATCATCAAAGTAACCGTTAGCAACAGTTTTATTTCTTTCCGCTGCTTTTTCAGGTGTAATTTCTTTACCTGCAATGGAAGTGGTTTTTTCTAAGGATTTTAAGTTAGCTTCCATTACGGAAATATAGTCTTCGCCGTCTGCCATTTGTTGCTTAGTCAAGCTTTCAAGTGGATTTAATACTTCCAATTTTACTCCAGTTTCACTCGCTAATGTCTTGGCAATTTTATCATTGGCATTTTTTTCAAAATAAATATAATGGATATCATTATTTTGGACGTAATCTTTTAATTCAGCTAAACGACTGGATGATGGTTCTTGTTCTGGGTTCAAGCCAGCAATAGGCACTTGGGTCAACCCATAATCTAAAGCTAGATAACCGAATGCCGCATGTTGTGTCACAAAGCTTTTTTGTTTTGCTTTTTTGAAACTTGTTGTATAATCTTCATCTAATTGTTTTAGCTTTGTTAAATATTTCTCTGCATTCGTTTTAAAAATCTCAGCTTTTTCAGGATAATATTCCATCAGTTGCTCTTTGATGCTGATGACTTCTTTAATAGCCATTTTCGGAGAGACCCATGTATGTGGATCTAGTTCATGATGATGATCCTCTTCCCCGTGGCTATGATCATGTCCTTCTTCACCACCAGGTAACAACACCATATTCTTCGTTCCCTCAACTACATTAGGCTTTCCTTTCTTCCAACTTTCTCTAGCTTTTGGGACCCACATCTCCATATTTTCATTATGATAAACAAAAACATCGGCATCATGAATTGTAGCCATATCTTTCGCAGATGGTTCATAATCATGAGCTTCTGTTCCAGCTGGAATCATCAATTTGACATCAGCTTCGTCCCCTACAATATTTTTCGTGAAATCATACATTGGATAAAAAGTAGTCACGATAGACAGTTTTTCCTCCTTATCTCTAATGACTCCTTCATTATCAGACCCACATGCCCCCAATAATCCTAGAGTTGCTAACGTTAATAATCCTACAACTAATTTTTTCATTTTTCTGTCCTCTCTACTCGTTAAATTGGATTTCTCATTTCATTTTTTGTTTGTGTTTTTTATTACTTTAAGAGCCCGTTTTCTTGTTTTGATATTCGGACTTTTAAGTCGTCGATAAGCACTAGATATATCTGTTTTTTCCATTATTTAATCCCTCAAATCTATCTTTGCTTTCTTTTATTTAGTATGGTCACTTTTTAGAACAAATCCAATCATTGCGTTCCATGGATATTTCATCATCACACCAAACTTCTTCGTTTTTCTTTGTGATATAGAAAATCCAACTAAATGCGGCTTAACTTAGTACTGCCAGCCGATTTAAAGCAATTCTTTCAATTAATGTAAATCTATCTACTTCAAGATTTCCACTTTGCATTTTTCTTTGTACTTTTCTATCCATTTTGAGTTTTCTTTTCATAAATCATTCTCGCTCCTTCTGCTTTGTTGAATGCAAATCGTAAAAATTACGATTTGATGTGAATACCTTACCAATTAAAAAAATGGTTGTCAACAAAAAATAACATGAAATATTATTCAGATGAACGAATAATCATTTAAAAATCTGATGTTAATAGAAATCAATTCTCGTATAAACGATTAAAAGAAACATTTATCGCTTATTCAGTCTGATTGATAGATATTTCTATTCGAAAATTTTTATTCAAACATACAATAAGTATTCTCATCGTTAGGAAAAAAGTGTAAAACATTGAAATAGAACTGCTCCAATCGTTATCTTGCATGATTAGTTTAAAATACCTGATATTTATCAATTACCGTGTATCCCCAAGAAACGATCCACGAAAAGTCTCAAATAGGAGGTAAATTTATTATTGATAGCAATAGAAAAACAGTGATCATCGTGAAATCAGTTGCTCTAGTCACAAATATCTTTTAACACTCATAATTATTTTTTTTACAGTTTAGTAGGTGGAGGACTTCCTTATTTCAGTAAAAAAATAAACCAGAGAATCCTAAAAAGTTCATTTTGGATTCTCTGGTTTATTAATTAAAGTTTTTGTCCTATTTTATTCGTATCTAGATTAAGATAGGATGTAAAAGGACATGACCATTTTACTTCTTTTTATACATCCTGTTTTCGTCATAAAAAGCAGTAAAACCTGTTATAGATATTTAACTAGGGTGTCTGTAAAATTTCCCGTCATTATAATACAATGCACTACAAGATTCACATTGAAATAAGTATTTCCCTTGGTTTGATCGAAATTTCACGAGTTTCCCATGAGTACACTTTTCGCAATCTTTAAGAGAACTCATTGATGTTTGATTGATGACTTCAGCTAATTCAATAGGAAAGTGATAAATAATAAGTTCCCATAACTTCTTTCGATCAATCAGCATTATTTCATTGTGGTACTCCTCAATCGCTGGTTGCGTATAGCTAGAAGTCGTCACAAAAATCATTCTCTTGATTTTTTTCTTTGTACAACCCGAATGAAATTTCGCTACATCTTCTTTTTTTACAAATCCTGAAGAATTTGCCGGGTTATATGCTTTACATTGAACTGCACCTATTAACTCATTTTCTTCAAATAGTTCGATATCAATAGATCCATCATAAACACCATCAATGATTTGACATCGATAACCTTCTTTTTCGAAGACTTCCCTCATCAAGATATTTAAGTCCGTCGAATTGTATCGTTCGTTGCTGGAAGCCAAGAGTTGTCGGATCATTTTTTTGATAGTTTCAGATTGTTTTGCCGTTATTTTTTTCTCTAAAAAAGCAAAAGGACGTTTTTCAGTTAATTTAGGAGATTCTTTCTGTTTCAACTTATTTCGTAACAAATTCAACATTTTATCCCTCCTTACTAAGATGTTATTTCTAAAGAAATCTATTTTATATAAACGGCCCCCTCTCTCTTTATATATCGATCGTTTAATAAAATCAGTATACAAAGAAGTTGAAATGGGGCATCATTTTGGGTTGAGATTTATCGACACCAATTCTCGTATTGACAAGCATCTACCACTCACGAAATAAGGAAACAATATATTAGCAACACTATAAGATTATTATTAATTCACTCATTCTTTTTTATCTTTTCAAATCCTTAGATTGTTCCAATTTGTCTATCCATTTTAGTTGCATATCACTTTTTATGTAAATTAATGATGGGTGAGCAAGTATTTCCCAATTCACTTTCTAAATCAATAGTTACAAAAAGCCATTACTCTATGTGAAGACAACGAGAATATTCAAAAAAAGATTTTTCCTATTAAAAAGCGAACAGAAATGGAATCCTTTCTGTCCACTAAGATGCTAAGCTTTTATCTATCCTTATGTAGCTATGAACAAAGTCATTTAGTTCCTATGCCAATATATTTCAGTCAGGAAAAAATGCTATAAAAGACAATCATTCCTAATCCTTACTTTTCCTAATTTTTCTAGCTTAAAGATGAATAAACGATAAATAGGGATAAGGCAGTTCATGAGAATATAAAGTGTTTTTTTAAAGCGGAATTCATACATTTCTTACACGTATAAATTTCCAAAAACCACTATATAATGTCTGTCTCTTATACACATCTAGATGTGTATAAGAGACAGGTATTACATATCGAACAATAAAAAATAAACGATGTTTAACCACCATTATCTTCAATTACTACTATGCTACTTTTCTGAAAAATATTTCATTTTTTGTCCATTGAATTTTTGAGAACTTTTTCCTGTACTATCACTAACCCCTTTAGTTTTTAAATTGACTAAACGAACAATAGACAAGTATCACTAAAGTATTCCTTTATAGTTTTTACTTATCGTTTTTATTTATCGTTTTTGTTTCATTACTTACTTTGAAATTGTATTTATTCAGTATCAAAGCATACAGTATAATCTATTGTATAGAAAATGGTTCAATTATTTCGTTATTGAGAGGTAAACGACGATTTTTCTTATATATGTATTCCGCTTTGCTTAATCACTCAAAATAGAGCAACTTGATCATTTTTCTTCGTTCATATACTTTTTCAATAATGGCTAAAGAAATGGTCATTACTCTATGAATTATTCATGGAAAAATCAGAGATAAAGCTACTTCGTTTTGAATCATCAAACATAAGCGATGTTTTGAGAAGAACAACAAAAATTAGTAAATAATGGAATTTTTATAGAGTTCCGCAAGTAAATTTTCAACAAATTTGTCTCTATCCATCATTGAGT
>NZ_NGMO01000001.1:672247-673836 GCF_002140175.1 Candidatus Enterococcus wittei
TTTTTCCTATTAAAAAGCGAACAGAAATGGAATCCTTTCTGTCCACTAAGATGCTAAGCTTTTATCTATCCTTATGTAGCTATGAACAAAGTCATTTAGTTCCTATGCCAATATATTTCAGTCAGGAAAAAATGCTATAAAAGACAATCATTCCTAATCCTTACTTTTCCTAATTTTTCTAGCTTAAAGATGAATAAACGATAAATAGGGATAAGGCAGTTCATGAGAATATAAAGTGTTTTTTTAAAGCGGAATTCATACATTTCTTACACGTATAAATTTCCAAAAACCACTATATAATGTACTCCCAAATAATTAACACTAACCCAATACCCTGTCTCTTATACACATCTAGATGTGTATAAGAGACAGGTATAATCTATTGTATAGAAAATGGTTCAATTATTTCGTTATTGAGAGGTAAACGACGATTTTTCTTATATATGTATTCCGCTTTGCTTAATCACTCAAAATAGAGCAACTTGATCATTTTTCTTCGTTCATATACTTTTTCAATAATGGCTAAAGAAATGGTCATTACTCTATGAATTATTCATGGAAAAATCAGAGATAAAGCTACTTCGTTTTGAATCATCAAACATAAGCGATGTTTTGAGAAGAACAACAAAAATTAGTAAATAATGGAATTTTTATAGAGTTCCGCAAGTAAATTTTCAACAAATTTGTCTCTATCCATCATTGAGTATTCATTTATTAATTTGAAATTTTTTACTTTTTCTTTGATTTCAGTTAACGAATGTTCTTTTTTCAACAACTCAAAAATATAAGCTGACATTTCATTTTCTAATAAAAAGATACCATTATCCTGTCTCTTATACACATCTAGATGTGTATAAGATTAGTAAATAATGGAATTTTTATAGAGTTCCGCAAGTAAATTTTCAACAAATTTGTCTCTATCCATCATTGAGTATTCATTCACATCTAGATGTGTATAAGAGACAGTAAATAAACGGTATTACCCAACTTTTCATAAGCCACTGATTGCTTTAATTGCATGAACTTCTCTCCTCACTTAAATTTCATCTTAATGTATTCGCAGCATGTGCGATAACCTAAAAAAATTTCTTAGACTCTTATGAATGGATTCACTCTTGTATCTGATAATTTATAAGTGAAATGTACTTAATTGATCGATTTTTTATGTCAACTACTACTCAGACTAAGTAGTTGAGCAATGGGGAATTTTAACTCTTTCTTCAATGGTATTTATGAGTGCTTAGTTGTATTTGTCTTAAAGATCAGCCATTTGGACTTGTCTGGAAAATCAACCAACTATCACCCATGAAACAGAAACATCTAGTAGTGTTGGTTAAAATAAAATCAGCATTTCTGATTTTCTCACATCACTTACCAGTAATATTCTTATAATATTTAGAATAAAATTGATTATTTCACTATACATAATGATAAAATAATTTCATTTTTAATTGTTCATCCATATAGGATATCAAATAATGGCATCTCATCCTGTAAAAGGTGCAGGAAACACCTAGATAGTCTACTATATTTCCTTTTTTCTTTAGAACTTTTAAAATAAAATGATGTTTGCGAGGTAAACAAAAGAC
>NZ_NGMO01000001.1:675709-683437 GCF_002140175.1 Candidatus Enterococcus wittei
GAGTATAATAATAATTTGTAAGATATCTTTATCTCGTTTAGAAAAAAGAAACGTTTTTATTCGTCTGCATATTTTTAGTCCTTAAAAAGATGAGTTGTATTTTTCTTTGTATTCATTCATTTAATATGGCATATGCTACGAATATACCAAAATAATAATACCTGCATGACTATAGGAGGGGTTGTTTTTTGAATAATTATTATTCTGTGAATGAATTAGCAGAAAAAATTGGAGTGACTACTCGCTCCATAAGAAATTATTTACGGGAAGGGAAGTTGAAAGGAAGGAAAATCGGTGGCAAATGGAAATTTTCTGAACAAGATTTGGCTGAATTTCTAAATGGAACTTCAGGGATAATTGAAACGAATCGTGAAAATACATTGTCTGCTTTAGGTCCAGTTACGATGAAATTTTCCATCTACTATGAAGATTTGTCTTCACTCTACCACTTTCGGGATAATTTATGTACCTATCATTCAGACGTGTATGCAAATAAGAAAGACCGTTTTTTCCTCTATAATCTTTTGGATGAGAACCATGTTGAGATCATCATTGGTGGAAACTTTAATTATGTAATGAATTTTGGTACGTGGATAAATAATCAATTACTAAATGAAACAAATATTTCCCTCATTCAGCAAGACTAGAAGAGAGTAAGACATTTATGATAAATGGATGTCTCCCCTCTTCTAGTCTTATTTTTTCACTATATTTATTATTCACACATTCATTTTAAATTAGTACTGTCATCATACTTCCGCCAACGATTAATACCAGTCCAATTAATGTGAATTTTAACTCTTTTGGACTTTTTTTCTCATGCAAGATCACCATTCCTCCAAGTGTAGAAATGACAACGTTCATTTGCGTGATGATGTATGCTGTAGCTACGCCATTGGCAGCAGCTGAAAAAATATACGCAAATGCTGCAAGACTGAATATGACCCCGACAAGAGTCGCTTTCCAACTTTTTCCTTCTGAAAACGTTTTCGGCCTTTTTAAAACTACATAGATAATTGCGCCTAGGAATACACCTAGCATTTGTGGAAAAAAGATTGAGACACCACCAGCATCAACTAACTTGGGCAAAGCACTATAGACCCAGTATCCAATACTTGTAGAAGCTAAGATCGTAATTCCTTTAGCCAAGCCACCTTTATGATTTTCCGTGTCACTAATAGTGGACAAAACAGATCCAATCACTAACAATATAATAGCAAAGCCACCAATAACTTTGCCAGTCGTCCCCGCCCATTCACCAAAAGCAAAAACACCAATTAATGACGTACCAATCAGTTGTAAGGCAGTTGATATCGGCATCGTTTTTGATACTCCTAAAAGGTTAAAAGTCGTATATTGGCCTATTTGTCCGATTACCCAAAAAGCACCTGATAAAAAACTAATCAAAAAAGTAGTGACAGAAATCCCATCAGGCGACATAAATAGTTGGACACACAGTCCGACAAGTAAAGCCCCAACGCCTGTACCAAGAATTTCATTCGTTGGCCGTCCTCCAATTTTCTTTAATACCAGCGGTTGGATCCCCCATCCAATCGCTGGTATTAATGCAATCAATAGACCCATTTATGAATTATCCTTTCCCACCTTGAAATGAAGGATAAAGTGTCATCCCACCATCAACAAAGAGCGTGATCCCAGTGACATAGCTTGATTCATCGGAAGCTAACCAAGCTGCTGCTGCTGCAACTTCACTTGGCTTACCGATACGGGCCATTGGAATCATGCTTTCTACTATTTCTTTTTGTTTAGGATCATCAAATTTTTCCGCATTGATTGGTGTTCTGATTGCTCCTGGACCAATGCTATTGATACGGATGCCTTGAGGTGCATATTCCATCGCAACAGTTTGCGTAAACAATTTCACTCCACCTTTTGATGCTGCATAGTGAGCATAAGTTGGCCATGGAATTTGTTCATGTACCGAAGAAAGATTGATGATACTTCCTTGTTGATCATGCTCTTTAAAATAATTGATTGCCGCTTTAGTTCCTAAAAATACACCGGTTAAATTGACATTTATCACTTTTTCCCAATCTTCTAAACTTAGTTCATGGGTAGATTTTTGATTTTCCATTCCAGCGTTATTGACCCAAACATCTAATTGACCAAAAGATTCAATGGCTTTATCGATCAGTGTTTGAATGCCTTCTTCGGTACTAACATCTGCTTCTACAGCAATCGCTTGCCCGCCTGCTTCTTCGATTGCTTTCACTGCTTCTTGCGCACCTTCTTCATCTGAATGGTAGTTTACGACGACCTTCATTTTTTCTTCCCCAAAACGTTGAGAGATTGCTGTACCGATTCCTTTTGATCCCCCTGTTACTACCGCTACTTTTTGTTCTAATTCTTTATACATTAACCATAGCCCCTTCCTTGATCATTTTTATAACCTTTGTTTTTTAAAAGATTATAAAAATGTCCTAAAATTAGTGTACACCAACTAGTGTAGGGCAAGGCAAATCATACGCACCAAAAATGCAAAACGAATGGCCGATCAAAAAATAGAACGCACATCCCTTTCAAGATGTACGCTCTAGCTCTCTTTTCTCACATTTTCAGGAAATATTTTTAGTGTCTTAACGTAATTTTTTAACATTCTTTAATTATTTTTCGAAGTAACTAGCGGTTGCTTGCTCATCAGCTTGGAGTTGCTCAATCAATGCATTGACACCATCAAATTTGATTTGGTCTCTGATGTAATGGTACCAACGAACAGCCACATGCTCCCCATAAATATCTTGATCAAAGTCTAGAATATACAGTTCTACGGTTAAAGCTCGACCTTCACCAAACGTGTCGTTATGTCCAATCGATCCCATGGCTGGGTACCAGCTTTCACCGATTTTAATCTCACAAATATACACACCGACTTTCGGTAAATGTGCAGTACTTTTCACTTTGACATTTGCTGTCGGAAAGCCTAGTAAGCGTCCCCGCGCATCTCCGTGAATGACAACTCCTTCGATTTCGTACGTATACCCAAGAAGTTTGGCTACAGTCTCCATGTTCCCTGCATCTAATTGACTACGAATGCGAGTAGAACTGATCTTTTGACCTTCTTCTTGTTCTTTTGGAACAGTCACCACTTCAAAACGTCCTTTGGCATATTCTGGCAAATGAGCAACATCTGCGATTTCTTTTGGACCATAAGTATAATCAAACCCTGAGACAGCATATTTTGCATGTAAACCAACGATATACTGATCCACGAAATCCTGTGGAGCTAAATGAGCGAATGAAGAAGTGAAATCAATCTCATAAAGGTAATCTACCCCTAATTCTGCCATTTTTACTTCTTTTTGTTCCAGTGTTGTTAAATATTTCACGTCGCTTGGATTGATCTTTTGAAAGACAATCGAGGGATGCTGATTGAACGTCATCAGTGCCAGTTTTAACCCTTCTTTACGTGCAATCGTTCTACCAGTTTCAATCACTTTTTGATGACCTAAATGCACACCATCAAAGAAACCTAAAACTAAAACTGTCTCTTCTTTAGGTATCTGTTCAAGATGATAAGGATGTCTGATTTTGATGATTTCCATTTTACGTTATACCTCGTTTCTTAATACTTTACTTGGTTTTAATTTATTCTTTTCTTTTGGGTTTGGCTGATAGATGCTAACGACCTTATCTTGATAAAACAAAGCAATTTCTTCCATTGGCATTTCTGACAAACCAAATTCCTGATAATCTAAGCGCATGCCATTTTTTACTTTTTGCCATAACGCTGCATTGATATCTAAGCGTTTGAATTTTGCCACACCTACTTCTATTGGCAGTAAATAAGCATCAATCTCATTATTTTCCACCAAGGATGCCACTTGTTCTAATGTGAGCGCTTGTTCTTGTTTCATCCCAGCACTAGCTATTCGTGTGAGATCAGACATATGTGCTGGATAGCCTAATTTTGCCCCAGTATCGACTGCTAACGTCCGCACGTAGGTTCCTTTTCCACACTCTACTTCAAAACGCCAAGAAAGCGTATCGGTTTCTTTTGACCATATTGGCGAGCTTGTCCGTTCAAAACGGTAAATTTGAGCAGTTCTTACAGGACGTTCTACTGTTTCGTTATTACGAGCGTATTCATAAAGTCGTTTTCCGTTGACTTTTACTGCTGAATACATCGGAGGAATTTGTTGGATTTCTCCGACAAAAGATGCCATGACCTGATCGATCCATTCACTGGAAATTTCTTCCTCGACAACCTTTTTTTCAACTATTTCTCCCGACTTATCTTCGGTCGTCGTACTAAAACCTAAAGTGATCTCGCCTTGATATGTCTTACCTGAATCTGTTAGGTATTCAATCACTTTCGTTGCTTTGCCAATGCAGATCGGTAACACACCATCGACATCTGGATCAAGAGTCCCACCATGTCCGATTTTTTTTGTATGTAATATTTTTCTTAATTTAAATACACAGTCATGACTAGTCATGCCACGTTCTTTCCATAAAGGTAATAAGCCTTCCATCACTTTTCTCCGTTCTATTTGTTGTCAACTGAATTATTATAACATATAGAAACTAAATGCTAACGACTTTGATCTGTTTCTGGACGATTTTTATCATTTAGAAATAAAAACGTAACAAAACTTTACACCTATGTAAACATTAATCGTGGTATTCTTTTTTAAAAGGAGGGAGTACCATGGAAAATCTTTTCTTTGCACCCTTTGATTGGTTATATGGGTGGTTGTCTGGTAAATAACAAGTCAACCTAAAACCAATCTTTTCTTTCGTTCTTTTTGAGGAAAGTCTGCTTTTACCCAGAAGAGGTGATCAACTAGGTTCTTGATCATCTTTTTAAAATGCTATAATGTTTGAGGCTGGGACAGAAGCGTTTAGCTCCGAGAAACAAGAAAGAACTCACGAAAATTGCTTTTCAAATTTTTGTGAATTTCAGCTTATTTCCGAAGGTT
The DNA here is from genome assembly GCF_002140175.1 of Candidatus Enterococcus wittei. GTDB lineage: Bacteria > Bacillota > Bacilli > Lactobacillales > Enterococcaceae > Enterococcus_B > Enterococcus_B wittei. The sequence continues at coordinate 680,650 of NZ_NGMO01000001.1, forward strand.
TGCTTCTGCTCCCGACGTTCATATGTATTTAGAGCGTGAAACAAAAGTAAATAACGCTTTTGTTCCACACTCGTTTTTTTTTGAAAAAAAGACAAATAAAAATCCCGATGGAATAGCGTCGATGAAACACTAATTTGAAATGAATTATTTGTGTATTCATTGTTCACCATAATTCTAAGATCTCTCTTCACCATTATCATTTGACAAGGAGACAACGAGCACAAAAAACATCAAAGCTAGTACTTTGCTAACTTTGATGTTTATTATAAATGACTTTATCAGTTTGATTTGACAAAGAGCCAGAATAAAAGGATTTCACGAAACATTCATTTCAAAATGTTCGTGAAATCCTTTTTCAGTGTTTAGAGACGGTTTTGTCCTAGCAATCGTTACTTTAGTAGATCTTGCTAATCAAAACACTCTATTTTATGCTGTTAGTCTTTGTTTAAATTACGTAACAGTTCGTCGATATGATTTCCATAAACCACAGATTCATCTAGCTCAAACGTTAATTCAGGTGTTTTATAAATACTCAAGTTATGCCCTAATTCCCGACGAATCAAACCACTTGCTTTATTCAACCCTTCTTGAGCTTTTTTCTTATCTGAAGCTAAATCAGATAAAAGGCTATAATAAATCGTTGCTTGTTGGAGATCTCCTGTCACATGTACATCAGTGATCGTTACATTTTCGACACGTGGGTCACGTACTTTTTTACGTAAGATATCATTGACTTCTTTTAAAATTTCTTGACCGACTCGGCGGTCACGATAGTTAGCCATAATGAGCGGCCTCCTTTTTTAAATTAGTTGGTTTTGATTTCTTCCATGATGAAGCCTTCGATAACATCGTCCACTTTTAGATCATTGAATTTTTCAATCATTGCACCACATTCATAACCCATTTTCACTTCTTTGACGTCATCTTTAAAACGTTTCAGACTAGCCAATTGTCCTTCATAGATGACGATGCCATCACGAATGACACGAACACCACTATCTCTGCGGATATAGCCTTCTGTGACATAGGCACCAGCGATTGTTCCGACTTTTGAAACTTTGAATGTTTCACGTACGATCATTTGACCAGTGATTTTTTCTTCAAATTCCGGATCAAGCATTCCCTTCATCGCTGTCTCGATCTCTTCAATGGCTTTGTAGATGATTCGGTGTAAACGAATATCTACTTTTTCAGTATCTGCTTGAATCTTAGCTTGTGGTGTTGGACGAACGTTGAATCCGATAATGATCGCATTACTTGCAGCAGCAAGAGTAACGTCACTTTCATTGATTGCTCCAACGGCTGAATGGACGATTTTCACACGTACACCTTCAACATCGATTTTCTTCAATGACGCGGCTAATGCTTCTGCTGAACCTTGAACATCGGCTTTGATGATGACATTTACTTCTTTTAGTTCGCCTTCTTTTAAGCTTTCGAACAAGTTATCTAATGTCACACGACTATTTGATGCACGTTGTTCTAGCATTGCACGTTTTCCACGTTCTTCCCCTGCCGCACGAGCAGTCTTCTCATCTTCAAAGACTACGAAGCGATCTCCTGCTTGAGGAACATCATTCAAACCTGTGATTTCAACTGGTGTAGTTGGTCCAGCTGTTTTTTCACGACGGCCTAGATCGTTGACCATCACACGCACACGGCCATAGGTATTCCCTACCACGATTGGATCGCCAACTTTAAGTGTTCCTTGTTGAACAAGTAAAGTAGTCACAGGGCCTTTTCCTTTATCTAAACGTGCTTCAATGACTGTACCAAGTGCGCGTTGTGTTGGATCTGCTTTTAGATCCTCGACTTCAGCAACTAATAAAATCATTTCTAATAGTTCTTCAATATTTTGGCCAAATTTCGCAGAGATTTCTACGAAAATCGTTTCGCCACCCCATGCTTCAGGAATCAATTCATATTCGCTTAATTCTTGCATGACATGTTGTGGGTTTGCACCTGGTTTATCGATTTTATTGACAGCTACGATAATCGGTACACCAGCAGCTTTTGCATGGTTGATAGCTTCTACCGTTTGAGGCATTACACCATCATCTGCGGCAACCACTAAAATCGTGATATCAGTGATACTTGCACCACGCGCACGCATACTTGTAAAGGCAGCATGTCCTGGTGTATCCAAGAATGTGATTGGTTTGCCGTCAATTTCGATTTGGTAAGCTCCGATATGTTGAGTGATACCCCCAGCTTCGCCACTTGTTACACGAGAATGACGTAATGTATCAAGTAATGTAGTTTTCCCATGGTCAACGTGTCCCATGATGGTAACAACTGGTGGACGAGAAACTAGATTTTCTGGATTTACTTCTTCTGCTTCGAAGAATTTATCGAGATCTGCAATATCCACTGCCACTTTTTCTTGTGGTTCCATACCATAATCGGTAGCTAATAATTCGATGGTATCTTTATCTAGTGCTTGGTTTTGATTGACCATCACACCAAGTAAAAATAATTTTTTGATGATTTCTGCTGGCTCACGATGAATTTTCTTCGCGATATCTGCGACGTTCATTCCTTCTGTATATTCTAATACTTCAGGTAACTCGCGGAATTTACGTGGTGGCACAGCTGGCTTATTAGAGGTTTGTTGTTTCCCCTTTTTCCCTTTTTTATTGAAACGATTACGGTTGTTATTGTTGAACTTACCGCGATTGTTATTGTTGTTGCGATTTTGATTTCCGCCTTGTGTTGTTCCTTGTCGGTTTTGGTTATTGCTTTGTGCAGTTCCTTGTCGATTTTGGTTGCTGCTTTGTGCAGTTCCTTG
>NZ_NGMO01000001.1:683781-701357 GCF_002140175.1 Candidatus Enterococcus wittei
TGCTTTGTGCAGTTCCTTGTCGATTTTGGTTACTTTGTGCAGTTCCTTGACGGTTTTGATTGTTTCCACCTGTCTGGTTACTTTTCCCTTGATTGGTTGGTTTATTCGTTGATTGGTTTTTTCCTTGATTCACTTGACCGCTCCCTTGACCGCGATCTTGATAGTTGCGGTTACTTTTATTTTTTTGTTGATTCATTTGTTCGTTTGTTTTCTTTTGTTCATTTGACAATTGTTCGGCTTGTTTTTGATTTGCTTTTGGTACTGGCTGTTTAGCTTGTTTTGGTCGTTTGAAGGCTTCTTGCAACTTCTTTTCATCGGTGGCAGTAATTGCACCCATATGATTTTTTACATTGATTCCGAGTTGCTGTGCTTGATCAACGACCTCTTTACTAGACTTGTCCCATTCTTTTGCTAGTTCATAAATTCGTTTATTCCCCATGCAATCACCTTCCTAACCTTCAATTAGCTCCTTGATCTTCCGCGCAAATCCGGCATCCAAAATACCAAATACTTTGCGTGGTCTTCCAATCATCTGAGTAATCTCTGCTTCAGAAAATAGCTCAAAACAAGGAACTTCATAGTACGAACTTTTATCTTTGATTTTCTTTCTGGTGTTCTCACTTGCATCATTAGCTACAAAAACGATTTTTGCCTTTTGTTTTCGTATCTCACCGATCGTCAACTCTTCACCGGTAATCATTTTACCTGCTCGCATCGCTAATCCAATAAGATTCATGGCTTTTTGCCGATTGATTGTACTCATTCGCCAAATAACTCTTTCCGAGCTTTTTGATGCGTCACGTAGTCGAGTAATTCTTGATAAAATTCATCTGTTAGCTTTGCTTCAAGTACACGGTCCAGGAGATGTTTATCCCAAGCTTGTTGTACTTCTTCCGGCTCAAGTGAGACATACGCTCCTCTTCCAGGCATTTTTCCTGTAGGATCAATCGAAACAACGCCTTCTTTTGAGCGAGTGATTCGAATCATCTCTTTTTTTGGCTTCATTTCACCTGAAACCACGGATTTGCGTAAAGGGATTTTCCTTTGTTTCATCTCTTTGCCTCCTTATGCTATCAGTTAAATTTCTTGATCACTGTCCGTATGATTTTCGTCGTTGAAAGCAATTGTTGCGTATTCATCATCTGTTAGATCAGATTGAATTATCGCTTCATCGTGGATCTCTTCGTCTACAATTTCTGCTTGCGCTTGTTTTTCCGCTTGTTTTTCATAATATTCAGCCATCTCTGATTCTGGTTTGATGTCAATCTTATGGTTCGTCAATTTTGCCGCTAAACGAGCATTTTGCCCACGTTTACCAATGGCTAATGACAATTGATAATCTGGCACGACGACCGTACAAGCTTTTGGATTCTTTTCATCAAAGATCACGTCTACTACTTGTGATGGGTTCAATGCATTGGCGATAAAGATTGCTGGATCTTCATCCCATTCCACAATATCCATGTTTTCGCCTTTTAATTCATTGACGATTGCTTGAACACGTTGGCCTTTTGGTCCTACACAAGTACCAACAGCATCAATGTTAGGATCGGTAGAACGTACAGCAACTTTGGAACGATCGCCTGCTTCTCTTGCAACACTGACGATTTCCACTAATCCATCGTAAACTTCTGGTACTTCTTGTTCAAATAAACGACGTAATAGATCTGGGTGGCTACGGCTAACAAAGACTTGTGGGCCTTTTGATGTATTTTCTACACGAGAAACATAAACTTTGATCCGATCATGTGGCTGGTAAAATTCATTTGGCATTTGATCTTGCTTCGATAAGACAGCTTCGATCTTGCCTAAATTGACATAGATATATCGTCTGTCTTGGCGTTCTACAATCCCTTGCATGATATCTTTTTCATACGCACTGAATTCATTGTAGATGATTGTTCTTTCCGCTTCACGTACACGTTGCAAGATCACTTGTTTTGCTGTTTGCGCAGCAATCCGACCAAAATCTTTTGGTGTCACTTCAAAACGGATCTTATCACCGATTTCGTAAGCTGGATTGATCAATAAAGCATCTTTCAAAGACACTTCTAATTGTGAGTCCATTACTTCTTCTGTCACTTCTTTTACTGCATAAACGTGGATTTTACCCTTTTTTTGGTCAAAATCAACTTCTACATTTTGTGCCTGACCATAATGGCGTTTGTATGCAGAAACTAACGCAGCTTCTAAAGCGTCGATCACGATTTCTTTTGAGATTCCTTTTTCAGCTTCTAAAGCATCTAACGCGTTCAACATTTCTTTACTCATTTTTCTGTTTCCTCTCCGTGATTAAAATTGGATTGCTAAGCGAGCTTTGGCAATATTCTTACGGTCAAAAACAATTTCTTTTTCCCGTGTCTTTATGCGTATCTTCAATGTAAGCTGTTCAGCATCGAATGATTGGAGAAATCCTTCATATTGTTTTTCTCCATCAACTGGTTGATATAAAGACACATGGATGTATTCTCCTCGTGCTTTTTCATAATCCGCCTCTTTTTTCAAAGGACGTTCTGCCCCTGGAGATGAAACTTCCAGAAAATAGGCTTGAGGTATTGGGTCAGGTTCTGCCGCATCAAGTTTTTCACTTAGTTTTTCACTGATAAACGCACATTCTTCAATGTCGATTCCGCCTTCTTTGTCAACAAACACTCGCAAAAACCAGTTTTTTCCTTCTTTGACAAATTCAATTTCTACTAGCTCAAAGTTTTGTTCTTCTAAGATCGGTGTCACCATTTGTGTGACTGTTTCAACGACGCTACTCAAAGATTTCGCCTCCTTAAAATTAGATCCGTAATTCCATTAAAAAGAGTGAGCGAAAATTCCGCTCACTCACAGTTAGTATCCTTACCATAAATAACTATAACATAAATCACATGAAATGACAAGCAGCTTGACTAATCAGCCATTCTATCAAAAAAAGGAAGCTAGGAAAAAACTAAGTTTCTCTTTTGGAACTTACTAACCATAGTTAAAAAAGTTGTTTTTTAAAGAAATAAAGCAAATCCTTTCTAAAAGATTTAGATAGTGATTTTCAAACTGCTTTCTTTTTTTATCAAGAAACATCTTCTTTAGACTCTTTTCACGCTTTATAAAAGGTAGGTGTTCTTCCTTTTTATAACATATCGAATAACGATAGTTGATTTTCATCTGGTAAGTCTTTCAACACACCGTTTTCATTCATATATTCAATCAGCGTTTTTGAGACTTTCCCTCGAGTCGCTAAATCTTCTTTTGATAGGAAAGGTCCGTCTTTTCTTGCTTCAACAATTTGCTTGGCAACGTTGGCTCCCAAACTTGGGACTGCTCGAAATGGTGCGATCAACGTATCTCCTTCGATCACGAAATTCACTGCGTCTGATTTGTACAAGTCGATCATGCCAAATTTCAAGTCTCGTTCCAGCATTTCATTTGCAAGTTCTAGAACTGTTAGTTGGTTTTTTTCTTTTACTGATGCATCCAACCCTTTGTCTGTGATTTCTTTCATCGCTTGTTTGACCGCATCTTTTCCTTTACACATAGCTACTAGATTAAAATCATCGGCTCGAACAGAGAAATAAGCACAGTAGTATAGGATCGGGAAGTACACTTTGAAATAAGCAACCCGCAATGCCATCAAAACATATGCTGCAGCATGGGCTTTTGGAAACATATATTTGATTTTTGAACAAGAGTCGATATACCAATCTGGGACATTGTTTTCTTTCATCGCTGTCAAGTACGTCTCTCTTAGTTCATCAGGGATTTTATTCCATAATCCCTTACGTACTGTTTCCATGATTTTGAAAGCCATCCCACTATCAAGTCCTGCATGGATCAAATACACCATGATATCATCACGACAACCGATTACTTCTGCTAGTGTCGCATCCCCACGCTTGATCAGTTCTTCTGCATTTCCCAACCATACATCCGTCCCATGGGAAAGTCCAGAAATCTGTAACAATTCAGCAAATGTCGTTGGATGGGTTTCTTCTAACATTCCTCGGACAAATCGAGTACCAAATTCTGGAATTCCTAGTGTGCCTGTTTTTGAATAGATCTGTTCTGGGCTCACATTCAATACTTCTGGACCAGAAAAGATCCGCATCACTTCAGGGTCATCTGTCGGGATCGTCTGTGGATCGATCCCAGATAAGTCTTGTAACATCCGGATAACTGTCGGATCATCATGACCCAAAATATCCAATTTCAAGACATTGTCGTGGATCGAGTGGAAATCAAAGTGGGTAGTTTTCCACTCTGAATTTTGATCATCTGCTGGATATTGGATCGGGGTAAAGTCATATACATCCATATAGTCTGGAATTACAATGATCCCCCCAGGATGCTGACCAGTTGTCCGTTTCACACCGGTCGCTCCTTTTGCCAAACGATCTACCTCCGCACTGCGAAATTGCAAGTTGTGATCTCGTTCATAGCCTTTCACAAAGCCATAAGCTGTCTTATCAGCAACCGTACCGATCGTTCCAGCTCGATAGACGTACTCTTCCCCGAAGAGTACTTTCGTGTAGTTATGAGCCTCTGCTTGATAATCTCCTGAGAAGTTCAAATCGATATCGGGTACTTTATCGCCATGGAAACCTAAGAATGTTTCAAAAGGAATGTCATGACCATCTTTCTTCAAGCGTGCGCCACATTTTGGACATTTCTTTTCAGGCATATCAAATCCAGAACCATAGGTACCATCTTCGTAAAATTCTGAGTACTGACACTCTGGGCAATAGTAATGAGGTGCTAGTGGATTAACCTCTGTGATCCCTGTCATGGTCGCTACAAAGCTTGATCCAACGGAACCACGGGAACCTACTAAGTAGCCATCTTCATTACTTTTATGCACCAGTTTTTGCGAGATCAAATAAATTACCGAGAACCCGTTTCCGTTAATGGAATCCAGTTCTTTTTTCAAACGTTTCTCAATAATATCCGGTAGTGGATCACCGTATAATTGTTTTGCTTTGGTGTAACTCAATTCGGTGATTTCTTCTTCGGATCCAGGAATCTTAGGTGTATATAACTCATCTTTGACCGGAATGACTTCTTCGCAAAGATCTGCGATTTTATTAGGATTTTCCACCACGATTTCTTTAGCTAGATCTGCCCCTAAGAAATTGAAGGCTGTCAGCATTTCATCAGTTGTACGGAAATGGACTTCAGGTAAGCTATGGCGGTTCAATGGGTTAGCTCCACCCATGGAGTTGACCAATATTTTGCGATAAATCGCATCTTCTTCATTGAGATAGTGGACATTCCCAGTAGCAACAACTGTTTTCCCTAATGAATGACCGATCTCTACCAAATTACGAATGATTTCTTCTAAGTCATGCTCATTTTTCACCAACTCTTGTTCAAGTAAAGGTGCATAGACTGCTTTTGGCATCACTTCGATATAATCATAAAATTTTGCTCGATTTCGTGCTTCTTCGCCCCCCTTTTGCATCATTGCTTCAAAAATCTCACCTTTATCACAGGCAGAACCAATCAAGAGATCCTGGCGAAGTTTTTTTAATTGAGAGCGTGGAATCCGAGGAACACGTTCAAAATATTCCACATTCGACATGGAAATCAATTTGAACAGATCTTTTAGCCCTGCTTGGTTTTTCGCTAATATCGTAACATGGAATGGTCGTGCTCGTTTATAGGAATCCCCTTCACCAATATGGGCATTTAATTGATCATGATAGAACATCTCATGGTTTTCCATCGCTTCTTTGATGAAGATCCAGGCTAAATGCCCTGTCGCTTCCGCATCATAGATGGCTCGGTGATGTTGCTCTAAACTGACCCCAAATTTTTTCGAAAGAACACCTAACCCAAAACGCTTGAATTGTGGATAAAGGTAACGTGCTAACTCCAACGTATCGATTACCGGATTGCTTGCTTCGGCAATTCCGTACTTAGCATAACTCGTATTCAAGAACCCCATATCAAAAGCGGCATTATGGGCAACTAGGATCGAATCTTTTGAGAATTCCAAGAATAAGCGTAATACTTCTTCTTCGGATTTGGACCCACGGACCATTTCATCAGTAATCCCTGTCAAATCGATTGTTGTACGAGACAGTGGATGACCAGGATCAATAAATTCATCAAAGCTTTCGATCACATTTCCTTTGTACATTTTTACAGCAGCTAATTCAATGATGGTATCATAGACTGCCGATAAACCAGTTGTTTCCACGTCAAATACAACATAAGTGCCTTCACTTAAAGATTCATGAGCATCATTATAGGCAATCGGTACACCATCATCGACAACATTTGCTTCTACCCCATAAAGAATTTTCACACCCGCTTTTTTTCCTGCACTATGGGCTTCAGGGAATGCTTGGGCCCCACCATGATCTGTGATGGCAATCGCCTTGTGTCCCCATTTACCTGCTTGTGCAACAAGATCGGAAATACTGTTTGTGGCATCCATCGTACTCATATTACTATGGACATGAAGCTCCACACGTTTTTCCCCTTCAGGTGCATAGTCCTTACGTGGCGCATGTTTCACTTCCAAGATATCTTGCGCATTCATTACTAAATCACGGACAAAGGTATCTTCTTGGACACTTCCCCGTACTTTTAACCAGCTTCCAACACTAATGGCTTCGAATATCTGCTCATCTTTTTCATTGTTGGAAAACTTTTTGACAATAAAAGAAGACGTATAGTCAGTGATCTTTAATGTTAAAATCTTACGTTTTGAACGCAATTCACGGACTTCTTTATCAAAGACATATCCTTCGATCGCTACTCGTCTCTCTTCTTCAACGATATTGATCATTGGGGTGATCGGTTCATCTGTTGGGATATTTCTTCCTAATTGAATTGGACCGTCAAGCGCTGGCATTTGTTCTTTCCGTTCTTTTTTCTTTTGTTCGTGGACGATCAGACTTTCAGCCGCTTGTTTCATAAAAGCTTCCGCTTGTTCTTGTCTTCGTTCTTCAAAAAGTTTCAACACGCGTTCTGCCTGTTGTTTATCAACTTCCGGCTCGATCCGAAACTTTGGAAATCCATAGCTGACAAACAGTTGTTCTACCAAAGGCAGATACTGTTGTTTTAAATAAGAAAGTGCGCCCTCGCCATCTACTGGCAAGATAATTTTATGGTCTTTGATGATCGGTACTTGCGTCTTTAACGCATTTTGGACCAAAGGCGTATCACATTGCTGACTCTCTAATGCTTGTTTCCAATACGCTTGCAATAACTCTTCATCAAACGTTTGATCATCTGCTTGAACTTTGACCTTCACTTCTGCAATATCTTTAAAAGCCAGCATGAGTTGTTGCAAGAATGAACGGTAAAGCATAATCGGTAAGATTCCAGGAAAATGCAATGTAAATTCCCATAAACGTGACTTCCGATGAACAATCACCTGTTCCATCTCACCAGCTGTAAAAAGCGGATGTGCTTTTTCTGCTTCATCTAATTGGATTTGCTCCAATAACTTTTCGAATAACTCTCGTTTTTCCGACAAAAATACACGCCCTTTCTGTCAAGATCAGAAAACATCCACTCCTGACCCTTTCTTTTTTTCCAGTACTAACTAGTATACCCCTTTTTAGCAAATTTTTCATTAAGAGGTTGTGAGAGAAGGCTTTCAACCTGAGTGTAAGACCAAATAAAATCTTCTGTTTTTTTAAATTCTATTAATTATTTCAACAGATTCCCTTCTCCTTTTACTCTTACCGATAAATCTCATACTACATTGGGCTTCTTACTGAAAATGAAAAAGTCGCTGCCCACTCGTTAGAATGGGTACGACTTTCTTCCTTTTTATTCACCTTGGTTTAATAAGATCGGTAACGTATTGATCAATTCCTCTTTACGTACTTCCACCATTTCACCAGTTTTTTTGATTTTTACTTCGACGATTCCATCCACCGCTTTTTTACCAACTGTGATGCGGATCGGACAACCGATCAAATCAGAATCAGCAAATTTTACACCGGCACGCTCATTACGATCGTCCACTAACACTTGATAACCTGCTTCAGTCATCGCTTTTTCAACTTCATTGGTCAAGTTGGTTTGGAATTCATCTTTTAAATTCATTTGAACGACATGTAAGTCAAATGGTGCAATACCTTTTGGCCAGTTGATGCCATTCTCATCTGAATTTTGTTCCACGATTGCTGAAAGCAAACGGCTGACACCGATTCCGTAGCAACCCATGATAACAAACTTCTCACGACCATTTTCGTCTAAGACAGTCGCTCCCATTGATTCACTATAGCGTGTACCAAGTTTGAAGATATGACCGATTTCAATTCCTCTTGTGAAGGCTAGAACCCCATTGTTATCAGGTGAAGGATCTCCTTCTTGGACAAAACGAAGATCTTCATAAGAAAGAACCGAGAAATCTCGTTCAGGATTGACATTGATATAGTGATAACCCGTTTCATTCGCTCCGGTGATCGCATTTGCCAAGTCTTGGACATGACGGTCAGCATAGACTTTTACTTCTTCAGAAACACCGATCGGACCAACAGAACCAAAATCAGCTCCCAAATAACGTTTTGCTTCTTCTTCAGTGGCTTCTTCCAAGAAATCAGCTTCTAAAAAGTTCTTCAATTTCACGTCATTTACTTCATGATCGCCTCGCACTAGAACAAGAACAGGTTGATCATCAGCAGTAAACAAGACAGACTTGATGATTTTTTGTGGTTGGACATCAAAGAACCCAGCAACTTCTTCGATCGTTTTAACATCAGGTGTGGCTTTTTTCTCTAATTCCAACTGTGTTTCATGAGATTTTTTCGAAACATAATAACTCGTTGCCATTTCTAAATTAGCGGCGTAATCACTTTCAGTAGAATAACAGATCGTGTCTTCACCAATCTCAGAGATCGCCATAAATTCTTTGGAGTCTTTCCCACCCATCGCTCCACCATCACCGATGATCGCTCGGAATTCTAATCCGCAACGCTTAAAGATCTCTGTATAAGCTTTTTCATAATCTTTGTAGGTTTCATCCAAACTTTCTTGAGAAGCATGGAAAGAATAAGCATCTTTCATAATGAATTCACGACCACGTAACAATCCAAAACGAGGACGTTTTTCGTCACGATACTTCGATTGGATCTGGTATAGATTCAAAGGAAGTTTTTTGTATGAATTGATTTCATCACGGATCAGTTCCGTAAATGTTTCTTCATGTGTTGGTCCTAAGATCATCTTACGGTCATTGCGGTCTTTGAAACGGTAAAGGTTCGGACCATATGTTTCATAACGTCCAGACTCTTCCCATAATTCTGCAGGTAAAATAGCTGGCATCAGCATTTCAACCGCACCGATTTTTTCAAATTCTTCACGCATGATCGTTTTTAATTTTTCCAATACCCGATTGGCTAGTGGTAAATAAGAGTAGATCCCCGCTGATACTTGGCGGATATAACCCGCTCTTAATAAGATTTGATGACTTAATACTTCCGCATCATTCGGAACCTCTCTTAGTGTAGGGATCAACATCTTTGATTGTCTCATTCTATATTTACTCCTTTATTCCTCAATTAATCTATCGCTAGTAATTATACCCTATATGTCAACTTGTTTAGAAAAAGAACCGTTGGATATCATTCCATGTGACAAGCACCATCAATAGCATCAAAAAGCCAAAACCTACTAAGGTCAGAATGCCTTCTTTTTCTTGACTGATCGGTTTTCCACGAATTCCTTCGATGACATTCAATACCAACTTCCCACCATCTAATGCAGGGATCGGTAGTAAATTGACGATTCCTAGATTCATTGACAATAATGCCATTAAACTGATCACCGTCACAATACCTTGATTGGCTGCTTCAGAAGAAAGCTGGAACATCATGACTGGACCACCAAGCTTGTCTAAGCTGAACCCTGTAAATAAAGACCCTAAAGCTTTGAAAATTTCCAGAGAACTACTGAATGCCCGTTGTGTACCGCCCACGATTTTATCAACAAAACCTGTTTTCATCGGTGCTTGGATCCCAAGTTGTCCAATTTTTTCTCCATTTGCATCAACTGTTTTCGGTGTCACTTCAATACTAGAAATCTGATCATTACGCTTCACTTCAAAATCCAGTTCTTTTCCAGGGTTTTCTGTGATAACAGCTGTCAGATCATTCCATGAATGGATTTTTTTCCCATCTACACTGATGATTTGATCATTTTCTTTCAAGCCAGCTGTTGCTGCCGCCCCATCTGGTAACACCATGCCGATTTGATTCGTATCTGTTACTTGTACACCGCCTTGCATAAATGCTAAGACAATAAACAAAAGAATCGCTAAAATAAAATTGTTCATCGGACCAGCAAAATTTGTCAACATCCGTTGCCATAACTTAGCCGATTGGAATTGGACATCCCTTGGGGCAATTCTTAACTCCGTACCATCTGCTTCGATGATTGAAGCATCATGATCAACAGGATACGTGACTTCTTGTGTTTCGTCACCGTTTACAAATCCTGTGATCGTCAACGCATCTTCCAAATCGTAGCGGATCAATTCCACCGGGACTCCGTTTGCTAATTGGATCTTTTTGCTCAAATTGATTTTCTTTACGACACCTTTAGAATCTAGCAAGAGAGACAGTGGCATTCCTGGAGCCATGTCTGTCTCATCTTCTCCATTTCCAGCCATCCTTACATATCCACCGACTGGTAGTAAACGCAATGTATACGTTGTTCCGTCTTTTGCTTGGTGCCCGTAGATCTTCGGCCCCATTCCAATAGCAAATTCACGAACTAGAATTCCCGAACGTTTCGCAAAGAAGAAGTGTCCAAATTCATGAACAATCACTAAAATACCAAAAACAATAATAAACGTTATAATTGTTCTCATCGCTTTCTCCTTTACATTTTTTTCACCTAGTTATTTCAATTTTCAATTATAGTTAATAAAACACTTTAATCTTACCACATTCTGACCACTTCACCAATAGGCTGTATCACAAAAAAATCCATGGTATTGAACGATCCGATGAACCAGCTAAATTTATCAGTGATTCTTTCACCAGGTAAAATCATTAAGATTTTTAGGTTATTTTCGGATGTTTATACCACGGATCAATCGTTAAATCAGTCCAAACAAGTGCATCATTGGAAAGACGAAAAGCAAGCTATCAAAACGATCCAAAATGCCGCCATGCCCGGGAAGAATGTTTCCTGAATCTTTCACGTCATAGTGTCGTTTGATTGCAGACTCTACTAAATCGCCGAATTGTCCCACAATTGATAAGACGATTGTGAACAACAACATCACGAACAAGCCATGTCCAAACAATTCTTGTGACGGATATAAGAGGAAATAAAGCAAAGCAACAATTAATGCACTTCCAATCCCTCCTAATGCTCCTTCAATCGTTTTATTCGGTGAGATCTCTGGCCAAAGTTTACGTTGCCCATACTTTCTACCAACGAGATAGGCGCCAATGTCTGTGGCCCAGACAATGAACAGTCCAAAAATCAAAATCGGGATTCCCTCTGTACGAGCGGTGACAAAATTTTGGAACCCAAATCCAACATATAAACTCGTGATAACTGGAAAACCTGCTTCATCGATCGTATACATATTTTTTGAAAAGACAGAAGTTCCTAATAAAATCATCACGACTAGATAAAAGAGCATAAAGTTGCTTGTTCCTTCTGGTAAAAAGAAAAACCAACGTTCTTTCGGCAACACCAAAAATACTGCGCCTATGGCTGACAATACACCTTCAAAACTTAATAATGTCAGTCCTTTCATACGAAACAATTCATATACACCAATAACAGCTAAGACAGCTGCGACTAACTCAAGAGCAATACCACCGATCCAAATAACTGGAATAAACAATGCGAGGGCGATTGCCGCTGTAATTACACGTTGTCTCATGATTCTTCTCCTTTTTCTACACTTTTGACGCCACCAAACCGACGATCTCTATTTTGATAGGAAGCAATCGCTTCTTCTAAATGTGTTCCATCGAAATCCGGCCATAATGCTTTGGTAAAATATAGCTCACTATAAGCAATTTGCCATAACAAAAAGTTACTGATCCGCTCTTCTCCACTCGTGCGGATCACTAATTCAGGATCACGTAATTCCTGAGGTAAAAAACCTGTCATCAAATGATCTGCAAATAATGTTTCATCGATTTGCTCAATTGTGAGTTGTTCCTCTTTGATTTTTTCTCCGATGGCTTGGACAGCTGTAATGATTTCTGCGCGACTGCCATAGTTCAAAGCAAAGTTCAAAATCATACCAGTATTGTCTTTCGTTTGTTCTATTGCACGAAAAACCGCATCTTGCGTGTGCTTCGGTAAAAGATCTTCGTAGCCCATTACCTGTACTTTGACATTTTCTTTAATCAACTCTGGCACAAAGGTATCAAAAAAATCGACAGGCAATTGCATGAGAAAATTCACTTCGTCTTTTGGTCGCTTCCAATTTTCTGTAGAGAAAGCATATAGGGTCAATACTTTCACCCCTAACCTAGAAGCTTTCTTTGTGACTTTTTTGACCGTTTCCATTCCTTCTTTGTGGCCTGCTACGCGAGGCAGACGACGGTTTTGAGCCCAACGGCCATTACCATCCATAATGATCGCCACATGTTGTGGAATCGCTCCTTCAGCGTTAAATTGGAACTCACTTTTTTCTTGAATATATTTGTTTTTTTGCGGAAAAAAACGTAACATTCTTTTTCCTCCTATACTAAAAAAATTGCAGTTATCTTTAGTATTATAGCAATATCTTCGCTTATTTCCTATGGTCAACCTCTGTTTTTATGTAAATTCAATAGTTTTTTTATAATTTCTTCTTAGTTATTGAAAAAAACAGGACCCAGTATTCACTACCAGACTCCTGTTTTTTTCCGTTTGCTATTTATACTTCAAGTAATTCTTTTTCTTTTTCAGCGGCGATTCGATCCACTTCTTTGATGCTGTTGTCTGTCAAAGTTTGCACTTCTTTTTCTAGACCACGTAAGTCATCTTCTGTGATATCCCCATTTTTTTGTTGTTTTTTATACTCATCAATTGCATCACGACGAATATTACGCACAGCGATTTTCGCATTTTCTGCTTCTTTTTTCACATCTTTTGCCAATTCTTTCCGGCGTTCTTCTGTTAATTGTGGGATCACTAAGCGGATCACATTTCCGTCGTTGGTTGGGCTGATGCCGATATCACTAGCCATGATCGATTTTTCGATATCTTGAAGGATACTTTTATCAAATGGCGTGATCATCAGTATTCTAGCTTCTGGGATTTGAATAGAAGCTAGTTGATTTAGCGGTGTTGGTGCACCGTAATAATTTACAGTGATTCGATCCAATAAGCTTGCATTCGCGCGACCTGCACGGATTTGTCCAAGTTCACGTTGTAGATTTTGAGCTGCTTTTTGCATTTTTTCTTTTGCTTCTGTCATAATTGCATCTGCCATTGTTTATTTCCCCCTTACGGTTGTTCCAATATTTTCACCTAGAATTGCGCGACGAATATTGCCATGTTCATTTAAATTGAAGACAAGTAATGGAATATCATTATCCATACTTAATGAACTTGCTGTTGAGTCCATCACTTGCAATCCTTTAGCGATGACTTCCATGTGTGTCAATTCCTCAAACTTCACTGCATTTGAATCTAGTTTTGGATCAGCTGAATAAACACCGTCAACATTGTTCTTAGCCATCAAAATAACATCTGCACCGATTTCTGCGGCACGTAAAGCAGCTGTTGTATCTGTAGAAAAATAAGGATTTCCAGTACCGCCAGCAAAAATGACGATCCGACCTTTTTCTAAGTGACGTTCAGCTTTGCGACGAATGTATGGTTCTGCGATTTGACGCATTTCAATCGATGTTTGGACACGTGTAGGTACCCCAACGTTTTCCAAGGTATCTTGCAAGGCTAAAGCATTCATTACGGTTGCTAACATCCCCATATAATCTGCTTGTGCTCTTTCCATGCCCATTTGAGCACCAATTTGTCCACGCCAGATATTTCCGCCGCCGACAACAATGGCCATCTCAACACCTAACTCGTGGACTTCTTTGATTTCCTGGATAATTTCTTTAATGACCGGTGGTTTAATCCCGAATCCTTCATTTCCAGCTAAAGCCTCTCCACTTAATTTTAAGACGACACGCTGATATTTTGGTGTGACCATGCTCATTCCTCCAATATTTTCTATTGACATTTTACCATATCCAAATCATTTAGGCACGAAAAGGTGAATATTCCTTGCTTCTTTGCCCTAAAAAAAAGGAGACGTGACATAAGTCATTCCCCTCATTTGTAAAACCGATAAATGGTGTAAAAAAGCCAAAATCATAAAAATACGAACCAGTATAAAAAATAGAGTCCTATTTTCTCGACAATTTCTATCGCTGAAACTTGATCGCTTTTTATCACTTTCTTGTGTCCTTCAATTAATGTGAGACGAGCAAAACGCACTCGAAGTATTGAAAACTGAAAAATAAACGAATCAGTTTTTCAATCTTCGAGTTTGCTTTTACTCTGATGTCACTTGAAATTGAATTATTTTTTCACTTGGCTCATTACTTCTTCAACAAAGTTATCTTCGCGTTTTTCGATACCTTCGCCGACTTCAAAACGAACAAAAGTTTTCACAGTTGCCCCTTTAGAAGCTACATATTTTTCAACAGTCATATCAGGATCTTTAACAAATGGTTGGTCAACCAATGCGATCTCAGCTTTGAATTTCTTCAAGCGTCCTTCAACCATTTTTTCTACGATATTTGCTGGTTTACCTTCGTTCAATGCTTGTTCAGTTAGAACTGTTTTTTCATGTTCTAATTCTGCTTCTGGAATTTGAGATTCATTTACATAACGAGGGTTGATCGCAGCAACGTGCATTGCAACGTCTCTTGCTACTGCTTCATCAGTTGTACCTTCTAAAACAGCTAAAACAGCGATACGTCCACCCATGTGTAGGTATCCGCCAAACGCAGCATTGTCTTCTTTTTCTACTACTTCAAAACGACGGAAGCTGATTTTTTCACCGATTACTTGAGTTGCTTCGATTAGATCAGATTCGATTGTTCCTTTTGAAGTTTTGATTTTCATTGCTTCGTCCATGTCAGCTGGTTTGTTTTCAGCAACAAGTTCAGCGATTTCTTTTACTAAATCTTGGAACATTTCATTTTTTGAAACAAAGTCAGTTTCAGAGTTTACTTCAACGATTGCAGCTGTATTTCCTTTCACTGCAACTGAAGCAAGACCTTCAGCGGCAATACGATCATTTTTCTTCGCAGCTTTTGCCATTCCTTTTTCACGTAAAAGATCCACTGCTTTTTCAATGTTGCCTTCTACTTCAACCAATGCTTTTTTTGCATCCATCATTCCTACGCCTGTCATATCGCGTAGTTCTTTTACCATTTTAGCTGTAATATCTGCCATTTTTACTTCCCCCTAATTATTTTCTTTAAAAAAAGCTGTTTCAAAGGAGAGTGAGGCTTGTCGCCTAGCCTTTGAAACAGCTCCATCATTTAAAAATTATTCTGCTGAAGAGTTGTCGCCTTCAACAACATCTACGATTTCTTCGATTGATGTTGCAGTGTTTTCTGCTGAAAAATCTTCTTCAACTACTTGATCTTCCCCTTGATTTCCTTCGATGAAAGCATCAGCCATTTTTGAAGTGATCAATTTAACGGCACGGATTGCGTCGTCATTTGATGGGATAACTACGTCGATTTCATCTGGATCGCAGTTTGTATCAACCATTGCTACGATTGGGATATTTAATTTGTGTGCTTCTTGAACGGCAATACGTTCTTTACGAGGGTCCACGATGTACATTACATCTGGAATTCTTGGCATATCAGCGATACCGCCTAAGAATTTTTCAAGACGTTCACGTTGTTTGTTTAGACCTGCAACTTCTTTTTTAGGTAGAACATCAAATGTTCCATCTTCTTCCATTGCATTGATTTGTTTCAAACGTGCAATACGTTTTTGGATTGTATCCCAGTTTGTTAATGTTCCACCTAACCAACGGTGGTTAACAAAGTATTGTCCAGCACGTGTTGCTTCGTCTTTGATTGCTTCTTGTGCTTGTTTTTTCGTACCTACGAATAAAGCAACGCCGCCTTCTTCTGCTACGCTCTTCATGTAATCGTAAGCTGCATCTACTAATTTAACTGTTTTTTGTAAGTCAATAATGTAGATTCCGTTTCTTTCTGTGAAGATATATTTCTTCATTTTTGGGTTCCAGCGACGAGTTTGGTGACCAAAATGTACGCCGGCTTCTAGTAATTGTTTCATTGAAATTACTGCCATGTTTGTTTCCTCCGATTTGGTTTTATTTTTCCCTCTTCTTGTCTTCCAACTCGCCAGCCTACTTTTTCAAGCACCGACTAACGATCCAACAAGAATGTGGATTTATTGAACAAAACAAGTAACACTCTCAGATTGAAAGTACTTTTATGCTCAACATTCATTAGTTTAACTGATAGACAAGTAAATTTCAAGAAAAAGTATCAACTTCTCTTTTTTTTCTACATTTCTATCTTTTTTTGTCTACTTTTCTATTATAATAAATAACAAATACGACAATATTTCATGCTAATAAAACAATAATACCAGTTATTAAATGTAAAATAGTTATGGGCAAGGTCTCTTTTTTTTGTTATGATACATGTGAAAACTTTCGTAAAGGAGAATAGCATGCGTAAAGCCGAGCGACATCTATTGATCAAACAAGTGATTGAAGAATTTACGATCCGGACTCAAGAAGAATTATTAAACAAGTTAAAAGACTATGAAGTAAGCGCTACACAAGCAACCATTTCCAGAGATATCCGAGATTTAAAAATCGTGAAAGCACCTGACGAATCTGGTGTTTCCCGTTTCGTTCTTTTTCATGAAGCAGAAGAAACAGAGGTCAAAAGTGAAGATGAACAACGCTTGATCCAAATGATCGAAGATATTGTTTTAAAAGTCGAACGGGTTCATTTCTTGACTATCGTGCATACGATTCCAGATAATGCCCAATTGTTCGCCGCTGTTTTAGATGAGATCAAACCGCCTAATATCGTCAGCACAATAGCCGGATTTGATACGATAGTCATTATTTCTAAAGACGATGAAGAAGCCCGTTTAGTTGAAAACTTCTTGCATCACCCAACTGAAGCAACGATTTTTTAAGAACAAGGAAAAAGCCAATCACAACAAAAAGGGGCTGGGGCAGAAGCGTTTAACTCCGAGAAATAAGTCGAAATTCACGAAAATTGCTTTTCAAATTTTTGTGAATTTCGGCTTATTTCCTAAAGAGTTGCTTCTGCTCTTGCCGTTTATATGTATTTAGAGCGTGGAACAAAAGTAAATAATGCATTTATTCCACGCTTATTTTCTTTTTTATAAAGTACACTAAAAAATGAGTTCAGCATAATCTATAAGTTTCAGCATGCAAGCTTATAAAATCAAGGCCTTGAGAATTGTTTTTCTCAAGGCCTTGATTTTATAATTGGAACTAGAACTTTCCTCTGGATCATGATACTCGGTGCTCCATCAGCTGCCCTTCAGCAATAAGGCAGAATCTCAAAAAATATGGAAAGCTATTTTCCCATCTTTCAATTACTGCTCGTATCTAGAACTTTCCTCTT
>NZ_NGMO01000001.1:701637-707617 GCF_002140175.1 Candidatus Enterococcus wittei
CACGGTGTTCCACCAGCTGCCCTTCGGCAATAAGGCAGAATCTCAAAAAATATGGAAAGCTATTTTCTGAGATTCTTTCTTATTGCTCAGGTCAAAACGCTGGTGTCACAACCTTTTTCTTACATTTTTTCTGGTGCATGTAGGCCTAATAGGCGTAGGTCTTCTTTTAGTAAGACTGTTACTGCATAAACTAATGCTAGTCGTGATTCTTTTTGTGCATCGTCCGCTAGGATCTTCGTATGTGCATAGTATTTATTGAATGCTTGGGCTAATTTGATTGCATGTTTTGCAATGATTGATGGTTCATATTTTTCGCCTGCTTGTAGGACTGTTTCAGGATATTTTTGTACTAATTTGATGACTTCCCAACTGCTTTCATCATTTAGTGCATAAGTTTGTTCTGTGGATGGAACAAAGCCTGCTTTGTCTAATAGACTCATTGCACGAGCATGGGTATATTGAACGTATGGTCCTGTTTCTCCTTCAAAACGTACGACTTCTTCTAAATTGAAGTCGAAAGTATTCAAACGATCATTTTTCAAGTCGTGGAAGATAACTGCTCCTACACCGACTTGTTTTGCTACGACATCTTTGTTTTCCAAATCAGGGTTTTTCTCGCCGATTTGTTCTTTGGCAGATTCAATAGCTTCGTTCAATACTTCTTCTAAAAGAACGATTTTTCCTTTACGTGTTGATAATTTTTTCCCACCTTGTGTGATCAAACCAAATGGAATGTGATGCATATCATCTGACCAGTCAAAGCCTAGTTCTTTCAAGACCGCTTTTAATTGTTTGAAGTGATAGCTTTGCTCATTACCTACGACATATAAAGATTGTTTGAAATTGTAAGTCCGTTTGCGGTATAAAGCAGCGGCTAAATCACGTGTGATATATAATGTTGCCCCATCTGATTTCTTGATCAAAGCTGGGTTTAGATCATAAGCAGACAAATCAACGATTTCTGCTCCTTTATCTTCTTGCAGTAAATGTTTTTCTTCTAATAATTCAACGATTTCATCCATTTTGTCGTTGTAGAATGCTTCCCCATTCAATGAATCAAAACGAACTTCTAACAAGTCATAGATCTTATTGAATTCTTTCATTGATTCGTCACGGAACCATTGCCATAATTGAATCGCTTCTTCATCGCCTTCTTCTAGACGTTTGAACCAAGAACGTGCTTCATCATTCAGTTCAGGGTGTGTTTCTGCTTCTTCGTGGAAGTGTACATATAAACGTAGCAATTCATTGATTGGCTCAGCTTTGACTGCTTCTTCTGATCCCCATTTTTTGTATGCTACGATCAATTTACCAAACTGTGTACCCCAATCACCTAAATGGTTAATGCGAATAGGTTGATATCCTAGTTTTTCCATGATAAAACCAATCGAGTTACCGATCACTGTAGAACGTAAATGTCCCATAGAAATTGGTTTTGCAATATTTGGTGAAGACATATCGATCGGAACTGTTCCTTGATTACCAATCGTGCTATCGCCATAGTGTTCTTTTTCTTTTACAACTGTTGCCAAGATTTTTTGACTGATCACTTCTTTATTCATAAAGAAATTAAGGTAAGGTCCAACTACTTCGATTTTTTCGAAGTTGGTTGAATCGATTTTTTCAGCTAGATCCGCTGCAATTTGTTGTGGAGCTTTACGGAAAATTTTTGCTAATGAAAAAGCCGGAAATGCGACATCCCCATGATCGGCTGATTTAGGATTTTCAAGTAACTGGGCCACTTGTTCTAGTGACAACTCTTCTTTTACTACTTCGTATAATGCATTTGCAACGATTTCTTTATTGTTCATTCTATTTCCTCCTAAAAAATGATGTTTGCTGTAAAACAAAAAAATCTCTAGCGAATACATACGATAATGTATTCACTAGAGACGAGATTTCCCGCGGTACCACTCCAATTGTCCTGTTCACAGGACCTGCTTCATCTGATATCGGTTGACAACCGTCTGTCAAAGACAGAATTCTCCAAGTGCGCTTCATTGACATCCATCCATCCGGCTTCCACTCTACCCAGACTCGCTTTGAATGAGAACAGCCAACTACTCTCTTGTTCAGCAAACGTTAGACATATTAAACTTGATTGAATTATAGCAGAAAAAAAATGGACTGGCTAGGGTTTTATCATAAAATGTCCAGAAGGTCTAAAGGAGAATAAACACCAACTGGACATTTTATACACTTATTTTATAAGAAACAGTCACAAAACAGCCGATTTAGTCAGCAACAATGATTGTTCCTTCTTCTGAAGCTAGAAGATTTTCAATATTTTCCAATGAAGTGATGATTGCTTTTGCCTCTGGTCTTGCTTCAACAAACGCAATCGCAGCTTCTACTTTTGGCAACATACTTCCTGGAGCAAATTGTTTTTCTTCGATATATTGTTTCATTTCTGAAACAGAGACAGTTTCTAGTTTCTTTTGATCAGGTTTTTGGTAGTTGACATACACATTATCCACACCAGTTAAAACAATCAATAGATCGGCTCCGATGATTTCTGCTAATTTTTCAGAAGCAAAATCTTTGTCGATCACTGCTTCTCGACCTTCAAGACCAGTAGTTGTTTCCACCACTGGAATCCCGCCTCCACCAACGGAAATCGTGATGACTCCTTGTTCCACTAGTGTTTCGATCACACGAGCTTCTTTGATAGAGATTGGTTTTGGTGAAGCTACGACTTTACGCCAACCACGTCCAGCATCTTCTTTGAAAGTCACAGATGGATCAGCCTTCATTTGTTCACTGGCTTCTTCTTCTGTATAGAAAGGTCCAACTGGTTTACTTGGTTGTTTGAATGACGGATCATTTTCATCCACGATCACTTGGGTTACTAACGAAACAACATCTTTATCGATCCCTTTTTGTTTCAATACTTCGCCCATTGCATTTTGTAACCAATAGCCAATCGAGCCTTCTGTCATTGCCACACAGGTATCTAATGGCATCGCAGGTGTTTTCTCTGAATCAGCCGCTTGTTGTTGGATCAACAAGTTCCCTACTTGCGGACCATTACCATGAGAGATGATCAATTCATCTCCTTGTTCAATAAATTTCACTAAGTATTTTGCTGTTTCCATCAAAGCATCTTGTTGTGCTTTCGCACTTGCATCTGTTGATAAAATTGCGTTGCCGCCTAGTGCAACCACTACTTTTCGATTTGCCATGTCTCTCTCCCTTTCATAGGTTCATCAGTGTTCCTTGCTAGAAATAAAACAAAAGAACTTAAAGATAACGCTTTCTTTTCAGAATTCTAATCTTTTCTCGATTTCTAGAACACTGTCTTTTCGATTTTTTAAAGAGAAATGAGCTTGTCATTCCCTCTTTTTGTCGATGACAAAACAAGCCAGCGTTCGATAAGGAACGTTCGTAACGCTGACTCGTCTGCTTCATTCAATTGTAAGAATCAACGAGGATCAACTTACACACGAGGAATGAATAAGTTTCCTAGTGTTGCAGCCATGATCGCTTTGATTGAGTGCATACGGTTTTCTGCTTGGTCAAATTGACGTGCATATTTGCTGCGGAAGACTTCATCTGTTACTTCCATTTCAGTAATGCCAAAGCGTTCTTTCATTTGTTCGCCATACACTGTTTCTGTATCATGGAATGCTGGTAAGCAGTGCAAGAAGATCAATCGATCAGTGTTATGTGTTTTTTCGATCATTTCCATGTTGATTTGGTAAGGTTTCAACAATTTGATCCGTTCTTCAAATTTGTCTTCTTCACCCATAGATACCCATACGTCTGAGTAAAGTACGTCTACGCCGTCTACCCCTTTGTCTACGTCATCAGTGATCATTAATTGTGCACCAGATTTTGCAGCAAAGTCTTCAGCCATTTTAACGATTTCTTCTTCTGGTTGTAATTCTTTTGGAGCAACGATACGCATGTTAGCACCTAAGATCGCAGCAGTTACCAATAATGAGTTTGCCATGTTGTTACGGCCATCACCACAGTAAGCAATAGTGATTCCTTCTACTTGACCAAAGTTTTCTTGGATCGTTAAGAAGTCAGCAATCATTTGTGTTGGATGCCATTCATCAGTTAAACCATTCCATACTGGTACACCAGAGTATTCTGCTAATTCTTCTACCATTTTTTGGCTGAATCCACGGAATTCGATTCCGTCGAACATACGACCTAATACTTTGGCAGTATCTTCAGTTGATTCTTTCTTACCTAATTGAATGTCATTTGCACCTAGATATTCAGGATGTGCGCCAAGATCGATTGCGGCAGTAGTAAATGCTGCACGTGTACGAGTAGATGTTTTTTCAAACAATAACGCAATGTTTTTACCTTCTAAATAATGATGAGGAATGCCACGTTTTTTCAAATCTTTCAAGTGTTCAGAAAAGTCGATCAAATATTGTAACTCTTCCTTTGTAAAATCTTTTTCTGCTAATAAACTTCTTCCTTGAAATACAGATTTTTTCATACTAACTATTCTCCTTTAGTTTCGTTTCTATTTTATTTAGAGGAAATCTGATGGCAGTTGACAGTTAAGCTGCCATCAGTAAAAACCTATTTTAAATCTTCACGTACAAGTGGTTGGCTCATGCAACGAGGGCCGCCACGACCGCGTGACAATTCACTTGATGTGATTTCAAGAACTTTGATTCCGTAGCTTCTTAATAATTCATTTGAAACATAGTTACGGTTATAAGTGACAACCACACCTGGAGCAATTGCCAGTGTATTTGATCCATCATTCCATTGTTCACGAGGAGCAACGATTGCATCGCCATTACCTGTAGGGATCAAGATAAGATCATCTAATCCTAACGCAGATTTCAAAGATGCGTGCAAATCATCTGAATGAGAAATCTTGATGTCATCTCCTGCTTGTTCAATCGTAAAGACATCCATTTTTCCTTCTTTACTTTGAATGGCTGGATGAATCGTAAATTTGTCGTGATCCACCATAGTGAATACTGTATCTAAATGCATCATCGCACGGTTATTAGGGATCTTGATCGCCAAGACTTTTTCAAAGCCAGCATTTTTAGCAAATAGATTACGCGCTAATTTTTCAATTGCTTTGGCACTTGTCCGTTGAGAAATACCAACTGCAACCACTGTATCACTTAAGATCAGTTCGTCCCCACCTTCGATATGGTCAGGATTTTCACGATCCAACCAAACTTCTACCCCTTTGTTCGCAAATCGTGGATGATGTTTTAAGATATATTCTGTAAACATTGATTCGCGACGACGTGCTTCAAAGGTCATCTTGTTGACGGTCATCCCATTCCCCATTGATGCGGAAGGGTCTCTTGTGAAGTATAAGTTAGGCATTGGGTCCATATAGAATGGGTAATCATCATCTGCAGAAAGGTCATATAGACTTCTTGATTTTACCTCGATATCTTTCGTACGGACACCTGCCATGATTTTATCTACCATTTCTTGTGTTTCCATTGATAGAAGGAACTCATGAAGACCATCTCTGACAGCATCAGATACAATATGTGATTCATCAAGCATTTTATTTAAAAATTGCTCTTTCACATTGCCTGCATCAATTGCTTCAGCAGCTAATTTTTCTAGATATAAAGTTTCAACACCTTCATTTTGAAGTGTTTTAGCAAAATTATCATGTTCAGCCTGAGCAATTGGCAAATACGGAATATCATCAAACAACAAACGGTCCATGATATCTGGTGTTAAATTTTCCACTTCTTGTCCAGGTCTTTTTAATAAGACTGTCTTTAACTTCCCTATCTCAGAGAAAACGTGAATCGGTTTATCCATGTTGTGTTGCCTCCTTCGTTTTGTTTACATACATAGAATAGCTTGCTTTTGTAATCACTTTCATAAATTTTTGGCATTTAAAACGTGAGGATTTTCTCATTATTAAAAGATAATTAAATAATTAAACATACACATCTAGATGTGTATAAGAGACAGACATAGAATAGCTTGCTTTTGTATCACTTTCATAAATTTTTGGCATTTAAAA
>NZ_NGMO01000001.1:707979-712333 GCF_002140175.1 Candidatus Enterococcus wittei
GTATAATATTTACATAATAACAAGATTATATAAATTCTTGTCTTTTTTTCACTTTTTTCAGTATGTGTAAAAACTTTACAAAAGAAATAAAAGCAGTCACAATAGAAGTAAAGTATTAGAGGAAGCAGGAATCTATTTATGCGTGTAAATAAAATTGACTATCACTTTTCAAAACTTAGATATCAACCTGATTTTGAACACTTCACCGATGAGGAATTTGAATTGATCAAAGAACATACCGTTCTTCGTTCTTATAAAAAAGGGCAAATTCTATTTGATGTAGGAGATGAACGTCAACGCTTCTACGTTTTGACTAAAGGCTTGATCCGTTTAGAACGTTACGATGAAAGTGCTACTTATTATTACTATGATTACGTGACGGCCAATAACCTTTTCCCCATGTCAGGTATTTTCGAAGAAAGCAACTATACGTATACAGCACAGGCCATGACGGATATCGATACTTTTTATTTCCCAGTTTCTTACTATGAAAAGATCGTAAAAAACAATCCAAACCAGTTGATTTACATGATCCAAAAACTATCCAAAGTCGTAGAGATGCATGAACTACGCATCCAGATTGGCTTGACATCCAGCGCCTTTGACCGTGTGAAGCAAAACCTTTTTGTCTTAAAAGAAGAACTCGGTACCCCGACAGAAGATGGCCACGTCAAGATTCCTTACCCAATCACCTTGAAAGAATTAGCCGTCAATAGCGGTACCACACGAGAAACCGCCGGACAAGTCGTCAAACAACTCAAAGACTCAGGCCTACTCGACTACGACAAAAAACGCTTCACGTTCTGCAAAGATGCAGTCACGCCAGCGTTGAGGGGATAGGAATAATTTTTATATAAAAACAGCCAGAAACGTTGATTGAGAATTCAAACGTTATTGGCTGTTTTTGTTTAGTTTACTATCATGCTTTCTTTAGTTTATATAATATCTAATCCTTTCTTATAAGTCATTGGAACAGATAAATATTAAAATCTTTATGATAAAACTATGTAAACACCTAATTCTAAGTTAAGTTGATAGCATTCAGAAAATGCTTATTAGAATACATATAGGAATAAAAGACTGTAATATATCTGTGAAACGATATATAGGTACCAAAGATTTATATTTACTTTTCAAACATAAAAGTCACTATATACAAAATTTTTCGTGTCTAAGCGTTAAAAATATATCAACCCTATATCATCGAAATAATCAGAACGAAACGGAAACTTTTCGTTATTATTTTTAACATTTTGAATTTTAACCTTAATTCACGCCTTTAAAAATTGACTTCCAAATGGCTAAAGGTATAAAATTATCGTATTAATAAATAATAACCAAACAAAAATGTTATTATTTTTAACATAGGAGGCTTTATGAAAAAATTATCTCAGAAACTTCTGGCTCAAACTATTATGGAAGCTAGAAAATCAAAAAAACTTACGCAACAACAACTCGCTGATTCTACAGGTATCAATCGTGCTATTATTAGCCGTTTAGAATCATTAGATTTTATGCCGTCTATTGCACAGTTGGAAATATTAGGCAATGTACTGGACTTTGATATTACAGATTTATTTGTGAATGATACAACTACTACAACTCCGCAAAAGACTCATAAATCAATGAATATTGCAGTTGCTGGTACAGGGTATGTTGGTCTTTCTATCGCTATCTTACTCGCTCAAAAAAACCACGTAACTGCTGTTGATATCATTCCGGAAAAAGTTGGTTTAATCAACAAGAAAAAATCCCCAATTCAAGATGATTATATTGAAAAGTATCTAGCAGAGAAAGATCTAGATTTAACAGCAACACTGGACGGAGAATCAGCTTATAAAGAAGCCGACTTCGTTGTGATAGCTACTCCAACCAATTATGATAGTAAAAAGAATTATTTTGTTACCTCAGCTGTTGAATCTGTTATTGAATCAGTAGTAAAGGTAAATTCGAATGCAATCATGATAATCAAATCAACAGTTCCAGTTGGATACACTGAAACTGTACGTGCAAAATACAACACAAAAAACATCATCTTCAGCCCAGAATTCCTTCGTGAGTCTAAAGCATTGTATGACAATCTATATCCATCCCGTATTATCGTTAGTACAGATGAATCTGATGAAAATCTTGTAAAAGCATCTCGTACATTTGCAGATTTATTACAAGAAGGAGCTATCAAAAAAGAAATTGACACATTATTTATGGGATTTACTGAAGCTGAAGCAGTAAAATTATTTGCCAACACATATTTAGCACTTAGAGTATCATATTTCAACGAGCTGGATACCTATGCAGAAATGAAAGGTCTGAATACTCAACAAATTATCAACGGTGTTTGCCTTGATCCACGTATAGGAACTCATTATAATAATCCTTCTTTTGGGTATGGCGGGTATTGTCTACCAAAAGATACTAAACAACTTCTCGCAAACTATAATGATGTTCCACAAAACATGATGAGTGCCATCGTTGAAAGTAATCGAACAAGAAAAGATTTCATTGCAGATCGTGTACTCCAGATGGCTGGATATTATTCTTATGAAGATAAGAATAATTTTAATTCATCCATGGAAAAAAACATTGTAATTGGAGTCTACCGTCTGACGATGAAAAATAATTCTGACAACTTTCGCCAGTCATCAATTCAAGGCATCATGAAGAGAATTAAAGCCAAAGGTTCGATTGTTATCATTTATGAACCAACACTTGAAAACGGCACAACTTTCTTTGGTTCAAAAATAATTAATAATTTGGAAGATTTCAAAAATCTTAGCTACTGTATTATTGCTAACCGCTACGATAGTTGTCTTGACGATGTAAAAGAAAAGGTATATACAAGAGATTTATTTCAAAAAGATTAAGATTAAATCCAACTCTATACCTTCTGTCTCTTATACACATCTAGATGTGTATAAGAGACAGTAGGTCCCCTTAGTATTAGGTAGTCCAACTCATATCTCTTACATATACTAGAAATTTCACTAATATTTTCACACTGTATAGAGTTAATTTGAGGTAAAGTTTCGGGGAACGGACTTAAAACATAGCATTCATATCCTTCTCTTTGATTTAGATATTCAGCTATAGTAATGAACATGAAATGAGTTCCACCGATTCCTGGATTTCCTTCTTTAGAACTGATTATTTTAAGCGAGTTAATTTCCGAGTTATCAATAAAAAATGCGATTTTTTTTCTTGTTACCATTTGATTTGCTCCTTGAAAGCATATTTTCAATAGTGTAATACCTGTCTCTTATACACATCTAGATGTGTATTGAAAGCATATTTTCAATAGTGTAATACATAAATAGCCAAAAAGCATAATTTCCTAATAAATATGAACCACTAAACATTAACATTATTACTGTCTCTTATACACATCTAGATGTGTATAAGAGACAGATATTTATTATTGACTAAAAAGCCAGTCTTTTTATCTATTATTGTATCAATCATCCCATACGATTTTAAAGCAACTACTGGAATACCTAATGCTTGAAATTCAATAGAAGCAAGACCAAAAGTTTCTCTTTTAGAAAAAATAATTCCTAAATTCATAGTTTTCATAAGTTCTATTTTTTCAGCTCCCCCCACAATACCATGATAAAAAATCTCCTCTTTGTCACAATAATAAGGAATATCATTTCTATTGCTAGTATTATAAAGGTTGTCGCCACCAATAACATGAAATTCAATATTTTTTACTTTCTGTTTTCTTAACTGTTTCCATATATCTTTCACTCGTAAGAACCTTTTTTTATCTGTTGAACCCACATAACAGATTCGCAAATTTTTACTGAATACATTTTTCCTTACAGTAACATCATTTACCGTATTAAATATAAGGACACTTTTGGAATATAATTTCGTGTCAATCAATCGATCTAATTGCTGTCTACTCACACACATATCTCTTATACACATCTAGATGTGTATAAGAGACAGATCTAATTGCTGTCTACTCACACACACATTACATACGATATTTTTTAAATCATGCTCTATTTGAATAGAGTCTCTTATACACATCTAGATGTGTATAAGAGACAGCTATAAAACCTATTAAACAATTAATCAATAAGCTAACCCAATCATTTAAATAATTAAAGTTTAACCTTGTAACAATCAAATACATGCCTATACCTGAAATAAAACATTTAAAAAAATTTTTGTCTCTTATACACATCTAGATGTGTATAAAGTTTAACCTTGTAACAATCAAATACATGCCTATACCTGAAATAAAACATTTAAAAAAATTTTTGGGTATTTTAACATATAAACCTTCCTTTACAGTAAGAGATAAAAGAAATACAAGGGAAATTAAATTTGCAATTACAATACTTACGAT
>NZ_NGMO01000001.1:713172-720341 GCF_002140175.1 Candidatus Enterococcus wittei
CCATATATCTTTCACTCGTAAGAACCTTTTTTTATCTGTTGAACCCACATAACAGATTCGCAAATTTTTACTGAATACATTTTTCCTTACAGTAACATCATTTACCGTATTAAATATAAGGACACTTTTGGAATATAATTTCGTGTCAATCAATCGATCTAATTGCTGTCTACTCACACACCTGTCTCTTATACACATCTAGATGTGTATAAGAGACAGGAGTGAATATAATGTTTTTAGAGATATTTTTTTATCTAAAAGTATTTTCATTATAATAATTCCTGATGAAAATACTGCTAAAAAAACCTTTAAATACACATAAGCAGATAAATCTTGAGTACTAGTAGAGTCAAGTCTCAGAATAGAAGCAAGAATAACATATAATTGATCAAAAATAAGATAAATAAAAACTAAATAATTAATCATTTCTCCTCCTTTCTTAAATATTCAAACTTTGGTAAGCGATATTTTTATAAGACAGCTCACGTTTTTTTTCTTTAGTTCCTTCAATAAGTTTCGTTAGCATATCATTATTTCTTAGAATTGTTTCCACAGTTTTAGCTATTGTAACTTCATCTGTATTCGATAAAAATATCCCATTTTTATCGATTAAATGTTCTGTACTTCCATATTTTTTCAGTATAAGCGGTAACTCACATCCAATCGCATCTTCTAGTAATGTCGTATGTTGAGAATTCCAAATTCCAACGTCGGAAAAGCATAGTACCTTAAGTGTGTTTTTCCGATCTTGCCAACCTATAAAAATAATCCTAGGATCTTTAGAAACCAAGTCCATTAAGGTGGGGTCTATAAGTGAACCAAATAAAATTAAGCAAGTTTTTTTTTCCTTGACTTGCATAAATGCACGAATCAGAACATCTGTTTCCTTAGCATAGCTCATTTTACCTCCATGACAAAAAACAATAGAATCTTCCGATAATTTATTTTCTCTTAAGAATTTTATTTTATTCTTTTTATTTTGCTCATTGTCTACAGGAATTCTTTTTATATCTGCCCCAATCGGTAATAAAGATATTTTCAAAGGATCTATTCCAAGTTCTTCAATCATAAAGGTATTACGATCAGGTGTTACACCAAAAAATTTATCTACCTGTAATGATACATTTTTTAACAATAATTTCCAAAAAAAATTATAATAAAATAAACGCCATAATCGATTCCTACCTGAAATCATTAAATCTGCATGATTATCCATAACTAATATTGTGTGTGGATGTCTCTTCTTATATTTTGAAACTGTGAGTATTGATGGCGCAGTCACTGAATGGTGAAATATATAATCAGGTTTTTCCTTTTCTAATTCTTCATAAAGGTTTTTAAATACAACAAACCTTTTAGGGAATTCCCCTTTTATACCTATACGTCTAACTAAAAACGAATTTTCAACAAAATCCCCCAAGGGTTCAACCCTACTTTTTGTTTTATCAAATCCATATTTTCTTGTTGAAGTCAGCATTACAACATCATGCCCTAAATCTTTTTGATATTCAGGTAAAATATTTTCTTGATAACCATATCCAGGATCAAAAAACTGATGTATGTGTACTATTTTCATCTACTTTCATCCAATCCATTATAAGATATAAAAAAATTAAATCTCTTCCTTTTTTCAGTTCATAATTAATTAATTGTTTATCCACTTACTACTTTTTTCTTTGCTGAGTAGATTATTAAATAAATTTAGATATTTTCTATAAGCTGTTTCTTTACTATAAAATTCTAATGGTATTTTTTTTTTCACGTTGAACCATTCATCTTTGTGTTCAATAGAATAAATGATATCATCAATGTTATTTATAACAATCCCTTTACCTTTGATTACTGTTTCAGAGGTTCCTCCCACATTTGTAGTTATTACTGGGATATTACAAGCTTGTGCTTCTAAATTTGTTGTAGGATAATTATCTTGCTTTGTTGGATTAACAAAATACGTTGCCGTTGAATAAATTCTTCTTAATTCGTCAATAGAGTTTGTTTTATTGACTACTTCTATCTTCTTATTAACCTTTTCTTTCACACTGCCAACCAAGATAATTTTGTATTCATTAGAATCCAAAATATCCGCTAATTCATTAAAAACATCCAAGCCCTTTAAAGAGTTCCAAAAGCTAGCAACTCCAAGTATAACTTTTTTTTCTAAAAAACTTTTCCTCATATCCGGATAGAATTTATTTAAGTCTATACCATTATTAATTACTTCAAAAGAATATTTTTTTAGAAATGTTTTTCTTGCGGTTTGAGCTAACCAGTTAGATGGGGTTACAAATTGTATTATTGGAATTTCTAATAAAGCTTTTTTCTTTCTGTGATAGTTTCTTTTTTCAAAGTTTACATAAGATTTAGGATACTCTCTTTTAGTATTTACATCTTTGGGTTTGAATATGGGTACTCCATTATCATTTAATTGAGGATGTGCAGAATGACCAGAAAATAGCCAACCATCATGTAGTGTCCATATTATTTTTGCTTTAGTTTTAGATAAATATTTGCATAATATCTCCAAGTTTAAGAAATAGCCATGTATGTTATGAATGTGTATAACGTCTGGATTATATTCTTCTATGAAACGAATAAACCTTTTAGTGGCATATCTTGATGAGAAGCCATGATTATCTAAAAGTCGAGTTTCAAAAACATGACAACAGTTATTAAATTTACCACCAATTTTGTAGTTTCTATATTTAACAGGGGCTTCGCCTCGTCCATAAGCTATAATACATTCATGTCCTTGCTCGATTAATATATCATACAAATCAGTACAAATTCGACCTGTACTTCCTATACCACAGACTGAATTTATTAATAAGACTTTCACCTCCTCCACACCACTCTCTTCACATAATCTGTATAAGATAGAATGATTCGTAATACTTTATCCGAAACATTTGGCATAGAATAGTCTTCAACATGTCGTAAAGTATCTTTTTCTTGTGTTTCCAAGACTTCTAGTCCTTGCATGATTCTTTCTTTTTCCA
The DNA here is from genome assembly GCF_002140175.1 of Candidatus Enterococcus wittei. Lineage (GTDB taxonomy): Bacteria > Bacillota > Bacilli > Lactobacillales > Enterococcaceae > Enterococcus_B > Enterococcus_B wittei. The sequence goes on from NZ_NGMO01000001.1 coordinate 716,169, forward strand.
ATCCTACCATCATAACACTTGCTTCCTCCATTGCTTCTGGACGTTCATGTGCTTGACGGATATTTAAAGCTTTAAAGTTTAAGATGGAAGATTCTTCACTGATTGTGCCACTATCACTTAATACAGCTTTTGCATTGATTTGTAGTTTATTGTAATCATTGAATCCCATTGGTTTCATTGTTTGGATCAATTCATGGAATTTAATTCCTTTTGATTCGATCATCTTCATTGTGCGTGGGTGAGTACTGATAATAATTGGTAATTGATATGTTTCAGCAATCGTATTTAAACTATCTACTAAATTCAAGAAGTTTTTTTCTGAGCTAATATTTTCTTCACGATGAGCGGAAACAACAAAATAGTTTCCCTCTTTCAAACCAAGTCGATTAAGAACATCAGATTTTTGGATGTCTTCTTTTCTTGAATTTAAAACTTCAAACATAGGGCTTCCTGTTTTAATGATGCGATCAGCAGGCAATCCCTCACGTAGTAAATACTCTCTTGCAATATCACTATATGTTAAGTTGATATCAGCTGTATGATCAACAATTTTCCGATTAGTTTCTTCAGGTACTCGTTGATCGAAACAACGATTTCCTGCCTCCATGTGAAAAATAGGAATCTGTCTTCGTTTAGCAGCAATCGCACACAAACAACTATTCGTATCACCTAGTACTAAAAAAGCATCAGGTTGAACTTCCGCTAAAATAGGATCAATCTTGATCAAAATATTTCCAACTGTCTCAATCGCTGTACCAGTTGCTGCATTCAAAAAGTAATTAGGTTTTTTCAATTTGAAGTCTTCAAAAAACACTTCATTTAATTCGTAATCATAGTTTTGGCCAGTATGGACGAGAATATGCTCGATTGCCTCTGATTCTTCTAATTTATTTAAAACAGCAGATAAACGGATGATCTCGGGACGTGTCCCAACTACTGTCATCACTTTTAATTTTTTCATTCTTTAAACCTCCACATAATAGGTGTCAGGATGCTTAGGATCAAATGGTTCATTTACCCACATAACAGTAACCATATCTGTAGTTCCTAGGTTTTCAATATTATGGGTATACCCGACTGGTATATCAACAACTTCTAATTTTTCACCAGAAACAAAGTATTCGATGACTTCATCAGAATTGATATTTCTAAAGCGTATCACACCTTGACCACTTACGACTAAAAACTTTTCATTTTTTGTATGATGCCAGTGATTTCCTTTTGTAATTCCAGGTTTAGAAATATTAACCGAAACTTGTCCTCGATCTTTCGTTCTTAAAAATTCAGTAAAGGAACCTCGATCATCCACATTCATTTTTAAAAAGTAGGAAAAATCATCTTCAGGTAAAAAGCTTAAATAAGTGCTATATAGATTTTTCACAATTCTTCTATCAAGTTTAGGAATGCTTAAATCTGTTCGGCTATTTTTAAAAGAAAGAATTAGATCTCTTAATTCACCGACAGTTATTTCATCTGACTCTCGAACAGTACAGTATCCATTTTCTTTATAGGGTTTTCCTTGTAAACAATGAAGTAACTCTTTGACTACATCATCAATATAACAAAGCGCAATATGAGCTGTTGGATCATTGACTGTCACTTCTTCATTTCGCGCAATCTTATAACAGAAAGTAGCTACTACTGTATTGTAATTAGGTCGTGACCATTTTCCGTATAAATTTGAAAAACGATAAATATATACAGGCGCACCTGTTTCTTCTTGATATGCTTTTAAAAGATCTTCTCCAGCTTTTTTACTTTTCCCATAAGAATTATCAAGTGCCGCTTGGATAGATGAAGAAATCATGACAGGACAAGTATTATGATGTTCCTTTAGCTTTGATAATAATTCTGAAGTAAACCCGAAATTTCCTTCCATAAATTCCGCATCCTCTTTTGGCCGATTTACACCAGCTAAATGAAAGACAAAATCTGCTTTTGCACAATATTCATCTAATAAATCCTTAGGTGTGTCTATGTCAAAGCTAAAAATAGTTGTAACACCTTCATTTTTCAACTCAGCAATCAAATTTTTCCCAACAAAACCATTTGCTCCAGTCACTAAAATATTCATCGATTCTGCCACTCTTTCAGTTCTTTTTTCACATAATCTAATTCCATGAGTCTTTCTTTGATTTCTTTTACAGATAAACGTTGGGTATTATCTGAGTTGTATTCACCTTCACGAGTTAATTCTTTACTACCTTCCACAAAATATTTATCATAATTCAAATCACGAGTATCTGCTGGTACCCGATAAAAATCGCCCATATCTTTGGCTACTAGATACTCTTCTTTTGTCAGAAGTGTTTCATAACGTTTTTCCCCATGACGTGTTCCAATCACATGGATATCATTATTTACGTCAAATAGTTCAATAATTGCTTGAGCCAAATCACCAACCGTTGATGCTGGAGATTTTTGTACCATAATATCACCAGCTTTTGCATGTTGAAAAGCAAAAACAACAAGATCCACAGCCTCTTCTAGGCTCATTAAAAAGCGAGTCATTCCAGGATCTGTGACTGTCAATGGTTTACCAGCTTTGATTTGTTCGATAAATAATGGGATAACGGATCCACGAGATGCCATGACATTCCCATAGCGTGTCCCACAAATCGTTGTACTTTCATCAGTAACTGTTCTTGCTTTAGCCACAAATACTTTTTCCATCATAGCCTTTGAGATTCCCATAGCATTAATTGGATAGGCTGCTTTATCTGTTGATAGGCAAATCACTTTTTGGATTTCCATCTCAATAGCTGCTGTCACGACATTATCTGTTCCCATAATATTTGTTTTGACAGCTTCCATAGGGAAAAATTCACAAGAAGGTACTTGCTTGAGTGCAGCTGCATGAAATACATAATCAACTCCATGCATCGCATTTTTCACACTATTGATGTCACGAACATCTCCAATATAAAATTTCAATTTATCATTATTATATTTTTTTCTCATGTCATCTTGTTTTTTTTCATCACGAGAAAAAATACGGATTTCTTTTATATCAGAATCCAAAAAGCGTTTCATTACTGCATTACCAAAAGAACCAGTACCACCAGTAATTAATAAAATTTTATCTTTGAACATCTCTATTCCTCCAAGACTAAATTTACTAAATCAACGTATTTTTCTAACAGTAAATCTTTCGTATATGAATCTTTAAACATCTTTTGGACATTCATGCTCATTGTAGTTAATTGTGTTTTATCGTTTTCAAGTGATATCAGCCATTCTACTAAGGGTTCTATTTCACCATTTTCAATTGCAAGGCCTGCATTATTTTTATAAATTTCTTTCGAAACATCAGTATTTTTATCCATAATGGCAATTACAGGTTTTCCTGATTGGTAATAACTGTAGGTTTTACTTGGAACAGCAAGACCAGAAATATCCTTTTCAAGCGAAACCAAAAATACATCTGTAATATTTAAAGCATCTTCAAAATCGACACCACTTAAATAATCAAACATTATACTATTAGATAATTGTTTTTGTTTAATTAATTCTTCTATTTTTTCTCTTTTATTTCCGTGTCCTGCAAAAAGAAAACAAATATTTGATTCCCTTATACGTTCATCCTTTATTATTTCCAAAATTGTATTTATATCTTGTGCAGTTCCCATATTTCCAAAATATGAAACAACTAACCCATACTTTGTCCTAATATTTTTAAATATTGTCGATTGTATTTCAGAACATCCTAGTTCTTCGGTTGCCCAGTTATGAATCACGCTCACTTTTTCAGGTGGAATACTGCGATTATTTAAAATATATTTTTTCATATCTTCAGATAAGGCTACTACGTGAGATACTTCCCGAAACAACGTCTTATTTATTTTTTTCATTACTTTAGCTATAAAGCTTTCATTACCTATAGCTTTCATCTTTACTGCAATTTCAGGATATAAATCGTAAGTAACAAAAATAATCTTACATTTGAATAACCTTCTCGCCAGTAGTGTCACTAAAGGTAGTATGGGAGCTGTCTCTTATACACATCTAGATGTGTATAAGAATCCAGGACGAATATCATTAGCCTTGTATTTATCACGTTCTTCAATAAGATCATACTGGTTCCAAAGAGCTGGTCTAGGACCGATAACTTATACACATCTAGATGTGTATAAGAGACAGGTCTAGGACCGATAATTGCCATATCACCTTTTA
>NZ_NGMO01000001.1:720503-778196 GCF_002140175.1 Candidatus Enterococcus wittei
CCTCTATACTTTCAATAAAGTCTTTCTCTTGATATTCTAAACAAACTTCATCATATGTAGAACCTGGATATCCAACCACAGATTCATCATAAAATAAATTTCCAAAAATTTTCTTAAATAGGCTGATATTTTTCCCTAATATGGTTATCATTTTACTAAAACCTGATATTAGGTGAATCTTTTTATTAGATATTCTGGCAATTGCTACTACCATTTCTGAAGTATCAACTAATTTTTCATTTTGCGGGTGAAAAGTACCTGATAGATCAAAATCAATTCCCAATTTTATAAATGCATTTAAATTTTTTATATACAGCATACTCCTCTTATTATTAACTTTAGGAAAAAAAGGAATCACTTTTGCTAATTTTGAAAGTTTTGCATAATTACCTACCGCATGTGGTCCGTAAATCATTGGTGGCCTTATAATAAGAACCTTAAATTTTGAAGTATTTAATGTCCGTATTAAATTTTCCGCTTCTAGTTTAGATTTACCATAATTATTGATAGGATGAGGAATTGTTTTTTTTGTTATTATGCCCTCTTCTAATCCATAAACAGCCATTGTACTAAAAAAAATAAATTGCTTAACTTTTTCTTTTTGGGATTTTTTAGCAATTTCAACTGCTAAATCTCGATTTATCTTAAAATAGAGTTCCGAAGATACATCTTTTTTATGGACTATTGCTGCTAAATGAACAACCGTATCATAAGAAGAAAAATCATGTTTTCGCCACTCTTTTCCTCTTACACTTATACTATCAATCTGATAAGCTTCACCAAACTGCATCATCCATTTTTTAAATGAGGTTCCAATATAACTATGTTCTCCAGTAATCAGGATTTTTTTCATTTGTCATCCTCCTTCTTCACTGCCCCAGTACCACCTTCAACTACTCCATCACTTTTAAATACAGAGACAATCGTCAGAACAAAGCATTTTACATCCATCCAAAATGTGATATGTGCTGTGTATTCACCATCTAGCTTTGATTTATCTTTAATTTCTAACTCATCCCTACCACTAATTTGTGCTAAGCCAGTCAATCCAGGACGAATATCATTAGCCTTGTATTTATCACGTTCTTCAATAAGATCATACTGGTTCCAAAGAGCTGGTCTAGGACCGATAATTGCCATATCACCTTTTAAAATATTAAATAATTGAGGTAGTTCATCTAAACTTGTTTTTCTCAGAAATTTCCCCACTCGTGTAATGTAGAAATCCGGATTAGATAATAAATGTGTAGGTATCTCTTTTGGTGTATCTATTTTCATTGTGCGAAATTTATAAATATTAAAATATGACTTGTTTTTCCCAACCCGCTTTTGCTTAAAGATCACAGGTCCTTTTGAATCTAATTTGATCAAGATACACAAAAGCAAAAAAATCGGTGATAGTAAAATAACTCCAACTAAAGATAATAAAAAATCCAACCCTCTTTTTAACCAATCTTTGTACAATTTACTCCCCCTATTTACTCGAAGCTTTCGCAAAGGCAACGATTTCTTTTGCTAATTCATGGTCGTCTTCAGGTAACGCATGAACAAAGTCCATGACTTGCTGAAGTGGGTAACCTTTGATGTTTCCAACAAAGATCTTTTCATAGACCGCTTCATTATTTTTTTCTTTGTCTAACAGTAATTCTTCGTACAGTTTTTCTCCAGGACGGATCCCTGTTTCGACAATCTCGATCTCGTCTTCTGAGTATCCACTTAAACGGATCATGTTCTTCGCCAGATCAACAATTCTTACTGGTTCACACATGTCTAGAACAAAGATTTCCCCACCTTTTGCTAAGGCACCTGCTTGAACGACCAGACGACTTGCTTCGGGGATCGTCATGAAGTAACGTGTCATCCGAAAATCGGTTATTGTGACTGGACCTCCATTGGCGATCTGCTCTCTAAATACAGGGATGACACTTCCTCGTGAGCCTAAGACATTGCCAAAACGCACAGCAGAAAACTTAGTATGTCCTTCTTCATTTAATCCTGTGACGATCATTTCAGCGATACGTTTTGTTGATCCCATCACATTTGGTGGATTATTGGCTTTATCAGTTGAAACCATCACGAAGTTTTTTACGTTAGCTGCTTTGGCTGCTTCTGCCACATTTTTTGTGCCATAGACATTATTTTTAACTGCTTCTCTAGGATTGTATTCCATCAGTGGTACATGTTTATGCGCTGCGGCATGGTAAACGATGTCTGGCTGATATTCTTGCATCAAGCGAAAGATTTTTTTACGGTCTTGGATATCGGCGATAATTGGAATGATTTCAGTGTGACTATTGGAATTTTTTATCGTCAATTCACGATGGATCAAATAAATGGAGTTCTCCCCATGACCAACGAGGAGAAGTTTTTTTGGTGAAAATGAAAGGACTTGGCGACAGATTTCAGAACCAATGGAACCACCTGCTCCTGTGACAAGAATCACTTTTTCTGAAAGCTGATCTTTGATTTTTTCTAAGTCTAACTGGACTTCTTCTCTGCCTAAAAGATCGACTACATCGATTTCTTTTAACCGAGAAACGCTGATTTTCCCTGAAACGATTTCTTCAACAGAAGGAATGGTATTCATCTTTACTTCTTTATTTTCGATCAGATGAAAAATCTCACGGATTCTCTTACTTGGCAAGGAAGGAATGGCGATTGTGACCACATCAATATTCAATTGATCGATCAATTCAGGTAAATCATTGGTATTACCTAATATTTTCAAACCAGATAAGTAGGTCTTGTATTTATTGGGATCATCATCGATAAAACCAACTACTTCAATGTCATTGATTGCTTTGGAACTAATCAAACTATTATATAAAATCCGGCCACCTTCACCGGCACCAATGATCAGTGTACGATTTTTATTTGGTATTCTCCCCCGAGGATGTTCTTTATGCTCAATATAGATCCGCCAGCCTAAGCGACTACCAATGATCAAGAATAATGACATGACATAGGTCAGGATTTCTAAGCGCAGACTGATCTGTTGTAAAAATAAGTACAAAAACAAAAAACTAGAAAAAAAGGAACAGCTTACCGCAGCAAAGATCGCAGACATTTCATTTAGGTTCGTATAGCGATTGATCCGTGTGAATGTTTTGAAAATAGACCCATAACCTAAATACAATATAATCGAACATAACATACTTAATACTAAATAATTGTTCGCAATCCCAACATACGGATCCATGAAGATATAACTGAGGAAGTTAGAGATTGCTAGTAATAGACTATCTACCAACACCAATATCATTACTTTTCTTTTTCTTGTAAGCTCAAACAACACTTTTGCCCCCTAAATAACTTTTATACGATCGGCCCATAATCTTTTGCGGTGATCTTTACTCCGTTGACCACGTCTCTAGTGACTTGATCCATCATTTCGATCTTTTGTTGGCCAAATTTCTTTTCGACAGTCTTATACGCTTTAGCCATATAGAAATCTCGGTCTTTCCGACTATGGGCATCTGAAGCGATCATTTGGACAAGATTATGTTCAATCAATTTTTCACTCAGTTTTTTCACTTGTTTTCCATAGATACCAACTAAACTAGGTGCTGTTAACTGAGCCAAACATCCCATATTCAAATAAGGGAGTAACAAATTGGGTTCTTCTTGAAATCCGAGATTTCTTTCTGGATGTACGATAATTGGAATGATACCCATTTTACGTAGCTCAAAAAATAAACTTTCGGTGTAATCAGGAATGTTACGAGTGGGAAGTTCTGCCAACAAGTAGCGATCTGTGACGTCAGCAAACAAGATCTTATCCTGTTTGATTTCATCAATCAGTTCTCGCTTGATTCTTACTTCTTGACCTTCAAATAACGTTAAAGGAATATTGCGGGCATCGAATTCTTTTTGCAAGGCTTCGACTGATTTTATAACATCTGTTTTCTCATTGGTATAACGTTGGTTATGATGGGGGGTGCACAAAATATGAGTGATTCCTTGTCGAACGGCTTCTTTGGCCATGGCGATCGAATCAGCGAGCGTTTTCGCCCCGTCATCGACCCCCGGTAAAATATGACAATGTAAATCAATCATTTTCGGTCACTTCCTTACTAATAATAATAATAATTGACATCTGCATTAGCCTTTGCCCCGTTGTAGACAACACCTAGGATTCTTGCTTGTGCAATCGTCAATAACTCTTTTGCTTTCAATAACTCATATTTGATGGTTTTTCTCTCTCTAACTACTAAGAGTGTCCCATCGGTTTTTGCTGCTAAGATCTGCGCATCTGTCACAGTCGCAATCGGTGGCAAGTCGAAGATTACTAGATCAAACTTTGCGGCTAACTCAGCAATGATCTCTTCCATTCGTTTAGAATCTAACATTTCGGAAGGATTCGGTGGTTTTGGTCCACTTGTCATGACCCAGAGATTTTCCACAGCACTTGGGGAGTAATAGTTTTCTGCTTGACCTCCTCGATCGCCAATATAATTACTTAGACCATTGACATTAGGTAATTGGAACGTCAATGCAACACTTGGCTTACGTAGATCAGCATCCACGATCAATACTCGTTTGCCACTATTGGCAAAAACAACCGCTAAATTGGCCGCAGTGGTGGACTTTCCTTCACCAGGACCTGAAGAAGTGACGACCATTGTCTTTAGTTCTTGATCAACGGAAGCAAATTGGATGTTGGAACGAATGGTTCGGTATTGTTCGGAAACCATGGCATTTTTATCAGTGATACTTAAAAGGGAAACAGGTAAAATTGTATTTTTCTTTTTCATGCAACTTCTCCTTATACACGTTTTCGTGAACGACGGCTTTCTCTTGCTTCATTTGTTTCAATTGTCTCTGTCGGTATTGTTTGAAACATCCGGCCGTTTTCAAGTTCTTTCTTCGTCATCTCATTCACTTCTCCAAGAATTGGTAAGCCTAACTCTTCTGTGACGAAACGTTCATCTTTGACGGTTTTGTCCAACAATTCCAATAAAAAAGCAAGTCCGACACCAATCATCAATCCGATCAACCCACCGATCAAAACGTTCAATTTATTGTTAGGTGAAACAGGTACAGGATTGCTTTGAGCGGTTGAAGTAATTGTCACTTTATTGACATTCAGTACATCTGTTGCTTTTGACTGGAACGTTTGAGCAGTGACATTGGCAATATCAGCCGCATGATCTGGATTATCTGCCGTAGCTACGATCTGGAACATCTGTGAGTTTTGGGATTGTTCCACGCTGATGATTTCTTTCAATTGACCCTTTGTCAAACTTTGGGCATGTTCTTGTTCAAGTTGTTTTTGGACATCATTGATGACGACATCTCCCAAGATCATGTCTTTGTAGGTATTGATCAACATGACATTGGCGTTCACATCTTGTAGATTGGTATTCGTGTTTTCAGCTTTTGACTGAACGATCAACTCTGCTGATGCACTATATTTTGGGGTGATCAAAAAGAACGTCAACCCAGCAGCGATCGCAAAGCCTGCAAGCATCGTCGCTAAGATGAGTAACCATCGCTTCCGTACAATGCCAAATAATTCTCCTAAACTAATCGTTTCTTCCATTTTTTCTCCACTTTCTATTTTAGTATCTTTTTTTGACTTTACGTCTTCGAAGCATTTCGCTTAAAAGCCAGACGATCAAACTACCAACGAGCAGTACGATCCCCCACTGGATGAATGTAACAATAAAATCGGTGAGATAAGTTGTTAGAAAATGATAAAGCGATTTTGAATTGATACCGATACGCTCAATCATTTTAGATAGGTATACAAAAAGCGGTAATGCTAAAAGCATTAATCCGGCGCCACCAATTGCGTAACTTAAATAGCGTAACGCACGGTGGAAGAAGCGAGTATCAATCGCAATAAGTGCAATAATCATCAAGGCAGTAACCGTCAACGAAAAAAAGATCATCAAAGTCAATGTTTTTGAATAGCCCATCACTTGTTTTCCATACACTAAAAGGTACGGGATCTCGATGTAATCACTGAAAGACTGTGCGGCAGAATTTTTCAAATTATCGATGGATTGTTGCGTTTGCGCAGTAATCTCATAATTTTTTTCTTTCGCATAATCTTCGACTTTTTGCTGGATCTTTTCTTTGACTTCCTCTGTTCCTTCAATTAAAAACGGTATATCTGTATAGATACTTCGAATATAGTGCGAAACATTTTTTTGGACATATGCCCTTGGTACCGTGTCAGCTAATACTTCTGCAGGAATGTTACTTCCTCTTCCAAGATCGCTGATTCTTTCATTGATTTCTGTCGTAATCGTTTCAACATAATTTGACTCTTGCATCGCTTCTTCCATGAATTGTTGATTGAACAAAGTGGTTTTTAAAACGAGCAAAGTCATACCGGCAAATAAGCTGAGTGAACAAATGAATGTCAGCACCCAGCGTGATGCCTTTTGCATAAATTTTTGCTTACTCATAGTTCCCTCCTATTTATTAGGATTGATCAACGGACCTTCAACCAGCTCACAGATAACGAAAAGCCGTTCATCCGTCATTCCTAAACTATCAACAGGATAGCAAGTGTAGAGAAGTAAGAGTGGTTTGTCTCTTTGACTGATCAATTGATTGATTTCTGGATCATCTTTGTGACGAATAACCGTTTCTTTGACTTGGTATTGGTAATTTGCATAGGTCGTATTTGCAGTCACGATATCATTCGTTTGAATCCCACTTAGTTTACCGAAACCATCTACATTATGGCCACCGACTAATGTAGTTCCCACTTCACCTATGTAAACGGAACCCATATATTGTCCGGCACCTTTTCTTAATATCTCATCGGTATCTCCAAAATACAAAGGCACATTCAATTTCAAAGCATCCACAATGATTTCTCCGTAACGTTCTCCACCTCGAGGGTAAGTGATCTTACTAGAAGCTAATTCATTGTTTTTATCTTTTTCAACATCTTGATCATTGATTGCTTCAAATGTCTGCTCTTTCGTGTCAAATGATGGCACATCTGACAATAAGAATAGATTTAAGGAAGATGTTGCAAAGTGAATGACAGGTCGCCCAATCACGTACATGAGAGAATAACCAACTGCTAAAAAAAAGATAGGGACAAAAAGCATTGCCCCTAATCTTTTCAGCAGCTTGCGCTTTTTATGCAATTTTCGTTTTTCTTCCTACTACGACCGCACCTGCTGCGACTAATAGTAATGAAGCAATGGCAATTGCACTTGAGGCAAAGTTAGCACCTGTTTGTTTCACTGGTGAGTTCGTACTGAAAGCTAGTGACGTTGACCCATCAGCATTTTTCATACCGATTTGAATATCACTTAAATTCCAACTTAAAACCACCAAACCCAACGCATCAGCAACTCGCGTCACTTCTTGTTGGATCTGTAGAATAACATCTCGTGGCAACGCACGGATTAAATCATCCAGCGTATTCACTCCTGACATATCGATTGTTACTGCACTTAATAGATTACGTACGTTTTCGATACCAGAAACAGCAATATCCACTTGTGCATCGGTTAAATCATTTTGTTTCAAATGATTTTCGGCTTGTGTGATATACGTAGCAGGAACAGTAAATTCTTTATCCTGGATACGTACTGGTTCGTTCAACAAGTCAAGGATCCGTTGCTCATTCGCATTGATCGCTCCAGCAGCATCGACTGGTACAGTAAACAATAAAACAGTGAAAAGTACAATTATAGAACTGACAAACTTTTTCATTCATTCGACCTCCTTTGCTATATTATAATAGGAAGAATTTTACGCTTCCATAACACCTATGTAGAAAATAACGGTTTATTTTTATTTTCTACAAATTTAATACTATCATATAGATTTGCGTGAGACAATTTATAGAACCCGGTTTCAAAAATTTATTTTAGCTTGAACCTTCTTGGAATATCAAGACACAAATCGTATCAAATGTCTAGGAAAATTCTCAATATTTATTCCTATTATTTCATAAATCACATGATTCTATCTATCCTACATTCAATATGGAAATTCACATATTCTTTATTGCTTTTTAACATAACTAAAATCAAGCCAATGTTGCTCCTGGTTCGGCATTTAACCGGTAATCTGCCACATGTCCTTTTTGCCATTCGATATGTGCAGCTGCACCGATCATGGCAGCATTATCCCCACAAAGTCGTAAAGGGGGAATAATCAATTCAACTTCAGGCAACTCTTGATTCAACGTTTCAGCTAATTTTTCTCGTAATCCTTGATTCGCTGCGACCCCTCCCGCTACGATCAATTGTTTAATGGGATAAGCTTTACATGCTCGCAAGGTTTTTGTAACTAAGACTTCGATGACACTTGCTTGGAAACTAGCGGCCAGATCAGCCTTATCTAAGCTTTCCTCTCGTTGTTGCGCATTATGCACCAAATTGATGAATGCACTTTTCAAACCACTGAAACTAAAGTCATAATTGGGTTCGTGGATCATGGCACGAGGAAAATCATAAATATCCTTTCCTTGGTGAGCCAATTGATCGATTTCCTTTCCACTAGGATAGCTCAACCCCAATACACGTCCTACTTTGTCGTAAGCTTCACCTGCTGCATCGTCTCTTGTTTCCCCGATGATCTCATATGAACCATCTTCTTCCATATAGACGAGTTCTGTATGCCCACCACTGACAAGTAAAGCCATCAATGGAAACTTAAATGGTTGCACATAACGAGCCGCATAAATATGGCCGGCCATGTGATTGACTGGGATCAAAGGTAAATCATTGGCCCAAGCAAAGGCTTTGGCTGCTGAAATACCGATCAGTAGGGAGCCAACGAGACCTGGACCATAAGTCACAGCAACTGCGGATAGCTGATCAGTGGTAACTTTGGCTTCTTCTAATGCTTCGTTGATACACAAAGTGATTTGTTCCACATGATGTCGACTCGCCACTTCAGGTACGACACCGCCAAATCGTTTGTGACTGTTGATTTGTGAAGCGACGATGTTGGAGAGGATCTCATGACCCTCTTTCACCACAGCCACACTTGTTTCATCACAGCTTGATTCGATTGCTAGAATTAATTCTGGCTTGTTTTCTTCATTCATTTTATCGTCTCCGTTTTTAACTTTGTACACATGATGACCGCATCTTCTACTGGATCATGATAATAGGACTTCCGGCGACCTAATGTCCGGAATTTTTCTGAGGTATAGAGTCTTTTTGCGGCTTCATTCGATACCCGCACTTCTAAAAAGACACTATACGTTCCCTTTTCTTTCTCCTCATTGAGCAATTCACGAAGTAATTGTCGCCCGTATCCTTTATGTTGTTCAGTAGATGCAACGGCTAGATTAGTTATTTCAACTTCATCGATCACTTTCGTATACCCAATAAATGCTTTCAATTCTGAATCTTCAATCAATAACAAATACACAGTTTGCGGTTGTTTAAGGTCTTCTAGATATTGTTCTTTCGTCCAAGGTGAACCATATTGATACGCTTCTTTACTTAATTCCCATAGACGAAGAGCTAATTCTTCTTCATTGAAGTCGTTTTTTTGATAAATCACTTTATTCACTCGTTTTCTATAATTTTGACCATATCTAAGGCATCTTCATTTGTTTCAGTATAATACCCTTTTTTGACTTTTCTAGATTGGAATCCTAGATTCCGATAAAGTCGTTGGGCTTCTTGATTTCCTATCCGCACTTCTAAAGAGAGCGTCTCACATTGATTAGTTTGTGCAAATTCTTCAATTTCATTGATCAAGTAGGTGCCAATATGCTGTCGTTGATAGGTAGGATTGACCGCAATATTTGTCAGATGACAATCCAAACCCAAAATCCGTGAGCCAACAAATCCAATGAGGTTGGCTTGATCAAAAGCTCCTAAATATAAGGTTAGAAACGGAGAAGTCAGCTCTGATAAAAAAGCACTCTTCGTCCAAGGTAATTCCCCTTGGTAAACTTCCCGTTCCAAACTCAATAACGCCTTGATATCTTCCACTGTCAACTCTCTCAACTGATAGGTCTTATCAGAGATCATGATGATTTTTTCAGGGTAATCTGCTCTTGCTTGTACCAAGGTTCTGATATAGGCTTTTACCGTCGCTTTAAATTTTTTCAACATAGCTTTCTTCTCCTGGCGAATGAGTCTCCAACCATTTTTCTTCTGCTTCTACCCTTTTAAGATAGCGTGGGAGAAAGGCTTGAATATCTGTCACTGGTTCCATTCTTGCACCTAGCTCTGCGATCACGCTCCCACTGGGCAAGTCCCATGAAGCATTCGGATTGATTATTGCTTGTGGTAATCCTTCACTGATTTCCTCTGCAAATTTTTGGCAATCACTGCCAACAAAAAAAATTGGTTCATCGAACTCTGCCAACCGTTTGATCAAATCAGAGAATGCGATATGTAGATCATCAAGAACCGTTTCAAGAAATTGCCCTTTGTGTCGATAAGCTCCAGCATAAACATTCTTTCTTCTCGCATCAAAAATAGGCACAATGATCGCATCGATTCCTACACAATTAGCTGCAATTGCAGCCAAACTTGATACACCAACCAATTCTTTATTCAGCGTATCCGCTAGTGTTTTAGCGGTCGTGACACCGATTCTTAGTCCTGTATATGATCCCGGTCCGCTTGACACAGCGATACGGTCGATTTCTGATGGCTTTAATTGGATCGAGGCAAATAGCTGATCCAATGCTGGCATTAATGTAAGACTGTGATTTTTCTTTTTATTGATTTGGATTTGTCCTAACACCGTATGATCTTCTACTACGCCAATCGCTAAGGGTTGATTGGCTGTATCTATACCTAAAGTAATCATCTATCTGTTCCTTTCCATAATCCGATATCGTTATACATTGTAGCATACTTTAAAGAAAAAAAGGGTACGAAAAAGTGATTGGTTGCTCCGACACAACCAATCACTTTTCCATTTTCAAGAAATTTGTATTTCTCTTTATTCTTTCTTCTTTTTCGTCGATTCTCTAAGGATCAGTTCGGTTTCGATCGTAATTTTTCTGGAGACAGGGGAAGCCATTTTTAACATTTGGCTCAGCGTTTCTACAGCTAATTCTCCCATCCATTCGGTATATACTTTGACTGTAGACAGAGCTGGAGAGACATACTTCGCCACACTAATATCATTGAAACCGATGACTGAGATGTCATCAGGTACATTCAACCCTTTTTCTTTGATTGCCTTTAGTACGCCTATGGCTAATGCATCATTGGCAGCAAACAAGGCATCCGGTACCTCTTCTTCTAAAAGTGTTCGTACTGCTTGGTATCCCGCCTCCACAGAGAAATCCGCCTCAATGATCCGACCAGATAACGTTTCTTTTTCAGCTAGTAATTGTTGAAAAGAAAAGATTCGTGGATCGATGACACGAGTCCGATTTTTTTTCGTATATTCTCTTCCAGCTAACATCACAATTCGTCTGGCATTTTCAGTGGAAAAATAATCCAAGACTTTGCGGATACCTGATTGAAAATCGATCACGAGGGAATCGATCCCTAAGTTCGTTCCATCAGAATCTACTAACAGAAGATTTGCTTGTGTCTCTTTTAGTTCTTGCAGCTGTCCATCATCAAATTTTCCTAGCGCAATCGTTCCGTCTGCCGTTTGTTCACTAATGGAGTCCCAAGTTTCCTTGATTAAAAGAATCTTATTTTCTTCTGCCCTTTTCTCTATCCCTAATCGGATCGACAAATAATAGAGATCTTCTAACTCTTCTTCGGTATTGTACCATTGGATCAGTTTGATCGTTTTTTTTTCAGAGGAATAATTCTTATGATGTTTCGTGTAATTCAGATGTTCTGCGGCTTCGAACACTTTTTGTTTGGTTTCTAACCCAACGGATAAGGTGCCATCATAATTCAACACTCTGGAGACAGTGGCAGGAGAAACACCTGCCAACTGGGCAATGTCTTTGATCGTGGCCATTCGTCTCTCCTCCTATTTATAAGATAAGCACTCTTTTACAAAGTTTCAGTAAAACGTAAAAATGCGGCTTGTCCTTCTTCATCTCGTTTAAACACGCCGGCATCTTCAAGCACTCGTGCAAACACTTTACCCACAGCTTCATTGATAATCGGCGTTGCTGTTTCTTCAGTGATTTCAGGATTGGCTTGTTTCAATTCTTCTGCCCATTCACGATGATACTCGGCTATTTGATTTTCTTTTCCAAGCAAATAATGTTTAACTTCTTCTAATTCTGATTTCAAACGTGGTGGCAGTACGGCTAATCCCATGACTTCAATCAAGCCTATGTTTTCTTTTTTGATATGCTGGATATCCCGATGTGGGTGGAAGATCCCTTCTGGATGTTTTTCAGAGACGTTGTTGTCTCGCAGGACTAGATCTAGCTCGAAATAATCATCACGCCTTCTGGCAATCGGTGTAATCGTATGATGAGGTGTACCATCATTTGAAAAAGCAGAAATGAAAACAGATTCATCTGAATAATTCTGCCACTTTTCTAAGACAGCCGTAGCAGCTTTTACAAGAAGCTCCTTATTTGGTGACTGCAGACGGATCACTGACATTGGCCATTTGACGATTCCAGCAATCACTTGTGGGTATTCAGTTAGTTTGATCAGTTTTTCCATCGGTGCTTTAGCCATCGGAAATTCGTGTCTTCCTGCCTGATAATGATCATGAGATAGGATCGATCCACCTACGATCGGCAAATCCGCATTTGAACCTACAAAATAATGTGGTAAGACTTCTGTGATTTTCAATAATCTGTTAAATGTTTCTTTAGTGATACGCATAGGTCGGTGTTCTTCCGATAAAATAATCGAATGTTCATTGTAATAAGCATAAGGAGAGTATTGGAAACCCCAACTTTCACCATCTAAGTTCATCCGAATGATTCGGTGATTTGTTCGTGCTGGATAGTTCAACCGCCCTTGATAGCCTTCATTTTCCATACATAACATACAGGTTGGATAATCCACTTGAACCGCTTGTCTTTCGGCAGCGATCTGCTTAGGATCTTTTTCTGGTTTAGAAAGGTTGATCGTGATTTCCAATTCTCCATATTTAGATGGGTAAGTATAATGAACGTTTTTAGCAATAGCTCGTGTTTTTATATAGTCATTATTACGACTCAATTGATAGAAATAATCTGTTGCTTCTTCTGGGCTTTTAGAATAGTGTTGTGCAAAAAAAGCATTGACGACAGAAGGTGGTGGTGTTAAGAAATCCATCAGTTGCGCTTCGAAAATTTCACGTTGTGCAGGAATATCGGAAATCACACCATTCTTTTGAGCATGCAACACTAAACGATCCATCAGTTCCACCGATGTTTCTTCAACTGGTCGAGCTTCTGTCGCTTCTACTGCATCTTCCCCAAGCATTGCTACTAGACGATTTCTGAGATAGACACGGTCCATCTCCATCCAACCACCAGCCGCAATCGCTAGAGTCACAAAATCATTCACTGTTTGGCTGATCGACATTGTGCTCACCTACTTCTCATAGCCATTAGGATGACTCTCATGCCATGCCCAAGCTGTTTTAATGATTTCATTGATATCCGTATAGCGAGGCTCCCAACCAAGAACAGTTCGTGCCTTTTCACTGGAAGCTACTAAACGACTTGGATCACCTTCACGTCGCGGCACTACTTTAGCAGGGATCTCACGTCCAGTCACTTCTCTTGCTGCTTCTAGCATTTCTTTCACAGAATAGCCTTTACTGCTGCCTAAATTGAAGAAGTTGCTTTCATTACCAGCTTGTAAATATTCTAAGGCTAAAATGTGCGCCGCAATTAAATCTTCTACTTGTACATAATCTCTGATACATGTCCCATCTGGAGTATTGTAATCATCTCCAAAAATAGCTAATGCCTCTCGTTGACCCAATGCAACTTGTAAAATAATCGGCACTAAATGAGTTTCTGGTGTATGATCTTCCCCAATCGAGGCATCTGATTTTGCTCCTGCCACATTGAAATAACGAAGCGCTACATAGCGCATCCCATAAGCTTTGTCGCACCATTTCATCATTTTTTCCATTGTCAATTTACTTTCACCATATGGATTTTTCGGATTCGTCGGTGTCTCTTCCGTAATCGGTGACACTTCTGGTTCGCCATAAGTCGCTGCAGTAGAAGAAAATACAATATTCTTCACGTTGTATTCATGCATCACTTCTAATAGGATCTGCATACCATAGACATTATTATTGAAATATTTCAACGGCTTTTCTACCGATTCTCCTACCAGTGAACTCGCAGCAAAGTGTAAGACACCCTCAATGGATTCTTGTTCAAATACCGAACTTAAAAACGCTTTGTCCCGGATGTCCCCTTCGTAAAAATGTGCTTTCGGATGAATCGCTTGTTTATGTCCAGTCAATAAATTATCAACAACCGCTACTTCATAGCCTTTTTCAATCAATTGGTCAACAGCGTGAGAACCAATATAACCTGCCCCGCCTAGTACTAAAATTGTCATAATAAGACTCCTTTACTCGAATGATTATATCTGTTATTTATTGTAACAAAAGAAACGATAAGAAAATAGTCACTTTACAGATCAAGTTCCTTCTTTCCATTTTATTTAGTAAATTTATAATAAAACATTTACTAAATATTTTCAACAGATTTATTGAAAAGGATTACAATTAATCGTAAGACTAGCCTTTTTCATCATTTTGTTTCATAATAAAGACAACAACTAATAAACGAGGTGGAGAATTATGAAGAAATTTGTATCTGGGATTTTAGTAGGAAGCTTAGCAACTGTAGCAGCAGTCGCAGGCGTAGTTGCTTCTGTCAAAAAAACAGTCATCGATCCAATCGATGAAAAAGAAGCCATGATCGAAGAAAACCGTAAAAAAGCCATGAGAAAACGCGTTTCAAGATAAGGTCGTGAAAAAGCCGTCCAGCTCTGAGTAGTAAGAAAAAAAAACGAGAAAATAGCTTCTTCTATTTTTTCGTTTTTTGACTTACTATTGAAAGAGTTGGCTTTTGAACACCGTTTACCAAGGTCGTGACAGCAGCGCCTTGATTCGAGCAGTAAGGAAGAATCTCAGAAAAATAGCTTTTCATTTTTTTTGAGATTTTGACTTAGTGCCGAGAATCAGCTGATGGAACACCGTCTATCAAGGTCGTGAGAGTTGGGTTTTGACCTGAGTAGTAAGACAAAAAATCGGAAAATAGCTTCTCCTATTTTTTAATTTTTTGTCTTAGTGCCGAAGGTTACCCACTCGAACGCCGTGAATCAAGGTCGTGAAAATTTAGTTCTCTCTTACTTTCAAATGTTCCCTGGCAAAATGACTGTTATCGAGTCTTGCCATAGTTGATCTTGATGGAAAACAAAGGGCGTGGGATCAAAATGTTATTTTCTTTTGTTTCATGCTCTAAATACATACATATAAACAGCGAAAGTAGAAGCAATTTCGAGAAATAAGCCAAAATTCACAAAAAACTGAAAAGCCATTCCCGTGAATCACTTCTTATCTATCGGAGTTAAACGCTTCTATCCCAGCCTCTCTTTTTATGTCCGTTCTAGTTCTTCTATGATAATATTCTGACAGAAATAAAAAGAACAAAACAATCGAAAAATACCAAAGGAACGGAAACTTATTTTCGTATTTCTTTGGTATTTTTTTGAATATGGCTCATTCTATTTTCTTTTAATTTTTGTTGTTTAAAATCAATTGTGCAATACGATCTGTCTGCCGTAAATTCCAAGAATCACTGACTGGACGTGGAACCGAAGCTGTTAGCCAATCGACTCCTTCAATAGGGATACCAATACAAAACAGGTTGGTTTGAATGGTTCCTCGTGCATCGATCACTTGATAAGTGGCACGATCAACGTCGATTGCGCCTGAACAGAAGGTGCAAGATTCATCACTAAATTGAAAGGATCGAACGAGACCATCTTTACGTAAATGTTGAAGTATCGGATTTTTAGAAGTAGCCAAATCGTTTTTTGGTAAGCGTGCTTCAATTAAATAACGACTTTTTATCTCCTCACTCTCATTATAAAATCCATTCTTTACTCGGTGTACAGTGAATGGTGGGGTAATAAAATGAAAAATCCCTGCTTCTACTAGAGCTTTCAATTCTTTTGTCCGCAAGAGTGGCGGCCCGATCGTCCAAAATGCATCAAGTGGTGTAAACCATTCCCATAATAATTCTTGATATTCTTTCGCTGAAAAAATTTCCCACATCATTGCTTGATGGATCAGATTACGCCAATCTTTCAATGCATCAAACGTAGCAAGCAAGGCACTACCACCCGGTGTTTTTTCGGTTTCACGGATTTGATGGTCAAGATAAGCTTGAATCTCTTTCTGATAATTATCTGATAAATCAACAAGCTGCCACGACCATTTGTAAGGAAGTAATTCAAGATAATTTTCACACAGCTCGTTGTCTGACTTATTTTTAACCATATATTCAATGTTATTTTTGGGGATCTTCAAAGAATGTTCTTCCACTACTTTTTTATAATAATACAATTCAACTTCTTGTTTTAGTTCAGCAAAAAAACGTTTTCCAGTAAGCTTGCCAGCAGAATGAAGCGTGTTCATATAGTCTTTTGTTAATCTCTCAGGGATGGCTAGTGTTCGACTTTCTTTTCCTTTACTCCCACGAGGAAAATAAGGCAGCCCATGACGTGAACCAGCGTATACAGTAGGTTCTTTCCCTGAAGAATGGTAGATCATTTTACCAGCAACTTCTTCAAAACGGCCGCCTCTTTTTAATGTGAATAATGCGACGTAATCAAAGAAACTCAATCCTAACCCCCGAATAAAGACCACTTCTTTAGCTGGGATCTTGGTGATATCAACATCAGCAGGATTAGCAGGTGGTTGATAAAAAAGCTGGTCCTTTTTTGCATGATCACTCAGCTTCTGTTCCTCTTCTGTCAACTCGTTTTTCCAATGTCCCGTTGCTAAAACTAAAGCATCCACCAAAACCGATTGACGTGCTGTTTCCAAAAGAAAATGTCTTTGTACTTTCTTGATCCCCGTCACCATCGATTGGTTGCATTGGATGCTATCAGGGAACTGTTGATGTAATCGCTCGAAAAACCAACGTTGGTATGCGCCAAAAAGACGCCGACTTGCTGGTTCATTTTCCGCTAAGCATTGGGCTTCTACAATCAAGCCTTGAGTATTCTTTTCTTTTATCTTTGGAATAAATCTCCTTGCTTCCTGCTTGCTCCATTGATATAAATCAGGACCAGAAGCTATTATTCCGCCACTGGAGATAGTTTCATCTGTAAACAAGGTTACCTGAGAAGAAATGGAATTCATCAGTAATTCTTCGGATTGATTCAAGCGCCAAACTTGCCCGCCAGGACCACAAGGGTCAAAAATAATGAGTTGGATATCTTGTTTTTTTTGATTATTTACAAGCAGTCTTTCTAGCATGCTCAAGCCACGTGGTCCTGCGCCAATGATTCCGATTTTCATCCATCCACCTGCTTTTCTATGTATTCTTTTAATACAACCGCTTGATTTTCTTTTTCATTTTTTGCTGCATAGACCAATGTTACCACAGGTTCTTGTTTGACTAGTGCTATTAATTGCTTTACAGCTTGTTGCTTTTCTGTATCTGTTTGTAGTTCTTGTCGATAAGCTTTCACAAATGAAGGAAAGTTTTCCGATTGATGGCCAAATGTTTTTCTAACTTCTGTACTTGGTGCAATCGCCTTTAACCATAGATCTAAATGTGCGTGTTCTTTTGATATCCCACGTGGCCATATTCGATCAACTAAAATACGGTAACCATCACTTTCTTCATAGTCTTCGTAAATTCGTTTCAAGTGGATCATTGCTTATCACTTCTTCCTTATTGTTAAATTGATCATAGCACAAATCTTCACTTATTTGAAAAACAAAGGAAGGACAAAAAGTTGGTTCTATCTCTTTACTATTTAAGACGAATCATTAATATTCGAGTAATGGGTCAATTAAAAAAGACCATAAAACATTATGCTGTTTTACGGTCTTCTTTATTTTTAAAAGTATAATATCAATGTACTTTGTTGTATATTCCAGCAACTATCTTGAGTAAGATAAGTCAAAAAACAAAAAAAGTGAAAAGCTATTTCTTTTTTGTTTTATCACCAGTACATAACGCCGTTATTTACAACCTTGATAGACGGCGTTCCATCAGCTGATTCACAGCACTAAGTCAAAATCTCAAAAAATATGAAAAGCTATTTTCTGAGACTCTTCCTTACTGCTCGAATCAAGGCGCTGCTGTCACGACCTTGGTAAACGGTGTTCAAAAGTCAGATCTTTCGATATTAAGCCGAAACTTGAAAAAATATTAGGAGCTATATCCTCAAGTTCCTTCTTAATACTCAGAGCTGAACGGCTTTTTCAGAACCTTTTTTTCCTATACTTTTTTGCTTTTGATTTTTCCTGACCAGCTGTCGTAACCGCCTTTAAGAATGTAGATATCTTTATAGCCTGCTTTACGTAATTGGTTGGCTGTTCGGATGCTTAAGCTCTTTTTTTGGTCGTAGATATAAATTGGTTGGTCTTTGCGGATCGAACCAAGAGAGTTTTTCAATACAGTATAAGGAATGTTTCTCGCTCCTAGAATATGTCCTGCATCAAACACATCTTTTTCACGTACATCAATGACTTGGGCTCTACGCATGCCTTCACGAAAAGCTTCTTCTTCAAGAACTGTCGCTGAGCGTTTTACCATCACGCGTAAGTAAATTTCCCAAAATGCAATTCCAAGAATGATCAATAATAAAATGATATTAATAACCCATAAAACCATGTAATGCCTCCACCTTATTCTGCAAATTTCAAGGCTAAAGAAGCAGCACCGATCACGCCAGCCTCATTCCCTAATTCTGCTAATTTGATTTTTGTTGATTCTCTTACTTGTGGGAATGTAAATTCTCTAAAGTATTTTTCTACACGACTGCGTAAAAACTCACCAGCTGCAGAAACGCCGCCACCTAAAACAATACTTGATGGATTCAATGTATTTCCTAGATTCCCACATGCTAAACCTAAGTAGAAACATACACGATCTACTACTCGTAGACCAAAAACATCGCCTGCTTCTGCCATTTCAAAGATGTCTTTACTTGTCACTTCTTCTCCATTATCAAGCATTGCTTTTAATTTTGAATCCCCAGCGTATTCTTCTGCCAGTGCACGAGCCACACGAACTACTCCGGTCGCACTAGATACTGTTTCTAAGCAGCCGCGTTTCCCACACGTACATTCAAATCCATTTGGATCAACTGTGATATGCCCGATTTCACCAGCTGCTCCGTTCACACCGTGTAGTAAGTTTCCACCAGCAACGATTCCACCACCGACACCTGTTCCAAGTGTTACAAAAACAACATCAGGGTCATTTTCGCCAGCACCTTTCCAGCGTTCGCCTAAGGCTGCCACATTCGCATCATTATCAATGGCAAATTTGATACCAGTGCCTTCTTCAATCAATTTTTTGACAAATTGGAGTTCAATCCAATTTAAATTATAAGCACCGATTACTGTACCAGCTTCACTATCGACGCTACCTGGTGTACCCATGCCGATACCAATAAAATCTTCTGCTTTCATATTGTATAAATTCAACCGATGATTGATAGATTCAATGATTTCAGGAATGATATGTTTTCCATCATCCAAAATATTGGTATCGATACTCCATTTTTGTTGAATCTCTCCTTCCGGTGTCAAAATTGCAAATTTTGCAGTTGTTCCACCTAAATCAATCCCAATAATTTTTTTGTCCATTACCATTTTCCTTTCTTTCGGCTTTCTTCTACTCGGTGCTCTCTTTTTAAGATGCGCCATGCGGTCATGTATGTATCATGATCTATCAAATGACTTTCGTAAAGCTGACGTAACTCGATCGTCATCAATTCGATGTCATAAATGCGTGCACCTACATAGATAAAGATACCAAATTTTTTGAACAGCTGTTGTACATCATACAAGCTCTCCATCTCAAAGCACTTCCTTCACATTATACAAGTAAACCGTAATTTTTTAAACCCAATAAAACACATATTATCAAAAGAAAAACAAAAATGATGACGGATAAGATCCGTTGATGAATCGAATAATCGTTGAACCTCTTTGGTAACCCAACAATATTTCCAATCAAAAAGCCACCAATGATCCCACCGACATGGCCCCATATGTCAACAGAAGGATCCATCAAACTAAAAAAGAATGACAGCGCAATAAATGTCACATAACGCCGGACTGTCTGAGTCACCAAATAATCATTTTTATAGTGAAAGCCCAAAATGAAAAGTGCACCGAAAAGACCAAAAAGTGAAGTGCTAGCTCCTCCTGAGAGAACACCTGCATCATTAAATGCAAAACTGACAAGATTTCCCATAACACCACTTAGCAGATAAATAAAGAAGAAACGAGTATGTCCATAGAGTGTTTCGATTTGTTCTCCCATAAAATATAAAATCAAGGAATTCATGATAAAATGCACTAAGCCGAAATGGATAAATATCGGAGTGATCAGACGCCACCATTCATTATATATAACAATAAAGGGTCCATACATCCCCATATGCTTAGGGATATCCAAAAAAGGAAATAGTTCGATTCCGATAAAAACGATGGTTTGAATCCCCAAAAAAAGATAAGTCAAAAGCGGCCTTCTAAGCCATGCTTTTAATTTTATTTGTTGTTGATACGTCAAATTCATATAAAACCGTTGCCAAAAATCTATAAATATTTCTAACCAACTATAAAAGTTGTCAGATTTATGTTTATTTCCTGTTTCTACATGTCCGATTTTGCCACTTGCTCGCTACTCTCGTTTGCTTTAACACTCCGCAGGCGTTAATTCGGATACAACGAATCCTACATATCTACGTTTCTGTTTCAGTAGAAGCTCGTAGATTAAGCAATATAACTCGCTAAATTTAGACTTGCATTATAATCTCTATCCGCTGTATATCCGCATTCTTCACAATGATAGGTGCGATCAGACAATTTCAAATCTACTTTCTTATATCCACATTCGTGGCATAGTTTTGAGCTTGGATAGAACTTATCTGCTTCTACTAATTCAATGCCATAGTCTTCACATTTATACTGTAGTTGGCGTTTGAACTCATAGAATTTTTGTTGTGCGACTGATTTAGCTAAATGCTTATTTTTCATCATTCCCTTTACATTCAATGTTTCGACAACGATTTTCGATGGTTTGGTTTTCACTATCTCCGTTGTTGTTTGATGGATGTGGTTCTGACGAATATTTCCAAGTTTTCGATGGGTATGCCGAATTTCTTTTTCTAATTTATAGATGTTACATGTTTTGACAAATCGAGTTCCCTCCTTGTTCATCTCGTATTTTCGAGAGACTTTACGCTGTAACCGACGTAATCGTTTCTCAATCTTTCTTACTTTGCCTGTTTTGTTAATATTTTTGTAGACTTTACCATTAGATACAATCGCTAAGTCTTTGATACCAAGGTCAATCCCCAGTATTTCTCCTGTTAAGTTCTGTGTTGGTTGCACTTCATCAATACCAACTGAAATATACCAATACTTCCCATCAAAACTAATTCATGGATTAGAATACTTTGTATTCATTGGGATTTGTTCACTAGTTTTTACCCAACCGATTTTTTCAAGTAAAACGTGTTCTTCAGAATAATAACGAGTACCACCTTGTGAAACATGGGCAGATTTCAATTTCCCTTTTTTATCCCAGTTTCTCAAGGTTTGTGGCGTTACGCCTATTTGTTTTCCAAATTCACCTATTGAATACATAGTCATAGTTTTCACCTCAATAGGAGTATACAAAAAATCGCTAATATAGCCTATATTTTTATAGATATTTATATATTTGTTTTAACTATTGTTACCCTCCTTGTTTTTAGTCAATCCATAATTGTTGGATTTTTTGATCAAAGCTTTCTGGCTCCCATTCGCTATTAAGTAATTCACGAAAAACAAGACTACACGTAGCATTCGAATAACGTTTCAAGTAACGGTCATAATACCCACCGCCAAAACCGATCCGATATCCTTCTGGATGATAAACGAGTCCTGGAACAATGAGCAAATCAATTTCTTCTGGTAGAAATCGCTGATTAGACACCGGTTCAAGTACACCAAAACTTGAACGTTTGAACATAGTATCTTTTGTCCATTCATAAAAAGTCATTTGTCGTTTTGGTAATGTCTTTGGGACAATAATGATTTTCCCCTCCACCCTTGCCTGTTCAATGATGGGCTGAGTAGCTACTTCAAATTCACTGGAGATCGTTATTCCAATGACTTTTGCTTGCTTCCACGAATCACTTGCGTATAGTTGTGAATAGATCCTTTGCTCTTTTTGCTTTTTACTTCCGCTAGCAGCAATTTTTTTAAGTCTTTCGATACCCGAACGACGTAGTTCTTCCTTTCGTTGTTCCAAATGATCACCTTCCTATCCTACGTTAAAATGGTAGCGGAAAACAGACAAAATAGCAATTGAACTTTCCACTAAATTTCCGTTCAGATAAAGCAAAAAGACAGATGAAGTTTTTTCCCATGCACCTCAATCTGTCTTTTCTATTGATAAATCCATAAAATAAATACACGATCCATCGCTCAACCAACTCTGATTCTTCCTACTATTATTCAAGATTGGCGATTAATGGCTAACACCTCTTTTGGCTAAGTGTTCTTCTCTAGCTGATTCATCCTTCGAACGTGTGTAACTTAGTTTTATTTTTTCAATTTTTATTCTTAGTATTTTATTCTCAATCTTTTGAACCAGTACATCTATTAAAAGCGACACATCGAGATCACCAAGAATTTTTTTACGCTTTATGATTGTAGCAAAGGTAAACTCATTGAGTGAGCTGCTTCTTTTGCATGCGAAAGAGCAAGTAAAGAAAATAGGGTGCCCCCATCATTGCAATCAAGATACCTGTAGGGATTTCACCATTTGGCAAAATCAGACGAGCAATAATATCTGCGACATTCACAAATAGTCCGCCAAAAAGCCCACTTAAAACAAATGTCCACGGTGTTTCTTTTCGTAAGAGGATTTTTGCTGCATGAGGCGCAAGAAGACCAACAAAAGATAAACTTCCTGCCACAGCAACACTTCCACAAGCTAATCCGACAGCGCATAATAATAGGATGGACTGACTTTTCGAAACATTTAGCCCCAGACTTTGAGCCCTTTCAGCACCGAAAGATAAAATTTCGATCCTGCGGCTATAGAAGAATGCAACAGGCAATAAAACGAAGGCCCATGGTAGAAAAGCCCAAACGTAAGGCCAACTCGCTCCCCAAATCGATCCAGCCAGCCAAGAATTGACAAATCCATAGTTTTCCTTAGAAATCCTTATCGTGACTAACAGCATCAAAGCAGAAAATCCAGCATTGACAGCAATACCTGAGAGAAGTAATCGGTTTAGCGCTAACCGCCCAATACGGCTATAAGCGATAAAGTAAACTAAAAATGCTGCCACTGTTCCTCCTATAAATGCTAATATTAATAAAAGAAAAGGCAAAGTATGGTTCGAAAAGAAACCTAGATAAAGCATCACGAAAAAACCAGCTCCAGAGTTGATTCCTAAAATACTTGAATCGGCTAATTCATTTCGAGTCACGCCTTGCAGTAAATAACCTGCTGCTCCTAAACAGGCCCCTGCTAATAAACTGATGATTAGACGTGGCAAGCGAAATTCAGTAATAACAAGTTGTTGTGCTGGACTTCCTTGTCCTAAGAATACATCCATCACTTGATCTGCATAAATCAATGGTGTACCGATCATTAGACTAGCCAGACCACTAAGCGCCCAAAGAGCGAGCAAACTAGCAGCTATCCAGTATCCTTTTTTCATAGACGTTCTCTCCTTATTTGAACCAGTAAAAATGGCACACCGATCAATGAAATGACCAAGCCAAATGGGGTTTCAAATGGTGGATGGATCATCCGTGCCACAAAATCTGCAAGCATGACTAAGATCCCACCAGCAAAAAAAGAAGCAGGTAACACAAAGCGATAGTCCGTTCCCATAAACCCACGAACGATAGGAGGAACCATTAAGCCAATAAAAGAAACGGGGCCAACTAACGAGACAGCAATCGCTGCTAAAATAGACACTAATAGAAATACTAAGAACCGTGTTCTGGTCGGATGACCTCCAAGGGCAATCGCATGGGATTCACTTAAATGAATCAGTGAGATCGACTTTCCTAATAAAAAAGCACCGGTAGCTGCAAGAACATAGATAGGGAATAGTACCTTCAATTGATGCCAAGTAATATTTGCTGCTCCACCAACAAACCAAAAAGTCAGATCTTGTTGCAAATTAAAAAGTTGAGTCAATGCTTGACTGATCGCTGTAAAAAAGGAACTGATTGCTACCCCGGCTAAAATCATCTGCATCGGGTTCAAGCCAACTTTTGAAAAACTGAAAAATCCTAATACAATCAACGTAACCACTAGCGAGCCAATCAAAGAGACAAGAAAAACCGCAAAAGAAGAAACCTTTGGCCAAAAAGCAAAACTAAGAGCCATGGCTAATGATGCGCCTGCATTGATCCCCAGCAAACCCGAATCTGCTAGATTATTCCGTGTGACTCCTTGCATCAACGCCCCACTCAAAGCAAAACAACTCCCTACGAGAAATGCACCTAAGACTCGTGGCAAACGAATGTTTCGAATAATTTGTTGTGATTGATTCGCAGGATCAAATTGAATGAATGCTTGCCATAGCTCATGCTTACCTATTTCAGACACCCCATTGGATAAAGAAAAAGTAAAAACGAGGAGCGCAAGTAAAAGTAATAAGCTAAGTTTTTGATATTTTTTATTTGTCTTCATTTAGTGCCCTCCTGATTTCGAATAAGATCGTAAGTTAACAGGACAGGCTTATTAGTTTCAGGCAAATCTATAATTTGTGCATCAATCTCAAAAATTTCTTGCATCCAAGATTTCGTTATGACTTCTTTCGGGGTTCCTTCGACCACTAACTCCCCTTGCTTCATACCAATCAAATAATCAGAAAAACGCGAAGCATGATTGAGGTCATGGATTGACATCAAAATCGTGGTCCGTTTGACACGATTGATTTCTTTTAATAATTCAAGTATCTCTAATTGATGGGCAGGATCTAAAAAAGTAGTTGGTTCATCAAGAATCAATATATCAGCTTCTTGTGCCAATGCCATAGCGATCCAAACTCGTTGCGCTTGTCCACCAGATAAGCTAGCCACATCTCTTGAACGTAAAGGAACTAAGTTTGTTGCTTCTAAAGCCCATTCAATGGCTTGAAGATCTTTTTCATCCATCGCACTAAAAAGTTTCTGATAAGGATATCTACCATAGGAAACGACTTCTTCGACTGACATTCCTGAAGGAGAATCACTTGTCTGAGCGAGTAAAGCTAATTTACGCGCCAATTCTTTTGAATGATAAGTCGTGACCTCTCGTTCATTGACAATGATCTTTCCATTAGTTATAGGCAAGATTCGGGCAAAACTTTTTAATAACGTCGATTTCCCGCTTCCATTTGGTCCAATCAAACTAGTGATTTTTCCTTCGGGGATATCGACAGACAAATGTTCTATGATTTTTTTATTGGGGTAACCAGCAGTTATTTCAATAGCTTTTAATCGTGACATGTCTTCCCCCCTTTTGATGAAAATCATTCTCAATTATGAAGCTACTTCACAAATTCGTCAAGCATAAGTTTAGGTTATTCTAAGGTAAAAAACGGTTGACACCGCTTCTAAAATCAGGAATAATAGCAATTGAGAAAGATTCTCAATTACGTTTGGAGGCATGAAATGAAACGAAAAAATAAATTCTTCACAATCACAAGCACTTTATTGGCTATTGGTGTATTCGCTGCATGTTCGCCAGCTTCTAAGCAAACAGATAATACAGCTTCTTCCACTACAAATATCGATAACGGGACCCATACTGTAACTGATACTTTAGGTCATTCAGTAAAAGTTCCAAATCAACCAAAACGGATCATCGGTAGTTACTTAGAAGACTACCTCATTGCATTAGGCGAAAAACCAGTTGCCCAGTGGACCGTTGGTAGCGGATCAGTTCAGGATTATTTACAAGAGGATTTAAAAGAAGTTCCTACGATTTCTTATGATCTTCCTTATGAAAATGTCTTGAGTTTTGAGCCGGATCTTTTATTGGTCTCTTCTTCAGCCACAGTTGAAGGAGGAAAATATGAACAATACCAAAAAATTGCGCCTACTTATGTAGTTAAGAATGGAACAGATGTGACTTGGGAAGATCAACTCCAAGATATTGGTCACGTCTTGAATAAGGAAGACAAAGCCAATGAGATCATCTCGGATTATCAATCACACGCCAAAGAAACAAGAGAAAACCTTGCAAATAAAATCGATGGGAAATCTGCGGCTGTCTTGTGGGTCACGAATAACTCTGCTTTTATGGTCAGTCAAAATCGCTCAAGTGGCAGGATCGTTTACGAAGATTTGAAATTCGAAGTCCCTGCACTTGTAGAAGAAGTTTCCAAAGAAGCAACTTCCGATTGGTCAGCTATTTCATCTGAAAAATTGGCTGAACTAGATGCTGATTATCTTATTCTAGTAAATAGCGATGAACAAGCCGCAATGTTTGATGAACCTGCTTGGAAAAACCTAAAAGCTGTCAAAGAAAATCACGTGTTAGAATTTGGTCCAGACTCTAGCTGGTTATACAACGGACCGATTGCCAGTCGCCAAATGATCGATGATATCAACAAAGAATTAACGAATTAACTGGCATACGTTCTCGAACGATCCGTATAAAAAAAGATTTCATATGTACAATGATCATCAAAAAAACTGTGACAATAAGCCTAGCTTGAAAGAAAAAAGTCGGAGAATGACGAAAACAAATCGTTTTCGTCATTCTTCGACTTATTTTTTAATGAAAAACATAGTCACAACCTCTACCATATTTATTGTATCAAATACTCTCCTATAATTGAGAGGAAGTTATTTTTTTTGCCATTTTTGAAAGCGATGTGGATAATGATTTTCTTTGTCCACGATCCCTTCATGTTCTTCTACTAACTCAAACTCACTAAAGTCAATGTCTCCGATATACGTATCCCCAGTAAATTCCGCATCGATCAACGTCCGCCAAATAATTGCTGTTTCAGGAAGTAACGCTTGAAAGATGCGACTTCCGCCAGAGACGTAGATATCTTCATCTACTGTTTTAGCATAAGCTAGTAATTCTTCAATGGAATGCATGACTTCTGCATTTTCTTTTGTTTGAAAGTCCTTTTGTGTAGTCAAGACGATGATATGACGATAAGGAAGCGACAGATCACCCATTCCTTCATACGTTTTTCTACCCATGACTAAGATCCGATTCATCGTATGCTCTCTGAAAAAACGCATATCATTTGGTAATCGCCAAGGCAAAAGACCATCCTTACCAATCAGACCATTCTTATCTTGTGCCCACATTGAAATAAACATCTACTGCCACTCCTTCCTCCTACTTACTCCCCTTATATAAATAAAAAAAGCTCGGGACTTCACCCAAACTTTTTTTGTTAAAAGAATTATTTTGTTTCACGGTGTAACGTAACTTTACGTTCGCGTGGGCAATATTTTTGTTTTTCCAAACGATCAGGATTGTTACGTTTGTTTTTGCTTGTTAAGTAATTACGTTCTTTACAAGAAGTACATTCTAAAGTAATGTTTACGCGCATGTTTTTCCCTCCCATTTTAACTAGAATTCTCTAAGAAGACTCTCAGACTTGAATATCTTACCATGATTTTCAACAGATTGCTAGCCTTTTTCATGAATTTGTTAAGTAGATCTACTTGACGTGTAAAATGGCAGCATTTTTCGCGAATGAAACAGATTATTTTTCTTTTTCTGAACACACGCTTACACTAATAAATATAAATTGTGATTTTTTATAGGAGGAGATAATAATGCCTTGGAACATGAACGATTTTCCACCAGCCATGAAAAACTTAGAAGATCTGACCCGTAAAAAAGCAATCGAGATTGGTAATGCCTTATTAAGTGAAGGCTACCCTGATGACCGAGCAATCCCCATCGCAATCAGTCAAGCGAAAGAATGGTACGACGATGCGGATGAAGAAGAAAAAAAAGCATTCTCTCATGAAAAAAATCCACAAAAAAATGACTCCCATGAGCAACACCCGCATACAAAAAAATTATTAAATGCCAATGTGCTTATAAAATATGAAGAAGATCACTGGATCGTACAATCTGAAGGAGCTGAAAAAGCGAGTAATCACTTTGATACGAAACAAGAAGCGATTGAAAAAGGCAAAGAAGTGGCCCAAAATAAAGAGTCCACACTGATTATCTATAAACAAGATGGTAAAAAAGAGCGAGAAATCAAGTATTAATAGAAAGTTATACTCAAAATATCCTAACAAAAAAGGCGGAAACAGAAGTAATCACTCCAAGAAATAAGAAGGAATTCATGAAAATTGCTTTTTCAAATTTTTGTGAATTTCAGCTTGTTTCCGAAGGGTGGCTTCTGCTTCTGCCATTTATACGTGTTTTGGGCGTGGAACAAAAAGAAATAACACTTTTGCCCCACGCCCTTTATTTTTTAAATTTTTTTAGTACAACTTGTTTTTTCTAGAATCAGACCGTTACATAATCGATCGCTTCTGCTTGAGGGATCGTTTCATCAATGAAGTAGACTTTATACCAAGTCAAGAAGCTAAAGATCGTCCAGATTTTCCGTTGTTCTTCTCTTCTTCCTTCATGATGGTCATTTAATAATTGCATGATTTTTTCTTGATCAAAGAATTCTTTTGCAAAATCAGCTTCAAATAACGCCTTCACTTGTTGATAGCCATGCTCTTCTTTTAACCATGCTTTGATCGGCACAGGGAAACCTAACTTCACACGATTCGACCATTCTTCTGGCAAATGTTTTTTTGCCGCTTGTCTAAAGACATCTTTTGTATTGTTTTGATTTAAAAGAAATTTACTTGGAATTTGTTGTGCCAATTTCATGACTTCGATATCTAACAAAGGCACCCGTACTTCTAAAGAACTAGCCATAGATAGTTTGTCAGCTTTTAATAGAATATCTTTTGGCATCCATTGGTGAAGATCGACATATTGCATTTTGTTTATTTCATCTTCGATTTTTTCTGTATTTGCATAATGTTCTGTCATGATTTCACTGACAGAGGGTGCATTTTGGAACTCTTTCGTTAAGAATGTTTCAGCTTCTGTTTCTTCAAATACACGAGCATGACCAATGAAATATTCTTTAGCCGGTGCTAAAGATTCATACAAATGGATGCGCCCATGGAAGTTTTTCATTTTACCAATTTTTCGTCCGAGATTATATCTTGTGCCTTTTGGTAATTTTTTCAACCCTTGGGCAATGACACGAATAAATTTGGAATTCGTGTGGAAACCATACGTTTGATAACCAGCAAATAATTCATCTGCCCCTTCACCTGATTGAACGACACGAACACTTTGTGAAGCTAAGTTCGCTAAAAAGTATAGTGGAACACAAGACGGATTAGAATCCGGTTCATCCAAATGGTACTGGATCAATGGGAAGGCCTTGAAGGACATATCGCCATCGATTACTGCTGCTGTGTTATCCAAATCAAGCATTTCTGTTAATTTTCTTGCTTCGATTGCTTCATTATAGGTTTTGTCATCAAAACCGATTGAAAAAGAGTGGTCGGGTTTTAAAACAGAAGTGACATAACTAGAGTCCACCCCACTGGATAAAAATGACCCAACTTCCACATCACTGATAGTATGAGCTTTAATTGAATCTGTCACAGTTTGATCGATTTGGTCGATCCATTCTTGACGTGAGTGTTCTCCTTTTGTTTCGAAGTCTGCATCCCAGTACTGTTGGATATCTAATTGACCATCTTTATAAGTGAAATAGTGTCCTTCTGGTAAACGATGCACTCCTTTAAAAAAGGTTTCGCCATTTAAAGGAGAATATTGAAAGGTCATATACGGTTTTAAAGCTTCTTTGTTCAACTCTTTATTAAAATCTGGGTGTGGTAAAAAACTTTTGATCTCAGAACCAAACATAAAGGTGCCATTCATTTCAGCATA
The DNA here is from genome assembly GCF_002140175.1 of Candidatus Enterococcus wittei. Lineage (GTDB taxonomy): Bacteria > Bacillota > Bacilli > Lactobacillales > Enterococcaceae > Enterococcus_B > Enterococcus_B wittei. Next base: position 750,511 of record NZ_NGMO01000001.1, read on the forward strand.
GTAATAAGGTTTGATCCCAAAATGATCTCTTGCTCCGAATAATTCATTTTTTTCATTATCCCAAATGGCAAAAGCAAACATCCCACGAATTTTTTGTAATAAGTCAGTTCCCCATTCTTCATAGCCATGTAACAAAACTTCTGTATCTGCATGGGTTTGAAAAACATGTCCAGCTTTGATCAACGTTTCTCTTAACGGTTGATAATTATAGATCTCTCCGTTGAAAATAATGATTTTTGTACGATCTTCATTATAGATAGGTTGTGTTCCACCCTCTAAATCAATGATACTCAAACGTCTAAATCCCAAAGCAACTTGCTGATCAATGTACTCCCCTGAACTGTTAGGTCCACGGTGAATAATTCGATCCATCATTGCGTTAACTATTGCTTTTTTATTGTCTTTATGATTAACAAATCCTACGATACCACACATCAATTTTCACATCCTACTAAAATTACTTTTCTCATTGGCTACCACATGAATCTTATCATATGAAAATGTCAAGAACGACTAATTTCCCTCTTACATTTTTGTCACATGAAAACATATATTGAAAATTCCATTCCTTTTCATTTGAAAAGAAGTTTCACTACTTAATTTACCATGTTTTTTTCAAGTAAGCTACTGGATTCTCTCATAGTTGAAAAATATTTTTCGTTATTCAGTAAAACAATACTTTACTAAATCAAATGCATGTTTTTTAGAACTACCTATCTAAAAAAGCTGCTGTATTAGCTATCAATTAATGCTGAAGTTTTAATTCAGAAATAATCCCTAGTTTTTTTAAATTTGTTTTTCATTAAAAATCCATTGTTGAACATCAGAAAGATTAACGGACGAAAAATAGCTGGAGCAAGTATTATGATACAGATTTTTCAAAGTTTATAAAATTTGAAAAACCACTATTTTCTATATGACAGAAATTTTTTTAAATCATTTCCCCACCGCCCACTGTTGAACTATTCATAAAACCAAATCTTCTCACAATACGGAAAAATATGAATCTATTCTAACTATTGATTCTTTCGGTCATTCAATTAATTGTTCAAAGTTGCAACAACACTGCCTAGTTACAATCAGCAGACCTTGAAGCCACAAAAAAAATATTTGTTTTATCTTATCTAGGAATTAAGTAAGACCTAATGAAAATGGAGTGAGTTTCAATTATCCATTGAAAACCAAAAAAGACACGACTGAAACCGTGTCTCATGTGGCTATAAACGAACCATAAGCGATAAGATCATGTGAAGGATACTTTTCTTCATCATACAATATAGAGATTAAATTAATATATCTTGCCTCACCCAACCTATCGCAGTTGAGAGAGGTTCATTTCGTACAGCAAACTATTGTTTCTAATTTGTGAAAAACTAGCCTCAAATCTTTCACTTTATTACGTATACTGATTACATAAATATCGATAGGAGAAATTAAAATGGAGTGATTTTTGTATGGCTAAGAAAGTTATTCACGAAGAAGAATGTAAATGAACAAACATCTAGAGTTCAAATTAAATTAGGAAAATCTAAAAAACAGGCGTTAGCAAAAATTGAATCAAACGATAGCCTGTGATGAACAACCTATCAATCATAAATATATATACATAGATTGGAGAGATTAATAATGGAACACGCTGTTTCAAAGAATACAGAAGATGGACTAGGACAACTATTATCAAACAAAAAACTGCAAAAGCGGAGCTTACATAAAAAAATACAACAAGCTAATGAGAAAATTAAGAATACGCTAGATAATCCAAGATTAAATCAAGCAATAGCAACTGACAAATCACCTATCATTTCTCTTCAAATTAAAGCCAGGAGATTTAAACTAATGGCGTTAAATGGGGATTTGAGCAAGAGCGGTCCACTTCTTAAAAGGCGTCTGGCATCAAAACAAAGTGTTCATTCACACAATAATTCAGTACAGCAAAATATTAAATTAGAGGAATCTGAAATTCAGGTGTTAGAAGAATCGATGAAACTATTAACGAAATGGACGAACGCTGAAATGGAATCTGGAATTCAGGTATTACTACAAGAATTGTCTCAAGCGATAGCCTATGGCGAAAAATCGATCAATCATGTTTTATTAAACGAGGCTAAACAAGAACCATTCCACTTTGAATCTAAACAACTTCCGACATTAGCAAACCGAATGGAAAATCTTCCTAGCCCGAATCGAAAAGCAGCAGAAGTAACACTCGAACAGTTATCAAACATAGATCCGAAAGTGATAAAAGGATCGTTAAGGATTAAGTTAGCAACAGCATTATTCGAACAGAATCTAGTTTACCTTAACCAAATATCGTCTAAAAGCTATGTTAAACACTCATCTTTCTCTCATGAACCGAGAGCTTAATCTCAAATTTCTATATATGCTCATTAAAGTTGGCTATTTTATAGAATGAAAATGATTAAAAACGATGAAAAGGTAAAAGCTCGTTTAGGTCATTCTGATATCCAAACGACCATGGATACCTGTGTAAACATTTAAACAACTAAAAAGTATTAAAAAAAGATGAAAAAAATATCAGTTTAGTATGTATTTAGGAGTTGATCCACTAACAGGAAAAAAGAAAGACAACTCGACATGGTTCTAGCACTCCATTAGCCCTGTCTCTTATACACATCTAGATGTGTATAAGAGACAGGTTATAGCACTCCATTAGCCTTTGCGAGAGCTTTAAAAAGGTTAGAAAAGATATTAGAAGTTTCTATAACACAAAAGAGTAAAAAATTTGAATATATTTACAATCTCTGTTTTGAAAACTACAAAAAGACCATTAAAGACAGTATTTGATCCTCCATTAAATAAATTTTTGATACTCATATTCTGAAAATATTTAGAGCTAAATTTATTAATGAAATAGACGTTTTTTTCTGTCAAGATGCAGTAACTACATGGTCTGATAGTCACTCTGAAATTTTCAAGAAAAGCAAAAATTACATATCTAGTGTTTTTGATTATTCTACTTCTTTACAAATCATAACTTGCAAATCCTATGAAATTAGTTTCTGTTCCACGCGGTGAAGCTCTAATCATTGAAGATATAAAAAACGAGTTTTATATCAAAAAAGAATTAATTGAACTTTTAGAAGTGATAAGAAATGATGAAAGATATTTATTCTTCTCTCTTTTAGCCTTTACAGGCATAAGAAAAGGAGAAGCTTTTGCTTTACAGTGATCTGATATTGATCGCTCAATATTAATAAAACTGTTACAAGAGGGTATCAAGATAGGTTAATCGTAAATAATCCTAAATCGAAGTCTGGTAAAAGAAAAAACTATCTACACAACGTTATCATTAGTTTATTGAAAAAGGATTATTTAAAAAATAGAAATGTTGTTTTTATTCAAAATGATAATGGGATTTTCCATCATGATAGTTTGTTATATAACCCTACAATTTCACATTCTTGGATTAATATCATATGAACATCATCCAGAACCAACTAAAAGGATTACGCCTCACGGTTTTCGACATAATCATGCCTATCTCCTTTTCGAATCAGGAGCCTTTCTAAAAGATGTTTAGGGAATGTAGTTATTCAAAACACTTCAAGTATTTACACTTATGTAAGTGAAACTCAAAAAAAAAAAGTCATAAATGATTTTATAGCTTTTATGAAGGATAATACTCAGGGAAGTCAAAAGGAGAGTCAAAAAATATTTTAGGCTAAAAAATACAACAGACACGACTAAAGTCGTGTCTGTTGTGGCTATAAAGGAAGGTACGGGACTTGAACCCGTGCACCACATTACTGCGGCTCGCCGGATTTCGAGTCCGGTGCATTACCACTCTGCCAACCTTCCATGAGTACTATTTTTAAACTTTTCTCTTAAAAAGTCAAGACTATTTCAATTCTTCAGTAAAAAAAAATTCTATATCCTGAACATCTATTCAAACGAATAGGCTCATGATTCCTATTTTTCCAATAAGCCAATAGAATGTTAATAAGCTTCCTTTATTCCTTCACTTATTTTACATTTGAATAAGAAGACTGCCACGTTATCAAATCCAAATCAAAAAAACTTCTTTCTTCTGAAGATTACTCTTTAGAAAAGAAAGAAGTTTTTTGATTAACGAATTTTTTCAGGATTTTCAATTTTTAAAATAGATTCAATTGTTTGTTGGATAATCGAGATGATTTGTTCTTCTGTTGGATGCATAATACTTGATGACATCAGTGAAGCAATTCCTGTAATCGTTACCCAAGTTCCTGTATGCAAAGCATCGATATACTCATCGGATAAATCTTTGTATCGTTCATCTTGCTTGACGATATTCCGGAAATAATTATAAGAGAAATCATGTATTTTTTGTCCGTTGCCATGTTCATCAATATAAAGAGCCATGTATAGGCTATGATTTTTCTTCGCAAAGTAAATATAATTTAGACCTAAATCAATAATTTTATCACCCGTGCGTTCAACTGGAAAAACATCTTCTTCCAATTGTTGGAAAATCAGATCCAATAATGTATTCTTCAGATCTTCCATATTTTTAAATTCTAAGTAAATCGGCTGAGTAGATATCCCCATCTTTTTTGCAATATTTCGAGCAGTGAACCCTTTGAATCCTTCTTTTGCAACAACTTCATAAGCAGCTTTAAGAATTTGATCCTTCGTATAGACTTTTCTTCTCATAATAAACTCCCCCACTTTACTACATTATATGTTGTTTTATTTTAACCGATTTCTACCTGTTTTTGCAAATAATATACTTAAATTGTTATATTTTAAAAAAATAATATGTTGTTTTTATTACTTCAAAAATATTTCGAATTTTTATCTTTATAATTTGATTACCCTTACATTTTTTGGTTTTATGCTGAAATGGAGTTGACCTACAGTTTTCATTCACGTTATAGTTAAATAAATTGAAAAAGAAGGTGTGTAATGAAGAGAAAAAATGACGTTATTTATATTCATCCCCAAAAAAGAACAATCAATCAACGAAAGAACTATTTTTTCCTTATTTTTACTGGAATGTTTTTTCTTATCATTGGGTTATCAACAGATACATTCACCAATAATATCCGCGGTCTTTACACCATCATGACCTCCCCAAGCAACTTATTGACAGACTACTTAGCCTTAGCAGGATTTGGCAGTGCTTGCATTAATGTTGGCTTATTGACTTTATCCGCCGTGTTACTGGCTTATCGTCAGAAAGTTATTTTAAACGGAGCTTTGTTTGCTTCAATCTTAACTGTCGCTGGTTTCTCCTTTTTTGGGAAAAATCTATACAACTCGATTTCAATTATTATTGGCGTATACTTATATGCACGTTATACACACAAACCGTTTTCTCAATATATCATGGTTGGACTTTTTGGCAGTGCATTATCTCCTGTAGTCAGTTACATTACTTTTGGAATGGGACTATCTCTTGCTTTTGGTGTGTTTCTAGGAAATTTAGCTGGGATTCTTATTGGCTTTTTACTTCCTATTTTAGCTGTTCAAACATTAACTTTTCATCGAGGATTCACTTTATATAATATAGGGTTCACTTCAGGTTTGATCGCGATGATCATCACTGGGACGTTACGCTTATTTAGTTATTCGATCGAAGTTCGTTCGATCATTTCAACAGACTACCATCATCGATTGACTTGGATGATTTTCATATTTTTTATTTTAACCGCCTTTTGTGGCTTTTTCTTTAATGCATCCAAGTTCGTTGGTCTTAAAGAAATTTATAAAGCTTCTGGTAAACTGACGACCGATTTCATTGCGACTTCGGGCATTGGTGCTACACTGATGAATATGGGAATGGTTGGATTATTACTCTCCTCTTACGTCTTGTTTGTTGGAGGCACGTTGAATGGTCCAATCGTTGGTGCTATCGTTTCAGTTGCTGGGTTTAGTGCCTTTGGTAGTCATGTCCGAAACTCTTTTCCAATATTAGTCGGGATTTATTTGGCTTCTCTTCTTGGAACATTTTACGAATTAAATCACACGACAATGCTAGTAGCAGCTATATTTGGTACTGGTCTTGGCCCGATCAGTGGTTTTTATGGCAGTTTATATGGTGTGATTGCAGGGTTTCTACATATTGCATTAGTCCATAATGTCAACACGCTACATGGAGGTTTAAACTTATATAATAGTGGATTTTCAACAGGCTTCATTGCAGGCGTGCTTGTACCAATCCTAGAAAATTTCACGTTGAATAGAAAGGAAAAGAATACATTTGGAAAAAGAATTATCAAAAAGGATCATTGATGAAATCCTTTCTTATTTTTATGCCTATGATATCTTGGAAATCCGAATTGGGTTAGAATATACAGAAGAAGGCTTATATATGGAATTTCAAGGAATCACTGATGTTCCTCCAACTAATTTAGCAATGTTGGCGGATTTTCTAAACACCCCTCGAGATCCAAGCATGGAAATCTACTATCAAGAACTATTAGGCTTACCTTCACATGGTGAAGAAATTTATCGATTAATCGGAAACATGATTGACGATGTCGAAATCATGTATGATCAGCCCGTCCTAAACATCAAACTTTTTCGCCGTATCTAAAAAAACAGAGCAATAAGACTAAAAAATTTGTTTAAATAAGTCTTTAGTAGGATGCTTTTAAAAAAAGAATCCTCTATACTTGGTTTGAACTTACAATTTTGTTTGACGAATCTCACAAAAAAAAATGGCACAAGTGCTCATCTATCATGTAAAGTATAGCTATAAAATGAACGTCTCGAAGGAGTGAACAAAGAATGAATGTTGCAGTATCCCGTAGATTAATGAATATCATTTCAATCATCGGCTTAGGATTTTCTATCGCCATCACTGTTTATTTTATTAATCTAGGTGTTTTTAAAGACTTAGATGCATTAAGAGGATTAGTTGGTGATTCCATTATTTTAGGACCGATCATTTTTATCTTCATTCAAATATTGCAAGTCGTCATTCCAATCATTCCAGGCGGGATCAGTACCGCTGCTGGTGTATTGATTTTTGGTCCTTATGCTGGTTTTATCTACAATTATGTCGGAATCTGTATTGGTTCGGTCATTATCTTTCTATTAGGTCGGAAATATGGCAAACCATTTATCTTGTCTATGATCAGTGATAAGACCTACGACAAATACATTGGCTGGCTTGATAATCAAAGTCGTTTTGAAAAGATGTTTGCTTTAGCGATTTTCTTGCCTGTTGCACCAGATGACGCCTTATGTTTGATGGCAGGTTTAACAAATATTTCTATAAAAAGATTTACGTTGATCATCTTGATTGCCAAACCGCTTTCCATCTTCTTGTATAGTATGGCACTGATTTACGGTGGCCATTACCTCACTGGTCTTTTAGGCTAATGATTTTCTTAAAAGAAAAACAAAGAGTACTGCAAGGAAAATCAACCGCAGTGCTCTTTTTTCTGTTCCCATGCGCTATAATGTAAAAAAGTAGGTGATAATATGATAAATTATTTAAAACGCAGTATAGGAAATACTTGGGATTTCCTGATGGGTACGCAAGCTTACTTTCGTGATGTACTGTTAATGCACGGCTTTATTTTGTTTATCTGTCTGCCATTTTTGAACAGTACGACACGTTTTATTTTGCATCGTGGTGCCATCGATTATATTTCTACCGATAATCTCTTAACGATTATCTCTCAACACCCTGGGGTACTTTTTTCACTACTTGTCGTTTTATTGTTGATTCTGTTTTTGGTCTATTTTGAGTTTACCTTTCTTTTGATGAGTGTTTATTTTATCAAAAAAGAAGAACCAGTCTCATTGAGACAATTACTGCAAATGACGATCCAGCAGTTGAAAAAAGTTCGACCTTTGACTTTTTTGTTTTTCTTAGCTTATTTTTTCCTGATTTTACCAATTAGTGGCTTAAGTTTTAACTCCGACTTATTATCAAAAATCAAAATTCCTGCTTTTATCATGGACTTTATTTTTACCAATCGTTGGATCATTGTTAGCTCTTTTGTTGTGTTCTATCTATTTCTTGGTTATATCGGGATCCGTTTGATTTTTGCACTTCCGGAAATGATTCTGAGAGACCGCCCTTTTCGAGAATCGGTTCGTGAAAGTTGGCGTTTAACAAAATCACGGATTTTTGCCATTATCGGACAATTCATCATTATTGGTGGAAGTATCTTGATTCTCTCTTTTGGAGGTTATTTAGGGATTATCGCCAGTCAATCGATTGTAGAACAATTTTTCCCAGAATATTCATTAATCAGTGCGGTTTTCGCAATGACTTTATTACAAGGTGTATTATTGTTCAACATCGTGATGTCCACTGTAGGGATCTTTTATATCATCATTGACTTTATGGATGATGAAGGCTTTTTACCTGAGATTCCAAGTTGGTATTCACCACAAAAATTGATCAAGCGACACTCAGCTTTAAAAAACACTGGTTTGATTCTATTTGCTGTCTTTTTCGGTGTTGGCGTTTGTCTATACAATATGGATTATTTGACTTCTGCCTCACAAACAAGACCTATTACTATTTCTCATCGGGGAGTAAGTGCCAGTAATGGTGCCCAAAACACCTTAAAAGCCTTGGAGAAAACGAGTCGTGATTATCACCCTGATTATGTAGAGATGGATATCCAAGAAACAAAAGATGGTCAATTTGTCGTTATGCACGATTTCAATTTAAGAAACTTAACAGGCGTCAATAAAGCTCCACAAGATCTTACATTGAAAGAACTAGAAAAACTAAAAGTGACTGAAAATAGTGTAAAAGAGCCAGTTGTCTCCTTTGATACTTACTTGGCAAAAGCCGCAGAATTAAAGCAAAAGCTTTTAATTGAAATCAAAACAACGAAAAAAGATTCACCGGATTTAGTTAAACGCTTTGTCGCACAATACCAAGAACAGATTTTAGAGCACGGACATATATTGCAAAGTTTGACCTATCAAACAGTCTCTGACTTGAAACAAGAAAACCCCAATTTTTATGTAGGTTATATTTTACCCTTTAATATTGTTGGTCCACCTGTGTCCCCCGCTGATTTTCTGACAATGGAATACAGTACCATCAATCGAAACTTTATTAACTCCGCCCACGAAGATGGCAAAAAAGTGTATGTTTGGACGCTCAATGATTCTGACGGGATGAGTCGAATGATGTTCTATGGTGTTGATGGCATCATTACAGACGATATGAAAATTTTGAATGAAACGGTCAAAGAAACGGATGAAGAGATCACTTACTCTGACAAATTACTTAATTTTGTATTAGGTGTTGGGTAATTTTAAAAACGCGCTTCCTCTTGTTGAAAAAACAAGAGGAAGCACGTTTCTAATAAACATTTTACTTATCTTTCTTTGGACTCTTTTGATTCCTTAACAGCTCGAACGACTGATAAAATTGCTGGGATGGCAGAAACTACTGCTAAAATAATTCCCAATTTACTTGAACCTCTTCTTTTTTGCATAGTGATTCGCCCCCTTCTTTTTTCATTATAGAGAAGTTTATTCAATTTCTCAAAAAATGTGTTTTCTCTAACTTGATCCATTTAAAAAATAACTTATTTTCACTTGAACGCTTATTACGATTGGTTAACAGTCGGTAAATAAATTCTAACTTGTTTGTTTTATGCTATCTAAGCTTCACTGGCTAGACAACCCTATTTGCTCCAATAAAGAAAGATTCTTCATCCTACTGACTAAATTAGCCTTGATTTAAGGACAAAACCTCTTAATCCAGTAATTCTAAAAGCAGTTAAATTGTAAAAACAATGCTGCGGTGCTAAACTAAAGATGTACTCGAGAGTTTCATGGAAGTTTTCATGAGTGCTGATTTTTCAAATGAAAGGAGAATAAAAGATGACATTTACAAAAACAAATATGGATTATCGTGTTGCATTTAATACTGCGACAAATCGTTTTATTGCAATTGATGCAAGTAACGAAGAACACGTGGCATTTGGTATCACCATTGAACAAGCTATCAAAGCATTGCATGAATCTAACTAAGGAGTGATCCATTCTAATGTCAGTTGATCCTTTGGATATTGAATAAAAAGACGTTTTGTTTGGCTATTAGTTGCCGCCAAAACGTCTTTTTTGTTTTCTCATGTCGACCTATCGTCTTTCATTCCAGTTCTACTACTCTTCTCCCATGCTTATTTTATTTTTTGCATTTCCCTTGTTCTTCCGAGTAATCTGTTAATCTTTTTAAGCGATTCTTGATAAATTCAGGAACAGGAACACCCAACTTTCTTAAATTTTCAATAACTGACAATCCATAAATGCCACAATAAGAAAAAACTAGAGCTATCCCCATTACCTCAAATCCTGTGATTTTCAAATACGGATAAGCAACTAAAACCAGTGTGATTACCAATAAATACTTCACAGTTTCTTTCCAAATCCTTTTTTTGTCCATTTTCTTTTTTCCTAGATATCGACAAAATCCCGTAATAAAATCAGCCACAAGAATAAGCATAAATACATGGATATACACATTATTGATTAAGTTTTTAAACTCGGTGAATAACATAAGATTATCAATAATCATCTGCTCTCCCTCTACTTTCTCTTCTATATTGATTGAATTTAAAAAAATAAAAGACTCATCTCCCTTTTGATTTTTATTTGAAAAACATATACATAAAATCGCAAAAAAGCGAAAGACAGCGTATTCTTTGACACAAGATAGCTTTTAAGCTATTATGTTTACAGAACGAATAAGAAAAATATGAATGGACGAACCATCGATTTTTCTTAATCTATCGCTGATTTATTTGCTTAACTGCTATTTAAAATAGTTGATGAATAAACTATAATAGCTTAAAAGCTATTTGTCAATAATAATGACTTTTATGCTATTTATTCTTTTTCGTTTCTTAGGAAGGTGGTATTTATGACATTAGTCACACGTATCAGAGAACTAGCAGATGAAAAAAAAGTAACATTTGCTGAAATCGAACGAGCCATAGGCATTTCCAATGGACAGATCAGAAGATGGGACAAGGTTTCCCCTAAATCTGAAAATCTAAAAAAAGTGGCAGATTATTTCGGTGTATCTACCGACTATCTGCTAGGTAGCAATCAAGTACCAAAATGGGCAAACAACGAGGATTTAGTAGAATTGGATAAGATGCTGAATTCAAATGTCAACATGGCTTATGGTGGAGAAATGTTGACAGATGAGGAGAAACAACGTGTCAAAGATGTCTTGACCGGCCTTTTCTGGGAATTCAGAAAACGAGACAAAGAGATGTGATTTCATATGGAGATAGATGTGATCAAACTAGTCAGTACCCTCAAACGAACCTACCAAACGGCTAATCCGTTTTTGATTTCCGAAAAGATGGGAATTGAAATTAGATACGTTTCATTTCTTGAAAATCCTAAAGGACAATTTCAAGAACTAATGGGTTATCCGATCATTCTTTTGAACGAGTCATTAAAAGAATCTGAAGAACGATTTTACATCTGCGCACACGAACTTGGGCATGCCCTATTTCATCATGGATTATCAAGCTACTATGTGTCTACAAGAAAGTCACGTAGTAAATCAGAAAGCGAAGCGAACTGCTTTGCTGCGAATCTGATCGTTTCTCTATATAAAGAAGATAACGAGCAGTATCCTAGAAAAATCGAGGAATTAACAAATTTATACGGACTTCCAGAAAGTTCCTATAGATTTTTAATTTAATTTATTGATCTAAATCAACAAGGAGGAATTATGAGTATTTTTTTAACATTAATTGGGTTCTTTGGATTTCTATTTGGGATAGGTTTTTTAGTTTATTCTTTTTTTTCAAAAAAGAAACGATCAAAGAAAAAGATTAGCATCGGAATTTTAGCAACATTTGTAATTATGGTGATTGGTATCGCTCTTGCTCCACCAGTTACTGAGCAAGCAGAGACAAGTATTACCAAGTCCACCACTAGTTCAACTGTCTTGGATACCTCTTCTGAAAGTCGAGAAAAAGACAAAGCTGAAAAAGCCCTAAAAAAAGAACAAAAAGCTAGAGAAGAAACTGAAAAAAAATTACAAGAAGAACAGAAAACTAGAGAAGAAGCTGAAAAAAAATTACAAGAAATTAATCAAAAAACTTCAACAGCTGAAACACTTTTAGTCCAAGCAGAGACAAATCCAACAAGGGATAACTATAACTCTGCATTATCAGCTATTCAATCTATCCCTGGTGGAAATCCAAATTTATCTGCTCGATTAGCTAATGTTGATTCCACTATCAAAGCAACTGAGGCAGCTCAGATAGCTGAGCAACAAAGACAGCAAGAAATTGCTCAGGAACAAGCAAGACAAGTCGCAGCTCAAGCTGAACAGCAAAGACAAGCTCAAGAACAAGCAAATCAGGCTGCGCAACAACAAAATACCCAACAGACAATATTAGTTACAAGAACTGGTGCTAAATATCATGTTAGAAAATGTGGAAATGGCACTTATACACCAGCAACTTTAGAAGAAGCACAATCTAGAGGGTTGACGCCTTGCGAAAAATGTTTCAACTAACTTAATTTTTAAGCACTATTGATATTGTAAAAAGAATAGTCTTCTTGGACTTCTCTTTGATTCTTGAAAACACTACTTTTTTATTTAGAGCCATAGGATGGCTCTAAATAAAAAAGATATGGTAATCAAAAATCAACTAAACAATTTTATACAAAAAAAGACAGTCATTGAGCGACTGTCTTTTTTGTATAGCACTATTTTTAGTTCCAAAAACGATAAGGTACCAACTTGTTTTAAGTACCTTATCTCTAAATCTTAATAAAAACCCTTATTTTAAAGGCGTTCGTTCAATTCTTTCGCAAGGTCTTCAAAGCCTGGTTTGCCTAGAAGTGCGAACATGTTTTTCTTATAAGCTTCTACACCTGGTTGGTCAAATGGATTGATCCCATTCAAGTAACCTGAGATGCCGACAGCAATTTCAAAGAAGTACATAGTATAACCTAGAGTGTAAGCATCCATTTCAGGGATTTTTACCAATAAGTTCGGTACATCTCCATCTGTGTGGGCAAGTAATGTTCCTTCGAAAGCTTTTGTGTTAACAAAGTCGATTTCTTTGCCTTGTAAATAACCTAGTCCATCTAAGTCCTGTTCTTGTTCAGGAATCGTAATTGATTTACGTGGTTTTTCCACTTTAACGACTGTTTCAAAAATGTTGCGGCGACCTTCTTGAATGTATTGACCTAGTGAGTGCAAGTCAGTAGAGAAGTTTGCACTTGAAGGATAGATTCCTTTTTGGTCTTTTCCTTCTGATTCACCGTACAATTGTTTCCACCATTCATTGAAATATTGCATGCCTGGTTCATAATTGATCAATAGCTCAGTCACTTTTCCTTTACGGTAAAGGATATTACGCATTGCAGCATATTGATAAGCTTCGTTTTCTTCTAATTTGTCACTTGAGTATGCTTTACTTGCATCAGCAGCACCTTGCATCAAAGCATCGATATCTGCTCCGCTAACTGCGATTGGCAATAAACCAACAGCTGTCAATACAGAGAAACGTCCGCCGACATCATCAGGAATAACAAATGTTTCCCATCCTTCTGCATCTGCTTCTACTTTAACCGCACCTTTTGCTTTGTCTGTTGTTGCATAGATACGTTTATTTGCTTCTTCTTGTCCATATTTCTTAACAAGTAATTCTTTGAATACACGGAATGCGATGGCTGGCTCAGTGGTTGTACCTGATTTTGAGATAACATTTACTGAGAAGTCACGGTCACCGATAACTTCGATCAAGTCAGCTAGATAAGTTGAGCTGATCGAGTTTCCAGCAAAGAAGATTTGTGGTGCTTTACGTTCATCGTTTTCTAAAACATTATAGAATGTATGTTGTAAGAATTCGATTGCCGCACGAGCGCCAAGGTAAGATCCTCCGATACCGATTACGACAAGTACTTCGGAATCAGATTGGATTTTTTTAGCAGCTTCCTTGATACGGGCAAATTCTTCTTTGTCATAATTCGTTGGTAGGTCGATCCAGCCACGGAAATCACTACCTGCACCTGTACCTTCACGTAATAATTTATCAGCAGTAGTTACTTGGCTTTGCATATAGCCTAACTCATGTTCATTGACAAATGGTGCAACTTTTGAATAGTCAAAATGAATGTGTGCCATTTTTATTCCTCCTTAAAGTTTCAATCTACAGGTTCTACTTTACGTTTTTTTTACAAATTTTTCAAGCAAATAAACGAGATCATTCTAATATTTCCAAGAAAATTTCATTTATTAGACAAGTCCTTGTGCAGCCATCACTTTTGCTACTTTTTCAAAGCCAGCAACATTTGCTCCTAGCAAGAGATTTTTTTCATCTCCAAAGCTGGCTGCAGTACGGCGACAAATAGTATAAATATTGGCCATGATTTCATCTAATTGGGTATCTACTTGCTCACTCTCCCAAACGAGACGTTGAGCATTTTGACTCATTTCTAAGGCAGAAACAGCTACTCCACCTGCATTGGCTGCTTTTCCAGGACAGTACCACACTGCTGCTTTTTCAAATACAGAAACAGCATCTAAGGTACAAGGCATGTTTGCTCCTTCTGCAACGATCTTCACACCATGTTTGACAAGATTGTCCGCTAATGAATCATCGATTTCATTTTGTGTCGCACAAGGTAATGCAATGTCGACCGTTTCTTTTAATGTCCAAACGGATTCACCTGCGTGGTATTCGGCAGAAGATCGCTTATTTGCATACTCCGTTAACCGTTGACGTTTGACCTCTTTGATTTCTTTTAACAGTTCTAGATCGATTCCTTCTGGATCATAAATGTAGCCACTTGAATCGGAACATGTAACGACTTTCCCACCTAATTCATGGACTTTTTCAATAGCATAGATGGCTACATTCCCACTACCTGAAACGAAGACCGTTTTTCCTTCAAAAGTATCTTGCTCTTCTTTCAATAAATGCTTCACATAATAAACCAATCCATATCCAGTTGCTTCTGTTCGTATCTTACTTCCCCAAAAATCTAAGGATTTACCGGTTAGAACACCTGCATCGTATTGTTTCAATCGTTTGTATTCACCAAATAGATACCCAATCTCTCTTGCACCTACACCGATATCTCCAGCTGGGACATCGACTGAAGGGCCGATATGTTTGGCTAATTCAAGCATAAAGCTTTGGCAGAAACGCATGATTTCATTATCAGATTTTCCCTTTGGATCAAAATCACTTCCGCCTTTTCCGCCACCGATCGGCAAACCAGTCAAACTGTTTTTAAAAATTTGTTCAAATGCTAGAAATTTCAGAATACTTAGATTGACACTTGGATGGAATCTTAGCCCGCCTTTATAAGGTCCAATAGCTGAATTGTATTGGATTCGATAGCCACGGTTGACTTGCCAATTCCCTTGGTCATCTTGCCAAGGCACACGAAACTGGATGATACGCTCAGGTTCAACAAGTATTCCCAAAATATTTTTTTCAATATATTCAGGATGCTTTTCTAAAAATTGAATAACTGTTGGCATAAATTCATCGACAGCTTGTAAAAATTCTGTCTGTCCTTCATCTTTACGGTGAAGTTGTTCTTGAATGGATTGTACATATTCTCTTGCATTGGACATAGGTTCACGCTCCTTTATTCATCTGTTCTTATTTTAGCCTATCTTGTTCACTTCCTCAAAACATTTCCTGCGCAAGTCCTTCAAATATGCTACACTCTCTGTGAGGTGAAGATATGGAAAAAACATATGACGTGATAGTTGTGGGTGCCGGCACAAGCGGTATGATGGCTGCAATCAGTGCGGCAGAACAAGGCGCAACTGTCCTGTTGATCGAAAAAAACAAAAGAGCTGGAAAAAAACTATTGATGACAGGCGGTGGTCGATGTAATGTCACTAACAATCGTTCTGTTGACGATTTGATTGCCCATATCCCCGGAAACGGTAAATTTTTATACAGTACATTTGCCCAATGGGATAACTTTGCGATCATGAACTTCTTCGAATCTCAAGGGGTTCATCTAAAAGAAGAAGACCATGGCAGGATGTTCCCAGTAACAAATAAATCGAAAACAATCATTGATGCATTAGTCAATCGCTTAAAAGAACTGGACGTCACGATGTTTTTTGGCGAACAGGTAGTAAAACTGATCCATAATGAAAATCAAATTTATGGTGTTCGTACAGAATTAGAAGAGTTCAGAGCGAAAAGTGTCGTCTTGACTACAGGAGGAAGAACCTATCCTTCCACTGGTTCCACAGGTGATGGGTACAAACTAGTGAAAAAAGTAGGTCATACCGTTACACCCCTTTATGCAACAGAATCTCCCCTAATCTCGGAAGAACCATTTATCCAAAACAAAGTATTGCAAGGTCTTTCTTTACAAGATATTTCTCTTAGTGTCTTGAATAAAAAAGGAAAAGTCGTCACTGAACATACCATGGATCTACTATTTACCCATTTTGGTATTTCTGGTCCTGCAGCTTTACGTTGTTCTAGCTTTGTCAATAATGAGTTGAAAAAAGATGAAGGCCCAGTGACAGTATCTCTTGACTGTTTTCCAGAAGAATCAGTGCATGAATTGATCCAACGATTGACGGAGAAATGCAAGGATTCCAAGAAAACTTTAGCCAATGCTTGGCGGGGCATTTTACCTGAACGTCTATTACAGTTTTATCTTGAAAAATTAGAACTGACAGAACAAACCGGGAGTCAAACAACTGAAAAACAAATCCAAGCATTTGCAGAGTTATGTAAAGAATTTCAAATAAAAATCAACAAAACTTTTCCGATTGAAAAATCGTTTGTAACTGGTGGTGGAGTCTCTTTAAAAGAAATCAATCCTAAGACTTTAGAAAGCAAATTGATTGCAGGTTTGTTTTTTGCTGGGGAATTGTTAGATGTCAATGGTTATACTGGAGGATTCAATATCACTGCTGCGTTTGCAACAGGCCATGTCTCTGGCATGCACGCGTCTTTACAAAGTCAATGGTAAAATTAACCATATAAAAGCCATATACCATGTATAATAGTAGATCATCATTCATCTAATGGACTTGTTAAAGAGCCGTTTGATGGTCAAAAAATTGTTACTCAATAGTAAAAAATCAAGCAGGAGAATAAAAAATGGCAAACCCATTATCTACTCTCCCGCTTGATTTTTTTGTCTAAACGATGTTCAACTGGATTCAAAAACCTTCATACTATAAGAAAAAAGTGAAATCAAGAAATTCATTTTCCAGATTGATTCCCCAACGCATCTGTCGCGTCCATCCTCTATCATTTTATCATACGTTGTCTTCTTATGGATGGTTAAAAAGATAGGCTTCGTCACCAAAGCTAACAATCAGGGATAAAAGATACTATTTTTCGATTATTTGTTTTACTGCTGAGATTAGATCTTTTCTTTTTCCACTTGAATATCCGCAAATGTAGCGTGGGTCAATTCAGCAATGTCTTTAGGCGCTAACTCTATTTGTAAGCCACGCTTTCCTGCTGAAATAATAATTTCTGGGTAGTTTTGTGCCGTTTCTTCAATGAATGTCGGAAATTGTTTCTTCATGCCGATTGGTGAACACCCACCGCGGATATAACCTGTCGTTTTTTCAAGGTCCTTCAAATGAAGCATCTCTACTTTTTTATTTCCCGATACTTTTGCTAATTTTTTCAAATCCAACTCATTATCCCCAGGAATAACTGCTACGATTGGACCAGTCACATTACCTACCGCCACTAATGTTTTGAAAATAGGAGAATCACTTTCTCGCAATTGACTAGCGACTTCCGTAGCACTGAGATGGGTTTCGTCCCATTCATATTCGTATTCTGTATAAGCAATCTTTTTTTGTTCGACCATACGGATCGCATTCGTTTTTACTTGTTTCTTTTTTGCCAAACTCTTTCACCTTCGTCATATTTCATTTTCATGTAATAAATTAAGGATATTTCTCAATTCTCTGACAGGCAACTGTCCTGGTGCAGAAGTATGATCCACATCTAAAGCTCCGAATGTGATGGCCGACCCTGTCACATTTCCAGCAAGTCTAGAAACCATCCCAAGCTCACCCATGGACATGGTCACTAGCGGTATCGAGACGAATGCATGGGCACGCCGTGTCAACTCCATCAAACGTAGAACATCCCGTTCATTATTAGGCATCACGGCGATTTTACCGATACTTGCGCCAAAATGTTCCATCATATTCAACCGATATAATAAAACAGGATCTGCTGGAGTTTCTTTAAAATCATGATTGCTGATGACTAACGGAATTTTTCGTTGGTGGATTTCTTCTAACAACCCTTTTTCCAAACTTTCGATTTTAAATAATTCCATATCGATCAAGTCTACTAATTCGGTATCAATCATATATTTATATAAATCATGGTATTCTCGAATCGAGATGTCACGTGAACCACCTTCAGATAAGGTTCTGAAGGTCAGAAGTAAAGGCAGGCCTTCTAGCATCTCATGAATGAGGACCAATGTTTCTTTCACTTTTGCTTCATCAAAAACTTCTTGATAATAATCAATACGCCATTCGACCAAGTCTGCTCCAGCTTCTCTTGCTAAAATTGCTTCACGTAAAAGTGCTTCTCTTGTGGTGCCTGTCAATGGTGCACAAATCTTTGGTCGCCCTGAGCCAATCGTTACTCCTTTTACTTTGAACAATTCCTTCACGCCCTCCTATTTTTTAATTTGGTAAATAAATACTTTTAGGTAGTTACCTTCTGGGAAAGAAGCGATTGTTTGGAAATCATTCGGCAAGCGATAAACCCCGATAATTTGATAGTCTACGCCAGTTGCAAGCAATTCATCTTCAATCATTGCTTGGAATTGGTCGACGGAAACATTTGCTGCATTTGTTGAAGCAACCAAGATCCCATCATCTGAGAGGATCGCTAAACTGTCTTTCACTAACTCGCCATAGTTCTTTGCTACTCGGAAGACTTTTTTCTTATTCCGAGCAAAACTTGGTGGGTCAAGAACAATCACATCATAACTCAAGTTCTTTCTTTGTGCATATTTGAAATACTCAAAAACGTCCATCACGATGATTCGTTGGTCTTCAGTAGATAAACCATTTACTTCAAATTGTTCCCGAGTCTTTTTCAAGCTTCTTTTGGCCAAGTCCACACTCGTAGTTGTCGATGCCCCACCCATTGCAGCTGCTACTGAAAATGCCCCAGTATAACTAAACATATTCAAAACAGATTTTCCTAACGCTAAACCATCGATCAATGCGCCACGTACTTCTTTTTGATCTAAAAAGATTCCAGTCATTAACCCTTCATTCAGATAAGTCGCATAAGTTACACCATTTTCTTTGATCAATAAAGGTTCGACTGCTACTTCACCAGTCACATGCTGGCTTTCTGGAAGGCGTGTGGTTTCAAAACGAATCTTTTCATAAATCCCCAGAACTTCTGGATAAACTACTTGAAACGCAGCAATCAATAATCTACGGTGCTTATACAGTGTCTCATTATACCAAGAAAAAACAGCAAATCGATCATAATAATCGATCGTCAAACCTCCGATTCCATCACCTTCTCCATTAAACAAGCGAAAAGCAGTCGTTTGTTCATCGGAAAAATAAATGGTTCGTTGTTCTTTTGCCCCAAAGAATTTTCTTTCAAAAAAAGCTTGATCAAATGGTTCATCCTGTTGGCTCAAGATCCAGCCAATCCCTTTATTTTGTTTTCCTAAATAGCCTTTCCCCAAAAAATTCCCTTGAGGATCCACCAATTCCACCCAATCGGTTGTGATTATCTTCGCTTGCACTAGATCTTCTTGCTGAATCAATGGATAGCCTTTTTTAAATTTTGTACTTGCTCTTTTTTTGATATTGATTTTCATTGCTTCACCTGCTTCTTCATTCTCACAGTTAAGTATACCAAAAAAGCAACTGCTTGTCTTAATGCTTCTTTGGTATCCTAAAGTCTTTGTAGACAGTTTTCTAGCTATTTACCTGCATATACATCTAAGAGATTTTCCAAGCGATTTTTAGTCAAACTAAAGAAAATCTTAACCTATCCGTACCAATCTTTAGTTTCAATTGACACTATTTTATCCTACGAGTAGAATAGTAAGGAATATGTTTATTGTAAAGATGGTTTCATGACACTCTTTTACTTAGTTAGAGTGCGGAAAGGAAGATTATGTTGAAATCTATAAAAACACCCGCCTTTTTGAACAAGAGGCTTGGATTTTTTTCTTTATTAGCTGTCTTGTTATGGCTAAAAACAATTATTGCTTATCTATTTGATTTTCATTTAGGCATTGAAAGTGGCATCCAGTATTTTATTCTATTTATCAATCCAATTGCTACTACCCTATTGTTACTAGGAATTGCCTTATATGTCAGAAGAACGAAAGCTTCTTACATCACCATGATGATTATTTATTTCCTATTAACTTTACTGCTATTTTCTAATATTACTTATTATCGTGAATTTACAGACTTTATCACGATCAATACGATGTTAGGTGCTGGAAAAGTAGCAAGTGGCTTGGGAGAAAGCGCCTTGCGTTTGTTTAGACCTTATGATGTTTTTTATTGGTTAGATATTATTTTGCTTACTGTATTATTGATTACTAAAAAAATCAAAATGGATCCTAAACCTGTTCGTGCTCGAATGGCATTTGCTGTTTCCACTTTAGCCGTGATGATCTTCTCTGGAAATCTTTTTCTAGCCGAAGCTGATCGCCCAGAGCTTTTGACACGTACTTTTTCTCGAGATTACTTGGTCAAATACCTAGGACTAAATGCCTTTGTCGTCTATGATGGAATCCAGACTTATCAAACAAACCAAGTGCGGGCAGAAGCAAGTCCAAATGACATGAAAGAAGTAGCAAACTATGTCAAAGAGCATTATGCAAAGCCAAATAAAGACTTATATGGGATTGCTGAAGGTAAAAATGTGATCTATATCCATTTAGAAAGCTTCCAACAATTTTTAATTGATTACAAATTGACGGATGAAAATGGTGTAGCTCATGAAGTGACACCTTTCATCAACAGCTTGTACCACAGTAATAGTACATTTAGTTTTGATAATTTCTTCCATCAAGTAAAAGCTGGAAAAACAAGTGACGCTGAGACATTGATGGACAATTCATTGTTTGGTTTAAATCAAGGATCACTCTTCACTCAATTAGGTGGCAAAAATACGTTCCAAGCAGCTCCTGATATTTTGAAGCAAACAAAAGGCTACACCAGTGCAGCTTTCCATGGAAATGCTGGTACCTTCTGGAACCGTAATGAAACCTATAAGAGTTTTGGTTATGATTATTTCTTCGACGCTTCTTACTATGATGTCAACGATGAAAATTCATTCCAATATGGGCTACATGACAAACCCTTTTTTGAACAATCTGTTAAATATTTAGAACGTCTACAACAACCGTTCTATTCTAAATTCATCGCTGTTTCAAATCACTACCCTTATTCAAAATTCACGAATGAAGAAGCTGGGTTCCCTCTAGCGAACACGAGTGACGAAACAATCAATGGTTACTTTGCCACTGCTAACTATCTCGATACTGCTGTTGAAGAATTCTTCAACTATTTAAAAGCAAGCGGCTTGTATGATAACTCAGTCATCGTTCTTTATGGAGATCATTACGGTATCTCTAATTCAAGAAACAAATCTCTTGCAGAATTAGTCGGGAAAACAAGTTCTGATTGGACAAACTTTGATAACGCACAAATGCAACGTGTTCCTTATATGATCCATGTCCCTGGTCAAACAAATGGCGGAATCAACCATACTTATGGTGGACAAGTAGATGCTTTACCTACACTTCTCCATTTGTTAGGAGTTGATTCAAAAAATTATATCCAACTAGGTCAAGATCTCTTTTCTTCAGACCATGATCAAATCGTCTCATTTAGAGATGGAGACTTCGTGACTCCTAAGTATACCTACTATGGTGGAGCCGTTTATAGTACAGAAACTGGTGAGGTAATCGCTGAACCAACAGAAGAAGTTCAACAGGAAATCGATAAGATTCGAGAAGCCGTCAGAGAGCAATTAGCTGTTTCTGATCAAATCAACAACGGCGATCTCCTTCGATTCTATACAGATAGTGAATTAGAACCAGTAGATCCAACAACTTTTGATTATAAAAATGGCTTAGACCATCTGAATGAAAGAGAAAAATCTCTCGGTGACAAATCAACAAGTGTATTTAGTCAAAACAATGGTCAAAGTACTCAAAGTCTTTACCAAACACGTACCTACCAAGATATCAATGGTGTGCCAGTTACTGAACCATCAGAAAATGAAGAGTAATACTTTATCCATAAACAGACAAAACTTAAGAGCGTGGAACAAAAGCATTATTTACTTTTGTTCCACGCTTTTAATACATATAAACGGCGGGAGCAGAAGCAACTCCTTCTTATTTGTCGGAGTTAAACGCTTCTGTCCCAACCTTTTTTCTTGTTTTTATTTTGATTTCGTTATTTCTCTAAATGAATTTCATACTTTATTCATATTCGTTTTCTATACTATTTTCGAGGTGAAAAGTATGAAAATGCTTCAGTATTCTACTGCTCGATTATTTTACTATAAAAAGCAAACATTGCTTTATTGTTTGTTTTCAGGCTTTTCTGCTTTACTATTATTGATTAGTTTTAATCTGTATCATCTACAGACAACGTTATATCAGCAATTGAATGAGCGTATCCAACTCTTTGATGCTTCGGAAATCAAAGAAAATTTACCTTCAGCAAATGTCGTCCAAGATTTTTATGTCTTTATGATTGTAGGGCTACTTGGCGTATTTGGGCTCTTTTATTTTATTTTCTTTCTCCACTCCCTTCGTAAAAATCGATTTGAATTAATCAATTGGCGTTTAGCCGGATTAACGAAAACAAAGATTTTCCTATTTTTATTTTGGCAGCAAATCTTACCGATTGTCTTAAGTTGTGCCACACTATTTCTAGTGGTTTTTAGCTTTCAAACAATCTATCAAGAATTACTACAGAAAATCAATCTAATGATTTTAGAGCTATTTGAGTTACCGAATCTTTCATCTGCTCTTTCTTCCCATAGTGGATTTTCTATTTTCGTCGATCAGCAAACATTTTTTAAAATCGACTTTATCAGTGATACCTTTATTACAGATACAGTTAAAAGTATAGGACAAACACTAATGAGTCTAATTTTAATCAGCACAGTACTCAGTATCGGGCTATTTTTGATCTTTAACCAAATTTCAAAAAGAAAGAAGGGGTTATTCGATGAACCAAGATAATCTATGGATGAACTTTCAAGGCTTTACCGTTTTGTTTTGTTCAAAAGAAAAACAAGATGTGATTTTCAAAGAGATAAAAGAACAACTTCTTTCACAAAACCAGTTAGATATTATGATGATCCAAAACCAATGGCCATTTTTCCCTTATTTGAAATTAAAAGATCATGTTTTTTTGAATTTGCCAGAAAAGCAAAAAAAAGCAAATCATCTTTGGTATCCGCAACTACAGATCGATTCATCCCTATTTAAATACAATCCAGATGAATTGACTGCTTTAGAAAAAATCAAATTACAATTGCTCCATGCAATTCTTGCCCAAAAAAAGGAACTGATCGTGGAAGATCCAATTGATAAATTAACTATCCCAGAGACACAAGAATTACTGGATATTCTCTCTTATTTAGTCAAGGATCAATTATTCTCCATCTTACTCATTACACACGATCAAACAGTGGCATCCAGTCCTTTTGTTGATCATTATGAAGAAGCAAGTTGAAAGAAAAAAAATCTCCCAAACAAAGAGGCTTAGGAATGCTTTCCTAAGCCTCTTTGATCCTTTCGAGAATACTCATGACTTTAAACGATAAAAGTTCAAGCAATCGATTATTCAATTTCTACATCTGGAAGTTTGATGGTAAATGTCGTTCCCTTACCTAATTCACTTTCAACTTCTATTTTCCCTTTATGAAGTCGAACCAATTGTTGGACGATTGGTAAGCCAAGTCCAGATTCTCCATACTTCGTGTTTTTTCTAGATGGATCCACTTTATAATAGCGATCCCAAATACTTTTCATTTGTTGTTCGGTCATGCCGATTCCAGTATCAGTAATTTTGATGATCGTTTCAAGATACCCTTTTTCAAGTGTGATCGTGATCTGACCATTTTCTGTAAATTGAATCGCATTTTGGATAATATTGACCAATATTTGGACAAACCGATCGTAGTCAGCGTAAACATCTACATGTTCCGGTGCTTGTAATACTAGCTTATTACCTGCAGCTTCTGCCTTTGGTTCAAGCTGAGAAATGATATTTTGTAAGGTTTCTGTGCCATCAAATTTCTTGATGACCATGCTAATCTGATTCGTACGGATTTTCTCATAGTCAAGATTTTCATTCACGAGACGAATCAAGCGTTCTGTTTCATTTTTCATCAACTTGATCGCATTTTCTCTTTGATTTTCAGGAATAGCATTGTATTCTAGGCCCTCCAAAAGACCATTGATCGTGGTCAAAGGTGTCCGCATCTCATGGGAGGCATCCGCCATGAATTGTCGTCTACGGTTTTCTTGCTCCTCAATTTCTGCTTGGGATTCTTTTAATGAATTGGTCATCTTATTGAAATCATCCGCCAATTCATCAAACTCATCTCGATCATGCACTGGCAATTGCACATCGAAATTTCCATTTGTTACTTCTTTTGTGGCACTTCTTAAACGATTGATCCGTTTTACTTGAAATGCCGCAAAGGCGTAACTGGCAATAATGGCAATGATACTAGAAAAAACGAATCCTTTAAATAAGTTTAATGTCACTGAACGTACACTATTATCGATATTTCGTGCAGGTTGACTGACAACTAAACCACCGTAAAATTCATGGTTCAGATTGAATGGCACTAAGGCATAAGATGTCGCTTGGTCTTGTCCTAAAATATTTCTTTTAGAAGTAAATTTAACTTGTTGCCCATTTCTCAGTCGATCCCATTGTTCTGCTTTAATTGTAAAATCTAAAAACGCCCCATTTGTTGGATAAATGACACGTTCATTTTTATCAATAAAAATGAAATTCACATTTTGTTCAGTCAATACTTGCTCAGTCAACAATAACGCATTTTGAAAGGCTTGATCTTGGGTCAACTGAGGAAACGTATCCGTATAAGTCTGTGTTGTTTTCTCCACCGATTCGGCATATCCAAAAAGCTGCTGATAGTTGTTTTCTTCAATCGTTTGTTTCGTCAGCTGCGTAAATGATACACCGACGATCAAAATAATCATCACGATCATTCCACAAAAAGCCAATAGTTGTTGATATAAATAACGCATCAGGCAACACCTGAATCATCAAATTTATACCCTACTCCCCAAACAGTTTGAATGACTTGAGGGCCTACCTTTTCGATTTTTTGACGCAACTTTTTAATATGAGCATCAACAGTTCGCTCATCCCCAAAGTACTGATAATCCCAAACTAACTCAAGTAATTGTTCCCGAGAAAATACTTGTCGTGGTTTTTTTGCCAATGTGAATAATAAATCAAATTCTTTTGGTGTCAATCCATTGATTGGCTGGCCATTTAGATAAGCTTCTCTTGTTTTAGTGTTCATCTTAAAATGCTCTGTCTGGATATCAAATTGTTGATCTGCCAATGGACTTTCTTCTTTTGCTTCTGCCAATTCACTGCGTCGATGCAAAGCCTTCATGCGAGCAATCAGTGTTAAAGGACTAAACGGTTTAGTCACATAATCATCCGCCCCCATCTCTAAACCGATCACTTGATCACTTTCAGAATCACGAGCAGTTAACATAATGATTGGTACGGTACTTGAAACTTTACGAATCTCACGACCAACCACCATTCCATCCATAGTTGGTAGATTTAAATCCAGAGTTACCATATCCCAGTGATGAGGATTTTCCAAAAAAGCATCCAAGCCTTCTTTTCCATCATATTTAAAAGTGGCTTCCCAGCCTTCATTCAAAAAAAACATCTGCATCATTTCGGATACGGATTGATTATCTTCAATCATTAAAATGTTCATGTTCATTCCCTCCATTTTTCAGGTCAAATTGTTGTAGCTTTTTTTCTGTTAATATAAAAATCGGCATGATAGGAAAAACTAACAGTAACATCTCGATGATAAAATAGTTCGTTTGACCTGTTGTTTTTAAATAATAGCCAATCAATGTCATTCCTAAGCCAAACAGTAAGAAATATTTCCCACTGGTAATTTGTGCCAAATGCCAATGTTTCTCTGTTTTTGCTGCAAGTGATGAATAATACCCATAAAAAGGAAGGTTTCCTTTAGATGGTAGAATCAGAAACAATAGTCCTATGATTGACAAGAAGATACCCACCGTTAAAAAAATCATCTTTTCCCTCCTAAATCTCTGTTTATAGTATACTCTAAAATTGTATTTGAACCAATAAATTCGGGAATTCTTCACGAAAGGTTTGTGTTTTGTTCAATCTTTGTTAATATAAGGATATTCAACTAAAAAAGGAGTTTTTTTTGTGTTAGATTATCAAGCAATCACGTTTTTCGATCTTGACGGCACCTTACTAGATGCTAAATCAACGATCACACCTGAAGTAGCCGAAGCGATGCAAAAGTTAAAGGAAAACAACATTCTTCCAGTTATTGCTACCGGCCGAACAGAAGCCGAAATTAAAACGATCATGCAAAACGCAGGGATCACTTCTGCAGTCACAATGAATGGTTCTTTTATCAGCGTTGAAGGACAAGAAGTTTATTCTGTACATTTTTCAACAGAAGAATGCAAAAAGATGCATGACCATGTCCAACGACAAGGCCATCAATTATCTTATTATAATCGAGAAAATATTTGGTGTACGGATCATAGTCAAACGATGATCAAAGCCTATGACTATATTCATTCAGATGTTCCACCTATCAACCCATATGCTTTTCAAGATCATCCTATCAATATGTTGCTGATCCTTTCAGAATCTGGGGATGAATATTACCATGAAAATTTTCCTGAATTCACCTTCTATAGAAACGGCCCATATTCGATTGATACAGTGAAAAAAGGAATTTCAAAAGGTGCCGGTGTACAACGACTAAAAGAAAATTTACAGTTGGAACATGTACCAACTTTTGGTTTTGGCGATGGCCCAAATGATTTTGCATTGTTAGAAGCCTGTGACCATAAAATCGCTATGGGCAATGCTTACGATGGTTTAAAAGACATCGCAACCTTCATCACCAAAAATAATACAGACCATGGGATTGTCCATGCACTGAAGCATTTTGACTTGATCTAAAGACATGGACATAGGTTTGTTTGACTTTGACGGATGTGCTGAAGAAAAGGAATTGTCATTATACATGTCGCATCCTTAAGAAAATCAATGCGTCTCGCCACGCTAAACAGACGGGTATCTTATTTGACGAAAATCTGAAAAAAGCAATAAGCCTCTCTTTATAACTATTTATTTAAAGTGTTCATGTTCAAAAGTTCAAGAAGCAAAACCAGCAAAAAGAAAAGGTGTTAGAATCCATTTATATCAAGGATTTTAGCACCTTTTTTAAATTGATTGAAATTCCAAAATAAAGACGGTGGAAAACAAAATATTGTTAAACTGATAGCAATTGGAACAAACTGGTCTAGTCAATGATCGAGATTAGTCCTCTTCATCTAGCATGTCTATTTCCAATCCATAAAAAACTCGGCCTAAACGATTGTTTCTATTTTTAATAAAAATATTTCTCTTACCCTTTACCATTTAGCTTATACTATTTATA
>NZ_NGMO01000001.1:778296-789975 GCF_002140175.1 Candidatus Enterococcus wittei
ATGTTTGCTTTTTATAGTAAAATAATCGAGCAGTATATACTATGCTCATTCAATTGCTGATATAACGTTGTCTGTAGATGATACAGATTAAAACTAATCAATAATAATAAAGCAGAAAAGCCCTGTCTCTTATACACATCTAGATGTGTATAAGAGACAGGTCTAAACGATTGTTTCTATTTTTAATAAAAATATTTCTCTTACCCTTTACCATTTAGCTTATACTATTTATATAAAATAGATTGGAGGAATTCAAAATGAAAAAAAACTCGTCGAAAAAGACAACAGATGAACTTGAACAACAATTATTAGAAAAAGAATTGCTAGGTGAAAAAACACTTAGTCATGAAATACAAAGAGCTTGGTACGCAAAAAAAGATAACGAAAAAAAAGATAATGAACATCTTGAGAATAGGCAAAGTAATCAAGAACTGAATAGTAATAAAAAGATAGAGTCTGGTCGTCAACTTTAATCGATAAAACCTTCTCAACTGATCACGTTTGAGAGGGTTTTATTTCGTATAACCACGATTGTTTCTACTTTGAGAAAAACTAGCTACGAATCATTCATTTTATTGCGTATACTGATTATATACAATAGATAGGAGAGATCCATAATGATCTGTCTCTTATACACATCTAGATGTGTATAAGAGACAGGTATATACTATGCTCATTCAATTGCTGATATAACGTCTGTCTCTTATACACATCTAGATGTGTATAAGAGACAGGTATATACTATGCTCATTCAATTGCTGATATAACGTTGTCTGTAGATGATACAGATTAAAACTAATCAATAATAATAAAGCAGAAAAGCCTGAAAACAAATAATAAAGCAATGTTTGCTTTTTCATATCATATAGATAGATTGGAGAGATTAAATTGACAGTCAAGATAACGTTTAAAGAAATAGTAAAAAGAGCTAATGAACAAGTTAAGAATGAGCTGCATAACCCAGAAATAGAACTTAAGAAAAACAAAAGCAGAAATGAGCAAGTCAACAATGAATTAATTAAAAATAAAGTAGATGATCCAGGACCTAGCCACTAAATTAGATGAAAAAACCCA
Organism: Candidatus Enterococcus wittei; assembly: GCF_002140175.1. GTDB lineage: Bacteria > Bacillota > Bacilli > Lactobacillales > Enterococcaceae > Enterococcus_B > Enterococcus_B wittei. Next base: position 779,371 of record NZ_NGMO01000001.1, read on the forward strand.
CTCATATGATTTTAAAGAAGATCAGGGACTAACAACTCAAGTGAAAAATCTACCTAGCCCGAATCACAAAGCATTGGAAGCAATACGCGATCCGCTGTCAAATATGGATTCGGAATTGTTAAAAGAATCGTTAAAGCTTAAAGTAACATTATCCTTATTAAACCTAATCAAGCTAAACTTAATCAAGCACACTCTAAAAGCAATCTTGAACGCATATCATTCTCTTATAAGGTGAGAGCTTAATCTTGAATTTCTATGGATGCTCACTAAAATGGACGATTATCATAGGCGAAAAATGATTGAAGAGTAAAAAAGACCATAGCCAGGAATAATTGGTTGTGGTCTTTCTATATTAGTGATTCTAGATCGTGATTTTCAATCCAGGCTTCTATTTCTACATCTAAAGTCAAAAATTGCTTCTTCAATCTATTTAAATCAATTAATATTTTACCTTCTAAAACAAAAAACGCTCAAAACCTTAATCTAAAAGGCTTTGAGCATTTAGTGAAAACTAGAGAAATCTCCAAATGGAGACGGCGGGAGTCGAACCCGCGTCCAAACATATCGCCACTTAAAAATCTACGTTCATAGTCAACTCATTTAAAGGTTCGCTTTACAGCTTGCCGAGTGACAGGCATTCTGTATTGCTAGTCTGATGAGCTCTTTTTCAACTTACAGACGGAAAGTTGAAACGTATCCCACTAAAGTTAGGACCCTTACTCGAGCACATGGGCGATGCCGAGAGGATCTACGCTAACTGTTTTTAGGCAGCTAAAGCGTAAGAGTTGTTTTCGTTTTTAGCAGTTATATTTAACTGTAACGTTTTAACGTAGACGTAACCTACGAAACGCAATTCAAGCTCGAACTATGCCTGTCGAATCCGTAACGTCCCCTTGATAAAATGGGTTACGGTATTTTTCATACTTGTAAAGTATAACATAAATACCAGTTTTTTTCAATATCGTACACTCTTTTCCATCCACATAAAGAGGGCAAGAAACGAAAAATCAGCTCTTCGGTATTAAGCAAGATGCTTTTTTCTTATTTCACTTAATACTGAAGAGTGATCCAAGATAATTTCTACAGATTATTCCATCGTTTTTGCTACAACGATTTCTGTTTTCTTTTCACCAAATTCTGGCATCTTTTTGAATAATTGTTGTAACAAGATGCTTTGATTATGAACTTCGATTGCTTGCTCGTCTCGCCAATTTTCGATCATTACAAACTCGTTTTCTTGATTGGTGGATTCATACAGTTGATAATACAAACAACCGTCTTCTTGTTTTGTTGCAGCAATCAATTCATTAATTGCTGCTAAAAATTCGTTTCTCTTTTCTTCTTTTATTATGAAAGTTGCATTGATAACGATCATTGGCTCAATCTCCTATTTGAAAGAAGTAATCTTCTCAGAGTCTAGACGGACCGATTCATAACCTTGGTCTACTGCTTTTCCGACAGATAAGATCATTACTGGAACATAGCGTTCTTTATCCAGATCAAAAGCTTCTGCTAATTGATCTGCTTCGAACCCTCCGATTGGATTTGTATCATAGCCATGACTACGTGCTGTCAACATAAATTGCATAGCCGCTAAACTTGCATCTATTTTGACCACGTCGTTCATCTCTTGTCGAGTAAAGCTCTTATAATACGGAATAATTGCTGCTAGTTGTTGGTCGCGAACTTCAGCTGGCATTTTTCCTTCTTCAACTGCTTGCCCATAAATTTCTTCCCCATATTCGTAACAATTCATATCGCCAAAAATCATCACCATTGCAGAAGAAGTATCATTTTGTTGTGTATTAAAACGAATCAATGGTTTTAATTTTGCTTTTGCTTCCTCACTTTCCACGACAACAAAACGCCATGGTTGTAAATTCACTGATGAAGGAGCTGTTGTAGCTTCTTGGATCATCTCCAACATTTCTTCATGAGGGATTTTCACAGTTTCATCATACACACGAATCGATTTTCTGCCAAAAACAATATCAGAAAAATCATTATTTACTAAGTTTTTATTCTTCATTTTCTCGCTTCTTTCTTTGTCGATTTAATAGATTTTATTTAATAAATGAGTCAATTGATTGACCTCTTCTTCTGAGAGGGAGATACATAAAGCGTCTGCTGATTCTCGATGTTTCTTTTCACAAGCAGTCAATTCTGTTTTAGCCTTCGTTGATAGTGAAACAAGAACTTCACGATTATTTTTCACATTTCTTTTTCTAACGACGTACCCTTTTTCCTCTAAGATCTTTAAGTGACGAGAAATAGCTGCAAGATCAATTTTAAGATCCTCTTGCAATTTGTTTTGTAAACATTGCCCATTTTCTTTTAAAAACATTAAAATTTCATACCTTGTCAAACTAAACCCTGTTTCTTTTTCAAATCGCGCGGTTCCCTCTTGACTGATGACTTTTATTTGATACAGCAACTGGCTCAATTTTCTTAACTCCACAATCTTCCCCCACATTCATTGATTAATCAATTAATGACTTGTCAATAATATAAATCACATGAACTGTTTTGTAAAGTGAAATGTTTTTTGCGACAATCCCTCTTAAGATTATTCAAATGAAATCTTCTTTTCTCTAATAAATAATAGGTTCAATCTTATCGTGACAAGGAGCTAACGTAATTTGACAAACAATTAACGGGAAAGAACAGGTCCAAAGTTGCTAATTGCATAATAAAAAGTAAAAGAATTCTAAAAACACTACAGAATTCTTCTACTTATTAAGAGTTGCTATTAGTTATCATATGTTCATTTTTTCTATGTATGGGAACTTTTACGTTTAGGAAGCCTGATTAAATCCAATTTATTTTTTGATCAGACTTCCTACTGAATCACCATTTTATTAGCCATCTGCTTATGATACCAATGCTTGCGTGTAGACTTTTGCCGACGTTTGGAAAATCGTTTCTGTAGTTGTTAGCTCATAAATATCTGAATACTTTGCCACTACTTTTCCGGCCTTTTCTAAAATTTCCAAGTGATCATTCTCATCATATTCTTCCACGCAAAAAATCACGCAATTTTCTAGTTTACTCACTACTTCGCCGATTACTTTATTTTTTATCCCAACGGGAAAACAAGCATATTTTTTTCCTAAAATCACATTTTCACTATTCATGTCTCATCCACCTTTAACTATTTTATCATTTTATAAAATGATAATAACATTAAAATAAGATTATGAAAACAAAAAATACTATTATTTTGAAAAAAAAAGAAAAAAGACCTTATTTAGTCTTTTTTCACTCACTTTTTTTATTTATACCATAACGTTACTCGGATATTTACCTAACATCATTTCTACATAACGTTCTAAATATTCCTGATCGATTTGATCATAACCATCCGTTACCCCACAATCGATATCCAACACACCGATCAACTGATTGTCTTTGATCATCGGCACAACAATTTCAGATTGAGCGGCAGAATCACAAGAAATATAGTTCTCATGTGTTTTCACATTTCCAACGATCAGCGACTTTTGTTTTTCCGCAGACTCACCGCATACACCTTTTCCTACTTTGATTCGTGTACATGATACACGCCCTTGGAAAGGTCCTAAGATCAATTCTTGGCCATCATATAAGTAGTAACCAGCAAAAACAGTTTGTGGCAAGGTTTCATTTAATAAAGCAGATGAATTAGCTAAATTTGCCAACCAATTATCTTCTGCTTCTAAAAGACCTCGTTGCTGTAATAACATGATTTCATAAGCATCTCTTTTATCTTTTTCTGTCCATAACATCTCAATCACTCCTTCTATGCAAAAAAGTATAACGTAATTCGTAAAACAATGCCATGAAACATTCCACATTTCTTGTTATGCTCTATAAAAAAGAAATGACAACAAAATCGGGCTTTTTGGAAATCGAATAAAATCTTCTTACACTAAAATAAGCAGTTCTTTCTTAATCAACAAAAAAATCATTTGTTTTTTCTCATAGAAAAAGCATTTAAAAAATAAAGCTGATTGTCTATATTCTGTTTGAACTGATGAAGATCTTTTTCTAAAACAAAAGATGATCAATCTATTATTTAGTTAGTCTGTTTTATCCTTATAGTTTTTCCCTAAAATCATTAAATCAAGTATAGCTTCATCCATCTGTGCAACTGCTGGTAAATCCCCCCACACTTCATAACCATTTTTCAGAAATAAGCGTCGACTTGCCTGATTGACGTTAAATACAAAAGCAAGCACAATATGAACAGCTAATCGATCCAGTTGACTTTCCACAAATTCTAACGCTTGCTGCCCAAGTTTTTGTCCACGAACTGTTTCGTCTAGATAAATGCTGATTTCTGCTGTATGGCTATAGGCTGGTCGACCATAAAAATCACTTAAGCTGATCCAGCCAATAATCCTTTGATCTTTTTTTATGATCCATAGGGGTCTTTTATTCGGTGTATGGGCATTGAACCAAGACTCTCTTGAAAGGACTGTCACGGGTTCAATATCTGCTGTGGATTGTTTTGATGCAATGGATTGGTTGTAGATAGCAACGATCTTTGGCAAATCTTGGATAGTCGCAATGGAATAATAAATCGTGATTTTCCTCATCTCCTAACTAATAAAATAGTCTATATAAAACATTTTGACCCGTTTTACTAAAAGATTCTTTTATCCTCTCAATTCATCATTTATTATAAAATTTTTTATTTTATTCTCTTGTTTCATGACAGTATCCCCAATTCACTCTTTTCATCTTATCATGTGCATCTTTTATGCCCATTCTACACTTTTCAAAACAGATCGTCTCGGTCATCACCCCTATAATCCCTCTGTATCTATTTTCTGATGGATGATTTTAATCAGTCTTCTACATCTTCATTTTCTATTATTTTATTTCAAACTGAGTTTCAAGTAATTCAAATAGATCTGATATGTTAAAATCTGCTTCAGGATCATCTGCCCAAATTCCTACCATACTGCCAAGGACCGGCAAACCGGACTCACTGCCTACTACAAATGAATTTGAAATCGACTTGAGCCCTTCTTTGGCACTTTTCAAATGATATTGTCCATCCTTTTTTGTTTTCCGACCAATTACCCAATACCAGTGATCGTTAGTATTTAAAAGTTGATGCCCTTTACTGATTAGAAATTTTGCCGAACTGACGTCATAATTGGACCAACCAGCAGTCCAATAAGCAATCAACAAGGAAGGATCAAAAGTACCATAAGTCTCATTTTCCTGATAATAAATACCGTCATTGAATACCATTGGTTTCATCTTGTATGCTTTTACAAGCTGCACCAATTCATTGACATATTCAACAAATAACCGATATTCGCCAGTTTGTTGAATCGACCGCCAACCACCATCGTTTAGATCATTTGCATATTCGTCACAACCAATATTGAAGATTTCAGAAAAGTTAGAGAAATAGGCGATGTATTTTTCAATCAGTCCTTTTGTAAAATGAAGTGCTTGATCATTTGAAAGGTCAATTGTACGAATGGACTGTTTGTACCTAGGATTTTGGATTCCCAACTGCGTCATTCCTTCTAAAATCGCATCCATATGTCCAGGAGAATTGATGACTGGAATCACTTCCATCTCATTTGTTGAAGCAAAATATAAAATTTCATCCATCTCTGTTTCTGTCAAAAAAATACCATTTGGATCATCATAATACTTCTTCGTTCCTCGAATCAACGCTGTTTTTACTTCCTCGCTGGTATACTTTTGGTCGTTGATTAAAATAGTCATATCATCCAATAAGAAGCGTAACCCATTATTTCCTAAAACTAATGATAATCCGGTATATCCTTGTTTGTTTGCTCTGTCAATAATCTGTAAAAGTTGATCTTTTGAAAAATACTTGCGTCCTGCATCAATGGATAAAATCTTTTTCATGTACTTTGCCTCCATAAAATTGTAAGTGTTTACAAATACTATAAATTATTAGAAAAAGAATTACCATAAGAATCAATATAAAATAGGCTGGGACAGAAGCGTTTATATGTATTTAGAGCGTGGAACAAAAGTAAATAATGCTTTTGTCCCACGCTCTATCTAAACGATCTGCTATTCCTTGCAGACTCGTAATGCTTGGCTTTTAGCCAAAAAGAATGGGCGTAGATATGCTACGGTATTTGATAAAGGCAATAGTTCCTCATTGATTTGGATATTTAACACTTCGATCAAATAACGTCTGCGAATCACGATACGTTGCCACAATTCTGGATAATCTTTTGCTAACTCATTTCGTAAAGTCTCATCCGCAATCGCCACACATTCTTCCGCGCTCACCCCTGTATATCCTGGGACTGACGGAATAATATCGAGTTGAAAAATCATTCCACTTGTTACTTTTTCTGTTGAATTGGAATAAATGGGGGAAGCAAGCCACTCTTCATCCGCCGTCAAATGTCCAGGATTCAAGTGCCAGTGATAGGTTTCCTTAGGTAAAACAGACTCGATCAATTGAACCATTTCCATTCCCATCATTCCTATGCGAATCGTCTCTAGCCAACTGACCACTGCTCGAAAATAGGGCTTAGCAATGCGTTCTAAATAATCCTTTTGTTCTTTTGGTAATTGAGATTCTTCTTCAATCACAAACCCCGTACGACTAGATAGACCGCCCTTAAAACCAGTTGTCAAAGACATCGGATCTCCTAGTTGAATTGTTTTATCTGTAGGATAGAGATTCGCATATTCGAATCTCTTGCCTGTCGCCGCAATCGTAATCACTGTATTGGCTTGGCCTTGGGCATTTAAAAGTTGACCGATCGTTGATTCCTTTTCACCTACTTCGATAGCATCAAGCGCTTGTAACATACAAGAAGAAGCAAGGTTTGCACCATACTCATAGTGGGCGATTTCATTCCCATTGTTTTGTCTACGTACGCCATATTCGCCAACCATTAAGTGTGTTGCATTCAGTAATATTGTTTTGTCTGAAATTGTTTTTTTCAATGCATCGATTATAAAATAAGGTAGATCAAAGATTTGTGATGGATCCTCTATTTCAGTCGTAAATAGTTTCCAACCAATCACCCCGATCTTCTCTTTATTTCTTAAGCCTAACGTTTCAAAAATGTCAATCAGAGATCGATTATTAGTCATTGGTTGGTTTGGTAAAGAGAATGCAGGATAATGGATCAATGTTGCCTGTATGCGTGAATGGGCATTCATTTTCAGATTTTCATTTCCTAGTATCATGGTACATTCTCCAGTATCTTCAATCACTAATAGCCCTTCTTCAAAACGTGGAATAAATCCGGTTAAATATTCAAAATTACTCCCATGTTCTTTATCTGCATAAATGATCAATGTATCGTACTGCGCAGCTCTCATTTTCTGTATGATTTTTTCTCGTCTATGATGAAGCGTTTCATCTGTTAATCTTACAGGTGCGACATCTGGAAAAATTTTCGGTGCTGAGAACTTATCTAATTGGATGGAAGATTTCATCATTTACTCCTTTTTGGCAATCAGTAATTGCACATGATTATTTTCTAAAGCGTTGAGTAGTTCTTTGTCTGGTGTTTCATCTGTGATTAAAAGATCGATAGCACTTAGGTCACATATTTTAAAAAAGCCAGTTTTATTCAACTTTGTATGATCTGCTAAGGCAATTACTGTCCGACCTTGTTTGATCATTTGGCGTTTGACTAATCCTTCTTCTTCTGTATGGATGAATAGTCCTTGCGTGGAAAGGGCAAAAACCCCCAAAAATGTATAATCTGCCTGATATTCCTTCAATTTTTCAATCGTTGTTGCTCCTGACAAAAAGAGTTGCGTCTTATGCAAAGTTCCTGGCAATATCGTAGTTGTGGTATTTGGCAGTTTAGCTAATAGTAAAGCATGAGTTAATGAATTCGTAATTGCTTGGATTTCTTTTGATTCTAAATACTTGATAGTTGCTTCTACTGTTGTAGATGCATCCAATATGATTGTTGCATTTGTTTGCAATTTATTGATTGCTTCTACTGCAATCCTTTCTTTTATCTCGCTAAAAATACTTGAACGTTTGACATAGTCAAAAATGAGTGCTTCTTTCTCTATAGCCAAGGCCCCTCCATGAGTTCGTTTGATTTTTTTTTGCTTTTCCAGTTTCATTAAATCTCGTCGGATCGTATCTTTAGAAACACTGAGACGAATTGCTAGATCTTCGATTGAAGCGCTTCTTTCTTCTTCAATGATTTGTTTAATGAGAACCAAACGATCTTCCATCAACATAGGCATCCTCCTTTTCTAGCAATATACTACTTTTTGCTGTTTTTTGCAATCTTTTGCAGTTTAAACTTCAAGAAAATAAAAAAAGAAGATCAAATCGTTGAAAACTGATTCAATCCTCTGAATTTGTATGTTTTTGTATAAAAATGAGTAGTTGAACATACTCGTGTTTCATTGATTACTTCAATCATTCAGGTAAAATTTTTCTATCGGATGATAATAAAACTGTATGTTTCAATTAATGAGATACACTTTCGTAAGTTACTGACCTATAATGACTTGCCGTTTTCTTCCATATTTTGTATTTTTTAAGTTAACCTAGCACAATATTTATTAAATGGTTCGAATAATCTGCTCAACGATATTTTCTACAGTTAATCCGTTTTCTGCCAATAATTTATCGGACTGATAGCGGTCATGAAATGCTTTATCTAATCCGTAGTTTTGGACTTTTACAATACTATTTCCAAGATAGCTTGCAACAGTTTGACCATATCCGCCTTCAAGGACTCCATCTTCTAAAGTAACTACCAGTTCATGATCTTCTTCTAACTGGTCCAATAGTTCTGTATCTAGTCCAGAAATAAACTTGGGATTGATAATCGTTGCATAGATTTGATATTTTGTGGCTAATTCTTCGGCAACAGCCTCAGCCAGTGCGTAAAAATTACCTACTCCAATTAATGCAACATCAGATCCAATTTGTGTGATTTCATTTTTGTTAAGTTGAGAATAATCGGTTGTATCCACTCCACCTATTTCTCTCAGCGGACCAACGGGTACTCGAATTGCTACGGGATGCTCTGACTGCTCAATTGACCAATCTAACATCGCTAAATACTCTTCTTTACTCGTTGGTGCTAAATAAACAAGATTTGGAATATGACTCAAAAATGGGATATCGAAGATCCCTAGATGACTTTCATCATTCATTCCGTTGACCGAAGCTAAGTAAACTAAAATCGTTCCCGGTAAATTGTTTAATGCAAGATCATGAGAAATTTGATCGTAGCTTCTTTGCATAAAAGTCGAGTGAACTGCCCAAACTGGTTTTGCCCCATTTTTTGCAAGCCCGGCTGTCATTGTTGCTGCTTGTTCTTCCGCAATCCCGACATCGACAAATTGTTCTCCGACTTGTTTTCGTTGTTCTGGTGAAAACAGAATCATCGGTGTTCCGGCATTTACTGCGACAACCATTGGATCAGCAGCCATTTTTTCTAGTAAGAAATCTGTTGTGATACTACTATACGTAGCTGTTGATCGATTTGCCGCCAAGTAATCACCTGTTTCCAAGCTAAAAGGTCCACCAGCATGAAATTTTTCCCGATTTTCTTCAGCATATTTGAATCCTTTTCCCTTAATCGTATGGATATGAAGGATTATCGGTGTTTTAATTTCTTTCACTTCAGTTAATAGTGCAATCAATGCATCTACATCATTCCCATCTTCAAGATAATGATAATCAAAACCTAGAGATTTAAAGAAATTGTCTTTTGCTTGCCCTCTCGTTTCTCGTAATTCTTGTAAATTTCTATATAATCCTCCATGATTTTCAGCAATCGATTGTTCATTATCATTGACGATCACAATCGTATTCGTTCCTTGTTCTGCGATCGTATTCAATCCTTCGTATGCTAATCCTCCTGATAACGAACCATCTCCGATCACTGCAATCACATGATAGTCATCTTGTTTTAAATCCCTTGCTTTGGCCACACCACTTGCTAAAGATAAAGAAGTCGAAGTGTGTCCCACCGTAAATAAATCATGATCACTTTCTTTTGGATTGGTATAGCCAGAAACTGCATCATAATAGGTTGGATCTAAAAAAGCCTGCGCTCTGCCTGTCAACATTTTATGTACGTAAGATTGATGTGAAACATCAAAGATGAACTTATCTTTTGGCGAGTCAAACACATAATGTAAAGCGACTATCATTTCAACAACTCCAAGATTTGGTCCATTGTGGCCACCATGTTGGCTAACCTTTTCAAGCAAAGTTGCTCGAGCCTCTTCCACTAATGTATATAACTGTTCTTTGGAAAATTTTTTGATCTCCGCTGGTTGTGCGATTTTTTCTAATAACATAAAGTTACCTCCTTATTTTTATCCATCATACACCTTGAAGTGAGCTCTAAGTCAAGTGAAGTTCTAAACATTTTTTTCTGTTTATCGAATTTATCAGCTCGATTGAATTTCAGTGAATTTTTTCTTCATTTCAAAAAGAGGTTGGGACGGAAGTGTTAAGCTCCGAGAAATAAGAAGGAATTTACGAAAATTACTTTTCAAATTTTTGTTAATTTCGGATTATATCCGAATCATTTACTTCTTCTACCTAAATTTATACGTTTTTAGATCATAAGGCGAAATTGTTCTTTATTTGTGTCCCACTTCTAAACC
>NZ_NGMO01000001.1:790081-803697 GCF_002140175.1 Candidatus Enterococcus wittei
TTGGTTAACTTAAGTAAATTTTTATTTTGGATTCCTATTACGATCGCTGCTCTATCTTTTATTTTCTTTATAAAATGGACACGTCGTTCTGTCTTACTCTTATTATCTGCTTGTCCAATGATTTATTTTATTGTTAGAATCATGACTTATTATTTTTACAATTCAACTTTAGTCTTTCTATATTATGTCATTGGATTCTTTGTCTCCGTTACTTTCTTTATCATTGTTCTTGGTTATTTTATAAAACACGATAACAAAAAAAGAGTCCAAAGAAGGACCTGTAAGTCCTGTACCGACCTCTAGAAGTTAGTTTTTTTAGTCTAACTTTTTAGGGGTCGCTACATCCTCTTCTTGAACTCTTTTTTATTCGTGTTAATTCTCATTCTCTTCTTTTTTCTTTTTTCGAGTATACCATAAATAAAGCAACAATATGAATAGTAATGCCAGTAGTACGCCACCTACGATAAATACCCATGTCGGTAGAGTCTGCTGATCGATCTCGGTAATAGCTATTTTATTGACTTCATTCGCCTGTTCTTCGGTAATTTCAAAGTCTCGATCAAAAATCCATTCATTATCTTTAGCATCATTAATTTTTAAATAAAGCGAATACTTGCCAGCTTCTAAACGTTCATTATCCCAATCTATAGCAAAACGATAAGTCGACATCGGTGCCATTTGCATATTATTATCATAGTTGACCACTTTAACAACTTCGCCATTCTCCGCTTTGACCTCTGCTTTATACTTCAAATGACCAATTGCATCCATGGTCGGATTTTTTAATAGAGCAACAACACTTGTCTTTCCAAATGAAACAGCCGGATCCACCTCTATCAATTCTATTTTCCGCTGTACTTCATTCATATTATTGGCTAACCTCAACCCTAAAACATAGCCATAGTTACTAGCAATCTGTCCTTCTTCTGCCTTTTGGTTTTCCTTCATGACATGAATTGCTGATAAAATTTGTCCATTGAATGCTTCATGAGGCATAGTCAATTCTACACTCACTTTTTGAGAACTTTCTCCTGCTAGGGTTATCTGATTTTGGACCTTCACGATCTTGTCTATTCGAAATGGTTCAGGCACGATTTCATTGTTATTTGGCTGTGTGTAGTCAATGAAGCCCTGATCGTTGGTATACGCTTGATTGACTGCAATAGTAAATGTTGATTCTTCTTTCGATGTATTGCTCAGTTCAAACTCAATGGTTTGTTTTTGGCCTGGATCTAATCGCAAATCAAAATAAGATAATTTTTTATCTATCTGATTCTCAGGAATAATTGCTTTAATGTGAAAGCCTACTTGTTCCTCTGTGTCAGCAAACAGCGGTTGTGGGAAAACAATGGCAAACACCAGTAGAAATGTAAAAAGGATTTTCCGCATTATTACACCTCGCATCTCATATTGTTCTAGACTCTCCGTTATCTTGTATCTCTGTCCGCTTACTAGTATTTCACAACCTCTAAGTACGACTCCTAAAAATAAATTGAATGATAGGTGTATAAAGAAAATGAGGCTGGGATAAGCGATTAACTCCGAGAAATAAAAAGGAATTAACGAAAATTGCTTTTTCAAATTTTTGTGAATTTCAGCTTATTATCGATATAGTTGCTTCTGATTCTGCCGTTTATACGTATTTAGAGCATGAAACAAGAGTAAATCATACTTTTGTCCCACGCTCATAAACTCAAATAGTAATCAACAAGTGATTTTCGTAAGCTTAGTTTTAATATTTAGAACGAAATAAAGTTCAGTCATTGCTTTTTCAAAAATAAGTCAATGGATCTTAAAACAAGAGAAACGATGTTGAAACCATCACTTATTTTTACAGATTTCTCTTACAAGTCGGGTTTGTAATTTGCTGAAAGCTGATTTAAAAAATCATACCATTCTAAAACCGAACGCAAGAAGTTTTTTTTTCGATCTTACTGTTTCATGAAAAAGCAATGATTTCAATTCAGAGTTTTATTTTTATAAATTAAGAAGCATCTGCTGTATTGTATAATTGATAATTGATCGTTCCATTTAAGACATCGTTTACTTGTAACAGATGACTTGGGTCGGTAAAACCAATGGCGATAGTTGTTACTGGTGTGGAGATCGTTCCAGTATTGTTTGAAGAAGTTGGTGTATCTGCTGATTTAGAGACGATCCCTGTTGCACCTGTACCAACTAATTGCACACCATTGATTTCAAATGAATTGACCGCAAATGTTGCAGCAGCACTAGCACGTGTCAACTGATTATTTGCTACAGTTGCTTTTACTGACCACGCCTGAGCAATTCGGTCATTCGACACATCAATCGTTCCTGGTGAACTAATCGTACCAGTTGCAATAGAATAAGTTCCCTCTTTTAAGCCAGTTTGAAAGGCATAATTTGCTGGTACAGCATCTAATCTTAGATCAGCCGTCGTTGCATCAGTAATCGTTACAGTTGTTGGAGTGTCTCCGGTTTCTCCTACTACTGCTTCGGCATAAGCTGCTACACTCCCTAGATTAATAAAAGCTACACTTGCTAAAACAACACCAATTTTTTTCATTTTATCATTCATTTTTATTTTCCTCCTTGATAGTTCCTTAATTTACATCGGCTCCTACATTCATTAGGTTAACCGTCTGTATCGCTTTATATTTGCCACTAGGGCTGTTGTTAGGAACAGTTATTCTAAAGTTTTCTTTAGGAATCACATAACGATAGGTTTGCGAACTTCCTTCAGATACCTCTACAAGATGTATGCTTGTTCCGGTTTTAAATGTTGTATCTTGATTCAATTGATAGATCGTGCCTTCACTTGCAGTAAACTGTCCTTCTTTAAGCGAAACATTCATTTCATAGCTCGATTGATTGTGGAACCAGGATAACGAATAAGATAGTTTCCATTGATTATTTCCTTCTCTGTGATCTACGACATCTATGATTAAATCACTTGTGGCTTGAATATCAAATGCGTTATTTCTTACAGGATAACGGCTGAAAGTGGGGGGAATAACCTGCTTCAAATAAATAGAAGGCTCCCTGATCCGAACAGTTACATCTGAGCGATTGGATTCATCCGTTAATACTTGCGCATATACAATGGATTGATCGCTCCATACAGTTGTAAAGAAAATGAAGGAGAGCCAACTACAGATTTGTCTTTTCATCTTTCCCCCTCCTTTTTTTTAACAAAAATGCTAGGGTCAGACCGATTAATAAAGTTCCTAGAAAAGAATAAATACCATACATTACACTACCTGTAAGAGGAAAAAACCTTCCATCTCCTTGACCATTTTGGGTAGGACTTATTTCTTTTTTTGCTTGATCTTCATCATACAACTCGAATGTTACTTCTTGTTGATCCGAATCAATCACTTCTTCTGCCAAGACTTGAATAAATGGGAAAGTAATGCTTATGAGAAAAACTATAAGAGCCAGCAAACATTTTTTTACTGATTTTTTCATTTTATTCTCCCTCCTTATTCAATCTCAGCAGTGTCATAAAGTTGCCAATGAACCGTGATCCGACCACTATATTCACCAACAGATAAATAATTTGGACTTTCTAATAACACACCTGCATTTTCATCTAATGTTGCAGTGTGCTCATAACCGTTAGCTGGGAGCATGTTTGAATCATAGACCTTTAATGTATCCCCACTCAAAGGCTGTGGTGTCGATGTGGTCCCAGCTTTCCATACAAAAGAAAAAGGCGGATTTGCTGTAGTCGTAATCGAAACGCCTAATGACCACTGAGTTGTTACTCTAGGATCCCTTGAATCCCATATTCGCAAATTAAGTTTATTTCCAATATCGCGGGTAAGTGTTCCCTTACTTTGTCTCACTGTCCGATTCGTCCAACTGAAATTAGTAGGTACTTGCTCTAATCTTAATTCACCAGTAAAAACCACATTTAGATTCAACGTTGCCATTGGTTGATCTGTATTTGTTAACCTTCCCGATGAATAGACTTCTATCACAAACTTATTCTCGCCATAATCAAAGTACTTTGGAGGTATGATCAATTGGTTGTTAACGACATAACTTGACGATCCGGTGGTAGTCACATTTGGTATCGTGACATCGGGTAAAATCGTCCCCCCTTTTTTTACTTTAAAACTCAAAGTATCTCCGATATCTAAATCTTTCCAGTAAAAATTCCGATGATATCCCGGAGCCTTATTCTCTGAAATATCTAAGCTCTGTTTAAAATCAGTGACAGTATTGACACTTTCCCAAGACAGAGAAGTCGGCTGATCTACTTTTCGTATCCAAAAATACGCTTTTTCACCATAGTAAGTCACATTGTTGGTCGGATTGGGGGTGGTTCCTACTGGATTAGCTACTACAGCACTAGAGTAATTGGTTAAAGAATCTGCATTTATTACTTTTGTCGGAGCCGCATAATTTAATGTAGCGGTATCACCTGGACTAAGATTCAATGCATTATTTGAAATAGTTGTAACCACATTGATCAATCCAGTTGTTCCATTATTCGTCACAGTTGTGGAGAGATTAGTTGCAGAAATGGTCGTTGTCACACCTGCTGCTGTTGTTTTCGTCAGTGTCGGAGTAAGGGGAGCACTGGTTGCTAGATTGATCGTACTTGCTTCTAATACAGTCGTCCAGTTTGTCATATTCAATGCCGCTTCACCCGTATTCACTTTAAAACTCGATTTGATACGAGCCTGTTGACCTGCCACGATAAATTTATTTTTTACTGTGTCGGTGCTTGGAACTGCTACAGATATCCCATTTGCATCTAAAATATCATTCGTTAATGTTGCACCTATTGGAATCGGTGTTTGCGAAAAAGCAAATCTCACGGGTCCTGCAAATCCACCATTAGCAGCAGTAAATCCCCAATACGCACGGTTATTATTTGCTGCTAATTGGAGTTCCGTGTTTAAGTCAGCCCAAGGAATCGTCGTTTCTGCCGTCTTCGCTCCACTTACCGGATTTTTAAAGAAGTACTTAAAATTACGTGTAGTACTATCAAAAGAATAATCAAATTCATACCACGTACCATCACGTACGTTGGTACTTACAGCACCGTTCAAAGGTATCAATCCGTTATGCCTGATTCGAGCAGAATTTGCCAGCCCCAAAGTAAACCATTCATTAATACCAAGATCGTTATTCAAAATACTTACTGGCTGATAGGTACGATTCAAATTACCAGGAAACGTATAAGCCATGTGCGGCGTATTTTGTGAACCTACTTGTAAATCGTACTTGGCAGACGCACCATAAGTTCCATCATTATTAAACAAGTCGAACTCGACAGCGACTGAATGCTGGATTGCTGTGGATTCTGGTGTACGAGGTGTCAATAAGTCATAATATCCTCCTGACGCTCCATAAACTCCCAAGTTTTGCCCATCCACTCCACTCATACGAGAAGTCGTCAATGCCGTGGTTTTACGAGAATCATTATGCATAACAAAGGCAACTCCATCGGCTTCTTGAGTTCCTAGGTTGACATAGACTCGTTGCGAAAACGACCTTGTGAAATCTAATTTATACGCATCATTTGACCAAATAGATGTCCAGTTATTACTCCCAGATAGCGAAATCTGAGAAAAGGGTCGTCCAGCATTATCATTGGCATTCGTGATAGTGGAAACAACCGCTCCTCCATTTGGTGCAGCAAATGCTCCACCGATAGTAATGGCTCCAGGTGGTACATAAGTAGAACCTGTACCAGTCGCTTTAGCTACGGCAGCTCGCATGGTTTTTGATGGGCTTGAGGAAGAACTAGTTGTGCTCGTTTCAGTACTACTTGCCGTTTCTGATGAATCGCTTTTCTCATCTTCTACCGTACTGGTTTTAGTTGTTTCTTCGAACGTACTGCTACTCCTTGTTTCAAAATCGCTATCTAGAGTGGGATCAGTACTAGTACTTTGAGTACTGTTGCTTTCTTTGGCTATTTCTTTCAGAGTAGGAAGTTGGATACTTTCTCCAGTGGGCGCAAGTAAATCCTTAAAGTCTTTTTCCGATGACGATTTATATTTAATAGCCATCTTCACCTCAGTTGAATCATTCGTAAAATAAAGTTTTATTAGTTGTTCCTCTGTGATAATTGCATTTTCCTCTAATAATCTATTTTCAATGTTTAACGGAATCTCCTTCCCACTTAAATCATTGATTTGTAGGATAAATTCAAATTTTTCTGATGCTTTGTCTTCCAGCCGAAACATGATGTTGCCATCATTCTCCCTTTCTAAAGAAAGCGCTATCTTTTCGTTTTGAACGATCGGCTGTTGGACCTGAGTTTCTTCTGCATAAGCCAGGGGAAAGGAAAAAAGGTACCCAATTAATATCACTAATAAATTAGCTAAGGCAAAATTAACTACAAAACAAGCAACCCTTTTATTTTTTAGCAATTCCATTCACTTCCTTTCTTGATGCCTAGCTCTAATTGAATTAAAAAAAGATGGATTTATAAATAACGATTTTTATATTTCGAGTAATAGTACCAAAAAACGACCCTAAAGTAGATGTGTATAAGAGACAGCCATTATTCTCAAATAAAGAATACCACATATCCTTTTATGATCCAATTATTATGCTTTCATGAGCTTTTTTTCATTTGTCTATAAAGGGTTATTAAAACAACAAGGCTCAAAAAAAATAACAAAAACCTTCCGAACATTCAATTTCGGAAAGCTTTCATTTATTTCATTGATATTTAATGAATAGACCTAATTAGTTAGTGTTTGCCACTTCCATGATTCTACTTCTGGAAGATCACGTCCTTGCTCACGAATAAAGAGGTGATGTTTGTCTAACATTTGATCCATCTTCGCAGAAAATCCAGCTACTTTATCTCCGTAGTGAGCAATAGCTGCATCTTTGGCTAAATGGAATCGATCTAATTCACTACATACACGCATATCAAAAGGTGTTGTAATATCACCATTTTCACGGTATCCATGAATAAGTAGATGATGGTTATTACGTAAAAAGAATATATCTCGAATCAATCCTTCATATCCATGAAAAGCAAAGAGAATTGGTTTATCGATTGTAAAAATCGCATCAAACTCTTCATTGCTCAGCCCTCTTGGATCAATGGATGGGTGTCTAAGCTTCAGCAGATCCACTACATTAACAAAGCGTATTTTCAATTCGGGAAATGATTGATTCAAGATCGAAACGGCTGCTAATGCTTCAAGATTTGGTTCTGTTCCCGCTGTAGCAATCACAATATCTGGATCTTCTTCTGTTGTGCTTGCCCAATCGATGATTTTCAAGCCTTTTTCGACTAATTCCTCAGCCTCTTTGGCAGAATAAAATTGTGGTCGCGGATGTTTACTGGAAATGATCAGATTGATGACCTGTTCTTCTTGCATCGCACGATCCATAACTGCCATTAGCGTATTGGCATCCGCCGGCAAATATTCTCGAATGAATTCTGGTTTCTTCTCAGCTAAATGGGTCAATACCCCAGGATCTTGGTGGGTATAGCCATTATGATCTTGTTGGAAAACGGTAGAGGTAGCTATCAAATTTAAAGAAGGATATTTTTTGTGCCACGAATGATCACTTGCTTTACGGATCCATTTGAAATGTTGTGTCAGCATGGAATCAACTACTCGTAAAAAGGATTCATAACTGGCAAAAAAACCATGACGACCAGTCAAAACATACCCTTCTAAAAAACCTTCTGCTTGGTGTTCAGATAATTGGCCATCAATCACACGACCAACAGAGGACTGCCATTCATCAGTGTTATCTTTTGCTTCTAACCATTGACGATCCGTCACTTTAAATACCTCGTTCAAACGGTTGGATTTCGTTTCATCTGGTCCAAATATACGAAAATTTGTAGGATTCATGGTCATCATCTCTTGCACTTGTTTGCCAAAAACCATCATATCCTGAGCAACTATAGCTCCAGGAACTGTCGTGTCGATAGCATAATCTTTCCAATCCGGTAATCGCATCGGTTTTGGATCTATCCCCCCATTTGTGATTGGGTTACTAGACATACGACTTGTTCCTTTGGGAGAAAGATTTTTTATCTCTTGGCGAATCCTACCATTGTCATCAAACAATTCTTCTGGACGATACGATTTCAACCAACTGACTAATTGATCGACATGCTCCATGTGTTCAGCATCAACAGAGATTGGAACTTGATGGGATCGAAATGTTCCTTCTAGTTGTTCATTGTCCCATATCTTTGGTCCTGTCCAACCTTTAGGTGTTCGGAACAAAATGACTGGCCATTGGGGCATGACTGCTTCTTTCGCTTCTTTTGCTCTAGCAGTGTCTTGGATTCGCTTGATCTCTTTAATTACCTGATCCAACGTTTCTACCATTAAGCCATGAACCTGTTTGGGATCGTCCCCTTTGACAAAATAGGGTTTCCATCCTAAACCTTCGAAATATTTCTGTAAATCTTCATCACTTTTCCGTGCAAGAATCGTTGGATTAGAGATTTTCCCACCATTTAAGTATACGATCGGCAAAACAGCTCCATCATTTACTGGATTAATAAATACATTGGAAAACCAACTACCTGCTAATGGACCGGTTTCCGCTTCGCCATCACCCACAACCGTTGCAGCAATAACATCTGGATTATCTAAAATCGCTCCTGTAGCATGAGAAAGGGAATAACCTAATTCACCGCCTTCGTGAATCGAACCAGGAGTTTCTGGTGCTGCGTGAGATGCAATCCCTCCAGGAAACGAAAAAACTTGACATAATTTTTTCAGTCCAGCTTCATCTTCTGTAAAATCAGGATAGATTTCAGTATAACTACCGTCGATATAAGAATTGGAGACCATCACTTGTCCGCCATGTCCTGGGCCTTCTATGTAGAACATAGTCAAACCATAGCGATTAATCACACGATTCAAATGTGCATACACAAAATTTTGCCCAGCAATCGTTCCCCAATGTCCGATTGGATGGGCTTTTACATGCTCTTTTTGAATTGGTTGACGTAGCAATGGATTGTCTTTCAAATACATTTGTGCAACTGAGATATAATTAGCCGTTCGCCACCAGGCATCAATTTGTTCTAATTCTTTTTCTGAAATGCTATTTTGGCTCATCATATGAAAACTCCTTTTTTGTTTGTTCCAGTAGTGACTTGATTTGATTAGTGTATTTAAAACAAAAAACGGGAACAGGAATGAACACTATAGCTCCAAATAAACAGAGTGGTTCGTAAAAAATAGCTTCCTCTATTTTTTTACGAACCACTCTATTCTTCCACTTAAACCTAACTGATCAATCCATCAAGTTACCTGTGAATCTATTGTATTTTTCCTGAATACCTGAACCTTTTGACTTTATCTTCTATCTCTACTTTAACGCGAAAGCAAGATAATAGATATTATCTTGCTTAGCCGTTCTAAAAGTCAATGGATCTTTTATTTGATGACTACATACTCCAAATCTACTAAGCGTGCCCAAGTTTCGATTTGCTCTGTTGTTAAGTTTAAAGAAACAACAGTGTGATGCCCGCCACCAGTTCGAATCCAAGCACTCACTCCATCATGGAAGTTTGGTTTGACTTTCCATAACATACGAGCAACTGGTAAATGAGGAGCTTTTTCTGTGGGTTCAAATGCTTCCACTTCATTGATCAATAATTTATAATGCGTACCAAAATCTGCCATAGAAACGACGACACCATCCCCAGCTTTGCCATCAAACACGAGCCGTGCAGGATCTTCTCTATCTCCCATGGATAAAGGGGATACAACGATTTTTGGTCGGTTGACAGCTAAAGTCGGATCTACTTCCATCATATGGGACTGTAAAATTGCTTCTTTTCCAGCTGCTAACTCATAGGTGTAATCTTCCATAAATCCAGTATTTTGATTTTGTGCCATGATCTTCATCAAACGGTCCAAAGCGGCCGTTTTCCAATCTCCCTCTCCAGCAAAACCATAGCCTTCTGCCATCAGACGCTGAACAGCAAGCCCTGGCAATTGTTGCATCCCATAAAGGTCTTCAAAGTTCGTTGTAAAGGCGTTATAATCTCCTGCTTCAAGGAATCGTCGAATACCGATTTCTTGTTTTGCTTGGACTTTTACATGGTCTTCCCAAGTTGTATGGTCATATTCACCGTAATCAAAGTCATACAATTCTTTATATTCTTCAAATAATGTCGTTACTTCTTCATCTGTCACAGCTTCGATCACTTTGACTAGATCACCGATACCATAATAATCAACAACCCAACCAAATTGGATTTGTGCTTCTACTTTATCTCCTTCGGTTACAGCGACATTACGCATATTATCTCCAAAACGAGCCACTTTGATTGCAAAACTTTCATTATAGGCAACTACTACATCCATCCATTGAGCAATTTGTTTCTGTACCTTTTCTGATTGCCAATATCCCACAACGATTTGATTTTTTTTATTAAGACGAGCATTGATAAATCCATATTCACGATCTCCGTGAGCTGCTTGATTCAAATTCATGAAGTCCATATCAATTGTTTCCCAAGGAATGCTTTCATTAAATTGGGTAGCTAGATGTAATAACGGTTTTTGTAGCAATTTTGTGCCACGGATCCACATTTTTGCTGGAGAAAAGGTGTGCATCCATGTGATCACTCCCGCCACCTGATCTTGATAATTTGCTTCCTTCATAATCGATGTAATCGTATCTGCTGTAACCGCAAGTTCTTTTAAAACGATTGGGTAAGGTAATTTTTGACTTTTATTTAAAGAATCAACGATCGTTTCCGCATTGTTTTTGACCTTAGTTAATGCTTCTTCCCCATATAAATGCTGTGAACCTACAACAAACCAAAATTCCTTTTTATCGACTGTTAACATCTTTTTATCTCCTCTACTTTTTAATTAATGGCTTTTATTTTGTCCATAATATGCATCTTTACCATGTTTTCTCAAATAATGTTTATCTAGTACTCGTTGAGGTAAAGGCTCTGCAAAACTATTCAACTGACGGGTAAATAAATTCATCTTGGCAACCTCATCTAAAACAACCGCATTCATGACTGCTTGATCTGCATCTTTCCCCCAAGTAAATGGACCATGTCCATGAAGCAATACTCCTGGTATAGCCATAATATCAATTTCTCTTTCTTCAAAGGTTTCAATGATGACCTGTCCTGTTTCATGTTCATATCCACGATTGATTTCTTCTTGTGTCAAAAATCTCGCACAAGGAACACTACCGTAAAACGTATCCGCATGAGTGGTACCCATTGCTGGCAAATCAAGACCGGCTTGCGCCCAGACCGTGGCCCAAGTGGAGTGGGTATGACAAATGCCACCGATCTCAGGGTATTTTTTGTATAGCACTGCATGAGTAGGGGTGTCTGAAGAGGGTCTAAGATTTCCTTCAATGATTTGGTTATCTAAATCAACCACTACCATATCTTCCGCTCTCATTTCTTCATAGCTGACACCACTAGGTTTAATCACGAAATAACCAGTTTCAGGGTCAAATGCGCTGACATTGCCCCACGTATACTTGATCAAGCCCTGTTTAGGCAAGGCTAGATTCGCTTGAAAGACAGATTCTTTTAATTTTTCTAACATATACGTTCTCCTTAATCTAGTTGTTGGATTGCAACAGACTCAATTGGTAACCCCTTTTCATAAGTCTGGATAAATTTTCCATACCCCGCCAAATCACTTTCAGAAGGTTCAATTGTTATTCCTTTACTTTTCACAAATACCTGTTGTTCCAAAAAATTCTGTAAAGAATTTTTTTCTGTTTGTTGACTATAAGAAGCAAGGATAGCGGCTCCCCATGCTCCTCCTTCACCTGCTGTTTCCATTACGGTCACTGGTGCTTCCATTGCAGAAGCTAAAATAGTTTGAGCCACTTTTGGCGTTTTAAAAATCCCACCATGAGCCACAAGTCGATCGACCGTGATATTCTCGCCTTTTAAGATCTCCATCCCGATACGCATTGCGCCAAAAGCGCTAGAAAGATGCATCCGCATAAAATTAGCTAAATCAAATGTGCTGTCAGGTTGTCGTACGAATAAGGGTCTGCCTTCACTCATTTTTGTAATATTCTCCCCAGAATGATACCCAAAGCTTAGCAATCCTCCACAGTCAGCTTCCGCTTGTAGCGCTTTCATAAATAGAGTCTCATAAATTTGCTGTGAACTAATATCTAATCCAAGGCTTTCACTAAATTCTTTGAATAATTTGATCCATGCATTGATTTCTGAAGAACAATTATTTGTATGGACCATTGCCACAAGACTTCCGTCTGGTGTTGTTACAGTATCAATTTCTGGATGAACCTCAGTTAGTTCCTTTTCTAAAACGATCATCGCAAAAGCAGAAGTGCCTGCTGAAACATTGCCAGTCCGTTTTCCTACGCTATTCGTTGCGACCATTCCTGTTCCAGCATCTCCTTCAGGTGGGCAAAATGGGATACCTGCCTGCAACTGTCCGGATGGATCTAATCGCTTGGCTCCTTCTTCTGTTAAAACACCTGCTAGCTCTCCTGCTAACAGAACTTTGGGTAATAACTTTTTCAATGACTGAGAAAAACCTTCTTTTTCTGCTAATTGATCAAAAATCGCCATTTTCTCTGGATCATAATTTTTTATTTGCGGGTGAATCGGAAACATGCCTGAAGCATCACCGATACCTAGTACCTTTTGTCCAGTCAATTGCCAATGGATATATCCTGCTAATGTGGTAAAAAAATCCAATTTTTTCAAATGTGGTTCTTTATTTAAAATTGCTTGATATAAATGTGCGATACTCCAACGTTGTGGAATCGTATATTGAAAAGCACTTGTTAAACTAGCTTCTGCTTGTGCAGTAGTCGCATTACGCCAAGTACGAAAAGGAACGAGTAATTCTCCTTTCCGATCAAAAGCCAAATACCCATGCATCATTGCGCTAAAACCCATCGTACCAATCGTCGATATGGTTGTTTGGTACTTACTAGCGACCTCTTCTGCTAATCGTTGATAGCTCTCTTGTAACCCCTTCCAAATCTCTTCGAGCGAATATGTCCAAATGCCATTTTCTAATTGGTTTTCCCAATCATAGCTCCCAGCAGCAATTGGTTCATGATCCGAATCAATCAACACTGCTTTGATTCGTGTAGAACCAAGCTCGACACCTAGGGATGTGTGACCTTTTTCGATGGCCTCTTTCCTTCTCAGCCAGATTTCTTCAGTCTCGATCTTAAACCCCTCCTTAGTGATCTCTTAAGTTGTATTTAGTATAATTCTTTTGTACGTACATGTCAATAAAACTTATTATATTTGTTCGTACATAACATTAAGATGCTTAATCTCTATACTTTTTGATGATGGTGGCCCGTCGATGCTTTTTATTAACAAAAAAACTTGTAATACTTTAGAATACTTAACAACCAATTCATAGGAAAGATCATCAATTTGTAGTAGATAGCTTAAATTTTCTAGAACTACATAACTATTTTGAGGAGAATTATTTAGAATAAAAAAATGAGCAGAAAGAAAACATTTCCGCTCACTAATAATTCTAAGATTTCTCCTCACTAACAGTGTTTTCAAATAAAAACAACTTCTACTCGCTTTGATGTTTATAGAGGTCACTGTCGGATTTAAAAATCTTGCTAGATTCTTTTTATTACCTTATACTTCACTATTTCGTCTCTATGTTCTATAT
>NZ_NGMO01000001.1:804830-817253 GCF_002140175.1 Candidatus Enterococcus wittei
ATTATTCAATTTGACATAAATAAAATACTTGAATAATTCAAAGAGATTATTTGTATGAACTATTTATACTAACAACTTTTTAGAAATGGAGGTACGATTGCTAATTGATGACCACGACAGAGGCTTGCTGTTCATGAATCTGAAAACAGCTATGCTATCGCAAAAAAACCTTCCAAGACCATAATGATGACATGCCTTTTTAGCTTTTAGGGGACTGTTTATGCCGAGGCATAAAAGTCGATGAGTTTTTGATACAGAAGAAGTTATAAGCCCAGGTCTAATTTTCTTTTAAAAAAATCGAGACAAATCTATCTGTGACCTAGTTTGGCATAAGACTAGGTGAATACAAAAGATGCGTTTGATAGCTTATTAGATCTGATTGAAGGGTATTCTTCGGAAGAAACACATGAAGACTAGTTTATCTTGAACGATACATTGGATATTTTGATCGGACATAAAACAAATAGAAGGTCAAAAAAATCGAAACTGAAGTTAGATATCATTTTCATTTCTTCAGTCGATCCAATCAAAATAAGCCAGCAAATCCGAAAAATAGAAGAAGCTATTTTCTGATTTGCTGGCTTATTTGACTCAGCTGATTTCTTAGTACTTTTGTTCTATAGATTATTCATACTCATACCTTAGGAACAGTCACGGAATCTCTAATAACCAGGCTTGGTTCATAAAGAATATCTTTCCCACGATTTCCTGTTTGAATCGCTTGAATGATCCACTCCGCTGCATCTTGTCCCATTTTTTCTTTGGGATGCGTCAAAGTAGTTAATTTCACTCCACCAATTTTACTTAGGGATGAGTCATCATTGCCAATAATAGAAAGTTGTTGGGGAACTTGAATTCCTTTTGCAGTTACTTCATCCAATAACTGATTGGCGATTTGATCGTTATAGCAGATCACACCAGTGGTCTTCACTTCGTTCAATCGTTGGATGACTTGTTCTGTCACTTGCTTACGTGTACTTGTCGTATAGGTAACAATATCTTCCGAAGCAAATGAAAGACCATGTGCTTCACAAGCCTGGATAAATCCTTTCATCCGATATTTGCCTTGCAAGTCATCGATTTTAGTAACAAATAGTAACTTTCTATGTTGTTGTTGGATCATATACTCACATGCTTTGATCCCAACTTTTACATCATTCACACAAATCGAAGCCACATCCAGCTCTTCGTATACTGCATTGATCATGACCATTGGTACTCCTTGTTCTCTCAACTGGACATATAATGCTAGATTAGGATTGTATTGATTGCTTTTTGTTGGCTCAACGATCAAACCGTCCACCCCAAATTGAATCATCTTCTCCAAACAATTTTTTTCTTGTTGATGATCGTTATTTGTGCTAGCAAGTAACAAAGAATAATCATGCTCACTTAATTTTTTTTCAATTCCACGAATAATGGATGGAAAGATATAATCGGAGAGATAGGTCGTGATCACACCAATCGTTTTTTGCTTTTTTCCAAAAGATGTCATTTTCTTATACGCATCATCTACGTAAGTCCCGGAGCCTTTTTCTTTACGTAAATAGCCTTCATTGACTAACAGAGCAATCGCCTGTCTCACTGTATGACGACTCACTTGGTAGTCCTTTTGTAATTGTAGTTCAGGAGGAATTGGTTCATTTGTTCTATATATTTGTCCAATGATTTTATCTTTTATTTCATCGGCAATCATTTGATATTTTGTTTTCTCCATTACTATTTTGCCAACCCTTTCACACGCTACGGAAGTTGTCCGAACAATTATTTTTCCTTATTGTAGCATAACTTATTTAGAAAAGGGTTATTTACACGTAAAAAACGATACGGACAAAACGATTTTTTATTCAAAAAAATGTAAAATATCTGTCAGTACCGCTTCACCATCAAACGTTTCATAATCTTCTTTACGAATCAGTTTATATGGAATGCCTTTAACATTCAAAAAATCTTTTAATCGTGCTACTTCATACTCCGATTGCGGGCCAATCATCAAACCGTCGATTTCTTGGTTTTGAAGTATTTGTTCGGCAATAATGGCGGGGGCAGAATAAACATGAATGACTACACCTCGTTCTTCTGCTGCTTTTTGGACATTTTTGACTAAGATTCCTGAAGTGATCCCTGCTGTACAAATAAATAAAATTCGTTTTTCTTCTTCTGGGTTCATTTTATCCTCCATTTAAGAGATTTTACGTTTTTTGTTGTAAATGTCCAACACGACTGCTAGTAATAAAATCAAGCCTTTGATTGCTTGTTGCCAATCGACTCCAACACCCATAATAGACATCCCATTGTTTAGTACGCCCATCACTAGACCTCCAACGATGGCACCAGTAATCGTACCAATCCCACCAGAAGTTGATGCACCGCCAAAATAAACTGAAGCCATCGCATCTAACTCAAGAGAAGTACCGGCTTGTGGCGTTGCAGCATTTAAACGCGCTGCTAGGATCAACCCTGCTAAAGCAGCCATCATTCCCATGTTAACGAATACCCAGAAGGTGATTTTTTTTGTTTTGATTCCTGATAATTGAGCGGCTTTTAAGTTTCCACCAGTAGCATAGATTTGACGTCCTGCCACCGTACGATTCGTTAGAAATCCATAAATACCTACGATGATACCCAAAATAATCAAGATTACTGGAAACCCTTGGTAAGAAGCGAAAATATAGCTTAATCCTAAGACAAGAACAATAGTCATTGCAGCTTTTAAGATAAAAGCATTCATGGATGGTACTTCAAACAAGTTTTCTTTACGTCTTGCTCTAGCCCGCCACTGTGCAAAAACTAAACTAACAGCTAAAATCGCCCCTAATAGCAATGTCAACACATGCATCCCAGGAATTCCGAATACATCCGGTAAGTAACCTGTAGACATCTTTTGAAAAGCAGAAGGAAATGGTGCCAAAGATTGGCCTCCAAGAACCACCTGTGTCAAACCACGGAACATCAGCAAACCTGCAAGCGTCACAATAAAAGCAGGAATCCCCACATAAGCAACCCAGAAACCTTGCCAAGCACCTATAACTCCTCCTACTAGTAAGCATAGAGGAACAGCAAGCCATGGACTAATGCCATTATTGACCATCAACATACCTGCCATTGCCCCAACAAACGCCATGACAGATCCTACAGATAAATCCACATAGCCTAATAGAACAACTAACAGCATTCCCGCTGCCAAGATCAAGATATGGCTATTTTGCAATACAATATTCGTAATATTCAGAGGTCTTAAAAAGATCCCACCGGTCATCAATTGAAAAGCAATCAATAGAGCAATCAAGATGATAACCATGCTGTATTTACTAAAGATATCTAAGACTTTCTCTTTGATATTCCAAGCTTTTTTTTCTCTACTTTCTTTTGTTACATTTTCCATTATCGAACTGCCTCCTCTTCTTTCGTCATCAGGTTCATCAATAATTCCTGATTGGCATCTTCTCTAAGCACTTCACCGGTGATTTTCCCCTCATTCATCGTATAGATTCGATCACACATACCAAGAATCTCCGGCAACTCAGAAGAAATGATACAAACGCATTTTCCTAAGGCAGCCATTTCTTCGATAATCGTATAGATTTCATATTTGGCACCCACATCAATCCCACGGGTCGGTTCATCTAAAAATAAGATTTCAGGTTCCGTCATCAACCATTTGGCTAGTACAACTTTTTGTTGATTGCCTCCACTTAGACTGCCAACATTTTGGAAGACATTGTTTGCTTTTGTCCTCATTTTTTTACGATAGTTCTCTGCTTCGATCACTTCTTTTTCTTGATCCAACACACCTCTGCGGCTAATTTTATTCAAGCTAGCTGCTGTCGTATTTTCTCTAATATCCATCAATAGGTTCAATCCTAGTGATTTGCGATCTTCAGATACGTAGGCCAAACCGTTCTCGATTGCTTGGGATACATCTTTGATAGTCAATTCTTTGCCATCTTTGATGATGGTTCCATTAATATCACTGCCATAGGATTTGCCAAAAACACTCATAGCAAATTCGGTTCGACCAGCTCCCATCAAGCCAGCAATTCCAACGATCTCTCCACGTCGGATTGAAAAATTGATGTGATCGTTGACGATTCGATTAGTTGTTAGTGGATGATGGACTGTCCAATCTTTGACTTCAAAATAGACTTCACCAATTTGCGGATACCGATCGGGATAACGATTGGTTAAATCCCGACCGACCATTCCTTTAATGATTCGTTCTTCGTTGATATCCATATTTTCTAAGGTTTCAATCGTCTGTCCATCCCTTAAGATCGTAATGCGATCAGCCACTGCAACAATCTCATTCAATTTATGAGAAATGATGATCGAAGTAATTCCCTGATTACGGAATTCTTTGATCAAGGCTAATAAGTTAGCGCTTTCTTCTTCATTCAATGCAGCAGTCGGTTCATCTAAAATAAGTAATTGGACGTTTTTAGAAAAAGCCTTTGCAATCTCCACTAGCTGCTGATGCCCCACGCCAATTTGCGAAACCAACGTATTCGGATCAATTTTTAGCCCAACCGTCTTCAACAGGTTTTCCGTTTTACGTTCCGTCAAATTCCAGTCGATCATTCCATATTTAGTTTGTTCATTGCCTAAAAAAATATTTTCTTTGATCGATAGATAAGGACTCAAAGCTAACTCTTGATGGATAATAACGATCCCCTTTGATTCGCTATCTCTAAGATTTTTAAATTGGCAACGTTCACCATCATACGTGATCTCTCCTGAATAGCTACCATAAGGATAAAGGCCACTTAACACGTTCATCAAAGTAGATTTGCCTGCACCATTTTCTCCACACAATGCGTGGATCTCCCCACGTTTGATTCGTAAATTGACATTGTCCAATGCACGTACACCAGAAAATTCTTTGACGATGTCTTTCATTTCTAAAATATAATCCGCCATTTCTTCACTTCCTTATCTCATCAACACGTTCTATGCTTTATTCACCTAAATCACTTTTACTGTAATAATCTGTATCAATCAATTCCTGTTCATAATTTTCTTTATCTACTGATACTGGATCTGCTAGATACGTTGGAATCACTTTTACCCCATTATCATAGGTTTCTTCATCATTCACTGGTACTTCTTTGTCATTGTTGATTGCTTCGATCATTTCTACAGTATTATCAGCCAAAACGCGAGTATCTTTAAAAATCGTTTGTGTCTGCTCGCCAGCAATAATGGATTTCACGCCTGCTATTGTGGCATCTTGCCCCGTGATAACTGGTAGTGGCTTATCACTTGATCCATACCCGATCCCTTTTAGAGAAGAAATGATTCCTAAACTGATTGGATCATAGGGAGAAAGAACAGCATCTAATTTTTTATCTGTATAATTTGCGCTTAATAGATTATCCATCCGTGCTTGAGCAGTTGATCCATCCCAGCGAAGTGTGGCGATTTGGTTGAATTTTGTTTGCCCAGAAGACACATTCAACTGCTTACTGTCAATATAAGGTTGTAGGATAGACATGACTCCGTTATAGTTGATCAAGGCGTTGTTATCATCAGGTGATCCGCCAAATAACTCGATAGTGAAAGGACCTGCTCCATCTTTCAAGCCTAATTTTTCTTCAATATAAGCTGCTTGTAGGACACCTACGCCAAAATTATCAAAAGTAGCGTAATAATCCACATACTCAGAATTCATCAGCAAACGGTCATAAGCGATAACTTTGATATCTGATTGATGCGCTTTTTCCAATACATCTGTTAATGCGGAGCCATCGATTGAAGCAATCACTAACGTATCTACCCCTTTAGTAATCATATTCTCGATTTGTGCTACTTGGTTTTCTACCTTGTCTTCACCATATTGCAAGTCCGTTTTATAGCCTTTCTTTTCTAGTTGCTTCACGATATTGTCTCCGTCAGCAATCCAACGTTCTGCAGACTTAGTCGGCATAGAGATACCAACGAACCCTTTCTCGCCCCCTGAAGCATTTTCTCCCGCACAACCTGCTAAAGTTGTCATTGATACAAATAAAAAGACGATTGCCAACCACCATTTTTTTCCACTTGTTTTCATTTGTTTCCCTCCAAAGCTTATTTGTTACCTTCATTCTAAAGAATAAATAAAACGCTTTCATTGATTATTTTTCTCTTTTCCTTTAATTTTCCTCTTAAAAATCGTTTAGTTTGATTGTTTTCTTGATTTTTTTTTGATGAATCTTGATTTTCTTACGAAATTGACAAGCATGGTACTATAAAAATGATAGCGCTATATTATAAAGGGGAGAATATCGTGAAGAGAAAAAATTTCTTGATTCTGCTTGTTTTTTGTCTGTTTTTAACTGGTTGCAACTTGCAATCTATTTCGCCGACAAAAAAAGAGCTGACTATCGGTTTTTCACAAGCTGGAACCGAAAGTAGTTGGCGTAAAGCCCAAAATCAATCAATCAAAGAGGCCTTAGAAAAACAGCATTTTCAAGTCATGCATCGTAATAGTTTTTCGGATCCAAAACAACAAATCCAAGATATCATGACGTTCATTGCTTACCAAGTAGACTTGATCGTCTTGTCCCCCATCCAAGAAACTGGTTGGGACACTGTCTTGGAAGAAGCCAAAAAAGCGAAAATTCCATTGATCATCGTAGATCGAACGATCACAACAGAACAAAAAGATCTCTATTTGACTCATATTGGTTCTAGTTTCAAAGCACAAGGAAGCCGCGCAGGACTCTATGTCACTAATTACTATCAACAAATTGAACAAAAAAAAATCAATGTATTTGAACTACGTGGCTCAGAAAACACTTCGCCTACTCGTCTCCGATCGGATGGCTTCAAAGAAACCATTGGTCGTGATCCAAGAATCCACATAACTACTACTATTACTGGGGATTATATTCGTTTAAAAGCAAAGGAACTTTTTTCCCAAGCCATAGATCAAGGGAAGTTAATCGATATCGATGTTATCTATTCCCATAATGATGAGATGACACTGGGTGCCCTTGATGCGTTGAAAGAAAAAAAGATCGAAAAAAAATATGTCATTGTTAGTATCGATGCCCAAAAAGAAATGATTGACCAATTAAAAAAAGGAACGGTCCAGTGTGTCGTGGAATGCAATCCTTATATGGGAGATCTAGTAGCAAATACGATTAAACGTCACTTTGAAAAGAAAACGATTCCAGAGGATATTTATGTATCTGATACCGTATTTTCGGATCAAAATAATTTTTCTACTATTCCACCCCGAGGATATTAGGAGGTTAACATGAAGAAAACTGAAAGCATCAAATCACTATTACAAAACACAAGTTGGTTGATGTTATTCCTTGCGATCGTTCCATTGATCATCAGCATTGCTCTTTATACCCACTATCTTTTTTCATATGAAAAGAGTATTTCGAATATTTCAATGGCCAATACAATTGCTAGTAGCGTAGAAGAAACAGTCATCGAAGAAACACTAGGCCTCACCTACGGTCAAATCACACCTGAAGAATTTCAAAAAAGCAATCAAGTCAATCGTATCAAAAAAGAAATCGACGATATCAAAAAAAGCACACAAGAGCCTCAAGAACTGACGACTTTGAACATCGTCTTGCGTTCGCTGGATAATATCACCAACTACCTAGATAAAATAATCAAAAATATCCAACAACAAAAATCATTTGAAGAAAATCAAGCATTGATGGCTCATGTTGAATCAGCGGTAAAACTTTCACATGATATTTTGCAAGATTTCGTTAAAATCGAAATTGATGTCGCTGCTGCTAAAAGTCAAGAAGTTCGAGATTCATTACTGATACTTTCTGCTCTAGAAGTGGTCATTATCGCCTTTATTTTTTTATTAACAAGAAATACGAACACAAAGATGATCCATCAGATCCAACAACCGATGGAAGAAATGATCAAAATGGCTGATGCATTGGCCAAAGGACATTTGAATCATCGTAACCAAACTCCTCAAAATAATGAGTTAAAAAAATTAAGTAATAGTATGAATGACATGGCAGATAAATTAGTGATTCTCTTAGAAGAAAATGCACTGAAACAATACAATCTAGCACAAAGTGAAGTCCGGACACTGCAAGCACAGATTATTCCTCATTTTATTTACAATAGTCTGGATGCCATATTGGTATTAGCAGAGATGGGTGAAATCAAAAAAGTCAAAGAAATGACTTACGCCTTATCCGATTTTTTTCGGATATCTTTGAGTCAAGGAAAAGACTGGATCTCAGTGTCACAAGAAATGAAACACTGCGCAAATTATTTGAAGATCTTACAGATCCGTTATGGAGACCAACTTTCTTATTCCTTAGAGATTGATCCCATCGTGCATGAATATCCGATTTTAAAAATGATTCTCCAACCTTTGATTGAAAATGCCGTATATCATGGAATCAAACTTGTTCGTCGGCCCGGTGAGATTCGTGTAAAGGCGTATCTAGACACGAAAGAATATCTTCACTTTTGGATCATCGATAATGGTAAAGGTATCCCTGAAGACAGGTTGCGGGAAATCAATCACGAACTGGCAGATAGTTCTAGTACAAACTTCCGCAATGGATATGGTCTTTTCAATGTAAACAAACGTTTACTTTTATATTATGGGACTGAAGCAAAAATTACGATCACCAGTACAATCGATCATGGTACCCATGTCCACGTCGTCGTTCCCACTAAGAATATTGAAAGGACTGAAGGAAATGTATAAAGTTTTTATCGTAGAAGATGAACATCTAATTCGAGAATCTCTTAAACGGATGTTTAGCGAATTTTCTAGCTCTATGCCGATTGAATTAGTCGGTGATGCCAGCGATGGCGAACTTGCTCTTTCCATGATCACTGAACAACATCCAGATATTCTATTAACAGATATTCGAATGCCATTTATGAACGGAATTGAATTAGCCTCTGAAGTAAAGAAAACTTTTCCTGATATCCAAATTATTTTTATCAGTGGCTTTGATGAGTTTACCTATGCAAAAGCAGCCATTCAGTTACAAGTAGCTGAATATCTACTGAAACCAGTTAAACCTAAAGAACTTCAAGAAAGTCTTGAAAACCTTATTAAAAAATTAGAGTCTGCTTCACAAAGGAAACAGTTAACTAAAATAGACCACTATTCATTAGATGTCCAAAAAAATTTATATTTAAACGCACTGTTCAAAAATCAATTAAGCCTGTCAGAAGCAATCGATGAAGGAAGAAAACTTCAACGTGAAATCGCTGGGAAAAAATATATGGTTCTATTGATTGCCAATCATATCAATAAGAATTTTGCAGATTATGAATCCTTTCATGAAAAAATGGCCCACTTATTTGACTATGATCAACAAGTCTTATTTTCTTGTCTATCTTCACGTTTTATCAAACTATTGATTTTTGATACGAATACTTCTTCGCTGACGAAAAAAGCTGACCAAATCGCCTTATCGATCCATCACAACTTAAGTACCCATACAGCGAGTTTAGTCGTTGCTATTGGTCACCCAGTGAATCGTGTCAGTGAAATTGCTAACAGCTATGAAACGTCTGTTCATTTACTAAATTATTTGACAATCAATCCAAAATTAAAAATTCTTTCTTACCATAATTACCAAAGTAAACTTGAAGTTTACCAACAAACAGTTGATTTGAAAGAATCTCTCGTAAGTTTGAGAAAAAATGAAATTCCTGATTTTATTCAACAATTGATTCATCAAGCCAATCAGCATACAGATCCTTTGCTTTTCCGTCACTTAATCATCAATGAACTCACTCAACTCGTTACAATTAGACAACAACAGATGAAGCAGTTGTTTGCCTTCGCTTCATCTACCGATCTGCCAATCATTATTTCTGATACTACACTTTTTACGAAATACCTTGAACAAATGATCAAGTTCCTAAAAGAAATGAACATTGATCCCCATATGAACCAATATAAAGATGTATTAGAGCAGTCTGTGGCTTACATCCAAAACGCTTATTTCGAACCAGATCTATCACTAAAGGAAGTCGCGGATCATGTCCATTTAAGCAGTTCACATTTTAGTACGATTTTTTCACAAGCTATGGGGCAAACATTTATTGATTATTTAACTGAACATCGCTTGGCGATGGCTAAACGACTTTTACGCGAGACCAATTTCAAATTATCTATAATCGCTGCTGAAGTTGGCTATAATGATCCAAATTATTTTAGTTCGATCTTCAAGCGAAAAGAAGGCATTTCACCAAAAGAATATCGAAAAGCCAAACAAACTGAAGGTGTTTATTCTAAATAAAAATGATCCTATCTATGTAAAAAATAACTCTTTACAAATAACTCTTTACAACTAAATTTTTCATTTTACTATGAAAAAATTGTCGTGGGCAACCTTTCTTCTCTTGCTATAATTTAGAAAATACTGGACAAAGGAAGGAAAATACATGTGAAGACAGAATTAAAAAAATTACCTTTGATTATTGTAGGAATCATCAGCATCACTATTAGCTTAAACATGTTTTTACTCCCACATCAAATTGCTTCAGCAGGTGTCGGATCGATTGGATTTCTCCTTGAACTCCTTTTGCTGATTGATCGAACATTGGTCGTTTGGACAATCAACTTAGCTATGCTTTGTCTAGCCTATCTCTTCTTGGAAAGAGCCATTTTTTTTAAAACATTATTAGGTAGTTTATTATTCCCAGTCTTCTTAGCCTATACACCGGTTCTGGCTATCACCCAATTTTTCCCAGTTGCCTTAGTAATCGGTAGTTTTTTCTTTAGCTTAGGGATCTTCATTCTCTATCAAATTGGGGCTTCCAATGGAGGTATCACTGTTCCTCCATTGATTTTCAAGAAGTACTTTTCCATAGAACATGCAACAGGTGTTTTATTGACGAACGTCGTCATTATAGTCTTGAATTTAATTGTTCTTGGTATAGGGCAGGCAGTGATTGCTACTGTATCCATTTATTTGATTTCTTTCTTCATGAAAAAGTTATTGCAACTTCAAAACCGATTTGCCACTATCAAAAAAAATCGAGAGTCTTCAAATAAACAAAATATACTCAATAAAACAAGTACCAAACATTTAACAGAATGAAAAAGAGGATGAAGCAATACTCGTTCTCGTCCTATCAAATCAGTATTCTACAAATGATTTTTTTGAAAATAAGGCAAAGAACTCGAAAAACTTATTTTCGAGTTCTTTGCCTTGTCTCGCTAAAGGTGAATATAAAAAACATACTCTCTCTTTTTAGTATGGTTCGTTTTGGTATTCTTCATTTACTCTACGTATGATTTCTTCTAAACGTGGAATTAAGGAAGGCCCTGGGCATTGTGTGGTTTCAGGAGAATTCCCTTCCGCACATTGGTGTCCAACGATCATCATTTTTCTTCCATAACGTTCATTGATGTCTTTGATTAGACGTACTAGAGAGTCCACTGTTTGATCACTGACTTGCCAATCAGGTTCCTTTGTTATATTACAATTTTCTATTCCAATCGAATACGCGTTAGCTGCTCTTGCATGCCAAGCTTTTTTCTCTTCACCAACATAGGCTCTGATTTCTCCATTTGGACCAATACCATAATGGGAAGAGGCTTCCCTTTCTCTCCAAACCTCTGGTACGCCATCATAATCGGTCATTGCCATATGATGAATGACAACTGTTGTTATTTCTGTACCATCCCGACTTCCCCACCGTTCATCTCCAGGATTTACAAAGTCTTCAAATTGATAAGGTGTAGCTAACGGGCTAATTACCGATCCCATATATTTCCCCTCCTATATGTTATTTTATACAAATATAGTGTACTACAATTATTACGCCTCTAAATAGTTTTTATCTGAACATTATTTTTTTAAAAAATAAATTTTAGTTTACCAAATAAGGATTTAAAAAAATGTGGAAAATAGTACCTATTATTTCTAACAAAATAAGACTAGGAGAATTCCCAGCCTTATTTTGGATTCTATTTCTAGCAGTTTAATTATTCGTAATCAAATTAAGACAGAACAAGCATTGGTTCTTTTATCATTTTTCTCTATCTTGTTCTTCTTTTTTTATCACACGTTCAATACGATCTTCTTTGTTCTCATTTTCTGGACGTCTCCGCTTAAAGAGCCCCAGTAACCAAGCTAGACCTATTAAAATCACTCCCCAAATTTTTCCAAAAGTACTTGAAGATGATCCAGTACGAGGTAAGACTTTATCTTCTGGATTCGTTTTTTCATGCGTACTTGTTTCATCAGAAGATTTCAGTTTAGTTATTTGCTCGTTATTTCCAGATTTTGTTGAACTATCTGTTGAAGAAACTGATTCTGCTTTTGGTGTTACCTGGTCAGTCTCAGCTAGACTAAGTTTTTCACTTCCGGTAGTCATCGTTTCAGTTGTCTTTGTTCCTGATATATTGGCCCCTGAAATGCTTGGCAATTCTGGATCTACTTCATTTGTACCTGGTTTACTTGGCAATTCCGG
>NZ_NGMO01000001.1:817543-827961 GCF_002140175.1 Candidatus Enterococcus wittei
TCCGGTGTTACTTCTGGCGTGACTGGATCCGGATTACTTGGTAACTCCGGTGTCACTTCTGGCGTGGCTGGATCTGGATTACTTGGGACTTCTGGTGACGCGGGTGTTACAGGTTGATTTATTGCAGTAAAAATATAAGCGAAATTACCACCAATTTGGTAAATATTGAAATTTACATCTTTCACAATAATGGTAAAATCACTACCTGAACCATTCGTACCCGTCAAATAGCCAGCATATTGTACGCCATTAACCATCATTGGTTGAGAAACGAACTGATTGAAAGAAACACCATCTACTGTTAGGTTCAAAGTGTTCAATACTGCTGGGAAATTTTTTTCTGAAACAACCCCACTTTTAACTGTCACTGCAGAATTTACAGTGATGACATGATTTCCATAGCCACCACCAGAAAAAGTCGTGGTTTGATTCCAACTGGCCAATCCAGCTGAATCTTCATTTAGGTTACCATCAACTGCTCCACCTGGGCTAATACCTGCTTGTGACCCATTGTAAGTAGGAGTTGTAGTTTCGTCAGCATAGACTGTATTCGAGCTCACCGTGTCTTGTTTATCTAAACTGACTGTGACATAATCGTATTTTAATGATTCAATAGTTTGTTCTTTGGCTTGGATTTCATAATAATTGGTAGCTTCATCTTCCAATTGATCTACATAGTTCATTTGCACATTGATATTTGATTCCTCTGTATTCAACCAAGAATCTGTATTTTCAAAACTTCTAACACCATGAAGTGAAAGAGCGGTCTTCAAACTATCAACTGTACTTCCAAATTTTACTG
The DNA here is from genome assembly GCF_002140175.1 of Candidatus Enterococcus wittei. Classification (GTDB taxonomy): domain Bacteria; phylum Bacillota; class Bacilli; order Lactobacillales; family Enterococcaceae; genus Enterococcus_B; species Enterococcus_B wittei. The sequence continues at coordinate 818,346 of NZ_NGMO01000001.1, forward strand.
GCGCTACTAGATAATGACCATTGATTTCTAAAGGGAATCCATGTGTTGAGGAAGCAAAAGTAAAATAACCATTCGCATGATTTTTTCCATAATCAGTCGAAATAGATTCATCATGATATACAGCAAAGTAAGTACTTCCTTCATAGGTGATAGAAAAATTTTTTTCCAGCGCGTCTTCAAAATCACTTTTTATTTCATTCGTCAATGGAGATTGACCGTTATCTGCCTTCACTTTCATTGAGAATCCTGTATCAATTTTCATATTTCCTAATACTGCACCGTCATCCGCTGTGAAATTTATGCTTTCTGGTCTTGCTTTAGAAGAAAAACTCAATGATTTTTCTCTTGTACTTGATACGACCCTAGAATCTTTCCAGTTTGCAGAATCCTCGTATGCTTTCACTTTGGATTCATATAAATGCGGTGAAACTGTTTGATATTTCTCTTGTGAAGTGACTTTCACATTGGGATTATCTTTGATTAATTGCCGATATCCAGACATTTTCATTATTTGCGGGTCACTTTTAGATAAGGTAGATGTTTGATAATAAACATCTGCATCCTTAATTCCGAGTATTTGCTGGATATCATAAACGGTGTGTCTGTCACTAATTGAAATATCTTCTCCCTCATACATTGAAGAGAGTGTTGCTTGATTTGGCAATTCATTCATCATTTTTGCTACATAACCATCTTGTGTTCTAACACTACTACTTTGACCTTTTTGTAAAGACTGATTCAACTCATCGACAGAAGTATGTTCAAGATCTCGAATTACATCATCTTCAACAAGTCGTTTCTCAGACATGGATGAGCTATCGGCAGAGGCAGAAATATTGGGTAGAGTTACTCCACCTATAAACGCTCCAGCGCCGACTGTCAGAAAGGCACCAGCTTCAATCATACGCTTTTGCTTTTTAGACATCTCTTTATCTGGTTTATTCAACTTCATTCGAGGTTTCTTTTTTGTCATAATAACCACGCTCTCTTTCTTTATTCCTAACTAAAGAAGCCAATATTTTATTAAAACCCAATGGATTTTTATAACCATGTTCAAAAAAGAAATCTGTAAATTCAAATTCCGGTACTGTAACACTCATTTGGATCGCTAAACTGACAGTATTAACATACTGAGAAATATCTACAGTTCCAAGAACTTGTAGACCTAGAATCTTCAATGTATTTTTCTCATAAATCAAATAGATGCTAGAATAGTATTTATTATTTTGCCATTCTGTAGGAGAATATTTTTTTATCGATTCATGAACAAATCGTCCTTCCCGTTCTAGATAACGATTCTGGTAGTGTACCTCTTCTGCATCATAGCCAAACATTTTTGCTTGTTTCAACGTAATCCCTGTTTTAGCGATAGTAAATCCGTCCATGTTGAATTTATACGTTCCAGTAGTCGTTGCTATTTCTTGTTTTTTTTCGTGTACATTGATAGCTGCAATCAACCCTTGACGAAACGCATCTGAAGCATGGGGGTTATAAATATTTTCGCGAGTTAAATCCATGTAAGTTGTCGAACAATCCCCAACAGCTAAAATCGAATCATTCGTCGTATACATATATTTATCAACCAAAATTGCTCCACGATCACCAGTTTTGACTTGTCCAGCTAATAAAAAAGAATTGGGGCGAAACCCAATGGAAACAAAGACTCCATCAGCACGTACTTTCATTTTCGAAGAAGTCACTGCTTCTATATTAGGACGACTCCAGACCTTTTTCTCGATAGTATGATAACTTTCTACACGTGTGTCAAGTAATAATTGGATTCCCTCTTCTTCCAATTGCTGCTCTACTTCAAGGGCTGCCTGATAATCCAAATAGTTTGCTAATATTCGAGGATTGGACTCAATCAACGTCACTTTCAATTGTCGCTGTGCTAAAATACGAGCGATTTCTACGCCTACTAATCCTCCCCCAATCACAATGGCATTATTTGCTTCTGAAATGAATTTTTCAATAGCTTCCGCATCTTTTCGTTCCTTTAATAGAAATAACGTTTCATTCAACTTTCCCCCGGTTGGTGGAAGATTTGGGTAAGAACCGGTTGCCATAATTAGTCGATCATAGGTTATTTCTTCTTCCCTTCGCTTGAGAATATCTTGGAAAATAAGTGATTTTTTTTGTGCATTTATAGAAATCACTTCTGTTTGAATACGTAAATCTACCCCTTGAGCTATGATTTCTGGTGGTGTCGCATAATTTGCTTGTGAATGGATATCTTGATGCCCCATTAAAAATAATGGGATAGTTTGTGAAACAAATGTGATTTCGTCTTTTTTTTCGAATACAATGACTTCATCTTCAGGATATTCCTCCCGAATTCGAAGCGCGGCTGCAATCCCCGCATGATTTCCACCAATAATTATAATTCTCATCACTAGGCACCTCCATTTTCGTCCTCATTTTTGTGATATACGTTATTTAATTCCTACGATTTATACAAATTATATCATTTAAAAATAAGAATTGTCAGTTAACACCCCTTGATAAGCTAGTGTTTTTTTAATTCAAATTTAGTTAGCATTAAGGCAAAAAAATTTAATTTAGTTGAATATAACTATTGCTTTGGTTCTGCTATTTCACCATACAGATTAGATAACTTTCCTATGGAAACCTCTTTGATATTTCGTATACTATTTATTTAAAGGACACTTGTTGAGAAAATAAAGAACTAGCATTATCGATGAAAAAACATGTTCTAAGTGAAGAAACTTAATTGAAGATAGATTACCATCTAATTCTATAAACCATCCATATGGTCTAGATTCACCAATCAAAATGCAATGAACAAAAAAATGAACAAAAAGAAAATAGTTCTTTCTGTTTACCAATAATTCTAAAATTCCTCTTCACCAACATCAGTTGACAAAGAGCGACAAAAGGACATCAAATCGTCACATTTAAAGAGCGTGATCCAAAAGTGTTATTTACTTTTGTTCCACGCTCTAAATCTTTTGTATCATTCAGGATGAATTATTAGATAACTCTACTTTTTTTGAATAAAGATATACGGTCATTTTTCATCAAATAATAAGCGTGGGACAAAAGCGCTATTTACTTTTGTTCCACGCTCTAAATACATATAAACGGCAAGAGAAAAAGCAACTCCTTCGGCTTATTTCTCGGAGCTAAACGCTTCTGTCCCAACCTCATCTATTCGACAAATTTACTTTTATATTTCTATTTTTTACTATATACGGGAAACCGATTTGATTCTCCATAATCATCAATCGTTTTGATTTTTTTTAATTGATTGATATCTTCCAATGTCAATTCAAAATCTAATTCACTATTTGATTGTATATGGTTTTTATTTTCTGCTTTAGGTAACGGTAATAACCCCAGTTCAATGCAGTAGCGTATTGCAAGTTGTGGCACACTTACTTCGTATTTTCTCGCCATTTCTTTTAATTCATGTTTTTTTAATAATTCTCCATGCCCAATAGGTGAATATGCTTCTACTAAAATCTCATTTTTCTTACAGTATTCAATCAATTCAAATGGCGTATTTGCTATATGTGCCAAAATTTGATTGACTGCCGGTTTTACCGTAGCATATTCCAAAATATTTTCTATATCATGTTGATTAAAGTTCGACAGCCCAATGGCACGAACTTTACCGTCTTTTAGAGCGTCTTCCAACGCACGCCATACTTCAATATTTTCTTTATCATAGTTTGCTTCTCTGAATTCTTCCCATGGTTGTGGCGCATGAATGATCATCAAATCAATGGTCTCTAAACCTAATTTCGCCAAAGATTCATCAATAGATCGTGCAGCCGATTCATAGGTTTTGTGTTCAGCTGCTACTTTGCTAGTCACAAAAATCTCTGAACGTTTAATGCCTGAGGTTTGAATTGCTTTCCCAACACCATTCTCATTTCCATAAGCCTGCGCTGTATCAATATGCCGGTAGCCAATCTCCAATGCATCTTTAACAGCTTGAACTACCGCTTCGTTGTCAATCATCCACGTACCAAATCCTACTTTAGGAATGATGATTCCGTTATTTAATGTATAATTTTCTTGTAAAATCATTTTCCTCTTCTCCTTTTCAAATCCACAAAATCACTTTTTTAAAATTATTAGTCAAAAATTTCTTTGGCTACTGAAAATGCACTCCATGCTTTCGGCCAACCAGCATAAAATGCCAGATGTGTGATCAACGCAGAGATTTCTTTTTTGCTGACTCCATTTTCTTTTGCAATCTTTAAATGTGCTTCCAACTGTGGCGCCCCCATTGCTAACAATGCGGAGCAAGTAATCAGGCTTCTGTCACGTGCAGATAGTTCCTCTTCTTTTGACCAAACTTCCCCAAACAGAACATCATCATTTAATGCAGCAAATTGGGGCGCAAATTCGCCTAAGCTATCTCTCCCAGCTGTTTGCTTTTTCATTAAAATCGTCTCCTTTAATTGTCTAGTTTTTCATACCACTCATCATTTACTGGTTCTAACCATTCTGGTGTACCCGCAGTGATCGCAATGTGCTCAAACCAACTATTCTTTGTGGCACCATGCCAATGTTTCACTCCATCATGAGTAATAACCACATCTCCTGCCTTTAACAATTGGGGAGCTTTGTCTTCTTCTTGATACCAGCCTTCTCCTCCAGTCACTAAAAGTAGTTGAAATCCGTCACGGTGAATATGCCAGTTGTTACGACAGCTAGGTTCAAACGTAACATTCGCAACGCCTACAAGAATCGTTGGATCAGAAACCAAAGATTGTAAATAACTTTGTCCAATAAAGTATTGCGCATATGCTTCATTTTTTTCTCCAATTGGAAAAATCACACCATTTTTTACTTCTTCATATTTGTCCATTATCATTTCCTCCATTTTATTGTTTATTCATCAACTACTTATATGGAAGCAACCAGTTTTCAATCGCTAGATCTGAACGTTCTACACGTGAGCCTCGTATAGGAAGTCCACCGTTTATTTTTGCTTTAGGACATTGCTTTCTCAAATCAGCCAAACTATGTCCAAATGCACTTCCTTCATGAGTGCAAAAAGGATAGATCTCAAGCCCTTCCGTATTGAAATCTGCTAAAAAAGAAGCGATGATCTGAGGATAACTTCCCCACCAGTTGGGATATCCAAGAAATAACGCGTCAATTTCTGAACGTTCCAAGTCTATTGGATGATAAGTAATACGGCTCAATTGCTTTTTTTCATTTTCCGCTCGCTTTACAGCTTCCTCGTATTTTTCAGGATATCTTTCCACTTCTTTTAATTTGATACACTCAGTATCAAGTAGAGCAGCAACCTTCTGAGCGACTACTTCTGTGTTCCCAATTGCGATTTTTTTTGTTTTTCCATTTATAAAATTTTCTCCTGCACGGGAAAAAAACACCACTGCCGCTTTCAAATATATCTCTCCTATTCCATTGATTATCAATCTGATGGGTTTTCCAAAAAAAGCTCCTAGATGACTCGAGTTCGTCTAAATGAACTACTTATCTGTTCTAGACAGGATTTCTCCTAATAAATAAAAAAGAGTTGTACGATTCGTATATTCATCGTACAACTCCTTTTTATTATCGTCTAATGCTTGATTCTCATAGCACTATGCCTTAAAAGCATGATTAAAGCGAGAAATCAATTCTTGAACTGCTGGTGCCTGAATGCGATCTTTCCATACAAGTATACAATTAGTTTTCACTTCTGGTTCCATAGGGATAAACTCTGTACTACTTAAATTTCTTTTTGTGACTGAACCTTCAATCGTAAGAGCCACTCCCACTTTATTTTCAACTAAAGAAAAAACATTGAATAGAAGATTGAAATTACCAACAATATTCAAGGTATCTAGTGGAGTATTTGTCCAATTTGTTAATAATTGTTGAACTTCTTTTCTACTGGAACAAAGGATTGGCAATCCTATAGTATCTTCTGGTGTCAAGTAGTCTTTTCTTGAGATAAATAGTTCTTTTGAAACTAAAAAACCCCATTTTTCTTCTCTTGGAAGCTTCAATACTTTCACATTCTCAAGAGATACTGGTTCAAGTAACACAGCTAGATCAAGCAGCCCTTTTTCTAAGCGATCACTGATATCTTCGCTAGTTCCAGTAACTATATTGAATTGGACATTTGGATAATCACTTACAAGCTCTTCAAGCATCATCGCTACTGTATCTGAATTATCTGCCTCCACACAACCAATTGAAATCATGCCTTCCATCTGCCCATTTTTCTTTTCTAGAAAAGCCTGCTCAAGTTTCTCGTTTAATTCAAGGATTTCTTCTGCTCTTTCTTTGAGAAAAAGACCTTCTGGAAGTAAATAAAGATGATTCTTTTCCCGATGGAACAGTGGCATCCCTAATTGATTCTCTAAGTCGCGGATTTGCCTGCTCAAAGTAGGTTGAGTAATATTTAATAATTTTGCTGCACGTGAAATATTCCCTTCTTGAGCAACAGTCCAAAAGTATCTCAATAGTCTAATCTCCATGTTTGTCTCCAGTGTTTTCTTTCAATTATAGCAAATTTCACAATATGATGTTTCTTTGATACTTTTTGATATCCTACCTATCAGAAAATAATTGGATAATCTAAATCAGCAAATAGGCTTTCTGCCTGATTTCTTTAAATAATCACTTTTTAGATAAAGAAAAAAGCTCATGTCTCCAATGACTTTTGTTTCGGCCAATAACCATAGAACAACAAATTCCTTTGTTATGTGCTACTTTTTCCGCATCATGTAGCTAATGGCGATAAGCATTTCCAAGTATCTACCAATCGTATTCAACCTATTGATATTATTAGGATAATAATCGAATTCAAGTGATTGTATCTATTTGAGATATTTCAAAAATAATCATATTTCCGCACCTTTATTCCTTGTTGACTAGAATTTTGATATTCTTAGTGAAAATCTGTCCTCGATCAATCATGGTTGAGCGGGGTTCATTTTGTTTAGCAAACGATTGTTTCCAATTTACGAAAAACTAGTCACTGATTTTTTACTTTATTGCATATACTAATGGTATAAAATAAAGAGGAGAAATTGATATGAATCGTTTTTTTGCATGGTTAGGAAAAGATAATCCTACACAAGGACCTGAATCTTATATATATAAACAAGTTAAAAGTAGGATTCCTCCTACCAAAGAACGAAAGAGCCCTCAATTTAAACGACGCAATGCGATTAGATTAGACAAATCCAAAAAGGAAGAAGTCGTCTTAAAAGCAAAATTACCTACGCTAACCTACTTGTCGTGGTTGGTGATAGTACCAAACACCTTCGAAAAAATCATCCAAAGAGTCAATCATTACCAATTTAAAACAAAAACTTTTAAATTAATTGATTTAACCCAAAATAATTTTCAGCTTAAGCGACAAGATGGAATGATATTAAAAGGATCTAAACAAGAACAATCCGCTAAGAATTTCAACCGATATCAAAAATTGGAAGTTCCGTATCAACAAAGGGCAAAAATGTCCAGTTTAAAGCATAAAGTAGTTAAAGCAAAAATGAAACATCAGTTACAGCAGGCAAACAGTAACCAAACGTTGGTTAAAAATGATGTGCATCATTCGATTTTCTCTCATGAGTCGAGAATTTGACCTTAAATTTCTGTTTACACTGTCCAATAAAAAAGGGAACTATTCTTTAAATAGTAGTTCCTTTTTTTCGAGTTTCATTATTATTACTTTATGACCTTCTTTGCTACATAAAAAATTAGAAACTGGATCATAGAACATAGATCCATCTTTATGTATAAAAAATTGAAATAATACTTCGTCAAAAAAATCACAAAAACTTAAACCGCATTTGAATAGCTCATTAGTACTACTAAACTCAATCATCCTAAAACTCCTCCCCTTGCTAAAAGTCTAATTTATGAATTGCTAAGTAAAAAAACATTTTTTTCTTTTTTTAAAAATACGAAACCCACTCAATCGATCATAGCTTAGTGGGCGTTATCTCATATAGCAAGCATTTGTTTCCGATTTTGCGAAAAAATAGCCATGGATTCTTCCCTTAATTGCGTATACTGATTGTATGGAATGAATAGGAGAGATCAATAATGAACCGATTTTTAAAAAGATTTAGAAAGCTGCTTGCGAAGCAGGACAAGGGTAGGACACCTCTCCTTGAAGAAAGTGAGATTTCTCAATTTAAACGACAAAATGGGGTTAGATTAGAGAAATCCGAAAAAAAAGAAAATGTCTATAAAATAAAAAAACAGCAGATGTCGTCCGAATTAAATCAGGTGACAGCACAGGTCCATCAGCCTATTAACCATGATCCATTTAAAACAAGGACTTTTAAATTAATGGATTTAAATGGGAGCTTAAGTAGGAGCGGCCCTCTTCTTAAAAGACGCATTGCGTCTAAACAAAATTCAATTAAATTAGAAGAATCTGAAAAGCAGGCGGTAGCAGAATTGGATCAGGTAATCGCATATGCCGAGCAATTTTTATTGGAAAAAACTGAGGCCCCTGAAAATTTAAACAAGAGCAGTTCTCAGCTTAAGAGGCAGGATGGAATCATATTAAGCAAGGCTGAACAGGACCTATGCCAGCTGTTCTTAAGAAGGAATAAGGAATTGTCAAAACTATCAACTTTGGATCGTAAGGTAGTAGCAGCAATGTGCAAACTTTACCTACAGTTGGCTAACAGTAACCAAGCACCACCTAAAAACAATACAAATCGTTCGTCTTTCTCTCATGAGTTGAGAATTTAAAACCCTATGTATGCCCACTCATTGCGTTGGTTTTTATGGCTCTATACTTTTTGATGTTGGTGAATTTCACCAGCATCTTTTTTATTGAGAAAAAAGTAGAAAAGACACCTTGAAATCCTTTAGAATTGATTTGGCATAACCATTCATAAGGAGGACTCAAGATGTCTTATACTCAGCTTATCAAAGATACTCTAAATATTCTAGACCTAAATATCCATTTTGAGGAAAATTGCTTAACGAAAGAAAAGTACAAAGGCCAAATTTGCATGATCTATCGTGGGAGGCTTCGCTATTCACCTGAAAAATGTGTTCATTGCCACTGTGTCGTCCCCTCTCAGCTTATCCGTTGGGGGACGACAACCGTTCGGTTGTTACTCAATGATGTTTCTGAATACCGAACTTATTTAGAATTGAAGAAACAACGCTTTAAATGTAAGTCTTGTCATAAAACCTTTGTTGCCGATACTTCGGTTGCTGAAAAGCACTGTTTTATTAGTCAAAAGGTCCGTTGGTCTGTCGTCACTCATTTAAAGAAGAACACTTCAATGACCGAAATTGCCTACCAAAAAAATATTTCTGTCTCTTCCGTTTATCGAATCATGAAAAAATTTTATCGTCCATTGAATCCCTTGAAACAAAGCTTACCAAAAACCTTATGTTTCGATGAATTTAAGTCTGTTCGTAGTGTGTCTAGCGCCATGAGCTTCATTATGATGGATGGTGACACCCATGAACTACTTGATATTTTAGAAAATCGACGCCTTCCCTATCTAGAACGTTACTTTTTGCGCTTCTCATCAGAAGTTCGAGAGGCGGTTCAATGGATCGTTATTGATATGTATGCACCTTATGTTTCCTTAGTGAAAAAGCTATTTCCAAACGCGAAACTGATTATTGATCGATTCCATAT
>NZ_NGMO01000001.1:831396-832848 GCF_002140175.1 Candidatus Enterococcus wittei
CAAATTTTATTATCTTATTCATAGTAAGAAGATAATTTTAAGATTGCGAAATACGATACTATTTGTAATCTATAATATCAGTCCTATAAAATAAACATCTAATTAATTACTCTAAATCCTAATTATAAGCCTTTTTTCTCACTTTTTTTCAAAAATATGGTATGCTTCTTAGTGAATTCAAATATAAAAGAGTTTAAAGCGTAATACACTTATGGGGAAGTGGTTTGGGGTGCGCTTTAAACTCTTCTTTATTATTATCTCACAGCAGGCTTAAAAGGTCTATGGATTAAGTTATGTAAAAAAGTGCCTCTTTAAACGTCCTAAAATCCAAACAAGGATAGCATAATATACACTATCGTTGATCCAGAAAACAGGTAAATAAATTTTGCAAAAGCAATAAGTTAAAAACCTGTCTCTTATACACATCTAGATGTGTATAAAAATAGTTCTTTCTGTTCACCAATCATTCTAGGATTTCTCTTCACCAACATCGTTTGACAAAGAGCCGTTTTTATCGATTTGAAATAGTCAAATCCTAGTCTTTAAAAGAAGATATAGAAAAAATTGTAATAGTCACCCCCTTTTTTCCAAAACAATAGTTTTCAAAAAAATATAACGAGATAAAAAGAAAAAAGCCCTTGTTTCCAAGGGCTTTTGCTTCGTCCGATAACAATAGATTAACGACGGATTTCTTTGATACGAGCTGCTTTTCCGTGTAATGCACGTAAACAAAACCACTATATTCTATTGTGTATCTAACACCCTCAAAACAGCTATAAATCAACAATACCGACATAAAATAAACACTATGTTCAATCTGAGATATATCAAAGGTAAACGCATTTTTGCCCCCTTTTTGCCCCTCAAATATCGCTTTACAATAAGAACGTAAGTTCGTATAATCGTTTTGAGGTGATTTTTATGATGGAAGAATTTATTAGAAAAAATATCAGTGACGAATATGCAGACTTTTATGAGAAAAGCAGCAAAAAAGATAAATTCCAGATGGATGTTTCAATCTTAGCTATATTAGCTTTTTCCGAAAATAACCAACCTGTAACTGCAAAAAAAGAAACAGTATTCTCTGAAGGCAAAATAAAAACTCGATATATATTAGAGGTAGAAACTAAGTTTAAAAATAGATCGGAGTAATGGTTATGCTTTTTAATGAGACGCAATTATGGTTTAAATTTGACCCTTCGAATAGATTTATCAAAGATTTTTATAAAGTATGGAATTCAGAAGTTTTCTTTTTAGCAATCGAAGATAGCTTATTAATCAATCTCTACTATTCTAATAAGAACTACTTTAAAATCCCTGCTGCGAAAACTAGAATGAAGAAAGACGTATATTTTTTGTTTGATGTCGTGACTGACGTGCCAGACGCTCGAAGCGATCATCGGCGTTATGACTATATAAAGTATACTTTCGTTGATCCAGAAAGGTATATAG
>NZ_NGMO01000001.1:837298-839173 GCF_002140175.1 Candidatus Enterococcus wittei
GGATATCACATCAAGAAAAAATGTTTTGAAAATATCTTTGCCTTTTTGTATTATATCTATATTAAATAATCAATCACAACACATTAACTAATTTATATATTTAATTTGTTGTTTTTCTATAATTGGATAACTAATTAACTTATGACTATCTAAGTCTTCTTTATTCATATCAATTGCAGTAATTTGACTGTCTTCATATGTTCGATAATAATAGATTCCTTTGTCAACATTGCAACAAGAAGAATAAATTGTATATTCATATTTTCCATCACCAACATCACACAAACCTTTTTGTTGTTCTACTGAACCTAAGATATGGAAAAATTGACTAATACTTTCTGACTCTGAATCTCCAGATACAGAATTCAGCTTCGTAAAAGTCGCTTTAACAAAACGAGATACTGAGGATAAATCTCCAGGCAAGCCTATCCCTCCCATACCGCGGCTATAGGCATTCAAACTTATTTGATTTGAAAAATTATTTTTAGGAGTTTCACTCGATAAGACACGATAATTGTTTAAATTAAATAATTGATAGTCAAATGAAGGATTATTGGTAAGAACGCCCACAGGGTTATCATATATATGAAGTCCATCTTTCATACTTTCAATGACAATTGATTTTTCTTTATCAGCTAATAGCCAATGTAAAGGGGATAAAGGAAGTTCATCACTATAATTTATATTTGCTAAATTGATATTTTTTAACAATTTTTTAGCTTCTCCTACTGTTGAGCATTGTCCTAAAATCCAAGGAATAAATTCAAAAGGAGATACATTGTCTTTCCCTTCTTGTATTTCTTTATAATCAGCATACCCAGAAAAATTTAGTCCAGCCATACTCAATCCTTTTTCATTTGTCGCATCGTAATAAAGAGGGTAGTCAGCTATACCAGCGGCAATACCAATCATTGCATAATGAGTATCCAAATCATTTACCTTTCGAAAATTCAACTTATAATTTCTTGGAGTAATAGTGACTACTTCATTGTAAGATATTTCATAATCAAAATTCCTTCCAAAATAATGATCACTTGTTACATAAGTAATAGACGTACACATAGTTTATTCCTCCTAAATATTATTCTGTCCACGTTCATATTACTCCAAAGTTTTCCTCATTTCAAAAGAAAAGCACAGAATACACAAAGAAGCGTTTTTATTTGTATAAACTATATCAAAGTTCTATACTTAAATTATCAAATAAAAAGGACGTGAAGATAAATGTCAAATTTAGAAAACAAAGAAGAAAAAGTTGTAAACAAAATTGTTTCTGTTGTCAATAAACTGGATAAAGAGTTAGACGAACTTCTTATACACATCTAGATGAAAGAAGAAAAAGTTGTAAACAAAATTGTTTCTGTTGTCAATAAACTGGATAAAGAGTTAGACGAACTTAATACGTTATCTGAAAATCCAGAAAAAAAACATAACCTAAAAAAATGGTTAGTTGAACGAAAGGCTATTCATGAAATTAAAAAAGTTCTTCATGAAGCTGATAAATATGAAAAATATGATGAAAAAGAACTTGATAAAGAATTTAAAGAAATCAATGACTTATTACTCTGATCTATTAAACGACTCATTATGAGTCGTTTTTTTATACAAAGAAACTATCTGGAGGTAATCCAAATATAAATATTGATTGTAGTACAAAAAAGAAGCGTCCGAAGACGCTTCGCTGTTTAAATGCGTAAAAAGATTGGGAAATTGATTCATCAGCTATTACGACTATTATTATAATCTCATCCTATAAAAAATCAATACTAAAAAACTATTCTTTCGAGTAGCTCTGAACAGATGTCATCATAACTTATGAAGGAAATAGACATAAGATTGTGTATAAAAAAATAACCACCCGAAGGTGGCTGAAGA
>NZ_NGMO01000001.1:840519-882106 GCF_002140175.1 Candidatus Enterococcus wittei
AATCGAGTAGAGGTCCGAATGCATAGATTCGCACCCCTCTCACACCACCATACAAGCCGTTCGGCATATGGCGGTTCAACTTATATTACAGTATGCACTTTTAGATAGTAATCTAAGGCAAAGGGGATCCCTCTTTGCTTTAGTCGTTCATTGGATAGGGCTCTGTGAATCACTTTCGATAATCCAATAAATCGATAACCTTTTCGACAGTAGGTTAAGCCTTTGGCTTCTTCCTCTGGTATTCCCAACTGAACCAAGGAACAGATTCTTTTCCTATAGTTCTTCCACTGCTTCCAGATAATGACTCGAATTCTTGATCGAAGTTTAGCGTCTATTTCTGCGAGTTTCCTTTTCATTTTCGCTTTACGAAAATAGTTTACCCAACCATAAATGACTTGTTTCAGTTTCACGATTCGCTCATCAAGAGAAATACTTTTGTTTCTTTTGGTGAGCTGACGCAATTTCCGCTGAAATTTTTGGACAGACTCCTCATGGGGTTTTGGTTGATATTTCTTTGTGTGTTTGTCGTAGTAAAATCCAAAACCTAAAAATTTTGTTCCATTCGGACGGCTGATTCTACTCTTTTCCGCATTGACAATCAGCCCTAATTTCTTTTCGATAAAGGCCGTTATGGACTGTAAAACTCGATGTGCTGCCTTTTCACTCTTGACAAAAATAATACTATCATCTGCATAGCGAACAAAATGTAGACCTCTTGATTCTAATTCTTTATCTAATTCATTTAACATAATGTTGCTTAACAGAGGGCTCAGATTACCACCTTGCGGGGTACCGATAGGTGTGTCTTCATATTTTCCTCTTTTCATTACGCCACTTACTAGATACTTTCGAATGAGAGAAATGACATCTCCATCTTCTATTGTACGCGAAATAATTCGCATAAGTTTGTCGTGATGGACAGTATCAAAGAATCGTTCTAAGTCAATATCCACTAGCCAATCATATCCGTTATTCATATAATCCACTGTTTGAACAATTGCCATTTCACAACTGCGGTTTGGTCGAAACCCATAACTATACTCACTGAATTGTTCTTCAAATATAGGTGTAAGAATCTGACTAATTGCCTGTTGGATAACTCTATCGACAACAGTTGGGATACCTAGTTGACGCATTTTACCATTTCCTTTTGGTATTTCAACACGTAAGGCTGGTTGCGGATTGTACTTACGTTGGCGAATTTGAGAACGAAGTTCTTCTTTGTGTTCCCGAAGATGGGATTTTAATTCCTCCACAGTAATTCCATCCACACCGCTTACCCCTTTATTACGATAAACTCGTTTGTAGGCTTCGTTCATGTTCTGATTACTCAAAATTTGATCTAAAAGTTTCATACTCGTTTCCTCCTTCCTCTCACGTAACGAAAGACATTTCTCTTTTGATTATCTTCTGAGATACGCTCATACTTTCATCATTAACACATTCAGAAATGTATCTTTCGTGCATTTGTGGTGCAGAAACACTATAAGTAGTTCAGTCCTTCGTGGAAAAGTATTTCCACTACTATGACGTCGGCTGACTTCTCACGATAAACCTTTTTCGACCGATTTTCTTAATAGGGAACTCCTTAATCGTTCGTGAGACCTCCCAGGGTAAGACAACTAACTTTCATCTTTTACTCGCCTGATTTACTAGATAAGCTTACGCACATCTTTTGGACTTTAGTTTGTATTGGAACCTCATCCACTTATCTAGCCTTCGTATCAGATTTCTGTTCGTCGAGCCAAGAGTTTGATACACGCTTCCTTCAGCCACATCCTCATGGATGCCACCTTGCGTTTCTCTAGCGATTGGTCGATGTGTACCCTCGCAGTGGACTTTCACCACCTAGTTAGTTGCCATGCCTGGCGCACAATAAAAAAACACCTCAAATGAGGTGTTTAAAGTTCAACATTATTTTACAATATTTACTGCTTGAGGGCCACGTTGACCTTCTTCAATATCATAAGTAACTGCTTGGCCTTCATCTAAAGACTTGAAGCCTTCTCCCTGGATCGCTGAGAAATGTGCAAATACGTCATTTCCATCTTCTCCAGTGATAAATCCAAAACCTTTGTCTGAGTTAAACCATTTTACTGTACCGTTATTCATATATATTTCCTCCTGATACGTATATAATACGTGTTTTGTTGCAATTAATATTACTTTGTAAAAGGAGTTTTTATAGTGTGAATATATCGCTCAGATTACGTTTCAAATTAGATTACTTGTTTAGTATAACACGAATGTAATGGTAACACAAGGCTAACACGATTTAATATAAAGAACTATATTTAAGCATTTAGAAGAGTTAATTGCAGAACGAAAATACAAATACAATACTGATTAAAATTAAATAAAAAAACCACCTTTTGGAGGTGGCCCACAAGGGACGGCGTACTTACATTACGCTTAATAATTATTATCGTATTCCTTGTGTCGGCAGTGCGAAATTAATTCGCCTGTAAGTTAATCATAAAGTAACTATCTGCTAAATGCAATAGTTATGCTTAAAAAAATTTAGCTTATTTTTTAAGGCAACCTCATACAAGAATGTTCCGGTATATTTCTCATTTCTCTGTTATCAATCTTGAACGATGTCCATAATCTGTTTGCCAATATATCACTAGCTTGTATCAAATAATTATGTTTAGAATCGCAATAAGACACATTTATTTCTAACTTACCTTTCCAAATAGGTTCATAAAATACACCATAATTAAAATTATGAACACCATTTTTTAGTTCTTCATATACTGATTCTTCAAAATTATAATAGCCATTACTTGCAGTGGCTTGCTCATCCACACAGATACATAGCTTTAAGTCGTCCTCTGGATTCAATAATCCTCTATTTATCAGCAACTTAATTTTTTCTTTGACCAGTCTTTTTAATACATAATCTTTATATCTGTGTATTGATTTTTTATGATCTAAAATATTTGACTGTACCCTTTTGATATCAACTGTTAATCCCATACTATGTTCGTTTTTTAAAACCCTGTATAATTCGTATTTTTCACTTTTATCTAAATAACAAGCTTTTAATTCTTCTCTGTTACCTCGTTTGGTTTGGATTCGTTGAACCACTTTTTTATATTTTCTTTTTGCAATTTCTTTATTATCCTTGCCAATGAATGCGTATCCAGCGTAGACAAAAAATCTATTAGGTGCATTCCTATGCAAGACGCCTGAATCATCAAAAAATAAATGTAATTCTTCCAACAGCCGCTTCTCCGATCATTTGTTATAAATATATGTTAATTTTACATCTTAGCCGTCTTTATAACAATAACTAAAATTGCAGATGTAGCCTAATTATATGTACTGCCCCTCAACGAGGGGCCATTTTTTATCGTTGCGGAATATTTAAATACCAGCGTTTATCATGAAAATCTTGTGCTCCGCCTTTAGTGTTCCCTTCTGGATCATTCGTTGCCCGCATCATTACATAGACTTTCTTATTAGGAAAATTACGCATATTGAAAGATACATGATAACCAACATTTCCAGAAGTATTATAAGCTTGGTTTACATCTGGTCTATAAATTCCATCAGCTCTTACTCGAGCTAATTCTTTCCCAGTATTGTAGTCCATAATGAAAATATACTCGTATTTATAGTTAGCAATGTGCCATCCAGCCACATGCAAGTTTGCGTTTTCGATTTCCCCAAACTGATCAATGTGGGCGTAATTTGTTCCATCTGTCAGCGTAGGATTTGCTGCACCTGCTCTAGTTGGATCAATGACTGGTTTATCATCTGAAGTTGTCGGATTTTCATCGGTAAATCCATGAGCTAAATCATATGCTAATTTTTCTTTACTTACGCCCATTTCAGAAAGATAACCATAAGGATCTGTATGATCGCCCCAGATGTTTTGTGTTACCCATAAATGCGATTTGATTCCCGGTTGGTTATAAGGAGTGTCCAACGTTAATGGAATACCATATTTCATTGCTGAATCTCTAGCCAATTCAACGTATGCCTTGTAGTTTTTCTCAAACGTTGCTTTATCATGTGTTTGTTGTAACTCAATCTGCACAGGACTGTTGGCATTAGCATACGAACCAGCACCGTACTGTACATAACCAGGTTGTCCAACTTGGTAAACAATTCCGCCATCACCCACAATGTAAGCAGTGTAAGCACTGGTCCATGAACGTTGCATATACTGCGCTTCATTGCGTCCTGTTGCTGTTTCATTAGCCGTTTCATGCAGTAAAATGTACTGATTATTTGCTATTTGTGAGCTACCTTCATTTGCGCCCAAATTAAATTCATTATTGATCGTATAAGCAAAACCATTAATCGGCAATAAAAAAAGAGCCGTTAACAGGCTCATCGCAGTAATAGTAATTTTCTTTTTCATTTGTTTCCTCCTATTTTTTCAAATTATAAGCCGACACACCAGTGATAACGCCTAAAAATGTTGCTACTGCATTGATAGTGAGTACTGTCATATCTGTTCCATTCCATCCATAGGCTTTCCCTAACGTTGCTACTAACACAGAAGCAGCTGGCAATACTGTTAAAACTGTCCATTTAATGACTTGATAATACTTATCGGGTAAAATCATTTCTTCTTAACTCCTTTCTTTTTTACCTAGACTTTTCTCTAAATAAAGTTTTAATTTGTTGCGTGTGTTCCACCAATTTTTCTGCATGTGTATCTAATCTTTCATCATGTTTCTTCAATTCTTCATGAATAGTAATGCGATCAGATTTGCTTGCTTCTAAATCTTTAGTCAGTAAATCTAAATTTCGGCTTACTTTTGAAAGAGTCTCAGTAATCTTCGAGAAAGATGCAGTAATTGGTTTTATTACTAATAAAATCAAAGAAACGATAGCGGTTATTGATCCTGCTATCGCTCCCCATTCCCCTAAATTAATCATGCGACAACTCCTTGAATCAAATCGAGTAGAGGTCCGAATGCATAGATTCGCACCCCTCTCACACCACCATACAAGCCGTTCGGCATATGGCGGTTCAACTTATATTACAGTATGCACTTTTAGATAGTAATCTAAGGCAAAGGGGATCCCTCTTTGCTTTAGTCGTTCATTGGATAGGGCTCTGTGAATCACTTTCGATAATCCAATAAATCGATAACCTTTTCGACAGTAGGTTAAGCCTTTGGCTTCTTCCTCTGGTATTCCCAACTGAACCAAGGAACAGATTCTTTTCCTATAGTTCTTCCACTGCTTCCAGATAATGACTCGAATTCTTGATCGAAGTTTAGCGTCTATTTCTGCGAGTTTCCTTTTCATTTTCGCTTTACGAAAATAGTTTACCCAACCATAAATGACTTGTTTCAGTTTCACGATTCGCTCATCAAGAGAAATACTTTTGTTTCTTTTGGTGAGCTGACGCAATTTCCGCTGAAATTTTTGGACAGACTCCTCATGGGGTTTTGGTTGATATTTCTTTGTGTGTTTGTCGTAGTAAAATCCAAAACCTAAAAATTTTGTTCCATTCGGACGGCTGATTCTACTCTTTTCCGCATTGACAATCAGCCCTAATTTCTTTTCGATAAAGGCCGTTATGGACTGTAAAACTCGATGTGCTGCCTTTTCACTCTTGACAAAAATAATACTATCATCTGCATAGCGAACAAAATGTAGACCTCTTGATTCTAATTCTTTATCTAATTCATTTAACATAATGTTGCTTAACAGAGGGCTCAGATTACCACCTTGCGGGGTACCGATAGGTGTGTCTTCATATTTTCCTCTTTTCATTACGCCACTTACTAGATACTTTCGAATGAGAGAAATGACATCTCCATCTTCTATTGTACGCGAAATAATTCGCATAAGTTTGTCGTGATGGACAGTATCAAAGAATCGTTCTAAGTCAATATCCACTAGCCAATCATATCCGTTATTCATATAATCCACTGTTTGAACAATTGCCATTTCACAACTGCGGTTTGGTCGAAACCCATAACTATACTCACTGAATTGTTCTTCAAATATAGGTGTAAGAATCTGACTAATTGCCTGTTGGATAACTCTATCGACAACAGTTGGGATACCTAGTTGACGCATTTTACCATTTCCTTTTGGTATTTCAACACGTAAGGCTGGTTGCGGATTGTACTTACGTTGGCGAATTTGAGAACGAAGTTCTTCTTTGTGTTCCCGAAGATGGGATTTTAATTCCTCCACAGTAATTCCATCCACACCGCTTACCCCTTTATTACGATAAACTCGTTTGTAGGCTTCGTTCATGTTCTGATTACTCAAAATTTGATCTAAAAGTTTCATACTCGTTTCCTCCTTCCTCTCACGTAACGAAAGACATTTCTCTTTTGATTATCTTCTGAGATACGCTCATACTTTCATCATTAACACATTCAGAAATGTATCTTTCGTGCATTTGTGGTGCAGAAACACTATAAGTAGTTCAGTCCTTCGTGGAAAAGTATTTCCACTACTATGACGTCGGCTGACTTCTCACGATAAACCTTTTTCGACCGATTTTCTTAATAGGGAACTCCTTAATCGTTCGTGAGACCTCCCAGGGTAAGACAACTAACTTTCATCTTTTACTCGCCTGATTTACTAGATAAGCTTACGCACATCTTTTGGACTTTAGTTTGTATTGGAACCTCATCCACTTATCTAGCCTTCGTATCAGATTTCTGTTCGTCGAGCCAAGAGTTTGATACACGCTTCCTTCAGCCACATCCTCATGGATGCCACCTTGCGTTTCTCTAGCGATTGGTCGATGTGTACCCTCGCAGTGGACTTTCACCACCTAGTTAGTTGCCATGCCTGGCGCACAATAAAAAGACCACTCAACGAGTGATCTAAAAAAATCTAAAAGATGTTCATCAGTGTTTTAGACTTATGTCATTCATTTTTTTGGTCTTTTTCAAGTAACTCAATTATTTTATCAATAGAACTATCTAGTCCCGTGAATTTATAAACTCTTTTTGTTATTTTGCTTCCCTCGCCGCTTAATCCTAAATTACCAGATTTATTTTTTCCATCAATAGTAACTCCTGTACCACCTTTGCCATTACCTTCGAAATACTCTTCTATTTCGACAATTTCTGAATTATTGATACGTTCAGCAATTGCAATTTCTTTCAATAAATTTGCAATATCCATATTAACTGGTTTCGTTAAAATATCTGAAGTCATATCGCTTGCTTCTTGAGGATTCCCTTTTCCTTCATCATAATTCTCTTTAGTTTTGATTAAGCCAATTAAGTCAGAAACTAGATAGAAAGTCGGTGGCACACTTGCTTTCGCTACTGCCGCCCCAAGTTGTTTATAGTCAATAGGCATTTCTTTTTGCCTCCTTTTAGATTTAACAGTTTAATAATAACTAATAATTGTATAATAAAGCAAGTCTACTTTAAAACAGAAACTACTTGAAATATAGCCAAATAATCGAGTAGAGGTCCGAATGCATAGATTCGCACCCCTCTCACACCACCATACAAGCCGTTCGGCATATGGCGGTTCAACTTATATTACAGTATGCACTTTTAGATAGTAATCTAAGGCAAAGGGGATCCCTCTTTGCTTTAGTCGTTCATTGGATAGGGCTCTGTGAATCACTTTCGATAATCCAATAAATCGATAACCTTTTCGACAGTAGGTTAAGCCTTTGGCTTCTTCCTCTGGTATTCCCAACTGAACCAAGGAACAGATTCTTTTCCTATAGTTCTTCCACTGCTTCCAGATAATGACTCGAATTCTTGATCGAAGTTTAGCGTCTATTTCTGCGAGTTTCCTTTTCATTTTCGCTTTACGAAAATAGTTTACCCAACCATAAATGACTTGTTTCAGTTTCACGATTCGCTCATCAAGAGAAATACTTTTGTTTCTTTTGGTGAGCTGACGCAATTTCCGCTGAAATTTTTGGACAGACTCCTCATGGGGTTTTGGTTGATATTTCTTTGTGTGTTTGTCGTAGTAAAATCCAAAACCTAAAAATTTTGTTCCATTCGGACGGCTGATTCTACTCTTTTCCGCATTGACAATCAGCCCTAATTTCTTTTCGATAAAGGCCGTTATGGACTGTAAAACTCGATGTGCTGCCTTTTCACTCTTGACAAAAATAATACTATCATCTGCATAGCGAACAAAATGTAGACCTCTTGATTCTAATTCTTTATCTAATTCATTTAACATAATGTTGCTTAACAGAGGGCTCAGATTACCACCTTGCGGGGTACCGATAGGTGTGTCTTCATATTTTCCTCTTTTCATTACGCCACTTACTAGATACTTTCGAATGAGAGAAATGACATCTCCATCTTCTATTGTACGCGAAATAATTCGCATAAGTTTGTCGTGATGGACAGTATCAAAGAATCGTTCTAAGTCAATATCCACTAGCCAATCATATCCGTTATTCATATAATCCACTGTTTGAACAATTGCCATTTCACAACTGCGGTTTGGTCGAAACCCATAACTATACTCACTGAATTGTTCTTCAAATATAGGTGTAAGAATCTGACTAATTGCCTGTTGGATAACTCTATCGACAACAGTTGGGATACCTAGTTGACGCATTTTACCATTTCCTTTTGGTATTTCAACACGTAAGGCTGGTTGCGGATTGTACTTACGTTGGCGAATTTGAGAACGAAGTTCTTCTTTGTGTTCCCGAAGATGGGATTTTAATTCCTCCACAGTAATTCCATCCACACCGCTTACCCCTTTATTACGATAAACTCGTTTGTAGGCTTCGTTCATGTTCTGATTACTCAAAATTTGATCTAAAAGTTTCATACTCGTTTCCTCCTTCCTCTCACGTAACGAAAGACATTTCTCTTTTGATTATCTTCTGAGATACGCTCATACTTTCATCATTAACACATTCAGAAATGTATCTTTCGTGCATTTGTGGTGCAGAAACACTATAAGTAGTTCAGTCCTTCGTGGAAAAGTATTTCCACTACTATGACGTCGGCTGACTTCTCACGATAAACCTTTTTCGACCGATTTTCTTAATAGGGAACTCCTTAATCGTTCGTGAGACCTCCCAGGGTAAGACAACTAACTTTCATCTTTTACTCGCCTGATTTACTAGATAAGCTTACGCACATCTTTTGGACTTTAGTTTGTATTGGAACCTCATCCACTTATCTAGCCTTCGTATCAGATTTCTGTTCGTCGAGCCAAGAGTTTGATACACGCTTCCTTCAGCCACATCCTCATGGATGCCACCTTGCGTTTCTCTAGCGATTGGTCGATGTGTACCCTCGCAGTGGACTTTCACCACCTAGTTAGTTGCCATGCCTGGCGCACAATAAAAAGACCACTCAACGAGTGATCTCATATGTAATAGCAACCTACACACAAACAAGTCTGATACTTCCTGCACCTCACCACTGCCACATCCCTCGGTTGCTAACGAATACTGAAACAGAATACCGTCTCTGTTCATGACCAACGCGACAGTACAAAGCTTTGTCGCAAGCAGGTTATCGTATTCCTAATAACCCCAACTAATGTTTCTCTCCTAACCTACACCTGAGAGTGGCACACGTCTGCGCTAGTATTTTATGCCTTCTAACTGCTAGTAGCATCCCGACTAGTCAGCCAATTCATCGGCATCCGATAAGATGAATTGTTTCCGTAGGTTCCTTAAGTCACTGGCAATGAATCGAACATTGCATGGTCAAATCATAAAACGTTAAGGTTATCCCTCGACGTATTGACCTTATTTTTAAGCGTTACCCTTTCCGCCACAGTGACAAAATTAATATTGTGAAAATAAATACTAAGCGTATAATTTTAGTTATCAGCGAGTGGTCCGCTGAAATAAATTAAAAGGTGGTGAACCATTTGAAAAAAGTTAAAATTAAAGTTAAAACACCTAGTAAAACTAAAATCAGACGCGAATTAACTAAAGCTGTACGAAAAAACCTTCTTTGTTTTAATTGTGGAAGAAAATTACCTAGCGGAGTTGCTAGTACAGTTACTTGCCCAAGCTGTGGTGCAAAAACAAAACTATAGTCAATCTTCGTAAAATTCAATTTCTACTGCTCGCCCAATTGCTACTCCTATAGCGATTAAGGCGAGTATTTTTATTGTTTTTTTCATATTAACCCCTCCCTATTGCAATGAATGACATGACTAAATAAGACGACTAACTTCATTTGCTAGGGAGTTCATTTCAGCTGCTTTTTCTACCAAAGCAGTTGAGATACTTTCTAGCTTTTCTGATTTAACAGAATTAAATACTGGCGTCTTGATACTAATCGATACATCTTGACGAGGATCAGGACTCGTTGCTCTATTTTTTTGCACCACTGATCTGTACTTTTCTACTGAATGATACTCAATTACTTGTTCTAAATGTTTTTTGTACTCTTTACATACAGCTTCTTTTTGAATCAATTCTAAACGTTGTTGCTCAATAATATCAATCAACCGTTTTCGATCCATACCTTGATACTTTATTTGTTCGACTTGGTCACTAGCCTTGTTGAGCAGTTCTTTTAGTTCAGTCAAATCTAATTTGACAGTTGCTTTGATTTCTTTATCCATCAGCTTTTCCTCCAATACATAAATTAATAGACAGCAGCGGATGATAGATAATAAGAACAATTTAGAAGGAGTTAAAATTCACATCCTTATTCTTAATATTTCCGCTACTGTCTATCGAAGCTTAATTGTGAAACAATAATAAAACGATGTTCCTTTTATTATTATTTTATCTCAGACCTATCACTAATCTTTCGACACTATCATAATATCACTGGTAAATAGCTAAAAACCGCCATCATTCCGCCAAAAAACCGCCAAATTATTTATAAGCAATTATTCTTCCGTGTTTATATGCTTCTGCAAACTCTATTAGAGCTTCCGACTTCATCCGTTGTATACTTCTTTCTGAATAACCCACTTCACGGCTAATTCTGTAGTTTGAGAAGCTATCTGGCACACAAAAGCTATAGTAGAGTATCTGACGACTAATCAGACTAAGAGCCATCAAAGCCGCTAGAATCGCATCTCTCTCTGCTTCTATATCCATCATCTGAATGATTGCGTCTTCTGCCTTATTGCCGTGCTTCGGCGCCTTCGGCATATCCGTAATAATCGGCGACTTAATATCTATCAAAGAGCGACCTGCCATCCGCTCCAAACGCCGAAAGTTCTTCAGCACATCTCTCGCATTACATCTTGTCTGTTTGAAATCTACCTCTCGTAACAATTGCATCAAGTCAAACCGCTCCTTTATGTGATATAATAAACTTGTCGGATTTATTACATCAGTCGGAGCGATCCGGCTTTTTTTATTTGCCGAGTTACACTTCTCGACTTACATAGCTCACAACAGCTGCATAGTAATTTGCATAACCTCTCTTAGAAGTTGCTAAAGATATATGCTGAATCTCATTGTTTTTCGCAAAATCGTTTAATTCTTTTTCTAATTTATAGCGAGTGTCCTCTTCAAAGATTTTAAATTTCATTGTTTATAACCTCCATATCCACCAATCTCGCTACAGCTAAATTCTCTTTGCTTTTCGCTAACCACTTGTCACATTCCATCGTGTTTTCAATACGAATGATCGCTGAGTGATTATAGAGATGTTCTACATATCCACGAAACGGATAGATGAATCCTTCTGCTTCGCAGCGAACCATGTCACCGACTTTGACTTTTGGTTTCTTACGTGTTTTAGGATTCTTTGTCGGCATATCCAGCATTAAACCGCCGATACCATGACTACTAGCGTAAAATCCGTCTTTTAGTTTCATTCTTTCTCCTCCGTCGTTACCGTGATTTTTTTCAGACTCACTTCATGATCTGTATACTCATGAATCAATTCGATTAAATCTTTTACATAAACGTAATTACCACTCATGTTTTTAATGACATTTCCACCGCCCAAACTTAGCGACCCATCAACATTCAACCCTCTCACATAACCATGTCCAGAATCAATTGCGTAATATATTTCTTCTTTCACTCTGCTTCCTCCAATTTAATAGACAATGTTTTTGCAGTCGGTGATTCTACTTTTCTTAACTGCGCGATATCTTTATTTGCTGATCTTTCATCAAAATACTCCTGAGCTCTCCTCTTGTTTTTTGTAAAAACTGGCTTGCTATCATTCCAGTGATGGAAATAAGCTTTCTTAAACGAACCATCTTTGTAATCGAACAGATAAAATGCTATTTTGAACATTCATTCCGCTTCCTCCAAATCACTCGACTTCACGAATACACCATCTACCATTTTTCCTGTGCGCTCTTTGATTTCGTTGTATGCTTGGTTCAGACACTCGTACAAATCCATATCATTTTGCATAGCTAAAATAATCAAGGTTACTACTACGTCTCCAATTCCGTCTCTTAAACCATGTTCATCTTTTCTAGCTAGAGAAGCGGCAACTTCCCCAATCTCTTCGATCGTTTTTAACATTTGCTTGCTGGAATCAGCTTGATCCAATCCCTTATCTTTAGCCCACTGCTCTACTTTTGTGATTAGTTCGTCCATTATTCATTCTCCTTTATATATTTAAGTTGGATAATACAACTTGTAACAAATGAAGCTAATGTTAAAATTGTGCCGATTGGTGTTAAAAAACCGCTTTTTATCGTATTAATTAATATAGCTACAAATATCGTTATATAGAATAAAAAGTGAATTGACGCTAACATTAAATTAAACATCTAGTCCTCCTCGAAATACTCATTCAGTATCTCTCTATACTTTTCTACAAATTTGAAACGATCTTGATGAAGTTTCTTGCTCCAATTTGTTTGCCGATCCAGCTCACGCATCTGATCGAACCCTTTTTGAATTTCGTTGTAATAAAATTCAATGTTTGCTGCTGCTTTCCAATGCCTGCTACTTCGCACTCCTGCTCCTGTTTCAGCCATTTCCAACTTAACTAATTCCGCTCGTTCTTTTGATTTTCTATCTTTCTGAATTTTCATCATGATTTTCTTGAGGATGATGTCACTGTATTGTGTAATGAGATCCATTATTTCTCCTCCACATACTTAAATTGACGTCCTTTAGAATCAATATCCATATTCTTCGCTCTATCCCAGATGATGTTTTTGCTCAGACCAGTAATTTCAGATAACTGTTCAGCAGTACCCGTTACTAGAATTCGATCACCATGCCAGATTGCAATTTTTCTCGGCGTTTTCCGTTTGGGTTTTTCAGTCCACATTGATTTACCGAGCTTTTGGACTTCTGCAACTATTTCTTTGTCTTCTTGCCAAGATTCTGACTTAGTTAATTCAGCAATTCGTTTCATTGCTACTTTCTTATCCACATTCATTCCTCCAATCTACGAATTTCCCTTCTTAAATTCACTATGTGCAAATCGATTGCCTTTTTCGCCGTTTCATTGACCATCACTGCCTTTGTCCGTTCCAGATCGTCAATCTCACGTTGAATGCTTCGAATACGCATTTGAATCACTTCTTCTGTTGTCATGATGGACCACCTCGTTAAAAACGCTCTTCCTTGAACGTATTCCGATATTTTTTAGCTAAAATCAACGGCACTTGATATTTATGACAGAATAACTTTGCCTTGATCTTAAATTCTTTTGTCTGCATTCCTTTAACATCTACGACTTTAACAAGTTTGCCGTTTTTATAAAATGTGAAGTCAGGAATATACTCGATCTTGCGATACTTCTTTCCGTCTAGTTCAAATTTCGGCATCAGCTCAAATTTTTCCTGAAGTTTTACTTTCCAGCCATTCGCTTCAGCTTGCCACAAGGCTAGATCGTAATACTCTGCTTCTGCGATAGAATCAAACTTGATACCTCGATGAACAGTCTTTTTATTACGGTATTTATTCATGCGATACTACCTTTCACTGGTTTTATGCGCTTGTCTGCTGTTTGTTGGAATTTCAGCGCATAACCTTCTGAATTTTTAAATATCCTAGAAACAATTCTTTCACCGTAGGCTTCTCTTAGTTCAGGACCAGATAAGTTTGTTGTGATGATCGTTGCCTTGTTCTGTCTGGCTTCTAAGAGCGTGTTTAACGTGTTGTTTGTAAACTGCCTACTATTTGATACCCCACTACCTAATTCAGCTCCAATATCGTCAAAAACCACCAAATCAGTTGTTTTGATATCGGCTATAAGCGATCCTTCAATTTCTTTTCTCAGTTCAGCATTGTTATAAGAAAACTTTATTTGCTCTAATAACTCTTGATAGCTTATAAAAAGTATTTTCTTGTCATAATTTGAGCGCTCAAGTATTTCCCAAGCTGTCGCCATTGACAAGTGGCTTTTTCCGCTTCCTGATTTCCCTGATAGAATGAAATGTGCAGGATGGTTCAGTAAGACATCATTTACAAAGCTTTTAGCTCTTTCTAAAGCAATTTTCGTTTCTTGGTCCACTACGTGATAATTCTCCATTTTGCATTTAAACAAAGTTTTATCTGTTAATACCGAACCATTTTGAAAAAAACTCAAAGCTCGTGCTTTTAAGCTGTCGTTATATATCCTTTCGGTCTGTATATCCTCTTTCACACGTAACGCTTTATAACCACAACTCATGCATGTTGGTTTACAACGTTCTGAACCATCCTTATTTTTAGCTCGCCAACTATACAAAGGTTCGCTACATTCTGGACATTTTCCGCTTTGCACTAATACTCTTCTTATTAGTTTGTCCATAGCATTTGCTAGGCTTTCCATGTGATGCATCTCCTTTTTTAAATTGGCAAGTCGTCATATTCACTAGGATTGCTGTACTGTAGTTTTTGACTTTGCTTTTTATGATTATTCTTATCTGCTTTGATTTCGAATTTGAGCTTCTCAAATTTTTCTCTCAATTTCTTAGCACTTCTAATATTTCCAAACCAAAATTCATTTGTAGGTAGCCAATTGATCACATACTCAATCGCTTCTATAGATGCTTTATCTCTTTCTTCCATCAACCTGATTGTGTCTGCCCATTTTTCGATATCTACTTTATTCATTTCTTTTGGAAAATCTTCAGTTAAATTACTTTGCAACTTTTTAGCAAGGCGTAAGTGTTCGTCAGAATACTTACCTTTCTTTTCTTCTTTATCTATATCTATATCTTTCTCTATCTTTATCTCTAACTCTGGTGTAGTTTTGTCTGGACATTTGTCCGACACTTGTCCTCCAGTTATTAAATTCCGTTTTGCCTCTTCTATTTTCTTTCTGTATTCTCTTTTTCTATCTGCTTCAGTTGAGGATTTTCCAATGAAACTTTGTATATCAGACATATAAATTGCTCCGTTATCTAATACGTCAATAAGTTGCAAATCACGGAAAATTTGTACCGCTTTTTCTACGACTCCTACAGAATGTCTTGTAATAGTTGCGAGCATTGTAGAGTTAAATGGAATCCTGTCATTAAACATCAACTTACCTTCGTGTTTTAGACTTCTTAAATAAAGTTTGAGAAGAATATTAGAATAAATATAGCCATCTGGCATACTTTCTAAGAGAACCATCTCGTCACTATCGAAAAAATTCTCTTTTAGTTTTAAATAGTAGTAGCGTTTGTTGTCAGACAATATTTTTTACCCTCCTATTCTAAGTTTCTTAATTGTTTCCTGGTTTAACTTGATCCCTTTGATTTGATATTTATTTTTGAAATTGATCACACCTATCTTGTGTTTCTCCGTGTGATGGATTCTGCAGAGTGCTGCAAATGTGTACTCTGAATGATCAACTTCTTTGCGCTTTCGTCTTCCTAGCGCTTTGTCAAAGTGATCAATATCAGCTCCTGTTTTGCCACAGATGCAACAAACTCTTTTTGTAATGCATTTGTAGAAGTAGTACTCTTGGTTCGCAGGTAAAATCTCATAGCCTTCTTTGAAAGGAATATGATGTTCAAAGATGAAATCTAAAATGATATTTGCTAAGACGTTAGCATCACTCACAGTCGTATTCGATTCGTCTTTCAAGCTTATTTTGCGACCTGTGACGCCTTCAAAACGGAAGTAGAAGAATTCCTTCCAGAAGTCCGTTGGCATCCCTGTATCGATGAAAATATCGCCTATGAGTGCATAGATGAAGTTTCGTTGCTGTGCGGTGAACCGACGTGGATCAATAAAACGAATTTCAATGACTCGATCGCCATCGTAGCCGTCATACATCGTCTTTAGTCGATCAATGTTCACTTCTTCATTGATCGTTGCACCTATGTCTTTTCCTTTGAACTTTTTCAGAACCGCTGAATATGAATCGATTAATGGTTTAAACACTCATATCACTTCTTATCTAATTCTTTTTTCTTAGCTGCTATTGCTCGCTCCATCAAGGCACATTGCTCATAGCTTAACTGTTCAATAGTTTCAACGTTATCAGCTAAGAGCCCTAATTTATCTGTCTGCTCATTAACATATTCGATTAAGGTTTTGGTCATATCTTTGCCCATCTGCTCATTGAAAGCTTCTAGAATCGTCTCTAGCATGCTTAATTTCTTTGTATCGATTCTAGGTGGTGTTGGAATATCTTCCCCTTGAAATACATATAATCCCAGTCCGTGTAGAGCCAATGCTTTCACAAAGCATCGCTTCAATGAGTTATTGATTTGCATAGCATTTGGCTTAACAACTGGTTGGTTTCGATAATCTAAAACAGGAAATAATTCGGTTTCCGTATGTCCTTTAACCGTTACTGAGACAGATACATAAGTCCCAGTTTCATCCATAAGAAAAGGTTTATATTCCTCAACAAGAAAGTCTTGATGAGTTCCAGAAACAACCCTGTAGTGTTTATACTCATTAATAGTTACCGTTGCCTGTGGATCATTCTTTTTCATAATCTCCCACGCGTGAGCCCAAGATAAATAATCAAAATTTCCTTTTTTCTTGAGTATTTTATTTAACTTGCGACTAAAAAGTTTTTCAAAATTCGTTGTCCCTTTGTTTTCACTCATCAAATTCTACCTCCATTTCAGCAATGTATTTCTTACCTGATCCGTAATAAGAGATATCAATCAAGTTATCTCTGTCGTACTCTTCTAGTGCATCAATCAAGCCATCTTCGATGACATAGATGTATTCAGGTTTTCTTGGCTGCTTCCATAGATGGATAAGGTAGACATGTCCCCAAATACTCACAAAATTTCCCAAATCGTCTTGATCACATGCTAGTTCTTCATCCGTCAAAAGATTACGTCTGATTTTTCGATTGCTTGTTTCCTTGATATTCGATTTGCCCCAACTAGGATCAGTCAAATATTGATCTAGAGTGGAAAGTTCTTTTTTCATGTGGTAACATCTCCTTAGATGTATTTTCTTTGTGACTCATTGCTTTGGTCGGCTGAGTCACTTTTTTATTTGTTGCCATGCTTTTTGCTTATCAATATGTTGCTTGCTTAAAATAATAGGACGGCTATTTGCCCACCAATTATCAGCCATCACTTTACCGATTTTTAGCGCTTCAGCTCTATTCATTTTCATCACCGAAAAGTCTTTGTTGTCTGTTCAGTTGATCGATTTCCATGCGGATCGCAGTTTCTGGTAACCACATTTCAATAAATGAAACAGCATCATCGAATCTCTTACGAGGTAACTCGCCATATCTTGGGATTGAAAAGGTACGTTTAAATTCAGACCAAAATTTTGAGAATACTTTTTTGCTGATTTCTTCATAAGCTCGGCTTTCTTTACCTCCTAAAACTTCCATAACTTTCATATTTCCTTTTTGCTTAATTTCAAACTCTTGTTGTCCGCTAATTCGCATAGTATCTTTAAGCATGGAGACATCTTTTTTAACATCTTTCATTTCTTCTAGTTGGTAGATCATCATATCTTCAATTGTTTGAGGAACAGTATTCTTCCGAATAACATCTTCCATTTCGTTGAATGCTTCAATGTACTTCTGTTTGAAGTAAATAGCTTTCTTTCCTGTAAATCCCATAGCCAACAAGAAAAATCCATCTCTGCTAATGAAGAAAACTCGCCGATTTCTACCGTATGAATCTGGTTCATTACCTTCCACAAACATCTGCTCAAAATTGAGCACATCTTCTTTTAACTTTTCAATATCTCTCAAAACATTTTTGTGTTCTTTTTCAAAACTATCTGCAACTTGCAAACTCGTAGTCACAGCTTCTTTATTTTTCAAAATTACTAATTCTTGCATTATTTCTTCTCTCCTTTTTGATATAATTTGAGTAAAAAGGTGGTGAATTATTTGATAAAAATTTTGAGCGATTACCAAGTCGCTATTACTTTAATCATTTCTATTTCAGGATTTTTTTTATCCCTCTATAACTTATTTAAAGATAAAAGAAAAATTACGCTCTCCTATTTTTTAGTTAAGCATGATAAAAGTAATCGAATGATTCTTACTGGCGTAATTGCAAACCCATCAAAAATGCCAAACTCAATTATCGAATGTACGTATCTTTACAACGGTAATAAAATTGATTGTTCACATTATCACGATAATGGTTTTGATATGGGAAGCTTTCATAAAAGTAGCCTTTTATCTCCTATACCGTTGGCACAAGAAATCTCTCCTGGCTGCTCAGTCGCTTTTTCAGAAGTTTTAAAGATGAAAGATATATTACCTGGCGAAAAACTTGTAATGGTCATAAGAACAGCTAATTATCAAAAAAAATTCAAGTTAAAGCTAAAAGACTCATTTTAATTGAAAAATTTTTCTTTAATAATCAAATACAAATTAATTATTATCGATCCAATCCCACAAAACATAATTAACAGAAATACAATATCGTCCTTACTCATTAGTCAGTCCCTCCCGACTGGCTTTTTTGTTTTGTACTCAGCTTCATCAAGCCCCATAAAAATCCAGACCATGTAAACAATCGTTCCTATCAACGCTTGTCTGCTTCCCCAAAGACCTAAAGCGTAGATAATTAGTGGTGCACTGAATACTAGTGCTCTGTTGAATTTACCCATTAACCTTCACCTCTCAAAATGTTCTGTTTTTTATAAATCAACTAAATGCTTCTCGATAAATTCTTTAGGTGTTACCTTTCTTGTGCGTAACCTGTTATAGGATTTGAAAGACAAAAATTTATCGTATAATTCTGTATTGATCCAAACTTCTTGTCCTGTGACCCGTTCATATGCCGCTGAGAAAATTTCTGTATTTTTTAGTTCCGACATTCGACGTTGATAAGTAGATGGAGAATAATTGTATTTTTTTACAAAATCTTGTTTTTTTAGTTTTGTCATCGCCTATCCCCCTATCGGATGTCCAATATTTTTTTCACTGTTTCAATATGCTGTTGTGCTTTCTTTCCATCACGATTACCGTTTAGAATATCTGATAAATAAGCTCCTGAAATACCAACAAGCGCAGCTAGTTCTTTGAAAGTCATTCTTCTTTTTCTCATCTCCGCTCGAATTTTTAAGTCTAAATTCTCAGACATAAAAATAGCTCCTTTCTAAACAAATAATTTGTAAGCTAAAAAATTAGCTAAATCGTTGACATCTATTAGCTTTTAAGCTATTATGAATACATAGTTAAATAAGACTTATAAAAAGCCTCTAAAATAACATTTCTAAGTTTGGCGACCGAGAGAATGTTTTAAATTAGTAGAGTTTTTTGTTACTCTTATTTAGCTAACAATTTAGCTTACGAATTAAATATACTAGCTTAAAAGCTAATTGTCAACCAAAAATATAACTTTTAAGCTATTTATTTTCTTTTCAGCTTTGAAAGGTTGATAATAATGAGTTTAGTTACTAAGATTAAAGAATTAGCAGACGAAAAGCATGTGACTATAGCAGAAGTAGAAAGACAGGTGGGCATCTCTAATGGACAAATAAGAAGATGGGATAAAGCCTCGCCAAAATCTGAGAACTTAAAGAAAGTTGCTGATTATTTTGGTGTCACAACTGATTATTTATTGGGAAATAATAATGTACCCAAATGGGCTACAAAAGAGGAAGTGGTTGAACTTGATAAACTACTAGACTCAAATGTTAATATGTCTTATGGTGGGGAAACATTGACACCCGAACAAATACAGCGCGTAAAAGATATCCTGATAGCGACTTTCTGGGATATTGTGAAAGAAGACAAAGAAAAAGGCAAAAAGATGTGAGCTTATGGAGATGGATACGATTAATTTAGTCGAGGAGTTGAAGCGGAAATACCAGTCCGCTAATCCTTTTTATATTTGTGAAAAGATGGGCATTAAAATTCAATACGTTCCTTTTATCGAGAATCCCAAGGGGCAGTTTCAAGAAATTAGAGATCGTGCGATAATCTTTTTAAATAATGAACTGCGAGACTCTGAGGAAAGATTCTACATTTGCGCTCACGAATTAGGTCACGCTATTTTTCATCGTGGCTTATCCAGCTATTATGTATCAACAAGAACATCTAGAAGCAAATCTGAAAGCGAAGCTAATTGCTTTGCTGCTAATCTCATTGTTTCTCTTTATAAAGAAGATAATGATCAATATCCTAAAAAAATCGAGGAATTAAAGAATCTTTACGGGCTTCCAGAAAGCGCTTATCGTTTTCTTATATAAAAAAGCCCGTGTTAGCACACATATTACAAAGAGAAAGAGGAATTATAAAATGAAAAAAGTTAGCGTTATGTTGTTGTTAAGTACTGCTCTGCTACTTTCAGCTTGTTCAAATAATAAAAAAGCTGAATCAACAGATGCCACTTCTAACCAAGAAACAAAAGTAAGTAAAACAAAAGAAGCAACTGAAACCAGTTCCTCTACTAGCAAATCTACATCTAAGACAGATTCTAGTTCAACTGTTACAAGCTCCAACCAAGCTACGGCGGAACCTAGCCCAACAGTTATAAGCTCCAGTCAGGATACAATCCAAACCGCACCTCAAGAAGAAACATATGAACAGATGAAACAACGCACTTTACAGTCAACTCCAGCTGATCGTGCAAATTGGTCCAACAAAGAGTGGGAAGCTTTTGGCGTGGCCCTTTATGAAAATGGATTGACTACAGATGATGCTGGCAATATTATCAGTCAAGATCAGAAAGAACAACAAGCTGCATCTCAACAAAATCCAGAAGCCCAACAAACAAGCGCTCAACAAGACGCTGACACTTTATCACTTACTGATTTTGTTAACAAATACGGGATGTCGCCTGTTGCATGGAAAGTACAGAATGGAATGTCTGAAGAAGAAGCATTGCGTACAACACAGCAAAAGACTTCCGGTGAAGTTCAATTAGGATTTTCTAAATACGGAATTCAATAATATATTTTTATGCCCTACTATTTTGCCTATAATCTCTAAAAAAGTTATAAAGAAAAAAGCCCGTGCTGCAACACGGACTAAAATCTCGTTTCTAAGATCCTACATAAAAATAATATCATAGAAACGGAGAATAAAAAATGAAAAAAGTGATTTTAGGTTTGGTATTTACTAGCGTACTTTTGGGGGCCTGTTCAACAAATAAAGAGGCCACATCTGCT
The DNA here is from genome assembly GCF_002140175.1 of Candidatus Enterococcus wittei. Classification (GTDB taxonomy): domain Bacteria; phylum Bacillota; class Bacilli; order Lactobacillales; family Enterococcaceae; genus Enterococcus_B; species Enterococcus_B wittei. The sequence goes on from NZ_NGMO01000001.1 coordinate 861,896, forward strand.
AAAGCTAACAGCACTACAGAATCTAGTTTAAGAAAAGAAGTTTCGGATCTTAAGTCCGAAAATGAAGAATTAAACAAAAGAGTAACAGAGTTAAAAAATTTAATTGAAAATTCTTCAACACAGGATAGTTCCGAGAATAATTCTGATTCAGCAAGTGGAAATGTAAAAATGGGACAGGCAGTTGAGTTTACCTCAGGAGAATCAATAACAGTTACAGAAGTAAAACCAGATGACAGTATTAGTTTGATGGATCCAGTAGACGGTGAACACCCTGTTGTTGTAACAGCTATTGTTGAAAATAAGACTAACTCACCTATTTCTTTTAACGCACATACATTTGACATATATGATGGAAACGATGAATTAGGAAGACTAGATGCAAATACTTATTCTAACAACATCCCTAATGAAATAGCGGGTGGAAAAAAAGCTACAGTAGTTATGTATTTTGGAGCAAAAGGAAATGCACCTTATACAATCGCATACGGTCCAGCAACTTGGAGCGAATAATAATTCATAAATAAAAACACGCCCCCTCCCTCGCCAAAGTTTGTGGACGTGATGAAAAATAAACCTGCTATAATCAGCTTACTTATCTATTCCTATTATAGCAACAAATAGGAGATGAAAACAATGTGGATCGAAACTAAAACTGATAAAAACGGAAAAAAAGTATATAAATATAATGAGCGATATATTGATCCAAAAACTAGAAAAAGAAAAAAAGTGAGCATTACTTATAAAAATAAATCTCGAGAAACTCAGAAAGCTGTCTCTTATACACATCTAGATGTGTATAAGAGACAGATTTAAAGCTCTATAACTTATTTAAAGATAAAAGAAAAATTACGCTCTCCTATTTTTTAGTTAAGCATGATAAAAGTAATCGAATGATTCTTACTGGCGTAATTGCAAACCCATCAAAAATGCCAAACTCAATTATCGAATGTACGTATCTTTACAACGGTAATAAAATTGATTGTTCACATTATCACGATAATGGTTTTGATATGGGAAGCTTTCATAAAAGTAGCCTTTTATCTCCTATACCGTTGGCACAAGAAATCTCTCCTGGCTGCTCAGTCGCTTTTTCAGAAGTTTTAAAGATGAAAGATATATTACCTGGCGAAAAACTTGTAATGGTCATAAGCTGTCTCTTATACACATCTAGATGTGTATAAGAGACAGGTGTAATTAAATCCAAATTGAATCTTCTTTTTTCATACGCTATGAAAAAAGGCTATATAGAAAAAAATCCTATCAACGAAGTAGTTATTGATTATAAACGAGAGTCAAAAACGATAAAAATTAAAGATAAGTTTTTAGAAGATGATGAATATAAAAGACTAGTAGCTTTCACAACTTCACACAATAAAAGATATTCTCTCCTTTTCCAGTGGCTATATTTGACTGGAATGAGACCTGGAGAAGCAATAGCATTAAGTAAAGATGATGTACACATTACCAATAATAATGCATCAGTAGTTATAAATGGGACGATGATGTATAGAGAACGTTCAATAGCTGATATGAAAAAATCTGATTCTACAAAAACTGCTGCTGGAATGCGAGAAATTGATTTACCAAAAAAAGCGATAGCTATTTACAATGAACTTCTAGAATTAAATCCGAATGGTCAATTTCTATTTCAAACAACGAAAGGAACTCCTTTCCAACTAACAGCAATTAACACCTATTTGAGAAATCATAAAGCTGACATGAAGATTGATAAAAAACTTAGTTCACATATTTTTAGACATACCCATATTTCAAAATTAGCGGAACTAGGAACTCCTCTGTATGCCATCCAGGATCGCGTTGGTCACGAAAATAGTGATATCACTGAAAAAATTTATTTGCATGTGACAAAAGGAGTAAAAGAAAAATTGAAAGAAGATATAGAAAAACTGTAACTTGTTGCCCCTTTTTTGCCCCTTTTTATTAATCAAAAATGTACCAAATAGAAATCGTTAATATAAAAAAACAGATAATAAAAAAAGAACCCTTGAATACCAAGGGTTCTTTCTCTGTCTGATAACAATGATTAACGACGGATTTCTTTGATACGAGCAGCTTTTCCGTGTAATGCACGTAAGTAGTACAATTTTGCACGACGTACTTTACCGTAACGAACAACTTCGATTTTTGCAACACGTGGTGTGTGTAATGGGAATGTACGTTCAACGCCCACTCCATTAGATACTTTACGTACAGTGTATGTTTCACTGATTCCAGCACCGCGGCGTTTGATAACAACACCTTCAAATAACTGGATACGTTCACGAGTACCTTCGACAACTTTTGCGTGAACACGTACAGTGTCACCAGGACGGAAAGCTGGAATGTCAGAACGTAGTTGTTCTTTTGTTAATTCTTCGATTAATGGATTCATTTTTTTCTTCTCCTTATTCCAAACATTCTTATGAGTTTCTTCTCACAGCGGAACATCGTAATAGTTAAGTGTGTTTACACTCACCATAAAATACTATCATACTATTATTTTGATGTAAAGAGTATTTTTTATTTCTTTTATATTGATGCTTCTTCTTGTTTGATTTCCGCGAGCATCTTTTCCATCTGTGGAGTCATTTCAATTTTCTCTAATAAGTCTGGACGACGTAGATACGTACGCCGTAAGGATTCTTTCAATTGCCACTCTTCAATTAAACGGTGGTTTCCATTGGTCAACACTTCTGGAACTTTCATACCTTTGAATTCCGCAGGTCGCGTGTATTGTGGATGCTCAAGCAGTCCTGTCGAATAAGAATCCGTTTGTGCAGAGATTTGATTCCCCAATACTTCAGGCAACAAACGTACGGTCGCATCGATCATGACCATTGCGCCTAACTCTCCACCAGTCAGCACATAATCTCCTAAAGACACCTCATCGGTCACTAAAGTACGGATACGTTCGTCATATCCTTCATAGTGTCCGCAAATAAAGACGAGATGCTCTTCTTTCGAGAATTCTTCTGCCATTTTCTGATCGAATTGTTTCCCAGCTGGATCAAGCAATATCACACGTTTTTTCGTTTCTGGATGTTTTTCTTCAATTGCTTTGATATTGTCATAGATCGGCTGAACCTTCAAAAGCATTCCTGCACCACCACCATAAGGATAATCATCTACGGTTTGATGCTTATTATCCGAATAATCACGGAAATTCGAGACATTGATTTCTAACAGTTCTTTTCCCACGGCTTTACCGATGATCGATTCTCCCATTGGGCCTTCGAACATACGAGGAAATAAAGTTAAAACATCAATCTTCATCATCAATCAATCCTTCTGGGATACTCACTCGAACAAGTCCATTTTCGATATCTACCTTTTCAACCACAGATTCTATATAAGGCAGTAAGACATCGGATTTCTTCGGTCGCTGTACGACCCAAACATCGTTTGCTCCTGGTGATAAGATTTCTTTTACTTTACCTATTTCCACTTCATTCTCATCGATCACTTTCAGTCCTATGATTTCATGATAGTAAAATTCGTTTTCAGTCAATTCAACTAAATTCTCTTTTGGCACTTTCAATAATCCATCTCGGTATTTTTCCACATCGTTAATGGAGGGATGGCCTTCAAAACTTAAGAGATCAAAATTTTTATGTTTCCGATGAGTTTTGACCACTAGTTCAACTGGAGCTTTTCCTTCTTGGAACAAGGTAAGTACTGCTCCTTTTTTGTAGCGTTCTTCAGGGAAATCTGTCGTAGAGATCACACGAACTTCCCCTTTGATCCCTTGGGTATTGACAATTTTTCCAACGTTTAAATATTCAGTCACCTTTTGTCCTCATTTCTTTTTTAGTTACACATTACTTTATAATCATAAGAAAAGCGTTGATCGTTCAGAATAGAATGATCTTTTTTGATAAATCCTTCTAAAATGAGTCATTTGCTCTCGTTTATTTTAGCATGTGCCTATGGGTAATTCTAGTCTTCTTTTACTATTGAGTCATTGATACAGCCATTTTCAGTGCATTCAGCGGTTCTTGATTTGTAATCGTATAAACTGTCGTAGGGTCTTGCCAGCTCACTTGTGTATGCTGATTTGAAGCATCAGTGCTGTCGATCATCACCACTCCTACTTGTTCAGGGGCAGGCAAGAGAGCAGATTCCAAATAGTTGACGATTTCTTTAGCTTGAGGTACTGGATCTTGCCCTTCGATATTACTTACACGTAAACGAAACCGCCAATTTCCTTCTTGCCACTCTAAATAAGAAGAACCAGCTGCACCTTGTTGAAAGCCAACAATTGAATGACCTAGATCTATTTTCCGTCCACCAGTGTCGATCGTAAATGGTTGGATCGTATTGATAGTTTCTTGGGAGGAAGCAAACCCATCACGGTAAAGATAAGAAGCTATCGGTGTTTCTTGATTTAGTGATGGATCATTTAAGGGTAGAGCTTTTTCCCCTTGATAATATTGGACAGAAAACCCTTGTTTTATTTGAGTTGCAGCAATGTTCAAGCTCCCTGTAGTAACTGGAATATCATTTGGCATTGGGATATTTGGATAATCCTGTTGCAATTGCTGTAATGCTGTCAGATTTTTCGTTGCTGGCGTATTAGAATATGAAGAACTCTCTTGATTCGTTGTTTCTTGATCCGACTTCGTAGCATCTGCGCTACTCACAGAAGAACTGCTTGTCGTGGATTCTTCGATTAGTTTATCCTGTTTTTGACAAGCCCCAAACAAAGCAATCGTACCTAGCAATAAAATGAGTTGTTTTTTCATACATCCCACCCTTTCTTATAAGTTAAGAATACGCTTTCTGATAATTTTTTGCCAACAGGCGAAGCAACAAAAAAAGCTGCTTCGAAAAACGAAACAGCTTTTTTTCAATCCTTTTTATCAACGATATTCAAACGCACTTTTTTTGGTGCATCTAGTCTGACACCATAAACGATAGTCCGAATGGCCTTCGCCACTCTGCCTTGTTTACCGATGATCCGACCGATATCTTCAGGAGCCACAGTCAGGTTATACTCGTAAAAATCATCTGACTCCACGATTTCTAACTGGACTTGTTCAGGATAAGTGACTAACGGACGAACGATTGTTAAGACTAGTTCGCTTAAATCTTTCATATCCGATCACCTTATTTCTTTGAGAATTTAGCTTCGTGGTGTTTTTGCATAACGCCTTCTTTTGAAAGGATGTTACGAACAGTATCAGAAGGTTGTGCACCTTTAGATAACCAGTTAAGTACTAAATCTTCTTTTAAAACTACTTCTGCAGGGTCTTTCAAAGGATTGTAAGTTCCTACAGTTTCGATGAAACGTCCATCACGAGGAGAACGTGAATCAGCTACGACGATACGGTAAAAAGGACTCTTTTTAGAACCCATACGTTTTAAACGGATTTTAACTGCCATTATATATTTCCACCTCCATTGTTTTATTCACAAGATGTAGTGTACCAGTTTTTTTTTACCCTGTAAAGCTTTTTTTCTTTACAGCTTTAAAAATTTCGATTTGTTTACGAAATTAAAGGATTTATTTAACTAAAGATGTTTCCATCTTCTATAATTTCACGAATTATAATAATTAGAGATGTCCTCATTTTCTCCCTTTTGATTTTTTCTAAACTTGGATAGCAAAAGTCTCTCTTCTATTTTTCAGATCGTTTCTGTTCCGAATTGTTTATCTTTGTCATTGCAAAAGTTACGAATTTGATAAAGAATATTCTATAAAAAGTGAGCATTTCTCATCCTTTTTCTTCCATTCTAGCACGAACTGATAGATTCGTTTAAGATTGCGAAGTGTTTTTATTTGCTCTGTTTACTTATTTTTAGTAAGATAAACGAGTAGAAAAAATAAAGGAGGAATTGAACGATGACAAAAAAGATTGGATTTTTTATCGGTAGTTTAAGAAAAGATTCATATAACAAAAAGGTAGCTGAAACTTTTGCAGATTTACTGCCAGAAGGTTATGAAAGTGTCTTTGTAAAGATTGATGATTTACCTTTTTATAATGAAGATTTAGAAACACCTGAAGATGCACCAAAAGAATGGACAAGATTCCGTTCTGATGTCAAAGACTTAGACGGAGTGATTTTTGTCTCACCTGAATATAATCGTTCTGTTCCTGCAGTTTTAAAAAATGCTTTAGATGTTGGTTCTCGCCCTTATGGTCAAAGCGTTTGGGATCAAAAACCAGGACTAGTGGTCACTGCCTCTCCCGGTGGGATCGGAGGTTTTGGTGCAAATCATCATTTACGTCAATCACTTGTTTTCCTAAATGTTCCGACCTTGCAACAACCGGAAGCATATATTGGTAATATTGCGAATTTAATTGATGAAAATGGCAAAATTAATGAAGGAACGGTCAACTTCTTCCAAACTATTTTAACAGCTTACTTAGATTTTGCCGGTAAATTAGAAAACTAAGAAGAAATTACATCAAGTAATGTCAACTATAACAAAAAAATAAGCGAAATAAAAAGCGATCGACCGATAAGTGCTGTTCTATCTTTTTAGGACAGTAGCTTGTCGATCGATTCTTTTTTTAGATTATTAGTCGAAAAAAATCAAACGGCAATTCATACATTTATGGGATCTCTAGGCTTTCCGAAAGCTTTTCCTGTTGGTATCTTTAATCTTAAGATTGTATGTCTATCCGTCTGTTTACAACATTGAATAATCCACTTTTTCCTTATCATTTTTGATCTAGTATAATTTTTATTTCTCTTGTTTTTTATAGTGTAATTCAATAAATTCGCCAAATTTTTGAGAACCAATGAATTCATAACGTTCATGATAGGATCCTTCTTGAAACAGACGGATTCCCCTACCAAGTAGTACAGGAGCGATTTGTATGAACCACTCATCAATCAAATGTTCTTCGATCAACGGTTTTAATAATGTCCCTCCGCCAACTACCCAGATTGTCCCTCCAGTAGTTTCTTTTAATTTCTTCAAAAAATCTACTGGCTCCTCATTGATAACGACCGCATCTTCTAGTTTTAGATACTCATTGGCCGAAAAAACATAATTTGTTTTTTCGGGGTAGATTTCGTTTGCTTTTAAATGTTTTTTAGCTTCTTCATAGGTTTTTCTTCCCATAATAGTGGTGTCAATCGATTGATAAAACTCTTCATAGGTAGTCTTTTTACCTGTTGGTGTATCGAAAAGCCACTGTAGATTGTCTGTATCGGTTGCTAAATAACCATCTAAGCTGATGGCACCATAGAAAACGGTCTTTCTCATGTAGAACTCTCCTCTCCACCTTTTACTAGTTGTTTTACTTCTTGTTTGCGAAAACACCCCTCTAAATGATCATTGATGATTCCTACAGCTTCTAAGAAAGCATAGACGGTTGTACTTCCGATAAACTTGAAGCCTTTTTTCTTCAAGTCTTTGGCTAATCGATCGGATAGATCACTGGTTGTCGGGACTTCTTCTTGCCTTTGATAGCATCCTTCCACCATTTGATTTTCCGTAAAAGACCATAAATAATCTGAAAAACTCATTCCTGTTTCTTGGATTTTTTGAACTGCTTGAGCATTCGTGATTGCCGCTTCAATTTTTCGCTGATTGCGGATGATTCCGTGGTTTTCCATCAGTTCATTGATTTTCTCTTCCGTATAACAGGCGACCTTCTCAATCGCAAAATGGTCATATGCCTCGTCAAATGCTTCAACCTTATTTAGAATCGTCTGCCAACTCAATCCTGCTTGATTGATATCTAACATCAGTTTTCGATACAAACGTTGGTCATCGTACTCTGGAACCCCCCAAACCGTATCATGATACTGCTTCATATTTACTGTTTTTTCACTCCATGGACACCGGCTCATACAAATTCCTCCTTTGTTTATCAAATCTGTTCCAATAGAAAACTATTTTTTTAGAAAAAGCCAAAGAATCCGAAAATAGCTATTCCTATTTTCAAGATCCTTTGGCTTTTTTCAATAGAAACAGACGTCTCTATTTTATCTTTGTTTCCTTTTATTTCTTTTTCTTTTTTTTCTTCTTCGCTTTTTTCACCATGCGGTTCATCGCCATTTTACCTAATTTGCCTTTTACACCTGTTCCAAACATTTGATCCATTCCTGGAATATTCATATCCCCTTTGGACATTTGTTGCATCATCTTGCGTGATTCTTTGAATTGCTTGATCATACGGTTGACTTCAACCACGCTATTTCCAGAACCAGCAGCGATTCTTCGACGGCGGCTCGGATTTAAAAGATCTGGATTTTCTCTTTCAGCAGGAGTCATTGAATAAACCATTGCTTTTTTACGTTCAACATCTTTAGGGTCGACTTTCACATTTTCGATTCCTGGCATTTGATTCATTCCTGGAATCATTTTCAGTAAGTCTTCAATTGGGCCCATCCCCATCACTTGATCTAGCTGTTCGATGAAGTCATTGAAGTCAAATGAATTTTCCCGCATTTTCTTGGCAAGTTCTTCTGCTTTTTTCTCATCATAATCTTGTTGCGCTTTTTCAATCAGCGTCAACATATCACCCATACCAAGAATACGACTAGCCATACGGTCAGGATGGAAGACTTCAAGGTCCGTCAATTTTTCGCCTGAACCGATAAATTTAATGGGAGCGCCTGTCACATAGCGAATCGAAAGCGCCGCCCCACCACGAGTATCGCCATCTAATTTAGTGATCACTACCCCAGTGATGCCTAACTGTTGATTGAAACTATCTGCTACATTGACTGCATCTTGACCAGTCATTGCGTCTACCACAAGTAGAATTTCATTAGGCTGTGTCAAGTCTTTGATTTGTTTCAATTCATCCATCAGTGTTTCATCGATATGCAAACGTCCAGCTGTATCGATCAGTACGTAATCATTTTTCTTTTCTTTTGCTAGTTCCATCCCTTGACGGACGATTTCCACAGGACTAACATCGGTGCCCATATCAAATACAGGTACATCTAGCTGTTGACCTAATACTTTTAATTGATCGATGGCCGCTGGACGATAAACGTCTCCGGCAATCAATAGTGGACGAGCATTTTCATTTTTCTTTAAATAATTAGCTAACTTCCCAGTAAATGTCGTTTTACCGGCACCTTGTAAACCAGCCATCATGATAACTGTTGGAATCTTTGGTGATTTACTTAATTCTGCTGTTTCTGATCCCAAAGTAATCGTTAACTCTTCATCAACGATTTTTACGATTTGTTGTGCAGGAGAAAGACTATCCATTACCTCTGCGCCAACAGCCCGTTCTCGGACACGTTTAGTAAAGTCCTTAACAACTTGCAGATTGACATCGGCTTCCAATAAAGCAAGGCGGATTTCCCGCATCATTTCTTTGACGTCCGCTTCTGAAACCTTTCCTTTTTTTCTTAATTTACCCATTGCCTGTTGAAGGCGCTCTGTCAAACTTTCAAATGCCATATTTTTTCATTCCTTTATTCTTCGATTTCTTGGATTTGTTTGACATATCCTTGAAGAACTTGATCTTCTGGATAATGTTCATGAATATACTCCGTCATTTTTTCTAATAATTGTTCACGAACGATATAATCAGAAAAAAGATGGAGTTTTTTTTCATAGTCCTCTAAAATTTTACTTGTACGTTTAATATTATCATAAACAGCTTGTCGGCTAACTTCGTACTCTTCAGCAATCTCCCCTAATGAAAAATCATCTGCGTAATATAATTCCATATAATTCATCTGTTTTTCAGTCAATAACGTAGAATAAAATTCAAAAAGGGCATTCATACGATTGGTTTTCTCGATTTCCATTCTACTCACCTCGTGTATTCAGCCACTCTTCTTCAGAGTAGACAGCGATCTTTTGTTGGAGAAAATAAGCGGTCGCTACTCCGACCCCTTCGATCAGTATACCTGAAAAACTGCCATCGTAGATCAAGTCCGAACCACATGAAGGGCTCTTAGACTTTAGGATCAAAGAATCAATGTGTTTTTCACGTAATTTTTGATAGGCTTTGATTGCACCATTTTTATAGGCTTCAGTGACGTCTTTTCCAAATGTAGTCCTCACTTTTGCTTTGTTATTCCACACATCAAATCCATCACCACCCACAATTTCGGCTGGTTCTCTAGGTACCGGAAGACCGCCTAGCACTTCAGGGCAAATCATGATTGCTTTTCCTTCAATCACAAGTTTTCTTAATTCAGGAACGGTTTTTCCCTGTCCATCATAACGGCATAAGACACCGCCTAGACAAGCACTGATACCTAGCATAGATCGTCCTCTCCTTTTGCTGAGCAAATTGCTATTCTATTATACCATTTATTTAGTCGGTAAAATAGTCCTTCTCTTTGATTCTATGCTAAAATAAGGAAGATGAAAAAGAACAAAAGGAGAAATTATGAAAAAAGTATTAGTTGTGGATGACGAACCTTCAATTGTGACATTGCTAACATTTAACCTAGAAAAAGAAGGTTATCAAGTGGTCAGTACCACTGATGGACAAAAAGGCCTTGATCTTGCGTTGGCTCATTCATTTGATTTTATTATTCTTGATGTCATGCTTCCGTCAATGGATGGCATGGCCATTACACAAAAATTAAGACAAGAAAAAAACGATACGCCAATTTTAATCTTAACTGCCAAAGATGATCAAGTCGATCGAATCATCGGTCTAGAAATTGGCGCAGACGACTATTTAACTAAACCTTTCAGCCCTCGTGAAGTCTTGGCGCGTATGAAAGCTATTTTTCGAAGAATCGAACCTCGACAAGCACAATCAGAAGAAGTTGAACCTGCATACTTAACAGTTGGGCAAATCAAAGCAGATTTAACCAATTATCAAGTAACGGTTGATGGCCAGGCAATCGAACTGACTCCTAAAGAATTCGAACTGCTTGTTTACTTTATGAAGTGCAAAGATCGTGTGATCGATCGAGATACACTATTAGATCGTATTTGGAATTTTGATTTTTCAGGTCAAAGTAGGATTGTGGACGTCCATGTCAGTCATTTAAGAGAGAAAATCGAACGTGATCCCAAACATCCTAAATATCTATTAACAGTGAGAGGGTTTGGGTATAAATTTCAGGAGCCAAAACGATGAGTATACGCAAAAAAAGTATATATGAAAGAGCATTTCTTCTCTTTGTCCTATTGTGTTTATTTCTTGGAGGATGGCAAACCATCTCTCATTACTTTCAGCAACAGATCATCGAGCAACAAGAAAGCTATCTCAAAAAAAAGGGACAGCTTCTGATTAACCAGTTGGATATGACAGAACTTGATTCGCAAAGAAATCAAGCAATATTAAAAAATTTTGTCGACCAGTCAACTGAACGAATCACCTTAATAGATAAAACGGGTGAAATTCTTTTTGACACCACTGATCCCATGTTGGCAGGCAAACGAAACTCACGTCCTGAAATTAAAGCAGTTCTAGAAGGTGGAACTCTTGGCACTGCTCTCAGAAAAAGTACCACTTTACATGAAGACTTCCTCTATGTGGCTTTACCTATCAAAGTTGACGGGCAACTTTCAGCGATCCTACGAATTGCTGAACCAACAAGTGGTTTTCTCCCTCGAACTGAAAGTTTTCGACGCTGGGTCTTTTTCTTCTTCTTGATTTTCTTTTTAGTATTGACCTTTACGATCTACTATTTGATTTATCAACGAAATCAGCCGTTAAAAACCGTGATTCCTGTGTTGAAAAAAATGGTGAAAAATCCCGAGCAAACAGAAATCATTATGCAAACATCTGATCAGTGGGAAGAACTCTATCAGACTATCAATGGCCTAAGTGAACAAATGAGTAAGATGTATCGTGCCTATACAACAACAGAAGAACAATTGTATAGTTTGCTGAATGAATTGATGATTGGCGTTTTTTTAATTGATTCGACTGCGACCCTTCGCTTGCTTAATCCAAAAATGCAAGTTCATCTTGGCGTGAAAGATTTCGACCCTAACCAGCATTATACAGAGGTCATCCGTGAGCCTAAATTGATTCAGCTGATCCATCAAGTCTCCCCCACTGAACCAATCGTGCATCAAGAGGTAACTTTAGCTGAAGGAAATCAAACCTTAGATATCAGTTTGCGTTACTTCAACAGTTCAGAGGATACAGGTCAAATACTGGGAGTCGCTTATGATTTAACAAAAATACGTCATCTTGAAAAAATACAAAAAGACTTCGTAGGCAATGTTTCTCATGAATTAAAAACACCTGTCACCTCTTTGATTGGTTTTACAGAAACATTACTTGATGGTGCAAAAGATGACCCAGCTACATTGACCGAATTTCTGTTGATCATGCAAAAGGATGCCTTGCGTCTAGATAAATTGATTCGTGAGATTATTCAATTGTCAAAAGATGAAGAAAGCTTGTATGAAACACAAACGATCTACATGGAGCCCTACTTCCAACAAGTGATACAAAGTTATCAGCCTATGATTACTAAAAAACATTTAGCTGTACAATTGATCGGTGAGAACACTGCATTTACGACCCATCCTGATTTATTGTATCCAATTATCAAAAATCTTTTTGAAAATGCTGTTCAGTATTCAAAGCCCGAAAGTGATATCATTATCCGTTATCAAGTGAATGGCCAGTTGACATTTTCTGTTCAAGATTTTGGTATTGGGATTGATCGTGAAGATCAAGAACGGATTTTTGAACGCTTCTATCGGGTGGACAGAGCCCGTAGTCGCCATTCAGGTGGGACCGGTCTTGGATTGTCCATCGTCAAAGAATATGTACACTTGCTACATGGAACAATTGAAATTGAGAGCCATCCTGGCATAGGTTCGACTTTTACAGTGACTCTCCCTGCTAGTTAGATTATAAAAATGAAAAAATACAAGAGCATGTAAAAAAGTTATCAAGTTCTAAAGATCTTTAAATAACTTTATTCATAAGCTCTTGTATTTTTCAATATGGTGATACTTTGCACCTGATTTTGCTTTCTTTGAAAGCGTATGTAATTTTTAATCCGTTTTCCTTATTTATTCATATAAAAAAAGAGTGACATCTGCCACTCTCTTCTAGAACCAATTAGATCAATTATCATTATTGATATTTATCATTCTAAAAATTATTTAACTTAAGTTCCCTTCTGCATCACGTTCAATTTTCATTGATGTGATGGGTAAGTAGCCCAAATCTTTTACTGGTCCTTCTTGAACTGCATCGGTCATCATGTAGTCTAAGAATTTCTTCACTTCTTTTGAAGGTTCACCCTTTGTATACATATGTTCATAAGACCAAATTTTCCAGCTGTTATCTGTTACATTTTCTGGTTTTGGTTCCACACCATCAATTTTCAATGCTGTGATTGAATCATCAAGATACGAAAAAGCAAGATAACTAATCGCACCCGGCGTTTGAGTAACGATTTGCCGAACAGTCCCTGATGAATCCTGCTCTTGCGATTGAATAGGTGTCGCCCCATCTAATCCCCAATGTTCGAATGTCGCACGTGTACCACTTCCGTTTGCACGATTGATCACAGTGATTGCTTGATCAGCTCCGCCTAATTCTTTCCAATTCTTGATTTTACCAGTAAAAATATCAATTAATTGTTCTTTTGTAATGTCTTCAACTTTTGTATCTTTGTTGACAATCGGTGCCATTCCAACAACAGCTACTTTATGATCGACTAATTTACTTGCATCAATTCCATCTCTTTGTTCTGCAAACACATCAGAGTTTCCAATTGTTACAGCACCAGTTTCCACTTGGCTGAGTCCAGTCCCACTTCCTCCGCCTTGGACAGAAATCTGATAATTGGGATTTTCTTGTGTAAAGCTTTCTTGTGCGGCATCAACTAGAGGTTGTAAAGCAGTCGAACCGACCGCAACGATTTTTACTTGATCATTTGAACTAGTAGAATTGTCTGCTGATCCATCCGCACTTCCAGAACTAGACCCGCATCCAGCTAAAATAATACCCAAGATTCCTAAAGAAAATAAAACTTTTTTCATGTGTTTACCCCTTTCTTGATTACAAACAAATTGTATCAATATACTGTAAATCCTACGTATGGAAGAGGTAAAGTTATTGTTAAGTTATGTAAAAATAAGGTAAAGTAAAAAAATCAATCCAAGTAAATCGTTACCTAGACTGATTTTTCGAAAATACATATTTAATTGAGTCTTCATGTGTATGTTGGAAATAAGTTGCTAATTCTTTTCAAAAAAAACTGATTTCAAACGCAATTCACTATAAAAGAAAAGACACACAGAACAGACGAAAGAGATAATTGCAATATAAAAACATGGCTTTATCGTCAAAAAATACATCGAAGAATAAGCTGTATCTTTCAGACCACTTTCGCTTAGTCCATTAGGGCCGATAATTATTCTTGGCAAAATAGAAAATATAGAAGTAAAAATCAGCATACAAGAAAATTGAATTAAATGCCAATTGAAATTATGAATAAATATTTTTGAAAACAAGAGACTAACACTGATTAAAAAATAAAAAATCGTTAGCACAGGAAAATTTCTGGAAATGATTAAGCCACTGCCGTTGATCAAACCTAAGATTTCTGCCCCTTGGACCACTGCATTGACCCACGTAAAAGGCAATAAAAAAATTGGGAAAAACCAAAAAAATAAATAAACTTGTTCGATCTTTATTCTCTCTTTCATTGAACTCCCCCTAACAGACACTTTCTCAATAATACTATAAATGTTTTGTCTAAAAAATTTAGGGGGAAAACCTATTTTTTTACATATAAAGCTATGAGATTTTATTCATTTTATCAAAAAAGCAGCTCTAGTAAATGAATGATTTGTTTACTTTTTTATAAAGACACATCTAAGTAGATCATTTATTAAAAACTAAAAGCAGCATGAACGATCTGCATAATCATTCATACTGCCGTATCTTTTTATTTATATTTCATGGACATAAATTTTCTTAATGATTACTTTATCAAATAATTGAGATTGACTGTCTTGTTCACCAATGATTTCAGCAACAACTATTTTTCCATTTGGTTTTCTTCGTAGTTGATAGTTGATCTTCCCAGTTTCTGTCAATTCAGTCAACATATCCACAACTCCACCAAAGCCAGTTTTTTTAGTGATGAAACCAAGTGCTACCATTCGTTCGTCAATGTGTTTAGCAGAAATCGTCACACCGGTAACCAAATATTGTTTTAGCTGCTGGACAATTTCTGTTAACTCATCAGAAGTTGCCTCGATTGCTGAAGGATCTTGAGCGAAAGAATCAGTTCCTTCTTGTTCTACTTCTTGTTCTTTAACAATATGACGAAGTGTCTCTAATTCTTGAAGTAAGGTTTCATATTGCGTCTGTGTCAACATCACACCTGCAATTTTTTCTCGATTAAAAATATAGACACCGGTTTCTGCTTTTCTAGCTTGATCAAACACATCCATCGGAGATCTTTTTACCTCTGTAATAGAAGATGTGGGAACCTCTAATTTCTTTAAAACCAATGCACTGCCTCCTTTACTAAATCCACCTTATTATAGCATATTCTATCGTTCATTGATCTTCCTGCTAAAAAAATCAGCTTTAGTAGTGATCCAATAGTCAATGTCTGTTAATAAACGTTCGATTCCTAATGAATTTTGGTAAAAATAGGTTTTTTGGTCTTTATTATGATCCAGTGGAAAAAAGTGATCAGTAATGATTAGCTGCGCATAGCTCGGTGGTTTATTCCTCGCACATACATGGATTGAAGTTCGTTTTCGATGCCGTAAAGTTTTGTCTAAAATAGCAGCCAATCTTCTTGCTTCTTCGTGATCATAACGAAAAAAAAAGACGATTTTGACTTCTGGCGGATACATTTCCAAATAACCTCGTTCTTGCAATAACTTCAATAACATTGCCCCCCACTCCATGGTAGGATGAAGAATCGCTTGTTGTAATGCTAATCGAAATTGATTCAATTTATCATCGAAATATGGTACCTTACTCACTATGTATTGATACGCTTGAAATTCATCTCGTACGAGCCGATCATGGATACCAATGGAGTATTTCATCCATTCTTGAAAAAGAATTCTAGTAATTTTGGTTTTATTTGAACTTTCAAATTCACTGGTCAGCCAAAAGAGAGAGTCAAGTTTTTCTGTAACGATAGTTAATTTGCGGTAAATTTGTGTTTTTTCAATACGTTTCCATCGTTTTTCTGTCACCAAATTACAACTTAAACGAATGATAGCCCGATAATTCTTTTCTTTTTGTGGTAAGGATTGTTCACTTCTAAATAGTAGTTCAGGAAATATTTCATGAAACAGTAATTGAGGATTACCTAAAAGCTCAATGGTTGTACTTTGCCTGCGTTGTTCTAAAAGTTGGATAAACAGCTCAGAAAAAGGTTGTTCTGAACCCTCGGCAAAGAAATGGGGAAATTCCTTCAAAAAACGAAATAACAAATAGCGAATTTTTCGTTCAGATCCATAAATCTGTCTTTTTTTATAGGAAAAAGACAGATGGTATTCACCTAACCATCTTCTCAGACGTTCCTGTGCAGAACGATCATAATCATATCGATCACTAATTTGTAAAATCAAGTCTCTCAATAAACAAAAAGAATCCGATTGAATCAAGAAATCAAAAAGTAAATAAGGTTCACTATATCCTTGATGATACACTAGTCGTATCTCTTTTTTATGAGAAACTAAGTGCAGCGGATAATCACCACTTTCTAATCGTTTTAAATATCGATCGATTGTTTTTATATCTACTTGCATTTTTGCTGCCAATTCCGCTTTTTTCCACGATAAATCTTTCATGTAATTAATCAATAAAAATAAATTTTGCGTATTCTTTGTCAATAATTTTTGCCAGTTCATGATTAGACCTCACTATGTATCATTATTTAGCTACTATTCGTTACAAGTTCTTTCTATATTAATTACGAAAAAGAATCTATTTTTATTTTTTATTTACATTGATTTAATCTAATCATAACTTAAATTAAAAAAAGTTTTAAGAAATAACAAAGCAATATAATTTCATGTTTTATTCGTATACGGAAAAATGTAGAGAAGAGTGGTAAATGGCATTTTTTAGAACAAGTCTTTACAAAAAAAGGTGCAACATATAGAAATAAGCCAAAGAAAGCAAAAATAGCTTCACCTATTTTCAACATTCCTTAGCTTATTTTCAGAAGAACAACTTTTTTTAGAAAAAATATATTTCGTTTTAGAAGATGGAGAATGAGAGAACGTTTATCGTCAGTTGGGTTCTGACAATACGTTCCCAATCATCTCTTTTAGAAAATGATCCTTAATCAATCTTCAAAGTTAACGCATTAATTGCAACCACCACCGTACTTAAAGACATCAAAATCGCACCGACTGCCGGGCTAAGTAAAATACCAACTGGTGCTAATATACCGGCAGCTAATGGAATGGCAAGAATATTATAGCCTGCTCCCCACCAAAGATTTTGAATCATTTTCTTTCTTGTTTTTTTCGATAAATCTAAGAAGTGTAGAATATCTTGGGGATCACTATTAATCAATACAACATCGGCTGAATCAATCGCAATATCTGTCCCAGCACCAATTGCCATACCAATCGTAGCACGTGCTAGACTAGGTGCATCATTGATACCATCGCCAACCATGATCACTTTTTTTCCCTCGTTTTGATAACGTTGAACGATCGCCTCTTTATCATCTGGGAGCAATCCCCCATAATATTCTTTGATACCAAGATATTCTGCAACCGCCTGTGCTGCATGGGAGTTATCCCCTGTCAACATCACCGGTGTGATATTTCGTTTTTTCAATGTTTGGATAAAGGCTTTGGCATCTTTTTTGATTTTATCTCCCAGCGCAACTAGACCAATCAATTGTCCATCGATCAGTAAGAAGCTAATCGTGTTTCCTTGTTCTTCATATGGTTTCAGTTGTTGTTCTTCAAGTTCCAATCCCAAATGGTTGATTTCTTTTTCATTGACAACTTTTACATTTTTCCCACTCACAACTCCCGCTATACCAATACCTGACAAATTTTGTTGTTGCTCTGCTTGATACGGTTTCACCCCTTGCTCAGTTAAATAATTCATGATTCCAATAGCTAAAGGATGATTCGCATTTGCTTCTAAGGCACCTAAATATTTTAAGAACTCTTCTTTTGTATAAGACGGGGCCAATACTTCGATACCTCTCACTGTGAATTTTCCTTCAGTCAAGGTACCAGTTTTATCCAACATGATAGCATCTAGATCATTGGCTTGTTCTAAAGCATTACGACTTTTTAAGAGTAAACCATTTTTAGCCGCTAGCGAAGTCGAACGAGCCACAACTAAAGGAATCGCTAATCCTAAGGCATGAGGACAAGCAATAATAAAAACAGTCACCATACGTTCTAAAGCATTTGGCAAATCTGTCAAGAAAAGCCAGACAAAGAATGCCAAGATTCCGGCTACCAACGCTACATAAAACAGCCATTTAGCCACTTTATCTGAAAGAGATTCCAATTTGGATTTTTCACTTTGTGCTTGTCGCACCATGTGCATGACTTTAGCCAAATAACCATTTTCTCCTGTACCAGTGACGATGATTTCAATTGTTCCATCTCCATTGATCGATCCGCCGATTACTTGATCAGACACTTGCTTTTTAACTCCTCGTGATTCGCCTGTTACCGCAGATTCATCGACAATGGTCTCTCCTTTTAGAATCGTTCCATCCGTAGGCATTTTGTCTCCTGCACGGACAACTAAATGATCTCCTTCTTTTACTTCTTTCAATGAAACAGTCTCTTCCGTGCCATCTTCTTTCAAACGTTTAACTGACTCTGGCAAGAGTTCTGCTAGTTTTTGTAAGGCATTACTAGCATTCGAGACCGCACTCATCTCAATCCAATGTCCTAAAAGCATGATGACGATCAATGTGGCCAGTTCCCAGAAAAAATCCATAACATGTGTATGAGGATTCAATTGATTAGCAATAAATGAGTATACACTATACACATACGCCACTGTAATTCCCATGGCAATCAAGGTCATCATTGCTGGGCTCTTTTGCTTCAACTCCATTTTTGCTCCACTTAAAAATGGTTGTCCACCATAGATGAACAAAATTGTGGCAAGAATCAATACTAGCCAATCTGAACCAGGAAACGTGATTTGGAAAGGAATCTCCATTCCCATCATGGGAGAAAAAAGAATAATCGGAATTGCTAAAATCAGCGAAATCCAAAACTTCTGCTTAAAATTCCCCATATGCATCGAATGGTCCATTCCCTCATGCATATGTCCATGATCCATCGAATGTCCTGCCATTTTCATGTGCCCGTGATCCATTGGATGGTCTTCCATATTCATGTGCCCGTGATCCATTGGATGGTCTTCCATATTCTTGTGGTCGTGATCCATTGGATGGTCTTCCGTTTTCTTGGGGTCATGGTTCATCGGATGATCTTCCATTTTCTTTTGGTCATGGTTCATTGGATGATCGTCCATCTTCTTGTGGTCATGATCGATTGGATAATCAGTCGTTTGTGGAATATGATGATTTTCTTGAGTTTTCCCCTTTATTTCATCATTTGATGGTTGCAGATCCATTGATAATGGATGTTTCGTTGTTTCATCATTTATTTCTTGTTTTTTCATTTTTATCCTATCCTTTCCGATTGTCCCTATCATCACTTCATTTTATTTAAATTTAAAGAATGAAGGACAATACTAGTTAAAAGAAATCTCAGTGCTTGCCAGTAGAGTGCCAGTAGAGTATTTGACAGGTCAAATACAGCAAAGGATGTTTTTAAGTGAATATCAATTAAATATTCCTGATTGATCTTATTCAATTTAGGCTTTTTACTAATAAGTAGTAAATGATTATTTATTACCGTGTGAACAAGTTTCTCTCTTACGTTTGCTAGTCCACTTTTTTGCAATACCAATAATAACAAATGCTTATTCTGAATCGTTATGAATACCTCATATTTTCACCATTTAAAAGTGGAAGTTTCTCAACTTGATAAACTTATTCTTCTGGTAACAAATTTACTTTATTATGCCTTTTGTCGGTGCTTTTACCTATCGCACGAATAACATCCTTAACTATATACCACTATTACTTGCTGGTGTCTTTTTTACATTAATCTACTAACAGAGTCAAATTGCCCAACCACTTTTACATAAAATAGTATTGTATAAAGTGTAACGCTTGTTATCTAAAAGATTCAAATGAAACGTTTATTTTGAATCTACTTTTTCTGAAAAAAACGATATTCTTTGAACAACACACAGAAATTAAATAACATCAATTATCGATAAAAAATACTGTCACTCTTTCTAC
>NZ_NGMO01000001.1:882353-885602 GCF_002140175.1 Candidatus Enterococcus wittei
AAAATACTGTCACTCTTTCTACATAATAATGATATTTACTACAGAAATTCTTAAAATAATATTCCTGTTTTATAATTACCTTCTGACGTATTCAAGTTTTTCTCTAAAAAATAGTTTTTTTGTAATTGATTACTTTTCATTAAATAAAAAAGGGGATAGCTCACAGCATCTCCCCATCTAATCAAGAAACTATATCTTTAAAGTAGTATGACACATGAAGGAAAGAAAATAAGTAATTCCTCATCTAGCTCCACTTTTCATCCTAGACGCAAATAGACTATTCTAAGACGAAAAAAATCATCAACGTCCTATTCTTTACTCGCCACTCGATTGCACTATCCTTTTTTTAAATAAACTCTGCCTGATATCCTAAATCATTGATGGTTTGAGAAATTTTCTCTGGGTTCACAAGAGATTCGTCATACTTAACTGTGCCAGTTGCTTTTTTTAGCTGCACCTTGATTTTTTTGACACCATCAAGAGCTTTTACAGACTCCTCCACACGTGCGACACAATGTTGACAGCTCATTCCTTTTATTGAAAGTTGTTGCTTCATTTTTCTTCCTCCTATTGTTCATGACATTGACATTGCCCAGGAATACAATTGCATGCAATCATGGATACTGGTTCTTTTTGTTTTAGCTGTTCCATGATCTGATCGATATCTGCCTGTGTCAGTGTAGCTTCAGCAACTAAATCTGCAATTGTCGTTCCGACTTTTTTTGCACAAATATGCGAAAAAAGATTTTCAGCAGCACTTTGAACAGATGTTGTTTCAGAGATGGTTGGATGATAGATGAACTTTTTCCCCACTTGCTCTGTCCATATCGCTTGTTTTTTTACGAGTCTTCCTAATAGTGTTTTTACTGTTGCAGGCTTCCAGTCCATTGATTCTCCTAGAATCTGAGTTATTTCTTGTGCAGTTGATTGACCAAGTGTCCAAATCACTCGCATGACTTCCCACTCAGAATCACTAATTTTAACTGGAGTTTTCAATTCTTCCATACAGACACTCCCTTTTTGTTTACAAACGTAAACTTAATATCTATAAATAGATTACACTTGTAAACAAAAAGTGTCAATTAATTTTACTTCTCTATTTGTTCGAGAAATGCTGCTTGTTGCTTTCTTCCTTTTAAAATGATCAATTTATCCAATGCACCAAGTTTATTGATCTTTTCAATCATGACTGGCTCAGTTTCTTTTTGAAAATTCCAAGCATATGCTAAAAATTTGATATACTCTTTATCAAATTTTTCCGTAAATTCTTCGGGGACATCTGGACGTGTGTTTATGTTAAATTTGCGTTTAATTGATCGTTTAATTATCCGATATAGTGCTTCTCCCCGAGTAATACGAAGTAATAAGATCAAATCTGCCTGTTTGATCCTTTGATTAATACTAGAAGGATAATTTCCTTCTATGATCCATTCCGTGTTCGTTTCCATAAAACTTTTCTGTTCTTTATCAAACCATTTTTTTGCTTCTTTAGTATAATCAGTTGTCAGCCATAAACGATCAAGGGGGAATAATGGAATCGCTGTTATAGAGTGTAACGTTCTAGCTAACGTCGATTTCCCTGCTCCTGATTGTCCAATAATCATTATTTTCATCTCTATCTCCTTAACAAATGTGGTCTTCTTCATTTTAATGTATTCTAATTATTAAAACAAAAAAGACCGAATCAATGGATTGATTCGGTCACGAAATGTTTTATGCTTGAACGACTGACTCATTGTTGTCATTATCTTTTTTATCACGACGGGCAATTGCCGGTAAGATCATTCCTAATAAGATCAGAATGATTGGTGTGACAATGTTCGAGATTAATTGGAACCACCATGCTTTAGGATCTGCAGCATATTCTACTTTAGGAACCATTCCTAAAATACAAGCAAATGCTGTGAACGCAAAACACCATGCACCAAAAATGAATCCAACTTTTGGATTTTTCACAAATTTGTATTCAGATGTAAATTTTTTGTAAGCTTTATTTAACATCATGTAAGCTAAGAATACCCATAGGTAACGCATTGGCATCACAACAGAATTTAAATTAGTCAACCATTTTACTAACTCATTCATATCTCTAATACCAAAGATTGGCAGCAAGATGATGATTCCTACTAAAATACCTGTGAATAAATAGCCATTCACTAACGTTCCTTTACGATTACGTTTGCGCAACCATCTTGGAACAAATTCAGGGTCAGCATCTGCTAATAAAATCTTCAGTGGTGCATCAATAGAGAACGCTAAAGCTGAAATCTGTCCGACCATGTTTGTCAATGCATAGATAATCATCAGTACATTACCGATACCATAATAATTACCTAAAATCTGGAAGGCACTGTAAGCACCATTTGCCATTAAGTCTTTTGGAATATTATCACTTGCAAAAAGCATTCCCATAGCTACAGAACCTAAAACGGCACAGATCCCAACCATCGCAGCTAAGAAAATCATTCCTTTTGGAAACTCTTTAGCTGGATTACGTGTTGAATTAACGTAAGGTGAGATTTTTTCTGCTCCACCTACAGCAAAGACTAACATAGAAACAGTCGTAAAGTAACTAAAGTCAAATGTAGGGATGTATGTTTTTACTTGATTCATGTTTGCTGTTGCAAATTCCATCGTTGGATTGATGAATGGTGCAGTCACAGCTAGCAAAATGAATAGCAAGGACATGACGAACATTGCTGTACCCGCTAAGCCACCGATGACTTTCAATGTTGATAATCCTTTTGTTGAAAGATACAAGAAAGCTAAGAAAATAATCAAGGAAATGACCGCAACCATTTGAACGGACATCGTGTTCACGATATTTCCGTTTCCTTGAACGGCCCATCCTCCAGCAATCAGAATCGCTTGAGGTTTTTGTGCTAAATAAGGAATATGCACAACCCAATAAGTCCAGGCAGCATAATAGGCTAGTCGTTTATTGGATGTCGTATTTTCGACCCAAGAACTGACACCGCCTTTACTATCTTTGAAAGCCGATCCCAACTGACCCACAATCAATGCGTAGGGAATAAAATAAATTGCAAGAATCAATAACCATGAAGTAATTACTGAAATTCCTTGCTGCGCGTAGTTGTTGACCACATTCCCCATGCCCCAGACCATGTTGAAAGCAATTAATGCTACTGTAAACCAGCGCAATTGTTTTTCGTTCATCTGTTCTCTCCTTTAAAAAAAATTAATAAATAAATATACAACAGTAATCATAGTCAATATTTAAAAAGTTTA
>NZ_NGMO01000001.1:886257-892449 GCF_002140175.1 Candidatus Enterococcus wittei
GTCTTAGTATTCAATTAAGTTCATTCGTATTAAAAAGAAGTGACATTCAAGGGACATTCGTTTTATCTAGTTTTTTGTATTTTATTTTTTACATACAACCCTCTCATTGCATTCAGTACTGCTAAGACAGTCACGCCGACATCGGCGAAGACAGCATTTCCCATAGAAGCAAAACCAAGTGCTCCAAGAATCAAGACGATTACTTTGATACCAATCGCAAATACGATATTTTGTTTAACGATTTTTAAAGTTCTTCTAGCTGATTGGATCGCTTCTGCAATTTTTGATGGTTCATCATTCATGATAACGACATCAGCTGCTTCAATAGCTGCATCACTACCTAACCCTCCCATAGCAATGCCAATATCCGCTCTTGCCAGTACAGGTGCATCATTGATCCCATCTCCAACAAACGCTGTTTTTTGACTAGCTGTTTTCATGATCTCTTCCAGTTTTTTTACTTTATCTTCAGGAAGGAGTTCACTGTATACAGCATCGACTCCAACTTGTTGTGCTACTTCTTCAGCAATGACACGAGAATCCCCAGTCAACATCACTGTCTTTTTCACACCGACTTCTTTTAATTTTGCTATAGCGTCTACTGCATCAGTCTTCAACGTATCTGCAATAACCAAATACCCTAAATAACGATCAGCAACAGCAAGATAAATATGTGTTCCAACCATTTCATCCTCAGGAACAGATAGTCCATATCTGCCTAGTAATTTCTGGTTTCCCACAAGCACGGTTTCGCCAACAATTTTTGCTTTCATCCCTTCTCCAGCAATTTCTTCTGCTTTTTCAATCTCCAGTAAAGGGCCATCATAAGTAGCCAACACAGCTTTAGCGATTGGATGAGTGGAGACGCTCTCTACACTAGCGATATATTGCATAAATTGATTAGTTTCCATTTCAGAAACTACTTTTTGTACCGAAAAATCCCCTTTTGTTAGAGTGCCAGTTTTATCAAATACAACCGTATCCGTTCGAGCTAAAAGTTCAAGGTAGTTTCCACCTTTGACAAGCACACCAATTTTACTTGCTCCACCAATTCCGCCAAAGAAACTTAATGGTACAGAAATGACCAAAGCACAAGGACAAGATATAACTAAGAAAGTCAATGCACGATATATCCATTCTGAAAAATCAGCACCATTCAAGACTGGTGGTACAACCGCTAAAAGAACCGCCAATCCAACTACGATCGGTGTATAGTAACGTGCAAACTTTGTAATGAAATTTTCTGCTGGCGCTTTTTTACTGCTGGCATTTTCCACTAGTTCCAACAGCTTACTGATCGTTGAATTCTCATATGTTTTTTCTACCACAATCGTCAATGGGTTCGTCTTATTAATAAATCCACTCAAGACGGCTTCACCTGTGATAATTTTTTTTGGCAAAGACTCTCCTGTCAAAGCAGATGTATCTACTAAGGACTCTCCGCTGATAATTTTTCCATCTAAAGGCACACGCTCCCCAGGTTTCACGATGACCTTTTCGCCTATCTGCACGTCTTCTGGTTCTTTCGTCATTATTCCTGTCGCAGTTTCAACATGAGCGACTTCAGGACGGATCGCCATTAATTCACGGATGGAGCGACGAGATTGATCTACTGCAAAATGTTGGAAATACTCCCCAATTTGATAAAACAACATAACTGCTACTGCTTCGGGATATTCACCAATCGCCATTGCCCCAATTGTTGCAACAGACATCAAAAAATTTTCATCAAAAACTTGTCCTTTACGAATATTCATTACCGCTTGCTTGAGTACATCAAAGCCAATGATCAAAAAAGTGATTAGAAAGCCAATAAAGCGAACAGGTTCAGTTGGTACGAACAAGAACAAACCTAATAAGCCAAGTGCGGAAATCCCAATACGCCAAAGTGCATGATTTTGGAGCGCTGACTGTTTATGAGACGGCTTTAGTTTTTTCTTTTCGATTTCTGTTACTGTAACATTCGGCTCTAAAGCCACAATCTTCTTTTTCGCTTCATTTTCAATGGCCGTCATTTCAGCTTCATCTGCTTCTATTGTTAATTTACCAGTGGCAAAATTGACACTTGCTTCTTTTACGCCATGGATTTGTTTGACTTGTTTTTCGATTTTCATAGCACAATTTGCACAATCTAATCCTTCTAATTGGTAACTTTTCATTTGATATCACTCCTCACACTTACATATGAACAACTCTTCATAAGTCATTATAAATGAATGTTCATTCATGTGTCAACTAATTAATAATACACTGTGAGAAAAGTAACTACTTCGACTATCCTTCAAGAAGCTACTTTAAGAACGAAAAGAATCTTATTTTCTAATAATCGAAAAAAAAGTAAGCAATATAACTGTTTAAAGGCGTACAATTTTAATAGGTTACAAGTAAGGAGAATGTCTATGATTGACTTTGATCGACAGTACCATATATTAGCACTTGCACTCAGACTTGGTAAGGCCTCCGACTTTAAAGCAGTTGGAGATGAGGGAAAAGAAAATTACCAATTTTTGTTTTCAAAATTTATATCCATGATTGAACAAGATAAAGGTTCCTTTTTTATTGAACCACAAAAAAAAGCTGCAATTATCACATCACTGCAACATACCATTGATTTTTATGATACAAAGGAAGCTTCAGAATTACAGAACATCATCGAAAATCTAAAAGAAAACGATCCGACCAGTTTTGTGATCATTCCTTCTTATATCACTATTACCAGTGTTAATAATCACGTTTATAGTCTAATTATTTATAAACGATCCGACCATTATGTCTTAGTAAAAACAGATAAACTACATTCCGATTTCATGAATAATTATTACATTAAGTTTCCCCCTGAACGAATTGAAGAAGTTAGCGAACTCCTTTTTGCTACAAAATTTGACTACCATCCAACCAGTAGAGTGAATATCATCTCCTATATCAAAAGAAAGTTGGATCAACCTGTAAATGAAATGCGGCTTTCTATGAGAGGTTACTCAGGAGTTCCTAACTGTCCCATCCTTGAACCATTTACTGCTTTTAGAATTGCGCTTTATAATTGTCACGATTCCATTTTCGCTACTCATGAATTCTATCTTAAACGCTTCTATAAATCAAAAGAATGCCGAAAACGGTTTCTAAACACATTTCTTGATACGAATAAAGAGCAAATTCAAAAATTTTTAGCTTTATGGGATCATTATGAAAAAAGGAAGGAAGTGACAAGTCTACCTTTTAATAAAGAACCAGAGAATGCACGTACAATTTCCAGATGTTTTTTAAAAAAAGTATTAGAAGATCCAGAAACACCGCAAAATTTTAAAAAAAAACATACAGAAGTAAAAACTCCATACAAAGTTTTTACTTCTGATTCTGTAACACTCAAATCATTGAAGAAACATCTAAAGACTCTTTCAAAGCAGCAAAAAAAAATTAGGAAACAAAAAAAGTTAAAAGAGCATTTATCTAGAGGTAAAAAGCTCTATTCTACGAATTCACAAAGTCAAGAAGTGAAAAATCTTCCTTCAAGTTGGAGAGATAAAAGTAGGTAATCCATTTCTGTAATTGAAAAAATAGACTCATAAGATTGAAGCTCATCTATGAGTCTATTTTTTTATTATTATAAAAGTCATTGATTCGATTCAAAATAGAAATATGTGCTATGCCTTAAGCTTTAAGGCGTTTTATTAATTCTTTATAACCATTCCTCTTTCGTTTGTATGGACTCTATCCAACTACGAGCGATTATTTCATGTCCAAGATTTGTGGGATGAACGCCATCTTCTGCTGTGTATTTCTCAAATCCATACCTGATCCCTAAGGCATTTAAATTGCCATCTAAAGGCACGAATAAAGCATGATATTCCTCAGCCAAGTGACGGATCGTGTGAATTTTTTGGTCAAGGTCCAGTCGCCAAGACTTGCGATCTTCTGGGATTGGCAATACGAAAGGCTCCATCAATACAATATTTGAGATATTATTTTCTTTCAATGATTCAAGTAGATAGCGATAGTTATCTTCAAATCGTTGCAAAGATTTTACCAAAGCAAATTCGGTAGGATCACTTACATTGTGCCAAGTATCATTGATACCGATCAAGATAGAGACAATATCAGGTCGCCATTCCAAACAATCGGCTTGCCAACGGTTTCTTACATCTATGAGTTTGTTGCCATTGATTCCCCGATTCAAAAATAAAAAATCTTTCTCAGGATACTTTGCACTCAGTTTCCCCGCAACTAGTAACGGATAGCCCTTACCTAAATCATTTTGGTTTGAATAGTCGCGTCCCGCATCTGTAATACTATCGCCAATGAATAAAATACGTTTCATCATTTTTCTCCCTCTTTCTCACTTTTTACTTTTTTATTATCCCACAGTCCCAATGACAATGAAAGATTCAAACACGGAAGGACTATCTCCACATCTATAAAATAAAAAACGCAGAAATGCGACAAACATTTCTGCGTTTTTTGGTTCCGCCGATTGTAAAATTAAGCTAGACAACTAAAAAAAGTCACTTGTGCTACACTCAAAATAGTTCCGACCAAAGAATTATAAGGAGTGAGTACAAATGACCTATACCCATCTTACAACAGACGAACTTGTTTTGATAGCGTCTTATTTCAATATCGACAAACCTGTCGCTCTTGTCGCACAAAGTTTAAATCGCTCTAGACAAACCATTTATAACGTTTATTCGTTCCTCAAACAAGGAAAAAAAGTGCTAGATTATTATCGACAATACAAACAAAATAAATCCCGGTGTGGACGACATTCAACCGTTTTATCTGATGAGCAATCAACGTATGTTCAAGAGAAAGTAGCTCAAGGATGGTCCCCCGACGTGATTATCGGCCGTAGCGAGTTTCCAATTGATTGTTCTGCTCGTACACTCTATCGGATGTTTAAAAAAGGCCTTTTTGACACGCAGTCGTTACCTATGAAGGGAAAGCGCAAACCAAATAATCATCAAGAAAAGCGTGGGAAACAGGCCTTTCGCAGAACTATTCATGAACGGAACAGTCTCTATCCACACCTGTCCAAAGAATTTGGACATCTTGAAGGCGACACCATTGTGGGAGTCAAACACAAGAGCGCTGTTATTACATTGGTTGAGTGTTTATCCAAGGTTATTATTACTTTGAAACCCATAGGCAGACGAGCCGAAGATATCGAAACCAGGTTAAATGATTGGTTCAAATCCATGCCTAAACATCTGTTTAAATCCATGACGTTTGATTGTGGAAAAGAATTTTCCAACTGGCGATCTATAAGTAACTCGAACGATATTGACATCTTTTTCGCAGATCCAGGAACACCTTCGCAAAGAGGGCTAAATGAGCACTCAAATGGCTTGCTTAGAAGAGATGGTTTACCTAAAACAATGGACTTTAGAGACACGGATGAAACCTTTATTCAATCCGTTGCCTCGAAAAGAAACCATATTCCAAGAAAATCACTAAATTACCAAACACCATTGGAAGTATTTTTGAGCTGCATGGATAAAGATATATTGTCTAGCTTAATTTGACAAATCAGATTCTATAATATCTAGTGTTGGTGGAAAACAATTTTGTTTTCTACTAACACTATTTTTTTGTAAAAAAAGATAGAAAAAGAGATATCCAAATTGATAGAATTAAGTCGCCTAAAACAAACTCATCAAGAAAGGATATCTCCATGGACTATCATACTAAAAAATTACTCGGTTTAACAGATGAAAATATCATTTTCCCTACAAATTGGCTTTCTGAAAAGAAAGAAGGAGGCATTACCTCCTACATGATTCATGGACGCTTAGATTATACTCCTCCCACTTGTTGTACAAAATGTGGGGTTAAAAATGAAGGACAAGTGATTAAATATGGGACCCACCAAACTACCATTCAATTACTACCGATCCATTCACGTAAAACAATCTTAAAACTTAAAAAAACTCGATTCCTATGTAAAGAGTGTGGCGCAACTTTCTCGGCTGAAACTTCTTTAGTCGATAGAAATTGTTCGATTTCTGTCGACTTGAAACGAAAAATCATGGCAGAATTAGCGACCAACTCCAGTAGAAAAGACATTGCCTTTCGTTATTTCGTATCGGATGTAACGATTTTACGAATCATGAAAGCGGCTGTGAAGAACGGTAAAGTACGTTTGGACTACTTGCCCTCCGTTCTTTGCTTTGATGAATTTAAAGCAATGAAATCCTGTGT
>NZ_NGMO01000001.1:892706-904657 GCF_002140175.1 Candidatus Enterococcus wittei
GCTTATGACACTTGTCAACTCCTTCTCTATCACTATAAACAAAAAGAGACGAACGACTTTTTCGAAGTGGTGAATACCTTAGATACCCAGCTTCCTGAGTGGTTTCGCAAGAAACTTACTTTCTTCAATAAATATAGAAAAGGAATCAAGAATGCCTTCCAAACACCCTATAGTAACGGGGCCTTGGAAGGGACAAACAATAAAATCAAGGTCATCAAACGAGTCGCTTATGGTTACCGTAATTTCCTCCATTTTCGTGACCGTATTTACTTGATTCAGGGCTTGGTTTTCCAAGTTCAATCCAAAACAAAAAAGAATCAATCGAAGCGTATTTCTGCTTCGATTGATTCTCGATGAAATTCTTTCAATTTGAACTCACCAACACTACTTGTCGAAGAGCCCGTTTTTTGACTTATATCTGAGTATATCCTACTTCTGACCTATAAACAAACGATGCTTACTCAGCTGCTGATCCTTAGCATTCTTTGTTTCTATCTAGATCAACTCGCTCTTTTGTTTCCACTTATGGGTAAATACGATTCAATAGGCGTGGGAATGGGATTGCTTCACGTACGTGATCAATACCTGCAATCCAAGTTACCGTACGTTCTAAACCTAAACCAAATCCTGAATGAGGAACTGATCCATACTTACGTAAATCTAGATACCAAGAATATTCTTTTTCATCTAATCCATGATTTCGGATTTGTTCTAATAAGAAATCATAATCTGTGGCACGTTCACTTCCACCGATGATTTCACCATAGCCTTCTGGTGCAATCATATCTGCACAAATTACAACATCGTCTCTAGTTGGATGAGGTTTCATGTAAAATGGTTTGATTGCTTTTGGATAATTCAAGATAAAGACAGGTTGTTCAAATGAATTGGCAATAAATGTTTCATGTGGTGAGCCAAAATCATCTCCCCACTCAATATCATCAAACCCATTTTTCTTCAATAATTCAATGGCATCATCATATGTGATACGTGGGAAAGGTAGTTTGGTATATGTTTTCAAGACTTCTTTGTCACGCTCTAATACATCTAATGCATATTCACAATGATCCAAGACATTTTGGACTAAAAATGCGACATATTGTTCTTGGACTTCCAAACTTTCTTCTTGGTGCATAAATGCCATTTCTGGTTCGATCATCCAAAACTCAATCAAATGACGACGTGTTTTGGATTTTTCTGCACGGAATGTTGGACCAAATGAAAATACTTTACCAAAAGCCATTGCGGCTGCTTCCATATAAAGCTGTCCACTTTGTGAAAGATATGCTTTTTGATCAAAGTAATTTGTTTCAAACAAATCAGTCGTTCCTTCTGGCGCTGAACCAGTTAAAATCGGTGGATCAATTTTAACAAAATGATTATTATTGAAAAATTCATAAGTCGCACGAATGATTTCATTTCTGATTTGCATAATTGCATGTTGACGTGAAGAACGTAACCATAGATGGCGATGGTCCATCAAAAAATCTGTTCCATGTTCTTTTGGTGTGATTGGGTAGTCATGACTTTCACTCACTACTTCAATATTGGTAATACCGATTTCGTAACCAAATTTTGAGCGGCTGTCTTCACGAATTTCTCCCGTAACAAGAATCGATGTTTCTTGAGAAAGATTTTTTGCTGTCTGGAAGACTTCTTCTGATACTTCGCTTTTTACGACAACCCCTTGGAAATACGCTGTCCCATCTCTTAATTGTAAAAATGCGATTTTTCCGCTTGAACGTTTATTTGCGACCCATGCACCAATGGTCACTGTTTCACCTACATGTTTTTTTGAATCGATGATTTGAATTTGTTCCACGTATGATTCTCCTTTATCCTCTAAGTTAAGGGTTAATTTTGACTTTTACTCTCAATAAATTGCTTGATACGACGTACTGCTTCTTCTAATGTCGCCAGATCAGTTGCATAACTTAAGCGTACATTCTCCGAAGCACCAAAGCCTTCGCCTGTCACCAATGCCACCCCAGTATCTTCTAATAAGTCTTCCACCCACTGAGTGACATTATCATAGCCACACAAGTTCAATGTTTCCTTGACATTAGGAAACAAATAAAAGGCTCCTTGAGGTTTTTGGATGGCAACTCCTGGTAAGTCAGCTACTAGTGGATACACGATCTCCAAACGTTCTTCAAATGCTTGGCGCATCTCTTCTACTGTATCCTGTTCACCAGTCAAAGCTTCAACTGCTGCATATTGACTGACCGCAGTTGGATTACTTGTTGACTGCGAGGCCACAGCGATCATACCATTAATGATTTCTTGATTTCCCACCGCATATCCAATACGCCAGCCTGTCATTGCATAGGTCTTGGAAACGCCATTAATGATAACTGTTTGTTGGCGAATCGCTTCTGAGATTGTTGCAATCGGAGTAAACTCATTGTTATTATAAACCAAACGTCCGTAAATATCATCAGCAACTATTAAAATATCATTTTTTACTGCCCATTCACCAATAAGTTGCAATTCTTCTTTCGTATAAATCATCCCTGTCGGATTAGATGGAGAATTAATAATCACTGCTTGAGTTTTAGCTGAACGTGCAGCTTCTAATTGGTCGACCGTCACTTTCCATCCATTGGTTTCCTGACCTGTTACAAAAACTGGGACACCATCTGCCAACTTGACTTGTTCGCCATAGCTGACCCAGTAAGGGACAGGAATGATCACTTCATCTCCTGGATCCAGAATGGTCTGAAACAGAGCATATAAAGCAAATTTAGCTCCGTCCGTTACAATAGTTTCTGAAGTCTTATAAATCAATCCATAATATGCTTTTAAATAGGTGACGATTGCTTGTCGTAATTCAGGTATTCCTGCAGTTGGCGTATAGTAACTAGCTTGCCCACTTCTAATTGCTTGGACTGCCGCTTCTTGAATATTCTCTGGTGTTGCAAAGTCCGGTTCACCGACTGTCAAACTCAAAATGTCATGGCCTTGTGCTTTGAGTGCCTTCGCTTTTGCTGCTGTAGCAAGTGTGACAGAAGGTTCCAAACGTTCCACTCTTTTTGATTGTTTCATCCCACTCATCCTTTGCCTTTTAGATTCCTTTAATCGTTTTGACTTCTTCTCCTGTTTCAAATGAAAGTAAATAGTAATTCAATCGATTTTCTGAGTCTTTACTGGTGATTTCCCATACCGGTTGATCTTTATACATGCCTAAAGAAACTTTTTCAAATTGCACTTCTGGATGAGCCTTGGCGATTTCTTGCTTTGCTTGTTTTTCAGTTAGACCCTTTGTTTGATCCAATACTTTAATTTTATCACCGGATTTTGGAATGATGACCACGATATTTTGTCCTTTGTCGTTTTTACCTGTTAAAGAAAAATACGTTTCTTCTCGTGTAAACCAGTAAAATCGATCCACTTCCTTAAGATCCGCATATTGCTCAGCAAGTGCTGTCGCCTCTTTTTTTGCTTGGCTCATTGGACGGCTAGACCGTAAATAAAAAATAGAACTAAATACGATCACTGTTAATAGAAAAATGATCAGGCCTAATAATATATAATTGATAGTTTTTTCTTTTTCTGTCTTTTTATTCAAGGACGGTCGCTCCTTTTTTATTCACTGATTTTTATTATAACAGATTTTTAAATGAAAAAAGGCAACGAATGGCGGTTTATTCTTCTTTTTTACTTAAGAATTGACCAAGATCCTGACAAATTGTTTCAAAAGAAGCTTCTCGAACGAGTAGTTTCTTTGGTAACGCTCGAATGATCCTTCCACCATATTTTGCTGTGATAAGTCGACGGTCCAAAATCAACAAGACTCCTTTATCTTTTTCTGAACGAATCAATCGTCCAAGAGCTTGTCTGACTTTTAACGCAGCTTTAGGCAGTGATTCTTGATAAAAAGGATTGATTCCTTCTGATTCTAAATAGGCATTTCTTGCTTTTACCATTGGTCGAAGTGGATTATCAAAAGGTAACCGTGTGATTACAACTAGTTGCAATGCATCTCCGGGAAGATCTACTCCTTCCCAAAAACTGTCTGCTCCAAACAAAACACTCATATCTGAAAGAACAAAACGTTTCAATAATTTTTCCCGACTGCCACCAATTCCTTGTGCCAAGATTTCTCGCCCATGTTCTAACATAGTTAGATGCATCCGTTGGTAGACTTTTTGTAATATTTCATGAGAGGTAAACAACACTAAAATGGGTCTTCTTTCCTGTTGGATCAATCGAGTCAGTGTCTCTTCCAAATAAGTCACATAGTCATCGTTACTGATTTGATTGACTTCAGGCGCTTCCTTCGGTACATAAACTCTCACTTGTCGTTCATAATCATAAGGCGAAGCAATTATTTTTAGTGGTGCACCCTCAATTCCTAAGCGTTTTGCTAAATATTTCCGATCTGGACCAACCTTTAATGTGCCACCAATATATAGAATACGCGTATACCTTTGATACCAAACAGTTTGTGGCAGTAATGCTGCATTAAAATCATGGAGATGGAAAATAGTTTGTAGTGGAGTATTCCCTGGTACAAACCAATGGATCAGATTCTCCTGCCAATCTTCTAGCCATTCACCCATAAAAATGGCTTGCTGTTCCAAACGATCGAATAAATTATATAAACTAGCAAGATCAAGGCGCATCTTTTTGGTCCAGCTTTCTTGAACGATTTCCAACTTATTTTTTATGCTTGTCTGGAGTTCTCTGATCTCTTGATAAAATAAATGAAGATGATCAATCGCCATACTTGCTTCAAAAGATAGAAGTTCGAGCATTTCTTTTGTGATCATGACTTCTTCAGGATAGGCTCGGCTATTCTGTTGGCTTATTATTTCCATCAATCCTTCAGCAAGGTAAAGTTGTGCTTCACGTAACGCAGTCAATTCTTCTTTATAGATCGAAAATAAACGCAAACTTTCATGATCCGAAGCTAAATAGTCTTTGAAACGATCAAAGAGTCGATCGGGTTCCTCTACTAATTGGACTTCTTTATTGAAATAGGCAAGACTTACTCGTTGATCTGTCACCTTTTCTGCAATTTCAGGTAAATGATGAGCTTCATCGATCAATAAATAAGGACTTTCAGGCAGTAGTGGCTTTTTTCGTTGCGTTTCTTGAACTAAAAAAGCATGATTGACGATCAAAAAATTACTTTGCTGAATTTTTTTCTCTAAGAAACGGATAAAATCTTGTTCATAAAATCCCTGTTTTCTTGATAAAAAGGCCGTACCACGGTGAGCAATATCTTCAAAAAAGACATGGTTCAAGTTGGTTAGATGTAATTCATCTAAGTCCCCCGTTTTCGTTTGAGTCAGCCAAACAAGAACCGCCATTTGATACAATGCATATTGTTTTTGTCCTTTTGGTTCAATCAAGGTTGCTTTAAAACGTTGCAAATCAATGTAATGCCGATAACTTTTTATCAATGTTGCTTGGAT
This sequence comes from Candidatus Enterococcus wittei, assembly GCF_002140175.1. GTDB lineage: Bacteria > Bacillota > Bacilli > Lactobacillales > Enterococcaceae > Enterococcus_B > Enterococcus_B wittei. The sequence goes on from NZ_NGMO01000001.1 coordinate 898,127, forward strand.
TGGACGATCCAAAAGCTGGTTCAGCAGTGGAATATCTTTTTCCATGATCTGTTCTTGCAATACAAGGGAGACTGTACTGATGATCGCTGGTTTTTCTGGTGTCGCTAAATAGCTGAGGGGAAGCAAATAACCAATGGTTTTCCCCATGCCGGTAGCTGCTTCAATCATTAAATCTTTTGATTCATCTTTTGTAAAATGATCATAGACCGCATTCATCAATCGGTTTTGCTCTTTTCGATAGATCAGTGTTTTTCCAAATATTTTTTCTTTCGCTTGTTTTTTTCTAGGATATTCTGATTGTGCATAATAATTTTCAGTAAACAACTCTACTTGCTTTTTCTGCAAGGCAATTCCTTCTACAATTTCTAAGTTATCAGCTAATGGCTGTGGCTTTTTTTTCATCTCTTCAATAATACGAGTAATAAACGTTCCTGTATCCATCCCAGTTTGCCCACTAAGCTTAGCGATTTGTTCCAAGGTACTCAAAGGCAATTGTCGCATACGCTCCTCGATCAAAAGTAACAGTTGGGCAGTTACTTCCGCATCACTATCGGCTTGATGAGGATTGTCATGGATGAAACCTAGACTTTCCGATAAATCTGTCAAACGAAAACTAGGTTCTGTAGGTAAGAAAATCTGTGCTAATTCTACTGTATCGATACCAGGAATCTTTAAAGGCGCTTGACCACAGCGCTTTAATTCGTGATTTAAAAAATTGTAATCAAAATAGATATTATGGGCTACAAACACCGTATCCGCTAATAGATTGTAAATAGTTTGTGCGACATCTTCAAAATAAGGTGACTGCTGAACCCGTTGATTTGTGATTCCCGTCAAATGTTGGATCTGCTTTGAGATTTTGCGTCCAGGATTGATATCCATCGAAAAACGTGAAGTGATTCGGCCCGCTTCGATCATGACACATCCAAATTGGATAATACGATCTTCTTTTGGATTTGTCCCAGTCGTTTCGATATCAACAACTGCATAAGTTTTCGGTTTCAATATAGCTTCCTCTTCTCTTACCTCTAGTGTTCTTTTGAAATTATACTACAAAACGATTAAAATTTCTTTGTTCACTTTTCAGCTTGTTGACATAAGGGTTCTTCATATTTTGAATACTAACAACCTTACTAAAAACCATCACCCAGATAAAACAAAAAAGCCTAGAAAACGAAAATCGTTTTCTAGGCTTTTATTTAGTAGTGGGTTAATTAAGCTTTAACAACGTTTGTTGCTTGAGGGCCACGTTGACCTTCTTCAACATCAAAGTTTACTGTTTGGCCTTCTTCTAAAGTTTTAAATCCGTCACCTTGGATAGCTGAAAAATGAACGAATACGTCGTTTCCGTTTTCTGCTGTGATGAAACCAAAACCTTTTTCTGAGTTAAACCATTTCACTGTACCTGTTTCCATAATAAAAATCCTCCTTGTGTTCAAAACACATATTTTGCAATTACTTGAATCGTGTAGATCTGGAAGATGTTTATTTGAAACAAGCTACCACAGATTACCGAAAAGAAACTACATATTTAGTGTATCACAGTCTTCAGAAATTAGCTATAGATTTCTTCTCTTTTTTTCACTTTTCTCAACAATAAACGGATAAAATGAATGTTTTATTCACTCTCTCACAAAAAATTTTATTATTGGAAGTTGCTTTTATGAGAAAGTACACCAAAGTATAGCATACATGGAGGTTACAGAGATATGTTGCATACGAAAGACTTATCAGAAAAAACCACAGATATTCAGAAATGAATTCTTTATTTCTGAACTCTGCGGTTTTTTTCTATAGATATACATATTTTTTAGTTGTTTCGAAGCTAGCTAAAAGAAACCTTATAAATTATGTTTAGTAGCGAAGAATCGCCACTAGACTTTTTTCATCTGGCGCATCTTTTTGATCTAAGATAAATACTTCTCCACCATTCATAATGACATTATCAGCTAGTTCATTCAATACTTGACGGCGATCGTATTCTGTTTCAGGATCTTCACCAAAGCCGTCGACTAAATTAGAAGTAGCAATGAACAAGTAGGAAATTTTTCCTTCTTTGGCTGCCGGAACGATATCGACTAGTTGATCAATAAATTTTTTATCCAATAACTTATTGTAACTACTTGCTTCTTTTTCAGCCAATTCAGCGGATAATTTCTTCACACCCGCTTCAATTTCTTTCAAAGAAAGTTGTGCAGGTGAAGCAGAGATTGCGACATCTGAGTGATAGTAAGGATTTTTTGCTATTTTTTTGAACATAGTTTGATTTTCAGGTAAGGCAAATAAATAAATGGGCCATTTTTCAGGATTTTCAAATTTATCTCTAAGAAATTCATCTACTGCCTGATAGTAATTCACCCAATCGATTTCTACTTCTTCATCTTTTGCACTTACACCATGGAATCTAGTTCCTTCACTTCCGTTAGATGTATAATTCAAACTGCCGCCAGTCAATTCCGAGCCTAAGGCAGTTACCACATCAACAGGAGCTCCTTCTGGTAATGACACTTCTGATACTTGTTTATTTTGGACTTCAAACATTTTTATCGAATCTCGATTTAATCCTAATACATAATATGAATAGTTAAAGTGTCGATTCTTGATGATTGCTAATAGATATGGTAAATCACTAACGTAGTATTGATCATCCACTGGGATACTTAGTCGATGGATAAATGTTTTTTCTGGAGAAAAAATAACAGCTACACTGGTTCCTGCACTGCGCCAAAACGAATGATCATCCAGCAATTTCTCGATTTTTTCTTGAAATACGGACCAGTCATGCTCTGTATATTTTTTTTCAAAGCGTTTCTTGGCTTCTTTTGCAAAGTTCTTAAACTTGATTTGATCTTTTTCCACATCTTGATGAGCTACATGGGTATTTAGCATGATTGTAATAAACGGACCTTTGGCACCTTCTGAAGTCAATTGTGACAGTAATTCTTTATCGATTTTTGCCATAAACGTACCCTCCTAAAAATCATTTCTTAAATACTTCTATTTAAAGTCTACCACAAGAAATTTTATCGATACAATAAAACGAATTCAAAATGAAAAAACGCCTTGTTATTTAAATTCTTATCGTACCATTCATACTTTTTTCATCTTTTATTCAAATGCCTACAGGCTTTCTTAGGTGTTTCTTCAAAAATAAATAGTATCATAAATAAAAATAAAAAAACGAGGTGTTAGGATGCACTTATTAATGATTTTTAGTTTATTAAGTATGATTGGTTTTCTTCTTTTCAGCGCTTCTTGTCTGAATGAGTCTGATCTTCAACCAGCGAAGATTCCCAAGAAAAAATAGTTAGAGCCTATAATATCTAAAGTTTTTTTCAGAATCATTGAAACTGCGTTGGCTCTCTGATAAAATTTTAATTTGTAGGCACACAAATTAGAATACAAGGAGATCGGATATGACCACAAAGAAAAGACGTTTCATTTTACTGGTAGCAAGTCTTATTTTAACCTTAAGTACTTTATTACCAGCACTGTCTGTAAATGCAGATGATAGTTTTTCTGTTAATGCAAAAGCTGCTTTCGCAGTTGATGCCAATAGCGGAAAAATTTTATATGATCAAGATGGAGAAAAAACAATGGGGATTGCCTCTATCTCGAAAATCATTGGTCTTTATATCGTACTTGATCAAATCAAAGAAGGAAAATTATCATGGGATGATGAAGTATCGATTTCCGATTATGCTGAAACATTAAGTATGACACCTGATTTATCAAACGTTCCCTTACATCAGGAAAATAAGTATACTGTAAAAGAATTGTTTGATTCAGCTTTGATTCAATCAGCGAATGCTTCAATGGTAGCCTTAGCTGAAAAAATTGCTGGTAGTGAGTCAGCCTTTTTAGAAGTGATGAATACCCAATTGAAAGAATGGGGCATCAAGGATGCAACAATCGTCAACGTTTCTGGTCTAAACAACACTTATCTAGGTGCTAATCGCCCAGATGGCACTGGAGAAAATGACGAAAATCAGATGTCAGCAAAAGATGTTGCTATCGTTGCACGTCATCTTTTGTTGGATTTTCCAGAAGTATTAGAGGTCACAAGTACAACAACAAAAATGTTTGGTGAAAACACACAATCTCCTGTTGAAATGGTCAACTGGAACTGGATGCTTCCAGGATTTGTCAATTATAAAGAAGGTGTCGATGGTCTTAAAACAGGAACAACAGAATTTGCTGGTGCATGTTTTGTTGGCACAATGAACAAAGATGGGCAGCGAATTATTACTGTCGTCTTGAACGTTGAAGGCCACGAACAAAATCCAAGCGTACGTTTTTCTGAAACTTCTCGCTTGATGGATTATTGCTATGATAACTGGTCGATCAAAGAGCTTGGCAAAGCTAATGCCAGTATCCCCTCTTTGAAATCAATTGACGTAAAAGACGGGAAAGAAACTTCTGTCAACGTCGTACTGAAAAATCCAGTCAAAGTGTGGGTCAGAAATGACATGGACACAGGAAAATTAACGATCACACCAACACTGAATGAAAAAAGAGTAACAAACAACGAAGTAATGGCGCCAATTGCTAAGGGAACAGCTATTGGTACGGCTACAGTCTCATTAGCTGACGATAAATTGGGTTATTTATCAGACAGCGAAGCTCCTTCTACTGATATCATCGCAGCTAGCACAGTTGAAAAAGCAAATATTTTCGTGATTGGTTGGCGAAATGTCGTAGATTTTTTCAGTAATTTATTCTAGTTGAATACTCCTTTCAAACTTAAGCGTTATTGCTTATCTTAGTTTGAATAAAAAAAGCCGAATACTTTCAAAATAGTTTTTCTATTTTCGAAAGTACTCGGTTTTTTTAGTTAACTACAATCATTTTCCTATATTGATCTATTCATTCATCAAAACTAAGCATAAATTGATTTTTTTCTTTTTATAAAAGCTTTTTTTATGAATTTTCGTTATACTGTATAAGGTAGATTCTCACATCTTTCACTCATCAAGTAGACATGGAAAGTCATCTACACATTTATGCGATTTATATTGTTCAGCAAGACTATCTCTTAGGCTGTTCATTTTTTCGTAGTTAATTCGTAAAAAGGAGTTGGTTAAATGAACTTAACTAGGGATCTGATTTTTTCAATCCTCTATGTTTTAGGCACGACAGGTATTATTTATTGGCGGAAGCAGCAGAAAGACCCTGCTTTATTTTTTTATTGTGGCACATGGACCTTTGCAGTCATGTTGACATATTTTATCGTACTAGAAATTTTTTATTCAAGTTTTTATTTTATATTTCCCTTGATTTTCTTTAGTATCTTTGCTTTTTCTTATTTTACTGAAAAACGTCGGTTGATCAATGGACTATTGTTCAACATCTTCTTGATTAGTTTCGGTACTTATTTGCTATTATTACTTTTTGAAACACAAAATATATTTATTGGTGGATTGATTGCGTTAATTGCTGTACCAGTGTTATTAGTTTTACTTTTCGGTGTTTATCTATTGATTGTCTTCTTATTTTGGAATGGAATTGTTGTTTTGAAGAGAGAGTCACGTTCTGTAGCCAATCTTTTAACGTTACTACTGGGAGTTTTCCTGACTCTTTTCTTGATTTTTAATTTTTTCCTATTAAGCTATTTACCAACATGGGCAAATATCCTCTTTTCTGCTGTTCCAGGTATTTTGATTTATTTGTTCATTGTCTTTTATAACTTTTTAACTGTTTCATTTTTATATCAATTCAATCGACCACGTTACAATCAAGATTACATCATCGTATTAGGTGCAGGATTGATCAATGGTGAAACAGTTTCGCCACTTTTAGCAAAACGTATCGACAAAGCAATTGCTTTTTACCGTGCACAAAGTAAAGCAACATTGAATCCACCCATCTTGCTAATGTCTGGAGGACAAGGTCAGGATGAAAAAGTACCTGAATCCATTGCAATGAAAAATTATGCCATGGAGAAAGGCATCCCTGAAAGAGATATTTTAGTTGAAACAAACTCAACAACTACTCTTGAAAATATGCTTTTCTCAAAAGAATTGATGGATAAACAATCAAACGGCAGCTATCAAGCTATTTTCAGTTCGAATAACTACCATATATTTCGAGCAGGCCTCTTTGCCAAACAAGCCAATCTAAAAGCCAATGGTATTGGAGCTAAAACTGCTTTTTATTATTTGCCAAATGCTTTTTTAAGAGAATATGTCGCTATTCTCATGTTGCATAAAAAACGCCATTTGATCTTCTGTGGAGCCATTATACTACTAGCCACTTTAATGGCCCTACTCACACTATTTGTTGGGTAAGTAAGGTTGTGAAAGAAGGAGGCTGACTTGAGCAGCAAGAAAAAATCTCAGAAAATAGCTTTTCATATTTTGTGAGATTTTAGCTTATTGCCGAAGGTCACCTGCTTGAACACCGTTTATCAGAGGTTGTGAAAGTAGCGCTCTACACTTGAGGCATAAGGAAAGAAAATAGAAAATGGCTCCTCACATTTTTTATTTTTTTGACTCATGACCAAAGTGTAGCTACTTGAACACCGTTTATAGA
>NZ_NGMO01000001.1:904967-910766 GCF_002140175.1 Candidatus Enterococcus wittei
AGGAAAGAAAATAGAAAATGGCTCCTCACATTTTTTATTTTTTTGACTTATGACCAAAGTGTAGCTACTTGAACACCGTTTATAGAGGTCGTGAAGAAACCGTTTTGCTCCGAGTATTAAAATGAAATTTGAGAAAATAGCTTCTCATTTTTTTGTAATTTATTGGCTTATTGCTATAGATTCCATCACAAATAAGCTCGTGATAATAATATTTGATCTGAATGCTAGAAAAAGAATACCGTAAAACATCTTCTTATTGTTTTACGGTATTCTTTTTGTATTATAAGTAAATATTTTACATACATCCAAATTATAACTTAAGAAAATTTATAATTTTTCTTGTTTATTATTATAAACATTTAGAAAAGGTGAATGTCTAACTTTTTTAGCCTCTGATTATTCAGTATATATCTTTTATTTTCGTCTTTTTCCGATATGATTGAAAATTGGTAAAAACAAGATACCTTTTTTTACTTCTATTTTTTGGGCAGAATATATCCCTTGGTTCCCTGAACACATAAAACTGATCAAACTGATCATGAATAAGAAGCTAGCTGCTTCACTACCAAATAATTCGATTCCCATGACAAAACAAGCGATGGGTGTGTTCGTAGCACCAGAAAAAACGCCAATAAAACCTAGTCCAGCTAAAAAAGGAATGGAAACATTTAAAATTGGTGCTAGTGTAGATCCTAAAGTTGCTCCAATTTCAAATAGCGGTGTTACCTCTCCTCCCTGATAACCAGCTCCTAAAGAGAGGACAGTAAAGCCTAGTTTTCCTAAAAAATCATAGGAATTAGCCTGCCCATTGAAAGCATCTTGTAAGAGAGGTAGACTAAGCCCCAAATAACGATTTGTTTGTAAAATCAAGGCTACGGCAACAACAAATGTCCCACCAATGAAATTTCTGAGTACCGGATCAGAAATCCATTTTGCATAACACATTTTTAAAAATACTATCGATCGACTAAATATAAAACCCATCATTCCAAATAACATGCCGGCAATCAATAATTTGAAAAATAGCAAATAATGCCATTGAGGAATCTGCCCCATCGAATAATGGATATGCGTTACACCAATCCATTCAGTCATGAAATTGGCAAATAACGCTGCAAAGAAACTAGGAAATATCGCTTCTGTCCGCATTTTTCCAATGGATAAAACTTCTAAGCCAAATAATGTTCCAGCTAAAGGTGTTCCAAAAACTGAGCTAAATCCAGCACTGATCCCGCTGACAACTAAAATCTCACGATCAAGATGATTTAGTTTTATTAATCGTGCCAAATTTTCCGCCAAGGCTCCCCCCATCTGGACTGCTGTGCCTTCACGACCAACTGAACCACCAAACAAATGAGTAGTAATCGTGCCAAATAATGTCAAAGGAATCAAGCGTAATGGGATTTTTTCTTGCCCACCGTTTACTTGATCGATCACTAAATTATTTCCCCTGTTAGAATTGCCTCCGAAATGAGTATACAAATAAGCAAATAATGCCCCACTGATAGGTAGTAAGAATAATAGCCAAGTATGTGTTTCTCGAATAGTTGTAACTAAGGTCAAACTAGTAAGAAAAAAAGCAGAAAGACTACCCATAAAAATGCCTAAAACTGCTGTGATCATCAACCATTTGATCATATAGATCAATAGACTGTCTGATTCAGCAAACCGATGATTCATTTCTTTTCCTCCTCAAAAAAACACCTACTAAAAAGACGGTCCCCCCGAATTTTAGTAGGTGTCATTAGTTATCTTCTGATTAACATTTCATGGCGAACACCATCGCCTATTTACATGTACCAAAACAATAGCATATCTATTTAAAAAAGACAATGTGCTTATTTTTCTTTTTTCACAATCTCTGTAAATTCGTAAAAAGATGCCAGTTTCACTAACTGCCGATTGCATTGCTCACTATCGTGACAAATATAATTCCCTTTTTTCGTATACGTACCGTCACTACCAGATTTTGTGGTAGAAAGAAACATCGAAACTTGAGAAGTTTTTTGACAGATAGCACAAATCCCCTTTAAAATCGTTGGTGATAACGTACCATGAACGCCTTTTAATTGATCATCTTGATAGTAAAGAATATATTTCTTTTGGCTTCCTGGATCATTCCAGCCAATATAGGTATGTTCTTTTAAATCCATGATCTGCCAATCTGGGTGTTTGAGCTTTTTCACTTTTCGGAATATTTTCTCTACTTGCACTTTTGTTGGTTGATTAAACGGCACTACCCTTGTCTTCAATTCGGCAAGCATTGCATCTGCTTGCTCTTTTTTCAATCGGCTATCCATCATTTGATTTAAAAACGGTTCGATTGCGTTTTTTGCTTCTTCCTCTTGTAACAAGATTTCGAAAATATTTTCCTTTGCTAGAGTTTGGACTGTCTCGACAGTTTTTGGATCATTGACAGAATGATAAACATTTAGAAGCTGTTCTGTCTCTCGTTTAATAAAAAAGTACTGGTACGGTTCAATGTATTGTTCCATGTTTTTTGAGTCCTTTCTTCTTACAAAATCGGCTACTTTGAAGAAGAATACTTCAAAATAGTCTAGTTACTGAAGTCCTTGAACTCTTTTAAATAAGATACGTATGGCATCTTATCATCACCCCCTTTATGCTCTGATCTATATGTACAAAAACACCTAAGTAAAAGTAAAACCTAGAATATCGAAATAGTCAATCATAATCGATGTTTTACGTCAAAATCATTCTAATAATGTTCATTACTTTATCCGTTTATCCTATTGAAAAAAATCCTATTATTCTTCGTAAGTTTTTTATTTCAAAACGAACAACGGAAAATTGAAAAAATGAATGTATAAGCTACTTCTTTTTCTAAATCATTCGTTTCTACTAAGAAAATCCCCAATTGACTTAATGTCAAATGCTAAGTTTCTGATATCTTCCAAATGATTTCAAAACTCACTTACGATTTTGGGTTATCCTTTCTAGACTATCCTATACACATAGTCTATACTTTTAACCAAGTATTCATAACTAACTAGCTGCTCCTCGTTAATTACAGCTCATCCCTGATTTCCAATATCCTTTATTCCATCGTTGTGTCATTTACCTTCATGAATGATGGAGTAAAGTCATACACTACTTGATTTAGCGTTGTAAGTTTGATTTTTTCTGCTTATTTGTTGAATGGATATGATTCTGACTCATCCGATTGCTTTCTCCTTTACTACTGTTTACGAGTTCTAAGAAACTTTGCTGTTTTGTAAGTTGTATGGATGCTATGCCTGTTTGTTGATTAGAAACGATTTGACTTGTGCTATTACTTTTTTCTACAATGTTCAACAAACTTCGCTTAGCTGTATGCTCTATAAGCTCTGTCTTTATTTCTTGATTAGAGACAGAATGAGTTGTACTTTCGCTTTTTTCGATACACGTGTCTATCTCTCTCTTTTCTCTTTTCATGGTTGTTGAATAATCCTCTTCATTAGTCACTCCACTTGTTAAGTCGGGATTGTCAGCTGTTTGCTCTTGGAACCTTTCCAATTTAGGACTCATCATCAAGTTATCATAACCCAATATATTAATTAGTGTTGAAAATGTAAACAACAAACCATCCCACAGCGGCAAATCGTTAAGACTTCTAGTCACACGAAGTTTCCCTTCGAAATCTCTCCCTTGCGCAAAATCTCTGATAATGATCATCAACATTTCTGCTTCACACATCTGTAAATTCACCCGCAACATAGTATTTCTTCTTATTTCTCTCCACACGGTATTTCGTGACAAAGTCAAACTATCTTGATAAACGGCTAGTTGTGTCACAAAGCTTTTGAAACCGTCACTCTCTAAAATATTCGAATCTTTGAATTTATATTCCTCCAACATTCTTTCTCCACTTTTCACACTACCTTTAGCAACTCTATAATATTCCGTGAGATCTTGTGCGTCACTTACAATATGAGCGGTTTCATGCATAATTGTGTTACTCACAAGTACATTTAATTCTTCTGTTGGAGCGAGTTCCGGATTTAAGTGGAAGGCATCCGCATAAATAAATATTCGACATTCTGGATCATAAAGAAACATTGTTCCTTTCGTGGTGACAATCTCCTCATATTTTGAACGATATTTTCGTGTTCCCTTTTTCTTAACTAAATCTGTGGAGAGGATATAAATATTCTCAAAGCCCCAGTCCGCTGTCTTTTGAAGATATTCTGTTCCTTTTTTTGATATATACTTCAATTTTTTGACAACTTCCAATAAGATGGCTTCTGGATTTCTTACCCCCTCCAGTCTAAACATTTTGATCAAATATTGGCCTTGCGAGGTTCCTGCAATTCTTTCTTTCGTTAACAACTCTTGACACACCTCGAATGTTTTTTGGTAATAAAATTGTGCTTTCGCATACTCTGCTGCCAGTTCTAACAGAAACGGTTTAAGAAAGTCTGGTGCCTTACTTAAATCAAGACTCTTATATATTCGGAAGGGAAGGGGCGGCTTTATTGGAAACTGATCATTAAGCCAATCCAGCATAGCTTTCTTACTGAAAACGTCATCATTAACAACGACAGGTTTCGGGATTGGCATAAACGAAGTGAACGGTTTCATCAGAACAGTATCATCTTCAACTCGGTCTACGATTTCCCCAACAACTTCAATATCTAAAGCATCTCTAATCTCATTCCACTCTGTTCCTCTTCCTGGTGAATCTGGCATGGTTTGAAATGGTGGAAGATTTCCTTTTTCCCTTTTTAACATGCTAGTTACCTTTGAGGTCCATTTTTTTTGTCCTGATCTCACTTCTTCCCACAACGCCTTTTCTGAACTTGTCGGAAAACGAAACTTTTCAATTGTAGGATCGAATACCAATACGGTCATTGGCTGATTGACATCTTCTTTCACTAGATGATACCAATCCAAATCCTGATACAATTGAATCAATGGAATATAGTGATCATAGATCTTGATGTAAGATCTTCCTAAACTGTTCCACATCAGTCCTCTTTCATCTGAGGCGGAAAGAAGACTAGGATCTTTTATTGATTCAAACTCATCAATATTCTTTATCACTCCGTCTGCTGTCTCTTTTGAAACAAAAGGAAAAGGAGCTTTATCAAAATACCATTCTCTCCCATTGAAATTCACGCGATAAGTCTTCTCTCCATCTACCACATCATAACGTACACCACGCTCCTCAATAGGGGTTACTCTCACAGGAACCGTATGACCGTTTATTGTAATGAAATACTTAGTTGCTTTCCCTACTTCCGAGACAGACATCACTTCCCCATTGCCATAGGCATTGGGATTCAGATTTGGTGCAGTTACAAAAATCTGATCTGGGTCAATTTCTTTAGCTAACCGCTTGAGCAGCGCATTTTGTTCCTCCGTAAATGAGGCAGGCCCCGTAAATCTCGCTAACAGGTTCCCTCTCAACCAGAAAGGATTGCCATAGACATCACTTCCTTTCAGATCCGTCACCAATCTATAGCTATCATCTTCCATTCGTCTGGCAGGAACCTCTAAGCCCTTTCCTGGCAAGTAAGTCCTGATGACATCTTTCGGTAACGTAGGTGTCTCCTTTACCAAACCGTCAATTTTTTTCAAAAGTTGTTTGACGTTCTTTTTTACCCAAACTTCATTTTTTAAAGCCACTAACTCCTTGACCACAAATTTACTCCCGTCAGCGATGGTTTCGATTCCTGGATCAAGGTATCGTCTGATATTTACTAGAACAGACTTGACTTCTGAAATTTTGGGAGTAAATCGAGCCCCTTGACGGATCGCATTTCTTATTCCCCCTGTCGCCATTGCTTTGGCCATTCC
>NZ_NGMO01000001.1:914741-934927 GCF_002140175.1 Candidatus Enterococcus wittei
AAGTAAGTCCTGATGACATCTTTCGGTAACGTAGGTGTCTCCTTTACCAAACCGTCAATTTTTTTCAAAAGTTGTTTGACGTTCTTTTTTACCCAAACTTCATTTTTTAAAGCCACTAACTCCTTGACCACAAATTTACTCCCGTCAGCGATGGTTTCGATTCCTGGATCAAGGTATCGTCTGATATTTACTAGAACAGACTTGACTTCTGAAATTTTGGGAGTAAATCGAGCCCCTTGACGGATCGCATTTCTTATTCCCCCTGTCGCCATTGCTTTGGCCATTCCAAAAGCAAATTTCGAACTAAGGGAAGTTACTTGTCCAAAAACCGGAATCAAGAGGACGATATCAATCGTACAAGAAGGGACCGCAACTGCAACATCTTTATCAATGGAAGCTGTCACACAATCGTAAAAGGGGATAAGGTGCTTGGCAACATCCCATATTTGTTCCAAGATGGCTTTATCATTCCCCGATTTATATAACTCATCATACAATTTATCACTATGTTTCCGACTGAACGCATCAATCAAAGGTTGTCTCTCCTCCCCTTGAGATAATTTCTTACTTCGGTCAATGTGCGTGATAAATGTAAAGTACTTATTTCCTATTAGAAGAATACTGTCCCCTACCTTTTTGTAGCCTTGTCCCCAAATGTCTTTCTGATCCAGTAGTCCATATTGGAGATATGCCAACGGGTTTTTATCGACTCGATAGAAAACATAGCCCCCATCCATATCCAATTTTTTTAAAGCATACCAACGCTCTTCCTCTCCTTGGACTGCGACAAATAAATCGGTTTGCTCTAGCTTAAGTTGAGTCTGTATAACAATAGGATAAGAGGAGATCAATGGGGTCACCTGAGTATGTTCTAATTGAGCAGACGCCTCGTAAAGTTCTGTTTCAAGGGAGAAAATAAACTCCCTTTCCTCAGGATCGAATGCATTCAATGCAAACTCAATCAGTTTTTGATCCAATGGATAAAAACTATCTGACACAGCTTTGGTTAATCGCTTATACCATTCTCCTAAATCAGGTGAAGTATAGTCATTGATACTCAGACTCTTTCCTAGAAGATAATCTTGTTCCAACACAAAAGCAGGGAATAATGCTTTTCCCTTTGCATGTTGGAGGTAAGTCTGAACCACCTCTTTTGCTAATGCTTGTTTTCGTCGCCAGTTCAGAACTTCTTTTTGATAAGCGGTAAAAAGATCATAAAGCGTGTCCTGATGCTCTTTCAGTTGTAAATACCCATTTTGATGATATTCAATAAGAGTGCTTAAGGCCACTTCTTGATAGTCGCCTTTTTCCAACGCTTTCCGTAATAGATCTGGCTCTAACTGAGCAATCGCAAGTAATGCGGGAAGGACCGTATAACGTAGTTCTTCCACCTTTTTTATGCCATATTTACTAATTTTATCCCAGATAAACGTACCGAACGTTTGAATTTCTGCTTGATTGAATTGTGTGTGAATGTCTAAATCTGCTAGTAACTTGGCCCCTGTCAGCTGCATCAAAGAGTCATAATTAGAAATTGGCAATTCATCCGCCAAGGCGCTTGTCTCAAGAAAATAATTTGGTAATACCTCTTTAAGAAATAGAGACCATAGCTTTTGAACAATCGTTAACTCTTCTTTTGAGACCCTAAACGTAGAGAAATTAATAAGGGCATCCGTTTCAAAGAGTTTTCTGAGATTACCAATGGTGAATTCAGAAGAATTGGGAGAATCTAGGATCTTCTTAAGCATATATCCTTCCATCGAACTTCCCAGTATATTTTCAGTCACCCATTTCATGATAGTGATTCTCGCATTCTTATCGGAAATGGTTTCGTTTCCTTCGCCTCCATAAAGGTTCAATTCTTTTAGGATTACTTTAGCTAAGGACTGGAGCTTGCTATAACTGAGGGTCATTTCACCCCGTTCTTCTGTAAACCATTTCCCCATCGCCAAGAGGATATTTTCTAGGGTTGACTCCTCTTTTAGTACCCCTTTTTGACGGAAAAATTGTGCCACCTGAATTCTCATATTTTTATCACGCCAATTAGGAACTTCATATTTAGGTTTCTGGCCTTCACTAACCGATGGCTGTACAGTGGTTGTTTCTGTTATTTGAGTGCTTTGAGTGCTTTGGGTCATCTCTTCTTTTATTTGTTCAGTAGAAGTGAAAGTAGGTGCTTCCTCTTCAGTAGTATCAAGTAGCCACTTCATAAAGATTGCTTGTGCTTTCTCCTTCGAAATCACTGCATCTTCTTTTTTTTCAAGGATGATATTCGCTAACATTTTTACTTTCGTGAAATCAATCGTCTCTTTTCCTTCTACTTCTTTGGTTGTCCATCTTGCCGTTTTTACTACTAACTCATTGGGTTTAGACACATCCACCTTGATATTCTTCCTCCCTAAGAAAGCAACGATTTTTTTAAGGAGATCCTCTTTTTGTTCCTTCGTCCGTTCAGTTATCAGATCTTCCTTGGCTTTGTTAGGGTCGTTCGTGGAATGCCCCTCCTTATTTTCACGAGTAAATGCCTCAATCCTTTCTTTTTCCTCTTCCTTGCCTTCAACCACACTGATGTCAATGGCTTCAAACGTATTCGGATCTTTATAGGAATACCCCACTTGTGCATTGTTATTTTCCCATTGCAGTAAGAGATAACGTGCCTCTTTCACCGTTTTTTCTTTCACTACAAGACCGTATGCCTTTTGAAGAAGTTGGGCAATTTTTTTTTCTCTTTCTAGAATTGACCCATAGGTGGGTCCTTCAAGGATCCACCCTTGCATCCCACGAACTAATTCGCTGGCGGATGGATCCTTAAGAGAAACTTTTTGTTCAAGCAAGAATTTCCGAATGAGTTCATTCACGGCTGGTGTTTTCTCTCGTTTCTCGAAAAGTGTACGATAATAATAAATGGTTTGGAGAAGCTGATTCTTAGAGATCGTGGGCGTGCGATCATGGATAAAATCTGCGTAGATTTGTTGGCTTTCTTTTTTTTGTTCGTTAAGACGGATCACCGATTGATCCTCTGCTTGGGACAATTGGTGATGGATCGTTGTATGAGTGATTTCTTGATATGTATACCCTTCTAATAAAGTATTGGCTTTCCACTGATCCAATATCGCTTGTACTTTGATGGACGACAGAAACTCCCCAAGTCTGAGGTCCTCCACCCCATAAGCCTTTAGGAGAAAGTAGACTAAAAATTGTTTTCTTTCATATTTGTCAGAGACATCATGAGTGCTTCCTTTTTCGAGCCATTGTCGTGTGGTCTTTTCTAATTCACTACCAGAGCTTTCTTTGATCTCCATTCCTTCCTTCGTGAAAAACTCTTGCATTTTTTTATTGACAGCACTCGTTTCATTTCGCTTTTGAAAAAGAAGGAGATGATAATAAAAGATTGGAAGAGGCTCTGAATAACGTGTCGTTGGGGTAATATTATTGGTAACATCTTCCATGATTCCATGGACAAATTCTAAGTCAGGATCCTTAATCGTGTCTGGCACTACCTCCATCTTACTATTTTCTGTGAGTGGTTCGTTACGGAATTGTTTTTCACTTAAGGAAGATTGCTTGAGTTCAATAAAGGTGTAGTCTTTGAACACATTGTTACTTTCCCATTGGAGAACCGTGTTGACAGCCTCCGTAGCGGTCAAATTTCGACGAATCCCATACTCCTCTAGAATAATAGGAGCCAACTGTTTCTGCCTGGCTAAAATCTCTGCATCTGTTTGTTCATCATGGACCCAATCATGGGCAATAATTGCTGGGGGTTGAGCGGGCAAGCCTTCACTAAACTCTTGTTGTTTAGCTAGAAACTGACTGACTGCTTCATTGACCTTCTCTGTTTCATTCCGTTTTTGAAAAAGTGCAAAATCAAACCAGAAAGGGAGGAGGGGTTCGTAGGTCGGTAGTGTCATAGGATGCTTATTTAGGTAAGCCCCATGGAATTTGCTCACCAATGCTGCTCCTGCTAAAGATACTACACCGTAGGTATAAATATTCGTAGAAGTGATCGCTCCAGCTGATCCACTAGTTTTATACATTCGATCATCTGAAGAAGGTTTCTGAAACTCGTAATCCTTAAAAATATTATTGTCACGCCATTGCGAGAAAATAGCATGGGCTTGATGATGAGTGATCGTATGGCTAGTTAGTCCCGAGGTGGTAAGAATCAGTTCAGCGACTTGTTTACTTCTGATTTTCTCTGTTTCCTTTCCTTCTTTTCTGATCCATCTCTGTGTCGCCGTAATGAGTTGAAGGAGAGATAATCCCTCACAGGGTATTTTTTGATCACAAAGTAATTTTTTGATGGCCGCATTGACCTTTGGTGTTTCATGTCGCTGTTGATACACCGCATAGGTTCCTTCATGATAGTAGATTGGAAGTACCTCAGTGGTTGGAACAGGAGAGGATTTCCCCTCTAAAAAGGCCGTGATAATACTATTTATTTTTTTTGTGAACGCTAAATACCTTTTATCATATGTATCGGGAGATTGGAATTTAGGAGTGGACGACTTGTCAGACCTTGTGTCAATGGGCAATCCTGTGGTTATATTGGAGTGAGGTAGATCAGACCCATTTCCTTTTTTCAATTGGCTCACATGGCTCGTTGTGTTGAGCTGGCTTTCATTCAACACAACAATTGTATCATGCACTCCTATGGGTGTTTCATGGTACGTTTTCATGAGGTATTTAAATTGATATCCTTGGAAAATATTATTCTCTCGCCATTGGAGAAGCACACTGGCTGCTCGATCCTCGGATATCTCTTGTCCAGCCAGTCTCAAAGGGCTAAGGATAGTATCGGCGACTTGTTTGCTCCGAGCGACCTTCCCCTTATTTCTCCCTTTTCTTATCCACTCCTCTGTAGCCTTAATCAATTGAGGAGGAGTTGATTTTTCACATGCCACTTTTTGTTTACATAGAAATTTTTTGACCTCTTCATTTATACTTTGTGTTTCATTGCGTTTTTTATACAATTCCTCATCATATATGATCAGTGGTAACTTTTCAGAGATCGGTACAGGAGAAGGTTTTCCCTCAAAATAGGCAGTGATCATACTGTTTATTTTTTTCATATCCTCTGAAATTTCTTCAGAAAGAGTGGAAGGTTGCACGATAGGAGGAAGAATCTCTTCCACTTGATACGCCAGAGAACTTGTTTCCATAAGCAGTTCTGTGGTCAAGTCGGACGGAGTTTCCTTCAATGAGGCAGTTGTTTCCGTAGGTATTTGCTTGGGTTCTTTAAATTGATACCCTTTGAAGATATTATTGTTTCGCCATTGTTGGAGAATAGCGGACGCTCGATCATCGGATACTTCTTGTCCAGTGAGTCCCGAAGAGCTAAGAATAACTTCAGCAATTTCTTTACTTCTGGTTTTCTTCTTCTCCTCGCCTTCTTTCCATACCCACCAATATATAGCATTAATCAATGGAAGAGGAGATAGTCCGTCGCAAGGTTCTTTTTGATTACAAAGAAATTCTTTGACTTTATCATTGACATGGTCTGTTTCATTCCGCTTTTTATACACCTCCGCATCATCCATGAAAAGTGGTAACTTCTCAGAGAGTGGTACAGGAGAAGATTTTCCAGCAAAAAAAGCGGTAATGATACTGTTTATTTTTAATGCATCCGCCGACAATTTGACAGAAGTACTCGAGGATGGCGTGGTAGAAAATGATGCCATTTCCACTTGGTCCTTAACAGAATTTGTTTCGATGGTCCGTTCTGTTGTCACGTTTGACTGATTTTCATTTAATGAAACGGTCGTTTCCGTATGTATTGGAGCGATTTCTTTAAACTTATAACTCTTAAAAAGATTATTGTTTTGCCATTGCAGGATAATGCTTTTTGCCTCTGAGTTTGTCAGTTTTCTTGTTTGGAGTCCAGAAGCCTTTAAAATAATCCCAGCGATTTTTTTTCTTCTAGTTCGCGTAGTCTGAGCCTTTTTTGATTCTACCCAAGATCGTATTTTTAGAAACAAAGTTTGGTCTGTCATATCTTGACACCACTGTTTTTCCTCACAAAGAAAAGCTTTCAACTCTTTATTCACTTTTCCGAGTTGATCGCGATTTTCAAAAATCTCTAAATCATACCAGAAAAATGGCAAATTTGGTGGGATCGTTTCACGCAATAATTTAGCCACCGAATAGCCATGAATATAGGTTTGAACGACTTTTTCTAATTGTTCTTGTATTTCTCTAGGAATGTCTTCATAATATTCCAACTTGGGTGCATCTATCTCTGGTGGTAATGACGAAGTCAATGTCGTTGCATTCATCTGGGTGTTTACGGTGGTTGCTTCAGTTGTTGCATTCATCTGAGTGTTTACGGTGGTTGCTTGAGTCGGCGCAAGTTCTTCTAAAGTTGTTGGTTGAGATTCTTTTGGGGTTGGTGGTTTTCGGTCTTCAAACGAGTATTCTTGAAAAATATTATTATTTCGCCATTGGAGGAGAATGTTTGTTGCCTGGGCATATGTCAGATCGATCTTCGGAAGTCCAAAAGCTTCACGAATGACACTCGCTAATTGTTTTCTTCTATTCATTTTCGTTACTAGCCCATCTTTTCCTTCCCAATTTTCTATAGCATTCAATAATTCCACAACTGATAATTCAGCACACGGAACTCCTTGTCCAATCAAATAGTCTTTGACTTTTTGATTGACTTCTTGTATTTTATGCCGTAGTTGAAATGTTTCATAATCATACCAAAAATCAGGGAGTCGTCCTTTATTCGGTACAGTAGAAGGCAGATTATTCAGATAATCGGACATGATTTGATTTATTTTTATTGTTGTCCCTACAGAAAGTTTTTTCCAACTTATCAGAACTTCTCTTTCTTCCACAGGTGCCGGAATCGGCCTTGCCTCAGTACCTAATTGGGGAAATACATTGAATTTGAAATGTTCAATAAACCCTTCTACCTTTTCAAAAAAATCTTCTGTCAGATGCCAAAATGGTGACAAATAACTTTCTCTTTCAGGAAGCAATACTGCTTTGGCTTTCGACCCCAATTCTGGAACCATTTCTAGTGATAGTTCCTGTTGATTATTTTTTTGCTTTTTCTTCTTCGATTTTTTTTGTGAAGTCTTGGTTGGGAGTGAGTTGTTCGTGTGGTAGTTACTCACCGGAACATTTAGCTTCTTTTCTAATTGTGAGTTAGTGGGAATTTGTTCCCCATAATTTACCGAAAAGGAACTCAGTAACCAATCAGCAAAATACGACAGCAACGAACCGCTTGGCTCTTTTTTTTCTTGAGTAGGAGCTACGTGTTCATGTTGGGAAAAGAACTGGTAAAACAGCTTAGTCAAGTCATTCCAAAACGTTTCTGTCACTTGATTATGTACATTATGTACAGGATTTAGGGGATCTATTGTGGCGTTATGTTGGTTTTCAAAAGAAACTTGAAAGGCTTTACTTAGTCTTTGAGCTGTCTCTTCCGCAGAAAAAGGGTGGAACTCATGTTCAGTAGTATTGGTCATGTGGCCAGAAGAAAAAGTAGGATTCTCACTTTCTTTTTTCATTCCTTGGTTGTTTTGTTTCTCAGCTTTACCGATTGCTTCTTGACAAACCGTGGTAAAACTCGTTTGTTCTACACTTTCTCCTGTGAAGATCAATGTGTTTACCTGATCCGTCCTTCTTATGGTGGTACAATTCACCAGTTGGTAGAAGTCGTGAACTTTCTGGTGAACAGAAATACTTAATTCATGTGCGATTTTCGCTACGTCGATGGTTTCCTGTGTGGACGTTGTCGGATTACGGAACGTTTGGTTGGCAAAAAAAGGACTGACACTGAGAAACGGTGAGGCGATTGATGTGGACTGACGAGGCATGGTATGGGGCGTATTCAAGGACTGGATTCGCTTACGATTGATGGTAGAAGTGGAAACAAAGGAATGGATTCTTATCTGATTGCCATCTCTTCTCACATCAATTCGTGTAGTCGCTTCAAATGCTGGGGCGTTTTTTTTGATGATTGTCTGTTGTTCAGGAGGATCGATTAATCGTGCGTTCTGGCAGATACTGTATAAATAAAGGAAACCATCTAATGTCAATAAACTATCGGGGGCTAGTGTTTGTCCCGTATTATTGGCAATATAATTTAACTTTGCTTGGTCATTTCCTGATTTATTCTTGTCATTTCGTTTATTATTTCCCTTTCCAATTGTTTCTCTAGAGATAGCTTGTGGTAGCCTTATCTTCTTCCTCATCTTTGGTTTCAGTGATGTCCTTACTTTTGGTGGCATCATTTTCACTCCTTTATAATTAGCTATTGGATATTTTGTTATATAAGTGTTCATTTTAATAACACCTAAGGGTCTATGGTTTTACGTCATCCATCAAGCTTCTACAAATGAATCGAGCAACTCTGCATCATTTTCTCAAAAGTGACAATTCTTTCAGGCTCAAAGCAACAGTTCATAAAACCTAGAAAAACTAAAAATAGATCAAAACCACAATAAAAGTCTCTTTAATGGATCAGAAACGGGTCATATTAAACTAGCTAAAATAGCTATGGCTAGCTCCTCCTTTTCTATGAAACTTTTGTAACTCATCTTTATAGAATCCGATTTCATATAAATTATAAAATAAAAAAAGAGATATATCCGTACAGAATTTGTGACTATCCCAAATATAAAATTAAAACGTTATATAAAAAGAAAGGTTCTTCCCAGACAATAGATAACTTCTTGACTAGAGACGATTTAGCTTTGTTATAGAAAATTTTAAAAAAAATACATTACATGTGATATGATTATTTTAAGATTTCTCTTCATCAAAATCATTTGATAACGAGCCTGAATAGAATATAAAAGAAAACCACTAGTCAGCTCACTAGTAGTTTTCAGTCATAATATAAACCTATCAAACACGACTTACCTTTCGAGCCATAAACATGCATATATCCTAAAAAAACAGACATATTTTTGATATACACCTTTTCTCTATCCTGAGCCTTTTATCTTCTGACATGACGGAGAAAATTAATGTTGAGGGATTAATGCCTTCTGATTCTTAATTGTTAGTGGATTGAATCCCTTCGTTGGATTCTTTTGAGTACTTCTGCTTCTACTAGTGAATACAATATCCAACATGCTTTTCTTCGCTTTATCCAGTGGAAGTTCTGTGCTTATTTGTGGATCGGAGGCAAAGTGATTGGGATGGGTTTGGGTATTCGTAGTTTCAAGATTTAAGGAACTTCGCTTTGATACATTCTTTCGTGGCTCCGTACTTACTGATTGATCAGAGACAGAATAATCGGGATTATTACTTCTTTCTATACTCTGATTGATAAGTTTTAATAAACTTTGATTGGCTATACTCTCTGCGGATTCGATAGTGACGGATGCTATATCTCTCTTGTTTCTGTTTCCAGTTTTTGGGCTATTGCTAGTTTTGGTACTTGTTGACTCAGGTATATCGGTAGTTTTCTCTTGCGTCTTACTCTGCTGAAATTCTCTCTCGATATTTACGAATTTGCTTGTATATATCAATGCTTGTAACGTAAATAGATCTCCTGTTCCTAGTTGTTCCTTAATAATCTCAAGCGAGTCGCTTTTCTTCCCATCTTGTTCCTGATCGCTCTCTCTTTTCGCACGAAATATATCATCAAAGGCTCTTCCTTCGACAAGATCTCTGAGAATGGTCATCAACATTTCCGCATCTGTCAACTGAAAATGGACTCGTAAGGTGTGATTGACTTCTAGCGCATCACTAACCATCTTTACTGTTAAGTTGGGCGAACTTAGTACTTTTGCCAAATAATCCCTATAATATTTCATCTGTATAGAGTCTTCTTTTATCACATTCGGATATTTGTTGTCATAATAATCTAGTGTACGTTTCCCGTTTTTCCTTAATCCTCTCCTAACTAGTCCATACTGCAATAAGTCTTCTGCATCGGACATGATATGTGTGACTTCATGCATCACTGTTTCATAACCAGTTGGTTGTATGTGTGCTTCAGGAAGAACTTTTGGATCTAAGTGAAAAGCATCTGCCAAGATAAAGATGCGACATTCCCCATCATATTTTACTGTAAAGGCCTCCGATCTAATTATGTCTTGAATTTTGGAATAATAACTCAGCGCTTCCCTATCATAAACTAATTTTGACGAGAGGGTCCATACATTTTTAAAGAAGAGATCTTTTGATTTTTGAAGGAACATCTTTCCATGCTCCGCTGTCGTATATAGTTTTCTGATACTTTCTCTTAGGATCTCTTCTGTTTCTGCTTTGGGAACACCTTGTAACTTGAACATTTCAATTAGATATGCCCCTTCTTTCGTGCGTGAGATGTCTTCCATTTTCCAGGTTGAATTAAATAATCGTACTGCGGCATCAAACCTTTTTTTTGCCGCTTCAAAATCATCCCTAAGTTGCTCAAAAAACGGTTTGAGATAGTTTGGCATTCCAGTTGAGTCAAGCCCAGTAAATACTTCTAACTGAGGTATAGGTCGTGGAAAACTTACATCAATCGCTTTATAAACGTTTTGTCTGATTGAATCTTCACCCGTTTTATAATACGCTTCCCAACTTGGTGGGAATTCAGAGAGTTTAGTAAGATCGATATTCGCATCCTCCTCTATCGTTATCCGATCTGGAAGAGGTTCTGCCTTTTTAAAGTCCTTCCACATCGCCCAATTATTTGGTGGCTCAGGAAAGTCAATCGTCGGTATATCCGCTGGACGGGAGAAAACTTTGGGAATGGCTCCCGTTGAGGTAGAGGTAATTGACGAGCCCTGAGAAGAAGTACCTGGACCTGTTTCATGGGTGCTACTCAGTGAGCCCTGGGAAGTACCTGCAGATGAATCTTTTTCTGTAGATGAACCAGATTTCCATTTAGATTGAGCTTTCCCCTTTCGCGAAATAATTGCTTCTTGATTCAGCAATTTTAACTCTTCTTTCTCTTTGAAGGTTTCCATCTTAAATCCGTCACTATCTGGATCGAACCTCAATACTATCATTGGTTCATCCATATCTTTTTTCACTAAATGGTACCGCCCATTATTTTTATCAAATAAGATAAGAGGTATATAGTGATCATTGATCTTGATGTAGGTTCTGCCATTTTCGTTAGACATCAGCCCATGCTCATAAGGAGGGGAAAGGACAGTTGGATCCTTCAACGATTCAAACTTATCGATCTTTTTAGTGACTTCATCTGCCAATTCTTTCGTGACATAAGGAGAAGTTGACGCTTCAAAATACCACTCTACGCCATTATGGTTCACTGGTATGATTTTCTCCCCGTCCAATACATCAAACCGTACACCATGTCCTTCAATGGGGGTGATTCGGAGAGATACTAGTTGATGATTTATTTTAATAAAAGTCTTTGCTTCTTCCCCATCTTTTTTCATTACTAGTACTGTTCCAGTACCATAAGCCTTTGGATTCACGTTAGGTACACTAACAACATTCTCAGGAATATTTAATTTTGCTGATAAACGATTGATCAATGCTAATTCGTCAGGTGTAAAAGTAACGGGACCCCTAAATGGCTCTAACTGATCCCCTTTCAAGACAAAATATCTACCAGAAACAGTTCCAGTATTTAGATTTGTTACTGGTGTATATAAATGGTCTTTGACTAATTTCACTGCAACTTGTGGTCCATCTGGTAAGTGAGCCATGACTACCCCACTTGGCAATTCTGAAGCTTTTATTGATTTGGATAATTTCTCTAAAACGGCTTTCACTTCCTTAGTCACATACACCTGATTTTTTAATTTCACTAATCCTTTAAGGAGCAGCTTGCTTCCCCCAGCTACTAACCCAAATCCTGGATCCATATAGCGTATAACACTGTATAGTACTTTTTTGAGTTCAAAGGCATTAGGAAGGAATTGGGCACCTTTACGAATCCCGTTTCTTATCCCACCCGTTGCTATGGCTCTTGCCACGCCTAAGGCAAATCTTGTATTGAGAGCGGTGATTTGTCCTAAAACTGGGATCAAAAGAACAATATCGATCAAACAGGAAGGAACTGCCATGGCAGCATCTCGCTCAGCGATTCCCGTCACACAATCATAAAAAGGAAGGAAGTGCTTAAGGACATCCCAAATTTGTCGTGTAATCGTTTTGTCATCTCCTGACTTATACAACTGTTCATAAAGCGCCTCACTATGCTGAAGGCTGAGTGTATCAATAAACTTTTCTCTCTCAGCACCATGAGATAACTTTTTACTTTGATCAGCTCGCACCGAAAACGTATACAGCCGATTTCCTACACGAATGGAATCCTCTTCTACTTTATAGCCTTTTTTCTTGATTTCGGTTTGATCAAATAATCCAAATTTAAGATATAAAGAAGGATCTTTATCCACTCGATAGTAAATGTAACCTCCGTTGTCCTCCAATTTCTTCAGAGCATACAACCGCTCTTCATAGCCTTTAAACGCTATAAACAGATCGCATTGAGCAAGCTGAATCACCACTTGCTGATTCAGATAAGCAGCTGGAAAAGGCGGTGCTGTGCCACGGCCAGGAACACTCGGTTTACTTTCCAATTTAGCATACGCCAAATAAGTCTGAGTCTCTGGGGAGAAAACAAACTGGCGCTCTGTTGCATCAAATGAATTTGTCGCATACTCAATCAATTTTTTATCAAACGGATAGAAACTATCAGATACAGCTCTTGTCAACGTTTTATAGGCATCATCAATGTTAGGGGAGGTAAAGTAGTCAGGACAAGGATCTGATCCGCCAAGATATCTCTGTTCTAATACTAGAGCGCTAGTCTTTGCCCCCTCTCCGATACATTTTTTTGCTTCCTCTTCTGCTAACACCTTTTTCCGTCGCCATTTAAGCGTGTTTTCTTGATACAGATCAAACACCTTATTGAATATTCTTTCATTTTCCATGATTTGAATATTTCCTTTTTGCCAATATCCCATAAAGGTTCCGATAGCCACTTCTTTATAGTTTCCTTCTTCCAATGCCTTCCGTAATAACATCGGTTCCAATTGAGCCACACTAAGTAACGCAGGAATCAAGATATAGTGCAACTCGTCAAAGTTCTGGACCTCAGTTTTAATAACTTCCTCCAAGAAAAATGCTCCAATAGTTCGAATTTCTTCTTGACTGTACTGTGTTCGAATCCCTTCATCCTCTAATAATTTTGTTCCTATCAATTGGATCAAGGAACCATAATCGGAGATTAGTAAGTCATCTGCTAAAGCACTCGTTTCCAGAAAATAATTTGGGAGGGTCTTTGCAACCAATAATATCCAGAATTTTTTAAAATCAACTATCTCCTCGTCGGAAAAGTCTTGCGTATCTAAATCAAGGATACCTGCTTTTTCCAATTCATTGACTTCAAATAACTTTCTGAGATCTCCAATAGTAAATTGTGAGGGATCAGAAGCTGTTAGGATATTTTTGACTGCATACGCTTCGATAGGGTTACCTAGCGTATTTTCAAATACCCATTTCATTATCGTTAATTCAGCATCCTTATCAGAAAGGGTCTCTCCTTCTCCGCCATAGAGGTTCAATTCATTTAAGATCACTTTCGCTAATGCTTGAAGTGGTTCATGCCCGAGTACTATTCCGCTGCCTTCTAGTGTAAACCATTTCCCCATCGCCATCAGGATCTTCTCGTTCGTTACTTCTTCAGTCAAGAAGCCCTTTTCTTGAAAAAAGTGTGAGATTTGTTTCTTCACATTCGGATCTTGCCATTGAATCACCTGATACTTGGCTCTCCTTCTTACGACTGGAACCTGTGTACTAGTCGTTATCTGTTTTTTGTTTACCTCTGGCGGAGTGGTACTTAGGGAGGGAGTACTTTCTTTCGCAGTTTCAAACAACCATTCAACCACTATATTTAGTGCTTGTTGCTCTGTAATAACCGCATCTTGTGGCTTTCCGAGAAGAGATTTTCCCAATTGCATTACTTTGACCATATCCAGTGTTTCTTGTGCGGCCCCCTTAAGTAATCCCCAATTTGCTACTGAATATACTAATTTGTCAGGAGTAGTATCCTCAGGCTTCATCCCATTTTCAATTAAAAATGCAATAATTCTTAGGCGCTGTTCCAGTTTTTGTGTCTCATCTAGCGGTGGGTCTTCTTCAGCCTTTGTTCCACTGCTTCCTTTTTTGGTTGCAGCTTCACCGTTGTCACGAATAAACGCTTTGATCTTTTGATTGAGTTGAATCTCTTCAAATCGATCAATTTCTTTATATTTATAACCTGCCTGTGCGTTGTTATTGACCCATTGAAGCAAGACATTTCGTGCTTTGTTGATAGCTATATCTTTTTCCATAAGACCATAAGCTTTACGAATCAGCTTGGCAACTTCTTTTTCTCGTTCGGTAATCTCAGAATATGTTTCTCCTCTAAAGATCCATTCTCTTAATTGTCGGACAAGTTCACTTGTGGAATGATTAGTAAAAGAAATTCCTTTCCTAATAAGAAAATTTTTGACGGCCTCATTGACCGTTACAGTTTTATCTCGATTTTTAAAAAGATTAAAATGCGAATAAATCGGCATGATCGATTCTTCCTTAGACACAGACGCAGGTCTGTCGTGGATAAAATCGGTATAGATTTGATCGTTTATTTTTTTTTGTTGCTTGAAATGTGGTACCAAGTAGTGTTCTGTTTTTCCAATATGATGGTGAATCGTCTTCTTTTTATTTTTAACATAGGAATAACCCATAAGTAATGTATTGATCTTCCACTGCATAAGAATTCCGTTCATTTTATTGTAAGACATGAACTCCCCTAGTCTTACATTTTCCACCCCATAAGCTTTCAATATAAAATACGCTAGGTATTGTCTTTTTCCTGATTTAGCAAAAGATTCTTTTGGATCCACTTTTTCGATCCACTTTCGCATCCCCATCGCTAGCTCACTTTCCGATAGTGCTTTGATTTCTATTCCTTCCTTTATTAAGAACTCTTTTAACGCTTTATTCACCCCGATAGTTTTCGCTCGTTCTTGAAAAAGTTCATAATCATAATAGAAAATCGGTAGCGACTCTTTAGTGATGGACAAAGGGATCACATCATAGATAATCTCTTGAACAAGCTGATGTACTTTTATTAATTCAGGATCTACAATAGTGTCTGAAACTGCCTTCATCTCACCGTTACTTGGGTTAGTTTGCTTTTCAGAGGAACTTTCAGGCAAATGCTCTTGTAGGAGCTCAATGATTGGATAATCATCAAAAGCATTGTTGTTCTCCCATTGAAATATCGTTCTGACTGTATTAGTATCGGAAACATCGCTATCATTTATTCCATAAGCCCTTAGAATGACTTGGGCGAGCTCTTTCTTTTTTTCTAAAATGATTTCATATGATGGTATTCTTTCCCTCCATAATTTTGCAGTAAGAACGAGTTGTTGGTTGGTTAATTCTCCACACGTGACCTCCTGTTCGCAGAGAAACTTTTTAACTGCTTCATTTGCTTTATCTGTGTCTCCTCGTTTCTTATACAGCGTATAATCGTACCAGATAGGAATCAATGGGACAGATTTATCTATAGGAGAAGGACGATCATTCAAATAAGCTTCACGAATGTGATTTGCGGTAATCATCGCTTCTTTAGGAATTGGTCCATATGAATGTGCAGTCACACGAATCGTTGTTCCAGCAATTTCAGAATTTTTGAAAACGGGAGTCTTCTGTAGTTGATTTGTGGACGCAGGTGCTTGGCTAATCACTTTAAATTTTTGATTTCTGAAAATATTATTGTCTCGCCATTGTAATATAATCGCAAATGCTTCAACCTCTGTCATGTCTTGTTTAGAAAGTCCCGAAACCTCAATAATTTTTTGAGCCAATTGCTTAGCTCTTTTTAAACTTTCAGTCTCATCTACATCTCCTAATAGCCAGATTTGTGTGGCGATCACCATTTCTTTGTCTGTCGTATATGAACATGGATCATTTTCTTCACATATGATTTCTTTGACTGCTTCATTGACTTTTTCTGTTTCATTCCGCTTCTGATACATATCCTCATCAAACCAAAAAGGAGGCAATTCTTCAGAAGTTAGTTCAGAAGAAGGAAGATCCCCCAGAAAGTTTAAAATGATACTATTTATTTTTTTTATTTCATCTGTAGTAAGTTTTTCATAAGATTTCATTATTGGAGTATTAGAATTTAGTAAGTCTACCTGCTCACGTTTAACCCTTATTTCAATGTTTAGTGGGTAATCATCTATCTCCGGAGACTTAGTAACAGACTGATTCTCTTCTATTCCTACAGTTGTTTCAGTACTCGACTGTTTTTCATTCAACTCTGATATTAGATTGTTCGTCATTGCTTCTTGTAAAGTGGATTCTTTGATTGATGATAATGTTATAGGTATAGTCGTGCTTGACTGGGATTCATTTAATCCTTCAGTTATTTTTGTATACGTTTGTTTGATATCTTTAAATTTATAGTCCTTAAAAATATTATTGTTTTGCCATTGAAGTAAAATTGCTGCTATCCTCGTATCTGTCAATTTTTGAAGAGGAAGTCCTGAAGAAGTAAGAATGATATTGGCGAGCTGTCTTCTTTTCGTTTTCACGGTCGCTAGGTCTCGTTCTTTTTTCCAGTCTTTCACCGCCAGAAGCAATTCTTGGCCTGTCATAGTTGAACACTTTCGTATATTCGAACAGATAAATTTATTCACCTCTCGATTCACTTGTTCTAACTTATCACGTTTTTCAAAAATCTCAGAATCATACCAAAAAGTGGGCAAATTTTCAGGCATTTGTTTCCACAATTGGTTCCCACTATAGCCACGCATGTATAATGTAATGGTATTTTCTAATTTTTCTTGTGCTTCGTTAGAAACTTTTTCAGAGAATTGCAATGGTGGCTCCCCCACTGGTGATAATGCAGTGGTCGAAGGTATAGGTGCTGCCTCAGCACCTAATTGTGGAAATACTTCGAAATTAAAATGTTGGATATACCCAGCTACCTTTCCATAAAAATCCTCTATCAAATACCAGATTTGGGGTAAAACACTTTCTTTTTCGGGAGAAAACATTGGTGTGACTTTCGACACCGATTCTGGGACTATATCTGGCACTAGTTCCTGAGGATTATTTTCTGGCTTTTTCTTCTTCGATGTTTTTCGTGATGTTTTGATTGAGAGCGAGTTGTCCGTCAGGTGAGTCCACATTGGAATCTGTGGATTATTTTTGGAGTGGCGATGATTAGGAATTTGTTCCCCGTAGTTTACAGAAAAGGCGCTCAGTATCCAATCAGCAAAATACGACAGCAACGAACCGTTTATTTCTTTTTGTTCTTGAGTAGAAGCTGTATGTTCATGTTTGTAAAAAAACTGGTAAAAAATTTCAGTTAATCCATTCCAAAACATTTCTGTCATTTGATTATGTACATTAGTTGTGTCACCTGTGGCATTTTGTTTATTTTCATAAGTAGCTTGAAAGGACTTGCTTAATTTTCGAGCTGCCTCTTTCGCAGAAAAATCGGGAGTCTCTTGAACGGTTCTATCAGTCATAGGATCCATAGAAAGAGAGGGAATTGCCCTTTCTTGTTTCATTTCTTGATTATTTTGTCTCTCTGCTTGACCGACCGCATCCTGACAGATTGTTTTAAAACTCGTTTGTTCCACACTTTCTCCTGCAACAATATAAGTGTTCACCTGATCCGACCTTCTCGTGGTGCTACAATTCGCCAGTTGGTAGATTTCATGAACTTTTTGATGAACAAAAACACTCAATTCATGCCCCCTCTTCGCTACATCCACATCCTGTTGCGTGGAGGGTGATGTTGGCTGATAGAACGTCTGATTTCCAAAAAAAGAGCTAGCACTGACAAAAGGTAGTGCGACTGATGAGGTTGGCTGAGACCCGGTATGGGGCGTTTTCAAGGACTGGAATCGCTCACGATTGATGGTGGAGGTTGAAACAAAAGAATGGATCCTTGTCTGATTCCCCTCTCTTCTCACGTCAATCCGTGTATTCACTTCAAAAGCTGGAGGAGTTTTTTTTAAGACAATCTGTTGATCGGGAAAGTCTAATGGTGGAACCATTGTCAGCAAGGTTCCCCATGTATGAAGCCAGCCTACTGGGCGTTTTATTCCTTCAGGTGTGAGGGTTTGTCCTGATATATTGGAGACATTGTTTAAAACTCTTTGATCATTTCCTAATTTATTCTTATCATTAAGTTTGTTGTTTTCCTTCCCAATTGCTTCTCTAGAGATAGCTTGTGGTATCCCAGATTTTTTCTGTATATTTGGTTTCAGTGATATCCTTCCTTTTTGTGGCATCTTTTTCACTCCTTCATTAAAATTAATTATTGGACTATTTTGTTGTATAAGTATTCAATTGAATACCTTTTAAAGCTCTATGATTTTACGTCACCAATCAAGTTTCTAGGAACGTATTCAACAACTCTGCACCATTTTCTCAAAAGAGACAGTTCTTTCAGGTTAAAAGCAACCATTCATCCAGCCTAAAAAAAGAAGGATAGATAAAAACCAAAATCAACACCTTTTTAATGGATGAGAATAAACTAGCAAATATAGCTACGGTTAATTTCTCCTTTCTATGAAACTTTTAAAACTCCCTTATCTAGAATCCGCTTTCATATAAATTATAAAACAAAAAAGGATTGTATCCGTACAGAATTTGTGACTATACAAAATATAGAATCATAAATGTTATTTAAAAAATGAGCGTTCCAGAATATAGGCAAAAACATAATAAAGTATAGTGTTTCTTGTTATAGAAAAAATAAAAAATAACCTCACACATGATGGGATCATTCTAAGATTTCTATTCATCAGCATCATTTAGCCGAGATTATTAAAAAAGAGGTTTACTGACTCTGTCACTTTTGACGCTATTTTAATACAGTAATTGTATAAAAAAGGAGCCTATTTAAGACTCCTACACATCTTATTCATTCATTTATACCTATTATCAAAAATCCTCTAACTATTTCCACGAATTTTGCAGTAAACTCAACTAAATTATTAATTTTTCGATTTGTCCAATACTCTTTGTAAGGACTGAAGTTTTCAATTACTAAGTTTGATATTTCTAATCACTGGTTCAAAATCAAGAAAGTTTTTATAATTTTAAAGATAGCACACGACTAAATTCGCAAGTGTTCTCGGCTAGTTCATAAAAAAGGAGTCATATAGCGCTTTTCCCACCTAGCTTTAAACATTTCGGCGTATTCACTTTCCCTACCAATGATCAAATCAATCTGAATTTAAACAAGAAAGTATTGTAAATCCTATTTTTTTATACGTATCAAATTGCAAGTCAACCTTATGTTACTGACAACTCAACATATAATTTGTGACTGTTTTTAAATTCAAAATTTGCTCTTCTAATCGCTAATTTAAACGTTTCGTCTGAAGAAGATAATTGATAGTCATTCTTTTCAAATCCAAATTCAGCAATTTTATAATTCTTACGATCATAAGTAATCAATAAATAGCGATCTTTTTTAAACATATAAATTTTTAAAGAAAAACTATCCTTCGATTTAAATTGATGTTTCAAGTATTGCTTTAATTGTTTTTTGTTAATCATTTTCATTTTTATCCCTATCTTACCTAAATAGATTAGTTTGTGAATTGTAAATGAAGAAAATTTTTCAACTTTTTTTCAAATACTCTTCCCTTACACTGTAATTCATATAAAAAACCACACGCTTGACTTTTTGATCCATAAAGCCATTCGAAAGCTTTTCTGATCTCTATTAATTCGTATTTCATAAATGAGTATCTTCTCAGATTAGTTTACTGATTTGATAAAATAAAAATTATGCTTAAAATATTCGTATAATTCATGGGTAATGCGCTCTTTATATATTTTATAATTGCTTGAGTAATTTCTAACTGATTTCAATATTATATACCATCTCAATCTCCCTTTTGAAAAGATCAATTCATGATAAAAATAAGTGTTTCAAAATTCCTATTTTTAATTATAAATATTTTCCTTCCCAATATGCATGCTTTTTACCTTTAAAAGATAGAAAGAAAGTGGAGTACTGCCAAGATATGGATGGAACTATGATAAAATTAATTACTATTACAGGAATTAATTACGCGATTATCCACCTTAATATACCAGTACAAACATTACTATAGCAGTATATATATTTGACCAGTTAAGCATATTTTCCCTCTAAAAATAATTCTGTAAACTGCAATTTTGATCAATAAGAAAAAAACATAAAAAGAAACAGTTTTATAGAACTGAATATA
>NZ_NGMO01000001.1:935395-943959 GCF_002140175.1 Candidatus Enterococcus wittei
AGTTTTATAGAACTGAATATAGTATTGATCGCTGTTGCTACATTGTTTTTATCTTTCTATACCTATTTCCTCTTTATATTTCGCCTTCTGTATTTGCCCGATGGAGAAAAGCCTGACACTACTTTATTAATGTACTTGAGTTGTTTCTTTCTGCCGATTTAATCGATGCAGTTTGACGGAGATTGTTGCTTTTTTCAGTACTTGTATTTATAAGGTTTGAGATACTTCGATTTGCAGTATGTTGTGTAGGCTCTGTTACTCCTTGTTGATTGGTAACAAATTGTGTATTATTTCTGATTTCTTGTGTATTCGTGGTAAGATTCAAATCACTTCGTTTTGGTCTAGATTGGATGGGCTGTGCGAATATTGGTCGATTGGCAACAAATCCAGTCGCAATGTTGGTACCGTTGCTTTTTTCGATACTTGTAGTTACAAGATCTGAAAAACTCTTTTTTTCTGCATCTTTGATCTTCTCTACAAATTCAGTTCGTACTATAATTTCTGTATTTTCTGGTACTTCTTTACTTGGTATACCTGTACTTAGATTGTCCGTTGCTTTTGTTGAGTTTTTTTCTTTCTCTTTATTTAATTGCAAGGTTCTCTCTAAGCCTTGATAGCTATACATAAAAGCCATTGCAAAATATAAAAACATGAATTTCTTTTCTAAATTTAAGTTATCTGTACTTCTAGTGACACGAATGATTTCATCAAAATCTCTCCCTTCGATAAGATCTCTTAGTATGATTGTAGTGAATTCCGCATCTGTTAATAGAAAATTAACAAGCAATAATCGATCGTTATACATCGCTTGTCTAACAACATCTTTTGACAAGGTCGGTAAATTCAGCTCTTTGGCTAATTGGTTAACAAAAGCGTTGAAAGGTTCAGAATATAATATTGCTGTGAAATTGTTATTAATTATTTCTCTTTGTTGCTTTACACTAATTCTAAGACCTTTACCAGGTAAAGGGTAGGTTATTATATCCTCTGTTTTTGAAACCAGATGCGTGATTTCATGAATAAGCGTTATATATGCAGATTGTGTTAGTTCGCAGCCTTGAATAAGTTGGGGATCAATGAGCTGAGGATTGATATGGAAAGCATCCGCAAAAATAATGATTCGGCATTCTGCATCACCTGGTACCACAAGCCCCCATGGTAAAAGCTTGGTAGATTGTGAAAGATATTTATTTGAACCCACTTCTTGCTGAATCAGATCACCCGAAACGATTAAAATATTTTCATACTCCCATAGCTTTGACTGTCTGAGGAATTTTTTGAGCTTTTCCGATATCGACAAAAACCTATTAATTGTTTCTCTCAAAATCACTTCTTGATTAGCAAGCCCTTCTAATAAAAATAATTTTGTCAAATATTGCCCTTCTTTCGTTTCTGAAAGAATTGCTTTACCCGATAGTTTTGTAAATATCGTTATTCCTGCATCTAAATAATCTGATGCTTGAACAAGGTTTTCTTCTAGATCTTCGACAAATGGTTTGAGAAAATCTGGCATTTTATTTGCTTTAACTCCAGCAAATGTTCGAAAGTTAAAGTCAATAGGTAAACGTTCTTTAATTTGTGCTACAATTGATTTTCTTGCTTCATTATCGTTAGGATGAAAAATTGGAGTAGGTTCTGAAACAAATTTAGATAACGGTGGAAGCTCAACGTTAGAATCTTCCACTCTTATAGAAGGGGGCTTTTTGTAGACTTCTGCTCCTCTGAGTTTATTCCATAAATCCCATTTTTCTTTCGAAGGAGGAATGTTATTCCACACATCCCCAGTTTGTTTACCAAATTTGAAACGATCAAAAGTTTCAGACGCTAGTACATCCCCAGATTCATTTGTTTTCGAACCTATTTCTTGTGAAGTATTTTTGGTACCTTTTGAATTTCCCGAAGTTCCCGATGTTCCGGGTGATTCTCCTGGTGAAACTCTTGACTGTTCTTTATTTAGGTCACTTTTTCCTTTTGACTTTCCCCTATGATACGAGGCGGTCAATACACTTTTGTTTTCCTTCTTCCTTTCCAATTTTGTTTCAAAACGGAATTTGCCATTTTTTTCATCAAATCTCAAGACAATTTTTGATTTACTGTTATCTTTTTTTAGCAAATGATATCGTTCTTTATTTTTGCTTAATGAGATCGAAAGATAATGATCTTGGACCTTAATGTAAGATTTGCCTGATTCATCCCACATCAGTCCTTTTTCATCCGGAGCAGAAAGTCCACTTGGATTCTTTCTCGTTTCAAATTGATCCAACATGCTAGTGATTTTTTTCTCCACTTCTTTTGGCACGAAGGGAGACGTCGGTGCTTCAAAATACCATTCTACGCCATTATAATTCACCGGTATGATCTTTCCCGAATGACGGGCATAAACATCCAGTCGGATTCCATGCTCCTTGATGGTTGTCAAAGTCACCTCAATCAGTTTCCCTTTCATTCGAATAAAGTGTTTTGTCTCTTCTCCTTCTTGTGCTACTGTTGTAATCGGTCCTGAGCCATAAGCATTTGGATTGGGATTATTTCCAACGAAATACGCTTGTTTTTCCTTCAATTTGACCTCTAGATTATTGAGAAGCTCTAGTTGTTCGGTCGTAAATACGGCAGGTCTATGGGCTTCTAATCGATTTCCTTTGAACATAAATAACCCACCAAAAACATCTCCAGTTTCCAGATTCGTCACCCGCATATATAAATCAGCACCTACCCCTTTTACGGGAACTTCCAGACCATTCAACTGACCCATCACAATATTTTTTTTCAGCGACTCTCGCGCCTTTTCCATAACCTCTATTCTTTCTAACAGTTCTTTAGTTTTTCTAGCTATTTGGAATTCATTTTTAAATTTCACTACGCGCTTTATAATTAGTCGCCCTCCACCTACAATCGTTTCAAATCCTGGATCGATGGTCCGTGCAAGGGTTAGTACAATTTTTCTGATTTCAGCTACTTTAGGAAGAAAAGTTGGGCTTTTTTTGATTACATTACGGATGCCACCTCTGATAAATGCTCTAGCGACTCCTAACGCAAATTTCATATTGAGGGAGGTGATTTGTCCGAATACCGGGATCATGAGCAATGTATCAATCGTACACGAAATAACCGCTTCTTCGGTATCTTGGTTAATGATTCCTGTTGCACAATCATAAAAAGGAATAAAATGTTTGGCGACATCCCAAAGTTTTTCGACATCCGATTTGTCATTTCCCGAATCGTACAGTTGATCATAGAATTTGTCGCTATGTTTACGACCAAGTGCTTCAATCAATAGATTCCTCTCAGCTCCATGAGCTAGTTTCTTGCTCCGATTCACACGAACAGAGAACTTAAAATATTTATTCCCCATAAGAATCTCATTTCCTACTTGTTGATACCCTCCTTTCCAAATATTTTTATGATCAAACAGCCCTAATTTGAGGTAAACTATAGGGTCTTGATCGACTCGGTGTAAGGTATACCCTCCTTCACCATCTAATTGTTTCAATGCATAAATTCGTTGTTCATTTCCTTTGACAGCTGCAAATAAATCGGTTTTGTCTAGATTAAGCGTTGTTCGTTTTTTCTCCTTTACAGAAAGTATAGCATTTATTCTTGGAGCACCAGCTGTAACTGGAATCTCAACTAACTCCTCTCTTTCATTTTCCAAATCGGCAAAGGTCTCATAAAGTTGGACTCCTGCTGAGAAAATATACTCCAAATCCTTTTTATCGACCGCATTCAGCGCAAATTCAATCAATTTTTTATCAAAATGAAAATACGCATCCGACACATTTTTCGTCAACTTAGTATACCTAGCTTCTATTTTAGGAGGAAACCAATCAATGTCTTGACAAGGATTGGTTGAGCCTTCAAGATAATTTTGTTTGATAACATTAAAAGGAGTTGAAGAACCGTGGGAATCGATACATGTCTGCGCTACCTTTATTGCTAAGGCATCTTTCCGACGCCATTGAAGTAATGCTTCTTGATACGCTTTATACAACCGATTAAGGAGTTCTTGATTTTCGATAAGCTTATAATATCCTTCTTTTTGATAGCCTATAAATGTGCTGATTGCAAATTCTTTATAGGTTTCCGTAGCTAATGCTTCACGCAATGCATCTGGATCTAGTTGGGCGATAGCAATTAATGAAGGGATCAAAAGAGTTCGTAGTTCTTCATAGGTGGCTATTCCTTTTTCAAGGATCGTTTGCCAAAAGTGTTCCCCCATCAATCGAGCATCTTCTCGACTGAAGGGATATTGATACTCTCCTTCTTTTAAAATCTTTGCCCCAGTTAACTGCATTAATGAGTGATAATCAGAAATCAATAAATTATCGGCCAAACCACTACTATCCAAAAAATAATTGGGTAACTCCCGCTGGAGGAATAAATTCCATAGCTTGTTAAAGTAGCTCTTCTGTTCTTCAGAAAGGGTAGATCCTTCTAGCTAAATCAATCCCTCTTTCTCCAAATTTCTGACTGTAAATAAATCTCGCAAACGACCCAAGGTAAATTGATCGATATCAGGTGCCGACACAAGTTTTTTGACCATGTAGGCTTCAATCGAACTTTCTAATATTGTTTCAAAGACCCATTTCATGACTGTTAGTTCGGCATCTTTGTTCGAGATATTCTCCCCTTTTTTCCCACCATAAAGCTTCAACTCTTTCAGAATCACTTTAGCAACTGGCTGAAGTCTTTCATAAGCGAAGACCAATTTGTTGTTTTCTTCTTTTGTGATTCGTTTTCCCATAGCAATCAATACTTGCTCTTTTGTTGACTGTCCAGAGAGTAATTTTTTTTGCTCTAAAAATGATTCTATTTTTTTTTGTACATTGGGATCCCGCCATTGAGTCCCTTCCGTTTCGATGTTGTTTTTTTGTTTATCTGCACTTGTTGGTTGGGATGGATTCGTTCCTTTTGTTGGCAAAATTAAATCTGCAGGTTGATTATCTTTTATTGTTTCATACACCCATTCTGCCAGAATCAGGTGAGCTTCTTCTTCTGAAATAATAGCCTCTTCTTCCATTTCGAGAATAAGTTTCGCTAATTGTTTGACTCTAACCATATCCAACGTTACTGGAGTCGCTCCTTCAATAGCTACCCACTCTCCTACTGTTTCCAATAGTTTAATGTCATCAGAACCATCACAATCTATCTCCTTTTCAACAAAAAAATCGACTAGTTTTTTACGTATATTCTCTTTTTGCTCACTATTCCATTTTGGGAGACTACTTTCCTTTTCTTCCTTAACAACTGCCTTTGTTGGATCATCTGTATTTTCACTCAGGAACGCTTTGATCTTTTCATTGATTTCTTGAGTCGAATCAGTTTCCCCAGTTTGGGTCACATTTAATCCAGTAGCTTCCATAGGAATAGTCGTCACATTGCTTGAACTAGCTGTTGTACTAATTTCACTTTGCATCTGAGTTTGATTAAACAACCCTTTACCATATTTTTCTAAATTTGTCTGATTTAGATTTTTTCTCCATTGTCTTATAAAATCCTCATCAATTGAAGGAAGAGGTGATTTTTTTGAACTCTCCGAAATTCTAGTCCTATTTTCATTGACCTGTCCTAATTCGGAATAGTTCTTGGATTTTTGTGTTACATTATCCTGACTAGATAGTGTAGTTGTTTCCATATGTATTTGAGTAGCACTCGTTGTCGTTTTCATCTTATCTTCAATAAAGGTGAAACCCACCAAAGCATTATTATTTCTCCATTGAAGAAAGATATTACTTCCTCTAATATCTGAGAATTCTTGTTTCTCAAGATCTGATGCCACAAGAATGATATATGCGAGTTGATTACGTCTAAGAACTGAATCCTTTCCGCCATTATTTATCCAGTTCTGTGCAGCTAAGATCGTTTCAAGGTTTGATAAATCACCACACGCAATCCCTTTACCACACAGAAAATTCTTGACTGCTTGATTGACAAAATCTGTTTTATTTCGCTTTTGAAAAATATCAGCATCATCCCAAGTAGGGAACAGTGGTTTTTCATTAGTTATCGGAAGCGTTTGATTATTCATATAAGCTGTAACAATACGATGCATTTTTGCTTTTTCTATCGTCTCTCTAGAAATTTTAGCAATTTTCTTATCAGGAATTGGTCTTGCTTCTGCTCCTAAAAATTGGAGACCCACCCATTTTTGGAGATAGTTATCAATACTTATACAAAAATCCTTTGCTAGATACCAGAGTTGAGTTAAATAACTCGCTTCTTCAGAGGTCAATACCGACATAGTTTCTGGAGTTGTCTCTGAAGCAATTTCCTGATAGTTATTCTTTTGAGATTTCTTTTGTGAAGTCTTGTTTGATAATGAATTATATGTAGGCTGAGTGTTTTCTGGAATATTTAAATTCTTTTCTTGTTGGGAATCGGTCGGGATTTGTTTTCCATAGTCTAACGAAAAGGCACGTAGGAACAAATCAACAAAATCACCCATCAACGACCTACCCCACGCACCTTCTTGTTCTTGAGTATCATTCATATGTTCGTGTTCCCTGAAAAACTGTGAGAACGTCTTGGTTAATCCATTCCAAAACGTTTCTGTTAGATAATTATGTACATCAGTTGGACTATCCGTTGTCCCATTATATTTATTTTCAAAGGCGGACTGAAATATTTTTACTAAGTTTTGAGGTGTATCTTCCGCATAAAAATGATTGGTTCTTTGAGTAGGCATATTGATCATCCGTTGAAAAGAAAAGTGGTGAATCTCACCATTTTGTTTCATC
The DNA here is from genome assembly GCF_002140175.1 of Candidatus Enterococcus wittei. Taxonomy (GTDB): domain Bacteria; phylum Bacillota; class Bacilli; order Lactobacillales; family Enterococcaceae; genus Enterococcus_B; species Enterococcus_B wittei. The sequence goes on from NZ_NGMO01000001.1 coordinate 942,130, forward strand.
CCTTGTTCGTTTTGCATCTTCGCTTTCAAAATGGCTCCCTGACAAATTGTTTTAAAATGCGTTTGTTCAATACTTTCCCCAAAGAAAATCCACTCTCTCAACTGGGTCATGCTTTCCCACGTAGTACAATTTAAAAGCTCATTGATTCCATGGAACAATTGATGAATAGAAAGACTGAATTCATGTGCAGTCTCTGCTAAATTTGTCATCGGTTCGTGGAACAGTTGATTATAGAATGCTACTTGAGTTGTATTTTCTGACAATGGCGGTTGAAATCTTGTTCTATTGACAGTGGAGCTTGAAGCAAATGAATGGATCCATGTCTGATTGCCTGCTTGTCTCACATCAATAAACGTATCAATTTCAACAGCAGCAGAAGTTCTTTGGACAGCCGTCTGTTGTACAGGAGGATCCATTAATTGAAAATTTTTAAAGATACTCAATAGAAAAAGTACCCCATCAACTGTCAATATGCCATTTGGAGCTAGTATTTGTCCAATATTCTTGGCAATATAGTTTAAAACCTTCTGATTGTCTTTTAACTTATTATTATCATTCATTTTGTTATAGTTCAGACCACTAATTCTTCTGTAAACATCTTGTGGTATCTTTACCTTCTTTGGTATCTTTGTCTTTTTCAGTCTATTTGGTATACTTGGCGAATTTGGTGTTTTTGACTTCTTTGGCACATTTTTCACTCCTTCATTGAAATTAATGAGTAAGATAGTTTTATTGCATAACTTTTCATTTGAATAACATCATTTATGACCTTCATTCTCCAAACAAGCTTTTATGACCAGGTCCAACATCTACGTATAAATCCCCTCCAAAAGTGGCATTTGTATCATGCAAAGAGCAACACTTCATCAGATTCGACAAATAAGCGGTGGCTAAAATAAATGTAACAATCACTTAAAAAAAAACTAACCAAGTGAACTACTTATAGTCAACTCCTCCTTTCTATAATGTTTGGGCACACCTTACATTAGAATTCGCTTTCATTTGAATTATAGAATAAAAAAAGGAGGATTTCATCAAAAATGATAAAAATCAATACAGAAATTCAAATTTTATTAAATATAAAGTGCTAAAAATAATAAGAAGGCAGTGATTTATATGGTTCTTTTTTAGAGATACTTGTATACCATTTATAATTACCACACTATAGCCTTTCCTTTTTAGAGAAACATGCAAAATCACTTACAAGAAATAGAAGCATTCACATTGATTCTTTGAGGTTAAAGCTGATTAAAACTGCTGAGAGTTATACTAAAACATTTCAATTCATATTAAAACGAGAGGCTGGGACGGAAGTGTTAAACTCCGAGAAATAAGAAGCAATTCACGAAAATTGATTTTCAAATTTTTGTAAATTACAGCTTATTATCGAAGGAGTTGCTTCTGATCCACTGTTTATACGTATGTAGAGCGTGAAGCAAGAGTGAATCATACTTTTGTCCCACGCTCATTTACATTCATATCCACTTATACATCTTTGTCATCAGCAAACTATTTACTTGCATTTAAAAAACATCAAAACTAGTCAAACTTACTAGCTTTGATGTTTACAGATGTTCCTATCAGTCTAATTTGTCATTGAACTCAAAAAATACGAGAAGAAATCCATGTAAATAGGGTATTCCATTTAAAATATTTGCAAATAGATTTTCACTACTTCTTGGGCCCATTTTCGTCCATTTTATAATGGCTATAGCCCCACTTTTCGTAATTCTCCAAATTTACTATTCAAAAAACACTGAGCTTATGCAACTAAAAAATATAAAGGATTCCTTGATTTCTTCTTTTTTGGTCATCTCAAATCCCTAAGAT
>NZ_NGMO01000001.1:951392-970344 GCF_002140175.1 Candidatus Enterococcus wittei
CAATTAGGTTATGTCTATTTCACTAAAGTGGATTTATTGCCTCTTTTCTAGGTTAATCATAAAATGAACATTAATAAATAAACTGCTTAAATTCCTTCCATCTTAAATGATTTCAAAACTAATTGTCTTCGTACTTGATCTTGATGAAAGAAAGTCTTCAATCACTTGGTTAGTATTGTAAGCTTAAATCTTTCTGATTCCGGCTTATTTGTGTTGCATTTGAATTTTCATTAACGCTTCTTTCAATACTGGTGACTACAAGATCTAGAAGACCTGGTTTTGCTGTAGTCTTTAAGAATTCCCTGTCTACTGGTTGATCTGAGACAGATGAAGTGACACTGGTGACTATTTCTGTCTCAGTGACTAAATTTAAGGAACTTCTATCCACTGTGTCTTTTGCGATTTCTACAGTTTCTGTTACTTCTTTGTTAGTTGGATTTACACTTACGTTAAAGGAGGGATGAAAATATGTTCGGGGAAAAATTAAAAAGTTTGCGTGCAGATTCTAACAGAACGCAACAGCAAGTTGCAGATTTTCTCGGTATAACAAGAGCTGCATACTCACACTTTGAAAATGGAAGAAACGAACCAGATGCTGAGACTATTGTGAAACTCGCAGAACTATTTAATGTTTCTACAGACTATCTTCTCGGAAGAAAAGAAACTGAGAACATTAAAAATCCTTCCAGTAAAGTTCAAACAGTTGCTGCACACATCGATGATGATGTGACAGATGAAGGGATGAACGAAATCTTGAATTTTATAGATTATATAAAAAATAGAGATCACAATAACAAGTAGGTGTTTAGAAATGAACAATGTCGAATTATTAATGTCAATGTATCCAGAACTAACATACAAATATGAGACCGAGATGCCAGATAGGCAAAAAGGTTTATACATTGATAATGTTGTTTATTTAAATCCTCATCAGTCCTTGAAAGAAATGACCGATACTGTTGCTGAAGAAATCGGTCATTATCTGACAACGGTTGGCGATATTATAGCGCAAGATACAAATGAGAAACGAAAGCAAGAACAAAAAGCTCGTGATGTGGGAGTGACGTTGGTCGTTGCTCCTCAAGATTTCATTGATTGTTATAAGGAACGGTTTAAATGCATATGGGAATGCGCTGATTTTTTAGGCATTACAAAAAAAACACTTGAAAATGCAATCGCTATATATTCTAAAATGTATGAATTTGGACTTGAATATAAGAACTATAAAATATTTTTTCGACCAAACGGGACAGTCTCTGTCATCGAGTGGTTTAAGTAATACGTAAATAAAGCGCTTTATTGGCGACTACTGTTACCTGCCATTAAGCGGGAACAAAAAATATATTTTTGGAGGTCGAAATGAAAAAAGTTGTTATTGGCGGAGTTTTATTATTAAGCTTGTTGTTAGGTGCTTGTGGGAATACAGAATCATCGTCTGGTGACTCAGCAAGTTCTACTAAAGAAAAAACGGCAGAAAGCTCAACTGCTGTTCAACTAGAAACATCTACTACTAATTCTCAAATTGAAACTAGTACATCTGAAGCAGCATCAAATGTTGGTTTTAAAGATGGCGTAGCTACGCTTGAAGATATTGATGTTAAAATCACAAAACACGCCGTGATTCAACCCGGCGAAGCCGGCAACGAATATGGCGACAGCTCTGTCATCGCATTTTGGTATGACACAACGAATAAAACTGGAAAAGAAATTGATCCTACAACAGCTTGGATGATCGTGTTCAAAGCACTACAAGATAATGATCCAAACATGGAAAACGAACTTCAAATTGCAAGCTTGCCAGATTCACAATATTTAAATACTCAAACAAACAACATCAAGCAAGGTGGCACTGTTTCGAATGCGGTTGCTTATACATTAACTGATACAACTACTCCTGTTACACTTATTGCGAATCAAGGATTGATGGGTGAAGAATTAGGCAGGCAGGATTATGCAATTCAATAAAAGACTAGCCTCCGGGCTTTTCTTTTTAGCAATGAAAGAACATACGTTTGTATATCTTTTTGGAAATTTTATACAAATACTAAACAAGGAGTTTTTTATATGAATGGACATGTAAGAAAAATAGGCAATAAATGGCACTATGTCATAGAAATGGCTAAAGTCGATGGAAAGCGCCAGCGTATACAAAAAGGCGGATGGAATACAAAAACGGAAGCGCAGGAACATCTTCGTGAGGCGATGAATGAATACAAGCGTGGAGGAAAAATTGATTTAACAGAAATTAGTGTGTCGGATTACTTTGATTACTGGTTTGAAAATTACGTGGAAAAAAATTTAAAATACAATACTCAACTAAACTATAAAAATGTGATCAATAAATATATCAAGCCAGAAATTGGAAAATATATTTTGCAAGCAATGGGACCGGCTAGACTACAAGAATTAGTAAATAAATTACCTAATGGTTTTGAAAGGCCCCTTTCTAAACATTCTGTAGAAATTATTTTCACTGTTTTGAAAGGAGCATTCAAACGAGCTGTCTTTCCGTGGGAACTAATAAATAAGAATCCTATGGACTATGTAGAGATGCCCTTTTTCGAATCTAAACCTAAACAATCACGAGATGATATGAAAATTATCTCTATGGAACAATATATCAAAGTATTAGAAGCTACTCCCCCTTCCAACTCTTTCCACTTGCCTTTGGTGATTGCTTTTCATACTGGATTAAGACGAGGTGAAGTCTGTGGGCTAACTTGGGATGATATTTCTTTTGAGGATCAAACGCTGACAGTTTCACGTATCATGCTACAAGATAAAAATGGCATCCAGCTTGGGACTCCAAAAACAGTAGCAAGTTATCGAACAATCAGCATTGATGATATGCTTATAGCTGAACTAAAAAGCGCTAAAAAGCGACAGATGGAAAATCGTATGCGTTATGGCCAGTATTATTATGATAGTAATTTTGTCTGCACAAAAGAAAACGGCGAACCAATTACTCCTAATTCCATAAAATGGTCTGCTGGGAAAATAAAGAAAGATTTTGGCATAAATTTTAATTTCCACTCTTTAAGACATACACACGCAACCATGTTACTCGAAGATGGAGTCAAACCAAAAATTGTACAAGAACGATTAGGTCATTCTCGAATTTCGACCACTATGGACAAATATGTACATGTAACGAAAAAAATGAAAAATGAAGCAGTTGATATTTTCGCCCAACGATTGAAAAGATCTATGAATTAGTAGCCTCTCCACACAAAAATGTTCGCCCGAAAAAAATTCAGGGCGAACATTGGGCGAATATTTTTGTATTTCACAAAGTCAAATTCGGAAATAGACACTAGAACCCTTGCTACTTCTTAGGTTCATCCTCGTCCATTTTCAGGACCGCCATGAAGGCTTCTTGTGGGACTTCGACACTACCGATTTGTTTCATTCGTTTCTTTCCTTCTTTTTGTTTTTCAAGAAGTTTACGTTTTCGAGAGACATCCCCACCATAACATTTAGCAAGGACGTTTTTGCGTAGTGCTTTGATATCTGAACGAGCAACGATTTTTTGTCCGATAGCTGCTTGGATCGGCACTTCAAATTGTTGACGTGGAATGAGTTTCTTCAATTTTTCAACAATAGCTTTGCCACGTTCATAGGCAAAGTCTCTATGAACAATAAAACTTAATGCATCGACTTTCTCAGCGTTTAACAAGATATCCATTTTAACAAGCTTACTCTTTTCATACCCAGACATCTCGTAATCAAGTGAAGCGTAGCCTTTTGTACTTGATTTTAATTTATCAAAGAAGTCGAATACGATTTCAGATAAAGGAATATTATACACAACGTTTACACGATAGTCATCCAAATAATCCATTGTGATAAAATCACCTCGTTTACGTTGAGAAAGCTCCATTACCGCACCAACATATTCATTTGGCACCATGATTTGTGCTTTCACGAATGGTTCCTCAACATCTTGGATCGTTCCTGGATCTGGGAAGTCTGCCGGATTGTCTACTGTCACCATGGTTCCATCTGTTTTATTCACATGATAGATTACTGATGGTGCGGTCGTGATCAATTCCAAGTTGAATTCACGTTCCAAACGTTCTTGTACAACATCCATATGAAGCAATCCTAAAAAGCCACAACGAAAACCAAAGCCAAGTGCTTGGGATGTTTCAGGTTCAAATTGTAATGCTGCATCATTCAGCTGTAACTTCTCTAAAGCTTCACGTAAATCATTGTAACGAGAGGTATCTATTGGGTATAGCCCACAGTAGACCATTGGATTCATTTTACGATAACCTGGTAGCGCTTCTTCTGCCGGATTATTTGCAAGTGTCACCGTATCCCCTACACTGGTATCTTGAACGGTTTTGATGCTCGCAGTGATATATCCTACATCTCCAACCATTAAAAAGTCTCTGGCAACTGCTTTTGGAGAAAAGATGCCAACTTCTGTCACATCAAAAGTTTTCCCGTTACTCATTAGCTTGATCTTATCACCAGGCTTGACCATTCCGTCCATGATCCGAACGTTTAAGACGACCCCACGATAACTGTCATAGATAGAGTCAAAGATCAAAGCTTTTAACGGTGCATCCAAATCGCCAGAAGGAGCTGGCACATACTCAACGATCTGTTCCAAGATATCCTCAATTCCGATACCCGCTTTTGCACTTGCTAAAACGGCTTCACTAGCGTCAATTCCGATTACTTCTTCGATTTCATTACGAACTCGTTCAGGATCAGCCGCAGGTAAGTCGATTTTATTGATCACTGGCAAAATTTCTAAGTCATTATCTAATGCCAAATACACATTAGCCAGCGTTTGCGCTTCAATTCCCTGAGCCGCATCAACAACTAAAACGGCCCCCTCACAGGCGGCTAAACTGCGTGACACTTCATACGTAAAGTCGACATGTCCCGGTGTATCAATCAAATGGAAGATATAAGTTTTTCCATCTTTGGCGGTATAATTCAGTTCAACTGCGTTTAATTTAATCGTTATTCCACGTTCACGTTCTAAATCCATTGAATCTAACAACTGATCTTGCATTTCACGAGACGTCACAGTGTTCGTCTTTTCCAAAATACGATCGGCCAAGGTGGATTTCCCATGGTCAATATGAGCAATGATCGAAAAATTACGAATTTGCTCTTGGCGTTGTTTCATTTTTTTTATATCCATAGCGTCTCCTCTTTTCATATAATCAGCACTTTCCATTATACCAACGAAAAGGAGGAATTTAAAGACTTTTTCCTCGTGACAGTTTGAGAAGTTTTTTTGGTAAAATTTTGCTATACTGGAAATAAGTAACTTATTGGAGATGAAAAAATGGATCAAAAGGATTTTAGAGAAAATCTTGAACTAAAACCTGTAACAAAGGAGCATATCGATCAGTTCAATGAACTACTCTCCTATGTGTTCCAAGTAACAGAGTCAGATATCGAAGAAAGTGGTTTTGAAAATAAGCGAGCCTTTGTCCGCTCCAAACGTCCGATCTTGGAGTTATCAAAAGTGTTCGGTTGGTTTCATAAAGAAAAATTGATTTCACAAATAGCGATCTACCCATGTGAAGTCAATATTCATGGAACGCCTTATCAAATGGGCGGCATTACCGGTGTTGGTACTTATCCTGAATATGCCAATCATGGACTAATGCAAGATTTAGTGATCGTAGCTTTAGACAATATGCGAAAAAACAAACAATGGATTTCTTACCTTTACCCTTATAGTGTTCCTTATTATCGGAGAAAAGGCTGGGAAATCATGTCCGATAAATTGTCTTTTAAAATACGTGATACTCAATTGCCAAAACAGGTTCCTGTTTCTGGTATGGTCGTTCGCCTACCTGTTGATCACGAAGATGTTTATCGTGTTTATCAGGAATTCGCAACAAAAAATCATGGTGCCTTATTCCGCAGTGCCTTTCATTGGGAGGAATACTGGCGTTTTGAAAATGAAGAAGAACGCACTGCTGCTATTTATTACAATGAAAACAACGAACCTACTGGTGTACTATTTTATTGGATTGCGGAAGATATCTTTCATGTTAAAGAAATGTTCTATTTGAATCAAGAAGCTCGAAATGGCCTATGGAATTTCATCTCTGCTCATTTCTCAATGGTTTACTGGGTGGAAGGCGATATCTATAAACATGAACCTCTTGCTTTTCTTTTGGAAGATAGTCAGATCAAAGAACAAATCGAACCTTATTACATGGCACGAATCGTTGACGTAAAAGAATTTCTTCAACGTTTCCCATTTGCTGCTCCTGCTGAAGATTTCCATTTGATCGTAGAAGACCCACTTGCGACTTGGAATAATGGCGTTTTTGGGTTAACCTGGAAAGATAACCAAGTAAAAATCGTCAATGAGCCTATTGGTAAACCCGTTCGATTGAATATCCAAACATTAACTTGTTTGATGATGAATTATCGTCGTGCTTCCTATTTGGCACGAATTGAGCGAATCACTACAGATGAAGCGATGATCCAAACATTGGAACGAATTATTCCAAATATGGAAGCTTACTTTAGTGACTATTTCTAATACAAAGGATGATCAAACAGATGAATATTTATTTTGCTGCGCCATTATTTGCCAAAAGTGACTTGCTTTATAACGATATGCTAGTCAAAAAAATCAGAGAGATTTCTCCTGATCTTTCCATCTATCTACCACAGGAAAATGAATCCATCAATGATAAGACTGCTTATGCTGATAGTCAAATGATTGCATTGGCTGATACGCAAAAAGTATTGGAAAGTGACTTAATGATTGCTCTTCTCGACGGATTAACGATTGATGCTGGTGTCGCTTCAGAAATCGGTGTAGCTTATGCAAAAGGGATCCCAATCATTGGACTTTACACCGACAGTCGCCAACAAGGGGGAACACATCCTAAAAAAATTGCTGCTTTACAACATACTGCAGAAAATCAATTCCATTATTTAAATTTATATACGGTAGGATTGATCAAATTAAATGGTACCATCGTCTCTTCAGAAGAGACATTAATCGATACATTAAAATCTTATTTGGTTGGAGGAACTTGGAGTGAGTAAAACAGTAAAAAACGTACAAATAGCCTTGGTTGCTTTTGGCGTATTTGTAGTAGGTTATAATATTTTTGAGTTCATGACTCAGAAGTATTCTACGACTCAAGGTATTACCTTTATCATTGAATCATTAGCAGGTATCTTGTTGATATACTTGCCTCAAATCATACGCAAACTATTCAAAATCCACGTACCAGATGCTATTATTTTATTTTACTGGTTCTTTTTATTCATTTCCGTCTTTTTAGGAACAGGAATGCATTTGATCAGTATCATCTCTTTTTGGGATAAGATCCTTCATGCAGTTAGTCCAATGGTTCTAACCGCACTAGGCTATGGATTGATCGGCTACTTAATGAAAGATGCCCCTATTGCCAAATCAAGCCCTTGGTTATTCTTACTGTTTGGCTTTGCTTTTGCAGGTCTATGTGGCGTGTTTTGGGAGTTTTGGGAATTCTTATGCGATCAATTTCTCGGAATGAACCTTCAACGTTTCGCCGCTTCCGACGGGACACTTTTTGTTGGACGTGAAGCCTTGATGGATACAATGGGTGACTTATTAACAAACACAATCGGTGCCTTTTTAATGGGATTATTTGCTTGGTTCCAAAGTCGAAACAATCCAGATTACTTTGAAAGCTATCGACTTGAAAGACTAGATAAATGAAGTTTATTCTAGTTATTGTCGAGTCAAAAGTTAAAACATTGTAAAATAGCTTATCATAGATCGCGACAATTTGAATTTAGTGGAAACTTTCCTTCAAGTATGAAATAGCAGCAATTTAGGAATCATCAATTAAAGAAACAGGACGTACAACAGGTATTGCTGTTGTACGTCCTGTTTCTTTAATGTTGCAGATCTTTTAAAAGATCATCCTTTAACCGCTATTTCTTTTAGTATTAATATGAAACCTGAGTAGACTCCATACTAACTGATAATTAAATAATACAACCATCTACAACCTTCAATGTTCAATGATCAGAAATTATCAAAATATTGAAAGATAGATGATTCATACACAATGGCATCATTTGAGCAAACTCATCCCCACCACTCCTAAAATGTAAATCAATGTACCAATTGAAATATTTCGTTTTTCCCATGTAGATTTTTTTTCTTTTAAAAGAAGAAAACTTCCATAGGTTGCAACAAGTAAACTCATTTGCGAAAAGGAAAAAGCTATACCAACACCTATAGAAGAAGAGATAAGAAGTAACGTGGTATTTGCTATGACCCATGAGCTACCAGTAGCAAAATTTTTAATGATTGGTTTTGGTCGTAATTGCTTAAATTTTTTATAGGAAATAAGAAGACTTCCAAAAAACATTCCCATTGATTGAGGCATAAAAATACGTGAGCCATCAATTCCGAAATAAGCATTAATTGTGACATAACACATTAAACTGATGGAAGAAATAAACAAAAAGAGAATCAACTGTTTAGAAATAATCTCATTACCATTCCTTGTTTTTGTTACCATGAAGACTCCTAGAAGAATTACCATTAACGCCAAAATAGACAAGCTAGCAGTAATCAGATTAGACCATTCCATCAAAAACAAACCTGAGGCTAACGTCACAAATGTTAATTGTGAAGCAACAGAAAACGGCATCACAATTGATACTTTTCCTTTTTCCAATGAACGAAACTGAAAATATTGTCCTACTGACCAGAAAATTCCAGACAAAAAGCTAATGGAAAATGAAGGCATATCATAAGTTAATTGTTGGAGACTACTAAATAAAAATCCACATACTAATGCAGTGATTGTTGTTCCGAGTAACTGCTCTTCTGAAGTTCCCCCAAAGATTTTAGACAAGATCGGCATAAGGCCCCAACCTAATGCCGGAATGAACGCAAGAAATAAAAGTTGTACCGTCATATATTCTCCTTTGGCATCTTCAAAAATGGGTGCTTCACAAAGCTTTATATTTTTTGATTCTATCACTAACCTATTTTCATTGCTTGTTTGAACTCTCTCTTATTTTGCACCCTTTTCTTTCGATCATTTACTTAATAAGTAGGTTGCTAATCCATAACCACCAATACAGAATGTGTCAGTTATTTCTTCTTCTAATGAATTGATTCGCTTGTAATGATAGCCTGCAAACAATATATTCGTATCGATTGTCGATTCTTTGGCCGTGAGATTGGCTAAACGAATCACAAATGCATCAGAATAATAGGCATTGTGGACAGCACTAACCATAATGCCTGCAGGTAATTCAAGAGATAACAAACTATATGCGGAGGCGTTTAATGAAAGGTCTTCTCTTCTATTTTGGATTTTATTATCAATCCGGTTCACAAAATAGTTATAGTCTTGAAGTTGATAAGTAATGGATGGCTGTTCTTTTTCTGCACGCCATGAAACTAGAGTATCTTCCGTAATATTAGTCTCAGCTAGCCGAATTGAAAAATCAAATATAATTTCTTGATTTTCCATTTGTGCCAAGGGAGTATCTATCATGATATGCCCTTTTTTTGTTGTATCCCCAGAGGCTCGTCCCGGTCGATACAACAAATCGGGTTTTCCTAATGAATCTGTTGTTGCTAATACAGTGATGTATAATGACTCTTCGGCATATTCATATTCTTTGCTTTGTGTAGTATAAAATACCAATGCTTGATCTTGATCAAACACAGCAACTTGTTTTTCAAACGGTTCTACATTGACAGGCATCTCAGAGTACTTTTTATCCCAACCTTCTAATGAATGGTTACTCTTCTCCAAGTATCCAAATTGAACCGCTGATACTGCTTTTTCTATGGGATGGTTTAATTTCGTCTTCACACGAATCCTATGATTTAAAATCGTATTTTTAAAAGAAAGCCTTCCTTCTATTTCACCATGTTCAGTTAAATGTACCTTCAACTGGTAATAGAATTTTCTGGTTGACAGGCTCTTGATGCGATCCTCTAGAGTATAAGGCAACTCCATTTCACCTTCTAGTATCAATGTGTCTTTGGTTCCTTTACACGAAGAAAATTCAAGTATAATTGGTTGTTCATTAGTGTTTGGGGAATAGTCATACGTATCACCTGCATTACTTTCATCAATAATAGATAAAATATCAGTAATATATTCTTTTCCATTTGAATAAACGAATTGACCTCGTTCAAAACTCAATAAGTATTCTCCATTGAAAATAGTTGTACGCTCTTTTAATACAGGAAGTTCCACTCGGTTTTTTTCTTCAAAAGTAAATACTTGATAACCTAATCCTGCCAACGTACATTCGACTTTAACAGTCATAATATAATATCCTGGCTCTTCAATCCAGCGATTGCCAGCAGGAGTTTCTTCCATGATATTTTCTCGACTAGCTACATAATCTGCTGTAATAGTTGTCGTGCGATGCCCTACTACGTCAATATCATTGACTTTTGAGAGAAGTTTGACGATCTTTTCTCCTTTAAATGGAATCGGCGATGTGTTCAAAATGATGAACTGCTTATCTGTTAACTGTAGTGCTTCACACATCCTTTTCAGCACTAGATTCTCAATACTATCGCATATTTCACTGATTTCCTTTAATCGATGACTGATATCTTGTGCTACGCTATCTGAAACGCACCCAGCCAAACTATCATGAGCTTGACATTCAAATAGCTTTTTCCATGCTTTCATCACTAGTCGATTACTTAAGTTAATACCTATATTTTTAGCAATCACTAGCATTGGTTCAATTTCTAGAGTCAGCTTATTTTCTAGTCTGAAAATCTCTCTTTTCAAGTCCATACGAACAGAACCAATTGTTTTATGCACACGAGCAAACACCGGGGAACGAAATTCTCCTTGATAGACTTCTAATTCCTTGCTACGAACAATAGCCATAAATGCCGGATAGGTACTTGGATGATAGTTATATTTCCCTATTTGATTGATTTCTTTCACTTTTTCTGCAAAGGAAGAGATAATCCCAAGTTGATCATTGCCAGTGGGAATCAAAATTTCTGGTTCATCTGCATAACTTTTAATAAAATCGATTCCTTTGTCCAAACGGCCATTTACATATTTTTTTGTAGGTTCTAACTGTTGTTGTGCGCCATATCCTTGAGGAAAATTAACAGCATAAAGGGAGTTCTCCCCACTCAAGCTTTCCCATTTAAAATAAGGAGACTGTACTTGGTTTCCCAAATCTATTCCTCGCCAAAAAAGAATATTATCCAATCCTATTTCATTTAAAATCGTGGGCATTTGTGCATTAAAACCAAACGCATCAGGTAGATACCCCATCGGTAAGTAATCCCCATACTTCTTACTTTCGTAGATACCTACCATGGCATTTCGTAAAATTGATTCTCCAGAGGCAAAAAATGCATCGGTTTGAGTAAACCAAGGACCAATATATAGTTGATCTTTCGCTACTAATTCCTTAATTTCTGTTAATTTTTCTGGATAAAGTTCTAAATAATCATCTAAAATTGAAATCTGCCCATCCAATACAAATGTTGCATTTGGATGCGTCTTTAATTCTTCTAACACATCGGTGAATAATTGATCACTCAACACGATACTATCCATTGAAGTAAAATACCATTCTCGATCCCAATGTGTATGATTTACAATGTGTACATTCGTCATGATTATGCTTCCCACTGTTCTTCCCAAGCAGATTCATCAAACTCTTCCATATCTGATTCTGCTTCTTTACCTGCATCTTTCGATCGTAAGAGACTTGTACAAATAGCAACAAATAATGCACCTGTAGCTATAGAAAATACGTAGATCGGCCATTTTTCAACAGTAAACCAACCGTAAAATCCTGAAATAGGCGCCGTATTTACTGCTCCCAGCCCCACTGCTAATGCTGAACCAAGAGCCGAACCAATCATATTGATTGGAATAACTTTTAATGGATTTTCTACAGCAAAGGGGATCGCTCCTTCAGAAATACCTACAAGCCCCATGATTACGGCTGATTTCCCAGCTTCTTTTAATTCTTTGTTATACTTATTTTTTGCAAAAATCGTGGCCAATCCTAATCCGATCGGTGGAATGATAATGGCAACCTGTGCAGCTGTATTTGGTGCATAAACATTACTAGTCAGTAAAGCCATAGCAGTTGTAACAGCTGCTTTATTCACAGGGCCACCCAAGTCAAAACCAACCATTGCCCCAACAACAGCTGCCATTACGATGGCATTCCCACCACTTAATCCATTCAACCAAGATTCCAGCGCTACGTTAATCGCCGCAAATGGTATGCCGATCACATAATTAACTAGTAGAACAGTTATTAATGTGCCCACTACAGGCACTAAAAATACGGGAACCACCGAGGTCATTGACTTTGGTAAATGGACGTGGTCTTTGATCCATAAACAAGCATAACCAGCAATCAGTCCAGATACGATTGCTCCTAAGAAACCAGCATTGATGTCTTTAACTAACATTCCACCAATCAAACCAGGAGCAATTCCTAATTTGTCAGAAATAGAATAAGCAATAAATGCCGAAATAACTGGAAACATCAATCCTAGAGCAATACCGCCAAACCCATCCAAACTGTGTAATAAACGAATCAAACTATTCGCACTTTCCCCATAGGCCCCATCCCAAATATCGACAATTCCAAATATCGATCCCCCTACACGAGAAATTGCCATAATGACGGCACCGGCAATCACTAAAGGAATCATATATGAAATCCCTGTTAAAATATGATTTTTAATCTCACTTGCTATTTTTTTCATTTGCTTTCTCCCCTATTCCAATCATTTATCAACCATTGCTAATGCTTCTTCGATTACTTTTTCAGCATTTTTGATTGGCGCAGCTACAGGAACTTTTAACACAGTTTTGCCTTTGAAGCGTTCTTCATTTCTTACTTTTGTATCGACAGCAAAAATCACCACTTCACCAATCTGACAATCCCTTTCATTTAATTCGTTTTCAATTCCTGTAGCTCCCTGTGTTTCCACTTTGATCAAGTCACCACGTTTAGCTGCTGCTTTTTTCAATGCTTGCGCAGCCATGTATGTGTGGGCAACGCCAGTAGCACAGGCAGTAACTGCAATAATTTTTCGTTTCATTTTTTCTTCCTCATTTCTTTTCATTATTCACTCAAAAGCTGGATAATACATTGTCGATCTAGCTCAGTTTTTAATTTTTCTGTAATCTCGTCATCTATCAGCTTCATAGCAATTTTTGATAAAATCCTCAAATGGTCGTCCCCTTTATGAGATTCAGGAATAGCTAACAAAATAACGACTGATACTGGTTCATCATCCAACGCTTGCCAGTCGATTGGTTCTCTTAATCTGGCAAAGATAATGGCCGACTGCTTGACTGCTTGACTTTTCCCATGAGGAATTGCAATATTATTGCCAATTCCAGTTGTAGAATGTGTTTCTCTTGCTAAAACAGATTGAATGTATTCTTCTTCATTTTGAACGATCTCATCCGTTGTTAATACACTTGCTAACTGACGGATGACTTCTTCCTTATCTGCTACTTCCATATCAAGAAAAACATGATTTGGAGGTAGTAAAGTGGCTATATTCATATTATCTTTCCTCTTTCAAATAATTCTTTATTTCTTGCTTTGTTCCTTTGAGTAAATATTTTCTTTCCCCAGATTCCATAACTTCTAACATTCTGTCATAAACTTGTTCTAGTTCCTGACCCGTCTTATCTTTGATACAAATAAAAAATAGGTATCTCACTTTTGTTTCTCCCCAAGGTATTTCATTTGCAAGGCGTACAAATACGATCACTGATTTCATCACATACTCAGGTGAACCATGAGGTGTAGCAAATTTTTCAAATGATGTAAAAGAAAGTTGCTCTCTTTCTAAAGAAGATTCAACTATTCCTTCTTTTGCATATTTCTTACGTATCAAATGATTTCCAATAAATCGAATCACTTGGGAATACTCGTTGAATGATAGATCCAAAAAAATGAATTCATCTGTGATTAGCTTAGAAAAAGGACTCTTCACTTTTGTATGTTTACTTAATTTTTTTTCCAAGAATCGATCGATTTTCAGTTGTTCCTCTTTATTCAATATGGGTGATACATGAATAGTTGGAATGGTGTCAAGTTTTAAGATTACTGTGGATAAAACCAAATCTTCATAAATGGTAGTTTTCATTAATTCTTGAATTGATAAAATTCTAGAGATTTCAATTCTTTGAAAATTTTTACGGATTCGAGCTGCTAATAATTGCGAAGTCCCTTTACCACTGCTGCAAACAAGTAGAACCCGAACTTTTTTTTCACATTTTTCTTCCTTATGTTCTTTCATTGTTTGAATGTGGACTGCAAGAAATGCCACTTCAGATTCAGGAATCTGTAAATCAAAATGTTCATTGAGGACTTTGCCTAATTGTAAAGCTTCTTCAAAAGCGATTGGAAAATTTATCTTTACGTCTGTCAGGAACGGGTTGTGAATCAACAAGCCATTTTGAATGCGCTGCATTGATTCTTTGATGTGCGCAATCAGAGCAAGAAAAAAACCTTCATTGTAAACGGTGACATTCTTTTGGATCATATGACGGAGAATACTCTCTATATCTTCATCACATCCATTTTGTATCAGTGAAGTCCCTTCCATATGAAGACAAATATAATGAATCTCGAATTCTGGAAGTGACAATTCAAATGTTCGTTCCAAGCTGGCAATGAATGAATCAAATGCTCTATTCTTTGTAACTACTTCTTGTCCTTTGTTCACTTTCAAATAGTTGTTTTCCCTGACACGATCAATCATAATAATTAGGTGTAACAACAAAGAATGGTAGGCTGAATCCGAAAGGGTCAATTGTGTTTGCTTTAAATAGCTTTGTAATAAGGTGTCTACTAATGTAATATTACCCATATCCATCAGTTCATTCACAAAAGGAGGAACTCCTTGAATTGAGTGCAGATATTGATGCTCTTTTTTTGTGATTTTCCAATTATCTCCCCAAAAATAATAAATCAAATCAAACGCTAAGCTTCTTTTTCCTTGTTCAGATAAATTCAAGAATGAACCCTTTCCTGGTAATACATCGATATTGACATTAAAGTGATGGAAAATTTCATTCACTTGGTTCATATCGTTTTCTAAAGTAGACTTGCTGATAAACAAGGTATCTTGTAGTTTCTGTCTCGTAAAATATGTTTTATATTTCAAAATCTCAAAACAAAGAAATTGTACCCGATCTTTCTTAGTGATTGGTAATCTCATCTCATTATTAAGCTCAAGTCTCCTTACTATTTCAGCTGGATCACCTACAAATGAAACGCCAACTCGTGGTTTTCTGACTAATTGAATCGACGTCTCAGTAAAAAATTTATCAATTTGTTTAAGTGCTTGTGATACTGTTTTATCAGATAGCTTCATGTGTGTAGCTATTTTGGAAATAGTGGTTGGCTCATTCGCTAAAATGTATTGAACAATTGCTTTTTCCCGTTCATTGATCATTGGATTATCACCTCATCTGCATCTCCCATATTAATATTCCTCATTATAAATGAAAACACTTACTTTTGCCGCATTCAATCCTGTAAAAAATAAGCAGACTTCATGAACGTTTACAACGTATTCCCCGTATTTTTGTAAGATTTATCCGACTTTATGACTTCTACTAATAAATGAATCAAAAAAACACCCATCAAAGCAATCTAGAAGACTACTTTGATGGGTGCCTTAGTTCATATGATTTTTATCATTCAATCTCTGGTAATTCTTCTGTTTTGAAGGCTAACTTGCCATCAAACAAACTGATCGTTACTCTTGATTTTGGCATGATTTTTCCAGCCACAATTTCTTTAGCTAGAGGTGTTTCTACTTCTTTAGTGATAAAGCGTTTCAATGGTCGCGCACCATATGCAGGTTCATAAGCATTTTCAGCTATCCAAGTTTTTGCTTCATCGCTGATTTCCAAGATGATTTCTTGATGTTCTAAACGGTTTGCTAGTTGAACAATCATCTTATCCACGATTCCTTTTACATCCTCAAGACTAAGCGGTGTGAAGAGAATCGTATCATCGATTCGGTTCAAGAATTCAGGTTTGAAATGACCACGAAGAATCGTGCGTACTTGTTCTTCTACTTCTTCAGGAATCGTACCATCCGCTGTGACACCTTCTAGTAATAATTGTGAACCAATATTACTTGTCATGATCATGACTGTATTTTTGAAGTCAACTAATCGTCCTTTAGAATCAGTCAAGCGACCATCATCCAATACTTGTAGTAAAATATTGAAAACATCTGGATGAGCTTTTTCGATTTCATCAAGTAAAACAATCGTATATGGATTTCTACGAACTGCTTCTGTCAGTTGACCACCTTCTTCATATCCTACATAACCAGGAGGTGCTCCAACCAAACGAGATACTGCATGTTTTTCCATGTATTCACTCATGTCAATTCGAACCATGTGTTCTTCTGAATCGAATAGGTTTTCTGCTAGAGCTTTTGCTAATTCTGTCTTACCAACACCTGTTGGACCTAAGAATAAGAAAGAACCAAGAGGACGATTTGGATCTTGCAAACCAGCTCGTGACCGGATTACCGCATCACTAACTGCATCTACAGCTTCGTCTTGTCCGATCACTCGTTGATGTAATGTTTCGTTCAACTTGATCAATTTTTCTCTTTCGCCTTCCACCAGTTTTGTCACTGGAATACCCGTTAAGCGACCAACAACTTGTGCAATTTCATTTTCAGTAACTGATTCTTGCACCATTTTGATGTCGCTATCTTTTGCTTTTGCTTCTAATTCTCGTAATTCTTTTTCAAGTTGTGGGATCGTCCCATGACGAAGTACAGCGGCACGTTCTAAGTCATAATTATTTTCTGCATCTTCTAGCTCATGTTTTGCTTTGTCGATCTCTGCACGTTTTGAAGACACCGTGTTTACTTCTTCTTTTTCTGTTTCCCATTGCATTTTCATGGCATTTGCTTCTTCTCGCAGATCAGCCAATTCTTCTTGTAAGTTTTTCAAACGTTTCTTACTTGCATCGTCTGACTCTTTCTTCAAAGCAGCTTCTTCAATTTCCAACTGCATCAAACGACGTGTCACTTGGTCCAATTCTGTTGGCATCGAGTTCATTTCCACGCGAATCGTTGCACTTGCTTCATCAATCAAATCGATTGCTTTATCTGGTAAAAATCGATCAGTAATGTAACGATCAGACAGTGTCGCAGCTGCTACTAATGCATTGTCATGGATATTTACTCCATGGTGGATCTCAAAACGTTCTTTCAAACCACGTAAGATACTAATTGTATCTTCGACAGTTGGTTCTTTGACTAATACTTTTTGGAAGCGACGTTCTAATGCTTTATCTTTTTCCATATATTGACGGTATTCATCTAAGGTAGTTGCCCCAATCAAATGCAATTCTCCGCGAGCTAACATAGGTTTCAATAAGTTTCCGGCATCCATACTGCCTTCTGTCTTACCAGCCCCAACAATATTATGGATTTCATCGATGAATAAAATGATCCGTCCATCGCTTTTCTTCACTTCTTTTAGCACAGCTTTCAATCGTTCTTCAAATTCACCACGGAATTTAGCTCCCGCAATCAACGCACCCATATCTAAAGAAAAAATGGTCTTATCTTTTAGATTTTCTGGAACGTCTTTTCGAACAATCCGTTGGGCTAGTCCTTCCACTATCGCTGTTTTACCAACCCCCGGTTCTCCAATCAACACTGGGTTATTTTTAGTTTTTCTTGATAGAATACGAATCACATCACGGATTTCTTCATCTCGTCCAATGATTGGATCCATCTTACCACTTCTGACTTGTTGTACTAAGTCAACGCCATATTTTTCCAATGCTTTGTATTGTTCTTCTTGATTTTTTGAGGTCACTTTATCTCCACCCCTCATCTCTTCGATATTCTTTCGTAATTCTTTTTCATTCAAACCGTTTTTTGTCAAATAAACAGTCAACGGATAATTTTTTAATTTCATCAATGCCAAAAGCACGATCTCAGTAGATAAATATTCATCTCCAAAACTTTCACGTAATTGGTCCGCTTCATTTAATAGACGAAATAGATTTTGACTTAAATTTTGTCCATACTGAACATTTCCACCAGATACAGTAGGATATTCATCTAAGACACGGTTCACTTCTTTTTCAAACTCATCTACATTTAAACCAGCATCCGTATAAAGATTTCGACCAAAATGGTTTGGCTGTAAAAATATCTTCCATAAATGAGCGATATCAATCTCTTGATGTTGTCTAGTAACTGCTACTTGTTGCGCTTCTGCAATCGCTTCTTGGAGCGTTGTTGTCATTTTTTCAATATTCATTCATGTACCCTCCTAAATAGAAGTTTATCTGAGCAAGGTCAAAGTTTGTTTCTCCATAACAATTAAAAAATCGCTACGAAAAATAGAAGGTGATTAACTAAACCGTGCATCTAAACTATTGCTAATAAATCCTTGCTTGATAGATTTTAGATATCCGGTCGCATTTCACCATTCTATGATTTATTTCTTCATCAACCTTACAAATCAATTATACTCAATTGGTCAACTTTGGTCAAAGAATATACTCAAAAAAAAATAAAAAATCGAAAATGTTAACCTATACGATCAATCATCTATAAAAGACAAAAATCAAACAACGCGATCAATAAGTCTAGCTTCATTCACTGTGATCTTTTTGATCTCTACTAATATCTTTTATAAATATCTTCGACAATAAAAATTCAATATGCACATTGCTTCTACAGCAAATTTAGCATGAGCTAAAACATCGTATCTTTAGATTTCCCCTTAAAATTATTCCTTCCATTCTTTAATTAAGGCTGTCAAATAATCATAGCATGGCTATTCCTTGTACATTTTGGTTCCACTATTTTTAGATTTAGATAAGTATTTAGCAAAAACATTTTTTTAATCATAGTGAAGTGGAGGGATTCTAAAGTTGATTTAACATCACCAGACGTATATAC
>NZ_NGMO01000001.1:970444-971812 GCF_002140175.1 Candidatus Enterococcus wittei
TTTTGAAACCGTCTAAAAGTCAGTCTCGCAACATCCAATTATCTATGCTTCTCTTGCTTCTATTTCAAAAAATATGGATGTCATTTTTAGCTGTCTCTTATACACATCTAGATGTGTATAAGAGACAGTTCTTTAATTAAGGCTGTCAAATAATCATAGCATGGCTATTCCTTGTACATTTTGGTTCCACTATTTTTAGATTTAGATAAGTATTTAGCAAAAACATTTTTTTAATCATAGTGAAGTGGAGGGATTCTAAAGTTGATTTAACATCACCAGACGTATATACTGTATATACGAAGATGTAGGAGGAAGAAATATGTCGATTAAAGAAAGAAAATTTAGAGAAGTAGGTAATTCAGTAGTGTTAACAATTTCAAAAGAATTCCTAAAAGAAAACGGGTTGAATCCTGGAGACACGGTTTATTTAGATGAAAATAAGCTTCGATCTGCGATTACTAAAAAACAAACTTTATCTGATGAAATTGATGTAGCAATATCTCAAGCGCTAGTAGAATATGATTCTACTTTTAAAGAGCTTGTTGACAAATGACTATAAAATATTTGGTTGCTAAAGACATAATAAAGATGAATGTGATTCAAATAAAAAGATATTCGCCAAATGAACCTATTGAGGTAAAAGATCTTAACGCTCTAGAGATGTGTGTGGGGCAACTCAGATCATCTGCTTTTGGTGAGGAAGTTTATCCTTCAATTTATGAAAAAGCATCTATTTTAATTATACAGTTGATAAAAAAACATCCTTTTTACAGCGCAAATAAACGAACGGCTTTTCTAGCAACTTATGTCTTTTTAAAAATTAATGGCTATCTTTTAACTCTAAATCAACAAGAGTCTATAGATTTAGTCGTAGATATTGCTACATACGATAATGACTTTAATCAATTAAAATGTAAAGTGATTAATACTATAAAAACACATACAAAACATATTTAATGTGTTATTGTATGTGTTTTTATATTTAGATAAATTATAGTAATCACTTTATTGAAGTGAATTTTACCTGTCTCTTATACACATCTAGAGTGTATGTTGGAATGGTGTCAAGTTTTAAGATTACTGTGGATAAAACCAAATCTTCATAAATGGTAGTTTTCATTCTGTCTCTTATACACATCTCTGTCTCTTATACACATCTAGATTTCAATTCTTTGAAAATTTTTACGGATTCGAGCTGCTAATAATTGCGAAGTCCCTTTACCACTGCTGCAAACAAGTAGAACCCGAACTTTTTTTTCACATTTTTCTTCCTTATGTTCTTTCATTGTTTGAATGTGGACTGCAAGAAATGCCACTTCAGATTCAGGAATCTGTAAATCAAAATGTTCATTGAGGACTTTGCCTAAT
>NZ_NGMO01000001.1:972658-1012109 GCF_002140175.1 Candidatus Enterococcus wittei
CTAATTAGATAGCACAGACAATATTCTTATTTCACTCTTTTTACAGAAAGGTTGTCATGAAACTTATTCAACCAATCAGCTAGAGGTTATTTTGAAACCGTCTAAAAGTCAGTCTCGCAACATCCAATTATCTATGCTTCTCTTGCTTCTATTTCAAAAAATATGGATGTCATTTTTAGTAATTGAAAACATAACAATACTACGATTCAAAAAAGACTATTTTTTTCAGATTCTATACAGTTGTACCTTAAATGTAGAATTAAATGTTGATTTTAAATTTTAAGTATAACTTATTCGTATAAAAAATAGCAGTAAGCCCATTTATATTGGGCTTGCTACTATCTAGAAAATAGATTCAAACATTTGAGCGATTTTAGGCATATCTGGTAATGAAGTACGTTGAACATAAAAGTGGATGTTTTCTAGTTCTAGAGAACCTCTCGCAAAATTTCTCCTTGAACTTAATCTGATTGTCTATCCTTCTCCTCTAACTTGATAAAAAACAAAGCTTTGAGGCTTTCAATTACTGTCCGTTTTTGTCCTTCCTTTTTTAAAAGGACATATTTTTCACTGAAATTAGTTAGTTGTCTAAAGATTGATTCAGCTGCAAAGAACAAAATCAATAATAATAGAACAGGTACTGGTGAAATTGTAGAAAGGGCAAATAATTTATGCAAAAAGAGGATCGAGAATAAAATACCACCTGCACATAATAAGATGATCCTTAGACGGAATCGGTTCAACGGTTGGCAAATCTTATAAAGGACTAGAAATCCAACTGCAATCAATAACATCGTTGAAGCCGTCGATACATCTGTCTTGTTCAATTCCAAAATCACACCGCCAACCACTAATGTCCCAACAACCATCATATCTGTGATCCCTCCAGGTACCGCTTTTTCCATGACGTTCAAAATAAATTTCCCTTCGATCCGATTCTTGTTTTCTTCTAATGCTAGCAAGAAAGAAGGTAAACCAATAGTAAATAAACTAATCAACGTAATTTGAGAAGGTTCAAGTGGATAAGTCAATGCAAACAGTATTGAAAATAGAGAGAGTAAAAAAGAAAAGATATTTTTCACTAAGAACAAACTTGCAGAACGTTCAATATTATTCACTACTCGTCTACCTTCCGCTACAATCTCTGGCATTCGAGAAAAATCAGAATCAAGTAATACTACTTGTGCTGCTTGAATCGTAGCTTCATTTCCTGAAGCCATCGCAATACTACAATCTGCCTCTTTCATGGCCAAAATATCATTGATACCATCACCAGTCATTGCCACTGTATTTTTTTGTTTTAAAAGCTGTACGAATTTCTTCTTTTGCTCTGGATTCACCCGTCCAAATACAGTATAAGTTTCTACTGCTTCTAAATAATCATTTTCAGTTAAAGTCGAAGCATCTACATAATTTTCCGCATCTACGATTCCTGCTTTACGAGCAACATTCGATACGGTTTGCGGATTATCACCAGAGATAACTTTGATCGAAACTCGTTGTTTTTTAAAATAATTAAATGTTTCTGGTGCTTCTTTACGTATAGGGTTTTCAATCAAAATATAACCTAAAGGAATCACTCGCTCTACCAGTTCTGCTTTTTTTAATTCTCCTTCATATAAACCAAAGACTAGGACTCGATACCCCTCTTTTGCGTAAGAACTAAATTCTGTTTTATATTCTTTATACGCTTCTCGTAAGACCAACTCTGGCGCCCCCAGTACGAATACTCCTTCTGGAAATGTAACACTGCTGTATTTTTGTACAGAAGAAAAAGGAAGAGAAGAGATTGCTTCTTTGGCAGTATACTCTTTGAAGTATGTTTTAATTGCCTTCATGGTCTGATTGTCGTCAGCCATTTCTTTCGCATAGTCCGAAATTAGTTGAGGTAACATGGCACTCTTTTCTTTTGCTAAATCATTTTTAGCGATGATCACGTTTTGCACAGACATCTCATTTTCAGTGATCGTTCCCGTTTTGTCCACACAAAGAAGATTAACTCTTGCCAAAGTTTCAATACTTTTCATATCATGTAAAAGAACACGTTCTTTTGCTAATCGTGTGGCACTCATCGCCAGTGTGATCGTTGTTAATAAATATAATCCTTCTGGAATCATACCGATCAAAGCCGCTTCCATTGAAACAATGCTTTCCTTGAATGTATTTCCATTAATGAAAAAACTTTGCGAGAATAAAGTAATCCCTAAAGGTATGATAATAATTCCGATCCATTTGATCAGTTTATTCAAAGAAGAGATCATTTCTGATTGCTCCCCTTTTCCCATTTGTTTTGCTCTCATGGTTAGCTTAGAGATGTAAGAGTCGTAGCCTACCTTCTCAATATGAACATATGCTTTTCCCGAGACAATAAAACTGCCAGACATCAATTCATCGCCAACATTTTTCGTTATTTCGTCTGGTTCACCTGTCAATAATGACTCATTCACTTGTAATTTTCCCTGTCGGACAATAGCATCTGCAGGGATTTGTTCCCCAGTCTTTAATATAGCAATATCATCTAACACTAATTCTTCCGTATTTATTTCTTGTTCTTGTCCATCTCTTACAACAGTGATTTTAGCCATATTCAATACACTTAATCGATCCAAAATCTTTTTTGATCGAATTTCTTGATAGATTGCAATTCCTGTATTTGCAATAATTACCGGCAAAAAAGTCAAATTTTTATAAGATTCAACCAAACATAAAAGAAGAGCTAATATCAAAAAAATCAAATTAAAGTAAGTAAATATATTTTCAATAACGATTTGATGATTGGTCTTAAAAGATGGATCAAGCGTCTTGTTTGTCAATGACTGATTGAAACGTTCCTCTACTTCCTTCGTTGTTAGCCCCTGGTCATAATCAGGAGAAAAACGTGGGACTTCAGCAACTAGTTTTGTTTCATTTGATTTTTTTACTCTATTCATCCATTTTTTCATATCATTTATTCCCTCAATATACTATTCTTAACAAAAAGCATAATACGAATAGGAAAAAAATGCCTGTGAAATGACTAGTAAAATTCTTTCATTACTGTCATATTCACTTAAAAACAGGAAATAGAAGAATCGTGGACTAATATTTCTAAGAAATTTATACTATGTTACTGTTGGAAATTAGGACAAAATTAAGTTTGGCTATTTTTTGTTCCTTCATGGCCAGTCGTTCTTTGACAATGACCTTCCACGAGAAATTTCTAATACATCATTTGATTTTTAACTATTTTAAAACAAGCTATAGAAAAAAAGCTCAAAAAGAAAACTGGATTTCTTTCAGAGCCTGTAAGGATAGAGCTATTTTCACGAAAGTTGATTTCACTCCTCTTTCTAGGTAAATCGTAAAAATGAACATAATTTATATTTTTAATCAATAATCATAAATCAATTGTTGATCGGCGCTAATTATCATCTCTCGTTAGTGTTCTTGTTCCTTTTTCTCTATCATATCATCACATTTGCCTTCGTACTTGATGAAAGAAAGTCATCATTCACTCGGTTAGTGTTGTAGCCTTAATTCTTTCTGATTCAGGTTTATTTGTGTGGAATTGGAATTTTTCTTAGTACTTTTTTCTATACTCGTGACTACGAGATCTAGAAAACCTTGTTTTACTGTAGGCTTTAGAAGTTTCGTGTCCATTGGTTGTTCTGAGACGGATGGAGTGATAGTGATGACTGCTTCTGTATCCATGACTAAATTTAAGGACGTTCTATTCACTGAGCCTTTTGTGATTTCTACAGTTTCTGTTACTTCCTTGTTTCTTAGATTTGCACTTATATTATCCGTTGTTCTTGTTGTGATTTGTTCTTGCGTCTTATTCAACTGAAGATTTCTTTCGAAGATTCCTCCACCAAGTATGTATCCCAAGGTTAGGTACGTAAACATTTCCCAATTGCCTGATTTATTGTCATCAACACTCCGTTTTACAATCGGTCGTTCTTTAAATTTCCTACCATCAGCAAAATCTCTTAGTATGATCATAAGCATTTCCGCATCCATCATCTGAAAATTCGCACGTAACATAGGGATCGTCATTATTGCTCTTGCTACAGCCTTTATTGATATTGTTGGCATGTTCAATGATTTCGCCACATAACTTGCAAATTCATTAAATTGTTCTGATTCTAACAAAGTAGGATCGTCGTAGACCTTCATAAAATCATTTAATGTATCTTCTGCACTTTTACTAAAGCCTTTGTTCGTGTAAGAATATCGAACCCAATCTTCTGTTTCCTCTAGAATATGTGTCATTTCATGTAAGATTACTTCACGTCCAACAGGTTTAGTTTCTTTCCCTGGATTAACGGCTGGATCTAAGTGGAACGCATCCGCATAAATGAACATTCTACATTCCGGATCATATTTTGAAATAGATGCCTGTGCTAATTCTTTATAAGCTGAACGATATTCTGTTGTACCTTTTTCACGAACTAAACTAGTGGAAACAATCCAAATATTATCAAATCCAAAATCTGCTATTTTTTTAAGGAAGGTTTCTCCTTTTTCAGCTATTAACTTCAGTCTCGTGACAATTTCTCTTAAGATTACTTCTTTATTTGACACATCTTCTAACTGAAACAGTTTAATCAAATATTGACCTTCTTGAGTTTTTGCAAGTTTTTTTTTGGACAATAAATTATCACATATTTCTTTTGATTTTATACAAGTTTCTTTTGATTTCCTAAATTCTCCTACAAGCTTCTTCCGAAATAGTTGGATATAGTCTGGTGCCTCATCTGATTTAAGACCTACATATACTCGAAAATTACGTCTAGGTTCAACAGGGAAATTTTCACGAATCATTTTCTTTAAAGTTTTGTTCAACCATTCTTTGTTATCATAATAGATAGGAGGTTTTACGGGTAGAAAAGTAGAAAATTTATCAAGAGAAACACTGGGATCTTCAACTCGTGGAATTATAAATTCACGTTGAAAGGGGATTGCATTTCTAAATTTCGTCCACTCCTTCGCATGTCCAGGTGGATTTGGGAGTACATTAAAGGGTGGATATGTCTTCCATAGGGCAGTTCTTCCTTTAGCTGCACTTGTTGCTTTTCCTCTTCTTGAAGTACTTATTGCTTTGCCTTCTCTTGAAGTACTTGCTGTTTCTTTCACTCTTCGATGTCGCTCCATTGACTCCATTAGTTGATCAGTAAAGAAAGCTTCTATTACTTGTTTTTTTTCTAATTCTGTCTCAAAACGAAATTGATCTTTTTTTTCATCAAATCTCAGTACTGTCATCGCTTCATTATAATCTTTTTTCACCAAATGATACCGATTAAATTCCTGATCCAGTAAGATCAACGGAATGTAATGCTCCTTGATCTTGATATAAGATCTGTTTGTTCCATCCCATATCAAGCCAATTCTACTATCTGGGGCAGAAAGAAAAATAGGATTCTTTTGTGTTTCAAACTGATCCAACTGCTCAACGATTTTTGTCTCTACCTCTTTGGGTATAGAGTGGGAAGTCGGGGCTTCAAAATACCATTCCATACCATTATAATTGACTGGCAAAAACTTTTTCGCCGCAGGATCCTTGATATACATTCGGACACCGTGTCCTTCGATGGACTGCATCCCTACTGGAATTAGTTTCCCTTTCATTCGAATAAAGCGTTTCGTCTCTTCTCCTTCTTGTATTACTGTCGTGATCCTTCCTTCGCCATAGGCTTGGGGATCAGGATTGTTTTTAACGACATACATCTGATCTTTATCTAGCTTGAACTCTAAACGATCGATCAATTCTAGTTGTTCCGTCGTAAATTTGGCAGGCCCTCTATAGGGTTCTAACTGTTTGCCTTTCAATACATATAAGCCACCAAACACCTCCGCAGTGTCCAAATTAGTCACCCGCATGTATAAATCTCCACTCATCTTTTTTACGGGAACTTCCAAGCCATTCAATTCTCCGATCATAATTTCTTTTTTCAATGCCTCTCGGGCCTTCTCCATGATCTCTATTTTTTCTAACAGCGCTTTGGTTTTCATTCCGACTCGAAATTCATTTTTGAACTTCAAGGCTTTCTGAATCACCAGTCGCCCGCCACTTACGATCGTTTCAAATCCTGGATCAATCGCCTGTGCGAGACTCCAAACCAGTTTTCTGATTTCAGCGACATTCGGAAGAAAATGGCGACTATTTTTGATGACACTTCGAATCCCACCTCGGGCAAATGCTCGAGCCACCCCTAATGCAAACTTCATATTGAGAGAAGTGATTTGTCCCACTATTGGGATGAAAAGCAACGCATCAATTGTACACGAAGTAATCGCTTCCCCCACATCTTGATTGATGATTCCTACCACACAATCATAAAATGGGATGAAATGCTTGATGACCTCCCAAAGTTTTTCGGTATCCGCTTTATCGTTTCCCGAATCGTAGAGTTGCTTGTACAATTGGTCACTATGCTTACGACTCAATGTCTCAATCAACGGTTCCATTTCCACCCCATGGGATAACTTCTTGCTTCGATTCACACGAGCAGAGAACTGAAAGTATTTATCCCCGATGCGTATCTCATTTCCTACTTGTTGATACCCTTTTCCCCAAAGATCTTTCCGATTAAGTAGTCCATATTTGAGGTAGGATAGGGGATCTTGGTCGACGCGATAGAGGAGATAGCCCCCTTCTTCATCCAGTCTCTTTAATGCATACCAGCGTTCTTCCTTCCCATTAACAGCCACAAACAGATCCGTTTTGTCGAGACTAAGCGTGGTATCCTCCCACATCACTCGTCCTCTCAAATTAATCAGTAACATCCCACCTGTTCCTGGTATCCCGCCTGTATAGTGGGTTTCATTTTTCAACTCAGCAAATCCCTCGTAAAGGGTAGTCGTTTTTGAGAAAATGAACGCACGCTCCTCTTGATCAACTGCATTCAGCGCAAATTCAATCATTTTTTTATCAAAGGAAACATGAGCCTCCGAGACGTTTTTTGTCAATTTAGTATACACGTCTTCTATTTTCGGTTGAAACCATTCAATGTCTGGACATGGCTTGGTTGAACCTTCAAGATATCTTTGTTTGATTTCATAAAATCTAAAGGAAGAATTAAATCTATCGATACACGTCTGCGCCACAGTGGTGGCTAACGCCTCTTTTCGTCGCCATTGAAGCAAGGCTTCTTGATAGGCTTTATACAAACGATCAAGTAGTTCTTGATGTTCGACCAGTTGAAAATAACCTTCTTGTTGGTATCCTATAAATGTGCTGATAGCGACTTCTTTGTAGGTGCCCGTAGCCAATGCCTCTCGTAACAGATCAGGTTCTAGTTGAGCGACCGCAAGTAAAGAAGGCATCAGGAGATGGCGGAATTCTTCATAGCTGGTGATTTTTTTTTCAAGGATGGTTTGCCAAAAATGTTCCCCCATCAATCGAGCTTCTTCTTGACTGAAGGGGTATTGGTACTCTCCTTCCTTTAAAATCTTCGCTCCTGTTAACTGCATCAAGGAAGCATAATCAGAAATCAACAACTCATCCGCTAAGCCACTGCTATCCAAAAAATAATTGGGCAACTCCCGTTGGAGGAATAAATTCCACAGTTTGTTAAAGAAGGTCTTCTGTTTTTGAGAAAGAGTAGAAACATCTAACTGAATCAATCCTTCTTTCTCCAAGTTTCTAACGGTAAATAACTCCCTCAAACGTCCCATAGTAAATTGATCGATATCAGGTGCCGACACAATTTTTTTGATCATGTAGGCTTCAATCGAACTTCCTAATATCGTTTCAAAGGCCCATTTCATGACCGTTAATTCAGCATCTTTATTTGAGAGCTCCTCTTCGTTTTTTCCGTCATGGAGGTGCAATGCTTTCAAAATCACTTTCGCCATAGGTTGGAGTTTTTCATAATCAAAGACCAATTGGTTGTTTTCTTCTTTTGTGATCCATTTTCCCATAGCAATCAATACTTCTTCTTTGGTTGGTTTCGGTGAGAGTATCTTCTTCCGTAAAAAGGTCTCCACTTCTTTTCGTACATTGGGATCTCGCCATTGAATGCCATCCCTCTCGATTTTGTTATCTGTACTTATTGGTTGGGGTGTACCCACCTCTTCTGGTTGTGTTGTCGTTTCTGCGACCAGATTTAAAACCTTCGGTTGAATGTCTTTCATTGTTTCATAGACCCATGATCCGACAGTTAGACCTGCTTGTTCCTCTGAAATTACTGTCTCTTCCCCCATTTCTAGAATTATTTTTGCGAGTTCTTTGACTTTCACCATATCCAGTGTTGCGGGAGAGGCTCCTTCAAGGAGCACCCACTCACCGACTGTTTCTATTAGGTCTTTAGCATTAGATTCTTGACAGGCTATTCCTTTTTCAGTGAAGAAATCAACGATTTTTTGACGGATGTTCTCTTTTTGTTCACTCGTCCATTCAGGCGGATGGGACTCTTCCTTTGTCTCCTGAACTACTATCTTTGTTGGATTATCGGCATTTTCCCGCAAGAAAGCTTGAATCTTTTCATTAATCTCCTGAGTATCATTGCTTTCGCTAGCTCTCGTCACCTCTAATTCAGCCCCCTCAACATAAGGAGTCGTCCCGTTGACGTGACTGCTTTCTGTAGTTGTCTCGCTTATCTGGGTTTCATTGAATGTTAATTGGTTTTCCTCTAATTCTAGAGAAGGTATGCTAGTAGGTGGCAACGGCATGGCCTCGGCGCCTAAAAACTGGAGACCAATGGATTGTTGGAGAAAACTATCGACTACTTCATAAAAATCTGTGGCTAGCTTCGAAATTTGAGGCAAAAAACCCTCTTTTTTAGGGTTCAATACAGACTCATTTTTCATCATCGTTTTAGGTGTCATTCCTAATACAGGTTCCGATACCGTTTTGGGTGTTCCTTCTGGTTGCTTCTTTTTCGTTTGTAGTGCTGGATTAGAAAATGGCGATTTCATCTGATAATTTAAGTTCATTTTTGACGGTAGGTTAATGGGAGCTTGTTTCCCATAATCTACCGAAAAAGTTTGTAGTAACAAATCCACAAAATACGACATCCAAGACCTACCACGGGCTTGTTCTTGACTAGAATCCATATGTTCATGTTGGTAAAAAAACTGATAAAACCGTTCCGTTAATCCATTCCAAAATGTTTCTGTCACTTGATTATGTATATGATTTGGGGTATCTATTGTAGCGTTATGTTGTTTTTCAAAAGAAGCTTGAAAGACTTTACTTAGTTTTTGAGCTGCCTCTTTCGCAGAAAAAGGGTGGAACCCATGTTCAGTTGTATTAGTCATGTAGTGAGAAGAAAAAGTAGGATTCTCACTTTCTTGTTTCATTCCTTGGCTGTTTTGTGTCTCAGCTTTACCTATGGCACCTTGACAAACCGTCGTAAAACTCGTTTGTTCTACACTTTCTCCTGTGACGATCCATGTCTTCACCTGATCCGTCCTTCTCGTGGTGGTACAATTCACCAGTTGGTAGAGGTCATGAACTTTCTGATGAAAAAAAACACTTAATTCATGCGCCCTCTTCGCTATGTCGACATCTTGTGAGGCGGTCGCTGATGTCTGATTTCCACACGTCTGATTCCAAAAAAGAGAATTAGCACTAGCTAACGATGGCACGATCGCTGTTGAATGATGAGACATGTTATGTGGTTTATTCAAAAATATTGAAGGTTGAATTCGCCCACGATTGATGGTGGAGGTTGAAACAAAAGAATGGACCCTTGTCTGATTCCCGTTCCTTCTCACATCAATCCGTGTATTCACTTCAAAAGCTGGGGTAGTTTTTTTTAAGAGCCTCTGTTGATCGGGAAAATCTAATGGTGGCACCATCGCTAACAAGGTTCCCCACGTATAAAGCCAACCCACTGGGTGCGTTATTCCTTCAGGTGTGAATGTATACCCTGATATATTGGAGACATTGTTTAAAACTCTTTGGTCACCTCCTGATTTATTCTTATCATTTTTTTTATTGTTTTCCTTTCCAATTACTTCTCTTGATGTAGCTTGTGGTATCCTTGACTTTTTCGGCATCATTGACTTCTGTGGTTTAAATGGTATCCTGAATTCCTGTGGCATCTTTTTCGCTCCTTCATTGAAATTATTCGGATGATTTTTTGCATGTATACCGCAAACAAAAAAAGCCTCCTAAACTCCCCTCCCTCTCTATATAATAATATAAAACCTCAAACAAACACTTAAAAAACTTAAAACTCTTGAGTTATCAAAAGCTTCAAGTGGTATTTTGCAGTTTTGTGTCTATCATGAATATATTATGGGTGCTGTATCAGATCTTACTGGAGCTGGAATGTCTGATATCAATTGTCTTATTAGCTAACTTTTCCCTCTCTTATCAACTCCAGAAAATAATTCTTCCATATATGTTTCCTCTCATTTTACTTGAAATAAATATTTTTATAGGTTATTCAAATCCAACTTTTTCTAGTTAGAAATCAAAAAAATTTCCTGACACTCAATCCTCTGCGAAAGAATTTTTACTGACCATATGAGTGGTGCTAAAAGTAATCGCCTAGGTTAAAAAATGAGGATCAACTTTGTTCGTTCTAGAGATACACTTGTGGTTTGCATGTAGCCCGATTGGGAAGAAGTATGGAGGATTTAATTTCGATTGTGGAGCGATTAAATGAACGTGGGGTAAGTTTACATAGTCTGCAGGAAAATATCCCCATGGACAAATCAAGTTCTACTATTCAGTTAATATTCCAGTTATTCGTAGAATTTTAACAAGCATTAATCTTGAAGAGACCGTTTTATAGTAACAATTTTTACTCCATATATAACAAGCAAATGTAATCGCTATTGTCATATTCATGCCTAGTTCCTCAAATAGTTGTTCACCATCGCTTTTCAAGTTCTTGTCAATTGAAATATGGATAGATTTCTTTTTGGTCGTTTCCATGTAATCACCTCAGCTATTTTCTAACATTAACTTAACATGAAATAACTAAAATACTTATATATATCCCCTTATAAACGAATAGATTATTAACTATGATTTGATATTTAAAACCCCATCTTTTTATAAATATTCCAATCCAGAGAATCAAAAAAAGGAGAAGCTGGTTTTCTCTTCTCCTTCTCACTTAATTTTCTGGAACAGAACTAAACTCCCAAACTAATGTCGTAGTATACGTAGTGGCTTCTGGGTTAGCACCTTTAGGAACTTCTAATATCACACTTTCACTCGCAAATGTTCCATCCCCAAAGCGATAGATCCATGTCCCCGTACCTTCAGTCCCTTTAGCACGTAATAGCGGCTGCTTATTTCCTGGAATCAGCGTTAATTGATCTTCTTTTTCTACCACTGGCGGTATCCCGCTTTGTGCAGTTACTAATTGTTGGTTTGTGAAAAGCAATTGAGCTCCCTCCAAGACATGATTCCTCGTTGTAGAAAATTGAGCCAATTGTGTGATCGCTAATTGCCAGCCATTTCGTTCATTTTCTGGACGACGATCACTAATTTGAACATAGTTTGGACGCTTCTCTGTTTCATTGACGGTGCCATCTTCGTTCAACAATCGTTGTGGGTGCGCAAAATATTGTGTGTCTTGTGCAGCAATCGCTTGTGAACCAAAATCAAAAGAAGAAACAAAATCAATACTTAGCGGTCCTTGATCTTCTGGCAGAGATGGTTTATTTTCTAGATCGACTTCGATTTCAGGATACAAAGGATCTACAGGTGAGACAGGAGCAAAATCGCCAACGATTAAGGTTGTAGCCGGTTCAAAGATCACATCTCGGAAGGCTAGTTTAGTTGACGGATTGATATTCCCTCGTTCATTATTCGTTTCTGGTGGTCCAATTACACCAGCTGCTTCAGCTGCACCATTCGCATCTCTTAAGAAGACTTGAATTTCATCGTCTATTTCTAAGGAAACCTCCCTTAGATCAATGACAAATTTACCATCATTGTCTATCATAGCATTTTCAGTATTGAGTGGTTCACCATTATGTGTAGCTGTTACCTCAGCCTCTTTATTGTCCGTAATACCTTGGATTGTGGTATTACTTTGGGTAATAATCGACGATGAAAATTGCGCTGGTGTCGGAGGAATGATTGGAAAGACTTCAACTGTTTCTGTTAAAATCTGATGTCCGAAACCATCAGTAAGTTCTCCACTCGTTAGTTCGACTTTGTTGATTCGAACTTTCGATCCTGCTTCTAAAGGCTCTATTAAGTCAATTTCAAAAAGACCACCACGCGGTTCTTCTCCATAGATACTGATACCAGGTGATTCGTTCGTATCTCCAACAGTTTTAGCCATATATTCTTTTTTCTTACCTGACGGCGATTCTACTTCTATGGTAACAATGGCTTCATCATCCCACGCTGGACGACTGTCATGTAAGCCTACAGGAAGACTCACTCTACCATGGATTTTACTATCAGCATTCGTAGGGGTTCTCAATTCATCTGCAATTGCCCACCGACCATTATTACTACTCATTCTACTATACGTAGTGAGACCTGCAGTTCCAAAAATAGTGGTATTTAGATGATCCGGATCACTTGTTTCTCTAAGAGTATTAAAATTTGATCCACCAAAGGTATAATCTAATTTACGAAAATTCAAATTGGGTTCTCCATCTAGATTAGCCCCATTTCTCCAAACTGCCAGATCACTGTTAGTGGCCTTCAAAATTGAACCATTTGAGACATTAAAAATATTTCCTCCACCCTGTCGGTTATTTCTAAAGTTCATATATAAAGGGTTGTCAAAATTGATTTCTACTACTCCAGCATTAAATATTCCACCAGCTGCAGTAGATGTTCTACCAGAAACTGAAAAATAACCTCCATCAAATACATTGATATTTCCTGAAGTAGTCCCCATATCAACCCCTGGGCCACTTGCTGCATTTAAAGTTACTTGAGAACCGGGATCCTGTATCGTAAAACTATTATTTGAGCCAGTAGTATAATGTATCGCCTGATTTCCTAAAGCTACTCCACCATTATTAGCCGTACCATTTCCAGGATTAATAACCTCAAAATTTCCTTTATTTCTTACTAATATATTGTTATTAGAACCGTGCATTCTAACGCCTGGAGCAGTTCCTCCTCTCTTTTTGATAGTCATATCAGCATGATCAATTATAAAAGTATAAGATCCAGCTTGGATGAATCTTAAGGTTGCCGCAGCCGCTTCAAAAGCTGAAGAAGCATTTCCATTTTCTAAATTGACTTTGGCATTATTTTTAACTAAAAACTGACCACCAATACTTCTCAAGCCTACAGCAGGTGCATTATTGCCCGCTAAAACACTCAATTCAGCACCATCTTCAACTAATATTTTGGCATTCATGCTTGTGTTATTAGTTCTTTGGCCCATAAAAATTGAAGCGGTATGTGTGGTAGCCGAATTTGCATTACTTGAAACATCTACTTTTGTATCTGTACCTGATATATCTATCGTAGGCTCATTTCCTAATAAAATAATACTATCATTTACACCCGTATGTGATTTTAGAACAGCTCCTTCTTTGATAGAAAGTAAACTACTATTGCCAGTAAAGTTAATTCCCTGTCCTGAGATTGGATCTATTTCTAAATCACTATTTCTCATTTGAAGTTTCCCTTCATTCCCATTCATAAAAATGGCTCTCCTAGCACCAGAATTAATCTGCACTGATACTCGTGAGTCATCGAATATATCGAATTCTGGTTGTCCTCCTCTCAAGTGTATAGCATTATTAGCAGTCACTGATGGTGAACCTGTACCACTAGTAGAAACAACTGATAGTGTTGACTTCGTCTCCAGTAAAATACGCGGAGGTACGTTGTTATTGCCAATTTGTATATTTTCACTCGTTCCTGTCCCACCACTTGATAAGTAAACATTACTACTATTTTTTAACGATAATAACGAATCAATTCCTTGTAATATGACCCCTTGTGCAGCTCCAGAATTTACTATGCTTAACTCACTATCATCTAATAATATTTGTGGCGTTTCACCTGACAAATAGATCCCACGACCAGTTGTAGCATTTAGGGAAAATCGACTTGAATCCAGCCTAAATACTGAACGATTGCCTACCAGATTTATTCGTTGTCCAGCGCTTGATTGAATCTTCGCTTCTGTGTATGTTGCTTGAAATATTCCGTCAGCCCCAGATAATGAAATATTTACCCCTGTCGTTGTGAATATCTCTAATCTGGATGATTCTAAGTCAACTTTTGGAGAAAGGCCAGTAACATTTACCCCTTGTCCTGTGAAGGTAGAAATGTCTAATTCACTATCCTTAACAATTAATTCAGCATCTGATCCATTCAAATAAAACCCTCGGCGTGCATTTGACTCTATAGTAACTTTAATTTTTGAGCTATTAGAAAGTTGGGTCTTTGGTTCACTGCCTCTTACATGTATGGCATTATTAGATATATCCGAAGCTCCCCCAGTACCACTTGTTGTAGAAACTTTTATAAGAGAATTATTATCAAGTAAAATTTTGGGACGTGCATTATTATTTCCGATCTGAATATTTTCAGCAGTTCCGGTCCCACCAGATTTTATAGAAAGTTCGCTATTATTGGTTAAAGAAAGTGTAGCATCTTCTCCATTAAGGATCATTCCTTGAGAAGCACCCGTATCTGTCATATATAACTGACTATCGTCTAGAAAAATTTGTGGCGTTTCACCCTGTAAATAGATTCCTCGTCCTGTAGAGGCATTCATTAGTATCTCTGTATTAGACATTGATAATAGCGGTGTATCGCCAACTAAATTAACTCGTTGACCAGTTGTTGAACCAAATTGAATCGTGCTTTTTTCTGTAGAAAGCAATGGACGATCTCCACTAATATTCACTGCTGTTTGCGTCGAAGAAATAGCGGTAAGCTCGGAACTATTTACTACAAGTGCTGCATCATTTCCAGCTAAATGGATCCCTCTTTTTGACAAAGTACTGTTAACAACAAGCTTACCATTCTCGTTGATTTCAATTTTAGGTGACACCCCAGTAAGGGCTATTGTATTGTTTGTGATATCTGTTGGTGTCGTTGTAGTTGAAGGTCCTATTGTGTTGACTATCAACTGACCAGCTGTTCGAATAGCTATTCCTGATTTTTCTCCTCTTAAATCAATGGTATTCGCTGTCCCTGCAGTTGTTGTGATTGTGATTTTTGATCCATTTTCCACTTCAAGCTTTGGGTTTGCCACTGTGGCCGAAGAAAAGAAAATCGTCGCATTTCCTCGACCAATGTTTATTTGCGCTTGATTAATGGCAAAAATTTCTTTTGCTTCAATAAAAATGGTTGAAGAATTTGTCCTTGTAAAATCAGATTTTCCTCCTGTAAAAGCAATTTTCCCTTCAGGAATTGAAGCAAGCCGCATCGTATTTGCGTTCACTTCAGTAATATCTTCCAATTCAACGGTCCATTTGGCACTGCTCTCAACTGTTGAGTTGATTAATGGTGTTATCCCGATTTTTGTAATTGTAACGTTTTCGATTCGAAATGAACTCTCCCTTATAACTTCATCTAATTGGAAGTAAAGACCATTGTTTCCGAAAGTCAATGTATACCCATTTCCTTGGATAAGCAACGGACGATTTACAGTCATGATATTTGCAGCATTTTCTGTTAGATCGGCTTCAACAGAGATAATTCCAATTTTAGGATCTGAAACTGCTTCTCTGAATTCTTGCATCGTAAACACTTTTGCAATTTCTTCATTAAAGATTTCCTGTTCGACAAACACTGATTTATTATCTCTGCTCTCCTCATTGACTTGTTGATCTTGAGAATTTTCTACCACATATTCACTTTGATTTTCTTCTGTTACTTGTTCAGACACTTGAGCCCTGTCTATCTCTTCTTTCAGATTTGAGTCTTCTTGATTTTCTACAGACTCATCGGTTTGGTCCACTTCTTTTTCTGAATTTTCATCAGCGATCTTTTCTTGTTCATTGATTTCAATTGTTACTGTTGCTTTTTCTACAGTTACTTCATAACTACCTGCTGAACCAAATATAATAGGCAGAACAAATGTATGTTGAATAGACTCTGTCTGAATTATCCACTCATGAGATTGCTCAACTTGTTCTATTGAAAACCCTGATGGCAACTTTTCTTTTACTATCTCTGCTTCTTCAGGAAAACCTACCCGTACTGAGGAAACTTCTTGATCTGAAAAGAAAGTCACTTCTATTAATTTTTCTATTGTTCCCTGCATTCGAGATTTAGTAAAGAAAAACTGCGGATCACTTTTTCCCATTGCTAAGTAGTTTTTCATGGTCGGCAATTCCATTGGACTTAAGTCTTCTTGATCTTTAATTGGCTGTGCATAAACTATACTGATTGGAGTAAACACTATCTGGGAAGATATAATGGTAATCATTAAGGTAATGAATAATTTACTTAATTTTCTGTTTAACATCTGAACACCTCTTCTTTCTGTTGCTATTTTTCATGGTTCTGATTTTTTTATAAAAACAAACCGAATGATTATTACTAGAAGAAGTAGTAAAAGTATTGTAAAAATCATCAACCAATTGATATTTGAATCGATAGTGCATTTTGTCAATTCAACCTACGTATTTCTTCTGCAAAAACTGTAATGTCTCCTGTTCACATATTAGTAGATAGTAAATTATTTGTTGTTAATTTGAGCAATTTCATTTGATACTCTCTTATTTTTTTAATGATTATTTCTTGCTGTTTTTAAAAAAATAGAATTAAAACGATACAGATCATTAGAAAGCCTATTAAGCTCCGCTCCCTAATTGCAATTTCATCCATTTTTGGTGCCTACTATCAGACTTAGTGATTCTATCCTCGTCGGTCAATGAATACTGTCTGGTGGTGTAGGATTAAGTCTCACTAGTATCCGTTAAGTCGATTAATCCTGTTTTTTAACACTATTCACTGATGTTCCACTCATAACATCTACTCAAAACAAATACAGTTTGACAATAATCACTAGTAAAATAAACATTAACATTTTTCGTCTACTCATTTCCCTCCCCCGCAAAAATTTTCCAATAAGTGTGCCTTTTAACAGATAAATCTTTACTAAAAAACATTGCTATGCTTTCCCTTATGTAAATAATATAGTTTGGCAAAAATAAAATAAAATCACGTTTTGCATAGGGGTATATAGTTGTTTCATAAATCACAAAGTTATCCATGTATAAATCTAATGTTAATTTTCTTCGATAAATCCATAGTCATGCCTATATTAGTTAAAATAAAAAATCATTATCATCTTTTAAAAGTATAGTTGGTACTAGGTCTATTACCCCATTAAAATGGCCAGCGCTTAAAGACACTGGCTTACTCGTTTAAAGAAGAATACCTCAATGGCCAAAATTGCCTACCAAACAAACATTTCTGTTTCTTCGGTTTATAGAATCATGAAAAAAACTGATCATTGATCAATTCCACATCGTCTAGCATATCGGTAGAAAACTTTCAGTCCACGCATTTACATTTCGCTATTTTTAGATTTAGACCTTTTACTCGGTCGTCCTCGACTACAACCTTCACCATTTACATTCCACTATTTTTAGATTTAGCTAAAAATGGCGTTGTTATTGAAGTTTGGAATAAAAATTTACATTCCACTATTTTTAGATTTAGACGCAAAGTAAAGCTGGTGGTGGAGCTTACACGGTCAAATTTACATTCCACTATTTTTAGATTTAGACACTATTCTGGGCTTCATTTAGCGCGTAATTTTATCGAATTTACATTCCACTATTTTTAGATTTAGACAGACGAAGAATCGTAAGTCTGACGGCCGAAAAAGACATTTACATTCCACTATTTTTAGATTTAGACAGACGTAGAATCGTAAGTCTGACGGCAAAAAAAGACATTTACATTCCACTATTTTTAGATTTAGACTTCAGCAGCCACATATTGCAGATTTGAGGTTTCTTTATTTACATTCCACTATTTTTAGATTTAGACTTAGCAGTTAGATAATTGCGACGTTCTTTTTTCTCCATTTACATTCCACTATTTTTAGATTTAGACGCCGCCTACTCCGGTTTCGAGCGGTACTGTTTTTACATTTACATTCCACTATTTTTAGATTTAGACGTTCTCTGTTTTCAGTTTTTCGAGGCACTAAAATATATTTACATTCCACTATTTTTAGATTTAGACCTAAACGTGGACGCTGCTTCTTTTGCAGTAGTTCCATTTACATTCCACTATTTTTAGATTTAGACCTGTTTTAGGGGCTTGCGGTTCAACATCCGATACTTATTTACATTCCACTATTTTTAGATTTAGACCATGACCCTAATATTGCTTCGACATATCTTTTTAACCATTTACATTCCACTATTTTTAGATTTAGACGGATATTCTAGGTTTAGCTGCCGCACTATCTTCCGTATTTACATTCCACTATTTTTAGATTTAGACTGATTTAGGAGGTCCATTCGTAGATGCCTTACGCGAATTTACATTCCACTATTTTTAGATTTAGACTGATCCAGGGACTGCATTTGAGATATCAACAGTCCGATTTACATTCCACTATTTTTAGATTTAGACGCGAATCCGTGAAGGGATAGCCGATGAGGATCAGTATTTACATTCCACTATTTTTAGATTTAGACTCTAGCTGATTCCGTCTCCGTACCAACTAATTCATTTAGCATTTACATTCCACTATTTTTAGATTTAGACTAGACGATTTTAATACAAGTTATGATTCAGTAAAGGATTTACATTCCACTATTTTTAGATTTAGACTCAAAAACATTTAACTATCAACGCTCTAGCAACTGAATTTACATTCCACTATTTTTAGATTTA
Organism: Candidatus Enterococcus wittei; assembly: GCF_002140175.1. GTDB lineage: Bacteria > Bacillota > Bacilli > Lactobacillales > Enterococcaceae > Enterococcus_B > Enterococcus_B wittei. The sequence goes on from NZ_NGMO01000001.1 coordinate 991,404, forward strand.
GACGATATTGCTCAAGATTTTATTAATTCAAAGTACACAATTTACATTCCACTATTTTTAGATTTAGACTATACTTGCTGCACATTATCGTTTTGTTACTCTGACATTTACATTCCACTATTTTTAGATTTAGACAATCAATAATTCCTTTGTTGGTATTAATCGCAAATATTTACATTCCACTATTTTTAGATTTAGACTCCGTTCCTATTCTATACTGATCTAATCGGTTTATTTGATTCTTTTCTGTCGATCTCAATGATTAGTACTCTAAATTAGAACTAGATAACATTGACTACTATGAATAGTTTCTATTTTCATAGTTTTGATTTATCTGTCGTAACTAGGAGTTTTTGGGTGAATTTCCTATCGACAGACAGATATTTAAAAAAAATTGGAAGTTAATTCAGTAGTATCTATTCCGATATATTCTTTCTTTAACCACTTTTCATTTGAGTTTTTGAAAATCAGAATGGAGTCTAGGTCTTCACGAATGAAACTTTTTAATTCCTGCTCTAGCTTTTTCAACTTTGCTGGTGTAATCTCTCCTTCAAAAACTGATTTTTGTACATGGCTCAAATATTTTTTGCATATTTTAAATACACGGTTTAGGACACGTGCTCCTTTTTCTTCTATAGAAATATCGTAAACTAAAATGACATACATTTTTCTCACCACCAAATTTTAAATGGTTCATACTCTTTATCACTTAGGAAATGTTTGATCAATTTATAGCATTCTAGGCGCATTAATTTTCGATACGAAACATTTCTTTTGAGTTCTCTATGCCGGATTGTTTGATTTAACCGTTCATCAAATTGGCGCAAGACTTTTTGTTGCCCAGCCTGCTTTAAGTAATTTCCTACAGATCCTTTTTCAAAATCTTTCTCAGTAATAATCTTTTTATTGATCAAAGAAAAAATTAAACGGTCGACAATCAATGGTTTAAAAATTTCAGCGATATCCAAAGACAAAGAAAATCTTCTCTCAGAATTACTATGTAGATAACTAATTGTAGGATTGAGCTGACTAACATAGATTTCTGACAGACATGCACTGTAGGTTAACATATTTAAATATGAAATCAACGTATTAACCATATTATCTGGTGGTCGCCGTACTCTCTTTTTAAATTCAACCTCATCATTAAAAATTGTTTCCCAAGCACTATAATAAAGTTGATGAATGTTCCCTTCCAGCCCCATCAACTCGTCCACTTCGTAAGCACGAGAAATTCGTTTCCTAACCGATTCGATATCAGAAATTTGTTTTTCTACCTCTTTTCCTCGCCGACGGTAATATTGCAAATTACGTAAACAATTCGCCGTCGCCCTATCTACAAATTTTCTTGCCAAGAGTAATCGTTTTTCTTCGTCTATAGAATGAAGCACTTGTTGAACTAACAGTTTACCGGAAATATTCTTCTCTCGAGGATAAAAAGTTCCTGTGTAATACCCATAATAATTGAAGAAATGTACTGGAACCTTCATCTCTGAAAGATAATTTAAACATTTCGTATTTGTTGTTACTTCGCCAAACAAATAAATATCTCTTGTCATTTCAATTTTCAAATCTTTTTTCCGTCCATCAGGTGTTTCCATTCGAACAACATTATCTTTACGGCTCAAAATTCCATTAGAATATAAATAGTAACTTTCTATTTTGCTCACTCCTAAATAAAGCAATAGTCACAATAGGCACATTTTGCACATATTTTCTTTTTTTCAGCTTTTGGTGCCTCTTTTTGAATAATGATTGATTCGATGAATTGAATGATCTCCTCTAACTCCTCCACTTCTTTCTCATCTAAGGTCACTTCTACTCTTTCTCTGAGTTTTGGATAATCGATATAGCCCTTTTCTACAAGGACGCCTTTCTTTTGCAAATAATATAAATAGTACCTTAATTGCCAAATGGCGGCTATTTCAATCGCTCGTGATTTCTTGACCTCATGTAAAACTTTCCATTCCTCAAGAAAATCAATATTGATTGTACCATCCAGCATGATTTGTTTCCGTTTATCTTTGTAACTGCTAGTATCTATTAGTTTACCGAGTTGAACATTTTCATTTTCTTCTTCATATTGTAATCCCTGAGAAAATAACCACAGTTTTCTTTGACATACAAAATAGTAATTGATCATATTTCCAGTAATCCTCATGTTAATCACCTAGAAAAAGTTGTTCTCTTCTTCACCTTTCAAAACTTGAAATCCTATCTTTTTATTATATTCTCCTTGAACGAAAAAGACATGATCAAAACGACCTAACTGTTCATAGCGAACCTGATTTTGTTTTTGACATTTATTAAACAACCATTCAGGGATGGCCATCATATAATTCTCCAATCTTGTTTTCATTTCCAGCTTTTTCATTTTTGGATTCTGATAACCAAGATTAATTAATTCTTTATAGGTAAGAGGAATGAGTTCCAAAAGTTGATCGATTTCTTCTGAATAGTCTTTATAGATACCTTCCGGAATAACGTTTCGAGTTTGAATATTTCTAAAAAGTTTACGTACTTCTGCAACACTTTTCCCATCATCTTCGATTGCGGATAACCAGCCTAACATGTTCACTATCTGTTTGTAATAATCAGTATCTTGCATTTGTTTTGTAGTATACGTTTGCTTTATCAAATCCATTTTAACTATTTCACTATAGATTCCAGATCCTTTTTCCTGTAGAGCATTTTTCGAGAGTTGGAATATTTCCAGATGGACGACTGCTTGTTCACTGCAGCTAATCCCACTCGTTGTCTGTGTCCCACCGTCAAACACATACACATTGGGAACTTCAAGTGACTCTAATGAGCGTTTTCGATAACAGCGTCCCATTCGTTGAAATAAACCATTGAGTTCAGATAATTCTGTCATCAATAGGTCAAAATCCATATCTAAAGAAGCTTCTACCACTTGTGTTGCTACCCAGATCCCGTTTTCATTAGATTTCGCAAATTCTATTATAGCTTTTTCCTTTTTTTGTCGATCTTTACGAATGAACTGACTATGGATCAAATAAATGGGTACATCACCGATTAGATTGGACAATTCCTGATAGATTTGTTTTGCTTTTCGTACTGTATTACAAATTACTAATAACTTTCTAGAATGATAGAGTTTGATGATTGTCTCTGCAGATATTCCCTCGTTCAAAATTTTTAAGTGATGTCTTTCCAACAATTGATGATCCAAGAATGGTTGATCATTCATTGTCCACTTTAATCCTTTTTTTTCGAATAAATCTAATAAATAAGGTGGAAATGTTGCAGACATCACAAGGAATTTCCCACCGAACTCCTGAATTTCTTTCAAACCTTTAATCAAATAAGCTAACAAGTCTGGTGAATACATCTGGATTTCATCAATTACCACTTTTGCATAAGAAAAGGTTGCTAATTTTTGTTCGAAACCAGCATAATGGTAAACAAAATCGAATGTTTGATCTAAAGTCGTAATGGTTAATGGCAATGACCATCCACGAATTTCAGTTAGGTAGTTTTCTAATTGATCCAACTCTAGTTCATCGTTCTTTTCTTGTTCTGCTAGTAAGACAGCCAAACTATCAGAATGTAAAATCCCTACCTGCTTTTTATACTGATCCTCATCGGCTATCCCTTCACGGATTCGCTGGTAAATCGCATTGATCGCTGTACGTAATGGCAATGTGAAAAAGCCTTTATTATCGCCGATCCATAATAATCCTGCTTCTGTTTTTCCAAGACCAGTCTGCCCAATGATTATTAAATTATCCTCTTGATGGGCTTGAACATATTGTTGCATCTCGTTCCACTCAGGCAACAGATCTGAAGGTTTTTTTCGCCAAGTTTCTCGTACTTTAGGAAGATTGTTATTCAAGAAATTCGCTGGATATTCTACCTCATAATCTCCACTCGCAGCGTAATCGATTCGATTCAATAAGCCCTTTAGCTTCACATAATCTTCAAAATACCCCTCGTTGCTACTAGGTTTGTGTAAAAATCGATAAAATTTTGCAGATGGTCGTTTTATGATGGTAGGTTTCACGATATCAATATCCTTAAATCGAAAAGCTTCTGCCGGATGTTCTAAAAGTGTTACTTCATGTTCATATTGACTGACTTCAATCTGGGTAAAATTTCGTTCATGATGCAAGGCAATCGCATAGGTGGCTGCTTTTACTTCATCTAAAGAATACAGTTTTTTTAACTGCTTAATAGGGAAAAAAGCAATACTAAGTAATGCGTGAGGAATTTCTCCTTCCTTTTTCATCACACCTTCTCGTATTTTCTCCTGAAATAAATGATTCATCTTACCAAGATCATGATGTTTACATACAAGATAAAGGAGTTCCCAATTCACAGGGATTTTGGGATAGCAAGCTTCTAACTCTTCATATTTTTTTAGTAACTGTTTTGTATGCTGAATAATTGTTTCTCCTGATGATTTTGCCCAAAATGGATCGTTCATGTTCCCCTCCTAGATTAAAAATACAATATCCCCTTCTTCATCGAATGGAACCATTTCTTCTTCAAGAATTGTGAAAATATCGGAATACAGGACTTCTTTTTGTTCAATCCAATTCCTTTTGAACTTTGGTTTGCTTTTCGTTCCAAAGTTATACAATTCATAAACCTTTGGTAAAATGAAGCGCGTACCTGATAAAGTCGTTCCTGTTGCTTCAATCGAAACAAGCTCTTTTTCTAGCCATTTTAAAGGAATGTATGCACTCCATTGTTGGTTGAACTCTTTATCTTGTGATAACTTTTTTTCTTCTATCTTTACAATTGATACTTTTTCAAAATTGGCCAAATCTTCACGTCTACCTAACGAAGGAAACTCAACAGGATATTTTAAAGACTGATAGATCTCAGCTACTTTTTCTTGATTTTTCGGTACAATATGCAAAATTAAACGAACATCGACTAATAGTTCTGTGTAACCAATCCCACGACTTACGCCATATTCATTTACTTTTAATTGATGGCGCTTCTTTTCATATTTCATTCCATTTTTAAATTCATAACGTGTATATAAATCGTTAGTTTTAGAGAAATAATTCCCTTGTATACTAATATCCATGGATTCGTATTCCTGATAGCCACACAACTTATGGACCATTCCGATCACTGTCGATAAAGGTGGCAGTGGGTAGGTTTCCCTTAATTGAAAGCTTGTGGGTCGACGATAATTGACCATATCCTGATGAATAGTTAATTTAACGCCCTTCATAATAATCTGCTACTTTCTGTTTTAGGTTTTCAAAAACTTGAGGAACGCTTTGTGCTTGTAAAACTTCTTGGATTTGGGCTGTATTTTCAAAAACATCTTTCACGACACCTACAAATGTATGTTGACGAATCGTTTCGGTCAAAATCCCTTCGATTTTTTCAACATTAATTTTATTTTGATTGGTATCAACCACATTTTCAAATAAAGGATTTTTTCGTTCATAGACGCCACCTATGATAAAGAGCGGTTGCAAGTTTTCTCTCCGTCCACGAATATCACGATACAAATATTGAATCGTTTCTAATAATTTTTGGATGCGGCGACTTCGTTCTTCATTGGACAGATGACTATCCATCTGATGATCGATGCCAATTTCATCTAAATCAACCGTAACTGTATAGCGATAGAATGAACGATGGACTTCTGATTGGGCGATAGAATTCATAGCCTTTTCATTTCCATCATTCCTCAAACGAGCAGCTAATCCCATATTCGTTAGAAAATCGGTATCCCCTTTATAGGTTTCAAGAGAAATGGCATTAGATAAGCGTACTTTTGCTGAACGTGTCACTGCATTATCCCCTTTTACAGTTTTCATATAGCCAAATAAATCGATTTCAGGATAGTCATTGATTGTGGCTTTTTGATCAAATTGTATCACCTGTTTTGCTCCACTTCCTTCTGTGCTTAAAGAAGTAAGTGGTTCCACTAATTGTTCTACAATATTATAGCGAATGGCCTGACGAGAGATATATGTATATTGTTCTCCCTTCCCACGAGTGATTTTTTTTAGTGTTGCGACATTTCCTAAAGACTCTCCATAATTTGCACTCTCTGCTAAAAAAATCATCGTCATTGTTAACCCTCTACTCATTATTATTTCCTCCTTCATTCTTATGTGCTTCTCCAATCATTCCAGTGACAAAGCAATAGCCGATTGTTTTGAACCATTCATCATCCAAAAAAATTTCTGTGAAATATTTTGGGATTTGCTTATTCAAATACATATAGCTATTCAGTAACAGATCCATGAATGTATCTTTGTTATTCGCCTTTAATGCATTCAGTAATTTCAGCCCAATTGAATTTGCTTTATTTTCATTCGCATATTCTTTTTTAAAAAAGTAACCATCTTGACGAATTCTATCTAATTTTTCTTTTTCCAATTTTTTCATTTGAAACAGCTCCTTTAAAAAGTTTTGATTAATCTCAATCATTTTCATCAACTGATACGTATTGGTATACACTTGACCACCCGAGATTTTTACTCGCAAGACTTGGTGAATCAATGAAAATAAATTGGTGTTGTTCATCAGACGATTAAGGATCTCCTTGTAGATACTTTGGTATTCTCCATTTATAATAAACCCTGCCTTGAATAAATCTAACAGTTGTTCTTTTGATGCATCTATCGTCTTTAAAATATGTTTTGGTAAAATATTGAAATAATAATGATCATTCTCATAGCGAATGACTTGAATATCATTTAACTCTCGGTGACTTTGTTGATTCATCTCGTCTTGTAATGTTCGAATCAATGCACCATAAGTATCTGTTGTCTTCACTTCTGTTTTATTTAGGTTTAAAATATTTAACCGAATTCCTGTATTAACATTGATCAGTGATTGAACAGTATGATTATCATTCACAAATAAGCCTTGACGATAGACATACGTAAAGCCAGCTGGTACACAAGTATACAATAAGCGACAAATTGGACACATAAATAAATCATTGGTAAATCCCCATGCATTACTTTGCTTGCGATTCACATCATAGCCAACTTGGTTTATAAAGCTATAAGAGATATTTCCTTTTTTTATGGGACGACTACAATTTGTACAACTTAACTTATCTTTCTTATGATTTTCTGCTAAGTAGGACATCACAGGTTCTACAAAGTAGTCATGATACTTTACATAAAAATCACCTTTGCTTTCTTGACTATTTAAAAAGGACACATTATTGTACCCATTATTAATAACGGAGTATATTTGGATTTTCGCTGCTAAATACCGCTGGACATCTTTCCGATGATAATACGTTAAGATCTCAGTTAATACTTGATAGCTATTTTTTACCTGCTCAATTATTTTTACTTTATTCTGATCAAACATCCCTTTTTTTAAATTATCAACCTTTGCTTGTTTTATCAGTGAAACCATATCTACTGGTGAATCAATCAATGGATAAACTGCCTGATAGCTATTACTATTGCCATAGCGTGTTAAATCTGCAAGATATTTATGTAATTTCTCATACGCTTTGAGATCAAAATGAACAAAATTTTCTTGTTGATGGCGTTTCATGTCTTCTTCATACGCTAAAATTTTAGTCAATGAAGATAATTTTTTATATTGTTTCACAAAGTAAGCAAAGTATTCTTCTTCAAAATTTTGTAATTCTTTTACTGCTATTTCAATGCTTTGATCTTTGATTGTCATCTTATCTTCACCAAGAATGTTAACCAATCCGCAGACCGCTACATTTTCCATCCAAGAATTTAAGCGGAATTGTAAAACAGCATCATTCAATAAACTATCCATTCATTTCACCGCCTTGCTTTGGTTGATTTAAATACCCAAAATACAATCCGGTTTTCGATCCTAGTCCAACATCACGGATAATATTCAAGAGATAAGGTTCTCCTGATACTTTGATTGTTCCAATAGCTCCTTGATAAAATTTTTCATATGCTTTCGTTACTGTTTTTTTCATATTCAACGGTTGAATGTTCAAGTTTTTTATATCATAGCTTATCCCAGTTCCCAGTTCTGGAACCAAACGATTCACCAAGTTTTGTTTCAAAACAGTTTCATACTTTTCATCAGAAAAACTCAAAAACCAATCTTTTCTTGTTTCGCGATTATGATCCCTTGCCAAAATTGGCGATACTGCTTGAAAAATCACATGGCGTTCTGTAATTGTATGTTGATAAATCATGGATATTGATTTCACACTTATCTTTATATCAGTTATCAAAGGAAACGTTTTCATTTCCTTCAAAAAAATAAACGCATTGTACACAGCCATCGCTAAGTTTGCTTTAGGGGTAGAGAATAAATAGGTGATCTCAGGGGATCTAAGCCGGATAATTTCTTTTTCAAATTTTGCGCCTTTAAAAAATATTCCTTGAGAAAATAATTTTACTTTGTTTTGTTCATATAGTTCTTCGTAAACTTCGGGTGCTGCATTTTCTAACCCACGTTTTAAGAGGGATAAAAAAATGGACTGGTACTTTATTGGTAATGTTACTTCTTCAGACATTGAACAAATTTCCAACTCAACTTTGAAACGCATCATTTTACCTCCAATTTTAGATTCTTATTCCTAATCTTCCTTTTCAAATAGATGGTATATCAATACCCTTGTTATGTACCTCACTAGGTATAGATTAATTGTAACATAGATAGTTTTTACCTGTATATTTTTTATATAAGAACATCTCTTATCTAATTTATACTATTTAACAATAGTCCATCACAATATTGTAGCATTGATTAATAACGAGAGATTTTTTATTTATGATTATTTCACCTGTCTATATCCTATTAGTAAATCATAATTGCCAACAATAGCTGGGTTTTACCCACCATAGCTCCTTTATCTCAAAAGATGAGAAAAGCAGTTTTACGACTATTTATTATTCATTCACAAACTCCATTTTTATCAACTGCTTATTTTTAGATCTAACTTGATCAATATGGAATCTTATTTTACTGGATCGAGAAAAAATGGTACGATTAATCTATCCTTCAATTTAAAAAAATGGAATGTAAATAATAAAATTTATTTTTAATGTCGAATGAATCTAAAATATTGGAGAATTGAAGTGCTAAACTAGAATTTACATATCCTTCTCAAAAAATAAATAAGGACTAGACAATAAGAAATAAGGCACCTCCTTCGAAATTAATTTCTCAACTTTCGAAGGGGTTGCCTTATTTTTTGAAGCCAATCCTATAACATCTCGCTCGTTATCTCTATAAGAGTCCAATAATACAGCCTTTAACTCTGGCAGATTGGATTTTTTTCAGATAAATTATTGTCTCAATCAAGCGACAACAAGAATACCTTTTAAAATAAACTGATTACTTTTCCAGGTCAATGAATAGATGATCGTTGTACTCTAGAAGCTCCAACTATTATTCTTGCTCTGTTCCCTCATTTGTCTTTTTGTTCTCCCATCATTTCCGCTTTTCCTGTTTGACTTCTTGGATTTCTTGGTGTAGAATTTTTCGTTTTTCTACCATTACATAAAAGAATCCATAGATAAAAGGTAAAATGAAAGAACTAAACCGATAAAGTAACAAAGAAGAGACAGCATCCACTGTGCCTACTACTGGTCGAAACAATAACAAATAAACAAATTCAAAAGAACCGATTCCCGCTGGTGTAGGGATCACACCTGATAAAACGACTGCAAAACTAATGAAAGAGAAAGTTAGCAAAAAATCAAGATCTGGATGATTTTCGATTAAGAAAAGATAAGGCATAATGTACCAAAAAATCAGTTTCAACATATTCCAAAAATAAATTCGTAGTAAAGCTGTAGGATCTTTGATGATCGTTTGTACAGTTTCTCTTAATGAGTAAATCTGACTATTGCAAGTATCAACCCAATTTCTCAATCGATCACTCTTGAACAATCGATTCGTTATTTTCACAAAAAACACTTGTAGATTCAAACTAACAGAAATAACGACCAAGAACAAAATGATTAGTGCGGTTAAAATGATCCCAGCAATAATAAACCAGATCATAGTTGGTGAGTTTTCATAAAGAAGAGAAAACTGGATGAGTAAGCCAAATACTGCATAAGTAATCACAGCAACTTTATACATGATCATATGAAGTGCGGTCACGCCAGCTCCTTGTGAGAATTTCATCCCTTTTTTATTATAAAAATAAATTTCAGAAATCAATGTTCCTGTTCCAAAGGAAACAATGCGATAAAAAGCAATATAACAAGAAGTCCAAAATCCATTGATCGTTGTGAATTTAGGCGCAAATGGTTGAGCAATTTCTTTTATGGAACGACCTTCAACAATTTGATACACTGTTCCAAAAAATACCGTTGCTAAAAGAACTTGAAAACTAGTTGAAGCAAGTTCATTAAAGATCGCAGCAAAAGATTGATTGATCAAATAATAAATAATGGCAAGAATAGCTATTAATAATAGTAAATTAAATACCTGTCTCTTATACACATCTCAATAGTCCATCACAATATTGTAGCATTGATTAATAACGAGAGATTTTTTATTTATGATTATTTCACCTGTCTATATCCTATTAGTAAATCATAATTGCCAACAATAGCTGGGTTTTACCCACCATAGCTCCTTTATCTCAAAAGATGAGAAAAGCAGTTTTACGACTATTTATTATTCATTCACAAACTCCATTTTTATCAACTGCTTATTTTTAGATCTAACTTGATCAATATGGAATCTTATTTTACTGGATCGAGAAAAAATGGTACGATTAATCTATCCTTCAATTTAAAAAAATGGAATGTAAATAATAAAATTTATTTTTAATGTCGAATGAATCTAAAATATTGGAGAATTGAAGTGCTAAACTAGAATTTACATATCCCTGTCTCTTATACACATCTAGATGTAAATAATTCCCTTGTATACTAATATCCATGGATTCGTATTCCTGATAGCCACACAACTTATGGACCATTCCGATCACTGTCGATAAAGGTGGCAGTGGGTAGGTTTCCCTTAATATACACATCTAGATGTGTATAAGAGACAGGAATAGCTATTAATAATAGTAAATTAAATACGATTTTTATTTTGTTTCCTTTAGTAGACATGTAGGGCTCCTTAATGGAAGAAATAAATCAATATCAGACTGATGATGATTCCTGCGAAAAAACCAATCGTAAATTTCTTTTTTCTTGTTTTATGATGAAAGACCTTACGTGAAAGCCAACCTCCTAAGCCACCACCTAATAGACTAACAAAAATCAAATTGTTTTCTGGTACACGCCAACCGCCTTTTTTTGCCTGATATTTATCATACCCCATCAAACAAAACAAATAAACATTCACAAGGAAGAGATAAAACCAGATAGGTTGCTGTAACCATGAACTCATTTATTTTCCTCCTGTTTTTCACCGCTACCTTCAGGAACATACATTGCTAATCCTTTATGAATTACTTTTAATTCGATTGGCAGGTCATCGGTAGTATCACCATCTGTACGAGTACCTACTTTCTTTTCTCTTGCTTGGATATTCATTTGGCTTGCCGTAAGATAATTGATACCGGGTACGGAATAGATTTTTCCTTTGATGATCCGTGGTAAATAAAAAGCAAAGCGGAAAATATCCAATGAAGGAACAATCGTTACATGGAACTTGCCATCATCCGGTGTAGCAGAATCATCAAAGCCGGTAAATCCCCCCACAGAATTTGACATGGTAATTGTAAGTAACTGTGTTTTCCCTTGCCAATGTTCTTTTTCCGTTTTGATATCTATATGATATTTTTTCTTTTTTAAAAGCAAATGAATAAACCGTTTGATAAAGATCCAAGAACCATAGCGTTGTTTTTCTTTTTGACTGATCCAAACCGCTGTATCTGCTAGAATACCGATAGTCAATGTTGAGATGATGACTTTATCATTTACTTTCCCATAATCGATTTTACGAACATGTTCCGCTAAAATGTTTGCAGCAGCTTCTTCTTTTTCCATTGGGATCTCTAATACTTTCGCCAGATTATTGACGGTTCCACCTGGTAGTAACCCAATATGATACTGATCCAGTTCCTCCTGAAAAGCTTGAACAATATGATGGATCGTTCCGTCTCCTCCAATGATCACTAAAGTATCTACTTCATGTTCGTGAGCCTTTTTGACTAATGTTTCATCTTTGATGGAAGGTCCTGTTTCCGTCAAATAAACCGATAATTCTGGTCTTTGTTCTTGAGCATATGATTGGAACCACTTTGCAAGTTTTTCTCCTTCATCATTTCCTGAACTTTTGTTGTAAAAAACAAGTAATTTTTCCATATGATCCTTACCTCCAACTTTCCTACAAAAACAAGGGGGATAGATAGAGTAGTACTCATCTTCCCCGCTTATTTAGTCTCTTGATTTCTCGTATTTCCACAATAGGATGCATGTATAGTCTCCAAAATTTGAATCTAAAATGAAATAGCATTCGTTTTTCATTCTATTATTTATGCATCATACGTGTACCACTTCTTTTATTGATTCTGTGTATTTAGTTCGGCAATTTTAACAATGACGTCTGTTGCTTTTTCCATCACTTGTAAGGAAACAAATTCAAAACGTCCATGCATATTTTCGCCACCAGCAAATAAATTAGGCGTAGGAATACCTAAATAAGAGATTTTTGAACCGTCTGTACCACCACGAACGGGTTCGATGACTGGTTTGATTGCCAACTCAAGCATCGCTTTTTCTGCTAAATCAACGATACTCATATCTTTTTCAATAATTTCACGCATATTATAGTATTGATCATACATGTCCACAACAATCCGTTCTTGATCAAAACGAGCATTCATTTGTTCTTGAATATGAGTAATCAACGCTTTTCGTGCTTCAAATGAATCTCGTTTGTGATCTCGGATAATATAACTCATCGTTGCTTCTTCTGGTGTGCCTGCCAAAGCCATTAAATGGAAAAAACCTTGATACCCTTCAGTTTTTTCAGGTACTTCGTCTGCGGGTAATTGATTGTGGAAATCAATTGCTAATTGCAAGGCATTAATCATTGTATCTTTTGCTGTTCCTGGGTGGACATTTTTACCTTGAATCGTGATATTTGCTTGAGCGGCACTGAATGTTTCATATTGCAATTCACCTAATGGGCCACCATCAATTGTGTAAGCAAAATCAACATTGAACTGATCTACATCAAATTTATCCGCTCCAACACCAATTTCTTCATCTGGGCCAAAAGCTACTTTGATCTCACCATGTGGGATCGTTGGGTTTTTGAGCAAGATTTCCATAGCAGTCATGATTTCTGCAATACCAGCTTTATCATCTGCACCTAGTAAAGTTTTGCCGTCGGTTGTAATCAACGTATGTCCGGCATAGTTTTTCAGATTAGGGAAATCTTTTGTGTTTAGCGTAAAGCGTTCTTCTTTATCTAAAACAATCGTTGATTCGCCGTCATAGTTTTCAATGATCTGTGGGTTCACATTGACAGCATTAAAATCGGCTGTATCCATATGAGCGATGAAACCGATTGAACGTACTGGATGGTCGATATTACTTGGTAGTGTTCCGATGACAAAACCATTTTCTTCATTATAGATGACATCTGATAAGCCCAGTTCTTCCAACTCTTTCTTTAGTACTTGAGCAAAAGCTACTTGTGTTTGAGTAGACGGTGTAGTAGAACTAGTTGGATCTGAACGTGTTTCTGTCTTTACATAACTTAAAAAGCGAGGTAATAGATTTTCGTACATAGCGATTCTCCTTTTAGTAAAATTCAAATGGATTGGTATTTATAGTTGAGATATAAAAGTCAATGTCCCAATCTTCTTCCTGTTTCCATGTCTCGAATTTTTCAACAAATTTTTTCTTACACAGTTCTTCGATATAATGACCTGGGTCGATAGCAGAAAGACCAGCACTTTGCATGTCCTGTGCTGTATGGTAATAAATATCTCCTGTAATATAGACATCAGCTTGCTGTTTTAACGCATAAGGATAAAATTTCTCTCCACTGCCCCCACAAATTGCTACACGTTTGATCATTTCTGGTTCTGTCTCGCTTGGACGAACGACACGTAATCCATCTAATTGAAAAACTTTTTTCACATGCGCAGCAAATGCATCTAGTGTTTGTGGTTTTGGTAACTCAGCGATTCGCCCAAGTCCCCAAGTTTTCAACGGAGATTCGATGGCAAACAAATCAAAAGCTGGTACTTCATAAGGGTGGTTTTGATACATCGCTTGCAAGACTTGGTGCTCGATTGTTTCGGGAAAGATAACTTCAACTTTTGCTTCTTGAACTTGTTCTTCTTGTCCAATTTTACCAATTGTTGGATTTGCACCAGTTTTTGGTCGGAAACGACCTTGGCCAATTGAAGTATAGCTCGTACTGTCATAATCCCCTTGTTCACCTGCTCCAGCTTTTGCTAAAGCTGCCCTTAATCTTGGAGCATCAGCAACAGGAATATAACTAATTAGTTTTTTATAGATCCGTTCATGGGTCTTTACGAGATAGCCTTTCACTTCTAGCCCTAATTCTTCACAGAACCAGTCATTAAGGCCGTCTTCGATAATATCCATATTTGTATGGGCAGCATACACAGCAATATCATGTTTCAATAAGTCTGCATACATCTTTTCTTGTGGTGAATCAGTTACAAGACGTTTGACTGGTCGGAATATCGGTGGATGCTTAGCAATCAATAAGTCGATCTTTTGATCAATGGCTTCTGCCACTACTTCTGGGCGCACATCCAAAGTCATCATCACTCGTTGGATCGGTTTGTCTAACGTGCCAATATGCAAACCTACAGGATCCCCATCTTCAGCTAACCACTGTGGGCAATAAGATTCAAATTTTCGGATAAATTCTTGACCCTTTATAGACATGATGCCAATACCTCCTTGATCCAATCCACTTCTTGTTGGATTGTTTCTCGTCTGTGTGGCTCACCTGCTTTTTTCAACTGCTCTAAAATCACTTCCCGTTGATGAAGCTCACGTTGCCATTTTTTTTGGAAAACACGATCTCGCTCTTTCAATAAAAAGGGACCAAACATCAACTCTTTTTCAGAATAAGAGACAGGACTATCTGCCTTTTCTGCTACAATAATCTCATAGATTTTTTTATTTTCTTCTAAAATCGATTCAGCAACGATTTGATAGTTTTTTTCTTTCAGCCATACTCTGACAGTTTTTTCCCCAATATTGGGTTGAAGGATCAAGCGTTCGCTCCCCTTCAATCGCTTATTTTGAACTCCCGCTTCTAAAATATCACGAATCAATGATCCACCCATCCCAGCAATGGTCACTGCATTGATTTCATCTTGTTCTTCAATCGCATCTAAACCATTAGCCAAACGAACGATGATGCGATCATTAAGCCCATCTTTCCTCACTTGTCGACGCGCAGACTCAAAAGGGCCTTTGACTACTTCTCCAGCAACTGCGAAGTTGATTTTTCCATTAAGCATCAAAGCGACTGGTAAGTAAGCATGGTCTGAGCCGATATCTGCCAAGCGAGCAGACTCGGGAACAAATCTTCCGACTGTTTCTAAACGCTTTGATAATACTGTATGATTCATTACTTCATTCCTCCAACGTACATATCCCATTCTTTTCAGAATCACTTTTCGTTGAAAAAGCTTTCTGCACGAATGACACCTTTAATCCCAAAAAATAACATACGTAAATTATTGACAAAAAAGGGACTCGAAAAGAATCCCACTTATTCTTTTAAATATTATCAGTTTTCTCACAACTATTATGACACTTGAATACAACCAATCATCATAAATATTTAGTTTTGGTGTGCGGTCTAGAATTATTGACAAAGTTTTGACAATAACTGATTTATAAAATCATTTTTGATAAATAGTGAAAAACAAAAAGGAACAATTAGTATTTGGGACTCTTTTTCTTATCTACTAAGTGAGATATCCTATTTTCTTCTAACCTATCTTTACATCTGATACCTTTTATTGAGCAGTAATTTCAATAATTGAGTTTCCTGGAACTTGTGGCGGTATCGACATCGTCATGATAGCCATCTCAACTAGTTTGAATTCAACCTGCTCCCCCACTTTTAAGGAATCAATTCCACCGGCAATCTGTTCAGTTGAAGCATTCAAAATGACACCGTCATTGCTGAATGAACTAACGATATTATCAGGATCTTCTTTTTCTTCTACATCCACTATGAAAATTTGGTAGACCCCACCTTCTGCTTCGGTGATACTTTCTATCTTCCCTACATAAATACTTTCTTTTTGTTCGTCAGAACTACTGTTTGCTGTGGATTCAGCACTGATCGAATCAATTGAACCTGCACGATCTTCTTCATTGCCACATCCCGTCAAGGTTAATAATACTCCTGCAGCAAGCAGACCTGTAAAAATAGCTTTCATCTTACATCCTCCGTGTAATTTATTGCGTTACTCGTTTTGATGATTTCATCCGGTTATTTGTTCAAGTCAATGGATTCGTTTCATCGTAACTGTTGATACTTCAAACTGGTTTTTACTGATAAAAAACTCTAAACAGTAGATGAAAAGGACTCGTATTGACGAGCAAGAGAGAATTGATAAGAATTGTTCCTTAACCGTTTCTTCGATTTCGTCCTGTCATTTCGATTTCCTTCGTTAGATAACGGATTCGTTCCATGATCCTTTTTGCTTTTAACGGCTCTTCATCTCCTCGTTGAGTGACCGCTAAATGCTGTTCTAATTCGGCCATGGTAAAATTAGAGGTGAAAAAGGTTGGTAGCTGCTCTTGCATTCGATATTGTAAAATCACACCAAACACTTCGTCCCTGATCCAACTACTCATAGCATCTGCCCCGATGTCATCAATCATGAGAATGGGCGAACGTTTCACTGCATCTAACTTTTCAGCTACTTGATCTTTACCAATTGCTTGCTTCATCTCTACAGCAAAAGTTGGAAAGTGAACTAAGGTCGTTGTGTAACCAGCAATGGCTAATTCTCTGGCAGTTGCGCCTAAAAGATAGGTTTTGCCGATCCCAAAGCTTCCGACCAAATAAAGCCCTTTGTGGTAACCTTTAGGATCTGCTGTATACTGCTCCACAAAATCCAGTGCTTCTAAACTAGCATATCCGCGACCATCTGTCCGCTCAAAGTTTTCAAATGAAGCAGATTGTATGTCTTTAGGCATGTCCATGGCTTTGACACGACTTCTGATCTCTTCTTGTTTTTGACGTGCCAACAAAGCTTCTGTAGGTACATACGTCACATCGACATAATGAAAATTTAACGTTAATTTGGGTTCATAGCCTGGTGCGATCATTGTAGGATCATTACGCTCATATTTTCTTTTTTCTTGGACATACTCATATAATTTTGCATAGCTTTTCTCAATATCTGCTTGAGTTAGCTCTTCTTGATGTGTTGCTAGAAATGTTTGCACGTCTGGATCATTCAGCACTTCTGCGATCATTTCCGAATATTTTTCTTGATAATTCCGTTTACTGATGATTTTCTTCAATTCTTTCCCTACATCTTCCACTAGCTTTCACCCTCCTTTTTTGCAAGATATTCTTTAAAACGACGATCAATCTCTGCCTTTTTTTCTTGACTAATTTGTTTTTCATCTTTTGGCTGATTGACCCAGTCCGGTAATTTTTCTCGCCGGACATTTCGTCGATAATTATGATTTGTTGTTTGTTTTGTTTGTTTATTTGCCTTTGCACCAACACTTCGCTGATGGATATGCTTGATAGCTTCTTCAGGTGTAGCTATCTTTTTTTGCGCCCATTCATTGGCAATCGTATTGACGAAACTAGCATTCAAACTGGCATGATTTTTGATGACCAAAACATAATTTAGCAAAATGTTGATTACACTACTTGAAAGCCCGGACTGTGCCATAAGGTCTTGCATCAACCAGTTTTCTTGTTTAGAAACATAACCACCCTTTTCTTTTTTCAAAGCTTCTAAATATCTCATTGGTGGTGTTTCTTGAGCAGTCTGGATCAATTCATGAACAGCTGTAGGCAACTCATTTTCTGGCTGTATGATACTTTCTTTCTGAGTAGAAAAACCTTGTTCAGTTTCGTGTTCAATGACTATTTTTTTTCTTTTAGAATCGTTCATTATGATCCGTTGAAGCTCATTTAGAGAAACCGCTTCTGTAGTAAAATCATACGCTTGTAGGATAAAACTGCCTAATGTTAACTCATCAAATCCATAGAGTTGTTGATACATCGTCACTTGTTTGACTGTTTCTTCATTTAACGACTGGATATGTTGTTTTTTTAGCCAATCATTTAAAAATTGCCAGTCCAGTGTTGCAGGATCAAGTAACTGCTTTGCTGGAAGATCAGCAAATTGTTGTTGGATCCTTTCCACTTTTTCTTGATTAGCTGCATAGTTTTCTTCACTGAATCGATAGACTTCTAAAAATTTTTTTGTGATTTTTTGATAGCCTTCTACTGTATAATGCTTAGGCTCGAATCGTTTTGTTACTTGTTGAAAACGTCGTTCTCCTACTTTTTCTAATAATAAAAAGGAAAGTAACGAGTCTTTAAAAAAATCGACAGGGGCAATGGGCTCAAGCAATTCATAGACGAAGCAGGAACCTAAACTTGGATCTTCTTTATAATAGACTTCTAAAAGACCGATCCCCTCAAGTTTTTTTCTAGCTTCGTAGAATTGAGGCAAACCACAACTTAAACTACTGAACAAATCAGCATGAAGACCTTCTGGACCTTCGCCCGTTTCTTCAGAAAGCTCAGATAATAGCGTAAGATAAACACTTAATGCTTCGCCACCAATCAATGGTTGATAAAGGTATAACAAGGCAGACTTTCCCTCTTCTTTCAAAGGACTGCGTTTTCTTCCTTGGTAAATATTTTTTGGCTGAAGCTCTTTCCATGCATTTTCCAAGGAAATATACCTCCTTTATTTCTTTTGTTCGTTTTCGTTTATTTCACCATTATTGTCTTTGGCTTTATCCACGATATCTTGTAGTTCTTTTAAAAAAACCGACATATCTTTAAATTGTCGATACACACTGGCAAAACGAATGTAGGCAATTTCATCTAGATTCACAAGATCTTCCATCACGTATTCTCCGATCAGGTTAGTGGAGACTTCATTTTCACCAAGACTTCTTACTCGATTTTCGACATGATTCACGATCTGTTCCATTTGTTCCATAGCTACAGGACGTTTTTCTGCGGAACGAATCAAGCCTCGCAGAATTTTATCTCGATTAAATTCTTCCCGTTCGCCATTCTTTTTGATAACTAATAGCGGTGCTGCTTCGATCCTTTCAAAAGTGGTAAAGCGAAAGGAGCATTTTTCACATTCCCGACGTCTGCGGATCGCACGACCATCGTCTGCTTGACGACTGTCAATCACACGGGAACTATTATGTTGACATCTAGGGCATCTCATGTTTGATTTCACCTCTTATAAGAGTAGTTTACTATTATGTTATTAATCCAAAATAATTAGTTCTATGATTAAAGCATTCGAATGAAGAAACAGTGATTTACTAAAGAAATCATAGTGCTACTTCTATTCCAATATAGATACGTCTATTACTCGTAAAGCATGAGATTAGACCTGTCTCTTATACACATCTAGATGTGTATAAGAGACAGGTGCTACTTCTATTCCAATATAGATACGTCTATTACTCGTAAAGCATGAGATTAGACCGTTTTCTTATTACTAGTTGTATTATAACATGAAATATTTCGTCTATGCGACTCTCCCAGTCAAAAAAACAAGCATTTAAGAACATTTGTTGATTTTTTTATTTGGATATACAATCATCCCCTCTCTTCAAAAGGATAGTTATCACTTAACAACGTTCTCCTTATTTCTTCATCAAATTTTCCAAGTAACTAGCTACCATTTTATGAGAACTTCAATCCCTTTAGATAAAGTCTATTTGGATTTTACTTGCCTGACTGTTTGTTAAATCCCACTTGTTTATGTAATAATAAACCAAATCATCCTGAATTTTTTTTTGAGATTTAAATGCTCTTTATTTCTTATACGTCACAGCTTGAAAAGGTCTATAAAAAGCTAAGAAGCAAGGAAGAGTTTCAGAAAAAAGTGCGATCTCTTTACAAAATCAATGTATTTTACGGAACATTATTGTGAATATTCTTACTGGAACTTATATCGGTTTTTTAGAGAGTGTTATAACCTGTCTCTTATACACATCTAGATGTGTATAAGAGACAGGTGTTATAACAGCTCTGATCGTTTATTAGTAAAGCGAACTATGGCTTAAATACATTTAATTTATTATTAAATAAGCTATTCATTAAGCATTTCTTACACCCAGTATTCATTAAATAGCATTCAATTTAGCATTCAAAAATAATCATTACGTGGGGTTTTTCAAAAAAATAAAGAAGTTTAATTACCACTTTGGAAATTGAACTTCTTTATTTATTATTAACAAGAACTATTATATTTTATCTGTATGCTACTCCACAAAGTTTAAGCCAACCAATGAAATCATCTTCTTGCACGGTATTTTCTGCTATAATATTCCACTGTTCTTTACTACACTTTTCACATCTATGCATTATTTGATAACCTTTTTTAGAATTATATCTATATGAAACAGGCTTCATCAATCCCTTACATAAACTTACTCTATCCCCTGGGTAAAGAGGATAAACAATATGGACAATGATTACGATATGAGCCATTTGTCAATTTTTGTACTTCTTTGTTACAATTCACACAGATAAATCCGCTGTTTTCTTTTACACTCATTTGCTTTCCTCCAAAAATAAAAT
>NZ_NGMO01000001.1:1012589-1041785 GCF_002140175.1 Candidatus Enterococcus wittei
TCATCCCCTCTCTTCAAAAGGATAGTTATCACTTAACAACGTTCTCCTTATTTCTTCATCAAATTTTCCAAGTAACTAGCTACCATTTTATGAGAACTTCAATCCCTTTAGATAAAGTCTATTTGGATTTTACTTGCCTGACTGTTTGTTAAATCCCACTTGTTTATGTAATAATAAACCAAATCATCCTGAATTTTTTTTTGAGATTTAAATGCTCTTTATTTCTTATACGTCACAGCTTGAAAAGGTCTATAAAAAGCTAAGAAGCAAGGAAGAGTTTCAGAAAAAAGTGCGATCTCTTTACAAAATCAATGTATTTTACGGAACATTATTGTGAATATTCTTACTGGAACTTATATCGGTTTTTTAGAGAGTGTTATAACAGCTCTGATCGTTTATTAGTAAAGCGAACTATGGCTTAAATACATTTAATTTATTATTAAATAAGCTATTCATTAAGCATTTCTTACACCCAGTATTCATTAAATAGCATTCAATTTAGCATTCAAAAATAATCATTACGTGGGGTTTTTCAAAAAAATAAAGAAGTTTAATTACCACTTTGGAAATTGAACTTCTTTATTTATTATTAACAAGAACTATTATATTTTATCTGTATGCTACTCCACAAAGTTTAAGCCAACCAATGAAATCATCTTCTTGCACGGTATTTTCTGCTATAATATTCCACTGTTCTTTACTACACTTTTCACATCTATGCATTATTTGATAACCTTTTTTAGAATTATATCTATATGAAACAGGCTTCATCAATCCCTTACATAAACTTACTCTATCCCCTGGGTAAAGAGGATAAACAATATGGACAATGATTACGATATGAGCCATTTGTCAATTTTTGTACTTCTTTGTTACAATTCACACAGATAAATCCGCTGTTTTCTTTTACACTCATTTGCTTTCCTCCAAAAATAAAATTATTTTTTTGGAGAAAAGGGTTCCGTTTATTCTTATTTACAGGCTTCTTTGAATAGTGACAAATTCACCGCTATCGCGATTACTTCTGCTTCCAACTTCATAGATATTATCTAATCCGAACCACTCATAGGTTTTAGTTTTGTCCTATGCACTGTGCTGCAGACTTACTCCACAACCCAGCAGTAAGTGTATTTCAAAGTCACTGCCCTTGGCGTCGTCCCCTAGAAAGCAATGCGAATATAATCATTTAAATTCATAATTCCTCCTTAAGTATTTTTTCTAATGGTAGTGAAGTTATCCCTGTCATCTTGTACATTAATTTACCACTTTGTAAATCTTCTACATCTATTGAACCATATAGAAACGTACTTCTGCTTCTACATCCACCTTTACAAACATGGCTAAGGGAACACTCTGAAAAATATTTGCAATTTACATTTCTCATCCTTTTAAAGAAAACACTGTTCTCCCATATGTCTTTCAAAGATTCTTTTTTTAAATTTCCACCTAAAAAATCTTCTGGCATAGTTGGACAAAATGCAACATTTCCATTCGACTTAATAAACACATAACTATTACCTGCTCCACAAAAGAATCCATTATCTTGTATTATTGAATTAGAAACAATGTCACTTAATTTTGTTTCTACAATTCTCTGAATTGCTTCTAAATATTCTTCATTCGCTATGCATAAATGATCACAGATTTTTCCATCAAATGGAACATATCTATCTATATGATAAAGAACTTCCAGTTTTTCTGATTGTTCAATTATTTTTCTTGCCATCTTATAATTGTTCCTGTGTAAAACTGTGTTAATTTCGATTGGGATACCTGCTTCTTTAATTTTGCCTATATTTTCTATTGTTTTTTTGTATGCTCCACTACCACGTATATATATCAATTAATAATTAATTCTTGATAGATAAGGTCCCTATGATGAAGTATTTCAAAAAATAGTACTTAAAACACCTCATAAGCGGATTAGAAGGAGGTGTTGTCCTTTTTGGGCTTATGAGGCATAGATAAGTCTATTCTATCGGTTCATTTTATTAAATGGATAGTTCAAAATAATTCTTTAATTGCTTTTTCTTACAATTATTTACACTTGCCTTTTTATTCCCCCATTCACTTAGTGTTTTAAATGACCTAAATGTTTTTTCTTCATGTTTTTGAGCAGTAGTTAATTGCGTGTTTTGTAGCTTTTTTGGGTGGATATCACTTGTTTTCGTTGTTAGCTTAGACAATCCCAATTGTTCCTTCTTATTTCCCTCGACTTCTTCAAAAGTTGTTAATCGTGTGTTTTGTAGCTTTTTTGGATGAACCGTACTTGTTTTCGTTGCTAACTTAGACAACTCCCAATGTCTCCTTGCTTTTTCCTTATATTCATTTAGACCTTCAAATGATTCATGCTTTCTTTCTTCGATTGCTTTACGCATTTTTCCCCCTAATCGTCGATAAGTTCGGTGATTACCATATTTTTCCCAATCATTAATATATAATCCTTTAATCCAGGGGGCTTTTACTTCTTTATCTTCTTTAAAAAATGCAATTTTTTCTTTTGCTTCAGACCATCGTCGATAGACATAGCGTAGCTCGCTTCCAGTATAACTCGGTTCACAACTTTTTGATTTAGTCGTAACAGGCTCCATGTCTATACCATCTAATACAAAATAAATCATCATCTTTGGATGATCGATTGCCATATCGATTCCTCTTTTACATCCTTGTTTAATAGGATCTTCCATCAGTTTTTCTTGATTTTTTGGTGTGATTTCCATGTAACGATAAAATGCTTCCCATAATGGCAAAGTTTTATATCTGATGGGAATATCATTCAACCAATCTTGAGAGAATCTGTGCCATTGCTCAGGATTTTTTAAATCTCTGTTCTTTATAATTTCTTCGAATCGCTTAGTATAAATATCAATAGAATAAGAATGAAAGGAATCGCTAGTATGTTTCTTATCTATTTTAAATGTTTTTTCACCAAGATTGATTTCCTCATTCTTAAGTTTGTTAAAGAATTGAACTCTTTCTCGAAGTAATCCATATAGTAGAATATCTTTTCCTTCTTCCATGACTCTCTCCTTAATCATTATTTTATCTAATAACTATTCTTTTTTTCACGGAATATATCTTAAAAAATTAGTATATATCTAAATTCCCGATTTTACTGTTCTTTTTTTTCCTATTCTTTAAATAAACGTGAGACCCATCACACATTGAGAGCTACAATTCAAGTGGTTTTATGTACGAATTTAACTAGAACAAAGACAAAAAAGGAGCAGGATGATAAACACCCTGTTCCCTTTATAAAATCCAAAACACTATTCTTGAGGTTGAAACTTGGTCATCGTTGAAAACAAAAGGACATATTACAATTTCTCTTCTATACCAGTGTAATGTTTCATTCGTTCTTCTTCGATTTTTTGCTGACCAGAAATATGGTCATCTTGAGGTAGCGCCTCATCTTTATGTGTTGTGTCTCTCCCTTGTCTTTCTTTCGTCAAATCTTGTTTTTTTGCTTCTTCTTCTGCTTGTTGGTTCTCTAACTCATCAATACGTGCGCGGTAATGATCTTCTCGAATCTTTCCTTCTTCCGCTTGGATCTGTCCTTTTTCTTGTAATTCTTCTTTATTTAGCAATTCACCGATTTTCTCTTTTGCAGACCCTACAACCTTGTCTTTTTGATTTTTAAATGTACCCATTTCCATCCCCCTCTTTCTCTTAAGAATAGCATAGCAAAATAATGCAAGATTCTCAAAGAAAGCGATTAGCGGTTAACCAATACTCGATTTCTTGTTCTAAGAATTTTTTCGATTGGGAATTGTCAAAAATGATATCTGCTCGTTGCTTTTTATCTTCAATCGACCATTGACTGTATACTCGCTGTTTTGCTTCTTTTTCTGACAAACGATTGCGCCTCATCAATCGCTCGATTTGCTTAGTTTCTGGGAGATAGACCACTGCAACTGCATCCATCTCATTTTCATAATGAGCTTCATATAGCAACGGGATATCCACCACAACTAGAGGAGATTCCTTTTTATTACGCAAGATTTCTTTTTTGATTCGGTCTCTGATGAAAGGATCTAGTCGCTGATTTAACTTTTCCCGCCGTTTTTCAGATTCAAAAATCAATTGCCCGAGTTTGGCACGATTCAAGGAGCCATCTGTTTGTAAAATCTCTCTTCCAAACTCTTGAACCAATGCAGCTAGTCCTGGAGTATCAGGTTCAACCACCTCTCTTGCAATTTGATCTGCATCAATCACTGGAAAACCGTGGCTTTTGAACACTGAGTCTGCGGTACTTTTCCCTGTAGCAATTCCACCAGTTAAGCCTAAAACAAAGCCTATTTTGGTATTCTTAGTTTCTGACATTTTGGACAATAGTGTGTCCCCCTTTGAGCCACTTTCGTTTTAACAATTGGTGTCTGACAGCGAATGCAAGGTTTACCAGTTTGATCATAGACATGAAGTGCTATTTGAAATCCTCCAGCTTCCCCTAAAGCGTTCAAATAACTCCGAATGGTCGTTCCACCTGCTTCAATCGCACGAGAAAGAACATCGATGATTGCTTGGCGTAACAATTTTATTTCTTTAGATCGTAAGGTATCAGCAGGTTGTTCAGGATGGATTTTGGCTTCCCAAAGTGCTTCATCCACGTAGATATTACCTAACCCAGTCACTAATTTTTGGTCTAATAATAAAGGTTTGATTGCTTTGTGGGATTTTTTCAACCCTACTGTAAACTCTTCTAATCCAAATAAATCAGGCAGTGGTTCAGGCCCGAGTTTCATAATTCCTTTATAGGTGTCACTTGTACCCTTTTCCACGATCGTCATGCGACCAAATTTCCGAACATCGTTATAGCGGAGTTGACTGCCATCTTCAAAGGAAAAAATAACATGGGTATGCTTATCTATCGGCTGATCCTTTTCAATGTACTGATACTTCCCTTCCATTCTCAAATGAGAAATAAGTTCATAATGACTTAAATGAAAAATCAAGAACTTCCCTCTACGACCAATTGATTCGATCGTTTCGCCTATTAAAGTTGTCTCAAAAATCGGCACTTCCGGTTGTTCAATGATTCTTGGCCATAATACTTGGACATTTTGGATTTTTTTATTTTTGACTAACTTTTCTAACCCTTTGCGAACTGTTTCAACTTCTGGTAATTCCGGCATTTTATCCACCTACATTTTTACTCAATTTAATTGTTACTGATTTAATTCCTTCTTTTTTAGATCGGTTAGATACACATTGATCTACCCATTCATCAGAAAAAAGAAAATCTATAAAACTCTTTTTTCTAAACTTTTCTTCTATAGTAAAAACTGGATGGATCTCATATTCTGATAAATAATATTCATAAGACCGTATGATGATCACAAATCAAAAAAATAAAAAAGCAAATAGCCTTTTTATTTTTCTACTTTTGTCTTACTATAGAATTTCTTTTTTAGCCTTCATAGGGATGTTCAACTAGATGAAACTTAGCATTTGTCGGTACTCTCAAAAATCATAGAATACCCTTTATAGTCATTTCAATCACCTTCAGAAGTCAATTGCTTCCTCAGCCACTAATTGAAAAGATATTTCATTTATTGATCGAAAGTTCTAAGTTAACAAAGGAAAAAGAAAGTCAGTATTTTCTAATTTTTTAGCTTATCACTTTCGATCAACCAATAGTTCTAACATCTGCTATTTTGCTTCGTACCAAGTTTTTCCCCAGCTACTGTCTGTGATCAATGGAACATGAAGAGATACTGCGTGTTCCATGACTTCGCTGACTAGTTTGTCTAGTGTTTCCAGTTCCTTTTCAGGTACTTCAAATACGAGTTCGTCATGTACTTGTAAGAGCATCGTAGCTTGCAGATTGGCTTCTTTTAATCGCTTATCCAATTCGATCATCGCGATTTTCAGGATATCTGCTGCACTTCCTTGAATAGGCGTGTTGATAGCTGTACGCTCAGCAAATGAACGAATATTATAATTTCTAGAATTAATATCTGGCAAATAACGACGTCGATGATATA
This sequence comes from Candidatus Enterococcus wittei, assembly GCF_002140175.1. GTDB lineage: Bacteria > Bacillota > Bacilli > Lactobacillales > Enterococcaceae > Enterococcus_B > Enterococcus_B wittei. The sequence goes on from NZ_NGMO01000001.1 coordinate 1,018,574, forward strand.
GCGTTTCAACAAATCCTTGATCTTTCGCTTCACGTACGATGCGTTCCATATATTCTTTGACCCCAGGATACTTTTCAAAATAGGTATCGATATATTGTTGTGCTGCTTTTCTAGTAATTCCTAGATTTTGCGATAGGCCATAATCAGATATACCATAAACGATTCCAAAATTGACAGCTTTTGCTTGACGTCGCATGTTTGGTGTGACATCCTCCGCTTTTTCAATCCCAAACACACGCATAGCTGTGCTGGCATGAATATCTTGCCCTTCCAAGAAAGCAGCCTTCAAATGTTCGTCATTTGAGATGTGAGCTAATACACGCAATTCAATTTGGGAATAGTCAGAAGAGTAAATTACCCAGTCTTTTTCTCTTGGTACAAAAGCTTGGCGGATTTTCCGTCCTTCGTCTAGTCGGATAGGAATATTTTGTAGGTTAGGATCAACGGAACTCAATCTACCAGTTTGGGTCAACGTTTGAACATAACGCGTATGAACTTTCCCATCAGATTGGATGACTTTCAATAATCCTTCAACGTAAGTCGATTGGATTTTCGCAATTTGGCGATAAATCAAAATATCATCTACAATAGGAGCTTGTTCCCGTAACTGTTCCAAAACATCCACGGCAGTAGAATAACCTGTTTTCGTTTTTTTGATGACTGGCAGACCCATTTTTTCAAAAAGGATCACACCCAATTGTTTTGGTGAATTGAGGTTGAATTCTTCTCCAGCTTCTTTATAAATTTTCTGCTCGATCTCTCTTAAGCGATCAGAAAACTCGATTTTCATTTCTTGTAGGCGACTAGCATCCACTTTGATGCCGCTGATTTCCATTTCTGCCAAAATAATAGATAAAGGTAATTCCATCTTGCGGAAAAGTTCTTCTTGATTTTTGTCCGCTAATTCTTTACTAAGTTTTGGGGTTAAGACGTTGATTGCTGATACTTTACGTGCAAGATGAGCATAAAAGAGTTCATCTTCTACAGGTAATCCTTTTTTTGCACCCTTGCCATAGACTACTTCATCGGATTGAATCTCGTGATAGCCATAATGAACGGCAATCCCTTCGATGTCATTACTTTTCTCATTTGTGTCTAATAAATATGCTCCTAATAAGACATCGAAATCAATCCCTTTTAGTTTTGTAGCATACCGATTCAACGCCACATATGTCCGTTTCGCATCATACACTTTTTTCAAGCGAGTTTCATCTGTGATCCAAGCAAGGAAATATTCATTTTCAAAAATAGCCAAATCGTTGGTCACATAGATTTTCTCTGTACTTCCCCACGCAACTCCTACAATGTCTTCTGTATGGTAATTGTCACCCATCATTTCCACATAAAGAGCCATATCAGTTTGGAACATGTTCTCTTCAAATTCATCAACCACTTCAAATAAGATGTCTTTCATTTCTGTTACTTCTTCCACCACATCTAATTTAGCCAGAAATTGTTTGAATTCCATTTCTTTATAAAAGGGAACAAGCTTTTCTAGATCTTTGCCTTTGTATTCCAACGAATCGATGGCTACATCAACAGGAGCAGAAGTATTGATTGTCGCCAATTCTTTTGATAAAAATGCTTGCTCTTTATCATTAATCAAGTTTTCTTTCATTTTGCTTTGTTTCATTTCATCAATATGTTCATAGATTTCTTCAACGGATCCATACTCTTTCAACAATTTGATGGCTGTTTTTTCTCCTATTTTCGTGACACCAGGAATATTGTCTGATGCATCGCCAGCCAATCCTTTGATATCGATGATCTGCTTTGGTGTTAGGCCATCATATTTTTCTGCAACATGTTCGGGCGTATAACTTTCAATATCACTCACGCCTTTGACTGTGATATCGACTTTGATATCTTTTGAAGCTAGTTGTGTCAAATCTCGGTCTCCAGATAAAACAACAACCTCAAACTGTTCCTTATCTACTTGTTCAGCCAATGTACCAATGATATCATCCGCTTCATAGTTAGGCAGTTCATAGTACTGAACACCTAATCCAGTCAAAAGTTCACGGATATATGGCATTTGTTCTTTAAATTCACCAGGAGTCTTTGAACGACCACCTTTGTACTCTGCATATAATTCTGTCCGAAAGGTTGTTTTCCCTGCATCAAAAGCAACCAAAACATGAGTTGGCTGTTCTTTTTGCATGACATTTTCAAACATAGTATGAAAAGCATAAATGGCATTCGTATGAAGTCCATTACGATTTTTAAACCGTTCTAATGAATTGTGCAAAGCAAAGAATGCACGAAAAGCCACACTATTCCCATCTACGAGTAATAATTTATTTTTTGTCATCTGCATAACTCCTTACTATAAAGTACCTTCTCATTCTATCAAAGAATCTATAAGAAAGCGAAAAGAAAAACGTGGAGCAATTACGAAAGAACCAATCCAAACAAATGAAGAAATAAATAACCTTCATTAAGATGCCTTCCTTTTGAGTTTTCCCTTCTGTTTCTACTCAATTATTCTAAAAAAAGACTGAGATCTAATGACCTCAGTCTTTTTCGGTTTGAATTAGTTACTACGTCCGAATATTCTTAGGAACGCAAGGAACAAGTTGATAAAATCAAGATATAGTTGAAGAGCTAAAAAAACAGCAATTCCACTATGTGCAGTACCATTTGATTGGATATAGACTTGACGGATCTTTTGGTTATCATAAGCTGTAAGACCCGCAAAGATCACTACAAGCAATAATGAAATAAACAAATCAACTGGACTACTTTGTAAAATAAAGATATTTAGGAACATCGCAATGATTACTCCGATCAATGCAGCCATACCAGCACGTCCCACACCACTTAAATCTTTTTTAGTAACTAGACCAATGGCTGACATTCCGACAAACATTCCAGTTGCTGAAATAAATGCATTAGTAATCGTTCCGATATCATAAAAGGCTAATGTAACGGCTAAAACTAAACCGTTTAACAAGGAGTAAGCAATGAATCCTCCGATAGCTAAACTTGGATTTTTTTGTGCTTTTATTCCTAATACAAGGACTAGAGCAATTTGGACAATCCAAAGTCCCATAAATCCTAATGGGAAATTATTGATGAAACTAGCAACTTGATATGGGAAAACTTGTAATGATAAATAAGAAGTGATGGCACTAATCCCTAGCCCCACACCTAAAAACCCATATACTTTAGCATAAAAACGATTGATACCAGACACTGCTGTTTGTTGATTATCCATATTATTCACCTTCACTTTCAAGTGTTAACGATTGTTCATATTCTGGTGGTTGAACCATGACCACCGCATCCAAAACTCGATTTTCTTGTGCATTCGTTGCTTCGACAGAAATGGTTACGACATTTTTCATTTTGTCGATTCTAATCACTTCAAACTGAAAAGTCAGCGTTTCATAATGGAAAACTGGTTCAATAAAATTCACAGAGAAATTTACGATATGAGAACCTGGTCCAGGCATATGTTTCGACACTGCACTTGTAATAATCCCCATCAACATAACAGACGGTACAATGGGTTGATGGTATTCCGTTTTTTGTGCAAAATCATGCTGGATATACAAAGGATTCGCATCGTTTGTTATACCTAAATATAATAATAACTGATTGTCTTCAATCGATTCTGTTAAAGACAACGAGTCTCCTTCCTCAATTTCATTAATTGTTTTTCCTAATTTACGCGGTTTACCTATGTTCAAGATAAAAACCCTCCAGTTTATATATTCGTACAGGACAATTGTACCAGAGCGTGAAAAAAAGGCAAGTTAGTGAACACAAGATTCTAGAAACATTTTGGATAATAAATGAAGCCACTGACTAAACTCATCATATAGGCTAAAAATCGCGTGAAGTAGTAGTTTTCTAATTAGAATTCTTTAGATTTTCTTTACCAATCGAGCAATCAATTGACGATCCTGTAATCGTCAATCTACTTGTTCAAGTATCACATTGGCTGAAAAAACATTTCATAAACTTTCGATTCTCCATCCATAATCAAGGACTTTCAAACCAATTATTAATAAATCACTTTCATAGCAATGATGAAAAAGCATTTAACTCTGAATATTTACTTGAAGCACTGGAAAACAGTTTTTTCCTTTTTAAGTCACGAATCAAGAAGGACAGAACTAGGTAGTAAAAACCATGGCTTATGTTAACATCCAGGACTCTTTTCTATACACTAGTGAACATCACAGAAAATAACACTCTCTGTTTTTCAAGATGTTTCTTAATTCTTAAACCAGATGTTCAGTTGATGAAAAACCGTTTATTTTGGAATTAAAAATGGCTACCTGTTCTTGTCATTTATTTATCCATCAGAGAAGCTAAAGAAGTCGAAAATAGTTGTGGCTATTTTCGACTTCTTTGGTCTTCTTTCAATTCCAATAGTGGAATATCGATTGTTTTCTTAATAAGTGGTGAAGCAAACTAAAACAGCACTCGTAATAGTTGTTGATCAAAGAACATTTTTAGTGGTGCTACTCAATAATTTTTCATAAGCTTGTTCAAATTTTTGGACATCGCCGGCTCCCATGAAAATAATTACTGCTTCATGGTAATCAAGTAACGGTGACACATTTTCTTCTTTGATGACTTGTCCACCCTTGTTGATTTTTGCACCTAGATCTTCGATTTTTACGTCTCCTTGTTCTTCACGTGCTGAACCGAAAATATCACATAGATACACGTGATCTGCCAAATCTAACGCTTCTGCAAATTCATCCATCAATGCAATCGTCCGAGTAAATGTATGTGGTTGGAAAACAGCAATGATTTCTTTATCTGGGTACTTTTGACGTGCACCATCGATCGTCGCTTTGATTTCGGCTGGATGATGGGCATAATCGTCTACCACGGTCATATCAGCAACGATTTTTTCACTGAAGCGACGTTTCACACCAGGGAAAGTCAACATCTCTTTTGCAACTTCTTTTACATCTAAATCTTCAAAGTAAGCAACTGCGATCACACCGAGGGCATTTAAAATATTGTGTTTACCAAAGGCAGGAACAGTGAAGTGTCCCACAAATTCTTCTCCATGGTACACATCAAATGCCGAACCTGTAGTTGTGCGTTCAATGTTACGAGCTTGAATATCATCATTTTCAGTCATACCGTAATAATATATCGGAACATCTGCTTCTAATTTTCTCAAATAAGCATCGTCCCCATAAGCAAAAATCGCTTTTTTCACTTGTTTTGCCATGGTTTGGAACGCAGAGAACACATCATCGATACTTGTATAGTAATCAGGATGATCAAAGTCGATATTCGTCATAATCACATAGTCAGGAGAATATGCTAAAAAATGACGACGATATTCACACGCCTCAAATGCAAAAAATTCTGCCTGAGGGTCCCCATGTCCAGTACCATCACCAATCAGAAAGCTGGTTGGACGAATACCTGTCAATACATGAGAAAGTAATCCGGTTGTACTAGTTTTCCCATGAGAACCGGTTACTGCAATACTAGTGTAATTTTGGATAAAGTCACCGATAAAATCGTGGTAACGAACAACTTCCAAACCAAGTTCTTTTGCGCGTTGAATCTCTTCATGAGAATCGGGGAAAGCATTGCCTGCTATAACAATCATACCAGGCTGCACGTTTTCAGCGCTAAAAGGCATGATTTTGATATTTGCTTTTTCTAAATCTCTTTGAGTAAAGAAATATTTTTCAATGTCTGACCCTTGTACGGCTAACCCTTGTTCATGCAAAACAAGCGCCAAGGAACTCATTCCTGATCCTTTAATGCCAACAAAGTGGTACAATTTATTTTGATTTTCCATTTGAATCCTCTTCTCTTAGCTATCATCCATTATTTTAAACATACATTTAACACGAAATCCATTATCTTATAAACAATTAAAAATTTCAACCAAATTTATTCGAGCGAGTGCGTATGAAGGTCTTCAACTACATGCGGGAAAGCTTCCCATCTGTATTTTTAACGACTCGTTCATACGCCTGCCAAACGGTTTCTGGGATGTCTATATGCTCAATATATCCTTTTCCTTTTGGACCATAGCCATTTTCATCATCCTTCAAACGGCTCATCTCCCCTAAAACTAAAGCTTGGAAATATTCTGCTGGCCATCCATTGAATCGTTCATCAGAAAAGACCCACTTTTCTGAACGATCGATTATTTCAGGTATAAAAGGAACATAATTTTGGATCACGACCGATTCGCCACGCCATACTTTTTCAAAGGTGGCTTTTGTTCGGCGTTGCAAAGTCGGATCATTCATCACTAACAACTTACTTGGAAGGGATCCTTTTTCTTTCAATAGGTTTAATGCAAACAAAGCATTTTCACCTGAATTCGTGGAATGAGTTTCCAAGATTAAAGCTTCTTTAGGTATTTGGTACTTTTCTAACAGATACCTCGCATAAAGCTCACTCTCGCTTAACCCTTTTTCAAAGAAGATTCCTTGTTTTTCAAAATTTTCATAGAGGTATTTTGTCGCATGACCCACACCACCAACTAAAAAGAGTTGATCTACTTGCTGATTGAGATACATTTGGGCGGCCTCATCAGCTAAAAATGGGAGACAATTCCCTGCTAATACTAACATCGGAGCAGACAATTCTGACAGCTTTGTCTTTACTGGCTCTGCTAAAAACCGCAGCATCTGATTCCAATCCTGAATTTGTTGCGCTGTTGAATCTTGGTGCATCAGACAGATACCTCCCTTTTTGTTTTGAGCATTTGATGCGAATATTTAGTTTCTTTCCAAGTCAAGCGGCCTCTACAATGACCACATAAATAACGATCGGTATTGATCTTGCGTTTTCGATAAATCCAATTGGAACATTTTTGACACTGGTAACATTCTATTTTCTGCGACTTTTTTTCATGTATCGCAGGTGCGTAACGTAATCCACCGGTTTGTGCCAAGAGTTGTTTAAACTCTGGATCACGATGGCGGTAGCCTTTACCATCTAAATGAAGATGATAATGACATAGCTCATGCTTGATGATCCCTATGATCACCTCTTTATCCGAAACCTCAAACATCTTAGGGTTAAAATCTAAATGATGGTCATTAAGATGATACCTTCCCCCGGTTGTTTTCAAGCGTCCATTGAAGATGGCTTGATGGGTGAAAGGACGCTTGAAACTCTCCCACGAGATCTGTTCCACCAAATGTTGCAGTTCTTCTTGTGTCACGCTTTTTCCTCGTATGGTGACCGCATCGTCAAACTAATTCTTCCTTTAGCTGTATCGACCTGATCAATCCAGACAGTGACAACATCCCCAACTGAAACAACATCAGTCGGATGTTTGACGAATTTATTACTTAGCTTGGAAATATGCACTAATCCATCTTGCTTCACCCCAATATCCACGAAAGCACCGAAATCGATCACATTACGTACTGTACCTTTCAATTCCATTCCTGGCTTCAAGTCTTCCATACTTAACACATCCGAACGTAACATTGGTGCAGGCATTTCATCACGCATGTCTCTTCCAGGTCGAGTGAGCCCCTCCAAAATATCTTTTAATGTTTCTTCTCCAGTGCCGACTTGTTTTGCTAATGAAGAAACAGACAAACGGGTCAATTTCTCTATCGCTTCTTTTGAACCTAAATCTTTTTCAGATAGTTGATTCGCTTTTAAGATCTCTTTTGCGACAGGATAGCTTTCGGGATGGATGCCCGTATTATCTAGCACATGTTTGCCACCAGGCACACGTAAAAAGCCAATCGCTTGTTCATAGGCCTTTGGTCCTAAGCGAGGCACTTTTTTCAACTGAGTACGACTCACAAATTCGCCATTTTCTTCTCGAAAGGTCACAATATTTTGTGCTGTTGTTTTATTCAAACCTGAGATATGTTGTAACAATTGAGGGCTAGCTGTATTAACATCCACTCCTACTTGGTTCACCGCTGTTTCCACGACAAAGTCTAATTGTTCCGCTAACCTTTTTTGCGAAACGTCATGTTGATATTGTCCTACACCTACTGCCTTGGGATCGATTTTCACTAGTTCTGCTAATGGATCTTGAAGGCGTCTAGCAATGGAAATGGCACTACGCTCTTCAACTTGTAAATCAGGAAATTCTTTTCTAGCGATGTCGCTAGCAGAATAGACCGAAGCCCCTGCCTCATTGACGATGGCATAGTAGGCTTTTTGTTTAGCCGATTTCAACTGTTCAGCCACGAAAAGCTCTGATTCTCGACTCGCTGTACCATTACCGATAGCTACCATATCAACTTTGTATTGATCAATCAGCTTCACAAATGACGGACCTGCAGCTACTCTTTTTGCTTGTGGTGCAGGTTTGTGAGGGTAAATGACTTCAATGGCCAAAATCTTACCTGTCGCATCCACTACAGCCAATTTGCAACCTGTTCGATAAGCTGGGTCAAATCCCAAAACGACTTTCCCTTTCAATGGTGGTTGTAATAGTAAATTACGTAGATTCTCTCCAAAGATTGCAATTGCTTGTTCATCCGCTTTTTCTGTCAACTCATTACGGATCTCCCGTTCAATAGCTGGTTGGATAAATCGTTTGTAACTATCTTGATAAGCATTTTGTATGATGAGAGCCGCAGGTGAATCAGGCGAAGAAATCAACTGTTTTTCTAAATATCCGAAGATAGCCGCTTCATCTACTTTAAGACTCACTTTCAATACTTCTTCTTTTTCTCCACGATTGGTAGCTAAGATACGATGTGATACGATTTTATGAACGGGTTCAGAAAATTCATAATACATTTCGTATACACCTTTTTCATCGATATCCGCATCTTTTACAGTACTTTCATATAACCCTTTGTTATAAGTATAAGAACGGATCCACGTTCTGAATGAGGCATTGTCACTGATTTGTTCGGCAATGATTTCATGAGCACCTTGCAATGCTTCTTCCACAGTGGGAACTTCTTCAGTCAAATACTTGCTTGCCTCTTCTTGTACATCACCAGTTGCCAATCGGAGTAGCCACAGTGCGAAAGGTTCCAATCCTTTTTCTTTTGCAATGGTTGCTTTTGTTCTGCGCTTTTGTTTATATGGACGATATAAGTCTTCCACTTGCTGCATTTTAACTGCTTGTGTAATACTTTTTTGCAGTTCAGGCGTTAGCTTTCCTTGTTCATCAATTAGTCGAATGACTTCCGTTTTGCGTTTTTCTAGATTTTCCAAGTAAGCATATCGTTCTTCGATTTCACGAATCTGAACTTCATCTAAACTACCCGTCATTTCTTTTCGGTAACGAGCAATAAAGGGTACAGTATTTCCTTCAGATAATAAATTCAAGACAGTTGCTAACTGTTTTTCGTGGTATTCTGCTAATTCTTTTTGTACAAGCGAAAGAATCGTTTGGTTTATTTTTTCTGTCATCAAAATGCCTCTTTTCTAATTAAAAAGTTGACTACAAAAACGAAATTAATTCGATTGATCGCTTAGTAGTCAAATTATTATCCTGTATTATTTTATCATAAGTTTCACTTGATCTGAAAGAACGAAAAAAGGACTGCGTAAAAATCAAACGCAAGTCCAGTAAATCTCATAGAGGATTCAGTTAAAAGCGACTTTGCCATGGGCCTTCATTGTTCTGGTACTCAATATCTTGGATAATCCCATGTTCATCAAAAACTACCCCATGGAGAGAACCACCAAATACAGCCCCACCATCGATACCTATTTTAGAATCCTTGATCCATAAATCAGTGGTTTGCATATCGCCGTGAAGCATCGGAGTAATTGTATGCCCAAATACAATTGTTTTGCCTGTTTGATTCTTTCCCTCATGAAAAGGTTCTCTGATCCAGATGAAATCACTTGGATCTGTTTCGTGCCAATCTTTTTTATTCAAATCGACACCCGCATGAACAAATAAATACTTTCCCCACTCATAATATAGAGGTCGTTCACAAAGAAAATCAATCAATTCTTTATATTGAGAGCGGATCATCATGGCAATCTCAGTGGGGGAATACTCTTCAGTTGCTCCGGGATGTAATAAACTTTCGATTGTCTCTTCCCCGCCATTACGTAAATATGGATAGAACCAATCTTCTGGTGATTGTAGGAACTGCAAGAAATATTCCTCGTGATTTCCTCGTAAATAGATTGCTCCTGTCTCTTGGACTAACTGCATTCCTTGAAAGAAACATTGTTTTGTTTTCGGTCCACGGTCATTCAGATCACCAATCAAGACCAATTGATGGATCGCTGGGTCATAATCCTTTAACAGTTTTTGAAAAAGATCATAGTTACCATGCAAATCCCCAATTGCAAATACGAATGATTTCATCTTTTTCCACTCCCCTTCAACTTCTATTATAGCTTAATTCTAGTAATGGATGATATAAACTCATTCTTCTTTTATCTATAGATAACTTGTGTCCTATTCTTTTATTTGCTACTCCCCAGTAAATCAAGCAATAAACAAAAGTGTGAATCTCCTTATTATCGATAGTTTTCCTCAAGAAGACACAAAATAAGTCGAGAGATCTTGAAAATAGGAATGCCTTTCAGATCCTTCGACTTATTTATTAAAAGCTTCATCTATAGGTACTACAATGATTTCGGCTCATGACTCTTAAAGGGACAATTGAACCTTTTTGATAAATTATGAAAAAGCGGCTAAATAAGTAACCATTTCTTCATCAGAAAGGTTTTTTTCTTTCACATAACGATTTTGTGGATGTTTCGCACACATAGGTGAACAAGAACCAAGATGTTTTTCCTCATTTTCAACGGATGATAAGATTTGACGATTACATTCAGGATTGGCACAATTGATATAGCGTTCGCATGGTGTACCATCAAACCAATCTTTTCCGACGACTTGTTTGTCTACTTGATTGATGTCAACTGCGATACGTTCATCAAAAACGTACATTTTTCCATCCCATAATTCACCTTTGACTTCTGGATCTTTTCCGTAAGTTGCAATGCCGCCATGGAGTTGTCCAACATCTTTGAAGCCTTCTCGAACTAACCAACCAGAAAATTTCTCGCAACGGATCCCTCCAGTACAGTAAGTAACTACTCGTTTGTCCATGAACTCTTCTTTGTGGTCACGAATCCATTTGGGCAATTCTCTGAAGCTACGGATGTCTGGTCGAACAGCTCCACGAAAATGTCCTAAATCATATTCATAGTCATTTCGGGCATCGATGACGACTGTCTCTTCATCAAGGATTGCTTCTTTGAATTCTTTAGGAGAAAGATAATCCCCTGTTACTTCTTTTGGATCGATATCGTCTTCTAGCTTTAGAGAAACTAACTCAGGGCGTGCTCGTACAAACATTTTTTTGAACGCATGTCCTTCACTCGAATCGATTTTGAAAAAGGTATCTGCAAAGCGTTCGTCTGCTAGCATCGCTTCCATATACGCTTCAGTTTCTGTGATCGTACCAGAAACTGTTCCATTGATTCCCTCTTCTGCTACTAAGATCCTACCTTTTAGATTCAATGATTTACAAAAAGCAAGATGCTCTTTAGCGAATTGCTCAGGGTCAACAATTTTTGTATAATTATAATAAAGTAATACTTGGTAAGCCATTTATTTACTTCCTTCCATCAATTCATTCCATGATAGTATAAAGAAGTATCAAACGTTTGACGATTATTATGCTTGTGTAAAAATACACAGTTATAATTAGTTTACATAATATAATTATATTAAACTATTATAGAATCTATACAAATTTACTATCTTACAGCTTCTGATTCTCTGACATCGGTGTCCTCATCATATAGATCTCTTATAAATTCGCTAAGTAGTATTGATCCCAATCGAAAAAAGAACCAAATTTTGTTGCTCATATTTTCCTGAAGCTAAGATCGTCTTCATCCCATCGATCTTTTTTCTCGAATGGGTTCTACCGTCTTCATTTTCTTCTTCCTTCCCAATGATACTTAACTATATTACAGCATATAATACGTCTTATTAAAAATTGATATAAGAAAAAAGCATCAAATGAAAATCCAATTTCTCTTAGAGCCCATGGGATTGAACTATTCAAACGAAAGAGGCACAACCTGCTTGTGTCTCTTTCACCAAAGTAGATTTCTTACCTGTTTTTAGGTTAATCATATAAATAAACCTAATTAAATAATCTACTTAAATTACTTACACCTTAAAAGATTTCAAAACTTAAGAATCGTTTTTACCATTCGTTTTAAACTAACCTGGACACATAGTTTATATTTTTAACCAACACTCGTAAATAAACTATTATTCGATCTCCACTTATCATCCTTCACTAATATCAGCGTTTTTTTCCAGCATATTATCACATTTGTCTTCATAATAGATAAAAGAACGTCATATACCACTTGGTTAATGTTGTAGAATTAATTCTTTCTGCATCTTGCTTATTTGTTGACTAGAAGTATTAACACTTCTTTCGATACTCGAAGTTACAAGATTTAAAAAACTTCTATTCGATGTCGCTTTTGTGATTTCTACAGCATCCGATGTTCTTGTGGTCGTCTGTTCTTGCGCTTTATTCAGTTGAATATTTCTTTCAAAGATTCCATTCCCAAGTATGTAAGGCAATACTAAATACATAAACATAGTTTCCATTCCTAATTCTTTCTTATTAATGCTTCGCTTAACAATAGGTGGGTCAATAACAGGTCGTTCATTAAATGCTCTTCCATCAGCGAGATCTCTGAGGAGAATCATCACCATTTCTGCATCCATCATTTGAAAATTCGATCGCAACATAGGATTAGTATATAGTGCATTAGCCACAGTTTTTACTGATATCGTTGGTTTGTTCAACGAGTCAGCCAAATGATTGACAAATATCTTGAATGGTTCAGATGTTAATAAATCGGGAAAGTTAGTGATAAAATCACTTATTGTTTCTTCTCCACTCATACTAAATCCTGCTGGATTGTCATAATAACGAATCACATCCTCCGTACCTGCAATAAGATGTGTCGTTTCATGTAAGATTGTCTCATGTGGATTTTTTCTTAATTCTGCATCTTTCCTAATAGACGGGTCTAAGTGAAATGTATCCGCATAAATAGTTATTCTACATTCCGGATCGTACCTTGAAACAAGTGCATAGGCTTGCGGTACCTCTCTATAAAGCGAACGATATTCCTGTGCGCCTGGTTGACGTTTCAGTTCAGTGGAGACGATCCAAATATTTTTATAGTCAAATTTCTCCGTTTCTTGAAGGAACGCTTCTCCTTTTTTCGCTATTGAGCTTAGTCTCGTAATAATTTCCTTTAAGATTTCTTCTTTATTAGGAACATTACTCAAATCAAACATGTTAATCAAGTATTGGCCTTCTGGGGTTGCTGCAAAGACTGCTTCTTTTAACAATTTATCACACTTTTCCATGACTGTTTTACACTTTTCCTGTGCTGATGTAACATTTATTTTTAATTTTTCTCGAAATAGTTTGATATATTCTGGCACATCATCTGAATTAAGACCGACATACACTCGAAAGTCTAGTTTAGGATTCGAAGGTAAAACTTGGAGGATATTCTTCATAATTTGGCCTTTCACCCACTCATTATCATTATAATACACCGGTGGTTTCTCTGGAAGAAACTTAGAAAAATCCCCAAGAGGAACACTATCATCTTCAACTCTCGGCTCTTCAAATTTTTCTTCAAAGGGGATAGCCTGTCTAAGCTTCGTCCACTCATCTGCATGTCCAGGTGGATTTGGTGGAAGCTGATTAGCTGGTGGAAGCACCACATTTTTAATCATCTGTGAAGCGCCTTCTTGTGAGGTACTTGGAGCGCCTTCTTGTGAGGTACTTGGAGCTCCTTCTTCAGAAGCTTTTGAAACTTTTCTTCTTTTTGTATCTTTCCCTCCATGATGTAGGATTCCTGATTGACTGGGAGCGGTCGCCTCTATTGCTTGCTTTCTTTCTAATTCTGTCTCAAAACGAAACTGTTCAATCTCAGGATCGAATACCACGACGGTCATCGGCTGATTGGTATCTTTTTTCACTAAATGATACCGATACCCATTTTTGTGCAATTGAATCAATGGAATATAGTGATCATAGATCTTGATGTAGGATCTTCCTAAACTATTCCTCATCAGCCTTCTTTCATCGGGGGCAGAAAGAACACTTGGATCTTTTATTGATTCAAATTCATCCATATTCTTCATTACTTCATCTGCTAATTTTTTCGAAACAAAAGGAGAAGTCCCGGGTTCAAAATACCATTCTTTTCCGTTGAAATTAACGGGGTAAATCTTCTCTCCATCTACCACATCATAACGTACCCCATGTCCCCCAATAGAGGTGACTCTCACAGGAACCGTATGACCGTCTATCGTAATGAAATACTTGGTTTCTTTCCCTTTTTCTGCGACAGACATGACTTTCCCACTGCCATAGGCATTGGCATTCAGATTGGGTTCAACTGCAAAAATCTGATCTGGGGCAATTTCTTTTGTTAAACGATTGATCAGCGTTTTTTGTTCTTCCGTAAATGAGGCAGGCTCCGTAAATCTCTCTAATTGCTCCCCTCTCAACCAGAAAGGATTGCCATAGACATCACCAGTTTTCAGATCAGTCACCAACCTATAGGATTCATTTTCCATTAGTTTGACTGGCACTTCTAAGCCCTTTCCTGGTAAGTAAGTCCTGATGACATCTTTAGGTAACTCAGGTGTCTCCTTTACTAAACCAGCCATTCTTACTAAAAGTTGTTTGACATTTTTTTTCACCCAAACTTCATTTTTTAAAGCCACTAATCCCTTGAACACAAATTTACTCCCGTCAGCGATGGTTTCGATTCCTGGATCAAGATAACGTCTAATATTTATTAGAACCGACTTTATTTCTGAAACTTTTGGAGTAAATCGAGCCCCTTGACGAATCGCATTTCTGATTCCTCCTGTCGCCATCGCTTTGGCCATTCCTAAGGCAAATCTTGTACTAAGGGAAGTCACTTGCCCGAGAACTGGGATCAATAGGACGATATCGATGATACAAGAAGGAGCTGCTCCAGCGAAATCTTGCTCGATGAGTCCTGTCGCACAATCGTAAAAAGGTATGAAGTGCTTGGCAACATCCCACACCTGGTCACTGATGGATTGATCATTGCCGGATTTATAGAGTTGCTCATACAGAGTATCACTATGTTTCCGACTGAACGCATCAATCAAGGGTTGCGTCTCCTCCCCTTGTGGTAACTTCTTGCTTTTATCCATACGAGTAATAAATCTAAAGTACCGTTTCCCTATTTGAACCTCACTACCTTCTTTTTTATAGCTTTGGTTCCAAAGCTCTTTATGATTCAGTAGCCCATATTTGAAATATGCGAGCAAATCTTTATCCACTCGATAAAAAGTATAGCCCCCTCCATCCAATTTTTTTAAGGCATACCATCGCTCTTCATTTTTTTTGATGGCTACAAACAAATCGGTTTGATCTAACTTAAGTTCATTTAGAAGGACAAAAGGCATAAAATTTTTCAATGACGAGCTAGAAGAAGTATGCCCGATATGTTCCAACTCGGCAGAGGCCTCATACAGTTCTGTTTCAAGAGAGAAAATAAATTCTCGTTCTTTAAGGTCGAATCCTTTCAGCGCAAGCTCAATCAGTTTTTGATCCAATGGATAAAAAGTATCTGAGACTGCTTTGGTCAATCGAGTATACCATTCTTCTAAATTAGGTGAGGTAAACTTATTGTAACAAGGTTCCAGTCCATTAAGATAATTTTGAGTCATTGCATGAAAGGTGAAGATGGTTACCCCAGCAACAACACACTTCTGAGCCTCTCTCTCTGCTAACGCCTGTTTTCGTCGCCAGTTCAGGACTTCTTTTTGATAAGCTGTAAAAAGATCATAGAGTATGTCTAGATATTCTTTCAGTTGTAAATACCCACTTTGATGATACCCAATAAAAGTGCTTAAGGCCACCTCATGATAATCGCCTTTTTCCAATGCTTCCCGTAATCGATCTGGGTCTAACTGAGCAACCGCAAGCAACGCAGGAAGGACTGTATAACGTAGTTCTTCCACCCTTTTTATGCCATTTTCACTAATTTTATCCCAAACAAACGAACCGAACGTTTGAATTTCTGCTTGATTGAATTGTGTGTGGATGCCTAAATCTGCTAATAACTTTGCACCTGTCAACTGCATCAAGGAGTCATAATTAGAAATCAGCAACTCATCTGCCAGCGTATTTGTCTCAAGAAAATAATTCGGTAATACATCTTTGAGTAACAGGAACCACAACTTTTTTACAATCGGTTTCTCATCTTCCTTATATTTAAGCATATGTAAAGTAAGAAGACCTCCCTCTCTCAACTCTTCAATCTCAAGGAGTTTTCTAAGGTTGCCGATCGTAAACGTAGAAGGATCGGGAGAGTCAAGGATCTTCTTGATCATATATCCTTCCATCGAACTTCCCAGTATATTTTCAGTCACCCATCTCATGATAGTGATTCTCGCATCCTTATCGGAAATGCTTTCTTTTTCTCCCCCCCCATAAAGATTCAATTCTTTCAGGATCACTTTAGCTAAGGACTGGAGCTTGCTATAACCGAGGACCATTTCCCCCCTTTCTTCTGTGAACCATTTTCCCATCGCAATGAGAATATTCTCTAAGGTTGACTCTTCTTTTAGTATTCCTTCCTGACGGAAGAACTGTGCCACCTGAATCCTCATGTTTTTATCACGCCAATTAGGCGCTTCATACTTAGGTGTTTGTTTCCCATCAACGGATGGCTGCACGGAGGTTATTTCTGTTGCTTGTGTTGTTTGGGTTGTTTGGGTTGTTTGGGTCGTCTCTTCTTTTATTAATTCAGTAGAAGTGAAAGTAGGTGCTTCCTCTTCAGACGTATCAAGTAGCCATTTTGTAAAGATTGCTTGTGCTTTCTCCTTCGAAATCACTGCATCTTCTTTTTTTCCAAGGATGATATTCGCTAATATTTTTACTTTAGTGAAATCAGTCGTCTCTTTTCCTTCCACTTCCTTGATTGCCCATCTCGCCGCTTTTACTACTAATTCATTGGGTTTGGACACATTCACCTCGATATTCTTTTCCCCTAAGAAAGCAGCGATTTGTTTACGAATATTCTTTTGTTGTTCCTCTGTCCATTCAGGTAGCTTTGCTTCCATGATGACACTCGTGGCTTCTGTCGGAGAAAGGGCCTTATTCTCACGAGTAAAAGCCTCAATTCTTTCTTTTTCCTCTTCATTCGCTTCAACCACACTGATTTCAATAGCTTCAAACGTACTCGTGTCTTTATAGGAATACCCCACTTGTGCATTGTTATTTTCCCATTGCAGTAAGAGATAGCGTGCCTCTTTCACCGTCACCTCTTTTTCTTCCAGCCCATAGGCTTTTTGCAGGAGCTGAGCGATTTGTTTTTCTCTTGCTAGAATCGTCCCATAGGCGGTTCCTTCAAAGAGCCACTTTTGCATCCCACGAACCAATTCACTGGCGGATGAATCCTTAAAAGAAACTTTTTGTTCAAGCAGCAATTTTCGAACCGCTTCATTCACGGCTGGTGTTGCCTTTCGCTTTTCAAAAAGCGCACGATGATAATAAATGGTTTGGATAGGCTGATCCTTAGAGATTGTGGACGTGCGATCATGGATAAAATCCGCGTAGATTTGTTGGCTTTCTTTTTTTTGTTCTTTAAGATGGATCATTGATGGAGCCTCTGCTTGGGACAATTGGTGATGGATCGTTGTATAAGTGATCTCTTGGTATGTATACCCTTCTAATAACGTATTGGCCTTCCATTGATTAAAAATCGCCTGTACCTTTGTAGATGACAGAAACTCCCCAAGTCTGAGGTCCTCCACACCATAAGCCTCCAGTAAGAAGTAGGCTAAAAATTGTTTTCTTTCAGATATATCAGAGACATCATGAGTGCTTCCTTTTTCGAGCCATTGTAGTGTGGTCTTTTCTAATTCACTACCAGAGCTTTCTTTGATCTCCATTCCTTCCTTCGTGAAGAACTCTTGCATTTTTTTATTGACAGCACTCGTTTCATTTCGCTTTTGAAAAAGAAGGAGATGGTAATAAAAGATCGGTAGAGGCTCTGAATAACGTGTCGCAGGAACCACATTTTCCGTCACATCCATCACGATTGTATGAACGGATTCTAAGTCTGAATCTACAACAGTTTCTGGTACTCTTTTCATTTCACTGTTGTCTGTGAGGGTCTCATTACGAAATTGGCTTTCATCTAAAGAAGATTGTTTGAGTTCAATAAAGGTGTAGTCTTTGAACACATTGTTGCTTTCCCATTGAAGGATCGTGTTGACAGCCTCCGTTGCTGTAAGATCGCGACGAATACCATAACTCTCTAGAATAATAGGAGCCAGCTGTTTTTGCCTAGCTAAAATCTCTGCATCTGTTTGTTCATTATGGACCCATTCATAGGCATTGATCGCTGAGGGTTGAGCGGGCAAGCCTTCACTAAACTCTTGTTGTTTAGCTAGAAACTGTTTGACTGCTTCATTGGCTTTCTCTGTTTCATTCCGTTTTTGAAAAAGCGCAAAATCAAACCAGAAAGGGAGGAGGGGTTCGTAGGTCGGTAGCGTCATAGGATGCTTATTAAGGTAAGCCAAATGGAATTTTTTTACCATTGCCGCTCCTTCTAAAGATAGTACACCGTAGGTATAGATATTAGTAGAAATGATCGCTCCAGCTAATCCACTAGTTTTATACGTTCGATCATCTGAAGAAGGTTCCTGAAACTCGTAATCCTTAAAAATATTATTGTCACGCCATTGCGAGAAAATAGCATGGGCTTGATGGTGAGAGATCGGATGGCTCGCTAGTCCCGAAGCGGTAAGAATCAGCTCAGCGACTTGTTTACTTCTGATTTCTTCTGTTCCCTTTCCTTCTTTTCTGATCCATCTCTGTGTCGCAGTAATCAGTTGAAGGAGGGATAATCCCTCACAGGGTATTTTTTGATCACAAAGTAATTTTTTGATGGCAGCATTGACCTTTGGTGTTTTATGTCGCTGTTGATACACCGCATAGGCCCCCTCATGATAGTAGGTTGGGAGTACCACAGTGGGTGGTACACGAGAGGGTTTTCCCTCTAAAAAAGCAGTGATAATACTATTTATTTTTTTTGTGAACGCTAAATACCTTTTATCATGCGTATCCGGAGATTGGAATTCAGGCGTGGATGACTCGTCAGACCTTTTGTTAATGGGCAATCCTGTTGTTATATTGGAGCTAGGTAGATCAAACCCATTTTCTTTTTTCAATTGGCTCGCATGGTTCGTTGTGTTGGGCTGATTTTCATTCAACACAACAATTATATCGTGCACCCCTATGGGTGTTTCATGATGCGTTTTCATGAGGTATTTAAATTGATACCCTTGGAAGATATTATTGTCTCGCCATTGGAGAAGAATACTGGCCACTCGATCATCGGATAGCTCTTGTCCAACAAGTCCCAAAACGCTAAGAACAACGTCAGCAACTTCTTTGCTCCGAGCGGCCTTCCCCTTATTTCTCCCTTTGCTTATCCACTCCTCTGTAGCCGTAATCAATTGAGAAGGAGTTAATTTTTCACATGGCACTTTTTGTTCACAGAGAAATTTTTTGACCTCCTCATTCACCCTTTGTGTTTCATTGCGTTTTTTATACAATTTCTCGTCATATAAGATCAGTGGTAACTTCTCAGAAATGGGTACAGGAGAAGGTTTTCCCTCAAAATAGGCGCTTATAATACAGTTTATTTTTTTCATATCATCCGAAGTATTTTCAGAAAGAGTGGAAGGTTGCGCGGTAGGAGGAAGAATCTCTTCCACTTGATACGACAGAGAACTTGTTTCCATAAGCAGTTCTGTGGTCAAGTCGGACGGAGTTTCCTTCAATGAGGCAGTTGTTTCCCTAGGTATTTGCTTGGCTTCTTTAAATTGATATCCTTTGAAGATATTATTGTTTCGCCATTGTTGGATAATCGCCGATGCTCGATCATCTGATACCTCTTGTCCAGCGAGTCCCGAAGAGCTAAGAATAACTTCAGCGGTTTCTTTACTTCTGGTTATCTTCTTCTCCTGTCCTTCTTTCCATATCCACCAATATATAGCGTTGATCAATTGAAGAGGAGATGATCCAGCACATGACTCGTTTTGCGTACAAAGAAATTCTTTGACTTTATCATTGACATGGTCTGTTTCATTCCGCTTTTTATACACCTCCGCATCATCTAACAAAAGTGGTAGCTTCTCAGAGAGTGGTACAGGAGAAGATTTTCCAGCAAAAAAAGCGGTAATGATACTATTTATTTTTAATGTATCCGCCAACAATTTTACAGAAGTATTCGAGGATGACGTGGTAGAAAATGATGCCATTTCCACTTGGTCCTTAACAGAGTTTGTTTCGATGGTCAGTTCTGTTGTCACGTTTGACTGGTTTTCATTCAACGAAACAGTCGTTTCCGTACGTATTTGATGGATTTCTTTAAATTGATAGCCTTTAAAAATATTGTTGTCTCGCCATTGCAGGATAATACCTTTTGCCTCTGAGTTTGTCAGTTTTCTTGTTTGGAGTCCAGAAGCCTTTAAAATAATCCCAGCGATTTTTTTTCTTCTAGTTCGCGTAGTCTGAGCCTTTTTTGATTCTACCCAAGATCGTATTTTTAGAAACAAAGTTTGGTCTGTCATATCTTGACACCACTGTTTTTCCTCACAAAGAAAAGCTTTCAACTCTTTATTCACTTTTCCGAGTTGATCGCGATTTTCAAAAATCTCTAAATCATACCAGAAAAATGGCAAATTTGGTGGGATCGTTTCACGCAATAATTTAGCCACCGAATAGCCATGAATATAGGTTTGAATGACATTTTCTAATTGTTCTTGTATTTCTCTAGAAATGACTTCAGAATATTCCAACTTTGGTGTATCTATCTCTGATGGTAATGGTGTAGACGCTATCATCGTTTCGTTTTTTTCACTGGTTATGGTGGTTAACTCAGTCGTCACGATTTTTTCTAAAGTGGTTTGTTGAGATTCGGTTGTTTGCTGAGATTCTTTTGAGGTTGGTGGTTGTCGGTCTTCAAACGAGTAATCTTGAAAGATATTATTATTTCTCCATTGCAAAACGATCCTTGTTGCCTTGGTATATTTCAGCTCTATATTCTGAAGTTCTAAGGCATTCCGAATGATCGTAGCAATACGCTTTCTTCTGGCCATTTTAGTTTCCAGACCATCTTTTATTTCCCACTTCTTTACGGCATCAAGTAATTTAACACCTGATAATCCGTCACATGGAACTCCTTGCTTACACAAATAATCTTTGACTTTTTGATTGACCCCTTGTATTTTATGACGCAATTGAAACGTTTCAAGATCAAACCAAAAAGAAGGTAAAGGAACGGTATTCGATTCACTAGAAGGCCGATGTTCCAGATACGCATTCATAATTCGTTTTATTTTTGCGACCGTTTCTGGCGGGATTTCTATATAAGATTCTACAATCATTTCTTCATAATCAGTCGAAGGGATAGCCGCTGCTTCGACCCCTAAATATGGGAATACATCGAAATTGAAATGTTCAATAAACTCATCCACCTTTCCATAAAAATCCGCTGCTAGATGCCAAAATGGGGAAAAATAACTTTCTTCTTCAAGGGACAATGTAGGTTTAGCTTCCCATACCGATTGCGGAATCATTTTTGAAGCTAGTTTCTGAGGGGGATTTTCCGCCTTTTTATTATTCGATTTTTTTTGCGAAGTCTGGGTTGAGAGCAAGTTGTCTGTCGGGTGAATGGTCATTGGGATCTGCAGATTCTTTACTGGTGGGCGGTGATTAAGGATTTGTTCCCCATAGTTTACCGAAAAGGAACTCAGTAACCAATCAGCAAAATACGACAGCAACGAACCGCTTGTTTCTCTTTGTTCTTGAATAGGCTCCGCATGTTCATGTTGGGAAAAGAACTGGTAAAACAGCTTAGTCAAGTCATTCCAAAATGTTTCTATCACTTGATTATGTACATGTTTTGTGGGATTTATTGTGGCGTTATATTTGTTTTCAAAAGAAGCTTGAAAGGTTTTACTTAGCCTTTTAGCTGTCTCTTCCGCAGAAAAATGTGAGGGAGCTTGAACGGTTCTATCAGTCATCGGATCAGTAGAAAAAGGGAGAATTTCCCTTTCTTGTTTCATTTCTTGGTTGTTTTGTGTCTCAGCTTTACCGATTGCTTCTTGACAAATCGTGATAAAACTCGTTTGTTCTACACTTTCTCCTGTGAAGATCAATGTGTTTACCTGATCCGTCCTTCTCGTGGTGGTACAATTCAGAAGTTGATAGATATTATGGATCCTCTGATGAACAGAAAGACTCAATTCCTGGGCTCTCTTCGCTATGTCGATGTTTTGTGGTGCAGATGTCGATGTCTGATGGTGGAACGTTTGGTTGGTAAAAAACGGACTGGCACTGAGAAACTGAGAGGCGATTGATGTTGACTGATGAGGCATGGTATGGGACGTCTTCAAGAACTGGATTCGCTCACGGTTGATGGTAGAGGTGGAAACAAAGGAATGTATTCTTGTCTGATTCCCGTCTCTTCTCACATCAATTCGTGTGTTCGCTTCAAAAGCTGGCGCATTTTTTTTGATGACTGTCTGTTGTTCAGGAGGATCGACTAATCGTGCATTTTGGCAGATACTGTATAAATAAAGGAAGCCATCTAATGTCAATAAAC
The DNA here is from genome assembly GCF_002140175.1 of Candidatus Enterococcus wittei. Taxonomy (GTDB): domain Bacteria; phylum Bacillota; class Bacilli; order Lactobacillales; family Enterococcaceae; genus Enterococcus_B; species Enterococcus_B wittei. The sequence goes on from NZ_NGMO01000001.1 coordinate 1,041,206, forward strand.
TATCGGGGGCTAGTGTTTGTCCCATCCTATTGGCAATATAATTTAACTTCGCTTGGTCATTTCCTGATTTATTCTTGTCATTTCGTTTGTTGTTTTCTTTCCCAATCGCTTCTCTAGAGTTAGCTTGTGGTAGCCTTATCTTCTTCGTCATGTTAACTTTCTGTGGCATCTTGTTCACTCCTTCATTAAACATTAATTATAGAACTAATTCGTTGTATAAGTGTTCATTTGAATAACAACTAAGGAACTATACTTTTACGTCACCCATCAATTATCTATGGCTGGCTTCAACGACTCTATATCATTTTCTTTAAAGTGATCGTTCTTTTAGATAAAAAGCAACCGTTATTCAAATCTAGAAAAAAGAATACATAAAAAAACTCAATAAAAGCACCTTTAGTTCATCAAACTATACGAGCAAATATCTCTACGGCTTGTTCCTCCTTTCTATGAAACTTGCTTTTAAAGCATCCGATTTCATATAGATTATAAAACATATGCCCAGAAACATCATTCTAGAATTTGTGACATTCTCTATCATTAAAGAGACCAATATCACAAAATTGCTTTAGTTAAGATT
>NZ_NGMO01000001.1:1042568-1057013 GCF_002140175.1 Candidatus Enterococcus wittei
AAAGTTGGTTATTTTACTTTTACATTTATTAATCTATGAAAAAACCAAATCCATAGAATGACTGGGTTTGATTTTTTCTAAATACATTCAATTATTTTAAGCAAAAGAATTCCTTTTTTAATTAACAATCTATCAAGCCTCGCTAAAACCATCATACTTCTCTTCTTATTATGACGAGGAAAGTCCTACACTACTTAGTTAGCGTTGTGGGTTTATCTCTTTCTGTTTCTTGCTTATTTGTTGAGCGAATGTCATTTTGGAAGATTCTGTTATTTACTTTTTCACTAGTGTTTACAAGACTTGAGAAGTTTTGCTGTTTTGTAAATTGTACAGACTCTGTACCTGTTGGTTGATTGATAAATGGATGAAGTGATGCTATGACTGTTTCTGTATCAGGGACTGAGGAACTACGATTAGTTATAAAACGTGTGAGTCCTGTGCTTTGCTTATTTGTTGACTAGAGGTATTCTCACTTCTTTCGATACTCGAAGTTACAAGATTTAAAAAACTTCTATTCGATGTCGCTTTTGTGATTTCTACAGCATCCGTCGTTCTTGTTGTCATCTGTTCTTGTGCTTTATTTAGTTGAATGTTTCTTTCAAAGATTCCATCCCCAAGTATGTAAGGCAATACTAAATACATAAACATGGTTTCCATTCCTAATTCTTTCTTATTAATGCTTCGCTTAACACTAGGTGGGTCAATAACAGGTCGTTCATTAAATGCTCTTCCATCAGCTAAATCTCTGAGGAGAATCATCACCATTTCTGCATCCATCATTTGAAAATTCGATCGCAACATAGGATTAGTATATACTGCATTAGCCACCGTCCTTACTGATATCGTTGGTTTGTTCAACGAGTCAGCCAAATGGTTGACAAATCTCTTGAATGGTTGAGATGTTAATAAATCAGGATAGTTAACAATAAAACTATTGATTGTATCTGCTCCACTCCTACCAAATCCTGCTGGAATGTCATGATAATGAACCACATCCTCCGTCACTTCAATAAAATGTGTCGTTTCATGTAGGATTGTCTCATGTGCATCTTTTCTTAATTCTGCACCTTCCCTAATAGCCGGATCTAAGTGAAAAGTATCCGCATAAATAATCATTCTACATTCCGGATCTAGCCTTGAAGCAAGTGCATAGCCATGCGGTACCTCTCTATAAAGCGAATGATATTCCTGTGTGCCTGGTAGACGTTTCAGTTCAGTGGAGACGATCCAAATATTTTTATAGTCAAACTCCTCCATTTTTTGAAGGAACGCTTCTCCTTTTTTCGCTATTGAGCTTAGTCTCGTAATAATTTCCTTTAAGATTTCTTCTTTATTAGGAACATAACTCAAAACAAACATGTTAATCAAGTATTGGCCTTCTGGGGTTTCTGCAAAGACTGCTTCTTTTAACAATTTATCACACTTTTCCTTGACCGTTTTACATTTTTCCTGTGCTTTTGTACAACTTTTTTTCAATTTTTCTCGAAATAGATTGATATATTCTGGCACATCATCTGGATTAAGACCGACATACACTCGAAAGTCTAGTTGAGGATTCGAAGGTAAATCTTTAAGGATATCCTGCTTAATTTCGACTTTCAGCCACTCATTATCGTTATAATACATCGGTGGTTTTTCTGGAAGAAACTTAGAAAAATCCCCAAGAGGAATGCTGTCATCTTCAACTCTCGGCTCTTCAAATTTTTTTTCAAAGGGGATAGCCTGTCTAAGCTTCGTCCACTCATCTGCATGCCCAGGTGGATTTGTTGGAAACTGATTAGCGGGTGGAAGCACCACATTTTTAGTCATCTGGGAAGCTACTCCTTGTGAGGTACTTGGCGCTCCTTCTTCAGAAGTTTTTGAAACTTTTTTTCCTTTTTCACGAGAAGTATCTTTCCCTCCATGATGTAGGATTCCTGCTTCACTAGGAGCGGTCGCTTCCATTGCTTGCTTTCTTTCTAATTCTGTCTCAAAACGAAACTGTTCAATCTCAGGATCGAATACCACTACGGTCATCGACTGATTGGTATCTTTTTTTACTAAATGATACCGATACCCATTTTTGTGCAATTGAATCAATGGAATATAGTGATCATAGATCTTGATGTAGGCTCTTCCTAAACTATTCTTCATCAGCCTTCTTTCATCGGGGGCAGAAAGAACACTTGGATCTTTTATTGATTCAAATTCATCCATATTCTTCATTACTTCATCTGCTAATTTTTTCGAAACAAAAGGAGAAGTCGCGGGTTCAAAATACCATTCTTTTCCGTTGAAATTAACGGGGTAAATCTTCTCTCCATCTACCACATCATAACGTACCCCATGTTCTTCAATAGGGGTTACTCTCACAGGAACCGTATGACCGTCTATCGAAATGAAATACTTGGTTTCTTTCCCTTTTTCTGAGACGGACATGACTTTCCCACTGCCATAGGCATTGGGATTTAGATTGGGTTCAACTGCAAAAATCTGATCTGGGTCAATTTCTTTTGTTAAACGATTGATCAGCGCATTTTGTTCCTCCGTAAATGAAGCAGGCTTCGTAAATTTCTCTAATCGATCTCCCCTCAACCAGAAAGGATTGCCATAGACATCACCAGTTTTCAGATCAGTCACCAACCTATAGGATTCATTTTCCATTAGTTTAGCTGGTACTTCTAAGCCCTTTCCTGGTAAGTAAGCCCTGATGACATCTTTCGGTAACGCAGGTGTTTCCTTTACCAAACCTGCCATTCTTTCTAAGAGTTGTTTGACATTTTTTTTCACCCAAACTTCATTTTTTAACTCTACTAACTCTTTGAACACAAATTTACTCCCGTCGGTGATGGATTCGATGCCTGGATCAAGGTATCGTCCAATATTTGTTAGAACCGGTTTGATTTCCGAAACTTTTGGAGTAAATCGAGCCCCTTGACGAATCGCATTTCTTATCCCCCCTGTCGCCATCGCTTTGGCCATTCCTAAGGCAAATTTTGAACTAAGGGAAGTTACTTGCCCAAGAACTGGGATTAGGAGGACGATATCAAGAGTACAAGAAGGAACAGCAGCTGCAACATCTTTATCAATGGAAGATGTCACACAATCGTAAAAAGGAATGAAGTGTTTGGCAACATCCCATATTTGTTCCAAGATGGCTTTATCATTTCCCGAGTTATAAAGATCCTCATACAATTTATCACTATGCTTCTGACTGAACGCATCGATCAAAGGTTGCATGTCCTCTCCTTGTGGCAGCTTCTTACTCTGATCAATACGAGTGAAAAATATAAAGTGCTTCTTCCCTATTAAAATCCCGTCTCCTTCTTTTTTGTAACCTCGGCTCCAAATATCTTTCTGATCCAGTAGTCCATATTGGAGATATGCCAATGGATTTTTATCAACTCGATAGAAAACATAGCCCCCTTCCCTGTCTAGTTTCTTCAAAGCATACCACCGTTTCTCATCTCCTTGGACTGCGACAAATAGATCAGTCTGAGCCAGCCTAAGCCTAGTGCGAAGGGGAGCAGGAACATAGCCTTTCACTGGGAAACCTGGAGCTGTATTAACGGTATGTTCCAACTCAGCAGACGCCTCGTAAAGTTCTGTTTTAAGAGAGAAAATAAACTCCCGTTCTTCGTGATCGAATGCCGTCAACGCAAATTCAATCAGTTTTTGATCCAATGAATAAAAACTATCTGACACAGCCTTGGTCAATTGCTTATACCATTCTTCTAAATCAGGTGAGGTATAGTCGTTAATACTCAGCGTTTTCCCTAGAAGATAATCTTGTTCCAATATAAAAGCTTTGTAGACTAATTTTCCTTTTGCATGTTGAAGGTAAGTTTGAACCACCTCTTGTGCTAATACTTGTTTTCGCCGCCAGTTAAGGACTTCTTTTTGATAAGCTGTAAAGAGGTCATAGAGTATTTCTTGATATTCTTTCAGTTGTAAATACCCATTTTGATGATATTCAATAAAAGTGCTAAGAGCCACTTCATGATAATCGCCTTTTTCCAATGCTTCTCGTAATCGATCTGGGTCTAATTGAGCAACCGCAAGCAACGCAGGAAGGACCGTATATCGTAGTTCTTCCACCCTTTTTATGCCATTTTGGCTGATTTTATCCCAAATAAACGTACCAAACGTTTGAATTTCTGCTTGATTGAATTGTGCTTGAATGCCTAAATCTGCTAGTAACTTTGCACCTGTCAACTGCATCAAGGAGTCATAATTAGAAATTGGCAACTCATCTGCCAGCGTATTGGTCTCAAGAAGATAATTTGGCAATGCATCTTTGAGCAACAGGAACCATAACTTTTTAACAATCAGTTTCTCATCTTCCGTATATTTAAGAATATGTAAAGTAAGAAGACCTCCCTCCCTCAACTCTTCAATCTCAAAGAGTTTTCTAAGGTTGCCGATCGTAAACGTAGAAGGATCGGGAGAGTCAAGGACCTTCTTGATCATATAGGCTTCCATTGAACCTCCTAGTACGTTCTCAGTCACCCATCTCATGATAGTGATTCTCGCATCCTTGTCGGAAATTTTTTCTTTCCCTTCACCTCCATAAAGGTTCAATTCTTTCAAGATCACTTTAGATAAGGATTGGAGCTTGCCATAGCTGAGTATCATTTCCCCTCTTTCTTCTGTAAACCATTTCCCCATCGCAATGAGAATATTCTCTAGGGTTGACTCTTCTTTTAGTATTCCTTCCTGACGGAAGAACTGTGCCACCTGAATCCTCATGTTTTTATCACGCCAATTAGGCGCTTCATACTTAGGTGGTTGTTTCACACTAACGGATGGCTGCACACTCGTTGTTTCTGTGGTTTGGGTTGTCTGGGTTGTCTGGGTTGTCTGGGTCGTTTCTTCTTTCGTTGTTTCAGTAGAAATCAAAGTAGGCGCTTTATCTTCAACCGTAGCATATAGCCAATTCTTAAAGACTGATTCTGCTTTTTTCTCTGAAATATTCGCACCTGTACTTCTTCTAAGGATAATATTGGCTAACATTTTCACTTTCGTGAAATTAATTTTTACCTCATTTTCCACTTTCACAGTCGCCCAATTAGCTGTTTTCACCACTAGCTCATTGGGGTTGGCAGCATCCGCTTCAATGTCTCTTGCAGATAAAAAAGCAACGATTTTTTCACGGAGTTCCTTTTTTTGTTCCTCTGTCCATTCAGGTAACTTTTCTTCCATGCCTACACTAGAGGCTTCTGTTGGAGAGAGGGCCTTGTTCTCACGAGTAAATGCCTCAATCTTTTCTTTTTCCTCTTCATTCGCTTCGACTGCACTGATTTCAATTGCTTCGAATGTATTCGTATCTTTATAGGAATACCCTACTTGTGCATTGTTGTTTTCCCATTGCAGTAAGAGATAGCGTGTCTCTTTCACGGTTCTTTCTTCCTCTTCAAGTCCATATGCTTTTTGCAAGAGCTGGGCGATTTGTTTTTCTCTTTCTAGGATGGTTGCATAGGTTGTTCCTTCAAGGATCCACCCTTGCATCCCACGAATCAATTCGCTGGCGGATTGATCCTTTAGAGAAACTTTTTGTTCAAGCAAGAATTTTCGGATTGCTTCATTCCCGGCTAGTGTTTTCTCCCGCTTTTCAAAAAGCACGCGATGATAATAAATGGTTTGGATGGGCTGATTTTTAGAAATCGTTGGCGTGCGGTCATGGATAAAATCTGTGTAGATTTGATGACTTTCTTTTTTTTGTTCTTTAAGACGAATCACCGATGGCACCTCTGGTTTGGACAATTGATGATGGATCGTTGTATAAGTGATTTCCTGGTAAGTATACCCTTCTAATAAAGTATTGGCCTTCCATTGCTTAAAAATCGCTTGTACCATGATGGAGGACAGAAACTCTCCAAGTCTGAGATCCTCCACACCATAAGCCTTCAATAGGAAATAGGTTAAAAATTGTTTTCTATCAGATTTATCAGAAGCGTCAGTAGTGCTTCCTTTTTTGAGCCATTGTTGTGTGGCTTTTTCTAATTCACTACTAGAGCTTTCTTTAATCGCAATTCCTTCCTTCGTAAAGAACTCTTGCATTTTTTTATTGACAGCACTCGTTTCATCTCGCTTTTGAAAAAGAAGAAAATAATAATAGAAGATCGGTAGCGGCTCAGAATAGCGTGTTGTGGGGGTCACATTATTTTCAATATCTTCAAAGATAGTATGGACGAATTCTAAGTCAGGATCCTTAATCGTGTCTGGAACCACCCCCATCTTACTATTTTCTGTGAGAGGCTCTTTGCGGAATTGTTTTTCACTTAAGTCAGATTGTTTGAGTTCAACAAAGGTGTAGTCTTTGAATACATTGTTACTTTCCCATTGTAGGATCGTGTTGACAGCCTCCGTCGCTGTAAAATTGCGATGAATACCATAACCCTCTAGAATAATAGGAGCCAACTGTTTCTGCCTGGCTAAAATCTCTGCATCTGTTTGTTCATCATGGACCCAATCATGGGCAACAATCGCTGAGGGTTGAGCGGGCAAGCCTTCACTAAACTCTTGTTGTTTAGCTAGAAACTGACTGACTGCTTCATTGACCGTCTCTGTTTCATTCCGTTTTTGAAAAAGTGCAAAATCAAACCAGAAAGGGAGGAGGGGTTCGTAGGTCGGCAACGTCATAGGATGCTTATTAAGGTAAGCCACATGGAATTTGTTCACCATTGCCGCTCCTTCTAAAGATAGTACACCGTAGGTATAGATATTAGTAGAAGTGATCGCTCCAGCTGACCCACTAGTTTTGTACATTCGATCATCTGAAGAAGGTTCCTGAAACTCGTAATCCTTAAAAATATTATTGTCACGCCATTGCGAAAAAATTGCATTGGCTTGATGGTGAGAGATTGTATGGCTCGATAGTCCCGAGGAGGTAAGAATCAGTTCAGCGACTTCTTTACTTCTGGTTTTCTCTATTTCCTTCCCTTCTTTTCTGATCCATCTCTGTGTCGCAGTGATGAGTTGAAGGAGGGATAATCCCTCACAGGGTACTTTTTGATCACAAAGTAATTTTTTGATAGCAGCATTGACCTTTGGTGTTTCATGTCGCTGTTGATACACCGCATAGGTCCCTTCATGATAGTAGATTGGAAGTACCTCAGTGTTTGGTACAGGAGAGGTTTTCCCTTCTAAAAAGGCCGTGATGATACTATTTATTTTTTCTGTGAACGCTAAATATCTTTTATCATACGTATCCGGAGATTGGAATTTAGGAGTGGACGACTTGTCAGACCTTTTGTCAATGGGCAATCCTGTTGTTGTATTGACGTTAGGATCATTAAATCCACTTCCTTTTTTTAATCTTTCATGTATCGTCGTGTTGAGCTGGTTTTCATTCAGTGAAGCAGTCGTTTCCGTATGTGTTTGCTTGGCTTCTTTAAATTGATACTCTTTAAAAATATTATTGTTTCGCCACTGTTGGATAATCGCAGATGCTCGATCATCGGATACCTCTTGTCCAGTGAGTCCCGAGGAGGTAAGAATAACTTCAGCAATTTCTTTACTTCTGGTTTTCTTCTTCTCCTCGCCTTCTTTCCATACCCACCAATATAGAGCATTAATCAATGGAAGAGGAGATAAGCCTTCGCAAGGCTCTTTTTGATTACAAAGAAATTCTTTGACTTTATCATTGACATGGTCTGTTTCATTCCGCTTTTTATACACCTCTGCATCATCCAACAAAAGTGGTAATTTCTCAGAGATTGGTACAGGGGAAGATTTTCCAGCAAAAAAGGCGGTGATGATACTATTTATTTTTAATGCATCCGTCGACAATTTTACAGAAGTATTCGAGGATGGCGTGGTAGAAAATGATGCCATTTCCATTTGGTCCTTAACAGCGCTTGTTTCGATTGTCAGCTCTGTTGTCCCGTTTGACTGATTTTCATTCAATGAAACGGTCAGTTCCGTACGCATTGGTGCGATTTCTTTAAACTTATAACTCTTAAAAAGATTATTGTTTTGCCATTGTAGGATAATGGCTGCTACCTCTGGATCTGTCAGTTCTCTAGCTGGGAGTCCAGAGGCCTCTAGAATGGTATCAGCGATTTTTTTCTTTTTTGTTCGCACAGTCTCAGCATTTTTAGAATTTTCCCAATGTCGTATCTCTAGAAACATGGTCTGCGCTGACATATTTCGACAACGTCTCCCTTTCTTACAAACATCAATTCTCACCTTTTTATTCACTTTCTCGACTTGATCACGCTTTTTAAAAACCTCTAAGTTATACCAGAAAGGGGCCAGATTGGGCGGGAACGTTTCACGCAATAATTTAACAACCGAAAACCCATGAATATATGTTTGAATGACATTTTCTATTTTTACTTGTGTTTCACTAGGAATGACTTCCGAATATTCCAACTGTGGCGCATCCATTTCTGGTGATAATGGCGAAGTCGATGTCGTTACATTCGTCTGGGTGTTTACGGGGGTTGTTCCAGTCGTCACGGGTTTTTCTAAAATTGTTAGTTGAGATTTTTCTGGGATTGGTTGTTGTTGATCTTCAAAAGTGTAACCTTGAAATATATTATTATTTTGCCATTGTAAGAGAACATTTCTTGCCTTGGTATCTATCAGAACTATATCCTGAAGACCGGAGGCTTTACGAATGACACTAGCTAGTTGTCTTCTTCTATCCAGTTTAGTTTCCAGTCCATCTTTTACTTCCCATTTCTCTACGGCATTCAGTAATTCAGCACCTGATAAATCAGCACACGGAACTTCTTGCTCACACAAATAGTCTTTGACTTTTCGATTGACTTCTTGTATTTTATGACGCAATTGAAACGTTTCAAAATCATACCAAAATTCAGGAAGTGGTTCTTTTTTTGGTACAGTAAGAGGCAGTTTATTCAAATATTCTAACGTGATTTGCTTTATTTTTGCTGTTGTCTCTACAGAAAGCTCCTCCCAACTCATCAGAAATTCTTTTACTTCTTCAAAAGTGGTAGGAATTGTGGGGGTTGCCTCTACACCTAATTTTGGGAATACAGCGAAATTAAAATGTTCGATAAACCCATCTACTCTCCTAAAAAAATCCTCCGCCAGCTGCCAAAATTGGGATAAATAACTTTCTCCTTCATGAAGCAACACTGTTGTAGCTTCCGACGTCATTTCTGGGGCTAGTTCCTGAAGATTATTTTTTTGCTTTTTCTTCTTCGATTGTTTTTGCGAAGTCTTCGTTGGGAATGTGTTTTCCTTTGTAAGAAGGATCACTGGAACTTTGAGATCCTTTTCTGATGAATGATTATTGGGAATTTGTTCTCTATAGTCTACCGAAAAGGTTCGCAGTAACCAACCAGCAAAATACGACATCAACGAGCCACTGCTTGTTCCATTTTTTTCTTGGGTATAGCTCGTATTTTCGTGTTGGTAAAAGAACTGGTAAAACAGATCGGTTAGTCCATTCCAAAACGTTTCTGTCACTTGATTCTGTTTGTTATTTAGGGTATCTATTGTAACGTTATATTTGTTTTCAAAAGAATTTTGAAAGGTTTGGCTTAGCTTTTGAGCTGCCTCTTTTGCAGAAAAATGAGGCGATCCTTGAGCCGTTGGATCGTTCTTATGATGAGAATGTCGTGTGGAATTCCCCTTTTCTTGTTTTTTTTGATCATTTTGCGCATTCGATCGAGTGGTCGCTTCCTGACAAATAGTGGTAAATCTCGTTTGTTCCACACTTTCTCCTGTGAGGATGAATGTATTCACTTGATCCGTCCTTCTCGTGGTACTGCAATTCAGAAGTTGATAGATATTATGGATTCTTTGGTGAACAGAAAGACTCAATTCGTGTGCTCTCTTCGCTATGTCGATTTCTTGTGGTATGGATGTCGATGTCTGATGATGGAATGTTTGGTTGGCAAAAAATGGACTAACACTGATAAACGGAGATGCGATTGATGTTGACTGATGAGGCAGGGTATGGGGCGTGTTAGAGGACTGGATTCGTTCATGATTGATGGTAGAGGTGGAAATAAAGGAATGGATCCTTGTCTGATTTCCATCTCTTCTCACGTCAATTCGTGTAGTGGCTTCAAACGCTGGCGAGACTTTTTTAACGACCGGATGTTGTTCAGGAAGATCCGCTAATCGAAGATTTTGAAGAAGCCCCAATAGATAAACTGCTTCAGTAAATGTCAAAGCACCATCTGATGTTAACCATCTTAACGTGTGTGTCATTCTTTTGGTGACATTGTTTAAAATCCTTTGCTCCTCTCCTGGTCGATTCGCGTCATTACGTTTGTTGTAATATTGCCCATTTGTTTTTCTAGAGGCTTCTTGTGACAGTTGAAACTTCTTTGATTGCTTGTATTGCTTTGGTTTGAATCGTATCCTTTCTTGATATGGATATGGCATCTCTTTCACTCCTTTATTGAAATTAATGATATAGTTGGTCTATTCGTATGTAGTAAACAAAAATACCTCCTAATCTCCCCTCTCTTTATAGGATATAATACAAACTTCAAAAGATACACTAAAAAAATAAAACTCTTGACTTATCAAGAATTTTAAGTTCTTTTGACCTTTTTGTGCTTGTACATCAAATCTTACTTTTTCTTGCGCAATCAATAGTTCTAATACAATACACATGGTCTTTAATTTGCTTTTATCATACTTTTATTTAAGTTTCTGCCATTCCTTTTGTCTATTTCCGTCTATAGTAACGAGTAAGCGTTTATTGCTTGCAATCGATATTTTCGCCTTCTCCTTTTATCGAAATAGCTCTATGAAGAATATAATTGCTATCATCTTGAATAATAGGATTATGAGCGCTAACACAAAGTGCTAAAAGAATAAAAACAAAACACCAGTATTACAAAAAATACCACGAAGTTTAAATGTATATTTACACTATGATGCAAAGTATTTTACCAACAAACAGTACTAACAATAAGATAATCTTATTCACATAGATTTCCTCTTTTTTTAGGTTACCGGGCTTTGCCCTCATCTTGCTCGAATTCCTGAATTATACGAACGAATCTGTAACAGAAATATGTCTGTCTTTTTACAAGATAACCTATTAAATCCAAAGAAGGAGATCAATACGATTCAACTTGATTTAGATTAATTCAATTTGGATTAATCGTTCTTCCTGAACTTTACTTAAATAAATACCAGAGGTTTTAACTGGTTGTTTTTCATTTGTAAATGTTGCGTACAGAGATGATCAAAAACCACGATATTATCTGTATGGAAGATTTAAACGCAAAAGGTATGTTGCGTAATCATAAACTAGCAAAATACATGTCTGATGTATCATGGTCTAGCTTTTTTGCTAACTTACAGTACAAAGCAGATAAGTGCGGAAGAAAAATCATCAAAGTAGACAATGGTTTCCTTCTAGCCAATTTACTCAGAATGTGGCCATAAAGATAGCAAGAAACAGCTAAATATTCGGGAGTGGATTTATCCTGTTTGTCATAGGCATCATGATAGAGATATCAATGCAAGAGATTGCATTCTATGGGATCAGCTTAAATCCAATAAAAACTGTAGGAACTACAGGGATAGCTTGGTCAGTAAGAGAACCCCCCGTGAGTAAAGACATATACTTGCAAGTATGTTCTATTCCCAATAATCTCGTGACTTCAGTCATGAGAGGTTCAAGATTTGGCTATTTAGTTCATCTTTTACTTGCTGTTTTACAGAAAAAAATTATACTACAGATAATACAAAAATAATAAACATCGTGTCTATTAAAAAGGAGGATTGAATCATGCAAAAGATCATTGCAAAAATGTCAAATGCATCAAAATCTTTTGGTCAATTAAAAGTATTAGATAATATAAATATAGAATTAAGATCGGGTACGATTTTGGGATTGATTGGCCCTAGTGGTGCTGGCAAATCAACCACAATCAAATGTTTGATGGGTATCGAAAAATTAGATCAAGGAAATGCTGAAGTATTTGACAAAAATATGCCAAATAGAAAAATCTTAGGAAAAATTGGTTATATGGGACAAAGTGATGCGCTTTATGGTGATTTAACTGGAAAAGAAAATTTAATTTTTTTTGGAAACCTAATGGGGTTATCTGATGAGAATCTTACTTATGCTATTGATAAAAATATAAGGTTAGTTCATTTAACAGAATTTTTAAATAAACCAGTAAAAACATATTCTGGTGGTATGAAAAGACGGTTATCTTTAGCTATCACCTTACTTTCTAATCCTGATCTACTTATATTAGATGAACCGACAGTAGGCATTGATCCTAGCTTAAGAGTGACAATCTGGGAACAATTAAAAGAATTAGCCAATACACAAAAAGGGATTATCATCACAACTCATGTCATGGATGAAGCGGAAAAATGTGATTATGTGGGACTAATTATTGATGGAAAGCTATTTGCTCTTGGCTCACCAAAAGAATTGAAAGAAAAATTTGAGGCAAATAGTATTGAAGAAGTCTTTTTGAAAGCTGAGGTGAGTGTAAAATGATTCGATTTAAAGCAATCTTCACTCGTGTGATCAAAGAGCTGATTCGAGACAAACGTACTTTAGCACTTATGTTGATCGCGCCAATTCTCGTTTTAAGTTTAATGAATATTATTTTTGACTCAAATTCAAATACCCATGTGAAAATCGGTGTAGATCAGGCAGTTCCTACAGAATTAATCGATCAGTTTCCTTCTGATGAAGTAAAAGTTAAGCATTACAGCACAGGAAATAACTATAAAGAAAGGATGCTTGAAGATGATTTAGATGCTTTTGTCACATTAGATGGAACTACTTTCCATATTACATATGAAAATGAAGATCCAACTAATACGGCAAAAATAAAAGGGTTATTCCAAACTTTATTAACTACAAAAAAATTAAAAGAAATGACTGTAACTGTACAAAAACTAGCCGCACAAACCGGACAACAAGTTACGATAGAAAATTTTTCGATAAAAAATTCATATGTTTATGGTGGAGCAAATAGTTCATTCTTTGACAAGATCTTTCCCATTTTGATTGGTTTCTTCGTTTTCTTCTTTGTATTTTTAATTTCAGGAATCGCCTTGCTTAGAGAACGTACCTCTGGAACTTTAGAAAGACTATTAGCTACACCTGTCAAACGAAGTGAGATAGTGATGGGCTATTTGGCCGGTTACGGAATTTTTGCGATCATCCAAACATTGATCATTGTCTTCTTTTCAATTTATGTATTAAATCTAGAAATAGTAGGTAGTTTATGGTGGGTGATCACAACCAATATATTGATTGCTCTGACTGCTCTATCTATGGGGATATTTGTATCTACCTTTGCCAACTCAGAATTCCAAATGATCCAATTTATTCCTTTAGTTGTTGTTCCTCAAGTCTTTTTTTCAGGATTGATTCCACTAGAAAGCATGGCTGATTGGGTTCGTTACGTTTCCTATATTTTTCCATTAAGTTACGCTGGAGATGCGTTAACGAATATCATGATCAAAGGGCAAGGCTGGTCCGCTATTTCTTTTGATTTAGGGATATTAATAGTATTTGTTCTTGTTTTTACTTTTTTAAATGTTATCGGATTGAAAAGATACAGAAAGGTTTAAACATTGGTTTTTCGTGGAAAAATAATAACTCCGATCTTTTTTACCGACTAATGTGATACTTTAATAAAATCATAAAACAGCGGCAAATCAATATTCTGTATTGTCTTGTCGCTGTTTTAAAAAAAGTCTATACCCTAACCCTTTTAGCTTTAGTTGAAAAGGTGAATTCTCCTATCTTCCCCTTTTCGCTCTTTAGAATTGCATAGCATCAATGGAAACATACTAAGATTAGTGAGAGTGAAAGGAATAGGATCCAACAACAACACGCTGCACCGAATCATCTCGTTGATTACTATTACAAACTAAAAAAGCAACCCGTCCCTAAAAAGGAAAAGGTTGCCACAGTCGCCTGTATGAACAAGCTTCTGAAGTGTATGCATTCCATGGTCAGGAATCATACAATGTACGCTTATGCGTATACGGCCTCTAACGACCAATAAAGGATTAACCTTATAGACTCATTATAGCACAGACCAAGTAAAAAAATTTTCTTATTCCTTGGTTTATTTCGTATACCTTCATTTTCTTCTTCTGACTCTAGATTAAAAATAAATCATTTGATTTATAAATTTCTCTTGACTAATCGTAGGAAAGAGCATGGGACAAAAGTGTAATTTACTCTTGTTTCATGCTCTAAATACGTATAAACGGCGGTATCAGAAGCGACTCCTTCGATAATAAGCTGAAATTCACAAAAATTTGAAAAGCAATTTTCGTGAATTTCAGCTTATTACTCGGAGCTTAACACTTCCGTCCCAGCCTCTTTATATTACTTACCAGTCACTGCAAAATAGTTGCCGTCAGGATCAGCAAAATTGAAGACATATTCTTCACCTAACTGAACGAGATCCCCTAAGACTACTTTTTGCTTTTGCATCAGTTTATAAAGATCAAAAATTTCTTCGCTGTAAAACATCAAAG
>NZ_NGMO01000001.1:1057132-1062270 GCF_002140175.1 Candidatus Enterococcus wittei
TTATAGCACAGACCAAGTAAAAAAATTTTCTTATTCCTTGGTTTATTTCGTATACCTTCATTTTCTTCTTCTGACTCTAGATTAAAAATAAATCATTTGATTTATAAATTTCTCTTGACTAATCGTAGGAAAGAGCATGGGACAAAAGTGTAATTTACTCTTGTTTCATGCTCTAAATACGTATAAACGGCGGTATCAGAAGCGACTCCTTCGATAATAAGCTGAAATTCACAAAAATTTGAAAAGCAATTTTCGTGAATTTCAGCTTATTACTCGGAGCTTAACACTTCCGTCCCAGCCTCTTTATATTACTTACCAGTCACTGCAAAATAGTTGCCGTCAGGATCAGCAAAATTGAAGACATATTCTTCACCTAACTGAACGAGATCCCCTAAGACTACTTTTTGCTTTTGCATCAGTTTATAAAGATCAAAAATTTCTTCGCTGTAAAACATCAAAGAAGGAGAACTACCAGCTGTTTCGGGTGAATGCTGTTCAATAAATTTACGATCATATAAAACAAGAGAAGACGAAGCTTGACTTGATGGAGCAACTTCGATCACTAATGTTCCATCAATCTCTTGTCGATCCAATTCGCTAAAACCAACAGCTTGCCAAAACGCTGCATTTTTTTCAACATCATCTACATACATCATGATTTTCATTTCATTTGTAAACATCGATTTCCACCCTCTACTTTTTTATCTTTGCTAGTTTAGCATAGGGACCGGGAAAAATCTATGTTAAGCTGCGGATTTCCTTTGAAAATTAAGTTAGTTTGTTATTTATTTTAATCAAATTTACACTTTTCGGAATAAATAATTCTCTCTGTTTATGAAAAAGCAGTGACGGATATTTCCCTCCTGTTTATCCATAAAAACATAGCTTTCAACTTTATGGTTAACTTCTTCCCAAAACAAAAAAATCTGAAACAGAATTTTTTTCCTTCTGTTCCAGATTTAATTTTACTCAACTCATCCTTATCGATAAAAAGAGAATTTTTCTATGGAAGTATCACACATCGTCATAACTTCTTCTATTTTTAAACGTTGACATCGATTACTTTTGAATCATCTTTGATCACGTCTCGATCAAGATCTTTGATACGGGCACTGGTAACGATTCCTGCCACCATACTACCGCTAACATTTGTAGCTGTACGAGCCATATCGATCAATGGTTCAACCGAGATCACTAGCCCAACGATTGCTACAGGTAGATTCATCGCACCTAGTACGATCAAAGAAGCAAACGTCGCTCCCCCACCCACACCAGCTACACCAAATGAACTAATCGTTACAATAGCAACTAGCATTAAAATGAACTCTGGGCTGAAAACATTGATCCCTGCTGATGGAGCAACAATTGTGGCTAACATCGCAGGATATACACCTGCACAACCATTTTGGCCAATTGACAAGCCAAAGCTGGCTGAGAAGTTAGCTGTCGCTTCGTCTACACCTAATGCTTTTGATTGTGTTTCAATATTCAATGGCAATGCGCCTGCACTAGAACGTGAAGTGAACGCAAAGCTCAATACTGGGAAAGCTTTTTTGAAATAATCTAGTGGATTCACTTTCACGCCCATCAAAATCAAAGAATGAACGATTAAAACTGCAAACAATGCCAGATAAGAAGCCAAAACAAACTTCCCTAAGTTGATGATTGCTTCAAAATTACTTGTAGCCATGACATTTGTCATTAACGCAAACACACCATATGGCGTCAAACGTAGGACTAAGGTAACAATGCGCATCACGATTCGGTAAAGGCTATCGATCAAGTCAGAAAAGAAAGCTGCTTCTTTTGGTGCTTTTCTTTTCACACCAAGGTAAGCAACCCCAACAAAAGCAGCAAAAATAACTACCGCAATTGTACTTGTTGCCCGAGTACCTGCAAGATCTGCAAAAATATTTTTAGGAATAAATGACAAGATTTGTTGAGGAATAGTTAAACCTTCCACTGTTTCTTGTCGAGTCGCTAATTCAGAAATTCGAGCAGTTTCTGCTGCTCCTTGCGTAAATTCCGCTCCTTGAAGATTGAATAACATCGTCATACCAATACCAATCAATGCAGAAATTGCCGTTGTAGCTAATAAAGTCGTCAGCACTGTGGCACTGATTTTTCCAAGTTTTTCGGAAACTTTCATTTTCGTAAAAGCTGCTACAATTGAAATAAAAACTAATGGCATGATCAGCATTTGTAAGAAACTAACGTAACCGTCTCCTACGATCCGGATCCAATCCATAGATTGGGTGATGATTTCGTTTTCCACTCCAAAAATCAATTGTAGAAGACCGCCAAAAACGATCCCTACTGCGAGTGCAATATAAACCCTTGTTGAAAATTTTGCATGGCGCTTTTGCATAAGATAAAAACCATATAATAATACCGCAAAAACTAGAACCACTAAAACTGTGATGAGTGTTGTCATTTTTTGTCCTCCTCGTATTTTTTAATGACAAGTCCATCGAAGGAAGTAAAGGTTCCCGAGAGAGACTCTTCAGTCTTTCTCCTGAAAAATATCTTTTCAGTGACTTATTAAGTGTAGACTATTTTCAGACAAATTGCTTTAGTTTTGCTTACAATTAGTAATAGAAATAAACACCAGTGATAGTTTTAAACTATCACTGGTGTTTATTTCATTATGCTTCTTTTTCAGATTGAAAATTCAATTTCACACCTGGTTCATCAAGTGCAATCTCTGTAACTTCATACGCTAATCGCTTCACCATATCAAATAATGGTGCAACTAGTTCATCTACTTCTTCTTGTGTCACATCTTTTTGATCTTCAACTTTACGATTTAAAATATGGTTGATTTGACTCACACTGCCAGACAATACATATGTATCAAATACTAAACGAAATTCTAAACGAGCACCCACGATGCTATGTTCTTCCGGATAGTTTTCAATTGTTTCTTTTAATGGTGAAAAACCAACTTTTAAATCTGTTTGTACTTCTTGATCAGGTCTTTTCATATCGTAATGAAAAGCTTCTACTACTTCTTTTTGTCTTCTGATTTCCATTGTTATCACTCCTCTATCTGAATTATAACATAACTAAAATTGGAAAGGGATACTCTATTTTACTTTCTTTCAGATAGTAGGGATTTCTGATAATTGAGTCACGATAAAATCTGCGGGGATCTCTCCTAAAAAATGGTCAAGATCATACAGACAAGTTAAAATACCGGCATTTTTCCCCGCTAGAATATCTAACCGTCGATCACCGATCATCAGTGTGTCAGCTTTCATCAATTCAAAAGTAGCAATTAAATAGTTGATCGCATCTGGCGCCGGCTTACGAGGAAAGTCTTGATCGATCCCGATAACTTCATCAATCAAATTTTCTATACCAAATTTTTCTAGCAAATTCCAAGTCGAAGCTGTATTTCGATGCGTTAATATATAATGTTTCGCACCACGTTCTTTTAATATCCGTAATACTTTTTCTGTATCTTCAAAAGGCGCAGATAACAAAGTGCTTTCTTGTTCATACTGATGGAATAAAGGCCCAAACTCTTCTTCACTCAGTCCATACTGCTTTCTTAAAGTCTGAGTAGATTCTTGTTTCATGATGCGATAAATTTCTTTTTTCGACAAAACTACGTCAAAGTGTCGCAAAGCTTTTTCAGCACCTTCTACCATTGCCGGATAAGTATCAAATAAAGTACCATCAAAATCCCAAATATAGTTTTTGATTGCCATAGATTTCCTCCTTTACTTCCTCATTAAGAAGAACGAAGAACTAAATGCTTTTCATTTCTTCTTAGAAGAATAAGCCCTATTCAAAAAATTTCAGCATTAGATTGAACCATCTACACCAGTGCGATTACATCAAAAAACAAGCTAAAAATAAAATGAGTTGACTATTCAGATCTTCACCTTAAGTTTGAAGCGATTGCCCTGATGTTTACCTCAATCCGCTGATTTTAAACATCTGTTTCAAACTGATTGCCACATTTCTTACAAGTTACGCGGATCCGTCCTCTGCCTTTTGGAGCTCGTTGTTTTTGTTGACAAGCTGGACATGCGAAAAAAATATATTCTTGTGTTGCGTTTTTCTTTTGCTTTTTTTTAGTATATTTTGCCACCCAAGCTTTGAATTCTACTGTTTTTTTCAAATACTTTTGATTTTCGTTTAAACGCACATAGATTTTCTTTGAACTAAACCGATAGATAACTAGGAAGAAGAAAAACAAAAATAAAATCTGACCTAAAGAATAAGGAAGCCATGCTTTTAACAAAAAAGCAATCAAAGAGAAAATCAGGAATAAACGATTCAACTGATCGATTCGCGCATATCTCCCTTTCATTAATTGTTGATACTTTGTATAAAATCTTAAAAAACGTTTTAACCAAATCTGACCCATTTCTTACTCCTTTTCTATCTTTACTACAAAAGAAAAAGCCCTAATTGGCCTTTTTCATCGCAAATTGATGCAGTACATTGCGATTACGAATAAAATCAATGACAACTAATTTCTTTTCATCTTCTCGTCTGATTACTCTGAATGTATCCTTCAACGGTAAAATCATTTTTCTGGAAGGTACCTCTTTTAGGCGTACAAATCGCCGGATCAATGAAAATAATTGTGGAAACTGAATCGAAGTTTGAAGCAATCCAGGATATTTTTTCAATAATTGTGTTGTTTTTAGCAAATTTCGTTTCCTACTAATTTGTTTTAAAAAACTTTTTAAAATCTTTTGTTGGCGTTGAAAAATAGAAAAAGAATCTTCCTCATCAATTTGATAACGCATTTGTTGTTGGAGTTCAGTAACTGTCAAATGTATTTTACCAGAATCGTTTTCTACCACCATTCCATCTGGGAACAATTCCCCTATCGCTTGATCCCATTCTTGTAGTGAAAGTTCAAGATAATCTTCAACAGGTAGTTCTAATTCTTGCTTAAAGAACTCAACAACTGTTAATACTCCATCTGTCTGATACATTTCACCAATCGTCAACCCTTCTAAGTGAAACTCTGGCGAAAAATGTAATAATGTTTTATACTCATCTATTTGTACATAAATAAATGTCGATCGTTTGAGGATCGTATCCTGTCTCTTATACACATCTAGATGTGTATAAGAGACAGACTTATATTAGATGAACCGACAGTAGGCATTGAT
>NZ_NGMO01000001.1:1062602-1092423 GCF_002140175.1 Candidatus Enterococcus wittei
GATATGAATCCGTCACCCTTCCCATTTTCATTAATAAAACATCCTATCAATCATTTTCTATCAAAGACAGTGTGTAACTTAACCAGATAATTATTATGTAACCTAAACAATTATAACCACTCATTCTATCTAAAATAAAGAACGTGGAACAAAAGTATGATTTACTCTTATTTCATGCTCTAAATGCGTATAAACGGCGGAATCAGAAGCAACCCCCTTCGATAACAAGCTGAAATTCACAAACATTTGAAAAACAATTTTCGTGAATTCCTTCTTATTTTCCGGAGTTAGCCGCTTCTGTCCCAGCCTCTTTTCATTGCTAATGAATCGTTTTCTCACCTTATTTCACTGAACCGATCATTCCTTGAACAAATTGTTTTTGTAAGACGAAAAAGACGATGGCTGTTGGTAAGGTGGTAATGACTAACCCGGTCATGATCATCCCGTAATCCGGAGTATACGAGGCTCCCATTGCTGAAAGTACTAAAGGAACCGTTCGCTTGTCTGGGGACTGTAAAGCCACGAGTGGCCAAAGGTAATTGTTCCAACTACTCATAAATGTAATGATGGCTGCTGCTGCATAAGTATTTTTTGCTGTAGGCAGATACACTCGAAAAAAAATGCTCAATTCTTTTAGACCATCTAACCGAGCTGCTTCTACTAAGTCTTTCGGAAATGACTTGGCATTTTGACGAAAGAAGAAAATCAAGAAAGCTGTACTAATCGAAGGTAGAATCACCACTGAAAAACGGTTGATCCCTAGCGGAGTCCCGTTGAGTTGAGAAAACATGCGATACAATGGAATCATCAATGCTGCAAATGGAACCATCATGGACAAAAGCAATATACGAAAAACAATTTCTTTACGCTTGCTTTTGTAAATTTCAAACCCATACCCAGCCATTGAAGAAATCAGTAATGCAAAGACAGTCGTCGCAAGGGCAATCACAGCGGAATTCCATAATGAACGGGAAAAATTCAAATCATTGGTAAACAGATTTTGTAAATTGATTCCTAAACTCTCTCCGATTTTTAGTTTTCCTGATTGAATATCAACTGCTGTATTCGTCATCCCTAAAATCATCCAAATGAACGGAAAAATGGATACAATCGATACAACCGTCAATGATGTATATTTAAAAAACGTCAATAAGAATTGTTTGATATTGATTTGTTTAGTCACCCTACTTTGTGTTTGACTTTCAGCTAGCTCTCTCATGACGTTTCCCCTCCTATTTTTGTTTGAATGATCGATAGCATAACGATGAAGATGACGATCACAAAGGATACTGCTGCTGCATACCCAAAATTTGGTGTAAACTTATAACTTAGATTGTAGATATACTGAGAAAGTGTGGTCGTCGCATTTGCTGGACCTCCCCCAGTGATATTTTGAACTTCATCAAATAATTGCAACGTTCCGATCGTTGATGTGATGGAAGTAAATAAAATGATCGGTTTCAAATTAGGAATAGTGATTTTGAGGAATTGTTGACCTTTTGAAGCACCATCTATTTCTGCAGCTTCATAGATTGCAGGATCGATATTTTGCATACCGGATAGGAAAAAAATCATATTGTACCCTGTCCAACGCCAAGTAATCGAAATGATGATCAATACTTTTGCCCAAAATGGATGAGTCAACCAACTAATCGGATCATCCAGTAAGCCGATCCCTAATAAAAAATTATTCACCAGGCCCGATTGGGAAAATAAACTTTTCATAATCAATGAATAACTGACCATCGAAGTAATACAAGGCAAGAATATAGCTGTCCGAAACAATCCTTTAAATTTTAATTTTTTATCATTCAGGAGATTAGAGATAAACAGGGCTAAAAAAAGCATGATTGGGACCTGAACCAATAAGTAAAGAAAAGTATTGAAGAAAGCTTTTCTAAAAGTAGTATCTCCCAACATCCGCTGATAATTGCCTAAACCATTGAATGTCATATTTACTGGTGGTCCACTTTGAAATGAAGTAATCAGCGCTAATCCCATTGGAATGAAAACCATGACAGAAATCATGATTACTGGTAAGACTAAAAAAGCATGACCATTTTTAAATAAATCTTTTTGTTTCATTTACGCTTCCCTTCTTTCATTACAACAAAAAAATTTGTAAAAATACTTTCAGGAACTACAACTGCTCGAAGCATTTAAAGGTAGCCCCTTTCCTCTTTTTTAAAAGCTAAAGTCATAAGCACCAATCAAAAAACTTTAGTCCATTGATTCGTGCTTACCCTTTACCTTTAGCTTGTTAGTTGGCTAATTGTGCTTCCACTTGTTTTTGGGTATCAGCTAATACTTTATCAGCTGACTCCCCATTGATGATTCGACTCAATGATTCGGCCACTACTGATTCGATAGCATAGGTTTCATGACCATAATTAACCTCAGGGATTTCTGCTGTCCATTTTGAAAAGTCATCAAACACTTTTTGATCACTGTAGAATTCAGAAGGTTTTTGGTAGGCTTCTTGGTCTTTTGCACTTAGCATCGTGGAAACTAAACCAATCTCTTTGGCCAAAGTTCCCATCAATTCTTCATTTGTTGCAAATGTTTTGTCTAAGAAATCTTTGGCATGTTCTTCACCAGCCACCCCTTTGATCACATACCAACCTGCTCCACCTAAGTTAGAAGCTTGCGCTTTTTGCATTCCAGTTGGAAGCGCTGGGATTGGTGCGATTTTCCATTTTCCCGACTGATCTTCTGCTCCCTGGATCGTTGAGGAATACCAAGCACCTATCGGACTGGAGGCTATCGAACCAGATTGGATCGCTGTCACCCCAGCATTCCAATCAGAAGTTTGTTCTACTAAATCTTCTTTTAACAATGTAGCGAAGAGTTCCAATCCATATTTCAGTGATTGATTGTTTTCAATCGTAACTGTCTTACCATCTTCTGAGGTATACCATTCTCCTGCTTGTTGCATGATCATTCGTACGCGACCTAAATCTGAAGGGTTTACTTCTGTGATTTTCTTTCCTGTTTTTTCTTTCACATCACGAGCAACTTGCACGTAATCATCCCACGTCAAATTGTTCATATCTTCTTCAGTGTACCCAGCTTCTTCTAACAAATCTGTCCGATAAAAGTTGGCTGTGACACCTGAATCAAAAGGCACACCATAAATCTTGTCATCTACCTTATTCACCGCAAACTTGTAAGTTGCGAAATTATCTTCATCGACAATGTCATTTAATTCTGCAAAAGCATCTGGATAAGAGGTGAGGTATCCTTGAATACGATAATCTTCAATCAAGACAATATTTGGCAGTCCATCTGTGTTTCCACTGGCTAAAGCCGTATTAAGTTTTTGGACAATATCATCTTGTGACATCGTCACAACATCAACTGTGACATCGTCATTCTCATACACTTTTTTTGCTTCATTGACTGCTTTGATATTGAATGTTTCATCCCAAGCCCAAACAGTGACCGTATCTTCCTCTTCCTTTGCTTCCCCTGATGAGTTGCCACACCCAGCAAATAAAGTGGTTGAAGCGATAAGTAACCCCATGCGTATTCCCCATTTTTTCCAATCCATTTTCTTCCCGCCTTTTTTATGGTTGATTTACTACAAGCACATCATACCACGTTTGCAAGCGTTTTCTTTTTCATTTTTCATTCTCCAGAAAAATATCCTAAAATAGGAAAAAAGTACAACAAGTCATTTGCTCCCATCACTTTCCAAATTTTTTAACTTGCATTTGCCTAGAATTCCCAGTATTTTTAATTTAATCAACATCTACACTGGGGGAAAAACATTGAAGAACATTCTTTTAATTGATGATGAACAAACGATCCTACATGGTCTAACCACTTTAATTGACTGGCCTGCCCATGGATTTGCACTAAAAGGAGCTTTTTCTAAGCCTTTGGAAGCGCTTGATTTTTTTGATCGTCACACAATTGATATCGTGATCACCGACTTAATGATGCCCGAATTAAATGGGATCGAGCTTTCTCGTTTGCTAAAAAAACAACGACCTGACACTCAAATCCTTGTTCTTTCTAGCTATGATGATTTTCACTTAGTGAAAGATTCCTTTAAAGAAGGTGTATCTGACTATCTATTAAAGCCTAAATTAAATTCAGATAGTTTATTGAACGCTCTACATTCCTTAGCTAACGATCCAAAGAAAAAGACATCCGCTTTACCCAATTTTCAAGAACGAATCAGTGACTACACGAGTAACTATTTATCTGGGATTTCCTCAGCTGACCCATTAGCAAAAGAATCATTTCCACATGAACGATTTTTCTTACTGTATTGTGAAGAGGCACATGAACAAAAATACCAACGTATAGCTAAAAATAAAGAAGTCGCTACTCACTATACAACAGATGCACTTTCAATCTTTCCTTTTGCAACGACAACAAACGATACCGGTTTTTTGATCAACTCCAAAGATGGCGAAGCATTACAATCTTTTATCGACCTTTTTAGAGAAGATCATCCTGAAAATGATTGTTTATATGTATTATCAGAAGAAATCTATTTTCCGAATTTTTGTGACCATTTCGCAACTCTCAAACAACGTAGCAAGGGGCAAATATTCTACCTATCCACTCAATTATTGATTACTGAACAACAGTTGATTCCACTATTAATAAGTGATGAAGAACCAACGAAAAGTTATTTGACTAAAATCTTAAATAAAGATTTCATCTCTGCTATTGAAGAGTTGCAAACCTATTTAAAGAAGGCGTCTAACTTAAAATTACAACCTAGTTACTTGAAACATGAAACGATCAACCGACTTTATGCATTGATCAGTGGGATTGCAGAGGAACAGGAACCTCAAAATGAAATCAGTATGATGAAGATCACTGTCCCAACTCTAATCACCAATGCCAAACACTGGGAAGATTTTACTGCCATTGTGGATCATGCGATCAACCGCTTGTTAGAAGTGACAATGACCTTAAAAAAAGATAATTCTGAGATATTAACATTGATTTATGAATACGTTCAGGAAAATTATCAACAGGAGATCAGTCTTCAAGCCATCTCAGAAAAGTACCATTTCTCATACAGTTATCTGTCAACGATTTTTACGGAGAAGTATGGCATCAATTTTACGAAATATCTAAAAAAAGTCCGAATCAACCATGCAAAAAAATTATTAGTGAAAACCTCTGCCCCGCTTTCAGAAATTTGTTCAAAAACTGGGTTTTCAGAAATCGGCTATTTTTCCCGAGTCTTTAAAGAAGAAACTGGCATTACTCCTTCTCACTATCGCAAAGGAAAATTGAAGTTATGATAAAAAAATTAAAAGAACATGAACTTTTTACAAAACTATTGCTGATCTTCGTGGTTGTTCTTTTCATACAAGCTATCATTATTTCTCTGTTTATTTATTATCGCTCCAAAGATGCATATATCGAGCTTTTTGATAAATCAAATGAAACCGCAATGAATAAGATCCAACATGATTTTGAGACCTTGAATGATACAATCGAAAATACCTTAACACAATTAGCGCAAAGTGCTGCTGTGGAAGCCTATTTTAAAAAGAACGACCAGACACCACTTGAAAAAATCAATGAATTACGCACGATACAAAAATTGAATGATTCTTTAGCTCCAATCTCACCCGATATCCGTAATGATATTTTTCTCTTTGGTGAAAACGGTCGGATGTTCATCAGTAACGATATGATTAGTGACTTTACCGCAGAAACATTTTTTGAACAAGAATTTATAGACAAGCTCCATAAAAATCCTGCTTCGACCCAAATGATCTTCACCACTTTTGGCCTTACCAAACGAGATAAAGATTCGCCAAGTATTCTATTCATAAAAAAACTACAAACAACGTTTAATCAAACCTACGGCTACGCAGTCGTAGCGATCACTTCTCAGGAATTATCTAAACTATTTACACAATCAGTCAACTCAGAAATCACTCAAATTGACTTTGTTACAGAGGAAAAAAGGATCTTTGCTTCGAATGAAGAACAACGTGTAGGCACACTCTACCCCACGTTTGACGCCATATCAAAAAATCAAACGCAAATAAAAGAGAATCGTCGCGTAGCCCATCTTCCACTTTATCGGCAAAATTCAGCACTCGTGAGTGAAATCGATGTTCTTTCTTTGACGAACCAGATGGGAATGATCCTCCCTATCATAATATTTAACAGTGTGATGATGATTTTGGTGGGGTGTGTTGTATTTATTTATTTGAATCGTCATACAAAATCCATTTATCAACTCATCGATGCCTTGAAACAGATTGGCAAGGAACCACAAACAACGACCGTTCCTATCCATGGAACTTCAGAGATTCGCACGCTAGGAACCACGATCAATCATTTATTAACTACTATCGACGATCATCATAATCGACTACTTCAAAATGAACAGAGGAAACGGGCATTAGAGATCAAAGCGATGCAAGCTCAGATCCAACCTCATTTCATTTATAATACGTTAACGAGTATCAAGTTTTTAGTATGGCAGCAAAAGAACAACGAAGCAATTTTAGGTATCGAATCCTTCATTGATTTACTACGAAGTACGATTGGTAACAAAAAGGAGATCATCCCAGTCAGCGAAGAAATAAAAAGTGTCGAGAGTTATATCGCTATTTTGACCCTTCGATATGGAGACAACATATCGACGAAACTTATGATACCAGAAGAATTATCTGTACTTTATATGCCTAGCATGATCATTCAGCCTATCATCGAGAACGCTTATCTTCATGCTTTCCAAAAGAAAACTAGTGGTTTTATTACTGTGTATGCAACTGTGAAAGAAGAAATTTTCGTGTTAGAAGTCATTGATACAGGAGATGGTTTTGATACCTCGCAAACTAAAAAAGAAAAAGATTATTTCTCAGGAATCGGGATTGAAAATGTCCAAGAACGTATACAATTACTTTATGGTGAGCCATTTGGTCTAAGCATCCAATCGATTATTGGAATAGGTACGACTGTCACCATTTCACTACCTGTACTAAGTAAAACGAAGCAAAAAGACGAAATTGCAGAAGAAAAGAACGAAGATGTTATCTGATGAAATAAATTTTTTTGTAAAAAACGCAAAAATAGCCGAAAATCCTAGTAAGCTTTTTCATCTCTAGGATTTTCAGCTAATTGATGTGAGCTAACTAGCATACGAACACATAAGTAAGTGCTAGGCTTGTGATTCAGTCCTAGTTGCTACGTTTATAGCCTTTATTTGACCGTAAAACTGAATTCATGATCCTCTTCTCCACTAATATGAAACGGTGCTTCGACATCGGCTCCCCATGAATTGATCCCGCCTACTCCACGAACTTTCGCTAACATGGTCAAAACAGTCCGTCTTTCAGGGGGTAATTCTTCTATATGTGTCGCATTTTCCAATTCTTCTGCTTTAAAAGGCAATGCAGAAAAGGCGAAGTTTTCCGTCGTTTTTTCAAAGCGTAACGAGAACTCTTCTTTGCTATGATCTGCGTTGTTCAAGGTCTGATCTCGTGTAATCTCCAGCCATTTCGTATCCATATGCACACCACAATCTTGGGGAACTAAATAAGGAGGGAACGGTAATCCTTCCACCTTATAAATTCCTGGGATCCCTCCTGCCTTCCGATCGGGATAGGTCTCACCTGAAAGGCCTTCATATTCATAATGTTTTGCTTTAGTCGGCATAATGAACCGTAAGCCCAACAAAGGTAATTCAGGTAAACCTTTTTGGCCATGGTAGGTCATCTTGATTCGCAGATCCCCATTTCCCTGAACGAAATAAGCGACATCTACTACTGTTTGAGGGACAGTATTGATTTCCAGTGTAAAAATGATTTCCGCTGTTTTGGCGTACTCCTCATTACTATATTGATTATTGTTAGGTGCAGTAGGTTGCTTGATTTCTTCTTCATTGATCCGAACAGTAAATCCTTTGACTATTGGATACAATCCTGCGCCTAGCCACATATTTGAACGATAACCAAAACCACTGCCGCGGTCGTTGTCTGTCAATGCTCGCCAAAAAGTTGGCATTGTTTCTCGATACAACCACTCTTTTCCGTGTTTTTTCAACGACTCTAAGCCGCCTCTTGTATAAGAGAAAATGTAATGTTTGTCGTTTGTTTTGATTCCAAGGGTACAATCCCCATAAATGATTCTCAACTTAGGAGCTGTATTTTCCATAATAATATCTTACCTCCTGTATCGCTGGTTTTTCTTGACCATCTGCAAAAACAATACCATTTCCTGAAAATTCGTAATCGGAAGGTTTGTCATCAAAATCGCCACCATAGCGCATAACCTTTCGATGAGTCACTGGATCAATGACTTGAATCGCTTGATCTTTGAAGTCCCAAATATATCCACCTTGATACATGTCATACTGATCCAATAAATCCATATAAGAGCCCAATCCACCTAGAGAATTCCCCATATCATGCATATATTCACATAAAATAAAAGGTTTTTCCGCTTTGTTTTCCAAATAATCGATGATCTCTTCAGGTGGTGCATACATACAACTTTTCACATCAGAGATAGAAGTTTCAAATGCTGGATTTGGATAATTGCCTTCATAATGGACTAAACGCTCTGGATCTTTTATTTTGAAATACTCGTTCATCAACCGTATGTTTTCTTCCGCATAAGATTCATTTCCCAAAGACCAAAACAAAATACTTGTATGATTCTTGAACGTTTCAAAATTTGTCTTTGCTCGATCCAAGACTACTTCACGCCATTGTGGCATCGCTCCAGGAACATTATATGAAGGTTCAATCGCACCCATCTTCTGCCAAGAGCCATGAGACTCTAGGTTTGTTTCAGCCATCAAATGGATTCCTGCTTGGTCACATAAATAATACCAAGGAATTTGATTCGGATAATGAGAAGTTCGGACACCATTAATATTGGTTTTTTTGATGATTTCTAAATCTTTTTTCATTTCATCTACGCAAATCACGCGTCCAGTCTTTTCGCTCCATTCGTGTCGATTGACTCCATTGATGATCAAACGTTTACCATTCAAATACATGACTTTTTCTTTTATTTCAATTTTTCGGAAACCAAAAGGATACTCGACATATTCGGTCATTTCATCTCCTTCATAAGTTTCTATTTCAATCGTATAAAGGTTAGGTTTAAAATGATCCCATAAGACGACTTTTCCCAGTTCAATCTGTAAAGAGACGTTTTCTTGAATCGAATGACTTTCTTGATAGAGTAGCTTATGTTGGGGATCAAGGATCTTGAGTCGCAACCGATTATTAGTCGTAACCTGTTCAAATGTAAAAGAAACATCTAACGTGCCATTTTCGTACGTGTCATCAATGGTTGGTCTTAACCACAGATCTTCTAAGTGGTTTTTCCCTCGGGCGATCAGCGTAACATCTCTAAAAATCCCGAAGAACCGAAAGAAATCTTGATCTTCGATAAATGCTGTGGTACTTCTTTTGTGAACTTCCACTGCCAAGCGGTTTTCAGTCTCTAAAAAAGGCGTTAGATCAAATTCTGATGGTGTGAAAGAGTCTTCTGCATAACCAATGAAGTGTCCATTCAACCAAACATACATTGCTTGTTCTACTCCTTCAAAACGCAACGTGATTGCTTTTCCTTGCATCCCTTCCTCTAATTGAAAAGTGGTTACATAAGAACCAACTGGATTTTCCTCTGCTTGGGAGAAGAGTCCTTTCATTGCTTCTTCCGGGCTTGTTGTATAAGGTGGTCGACGGAATTCATGTCCTTCCCAAGGGTACATTGTATTAATATAGTGGATTTTTTCATAACCACTTAACTCGATATGTCCCGGAACTTGGATGGTTCCAAAGAAACGGTCATCGAAATCTTTTTCATAAAAATGGACAGGACGACTTTTTGCATTTGGAGAATAATGGAATTTCCATTTGCCATTCAGCGTTTGTATTCTGGAACTTTGTGTCGAGCATTCCGTCTTTGAACCATAGATCTGATGATCACTATGAGCGTTTCTTTGATTGATACGAAAAACTTGAGGATCATCTAACCAATCAATCATTGCTTTCATTTTGTTCTTCCTTCCTTTATTTGTTTTTTATTGTTTCTTCTGGAAAAGAGCTAACGATTTCTTTTGAGTCACTTTTGGTTTGGCCCCAAACCTTCGTCTCATGATATTTGTTTCATTAAGGCTTTTTTATTAAGTAAAAGTCTTATTCGGAAAACGTTTACTTTCCCGTTATTTCCTGTATACTGTTTACTAAACAATTTTGTCAACAAATATTTGAAAATTATTTTGAAGGAAGTGTCGAAAATGGTCGGAATCAGAGATGTGGCAAGAAAAGCCAACGTATCCCCCACCACTGTCTCACGTGTATTGAATCAGGATAATACACTCCATGTATCACCTGAAACAAAACAACGGATCTTTGAGGTAGCTAAACGATTAGATTACGATATCCATAAGCGAAATTACGTAAAAAAAAGAATGCCATCGATTGGTGTTATTTCTACCATTAGTAAAGCGAGTGAAGCGAAAGATGTCTATTATAAGGAATTGCGAATGGGTCTTGAAGAAGAAGCACGTCGCTTGCATATGGGTATGAATCGCATCTACAACCTGTCAGATCATCCTACTGAATGGAAAGATTTGGACCAACTGGGCGCATTGATTGTTGTTGGTACTGTTACGAAACAATCGATCAATGATTTATTGGAACAAAATCCTCATTTAATTGTTGTTGATAATCCCGATATCCAACAACAAGTCGATATGGTCTATGGTGATTTAGAACGCATGACAAAAGCGGTTTTAGCATTATTTTTGGAAAATGGACACAAACGAATTGCTTATATCGGTGGTTATCAGGTCGAGTTAGATGAACTTGGAAAAAAAACGATCACCTCAAATGAAAAAAGAGTCCGAGCCTACTTACATTTTATGAACGATCATCATTTAGACGAATATGCTCATTCCCTTTTAGGAAATTGGACAGAAGAAGACGGCGAACGATTAGCAATAGAACTGATCCAACAGGCAGATCCATTGCCTAGTGCGATATTAGTAGGCAGTGATCCAATGGCTATCGGAGTGTACCGTGCTTTGAAAAAATTCAATCTGGCCATTGGAAAAGATATCATGATTGTAAGCTTTGACGATATCGAGATGGCGAGTAAACTTTCCCCAGGGCTGACTACGGTTCAAATCAATGCAAAGTCATTAGGAAAAGCGGCTGTCCGATTAGCCGTAGAAAGGATTGAACGCATTCGTGATGAACCGATCATTATGACATTCCCTACTCAGCTGATCGTTCGTGAAAGCTTTATTCCTAAATAATCTTTTTAACTGGTCTACTTCAACTAAAGCAAGCAGAAATATCTAGTAAAAAACAATGAATCTCAAAAATCAAAGCTACGTTTTTTGAGATTCATTGTTGTATTTCACAGGAAATTTATAATGCTTATCCTTTCGCCCTTCTTGAAATATCGTGTGGAATCGTCAGTAGCAAACTACTTGACACCAACCTTCGAAGGGATTTTGACCAGCTGCTCTAACGTTCCATACTCTCTAAAGTTTTTTCCATCCTCGGCTGCTCTTTCTCATTTACCTTTGATTTACCCCCTATCGTTTTTTACCACTTTCTTTTTCATTATGAGCTTTGACTTCTATCCATGCGTGATAATATTCAAAATATTCGCCTCGTTCTGTGACATTTGTTAATAAATACTGACCAACGACTTTACCAGTCAAATACCCTTGTTTTTCCAGCTTTTCTTTCACTTCATGAAGATTATTATTGGTCAGATTATTCGATTCAACTTTTAATAAAAAACGAATATACGTGACTTTTCTGTCATTTTGCCAAACCTTTTTGGAAGATGGGATTATTTTATTTTTTTTCTCTATAAAAAATCCATAAAGTGGTTCTTCACTAATTTTCCGATCCCAAACGATCGCAAAACTGGAGGAATTTTTCAAATATTCTTTCGAGGATAGGATATCTTCAGAATCCATCACGACGATTGCTTCAAACGGGATCTTCTCTTTTTGAAACCCTGTATTTTCACTATCGATCATCCGCTTCAACTGCTCTTTTCGTGCGTGAATTTCCTCAAGTTTTTTCTTTAATAAGTTCTGCTCAGTTATTAGTCTCTCTTCTGTTTCAGCAAGCGTTTCGTAGAATTCAGTTAATGTTTTTTTATAGAGATTCTTCATTTGTTTCAACGGAATATTTAAATTTCGATAAAAATTGATATCGTAAATTTGATAAATATCATCAATATCAAATAAGCGATAATCATTTTCTTCATGCCTTGTTGTCTTGATCAACCCTTCAGCATCCCAGTAACGAATCGTTGAACTTGGTATATTCAATAATTCGGAGACTTCTCCGATCGTATAGAGTCGTTTCATTTTTCTTCACCTCTTCTCTCATTTTACCTTTTTGTCTATTGACCTTCAAGTAGCTTTAAGGTGTAGAATTCATACTTGTCTGAAAGAAAGAGGAGGAATTTAAAATGGAACTATTAAAACAATTTATAAAGAAGAATAAAGGATTGACCCTACTCACTCTTTTATTCATCTGTTTACAACTTTTAGGTACACTTGGTGTCCCTAAATTAGTGGCTCGCTTGATTGACGTAGGTATCGCAAGTGAAGAGATCCGTACGATTCAGATGATCGGTGTTCAAATGTTACTAGTAGCCCTACTAGGCACGGTGGCAGCTGTAGCATCTAGTTACTTTTCCGCCTTGCTATCTGCAAAATTTGGCTATCAAATAAGAGAACGTTACTTCAATCACTTTCAAAAACTATCAATCAGCCAAGTAGACCAGTTTGGTACAGGGTCATTACTAACACGTATGGCTAACGATGTTGATAATGTGCAGCAAATGATTGTTCTATTTTGTCAGATGATTTTACCTGCACCAATCATCTCGTTATTTACGATTGGGATGATGTTGCAATATTCACCGACGCTAACATTGCTAACCCTGGTATCGATCCTGATTTACGCTATAGTGGTTTATTATCTAATGAAGAAAGGCACACCGTTGTCTTTAAGCATCCAACCAAAAATGGATAAGATTACAACTACTTTGCGTGAATTTTTTACAGGTGTCAGAATGATCCGGGCATTCAATAACCAAGATTATGAGGAAAAACGAACAAATCAAACCTTTCAGACATATGCTAACCAAATGATCCGAGTGAATCGCATATTTGCTTGGGTGACGCCCATTGCTTTTTTATTGATGGGGATCGTCTATGCGGCCATTTTATGGGTAGGCGGAAACTTAGTTGCTAAAGGAACATTACAAATTGGTACAGTCACAGCCATCGTCGAATACTCGATGTTGACCTTGGCTTACTTAATGATTGCCGCAATGGTGCTTGTCATTATTCCCAAGTCCATGTCTTCACTTAAGCGGATCGAAGAAATACTTGAAACAAAAATCGATATTCGTGATCCTGAACTTCCTGTAGCAAAACCAATAAAAGCGTCTAGTGATACTGTTCTATCTTTTGAAAATGTCTCTTTCAAATATAAGGATACTGCCGAGCCGGTACTTGAAGATCTTAATTTTACAGTATCTAAAGGAAAGACTACCGCAATTGTTGGAGGAACTGGATCGGGAAAAAGTACAGTTGCTAAATTATTGTTACGTTTGAATGAAACGACAAGTGGACAAATTAAATTTGGCGATACGCCTATCCAACAGTTAAGTCAAGAGACCCTTCGCTCACAAATCAGTTACGTGCCGCAAAAAGCCTTTCTATTTAGCGGAACGATTTTAAGTAACCTTTTGATGGGAAATGCGAATGCTTCAAAAGAAGACTTAGCAAGAGCGATTCGAATTGCCCAATTAGACAGTGTATTAGACAACTTACCTGATCATCTGAATAGTTTCGTGGCTCAAGGTGGAGACAATTATTCAGGTGGTCAAAAGCAAAGGATATCTATTGCTCGTGCGCTAGTGAAACCAGCTGAAATCTATGTGTTTGATGATAGTTTTTCGGCCTTAGACTATCAGACAGATGCAAATTTAAGAAAAGCGCTACGGGAAGAAATGGCGGATAAAGCGCTGATTATCGTCGCCCAAAGACTTAGTACGATCATCCATGCAGATACGATCCTCGTTTTGGATAATGGGCGAATCGTTGGACAAGGTACTCATGAAGAACTACTTAAGACTTGTTTGACGTATCAGGAATTTGCCAAATCACAAGGAATTTTGAAGGAGGAATTACATGAACATGCTTAAATCAAAAGGTCAAAGCCGTAGTTTGAAACGCTTTTGGAAAATGATCCAAGCGGACCATAAAACTTTTTATGGATTGTTGTTTTGTAGCTTGTTAGGAAATACATTGGTTGTTGCGATGCCCATGATCATGGGTATCGGCATTGACCAACTGCTTGAACGGATAAGACTGGTTGGAATTCAATCCATGACAATTTTTGATATCAAAGAAACATTGTTCCTTCCAGTTGTTTTATTGTTGATTTTCTCTTTTCTCAGTAGTGTGACTTCCTTCATTCAAGAACGAGTGATGGCATCTCTGAGTGAAACAATAACCTTAAGTGTCAGAAAAGAAGTCACCAAGAAATTCAAAACATTGCCTATGGCATTTTATGACCAACAGCAAGTGGGTGATTTAATCAGTCGGACGACTACAGGCTTGAACCAATTATCCCAAGTATTACTAACAGGGATCAATCAATTTTTTACATCCATCGTAACCATCGTTCTTTCGGGTGTCATGTTGTTTTATATTGATCGTTCCTTAACATGGATCGTTATCGTGTTGATCATCGCAAGTGCCATCATCACGACCAAATTCGCTAATAAAAACAAACAGTTTTCTGATGAGAACCAAGAAGCTTTAGGTTCACTCAATAACAAAATGGAAGAATTTCTAACTGGCAATTTAGTGATCAAAGCCTTCAATCAACAAGGCCAGGCAATGAAATCCATCCAGAAAGTCAATCAAGAACAGTATCATGCATTTAAAAAGTCCCAGTTCATGAATTTTGCCATTTATCCGGCGATTCGCTTGATCAACCAATTTGCTTTTATCATCAGTGCGATCATTGGAGCCATGGCTGTCTTATCTGGTGGGATGACCATTGGTTTTTTACAAGCCTATTTACAATATATCAATCAAGTCTCCGAACCGATTTCAACCTCTTCTTATGTCATCAATTCGATTCAATCCGCCATGGCTGCGATTGAGCGGATCTTTGAAATCATGGATGAAACGGAAGAACTACCTGATTCACCATTGCCAGATGTCATTAGAGAGCCTGAAGGAAAAATCGAACTTAAAGATGTTCAATTTGGTTATTCTCCAGAAAACCCATTGATGAAAAAAGTTAGTTTTTCAGTCCAGCCAAAACAAACTGTCGCTATCGTTGGACCAACTGGGGCGGGTAAAACAACATTGATTAATTTACTCATGCGTTTTTATGAAATCAATCATGGGAAAATCGTATTTGATGATCGAAACATCACATCACTTTCTCGTCAACACTTGCGTAGTTTATTTGGCATGGTCTTACAAAACACATGGCTATTTGAAGGAACCGTAGCGGATAATATTGCTTATGGAAAACAAGATGCTTCGCGAGAAGAGATCATCGAAGCTGCGAAAATAGCACAATGTGATCACTTTATCCGTACGTTACCAGAAGGCTATGATACGATCATTTCTAGTGAAAATGGTTCTTTGTCGCAAGGACAACAGCAGCTGTTAACGATTGCTCGTGTGGTATTAGCTAATCCTGCAGTCGTGATCTTAGACGAAGCAACATCCAGTGTGGATACTCGAACAGAGGCCATGATACAAGAAGCTATGAATTCACTAACAAAAGACCGTACAAGCTTTGTCATTGCTCATCGTCTCTCAACCATCGAAAATGCAGATATGATCTTAGTCATGAAAGATGGCGATGTTATCGAAAAAGGGACCCACCATGAGTTGTTGCAACAGCCAACCTTGTATGCCAGTCTATATAACAGCCAATTTCAAAAATGAGGTTGGGACAAGCGTTTAACTCCGAGAAATAAGAAGAAATTCACGAAATTTGCTTTTCAAATTTTTGTGAATTTCGGCTTATTTCCCAAGGACAAAATAAAGAATCCGAAAATCATTTTCTATTTTCGGATTCTTTTCTGTCTTTGATAATTAGTGATTCACTGCCCTCTTTTTTTCTTATAAATAAATGTCACAAAAACACAAGCAACAATTCCCATCCCTAAGAAGATGGCTGTTGATTTTTTCTCCCCTGTTTTTGGCAATCCTGACTTAGCATCGCTACTGTTGATTTTTGGTGTGGTGGGACTCGTTTTTCCATTTGAATTTTTATTGGATTCTCCCGTTGTTTCTGATTGTGATGGCTCATCCGTGTTTTGATCTCCATTATTGGTTTCATTCGTGTTCTTCTGTACGACAGTCACTTGACTAGTAGCTGTCGCCTTTCCATTTGTAAAATAGACGATATAAGTTCCTGGCTTATCCGTATCTACGGTGCCTCTAACCATGTCTTCCTTAAATTCAATAGGCTGTCCCGCTTTATTCGTGGCTGAGACAAAATTATCTCTTGCATTCCATATGTCTCCTACATATAATTGAGTGTCTCTCGTTTGGATCAACTCCGCACTTTCTTTGACTCTCACCGTTATCGTTTGAGTGACATTTCCATTCACATAGGTCACAGGATATTCACCAGCTTTTGTCGTATCTACCGTTCCACTCACCGTCACTTCTTCAAAGGTGATGGATTCTCCTGCTTTATTTGTGGCTGAAATGAAATTTTCAGATGGACGCCATTCTTCTCCTACATACAACTCTGAATCTTTGGCTTCGATCGTCTCACCATTTTCT
Source organism: Candidatus Enterococcus wittei (assembly GCF_002140175.1). Lineage (GTDB taxonomy): Bacteria > Bacillota > Bacilli > Lactobacillales > Enterococcaceae > Enterococcus_B > Enterococcus_B wittei. The sequence goes on from NZ_NGMO01000001.1 coordinate 1,079,422, forward strand.
TTCACGGTGACTATTATCTCTTTACTGGCATCACCATTCGTGTAAGTCACAGGATATTCGCCAACTTTTGTCGTATCAACTGTTCCACTTACCATTTCTTCTTCGAATTCGATAGGTTCTCCTGCCTTATTCGTGGCTGAAATGAAGTTTTCAGAGGGGCGCCATTCTTCTCCTACATACAACTCTGAATCTTTGGCTTCGATCGTCTCACCATTTTCTTTCACGGTGACGATTATCTCTTGGCTGGCATCACCATTCGTGTAAGTCACAGGATATTCGCCGACTTTTGTCGTATCAACTGTTCCACTTACCATTCCTTCTTCGAATTCGATAGGTTCTCCTGCCTTATTTGTGGCTGAAATGAAGTTTTCAGAGGGGCGCCATTCTTCTCCTACATACAACTCTGAATCTTTGGCTTCGATCGTCTCACCATTTTCTTTCACTGTGACGATTATCTCTTGGCTGGCACTTCCATTCGTGTAAGTCACAGGATATTCGCCAACTTTTGTTGTATCGACTGTTCCGCTTACCATTCCTTCTTCGAATTCGATGAGATTTCCATCTTTGTCAGTTGCTGAAACAAAGTTGTCAATAGGTTGCCATGTATCTCCGACATATAATAGCGAGTCTATCGCTTGAATCGTTTCACCGATGATTGGTTGCCAAACATAGGTATCTGCCATACTTCCTTGATAGGTAGTTAGTAATTCATTAGAAGTTAGAACATGTTCTCCAGCGGGGCGATCTATCGTGCCGTTGCCGACATTCTGCCATTTACCCGTATAGTGTTCGGATGTAATGATTTCAGGCAAATCGGCATCAGATGAAAATCCAATAGCGACGCCCAAAGAAAGTTTAGATAACACAGTAGTTCCTGCAAGCATTTCCTGCATCCACTCTACTTTATCCGTCTGAAAGTTTGAGAGGTCTAGTTCTGTCAGACTCATACAATTTCTGAACATTCCTCGCATAAATCTGACGTTTTCTGTATTGAAATTTGATACATCAATTGTTTTCAGATTTTCACAGCCATCGAACATATAACTTGTCGTTCTTACTTTCCCTGTATCAAAATCAGATACATCTAATTCTGTGAGATCTGCGCAACCATAAAACATGTAATACATGGATGTGACGTTGGCTGTATCAAAATTCGTCACATCTAATTTTTTTAATCCGGAGCACCCATAAAACATATAATGCATATATTCGACTTGACTCGTTTCAAAATGTGTCACATCTAAATCAATCAAACTCGAGCAGTTCTGGAACATAAAGGAAAGATCAGTGGCTCGACTTGTTACAAAACCCGAAACATCGAGCAGTCCTAAATTGACACAACCACCGAACATATGATTGAAATCGGTGACATTTTCTGTCTCGAAATGAGAAACAGTTAGTTCTTTGAGACTCGAACAATTGTAAAACATATAACTCATCGTGGTTACGTTTCTTGTATCGAAGCTTGATATATCCAGAAAATCTAAGGAAATCGAACCATAAAACATCTGACTCATATCAGTGACATTCGACGTATTAAAGCTAGTAAGATCAAGTCTCTGTAAAGCCGATGCCCCATCGAACATATGGCTCATTGATAGAACTTTACTTGTATCGAAGTTGGACAGATCCAGAGCAGTCAATTGTCTGCACCATGCAAAAAAGTAACTCATATCTACCACTTGACTCGTGTCTAAATAAGAAAGATTTTCAATACTCGTCAATTGATTCAAATCAAAAAATAAACCGATGGAATCCCTATGTGCAACCACAGGTCCTGTAAAAACGATTTTTTGGATCACAGAACGTTGAGTAAACCAAGGAGCTCTGGCATCCATCGTTGTTGCATCTAACGTTCCTTCTCCTATGTACAATACACCATGTTGATCGATCCGCCATGGGCTTGTACCAAAAATCCCATTGGCAATATCATCTGATTCCGATATAGCGGCCGGACCATTTAATTCAAAGCACTCTGTTCTTTCTGATGGATCTGGAATATTACCTTTTGTGTCATCTTCGGTTACTTCCTTCTCATTTATCTTTTCATCAGTTATCGCCTTAACTGTGCCAGTGGCTTCTTCTGAAGTAGTGGAGATTGTTGTCTCTTGCTCTATTGATGTTGTCTTCTCCTCTACCTCATCTGTTTCACTTAGTGTCGTTTCTTCACTATCCTCTACTTCTGCTCGAACGACTGTTGTGATCATACTATTGCAAGATAGATTCGTTGTAATTAAAATCGATGTGGCTAAGTGTAGTATTTTTTTTCGATTCACTTTCCTATTCAACTCCTTCAATCAATGAAAAATGATGACTCTTATCTGAATTTTAGCCTGTTCTTATGAAAGAAATTTTTTTATTTTTTTCTTTTGAAAAAAAAGTTTGAAATTTATTTGTACTCACGAATTCCTCATTATAAAATAAGAGAATCATGAATGAACGTTTGCCCAACTCGCCAGTGAATTAAAAGGAGAAAAAATGAATCAGCTATTTTTTAAGCTACATGATAACAAACAACTTCATCGTCAACTAAACATTCTCTATTATTTAAAACGCACAGGAAGGATCACTTCTATTTCTGAATTGATCGAAACAGTTATCTGCACCCCACCTACTTTGCGCAGTGATGTACAAGTATTAAACGAACTACTCCCTTCAAAGATTCGAATCATTCACATTCCAATGATTGGCTATCAATTATCCTTTCCAGAAACAGAAAGTCTTGATACGTATGTCTTCGACCTAGTGAAAGAGACGATTACTTATAAGCTGATTAATCAAATCTTTTATGGACATATTCAGTCATTTGAAACCATGTGTCAAACACTGCATGTATCAAATTCTGTCCTTAGAAAAGCTATCCAGCACATGAATCAAGTACTGAAGACTTATCATCTACAACTATCAACTAACCCGATTGATCTAGTTGGAGAAGAAACGGATATTCGTTATTTTCTTTTTGAGTTCTATGTTAGCTTTAGAAAATATATACCTAGCCATTCTCTGTCTCCATTCATCCAAGAAACATATGAAGAATTATTATCTGGCTTCCATCAGGAACACCAACCTAAACTACATATCAATTATTTTCGCTCAACACTTTGGATGTCAATCTTGAAAGAACGTTGGCTCAGACATAAAACAGTAACAATAAAACAAGCAACCATTGAGGAGATTCAGTCCAGAAAGAGTTTTACAGGCTTCTCACTCCATTTCATGAAACACTTCAAAAACAAATTAGGAATCGCGCAATTATCCCGTAATGAACTCATTTGGGTTTATATTGTGACCTTACATTGTGTTTCTTACATACCAGAAAAGTGGCAGGCGGATCGATCAAATCTTGTTTATCATTATCCCGAAGACCAACCAGTCAAAGCGTTGATTACCCAACACCTCCTAAAAATAACAACAAATGAGTTTATATCAGAAGAGACCATCGACCAAATCAGTACTTACTTAGCCAATCTCCGTCTCTTAGCAACTTTATCCAATCTTTTTGAAACACATAGCTTATTTATCGAACAACTAAAATCTGAGGAATTTATACGCTACCATGACGCTTGGCGCACCTGGTTAACCCATCCATTTTGGCAGTCCATCTATTCCATGATCCATATAAACGAAGTGGCGACTACGCTAAGCTTGTTTCAACTCGTCCAAGCAACACCTACTGAAACAAAAACGATTATTTGCTCTTTTCAAGGTGATGCTGGTTATGAATACTTTTTAACAGCTCAAATGCAGTCGCTAGTTCCACAACAGATCCAACCAATTTTTTTATTCAATGAACCATTGACCTCTGGAAAAGCCAAACAGTTATCTGCTTGTCTAATCATCTGCAATTATGATTTAGAAGCTGCTTTCCCGTGTGAAGTCATTCAACTTTCTGCCATCCCGACGAAAGAAGAATGGCAACATCTGCAAAAATACTTGGTCGATCTTTCTTGGGAAACATCAGTTTTACTGTAATCTCCTGTATCCTATTTATTACCTGTCCACAACATAGATAAGATAAAAGAATTCTACTTAGGATCGTAAAATAAAGGAAAGAGAAAGTGTGAGACAATAGTCAGAAAAAATCTGATTATCGTCCCACTTTTTTTGATTTTAGAGTACACAAAAAGCACGCAAACCTATAAGATTAAAGTGACGAAACTCAACCAACAGGAGCGTGCTTTTATGCTTGAAAATTATACTATCAATCAAACCACTTTACCATTAGATATGGAAAAATGTATCCTAGAAACTCTAAATACTTGTGAACGGCAGAAACAATTCCTTCTTATTTCTCGGAGCTAAACACTTATATCCATGCCTCTTCTTCTAACCTTGCTGTTTAAGTCCAATGTCGCAGCTCCAACCAGCACATCAAACTTTACGATCATGGCTGAAATGACGAATCCCTCCAGACACTCGCACTTTCAAAAAGATATTTCATTCAACTTGTGGAATATGAAACTGATCATTGATTTTTTTGATTATATCTGGAGAAACTTTCGGCTTCCGATTATAAGTAACTAAACCATTGATTTCTTGTTCGACGTCCGTTAATTGTGTATAACAATAACCCCATAATCCCACAGATCCATAAATAGCATCCATAATTCTCTGATACTCTTCGATAAATGCATCTTCATTGTCCACTGAAGTATATCCCCAGCCTGGTTGTCCAGAAACATCGTAGCCGATACCGCCAAATTCTGTTAATAGAATGGGTTGATCCTGGTAGTGGAATCCATCTGCAAAAATCGGCCATGGAGATGATTGACGTTGCACCAGGTTTTCTCTCGTACTCAAACTAAGTTTAAAATGGTCAAATTTTCCCTTTTCTTCTTTATTTCCATGTGTGTAATTATGAAGTGCACAAATATCTGTTTCTGTCATAGACCACCCATCATTAGAGATTACTAGACGTGAAGGATCTAAAGAATGGATGAAGTGGTACATAGCTTGGGAAAAGTGTTGTTGTTGTCGGTCTTTAGCAATCGCTGGCACCCCCCAACTTTCATTGATAGGAACCCAAGTCACGATGGAAGGATGATTGAAATCACGGTCAATGATCTCTGACCATTCATGCATCAGGCGTTCAGCAGATTGTTCATTATAAATAGCTGGTGCTGCACATTCTCCCCACACGAGGAAACCAAGCTGATCTGCCCAATAAAGAAAACGTGGATCTTCTGTCTTTTGATGTTTGCGACAACCGTTAAACCCCATTTCTTTCGCTAATAGAATATCTTTTTTAAAGTCTTCATCTGTTGGAGCAGTCAATAATCCACTAGGCCAATATCCTTGATCTAATACTAGTTTCTGATAGTAAGGTTTGTTGTTTAAATAAATCATGCCCTTTTCCGCATGGATTTTACGCATCCCAAAATAACTAGTAATTTTGTCTTCTTTATGAGAATCGTTATTCAACACTAGTTCGAGTGTGAATAAATGAGGCGACTCAGGTGTCCATGACCACCCATCATGGTGGAAATTCGTGCGAAAAATGTGTTCTTGGATCAAATCAACATCAAATGTTATTTTTTTGTCAGTTAACTGGACATTACCAGAAGCAATCACTGCTCCTTCAAAAGTAATCTCATAATCGATTGATTGTTTTTTTTCGAATTGGTTGATCATTGCCGTCACTTCTATTTTTCCCTCATCGAATTTAGGCATAAGCTTCACCCCAAGAAAATGCACCGCAGAAACTACTTCCAACCAAACCGTTTGCCATATCCCAGTGGAATTGGTATACCATATACCTTTTGATTCCTCTTCCCAAAATTGCTTTCCTCTAGGTATACTTTCATCTTTATGAGGATCATAGACACGGACAGCCACGTTTTGCGCTTCTTTTTTTTTCAAGTGATCCGTTATATCTACATGAAACGAAGTGTGCCCACCTCTGTGATTTTTCACGTGGTGTCCATTGATATAAATATCAGATTCATAGTCAACAGCCCCAAAATGAAGAATAACACGTTCATCCATCTCCCAGTCAACATTAAATAAACGGGAATACCAAACGATATCATGAGGAGTCCGCTCTTCTATGCCACTTTCTTTACTTTGGTAAACAAAAGGAACATTGATTTTTCTCTGATAGGCGGTTTGATCTGTGTACCATTTTTCTTTCATTCCTTGATTTGTATCATCGTACATAAATAACCATTCCCCGTTTAGATTGGTCCACTGCTCCCGTTGCAATTGTGGGCGGGGATATTCCGTTTTATTCATACTATTCTCCTTTAAATTCGCTTTTTATTGAGACGAATTGATTTATTTTTAGCAAGTAGTAACACTCCGGCAGTCATTCCTAAAATCAGACTAATAAAATCCAGTATAAAATAGGCAATGATTCCTTGTACCAATAGATAGAGTCCAATTTTAAAATGTTCTTGATCGTCTTTGATATATTTTTGACTTAGTAATAGATTGATCATTCCCAAGCCAATCAAGAATATGCCAAACGTACAGATAAATAAAAAGATATTTCCATAATGATCATTTAATTGCTTTAAATAAGATAAATTTGCTTGATTTATGCCAAATAATTCCCATTGTTTACTTAGTCCATAGAAAATGATCGTAACTAAGCCATCAATGATTTGCCAAATTCCCATGAGAAAAACTAGTATTCGTTCTTTTTTTCTAATCATTGGCTATCACCCTTTTACACCTGACGATAGTGACATCGACTGCAAAAAATGTTTTTGAGCAAACAAGTACAACACAAAAGTCGGAATGATCGCGATCAGAGCACCTGCCATCAACAATGTAGGTTGTGATTGATACATTCCTTGTAACAATTGGAGCCCTGGAGTGATTGGCATTTTCTCAATATCGTTAAATACAATGGAGGGCCATAAAAAATCATTCCATGAACCTGTAAACGAGAATAATGACACCACTAATAGCACCGGTTTGATCAATGGTAAAATGATATAAGCAAAAATCGTCCAATCATTAGCACCATCGATTTGCGCCGCTTCATCAAAATCTTTCGGGATATTATCCATAAATTGTTTCACCAAAAAAATATTAAATACCCCTGCAGCACCAGGTACGATCATTGCCCACGGTGTATTGACCCACCCTAAGCTATCAACAATTTTATATAAAGGAATCAAATTGACCACTGTCGGAAACATCATCGTCCCCAACAGAAATGAAAACAGAAATTTTTTTCCCTTGAACGCTAAACGACTATAAGCAAATGCTGAAAAAGATACTACGAATACAACTAACAGCGTATGACTGACAGAAATAAACAACGAATTTAGAAACCATTTTACTAAAGGAGTACTTGTATTATTCAATAGTAATTCAGTGTAATTGGTTAATACCCATTCGATCGGTAAAACACGAAAACCTGCTGTCATCAATTCCATTTCTGATTTGAAGGAAGTCAGTAATCCGTATAGTAAAGGCACTAACCAAATAACTGCCATAATCAAAAGAAAAGCAAATGCTATAAATGATGAATTTGATTTTTTCCTCATTTTGTTCCTCCTTTACTTTCTTACCTGTAGGAATCTAAATTGTATAGCAGAAATGATCATGATACATATCCCTAATATCACTGCCATAGCCGAAGCAATCCCTGCCATCGATTGACCAGAACCAAATGCGTTTTGTTGGATGTACATAAGTAAGACCCTTGTCGAATCATTTGGTCCACCGGCAGTCAACATCAATGGCTGTCCATAGACATTAAAATGAGCAACAGTTGTCATCACTACCGTATATAAAATCTGTCCACGAATCGAAGGTAAGGTGATTTTGAAAAATTTTTGCACAGCACTAGCGCCATCCATATCCGCAGCTTCATAAAAATCCTTTGGTATGCCATTCAAAGCAGCTTGATAGATGATCATATTCCCACCGATCGTCCACCACACTGTTACAACAATCAAGGCAATCCAGGCATACGGTTGCGTCCCTGTCCAAGGAGTCGTCGTATCCAATAGAGTATTGATAGGGCCATAATTTACGTTGAAAATCAATGTCCAAATAATCACTATGGCTGAAATCGCAAAAAGGGTGGGCATATAAAAAATCGATTGAAAGATTTTGTGCAAAACTGGTTTCTTATTAAGTGCTGCCGCCAAAAATAAGGGAACCATGATACAAAATGGGACAGCAAGACTAACGAAAATAAATGTATTTCTCAAGCCAATCCGAAGCTGCGTATAAAATGTAGAATCTGATTGAAAGAAGAGTTCCTTGTAATTTTCAAAACCAACAAATGTCGGAGCATTAAACAAATCCCAATCCGTAAAAGAGATATAAATACCAAAAATCACGGGGATCAGGAAAAATAGGATAAAAATAAGCAAATGCGGTGCTAAAAACAGCCAGGCTACCCATTCTTTACTCCTTGCTTTTTTCGTCGTTTTTCCTTTTGTTAACGACGTTCTCATATAATGCACTTCCTCCCTTGAAGAAACTACTGTTAAAATTTATGAAGATTTTTTTTATTTATTGGAACTATCTTTTGCAATCTTATCGGCCACTTCTTTTTGCATGCCAGAACTAAAATCATCGACCTTTTGTTTTCCAAAGATCGTATCAAATCCTTGAGCATCTAAATATTCAGCCACATAGCCATTGTATTTATAATCAAAAATGTTTAAAGTTTGTTGTTGCTCAGGGGTTGAGATAAACAAAGAGTGTGGTAGTTTCTGATATTCTTCGTCCTCTAAAATATTCAATGTCGCCGGATTTTGGCCAGCTTTTGCCCATTCCAAAGAGTTATTTCTGATCCATTCCAGAAATTCCATGATCCCTTTATCTTTCTCTTCAGTTCTTTCGGTACTGTTAAAGCGAACAAACTGATGTGAAGAAGCCCAGTTGACTGCTTGATTTAAATCATCGGATAATTGGGGAGAATTAGTGAGTCCCCATTCAAATTTGGCATCTTTTATATTATTTTGTACCCAAGTCCCTTCAGGAAAGAAAAGTAATTTCCCTGACAAAAATAATTGTGTCGGATCTTCCCCATCTTTTGTCGTGACCCCCTCTTCATATAATTCATTCCATAGTCCAATGGCATCCTTTGTTGCTTTTGTATCAAGAGTTGGGTCCGTTCCATTTTCTGTCAATTCCCCGCCATATTGCTTCAACAAAGATAGGAAATTTGGTTTCACCCATGTCACTGCAACACCTCTAATATCATCAGCAGCGGCTTTTTTCCCAGCTTCTTTTATTTCATCAAAAGTTAAGATCTCATCAGCTAATGAATCAGGTGCATATTTTTCTACTAATTCTTTATTGTAATAAGTCCCCCAGCTATGGATATCCAAAGGAATACTATATCGTTTGCCGTCTAGTTCTCCTAACTTCCATGCTTCCTCAACATAATTTTCCCCAATGATCGTTGGATGATTTTCTAAAAGTGCATCATAATCTTCCAACATGTTGTTGTCATGATATTGTTTGATTCGCTCTGCATGGACGATCATTAAATCAGGAATATTCTTTCCAGAATTGACAACCGTAGGGATCTTGTCATACATATCACTTTCTTTCAAGGAAACATTCTTGATTTTGTATTCTGGATCTGTCTGATTGTATGCATCAATCATCGCACCCATATTGGAACTATCCGCCCCTGTAAATGGATTCCAAAAGGTAATTTCGTTCTTACTGTTTTCTGTACTATTTGAGGACTTTCCACAAGCTGTCAATCCAAATACACACACACCTAATGCCAACCATTTTGTCATCTTTATCGCTTTCATACTCTTCCTCCATTTCACTAATTAGTTAAATACAAAACAAAAATTTTCTAAATTATTTTTTACTATTCTTTTTCCCTCCTGCTTATAAACACAAATTAACACTCGTTGTAAACGCTGTCAACGCTATGTTATAATGTCTTTACAAAAACAACTCAACAGTTAAAATGATAACAAACATCAAAAAAAACACTCATTTTAGATTAACCAATAAGTTAAAGAGGTGGAAAAATGGAATTAGATTTAACGACCTATTCACTACCAGTTTATGAAGCGTTAGCTAGTGAAACAAGACTCAACATCCTTCAGTATATTGGAAGTGGTAAAAAGAGCATTAGCGAAATTGCACAAAAATTACAAATTAGTTCCGCAATGACCACCCGCCATGTTCAACAGATGGAAGATGCTGGATTATTAGATTCTGAACGAGGAGTCGGAGCAAATCGCAACAAAAAAATGGTGTTCCTAAAAATAGATGATATCCACATTTGTTTTCCAGAGAAAATCTATCCTGCCTATAAATTGTATTCCACCGATTTAAGTATCGGACATTTTACAGATTTCTTTGCTGAACCCACCTGTGGTTTAGCAACGACCCAAGAAATCGTTGGGAAGATCGATGATCCGAAATACTTTTTAGATTCAAATCGGGTCAATGCAGCTTTGATGTGGTTTAGTCGGGGCTTTGTGGAATATAAGATCCCAAATCTTTTGCAAACACAAGAAGAACCAGAATTACTTGAGATCAGCTTGGAGCTTGCTTCCGAGTTCCCTGTATCCAATAATAACTGGCCCAGTGATATTTCGATTTTTGTGAATGATGTGAAAGTCGCCGTCTACACCGTACCAGGTAATTTTTCGGATACAAGAGGCAGACTCACACCTCCGTGGTGGAATGATCGTTTCAGTCAATACGGTTTATTGAAACATATCCGGATCAATAAACTCGATACAGATATTGACGGTGAATCTTATTCTAATATCAAGATCGATGATCTAAAACTACACGACTCCCCTTTTATCAAGCTTCGTTTAGAAATTGAAAAAGAGGCAAAACATCAAGGTGGGTTGACTCTCTTTGGAAAAGGGTTTGGCAACCATGATCAAAATATCCGGATCTTAGTGTACTTCCAGTGAATAGGAAAGTTTTACTTTTCCCTGATACAGTTGAGTGATTGCTCATGAACATAGCCAAAATATACTAATTGTTCGTATCATTGCAAAAAAACGTGTTTTTTCAGTCCTTCAAGTGGTTTAAAAGCAGAAAACATGTAATTCCGTTTTTAATTTTTTCTAGCATCTTTTTACTAAAGTTCCTTACTTTTTCTTTAGTAGTAGAATCATATGAACTAGATCCGTCAGTAGATGGCTCTTTCTCCCTACATTGACTCTGTGAATTCAAAGATATAATCTTTAAAACAAATTAGTTCTTTTTTGATCAATCTATTTGCGCAATATTTTTAACTTGTAAGAAATTCGTTAAGGAATAATAAGAAGAATTAATTAATCAACAAATGTCATCTTCGAAGAAATTTATTGACCAATCTAAACACTTAAACAAGATATCTAAATAATTTGTATAGCCTATTTTCAAAAAGAATATACAAGTGGGTAATCAAAAAATTTATACACTATTTCTTTTCATTTAAGTTTAAATAAAAATCCTCATAAAAAAGCAAGCGCCATCAAACGCTTGCTTTTAGACATTATTCGCTTAACATTTTTTCACTTTTTCGAACCTTTGATTAGGCTCAAGAACAAGAAATAACTAATACCAACCAGTACGATAACTATGATTAAAATAATTGAAAGAAAGATAACGACATCTCTTATGTTCTTTGGTAACAAGAGAAAGATGCCTACACATATTATAAATAAAAGGAAGGCGAAAATCATTTTATTATTCATTAGCCACCTCCTCTAGAAACACTTCTGTCGTTATTGGTCTAAGATCTCCCTGACTGTCCACTTTTAAAATACTTGGGATAGAAGTAATCCCTATCTCAGATAATTTTTCTTTATCTGTATTAGACATCTTATCAGTATCAATATAAAATAAATTTTCGATACCTGAAATATTTTCTACTGAATTTACAAATTCTCTACAAATTGGGCAAGTAGCTCTACCAAAATAAACATAAGAGTTTTCTTGGTACTCCATGTTTTTATCTCTCCGAAGATTTTCTTCTAAAGTAATTTCATTTACATCACGCATTGCTTCATTATATAATTTTATTTCCATATCTGTTACTACATTCGAAAATGCTGTTTCTTCAGCTGATGATTTCTTCTCTTCTTTTTCACAAGAAGTAGCTATTAGCAAATAAGACAATAAAAACAATAGCAGTATTTTTTTACACCGTTTAGAAACCATTAGCAGAACAGAAAGATTTGATTGTGGAATGTTTATTTTTTTATGCTTTACAGAATGCAAAAACACCCCAATTGCTTACGTAACTAATAAGTTGGTTCGCTAATGCTACGCCAATAAATATAGCTGCTACTTTAATTACAGCGATAGCTGCTAAAATGAGTGGTGCTAGACGTGCTTGTTTACCAGAACTGGTTTGTAACAAGTTTATAGAAACTTTCTCAACCTCTTTGACATCGTTGTACTGTTGTTCAGTAATAATTCCCTGCTCAACAATAGAGTGATTTAAAATATACATCCCTGTTTTTTCATCATAGGTAGAGTGAGCCAACACTTAATCTGCCATTTGATTCAAATCTTTTTTTGAAACTTTCTCCAACTCGTCAAAGGGATTTAGACTTGAAGCATTTGCGATTGGAGCAACTACATTTAGAAAAAAAACTGAAACGATTACGATTATCACACATTAAAAAAATTTATTACCTATTCTAAATTTTCTACTTGTTTTTAACATCAGATTTTTCCTCCTTTATTTAGATATATACGTACAACAGTATTTGAAACGATATATATATTTTACATGAGCATATGCACCACTTACCCTTCTTTGTTCAAAATTGATATTTTTTTAGTCAAACATCCTATAGACAAAATATTAAGGAACTATCAGAAGTAATGATAAAAAATAATAAAATGAGATAATAAAAAGCAATGCCTATGCAAAGGCAAAAAATCAAACTCTACTTTACAATATATTGCAATAAAATGGTTTCATGACTAATTTCTTTATATAATGGTTAATTGGCTATTTTCCAATAAGTCAAACATTGACATTGTTTGTCATTATCTATATACCTCATACCTCTCGCTAATAAGTAGAATTTCACTTGTACAACC
>NZ_NGMO01000001.1:1092523-1114720 GCF_002140175.1 Candidatus Enterococcus wittei
ACCATAATCATATAACTGCTGAACCATGATCCTACAAGCGGCCAGTACTTTCTTAAAACATCCATCTTTACATTAGATAGTTGCTGACTCAGATAGAATCCTACAATAAGGCACTATGAAATATTTCTATTACCTCTTTCCAACTTTTTTAAATAAATTCTACTTTAATCATAGCAATTTATTTATAATATGAAATAAAAAATCTTAACAAGTACTTTTATCATCATATTCACAATTTTTTTCATTTATTGTAAATTGTCATCCAAAAAATCAGCATAATACTATAGTTTCCATTCCTAAATTAAATCTTAGAAAACAGAGGATGGAACAGAAGTGTTTAACTCCGAGAAATAAGAAGGAATTTACGAAAATTGATTTTCAAATTTTTGTGAATTTCAGCTTATTATCTAAGGAGTTGCTTCTGATTCCACCGTTTATACGTACTTAGAGCGTGAAATAAGTGTAAACAATACTTTTATTCCACGCTCATTTTTATCACTCCTTCATAGAAATGGGTTGAATAATAAAGCAATTCCACTCAAAAAAAAGAATCTCAAAAATAGTTTTACCTATTTTCGAGATTCTCTTTTTTGAAGGGACGTCTTTTAAAACGCCACTTATTCATTTTATGAGAAGGAAAATAAGATTTCTCCCTTCTCTTTATTCGATCGTTTTGTCCTATTTAACTGATCATACTGAGATCCTCGTCAATTTTTCTTGGCTGAGTCAAGAAACTATTTGTTATAAATTTTAGGACCTTTTCGCATATTGCGACGATCATTTTTTGGTTCTGACATCTTTTCAGAACGACCGCCGCCTTGCTTCTTTTTGATCAATTCAAGCATTTTTTCTTTAGAATTCATATTTTCTCCTTTACTAAACCATTCCACTCAATGAGATACTTTGCCATTGTACCACATTTTCATGAAAAAAATTCACGCTTTCTGATTTATTTCGTCTGTTTTACGTAAAAAACAAAGAAATACTTCTTTTTAGTAGACTGATTTCTCTTATTTTTCAGTTTTGCGGTTGAGCATTGATTTCACCGCTTCTTCACGATGGCTATCTATACAAAAGTAGCTATCATTTGAAGTATGAAGTGCAATTACTCCTAGTGAAAAATCAGCTTTCAGACAGTCGCTTTCATTTTACGTTTAGTTATTATTCAACAGGGCAAGCATTTTCATAAAATACTATTGTTCGGTTAATTCCTCTTCAATTAGCCATTTATGGTTCGTCACTGTTTTCCCACCATCTGTAGGCTCATAATCAACGATATAGGCCGTACCATTTATTGCTTGATCAATAGTTGCCGTTGCTCCTTTCATCCCCTCCATATGATCCGCTTCTAAAACTACCCGATCTCCTTTTGAATAGGGTTCATTACTCTCTTTTAGCTCTTCTTGGACTACCCATTTATGATTTTCCACTTCTTCCCCACCATCTGTTGGCAGATATGTCACTGCATAAATGGTTGTATCATACGCTCCGACCACTGTCGCTTGAGCACCTTTCATCCCAGACATATGGCCGCCAACAAGTTTTACTTCTGTTCCAAAGGGATATTTAGGATTTTCAGTTTTCTTCATGTTATCAGGTATTTCTCCAGAATCATGCATAGGCATTTCCATGGACGACGAATTCATACTACCACTAGGATGCTCAGAATGTTGCGTATTTATTGATTCATTTGTAGTAGAACATGCCCCTAATATTACTAACGAACTTAATCCTAACATAACACTTCCGATAATTTTTTTCATTTTTTTCTCCTCCTAAAGATCGTTTATAATGAGATTACTAGAGCAAATTTTTCTCAAAGAAACGTTGATTCATACATTTGTTCTAGCTACACATTTGGTAGCTCTTATGAGGTAACTTATCTATGCTCGATCACTTCAAAATCCATATCCCCTACACAGTTGATGGCTCAGGTAACGCTACTTAGTATTGTTTGCTTCTTTTACTAGTAAATAAAATAGTAGAAAGTATCCTTTGGCTCTATTTTTTAGTAACACCTTTATAGGGAACAAAAGCGACGCTCAAAAGAAAGCACTTATAACTACTAAACGCTGATTATAAGAAGTTCGTAGCAAATTTGTTCCTTTGGTCCTGACTTACCTCTACAAGCGAAAAACTTTTTCTAAAAAATGAAAAGCCACTTCAAAAGCTAGTACTCTTAAAGTGGCAATCTACACTTGATC
The DNA here is from genome assembly GCF_002140175.1 of Candidatus Enterococcus wittei. Taxonomy (GTDB): domain Bacteria; phylum Bacillota; class Bacilli; order Lactobacillales; family Enterococcaceae; genus Enterococcus_B; species Enterococcus_B wittei. The sequence continues at coordinate 1,094,728 of NZ_NGMO01000001.1, forward strand.
ATTTAGGCTTAAATCCTTTTAATCTTAAAGCATTCAGTAAGACTGAAACTGAACTTAAACTCATCGCAGCTCCGGCAAACATCGGATTTAGTAATGGACCACCAAATAGGTGCAAAACGCCCATCGCAATTGGAATACCAATCGTATTATACGCAAAAGCCCAGAATAAGTTTTGCTTGATATTCTTGATTGTTTCTCGACTTAGTTCAATTGCTGTTGGTACATCCATCAAATCGCCACGCATCAAAACAATGTCAGCTGATTCAATGGCCACATCTGTCCCTGAACCAATCGCAATCCCTACATTTGCTTGGGCTAAAGCTGGAGCATCATTGATCCCATCCCCCACCATTGCTACATACATGCCTTCATTTTGTAGTTTTTTCACTTCCATTGCTTTATCTTCTGGTAATACTTCACTAAAGACTCGGTCAATTCCGACTTGTTTAGCGATGGCTTCAGCAGTCCTTTTATTGTCACCTGTGATCATGGCTACTTGGATCCCCATGCGGTGTAATTTCTCGATGGCTGCAACACTTGTTTCTTTGATAGTATCTGCTACTGCCACGATCCCAACAAGTTTATCATCAACAGCAAGATACATAGGTGTCTTTCCTTCTGAGGCTAAACGATCGGATATCTCTTGTGCATCCAGTAAATCAATCTGATTTTCTAGCATCCATTTGCGATTGCCTAAACAAACTAGTTGTTCCTCGATCTTGCCTTGAATGCCATGCCCTGGTATCGCTTGGAATTCTTTCATGTTTTTCAGTGGTAGATTTCGTTCTTTTGCGCCTTCAACAATTGCTTCTCCTAATGGATGCTCAGAACCAGTTTCTACCGATGCTGCTAGTAAAAGCACCTCATCATCACTATACTCATTATAATGAATAATGTCTGTGACAACGGGTTTTCCTTTGGTGATCGTACCCGTTTTATCAAAAATAACTGTCTGGATTTTTTGTGCTTCTTCTAATGCATCCCCGCTTTTGATCAAGACACCATTTTCAGCACCTTTTCCAGTTCCAACCATGATCGCCGTTGGTGTGGCTAAACCTAACGCACAAGGACATGCGATAACTAGTACAGAGATGGTAATGGTTAAAGCAAAGACCCAAGACTCTTGGCCCAAGAAGAACCAAGCTAATCCAGAAAGAACTGCTATCCCCATTACAATTGGGACAAATATCCCAGAGACTTTATCTGCTAATTTTGCAATTGGGGCTTTTGACCCTTGCGCCTCTTCCACTAATTTTATAATTTGAGAAAGTGTCGTATCTTTACCAACTTTTGTTGCTTTAAAACGGAAGGAACCATTTTTATTGATACTCGCGCCCACAACCGTATCTTCTATTTTCTTTTCAACAGGTAGACTTTCCCCCGTGATCATAGATTCATCAACAGACGAACTTCCATCAACGATTACCCCATCTACAGGAATCTTCTCTCCTGGGCGAACCACTAGAATGTCACCTGTGACTACCTCCTCAATAGAGATCTCCACTTCTTGCCCATCACGGATGACTCGAGCAGTTTTTGGTGCTAGACCCATCAATTTTTTGATAGCCTCTGATGTCTTCCCTTTAGATACAGCCTCTAAATATTTTCCTAATGTAATCAAAACTAGAATAACGGCAGCTGATTCAAAATATAAATCAGGATGTCCATGATGGACCACTACACGACCAGTCGCTAAAAGAACCGTCATCACAATTCCTTGTAACAATGCTGCTGTTGTTCCGATAGCAATCAGTGAGTCCATATTCGGATGTCCTTTGAATAATGCCTTATAACCTACTGTATAAAATGAACGACCCAAATAAATGACTGGGAATGTCAGAATCAATTGAGTAACTGCAAAAGTTATCGTATGATGCGTTGGATCTAGGAAATTCGGTAAAGGTAATCCTCCAAAAGGTAACATCGGTCCCATGGCTATATAGAGTAAAGGTATCGTAAACACAGCAGACCAAATAAAACGTGTCCACAATTCCTTAATATGTGCTTGCCGTTTTTCTCCGAGTTGATCTTTTGAAGGCAAAGCCGTTGCAGGAATCGCCTTGTACCCCGCCCCTTCAACTACATTTAATAGTTCATTGGTCGATACAATATCTTGATCATAAGAAACATTCATTTTTTCTGTCGCTAGATTAACCGATACTTTTGAGACTCCGTTGATCTTTGCCACACTCTTTTCAATCGTTTGAGCACAGGAAGCACAAGTCATCCCTTCGATTTCAAATTCTTGATTCGTCATATTTTTTAACGCTTTATACCCAGCATCAGCGACCGCTTTTTCGATATCATTTTCAGAAAGCATATGACTGTCATAAGCAATATTCATTTTTTCTGTCGCTAAATTGACAGATACTTCCTGAACTCCTTTTAACTTTTTCACATTTCTTTCGATCGATTGCGCACAAGAAGCACAGGTCATTCCTTCAATTGCGTAAGTATCTTTTACCAATTCAGTCATCTCCTTTAAAAGATAAGATTGTGACGAAAGTATATACATCTTAAGGAATTACTTCTACATCTATCTCATGAAGTTCATGATAGAAGCATTTTGTACTGGTGACATAAGGAAAACAATAGAAAACAGCTCTTCACACTTTGTATTATTATCCTTCTTATGATTAAAGTGAGGCTTCACTATTTTCCAAGTCAATTTCACCCAACTGCTATTTCACCTCGTAAATAATCCACCTTCAAGAGCCTAAAATTTACTTTGTCTCAATCTGATACCACTAATCTATTACTGTTTTTCAGCTGTGTAACCTGCTTTGCTGACCGCTACTACAATGGCTTCATTTGTTACACGTTCATCCGCAATGACAGTCAATGTTTTTGTAGCGATTTCGACATTCACTGATTGAACCCCCGCTAAAGCTTCCACTTCTTTCTCGATTTTTGCTTTGCAATGAGCACATGACATATCAGGTACTGCGTAAATCATCGTATTCATCATTTTTCTCTCCCTCTAGCTACAATTACTAATTACGTTCCTAATTGTAACATCTACTTAGATTTTATATTTTGTTTACATTTGTAAACTTCATTGCTCTTTCATTCTAACTCCTTTGATTACATTTGTAAACGTTAATGCTTAAAAATTTTTTTATAAATGATTGGGATTGAATACGTTTGTCTCCTGTAGTTTCTATTCAAGTTGTCGATGTTTTTAATAATAAGAAAATTGAGGTTAAATTTTTTTCTCCTCCTTTTTACTTATCCTCTAAAAAATAGATGATGCTCATGAAGCAACTCCTTAAGAAATAAAGCAGAACATCGAAAATATGAAAAACTACTTTCAGATGTTCTGGCTTGTTTCCTATACAAACATGTCTTTTGATCCTAGTGAAATATTGTCTTTTTTAAACTTTAGATTCAACAAGCACCTTTAAACAGATAGCTTTTTAGTATTCGTTTAAAAAATAGAAATATTTTTTTGAATCCTTGATTAGATTCTTTTTTTATCAAATACGACAATTGATAATAGTAAGGTAAGAAAAATCAGTACGAGACAGATGATTAAAGCTGGAATAAAATCTTCAGGTTTTCCTGTCCCACTCAATATACTTAATGTACCACCTGAAAGGCTCAACGGATTATATTTACTCGCTTTCGGTAGGATACCGATCATACTCAGTACTACTATGACAGTGAAGCAACTAAGCAAACTACCATAAATATTCCCAAATAAAGTTCCGCCAAAAATCACTAAAGCAATCATCCATTCCCCAAAGAGCCATGGGGAAACAAACACAAGGAATGCATGGGGGATTTCGCCTAAATCCCAATAATAGGCCGTATAGCCAAAACAAACACCAAGACAGACAAGATAGGCGAATAACCAAAGTACACTCGCCGTTAGAAATTTCGATAAAATCACAATTTTTCTTGATAATCCTTTGGTCAACAAATTGATTAGGGTCCCTTTAGTCAATTCATTCGCCATAATCCCTGAAAACACTATGATCACTACTAAAATACCCATTTGACCAACATTTTTGAAGAACTGTCCCCATGAATCAAGGGCCGTTGGCTCTGGGACTTTTATCACGATGCCTGGATTTGTCTCTCCAAGGGTTTTCATTATTTCAGGCGTCAACTTTGCTATCAACGGTGACATCATCCCGAATATCAAAAAAACTGCGAGTAGAATAAATATTCTGTAGGTCGCTACACTTTCTCGCCATTCTTTTTTTGTAAATGCTATAAATTGTCGCATTGCGTAACCTCCAAGAATAGCTTTTCAATTACAGATTCAGCAGTTTCATATTTCACTGGGATGAAACTATTCTCTTTGAGCACCTGCAGCACACGATCTGTTTCTACTTCTTCATTAAATTCAATCGTTATTGCTTTGGTCTTATTTCGTACTTTTAGATCAGCAACATCACTTTCAAATGCAATTTTTCCTTTATCTAAAATAGCAACACGGTCACAGATTCTTTCAATATCAGATAAGATATGTGTAGAAAATATTACAGTGGTATTCCCTTTGATTTCTTTTAGGATATCTAGTATTTCTTTACGGCCTACTGGATCCAAAGCTGAAGTTGGTTCATCACAGATCAGCAGTTTAGGTTCACCGATCAATGCTTGAGCGAGGCCTAATCTTTGCTTCATCCCCCTCGAAAATCCATTGATTCTATAGTCTGCATGGTCTAGTCCTACAAGTCGTAGTAATTCTTCAATTCTAACAGTGGCTTTTTTCTTGTCAATGTCTGCAATATCCGCACATAATCTCAAATAATCTCTTGGTCGCATATAGCCATAATACTCGGGAATGTCCGGTAAATAACCAATCATGCGGTTCGTCTTGGTAGCACCAAAGTGAACCCGATCACCATTTACATATATCTCTCCTTTATCCGGATTCAGCAAGCCTAAAATCATTTTCATTGTTGTTGTTTTACCAGCACCATTAGAACCAATAAAACCAAACACACAGTTTTCTGGTACGTTGAAACTGATCTCATCAATGACTTTGTTATCACCAAAAGATTTCGATAATCCATGAATCTCAAGTATATTCATCAGTCATCGCTCCTCCCAATAGTAAAATACAAGACTGGACCAATGATATTGAGAAAGACACTAATGATGATCCACAACGCTTTATTACCGAAACGAAACTTATCATGTCTTATAATATGAATAACTGCAGCGATCATCAAGACAAATTGAATAATAATTAGTGGGATTAGAAATGGTAAGTACTCTTTAATAAGATCAGACATTTTTTCTCCTTTCTGTTTGTACAGCTTATTTTTTAAATGCCTGTTTGACATTTATGTATTTAATGTTTTTCCGATGATACTAATAGTGTATCATTGTTGCTTATTTTTTGGAATGAACATTTGTATGTTTAGAAGTAACCCTCTAGTCTATCCCAATTACTAGTTAAAACCTAAAATCTTGATGGCCATCAACCCCCTTAGGCATCAAATGGAAATATACATGTTCCTTCACTAAGGATTGTCGTTCTTAGTAAAACACGATTGTAAAAAGGCACACTTGCATAAAAATAGCATCCTAGGTGTAGTACCTAGAATGCTCTCTTTTTTGATAAGGATTGATTTATTTATTCCGTGTCAGTAACCCTACACATTCAATGTGATGTGTTTGTGGGAATAGATCGACTGGCTGGACTTTTTGTAGACGATAGCCACCTTCAGCAAAGAGTTTGGCATCTCTTGCAAATGTTGCAGGATTGCATGAAATATAAACGATACGCTCTGGTTTCATCTCGATAGTTGAATCAATGAAAGAAGCATCTAACCCTTTTCTAGGAGGATCGACCATTACAACTGTTGGTTTCACGCCTTTATCTTGCCATTTTTTCATCACTGTTTCAGCTTTACCTACTTCATAGTGGACATTCTCGATTTTATTCGTCAAAGCATTGAATTGTGCATCCTCAATCGCTTCAGGAATCATTTCCATCCCGTAAACTTTCGCCACTTGATCCGCTAATGATAACCCGATTGTTCCAATCCCTGAGTAGGCATCGATCAAGACATCGTCTTTTTTCAATTCAGCAAAATCAATCGCTTTTTGGTATAAGACTTCGGTCTGCGCTGTATTGACTTGATAAAAAGATTTGGAAGAAATGCGATAAGTTTTACCTAACAATTGGTCTTCGATATAAGAACGCCCATAAAGTACTTTTTCCTGTTTACCTAAAATAACGTTCGTTTTTTCTTCGTTGATATTTTGGATCACAGAAACAACTTCAGGTAAAGCTTCATGAATTGCTTCAGCAATTTCTTTTGCTTTGAAGAATTTTTCTTTACGTGTAACTAACACGACCATCATCTCGTGGGAGTAATGACCTCTTCGAACAATGATATGACGGATTTGTCCTTCGTTTTTCTCTTCATTATAACCACGTACTTGGAATCTTTGCAAAATCTCTCTCACTTTAATAATGGCTTGATCGATTTTAGAATCTTGAATAAAGAAATCAGTTATTTCTACTAAATCATGGCTGTTTTTCTTATAAAAACCTGTCACTAATTCGCCATCCACTCGTCTCACAGGAATTTGTGCTTTATTCCGATAACCAACTGGATCTTCCATTCCTATTGTCGGCAATACAGGAACATCTGGCATCTTTGCGATTTTAGTCAAGACCTGTTCCACTTGTTTTTGTTTGAATAGTAATTGCTGTTCATACTTCAAGTGAGCCAACGGAGCAATCCCAGTCCGTAATAACACAGTACTTTCAATGTCTTGACGATCAGGCGAAGTAGTCAAGAATTTTTCGACTTTCCCATAACCAAACTTAGTGCCAGCTTTCACGACAAGGACCTCTACTTGCTCACCAGGTAATGTATTTTCAATAAATAATGGATAACCATCGATTTTCGCTACGCCTAATCCTTCATAACTTAAGTCGACGATATCGACTGTGTAACGCTCATTTTTTTTAACAGTTTGTTGTTTCATTTAGTTGCTCCTTTAGCATAATATGGCTTTAGTAACATGATTGCTTTTGTATCATTTCAGCTTTTCATACATTTTTCATCAGACAAGCGAAAGAGCTGGGAAAGCCTTTCGTTCCCAGCCCTTTCATCCAAAAACATGATGTTTCCTATCTGTCTCACTAATTCAATGACAAATAGATAAGAGAAGTTGCTAGCCGTTTCGTTGTCATGCATGACTCAAACGGAACTAGTCAGCTAGTTTGGCCACAAGTACCCTGATGGCTAATGATTTTCACCTTTAGGCTTACTCGTCAAACTCTTTACTCAACTTTGTCATCTAGTTCATTTCTTTCTTCATCGGCAATTTTGCCATCTCCATCGATATCTTCATCTGTCAAACGCTCGACTTCCTTGACAAACTCTTTACTTACTTCCTCTAATTCTTCTTCGGAACCAGTAATGGCTTCATCAGGGATTTGATCCGTATTGGCATAAAATTCAATATGTTGATGAAGATTTTGAAAATTCATTGGAGCATTTCCACCATATTCCCCATCTAAATTGATCATGACAGGGCGATTGATGTTATCTTCTGTCTCCACATACAAATGACTCGTTTTGGTATAGATCACCCGAGGATCATCGACATGTTTCCCACCATTTAACATCAATGCAGCAAGATGCAAGATTTCAAAAATATTGGCTGTCTTCACAATGATCAATGAAAATTTTCCATCATCTAATTTAGCGTCCGGTGCGATTTGTTCAAATCCCCCCACCGAATTCGTTAGTCCTAGGAAAAACATGGAGGCATTCCCATTGTATTCTCCTTCATCATACTTCAAACGCATCTTGATAGGCTTGACACGAGGAAGCATTTCTGCCCCTTTAGCTAAGTAGGCAAGATAACCAAAAATACTTTTTAGTTCTGAAGGGACTTCATATGTCAGTTCAGTCAAATAGCCACCTGCAGCAATGTTGATAAAGTAACTATTATCTGACTGTCCGATATCCATTTTGACTGTCTGATTTTTTCTAATGACATCTGCTGCAGCCTTGATATTATCTCTTGGGATTTTCAGTGCGCGAGCATAATCATTCGTCGTCCCAGCTGGTATAATAGCCATTTTAGGACGTACTTTCAGTGGGGCGATCCCATTAACTACTTCATTGATCGTGCCATCTCCACCTGCTGCAACCACTAAATCAAAACCTAATTCAGCAACCCGCTGTGCTTCATTTTTTGCAGAGTTTTCTTCAGCAGTCGTGGCATAGGCACTTGCTTCATAGCCCGATCCCTCCAAAACTTGAAGGATATCGGCTAAGTTTCGCTTTAGTAACTCTTTTCCAGAAGTTGGATTGTAAATAACACGTGCTTTTTTCATATACTTCCTCTAACGTTTCGCTAATTCTTCATTTAACAATTTGTTCACAACACCAGGGTTTGCTTGCCCTTTCGTTGCTTTCATAATTTGTCCCACTAAGAATCCTACAGCACGATCTTTCCCATTTTTGAAGTCATCGACTGATTGTTGGTTGTTGTCTAAGATGTCATTGATAATTGGTAGTAGCTTTGCTGGATCAGATAATTGTACCCAACCATTTTCTTCTACTACTGCTTGAGCATCTCCACCCTTGATGATCAACTCACGGAAAACTTTTTTCGCCATTTTAGAACTGATCGTACCATCTGCAATGAGACGAATCATGCCAGCCAAGTTTTCTGGTGTCAACTTAGTTTCCGCTAGTTCCATTTTTTCACTATTCAAATAGGCTGAAACTTCACCCATCAACCAGTTAGACACTTGTTTTGCCTCTGCGCCATTTTCTAAAGTCGCTTCAAAGAAGTCAGACATTTCTTTTGATAATGTCAAGACCATGGCATCATATTCTGGCAACCCTAAGTCACGAATATAACGTTCACGACGAGAAGCTGGCATTTCAGGTAGACTAGCTTTCACTCGTTGGATCCATTCATCATCAATCACAAATCTTGGAATATCAGGTTCTGGGAAGTAACGGTAGTCACTCGAACCTTCTTTGACACGCATCAAGATCGTTTTATTCGTTGTTTCATCAAAACGTCTTGTTTCTTGTTGGATTTCTCCACCAGATAGCAATACTTTCGCTTGACGTTTTTCTTCAAAAGCTAAGCCTTTTTTGACGAATGATAAGGAGTTCAAGTTTTTCAATTCCGCTTTTGTCCCAAACTCTTCTTGGCCATAAGGTCTTAATGAAATATTGGCGTCACAACGCATAGATCCTTCTTCCATCTTCACATCACTGACTTCAGTAAATTGGATGATTGAGCGAAGTGCTTCTAAGTACGCATATGCTTCCTCTGGAGAACGCATATCTGCTTCTGAGACGATCTCAATCAGCGGTGTTCCTTGTCTATTTAGATCTACATAAGAGTAACCGCCGATGCCATGCATATTTTTCCCAGCATCTTCTTCTAAATGGACACGTTCGATACGGATCTTTTTCTTTTTACCTTCTACTTCAATCTCGATCCAACCATCATGACCGATGGGCTGGTCAAATTGAGAGATTTGATAAGCTTTTGGATTATCAGGATAGAAATAGTTTTTGCGGTCAAAATGTGTATCTTTTGAAATCTTACAATTTAACGCAAGTGCTGCTCGCATCCCAAACTCTAATGCGGCTTTGTTCATTACTGGTAAAACCCCAGGATATCCCCAGTCAATCACATTTGTATTACTGTTTGGTTCAGCACCAAAATGTGCAGGAGCTGGAGAGAAAATTTTAGAGTTTGTTTTTAATTCAACATGGACTTCTAGTCCAATGATCGTTTCAAAATTCATTCGTCTTTCCCTCCTAAAATAGCTGGCTGTTGTTGATGGAACTCTGTCGCTTGCTCAAAGGCATAAGCAGCTTGATACATCGTTTTTTCGTCAAAATAATTTCCGATGATCTGCAATCCGACAGGCAGCCCTTCAACAAGACCGGCAGGAACTGACATTCCAGGAAGGCCAGCTAAATTTACGGGGATCGTCAAGATATCATTCATGTACATGGTGATCGGATCATTGATCTTTTCACCGATACCAAAAGCAACGGTTGGTGATGATGGGCCAATGATCAAATCATAGTCGGCAAAAACTTTTTCAAAATCACGTTTAATCAATGTACGGACTTGTCCTGCTTTTTTGAAATGCGCATCATAATATCCTGCACTCAATGAGAATGTCCCTAGCATGATCCGACGTTTGACTTCTTCGCCAAATCCCTCAGAACGTGAATTTACATAAACATCTTCTAAGTTCTTCACATTTTCAGAACGATAGCCGTAGCGAATCCCATCAAAACGTTGTAAGTTTGAGCTTGCTTCTGATGAAGCAATGATATAGTACACTGCTACACCATATTTTGAATGAGGTAAGCTGACTTCTTCAACAGTTGCTCCTAATGAGCGGAAAGTTTCAGCTGCTTTTAAAACAGCTTCTTTGACACCAGGATTGACTCCTTCACCTAAATATTCTGTTGGCAAGGCAATTTTCATTCCTTTGATGTCGCCTGTTAATCCTTTGGCAAAATCAGGAACAGAAACACCAGAAGAAGTGCCGTCTTTTTCATCGTAGCCGCTGATTGCAGTTAGTGCCAATGCGTTATCTTTAACTGTACGTGTCATTGGACCAATTTGGTCAAGGGATGATGCAAAAGCAATCAGCCCAAAACGAGATACCCGTCCATAAGTTGGCTTCATACCTACGATTCCATTGAATGCTGCTGGTTGACGAATACTTCCCCCTGTGTCGCTTCCTAAAGAAACAGGGATTTGTCCTGCTGCCACAGCTGCTGCTGAACCACCGGAAGATCCACCAGGAACTTTTGTTTGATCCCAAGCATTTTTGGTCTTTTTGAAATAGGAGGTTTCTGTACTTCCACCCATTGCAAATTCGTCCATGTTCAATTTGCCCACAGGGATCATATCTGCTTGATACACTTTATCCATGACTGTTGCATCATAGATCGGTTCGAAATTATAAAGGATCTTTGAAGCCGCAGTCGTCAAAAGATCTTTCGTGACAATGTTGTCTTTGATCCCAATTGGGATGCCCGCAAGGACATTGTTTTTATCGATCCCTTTTTCATCAAGGGCTTTTGCTTGTGCAAGAGCTTTTTCTTCATTCAAGGTAATGAATGCATCGATTTTAGGCTCTGTTTCTTTAATTCGATCGAATGTCGCTCTCACTAGATCTTGCGCAGTGATTTCTTTTGATACAAGTAACTGATGTAATTCTTCCAGTGAACGGTTGTATAATTCTGTCATTATGCGCCAGCCTCCCCATTATCGATGATTGCTGGAACTTTGATGAAGCCATCTTCTTTTTCTGGTACATTTTTCAATAATTCATCTCTACTCCAGCCTAGTTGTGCACGGTCTTGTCGCATGACGTTGACAGTCTCAACCACATTTGATGTAAATGGAACACCTTCAGTATCTACTTCTTCAAGTAATTCCACCATATCAATAATTTTGCCTAATTGATCAGTAAAACCTGCACGCTCTTCATCAGCAAATTTTAGCTTTGCTAATTTAGCTACGTGTTTTACTTGTTCTTCACTAATCGCCATAGTACCCCTTCTTTCTAAACGAAACTTTGCACTTTATTTTAACACAAGAATTTCTCATTCTGAAATTCTTTCTTGAAATTTATCTGAAAAACTAATCTTATTCTTCAACGGAACGACTTTGACTTAAAGCTTCGGCCATTTTATCTTCTGACCAAATGTCGATACCTAATTCTTGTGCTTTCGTCAATTTACTCCCAGCATCCTCACCAGCTACAACGATATCCGTTTTTTTCGAGACACTGCCAGTCACTTTTCCACCGAGGTTTTCAATGGTTTCCTTTGCTTCTTCTCGAGTAAAACGAGTCAGTTTCCCTGTCAAGACGACTATTTTTTCTTTAAAAGGCGATTCCACTTCCGCTAATTGAGAAGTGCGGATCCCTTTATATTCGAAATTGACCCCTGCTTGTTTCAGTTCTTCCATCAATTCATGGACTTCTTCATTCTCAAAATAAGTCACGACACTATCAGCGATAATATCACCGATCGTCTCTAATTGAATGATTTCATCAAAATCACTGCGACTTAATGTTTCTAGGTCACCAAAGTGTTCTGCCAAGATTTTAGCCGCTTTGGCTCCTACATGACGAATACCTAGACCAAATATCAATCGTTCGACAGAATTATCTTTACTATTGTCGATCGCACTTAAAATATTGTTAGCCGATTTTTCTTTGATCTTATCTAAGGTCACTAATTCATCTTCTGTTAACTTGTAGAGATCTGCCACATCTGCGACTAATTTTTTATCATACATCTGTTCCAAAACTCTTGGTCCCAAGCCATCGATATTCATGGCATTTCTTGAAACAAAATGATTCAATCCTTCTTTTATCTGAGCTGGACATTTAGGATTGATACAACGCAAAGCAACTTCTTCATCCAAATGAACCAGCTCACTGTGGCAGATCGGGCAATGTTCTGGTAATGGATATTCTTGGCTATCTTTAGGACGTTTCTCTAACACCACTTGTGCCACTTCAGGAATAATATCTCCCGCTTTGTAGATTTGGACGGTATCATTCAAGCGGATATCTTTCATTTGTATATAATCCCCATTGTGCAGGCTAGCACGACTAACGGTCGTTCCAGCAACTCTGACAGGAGTCATGATAGCTGTCGGCGTCACTACGCCGGTTCTTCCTACCGTCCATTCGATATCTTCAATGACCGTTTCTACTTCTTCTGGTGGAAATTTATAGGCCGTTGCCCAACGTGGTGCTTTGACTGTAAACCCCAATTGATCTTGCAGAGAAAAATCATTGACTTTTACAACGATCCCATCAATCTCGTAAGGAAGATCTTTACGTTTTTCGTGATATTCTTCAATAAACGACCACACTTCTTCGATTGAATGGCAAAGTTTCTTTTCATGATTCGTATGAAAACCAATTTTTTCCAATTCTTCTAATGCTTCATATTGTGTACGTGCTTGCATTGGGCCAAAGTCTGCTACCGTATATAAAAATGTATCCAAGTTACGTCTTGCAGTGATTTTTGAATCTAACTGGCGCAGCGAACCTGCTGCTGCATTTCGTGGGTTGGCAAAAATGGCTTTTCCTTCTGCTTCTCTTTCCTGATTGAGTTGGACAAAAGAACGTTTTGGCATAAAACATTCCCCACGGACTTCGATACTGATGTCTTCTTTTAATTTGATGGGAACGGAACGCACTGTCTTTAAGTTTTCAGTGATATTCTCACCGACAGTTCCGTCTCCTCGCGTAGCACCTCTGACAAATTCACCATTTTCATAGCGTAAAGAAACAGAAAGACCATCGATTTTTAATTCACAGCAATAATCGACCGGATGTCCAATTGTTTTTTGGACTCTCTGGTCAAAGGCATATAGTTCTGCTTGATCAAACACATCATTTAAACTATATAGCGGAATATCATGCGTGACTTTTTCAAAAGCAGATAAAACTTTGCCCCCTACCCGCTGTGTCGGCGAATCCGCCGTAATCAAATCTGGGTATCGTTCTTCGATTGCGACTAATTGCGCATAGGTTTTGTCGTAGACATAATCTTCGACAGTTGGTTTATCCATCACATAATATTCACGAGACCAACGATTTAACTGTGTTCTAAGTTCCTCCGCTTTTTTTGCGGCTTCATCAATCGTCATTTCATGTTCCATCGTGTATCTCCCCCTGATTAAACTTTTTCAATCGGCGCAAAAGCAGCTAATAATCGCTTCACACCTTGACTTGGAAAAGCAACATCCAATTCCAAATCTTTTGCTGATCCATTGACACGAACCACCGTTCCGTTCCCCCATTTTTTATGTTTCACCTTATCACCAGCTTGCCAACTGGCTGTTTCACCACCTGTTGCTGTTTTTGTTGAAACTCCTGCTCTTGTTGGCTGTTTGTATGCAGGTGTAGTGACTGTAGTCGCTTTTGAACGAAATGGTGTATTTTGAGGAGTTGGGCGCATCCCGTGGATCTCCAACAACTCTTGATCGATCTCTTCAACGAAACGTGAAGGACGATTATATTGTGTTCGCCCATATAATGTACGAGAAAAGGCATTGGTCAAGAATAAAGCTTCCTCGGCACGAGTGATCCCAACATACGCTAAACGTCTTTCTTCTTCCAATTCACTTTCTTCCATCAAGGCCCGTGACAGAGGAAATACTCCTTCTTCTAGCCCAATGAGGAAAACAACTGGAAATTCTAATCCTTTAGCTGCATGTAAAGTCATCAGAGTCACTTGTTTTGTTTCTTCTTCTAAACTATCGATATCCGATACAAGTGCTAAGTCATTTAAGAAAACGACCAGTTTTTCTTCAGAAGACTCTGGATCTTCCTGATTTTCACGTTCAAAACGCCGGTCAAATTCTTGTGTGACGGTTAAGAACTCTTCTAAGTTCTCAATACGTGCTTGTGATTCAAGAGTGTTTTGGATCTTTAGATCTTCCATGTACCCACTACGTTCTAGCACTTCTTTGGTCAACTCCGTAACAGACAAGTAGACACTCATTTCTGTCAATTGATGGATCATCTCACCAAATGAACCTAGCTGTTTCCCGGCTTTTCCACTGATATTAGCTAATTCCACATTTCTTGCCGCCTCAAGCAGTGGCCATTCATGAAGGCTCGCAAAGCTTCGAAGCTTCTCGATTGATCCTGGTCCGATCCCACGCTTTGGTGAATTGACGATCCGTTCAAAACTTAAAGAATCTTGCGGATTAGCGATCACATTTAAATACGCTAAAATGTCTTTGATTTCTTTGCGATCGTAGAATTTATGACCACCGACCATTTTGTAAGGGATGTTGGCTTTCAATAACGTTTCTTCCATTACACGTGACTGTGCGTTTGTTCGATACAAAACAGCAAAGTCTCCGTAATTGCGATGGTTTTGCTGAATTTCTGTTTGCATCCGTTCCACGATAAAACGTGTTTCATCTCGTTCATTATCCGCTCGATAATAAGTGATCTTTTCGCCCTCATGGTTTTCTGTCCAAAGATTTTTTGGCTTACGATTGTTATTATTTTCGATCACCTGATTCGCTGCACTTAAAATATTCTTCGTCGAACGATAATTTTGTTCTAACAAGATCACTGCAGCATCTGGATAATCCTTTTCAAAATCGAGAATATTTTGCATATCCGCACCGCGCCAGCCGTAGATACTTTGGTCCGCATCTCCGACGACACAAAGGTTTCTAAATCGTCCAGCCAACATGTTGACTAACGTATACTGAGCATGGTTAGTATCTTGATACTCATCGACATGGATATAATGAAATTTATTTTGATAATACGCCAAAGAATCTGGATGCTCATCAAACAAACGAATAGTATTCATGATTAGATCATCAAAATCCATGCACTGATTGTATTGCAATTCTTTTTGGTAAGCAGCATAACATTTAGCTGCGATCTCTTCAAAATAACTTCCTTGCATTTTGCCGTAAGCTTCAGGTGATAACAAGCTATTTTTTGCTTGGGAAATCGCCCCTAAAATACTTCGTGGATCATATTTTTTTGGATCAATATTCAATTCTTTCAATATCCGCTTCATCAACGATAACTGTTCGGAGGAGTCAATGATCGTGAAATTACGATTATAACCAATGTAATCCACATCTCGTCTTAAAATCCGAACACACATGGAGTGAAAGGTAGAAACCCATACTTCTTCGCCACCTGATTCTAAAATCGCATTGACTCGCTCTTTCATTTCTTTAGCCGCTTTATTGGTAAAAGTAATCGCTAGGATGTTCCAAGGATTTACCTCTTTTTCTTCAATCAAATAAGCGATCCGATGAGTCAAAACTCGGGTTTTTCCACTACCGGCTCCAGCCATCAGTAACAATGGGCCCTCTGTATGTAGGACAGCTTCTTTCTGACGGGGGTTCATCCCATTTAATAAGTTTACTTTGGATGACATGCACAACATCCTTTCCTTAATCAATCTTATTAATTATAGCATTATCCCCCCATTCAATAAAGCGAATCTTCTTGTAGAAATCTGTCTTCGTTCTTCTGATTATCTATTTGGATTTGTTCCAGTGTGATCCAAGAATCTTCTCCCCACCACTAAATCGTTCAACTAACACTCAGAGATATTTTAAAAACTTTTAAAAGTCTCTTGTGGTAATATCAAATAAAATTCATGATTCCACATTAGTTGCGAAAAAAGAAGATACAATATCCTTTTTCTTAGAAGATTTTTAAAAGATTTCTAGGGGTTTTTAAGCGTTTTTTTATTGACTAAACCGTTTTCTGTTTTATTCTATCAATATTTCTCTTGTATCCTTCGAAGATCCGCGATAAATTAAGGAGGAGTGAGGCGTATAAGATGAAAAAAAACAAACATATCAAAATTGATCAAACAAGAGTCTATTTTATTTTGAAAGGGGGCTTTGTTGGGGTTATTACCGGTATCATCGTAAGTCTTTTTAGACTTTCTATTGAAAAACTAGGGATAATTATCCAAAAAATGTATGTAATCAGTCAAACAACCCCCTTTCTTTTGATCTATCTCCTACTATTCAACTTGTTCGTTGCCTACTTTGTCGGTCTTCTGATTAAAAGTGACCCTGATATCAAAGGAAGTGGCATCCCACAAGTAGAAGGGCAATTGCAAGGCCGATTAACAGTCAACTGGTTTTCTGTTTTATGGAAGAAATTTATTGGTGGCATTTTTTCCGTAGCTTCAGGATTATTTTTAGGTCGTGAAGGTCCTTCCATCCAATTAGGTGCTGTCGTAGGACAAGGTTCTAGCCAACTATTCCATAGTACTTCATCGGAGGAAAAGATTTTGATTTCTAGCGGTGCTAGCGCAGGCCTAGCAGCAGCTTTCAATGCTCCTATTGCTGGTCTCTTATTTGTCTTAGAGGAGATCCATCATTCTTTTTCTCCTCTCGTTTGGTTAACTAGTTTTGCCTCAGCGATTACAGCGAATATGGTTTCTCTTTATTTTTTTGGGTTAAAACCCGTTTTGTCCCTTGGACAAATTCCTTCACTTCCTTTAAGTGAATACAAATCATTGATCTTCTTGGCGATTATTCTAGGTGTTTTAGGATTTATCTATCAAAAAGTATTGCTTTATCTTCCTAAAATTTATCGCTGGGTACCATTGCCTCAAGCATTTCATGGATTTGTACCCTTTTCACTACTTCTTTTTGTTGGTTATTTTTGGCCAGATACTTTAGGTGGTGGAAATCAGTTGATACTTCAAATGCAAGCGCCATTGCCTTTGAAACTGATTCTTGGCCTTTTGCTGTTACGATTTATTTTTTCGATGATCTCATATGGAGCCAGTCTGCCAGGCGGGATCTTCTTACCGATTTTGACTCTTGGCGCTTTGATTGGCAGTCTTTTTGGCACCTTTATGGTTCAATATTTTGGTATGGACCCAATGTACGTCAAAGATTTTATTGTCGTCTCCATGGCGGGTTACTTTGCGGCTATTGGGAAAGCTCCTTTAACAGCTATTATCTTAGTCACCGAAATGGTTGGTTCACTGAATCATTTGATGCCTTTAGGTTTAGTTGCTTTGATTGCTTATGTAGTGAACGATCTTCTGGGAGGAAACCCTATTTATGAATCATTACTTGAACGATTAGTGGTTCACAAAGAGCTACCCGTATTAAAAAGGAAAACGACTTTTGAATTTCCTATTACTCCTGAAAGCTCTCTGGATGGTTTGATGGTCAGGGATGTTAGCTGGCCTAAACATATGTTATTGGTGACGATCATCAGAGGAAATGATGAGATTCTGACACATGGAGATACGATCATGACCGTTGGTGACTTATTAGTGATCTTGACAGATGAAGGACACCTTCACGAAGTCAAAAATGATATCGCCCTCCGCTCATCCGTCACAGCAGTCAAATCGACATAAAATAACTCGTGAAAAAGTCTTTCAAAAGAGGATAAGGCCTCATTGCCTCCAGACCTTAAAAACTCTCAAAAAAATAGTTTCTATAACTTTTGAGAGTTTTTCTTCTTGCCAAAAATCAGCTGATGGAACTTAACTCAAGATCATAAAAAAGTCATTCAGCGCTAAGGATTTAGAAAAAAGTTGAGAAAATAACCCTTACTCCTTAAGGTTACTCAAAGAAACTCCTCCTATTTTCAGCTGAATAATAAAGTATTCAATTTTTCATACGAGTTTAAATTGACATCCCTCCTGATAGTAAGTACACTTACTATCAGGAGGGATGCTTTTGAATACTGCCTATTTACTATTAAATGCCTCAAAAAAATTAAAATATAATCTGAACCAAACGATGGAACACTACGGACTTACTGCACAGCAGTGGGCTGTCATTCAACGGATTGGACAAAGCGAAGAAAGTTTAACTGCTGGACAAATCAGTCAATCTTTAGATATCGATAAACAAACACTTTCGGGAATCATCAAAAGATTAGAAGAAAAAAATTTGATCGTTAGGCACCGAGTCCCTACTGACCGACGTGCATTTTTGCTTCATTTATCTTCGGATGAAGAAAAAGATTTACGCCTCTATAAAAAGGCCAGCGAAGAAGTCCTTGAACAGTTTCTATCTCCACTTACCCTTACAGAAAGAGAAACACTGGATCATTTATTATCAAAGCTACAATATGAAGGAGAAAACGGATGAAAGAAAAAATTTTAGTTATTGGTGGTACTGGTAATATAGGATTACCGCTTATTCGATCACTAAATAAAAACACTGACGTTGAGATTATTGCCGGTGTGTTCCATGTCAAACAAGCCCATGAGGTTTTTCAACCATACCCAAACGTATCTATCAAAAAATTTGATTTTCTGGACCATTCGACCTTTGATTCTGCTTTAGAAGGAGTTAGTAAGGTGTTTTTTATCCGTCCGCCCCAACTGTCAAATCCTCAAAAAGATATGTTTCCTTTTTTAAAAACAGTGAAAAGCAAAGGCATCAAACAAATCGTCTTTGTCTCACTGATCGGCGTAGAAAAAAATCCTCTCACTCCTCATCATAAGATTGAAAAAATGATCCGTGAGTTGGCTATTCCATTTACGTTTATTCGTCCAAGTTTCTTTATGCAAAATTTGAATACTACTCACCGAGAAGATATCCAAAAAAATAGAGAACTATTTATCCCAGCTGGAAATGCCAAAACTAGTTTCATTGATACAAGAGATATAGGAGAAATTGCTGCCATTTGCTTGACCACAACTAAGTATTTGAATACCGAACTAGAGATAACCGGCTCTGAAGCATTGACTTATCATCAAGTTGCTCAGACCATGACTAAAGAATTGGGTGTAACTATTCGTTACAGCAGACCAAGTTTACTCAAATTTAGAAAAACCATGATCAATCGAGGAATAACAAAAGAATACGCAAATGTCATGACTATGCTCTATTTTATCACTCAACTCGGGAATGCCAAGAAAGTAACTGAGACAGCTCAGTCAGTACTCCAAAGACCCGCAACTGACTTTAAGACGTATGTAAAGGATTACAAAAACTACTTTCTGTAATCACAAATGATGAAAAAAATCCAATCTGGACAGAAGTTTCATCCACGCTTTTACCTAGACAGTAAAACAGAATCTTAAAAATAGCTTGGTATACAGTTTAATATCAAAGATCAGCTGATCAATTGGTAGGCTCCCCTCATGTTGAAACCTTAAATTCAAACTTTATTTTAGAGGGGGGCTTTCTCCCACTTTTTTCTTTTATGTGATAGCCCTATTTCTTTCGTTTGTTATTTAGCGTGGCTCAACATGTATTCAAACTACATTAGATGATTTGTACTATTCATCTTGGATTTGTGGCAAGGAGCTATGAGACCGCAGAAGCAACCTCCATTCAGTTCGGCTATTCCATTTGTTGAAAAACTGATAGCCCTCTCCCTTTGAAAGATGAACATCTTGATGCTGGTCTGACATGGTTGCATCCATCTATTTTTTCTTTATCCTATTCCCCAATCCATGAATCTAAGTATGTTAGTAAAACACTATTTTACTAAATGATT
>NZ_NGMO01000001.1:1114820-1174163 GCF_002140175.1 Candidatus Enterococcus wittei
TTACTAAATGATTTTGATATAAAAAATCACAAAAAAATCTGTATGTTTTCAAATGGAATTTTACGTTTCTTTTTGATAAATAGCAAAATAAAAAAACTATAGTGATATAATTATTCTATTTTCTTTTTTTCATTTGAACTTCATTTTTATTTTTTATATTGAACTTGTTTCTTAGAAAATCATACTATTTTCTCTACCTTCATAGATAACGCTGCAAGACATTATTATCCCAACTAAAAAATGGTAAATGGTCAAAATCCTATCTAGTATATAAACAACGGTATTCGTTTATTCTTAGTTACAAAAAAAGAAAAAATCCAACATAGAGTCTAGTACGTAACATATAAAAATTTGACCTTCCTTGAACTTTTCATAATACTGTTACCTAAATGAGTTGGTTGCTTTTCCGTAAAAGTGGTTGAGAATATTGGTTAGCTATAAAAAATAACCTCATTGCTTTATTTCATATCTAGCCAAAACACTTAAGATACCATTTTATCTTTTATTCTTTTAAGCTAGGACGAAAGCAGTGGAATTCAACTCTTTTTATTTTAAACAAAAAAACAATTGACAATTAATTTACAACATTAACTGCCAATCGTTCCTAGCTTTTTGATAAAGTTCAAAATTACATAACATAAAAAATGATAATTATTTGCTCACATCATTACAAATCGTTTATTTGTATCTTACGCTGTCAGGACTCCAAACTCCTGAAGCATCAAATCCGAACAAATCTCCTGTGTGTGCTCTAATTTTAACATTTACCCCATACCCTTGGTCTTCATATGCGGTGTTAGGGATGAAATACTCAGCGCCAACCGTTCTAATAACTACAAACCATGTTTGGCTAAAGTTGCCATTGTTAGCATCTACCACACTGGCAGTAAACTCTTGTGCTCTCGATCGCCTTTCTAACTTCATATAAGCTGAACTTGCATCCTCTTTGTGACGAACATCAGTATATTCGTTAGTACTTAGTTCTGGAGTAAAAGTAAATGAATAAGCTGTGGCACTATTGTTTGATCGAGAAACCAATTCAGAAGCAAAAGCAAGTGTCCCACCCATGATTGCTAAAGTTAATACTATTGACAATACAACTTTTTTCATAATAACTCCTTTCTTTTTATGTTATTATTTGAACATAATAATCATACAACAAAACGATATTTTTACAAAATAAAAAATCACGAGGTGAACCATGTATTCTATTCTATATAGAACCTTAAAAAAACTTCAGTTAAAAGTAATGATAGGCTTTTCTTTTATCTTAGGTGTATCCAGTTTAATAACAGGAGATATATTAATATCGTTCCCCAAAGAGAGCTTCCTAGGTTATCCGGCTAGTGTTTTTTCATTTCAATTACTTGTTATTCCAATTCCTACATTAATTATTTATCGATTCCTGTTTCCTCTCTTTTCCTCTATCGCTGTAGGTGATACTGTCGCTCAGGATATAAACACAGGTTACATCAAGTCAGCCATCAGCCATTCAACTTTGAAAAGATATTTGACGAATCATATGTTTGTGTCCTTTTTTTGTGGTGGGATCATCTCTATCCTTCCTGTCTTAGTAAGTATGTGGGGGATGTTACTATTTATTCCTTCTATCCCACTAAACAGATTTTATAGTATGCAACTAGTTGACTCTCAGGATTTTATGCCCAGCATTTATTATGGACATCCCTTCATCTATTTTACTCTACGGGTTGCTTTTATATTCGTTTTTGGAGGTGCATTGTCCCTTCTTTCAACCATTGTTTCTTATCTTTTAAAAAATCGCTATTTAGCAATAATCACGCCCTTATTTATTCTCATGTGTATAGATATGACGATCAGAATTTTCCGAAAAGAATCTTTAACATTAACCTCTCAGTTTATCGGGACTGAAAATCTCCAATGGACTGGCATCAGTTTTTTATTGATCATCTTTTTATTATCTATCTTCACAGTCATCCAAGGTGTGAAAAAACATGAGATTTAGTCAACTCTGTCTCTATTTTTTCCGTTTATCGAGAAATAAAATGAGTCTATTCATCATACTGTCAATTGTTCTTTTCGATAAGGGCAATCTTCTGTTCCAATACTATTTCTTTGGACAAGAACAAGGCAACCTACTAAACCTTTTATTAGGAAATAAAGGAATTTTAAATGGTGGCTTTAATGGAATATCATTGATATTCTATTTTATCCCACTCTTGCTTTTCTCAGCATACTTTTTCGAAATAACGACTTCTCCTTTCTTTATCCTCCATACAAGTAAGAAAAGGCACTTAATAAATCGAAACATATTTCTACTTGCTTTAGTCACTGGATGTTTGACCTTTTTCTACTTTATCGATTTGACATTGACTCATTATTTATTTAACTGGCTTATTTACAAAAGTGATCTTCCCTTTTCTGTTGGATACTACCCTCTCTTGAAATTATTCGCTATCAGGCTACTTCAAAATTTCTTTTTGGAGCTAACAGTTATGACTCTAAGTCACTTGATTAAAATACCATTCATTTCTTGGTTTATAGTGTGGGGAATTGCTTCGTCCATGTTAATAATGCCTGTAGGAAAATGGAGTCTGCTTTTCTTTATGGATCAAGAAACAATCCTCCATAACTCCAATTTTTCTCTCTCATTTTCTTATTCATTCTTTGCAAATTTACTCTTATATTGCTTTTTACTAGTGATAGGAAGGAGGAAATGCAATATTGAAACTGGTTAAAACTTTAAGGAAAATATTTTTGAAGTTCATTCTTACTTATGGAAAAAAATGGTGGTTTGTAGCTGCTTTCTTCCTTCTACTTTATATGATCAATATCAAATTTGTTTACACATCTATCGATTTTAATGAGAAAAAATTAATCAGCTTTTTGTTTTCAGTCCACTACCCAATTATTGATTTCAAAGATTTTGAACTTCCATATTTATGGATTATCTTTCATCTTTTCTCAATGCTAGGAATATCTTTCTCCATAGTTGATCTTTTAGAAAAACAAAGCACTTATTTACTGATTCGTGTAAAAAGTAAAAGAATATTAAGTGTTTCTATACTGATTTCTGTACTTGAAGCATCCTTATCGTATGTATTTCTCTTTCATTTTTTTGTAGCAGTCGTAGTCTATAATCACCATGCTCTGTCGTTGAGTCTCGTGAAATACTTCGTATTACTTTGGTTAACCGTAATGATCATCAATTATTTATGTTTAGCGGTGTATTTAATATTCTCTAATAGCATCCTTTCTTTCATGTTCAGTCTGTTAGTGATCACTGTAGCAAGTATAGCTGATTTCAAATATTTCCCTCTAAAAAGTTCTCTCATATTAGATGGACAATTCAACCAATATCTAACTGTAGATAGTTACTCTTGGGCAGTGCTATCAAACATTCTCGTGATAATCATCCTTATTTGTACAATTGATTTTTTTATGAAAAGACACACATTTTAGGAGGTAAAATATGTCATATTTAGAAGTTCACGATGTCCGTGTGATCAGAAAAGGAAAGAACATTTTAGATAGCGTAACTATAACTGGAAATCTTGGAGAAGCAGTAGGTTTTATCGGACCAAATGGCTCTGGAAAGTCCATGTTGTTTAAAGCTATTTGTGGATTTATCAATATTCATGAAGGTAGCATAAAAGTAGGTGAAGAACGTGTTGGTGAAGACGTAGACTTCCCTACCAAAACTGGCATCCTGATTGAGCATGCCGGTTTGATCCCTTCAATGTCAGGATATGAAAATTTATATAGCCTTTCATTGTTGACCAAAACAGTTTCAAAAGCAGATGTACTTGAGCTATTACAGTTGGTAGGCCTCCTTGAGAATAAAGACCTGAAAGTTTCAAAATATTCCTTGGGGATGAAACAAAGGTTAGGAATTGCCCAAGCTTTGATGGACGATCCATCGTTAGTTATTTTAGATGAACCTTTCAATGGGTTGGACAATCAAGGAATCGAATTATTACTTTCTATTATTGAAGACCTGAAAAAAAGAGGGAAATTGATCCTCTTGACTAGCCATCGAAATGAAGATTTAGAAAAAGTATGTGATAAATTCTATAAAGTAGAAAACGGAGTTTATACTCCTATCGAGGTGTAATGTATGAAAAAAATTTTGACATTCGGCCTATTTCTCTTATCTTTTTTCTTTATTCTCTTTAGCGGTCTAAGAATCCATTCCATCAATAAAGAAACACCTAAAACATTTGATGTCCAAGAATTCAAGAAAAATGAAGTAGCCTCTCTAAATTGCCTCGAGATCTCTTTAGTTTCATCTAAAACCGGCGAGAAAAGTCATTATGATGGTGGAAATCCAGAAGACCAGTACACTTTGATGCCCTTGACTGTCGAATTAATGGTGAAAAATTCATCCAATGTTGACCAAGACATTACGACATTATTTGAAAATCAATTGATGACTGGATACTCACCATACAATACGACAAACGTCAAAGCGGATCTAAAGTTATTGAAGCCTAATGAAACAACTACCATTTCAATGATATTTACGATTGATGCGGACGTCTATGTCAAAAATGATACTTATTTCATCATCAGTACACAATCTCTTCTTAAATTTGATAAAGAGAACTATTCTAAAAACTATCACCATGGGAAATATAAAGGAATAATCTTTAAAGTCTAGATAGAATTGCAATAAAAATTATGAAAAATCACTAATAGACCATATGATTAATGATATCCATCTCCCAAACTTCTACTTACTTTTCATTAAAAATGATATGGTCCTACCAAGAAGCCCCTCGCTAGCTTAATGACTGACAAGGGGCTTTTTGTTTATCATTATTCTTTGCTTTGTACTTTATGCTGTCGAAGAGTTCTATCAATATTTCTTGACAAAGAACCAAAAAAACCAAAGAATCTGAAATAGGCAGACCCTACTTCAAACTCTTCGGTTTAAGGATTGAAACTGGTTATTTTCACCGATTGAGATAATAATCTCTCTTAAGCTTCGACTGCTTCTGATGATTTTCTCAATGCGCCATAAATCACACCAGAAATGACTGCACCGATAGCGATAAATACTAGGTACAAGATTGGATGACTTAATAAGAAGACCACAAAGATCCCACCGTGAGGCGCTAATAATTTAATACCAAATGCACCTACTAGGCCACCTGTCAATGCTGATCCTATGATGAAACTTGGGATAGCACGTACTGGATCGGCCGCTGCAAATGGAATAGCACCTTCTGTGACAAAGGACAAGCCCATGACGATATTCGTCAATCCAGCATCTTGATCTGTTTTACTGAATTTGTTTTTGAATAGACGTGTTGCAACAAAGATCGCCAATGGTGGAACCATCCCGCCAGCCATGACAGAAGCCATAACTACACTTCCTCCTGTTGCTACCGTTGTTGCTAATGTAGCTGTACCAAAAACGTAAGCTGCTTTGTTGATTGGTCCACCAAGGTCAGCTGCCATCATCCCAGCAAGTAAAGCACCAAGTAAAGCAGCATTTGAACCACTCATGCTTGTTAAGAAACCGTTCAATGCATCATTGATTGCCTTCATTGGTACATTGACTAACAACATCAAAAATCCGGTGATCAATAAACCAAATACTGGATAGAATAGAATTGTCTTGATTCCTTCTAATGATTTTGGTAACTTTTTGAAAAGTTTACGCAGGAATACAATCACATAACCTGCTAAGAAACCACCAATCAAAGCGCCCAAGAATCCAGCACCACCGGCATTTGCTAAAGCACCGGCTGCAAAACCAACAACTAAACCTGGGCGATCACCAATACTTGATGCAATAAATCCTGCTAAAACAGGCAACATGAAGCCAAATGCAGCTTGTCCGATTTGATTGAACCAACTTGCTGCTTGGTTATAGTTTCCAAGATTTGCTAATTGATCTTGTGGTACACCAAGGAATTGATCGACCATGAATGATAAAGCAATGGCGATCCCGCCACCAATTACAAATGGTAACATATGTGAAACACCATTCATCAAGTCTTTATAGATGCGTTGTCCTACTGAAGCATCTGCATTGCTTTCAGCAGCATCAGTATCTTTACCATCTCCATGGAATACTGGCGCTTTTCCACTGATTGCTAAATTGATCAATTCTTCCGTTTTACGGATCCCGTCACTTACAGGACGGTTCACTAGCTCTTTCCCATCAAAACGATCCATTTCTACTTTCTTATCGGCAGCGACGATGACACCATCTGCTCGTGCGATATCTTCAGCTGTCAAACGATTCTTGATTCCTTCTGACCCATTTGTTTCTACTTTGATATCGACACCCATCTCTTTGGCTTTTTTCTTCAATGCATCTTCAGCCATATACGTATGGGCAATTCCTGTTGGGCAAGCGGTAACTGCAACAACAAATTTTCTATCAGATGACGATGGTGCTGCTTCTTGTTGTTCAGCTGTTTCTTCCGCTTCTTTTTGTTGCTCAGCCGTTTGGAATAATCCTTGGACTTCTTCTGGTGTTTGTGCTGTTTTTAGTTTTCCTACAAAATCAGGATCAATCAATAGACGAGACAATGCTGCTAAAGCTTGTAAATGTGTATCATTGGCTCCTTCTGGTGCAGCGATCATAAAGAACAAGTAGGTAGGTTGACCATCAAGGGCTTCATAATCCACACCTTTATTACTTTTCGCAAATAAAACTGTTGCTTCTTTCACTGCTGCGTTTTTTGCGTGAGGCATTGCGATACCGTCACCTAGACCAGTGGAAGTTTGTGCTTCACGGGCTAGAATTCCTTGTTTATATGTTTCGATATCAGAGATACGACCTGCATCGTACATTTTTTGGACCATTTCATCGATAGCACCCTTTTTATCGGTTGCTTGCAAGTCCATGATCATCGCATCTTTGATCATTAAGTCTTTAATTTCCATGATTTCCCTCCACGATATTAATCGATTTTTGTGATTTCTACTTCCGGTAATAACTCATCAATAAATGTCCGAGATGCTAAATCATCAGAGAAGGCTGTAGCACTTCCGCAAGCTACTCCCCATTTGAATGCTTCTACAGGATCTTGATTTTTACTATAAGAGCCGATAAATCCAGCAATCATTGAATCTCCTGCACCTACTGAATTTTTCAATGGTCTTACGAGTACGTTTGAACGATAAGTACCTTCTTTAGTAAATAATAACGCACCATCACCGGCCATTGAGATCAATACATTTTTAGCTCCGGCTGCTAATAACTTCTTCCCATAAGGTAAGATATCTTCTACTGACTGGAAGACTACATCGTATAATTCTGCCAACTCATGATTATTTGGCTTGATCAATAACGGCTCTTTACTTAAAGCTTCTTTTAGATCATCACCTGTCGTATCAATGACAAATTCTGCCCCTTTTTGACGGATGATCTCGATCAATTCTTGATAAAACCCTGTACGTAGACTTGCTGGTGTACTACCTGATAACACAACAATATCACCTTTAGTCACTTGATTAAGCATTTCTTTTAATTGATCAATCTCTGTATCTGAAATCGCTGGTCCTAAACCATTGATTTCTGTTTCAGAATCAGACTTCAGTTTGATGTTGATTCGTGTGTCTTGTGCAACACTTGTAAAAGAAGTTGTAATTTCTTCTTTTTGTAACCAGTCAGAGATAAAATCCCCAGTAAAACCACCTAAAAATCCTAGCGCAGTTGACTGCGTATCTATTCTTTTTAAGATTCGGGACACGTTGATGCCCTTTCCACCAGGAACTTTGAAATCCTCTGTCATACGATTTAAATCCCCTAATTTCAACCCATCTACTCGTACGATAAAATCGATCGAAGGATTTAATGTAACTGTGTATATCATTCGATTACCTCCTTAATTGCTGCCCGCTCATGGTACTCTTTTGCAAATTGTAACGGACAACGCTCAGTTATGATTGTGGCTTTCTCAAGGGATGCTACAGAAACAAAAGTTTGCTTGTTGAATTTAGTATGGTCAAGAAGCACGAAACTTTCTTCAGAATGATTGATTGCCAGACGTTTCAGCGCAGCTTCTTCAGGGTCTGGAGTAGTGAAACCACGTTCTAGATGGACACCATTCATCCCCATAAATGCTTTGTTAAAATGAAAATCACTTAATTGTGTCAAAGCACTGGCTCCTAGTACTGCATTTGTGGAAATCTTGACTTGCCCTCCGATAATGATCGTAGACACTTGTAAATCGACTAAGCTTGCTGCATGCTTCACGGAATTGGTCACTACAGTGATCCTTTTTCCTTTTAAAAAAGGGATCATCTCTAAGGTCGTAGAACCAGCATCTAAATAGATAACCTCTTCATCATTAATGAGGCTTGCAGCAAATCGAGCTATTTTTTGTTTTTCTTGAACGTTTTTGAGCGTTTTTTCACTCATATTTTGTTCAAACTCCAATAACTCTGATTTTTTTGCTCCACCGTGGATACGTTCTAAAAACCCCTCATCTTCTAATTCCTGCAAATCGCGTCTAATCGTTGATTCTGAAGCATTCAAAAGGATTACAAGTTCTTGAGACTTAACGATTTTATGTTGATCAAGTAACTGCAATATTTTTTGTTTACGTTCTTCTGTAAGCATTTCCACGATCACCTCACGCCAAATATTATCATATTTAAAATAAATATGCAATACAACAACAGTCAAAAACGTTCAATATTATTCTAAAACAGTCAAAAAAAATTCCAACCTATTTATAGTCGGAACTTGACTCTATA
Source organism: Candidatus Enterococcus wittei (assembly GCF_002140175.1). Classification (GTDB taxonomy): domain Bacteria; phylum Bacillota; class Bacilli; order Lactobacillales; family Enterococcaceae; genus Enterococcus_B; species Enterococcus_B wittei. The sequence goes on from NZ_NGMO01000001.1 coordinate 1,123,521, forward strand.
CTTTTTTTAGTTAAGGAGATACCACCGCATCTTTTTATTGACTAAAAAAATAGAAAAGACACCTTGAAATCCTTTAGAATTAATTGGCCAACCAATTCACAAGGAGGATTCAAGATGTCTTATACTCAGCTTATCAAAGATACTCTAAATATTCTAGACCTAAATATCCATTTTGAGGAAAATTGCTTAATGAAAGAAAAGTACAAAGGCCAAATTTGCTTGATCTATCGTGGGGGCTTCGCTATTCACCTGAAGAATGTGTACATTGCCACTGTGTCATTTTCTCGTAAGATATATTTTGAAATCAATGTTGCGCAGCTAGTTCTATCAGATTTTTGTTTACTTGTTGGATAGATACCGTTTGGTTGATTTCGCTACTTCTTTTTTTACTAGCGAATAAAAGATTTAAGAAACTATTATTTGTGTCACTATTATTTACTAGCTGATCAGAGGTAATTTGAGATATTCTGTTACTGTTTTCGGCATTCTCTGACACGAGATTTAAGTCACTTCTCTTCGCTATATTCTTTGGGTGTTTCGTCCTCACTAGCTGATCGGAGTCATATTGATTGGGATGGTTACTTCTTTTTATACTTTTATTTATAAGTTTTAATAATCTTTGATTAACTACATTCTTTGTGGGTTCTATAGCAGTTGACCCTACCTCTCTCTTCTTTCTACTCCCACTTATTGGTTTATTACTTTGGCTAGTTGCACTACTTGTTAAATTGGGAATGTCGGTTGTTTGTTCTTGTATCTTATTTTGTTGCATTATTCGCTTAAAATTTACAGACCCGCTTACATAAGACAATGCTTGGACCGTAAACAGGTCTCCATTCCCTAGTTGGGCATTATTATTGGTATCTCTTTTCGCAAGAATTTTCGCATCAAAGGCTCTTCCTTCCACATGATCTCTGATAATGGCCATCAACATTTCCGCGTCCGTTAACTGGAAGTGAGCACGTAAGGTGTGGTTTGCTTCTAACGCTGCTTTGAGCATCTCTGGTGTTAAATAATCCTCGGATAATTCTAGTGCATGTGCTAATTCATACCCATAATTTAGCAATACTTGGGAATCTTCTTTTATCAGCTCCGGATATTTTTGGTCGTAAATTTCCAGTATTTTTTTTCCGTTGTTTCTTAATCCCAACTTCGCCTGTGGGTATTTCACTAAATCTTCTGAATCTATCACATGATGTGTGACTTCATGCATCACTGCATCTGGACCAGATGGACGGTTTTTTTTAAGCTTGGGATTAGGATAGTACGCATCTGCAAAAATAAAGATGCGACACTCCGAATCCTTTCTTAACGTAAATGCCTCAGTTGTAATCGTGTGTTCAACCGAAGAATAGTATTTCTGTACTTTCTCATCATAAATCAATTCCGTCGACAAGGTCCAGACATTTTGAAAGGCTAAGTCTTTCGACATTTTCAGAAAAACGCTCCCCTTTTTCGATAAGCTATTCAGTCTTATGACACTTTCTCTTAGGATTGCTTCTTTTTCTGGAACATCTTGCAGTTTGAGCATTTGGATCAGATATCCCCCTTCTTTCGTACTTGAGAGGTTCTTCTCTTTCAAAAGTTTTTCATACAATTCTACTGCCGATTCAAATTTTTTTTGTGCCTTCTTAAAATCTTCCCTAAGTTCCACCTGAAATGGTTTGAAATAATCTTGTACATTCGTTGAATCGAGGCCGACAAATACCTCAAACTTAGGTCTAGGATAAAAATTCTTATCAATTTCCTCGTAAACTCGTTTTATGACCAAAGTTTCATCATCTAGATAGTAAGCTTGCCATTCTGGAGGAAAGGTTGAGAGTGTCCTAAGATCCACCCTGCTATGTCCTATAAACTTTCTCAGTCCTACATCCCGTTTTGCATGTTTAAATTTCACCCATTCCGCCCAATTAGCTGGTGCCGTGGGAAGTTCAGGATAGGGTTCATCAAGGAGAACTTTGGGGATGGCTTCCTTTGAGGTGCCTGGTACTTCCTGTGGAGTTCCTGGTACTGATTCATGGGAGGTGCTCGATGAACCCTGGGAAGTACCTGGTGATTCATGGGAGGTACTCGGTGAACCTTGGGAAGCATCTTCAGATGAAGTTTTGGATGATCCAGATTTCCATTTAAAAAGAGCTTTTCCCCTCCGCTCAAGAATATCCTCTTGAATAGCCAGACCCAATTCTTTCTTCTCCCTGATGGTTTCCATCCTAAATCCGCCATTATTCGAATCGAACCTCAATACCATCATTGGTGCGTCCACATCTTTTTTCACTAAATGGTAACGCCCATTATTTTTATCAAATAAGATAAGAGGAATATAGTGATCATTGATCTTGATGTGGGTCCTTCCTGATTTATCATACATTAACTCTCGCTCATAAGGAGGGGAAAGGGGGGTGGGGTCCTTCAATGATTCAAACTCATCAATTTTTTTAGAGATTTCTTCTACCAATCCTTTCGTTACGAAAGGAGAAGTTGAGGCTTCAAAGTACCACTCTACGCCATTATAATTCACTGGATAAACCCTATCTCCACTCAATACATCATAACGCACACCTTGACCTTCAACCGCCGTGATTCGTACTGGGATATTTTTATTCCTCATTTTAATAAAATACTTTGTGTCTTCTCCTTTTTTTATGACAGTTATGATTTGCCCTTCACCATAAGCTTTGGGATTCACATTAGGTTCAACTGCAGTAATATTATCTAGGTCAACTGATAGACGATAGATTAAAACAATTTGTTCGTCTGTAAATGAAGCCTGCCCCCTAAAAACTTCTAATTGATTCCCTTTTTTTACAAAATACCCACCGTATACATTTCCGGTTTTAATATTCGTCACTCTCAAATATAGGTGATTTTTTTTCCATCTCACTGCAACTTCTGGGCCATTGTCTGCCATGCGAATCATTTCTACTCCTTGGGCTAAATCATATGATCCCTTTTCAAGTTTTTCCAATTTTTCTAAAACATTTTTTACCTCATTTGTCACAAAAAATCTTTTTCCTTTCACTAATCCTCTAGTAATTAGTTTTCCTCCACCAGTTACCAACTCCAATCCAGGGTCAACATAACGAACGACACTTTTTAGAACATTCTTGAGTTCGGCAAATTTAGGGGCATAGCGAGGAAATCGATGTATTGCATTTCTTATTCCTCCCTTCATAATGGCTTTAGCCACACCTGAAGCAAATTTTGTATTGAGGGCGGTGATCTGACCAAGTACTGGAATCAACAAGACGATATCTATCGTACAAGAAGGAATCGCATCTGCTACTTTTTTCTTGGCTGCGTCTGTTATACAATCATAAAAAGGGATGAAATGTTTGCCTATATTCCAAGTTTTTTCTAAAATTGTTTTGTCATTCCCCAATTCATAAAGATTATCATACAAGTCGTCTCTATGTGTTTGGCTAAGTACATCAATCAACAATTGCTCGTCAGTACCTTGCGATATTTTTTTACTATAATTCACACGAGTAGAAAATGTAAAATAGCTAACCCCAATCTTGATCGCTTCTCCTTTTTTTTGGTAGCCTTTACTCCACTTGTCTTTTTGATTAAACAGCCCATACTTGAGGTATAATAGTGGATCTTTGTCTACTCGATAAAAGACATAGCCCCCTTCCTCCCAATTTTTTAATGCATACCATCGCTCTTCATTCCCACGAACCGCTACAATCAGATCCGTCTGTTCTAGTTTGAAAACTGTATTCTTCCATTCCATTGCTTTTGTAAGAAAGACAGCGGGGATATCTCCTTTGCGTAAACCGTCAGAACGGCCGTCAATCGTATCTTTCAGCTCAACATTCCCCTCGTAAATATGGGTATCAGCGGAAAAAAGAAAAGCTAACTCTTTATAATTCATCATTTTTATAGCAATTTCAATCAATTTTTTGTCCAGTGGATAATAGGCTTCTGATACCGATTTAGTTAATGAAACATAAAAATCTTCTAATTTGGGAGGTCTGAAGTGGTCAGAACAAGGTTCTGATCCTCCAAGGTATCGTTGTTCCAAAATTAAAGAGATAGTAGGAGATCCCTCATCTTGACACTTTTTAGCTACCCCTTTTACTAGTGCTTGTTTTCGGCGCCATAGAAGCAAAGCATTCTGATATATATGGAATAATTCGTTAATGTTCTCTTGAGTAGAAAGAACCTGGAAATAGCCTTTTTTCCAGTATCCTATAAAAGTGTTAAGTGCAACTTCTTTATAGTTTCCTTTCTCTAATGACTTACGTAATAATTCAGGTTCTAGCTGAGCTACAGCGAGCAATGCAGTCATCAGGATGTAGCGAAGTTCTTCGAGGTTATCCAAACCTTTGTGAGCAATTGTATCACAAAAATAGGCTCCCAATGCTCGAATTTCACTTTGATTGAACTGAGAACGATAGCCTTCATCTTCTAATAATTTCGCCCCTATCAACTGTGTTAAAGAACCATAATCAGAAATCAACAGCTCATCTGCAAGCCCACTTGTCTCAAGAAAATAATTTGGTAACGTCTTTTCAACAAACAGTACCCATAACTTTTTAAAAGTAATTTTCTCCTCATCTGAAAAACCTTGCGTATCTAAAGCAAGAACTCCTGCCTTGTTCAACTCATCCACTTCAAACAACCTCCTAATTTGTCCAATCGAAAATTCAGCTGGATTGGAAGCTGCCAAGATGTTTTTTACTGCATAGACTTCAACCGAACTCCCTAGTACATTCTCGAATACCCATTTCATCACCGTTAATTCAATATCCTTATCGGAGATCTCCTCTTTTCCTTCTCCGGCATAAAACTTTAATTCTTTCAGAATCACTTTCGCTAGTGATTGGAGCTCATCATGTCCAAGGACTACTCCTGTGCCTTCTTTTGTAAACCATTTCCCCATCGTAATCAGAAGCTTTTCTTTCGTTACATTATCAGTTAGTAATTTCTTCTGTTTGAAAAATTGTTCAATTTGTACTTTGATGTTCGGATTTCGCCAATCATTCACCTCATATTTAGACTTTTGTTTTTCTGTAATTATTGATGGTACCGTACTCGTCTCTTCTGTAGAAACTTCTTTTGAAGGTCCAGAAGTAGAACGCAACTGAGAATTTTTAACTACTGCCGTATACATCATCCAGTTAGTGACAGTGTCTTGGGCTTCTTCCTCTGAAATTATCTCTTTTGTCCCACGATTAAGAATTATCTTTGCCAATTCTTTTAATTTAGTTATATTGACTATCTCTTCGCCTTCGCCTTCTAACAATGTCCACTTTGACGCTTTCTCCACTAGAGTATTTGGATCATCCTTCCCACAGTCAACTCCTTTACTAATTAAAAAAGAAACGACTCTTTTACGGATGATTTCTTTTTGTTCTTCAGTCAGTGTAGGTTGGCTTTTTTTCGGAGATTCAGTAATACTCAACTGAGAACTTTTTTCCACTACCGTATACAGCATCCAGTTGATGACAGTGTCTTGAGCGTCTTTCTCTGAAATCCCCCCTACTGTTCCATCATTCAGGATTATCTTTGCTAATTCTTTCAATTTAGTTATATTGACTATCTCTTCGTCTCCACCCTTTAGCAACATCCAGTGTGATGCTTTTTTCACTAATGTATTTGGATCATCTTTCTCACAGTCAACTCCTTTGCTAATTAAAAAAGAAACGACTCTTTTACGGACTATCTCTTTTTGTTCTTCATTCAATTTAGGTTGACTTTCTTTCCTTATCTCACTAGAAACTTCTTTAGAAAGACTGGCATTGTTCTCATTAATAAATGTCTCAAGCTTTTGTTTTTGTTCCTTCGCCGTTTCAACTTCACTGACTTGAACCACATCAAAAGCATTGGTTTTCTGATAAGTATAGCCAACTTGTGCATTATTATTTTCCCATTGAAGTAAAAAAAGACGTGCCTCATTCGTTGTCATTGTTCTTTCTTCGAGGCCATATTCCTTTTGAAGTAACACTGCAACTTCTTTTTCTCTTTCGATAATCGTTGGATATTTAGGTTCTTCCAGAATCCATTCTCGTAGCTTTCTAACCAATTCACTGGTAGATTGGTCGCTAAAAGAAACTTTTTTTCCAAGAAGAAATGTTCTAACAGCAGTATTTACTTTTGGTGTGGCTTCACGATTTTCAAACAGGTCTAGATTGTAATAAATCGTATTAACTGGATGATTCTTGGGAATTTTTGCAGGGCGATCATGGATAAAATCGGCAAATATTTGATCACTTTCTTTTTTCTGTTCTTTGAAGTGTATCATCAACGGATTTTCTGCTTTGGATAACTGATGATGAATCGTTTCACGAGTGATTTCCTTGTAAGTACGTCCAGCAAGTACCGTATTGACCTTCCACTGCTTAAAGATTGCCTGTATTTTTACAGACGACAGAAACTCCCCAAGACGAATATCTTCCACACCATAGGCTTTTAGGATGAAGTACGTTAAAAACTGCTCTCTTTCGGTTTTATCTTTGTCCTCTTTTTCAACCCATTGTAGTAGTCCCTTTTCTAACTCATGGATAGAGGAATCTTTGATCTCGATTCCTTCGTTGGTAAAAAACTCGTTTAGTTTTTTATTCACAGCAGCCGTTTCACTTCGTTTTTGAAATAGAGGAAAGTGATAATAAAAAATTGGTAACGACTCTTGTGGAATGGTTAATGGACTCACGTCATTTACAATTTCTTCAATAGCTTTATGGACTAATTCTAAGTCAGGGTCCGTAATCGTATCTGGTACCACCTTCATCTCACTATTTTCTGTAAGGGTCTCATTACGGAATTGACTTTCATTTAATGAGGATTGTTTGAGTTCAATAAAGGTATATTCGCTGAAAATATTATTATTTTCCCATTGCAGTACTGTGTTGGCTACATCCGTATCTGAAAGATTTCGCCCAACAATGCCATAGCCTTCAAGAATGAATGGCGCAAGCTTTTTTTGTTTTTCTAAAATATCTGCATCTGTTTGTTTGTTATTGACCCATTTATGCGCAGCCATAACTGTCTGTTGAGCTGTCAAAATTTCACTCGAAATTTGTTGTTTGTATAGAAACTGTTTGACTGATTCGTTAGCCTTTGCTGTTTTATCTCGCTTTTGATAAAGCGTAAAATCATACCAGAAGGGGATGAGCGGTTTGTGAATGGACATAGTTAAAGGACGCTTATCAAAATAAGCCACATGCATTTCGTTCATGGTTGACGCTACTTCGAAAGAAAGCACTCCGTAAGAATGCAGTCTAGTAGCAGTAAGTGTTCCAACCAGTTCACTATTTTTGATCGGTGTACCCCCATGTGAAGGGATATCGCCTAACTTGAAGTCTTTGAAAATATTATTGTTTCGCCATTGCATGAAAATGGCATTTGCCTGTTTTTCTGTTATCTCTTGATTAGAAAGTCCCAAACTGGAAAGAATAGTGTCGGCGACCTGTTTACTTCTGGCTCCCTCTGCTTCCTTTCCTTCTTTCCTTATCCAACCTTGTGTAGCAGTAATTAATTGAAGAATAGATAATCCTTCACATGGAACTTTTTGTTCACAGAGAAATTTTTTGACCTTATCATTGACTTTTAATGTCTCATGACGTTTTTTATACACTTCTTTCGCATCTTCAAAAAAATAAGCAGGTAATATCTCAGAAGTTGATACTTGAGAGGATTTCCCTTCAAAGAAAGCGCTTATAATACTATTGAATTTTTTCAGATTATCCTCATAGACTTTTTCATATGTATTCGAAGGTTGAGTGGTAGAAATGGATGATCCCGTCACTCGCTGTTGAACAGAACTTGTTTCAATGGGTAGCTTCGTCGACATACTTGACGGTGAAACGTTCCCCCCTTCTCCTTTTTTTAACCGTCTCATAGGTGCCGGCGTACTTGACTGAGTATCATTTAGCGTAACAGTCTTACTTGTCGGAATTCCTTTCGATGCTACGGTTGCTTCAGTATGCGTTTGCTCAATATCTTTAAATTGATACCCTTTAAAGATATTATTATCTTGCCACTGCATTATAATGGCTGCTACATCTGTATCAGTCAACTCTCGAGGCGGAAGACTGGAAGCCTTAAGAATGATATTGGCGACTTGTTTTCTTTTTATAGCTTCACTCTCTGCCCCCTCCTCTTTCCCCCAGTTCTGAGCAGTCACAAGCAATTGTTGTCCAGACATATGGGGACATCTCACTTTTTTTTGACAAAGAAACTGATGTACTGCTTGATTGACTGTCTCAACCTCTCCACGCTTTTCAAAAACCTTTAAGTCATACCAGAAGGATGGTAAATTTTTAGGTACCGACTCTTGTGGTTGTTGACCATTCATATACGTCGAAACAATATTATACAATTTTAATCTTGTTTCTCTAGAAATGTCTTCAGAACACTGTAACTGTGGATCCATTACCACCGATGGTAGCGGAATCATCGATTTTATCGTCTGATACTTTTGAGTGCTTGCGGTGGATACTTCAATCGTCACAGGTTCTTCTAAAATTGTTTGTTGAGATTCTTTCAGAGTTGGTTGTTGCTGATCTTCAAATGTATAGCCTTGAAAGATATTATTATTTCTCCATTGGAAAAGGATATATGTTGCTTTTGTATATTTCAGATCTATATTCTGAAGCCCGGAAGCTTTGCGGATAACACTAGCGAGGCGTCTTCTCCTGCTCATTTTAGTCTCCAGACCATCTTTTTCTTCCCATTTCTCTACGGCCTCGAGTAATTCAACTCCTGATAATCCGTCACACGAAACCCCTTGCCCACACAAATAGTCTTTGACTTTTTGGTTGACCACTTGTATTTTATGACGCAATTGAAACGTTTCATGATCATACCAAAAAGGAGGGAAAGGAACGGTATTCGGTTCATTAGAAGGCTTATGATCCAGATATGCCTTCATAATTTGCTTTATTTTCGCAACGGTTTCTGCCGAAAGTTCTTTAGAAGAGTGTAAGATCAGTTCTTCAGAAACAGTCGCAGGTAGCACTGCTGCCTCAGCACCTAAGCGTGGGAATATATCGAAATTGAAGCGTTGGAGAAACCCATCCACCCTTCCATAAAAATTCTCTAGCAAATGCCAGATCTGGGGCAAAATATTCTCTTCTTCTGGGGACAATGCTGTCGTGGCTTTCGGCGCCGATTCTGGAACCATTTCTGAAGCTAGTTCCTGAGAATTATTTTCTTGCTTTTTCTTCTTCGATGTTTGGGTTGGGAGCGAGTTGTCCGTCAGGTGAGTCCTCATTGGTACTTGGAGGTCCTTTTGGGATTGGCGATGATTGGAAATATTTTCCCCGTAGTTTAATGAAAAGGCATTCAGTAGCCAATCAGCAAAATAGGACAGCAACGATTCACTTGTTTCTTTTTTTTCTTGAGTAGAAACTGTATGTTCATGTTGGGAAAAAAACTGGTAAAACAGCTTAGTCAAGTCATTCCAAAATGTTTCTGACAATTGATTATGTACATGGTTTAGGGGATTTATTGTGGTGTTGTGCTTGTTTTCAAAAGAAGTTTGAAAGGTTCTACTTAGTTTGTGTGCTGCCTCTTCCGCAGAAAAATGAGGGGTCTCTTGAACGGTTCTATCAGTTATCGTATCAGTAGAAAAAGGGCGAATTTCACTTTCTTGTTTCATTCCTTGGTTGTTTTGTGTCTCAGCTTTACCCATCGCATCCTGACAAATGGTTTGAAAACTCGTTTGTTCCACACTTTCTCCTGTGAAGATCAATGTGTTTACCTGATCCGTCCTTCCCATGGTAGTACAATTTACTAGTTGGTAGAGGTCGTGAACCTTTTGGTGAACAAAAACACTCAATTCATGGGCCCTCTTCGCTATGTCGATAGCCGATTGTGTAGAAGTTGATGTCTGATGATAGAACGTCTGATTGCCAAAAAGCGAACGAGCATTGGCAAAAGGTAGTGCGACTGACGAGGATGAGTTAGTCCTGTTATGGATCGTATTCAAAAATAATGGGGACTGGATTCGCTCACGATTGATGGTGGAGGTTGAAACAAAGGAATGGATCCTTGTGTGATTCCCGTTCCTTCTCACGTCAATCCGTGTAGTCGCTTCAAAAGCTGGAGGAGTTTTTTTCAAGAGCCTCTGTTGATCGTGAAAATCTAATGGTGGAACCATCGCCAACAGGGTCCCCCACGTATGAATCCAGCCTACTGGGTGCTTTATTCCTTTGGGTGTTAGAGTGTGTCCTGATATGTTGGAGACATTGTTTAAAACTCTTTGGTCATCCCCTGACTTATTCTTATCATTGCGTTTGTTATTTTCCTTTCCAATTGCTTCTCTAGAAGTAGCTTGTGGTAACCTTGCCTTTTTCGATATATTTGATTTCAGTAGTGCCCTTGGTTTTTGTGGCATCTTTTTCACTCCTTTATTAAAATTTATTATAGGACTATTTTGTTGTATAAGTGTTCATTTGAATAGCATCTAAGAGTCTATGATTTTACGTCACCCATCAAGTTTCTATAACTGGCCCAACAACCTTGCATCATTTTCTCAAAAGTGACAGTTTTTTCAGCTTAAAAGCAACAGTTCATCCAACCTAGACAACGAAAAATAGATAAAAACTACAATAAAGCCTCTTTAATGAATGAAAATAAACTAGCAAATATAACTAAGGTTAATTTCTTCTTTCTATGAAACTATTAAAACACCTCTTCATAGAATGCGTTTTCATATAGATTATAAAACAAATGTTCCTAAACATCATTCTAGAATTTGTGACATTATCATTAAACCTATCATCATCGCAAAACTGCTTCAGTTAAGGTTATCAATTCTACATCTTTTAAATCATACTTTTTATGACATTAATTTCTTGCTGTCTCTTATACACATCTAGATGTGTATAAGAGACAGATATAACTAAGGTTAATTTCTTCTTTCTATGAAACTATTAAAACACCTCTTCATAGAATGCGTTTTCATATAGATTATAAAACAAATGTTCCTAAACATCATTCTAGAATTTGTGACATTATCATTAAACCTATCATCATTACACATCTAGATGTGTATAAGAGACAAGGGTGTACCCTGAATAAATATCCTTATTACATTTGTCACTTTTCTTTTTAATTGGTAAATTTTTTTCATTTTATTTGGTCATTTACAGTATAAAAAAAGCATCGTAATCAAATTCTACGACACTTAAAATATCTATTGGATGACTTGATCAAATTTAGCTAGGTCTTGTAATGGGAAATTTTCAAATTTTTAAGTTTTCTTTGATTAAAATCAAGTGATTTTAATTGATAACTAAGTATTTTTCCTTTTGTCTCTCACTCTTCTGGTAATATGTAACGAGCCGATTTTGATAATAGAAGTAAACGGGAAAATGGCTGCGAACATGGTTTTACGGTTAACTTCATAACGAAAAACAACGATTTTGGCCGCCGCTTTGAATTTCTTTTCCTGTGGAAAGATCTAGATCAATCCAAATAATTTTCCTATTCTTAGGGATGTAATTTTTTTCTCCAGACATTATAAAATTTCTCTTCCTTCAGAAGTTAACTCTTCTCATTTATCTTTTTCATAGTATTCTGCCTCATCTCCACAACTAAATGAATCTTCAATTTCTGGAACTAATGTAATTGTCCCATCATCAGAATAGTCAACGATGTATTCTTGATTTTCTGACGGTTTCTTTCCATTATTAGCTAGTAACGTAATAACTACAGAACTTCCTTGCAATCTAGATTTTGTAATAAATATTAATTACCCTTTTAACATAAAACTATGTGCAATACTGAGTATATCAATAATAATCATCCATTGTTCGATGTTTAAAATTTAAAACCGAAGTATTCACAAAGTCACCGTTATCTTGATAAACTGGGAAAAATAATGCAACAATTTCTAACTAAATATTGAGAGGCTATTGCATTATTTTTAATTAAGATTTGGAATCGCATTAAACTAGTTTCTTTTATATTATGTTGGATAACTGAATCTATATTTTCGAGTTTATGATAAGCATGGCTTACACAAGGGAGGAAACTTTTTAAGTTTTTAGTCCTATTTAAATGATTTCAAAACTCACAAATTTTTTTGGTGTCCGCTCATGATTAATCTAGGCACTTAATTTATAATTTATGTTTTTGACTAACTCCTTGAAAAAAGCTTTGATCTATCTCTAATTTTTCATCTTTCACTAATATCTCCATATCTTTTTTCGATCATAACAGATTCCCCTATTGAACATGATGAATAAAAGTCGTACATCACGCAGTCAGTGTTGTGGAAAGGATTCTTTCTGATTCTGGCTTATTGGCTAGTTGAATGCCATCATCGACTTGGCTTTGGTATTTCCTTCTCCCTCGTACCTCCATAATCTAGTAAGTTTTTCTTCACTGTAGTTTTTGGCAATTCCGTACTTACTTGTTGAGTGAGGGCAATTTGAGTGGGGCTGCCGCTTCTTTCAATACTCGAAGTTACAAGATTTAAGAAACTCCTATTCGTTGTTACTCTTGTGGTCTCTACAGTATCTGTTGTTCTTTTTGCGATTAGTTCTTGCGTCTTATTCAGTTGAATGTTTCTTTCAAAGATTCCATCACCAAGTATATGAGGCAATGCTAGATATATAAACATGGTTCCTTTCCCTAGTTCCTCCTCTTTTTTCTCATTTACGCTACGCTTAACATGCGGTCGTTGTTTAAATTGTCTCTTATCGGCGAAATCTCTAAGCAGAATCATAATCATTTCCGCATCAGTCATCTGAAAATTTACCCGCAACATTGGAATTTTCTTCATCGCTTCTGCTACGGTTTTTTTTGATATCATTGGCATGTTCAAAGATTCTGCCAAATGATTCACAAAAATTTCGAACGAGGGGGATTCTAACAGGTTTTTGTAGATCTCGTTAAAGTCCTTCAATGTATCTTCCCCGCTCTTACTAAAGTTCTTATCAACAAAATAATAACGAACTGCATCTTCCGTGGATGCTATAAGATGTGTAGTTTCGTGTAGAACTATCTCATGTTCAGGTGGTCTTATTTGTTCATTTGGCATGATATCTGGATCCAAGTGGAAAGCATCTGCATAAATGAGCATTCTACACGCCGGATCATATCTTTGAACCATTGCCTGTGCTTGTAGCATTTTATTATAGCGTGAACGATATTCCTGTGAGGCCTCTTGATAAAACAGGTCGGTAGAGACGGTCCAAATATTTTCAAAACCCCAATCCGCTGTTTGTTGAAGAAAATTTTCTCCTTTTTCCGCTATTGATTTCAATCTATTGATGATTTCTTTTAAGATTTCTTCTTTATTTGACACACTTTCCAGTTGAAACATATTGATCAAATATTCTCCTTCCTGAGTTTCTGAAAGGATTGCTTTTTTCAACAAATTCTCACATGTTACTTTTGCTTCTGTACAAATTTCTTTTGCTTTTTTAAATTCTTCTACAAGTTTTTGCTGAAACAGTTTGATTGATTTTGGCACTTCAACTGAGTTAAGACCAACATACACTCGAAAGTCAAGTTTGGGTTTAGAAGGTAAAGTTTTAATAATATGATCCATAAATCCTTCTTTTAACCATTCATTATCGGCATAATAAATCGGTAATTTTTCTGGAAGAAAAGTAGAAAGTTCATCAAGTGGAACACTGTCATCTTCAACTCTCGGTATTTCAAATTCTTCTCGAAAAGCGATTGCTCCCCTAATTTTATTCCAATCTTCTGCATGTTCAGGTGGATCTGGTGGAAGTTCATTAGCTGGTGGAAGTACCATATTTTCATTTATCTGTGAAGCTGCTCCTTGTGAAGTACTTGGTCCTGCTGCCCCACCGGAAGTACCCGCTCCCCCATTCTCTCCTCGTTCTAGACTCTTGGATCGATTAGAAAGTAAAGCTTCTACTGCTTGTTTTCTTTCCAAGTCTGTTTCAAGACGAAATTGGCCCTTTTTTGGGTCAAATCTCAGCACCGTCATTGATTCATTGTAATCCTTTTTCACCAAATGATAGCGATTTAACTTCTTATCCAGTAAAATCAACGGAATGTAATGATCCTTAATCTTGACATAGGATCTGCCGGCTTCATTCCACATCAGTCCTTTTTCATCTGGCGCAGAAAGTCCATTTGGGTTCTTTTGCGTTTCAAATTGATCCAACATGCTTGCGATTTTTTTCTCCACTTCTTTTGTCACAAAAGGAGAAGTCGGTGCTTCAAAATACCATTCTATCCCATTAAAATTTACTGGGAAGCTCTTACTAAGATGAGGGGCATAAACATCCAATCGGAACCCGTGCTCTTTGATGGCTGTCATCGTCACTTCAATCAGTTTTCCCTTCATTCGAATAAAACGCTTCGTCTCTTCTCCTTCTTTCTTGACAGTTGTGATCTCCCCTGTGCCATAGGCCTGAGGATTAGGGTTAGTGCCCACGACAAACATCTGATTTTCATCTATTTTCTTCTCCAAAATATTAAGCAACTCTAATTGTTCAGTCGTAAACGTGGCGGGTCTATAGGCTTCTATGCGATTGCCTTTTTTCATAAATAAACCGCCAAATACCTCCGCAGTTTCCAGATTCGTCACTCGCATATACAGATGATCATTCACTTTTTTCACCGGCACTTCCAAGCCCTTCCACTCGAGCATCTCAATTGATTTTTTTAGCGCTTCTTGCGCCTTCTCCAGTTTTTCGACTCTTTCTAACAAGTCTTTGATTTTCTTACCTACGTGTAATTCATTTTTGAACTTCACTAATTTCCGAACAATCAACCGCCCTCCACCTATGAGTGGCTCAAACCCTGGATCAAGATTCTGTGCAAAAGTCAACACAAGTCTTCTGATCTCAGCCATGGTGGGGAGGAAACTCCTACTGCTTCTGATCACATTGCGAATTCCTCCTCGGGCAAAGGCTCTAGCCACACCTAATGCGAATTTCATATTGAGGGAGGTGACTTGACCGAGTACCGGAATCATGAGTAAAGCATCAATCGTACACGAAACAACTGCTTCTTCCGTGTCTTGGTTAATGATCCCTGTCACACAATCATAAAAAGGAATAAAATGCTTAACCACCTCCCAAGCTTTTTCGAGATCCGCTTTGTCGTTTCCCGAATCGTACAATTGTTGATACAGTTGATCACTATGTTTACGACTAAGTACTTCAATGAATGGCGCTGTCTCAATCCCATGGGATAATTTTTTACTCCGATTCACATGAGTAGAAAACGTAAAAAGTTTATCCCCGATCCGAATCTCATTTCCTTCTTTCTTGTACCCATTTTTCCAACGATTTTTCTGATCAAACAATCCAAATTTGAGGTATAACAGAGGATCTTGGTTGACACGATAAAAACGATAGCCCCCTTCGCTATCCAACTGTTTCAACGCATACCACCGTTCTTCCTTTCCGTTGACCGCCACAAACAGATCCGTTTTGTTTAGATTAAGAGTCGTGGTCTTTTTTTTCCTCACGGAAAGTAAGAAATGGATAGCCGGAGACCCACTTGTGACTGGTATCTCCTCTATGTAGTCACTTTCATTTTTCAATTCGGCATTCGCTTCATATAGATGAGTCCCTTCTGAGAAAATAAATGCTCGTTCCTCTTTGTCGAAGGCGGGTAGTGCAAACTCTATCAGTTTCTTATCCAGTGGTAAATACGCCTCTGCTACATTTTTCGTCAACTTAGCATACCTAGTTTCTAATTTCGTTGGAAGCCAGTCAATGTCTGGACAAGGATCTGCTGCACCTATAAGATAATTTTGTTTGATCACATCAAAAGAAGTGAGAGACCCTTTGTCGCGACACGTCTGTGCTAAAGCTGTAGCTAATGCCTCTTTTCGACGCCATTGAAGAAAGTTTTTTTGATAGGCTTTATACAAGCGATCAAGAATTTCTTGATTGTCGATAATCTTATAATAGCCTTCTTTTTGGTAACCTATAAATGTGCTGATGGCTACTTCTTTATAGGTTCCCGTAGCCAATGCCTCTCGTAACAGATCTGGTTCTAATTGAGCGACCGCAAGTAGAGAAGGCATTAGAAGATGGCGGAATTCTTCATAGGTGGTGATTCCTTTTTCAAGGATGGTTTCCCAGAAATGTTGCCCCATCAACCGGCTATCTTCTGGACTGAACGACTCAGGATAGCCCCCCTCCTTTAAAATTTTCGCCCCTGTTAGCTGCATCAAGGAAGCATAATCAGAAATCAACAAATCATCCGCTAATCCACTACTATCTAGAAAGTAGTTGGGTAACTCTTTCTGGAGTAAAAAATTCCATAACCTGTTAAAGAACCTCTTCTGTTTTTGAGAAAGAGTAGGGGTATCTAACTGAATCAATCCTTCTTTTTCCAAGTTTCTGACGGTGAATAAATCTCTCAAGCGCCCCACGGTGAATTGATCGATATCAGGAGATGACACCAGTGTTTTGACCATGTAAGCCTCCATCGAACTTCCTACTATCGTTTCAAAGGTCCATTTCATGATCGTTAATTCGGCATCTTTGTTCGAGATATTCTCCCCGTTTTTTCCATTATTAAGTTTCAATGCTTTCAGGATCACTTTTGCCAATGATCGAATTCTTTTAGGATTGAAGACCAATTTGTTATTTTCTTCTTTTGTGATTCGTTTTCCTATAGCAATCAATAATTCTTCTTTGGTTGGGTGATCTGAAAGTAATTTTTTCCGTTGAAAAAAGGCTTCCACTTGTTTTCGCACATTGGGATCTCGCCATTGAATTCCATCAGCCCCGATGTTATTTTCTTTGTTGCTTGTACTTGTTGGTTGAGAGGTACTTGCTAGTTGAGAGCTACTCGTTGTTGATGGTGTACTTGTTCCTTCTGGTTGTTTTGGCGCTTCTGCGACAAGCGCTAAAGCTACAGGTTGGTTGTCTTTGATTGTTTCATAGACCCATGTTCCGACAGTTAGACTTGCCTGTTCCTCTGAAATTACTGCCTCTTCGTTCATTCCCAAGAGTAGTTTTGCGATTTGTTTGACTTTCACCATATCCACCGTTATGGGAGTTGCTTCTTCAAGAAGCACCCACTCACCGACTGTCTCTATTAAATCTTTGACATTAGATTCTTGACAGGCTATTCCATTTTCCATGAAAAAATCAACGAGCTTTTTACGAATATCCTTTTTTTGTTCACTCGTCCATTCAGGCGGATCGGAATCTTCCGTTGTCTCCTGAGCTCCTATCATTGTTGGATCATCGGCATTTTCTCGCAAAAATGCTTGGATCTTTTCATTGATCTCCTGAGTGTCATTACTTTCGCTAGCTCCCGTTACCTCTAATTCAGCCCCCTCAATATAAAGTGTCGTCCCATTGACTTGACTGCTTTCTGTAGTTGTCTCGCTTATCTGTGTCTCATCAAATGTTAATTGGTTTTCCTCTAACTCTAGAGAAGGTATTCTAGTAGTTGGCAACGGCATGGCTTCGGCGCCTAAAAACTGGAGGCCGATGGATTGTTGGAGAAAGCCATCTACTACTCCATAAAAATCTGTGGCTAGCTGCCAAATTTGAGGCAAAAAGCCCTCTTTTTCAGGGTTCAATACAGACTCATTTTCCACCATCGTTTCAGGTGTCATTTCTAATATGGTTTCCGATACCGTCTCTGGTATTCCTTCAGGTTGTTTCTTTTTCGTTTGAATTGTTGGATTAGCAGATGGCGATTTTACCGAATAGTTTAAATTCTTTTTTGATGGTGGGTTAATGGGGGCTTGTTCTCCATAATCTACCGAAAAAGTTTGTAATAACCACTCCACAAAATACGACATCAGAGAGCTTCCATGGGCTTGTTCTTGGGTATAGTTTGTATTTTCGTGTTGGTAAAACCGCTCCGTTAATCCATTCCAAAATGTTTCTGTCACTTGATTATGTACATTACCTGAGGTATCTATTGTGTCGTTATGTTTGTTTTCAAAAGAAGCTTGAAAGGCCTTAATTAGTTTTTTAGCTGCCTCTTCCGCAGAAAAATGAGAAGTTTCTTGAACATTCATGTCAGTCACAGGATGAGTAGGTATAGAAGGAATCTCACTTTCTTGTTTCATGCCTTGCTTATTTTGTGCCTCAGATCTACCGATGGCACCCTGACAAACCGTGGTAAAACTCGTTTGTTCTACACTTTCTCCTGTGACGATCCATGTCTTCACCTGATCCGTTCTTCTCGCGGTGCTACAATTCACCAGTTGGTAGAGGTCATGAACTTTCTGGTGAACAAAAACACTTAACTCATGCGCTCTCTTGACTATGTCGATGTCCTGTTGCGTAGTCGTCGATGTCTGATTATCGAACGTTTGATTGCCAAAAAGAGAACGAGTACTGGTAAACGGTAGTGCGACCGATGAGGATGGGTGAGGCCTTGTATAGTTCGTATTCAAAAATAAAGGGGGCTGTATTTGCTCACGATTGATGGTGGAGGTTGAAACAAAGGAATGGATTCTTGTCTGATTTCCGTCTCTTCTTACATCAATCCATGTGTTCACTTCAAAAGCTGGAGGAGATTTTCTTAAGACCATCTGTTGATTGGGAAAATCTAATGGTGGGGCCATTGCCAACAAGGTTCCCCACGTATGAATCCAGCCCACCGGGCGCTTTATTCCTTCGGGTGTTAGTGTGCGTCCTGATATGTTGGAGACATTGTATAAAACTCTTTGGTCATCTCCTGACTTATTCTTGTCATTCATTTGGTTGTAGTTTCGACCAATAGTTCTTCTAGAAGCAGTCTGTGGCATCCTTGACTTTTTCGGCATCTCAGACTTCTTTGGCTTAAATGGTATCCTGAATTCCTGTGGCATCTTTTTTACTCCTTTGTTGAAATTATACGGCTGATTGATTTATTACATGTATAGCGCAACCAAAAAAATCCTTCTAAACTCCCCTTCTCTATATAGGTGTTGTCTAAAAATATTAGTTTTTAAATTCATAATTAAAAAAGGAACAGATGGTTATCGCAAGTTTACCAATTATTGCTGAATCAAAACAACACTAGAAAATAAGGTGAAGGCGGAATATAAAAACCTTCTAAACTCTATAGCACAGATAGAAAAAATCACCAACATCACTTAGTTAATAAAAGCAAGTTCTATACTTTTGGATGTTAGTAATTTCCACCGACATTTTATTAATGAACAGAAAGAAATATTTCTTTCTGTTCATTAATAATTATAAGATTTTTCTCCATCAACATCATCTGACAAGAGCCAAAAATTTTAAATATCAGCCCTTTTTAATGACTTCAGAACTTAAAAATGATTTTCCCCCATTCCTTCTAGGCTAACTTAAACACGTAAGCTATGCTTTAAGCAATTATTAGTAGATAACTGTTACCCTCTTTTTGTGACATTCTCACTTATCTTTGTTTCAACGCATTCTTTGTCTTCGTCCATATTGGAGGAATGACATGCGTTACTTAGCTAATGTTGTAGGCTATTTTTGCTTATTGGTTGGTTTAGAACCGTCCTTGGATTGCTTTTGATGCTTCTTTCTATACTAGTGACAACAATATCTAAGAAGCTTTTCTTTTCTGTAGACTTTGAAAGGTCCGTGTCTATTTGCTGATTGGAAGTGGGAATACTTGACATATCACTGTTTTCTGGACACATGCCTTTAAGATTTAAAGAAATTTTATTTGATCTATCCTCTGTCGATCCCATGTTTTTTGAATCTACCTCTCTCTTTTCTCTTTTCACAGTTGTTGAATGATCACTTTCATTCGTCACTGCACCTGTTAGATCGAGATTTTCAGTGGTTTGTTCTTGCTCCATATCCAATTCAGATTCTATTTCAAAATCACCATAATCGTAGGTTTGTTCTTGCTCTATATTCAATTCAGGATCTATTTCAAAACTACCATAATCGTATATATTAACCACTGCTGAAAACATAAACATTGATCCATCCCCGATTGTCGAATCTTTAAGGCTCCTAGTTTCACGAATTGCGCCTTCAAAATTTCGCTTGTCCGCAAAATCTCGGATGATGAACATCACCATTTCTGCATCAGTCATCTGTAAATTAACCCGCAACAAATCATTTCTTTTTATTTCTTTCCACACATTCAATAGTGATAACCCCGGTTTATTTTGATACTTTGCTATTTCTCTCACAAATCTTTTGTAAGCAATAGTATGAACTATTTTTGAACCTTGTTTCTTATATTCCTCTAACATCATTTTACCGGTTTTTTTGATACCTATTCTCTCACTATAATATTTTGTAAGATCTCCAGTATACGAAACAACATGAGTGGTTTCATGACTGAGTGTTCGACCCTTAGCTGAGTTTATTATTTTGCCTTTGTCGAGATCTGGATTTAAGTAAAAGGCATCCGCCAAAAAGATTATTCTACATTCTGGATCATTAGGGAATGTAAATGCCTTAGTACTTAGGAATTTTTGAGAGGCTGAGCGATATTCTTGTGAACCTTCTTGTGGAACTAAATCACTGGATGCGATCAAAATATTTTCATAGCCCCAGTCCGCTGTTTTTTGAAGGAATTCCAGCCCTTTTTTTGAGACAGACTTCACTCTTTGAACAATTTCCAATAAGATGGGTTCTGGATTTTTTACCATCTCCAAACTAAACATTTTAATCAAATATTGGCCTTGCGGGCTGTCTGCAATTTTTTCTTTTGTTAACACCTCTTGACACACTTCGAATGCTTTTCGAAAACGTTCTTGCGCCTTCTTATAATCCTGTAACAGCTCTAGCACAAACGGTTTGAGAAAGTCTGGTTTGTTACTTAACTTAAGACTCTTATATACTCGAAATTCAAGTGGCTGCCCTTTAAAACTAGCGATTATATTTTCCAAAATTTTACCTTTAAAAAACTCTTCATCTTGATTAATACGAATAATCGGTTCTGGGATAAACTTTGATATCGTATCCATACGTAAAGTTTTATCTCCCACTATGTTTATGGGGAATTCATCAACTTCATTCTCTATGACATTTCTAAATTCATTCCATTCCTCTCTTCTTTCTGGTGGCTCTGGTAAGGTTCCAACTGGTGGAAGTTCTACTGCCTTACTCTCTTGTCCGTCGATTTCCCCTGAAGGTTCGGATTCTGCTTGTCTTCGTCTACCTCCTTTTCTCATCTCCCTATCTATACTTGTCTCTGGACCAAACTGTTCATTTTCTGGCTCAAATACCAACACGGTCATCGACTGATGGGAGTTTTTTTTCACTAAATGATACCAATCCCAGTGCTTATACAATTGAATCAATGGAATATAGTAACCATAGATCTTGATGTAAGATCTTCCAAAACTATCCCACCTCAGTCCTCTATCACCTGAGGCAGAAAGAGTACTAGGATCCTTGATTGATTCAAACTCATCAATATTCTTTATCACTTCATCTGCTACTTTCTTCGAAACAAAAGGAGAAGTCTCTGGTTCAAAATACCATTCTTTTCCATTGTAGTTCACTGGATAAATCTTCTCTCCATCCACCACGTCATAACGTACACCATGCTCCTCAATAGGGGTTACTCTTACAGGAACTATATGACCGTTCAAGGTAATGAAGTACTTGGTTGTTTGCTCATTCTCTAATACAGACATCACTTCACCATTCCCATAAGCATTGGGATTCAGATTGGGTGCAACTGCAAAAATCTGATCTGGGTCAATTTCTTTCGTTAACCGATTGATCAGTGCTTTTTGTTCCTCCGTGAGTGGTTCAGGATCAGTAAACCTCGCTAATTGGTTCCCCTTCAACCAGAAAGGATTGCCGTAGACAGCTCCGCTCTCCAGATCTGTCACCAATCTATAGGACCCTTTTTCCATCTGTTTGGCAGAAACTTCTAAGCCTTTTCCTGGTAAGTAAGTCCTGATGGCACCTTTAGGTAACGTAGGTGTCTCCTTTATCAAACCGTCGATTTTTTCCAAAAGTTGTTTTGTATTTTTTTTCACCCAAACTTCATTTTTTAAAGCCGCTAACTCCCTGACCACAAAGTTACTCCCGTCAGCGATGGATTCGATGCCTGGATCAAAGTATCGTCTAATATTGACTAGAACCGACTTGATTTCTGAAATTTTGGGAGTAAATCGAGCCCCTTGACGAATTGCATTTCTTACTCCTCCTTTTACCATTGCTTTGGCCATCCCCATAGCAAATTTTGAACTAAGGTAGGTCGCCTGTCCAAAAATTGGGATCAAAAAAACGATATCAATCGTACAAGAAGGGAAAGCTACTGTGGCATCTTTGTCGATGATGCCTGTCACACAATCGTAAAAAGGAATGAAGTGTTTGGCGAAATCCCATATTTGTTCCAGGATAGCCTTATCATCCCCTGATTTATAAAGTGCTTCATACAGTTTATCACTATGCTTCCGACTGAACGCATCAATCAAAGGTTGCATTTTTTCCCCTTGAGATATCTTCTTATTTTGATCCATTTGAGTAGAAAAATTAAAATAGCGTTTTCCTGTCCGAACTCCTTCTCGGTCTTTTTTATAGCCTCGACTCCAAATTTCTTTCTGCTCTAAGAGCCCATATTTGAGGTAAGAAAGCGGATCTTTATCTACTCGGTAGAAAGCATAACCCCCACCCCAATCGAATCCCTTCAGAGCATACCATCGTTCTTCCTTTCCATTTACCGCCACAAATAGATCGGTCTTGTCCAGATGAAGAATCCTATTCTTCAATTCTTGCATTTTAACAAGAAAAAGATTCACTACTTCACCTTCAGGTGGGCCACCCGGTGAGCCGTCAAGCACCTCTTTCAACTGGGCAGACGCCTCATAAAGTTGGGCTTCTGGAGAGAAAATAAACTCCCGTTCCTCGGGATCGAATGCATTCAACGCAAACTCAATCAGTTTTTGATCCAATGAAAAATGCGTATCTGACACAGCTTTCGTCAAACGCTTATACCAATCTTCTAAATTAGGTGAGGTATAGTCGTTAATACTTAGCGTCATCCCGAGAAGATAATCTTGTTCCAACACAAAAGCAGGGAATAATGACTCTCCCTTTGCATGTTGGAGATAAGTCTGAGCCACCTCTTGTGCTAATGCTTGTTTTCGTCGCCAGTTAAGGGCTTCTTTTTGATAAGCTGTAAAAAGGGTATAGAGTGTATCTTGATATTCTTTCAGTTGTAAATACCCATTTTGATGATACTCAATAAAAGTGCTAAGGGCCAATTCATGATAGTTCCCTTTTTCCAATGCTTTCCGTAATAAATCGGGGTCTAACTGAGCAACTGCCAGCAACGCAGGAAGGACCGTATATCGTAGTTCTTCCACCCTTTTTATGCCATTTTTACTGATTTTATCCCAAAAAAACGTACCGAGTATTTGAATTTCTTCTTGATTGAATTGGGCTTGAATGCCTAAATCTGATAGTAATCTGGCCCCTGTCAGCTGCATCAAGGAGTCATAATTAGAAATCAGCAACTCATCTGGCAGCGTATTTGTCTCAAGAAAATAATTGGGCAATGTATCTTTGAGTAACAGGATCCATAGCTTTTTAACAGTATCTTCCTCCTCTTTAGAAACATTACCAAGAGTATGTAAAGTAATATAACCCCCTTTTTTTAACTCGTCCATTTCAAATATCTTTCTAAGATAACCAATGGTGAATTGAGAAGGATCGGGAGAATCTAGGATTTTCTTGATCATATAGGCTTCTATTGAACTTCCCAATATATTCTCAGACACCCATTTCATGGTAGTGAGTCTCGCATCTTTATCGGAAATTGTCTCTTCTCCTTCGCCTCCATAAAGATTCAATTCTTTCAGGATCACTTTAGATAACGCTTGAAGTTTGCTATAGCTGAGAACCATTTCCCCCTTTCTTCTGTAAACCATTTACCCATCGCAAAAAGGATATTTTCTGTAGTCGACTCTCCTGTTAGCACTCCTTCTTGACGGAAAAACTGCGCCACTTGAACCATCATATTTTTATCACGCCAATTAGGCGCTTCATACCTAGATGTTTGTTCTCCACTAATGGATGGCTGCACACTTGTTGTTTCTATTATTTCTGTTGTTTGAGTCATCTCTTCTTTTGGTGGTTCAGTAGAAGTCAAAATAGGCGCTTCCTCTTTCATATTATCAAGCAACCATTTTAGAAAGATTGCTTGTGCTTTCTCCTTCGAAATCACTGCATCCTCTTTTTTTTCAAGGATGATATTCACTAACATTTTTACTTTCGTAAAATCAGTCGTCTCTTTCCCTTCTACTTCCTTAGTTACCCATTGTGCCGTTTTTGTCATCAGCTCATTGGACTTGTCAGCATCCACCTTGAGATTCTTTGCCTCTAAAAAAGCAACGATTTTTTTACGAATGTTTACTTGTTGTTCCACTGTCCAGTCAGGTAGCTTTTCTTCCATGACTAGACTAGTGGCTCCTGTTGGAGAAAGGGCCTTATTTTCACGAGTAAATGTCTCAATCCTTTCTTTTTCCTCTTCATTCGCTTCAATCGCATTGATTTCAATAGCTTCAAACGTATTCGGATCTTTATAGGTATAACCCACTTGTGCATTGTTGTTTTCCCATTGCAGTAAGAGATAGCGTGTCTCTTTCACCGTTCCTTCTTTCACTACAAGACCGTATGCCTTTTGCAGAAGTTGGGTAACTTGTTTTTCTCTTTCTAGAATCGTTTCATAGGTAGTTCCTTCAAGGATCCAACTTTGCATTCCTCGAACCAATTCACTTGCGGACAGATTTCTAAAAGTAACATCTTGCTTGATGAGTAATTTTCTGACAGCTTCGTTCACGGTTGGTGTTTGCTCTCGCTTTTCAAAAAGCGCGCGATGATAATAAGTCATTTGGATGGGCTGATCCTTAGAGATCGTTGGCGTGCGATCATGGATAAAATCTGCGTAGATTTGATGACTTTCTTTTTTTTGTTCTTTGAGACGGCTTACCGATGGATCCTCTGCTTTGGATAATTGATGATGGATCGTTGTATAATTGATTTCTTGGTACGCATACCCTTCTAATAAAGTATTGGCCTTCCATTGATTCAATATCGCTTGTACCTTTATAGACGACAGAAACTCCCCAAGTCTGAGGTCCTCTACGCCATAAGCCTTTAGGAGGAAATAGACTAAAAATTGTTTTCGCTCGGATTTATCGGAGCCACTAGTGGTGCTTCTTTTTTCGAGCCATTGTCGCATGGCCTTTTCTAACTCATTACTAGAGCTTTCTTTGATTGCAATTCCTTCCTTCGTAAAGAATTCTTGCATTTTTTTATTGACAGCACTCGTTTCATTTCGCTTTTGAAAAAGAAGGAAATGATAATAAAAGATTGGGAGAGGCTCAGAATAACGTGTCGCTGGGGTCACATTATTGACAATGTCTTCAACGATTTCATGGACGAACTCTAATTCAGGAGCCTTAATCGTGTCTGGGACCCCCCCCATCTTACTATTTTCTGTGAGTGGTTCGTTGCGGAATTGTTTTTCACTTAAGGAAGATTGTTTGAGCTCAATAAATGTATAGTCTTTGAACACATTGTTGTTTTCCCATTGTAGAACCGTTTTGACAGCCTCCGTAGCGGTAAGATTTCGACTAACGTCATACCCCTCTAGAATGATAGAGGCTAACTGTTTCTGTCTAGCTAAAATCTCTGCATCTGTTTGTTTATCGCAGACCCATTCACGGGCAACGATAGCTGTGGGTTGTGAAGGCAAGCCCTCACTAAACTCTTGTTGTTTAGCTAGAAACTGGCTGACTGCTTCATTGGCCTTCGCTGTTTCATTCCGTTTTTGATAAAGTACAAAATCATACCAAAAAGGGATGAGTGGTTCGTAGGTCGGTAGCGTCATAGAATGCTTACTCAGGTAAGTCACATGTAATTTGTTCACCATTGCCGCTCCTGCTAAAGATAGTATGCCATAGGTATAGAGGTTCGTATAAGTGATCATTCCAGCTGGTTCACTATTTTTGAATATTTGAGCATCTGCAGAGGGTTCATGAAACTCGTAGTCCTTAAAAATATTGTTATTGCGCCATTGCATGAAAATAGCATTGGCTTGATGATTAGAGAACGCATGGCTAGCTATTCCCGAGGAAGTGAGAATAACCCCAGCAACTTGTCTGGTTCTGGTTTCCCTGGTTTCCCTTCCTTCTTTCCTGATCCACCCCTGTGTCGCAGTAATCAGTTGAAGAAGCGATAGATCCTCACAAGGTATTTTTTGATCACAAAGTAATTTTTTGATGGCCTCGTTGACCTTTGATGTTTCATGTCGTTGCTGATACACCGCATATGCCCCATAATAATAGTAAGTTGGAAGTACCTCAGTGGTTGGTACAGGAGAGGGTTTTCCTTCTAAAAAAGTAGTGATAATACTACTTACTTTTCCCGTGAAATCTAAATACAGTTTGTCAGATGTATTCGGTGATTGAACTTTAGAAGTAGATGTCTTGTCAAAACTTGTATCAATGGACATTTCTGTTGTTGTATTGGAGCTGGTGGTCAGATCTAACCCACTTCCTTTTTTATATCGGCTCGCATGGGTCGTTGTGTTGAACTGGTTTTCATTCAACACGATGATTGTATCATACACCTCTGTGGGTGGTTCATGATACGTTTTCAAGATGTATTTAAATTGATACCCCTTGAAGATATTATTCCCTCGCCATTGGAGGAGAATTGTGGAAGCTCGATCATCGGATATCTCTTGTCCAACGAGTCCTGAAGCGCTAAGGATAGTATCAGCGACTTGCTTGCTCCGAACGACCTTCTCCTTATTTTTCCCTTTACTTATCCACTCATCTGTAGCCGTAATCAATTGAGGAGGAGCTAATTTTTCACATGGCACTTTTTGTTCACATAGAAATTCTTTGACTTTATCATTGACATGGTCTGTTACATTTCGCTTTTTATACACCTCCGCATCATACAAGATCAATGGTAACTTCTCAGAAGTGGGTGCAGGAGAAGTTTCCCCTTCAAAATAGGCGCTTATAATACAGTTTATTTTTTTCATATCATCCAAAATGTTCTCATAAAGAGTGGAAGGTTGCGCAGTGGGAGGAAGGATTTCTTCCACTTGATACGCAACAGAACTTGTTTCTATAGGTAGTTCTGTGGTCAAGTTGGACGGATTTTTCTTCAATGATGCCTTCGTTTCCATAAGTATTTGCTTAGGTTCTTTAAATTGATACCCCTTGAAGATATTATTGTTACGCCATTGCAGGATAATTGCAGATGCTCGATCATCGGATACCTCTTGTCCAGTGAGTCCCGAGGAGGTAAGAATAACTTCAGCGACTTCTTTACTTCTGGTTTTCTTCTTCTCCTCTCCTTCTTTCCATATCCACCAATATAGAGCATTAATCAATTGAAGAGAAGATGTTCCGTCACAGGGTTCTTTTTGATTACAAAGAAATTCTCTGACTTTATTATTGACATGGTCTGTTTCATTTCGCTTTTTATACACCTCCGCATCATTCAACAAAAGCGATAACTCCTCAGAGAGTGGTACAGGAGAAGGTTTGCCAGCAAAAAAAGCGGTAATGATACTATTTATTTTTAATGCATCCGCCGACAATTTTACAGAAGCACTTGAAGATTGTGGGATAGAAAATGATGCCTTTTCTGCCTGTTCCTTTACAGAACTTGTTTCGATGATCAGTTCTGTTGTCTTGTTTGATTGATTTTCATTCAATGAATCAGTCGTTTCCGTATGTATTTGATGTATCTCTTTAAATTGATAACTTTTGAAAATATTATTACTTTGCCATTGGAGAATAATAGCTGGGACATCTTGATCACTCAAATTCTCATAAGGAAGTTCGGAAGCCTTCAGAATGCCTTCGGCGATTTTTTTCCTTTTATCACGTACGGTCTTCACGTCTTTTATTCTTTCCAAATATCGTATCTCCA
The DNA here is from genome assembly GCF_002140175.1 of Candidatus Enterococcus wittei. Lineage (GTDB taxonomy): Bacteria > Bacillota > Bacilli > Lactobacillales > Enterococcaceae > Enterococcus_B > Enterococcus_B wittei. The sequence continues at coordinate 1,151,297 of NZ_NGMO01000001.1, forward strand.
GAAACAGGGTCTGTGCGGGTATGTTACGACACCGTTTCCCTTTCTTACAAATAATCCTTTCCACCTTTTTATTCACTTTCTCGACGTGATCACGTTTTTTAAAAACCTCCAAATCATACCAGAAAGGGGGCAAATCAGGTGGGATCGTTTCACTGAATAATTTAGCAATCGAAAACCCATGAATATAGGTTTGAATGACTTCTTCTATTGCTACTCGTGTTTCTTTAGGAATGCCTTCAGAATATTTCAACTTGGGCGCATCCATCTCTGGCGGTAATTGCGTAGTCGAAGTTGTTACATTCGTCTGGGTGTTTACGGTGGTTACTTCCATCGTCACAGGTTCTTCTAAAGTTGTTGGTTGAGATTCTTTTGGGGCTGGTTGTTTCCGATCTTCAAACTTGTACCTTTGAAAGATATTATTATTTCGCCATTGGAGGAGGATATTTGTTGCCTCTTGATAGGTCAGATCGATTTTCTGAAGTCCGGAAGCCTCGCGTATGACACTTGCTAAATGTTTTCTTCTATTTATTTTCGTCTCCTGTCCCTCTTTTTCTTCCCAATTCTCTATAGCATTCAGTAATTCCACACCTGATAATTCAGCACATGAAACTCCTTGTCCACTCAAATAGTCTTTGACTTTTTGATTGACTTCTTGTATTTTATGACGCAATTGAAACGTTTCATAATCATACCAAAAATCAGGGAGTGCTTCTTTATTTGGTACAGTAAGAGGTAGGTTATTCAGATAATCGGACATGATTTGATTTATTTTTATTGTTGTCCCTACAGAAAGTTTTTTCCAACCCATCAGAACTTCTTTTACTTCTTCAACAGGTATCGGAATCGGTCTTGCCTCAGCACCTAATTTGGGAAATACGTTGAACTTGAAATGTTCTATAAACCCATCTACCTTTCCAAAAAAATCTTCCGCCAGATGCCAAAATGAGGACAAAAAACTTTCTTCTTCAAGGGACAATGTAGGTTTAGCTTCCAAAGCCGAACCCCTTCCCTTTTTAAAGGGTAATTCTCGGTCACTGTTCTCTTGCTTTTCATGGCTAGTTTTTTTCTGCGAAGTCTTAGCCGAGATCGAGTTGTCTATCGGGTGAATGGTCATTGGAATTTGTCGGTTCTTTGCTGCTTGGTGATGATTAGGGACTTGTTGCCCATAGTTTACCGAAAAGGTACTCAATAACCAATCAGTAAAATACGATATCAACGAACCCCTTGCTTCGTTTAGTTCTTGAGTAGATGCCGTGTATTCATGTTGGGAAAAGAACTGGTAAAATAGATCGGTTAGACCCTTCCAAAACGTCTCTGTCACTTGATTATGTACATTAGTTGGATTATCCTCTGTCGCATTCTGTTTGTTTTCGAAAACAGCTTGAAAGGATTTACTTAGTTTTTGTGCAACCTCTTCCGCAGAAAATAGATAGGTTCCTTGATCCGTCATAGTGGTCATGTTGGGAAGCGGAGAAAGTTCACTTTCTTGTTTCATTCCTTGGTTGTTTTGTGCCTCAGCTCTACCGATGGCACCCTGACAAACCGTGGTAAAACTCGTTTGTTCTACACTTTCTCCTGTGACGATCCATGTTTTCACCTGATCTGTCCTTCTCATGGTGGTACAATTCACCAGTTGGTAGAGGTCATGAACTTTCTGATGAAAAAAAACACTTAATTTATGTGCCCTCTTTGCTACGTCGATATCTTGTGGGACGGACGTTGATGTCTGATGATAGAACGTCTGATTGTCAAAAAGAGAACGAGCACTGGCAAACGGTAGTGCAATCGATGAGGATGGGCGAGTCTTGGTATGGGTCCTATTCAAAGATAATGGGGACTGGATTCCCTCACGATTGATGGTGGAGGTTGAAACAAAGGAATGGATCCTTGTCTGATTCCCGTCTCTTCTCACGTCAATCCGTGTATTCACTTCAAATGCTGGGGGAGTTCTTTTTAAAACCATCTGTTGATTAGGTAAATCTAATGGTGGAACCATTGCCAACATGGTTCCCCACGTATGAACCCAGCCCACTGGGCGTTTTATTCCTTCGGGTGTAAGGGTGTGTCCTGATGTGTTGGAGACATTATTTAAAACTCTTTGATCGTCTCCTGACTTATTCTTGTCATTCATTTGGTTATAGTTTCGACCAATAGTTCTTCTAGAAGCAGTCTGTGGTATCCTTGACTTTTTCGGCATCTCAGACTTCTTTGGTTTAAATGATATCCTGAATTCCTGTGGCATCTTTTTCACTCCTTCATTGAAAATATGAGATTATTTGGTTGTAAGTTATCATTTTAATAACACATAAAGATCTATGGTTTTACGTCTTCACTCAAGCTTCTACGAATGGATTAAGTACCTCTGCATCATTTTCTTTCTAATCCTATTTACATGATTTCAAAACTCAAAAAAATTTTATAGCTATCTGTTCTAGATTAATTTGGGCACGTAAATGATTATTTATGTTTTTGGCTAATTCATGAAAAGGATTTAGTCTATCTCTTCTTGTTAACCTTTCATTAATTTCCACACTTTTTCCCCTCCAGACTATCTGCTTTTATTTTCATACATGTTGGAGGAAAGTCGTACATAACTTAGTTAGTGTTGTGAAAAAAACTCTTTCCGATTACGGTTTATTGGCTGGTTGAATATCATTGCTGACTTCATCTTGGTGCTTCTTTCTGTTCCTGTGTCTACAAGATCTAGGAAGTTTTTCTTTACTGTAGCATTTGAGAGCTCCGTACTTATTTGTTGATCAGCGTTAGATCGGGGTATACTGTTGCTTCTTTCGATACTCGAAGTTACCAAATTTAAAAAGCTTATATTCGATGTAACTTTTATGGTTTCTACAGCATCTGTCGTTCTTGTTGTCGTCTGCTGTTGCGTTTTATTCAGTTGAATATTTTTTTCAAAGATTCCATCACCAAGTATATGTGGCAAAACTAAATACGTAAACATAGATTCCATTCCTAATTCTTCCTCATTAATGCTTCGTTTAACAATAGGTGATCCAATAACAGGTCGTTCCTTAAATGCTCTACCATCAGCGAAATCTCTAAGTATAATCATAACCATTTCTGCATCCGTCATTTGAAAATTCGCCCGCAACATAGGATTAGTTGATAGTGCATCAGCCACAGTCTTTACTGATATCGTTGGTTTTTTCAACGAGTCAGCCAAATGATTGACAAATCTCTTGAATGGTTTAGATGTTATCCAATTCGGATAGTTAACGATAAAATTATTTATTGTATCTTCTCCACTCTTACCAAATCCTGTCGGAACGTGATAATAACGAACCACATCATCCGTATTTGCAGCATGATGTGTCACTTCATGTAAGATTGTCTCTCGTTCAGGTGTTCTTAACTCTATACCTTCCTTAATGGCCGGATCTAAGTGATACGCATCCGCAAAAATAATAATTCTACATTCCGGATCAATCCTTGTAACGACTGCATTGGCTCCCAGACGCTCTCTATAAAGCGAACGATATTCCTGTGTACCTGGTTGACGAACCAGTTCAGTGGAGACGATCCAAATGTTTTTAAAGTTCAATTTCAACGTTTTTTGGAGGAATTTTTCTCCTTTTTTTGCTATTGATCTCAGTCTTGTGATAATTTCCTTTAAGATTTCTTCTTTATTAGAAACATCATTCAATTTAAACATGTCAATCAAATATTGACCTTCTGGGGTTTCTGCAAGGACTGCTTTTTTTAACAATTTATCACACTTTTTTTTTACCGTTTTACAATTTTCCTGTGCTTTTGTAAAATTTTTTTTCAATTTTTCTCGAAATAATTTGATATACTCTGGTACCCCTTTTGACTTAAGACCTACATACACTCGAAAGTCTAATTTAGGATTCGATGGGAGAATCTCAAGAATATCTTCCAAAAAACCATCTGTCAGCCACTTATTATCATTATGATAGATCGGTGATTTTTCTGGAAGGAATTTAGAAAAATCACCAAGTGGAACGCTGTCATCTTCAATTCTTGGATTTTCAAATTCTTTTCTAAAGGGGATAGCTTTTCTAAGCTTCGTCCACTCATCTGCATGTCCAGGTGGATTTGGTGGAAGCTGATTAGCTGGTGGAAGCACCCCATTTTTAGTCATCTGTGAAGCTACTCCTTGTGAGGTACTTGGAGATCCTCCTTTAGAAGCTTTTGTTCCTTTACGTGAAGTATCTTCCCCCCTCTGAAATAGGACCCCTGCTTGACTGGGAGCATTCGCCTTCATTACTTGTTTCCTCTCCAATTCTGTCTCAAAACGGAATTGACCCTTTTTCTCATCGAATCGCAAGACGGTCATTGATTCATGATAATCTTTTTTCACTAAATGATACCGATTCAATTCCTTATCCAGTAAGATCAACGGAATGTAATGCTCCTTAATCTTGATATAAGATCTGTTTGTTCCATCCCATATCAAGCCATTTCTACTATCTGGGGCAGAAAGAAAAATAGGATTCTTTTGTGTTTCAAACTGATCCAACTGCTCAACGATCTTTGTCTCTACCTCTTTGGGTATAGAGTGGGAAGTCGGGGCTTCAAAATACCATTCCATACCATTATAATTGACTGGCAAAAACTTTTTCGCCGCAGGATCCTTGATATACATTCGGACACCGTGTCCTTCGATGGACTGCATCCCTACTGGAATTAGTTTCCCTTTCATTCGAATAAAGCGTTTCGTCTCTTCTCCTTCTTGTATTACTGTCGTGATCCTTCCTTCGCCATAGGCTTGGGGATCAGGATTGTTTTTAACGACATACATCTGATCTTTATCTAGCTTGAATTCTAAACGATCGATCAATTTTAGTTGTTCCGGGGTAAATCTGGCAGGCCCTCTATAGAGTTCTAACTGTTTGCCTTTCAATACATATAAGCCACCAAACACCTCCACAGTATCCAAATTGGTCACCCGCATATATAGATCTCCACTCATCTTTTTTACGGGAACTTCCAAGCCATTCAACTGTGCCATCACAATTTCTTTTTTCAACGCCTCTCGGGCCTTTTCCATGATCTCTATTTTTTCTAACAGAGCTTTGGTTTTCATTCCGACTCGAAATTCATTTTTGAACTTCAAAGCTTTCTGAATCACCAGTCGACCACCACCTACGATCGTTTCAAATCCTGGATCAATCGCCTGTGCGAGACTCCAAACCAGTTTTCTGATTTCAGCGACATTCGGAAGAAAATGACGACTATTTTTGATGACACTTCGAATCCCACCTCGGGCAAACGCTCGAGCCACCCCTAACGCAAATTTCATATTGAGAGAAGTGATTTGTCCCACTATTGGGATGAAAAGCAACGCATCAATCGTACACGAAGTAACCGCTTCTCCCACATCTTGATTGATGATCCCTACCACACAATCATAAAATGGGATGAAATGCTTGATGACCTCCCAAAGTTTTTCGGTATCCGCTTTATCGTTTCCCGAATCGTAGAGTTGCTTGTACAATTGATCACTATGTTTACGACTCAATGTCTCAATCAACGGTTCCATTTCCACCCCATGGGATAACTTCTTGCTTCGATTCACACGAGCAGAGAATTGAAAGTATTTATCCCCGATGCGAATCTCATTTCCTACTTGTTGATACCCTTTCTCCCAAAGATCTTTTCGATTAAATAACCCATATTTGAAGTAGGATAAGGGATCTTGATCGACGCGATAGAGGAGATAGCCCCCTTCTTCATCCAGTCTCTTCAATGCATACCAACGTTCTTCATTCCCTTGAACAGCCACGAACAGATCCGTTTTGTCGAGACTAAGCGTGGTATCCTCCCACGTCACTCGGCCTCTCAAATTAATCAGTAACATTCCACCTGTTCCTGGCGCACCACCTGTATAATGGGTTTCATTTTTCAACTCGGCAAATCCCTCGTAAAGGGTAGTCGTTTTTGAGAAAATAAACGCACGTTCCTCTTGATCAACTGCATTCAACGCAAATTCAATCAGTTTTTTATCGAAGGGAACATGGGCCTCGGAGACGTTTTTTGTCAATTTAGTATACACGTCTTCTATTTTCGGTTGAAACCATTCAATGTCTGGACATGGCTTGATCGAACCTTCAAGATACCTTTGTTTGATTTCATAAAAACTAAAGGAAGAGTCAAACCTATCGATACACGTCTGTGCCACAGTGGTGGCTAACGCCTCTTTTCGACGCCATTGAAGCAAGGCTTCTTGATAGGCTTTATACAAACGATTGAGCAGCTCTTGATGTTCAACCAGTTGAAAATAGCCTTCTTGTTGGTATCCTATAAATGTGCTGATCGCCACTTCTTTGTAGGTGCCCGTAGCCAATGCCTCCCGTAACAGATCCGGTTCTAGTTGAGCGACCGCAAGTAAAGAAGGCATCAGGAGATGGCGGAATTCTTCATAGCTGGTGATTTTTTTTTCAAGGATGGTTTGCCAAAAATGCTCCCCCATCAGTCGAGCTTCTTCTTGATTAAAGGGGTATTGGTACTCTCCTTCCTTTAAAATCTTCGCTCCTGTTAACTGCATCAAGGAGGAATAATCAGAAATCAACAAATCATCCGCTAAGCCACTGCTATCCAAAAAATAATTGGGTAACTCTCGCTGGAGGAATAAATTCCATAGCTTGTTAAAGAAAGTCTTTTCTTTTTGAGAAAGAGTAGAAACATCCAACTGAATCAATCCTTCTTTCTCCAAGTTTCTAACGGTGAATAACTCCCTCAAACGCCCCATGGTCAATTGATCGATATCAGGTGCCGACACAAGCTTTTGGATCATGTAGGCTTCAATCGAACTTTCTAATATTGTTTCAAAAGCCCATTTCATGACCGTTAATTCGGCATCTTTATTTGAGATCTTCTCTCCGTTTTTTCTGTCATGGAGGTGTAATGCTTTCAAAATCACTTGTGCCATAGACTGAAGTTTTTCATAATCGAAGACCAATTGGTTGTTTTCTTCTTTTGTGATCCGTTTTCCCATAGCGATCAATACTTCTTCTTTGGCTGGTTTCGGTGAGAGTATCTTCTTCCGTAAAAAGGTTTCCACTTCTTTTCGTACATTGGGATCTCGCCATTGAATGCCATCCGTTTCGACGTTATTTTTTTGTTTATCTGTACTTATTGGTTGAGTGGCATTCATTCCTGTTGTTTGTTCTGTTGATAGTTCTGTAGTTTCTGCGACCAGATCTAAAGCCTTAGGTTGAATGTCTTTCATTGTTTCATAGACCCATGATCCGACAGTTAGACCTGCTTGTTCTTCTGAAATTACTGACTCTTCCCCCAATTCTAGGATGATTTTTGCGAGTTGTTTGACTTTTACCATATCCAGCGTTGCGGGAGAGGCTCCTTCAAGGAGCACCCACTCACCGACTGTTTCTATTAGGTCTTTAGCATTAGATTCTTGACAGGCTATTCCATTTCCCATGAAAAAATCGACGAGTTTTTGACGCATGTTCTCTTTTTGTTCACTCGTCCATTCAGGCGGATGGGACTCTTCCTTTGTCTCCTGAGCTACTATCTTTGTTGGATCAACGGCATTTTCCCGCAAAAACGCTTGGATCTTTTCATTAATCTCCTGAGTATCATTGCTTTCACTAGCTCCCGTTACCTCTAATTCAGCCCCCTCAATATAAAGTGTCGTCCCATTGACTTGACTGCTTTCTGTAGTTGTCTCGCTTATCTGTGTCTCATCAAATGTTAATTGGTTTTCCTCTAATTCTAGAGAAGTTGGCAACGGCGAAGCCTCGACGCCTAAAAACTGGAGGCCAATGGATTGTTGGAGAAAGCCATCAACTACTTCATAAAAATCTGTGGCTAGCTGCCAAACTTGAGGCAAAAAGCCCTCTTTTTCAGGGTTCAATACAGACTCATTTTTCATCATCGTTTCAGGTGTCATTTCTAGTACAGGTTCTGATACCGTTTTGGGTATGCCTTCTGGTTGTTTCTTTTTCGGTTGAATTGCTAGATTAGAAGATGGTGATTTCACCAGATAATTTAGGTTCTTGTCTAATAGTGGGTTAGAGGGAATTTGTTTTCCATAATCTATCGAAAAAGTTTGTAGTAACAAATCCACCAAATGCGATATCCAAGACCCACCACTGGCTTGTTCTTGAGTAGAAGCCATATTTTTATGTTGAGAAAAGAATTGATATAACCGTTCCGTTAATCCATTCCAAAATGTTTCTGTCACTTGATTATGTATATGATTTGGGGTATCTATTGTAGCGTTATGTTTATTTTCAAAAGCTGCTTGAAAGGCTTTACTTAGTTTTTGAGCTGCCTCTTCCGCAGAAAAAGGGCGGAACCCATGTTCAGTTATATTGGTCATGTGGTGAGAAGCAAAAGTAGGATTCTCACTTTCTTGTTTCATTCCTTGATTGTTTTGTGCCTCAGCTTTACCGATTGCTTCTTGACAAACCGTGATAAAACTCGTTTGTTCTACACTTTCTCCTGTGACGATCCATGTCTTCACCTGATCGGTCCTTCTCGTGGTGGTACAATTTACCAGTTGGTAGAGGTCATGAACTTTCTGATGAAAAAAAACACTTAATTCATGCGCCCTCTTCGCTACATCGATGTCTTGTTGCGTGGATGTTGATGTCTGATTATGTAATGTATGATTACTAAAAAGAGAATTAACACTAACCAACGATTGTGCGATTGATATTGAAGGATGAGACATGGTCTGGTTCATATTCAAGGACTGGATTCGCCCACGATTGATGGTAGAGGTTGAAACAAAGGAATGAATCCTTGTCTGATTTCCTTCTCTTCTCACATCAATCCGTGTAGTCGCTTCAAAAGCCGAAGGAGTTTTTTTTAAGACCATCTGTTGGTCAGGCAAATCTAATGGTGGGGCCATTGCCAACAAGGTTCCCCACGTATGAATCCAGCCCACTGGGCGCTTTATTCCTTCGGGTGTGAGGGTGTGTCCTGATGTGTTGGAAACATTGTTTAAAACTCTTTGGTCATCTCCTGACTTATTCTTGTCATTCATTTGGTTGTAGTGCCGACCACTTGTTTTTCTAGAAACATCTTGTGGTAGCCTTAGCTTCTTCGTCATCTTCGGTTTCAGCTGTATCCTTGCATTTTGTGGCATCTTTTTCACTCCTTCATTGAAATTAACGGCTGATTTACTATATGTATGTTGTAAATAAAAAAACTCAAAAATGTCTTTCTTTTTATATAATATAATATGAAATCAAAAAATAAAACTCCATCGTTAATCAATATAATCGAAAGCTACTTACTGCCTATCAGTAAAAGCAACCAGTGATTTTTTCAGTTGCTTCGAGAGATGCCAAAAGAAATTCACTCGGAACTGCGCCAAATAAAAAAAGCTTTCATAAATAATACGAAAAAGAGATCTGTCTTGCTTTTTTAAAAGCTATTCAAATGCAAAACTAGAAACCCTACACTCACATAGTAAAACGAATCGCTTATAGTTATCATAATTTCTCGAATGGGTATTCACGAATATTTCTAATGCACGGCTTAAGCATTTACATCTAAAAACATCAAAGCTAGAAACTCTTATTAGCTTTGATGTTTTTAGATGGCACTATCATTCCGATTTGACTAAACAGTCGATCCTTCAGTGGCCCACATGAATCAGACTATTGCACATCGATCACTGTCTGATTTACACGTTGCCACACATACGTATCTGCCATTATCGGTCCATCATAGGTATTCATTAATCCCTCACTTGTTAACACATGTGAGCCTGTCGGATTCGATACTGTACCACCCGAACTTACATCGACATTTTGCCAATTTCCTGTATAAGAGGACGTAGTAGGAGCATCAGGAAGTCCGGCAATAGTTCCACCAATAAATATAAATTGTGGGCCTAATGTCAATTCAGACAAACTGCTTGTACCGCTAAACATACCACTCATATCTGTCACACGACTCGTGTCAAAATTCGTTACATCTAAACTTGTTAGACTGTACATATTGTAAAACATACGATACATATCCATCACTCGACTCGTGTCAAAGTTTGATACGTCTAAACTCTTTAAACTATTTGTGCCGCTAAACATATAACTCATACTCGTCACTCGACTCGTGTCAAAATTTGTTACATCTAAACTCGTTAAACTACTCATGTTGTAAAACATACGATACATATCCATTACTTGACTTGTGTCAAATTTTGATACATCTAAACTCATTAAACTGCTTGTGCCGTTAAACATATAACTCATATTCGTCACTTGACTCGTGTCAAAATTCGTTACATCTAAACTCGTTAAACTGCTCATGTTATAAAACATACGATACATATTCGTCACTTGCTTCGTATCAAGTTCTGATACATCTAAACTCATTAAATTGCTTGTGCCATTAAACATATTACTCATATTCGTCACTTGACTCGTATCAAAATTCGTCACATCTAAACTCGTTAAACTGCTCATGTTATAAAACATGCTAGACATATTCGTCACTTGACTTGTATCAAAATTTGTTACATCTAAACTTGTTAGACTGCTCATGTTGTAAAACATACTAGACATATCCGTCACTTGACTTGTATCAAAATTTGTTACATCTAAACTCGTTAAACTGCTTGTGCCGTTAAACATACCAGACATATCCGTCACTTGACTTGTATCAAGATTCGTTACATTCAAACTCGTTAAGTTAGTCATCCCATAAAACATCTCATGCAAACTTGTTGCCTGACTAGTATCTATAAAATACATTCCATTGATTTCTGTTACTGAATTGAGATTATAAAACAATCTATTTGATGCACGAGTTTGTAGTATCAAAGGCCCAGTAATCACAATTTTACTGATCTCTGTACGATAATTGGACCAAGGACCATTCGTAACCGTTGACGAAATTCCATCCCCAATAGTTAACGTACCATCATCTGTGATCTCCCACGATGCTGTACCAAAAGTTCCACTAGCAATCGCCCTCTCTTTTACTTTCTCAGAAGGGGCTGCTGTTGACCCTATAGAACTTGTTGCTGGCGTGGTCATTTCTGTACTTTTTGAAGGATCTGTTGATTGTCCTTTTTCCACATCTGTAGTTGAACTAATTGTTCCTTGTTCATCGTTTGAATCAATACTGTCTTTAGATGTACTGCCCTCTGCTTCAATTGGCCTTTCAGAACGATCAGAACCAATTGTGCCAACTTCACCCACTAATCCGCTATCGATAGGAGACCTTTCTTCATTATTAGATTGAATTTCTTGTATTTGACCAGTAACAGTTGTCTCTGCAAGTACTTGAGCAGAAACTGCCCCCGCTGGCGTTGCTAATAAAATGACGCTAAATAGCGATATCAATTTTTGTTTCATTGTTTTCCTCCATTTCCTATACATTCAAATATCTATTCCACAAACATCTTTTTATTCCCATATATACTATTTTTTATTTCGTTTTTCACATTCAGTAAGCTACTCACCTCTTAACTAAGCCTAACGGTTCTTAGAACTTGAAGTGAGAGCTTCTTAAGAAAAGAGTATACTTGATAGTGTATTAACTAACGGCAGTTCTACTTATTTAACAAGCTATCTCCGTAGTTCCTACGGTTCTTGTTTTTTTCAGCGTCAACTATAAATACTTAATCTCACAAAGTTATGACAGATTCCGTTTGCTCTTCCCTCTAACCATAATCATTGTTACACTCGCATACCCCGACTGCCCTCAAAACTTACAGTTCTGCTTATAGCGCTAACTCAATATTTTTTCAATTGAGCTCCTTCACATAGGAATGAAACCATCATACTTGGAATCAAGATAAATACCTCCTTATTTCTGTCAGCTTTTGAGTTGTCAACGGTTACCCGCAACCCAAAAGTCATTCATCCCCACCTATAGAGGAGAGCGATTTTTTCCAACATTTGTTAAACTTAAATTTTCAAACCGAAAATCTTGATAGCCGCTATTCGTATTTCCTGTTGGATCATTCGTTCGCCTGAACATGACATAAACATCCTTTCCGACGAAATTTCTCACATCGAACTCACCTTGCATGCCATATTTTAATCCCATTGCAACATCCAAGTACTCGTTTACGTCATCTCTCACAATACCCGGAGTCGCAACTCTTGCTAGTTCCTTACCTGTTTGACTATCCATTAAAAAGATATAACCATAGCGGTGATTCCCTGGACCTTGCCAACCTTTAACGGATAAAATACCAGGAACGGCTTCTTTCATCACTTCTAGTTTGGCTTGTTGTCCACCTGATTTTTGGATAGGGCTTTCAATAACCAAGTTATCATGTGATTTCTGGTTGTTTGTCGTATCATTAACTGACAACTGTTTGCTTTCTACTGTAGCGTACGCCAGCCATGCATTTCTATCTCCATAAAACATGTTTGCATCTAAGTTACCATTGTACCCAGGTAAATGCGTTTGACTATTGTATTGATAAATTGCTGGTGTTCCCCAGAATTTAACACTGGGAGCACTAGGTTGTTTGAATCCTTGTATGAGTTGATTTGTTCCGTAATTTGCATACCATAAACCATAATCACCATCTTTTACCATTTGCCAATTTTGTTTATTTAACATTCCTTCATACGTGTACAACATACCTTTATGCCCACCAGTCAATTCTTTCAAGTGATCCAAAAACATTCGGCACCAAGTAGGACTGTTTGCAGATATATTCTCTTCATAGTCCAAAAATAAGATTGATTCTCCAATATAACCTTTTACATTTTTAAAGAAAAACTCCGCTTCTGCGTGAGCATCCAAGTTTTTAGCATAATGATAGACACCAAGTAGCTTACTTGCTTTTTTCGCTAATTGATAACGACTATCACAATAAGGATTTACATATGATTTTCCTTCTGTTGCTTTGATGATTACAAAATCACTAGGAATTTTTGATAAATCAATGTTTCCTTGATAACTTGAGATATCTATTCCATTTAAATATTTACTCATATCCCTCCCCCTTACATATCTTATTAGTAAATCATTGATGAAAATGATTCTATATATTCCATCCATTGTGTAGCTTGAATTTTAAAAATTAGATAAAGGACAATATTTAAATATTAATTATTGAACTTCCTTCAAAAATGAAAGAACTATTCTTAACAAGAGAATATTTGTAATGTTACCCATAGTTTGGTAAATATCACTTTAGATAACCTTCCACAGTTATAAAAAAGCATCAAAGTTAGTAGTTTGTACTAACTTTGATGTTTATGAATGGCTCATCAGCCCAACTTGACAAAGGTCAAAACAAAATAGTTTTTCAATTTTACAAGATAACGGTATTGTATTATCTTTCTGTTTTAAAGAAGAGTAATATCAAGAACACATTGATCTCATGCAGTTTGAGATACTAAGGTCTGATTGAAAACATTAATTTCATATCAGTACTAGAGAAATTTCCATAAGTTAATCCCGAACCATTTGTTGTACTGGTAATCTTTAAATAGTTTCCAGGTCTTGTTACATTTTCAATTGCATATATAGCGTATCCATCATAGTCATATTGACCTGGTAACAATCTTGGGCGCCATTCTGACTTCAATTCATGTGTTATTGCAGTAACTGTATTCATTGTTTTTGGAAAATCACTATTGCTCTGTAAGACGTAATTTCTTGCGGCTTGAACTATACCACTAGGAGTATACGTATAAACTGAGTCTATCCTATATGAACCATTCGAATTTTTTCGGAATTCCCATTTTTGATTACTTCCACCGTTGTAGCTATACATAACAACTGCCTCAGTTGGTTCACTATCCATACCTTTGTATAATTCTAAATCCAATACTTTACTTGTGTCCTCACGAGCGCCTATAACAAAAGATCTTCCTAGAGACAAATCGAAATTGGGGGTAGCCTCTTCTTTAAATCGCCAAAGCTGATTGGTTCCTCCCGTTCGTTTATAAGCCGTAACTATACTTCCCACACTATCTACATTTAAGACCAGCCCGGTATGCACATTTTCAATCGTATAAATTCCCGATTGTCCTTCCACCAGTTTCCAATAGGAGGTTCCATATTGAAACGATGTGAGTGACATTACAAGGCGGCCATCCGTAGTATTACCAATATCCAGACATTGATTATCTTTCGCAAGGGAGATAATTTGATAGGCTCTTTTTGTAGTATCAAACTGGAATTTCCACTGCTGTTTTTTCCCTGCATCAAACTCCCAGGCAATGACAGGATTATAAGCATTATCTGTAAAATTAAGAACTTTTCTATCTGGATTCAATTCTGTATGCACGGTCAAAATTTTCCCATCATACTCACCAACAGGTTCCGTTGTTTCACTAATTTTCCACTCTTGTGCTAGGCTTCCGTTTTCTTTATACGTCTTAATTTTTGTGCCATTTGTAGTATTTTCATTATCTAGATCTAGTACTAAACCTGAAGCCTGGTTTTTTATTAAGTAATTCCCAGAATCAAGACGAAGAAGTTCCCAATACTTACCATAATCATACTCTTCAAATGACCCCGTCATATTCGCCATAACCATGGTGCCATCAGCATTACTTTTTATTACTTTTCCTGTAGCAACTGACTCAATTTGATAAGATCTCTCCGAACTATTATACTTAAATCTCCATAACTGATTATCTCCGCCATGAGAATCCCAAATGTGGATAACCTTACTCGGATCACTCGACAAATCAACTACTTTATTGGTATTTAGGGCACTACGTATCGTTAAAACTTGAGTATGAAAGCTTCCCAGATCCTGTTCGAAACCTCTACCATCAATATTTTCAGACATAATAATTATCCTTTCTATTGCTTTTTCAACATTGTATTTTTCTCTATCTCTATAATTTAGGGTTTTAATCTTCCTGTTTCAATTGGAGAATAAGTTTGAGAACTCCCGTTATTTTAATTCAATATAACTCATTAATTTTGAGATCATTCATTTAATAGATAGGTGAGGCTGTATATTCTCTCCCTTGAGCTTTGAAACTCGTACTCGAAAGGCTACCCTAGATTATCTATGGGTTAAATATTGACACGTACCTTTATTCCATTTCCTACACAAAGTAACGTCTTTTCAGTTGTATTTTCCCTACCAACCACCAATAAATTGTAGAAGAGCCGGAATCCATCGAAAGCCATATAAAAACAATTGAATAAGAAATCGAGTAAGTCCTGTCATTCTTACAATTCCTAGAACAGACCTTATAAATGACACGACTATCCTTAGCGAGATTAAAAATAGTTCACCATTTTTGTAATAATATAAAAGAATATTTTGTTTCTAAATTCACAACAAATACACCTTGATCCATTAACTAAAAATAGCCAATCCCCTGTGTATTTTGTTCAAAATTCCCCATTATTCCAACACTCATATCTCATTTAATTTCTACAACACCCTCTGTTTTTTGTAAACGTTTACAGAATAAATTTTAACACCTTTGTTATAATAAATCAAATAATACGTTATTTATTATGGAGTCAAAGATTTATTGAAAAACAGATTTATCCAAATTAGATTTTTAGACGACACTGGAACATCCACACAGATAATAGCGATGGTGGGAGCTGTTCGTTCTAGATCAATCTCAATAGCTAATTTATCAGTTATTGTAAATACCTGCTAACTAATTTCTGCCAAGCATCCCTCGGTAAAAAGCCCACTCTTCTTTCCCCCATCATGTTGGGTTTGTCTCGATACATGATGGAGGCAACTATGAACTACTTGATTAATATTGTGGCGTTAATTCTTGTCGATTGTGTATTCGACTATCCGATTTATTTTGACGGAGCTTATTACTTTCTTTAATACTCATGCTTACAAGATTCGAGAAAATTTGCCCAGATGTAAATTGTGTTGGTTTCGTTACTCCTTGTTCTTTTATATCAGTTCTAGTCATATTGCTGTTTTTTTGCGGGTTCGTGGCTAAATCCAAGTCGCTTCGCTTTAGTTTAGACTGTGTAGGTTCTGTAAATTCTTGTTTTTTTATCACAAATTTAGTTGTGCTGTTGCTGCTTATAATACCGTTAGTTATAAGATCTAAAAGTCCTTTGCTTACTGTGTCTTTTGTAGTTTCAGAAGTTTCTGTTCTTTTTATACTCTCTATATTTGTAGTTACTTCTTTTCTTGGTATCTCTGTACTTACATTGTCCATTGTTTTTGTTGTTTTTTTTTCTTTTTCGTTATTTAAGTGCAATGTTCTCTCAAAGCTTTGATAGTCATATATAAAAGCCTTTGCAAAAAATAGAAACATAAATTTCCTTTCCAAATTTAAGTTATCTGTACTTCTAGTGACACGAATAATCTCATCATAAGCTCTTCCTTCGATAAGATCTCTTAGGATGATTGTAGTGAATTCCGCATCCGTTAAGAGAAAATTAACAAGCAGTAATCGATCGTTGTACATTGCTTCTCTGACGACTTCTTTTGATAAGGTCGGTAAATTCAGCTCTTTAGCCAATTGCTTAACAAAATCGTCGAAAGGTTCAGAATATAATATTGTTGTAAAATTGTCGTTAATTATCTCTCTTTGCTGTTTTACACTAATTCTAAAACCTTTATCAGGTAAAGGATAGGTTACTATATCATGTGTATTTGAAACAAGATGTGTTATTTCATGTATGAACGTTATGTATGCAGACTGTGTTAGTTCACTACTTGGAATAAGCTTAGGATCAATATGGAAAGCATCCGCAAAAATAATGATTCGACATTCTGCATCACCTGGCACCACAAGTCCCCATGGGAGGAGTTTGTTAGATTGTGAAAGATATTTTTCTGATCCCACTTCTTGATGAATCAAATCTCCCGAGACGATCAAAATATTTTCGTAATCCCATAGCTTTGATTGTTTAAGGAAATTTTTGACCTTTTCTGATATCGACAAAAATCTTTTAATCGTTTCTTTTAAAATTTCTTCCTGATTATCAAGTCCTTCTAGTGAAAACAGTTTTGTCAAATATTGTCCTTCTTTCGTTTCTGAAAGAATTGCTTTACTCGATAAATTTTTAAATATCGCTATTCCTGTATCTAAATAATCCAATGCTTGAACAAGGTTTTCTTCTAGATCTTCCACAAACGATTTGAGAAAATCTGGCATTTTATTTACTTTAACTCCAGCAAATGTTCGAAAGTTAAAGTCAATAGGTAAACGCTCTTTAATTTGTGCTACAATAGCAGTTCTTATTTCATGATCGTTAGGATAAAAAGTAGGAGTGAGTTCTGAAACAAATTTAGATAACGGTGGAAGCTCAACGGTAGAATCTTCCACTCTTATAGAAGGGGGCTTTTTGTAGACTTCTGCTCCTCTGAGCTTATTCCATAAATCCCATTTTTCTTTTGAAGGAGGAATGTCATTCCACACATCCCCAGTTTGTTTACCAAATTTGAAACGATCAAAAGTTTCAGACGCTAATACCTTCCCAGATCCATTAGTTTGCGAACCTATTTCTTGTGAAGTATTTTTTGTCTCTTTTGAAGTACCTGATGTTCCGGGTGATTCTCCTTGTGAAACTCTTGACTAACCTTCATTTAGGTCACTTTCCCCCTTTGGCTTTCCTCTTTGATATGAAACTTTTGTTTCTGTCTCCGTTACTTTCATCTTTTCCAGACCTGTCTCAAAACGAAATTTGCCATTTTTTGCATCAAAACTCAAGACAGTCTTTAACTCATTGTAATCCTTTTTCATTAAATAATAACGATTCTCATTTTTTCCCAGTGCAATTAGCGGAATGTAATGATCGCTGATCTTGATATAGGATCTCCCAGACGTATCCCACATCATCCCTTTTCCATCGGGGGCAGAAAGTCCACTTGGGTTCTGTTGTGTTTCAAATTGATCCAACATGCTAGCGATTTCTTTTTCCACTTCTTTTGCCACGAAAGGAGACGTTGGTGCTTCAAAATACCATTCCATCCCATTAAAATTCACCGGTAAAATCTTTGCCGAATGATGGGCATAAACATCCAAGCGGATCCCATGTTCCTTGATGGCTGTCATGGTCACCTCAATCAGTTTTCCCTTCATCTGAATAAAGCGCTTCGTTTCTTCTCCTTCTTTTGCTACAGTTGTGATCTCTCCTGTGCCATAGGCCTGAGGATTCGGATTAACTTCTACGATAAATATCTGATTTTTATCTAGCTTCACCTCCAAGAAATTGATCAATTTTAGTTGTTCATTCGTAAAGGTGGCGGGTCTATAGACTTCTATACGATTACCTTTTTTCATAAATAAACCGCCAAATACCTCTGCAGTTCCTAAATTTGTCACTCGCATATACAAATGTTCGTTCACTTTTCTCACTGGAACTTCCAAGCCATTCCACTCGACCATCTCGATCGATTTTTCCCACCCTTCTTGCGCCTTATCCAGCGTTTCGACTCTTTCTAACAAATCTTTGATTTTTTTCCCTTCACGTAATTCATTTTTGTACTTCACTAAGTTCCGAACAATCAACCTTCCTCCTCCTATGAGGGTTTCAAACCCTGGATCAAGAGTTTGTGCAAAAGCTAGCACAAGTCTTCTAGTCTCAGCCGCTGTTGGGAGAAAACTCTTACTGCTTCTAATCACATTACGAATTCCCCCTCGAGCAAAGGCTCTAGCTACACCTAATGCAAACTTCATATTCAAGGAAGTGATTTGGCCTAATACCGGAATCATGAGTAAGGCATCAATCGTACACGAGACAACTGCTTCTCCAGTGTCTTGGTCAATGATCCCTGTTACACAATCATAAAATGGGATGAAATGCTTGATGGTATCCCAAGCTTTTTCGATATCCGCTTTATCGTTTCCCGAATCGTAGAGTTGGTCATACAGTTGGTCACTATGTTTACGACTCAATGTCTCAATCAACGATTCCATTTCTACCCCATGGGATAATTTCTTACTTCGATTCACACGGGCAGAGAACTGAAAGTATTTATCTCCTATACGAATCTTATTTCCTACTTGTCGATAGCCTTTTTCCCAAAGATCTTTCCGATTAAATAAACCATATTTGAGATAGGATAGGGGATCTTGATCGACTCGATAGAGGATATAGCCCCCTTCTTCATCCAGTCTCTTCAACGCATACCAACGTTCCTCCTTCCCATTAACAGCCACAAATAGGTCGGTTTTGTCTAGACTAAGCGTCGTATCCTCCCACGTCACTCGTCCTCTAAAATTAATCAGTAACATCCCACCTGTTCCCGGAGCCCCGCCTGTATAGTGAGTTTCATTTTTCAACTCGGCAAATCCCTCGTAAAGGGTAGTTGTTTTTGAGAAAATAAACGCTCGTTCTTTTTTATCAACTGCATTCAACGCAAATTCCATCAATTTTTTATCAAAGGGAAAATGCGCCTCTGAGACGTTTTTTGTCAATTTGATATACTCGTCTTCTAACTTAGGCGGGAACCAATCGATATCTCGACAAGGCCCCTCTAATCCTAAAAGATAATTTTGTTTCATGATATAAAGAGGCGCATGAGAACCTTTACTGCGACACTTCTCAGCGACATTTGTGGCTAACGCCTCTTTCCGACGCCATTGAAGAAAGGCTTCTTGATAGGCTTTATACAAACGATCGAGGAGTTCTTGATTGTCGACAATCTTATAATAGCCTTCTTGTTGATACCCAATGAAAGTACTGATAGCCACTTCTTTGTAGGTGCCCGTAGCCAATGCCTCACGTAACAAATCTGGTTCTAGTTGAGCGACCGCAAGTAAAGAAGGCAACAGGAGATGGCGGAATTCTTCATAGGTAGTGATTCCTTTTTCAAGGATCATTTTCCAGAAATGTTGCCCCATCAATCGACTGTCTTCTGGATTGAATGACTGAAGATAACCTCCCTCTTTTAAAATTTTCGCCCCAGTTAGTTGCATCAAAGAAGCATAATCAGAAATCAATAAGTGATCCGCTAAGCCACTACTGTCTAGAAAATAGTTGGGCAGCTCTTGTTGGAGTAAAAAGTTCCACAATTTATTAAAGCGTCTCTTCTGTTTTTGAGATAGAGTAGGAACATCTAGCTGAATTAATCCTTCTTTTTCCAAGTTTCTGACGGTAAATAAATCTCTCAAGCGCCCCATGGTAAATTGATCTACATCAGGAACTGACACCAGATTTTTGACCATGTAAGCCTCAATCGAACTTCCTAGTATCGTTTCAAACGCCCATTTCATGACCGTTAATTCGGCATCTTTGTTCGAGATTTTCTCCTCATTTTTTTCGTCATTAAATTTCAATGCTTTCAAGATCACTTTCGCCACAGGTTGAAGTTTTTCATAATCAAAGATCAATTGGTTGTTTTCTTCTTTTGTGATCCGTTTTCCCATAGTGACCAATAATTCTTCTTTGGTTGGCTGATCCGAGAGTAATTTCTTCTGTTGAAAAAAGGCTTCCACTTGTTTTCGTACATTGGGATCACGCCATTGAATGCCATCCGTTTCGACGATATTGTTTTTTTGTTTGTCTACACTTGTTGGTTGAGGGGTACTTGTTGATCGAGTGGTATTCATCTCTGTTGTTTGTTCTGGGGCTTCTGCTACAAGAGCTAAAGCTACAGGTTGATTGTCTTTCATTGTTTCATAGATCCATGATCCGACAGTCAGTCCCGCCTGTTCCTCTGAAATAACTGCCTCTTCTCCCATTTCTAGAATAATTTTTGCGATTTGTTTCACTTTCACCATATCCAACGTTGGTGGTGTCGCACCTTCAAGAAGCCCCCACTCACCGACTGTCTCCATTAGTTCTCTGTCATTAGATTCTTGACAGACAATTCCATTTTCCATGAAAAAATCAACTAGCTTTTTGCGGATGTTCTCTTTTTGTTCACTCGTCCATTCAAGTGGACTTAACTCTTTCTTTATCTCTTTAGCCACTGTCTTTGTCGGGTCAACCGCATTTTCCCGCAAAAAGGCTTGGATTTTTTCATTAATCTCTTGAGTGTTATCGATTTCTTCAGCTTGAGTCACATTTGATCCAAAAACTACAATAGGAGTTGACGTCGCATTGCTTGGACTGTCTGAGATAGTTGTCTCAGCGCCAACATGAATGGGCATTGCTTCAGCTCCTAAAAATTGAAGTCCCACCCATTGTTGGAGAAATCCATCCATCGATTCACAAAATTCCTCTGCCAGATGGATAAGATAAGTCAAAGTATTCTCTTCTTCCGGAGGCAATACAAGTGGACCTTCCGTTACTGTTTCTAGAATTATTTTTGAAGCTAGTTTTTGATGATTATTTTCTTGCTTCGCTTTCTTGGATTTTTTTTGCGAAGTTTTGAATAAGGATAGACTTTTCGTGGGATGGGTTCTCATTAGAGACTGTAGGTTCTTTTCTGATTGGTAATTAACGGAAACTTTTCCGCCATAATCTATCGAAAAAATTTGCAACAAAAAGTCAACAAATTGTGCCATTATCCCCACTTCGTTTAGTCGTCTATGTTCTTGGGCATAGCTCGTATTCTCGTATGGGTAAAAGAACCGACAAAATCGCTCAGCTAATCCATTCCAAAATGTTTCTGTCATTTGATTATGTATATTCGATTTGGGTACTGTTGTTGCATTATGTTTATTTTCAAAATTTGATCGAATGTTTTCACTTAATTTTCGAGCTATTTCTTCTGCAGAAAAATGCTGAAATCTATGACCAGTCGTATTGTTCAGATAAATTGAAGAAAGAGTGGAATTCTCACTTTCTTGTTTCATTCTTTGATTATTCTGTGCCTCAGCCCTACCGACTGCACCCTGACAAACCGTAGTAAAACTCGTTTGTTCCACACTTTCTCCTGTGACGATCCATGCGTTCACCTGATCTGTCCTTCTCGTGGTGTTACAACTCACTAATTCGGAGAGATCATGAACTTTTTGGTGAACAGTAAGAGTTAATTCATGTGCGATTTTCGCTACGTCGATGACCTCTTGTGTAGAGGATGGGGTCTTATGAAAGAAACTTTGATTGCCAAAAAGAGGACTGGCACTGATAAACGATGATGCGATTGATGTTGAAGGATGAGATATCGTATGGGCCGTATTCAAGAATAGTGGCGAGTATATTTGCACATTATTGATGGTAGAGGTTGAAACAAAGGAATGGATCCTAGTCTGATTACCCTCTTTTCTCACGTCGATCCATGTATTCACTTCAAAAGCTGGAGGAGTTTTTTTTACGACCATCTGTTGGTCGGGAAAATCTACTGGTGGAACCACATTACAGAGAGTGATAAATGAATACCACCAACCAAATGGGTACGTTATTCCTGCAGGTGTTAGGGTTTTCCCCGCCATATTGGAGATAGTGTTTAAAACTCTTTGGTCATCTCCCAATTTACTCTTGTCATTACGTTTGTTGTTTTCTTTACCGATTTGTTCTCTAAAAATAGCTTGTGGTATCCTTATTTTTTGTGGCATCTTTTTCACTCCCTCATTAAAATCGTACGGCTGATTTATTGCATGTATGCCGTAAAAACTCCAAAATGTCTTTCTCTTTATAGAATATAATATGAAAAAAAATACATTAAAAAATAAAACTTCTAGTTTACAGCTCTATACTTTTTTGATGTTGGTGGATTTCACTGGCAGTTTTTTAATTGAAAAAAAAGATAGAAAAGACTTCTTGAAATCTTTTAGAATTGATTTAGAAAACCTTTCATAAGAAGGATTCAAGCTGCCTTACACACAGATTATCACAGATTACCTTATTCTAGACCTAAATATCCAAAGTGAGGAAAATTGTTTAACGAAAGAAAAGTATAAAAGCCAAACTTGCTTGATCTACCGTGGAATGCTTCGCTTTTCACTAGAGAATGTGTTCATTGTCGCTGTGTCATCTCCACTTATCCATAGGTTTCTATCAAGGGATTAAAAAAGAACTATGGACTTTGAATCTTTTATAAATTAAAAAATACAAAATGAGATTCAATATGAGAAAGTATTACTCATAAAAT
>NZ_NGMO01000001.1:1174263-1179143 GCF_002140175.1 Candidatus Enterococcus wittei
CACCATCCCTCTCACCTCTTTCAAATTATTCTATAATTAAATTATAACTAACAATAAGAAAAAACTAAAACTTAACGTCTTTCTCTACTCTAGATACTAGTCTTATATACACATCTAGATGTGTATAAGAGACAGGAGTAGTTTCTCTGCCAACACCATCCCTCTCACCTCTTTCAAATTATTCTATAATTACTGTCTCTTATACACATCTAGATGTGTATAAGAGACAGGCTTCTAACAACATAAATACTAAAAAGTAATTTTCTATGAAAACAAAAAAACTGTAAACAACATTCCAGGTTCATGAATTTATCTACAGTCTAATACCTGTCTCTTATACACATCTAGATGTGTATAAGAGACAGTTCAGGAAGTTGTCTACAGCCTGAAAATAGAAAGAAAACGGTTCTTTCTGTTCTCCAACCATTCTCAGCTATCTTGTCACCAACATTCGTTTGACAAAGAATTTCGAATTCTAGTCATGAGTGTACTTTTTCCAAATTTAGCTTTTCTTAATTAGATTTTTTGTAAGGCTTGCATATCTAATTCATTTTGGCTTAATAGTATCACTCTGAGTCGCTTCCTCCCTTGGGTGACATCAAAACTGATTCGTCCTCGTCTTTTTCGTAATCGTTTGAATGTCACATTTGGTAGTTGTTGACGAATCTCGCTTAGTGGGAATTCTTTCAGGTGCAATGACGGTACATAAATACGCAAAGTCGTTAAATAACTTTGATAGGTTACATCAGGGGCTTCAATATCTAGGTACTCCTTAATATAATAAGAGTATGCTTTGACACCATTATCTAAAGTGAAGGTTGGATCAATTACTTTATAACAGATCAATTGACTATGAGTATCATCTACCCAAGGAAAAAAGGCTTGTCGATTTAACATCCCTTTGGCTCTTCGTTCACTATATTCATGGGTAGAAAAATTATACGTCCTAGTGACAAAAAAAGTAGCTTTTTTCTTTTCCACCGGCTGCATCAACTGATTTTGGTACTGGACAGATTGAAGCATATCATCGGTATAAGCATATTCAACAAATGGTTCCCGTAACAATCCCACCCCATTATCCCATGCTAAATGGTCAAATCCCAGCTGATCTCGATAGTACTGTTGAAATTTTTGATTTGTTTTACTTTTCCACCGAAATGGTTCTCGATAAATTTGGATACCGATCACATGATTCTCATATTCAGTTACTCTTTCTACTTGTTGCACTTCTAAAAAAATTTCTTTAGGAATGAATCGATAATAGTGATAACTGTAATACATTTCCCAGCAAGAGGTAAAACACAAAGCTTCAAACAGTAGATCATACCCAGGGAAAAGGTTACAATCTACCTCTATTTTTCCTGACTGACCTAGGAACTTCGGTAATTTTTCCGTTTCTTCCGGAGATTCTACGATCGAACGCTCTGAAATTCCACTAGTATTATTATATAAATACTCTTCATACGCACGTAAGTAGGCAAAAACTCCATGTTTGCTCATTTTGACTTGGATATAATCGCGGATGACTAATTGATTTTTGAGAAATCTCCCCCATTGAAAATGAGCACTAATCTGAATAGTCGTTTGATTGAATTGTATCTGGCATTGTTCCTCTTCGTTACCAACCACAAACCACCCTGTTTTTTTCTCATTTACCGATTGGAGCGAGGAGTATGCATCAGCAAGTTTGAAAGATTCCTTTTGGTGAAGAGAGGATTGAAAAAATGTCGGTTCAAGCAATAGGCGACTTAGTACTAGTCCATCCATCAGTTCGGTCAGTTTTTCCTGATAATCAACATTTACCAGTTTGATTTTGAAGAGTAGTTTCTCTGCCAACACCATCCCTCTCACCTCTTTCAAATTATTCTATAATTAAATTATAACTAACAATAAGAAAAAACTAAAACTTAACGTCTTTCTCTACTCTAGATACTAGTCCGTGGTAAAATGAATAAAAGAAGAACAAACGAGGTGAAAAAAATGGGACTTAAATTTGAGCGTACAGATAATTTAGATAAGATGTTTGAATCCTTTGGTGTCGATCCAGAAAAAGCAACTGCTTCCAAGGAAGAAATCAATCGTTTTTTAAAACCAAAAATTGAACCAAAAAAAGATAAAAAAAAGAAATAGACAAAGGAGGCTGGATACAGAAGTGGTTAACTCCGAGAAATAAGAAGGGCTTCACGAAAATTGCTTTTCGAATTTTTGATGAATTTCAGCTTATTATCGAAGGGGTTGCTTCTGATTCCGCCGTTTATACGTATTTAGAGCATGAAACAAGAGTAAATAACACTTTTGTTCCACACTCTCTTTTTATGGCTCTTCGACAAGTAGTGTTGGTGAGTTCAAATTGAAAGAATTTCATCGAGAATCAATCGAAGCAGAAATACGCTTCGATTGATTCTTTTTTGTTTTGGATAATATAAAATCCCAAAGATACACTTTAAAAAAATAAAACTCCTGACTCATCAAGAGTTTTAAGTGTAAAGTGCTAGTTCGTGCGTGTTTATTATGGATATACTATAAGATAAAGGTTGCATCAGATTCTATTAAAACTGGAGTCTGATATCAATTGCGTTCTTTACTAGCTTGTATCCCTTCTCATCCACGCCAGAAAATATTTCTAGCGGAGATATATTTTATCGCTTGCCATCTTCATATTCATAAAAATCTTGATTGGTAAATAAGTTGTACGCTAAAGCAACCAGTCGCTACTCGCCTCCAGATAAAGATCCATTGAACCACTTTTCGCTATTAATACTTTTTTGATCAAAAATCGTTTTACATAGATTAAACTTAAATTTTCGCATCATGAAAAGGCAATAAATATTACCTTACCAATATTTTTTTAAATGGCCTACTCGAATTGATATTGTGGAGTTGCTTCTTGTCGATTGTGTGTTCGTTTCTTCGATACATTTTGACGAAGTTTATTTCTTTTTTCAATACTCCTAGTGACAAGATCCGAGAAACTTAGAGTCGATGGAGCTGGTGTTGGGCTCGTTACTCCTTGTTCTTTTATAATGAATTCAGTTGTACTGTTGTTACTTTTTGTCATACTAGTCGTTATAAGGTCTGAGACTTCCTTTTTCAACCTATCTTTTGCTCTGTATTTTAGATTTTTTAAAGACTCCGTGTGTCCTGTCATTCTTGTTTCTTCCGTTATTTCTTTACTTGGGATATCTGTACTCACATTATCCGTTACTTTTGTTGTGTCCTGTTCTTTCATTTGGTTTACTTGAAGATTTACCTCTAAATTTGAATTTCTAAACAGATAAGCCATTGCCGTATAGAGGAACAGAAATTTCAATTTCATTTTTTGATTATCTGTACTTCTTGGGACACGAACGATTTCATTAATCCCTCTTCCTTCGATAATGTCTCTTAAAATCAATGCAGATAATTCTGCATCTGTCAATAAAAAATTATAAAACAATACATCATCTTCACTCATTCCCCTTATAACCTCAGACTTGGATAAGTTAGGTAAATTCAATTCTTTAGCTAAATGATCCACAAAGACACTGAAAGGTTGGGAAACTAAATTTACTATGCTTGTTAATTCTTCATAAATCAGTGATATTGCTTGTGCTGCAGTCGGTTCCGTTCCTCTTGGGGGACTATATTGAACCGTCAGATCCGCTGTATGTGAAACAAGATGTGACCCTTCATGAATTAATACTCGAGATGGTCTTGCTGTTAGCTCATAATCTGGAGCTTTTTGAGGATCCAAATGTTGACTATCTGCATAAATAATGACTCGACATTCTCCATCAGTTGTAAAAACCTCTGCTTTCGGAATAGCTAGATTACCTGTTGATACATAAACATTTTCCCCCTCTTTCTTAACGAATGAATCACTCCAAACGAGCAAAATATTCTCATAGTCCCATTCCTTTGATTGCTTATAGAAGTCTTTGATTTTTTTCAATCTATGCAAAAATTTTTTAATCGTTTCTGTTATGAGGAGTTCTTGGCTAGGAGTCTCATCTATTGAAAGTAATTTTGTTAAATATTCCCCTACCTTAGATTGGGAAAGAGTTTTATCAAACTTAACTAGTTCAACCGCTTTGTCAAGTTCAAATTGTGCATGCTCGGCTTTTGCCACAGCTTCTTTAAGCTCAGCTTTTGCAATCGCTTGGTCAAGCGTAGATTCTGCAATCTGGACTTTTGCCACAGCATCGTCAACCACAGCTTGTGCCACATCTTTTTCAACCTCAGCGTTTGCTACGGCTTTGTTAAGCTCTGCTTTTACAGTAGTTTTGTCAAGCAATAATTTTTCAAATATGGCTATTCCGGAATCTGCAAACTTCATTAATTCTTTAAGACCATTCTCTATATCTTGAACAAACGGCTTGAGAAAATCTGGCACTTTATCAGGCTTAACCCCCGCCATTGTATTAAAGGTAGAATTGGGCGTCAAGTTCCTTTTAATTACTGTCAAAATACTCTGTCTTACTCCCTCGTCACTATGATAATATTTATTAGGCAAATCTGAAACAAATTCAGTTAACGGTGCAAGTCGAACGTTAGGATCTTCTATTCTTGGAACTACATCTTCATAAAGCTCTGCTTCTCTAAGTTTACTCCATAAATCACGTTTTCCTGCTGATTTGGGAATATCATTAATTACCACTTGACCAACATCTGTACTTGATATCCCTGAGGTGCCCGGCGTCTCTCCCTGAGACACTCTTGATGTCCCTGAGGTGCCTGGTGGCTCTCCCTGAGACACTCTTGATATCCCTGAGGTGCCCGGTGTCTCTTCCTGAGACACTCTTGATGTCCCTGAGGTGCCCGGCGTCTCTCCCTGAGACACTCTTGATGTCCCTGAGGTGCCCGGCGTCTCTCCCTGAGACACTCTTGATGTCCCTGAGGTG
>NZ_NGMO01000001.1:1182453-1183706 GCF_002140175.1 Candidatus Enterococcus wittei
TCCCTGAGGTGCCCGGCGTCTCTCCCTGAGACACTCTTGATGTCCCTGAGGTGCCCGGCGTCTCTCCCTGAGACACTCTTGATGTCCCTGAGGTGGTATCCTGTTTTTTTAGTTTTCTTTTATACTGTAAAACCTCTAACTTAGGGGATTTTTCTTTCTTGCTTGTCTTTTCGATTGCCTCCGCCTTCGCTCTTTCCAAATCTGTCTCAAAACGAAACTTGCCTTTTTTTTCATCAAATCTTAAGATGGTCATTGGTTCATTGGAATCCTTTTTCACTAAATGATACCGATTGCCTTTTTTATCCAGTGCGATCAACGGAATGTAATGATCATTGATCTTAATATGGGATCTGCCTGACTCCTCCCACATCAACCCTTTTCCATCTGGCGCAGAAAGATCACTTGGATTTTTTCGTGTTTCAAACTTGTCCAATTCCCTAACGATTTTTTCCTCTACGGAGTTTGATATGAAAGGAGAAGTCGGTGCTTCAAAATACCATTCTACCCCATTAAAATTCACCGGTAAGATTTTCCCCGCATGACGGGCATAAACATCCAACCGGAACCCGTGCTCTTTGATGGCTGTCATCGTCACTTCAATCAGTTTTCCCTTCATTCGAATAAAACGCTTCGTTTCTTCTCCTTCTTTTGTGACCGTTGTGATCTCGCCTGTACCATAGGCTTGAGGATTTGAATTAACTTCCACGACAAAGACCTGATCTTTATCCAGCTTAACTTTCAAAAGGTCGATTAAGTTTAGTTGTTCAGTTGTAAACGTGGCGGGTCTATAAGCTTCTATGCGATTGCCTTTTTTCATAAATAAACCGCCAAATACCTCCGCAGTTTCCAGATTCGTCACTCGCACATACAGGTGATCATTCACTTTTTTCACCGGCACTTCTAAACCCTTCCACTCGAGCATCTCGATTGATTTTTTTAGCGCTTCTTGCGCCTTCTCCAGTTTTTCGACTCTTTCTAACAAGTCTTTGATTTTCTTGCCTATGTGTAATTCATTTTTGAACTTCACTAATTTCCGAACAATCAACCGCCCTCCGCCTATGAGTGGCTCAAACCCTGGATCAAGATTCTGTGCAAAAGTCAGCACAAGTCTTCTGATCTCAGCCATAGTGGGGAGGAAACTCCTACTGCTTCTGATCACATTGCGAATTCCCCCTCGGGCAAAGGCTCTAGCCACACCTAATGCGAATTTCATATTGAGGGAGGTGACTTGACCGAGTACCGGAATCATGAGT
>NZ_NGMO01000002.1:0-18526 GCF_002140175.1 Candidatus Enterococcus wittei
TAACCCAACATCTCACGACACGAGCTGACGACAACCATGCACCACCTGTCACTTTGCCCCCGAAGGGGAAGCTCTATCTCTAGAGTGGTCAAAGGATGTCAAGACCTGGTAAGGTTCTTCGCGTTGCTTCGAATTAAACCACATGCTCCACCGCTTGTGCGGGCCCCCGTCAATTCCTTTGAGTTTCAACCTTGCGGTCGTACTCCCCAGGCGGAGTGCTTAATGCGTTAGCTGCAGCACTGAAGGGCGGAAACCCTCCAACACTTAGCACTCATCGTTTACGGCGTGGACTACCAGGGTATCTAATCCTGTTTGCTCCCCACGCTTTCGAGCCTCAGCGTCAGTTACAGACCAGAGAGCCGCCTTCGCCACTGGTGTTCCTCCATATATCTACGCATTTCACCGCTACACATGGAATTCCACTCTCCTCTTCTGCACTCAAGTCTCCCAGTTTCCAATGACCCTCCCCGGTTGAGCCGGGGGCTTTCACATCAGACTTAAGAAACCGCCTGCGCTCGCTTTACGCCCAATAAATCCGGACAACGCTTGCCACCTACGTATTACCGCGGCTGCTGGCACGTAGTTAGCCGTGGCTTTCTGGTTAGATACCGTCAAGGGATGAACAGTTACTCTCATCCTTGTTCTTCTCTAACAACAGAGTTTTACGATCCGAAAACCTTCTTCACTCACGCGGCGTTGCTCGGTCAGACTTTCGTCCATTGCCGAAGATTCCCTACTGCTGCCTCCCGTAGGAGTTTGGGCCGTGTCTCAGTCCCAATGTGGCCGATCACCCTCTCAGGTCGGCTATGCATCGTGGCCTTGGTGAGCCGTTACCTCACCAACTAGCTAATGCACCGCGGGTCCATCCATCAGCGGCACCGTAAAGCGCCTTTCAAATCAAAACCATGCGGTTTCGATTGTTATACGGTATTAGCACCTGTTTCCAAGTGTTATCCCCTTCTGATGGGCAGGTTACCCACGTGTTACTCACCCGTTCGCCACTCCTCTTTTTCCGGTGGAGCAAGCTCCGGTGGAAAAAGAAGCGTTCGACTTGCATGTATTAGGCACGCCGCCAGCGTTCGTCCTGAGCCAGGATCAAACTCTCATAATAAAAGTTAGAACAATCTTGCGATTGTTAAGCTCAATTTGGTTGCTAGCATATTGCTTGCTTGTTAAAAATGTTTGTTGTCTTGAATCAATCAAGACGCCCTACACATTTGGTTTGTCTTACTTTGTTCAGTTTTCAAAGGTCTACTTGATACCGAATCAAAAATCCGCTATCTGCGATTGCCGCAGCAACTCTTATATCTTAGCAAAGACTCAAGTGCTTGTCAACACTTTTTTAAAAGTTTTTTATCTCGTTTTTCATGAGATAGTTTTGGCAACTCACATATCATAACTCGCCGTTTGTTATTTGTCAACAACTTTTTTTGTTTTTTTCTTTATGAAATCAACAATCACAAGCTGTCGAAACAAAATCGACTACGTTATATTATCATGTGGTAACAAACATGTCAATGACTTATTTTAACATTTTTTATGTTTGTACCGATTCTTTTGAACATCTAATAATATACCAACTTCAAATTTGAAAGTCAACAAAAACTATGCTGATTTCTCAACCTTTTTATAAAGTCGATCAATCAAAAATATTTTTCTAAAATCATTCGCTTTTTAAGCAATCTACCCTCTTTTTACTTCGTTGTATATTTTAAAGTTCACCTTTTTTCTTGGACGAATATGATAACTTTAATTTTGAATAAATGGTCTAGTTATAAAACACCTATTTATTTTTGTATAATTTTTATCCTTTACTATAGAAAAAAGATGTATATCCTCCCTTTCAACTTCCTTCATAACACTTTTTTCAGCTTTTTTCCGTTATTCTTCTAAAATTTTCCTTAACAAAGTGTTGCTTTTATCTATTTGTGTGTTTTTTTGCTAAAATATTAAGAGTAAATATACTAATCTTGGAGGATCTACTTATGAAAATACTAATTGCCGATGATGATAAAGAAATTGTTGAATTACTAAGTATCTATGTACACAATGAAGGCTATGAAGCTGTTAAAGCATATGATGGAAAAGAAGCATTATCAAAGATCCGCACCATCCCAGATATCCAACTACTTATTTTAGATATTATGATGCCTGAAATGGATGGGATGCAAGTCGTCAAAGAATTACGTAAAGAGTCTCAAATTCCTATTATCATGTTGACTGCAAAAACTACGGATATGGATAAAATCAAAGGATTGGTAGCCGGAGCAGATGATTATGTTACAAAACCTTTCAATCCTTTAGAAGTGATGGCTCGTGTGAAATCTTTACTACGTCGCACAAAAATGCAAGTGACACCTGACCAACCAGATGTATTGGAAGTCAATGCATTGATTATCAATAAAGATTCCCACGAAGTTAAAACCATTGATGGAAAAGAAATCCAACTGACAGCTTTAGAATTTGGGATTCTTTATCTATTAGCAAGTCATCCCAACCGTGTCTTCAGTGCAGATGAAATATTTGAGCGTGTCTGGAAACAAGAAAGTATCGTTTCTGCTAAAACAGTCATGGTGCATGTAAGTCACTTAAGAGATAAAATTGAAGAAGCCACAGGTGGAGAAAAAGTCATTCAAACCGTTTGGGGAGTGGGCTATAAAATTGATGCAAGATAAAAAGGTAGTGGAGAAGCGTCGACGGATCAATCTAACTTCTAAAGAAATCAGTGAATTATTAGCCGAAGGAATCATTACAGTTATTCTCCTTCTTCTATTAAATGTCGCAATTCTTGTCATTATTAGTTCAGTGATCAGTAACTCTCCTTCTCTAACAAATGCTATTTGGGATTCCAAGAATATTTTTGCTGAACGTTTAGATAGCGATTTGTTTTGGAATGGACGGAATTTCATCATTCCTATTTTCTTTCTTCTAGATATAGGGATTCTTTACTGGCGATTAATTCGACGATACCGACAAATGCAGCTAAGACATATCATTAGTGAGCTACATTATATTGCCAGTGGAAATTACGATCATCGTATTCCATTTGAGTTAAGTGGTGATTTGAGCCGAGTCGTATCCAGTATTAACGGCTTGGTGGATAGTACGGTTGCAGCAATCGAGGATGAACGGAAAATTGAAAAGTCGAAGGATGAGTTGATTACCAACGTCAGTCATGATATTCGAACGCCTCTTACATCGATTATCGGGTATCTTGGATTAATTGAAGATGGCCAATATCAAACGCAAGAGGATCTATTGAAATATACCCACACTGCCTATGTGAAAGCAAAGCAAATGAAATCACTGGTAGAAGATTTATTTGAATATACTAAAGTTCGCCAACCGGCTGTTCCTGTCAATTTTTCTGCATTTGATTTAATCCAATTGATTGAACAACTGGCTGCTGATTTTGAATTGGAAGCCACCAAAAAACAGATGCAGATCATTGTTGAAACAAAACTAGAGGCTCTCGTAATGGATGGCGATACAGAAAAATTAGTACGTGTATTCAATAACTTGCTAACAAACGCATTAAAATATGGAAAAGGTGCAACAAAAATCGTGATTGAAATCGAACAACTTGGCTCTGAAGTCATCGTTGTAGTTAAAAATAACGGTGCAATGATTCCACAGCAAGCGCTCGATAATTTATTTGACCGATTTTATCGAGTTGAAGAATCACGATCACAAGAAACTGGGGGAACAGGACTTGGATTGGCGATTGCTCAAAGTATTGTTGCCTTACATGGTGGCTATATCTATGCAAAATCAGATCCCCAATGGACATCTTTTATTATGCACTTTCCAATTAAAAAAAATGAAAAGTTAGCTGTGAAACCTGTAGAACCGGTTGACGGAAACTAAAAATTTAGCTATTCTTAGTATACAAATATAAAAAACATTGAACCCAGTACACTTTATTTTTTTACAAGAGAGCTGATGTCTGGTGCAAATCAGCAAAAAATAATTTGGAAGTTCCAGTTCATTTATGATGTGCCTTTCGAGATAAGAAAGGACGGAAAGCAGCCGTTATCTGCTATCAAGTGCAGTATTTATACTGAACTTGGGTGGTACCGCGAAACTAAAACCAGTTCGTCCCAAGAAATTTTTGGGCTGAGCTGGCTTTTTTTTATAAAAAGGAGGAAATCGTATGTTAGATGTCAAAATGATCCGTCAAAGATTTGATGAAGTTCAAGAAAAGTTAATGACTCGTGGTGTCAAAAAAGAAATTTTAGCTGAATTCATGGAATTAGATGAAAGCCGTAGAAAGCTATTAGTAGAAAGTGAAGAACTAAAAAAATATCGAAATGATGTATCTGCTGAAATTGCTCAATTAAAACGAAATAAGGAAGATGCAACAGACAAAATCGCTGAGATGAAGGAAGTTGGCGGTAAAATCAAAGCATTGGATGAAGAAGTTGCCCAAGTAGATGATAAGTTACGACAAATTGCCACGACATTACCCAATTTACCTGATGATTCTGTACCTGTTGGTGAAGACGAGGACGCTAATGTCGAAGCACGTCGTTGGAGCGAGCCACGTCAATTTTCATTTGAACCAAAACCTCATTGGGAAATCGCTGAAAACTTAGATATTTTAGATTTCGAACGTGGAGCAAAAGTTTCCGGTAGTCGTTTTGTTTACTACAAGGGATTGGGTGCTCGCTTAGAGCGTGCGCTTTACAACTTTATGTTAGATCAGCATGTGTACGAACATGGCTACACAGAAATGATTACACCATATGCAGTAAATAGTCAGGCGATGTTTGGAACTGGACAATTCCCTAAATTCAAAGAAGATGTATTCCAACTAGAAGATACTGATCTAACTTTGATTCCTACAGCAGAAGTACCATTAACGAACTACTACAATAATGAAATTTTAGCAAATGAAGATTTACCCATTTACTTTACTGCTCTAAGTCCAGCTTTTCGCTCTGAAGCTGGGAGTGCAGGTAGAGATACCCGTGGATTGATCCGACTTCATCAATTCAACAAAGTAGAAATGGTGAAATTTACTGATGCTCAACATTCTTATGAAGAATTGGAAAAAATGACAGCTGATGCAGAAGACATCTTGAAAAAATTACATTTACCATACCGTGTAGTAACTCTTTCAACCGGAGACATGGGCTTCTCCGCAGCAAAAACATACGACTTAGAAGTATGGATACCTGCGCAAAACAATTATCGTGAAATCAGCTCTTGCTCAAACTGTGAAGATTTCCAAGCACGTCGCGCAATGATCCGTTACCGTGATACAGATGGGAAAATCCACTATGCACACACATTAAACGGCTCAGGACTTGCTGTTGGTCGTACAGTAGCGGCTATCCTTGAAAATTATCAAAACGAAGACGGTTCAGTTACTATCCCAGAAGTATTAGTACCATACATGGGAAATCTGAAAGTTATTAAATAAAGAGATCAAAGCTGAGTGATTCCTTACTCATTAAGATAACAAACTTCAAAAACTGTTTGTCTTAGTTGGGAAAAAACCAATCAAACTCTGAGTAGCAAAACTATAAACAAAGGGTAGAGTCATCGAACGATGACTCTACCCTTTGTTTATAGCCCTTTTTTATGATTCTACAGAGTAGTTTGGTGCTTCTTTAGTAATTTGAACATCATGCGGATGTGATTCCTTCAAGCCGCTACCACTCATTTGAATAAATTGTGCTTCTTCTCTTAATTGTCTTAAGTTAGCAGCACCGACATAGCCCATACCAGATTTTAGTCCACCAATCATTTGGAAAAGAATGTCTGCCACACTTCCTTTGTATGCAACACGTCCTTCAATTCCTTCTGGCACTAACTTATTCGCTTCATTGATACTGCCTTGGAAGTAACGGTCTTTTGATCCTTTTTCCATTGCACCCAATGAACCCATTCCGCGATACGTTTTGAAACGACGTCCTTGATAAATCTCAAATTCACCTGGAGATTCGTCTGTTCCTGCTAACATACTTCCTAACATTACAGCATGTCCACCAGCAGCCAACGCTTTAACGATATCTCCTGAGTATTTGATTCCACCATCTGCAATAATAGCTTTGCCATATTGGCGGGCAACTGATGCCGCATCATAAATCGCTGTTAATTGAGGAACACCGACACCTGCTACCACACGTGTTGTACAAATTGAGCCCGGTCCAATCCCCACTTTCACCACATCAACACCTGCATCATAGAGTGCTTTTGTT
Organism: Candidatus Enterococcus wittei; assembly: GCF_002140175.1. GTDB lineage: Bacteria > Bacillota > Bacilli > Lactobacillales > Enterococcaceae > Enterococcus_B > Enterococcus_B wittei. The sequence continues at coordinate 6,207 of NZ_NGMO01000002.1, forward strand.
GCTTCTGCAGTCGCAACATTTCCAGCAATCAATGTTGCTTCTTTAAAGGCAGCACGAATCTCTTGGATTTTACGAATAACACCCGCACTATGTCCATGAGCAGTATCGATAACAATCGCATCTGCACCAGCTTCAAGTAATGCATTGGCACGTTCAAATGTATCACTAGTAACACCCACAGCTGCTGCTACTAATAACCGGCCATGTTCGTCTTTCGCTGCATTTGGAAACTCAATGACTTTTTCAATATCTTTGATCGTAATCAAACCACTTAAGCGTCCTTGCTCATCAACAATTGGTAATTTTTCGATCTTATGTTGTTGCAAGATTTTTTCTGCATCTTTTAGAGAAGTACCTACTGGGGCGGTTACTAAGTTTTCTTTTGTCATTACCTCACTGATCTCAAGATGGAAATCTGTTACAAATCGCATATCACGGTTAGTAATAATTCCGACTAATTTTCTGTTTTCTAATGTTTCAACGATCGGCACACCGCTGATGCGATATCTACTCATTAATTCTTCTGCATCTGCTACAAGATGTTGGGGAGTCAAGAAGAATGGATCGATGATTACACCACTTTCAGAACGTTTTACTTTTCGGACTTCATCTGCTTGCTGGCTGATCGTCATATTTTTATGAATAACACCTAAGCCACCTTGTCTAGCCATGGAAATCGCCATTTTACTATCAGTAACAGTATCCATACTTGCGCTGATGATCGGAATATTCAACTTAATATTATTGGCTAATTGTACGCTCATATCCACTTCGTTTGGTAACACGTGACTTTCTGCTGGTATCAGTAAGACATCATCAAAAGTAAATCCTTTTTTCGTGAACTTTGTTTCCCAGTTGGACATTTTTAGTACCACTCCTCTTGTTTAGTTTATCTACTAAAATAATCGATTTTCCTTAGTAAGTCAACCAATTCTGTAAAACCTAGATCTTTTCTGAGAATCTCCTTATGGAACTCCTAAAAAAAGAAATTGAGATAAAAAATGTTTCAACTCTCATAAAAATCAAAGGAATCGTCTAGAAAAATACGTAACGTATCCATAAATCAAAGTAACAAAATATGAAGAGACATTTTCGATTTTTCTACCTTGTTGCCAAATAGAAATCGATTTTTCTCAATAGTTGTAAACGGTGTTTAAAAAAATAGTGCCTATAAAAAATAAGCCGAAGGATCTCTAAAATAGGAAAACTATTTTAGAGATCCTCCGGCTTATTTCTCAAAGCTGAACACGTGCTCAAAGCTTCTTTTATCTCTTAGTAACTATGGATCATCAGTCTTTTATTACCTTCTTGGTACAGAAAGACTACCTACAATCCCATATTTTTTCTTCATGTAATAACGTAATGCAAGGGATACTCCCCCAATGATAATGATCACTACTGGATCCAACAACGGGTTGAGCACAGGTGGAAGTAACGTTGTGGCTGAAAAAGCAATCACCCAAATCAATGTTGTTCCTCCCAAAATCAATAATGTTTTACCCATTCCTGGTTTTTTGCTGCGATCTGCACCTGGATATTCATATTGATAAATATATTTATACATCAAGTAAAATACCCATCCACCGACAGCTGAACCTAAGACAAGGGTGGAAATACCATATGCTGGTGTTGTTTCACGTGAAAACAATCCCGTAATCGCAATCATGATGCTCAATAAACCTAGTAGTAATAATGCATTATCTAACCACATCAATAGTGGTGTGGAAGAAGTTTTCACTTCAACGGGTTTATTGATGATTGCTTCTGTTCTTTCTGATACTGTACCGAATAATTGACGGGCTGTTTTTCCACCTTTTTGTTCAGATACTAAAACAGGAAGCATCTCATGAAGAGCCTGCACTTTTTCTTCTTCTGATAAATTTGCTGCTTCTAATGATTTTTTCAAATCAAAAATGTATTGTTGGTTACGTTTCGTTAATTGTGTTTCTAATTGTGCGTTTTCTTTTACGATCGCTCGTAATTGTTCTGGTTCCATTCTCTTTTCGTCCTCCTTAGCCGCTGACGGTTGTCACAAAAGACATTCTAACATAACACCCCTACTGGATGATAGCCCTTTTATACATTAAAGCGGAATAACATTACGTCGCCGTCTTGAACGACATATTCTTTTCCTTCTAGGCGTACTCGTCCAGCTTCTTTGGCTGCATGCATACTACCGTAATGGTCTAAATCTTCAAACGAAACGGTTTCGGCACGGATAAACCCACGTTCAAAATCAGTATGGATAATTCCTGCTGCTTGTGGTGCTTTGATTCCTTTTCTAAAGGTCCAAGCACGAACTTCTTGTTCACCCGCTGTAAAGTAAGTAGCTAAACCTAATAAATCGTAAGCTGCACGAATCAATTGATCCAAACCAGATTCTTCGATTCCTAAAGCTTCTAAGAATTCTGCTTTATCTTCCTCATCCAATTCAGCAATTTCTTCTTCGGCACGAGCACTGACAACGATGACCTCTGCATTTTCCTCTGCTGCAAAATTACGTACTTCCTGAACATAGCGATTTGAATCTGCATCCGCTACTTCATCTTCAGAAACATTGGCTACATATAGAATAGGTTTAGTCGTCAACAAGAATAAAGATTTTACAATTTTTTGTTCTTCATCAGTAAATTCGATTGAACGAGCTGAACGACCATCTTCTAATACAGGTTTGATTTTATCTAACACTGCTAACTCTGCCACTGCATCTTTATCTTTGGTTTTAGCAACTTTTGCGACGCGTGTATAACGTTTTGTCACAGACTCAAGATCAGCTAAAACTAATTCTAAATTGATCGTGTCGATATCCGCTAAAGGATCTACTCGTCCTTCTACGTGTGTGATGTTGTCATCGTCAAAACAACGAACCACATGACAAATCGCATCTACTTGACGAATATGACTTAAAAACTGATTTCCTAGTCCTTCACCTTTGCTGGCACCTTTCACGATTCCGGCAATATCTGTAAATTCAAAAGTTGTCGGAATTGTTTTTTTCGGATGTACTAATTCAGTTAAGCGTTGTAGACGCCAATCTGGAACTTCCACCATCCCGATATTAGGATCAATTGTCGCAAAAGGATAGTTTGCTGCTTCTGCACCAGCTTTTGTAATTGCATTAAATAATGTTGATTTTCCTACGTTGGGTAGTCCAACAATTCCAGCAGTCAATGCCATTGTTTTATTCACTCTTTCTCTACATTTTTTTCAAGTATTTTTTTCATCTTTTTTTCAAATTCTCGGCGAGTCATCATGACGATATGCCCACAGTTCATACATTTTATTTTTATGTCAGCGCCCATACGGATGATTTCCCAACGGTTAGTCTGACACGCATGTGGTTTTTTCATCTCCACGATATCATGCAAGTCGTACATCACGGTCTCCTCCTTTGTTATTCTTCATCGAATTGAATATTAAGAATATCAAGAATTCTTGTTAAATCGTTTTGTGAGAGGTACTCGATCTCGATTTTTCCCTTACCGTTCTTTTCTTGGATAGCTACGCTTGTGCCGAATTTATCCATCAAGCGATCTTCACTTTCTCTGATATAGTAAGGTTTTTCTTTGGCTAAACGTGGGATTTTTTTCTTTTCTTTGCCATCATTTTGATTGAGTTCAGCGACAATTTGTTCCAATTGACGAACTGTTAGATTTTCAGTCACAGCACGATTAGCTAACTTTAAGATCAATTGTTTATTTTTCAATCCTAACAATGTGCGAGCTTGCCCCATAGAAAGCCGTTGGTCCTGAACCATCTCTTTGACTAGATCAGGTAGTGTCAACAAGCGTAAGTAATTCGCAATATAAGGACGGCTTTTTCCTAAACGATTTGCTACTTCTGCCTGTGTTAGTTTAAGATTCTTCATTAACATCTCGTAAGCTTCTGCTTCTTCTAATGGATTTAAATCCTCTCGCTGTAAGTTTTCCAAAACTGCGACTTGCATCATCGCTTCTTCGTTAAAATCACGAACAATTGCTGGGATCGTTTCTTTTTTTGCTAACTTCGATGCACGAAAGCGACGTTCTCCTGCAATGATCTCATAGCCCTTCACTGCTGAACGACGAACGATAATCGGTTGGAAAACTCCTGATTGTTCGATTGAATTTGCTAATTCTTGTAGGGACACTTCTTCAAATGTCTTACGTGGTTGATACGGATTTGGTCGTAATTCATTAAGTGGCAACTGAATAACGGTTTCGTCTCTAACATCCACTGATTCTAAACTCTCTAAATCTTGAAATAGCGCATCGATTCCTCGACCTAACCCTTTACTTTTCTTCACGTTGAACCACTTCCTTTGCCAATGCTTGATAGACTTCAGCGCCGCGAGAACGTGGATCATAGTCAATGATTGGCTTGCCATGGCTTGGTGCTTCTGACAAGCGAATATTCCGAGGAATCACTGTATTATAGACTTTTTCACGGAAATATTTACGAACTTCCTCGACCACTTCATTGCCTAAATTCGTCCGAGCATCATACATCGTTAGTAGGACCCCTTCAATTTCTAATTCAGGATTGAAGTGTTTTTGAACTAAACGAACGGTATTCAATAATTGGCTTAATCCTTCTAGTGCATAATACTCACATTGAACAGGAATCAAAATCGAGTCACTTGCTGTGAAAGAATTAATCGTTAAGTGTCCTAAAGAAGGTGGGCAATCAATTAAAATATAGTCGTATTGCTCATTAACTTCGGCTAATGAACTCTTCAAACGTGATTCTCTAGCCATCATTGAAGTCAATTCGATTTCTGCACCTGCTAATTGAAGCGTGGCAGGAACAATACTTAAATTTTCATGTTCCGTAGCTAACGTTGCTTTTGCAATTGGCAATTCATTCACTAATACATCATAAATATCTTGTGTCACATCTGGTTTACGAACGCCTACACCACTAGTTGCATTCCCTTGTGCATCCATATCTACTAATAAGACCTTTTTGCCAAGACTAGCGAGGCAAGCGCCTAGATTAACAGTGGTCGTTGTTTTACCAACGCCGCCTTTTTGATTCGCAACGGATATAATTTGTGCCATCTTTGCTCCTCCTACTTGATTGGTTGCTTATTCGGCAAACCAGGTTTTCTTGGATATTTCTTTGGTGTTGGTTTCTTTTTTTGTATAACAAGAATATGGCGTTTATCTGAACTTTTAGGCAACTCGATTGCTTGTTCTTCTATAAATTTACCGCCTAAAAGAGCAATAGCTGGTTTCGCTTCCGCTAATTCCTCTTCACTTTTAGCAGCTTTTAATGCATAGAAATAGCCCTCTTGTTTGACTAAAGGCAAACATAACTCTGTTAAAACATTCAAGCGAGCAACTGCTCGAGCGGTCACAAAGTCAAAAGAGGCACGAAATTGCGAATTTTGTCCAAATGTTTCTGCTCGATCATGGTAAAGAGCTGCTGTTATCTCTAATTCTTTTGTCAATTCAGTTAAAAAGTTGATTCGTTTATTTAAAGAATCAACAATAGTTATCTGTAACTCGGGAAAAGCGATTTTCAATGGAATACTTGGAAAGCCTGCTCCTGAACCCACATCACAAAGCGAACCGCCTTTTGAGAAATCAACATCAAATGCCAAAGTCAACGAATCATAAAAGTGCTTTAAATAAACTTCATTTTGTTCAGTGATGGCCGTCAAATTCATCTTTTCGTTCCATTCAACAAGTAAGTGATAGTAACGGTCAAACTGTGCCATTTGTTTATCGGATAACTGAATATTTTTCTCTGCCAATGCTTGGCGAAATTCTTCTGGTATCATATTTTTTCCTTTCAATGTGAAACAGAAATTGTTTCACAGAATCTCTTCCTACTTTAACGCAAAATGCATTGAGTTGCAATCTTTCTCCCATTAAATTTAAAGTAGGTTATGAAAAAATTTACCTAAAAAACACCCTAAATAAAATCCTTACCTTTTTCAATACTAACACTATGAAAAAACTACCTACATCTATTGAGGTGTTGCCAGAAACACTTTGGTCTTAGCAGTCAGAAAAAATCAAAAAATTGATTTTATGACTTTAAAAAGATGTGTCCGCTGGTTAGTTTTGCTAACCACGCCATTTTGTTTCATTTTACGAGATTAAAAAATTGATTTTGGTACAAATTTAGTTATCAATTACGATAAAAAAAAAACGCGTTGCGGATTGTTCTTTCTTCAAGAAGAATAATCCTATTCCTACGCGCGTTTCTTTTCATTAAAATAACCCAACATCGTCTTGGTTATCTTTTTTAGTTTCATGTGAAACAAAAATTGCTAAATCTATGGTACTACAACAATAATGAATGTCAAAAATCAAAAACTTCGACATTGAACGAATAATCTCAAATTACTTTATCTATGGATTAACTTTATAATCGAAATGAGAATTCATTTTTATTTATCGCAAACAAATGCGGGTTGTTTGCTTATGTATTCGTTGCTTTATCCTATCAAACATTTTGTTCTTTTAACTCTTTGATACATATTTCAACTTTATCAGTCATGGCTTCGTATGTTCTTTTTTCATCGCTTAAATCAAAATAAACGAAAGAACTCAATTTTAGTCTTGCTTCTTTTATGTAATCTAAATCTCTTAGAGTATACGCATTATATATACTCTCGCCCCAGTTTCTCAGGATAACAGCATAGATCGAATATTTTTTTATTTTTATTTCTCTGATACTTGTTCTCATTTCTTTCACTATATCTTTCTCGTTAGACATTATAGCTCTATACATTAAGGTAAGTGCAATCTGTAGTTCTTCATTCTCTATTGACTGTAGCCATTCAAACCTTTGGAAATTTTTTTTAGCTCTTCTGTAAATAAAAATTGCTGTTTTTATATCAAAAGCAATCATAATTTTTCCCAACAAGTAAAGTTCAAAGACATACCAGTTCTCAATTTCAAAAAAGTAATTTTTTATTATTTCTACAACACGTTTATCAATAACCCTATCCATCAGTAAATCTATATATACAGTTGTGACCATGGCTTTTATTTGATCTTTTACTAAGCCAGTTTCTTCGTATTTTTTTGCGGATTTCTTTTGTATCTGAATTAGACCAAAAATGTTTGATTTACTCCAATATTCAAATATGAGTTCGTACTCCTCTTTTATATCTTCTTCATTCAGATACATACATTATATCTACCATGATCAGATGAAGAGAATTATAAAAATCTGAGACCAAACTCTAGTAATAACCTCGTATAAATAAAACCGATCAACCAGGTCTTCCAAAATGAGACTTTAATTGATCGGTTTTATTCTATATTCTTTTGTTTCTTTAGCGATGCTAATGCTAGATAGTGCGCTTTTCCTATTCGTAAATCAGAATAGAAAACTTACTTATTCCCTATTGTTCGAGTTTCCTTTTACAACTTTTTAATAGATATTGTTTAACCCAATAGCCTTTCAAAGAATAGAAAGAGAAATTATTCCGATTTTTCATGGATTACTTCATGTTGCGCCAAGTATTGAATGACTTGGATAATCAATAAAAGTGTGATAGCTGTCAAGATTGCTGAGATTAGTGAAAGATCGCCTATCGTCCATTCATTCAATGGTGAGTTCCATAAAAAGTGCAAGCCAATTGGACTCAATAACCATAGGTATCCCTTTTTTGCTGGGATTCCACTATTTTTATGGATTAAACAAAATAACCCTAAAACAAATAAGCCGGTGTATGCCCAATGGGAACTAATCGCTCCTGAAATCCGTAATAGTGTTTGTGGGAAGATCTCCTTCATTGAATCGCCAGCCTGATTAACGATATATGAGATATCTTCTAAGATTTGAAAGCCTAACCCTACACAAACCCCAATGAAGAAAACTTCAGATAAACGTTGCTTCTTCAATAAATAAATGAGCCCTACTGCACAAGCACCTTTTACAGTTTCTTCAACCAAAGGCGCCGTCAATGCACTGATCCACGCATTTAAACTAGATGATTCATGTGCAACAGAATCTATGATGGGTTTAGCTGCTTCATTACCATATGCGGCTACCCATCCTGGGATAAAACAACCAAAAAACAAGCTGATACTTAAAACATATACAGAAATAGCAAAATAGTTCTTATATCGAAAAAGTAACCAACTAGCAGGAATGATATAAATGCTTAACAGCAAAATAGCTACCAGTAAAAATAATTCATTTTCGTTTGAAAGATTCACCAAACCAATTGAATTGATTTCATAATCGATACCAATAGCAGCCAACAATAAAAACAAAAATAAAATAACTTTTTTCATCTTTTTTATCCTTTCGTCTAATAACCCCTTTTTTCTTATTTATCAACGCTAGTATAGTCCTTATCCTTTCTGCGGGCAAATGTAAACAAAACACGTAAATAAAATGGTCTCGTTTTTCATCCCTTTCTATAAAAGGATATAGAAGTCATTTGTACATAGATTATTGGAAATACTTAGAAATTGATCGATTTTCTATTTTTATAAACTAAAAAAATCATTAAATAACGAAAATTCTCAGCAATAAACCATTTATTTTTTTATGTCACAAGTACCGCTTATAGCAAAAAAACACTCCACGCGTGGAGTGTTTCAGGTACAAACCGAAGTAATGTACCGCTATTTGATTACAAATATTATCGCATGCGGTATACCAAATGTAAACTACATTCGCTTATTCTCTTATAAAAATTTTAAGATTGGATAGCTTATTTTTAGCATCTGTACTCATTATAGCTGTATATGTATTAAACGGAATACTCAAGAATAATTTTTCTCTAATGTCATCATAATTTTTTACATACCTGTTTAATTCGGTTTTATTTATACTGATTTTTTTAAGCAAAGTGACCAATAAAATTATGAAGTCCGTTAATGTATCAAAAGTAATATTTCCTATTCCTGTTACTTGTTCTAAATATCCTTTAAGTTGATTTGAAATATTAGCATCATTAAATCTACAATCAAAGACTACAGAGTTATGCATTGTAGCGTTTCTGAGACCAGTCAAACAGAATACAATGTTTTCCACTATTCTACCATTCTGATTAAAACCTTTGTGATGAAGATAAATACTATCAGCAAAATTAATTCTATGTTCTTTATTTAAACAGGAAATAAAATTTCCAAATTCTCCAAACGTTGCTATTTCAAAATACGCCCATAAAGGTAATGGTTTGTTACAATGAAAAAAGTGTTGAACTACCGGATGTCCTTTACCATAATTAAAAGCAATAGTAGCATCAATCTTTTCTCTAAGTTTAAGATTTTTAGCTAAATATTTCTTATAATCTTTAGATCCTACTGCTTTTGATGCATAATCTTTAAGTTTTGTTCTATAAATATATTCAATGTCACATTGATCATCTTTCACTAAAAAATTAATCAGTCTATTTTTTAGTGAAGTTTCTATTTTAACTAGCATTGGATAAAATATTGTTTTCATCTCTAAATCAAAATCATATACAGCTTTTACTTCGTGAAAATCTTTAAACTGTTGCATGTTTTTTCTTTCTTTAATGTATCTTGATGCTTTGTATCCATGATAGTATCCCATATTCAAGAGATTCTGTTTATCTTTACTACCCTTTATTTGTAAATTGTGATTATTCCTAATATGTCTCATTAAACCGTCAATTGATTTTCCTTTTTCGTTCATAAGCTCAATCCTTTTCCAGTCATGATATTTACTGAATCTAGCATACCATAATTTATTATTCATTTGACAATAGTCACATTAGTACATGCAATTTCACACCTAGATTTTAATATAAATTAATGTTGCCACTTTACGAAAAATCAGCTATGTATCTCTTGCTTTATTGAGTACACTGACTGGATAAAACGGATTGGGAAAAATGAACTAGATAGATTTTTAGTAAGATCAAAAAAGTTCCACAAAAAAAATAACTAAAAATCTGATATTGAGCATCATAATCCTAGATTAAACGATCGAATTTAGAACTGTCCGTATAATATCTAGAATTCAATGTAGTAAAACTGAAATTAGTAACGTTATAAGCTAGATAATAATAGCTCGAAAGCTTACGAAAAAATAGAGTAAATCTTTCGTGTACTTACGTTAACCCCTGTCTAATAAACTCTATTCTTGACCTTCTATGTACTTTCCACTCAAATATTTGATTGTAAAATTAATATCATTCAAAACAGCAATTAATAAAATTTCAAATTTAAAAGAAAAGCACAGAAAAAGCTTTGTATCAAGCTTTTTCTGTGCTAACTTTCGCAATCTTCCCTTGTTCGATATAGACCCAAATTGATCTATCAATAATTATCAAACTGAGTCATATAGAGACAAAAATTTCAAAAATGACCTGTTAAATGGTCATCGAATATCATTTAAAATCAATACGACGGAGTCAGACACGGAGTCAAAACAAGCCCGCTGAGAATTTAAAAACATACAGTACCACTACATGGCTGTATGTTTTTTTATTTCAGATTATCTGAAATGATTACATGTACTTTTTTTTCCATTTTTTTCTACTAGTTAGTAGCAAATACTCTCCTATTTTCTCAATAAACTATTTTTGACTATATGGTATCTGAAACAGCTAAAACCTTGTCATTACAGCAAAAAATCACTTTATCTCCGTTTCATTTCAGATACATTTCACTTAAGCGGATTCTATAAACCGAAAAAAAGAACCTCCAGATAGCTTTTACTACCTGAAGGTATTTCCTAAGACACGGTCAGTTATTAACGGGGTAGGGTAATTAACTCTAATACAAGACATGCTTAGTAATCAATCACCTGTTCAAATACTTCATCATAACTAGTTAAGATGTTTCTATAAACTAAGACGTTCTTTAAATATCTTTTCTACTTTTTTATCTTCAAAATATACTCTACAACCATCGATTCCTCTTGAAAGAAGAACGTAATATATATTCAAAATATACTCAGTTAATTCGGACAAAGAAAATTCTTTTTTTAGAGGTGTTCCTCCAATGTCCTTATAATTTTCAGGAACCGCAACTATTTTTCCGTTTTTAACCGTAATGTCATTACCTATTATTACTCCAGAGTAATTAAGGTCATAACCTTGAATTGCATGTATAGATCCAATTTCTCTCTCAGAATTAGGTTTTTTAACCCAATCTTCATAAGTAGAGTTCCATCTTCTCTTAATACCATCAATCTCCCAATCATAAGGTAGTTCTTCTAACGTCTTTCCTTTGTTGGCTTTTTTGCTTATACTGGATATCCATTCTTTACAGTATCCTGCTATTACCCTATTAGTTGTTTCAGGATATGCATGAGAATGATCATCTACATAGTCAATCACTTCCTTGAAACTGTTCACAATTCCAAAGTAATCATTCTTAAATACCTCTTGGTTAAAATCTCTTTCTTCGCTTAACTGAAGACCATACAAAATTCCTTTTAGATAGTCCTCTCCAGAAAAGCAACCGTTCCCGCCAATCCTAAACTGTTGTGACATGGAGAGTTTCTGATAATTACTGGTTAATCTCCGAACCTCTGAAGGGCTAATGTTTTGTGGTTTAATCCCTTGATAAGGATCATATAATAAAACTAAACCTTCAGTAATTTCCTCAAGAAGCGTAATCTCTTCATCATCCTTGTTAAGATGCCTTCTCGCATTGGGATGACCTTTTTTATAAAATTTTTTTAACTTATGTGCTTCATCAACTATGATAATATCGAAATTTTCATGCTTTTTCTTAGCATCTGTTATCAATTGTGAACCAGTTTTTACAGTCAATCTACTATTCAAATTGATTGATTTGAAGATTAAATTAAATTGTCTGATTAAATTGCCTGTAGTGACTACACCTATTTTCAAATCAGGATACTTATCTGCTAAAGAAAAAGCTAGATTTGTAAATAAAACGGACTTACCCGAACCTGCAGGAGCTTCGACCAAAAATTTTGTAAATAAATTTTTTTCTACATCTCCAATAATCTCTTTTTGTTTAAGAGATAACTGTTTGAAAGGAGAATATTTAAATAACAGGCTCTCTCTTAGTTCATTAAGATTTCGATTATTAACTAATCCTAAATCAGATAACTCATGTGTCCACAATTCATAAAATACACTGGTCAAAATTTCTTCCTTATTCTCATAAGTTATTTTTGTTTGTCCATTATTTCCATTCGCAAAAACAAACTTAGTTTTATCTGCTTCTGCAATCATGTAATTAAGTAATAGAGATTCTAAATCTAAGATAGCTGATTTGTGAAATAATTTTGAATAGATCACTAAGCAATCAGTAAATAGTCGATAATTGATTTTGGGATTTTTTTCAGCTAAATGTTCTTTATGTCTATTTTTGAAGCTACTAGTTTCACCAATGTATATTATTTTATTTCTTAAATTG
>NZ_NGMO01000002.1:18905-85744 GCF_002140175.1 Candidatus Enterococcus wittei
TGGCTGTTTCCATGAATTTTTATCATAAGATTCTCCTTTTCTTAATATTGACTTTAGACATGTATTAGGAAAAATACAACCTTATTTGTAACTATACATATCGAAACACTTATGATTTGGAAATGTTACTTTTAAATGTTTTTCTGACTTTTATCATCTCATATACATATAAATATTTCCATTAGGTATTACAATAAAAAACACACTAAACAGTAATTTAAAATTTATTTTTAGATAATGTACGTATCTTAATTATCACTATCTGAAATAACAGAAACGTGTTTATATCAATGCTTATACAAGTATATCTTGTTTCATTTCAGATACGATTTATATAAGCGGATACCATAAACCGAAAAAAAAGAACCTCCAGATAGCTTTTACTACCTGAAGGTATTTCCTAAGACACGGTCAGTTATTAACGGGGTAGGACAATTAACTCTAATACAAGACATGCTTAATAATCCAATCACCTGTTCCAATATTTAAGTATAATTAGTTACCATTCTCCATAGTTTCTAATTGCTTAATAATATCATTGGAAATTTGTTGCCATTGCTCATTTGATATGTTCTGAGCACTGGCATTTTCTAAAGCCGTTTGAGCCAGTCTTGCAATTTCTGGATCATTCCATGATCTTTGAGCAAAAGAAGCCACTAAATCATTTCTTGTGGAATTTTGGAGTGAACTTTTCAGTGATAGAATCTCAAATGCTTTGGTAGGCTTCCAGCTTCCACTGTACAAAATATTACCATCTAAATCTGTAATCTGTGCTGTACCATCGTTATTATCAAATAAAGTAGCATTATAGGTACCATTACTATCGGATATTGTTACAGAACTCCTAGTAAAGTGTTCCGACATGTGAGCAGGTTCTCCAGTTTCTTCAATAGTACCACTAAAATCATCAAAATGGTACAGGTGGTTATGCAACTCTATGCTGTCGCTTGAATTATCTGCTGACGATGTACTACTCTCTGGAATACTTTCGACAGAATCATTATTCATCGAGACATTTGAATCGCTCGTAGAACCTATCTCAGATTCTTGTGTCTCCGCGCCATCTAACTTTCTTTTGTATTGATCATTGGCTATTGTAAGGCTCTCCCGTTGATCATCAAGCTTCTGTATTTCTGTATTGGTATAAATCAGTGCTCCAACCAGCGCTACGTTAGCCAACAAACTAACTGTAAGTAATACCTTTTTCATTTTTTCTTCTCTTCTTTCTCTAGTGTTATTCAATAGGATAACTGCAGTAATATCCTGGAAAACTCTTTACTACTATTACACTCCGAAATAAAGTAAAAAGCTTATGTAGCAAATATTATAACACTTACTCCCATTTCATTTCAGATACATTTCACTTAAGTAGATTCCAAAAAAAAGAAAAGAAAAAGGAACCCCTAGTTAGCTTATGCTTCCCAAGGTTTCCATGCAATATACGGTCAATCACCAACGGGGTGGGGTTCAATTCAACATTAACACCTCAGTATATGGTATCTCTACATATACACGGTCTTTTTTTGGATAGTACTCGACATTTATATTGATAGCACTTCCATTGTCTAACGTAGCTTTAGCCCGGTACGTGTTATCACCATTATCATGAGTGATCGTCACATCATCACATGACCGATTTAAGTTATACTGTTCTTGTAAAATCTGAGTTACCAATGGTTCAGATGACTTCTCTAGTCCAGATGAACCCGTCATTCTTGAAAAAATTATACCTATAATAGCCAATACAACGATACCTATAATGACAAACTTCTTATTCATATTTACTTTATCCAACTTTTTATCTCCTATCTCCAAAATAATTTTCTCTCATCAGTAACTCATTGACATCCCTAAAAGTACACCCAAGATTGCTCCGGATACCCCTGCTATCATCAAAACCGTACCCATTTTTTCATCTTTATCTCGATATAAGTACCCCATAATAACAGCTACGGCACCAAACGCAACAGGAACGAATACCAACGATACCACCATAGAAACCCAACCAATAATCAAATACAGCTTCCCTGTCTCTTGTCCATGTGCGATTTGTTCCTTCATTTCACTGAGTGTCTGCTCAGTACTTTTCTTTACTATTCCGGTTACCTCAACTGTTTCTTGTGATGACCCGCAAAACTAACAATACTTACTTTCATCTGCTATTTCTTTACCACACTTCCTACAATACATGTCTTTCCCTCCTAAAATCGTGTAGTTTCTTATTACCAAACTACATTGCTTTATTAAACACCTCAGAAAATAACTCATTTATTGGTACACTTAATATTTCAGAAATCGTTTTCATTTGATAGGGTTTAGGAATTGTTCTCCCTGTTTGCCATGAACTTATACATTGTTGTGTAACGTTCATCTTTCTTGCTAACTCAGTTTGAGAAAGTCCTCTTTCTTCTCTGTATCGGCTGAGATTACTTGTTTTTTTCATATCCTCACACCCTGTTTTTTATTATATACAACGATATGATGTATTTCAACTCATAAAATACATAAAAAATTTATATATCATTACAAATACAACAAGTTGTTGTACCCTACTGAGAAAGGGGGTGTAATTATTGAAACAGAAACAATATGCAAAAATCATCAGAGAAAAACGAAAAGCTCTAGGGTGGACACAAAAAGAACTAGCTGAAAAAATCTTCTCTACACAGCAAGCTGTAGCAAGATGGGAGAATTCTGTAACAGAACCTAATCTAGAAAGCCTAACCGCTCTTTCAAAAGCACTTGGGGTCCCTGTAAGCCATTTTTTAGATGAAGAGATGGTTGAAGCGGAGGAAGACTTTTTGACCTTGTATCGATCACTCAGCCCCCATGATAGAGAGAGAACGATTGATTATATGAAATTACTCAAAAAGCAAGAGTCCGAACGTAATAACTTTTTTACTTATTAATAGGTGTTAAATGTAAGACCCGTATAGTCCCCCTGACAAGGTTTTAATTATGTTCCTAGAAAAAACTATAATTAGAAACTTAAAGATGCTCTAGGATGCTGTCACGCTTGCAAAATAAAAAAGCATTAAAAATGCTTTTTTATACCTTGTCATAAACAGAGTTACTCCACCAAATACTTAGCATCCACTTTACGTAAAATGCGTATTTCCTCATCTGTTAAAGAAAAATTCATAGCAATCTCTGTCAAACTTACTATTCCTTCACAAGCAAAGTATTTTTTTCCATCCCTGTCACTAAAATCATTATTAATTCTATACAAATTAGGGGATTTTTTCTTTGTGACCTCTGAATATTTACCTTGGCTAATAATAACTAGAAAACCAAAGGAAGCTAACTGTTTGAGTCTTTTCAAAACACGTCCTCTATTTTTATCAACTCCGTGCTTACTTAGTTGCTCGTAAGTACAAAAAAATATTCCCTCATCATTTGCGTACCTCTTTGCATGTACTAATAGAACAAATGCTAATCTAATTAACGCAACATTCCCTATAGATATAAGGAGTTGAATCTCTTCATAACAAAAGTCTATTTTAGTATTATGGGGGCTTCGTGCTAATTTATAATCACGATCATAAACAGTCTGTATAACCCGCGCTGTTTCTTTTCTTAAATCATCCTTTGAAACACTTCGTATATATTGAGATGTTTTTTCTGATGATAGCGTGTTTTCTAATACACTAAGTATTTTTTTACATGTATCTTGTTCAGAATAACCTTGCTCTTTAAGAAGCATTGCCCCATATAATGTGAAATTATTTCGTGTACCACCACATAATAAATGGTTCTCTTCAAATATTATTTTTAGTTCTTCTTTGGACATTCCATCGGGATGATACTCTACATTGATTTTAGGTTTATTCTTAGTAGTTTTTGTAACTGAGCATTGACTTAGAATATCTTGACAAAATTCATCTCTATTCATGGGTTGAATATTGAGAAAATATTCTATATTCAATTCTTCAAATGTTTGATTATCCACATAATGACAAATTTGATTTGTTGCCTTATGCATCCCTAAAGGTAGTTTTACACCTTGACCAGTTGTTGGTCTACGCTCTATTCTCCTAGGTGTTTCGTTTAAGTTACGTAAAACCTCCTCATAAAAAGGTATCAATTTAGATTCTGGAATGACATCCGTAAAATACAAGTCTACATGATATCCTTTTTGTCCACTGGTTGAAACATGTATATCATTTTTGGGGATTCCATAATGATCAATCAGTAGATTAACAAGTTTGCGAGTAACATCTTGACATTCATATTTGTTATCTTTTATATCGACATCAAAAGTAAAGAACTTAGTTAACCCTCCGGCTCCTAGCTTTATACCTACAGTGAGCTGATTAGCTAAGTGCTTGTCAATAATTGTATCTGTTAAATAATGTTTAACTTCCCTATACTTACAGTCTCCTTGATTCAATTCATATTGCAGCAAGTAAGTCTTTCTATAAGTAATGAACAATTCATTTATCTTCTTTATAATTGATTCCCTGTATAATTCAAAATCTAATTTATTCATCTACGTTCTCTCCTTATGTTTTTTTATTTGTTTATATTATTTTCTTGTAATAAAACAAATACTGATTATTATGTGACTATATTCTCTATCTCCTATATTCCTCGAGAAAATCATCAACGTCTGCTTTTTTGTATAAACATATCCTGTCTATGACTATTTTCTTCAATCCTAGATTAACCATCTTAGCAAGTGTTCCTTTTGATATTCCTCCCATGTATTCTTGAACTTCCTTAGTGCTAAAATATTCCTTTGTGTAAGAATTATGATTCACGTTTTGCACTGTCTCTTCAATCAGCTGTTCTAAATCTTGCATGAAATCATCAAACTCTATTTTTAATTCCACCGTCACTCGACTCCTTCATTTTTTGATATCCAGGCAATAAAAAAACACCTTTGTACAAGAATTCTACAAGGTGTTTTTCGATATCTCAAGTCTAATTAGATAAAACTTATTCGATATTTTTTGGCATTTTTTCTTTATTGACAAAAAACAATAGCTTTATATCAACATTTTAAAAATATTGTTTTTTGTCAATAAAATATGTGAGGAAAACAGAAAAATCACTTTTTCGTTTTTATTTTACATTAAAAAATAACAATAATCAACATTAATTACTGAATTAATCAAAAACAAGATTTACTTTTTTTACTTTAAAAGATATACTCCTCTTGAAAAAAATCATTTTTACTAAGAAATGAAAGGAGGTGATTCCTTTATAGCTGACAAGCTCTCAGCGGGCTTCTATGGCTTCTTCAAGGAGGAAATCACTATGGCAACTATACAACAATACAAAAAAAGCGATGGCACCACAGCTTGGCTTTACAAAGTTTACATGGGCAAAGACCCGATGACAGGTAAAGAAAAACGGACGACACGTAGAGGATTCAAAACAAAAAAAGAAGCCTCTTTAGACTTGGCTCGATTCCAGTTAGAAATCGAATCTAATGGAATAAGTCAACACTCTATCAAGACGTTCAGTGAGTTATATGATCTATGGATGAGCCAACACGTTAAAAATATTCGAAACACAACAGAACAACGGATCAAGAATCACTTCACGAACCAAATCCTTCCCTCTTTTGGAAAAATGAAGTTAGAGGCTATCACTCCTGCTACATGTCAAAAAATACTAACTGAATGGTCAATAAAGTATCATTCTTACCAGAAAATAAAAAGTTACACTTCACAGGTATTCAACTACGGTATATTGATTGGCGTGATCAAGACCAATCCCATGGAACGTACCATTACACCTAAGTCTAATCATGACTCTGCTGAGATCGAAGCGGAGTTTTACACGAAAGAAGAGCTTCGACAATTCTTTGATTGCTTGCAAGAGCTAGAAGATGATCGTGCTCTAGCATTTTTTAGACTAGCTGCTTATACAGGAGCTAGGAAGGGGGAAATACTGGGCCTGACGTGGAAAGACATCGACTTTGATAAAAAGACTGTGCCATTCAATAAAACGCTAGTAGAGCTATCTGATGGCTCTCTATGTATCAATCCTACAAAGACAGAGTCATCTAAGAGAACAATTACAATAGACGACGGGACTTTGACCATACTTAAGAAGTGGAAACGTACCGTCATAAAAAAGAATCTCTCTAGAGGTATCAGAATCGATAATATGGATGATGTACCTGTTATCAGTACTATTAAAGCAAATAAAAAAAGGGACTTCCTGTATAAGGGCTACCCTAATCATGTAATGAGTAAAGTAGCTAGGAAGTTCCCTGATATGAAAATAATCAAAGTCCATGGCTTTAGAAAGACCCACGCTACATTGCTTTTTGAAGCAGGTGCTCAAGTAAAAGACGTGCAAGATAGATTAGGGCATTCTTCATCTAAGACAACCATGGATATCTATATCCAAGTATCAAAAAATCGACAAGAAGAAACAGTTGAATTGTTCGACTCCTACATGAATGCGTGATATACGGAGTCAAAAACGGAGTCAGTCGATACGATAAGGACTCATTTATTCTCACAAATCCGTTCGTATCAATACTTTACACTTCGACTTTCGCAATCTTCCCTTGTTCGATATAGACCATTAAGATACTTAAATCAGCTGGATTAACTCCGCTGATACGGCTGGCTTGGGCGATTGTTTCTGGACGGATTTTTTGCAATTTTTGTTTAGCTTCCGTTGCCAAACCATTGATTGCTGTGTAATCAATATTTTCTGGAATTCTTTTTGCTTCCATTCGTTTAAGTTTCTCTACTTTTTCTAAAGCTTTTTTGATGTAACCTTCATATTTTAATTGAATTTCAACTTGTTCGATTTCTTTAGCATTTAGTTCAGTATTTTCTGGAATAAAACGTAATAAGTCAGTGTAAGTGATTTCTGGTCGTCTTAAAAAGTCACTCGCTAGCACACCGTCTTTTAGTGGAGCTGCATTGAGTTCTGCTAGGAATGCTTGAACTTCTTCCGTTGGTTTGATTCGTACATTCATCAAGCGTTTAATTTCTGCTTCAACAGCGGCTTTCTTTTTCAAATAAGCGGCATATTGTTCTTCTTCTACTAAGCCAATTTGATGACCCATTTCGGTCAAACGTAAATCTGCATTATCATGACGTAAAAGCAGACGATATTCTGCACGTGAAGTTAACAAGCGATAGGGTTCATTCGTTCCTTTGGTCACTAGATCATCAATCATAACACCAATATAGCCATCACTACGTTTAAGCACAAATGGTTCTTTTCCTTGTACTTTTAAGGCTGCATTGATCCCTGCAACCAAACCTTGGCCAGCTGCTTCTTCATAGCCACTTGTACCATTGGTTTGTCCGGCTGTATATAGATTTTCAACTACTTTCGTTTCTAATGTTGGACGTAATTGATGTGGTTCTACGACATCGTATTCAATAGCATAACCTGTACGCATCATCTCAACTTTTTCTAGTCCAGCAATAGAATGTAAAACATCTACTTGAACATCTTCTGGTAACGATGTCGATAACCCTTGGACATAAACTTCTTCAGTATTTAACCCTTCTGGTTCTAAAAATAACTGATGGCGAGGTTTATCGGCAAAGCGTACGATTTTGTCTTCAATTGAAGGGCAATAACGCGCGCCCACGCCTTCTACGATACCCGTGAACATTGGTGCACGATGGAGATTGTCACGGATGATTTGATGGGTAGTTTCACCTGTATAAGTCAACCAGCAAGGTTCTTGATCGAGACGATAGGCACTATCAGGGGTACTGAAACTAAAATGATTAGGTTCTTTATCTCCAGGCTGTTCTTCCGTCACGGAGTAATCAATTGTACTTGATTTCACCCGAGGAGGTGTGCCTGTTTTAAAGCGGTCAATTGCAAATCCTAGTTCCTTTAGGTTATTGGCTAAACCGATGGAAGGTTGAGAATTATTCGGGCCTGAAGAATATTTCAATTCCCCGATAATGATTTCTCCACGTAAAGCTGTTCCTGCTGTAATAACTACTGCTTTTGCTTGATAACTCGCACCTGTTGAAGTGATGACACCACGACACACACCATCTTCCACGATCAATTCTTCCACGATTCCTTGTCTTAATGTTAGATTGGGTTCTTTTTCAATCGTATGTTTCATTTCATTGGCGTAAGCATGTTTATCTGCTTGAGCACGTAATGCACGAACAGCTGGTCCTTTACCTGTATTCAACATTCTCATTTGAATGTACGTCTTATCGATGTTTTTGCCCATCTCTCCACCTAAGGCATCAATCTCACGAACCACTACACCTTTTGCAGGTCCACCTACAGAAGGGTTACATGGCATGAACGCAACCATATCTAAGTTGATTGTTAGTAACAATGTTTTTGAACCCATCCGTGCCGCAGCAAGTGCTGCTTCTGAGCCGGCATGTCCTGCGCCTACGACAATGACATCGTACGCTTCTGCTTGATAATAATTCAAGTACTTTTTCCTCCTTTATTTTCCTAAACAAAATTGACTAAATAATTGCGTGATTAATTCATCTTGGACACTGTCACCCACAACTTCTCCAAGATAATCCCAACAACGTGTCATATCCATCTGTACCAAGTCCACAGGCATTCCTGCATCGATCCCAGCAATTACTTCTTGCAAAGAAAGAGCTGCTTTTTCAAGTAACGCAATGTGTCGTGTATTGGACACATAGGTTGCATCTTTTTCACCTGTTTGACCACCGAAAAACAATTCAGAAATGGCATTTTCCAGACGATCTAGTCCATCATTTTTAGCAACAGAAACTGCAAAAACTGGATCATTTTCAATGAATGGTGCTAATTTTTCTTCCTCTAATTGCTTAGGTAGATCAGTCTTATTTAAAAGAATGATGCGTTTTAATCCTTTAGTTGCTTCCAACAATTGTTCATCTTCTAGTGTTAGTGGCTCACTTTGGTTTAATACAAGCAAAATCAATTCAGATTCTGCCAAGGCTTTACGGCTACGAGCAACACCGATTTGTTCCACTAGATCTTCTGTTTCACGAATTCCTGCTGTATCAATCAATTTCAATGGCACACCACGAACATTGACGTATTCTTCGATCACATCTCTCGTTGTTCCTGCAATATCCGTCACGATTGCTTTTTCTTCTCGCAACAAATGGTTGAGTAGACTCGATTTTCCAACATTAGGTCGGCCAATGATTGCTGTACTCAACCCTTCACGCAAAACTTTCCCTTGTTGGGAAGTAGCTAAAAGTGCTTGGATTCTTGCTTGGATCATATAGGCTTTTTCTAGTAATAATTTTGTGGTCAACTCTTCCACGTCATCATATTCTGGATAATCGATATTTACTTCTACCTGTGCCAATGTTTCGAGTATTTCTTGTCGTAAAGAACGGATCAATGTCGAAAGGTTTCCATCTAATTGATTTAAAGCCACACCCATGGCCTTATCGGTTTTTGCACGAATCAAATCCATTACAGCTTCCGCTTGAGAAAGATCGACACGCCCGTTTAAGAAAGCCCGTTTTGTAAATTCTCCCGGCTCGGCTAATCGTGCGCCCTCTCTTAGTAACAATTGTAAAATTTGATTCACAACAACGATACCACCGTGACAATTAATCTCTACCACATCTTCTCGAGTAAATGTTTTCGGTGCTAACATTACTGAGACCATCACTTCATCAATGACTTGATGACTCTTCGGATCAACAATATGACCGTAATGAATCGTATGACTTGGAACATCTAATAAGCATTTATTCCCACATTGATAAACACGATCTGCTAATGTTACTGCTTGATCTCCACTTAGACGAACAATACTGATTGCTCCTTCACCAGGTGGTGTCGAAATTGCCGCAATCGTATCAAATTCTAAGGTTATTTCAGCCATGTTTTCACTTCCTTTTTATTTTTACGCACAAAAAAAGTGCCCACTTCACCCTTTGACTCAAATGGTGAACTTCGCACTTTGACTGCTTGTTCTCGCTTAAATTCTGGTCATAGATTATCACACCTATTTCTAGGAATCAAGTTTTTTTCATTCTTCTTAAAAAAATTCCAATTCTTAGATAGGCTTATCTTAGTCCGAGAAAAAATCGAATTCTCTGAAATTCTTTTATGATTACTATAATAACTTCATGAATGTTTCAAATAACTTTATCTTTCCTCTGAAAAACGATACACTTAAATGGTAACGCTATCTACATACTTTATCTTTACCGAGAGGAGCAAAATTTATGGCCCAATTCCAACCGTCTTCATTTGACGGAGAAGACGACCCACGAATTAACGAAGTCGTTTTATCCACCGGAAATATCAATCAAAAATATATTGTACGAGACATTGTCTTTGTAGTGGAATGCATAGAAGCAGATTTATTTGATCCTGACTTCAACACAGATGAGATGTTTTCGACAACTAAACAAAAATTGAAAAAGAAAGTCTTGGATTATGGCGCGAATGCCGTCATCAACTGTCACTTTGAATACCAACAAAAATCACGAGATGGTAAACAGGTGATAGAGCTTTTTGCTTACGGAACAGTTATTCAATTTGTTCAAACAACGATAGGATAAAAAAAGAGTGTAGAGCTTCGGCTCTGCACTCTTTTTTTATCAAAGTAAGACTACTTTATCATCGTATACTTCGATAAGAATGATTTCTAATAAAATATACTTTGTTTGAAAAAGTTTGTCAATGTGATTTCCTGAATTCTCACGATCAACTACTCATATTTTCTATCCTTATCTTACTAGTTCTACTACTAAGTAGCGATAAGGTTCGTCCCCTTCTGAGTGAGTTTGAACATGTTCATTTTTACTTAGTGCTGCATGGATCTGCTTGCGTTCAAATGCTGGCATCGGGTCTAAAAATGCCGGTTGGCCTGTACGAATAACTTTTTCTGCGGTCCGTTCAGCTAAACGTTGGATGATTTCCTGACGTTTTTCCCGATAATTTCCAACATTAACCACGACAGACAATTTACTATCAGATACACGGTGAAGAAAAACTTGAGCCAGATATTGTAAAGCATTTAATGTTTTTCCATGTTTACCAATCAAAATACCTTGTTTTTCCGTTTCTAAATGGAAAATGATCATATTGGATTGACGTTCCATTTTAACGGAAGCTGGTGCATTCAGTTGTTTGGAAATTGCTGTAAGATAGATTGCTAACTCCGTTAAAGCTGCTTCGTCTTCTGATTCACTCTTCACTTCAGTCTGTTCTTCAGGTTCACTTTCAATGATCACTTCTGTTGTTACAGGTGTTTCTTCTAATACTTGTTCAACGGTTTCTTCAATCGTTTCAGAAACTCTTTCGCTAATCGACGGCTCAATCGAAAGTTTAGCATTTCTTTTTCCTATTCCAATAAATCCTTTTTTACCTTCATCAAGTATCTCGATTGTGACTTGCTCTTTTGCTAGTCCTAAATCTTTCAGTCCAATTTGAACAGCTTCATCTATAGTTGCAGCTTCATAAATCGGCATTAGCATTCCCTCCCTTATTTTTTACGTTTTTTCTTAGGATTTTGTGCCCGTTTCAATGCCCGCTCTTTTTCGCGGATTCTTCTTGCTTCTTCTTCTCGTTCTTTTCTGATTTTAAATGGATTATTAATCAATAATGTTTGGACAACTTGGAACGCATTAGAAACCACCCAGTATAAAGATAGCCCACTAGCTAAGTTGACCCCCATGACTAAGATCATCACAGGCATCGCAAAATTCATGATTTTAAGTGATGCATTTGATTCCAGTTGGCTCATACTAGATAGATACGTGCTGGCAAATGTAAAGAGCGCTGCCAAAATCGGTAAAATAAATGTTGGATCCGGATTTCCTAGATTCAACCATAAGAAATGTCCAAGTTTTAATTCAGGTACCCGCGAGATTGATTGCCATAAAGCCATCAGGATCGGCATTTGAACTAATAATGGAAGACAGCCGGCATAAGGATTGACATTGTTTTCTGCATATAACCGTTGTTGTTCTTCTCGTAATTTACTTTGTGTTTCAGGGTCTTTCGAACTATATTTTTGTTGGAGCGCCTTAAGCTTAGGTTGAAGTTCTTGTGTTTTTCGCATACTCTTTGTTTGAAAATGCATCAATGGAAGTAAAATCACACGGATAATGATCGTGAATATGATAATCCCAATCCCTACATTTCCAAATGATAATGCTTTAATCGCTTCAGCAAAATAATAAACGATGTAGCGATCCCAAATTCCTGTACTTTGTGCGCTGACTTCTCCAGTTCCACAACCGGATAAGACGATGATTAGACTGATCAGTCCAGCCATCAAAAGTAAACGTTTGTATTTCTTCACTTACTCTTTTCCTCTCTATCGATTATTTTTGCAAGCTTTAAGACATGAACTAGATTGGAACGCATCTCATCGTAAGTCAGTCCTTTAGTGCTTGGTCTAGCAATCACTATAAAATCCAATTCGGGATCAATCTCTTCTTTTAATGAATAGATTGCTGCACGAATTTTACGTTTTACTTCATTGCGACATACAGCATTTCCCACCTTCTTGCCCACAGATAAGCCAACGCGAAAATGCGGTTGCTCTTTCTTTTCTAAGCGGTACACGACAAACTTACGGTTAGCAAAGGAAGATCCTGTTTGAAACACGGTTTGAAACTCTCGTTCTTTTTTCACTCGATACGCTTTTCTCATTCGTTTTCTTTCCTTTTCTATCTTTCACTTACGTCACCAATCATACCATATTTCCTGTTGTTCTTTCATCTATTCCCTAAAAAAGGACATAAAAAAAACCACTGTAACCCCAGTGGTCTAAGCTGAAAGAACTTTTCTTCCTTTACGACGACGGCTAGCTAAAACACGACGTCCATTTTTTGTGCTCATACGTTTACGGAATCCGTGAACTTTTTGACGTTTACGTTTATTTGGTTGGTATGTTCTTTTCATCTTGTTCCACCTCCAGAATTTCTTATCTACATGTACATGAAATTAAACACAGACATACTTTGATAGTATAACGAGGGATGAGGTGTTTTGTCAATATAAAATAAGAGATTTATCTGCGATTTTTTTACAGAACTTTTCCACAAGAATATTTTTATCCTTGTGTTTCCACTGTGGAAAAAGTTATGCACAGGAGTTTTCCACAATAAAAAAATCCTGATTTTTACACAGAATAAACACCTGTAAAAAAGATATCCACATTCGCCATAATTTCTGTGTATTAACCTCTATAAGCATTGTTAAATATGATTTTGTTATCCACAGCGACTATTGGAAATCTTCTCTTTATACACAGTTATCCACCTGTTAATTAGTGTTGTGGATATCTTTTTTTCTCAACTGTGATTTTCTTTTTTTTACTCTTCTGGATTTTGTGGATAATTGTTATAAAAAATTTTTTTCTTTTGTTTCTGTGGAAAACTATCGTAAAAAATGCTAAATTAGTACTAGTTATTTACTTTTAATAAAGGAGGAGGCCTTGTATGGTATCCCTCGATGCTTTATGGACAGAATTAAAGACGACCTATCAAAAAGAGCTATCACCAGCAAGCTACAATACTTGGATTGAAACAGCGAAACCAAAATCACTTGACCAGAGTCAATTAGTAGTAGCTGTACCGAGTAAAATCCATAAGGAATATTGGGAAAAAAATCTCGCAACAAAAATCGTAGAGGTTGGCTATATGTTGACCGGAAAAGAGATTATTCCACGCTTTGTAACAGGTGATGAAGCTGAACAAGAAACCGTGGAAGAAATCAAAAATTTAAAAGTGCCAGTGGCAAATCCAATCAAAAAAGCCATGTTGAATCCTAAATATACCTTTGACACGTTCGTGATTGGTAAAGGCAACCAGATGGCACATGCTGCTGCACTAGTCGTCGCAGAGGATCCAGGATCGATCTATAATCCTTTGTTCTTCTATGGAGGAGTAGGGCTTGGTAAAACCCATTTGATGCACGCAATCGGTCATCAAATGCTATTAAGCCAACCAAATGCCAAAGTGAAATATGTTAGCAGTGAAACATTTGCCAATGATTTCATCAATTCGATTCAAAATAAAACAGCTGAAGAGTTTCGACAAGAATACAGGAATGTTGATCTATTATTAGTAGATGACATTCAATTTTTTGCCGAAAAAGAAGCGACCCAAGAAGAATTTTTCCATACCTTCAATGCTCTATACAATGAAGGCAAACAAATCGTTTTGACAAGTGATCGTCTACCAAATGAGATCCCGAAATTGCAAGAAAGACTTGTTTCTCGCTTTGCATGGGGGCTTTCTGTCGACATCACACCTCCAGATCTAGAGACAAGAACAGCCATTTTAAGAAAGAAAGCTGCAGCTGAACGGTTAGAGATTCCAGATGATACGTTAAGCTATATTGCAGGACAGATCGACTCAAACATTCGTGAATTAGAAGGCGCACTTGTACGTGTTCAAGCATTCGCCACAATGAATAGTGAAGACATCACGACTAGTCTAGCAGCTGATGCCTTGAAAACACTAAAATCAGGAAAAGGGCATCCGCAACTTTCAATCCTACAGATCCAAGAAGAAGTCGCAAAATACTACCATATCCAACTAAAAGATCTAAAAGGGAAAAAACGCGTAAAATCAATTGTTGTTCCTCGTCAAATCGCTATGTACCTAGCTAGAGAATTGACAGATAGTTCATTACCTAAAATCGGCGCTGAATTTGGCGGAAAAGATCATACAACAGTGATCCATGCCCATGAGAAAATTCAACAATTAGTCGATTCAAGTGTCAGCATGCAAAATGAAGTCTCAGAAATCAAAAATTTCTTATTAAATTAAATACTTGATCGAAAGAAAAAACTGCTGTGGATAAAGTTAGAACTTGTTCAAAAGTTATACACATTGTTTCCACAACCTTTTTTTCTTTTATCTTCTAGTGTTTTTATAGTTTTCCACAGTATCAACAGTACCTATTACTTTTATTACTTTATTTACTAATAATAAAATAAATATCTAAACAAAGGAGACTCTCAATGAAAGTCACATTAAACCGCGCAACGTTTATGCAAGAATTACAAACAGTTCAGCGTGCGATTTCAAGTAAAACAACCATTCCAATCCTAACTGGGGTAAAAATCACGTTGAATCAAGAAGGACTGACCCTGACTGGTAGTAACGCTGATATATCAATTGAAACATTCTTATCCGTAGATAATGAAAAAGCACAAATGCACATCGAAGCCACTGGAGCGATTGTTTTGCAAGCTCGCTTCTTTAGCGAAATCATTCGCCGATTACCTGAAGATACATTTACGCTAGAAGTACTAGAAAATAAACAAGTAGCCATTACTTCTGGAAAAGCGCACTTTCTTGTCAACGGCCTTGATGCAGACAACTATCCACATCTGCCAGTAGTAGAAAGTCATAATCAAATGAAATTACCTGTCCATGTCTTGACGAAATTAATTAATGAAACAGTTTTTGCTGTTTCTCAACATGAAAGTCGTCCAATTTTAACTGGGGTTCACTTTATTTTGAAAGACAACTCATTACTTGCTGTTGCCACTGACTCCCATCGACTTAGTCAACGAGTGATCCCAGTTGAGCAAAGTGCGGATCAATTTGATATCGTGATCCCAGGAAAAAGTCTGACTGAACTTTCACGCTCATTAACTAACGAAGAAGAAATCGTAGAAATCAGTATTATGGAAAACCAAGTGTTATTCAAAACTGAAAATATGTATTTTTATTCACGTCTGTTAGAAGGAAACTATCCTGATACGAATCGTTTGATTCCTTCAAGCTTTAATACGGAAGTAGAGTTTTCAGTTCCAAGTTTCTTAGCAGCAATCGAACGTGCTTCACTTCTTTCTCATGAAGGACGCAACAACATTGTACGTTTATCGATTACTTCAGACGCAGTTGTTTTATATGGAAATTCGCCAGAAATCGGGAAAGTCGAAGAAAGTCTAAACTATACAACAAGTACTGGGGATCCATTAGAAATCTCATTTAACCCTGACTACATGAAAGCTGCTCTACGTGCATTCGGGGATATGAGTATCAAAGTAAAATTCATTTCTGCTATTCGTCCGTTTACTTTAGAACCAACTGAGGATGGCGTTCAATTCATTCAATTGATCACTCCTGTACGAACGAACTAAGAAAAATAGTTTGAAAATAAATTAAAATAGACATTTTTAAACAGAAGGCCCTAAAATCAATTTTAAGGCTTTCTGTTTATTTTTGTTCAAAACACCTTTTTTACGCTAAATCGGCTCATATGTAAAAATATATGGATTAATTTGTTTTATTGCTAAAAAAAGGGTATAATAGAGTATACTTTTAATAATGAAAATGAGGGATGAAGAGTGAAACAACAAGTCATTCTAAAAACTGAGTTTATGACACTGGGTCAAATGCTGAAAGAAGTCACTGTCATCGGTAGTGGCGGTCAAGCAAAATGGTACTTAGCAGAAAACACGGTTTTGGTTGATGGCGAGCCAGAAAATCGTCGTGGACGCAAGCTTTATCCCGGTATGATGATTGAAGTTCCAGAAGTAGGAACTTTTTTTATGGTAAAAAAAGGGAACCAAGATAATGAGGCTGAATAAGCTACACCTTAAAAATTACCGAAACTACAAAGAATTACAAATTGATTTTTCCAAAAATCTCGTGATCTTTTTGGGCGAAAATGCACAAGGAAAAACGAATTTATTGGAAAGTATTTATGTGCTTGCAATGACTAGAAGCCATCGTACCAGCAGCGAACAAGAATTGATCGGTTGGAACGATGAGCAAGCGATGATTCAAGGAGAAATCACGAAAGGCCCATCAAAAATCCCTTTAGAGATTTTACTTTCTAAAAAAGGTCGCAGAACGAAAATCAATCATATCGAACAAAAGAAATTGAGTAGTTATGTCGGCCAGATGAACGTGATTTTATTTGCACCAGAAGATCTATCTTTGGTGAAGGGAAGTCCGCAAGTTAGACGAAAATTTCTAGATATGGAACTTGGACAAATCAATCCGATTTATCTCTATGATCTTGTTCAATATCAGGCGATTTTAAAGCAAAGAAATCAGTATTTGAAACAATTGAATGAAAAAAAACAGACAGATTTACTCTATCTTGATATTTTATCTGAACAATTAGCTGAATTTGGCAGTAAAGTGCTACAAGCTAGAGCAAAATTCATCAAACGTTTAGAATATTGGGCTAATTCCTTGCATCAACAAATTACACATCAGAAAGAGCAGTTGGCCATTGAATATGTGACAGCTATTTCTTCTTTAGATACAAAAGCACAAGCGGAGATCCAAGAACAATTTCTCGCTTTATTAGAACAAAATAAAAAGAAGGATCTCTTTCGAGGGACAACAACTGTCGGACCTCATCGAGATGACCTTTCTTTTTTTGTCAATCAGAAAAATGTACAGAATTTTGGTTCTCAAGGTCAACAGCGGACGACAGCTTTGAGTGTGAAGCTAGCAGAAATTGATTTGATCAAAGAAGAAACAAACGAATATCCGATTCTTTTGCTTGATGATGTGATGAGTGAATTAGATGATCAGCGACAGTTGCATTTACTGGAAACTATTGAAGGAAAAGTACAAACCTTCTTAACGACGACCACACTTGATCACGTAAAAAATAAAATGACTGTTGAACCAGAGATTTTTTATGTTCAACAGGGAGAAATAAAAGGAGAATAAACATAAATGACAGAAGAAAGAAGTTTAGTCGAGCGCGCAAAAGAATACGACGCCAGTCAGATCCAAGTGCTCGAAGGTCTTGAAGCGGTTCGGAAACGTCCCGGCATGTATATTGGGTCAACTAGTTCTGAAGGACTCCACCACTTAGTATGGGAAATCGTTGATAACTCTATTGATGAGGTGTTAGCAGGTTTTGCGACAAAAATCGAAGTCATTATTGAAAAAGACAATAGCATCACTGTGATTGATGATGGACGTGGGATCCCTGTTGATATTCAAGCAAAAACTGGACGTCCGGCAGTTGAGACTGTTTTTACCGTTTTGCATGCAGGAGGTAAATTTGGCGGAGGCGGCTATAAAGTATCTGGTGGACTCCATGGCGTGGGTTCTTCTGTTGTTAATGCGTTGTCCGTCCTTCTTGATGTAAAAGTCTACAAAGATGGCAATGTGTATTACCAAGAGTATCGTCGTGGAGCAGTGGTAAATGATTTAAAAATCATTGAACAAACAGATCGACATGGTACAACAGTTCATTTCATACCCGACCCAGAAATTTTCACGGAAACGACTGATTTTGATTTCAATAAATTAGCTACGCGTGTACGCGAGTTAGCTTTCTTAAACCGTGGCATGAAGATTTCGATTGAAGATCGTCGTGAAGAGCAACCAATAGTGAAAGAATATCACTATGACGGTGGGATCAAGAGCTATGTTGAATACTTGAATGCTAGCAAAACGGTTCTTTTCCCTGAACCAGTTTACTTAGAAGGGGAACAACAAGATATTACGGTGGAAGTTTCCATGCAGTATACAGACGGATACCATTCCAATATCATGAGTTTTGCAAATAACATTCATACCTATGAAGGCGGTACCCACGAATCAGGATTCAAGACAGCACTGACTCGGGTAATCAATGATTATGCACGTAAACAAAAACTGATGAAAGAATCAGATGATAATTTGACTGGAGAAGATGTTCGAGAAGGGCTGACCGCAGTCATCTCCATCAAACATCCCGACCCACAGTTTGAAGGACAAACAAAAACAAAATTAGGAAATTCAGAAGTTCGTACGGTAACTGACCGTTTATTTAGCGAACATTTTATGAAATTTTTATTGGAAAACCCTAGCGTAGGTCGTCAAATTGTTGAAAAAGGTTTATTGGCTTCCAGAGCTCGCTTAGCAGCGAAACGTGCTCGTGAAGTGACAAGAAGAAAAGGCGCTCTAGAGATCAGTAACTTACCAGGGAAGTTGGCTGACTGCTCAAGTAATGATCCTGAAAAATGCGAATTATTTATTGTCGAAGGAGATTCTGCCGGCGGTTCAGCAAAACAAGGACGAAATCGTGAATTTCAAGCAATCTTACCGATTCGTGGAAAGATCTTGAACGTTGAAAAAGCGAGCATGGACAAAATCTTAGCCAATGAAGAAATTCGTTCATTGTTTACTGCTATGGGGACAGGATTTGGCGAAGATTTCGATGTGTCAAAAGCACGTTATCATAAATTAGTAATCATGACTGATGCCGATGTCGATGGGGCTCATATTCGAACACTACTTCTTACGCTTTTCTATCGTTATATGCGTCCAATCGTTGAAGCTGGGTATGTCTACATTGCACAACCACCGCTTTATGGTGTGAAACAAGGCAAGAAGATCACTTACGTTCAACCAGGAAAGAATGCAGAGGATGAGTTGAAAGAAGTCGTAGCAGCCTTACCTGCAACTCCTAAACCAAGTGTTCAGCGTTATAAAGGTCTAGGAGAAATGGATGATCATCAATTATGGGAAACTACGATGGATCCAAGCAACCGTATGATGGCGCGCGTCAGTGTCGATGATGCGATTGCTGCCGATGAAGTATTTGAAATGCTGATGGGTGATCGTGTCGAACCGCGTCGAGCGTTTATTGAAGAAAATGCACACTACGTGAAAAACTTAGATATCTAATCATGAAGGAGGAAAAAAGATGAGTGAAGAATTCAGAGAAAACATCCATGATGTCAATCTAACTAGCGAAATGAAAGACTCCTTCATCGATTATGCCATGAGCGTAATTGTCGCTCGGGCACTACCAGATGTTCGAGATGGATTGAAACCTGTTCACCGCCGGATTTTATATGGCATGAATGAATTGGGTGTGACACCAGATAAAGCCCACAAGAAATCTGCCAGAATCGTAGGGGACGTTATGGGTAAATACCATCCTCACGGTGACAGCGCCATTTATGAATCGATGGTGCGGATGGCACAGCCTTTCAGCTATCGCTATATGTTAGTGGATGGTCATGGAAACTTTGGTTCTGTCGATGGTGATGGAGCCGCTGCGATGCGTTATACAGAAGCACGAATGAGTAAAATTGCGACAGAAATGTTGCGAGACATCAATAAAAATACGGTTGACTTCCAAAGCAATTATGACGATACAGAAAGAGAACCAGTCGTCTTACCAGCCAGATTCCCGAATTTATTAGTCAACGGGACAACTGGGATCGCTGTTGGTATGGCAACAAATATCCCACCTCATAATTTATCAGAGGTTGTAGCAGCGATTGATCTGTTGATGGATAATCCAGATGTTACGACTAGCGAGTTGATGGAAGTACTACCAGGACCAGATTTCCCTACTGGGGGATTGGTCATGGGCAAATCCGGCATCCGCCGTGCTTATGAAACAGGAAAAGGTTCAATTACCGTTCGTGCCAAAGTGGAAATTACGGAAATGCCAAATGGAAAAGAACGCATCCTCGTTACTGAACTTCCTTACATGGTAAACAAAGCCAAATTGATCGAACGGATTTCAGAATTACATCGTGACAAACGGATCGAAGGAATCACTGACTTGCGTGATGAATCTTCTCGTGAAGGTATGCGTATCGTCATTGACGTCCGTCGAGATGCAAGTGCTTCAGTTATTTTGAACAATCTATACAAATTGACTTCTTTACAAAATTCATTTGGCTTTAATATGTTGGCAATTGAAAAAGGTGTGCCTAAAGTATTAAGTTTAAAACAGATCCTTGAAAACTATGTGGAGCATCAACGTGAAGTTATCACACGTCGTACGATTTTCGAAAAAGAAAAAGCAGAAGCACGTGCCCACATCTTAGAAGGATTAAGAATTGCGCTTGATCATATTGATGAAATCATCGCCATAATTCGAGGATCAAAATCGGATGACGAAGCAAAAAGTACCATGATGGAACGTTTTGATTTGTCCGATCGTCAATCACAAGCTATCTTAGATATGCGTTTACGCCGTTTAACAGGTTTGGAACGCGAAAAAATTGAAAATGAATATCAAGAGTTATTGAAACTGATTGAAGATTTGAAAGATATTCTGGCTAGACCTGAACGTGTGACAGAAATCATCCAAACAGAACTTACAGAACTAAACCAACGTTTTGGTGATAAACGCCGTACAGAATTATTGGTCGGTGAAGTATTAAGTCTAGAAGATGAAGATTTAATCGAAGAAGAAGAAATCGTCATCACTTTGACCAATAATGGCTATATCAAACGATTAGCAAATAATGAATTCCGTGCACAACGCCGTGGCGGACGTGGTGTTCAGGGAATGGGTGTTCACAATGATGACTTTGTGAAGAATCTCGTGTCTTGTTCAACCCATGATACATTACTGTTCTTTACAAACAACGGGAAAGTCTATCGCGCAAAAGGATACGAAATCCCAGAATATGGACGGACTGCGAAGGGTATCCCGATCATTAACTTATTGGGTATTGATTCCAGTGAGAAAATCCAAGCAATCATTGCGGTAACAGGAGAAGCGGCAGAAGGGCATTACTTGTTCTTTACGACTCGTCGAGGAACAGTCAAACGCACGACTGTCACAGCATTCTCGAATATCCGCAGTAATGGTTTGATTGCTATTGGCTTAAAAGAAGATGATGAATTAGTCAATGTCTTATTAACAGACGGAAAATCAAATATCATCATTGGGACCCATGACGGTTATTCTGTCACTTTTGCAGAAGAAGCTGTTCGAGATATGGGACGTACCGCTTCTGGGGTTAGAGG
Source organism: Candidatus Enterococcus wittei (assembly GCF_002140175.1). Classification (GTDB taxonomy): domain Bacteria; phylum Bacillota; class Bacilli; order Lactobacillales; family Enterococcaceae; genus Enterococcus_B; species Enterococcus_B wittei. The sequence continues at coordinate 40,547 of NZ_NGMO01000002.1, forward strand.
AATTCGTCTACGAGAAGATGACTATGTTGTCGGTGCTGCTTTGATGAATAAAGACTATGAAGTGTTAGTCATCACAGAAAAAGGCTATGGAAAACGAACAAAAGTTTCTGAGTACCCAGTCAAAGGCCGTGGAGGTAAAGGGATCAAGACAGCCAATATCACAGAGAAGAACGGCTCTCTAGCTGGATTAGCCACGGTTGCAGGTGACGAAGATATCATGTTGATTACTGACAAAGGTGTGATCATCCGTTTTAACGTATCTTCTGTTTCTCAAACTGGACGGGCAACGCTTGGTGTACGTTTAATCAAAATGGAAGCTGAAACCAAAGTAGTCACGATGGCTACAGTGGATCCAGAACCAACGGAAGAACCAACTGTTGAACAAGATACAACAGGAGAAAAAAACTCAGAAGAATAAGAATGGTTGTGGCAACAGTGTCTTGATCTGAGGAGTAAGATAAAAAATGCAAAAAAGTTTCTCAAACTTTGTGATTTTTTACCTTCTACCTCGGATCATGCTCTGTGTGTCACACCTTTTTTATTTTCTAGAAATTGATGTTACAGAAGCTTGCTTTTCTATTGAAACACGTGTATAATTAAAGATTGTGAGTAGTCTAATTTATTAGAAAACTCTCCTTGCTCTTGGAAAGCTGAGAGCCGAAAGTCCATAGGGAGGTGAAAATCAATGGAAAACACGAAATATGAAATCATGTACATTATTCGTCCTAACATTGATGAAGAAGCAAAAACTGCTTTAATCGAACGTTTCAATGCAATCTTAAAAGATAACGGAGCTGAAGTTATCGAATCAAAAGATTGGGAAAAACGCCGTTTAGCGTATGAAATGAACGGTTACCGTGAAGGTATCTATCACATCGTTAAAGTATCTTCTCCATCATCAGCAGAGGCAATCAATGAATTTGATCGTCTTGCTAAAATCAACGACGACATCATTCGTCACATGATTGTTAAAGAAGAAGCTTAATTATTGTTTCACGTGAAACAGTAACACAACGATGAGAGGAGATGACCATTTTGATTAATAACGTTGTACTAGTTGGACGTCTGACTAAAGATCCAGATTTACGATATACATCAAGTGGCACTGCAGTAGCAACGTTCACTTTAGCTGTTAATCGTAACTTCACGAGCCAAAACGGCAACCGGGAGGCGGATTTTATTAATTGTGTGATTTGGCGAAAATCAGCAGAAACATTAGCAAACTATGCCCATAAAGGTACCCTTTTAGGTGTGACAGGCCGTATTCAAACTCGTTCTTACGATAATCAACAAGGACAGCGTGTATACGTGACAGAAGTAGTTGCTGAAAACTTCCAATTATTGGAAAGCCGTGCGGCATCTGAAAACCGTCAACAAAGCGGTGGATACCAAAGCACTGAACAATCGACAAATAATTTTGGCGGAAACAATAACTATAATCAAACATCTCAATCATCCAACGGTATGCCTGATTTTGATCGTGATTCTTCTGATCCATTTGGATCAAGTTCAACGATTGACATTTCAGACGATGATTTACCATTCTAAACGAATTTGATAGGAGGGAAATAGAATGGCACAACAAAGAAGAGGCGGACGTAAACGTCGTAAAGTAGACTATATTGCTGCTAACCATATTGAATATATCGATTATAAAGATGTCGAATTACTAAAAAGATTTATCTCAGAACGTGGTAAAATCTTGCCACGTCGTGTAACAGGTACTGGCGCTAAAAACCAACGTAAAATTACTGTTGCAATCAAACGCGCACGTATCATGGGATTACTACCATTCGTTGGTGAAGAATAGTAACCTGTAAAGGAAATAGTGGAAACTTTTGAGTAAGCCACTCCTTTTCATATTATTAACAAAAAAGAAGTTATGACATGTCATAACTTCTTTTTTGTCGTGAAAATGAATTTTTTTGATTAATCGCTTGAATGACATAAGTTATGGTAAAATTAGACTAATCATTTATGGGAGGAAAATCATGGATAAAGAAAAAATGAACTTACGACCTAGGCCTCTCTTCATTCTTCTGTTGATCATTATTGAAGTGTTCGTTGTCTTAGTGAACCCATTTCGATTGATTAGTGCATTGATCATACTTGGAATAAATATTTTTTGTATTCAATATGGGCTAAAAATGAAACGATGGCTAACGTTACAAAACCGCGAGAAAATTCAAAAAGCTTCTACGGTAGCCGAATCAAATTTATCCTATGTTTCAGAAATCATGCCTGTAGGTATTATTTCTTATCAACCAACCACACAAAAAATTGAGTGGTTGAATCCATTTGCTTTAGGAATCAAAGACAAAAGCGCTTTATCAGAAGAAGATTTTTTGGATGCTTTTTTTATAGCAAAAGAAAAAAAGAAAAATCAACTCTATTTAGCAGATAAAACGTTTCAATTTGAATTAGATACAGTAAAAGGTGTTGTATATTTTAGTGATGTAACACAAAATCAATTGCTAAAGCTCCATCAAGTGAACAGCCAGCCTGTAATTGGAATTTTATCTATCGATAATTATACAGAAGCTGTAGACAAATTAGATGATAAAGAGGTCTCTTATTTGAATTCATTCATCACTACATTGATTTCAGATTGGATGAATGAATATCACGTCTTTTTCAAAAGAATCAATTCAGAGCGATTTTTCTTTTTTGCACAAATGATTGATTTGAAGAAAATGATGGATAAAAAATTTGATTTATTGGATCGTTTGCGAGCAGAAGCCGAAAAACAAAACCATCCATTGACCATTAGTATGGGTATTGCCTATGGCTCGCATTCATTAGATGAAATTGGTAGTGAAGCACAAAATAACTTAGATATTGCACTAGTCCGTGGTGGTGACCAAGTAGTGGTAAAAGAAATGCGCGAAGGGGCTAAACCTGCGTATTACGGTGGAAAATCAGCCACCACCATCAAACGTACACGGGTACGTTCTCGTGCAATGAGTACAGCACTACGAAAAATTTTTGACGAGACAGGTGATGTGTTCATCATGGGTCATCGTTTTCCTGATATGGATGCTATTGGTTCAGCAATTGGGGTCAGTTGCTTAGCACGTTTCAATCAAAAAAAAGCCTTTATCGTTATTGATGAAAATGAGATCATTCCAGATGTAGAACGCTGTTTGGAAGAAATCCATAAACACCCTGATATAGAATCTCAATTAATTACACCAGAACGTGCGATAGAGTTAAAAAAAGAAAACGACTTGCTCGTGATGGTCGATTACCATAAACCGTCGCTATCGATCTCTCAGGGGGTCTATGAGCAATTTGATAAGATCGTCATTATCGATCACCATCGGCGAGGAGAAGAGTTTCCAAGTAAGCCATTATTGACCTATATTGAATCTTCAGCTTCCTCTGCTTCTGAATTAGTAACAGAATTGATCCAGTATCAAAGTAGTCGAACGAATCGTATTAGTCGATTTGAAGCAACTTTATTGTTGTCTGGGATGACAGTGGATACAAATAATTTTAATGTTCGAACGACTGCCCGCACTTTTGATGTAGCGAGCTATTTAAAGACTTGTAGTGCGGACGCATCCTTAGTACAATATTTATTGAGTTCGGATTTAGCAACATATTTGGATATCAGTCATTTGATTTCCCAAAGTGAATATGTGACAGATGATATCGTAGTGGCAGCAGGAACGGACGAAAAAGCGTATAATAGTGTTATCGCAGCGAAAACAGCGGATACGTTATTATCTATGGTCAATATCAATGGAGCATTCGTAATCACTAAGCGAACGGATGGATTAGTAGGGATCAGTGCGCGAAGTAGTGGAACAATCAATGTTCAATTAATTATGGAATCATTAGGTGGCGGCGGTCATTTCACCAATGCTGCGACTCAAATGGAAGATATTTCCGTTGAAGAGGCAAAACAGCAATTACTCGTTGCCATCAAAGAAAATATGAAAGAATTATATGATAAGGAGTAGTCGATATGAAAGTCATTTTCTTACAAGATGTAAAAGGTAAAGGAAAAAAAGGCGATGTAAAAGAAGTACCGACAGGCTATGCGCAAAATTACTTGATTAAAAATAATTTGGCGAAAGAAGCCAATAAAAGTACGATCAGTCAATTAGAAGGACAGAAAAAGGCTCAGGAAAAACAAGAAGCAGAAATCCTTGAAGAAGCAAAAAAACTCAAGGAATTTTTAGAAAAAGAAGAAACAGTGGTAGAACTTAAAGCAAAAGCTGGCGAAGATAGTCGTCTATTTGGTTCAATCCCTTCAAAACAGATTGCTGAAGGCTTGAACAAACAATACAAAATCAAATTGGACAAACGTAAAATTGAATTAAACAATCCAATTCGAACATTAGGCTATACAAACGTGCCAGTCAAATTACACCATGAAGTAACAGCGACAATCAAAGTACATGTAGTATCAGAATAAGCGGAGAAAGGACTGAGGCATTCGTTGAACAGACAGCGCCTCAGTCCTTCATACTCAAAAAGGTTGTGATCAAAGTTTTTTTGACATTATTTCTTGATTTCAAACAAATTGCAATAGTGTATCTCATAAAACTAAGGGTGACTTTTCTGCCATTTTCTTGTAAAATGGAGCAATTGAAGACAAGGAGCGATACGTATGAGTGAAGTGTGGCAGGATCGAATTCCACCGCAAAATATTGAAGCTGAACAAGCGGTTCTAGGCTCTGTTTTTCTAGACGCTGAAACGATCATTGATGCCATGGAATACATAGAACCGAAAGATTTTTATCGTCGGGGACATCAAATAATTTTTGAAATCATGATCGAATTAAATGACCGTAATGAAGCGATCGATGTTGTAACAGTGAAAGATCGTTTAGAACAAGCAAATTTGTTAGAAGATGCGGGTGGCGTTAGTTATCTTTCTGACTTAGCTTTAGCAGTACCCACAGCAGCAAATATTGTGTATTATGCAAAGATCGTTGAAGAAAAATCATTGCTTCGAAATTTGATCCAAACAGCAACTAGTATTGTGACACGAGGATTTGAGCAAGGTGAAGAGGTTCAGTCCATTCTAGATGATGCAGAAAGAAGCATCTTAGAAGTCTCAGAAAAACGAAATCGCAGTGGCTTTTTATCAATTGCAGAAGTATTGAATTCTACGATTGAAAATATTGACCAGTTAGCACAAAACAATGAGGAAATTACCGGATTACCAACAGGGTATCAGGGATTAGATAAGATGACTGCTGGTTTTCAACCAGAAGAGCTGATCATTCTCGCTGCTCGGCCTGCGGTAGGTAAGACAGCTTTTGCATTGAATATTGCCCAAAATGTTGGAACCAAAACAGATCGTTCTGTAGCGATTTTCAGCTTAGAGATGGGGGCAGAATCTTTGGTCAATCGGATGTTGTGTGCAGAAGGTTCCATAGAAGCAAGTCACTTACGTACAGGACAACTTTCAGAAGAAGAATGGTCAAATTTGATTGTGGCAATGGGGAGTTTGTCTCGTGCCAACATTTTCATTGATGATACCCCAGGGATCAAGATCTCTGAAATTCGTGCAAAATGCCGTAAGCTTGCCCAAGAAAAAGGAAATTTAGGCTTGATATTGATCGACTACTTACAGTTGATTGAAGGAAATGGAAAAGAAAACCGCCAACAAGAAGTATCAGATATTTCCCGTCAGCTGAAGAAACTAGCCAAAGAGTTAAAAGTCCCTGTTATTGCCCTTTCTCAGCTGTCTCGGGGTGTTGAACAACGACAAGATAAACGTCCTGTATTGAGTGATATCCGAGAATCTGGATCGATCGAGCAAGATGCAGATATCGTTGCTTTCTTATATCGTGATGATTATTACGAAAGAGAAGGCGGCGAGGATAATGATAACCAAGAGCCTAAAAACGACAATGTCATTGAAGTAATTATCGAAAAAAACCGAAGTGGAGCAAGGGGAACCGTTGAGTTATTGTTCATCAAAGAATACAACAAATTTTCCTCTTTATCGCCAAGAGAAGAATACTAAGAAGAAGCTGTATATATAGCATGTTGATTTAAGAGAATAGACACATGCAAATGGATGCTTTATGACAGAGGACTAAAGTATAGTTAGTGGTATTTTGATTCTTTCATTTTAGAAATAAGAGTTAATGATAAATAGAAAAAATTTTACATGAAGATAGAAGCTGTGACAGAAGTGGTTAATTCCGAGAAATTGGAAGGAGTTGCTTCTGATTCCACCGTTTATATGTATTTAGAGCGTGAAACAAGAGTAAATCATACTTTTGTTTCACGCTCTTTCCTACGATTAGTCAAGAGAAATTTATAAATCAAATGATTTATTTTTGATCTAGAATCAGAAGAAGAAAATGAAGGTATACGAAATAAACCAAGGAATAAGAAAATTTTTTTACTTGGTCTGTGCTATAATGAGTCTATAAGGTTAATCCCTTATTGGTCGTTAGAGGCCGTATACGCATAAGCGTACATTGTATGATTCCTGACCATGGAATGCATACACTTCAGAAGCTTGTTCATACAGGCGACTGTGGCAACCTTTTCCTTTTGGCTCTTCGACAAGTAGTGTTGGTGAGTTCAAATTGAAAGAATTTCATCGAGAATCAATCGAAGCAGAAATACGCTTCGATTGATTCTTTTTTGTTTTGGATTGATCTTGGAAAACCAAGCCCTGAATCAAGTAAATACGGTCACGAAAATGGAGGAAATTACGGTAACCATAAGCGACTCGTTTGATGACCTTGATTTTATTGTTTGTCCCTTCCAAGGCCCCGTTACTGTAGGGTGTTAGGAAGGCATTCTTGATTCCTTTTCTGTATTTATTGAAGAAAGTGAGTTTCTTGCGAAACCACTCAGGAAGCTGGGTATCTAAGGTATTCACCACTTCGAAAAAGTCATTCGTCTCTTTTTGTTTATAGTGATAGAGAAGGAGTTGACAAGTATCATAAGCCAACTTCAATGTGGAATCATAGCTGAGTCATTCATCGACGATCGCTTTTTCAGTCATCGGACGCTTAAAGGAATAATCATAGCGATAGCGTGAGCTATCTAATAGATAAGAATCCTTTAGGAATAACTTCCAGTAACGTTTGAATCGTTTATACTTCAGACGATCGTTCTTACGATAAGTGTTCATGATTTGAATCCGTAAATGGTTCAACGCCCGGTGAATATGTTGGATAATATGAAAACGATCCGTGACAATTTGTGCCTGGGGAAAAATACTTTTTGCTAATTCAAAATAAGGAGCGTTCATATCCATGACGATATATTGGACATTCTCTCTAGCTTGACGGGTATAGCGAGAGAAATAGGTACGTAAATAAGCTAGTTTACGACTTTCAAGAAGACCAAGAATTTGATTCGTTTGACCATCCATGAAAATAAAACTCATTTTACCCACACAGGATTTCATTGCTTTAAATTCATCAAAGCAAAGAACGGAGGGCAAGTAGTCCAAACGTACTTTAACGTTCTTCACAGCCGCTTTCATGATTCGTAAAATCGTGACATCCGATACGAAATAACGAAAGGCAATGTCTTTTCTACTGGAGTTGGTCGCTAATTCTGCCATGATTTTTCGTTTCAAGTCGACAGAAATCGAACAATTTCTATCGACTAAAGAAGTTTCAGCCGAGAAAGTTGCGCCACACTCTTTACATAGGAATCGAGTTTTTTTGAGTTTTAAGATTGTTTTACGTGAATGGATCGGTAGTAATTGAATGGTGGTTTGGTGGGTCCCATATTTAATCACTTGTCCTTCGTTTTTAACCCCACATTTTGTACAACAAGTGGGAGTGTAATCTAAGCGTCCATGAATCACGTAGGAGGTAATGCCTCCTTCTTTCTTTTCAGAAAGCCAATTTGTAGGGAAAATGATATTTTCATCTGTTAAACCGAGTAATTTTTTAGTATGATAGTCCATGGAGATATCCTTTCTTGATGAGTTTGTTTTAGGCGACTTAATTCTATCAATTTGGATATCTCTTTTTCTATCTTTTTTTACAAAAAAATAGTGTTAGTAGAAAACAAAATTGTTTTCCACCAACACTAGATATTATAGAACCTTCCTTTTTAGGGACGGGTTGCTTTTTTAGTTTGTAATAGTAATCAACGAGATGATTCGGTGCAGCGTGTTGTTGTCGGATCATATTGCGAATCGCGAAATAGAGAATTTTTCTTCCTTTTGGATTGCCTCGTTTATTGATGTGATCTTTTCCAACATAGTTCCCAGATTGAAAACGACGAATATCAATACCGACGAATGCATTGAGCTGATTTGCGGTAGGAAACCGTCTGATATCGCCCAATTCACCAATTAAAAGAGCCGCAGTGGGCGCACCAATGCCAGGTATGGACTGATAGATTTCAAATTCTTCAAGTGCTTGAGCAGATTGAATCATTTGCGCCATCAAGCGTTCTTTTTGTTCGAGTAAATCTTGAAGGAGACGCGCATAGTAACACGTTTTCTGACAATGAATACTGGAGGAATCTACCACAGGATAAGAAGTTTGTGCATAAGCGAAAAGTTGATCCGCCTTCTGCCACGCTCTGTTATCAGAAATATGTTTTCGGGTGCTTTTTACCAAGCGATTTTTGATTTTTGTTCGAGTAGAGGCAAGCACGAACATGGGGTGAGGGAATGCCTCGATTAACGACAATGCGTAAGGAGTAACACGACTGGAAAAGAAGTTTTCTAACTCAGGAAAGGTTAATTGAAGTGCCTGATGAAGATCCATGCGCACGCGAGAAATTTTATCTTCGAGTTCTTGATAAAAACGCGCAAGATCCCGTAGTTCCTGAAATACTTCTGCCTGATGTATTTTTGGCAAACGGGTATTTTTCCAATGAGTTTGCGCCAATCTATGTGCGTCGATTTTATCTGTTTTCCAACTACGCAGTGTCCCCTCTTCCAGTTGTTTTTTTGCCTCCAAAGGGTTTAAAAGACAGTAGGCTAATCGGTTATCTTGGCAGAATTTTTCTAATGGACGAGAGTAGACACCGGTTGCTTCAAAAACAATTTCAGGTGTTTCTGGAAATGCGGTGATTTCTTCAAGTAACTGGCGGAACCCTTCTTGATTGTGAGAGACTTTCCCTTCTGATAGACAGTGTTGATTATGGTAAAGTACTTTGTAACTTTCACCTTTAGATACGTCAAAAGCAAAAATAAATGACATGCGACTTCTCCTTGATTATTTGATTGAAAGTCCTTCACTGATTCATTCCGATTCGACTTTCCTTTACACGGACTCGAAGTCCCAACATACTTAAAACAGATTCTAGAATGACAGTGAGGGAGCTCGTTTTTTGATTCGGACTCAAGGTCCATGAGCGTATGTGCGAGCTTCCTTTCACTCCCACTATTCTTAGTATGTTTTATATAAATTTTTTCTTATCTTCAGTATTTTTTCCTAGTCGCTTTTGTGATGTTTTAGTACCTCATTTTTTTATGTTATTCTAATTTGTTAGATCGTTCGTTTTTTAAGCGTTTTTATAAATTTATTTTAAATATTATTCGATTTTAGTTGAATAAACGTCTGAGTATTGATACAATAATTCAGGATTAAATAATATTAAATGAGGTGTTCAAATGTCATCCGTAGTAGTAGTAGGTACACAATGGGGCGACGAAGGGAAAGGAAAAATTACTGACTTTCTTAGTGAAAACGCTGAAGTGATTGCACGGTACCAAGGTGGCGACAATGCAGGGCACACAATTAAATTCGACGGTGTTACGTATAAACTGCATTTAATTCCTTCTGGGATTTTTTATAAAGATAAAATTAGCGTGATTGGTAATGGAGTAGTAGTCAATCCTAAATCCTTAGTCAAAGAATTGGCCTATCTTCATGAAAAAGGAGTGACCACCGATAATCTGCGGATCTCTGATCGTGCACACGTGATTTTACCTTACCATATCCAATTGGATCAGCTACAAGAAGATTCAAAAGGGGAAAATAAAATCGGGACAACAATTAAAGGAATCGGACCTGCTTACATGGATAAAGCAGCTCGTGTCGGTATTCGTATCGCAGATTTATTAGATAAAGAGATCTTTGAAGAACGTTTGCGTATGAATTTAGAAGATAAAAATCGCCAATTTGTAAAGATGTTTGATTCTGAACCAATTGATTTCGAAGATATTTTTGAAGAGTATTATGAATACGGACAACAAATCAAGCAATACGTAACTGATACTTCAGTCATTTTAAATGACGCTTTGGATGCAGGAAAACGTGTGTTGTTTGAAGGGGCACAAGGTGTGATGCTAGACATTGATCAAGGAACATATCCATTCGTGACTTCTTCTAATCCAGTAGCTGGTGGCGTGACAATCGGTAGCGGAGTTGGACCGTCTAAAATCAATAAAGTGGTAGGTGTATGTAAAGCTTATACATCACGAGTTGGAGATGGCCCATTCCCAACTGAATTATTTGATGAAACAGGACAAAAAATACGTGAAGTAGGACGCGAATATGGAACTACAACAGGTCGTCCACGACGTGTTGGATGGTTTGATAGTGTAGTCATGCGACACTCAAAACGTGTTTCCGGTATCACGAATCTATCCTTGAACTCGATTGACGTATTAAGTGGGTTAGAAACAGTGAAAATCTGTACAGCCTATGAGCTAGATGGTGAATTGATTTATCACTATCCAGCGAGTTTAAAAGAGTTAAAGCGTTGCAAACCTATTTATGAAGAGCTACCAGGGTGGTCAGAAGACATCACAAACTGCCATACATTGGCAGAGTTACCCGAAAATGCACGTAATTATGTAAGACGCATCTCTGAGCTCGTAGGCGTCCGTATTTCCACTTTTTCAGTTGGACCTGACCGAAACCAAACAAATATCCTAGAAAGCGTGTGGGCGCAAATCTAGGCCTTTCAGTGAACTTTTGCTAACAGGAACATCCTGTTTCTTATGGATGAGCGAAGAAGCTGGAACACGTCATAAATTGGATAGAGGGTAAAACGGTGAATGAATCGTTTTACCCTCTATCTTTGTGATTAAAAAAAGTAAATATCGTTTCTTCTGTCTTTAGAGAGGAAGACTGGATAAATCATTTTTCTGTGCTATAAGGGGGAATTGTGAAAAGTATTATCATTTTGTGGAAGAGACTTTTTGAATGTTCTTAGGGTCAGTTCGTAAACCTTAGGAAGCATCGTTTTTTCTTAGTTCAAATTTTTTTTACATTTAAATTTTACGTTTTTTGATTTACATAGAGTAAAGGTTGATGGAGGTAGTATCCGAGAGTTAGCTTGGGGTAATCTTGATATGCTGAATCTAGACATCTTAAAATTCTTATGGATTGGTTGATTAATTCATAAGAATTTTAAGGTGTTTTTTTTAATCAATATATTTTTAATACAGTGTGATGTTATGTGCATATAGCAGGTTATTTCAAAAAGGATAGTTCTAATATTTTTCTGGAGGTAAAAAAACAGACATGCAGAAAATGGGATGCCCATATATTCTTAATTAATGATTTATATATATTTTTGGAGTAATTGGAATTACGAGGAAGCACTCAAAATTAACAAAGGAGTAATAGATTCAAAGTGAGAAGAAAAGCAATTATAAACGTTGAATCATGAAAACCTTTTTGAAACCAAAGATAAAGGGGGATCTATTGTTAATTTATGTAAAGTTTATTTTACTGGTGTTTAAATTTGTAAAGGAGAATATATATTCAAAATCAGTGTGAATATAAAAAGAAAAAATGAAAAAAAATATTGTTACATTTATTACCTCTATTTTCTTACTTTCAAGTTTGACAACTATTTTAGTTTCCGCATCTGAAAATATTTCAAATGATAATACAGGGATTCAAGTCACCATATTGGAAAGTTTAGAAATAGTATCTCCGGCAGAAACCATGCCACCTAGTTTTGAAATTAATGAAAAGCAACCCGATACTGGCGGATTACCTAAGACGGGTAGCACTCAATCATCAGTAGTTTTGTCAATTGTAGGTAGCCTTTTAATTGTATTCGTTTTGATAGGTATTGTCTGTCGTCTATGGCAAGGAAAAAAAGAAAGGGATCATAAATGAATTTAAAAACTATTTGTTTGACAGGTATTGCACTTTTTTTAGTCTTACCTAGCTTAATTATTGGAAAAGAGGTAGAAGCAGAAGAAAATGATTCTGTTGGTTTTTCTGTTTCACCTATTTTCAATGAAGCACAAAATAAAGAGAGTAATTTTTTTGATTTAACGGTAGTCCCAGACAGTGTTCAAGAGATCGGAGTGATAATCACAAATCAAAGTACTGAAGAAAGCAGTTATGAGATTCAAATTGCGCAAGCAAGCACCAATAAAAATGGTGTGATCGATTATTCCAACATGAAGGGCACATTAGCTAAAACAGTTCCTTTCATAATCAGCGAACAAGCCTCTTTTGAAGTCAGTGTGAAAGTGCCTGCTGGAGAATCTAAAACAGTTCCGATTAAGATCAACATACCGAAAAATTCTTTTACTGGGGAAGTATTAGGTGGCATTAATGTGACGAAAGATTTACCAGAAAAGAAGGCAAGTCAAATCACCAATCAATTTTCCTATGTGATCGGCTTGAGAATGAGAGAACGAGAGGAAAATCCAGAACGAAATCTTGTTGCAGGAGATATATCACCGACTGTTGTTTTTGGAGGTACTGGTATTGAGTGGCCAATCACGAACGATCGATCTGTATCTATGGGGAAATTACAGGTTGATTCTGTATTAAAAAGAGAGGGAAAAGAAGTTGCAAAAGAGACGTATACAGATCGTGAAATTGCACCTGACTCGGTCTATCCATATAGCTTAAAGGTAGATAAAAAAGATTATGTGCCGGGAAAATATGAGCTAAATGTAGTCATTAGCGATGTGCAAGGGAATCGCTGGGAATTCAATGAGGCATTTGAACTATCTGAAAAAGAAGTAAAGGCAGTTTCTGAAGCAGCGATCCAACCGCAAGAAGATTCCAGTTACTTGCTATGGGTCTTGATAATCATTTTTATTGTCATTATTCTTCTTTTGTTGATTTATATCATAATGATGAAAAGGAGAAATAAAAAGCAGATAGAAGAATAGGTGGATTTGAAAACATATGGGGAGAGACTATGAGAAGAAAGTTTACTTATCAAAAAATTTTCGTCACGATCCTATTAGGATTATTTTCAATAACTGTGTGGAATCATTTGATTGCAAAAGCAATTCACGCTCATGCAACAGAAATTACTCCAGCTGCTATTGAAGTTTTGGTCCCAGGGCAAAATCATGATACTGGGGAACATGATTTAGTGACAGAAGACTTTAAAGATCCAAATAGATGGATTTTTAGTGGCAGAGGGGTCGGGGCCAGCGATGCTGGATGGATTTCAGGAACTACCTATTTCAGACTGCAAAATGGGAGAACCGATGCAACGAACGGGAGTGCTTCTTGGGGTATTTATGATGGGGGAATAGACTTTACCAAAGAATTTAAGATCAATATGTATTTAAGAACACTAAAATCTAGCAACCCAGGTGACTCACTAGGATTTATCTTTTCACCAGTTTCAGTGTCGAATATCAAAAATGGTGGTGCAGGCGCAGGGTTAGGGATTAGAGGGTTGCCGTATTCGGTGTTTGTCGGCAGAGACTTTTATTATAATGGGGCCAGTTACGGAGATATAAATAGGTATTATCCAAATCAGGTACGAATTGCTGAAACAAATGAAAATGGGGAGATATTGTTGTCCGGTACGGCAACCACCGGTATTCGTCCAATTGGGTCAGAAAGTATAGTCACCTCTGGTTCAGGGGATATGATTACTATTCTATGGGAACCAAGTGGTCAAACCAACACCAACAACCAAACAATCAAAGGTTCTTTAACTGCTTTTTTCAGAAATACGGTTTTAAAGTATGAGCAAGAGTTAGAACTTCAAAGTAATATGAGTTTTGGGATCGTTTCTGCCACTGCTGGAGGTGCGAGTGAGATGTATGGGGATGTAAGAGACACGATTGTATCTGGTACTAAAGGAACTTCAACAGTAGAGGTAAATTATATAAATAGCCGCACCAATCAAAAAATAGTTGGAATGGATAAAACAACAATCACTGCAAATATCTCTGATACGATAGGTATTAATCAAGCAGGGAATTCTAACGCAGATTATATTTTTGAAGCTCCAGCAGCACCGAGTGGCTATGCATTTGATCATGCGGATGGTCCGTTGACAGTTGAAAACTTCAAAGTGGGCACAGCGAATCCCAATCAATTGAACATCTATTATCAGCCACAAGAGGAAACGGCCTTACTTAGTTATCACTATCTGCCAGGTACACCTGGAACATCAACGATCCAAACAGCTGAGGAACAAACAGAAGTAGCTATTCCAGGGGATCAGAGTAATGGAACCTTTGTACAAGGAAACGCAGATACGAGTCTACCGCTAAAAAGAACGTTTAGAGGATTTTCAGGTGATGTTATCACTATACCTACTCAGTCGAATGATGTTCCAATCGGTTATCAAGTAAGCAAAGTGCGTTTCTTTTCAGGAAACCAAACAAATGTACAAGAATTTGTTGGGACAGATGCTATCGAACAGTTACAAAATATCAATGCCACTTTCGTTTCGGGATTGAATAATATTGTTGTACTCGTCGAAGCGGCTCCTCAAATCGCAAATTTTAATTTTGTCTATGAACCAAGTGATCCATCTGCTCCACCTCTGCCTCAATTACTCACTGTTACAGGGGTTACTGGTGGCGTACTAGAATATCCTAAAGATCAAATAATTGTTGCTTTACCAAAAAATTATGAAATATTATCGATCACAGCACCTGATGGAGTAAGCTATCCTACTATTGAAGATGTAGCAGCGAATAACCCTTATTTTTTAGCTACAGGAAATGATTTTTTGATCAAGTTGAAATTTAAAGAATTCTTGACATTTTCTTCTGTGCCAAATCAATTGAACTTTGGATCACACAAGTTGTCATTATCGGATTTACGAGTAAAAGCAGTCCATGATACTGCTTTTATAGTGACTGATACTCGCCAAGGGAGCCAGAACAATGGTTGGGTATTAAGCGCAAAACAAAATCAATCACTTATCAATAATGGTATCACTCTTAGTTACGTTAATAGAGGAGGTGATGTAATCGAGGTTAATGATCAATTTAACATCATTGAACGCAATAGACCAGAAAAACCAACAGAAGAGATTATTTCCGATGAATGGAAAAATGCGGATAAGGGACTTTTTCTTGAAATCCCATCCTCAGAACAAAAAATCGGAAGCTATAACGGCACCATAACTTGGAGTCTACAAAGCGTTCCGACACCAAACTAAAACGGATTATAAATAATATTAATTCAATATTCAGGAGGAAAAAAAATGAAATTTTTAAAATCAAGTATCGTATTAATGGCTGTAAGTGTAGTGGGAACTAGTTTAATTGGGGTTGCTGCAAACGCAGCAACTGTACCAAATGAAGAAAAAGATTCGAATACTGAAGTGTCATTCACTGACAGCACTGATCCAGATGCAGTGTTGAAATTGATCCATGTACCAGATGTATACAAATTTGAAACGAAATTAGATGCTTCAGGGACGTATTCAATCACTGGAGGAATTGTAGAAAATGACCGAAATATTACTGTTTTTAACGATAAATCTACGCAAGAATGGTCTGTAAAAGCTTCAATTGTGAATGATCAACTTTTAGGAAATAGCAAAGCAGCAACAGTTACAGCTTTCCAAATTGATGGCGTTGATTTAATGGGTGCATCTGCAACAGGTATTGTACATCGATCAAATGTCGCACCAGATGTAATAAATAATACAGGTCAAATTTCAAAACCAGTGTCTGATGCAGGATTACAAATTGAATTCAATAATGCCAATATGGATTTGAAAGCCGGTGATGTATTGACTGGCACGGTTCATTATCAGCTATTCAACACACCTGATGCACAATAATTATTAAGATAAACTGAAATAATAAGTATGTTTTCTGCCTTTTTAGGTATCAAAAAACTCCCAATATAATAAATTGAAAAATTTTGGGAGTTTTAACATTTAGTTTTGGTAGAGGTAGAAACAATTGAAAATCTAGTCAAACCAGTTAGGTAAGCTACCTAGCTGGTTTAAAGGCGTTTTAGCTATTTTTTGTCTTCATCGTTTTGACACATAAATGATTCAACATACGACTGATTTGTCAAAAAATTTTACATATGAAAAGATAACTTTTACCTGTTCAAAATAAGAGCGTTCATATTCATGGAGATCTCATTTCCTTTAGTTCTTCTTTTATGATTAGACTTTAAAATTGCTAAGTGTAACTTTTTCAAAATATTAAGCAATTGATCCATAAATTTTCCACCCATATTAATTACTGTAGGATCATTATGAAGATCGATTTTTTGGTCTAAACTAGGAAGCACAGGTCTTTTTATGAGGGGGCTCTTACTGATTCATTATCTCTTTATCTTGAGTGTATTTAGTCGAATAATCCGTTTGTCTAAGCCTATCAATCGTTTCTTTAAGGACAGTCCAGTCAGAAAGAGTGGGGATATTAGATAAACGGATTAATGAAAAATTTGGATCATCTTTTACATTTATATCATAATTACTTACTACTAAATCAATATTATTATTAATAATATATTTCTGAGTAGGGGGAAATTCAAAATAATAAAGTATTTCGACATTTGTTCCTCGAAATAGTTCTGTTGAAGATACTAAAAAAGCATCTAAGCCAGCTCCACCTTGGAAAACACAAGCAATTTTTAGCTTTTTTTTCAAATGATTGGCTTGTACAGTGTGACTTAATAAAGTTAACGTGACTGATAAATGATCAATATGCATAAATGAAAAATGCCTACTTTTCGAATTAAAATTTTCTAAGCGCTCATTCCATAAAAGATAGTCTGACTTAAATGTAGTCTCTACGAATGTCTTGATTTGAGGATCAACTAATTCAAAGCAAGGAGTGATCATAGATAATAGCCGAACATTGATTAAATAGCTGACTAACTTTTCTACGGAGGAATCTGTAAAAGTAGAAGGGGGATAAAAATTTCGTATAAAGCTCTGTGCTTCTTCTACAATTGTAGGGTTTTCATCTCTTCGAAGAGTAGAAAACTTTTCTTTATCGTTTCCAAAGTAAGAACTATTATTTTCATAAGAAACGCAATGAAGTGAGACAATAAAGGCCCATAAAATTTCTTTTTCTGGCAGATGTACGATCCGATGTTTAAAGAAATATAAATCGTGTAGCACCTTTGAGAAAGAAAGGTATCTGTTTTTTGCTATGATTTGTGTTTCAAGTATCTCTGGTAAATCAACAAAGTATGAGTAACGCCATCTTTTCTTGACGATACTTAACCATAAGGTCAACCTGAAGTGGCTATAATGAAGTTTTGAAGTCTCTAGACTTGCAGCCCATTCTAATAAGAGACTAGCATCTTGGCTACTATCTGAATCTAAAATCAGACTGTCTCCAAAAGCAGAGAAGAAAACAAAAAGGCTAAAACGTATATCCACTTCACGTCCAGTTAGTTCAATTGTGTTTGTTGAAATTGATACGGAATATGTTTTAAGAGAAATATTCATATGTTTGATCGTACGGAAGAGATGACTTCGAGAACAATGGAATTCCAAACATGCGCGTTGAATGGAATATTTTTTGTTCTCAATAATACTCCACATGATTCGAAATTCTAAAGTAGACATTGCTAAGTGCTGAATTGCTGAATTGATAGACACGTTTGGCGCATAAGTTATTGAAATTAAGTTTGCTTTGATTTGGATTTCAAATAAATCACTTGGTAATGTTATTTTTAATAAAGCTAATTCTTTTGTAAGAGTAGGCGAAGAAACGCCAAGTGATTTTGCAAGTTCCTGTACGCTAAGATTTCTTTGTGATGCATTTAAAATCTCGAGTATCTTAACTTGTCGTGAGAACATCTTATCACGGTGTAAATTGATCGCTAGATTGTTTAACATCGTAATCTCCCCCTTTAAAAAATCAACTTATCGACTGAATTAAATTTTTTTCATTATAAGAACAATTATAAAGGAATAAGATTAAAATGGCAAAATCAAAATAAATTTATATTTATTTTTTAATATTAATTTGGTTATTAAATTTAGTTTTTTAAAAATATATATGTTATTTTAATATCTTTGAGCTAGTAACTAATAAAAATCTATAATTTAGAAAAGAATAAAAAATTAGAAATTATACGAGTGGTCATCTGATATAGTATTAATTAGTACTATACTTAATTATGAACAAAGTCCCATCATTAAATCAGTCATGATGATGGAAAAGGTACTGAAGTGGCTAAGAATGAGTCATAGATCATTTTAATAGATGCTCATTTTGCCACTCGCTATAATGAATGCTAATGCTGAGAGGGGATGTATTGAAAGGAATAGAAAAAATACAGGTGCATATATATGGAAAGAGGCTATTTCTTAATTATGAAAAATATGGTTGATGAAAGTGAAAATATGGAGGGTATAGATTGATAAATGGATAAGTTGACTTTTGAAAGATATATTTTTTACTATCAAAGTTTATTAGAGGTTAATAATGAGTTTAAGTTATTAGTTCAGTATGGAGAGAATTTGATAAAAAATTTATTATCATATACGAATTGTCACCATCAAAATACTATGTTAGCTTTTACTGAAATAGTAGCTTTAGATGCTAAATTGCAATTGCTTGATTGCTACTGTTCTTATATGAAAGACCTAAAACTCCAAATGTCAGAAAAAGAGATTATTGATTTAATTGAAACGGAGTATAAAAAATTTTATATTGAATCATTGAATTGGGATATTGAATCGAATCATCGAACGCCATTTTCTTTATTAGTAATTGCCTGAATATCTTTTGAAGAACCTATGAAGTCTAGAAACTAACTTTGATCGCATGATTAATCAAGATGGAAGCTCAATAGATTTCAGCTAGATCATATAGTGATGATCTGATAATTGGTATGTGTATTGATTTTTATAAGATGAGAAAAAACAGACTGTTGATAATAGTATACATAGTAAAAACATAAAGTAGCGCAGATAAGAGGCTGGAACAGAAGTGGTTAACTTCGAGAAATAAGAAGGGATTCACGAAAATTGCTTTTCAAATTTTTGTGAATCTCAGCCTATTATCGAAGGAGTTGCTTCTGATTCCGCCGTTTATACGTATTTAGAGCGAAGAGTAAATAATACTTTTATCCCACGCTCGTCTTAATAAAAAAGCTTTTTAAAGAAGCCAGTCGAATTCCTTTTTCATATTCGAAGAAGGTCTTTTTAAGGTATTTCAGGAACAGCAGAAAAAAGTTATCCTAGATTTTCTCATGATAAGTAACCAGCACTTTTTGTTTATAGAGTTAAGTGGTTTTCAGTTTAAATCGATAGTTATTGATTTATAACATCCGTTTCAGTAAAGTAGTACCCATAAAAAATTGCACCATTTTTTTTTATGCAATGTAACCTAAGTGATTTTCTGAATAGCAGTTCATACAAGGATTTCAATTGACATAGTGCTCCGCCAAAATAGGATTTTCTTTTTCTTGTAGCATCTCAATATTCCTTACAAACTACGAAATGAACAATATACGACTATTTAGTTTGACTGTGATGAAATCTTCTATCACTGCAAGCTTTGGGCCATCAGCCAATAAATACAGATACTTATAAATGTGAATTTTTATAACTAGTTGAAGGGCTGAATATATTTTAATTAGGCGTAGTTTGCTATAATAGATAATGAGGGTAAAGTGTACAATGAAGGAGTTGGAACAAGTGTACCAAATAGTAACAGATTCATGCTGTGACTTGCCATACCAAGTTTTAGCAGAAGCAAATGTTGATTTTTTATCCATGGAGATCCAGTTAGGTGAGCAAGTACTAGTGGATGATCTTGGTAAAACGTTTAATTATGAGAGTTTTATTAATCAATTACGGGATGGCGCAATGCCAACGACCTCACAAATCAATGTAGGTCGTTATCTCGAGTTTTTCCGGGGATATGTCGAAAAACAAATACCAGTATTGTATGTAGCATTTTCCAGCGGATTAAGCGGTTCTTACAATAGTGCTTTACAGGCGATAGAGTTACTCAAAGAATCCTATGAAGATCCTCAAATCTATGTATTTGATACGAAAGCTGCCAGTATTGGTGAAGGAATTTTAGTATTAGCAGCAGCTAGACGGAAAAAAGAAGGTTATTCCCTTGAAGAAACAATCCAATGGTTAGAAAACAACTATTTAAAAGTTCATTCTTGGGTAACTGTCGATGATTTGAAATATTTAGAACGTGGTGGTCGTATTTCAAAAGCCAGTGCAACAATAGGAAGTATTTTAAGTGTGAAACCCATCATCACAGTGGATCCTGGCGGTCATTTAATCAATGTAGATAAGGTACGTGGTAGGAATAAATCGATTCAAAAAGTTGTCGATGAAACAATCAGAACCATTGTTGCTCCATTAGAACAAACGGTCTATATCGCCTATGCTGGTGATTTGGAAAGTGCAGAAAAAGCCAAAAAATTATTGGAAGAAAATATCAAGATGAAAGAAGTAAAACTCTATCCATTAGGCCCAACAGTCGCAAGTCATACTGGTTATGGATGTATTGCGATATTTTCAATGGGAACTACTCGTTAGGACAGTCAAGTAAACTACTCAGCATTTATGGGTAGTTTAACTAGATAGAGGTACGTCTTATAAATCAATGAATAATTCAAGTTGATGACAGCTAAATTCAACCTTTATAAAAGAGATGTAATCTGTATTTAATTATAATAAATAAGCCCAAGAATCCGAAAATAGTTTTTCATATTTTCGGATTCTTGGGCTTTAAGCGATCAGGCGCAGAGTTGCTCTAGAATCTGTAGGTTTATATAAATTTATCTAGAAGTTGTAGTCACTTGTTATGACTGTATTCTATGCCCACAGTTGTTCTAATTGTTTTTGAATATCTTTATTTTCCAAGAATTCATCATAAGTGGTATCTGCACGATCGATGACGCCTTTATCGGACACAGCGATAATTCGGTTTGCTAATGTTTGGATAAATTGATGGTCATGAGAAGCAAATAAAATCGAACCGGTGAAAGCCATTAAGCCATCGTTTAAAGCAGTAATTGACTCCAAGTCTAAATGGTTTGTCGGATCATCTAAGACTAAAACATTTGCCTTAGAAAGCATCAATTTAGAAAGCATACAGCGAACTTTTTCTCCACCAGAAAGAACATTGACAGGTTTTAGAACTTCTTCACCTGAAAATAACATACGTCCTAAGAAGCTTCGTAAAAATGTATTGTCATCTTCTTCTTTACTTGCATATTGGCGCAACCAATCAAGAATCGTTAAATCTGTATCGAATTCTTTTGTCGTATCTTTTGGTAGATAAGAATGGCTTGTAGTCACACCCCAACGGACAGTACCAGTATCTGGAGTAAGTTCGCCCATGATAACTTTAAACAAAGTGGTCGTTGTAATATCATTTTCAGCTACAAAAGCAACTTTATCTTCTTTGTTCAAAGTAAATGATATATCATCTAAAATCTTCTTACCATCGATCGTTACACTTACATTTTCGACTTGTAGCAAGTCATTCCCGATTTCTCGTTCTGGTTTGAAGCCAACGAAAGGATAACGTCTAGAAGAAGGTTGAATATCATCTAGCGTAATTTTTTCTAACATTTTTTTACGAGAAGTTGCTTGTTTTGATTTAGAAGCATTCGCACTGAAACGAGCAATAAATTCTTGTAATTCTTTGATTTGTTCTTCTTTTTTTGCATTTGCGTTTGCTTGTAATTTTGTTGCTAGTTGACTGGATTCTAACCAAAAATCATAGTTTCCAACATATAGCTTGATTTTACCAAAATCTAAATCGGCCATATGTGTACATACTTTGTTTAAGAAATGACGGTCATGGGAAACGACGATGACTGTATTTTCAAAGTTGATCAAAAATTCTTCCAACCAATTGATTGATTGAATGTCTAAACCGTTTGTGGGTTCATCAAGAAGCAATACATCAGGTTTACCAAATAATGTTTGCGCTAGTAAGACTTTAACTTTTTGACCACCAGTTAACTCGCTCATCAACTGATGATGTAATTCTTCAGGGATATTCAAGCCTTGAAGTAAAACAGCTGCTTCAGGTTCCGCTTCCCAACCGTTTAATTCAGCAAATTCGCCTTCTAGTTCAGCCGCACGAATACCGTCTTCGTCTGTGAATTCTTCTTTCATATAAATGGCATCTTTTTCTTTCATTACTTCGTATAAACGTTTATGCCCCATAATAACAGTTTCTAACACTGTATATTCTTCGTAATCATAATGATTTTGTTTCAAAACAGCCATACGTTCATCTGGACCTAATGAAACTGTGCCAGTCGATGGTTGTAAATCACCAGATAATACTTTAAGGAATGTTGATTTACCTGCACCATTTGCACCTATTAAGCCGTAGCAATTGCCGGGTGTGAATTTTATATTAACATCATCAAATAGTTTGCGATCTGAAAAGTGCAAACTTACATCATTTACAGTAATCAATTTTTTTCCTCACTTTATCTTTATAATATTTTGACAAGCCTTCTAGAATTATATAGGGGAATGTTGAAAGTTTCAAGGAAATCAGAAATTCTTTATGTTTCACGTGAAACACAAGAAGGAAAAAATTTTTTAATTTTTTTTTAAAATAAAAGCATTTTCAAAACAGCAAATTTTTTGACGTTATTTAACGAGGGGCGTAAGATAAATACAAATCAAATGAAAGGAAGGATAAAAAATGGGAAAAAGAAGAAAAGTGGACTGGGGCTCATTGATTTTAGGAATACTCTTTGTAATTGTATCTCTATTATCATTCCAAGATCCAGTTGGTAATCTTGTGGCTATCGTTATTGTATTTGCAGTTTTTGCTTTTCTAAAAGGGATTTTTGAATTGTTCGTCCGTAATCGTGTGAAGGAATTGACTGGTTACAAAGGAAAAATGCCATTATTGATAGGGATTATTGATATTTTGATCGGAATCTTCTTTCTATTCAACATTGGCGCTGGGGTAGTTGCTTTACCTTATGTATTCGCAATCTGGTTTATTATGGATTCAGTCTTAGCATTATTTACTGCTGATCTTGCAAAAGGACTAAGCGAAGGCTACTACTGGTTTACGATCATTGTCAATATTTTAGGAATCTTACTTGGTATTATTCTATTATTCAATCCATTATCTTCAGCATTGACACTAAGCTTTTTGGTTGGTTTCTACTTCATGCTTTTTGGAATCACCCATATCGTTTACGCGTTTAGATAATCAACAAATTAAAATAGTACGCTTCTAGAAAATGAAAAAACACCATAGTTAAAAAGCCGCTGGTTCGAGCAAGTTACTCGAATCCAACGGCTTTTTTTAGGTTTCTATGATCAATAAAAGAAAGAATCTATTTTGCTCGTTCCTTTTCGTATAATTCATTTAAGACAGGTAGATCATGAACTTCATACTTTTCTTTAAAATGTGCAATTTCTTCAGCTGAATAATACATTGGATCTAGATGAAGATCCTCAACCGGTAAAGGACGTTTGTTTTCAATTTTTACATCAATGACAACAGGACGCTTTGCAGTGACAGCAGCATCAAATGCTGGGCGTAACTGTTCGTATCTAGTAATTGTGAAACCATCGGCACCTAAAGCCTCGCACGCTTTTCCAAAATCGGCTTCTTCAATAAAAACGCCAAATTTCTTTTGTTCGGTATCTTCTTGTTCGGCTTCAATAAATCCAAAAGAATTGTTGGAGAAAACAACGTTGATAATTGGTAATTGATAAGCAACTTGGGTCAAGATATCTTGCATGACCATGGCAAAGCCACCATCACCACTCAAAGTAAATACTTGCCTTTCTGGAAAACTTAATTGTGCAGCAATTCCACCAGGAACGCCATTCCCCATAGTAGCAAACCAACCAGAGGTCGTATGCTGTTGCTGACCGTTCATCTCAAGTAGGCGAATCGAATGAATGGTTGTATTTCCAACATCAGTAACAAAGATTGCATCTTCTTTTGCAACACGATTGATTTCTTTATAGACTGCTTCTGGACGTAGTGGTTGGTCTTTACGGTCTGCAAAGGAATGTAGCCACTTATGCCACTTGCGAACATTTTCCTGATTTGCGGAATACCAAGCATCTGCCTTACGTGAAGAGCCTAATTCTACCAGTTGTTGCAATGTCACTGCGGCATCCCCTAAAATCGACACATCTGTTGGGTGTCGGCGACCAAATTTTGAAGCATCAATATCGACTTGAATAAATGCGGCTTCTGGATTGAAGAAAGCCCGTCCAAAAGGAAAATCACTCCCTACGAATAAAATCAAATCCGCTTGTGCTAAAGCTTCGTTTGCTGGTTTAGTAGCCACACGTCCGGCAAAGCCAAGGAAATTTTCGTAAGTATCAGGAATAATTCCTTTTGCTAACACAGAAGCCACGACTGGCATCGAAAAGTGTTTCGTAAAGTGTTCAATTTGTGCAAAACCATGGCGTATTCCTTGGCCAATAAACAATACTGGTTTCTTCGCTTGTTCGATAAGAGGCAAAGCCGTTAAAATATCCTTTTTCTCAGGCAAGACAACTCCTGTTTTATAGTTTTTAGCAGTTGAAAATTCTTGAATATCAATTTCTTCAAAGCCAAAATCAACAGGAATCGTCACGATGGCTACCCCTTTGTAGGCATATGCAGCTTTGATTGCTTCATCAACGACATGTGGCAAACTTTCTGGGGTCATGACGGTTCGATTATATACGCTGACATCTGCAAAAATTGGATTTTCATTTAATTCTTGAAAGGCATTGTAATTCATGGAAGTGGAAGGGACTTGCCCTAAAAGAGCAACTACAGGTACATGATCCATTTGAGCATCGTAAAGGCCATTGATCAAATGAGTCGCGCCAGGTCCAGCTGAACCGAATACTGCACCAACTTTACCAGTTAACTTCGCATCAGCTGCCGCAGCTAATGCACCGACTTCTTCATGACGAACTTGAATGTAGTGAATGTTCTCTCTTTCATGATATAACGCATCCATAATGGAATTGAATGATCCGCCGGGAATACCATAAATATGATCGATCTCCCAACTTTCAAGTACTTTCACCATGGCAATACCAGCATTAATCGTTGACATAGTCGCACACTCCTCTAAAAAAAGATGATGTTGAATTTAGTTAAAGTATAAAGCTTACTGGATAAAAGCCCAACTAAATCGCTTTTCATAAAAATAGTAGTCACATTTTTTGCAATATGCTAGAGTAGTAAATAAATGATTGAAAGGGGATTTGTATGATTGAATGGCTGTTAGGGCTAGAACCATGGCAACAAGCACTAGCTGGGACCGCCTTTACTTATTTTATGACGGCACTTGGAGCAGGGTTAGTATTTTTCTTTAAAGAAATTAAGAAAGAAGTTTTAAATCTGATGTTAGGGTTTGCTTCAGGTGTGATGATTGCGGCAAGTTTTTGGTCCTTATTAGATCCAGCAATCACTAAAGCTGAAGAAAATGGTGATATTGCTTGGCTAGTCGTTAGTATTGGTTTTGGTTTAGGTGGTTTGTTTCTCTATATTGCAGATAAAACATTACCGCATATGCATTTTGGACCACAACATGAAAAAGAAGGACTACCAACTCATTTAAAACGAACGATCTTACTTGTCTTTTCGATTACACTGCATAATATTCCAGAAGGGTTAGCTGTCGGAGTTGCTTTCGGTGCAGCTTCAGCTTCAGATAACCCTACTGCGGCTGTCTTAGCTGCGGTGTCGGTAGCATTAGGGATTGGGATCCAAAATTTCCCAGAAGGGGCTGCAGTATCGATCCCATTACGCCAAGAAGGACTAAGCCGTACAAAAGCATTTGTCTATGGTCAAGCCTCTGGTATCGTAGAACCAATAGCAGGAGTTATCGGTGCTGTTTTAGTGACTAAAGTATCTGTTTTGTTACCATATGCTTTAGCCTTTGCTGCTGGTGCAATGATTTATGTCGTGGTGGAAGAATTGATTCCTGAAGCACAACAGACATTATCAAGTAAACGTCACTTTGCAGTTTTTGGCGTCATGCTTGGATTTATCATCATGATGATTTTAGACGTAGCATTAGGGTGAAAAAGATATATCATTTATCCGTTTGCGGATTTCTAAATAAACAGGAAAATGATATAACAACTATATATCTTTTTTTAAAATTTGTGGAAAATAAAAAAGAGGGGTGAAAATCGTAAATTTCATCTCTCTTTTTTTATTTATTTCCCCATTTTAGTAGTACTTTCTACGTTGTGATGCATGAGTGATCCAACGGACTAACCAGATAGCAATAGCTGCTGGGATTAATAGTTTGATACCTAACCATAATAGGCTAGAGATAATCCCTACAAAAAGGCTAAGGATGAAACTGGCTACGATCAATCCTACAATCAATAAACCTATCGTAACAAATGTGTTTCTTTGACGCATAACAATCGCCTCTTTCTAGTTGAATGTTCATTACAACTTTACATTTTTTCTTCCTGTTCCCTATGAAGAAACTATATCAAGGATACTATGATAAAACATCCATCTGTAGGCTGATTTATCTTTGCAACTTTGGTGTGAATCAGTTGCTTTAATTCTCTTGATCCTATTAAAATGAGGAAAGGGGATGAAATGAGTATGCCAAAAAACCGATTAGAAGCTTTTACTGATGCGGTAATTGCTATTATTATGACGATTCTTGTGTTAGAGTTGCACGTGCCGCAATCAGATACGTTTCAAGCATTAACTGCGTTAGGATTTCGAATAGTGATTTATATTGTCAGCTTCTTTACTTTAGGGATTTATTGGAACAATCACCATCATTTATTTCAGGCCATACACAAAATCAATGGGCGTACGCTATGGGCGAATAGCTTTTTTCTTTTTGCGTTATCACTTTTTCCATTCGCTACTTCGTGGATCAGTGAGTATGTTAATAGTTTGGCCCCTGAAGTCACTTATGGGTTCGTCACATTAGGTGCAAACGTAGCCTATTATTTATTGATGAGAACCTTGGTAGAAACAGATAAGGACAATAAAAATTTTATCAAAACGTTATTAGGTAACTACAAAAAATCGTATTTATCCATGGGTTTAAATGTGTTAGGGATTCTATTAGGGTTTTGGCTGGCACCTATAGCAGTATTGATCGTTAATCTTTTTATTTTAGTAGCATGGCTGATTCCAAGTCGAAAAATCGAGGCGTATTTTCATTAGATCGTTGTATTTAAGAAAATTGTAAATAAAATATAAGAAAAAAATCGATTATTTAAGGGATAATGTTGCTTAAAGAGGGATGTTTATGAGGAATCGAAAAAATTTCTATATCGGTTTAATTGCCAGCGTGATCACCATACTTATATACATCGATCAAACGAAATGTAGCGGTCTTGTTGTGGGAATATCTATTTTGTGTACGTTGGTCACAATGATTAAAGGCTAAATAGTTTTGATGCACTGATGCGTACTTAGTACAAAGCAAAAGGCATCAAAACTTTTTTTTGTGGAAAAGTGAGGAGCGGGAAGTATAAGTTGTCCACTGTGGATAACTGTTATTCTCTTTGAGCATCTACAACGAAGTTTCATAAAATAAAGAATTAAACTTGTATGCGCCGTTATTTTAAATAACAATGAAGAAGGAGTGTTTTTCAGTAGAAAAAAGAGTCACTCCGCTTTGGAATGAAAGAATCATAAAGAATCGAAAAATACACTAGTTAAATAAAGAAAAAGACTGGTAAATAAGAAGACCTCCACATACCCTGCGGAGGTATACGGAGGTCGACTAAATATTTGGATTAACTTGTTGGATTAGGCGTAAATTCTGAATAGCTATTACTTTTATAAGCAAAATATTGATTATCTTTTCTTGCGATACCAAAAGTATCAGCGATATGTAGATTTTGTGGTGAAAATTTAAGTCCAGGGATTGAAAAGCGTTGTTCTTTGATATCTAAAATGTCAATTTCAAAGGATAACTCATTTTTTTCATCTTTTGTTAAGATGATATAAGGATCCTTGTTGAAGTTGATCTCAGTCACTTGGTAAATACCTAAAAAGAGAAGTTGTTCATCCATAGATTTTAATAGTTCCTTTTTTGTTGGTACATACTCCATCTTTGTTTCAGCAGGTTGATCCATTATAGCTTTTGATGTAACATCCTTAACTGGAAAAAGAAAAAAACTACCGAATGCCAACAAACAACTTAAGAACAAACAACTACTGATAAAAAGAATGATTTTTTTCATGTTTTTATTCCTTTCTATTAATTTAATATCAATTCTAATGTAATATATGATGTGTAAACAATGCTATGTAATAATAAGCAAAACTTTATTTTTGTTATTAAAAAGTAATTTCTCCCCCAGTATAAATTCTTTGTAAAAAAAAATAAAGACCATTTTGAAAATACTTTTATTCAAATGAAAACCTTCTAATATTTGAGGTGAAAATCTCTTTGTTTTCTATAAATATCTATCGTTATTTTAATTATGGAATAAATTCTACGTGTTATATAAAGAACTATACATAGTCTGTCTCTTATACACATCTAGATGTGTATAAGAGACAGGTCCTATTACATATTAAAATAAATATTTGTTATTATTAGTCCTCTTGTATTATATACTTATTTTTACGTTGGGTCCTTACTTTAGTAGGAGCGTTTTACCTCATTTCATCTATACGTTCAATTGAAGTAAAATAGTATATTTGCATCGTTGACAAAAATAATCGGTTCGGGTTACAATCAAGTTTATAAAATTGAGGAAAAAGGTGAAGTATCCGGCCTATCAGATGTTTGTCAATCAATAACATGGGTAGGACTGGAAAAGAGTGAATAAAATCAATTCAATAGGTAAAAAAATTAGCTGTTTGATGGCTTTATTTAGTATACCTATTTTTGGTTTTATTTTACTCTTTACGTAACTTCTCTTTATGGAAGGCCGTAGAGTAAAATCTACGGCTTTTTCTTTTGCTTGATTTTAAAAAAAGAATAGGAGATGAAACAAATGATTACAACACTTTTAGAAACACCGACAATTTATAAGCAAACAGAAGGTGCTTTTTGGGATGACCCACACATTTCCAAACAAATGTTAAACGCACATCTTGACCCAGAGTTTGAAGGTGCGAGTAGAAAAGCTGATTTCATTGATCAATCAGCTCAATGGATCAGTACGCTTTTCCCATCATCAAAATATCCCACCTTACTAGATCTTGGCTGTGGTCCGGGAATCTATAGTGAGAAATTTACTCAATCAGGATATAAAGTGACAGGGCTTGATTTTTCAAAGCGTTCCATTAACTATGGACAAGATTCGGCTAAGAAGAAACAGCTAGAAATCGATTATCGTTATGAAAATTATCTAGTGATGGATCTTCAGAAAAAATTTGATTTGATCACTATGATTTATTGTGATTATGGTGCCTTATCAGAAGAAAATAGAAAAATCCTCCTCGATAAAATTTTTCATCATTTAAAACCCAAGGGGAAAGTATTATTTGATGTGTTTTCACTAACAAAATTCATGGATTTTGAAGAAAAACAAACATGGGAGAGTAACCCGAAAGGTGGTTTTTGGACAGCGGAACCACATATTGCTTTAAATAACTACCTCAAGTACAACAACAATGTTACTTTAGAACAAACTTCTATTTTAACCGAAAATAAATTGATCGATTATTATCTATGGACAACCTATTTCACTCAAGAAACATTGATGAAAGAAGTGTGTGAAGCTGGGTTTAGTGTTGTGGATGTTTTTGGTGATGTAAAAGGAAGCTTGTATAAGAAAGACTCTCCTACGTTGGCGATAGTATTAGAAAAGCAAAGTGAATCTAATGGTTAATTTATGTAGTATTTATTTCTGTATAAAAAGTGCTTTTCTGATGGATGATTGAAGGGCGGTTTCTTATAGAGCATCAATTAGCGTTTATAAAAAAGTGATTTAATTCATATTTTGAAGGATAGGTATTTATTTCTATAAAAATAAAAACCTGTTCTTTGCTATTTTCTTGTTTAGGAAAATAACTGAAATAATTAAGAAGGCATAAAATGAATGAAGGTAAAAATAGATTAACTTAGTAAAAAAATCTAATCCATATTAAAAGTTGATGACAGTGAGATAACGTTTATTCCATCGCTTTTATTATGTTATTCTTAGGTTTAATCTATCTGTTAATTGGGGCATATTGACAGCTATTTACAGGCCGTATTATACTTCGCGTAGGAAAAATAAATTTTTTCCTAGCAGGTAGAGAGGGGAGATCTGCTATAAAAAATATTTACATAGAGAGTGGATTTATCTTTTTTATCATTTTGTCAGTTAGTTGAATGATTTTATTATTAAGGAGGAACGGTCATGTTTAAAAAACCTGAATTGAAAAAAATAGTGGGTGCTTATCTTGCACCATGTTCATGTGGCCTATTTACTGGTCAAGGATCGTAAAAAACTACAGCCATAAAATAGGAGATTATAACGGTGTGTTTAGCTCCAAGAAATAAGCGGAAGAATCCGAAAATAGTTTTTCCTATTTTCGAGATTTCTCCGCTTATTTTCTCGTAGGAAAAATGTTTATCATAATGCTTTAGCGTAATTAGATAAGAAGTTATTAGTAATCGGTTCATATATTGAAAATAAATAGGAGGATAGTTCATTGAAAATAAAAGAAAATCTGTATGCTTATCCATTTGATAAGCAATTTATTTTACATAATGTTTTACGAAGTACATGGATCATGGTTGATGAAGAAGAGTTAGAACATATCAAGAAAGAAAACTTCAGCAGGTTATCTACAAGCACAAAAAATAAATTGAAGATTTTTCAAATCCTTATAGATACTCCTTTGGAAATCCAACGTGATACACTTACGATCCCTAAAACGGCTTATTTGGTAATCACCCATAAATGTAATTTAAAATGTGTTTATTGTTACGCTGAAGCTAGTCCTGAGAAAGACTACGAGGATCGTTTGAATTTGAAAGAATGGTTAACTATCCTGAATCAATTGAAAGATGAAGGGGTAGAAAAAATCGTTTTTACTGGTGGAGAAATTGGTTTAAGCAGAGATACATTGACCCTAATCGATTATGCCAAACAACTTGACTTAACAGTCGGATTGATCACCAATGGGACATTATTGAGAAATAAAAAGGATGCTGAATTTTTAGCTGAAAGGTGTGATTCTCTCACAATCAGTTTGGACTCCATTGATCCAGTAGCAAATGATAAAAATAGAGGGAATGGTTGCTACAAACTAGCTATGAGAGCTATTCAACATCTTCTAGATTTGAAGTATAAGAATATTTCAGTAAATGCAACTATCACGAACAATAATTTTGACCAGGTAGATGAGACGATCCAGTTCTTTAAAACCAACCATATCAATTACAAATTAGGAGGCTTTAGTGAGTTAGGTAGAGCAAAGATGGCAGAGATTTCTTTAACACAAGAAGAGAGAAAAATCATCGAATTAAAAGAAAAAAATGAACAACGATCTCCATTGTTAAAACCTTTTTCAGTGAGAGAGTCTTGTGGTCTTGGAGTAGGGGAATTTGCGATCAATCCAGTAGGAGATGTGTTTGCCTGTAAGCTTTTGGAAACGGATGATTATAAACTAGGCAATATTCGGCAACAGTCTCTTAAAGATATTTTTGGCAGAGAGAACCGTAAACGAATCAACACACAAACGGTCAAGCATCTAAACAAGTGTCAGCGTTGTTCTTTTAGATACTTGTGTGGGGGTGGCTGTAGAGCACATCATTACTATGCAACGAATGATCTGCAAGGTGTTGATGATTCAGAATGTGTGTTGATAAAGGAAACACTGAAGTTTCAAATGTATCGAAGCTGTTTGAACGGAATAGGGGGAGTACAATGAAGATCAATGAACAGGTTATATACGAAAAAATGGGAAACGAAGTGTACTTAAACATCGAAGACGACAGTTTTGTTTTGGATAACGAGGTATCGATTTACATATTCGATTTATTGAAAGTTGAACAGACGCCTGAGGGGATAAAACAATTAGTCCGAGAAAAATTTCCTTCAACTGAAGAATTCACAGATGAAGAAAAAGAGGAATACATTGATGAATTTCTATTTGTTCTTCAGAAAAACCATATCATCCATTAGCGCTTGTTTATTCAAAGGATTAGCCTCTTTTTTTTCTTGCCTATTTCTTATAAAAGAAGCATACTAAATGGGACATAAGCTTAAACGCTGATGTGATTTTTAATTAAAACTCTTCAGAAAAAATAGTCGGATGGTCATTAGAATGATCCGTTTCTATAGTACTGAGAGTTCGATAAATAGGGCCAAAAGTGAGTTGTCTCAAAACTGAGGATAAGGAATATAAAAAGTGTGGTGAAAAAATGATAAGAGTTCAACCGACAGCCTACAAATCTACTATACGTTCACTTATCGTTTTAATCTTAGTCCTGAGTGTAGCAACCGGGATAGGCTATTTATTCAGATACTATGGTTTCCCCGAGACCAATATTGTTATTGTTTACATCTTAAGCGTGATCATTAATTCGGTTTATACGCCATTATTTATGTTGGATGTTCTTTCATCACTAGCTGCTACTTTTACTTTTAATTATTTTTTTACGGAGCCTTATTTCACTTTTTCCGTAAATGATCCTAGTTACCTCATTACTTTTGTCATTATGACAGTGACGGCTATGATTACAAGCACGCTTACCTCAAAAGCGAAGAAAAATGCTTTGGATGCAAAGGAAAAAGAAGCGGAAGTCAGGGCACTTTATAAGCTTACTAATCGTTTAACAGGCGCCTACAATATAGAAGATATCATAGAGACTGTCGTTTTTACTGTCAGTGAAGTAATGGATTGTCATGCAGCTTGCTTGTATTTTGACGAAACAGGAATACTGGAAAGTACATTTTTTCAAAAATCGATGCAAGGAAAGCTGACACGTCGAAAAATCAAAGACAGTGCAGAGATAAAGAAGAAATTAGAGGATCTATCTACGGCTTATGCCATAAATAATGAATTCTATGATTTTCCTATCTATGGTCATGAGAGAATACATGGAGCGATCAGGATCCCTATAGAATATGCTCAAAAGTTTAATGAAAAGCAAATCCAAATTTTACAGTCTATGATTGAAAATACAGCACTTGCTATGGATCGCTTTTACAGCGTGCAGGAACGCATGAAATTTCGTGAGGAAACAGAAAGAGAACACTATCGTGGAAATCTTCTACGATCTATCTCCCACGATTTACGGACCCCTCTGGCTGGAATCTTAGGTACAAGTGAAATCGTGATGGACATGACGACAGGAAATGAAGAAGTCCATGATCTCGTGGGTGGTATTTATAGAGAGGCAGAGTGGTTGCATGCTCTTGTAGAAAACATCTTGAATTTAACACGTTTACAAGAGGGGCATTTACTTCCTCATAAAGAATTGGAAGCTGTAGAGGAAGTGATTGGTTTTGCGGTTGAGAATATGAGACGACGCTATAATGGGCTTCAAGTGAACGTGAGTGTACCTGATGAATTACTAGTCATTCCTATGGATGCACGCTTGATTTCACAGGTACTGATCAATCTCTTAGACAATGCGGTCAAACATACGGAAGATAAGAAAGGTATTTTTGTTACTGTCGTTGAAGAGAATGAATGCGTACGTTTTGTCATTTCAGATAATGGAACAGGCATCCGTGAAGAAGATTTGCCGAACATCTTCGGAATGTTTTACACTACAGGGACAAAACTTTCAGATGCACAAAGTGGTGTGGGTCTTGGGCTTGCTATCTGTGAAGCAATTGTAAAAGCACATGGTGGCGAAATAAGCGCACGAAATAAGAAAGATGGATCTGGTGCGGAATTTATATTTACATTACCTATGGAGGATCAAAATGAACAGAAACAATGAAACGATCCTTGTAGTTGAGGATGATAAACAAATACGTAAATTTATTTCCTATTCCTTGGAAACAGAGGGCTATGGTTATGTTAGTGTGGTAAATGCACAAGATGCGTTGTCACAACTTGTTGTCAATCAGTTCAGTGTCGTACTACTTGATTTGGGTTTGCCCGATTTTGACGGGATGGAAGTGATAAAAAAAGTCCGAGAATGGTCAGAAATCCCGATTATCGTAGTATCTGCCCGTGATCAAGATAAGGAAAAGGCAGCAGCGTTAGATGCAGGTGCAGACGATTACTTAACGAAGCCGTTTTCTGCGACTGAATTGTTGGCTCGTATCCGTGTTGCTTTGCGCCATGCCAATAAACTTAGGGGTAGTATCGGTAGACCAGTCGCTTCTGTCGGCTTGTTGAAAATGGATTTTGAAAAACGTTTATGCTATCTGGGAGACGAGGTCATTCATTTGACCCCTCTTGAATATAGTTTACTTTCTTTATTTTTCAAAAATATTGGTAGAGTACTAACTACAGGTACGATTCTTAAAGAGATTTATGGAATAAACTATGGCAATGATACACGAGCATTGCGTTCCCTTATGGCGGGACTTCGTCGTAAAATCGAAGAAAATCCTGCAAATCCACGTTATCTTTTAACGGAGATTGGTGTCGGTTATAGACTAACTGATGAATGATCAAAAAAAGAGGTTAGAGCAGAAGTGGTTAACTCCAAGAAATAAGAAGGAGTTGCTTCTGATTCTGCCGTTTATACGTATTTAGAGCGTGAAACAAGAGTAAATCATACTTTTGTTTCATGCTCTTTTTATTTTCGATTAAACTCAATTCTCACAAGATTCTCACACTGTTCAGCTGATTCTCACACTATCCTTACAAGAAATCTTCTATCATGAAACTGTAACGAGAAACGTTATTTCAAGGAGGTGTGAGTATTATGAGGAATAGAAACCAACTAGAAGATCAAAGAGAATTAATGGAACTATGCACTCAAATTCGCGAATTAATACCTAAAAATGAGTATGAAAAATGCGAAAAGTTATTATGTATGGCGATGCAAAAACATCCCCATGCGCCACATCCCCATAACTTATATGGATTACTGTTTGAAGCACAAGGGGATCATCGAACGGCAATGAAACATTTTCGGGCAGCCTGTGCGCTTGATGCGACTTATGTACCGACACAATATAACTTAAAACATTTTGGGACTTTTTATTCATGGGGGAAATGGGCTTACGATGAATCCGATTGTCCCGATGAGCAAGAGGAAGAGAATTATGAAATTCATTATGATACGAATGGCATAGGCCGTATCGTAAAGGAACAATTGATATTCGGGAGGAAATGAAATGAATTTTTTCAATACAATAAAAAAAGAACAGGGGCGTACAGTCGTGATTGGTTGTGGGCGCTTAGGCGCAACCTTAGCCTCCTCGTTATCGGAAACTGGAGAGGATGTGTTAGTCATTGACATCAGCAAAGATTCCTTCCGAAAACTTTCTCCTTCTTTTAGCGGGTTGACAGTGATTGGGAATGCGACAAGTTTAGATGTACTAAGAGAAGCCCAAATCAATAAATATACGACAGTTGCGTGTGTGACAGATGATGGGAATACAAATATTATGACAGCACAACTCGTAAAAGAACTATTTTCGGCACAACGTGTGATCACTAGATTGCACGATCCAGAAAAGTCGTGTATTTATGAGGATCAAGGGATCGAAACGATTTGTCCTTCCGTGTTGGCTATTGAAGCAATCAATCATTTGCTTTTAGGTAAGAGATCTAAGGAGGGCAACCTATGATGAAAACAAAGAAACGAGCATTTTTAATAGGCGGCCATCAAAAAGCACAGGCATTGGCAGAATCACTTACGAAAAAGGGATTTCAAATTACAATCATCAATGAAGATTATGCTTCCTGTCTCGAATTGACAGAGTTGGTCGGAGTGAATGTGATCTGTGGTGACGGGTCAAGACCGTATATTTTAGATGATGCAAATATACAAGATGCTGACCTTGCCATTGCACTCACTCGCCGAGATGAAGATAATCTAGTGATAAGTGAACTGTGCAAGAAAAGATTCCACGTCAAAAAAACGGCTGCACTCGTCAATGATCCACAAAAAGTAGATTTTTTCTATCAAATGGGTGTTGATTCAGTAGTATGTTCAGTCACATCTGTCACAAGTATCATCGAGCAACAGATGTTTATGGATGAGATTTCTTCTGTTATACCCATCAAGGAGGGGGATATCAGTATTTCACAAGTTCCTATAGCGGCTAATGCTCCTGCTGTCGGGAAAAGGTTATGGGAACTCAACTTACCCGAGGAAGTGATTATAGGTTGTATTTTACGTGGCAATCGGAATATCACCCCTCACGGAGATACACAGTTACTAGCCGGAGATATGTTGATACTCATCTCATCAAGTCAGCAAGAGATAGCTACGATTAGAGAATTGGTGGGAAGATAGCTATGAAAAAGAAAACATTATTCAATTACGTTAATATCGGCAACTTAATCATTGTGATCGGTATATTAATCGCCATTCCTTTGTTTATCCTCCCCTTTTACCCAAACGAAGCTCGTTTTTGGCCAGCATTTATGATTCCGGCGGTCCTCTCTTTTATTATTGGTGGTTCAATCTGTCATTTTTCGAAAGCAGATGATTTAGATCCACATTGGCAGACCAATATACAAAAAGGTAGCTTAACGATACTTCTGACATGGGGGTATGGGTTTTTAGCAGGAGCCGTACCTTTTGTGATTGCAGACCAGCTTAGCCTACTTCATGCACTATTTGAAGCGATTAGTGGTTGGACTACCACAGGGCTTTCAGTGATGGATGTGACAACAACACCAAAGATTTTTTTATTTCATCGTAGCTTTATGCAGTTTTGCGGGGGGCTTGGATTTGTTCTGGTAATCCTTATGTTTGTCCAAGGAAAGCAATCAATGAATCTCTACAGTATGGAAGGACATTCAGACAAACTTACAGCAAATTTGAAAAAGACAGCGCAAACGGTATTTATCTTATATGGCAGTTTTACAGTTATCGGAGTGGTGGCGTATCGTCTTTTAGGTATGAGCTTTTTTGATGCGATCAATCATGCCATGTGTGCCTTATCTACAGGAGGTTTTTCTACACGTCTGGATAGTATTGGAACGTATAACAACTCAGCGATAGAAGTAGTTACCATCCTTCTTATGTTGGTCGGTACAACTAGTTTTGCTGTGCTTCTTCTCCTAGCAAAGGGGAAATGGAAACAGTTATTTAAGATCAGTGATTTACGGTTTATGTTAGCATTATTACTCGTCACGATTCCGTTAGTAACTATTTCTTTGACCAATGAAGGTATGGATGGTGTAGCGGCCTTTCGTTCATCTGCATTTAACGTGATTTCAGCTTTGACCACTACTGGATATGGTACGGTGGACTTTGCTACATGGCCTCCATTTGCTTTTGGAATCATAATCCTTTTCATGCTGATGGGCGGCGGAATGGGTTCAACTGCGGGCGGGATCAAACTGTCTCGTGTGTATATCCTAATGAGGTTAGCGGTGCATAACCTTAAGAAGAAAATCGCTCCTACAAGAAAAGTGGAAACACCATACTACATGAAAGCACAAGGAAAGACACCGATTGATACAGCGGTCGCTTCAGAGATTACAGGATTTTTCCTTACTTATCTAGCCATTTTTGCAGTAGGAACGCTGATCCTCGCTTTTTCCGCTGATCATTCATTATTAGAAGCAGGGTTTGAGTTTGCTTCAGCATTCGGAACAGTCGGTTTGTCTGTTGGTGTGACTTCGGCAACTAGTAGTGGGGTGACATTGATTACTTTGATTGGGGCAATGATTTTAGGTCGTCTTGAAATTTTTATCGTCTTGATCGGTCTATACTCAGGATGGCGGATCTCCAAAGAAAAAGCGTTGAAAAAGTTTGAGAAGGAGCAACAACAAGTTCTCATACGTAATTAAAGATATTTTTATAAGGTATCACAAGTGAATCAAGGATTGGGATTTCCGTTTCTAGTTCTAAGAAATAAGCCGAAAAATCCGAAAGTAGTATGTCTATTTTCGATATTTTTCGGTTTGTTTTTGAATGTGCTACTTTTTGAAAGATCCTTCATGTATTGTAATCACTCGAAAGGTCAAAATTCCTTTTCGTTCAGTACAAAGGTCACTCAAATTCGTGTACGTTCATTTTTTTGAGATTTTTCTTGACAAATATGTTTAGTAAACACTATAAGGGAAATAAATCACTAATATAAAAAGTTTACTAGGAGGAACGATATGAACCAATCATTGATTACTTTTGACGAGCAAAGCAAGATTTTTCACTTATGCAACAATGAAATCTCTTACATTATCAAAGTGGAGGAGGGAGGCGTATTAGCACATATTTATTTTGGAAAAAAAGTTGGGACCTATCATGATCATAAAAATTATCCAAGACGAGATCGAGGATTTTCTGGTAATGTGCCAGGTCAAAATGAAAGAGCTTACTCAAAAGATACCTTGCCACAAGAATATTCGAGTCATGGCTCCATGGATTACCGTGTGCCAGCGAGTATGATCCGACGAGAAAATGGCGCAAACCTAACAGATCTTCGTTACAATTCATACGAAATAATCTCAGGCAAACCACCGCTTGAAGGACTGCCTTCTGCTTATGTCTTGGAAGAAAAGGAAGCGGATACGTTAGTAATTACGCTGAAAGATCGTTTTGAAGACATCTATCTTGATCTGTCTTATACGATTTATCGAGACCGCAACGTGATTGCTCGTTCGGCAAACATTCGTAATTTGACAAATGGATCTTTGCGTTTAGAAAAAATTGCTTCGATGCAATTAGATCTGACCAATTCTGGTAGATATCAAGACGTTCTTTCTTTGCCAGGAGCACATGTCAAGGAACGTCAAGTGAATCGAGAAAAGATTGCTACGGGTATCAAACGTTTTGAAAGTCGTCGAGGCACGTCTAGTCACCATATGAATAGCTTTATTGCATTACTTGATGCACAAGCAAATGAGTTTCATGGAGAAGTGATCGGTATTCATCTTGTCTACTCTGGAAATCATTGCTTTGAAGTAGAATGTGACCAAATCAACCAACTTCGATTAGTCGCTGGGATCAATGATTATAATTTCTCTTGGGGATTACAACCAAAGGAACATTTCCAAACACCAGAAGTTTTATTGGTTTATTCTGATAGCGGTTTAAATCAAATGAGTCAAACCTTCCATCACTTATTGAGAGAACGTGTTGCTCGTGGCAAACATCAATTTGCTGAACGACCAATCCTAGTCAATAACTGGGAAGCTACTTACTTTGACTTTACCAACCAAAAAATCGAAGCCATTGTCGATGAGGCCGCTGACTTAGGCATTGAAATGTTTGTACTGGACGATGGCTGGTTTGGCCACAGAGATCAAGATAACTCTTCCTTAGGCGATTGGTTTGAGTTTGCTGGGAAATTAGAAAAAGGATTAAAAGGAGTAGCTGATTATGTTCATCAAAAAGGGCTAAAGTTTGGTCTATGGTTTGAACCAGAGATGATCTCGATTGATTCCACTTTATATCATGAGCATCCCGATTATTTGATGCAAGTCCCTGGAAGAGAACCATCTTCTTCCCGTGATCAACATTTATTAGATATGGGACGTAAAGAAGTAAGAGAAAACATACAGCAACAAATGGAAACGATTTTAGATGTGACTGAAATCGACTATATCAAGTGGGATATGAATCGCAGTTTGTCTGACGTATATTCCACTGCATTAGCAAGCGAACAACAAGGAGAAACAGCTCATCGTTATATGCTAGGCGTATACGAATTGATGGAAAATCTAACACAAAAATATCCAGATATCTTATGGGAAGGTTGTTCTGGCGGCGGTGGTCGTTTTGATGCAGGGTTACTCTATTACATGCCACAATCTTGGGCAAGTGATAATACAGATGCAATGGAGCGTTTGAAAATCCAATATGGAACAAGTATCGCTTATCCGATTTCTGCCATTACTGCACATGTCTCAGCTGTTCCCAATCATCAAACCGGTCGCATAACATCATTACAAACACGTGGCGATGTAGCAATGTCTGGAGTATTAGGTTATGAATTAGATCTAACAATGTTATCAGAAGAAGAAAAAAATGAAATCGCTGAACAAATCAAAAAATACCAAGAGTTACGTCCTTTGATTCAGTATGGAAATTTTGTTCGTTTACAAAGCCCATTTGAAGGAAATATTACTTCATGGTTATTTGTTTCAGACGACCAATCGGAGGCTTTGCTGTTCATCTGCCGTCTATTGGCCAATGCTCAACCAGTATTTAATGAAGTTCGTTTGAAGGGGCTGGCAGAAGAATTCTTCTATGAAGATCAAACAACAGGGGAGGTCTATTCTGGGACAGAATTAATGAATATCGGCATTTACTATCCGGATTTTTATGGTGATTTCCAAACGAAAATGATTCATTTTAAGAAACAGGGAGATAAATGATGAAAAACATAATTCAGTAATGACACAAATCGCCATTTTATCTATTTCCATCTTATTGACTAGAAAAAATAGGGTATAAAGCGGATGACAGTCCTTTAGGCAAGAGAGCGTGGGACAAAAGCCTTATTTACTTTTGTTTCACTCTCTAAATACATATAAACGGCGGGAGCAGAAGCAACTCCTTCGGAAATAAGCCGAAATTCACAAAAAGTTGAAAAGCAATTTTCGTGAATTCCTTCTTATTTCTC
Organism: Candidatus Enterococcus wittei; assembly: GCF_002140175.1. Taxonomy (GTDB): domain Bacteria; phylum Bacillota; class Bacilli; order Lactobacillales; family Enterococcaceae; genus Enterococcus_B; species Enterococcus_B wittei. Next base: position 81,248 of record NZ_NGMO01000002.1, read on the forward strand.
GGAGTTAAACGCTTCTGTCCCAGCCTCTAAAAGGGATTTTTATCATGTCCAAACTTATTGAAAACTCTGTGTACGTCCTTCGTTTTATTATAAGCGAATACAAACGTCTATTATAATAAAATTTAGTAGAAGGCTAAATTTTGAAGTAAGTAGACATGTTAACCAATAGGAGGATAAAGTGAATAATGAAATATGGAACCATTTTAAAAAAGATTTTTCAGTATATATAGGGATTGGAGTTACCATCTCATTGCTGAGTGCTACCAATATATTTTATTTTCAAAAACTATTGGATGGGTTTGGCAAAGAGTTAGATATACGTAATATTCTAATTTATGGTTTTACAATAGTTATTGTTCTATTGTTCCAATATTTGCATATGTGGAGCAAAAGCCAAGAACAAAGCTTCAAAATGGGATATTCTTTTATCTTAAGGAAATGGCACTTGTTAAGATAAGTAAAATTTCTTATTCAGAATACTTAAAAGTTGGTTCCGGAGCACTTTTACAAAAAGTTGAAGCTGGTTCAAATGCAGGTAGAAATATTAACTTGAATTTTTATGGACGATTATTTAGAGAATTAATCCCAGAAACTTTTTTTAACTTATTTTTTATTGCAATAATCGATATGAAATTAATCCCATTTATTTTAATTGGCTATATTTTGGTGTATTTTGTGACAAAATATTTACTGCGAATCTTACAAGCAATAAAAGAAAAGTCTTTGATTTCTGAAGAAGCGATGAATAGTACGTTAATTCGTGGAATAACTGAGATGGTCACTTTTAGAATCAATAAAAGATATCAAAAAGAGATCAATAGGTATCACGAGATGGCAGATCTTACAACGAATAATTTGACCAAAATGACGATGATACATGAATTTTTCTTCGGCTTCTTTGCCATTGTGGTAGCTGTTATAAAACTGTTAATTGTTGTATTGACCTTTACGAACACTATATCTATCAGTCTAGGTGGCTTAGTTGCGTTAGTAACTTATGTTGATAGAATATACACCCCGATCGCCATTTTTAATATTATCTTTGTTCAGTTCAACCTTGATAAGGTTTCTTACGGACGTTTACAAAGTTTTTATAATACTTCAAATGATGAAGAATTATTTATTAATGGAGAACCTATTCCGGAGATTACAAATATTAGCATTCGTGATTTAAAGCTATCTATTGCTAATAAAAATATACTCAATAATTTTAATTTAGATATTAAGAAAGATAAAATTTATGGGCTAGTTGGAGAAAGTGGTGCAGGAAAATCTTCTTTAATGAAGATCATACTAGGATTATTTAAACCTACAAATGGTAATATTTTGTTGAATCAAAAGAATCTATCTAACTACAATTTGAATGAATATTATGACCATGTTTTTTACCTTTCTCAAGATGCACCAATTTTTCATGGCACTTTAAAAGAAAATATTGTTTTTGACAAAAATATACCAGATACCAAAGTGATAGAAGCCTTGGAAAAATGTCAGTTAGAGAATTTTTATCACTCTCTTGAAAAGGGATTAGATACTCAGATTGGTGAGAAAGGATCCAATATTTCTGGTGGCGAAAAGCAACGTATTGCCTTTGCTAGATTATTTTTTTCAGACGCCGACATAATAATGATTGATGAAGCAACCTCTGCTTTAGATGAAACTACAGAAGAAAAGCTTTTAATGGAAATAAGAAAATTATTTAAAAACAAAATTGTACTTATGATTACACACCGGCCTAAAAATTTAAAAATTGTAGATGAAGTAATAGAACTGAAAAAGTTTTAAACGAGGAGAAAGGATCCTTTCTATTCTGATAGCTGATCAGAGAGACCTAGGAATGAAAAAATGGCTCTTTGTCAAACGATGTTGGTGAAGAGAAATCCTAGAATGATTGGCGAACAGAAAGAACTATTTTCTTTCTGTTCCTTTTTTATTTTATGAGTAATGCTTTCCTATGCCGAATCATGATTCGTAATTTAAAGTTGTAAAAGCTTCGAAACCCATAGGCATTTCGTTTTAATACCTTGATATGATTGTTCAAACACTCCAAAGGGCCATTTGAGTAGCCATAACGTAGGGCGTTCTCGATTTGTGAAAGAAACTTTTTAAAGGTTTTCAAAGTTCTATCATAGATTTCAGGAAGGTCTGTTTTTCCCACATTTAAATATTCTTTAAACGTGTCAATTTCCCGCTTTTTAACTGCATAAAGTAGATTTTGATAGAGTTGATAACCAGAGCGTAGACTAGGACAGTCTCTGAGAAGACAATCCACTATTTTCCTTTCAATGTCAGCCAGTCTATCTTTTATGTAGTTTGTTTCAAATACAAATAGCAGGGTACTGAAAGTCACCATTTCAAACCTTCCCCACTCAGCAACGTCTTCTAAATACTTTTTGAGTCTTGATAACTGCTTTTTATCACAAGTATTCAATTTTCTTTCATTACCTTCTAGCTGATACCAATTGACTGTTCTTGCTACTAGATAATTTCTTATATCCACACTATCATTTGTGTCTTTGGTTTTTTCTCGTAGCGTACGTAAAGTGCGTTGAAAGTTTGTTTCATCTTCTCTAATCTTTTTGACAAGTTTCTTCAAGCTCCAATTTTTCTCTCTTACAGTATGCTTGTTCAGATAGAAGACGAATTCATCTAAATTAATGTTCATTTTATCTAACAATTCTTTAGAACAAAGAAAGGAATATTACTTTTGTCATTTTCACACTTTACAATTATTTATATTTTTGTTTTTTTATATGACGTTTACCTATAAGGGGCTCTGTATTTATTAGCAATTTATTCGATAAACCATAAAATTACATAAATTATACGTTATTTTATTTTTTTAGTGTGAATATTTTGACCATGATTCAATTTAACCTTTTTCAACCGCTATAATGGCACATGTAAAGAACAAATGAACTCAATTTATTTTAGGTGGTGGAAATCAAGTTTGGTATTTTTATAGGGTTGTTCAAAAAGTGGTTTATTGATGTTTGCTGATTTATTCCATCATGGGGATGAATTATGAATCGTTGTAACCGTTTTTTGTAAAGGATAGGTGGTGCTTACAATTTCAGAAAAAGTCAATTTAAATTTGGTAACTAAAGTAAAACAAACAAATTTTATGGAGGAAGCCCATATGTTACAAGAATCAAAAGAAAAACTATTCAAAGGCTTTATTACAGCAGTAACTCTTGCTAGTTTTATTGTTCCATCAATTTCATCAACTGTCATAGCAGAAGAACAAAAGCCACTATCAGAAGATGAGAAAATTGCATTAGCTGCAGATTCTTATGTATTACAACAATCAACGAATTCAGAGTATCTTAGCGCATTAGACGAAAGCAATAATCTTACAGTGCAATTTGCAGAAGCTGACCTACAAGAAACAAATTTTGATGAAGCCAAGATGTCTACCGAGCAAAAAGAAGCATATAATGAAATTGTATACCATTATGCCACCCAAGAAGCATTAAGGACTGGAAGTATTGGAGATATTGACAAACTAGCCAATCAGATGAAAATGGTGTTAAATGCAGAAAATGAGTATATTCAAACAAGATTATTCTCTATATCGGTAGGCATCGTAGCAGGAGCTTTCAATATACTTATTGCAGCCGGTGTTTCAATACTTACAGGAGGAGCAGGAACCTCAATTGTGGCTGCCGTGAAGAAAAAGGGATTGACTGTTGTAAAAAATTGGATTAAAAATACGCTTTTAGGTCAGCTCAAAAATAAATTAGTTGCACTAGGACTATCAGGAGCAGCTGCTTATTTAGTAACAAGTATTGCTGATTCCATTACTAGCCTTCTAGATCCTGGTTTATGGATTGCGAAATTCATTGATTCAAAAGACAAGAAGAAAAATAATGGGTATATTGATGTCTAAGAAATTTAGAACATGGTACTTGTATTATTTTACTATACTTTTATTAACTTCCTTATTTTCGTACTGGTACCATAGAGATTCTGTAAGTCTGAAAAGTATATTGTTAATTTTTATAGCAATGCAGTTCCCAGTTCTGATAGGCATCATTTTCCCAATGAAGGGCAGTAATAATGTCAAAAAATTTTTTTACTACTTTTTATTTTACGCTATTCTGTTTTTAGTCTTTGTTTTTATTAAAACAAAAACATTTGTAGTAGATATACAAATGTTAAGCTGGCTTATTTTATGTTGTATAGGAGTAATATTAGCTGGGGTCTCTACTGTATCAAGTTTTAATAATAACTCAATGCACTAGTTACAAAATGCATCAATTTCTTTTGAATATTGACTGTCAATCAATAGAGGATTTTTCTTGTATGAAAAAAATTGATGAACACGATTTAAAGAAAAAACTATTTAGTTTTTTAGTAATTGCCAATACCGTAGGAAATTTGATTGAAAATATCGAATTCAGTAGTTCATTATTCTACCTGAACTTTATTATAGGAATAATATATCTGCAGGTCTCAATAAAACCTAAAAAATGGGGTATGGTGTATATGTTTTAC
>NZ_NGMO01000002.1:85844-88799 GCF_002140175.1 Candidatus Enterococcus wittei
GACATGGTACTTGTATTATTTTACTATACTTTTATTAACTTCCTTATTTTCGTACTGGTACCATAGAGATTCTGTAAGTCTGAAAAGTATATTGTTAATTTTTATAGCAATGCAGTTCCCAGTTCTGATAGGCATCATTTTCCCAATGAAGGGCAGTAATAATGTCAAAAAATTTTTTTACTACTTTTTATTTTACGCTATTCTGTTTTTAGTCTTTGTTTTTATTAAAACAAAAACATTTGTAGTAGATATACAAATGTTAAGCTGGCTTATTTTATGTTGTATAGGAGTAATATTAGCTGGGGTCTCTACTGTATCAAGTTTTAATAATAACTCAATGCACTAGTTACAAAATGCATCAATTTCTTTTGAATATTGACTGTCAATCAATAGAGGATTTTTCTTGTATGAAAAAAATTGATGAACACGATTTAAAGAAAAAACTATTTAGTTTTTTAGTAATTGCCAATACCGTAGGAAATTTGATTGAAAATATCGAATTCAGTAGTTCATTATTCTACCTGAACTTTATTATAGGAATAATATATCTGCAGGTCTCAATAAAACCTAAAAAATGGGGTATGGTGTATATGTTTTACTCTATACCTAAATCTCTAACTATTGTAATCATGATTATTCAATTAGGAGAATATCTATTCTCTTCATTAAATAGTAAAATCAATGACTAACAGATAGAAATAACAAAAAGGTTGTCTAACAGAAGAGGTTCCTTCTGCTAGACAACCAGTATAGACTTTTATCAGTCCTATTTGACAAAAAAACCTTTTTTTATTTCTCTACTGTTCCCAAATTGTTCCCAGTTCATTGGGAAAATGTCTATAAACACTTGTATATCAATGTTTACGAAGGTTTTTCTGTCACTTCCACTCAATAACTTAGAAATCTACATTATATGCTGAAAAAGCGAAATGATTATTAGATAGCTTGCATATATTGAAAGACCAAAGCTCACAATGATAAATATTTTTTCCTCTTTACTTTTTTTTCTAGGTAATCTGATAACGTATAGTAAGCAAGTAGCAAAAAGTATATTTACTACCAAAAAGCTATATCCTTCTCTTAAAGATTGGAAAATATTTCCAACTATATTAGTAATAACTGTAATCTTCATCAAAGCAATCAATAAATCTTCCCTGTTTGAAAGATTGTTTCTTTTCATAACTCCAACAACTTCCTAACTACTCACTCAGTTAAGGAACTCTAGTATTGCCTTTTGGTTCTTAATACCTTCTAGTTTAGAAACAACTTTTCCGTTAGAAATCTTAACTATAGTTGGAACAACCTCCACTCCCAATTCAGAAGCAAGAGACTGAAGAGACTCCTCATTATCCTTTCTTGCCACATCTGTATTGTAATAATACATCGTCTTATATTCATCCGTTAATGTTTCTTTCAGGATAGGTTCAAATTTTTGGCATTCAGGGCAAGTTGGACGTCCAACATAAACAAAGACATCCTTTTTTTCTTTAGAACTCAACATCGTTTCCATCTGTGCATTTCCAATAGTTTCTAGAGGCTCACTGGGAGATGATATTTTAAATGCAAGGAAGGAACCAAATATAGCGATAAAAATTCCAACTACTAAAATTATTTTCCTTTTCTTCTTCTTTGTCATTTTATTACCACGGTTCCTTCCGTTTCAGTTTATACTCTCTTTTCTTATTCTTATAATTTAAAGCAGCCAATCACTCCAGCGATTGCTGAACCACCTAATGCTACAAATCCAGTAATACATGCGGCACAAACTACTGGAACTGCAAGACATGCACCTGCACAAACTGGAGCAATAATGTTAGCAATAGTACGACTAATCCCTAATACAATTACAAGACAAGCAGCTTTTTCAGCTAAGCCTCTTGCTTGGGGCAAGTTCTTTATCTCATTTTGTACATCTTGAAGTTGTTGTTGTAAATCTTCGTTTGCAACAAATGCTTCATCTAAAATTTCATGATTCATCAAGCTACCATCTGCATATGATTCGACCTCAAATGTTTTTGAAGCAGATTCAAAAACAAGAGTTTCTTGATAACCTTTTAGCTTTTGATTCATATCATAAATGGCTGTTACACTACTAAAGAAATTGTATTTATCATCAGTTACTGGAACAGTGATAGTATAATAATCTTCTTCTCTAGTTTCTCCAGATACTTGAAGAACAGTTACTTTATCGAAATTTAATAAATTAGTAGATACATGAAGAGAAAATTCACTATTCATACTTTCAATAAATTTGTTGGTAATGACTGATTTTTCGGTGGAGCTAACTCCTACTGATTTCTCAGCAAAGCTTATCATGTTCTTTGCAATAGCATTTGCATCTTCATCATTCATTCCAGGAACACTTATTGGATTTTGTTCTAAGTAAGTATCTACAGTTTGAGAAGTCTCTTTTTCAAGTGGGAAATCATACATTGAAGCTTGAGCAACTCCTACACCACTCGGCAATATAAAAGACACAAGAGTCAGTAAAGCAACCAAACCTGTAATTATTTGTATTTTGAAATTTTTTATTACTTTCACTTTCATTTCTTCCTTAATTTCAATACGAAACTCAACAAAATTCTCTTTTCTATTATCTCTAATAAATACAAATCATAAGCACCACCGTACCTTTCATTTCATTTTCTTCAAATTAAAGAAATTTTATAAAAGCCATTCCCAAATCCAATTCCAATAAAAACCTATACATTTCGTTGCTTTTTCCTCCTTGACCGTATAAAAAAGATTCAATCTCTATGACTTACTTATAGCATAGGGATTGAATCATAAAAAATAGCTTTTTGGTGAGTGGTTATGTTTGGTGGTGAATGGTTATATTTATGTTGCTTTTCTAATTAAAAAGGTTAGAAAATAGGATTTCTATCATGAAAATATTGTTATCTACATGATATTTTATCTTCCCATTATACTTTTTTACTATGCTTTGGATAATAG
>NZ_NGMO01000002.1:91674-94639 GCF_002140175.1 Candidatus Enterococcus wittei
ATATTATACTATGTTTCCTTATGTTAATGAATAAACAACTATTTTTTGACTATTTGGTATAAGTTTATTCTTTCTGATTTGTCAAATTAAGTTAGACAATATATCTTTATCTATGCAGCTCAAAAATACTTCCAATGGTGTTTGGTAATTTAGTGATTTTCTTGGAATATGGTTTCTTTCGAGGCAACGGATTGAATAAAGGTTTCATCCGTGTCTCTAAAGTCCATTGTTTTAGGTAAGCCCCCTCTTCTAAGCAAGCCATTTGAGTGCTCATTTAGCCCTCTTTGCGAAGGTGTTCCTGGATCTGCGAAAAAGATGGCAATATCGTTCGAGTTACTTATAGATCGCCAGTTGGAAAATTCTTTTCCACAATCAAACGTCATGGATTTAAACAGATGTTTAGGCATGGATTTGAACCAATCATTTAACCTGGTTTGGATATCTTCGGCTCGTCTGCCTATGGGTTTCAAAGTAATAATAACCTTGGATAAACACTCAACCAATGTAATAACAGCACTCTTGTGTTTGACTCCCACAATGGTGTCGTCTTCAAGATGTCCAAATTCTTTGGACAGGTGTGGATAGAGACTGTTCCGTTCATGAATAGTTCTGCGAAATGCCTGTTTTCCACGCTTTTCTTGATGATTATTTGGTTTGCGTTTTCCCTTCATAGGTAACGACTGCGTATCAAAAATGCCTTTTTTAAACATCCGATAGAGTGTACGAGCAGAACAATCAATTGGAAACTCACCACGGCCGATAATCACGTCGGGGGACCATTCTTGAGCTACCTTCTCTTGAACATACGTTGATTGTTCATCAGATAAAACGGTTGAATGTCGTCCACACCGGGATTTATTTTGTTTGTATTGCCGATAATAATCTAGCACTTTTTTTCCTTGTTTGAGGAACGAATAAACGTTATAAATGGTTTGTCTAGAGCGATTTAAACTTTATGCGACAAGAGCGACAGGTTTTTTCGATATTGAAATAAGACGCTATCAAAACAAGTTCGTCTGTTGTAAGATGGGTATAGGTCATTTGTACTCACTCCTTATAATTCTTTGGTCGAAACTATTTTGAGTGTAGCACAAGTGACTTTTTTTAGTTGTCTAGCTTAATTTTACAATCGGCTCTCTTAAAAAACATCCGATGTAAAATAGTAAAATTTTTTTCATTAAATTAAACTGAACTACTGAGTTATCAAAAAAAGTTTAGTAAAAGATGTAAGAAATGAAATAACGATTAACTGTGATAAAAGTGTGATAATGAAAAAATAAACAGCCAACAAACATTGATTTAACAACGTTTGTTGGCTGTTTTTTATTATTCCCACTCTGTAGTGATAGAGGTTGGTTAGGTATAGAATAGGCGGTATAAAAGGATTTGGATTCCTTTCGATTTTTTGAGTTTAGCTTGTTATTGATGGGTTGGTTGCAAAATGGTTGCAATTACGTTCTTCATCTGTTTTTTTGAATTAGTTTTATCATCATTTCAGTAGAAATGTTTAATTGTTCATTATTATATTCATTATATGTATTTTCAGGGTGATGGATGATATTTCTAATAAACATAGGTAATGTTTTCAATTGATCACAAGTTTCCCCATCATTTTGGCGACGAATATATTTTACATTTTTTTCTAATCCAGACTCTTTAAGATAATCATCAAATGCATTTTCATTAGCCAATTTTCCCATTTTTTTTCGTAATTGACTATCAGGAGTTCCATCTGCTAATAATTTGTCTAATTGCTCTTTATTAAAATTTTCTTGTAAGTATCCGAATAGCTCGTTGTGAAATTCAACACTGCAAATTCCAAAAGCATAATAGTTTATTTCACCCCAAGTTGGACTAAATGGAAATAGATCCATATTACTTCCAGGTGTTATTTTATCACCAATAGAAGAGAATACTTGGATATAATGGTTCGATTCATTGAATTTTTTTAAAAGATAAGGGGAGTGTGTAGTAATAAAGACTTGCGAATTCCTGGATATTTTTTCAAAAGCTTCAATAAGCTTGTCTTGAGCAACTGGATGAAGAAATGTCTCTGGTTCATCAATAAAAAAGAATAATTGTTTAGAGTTTTCTGCATTGGTAATTTCAGAATATACTTGAATCACACTTAATGCCAAAGCACGCTGCATGCCAGTCCCTTTTCTATTAACTTCTGTAGTGACCCCATTATCAGTAAGAAGTATACTGCCATTTTTGAAGAAGTTTTCCATTTCGAGTAATCCAAATTTAAATTCTACCTGTGTTTCTCCATATTGTTCAGTCATAACATCTTGTATTTTTTTTGAGGTGGAGCCAAGTACGTTAAATAATTCGCTGTCTGTTCCAAAAGTTGCTTCATGTGCATTACAAAATTCTTGATAAGGTTCTGATTTTTGAAAATCATTTGTTATAGCATTAATCAATTTTCCTACAACTTTTGTTTTTCCAAAATCTTGATAGTCTTCATTTTTTAGATCAGAATAAACAAATTGGGAATCAAAAAGTGCGGTTATTGTTGTACCAACTCCGGTAGGATTATCGAATTTTTGTTCATTATTATTCCATGTTTGAACTTTCTTTACATCTTCTGAAGAACGAAGAACTCTTAAATTCAGAGTGCCGTTTTCTTCAAATACATAGTTTTGATATTTTTTAACTGCGTGGTTACTTACTATTTCAAGAATATCATCACCAGAAAATATGATTTCAACCGAACAGTTACAATCTTTTTTTCCATTAGTGATTAAGCCATCCTCATATTTTCCATTTCTTAAAAATTCTACTGCTTTAAAAATAGTTGTCTTTCCACTATTATTGTTACCAACAAAAAAGTTAATTCCAGGCTTGAATAGTATTTCATGTCTACCCTCAAAGCTTTTAAAATTTTCTAATATAAGTTTTGATATATACAAATAGCTCAACCTCCTAATATTTAAATTCCTATTAAAGTAATTATAATATATTC
>NZ_NGMO01000002.1:97834-103108 GCF_002140175.1 Candidatus Enterococcus wittei
CTTCTTTTCTAAGCTCCTTCACAAATGGTGGATACATCCCGATCTTTTTAATTTCATCTATATCAAGAATAGGTTCATATCTTTCGGCAGTGTGGCTGTATTTGAAATGTGCTACTCTAATTTTATTTTTTGTTTGTTCTAAATCATAAATTACTATTATTGGATGATCGCCCATCTCAAAATCAGCTAGCTCATTTAATATATAGTGGTTTAATTCAGGATTAGGTAAAAAAATATAAAACCTAGAAAGACTCATATTTGAAAAAGGGGTCGGGGCGAAGTGGAATGCTTTATTTTCTCTATCTACATAAACAAAGGCTTTAGCTACTTCTTTGCTATTTCCATAAGCGATATAAATACTTTCAAATTCGTCAAAAAGTTCATATTCAAGATAGTCCTCTTCACTAGCAGGGTTAATATCTTCTTTCAAATAATTAAATATTTTTAGTATTTTCATATCGTCTCCGATATCAATATCAGGTAATTGTTCTTTGATCATTTCTATCATTGCGGATTCAAGTTGTGGAGGTACTTTATAACGTGATTTCTCATTGATTAGCTTGTGGGCATAAGATTCAAAGTCACCATAAAGAATTTGCTGAGGGGTAGTATTCCCTAGAAGCGCAATTTTTTCTAATTTGTCTTTTCTAGGAATACTAACGCCTTTTTCCCAACTATTGACAGAGCTTCTAGGCGATTGACTAACAATTTTACCAAATTCTTCCATACTATAACCCAGTTTTTTTCTGATGTCTTTAATTCTTAATCCAACCTCTTTTTTATTAGGTTTCACTATTACTTCCCTCATTTCATTATGTACATTTTTATTTTAGCATATTACAAATAATTTTGTACATTTTTTTGTACGATTTCCGCTTGTAGTTTTTTCAATCTTAAATTATAATTGGTTTGTACATTAAAATGTACGAATTTATAAATGAAGGAGGTGAAGGTATGTACGAAGTAATACAAGTAATTTCAAAAATTGATAGTCTTAACAGTCTATCTACATTCCATCGCTGGCGAAAGTTTGCAGAGGAGTTATGCAATGTGGAATTCCAAAAAAGAACCATACAAGTAGGAAAAACTAGTTATACGAAAATTTCAACAACGATTTTGTCTTTAAAGACAAAAATCGGTGGTTTGGAAGTAGGAAAGATGGCGAGAAGAGCGAAACGAGCAATCAGTGCTTACTAATAGCACTGTAACATTATCTTCTAAAACTATTAAAAGGTTGATTTAACAAGGGTTATGACGCATCTAGTTATGCCTAAAGTAATTGATAGAAGAGGTAGAGGATTGAAGACAAGTCAAAAAAATGTAACAGCTAAAATCGATTGGTTACAAATAATTTTTTATCAATGTTCAATTGAAGAAATTTTAGAATCGCTTTTAAAAATTGATAAAAAATGTTTTTTAGTAGAGAAAGCCCAGATTCGATATAAGGAGTATGATGTTTGTTACTCTTATGGTTCACTGAAAATTTATACTTACGATCTCCCGGCTTTTGAGGAATCTGAGTGCTACTTAGTTTTTAGTGGTGATGCATGTAGCTTATATGAAAGGTTACTTCATTCATTAGAAAGTACTTGGGTTCTGTTTTTCCAACAGCTTGTCACACAATTTAGTCAACGATTTAAAGTTAAACGTCTAGATATTGCGTTGGATGATCGGAATGAGCAACCTTATTTTAAAGTAGAGCAATTAATTAAGCTCTGTAAGAAAAAACGATATGAATCTAGGAAAAGGAAGTTCCATGTAACTGAAAGTAATGTAGTTGGTACAAAAACCAGTAAAACATTGTATATTGGAAAACGAACATCTGATGTGATGTTTCGGATATATGATAAAGATTTAGAAACAGCTCAAAAGGAAAAACGAGCTGTTCAAGAAATCGGTTCGTGGAAGCGACTCGAAGTGGAATTCAAACGAGACGTAGCTCAGGCTATCGTTGAATTAATTTCGAAAAATACTGACTCTTTAGAGGAATTAACGCGTAGCTTTGTTAAGCAAGAGCTGAATTTTTATTCCGACGATGAGCATACAAAAATTCCTCGGTTTTGGGAACGGTATTTAGGAAGTGTTGCTCCATTAAAGATAGCTAGAAAATATGAAATTAGAGGACTAAAAGACACAGAACAATGGTTTATATTTGGCGGTGGGTTATCTACTTTAAAAGCTTTTGATTTTTTAGCTAATCATGGTGCTTTGGGAAATTTACAGAATATGTTGCAGGCAATACAAGACGCAGAATTATCAAGACCATTAACAAAAAAAGTGGTGGATCACTTAGTTGATATCGGTCGAGAGGATTTAATTGCAGAAATTTATGTATTAACAAAAAAAGAGAACTTGAAAAAGAACAAGATTATCCAGTCTCAAGCTCCACTTTGAACTTCGCAATTTAAAGTATAGCATAGACGGGGTAATCAATAAAGAGAAGATGGAGGAAGTTTATTGATTACACTAACAAAAAAAGAATTAACTGAACTTGGTTTTGGTACCAGTCAATCAGCGGACATTATTCGAAAAGCAAAGGCACACATGGTGAAACAAGGCTTTTCTTACTATTCAAGTAAACGATTAGGAAGGGTTCCTGTATCGTCTGTAGAAGAACTTTTAGGTATTAACTTAAGTAATTTAACAAAGGAAGAAAAAAACGATGCCTAAAATATCTAATATTTATCAAGATAAAAAATCTGGGAAATGGTATTATGTCGCAAATTTAGGATTTAATGAAGAGGGAAAAAGAATTCGTAAATGGGGAAGAGGTTTCTCGACACAAAAAGAAGCCAAACATGCTTATGACGAATATATGAATGACTTTTCAAAAACAGCCATTCGTCAAAATAGTACGATGACGTATAAAAAATTTTTGGACGAATACTTTTTACCAGACTATAAACAAAGGGTAAGAAAGCGAACCTATGATAATCGGCTTTCTTCTATGGATAAACATTTACCTTATTTTTATCGATACAAACTATCTGATATTAGTGCACCTATTATAAAAAAATGGCAAAATCAATTGTCATAAAATTATTCTAGTGCTTATATTCGAAATATCTATGGTTTATTTCAATTGAGTTTAGACTTGGCTGTTAAGTTAGGATTAATTACAAATAATACGGCAAAAATTGTTGGGAATGTTAAAAAACAAAAGCAAAAAGTTGATTTTTGGACACTCGATGAATTTCAGAAAGTTATGGCCACATTCGATGTGACTGATTATTATGAGCTATATACCTATGTAAGTATCTATTTTATGTTTATGACAGGTTTGCGATTAGGAGAAGCACAAGCTCTGGAATGGGCTGATCTTGATTTCAAAAATGAAACAATTCGAATTGAAAAATCAATGTTTTATAAAAATGCACAAGAATTTTACTGTACAGAGCCAAAAACGAGAGCAAGTATTCGAACGATTGCGTTAGATGATGATTTAATCAAGCTTTTAAAAGAATGGAAAGAAAAGCAGGATAGTAATGGTAGTTCTAAGTATGTTTTATCTTATAATGGTTTACCGACCAATAAGCATACGTTGCGCCATGTAATTAAACGTCATTCTGATTTAGCAAATGTTCATCATATTAAAATTCATGCATTGCGACATTCACATGCAAGCTTGCTTATTTCATTAGGAATCAATGCTTTGGATGTAAGAGATCGGCTAGGACATGAAGACATTGAGACAACGCTAGGAACTTATGGACATCTTTATCCTCACACCAATCGAGAAGTCGCAAATAAACTGACAGGAATTGTCATTCAGCAAAAAAGCGAAATACACAGAAAGAAGAAGTTCTCTGGAAATCAATATATTAAGAAAGCAGGAAAATAATATGCCAGAAATGAAGATGAAAGATTTTGATTTAGTGAATCAATTAGGTAAGGATTTGCAGTTAGTAGAAGTGACACCAAAAATAAAATATGAATTAAACGAAAGAACAGGAAGAAATGAACGTACGGGCGAGATCGATGGCTATACCTACGAAGTATTAATGAAAGATAAAAGGTATAAGAGTATGCGTGTGACGGTCTTAGGTGATAAGCCAATTATTACACAACAAGATATTGATAAAGCTGATGATGTTAAAGTTCAGTTTGAAAACTTAGTCGTTAATCCTTATGTTTCAAATGGTTTTATCACCTTATCGTTTAAAGCCGATGGGATGAAAATTTTGAAGTAAACTAATTAAAATAGAGCAGAGGCATTTCTAAATGAAAGGTCTATTCTGCTCTATTTTTTTGGATATGGTTCCATGGAATCAGTAAGATTGACTAAATAATCAACACTAATGGAATAAAATTCAGATAATTTAATAAGAGAGGAAACAGGTATTTCTAAGTCGCCCGTTTCATAGCGAGAATAGGTTGCTTGATTGATATGTAAAAGTCGTGCTAATTTCTCTTGACTTAAGTCAGCATCTTCACGTAAGTTTCGAATGCGATCATACATAAAATCACCTCCACAGTAATTTTATGTTATGCGCTTTTTGCATATTGCTTTTTATGCGTAAATCGCATAAAATAAAAATCAAGTGATCATGCTCTTGGATAGGGACGTTTTTCATGTGTTAAATTTAATAAATAGTCAACGCTGGTAGAATAATAATTAGCTAGGCTTATTAACGCTTGTGTAGGAATATCTAATTTTCCAGTTTCGTAACGAGAATAAGTGGTTTGGCTTATATTTAATAATGTAGCAATTTGTTCCTGACTTAGATCAGCATCTTCACGTAGATTGCGAATTCTGTAATACATAAAAATCACCTCAGGGTCATTTTATAGTATGCAGTTTTCGCATATTGTTTTCTATGCAATAAACGCATAATAAAAATGAGGTGGTGCTTTATGGCGAACGAAGAAATCAAACAAGAGGAAGTTTTATTAACGAAAAATAATTTACCGATAAAAACGATTACTAAACAAGATATTGATGATTTAAAGATGTATTTAGAAGAGTTAACTTCTTGGAAACAAACATTAAAGTTGATGAATAATTTTTTTGATTATGATTGCTTGCCGCTAAAAAAGAAAAAAATTATAAAAGAATTTCATGCTCAATCAAAAGTATTTTCCATTTTTTACGAAAATTTTGTATTTACTACAACGGTACTAGAAGATAAGTTAGAGAAATTAGAGAAGAAAGAAAAAGTAAAAAAATGATTATTGATTAGTAAGCTTATATAACAGCGACGGCAATCGTTGGAAAAGAAAAATTTAGTATATCCCTACTAATTTTTTCAAATAATTTATTAATAGTATTAAGTC
>NZ_NGMO01000002.1:105176-160475 GCF_002140175.1 Candidatus Enterococcus wittei
CACTTATAGTGAATGTTTTTGTCAATAATGGCTATTCTTACTATAAAAGAAATTTAATTAAAATTTCGACTATAGAAAAATTTTATAAGTTATTTTTATATAGTAATTATGAAGGGAGAAAAACTATCTTAGATAATTTAAATATAAGGTTAAGTAAAATTCCTCTTAAAATTGAAGCTCCTTTTGATATTAGTGATGATGACTTACCCTTTTAATCAAAGGTATTATTGGTTGCAAAATGGTTGCAATCACACTCAAAAACAGCCTAGAACCTCGATAAATAAAGGTTTCTAGGCTGTTTGTACTTATTCCCACTCCACAGTTGCAGGTGGTTTTGAGGTAATATCGTACACGATACGGTTAACGTGAGATACTTCGTTAACGATACGTACAGAGATTTTTTGTAGCACATCCCAAGGAATGCGAGCAAAGTCAGCGGTCATTCCATCGATGGATGTGACAGCACGGATACCGACCGTATAGTCATACGTACGACCATCGCCCATAACACCTACAGAACGGATACCAGGTAAGACTGTGAAGTATTGCCAGATATCTCTGTCTAAGCCTGCAGCGGCGATTTCTTCACGTAAAATCGCATCTGATTCACGGACGATTTCTAATTTTTCTTCTGTGATTTCGCCAAGAACACGAATACCAAGACCAGGGCCTGGGAATGGTTGGCGCCAAACGATTGAGTCAGGCATGCCGAGTTCTGTTCCTAGTTCACGAACCTCGTCTTTGAAGAGAGTATTCAATGGTTCGATCAATTCAAACTGCATATCTTCAGGTAATCCACCAACGTTGTGATGTGATTTGATCGTTTGTGCAGTTTCTGTACCACTTTCGATGACATCGGTGTAAAGAGTTCCTTGGGCTAAGAAAGAAACGCCTTCTTCACCGGCTAATTTTGTCGCTTCATCATCAAATAAGTAGACGAATTCGTTTCCGATGATTTTACGTTTTTGTTCAGGGTCAGAAACACCAGCAAGTTTGTCCAAGAAACGATCTCTTGCATCTACTTTGATGATGTTCAAGCCGAATTTTCCACCTAAGCTTTCCATGACTTGTTCTGCTTCACCTTTACGCAACAAACCGTGATCAACAAAAATACAAGTTAATTGATCTCCGATAGCTTTTTGTAAAAGAACGCCGACTACACTAGAATCTACACCACCAGATAAACCAAGTAATACTTTTTTATCACCAACTTGTTCGCGGATTTTTTCGATCTGCATGTCGATGAAGTTGTTCATTGTCCAGTTGCCTTCACATTGGCAAATGTCAAACGCAAAATGGCGTAGTAATTCGACTCCGTATTCTGAATGACGGACTTCTGCGTGGAATTGGATCCCATAGAAATTGCGTTTTGTGTCTTGGATTGAAGCAATTGGGCAGTCGTTACTTGTAGCGACCGTTTCAAATCCTTCTGGAACTTTGGTTACTAAATCGCCATGGCTCATCCAAACAATTTGTTGTTTTGGTGTTTTGCTGAATAAAACGGCATCATCTGATGTTACTTCCAATAATGCTTTTCCGTATTCGCGGTTTTTAGCTGGCTCAACAGAACCGCCTAGCTTATACGTGATCAACTGCATACCATAACAAATACCTAAAACAGGAATCCCTAAGTTGAAAATTTCAGGATCAATACCAAATGCATTTTCGTCATAGACACTGTTTGGCCCTCCAGAAAGGATGATCCCTTTTGGATTCATTGCTTTTACTTCTTCAGCTGTAATGCGGTGGCTCAATAATTCAGAAAAAACTCCTAAATCACGGATGCGTCGTGTAATCAACTGGTTATATTGACTACCGTAATCTAGTACGATGATTTTTTCAACGTTTGTCATATCGGCAACGTTCGTCACATTTATTACCCCTATCCCTTTAAAATTTATCTCAAAATAGTTGAACTATTTTAAAATGCTAATATTTTCGCATGAAAATCGAATCGATAATATGATTTTCAGTTTTATGGAGAATTATATCGGCTCTCCCTCGAGTAGGCAAGATATATTCGTTTAAATTTTTCAAATTCACATTTTTCCAGACTTCTCGTGCCATATTGAAAGCATCTTCACGATCCCCAATGGCAAAACGATAATAATAATTCGTTGGATCTTGGAAAGCTGTGTCTAGCAATGCACCGAAGCGATCTAAATACCATTTTTCAATCAATGAAGAATCGGCATCAACATACACAGAAAAATCAAAAAAGTCACTGACGTAAATTTGCTGATTGGCTGGTAGTTGCAAGGTGTTGATCCCTTCTACGATCAAAATATCAGGTTGTTGGATCAGTTCATACTCATCAGGCACAATATCATACACATTATGTGAGTACATAGGTACCTTGATTATTTCTTGTCCAGATTTCACTCGGTTTAAAAAATCGATCAGCATCTCCATATCATAACTTTCTGGAAATCCTTTGCGATCCATGATACCACGTTCTTGTAAGACTTTGTTTGGGTACAAGAATCCATCTGTTGTGATCAACTGAACATTCCGTTTCTTGAAAGTTCGAGATAAAATCATTTGCAATAAACGTGCAGTGGTACTTTTACCAACTGCGACACTTCCAGCAATCCCGATAATGAACGGGGGCACTTGGACATATTTATGAAGAAATAGTCCTTTACTTAATGAGAGAGATTCAAATTCTTTCATGTGCAGAAAAATCAAATGCGCCAATGGAACATAGATATCACGGACATCTTGCATTGAAATTCGGTCATTCAAACTTTTGATATTATCTAACTCATCTTGTGTCAATGGGGCTTGCCCATTGCGATAAAATTCGCGCCATTCTTCTCTTGCTACTCGGTAGTAGTTCATTGGATCATTCATAATAGCCTCCTGCATTCTCCCATCAATGGACCTATTTTAACACAAAATAAGAGCAAACCCTACCACTTAAGTAGGAATGATGGGTCTTTTTTCTGAAAGAAAAAATGTCAGTAAAAAAAGAAACTTATTTTTTGAAAAACTTGAATAAAAAAATAGAAAAAGAGTGATCCAAGAATTTTATTGAAGAGGAAAATATAAGGAAAGGGGGCACTTTTTTGAGGGTTCAAAGGAAGGTTTATTTTGCTAGCTGACACTCATGAAAGGTCGATAGTTTCTGATCTTACTATAGAAATCAAAAAAAATGATTTTTGAAAAGAAACTTGATAAGTACGAAAGGAATGAGTAGGAAATGATGCGGTTTAGCTTGCACCTTTTCTGGTTAAACGTTAGACTATGAGCATCTAACAGATGAGAAGGATGAACGCTATGACAAATCATTACTATTCCGAACGCCCAGAGACTGCCCATGAATTTGATGAATGGTCGTTTAATTTAAAAGGAAAAACATTTCAATTCGTCACAGATTCTGGGGTGTTTTCACGTGAAACAGTGGACTATGGTTCACGAGTTTTGATTGATGCCTTTGAATGGGAAAATCTACCAGAAGGAAGAATTTTAGATGTCGGTTGTGGCTATGGCCCCATCGGCTTATCCATTGCTTATGCTAGTCAGCGCATGGTAGAAATGGTGGATATCAATGCACGAGCAGTCGAATTGGCGCAAGGAAATGCCAAACGCAATCAAATAAAAAATGTCGTGATCCATCAATCGAATATCTACGCTGAAGTAGAAGAAGAGAAGTACGCAGCGATCATCAGCAATCCGCCGATTCGTGCAGGTAAAAAAGTTGTCCACGAGATTTTAACTGAAGCTTATCCAAGATTAGTGACGGGTGGCACACTAACGATCGTGATCCAGAAAAAACAAGGTGCTCCTAGTGCGCAAAAGAAAATGGAAGAAACATTTGGTAATGCAGAAATCGTTACAAAAGATAAAGGCTATTACATCATCAAAAGCGTAAAAGAATAATAGGAACCAGCAGATTTTCCATTAATAGAATAAAATGAAGAAGATGAAGAAACAGTGTTTCTTCAGACTGTAGACAAAGAAAAAAATTTCTTTGTTCTACAGTTTTTTTGTTACAATTAAAGAAAACGTTTGCTTTTCGAGGAGGAATGTATAATGATGTCCAAACAATCAATGGATAGTCGAATGGAAGAAGCCAAAATTTCGCTAGATGCACTTGTTCCTAAAAATCATTTGGTCCGTAAAATTGACAAATCATTGTCATTTGATTTTATTTATCCAATTGTTGAATCAACTTACTCGACCATTGGTCGTCCTAGTGTTGATCCTGTCGTCTTAGTAAAATTAGTATTCATTCAATATTTATTTGGGATTCGTTCGATGCGTCAGACCATTAAAGAAGTTGAAACAAACCTAGCTTATCGTTGGTTTCTTGGGCTTAGTTTAATTGATAAAGTTCCTCATTTTTCGACTTTTGGTAAAAACTATGCACGGCGTTTCAGAGAAACCGATTTGTTTGAACAGATATTTATCGTTATTCTTGAACAAGCAGTTGATGCTAGATTTATTCATGAAGAAATTTTGTATATGGATTCAACTCATATTAAAGCGAATGCGAACAAACGTATTTTTACAAGAGAAATGGCACATAAAGAAGCCATTTTATACCAAAAACAATTGGAAGAAGAAATTAATGAAGCAAGAATTGCCGAAGGCAAACGCCCTTTTGGTTCAATCATTCGTCAGGAGGTGGTAGAAAGGAAAATTAGTGTCGCAGATCCAGAAAGTGGTTATTATGTAAAAACAGAACGAGAAAAACAGTTTGCTTATTCTGCTCATACCGTTTGTGATGAAAATGGTTTTGTATTAGATGTCATGATTACGCCTGGAAATCTACATGACAGCCGAATGCTCGTGCCACAAATTGAACGTGTTAAATCGCGTGGTTTCTCCTTTTATGGTGTAGCTGCTGATGCTGCGTACAAAACACCTTGGAATGCCAAGTATTTAATCGACCAAAAACTACGGCCCATTTTTCCTTATACTCGACCCAAAGGAAACAAAGAACGTTTTAAAAAGAAAGATTTTGATTATGATTCCCATTATAATTGGTACTTATGCCCCAATGATCAAACACTTCAGTTTCGCACAACTACTCGAGATGGCTATAAAAAATATGTATCTAAATCTTTTATTTGTGAAACTTGTCCATTATTGAAAAATTGTACAGAAAGCCAGAAACACCAAAAAGAAATACATAGACACATTTGGGAAGATTACTTAGATGAAGCAGAACATTTACGCCATACGGCGTATAATCGCGAAAAATATAAAAAAAGAAAAGAAACGATTGAACGTGTTTTTGCAGACGCAAAGGAAAAGCATGGAATGCGCTACACCAAGTATCGAGGCTTGGAAAAAAATCAGGTGCATACGATGCTTGTTTTTGCCGCAATGAACCTGAAAAAATTGGCCACTTGGCAGTGGAAGCATATGTCTTCATATCTTTTATTATACAAAAATAGACAAAAGTATCAGTCTACACTCTTAGTAAAGAGGAAACTGATGCTTTTGTCTACAGTCTGGAAGAAACAGTGTTTCTTTGTCTTTTTTTTGTGAAAAGTATTGAGGATACAAATGATAGAATAAAAGAACAAATAATAATATTTTTGTTTTTTTCATAAAGTCTATTTTTAAAGGGTTTATCGTATAAATAATCACTTGTAAAAAAACTAAGTTGACTTTAAAATTGTAAAGGTAGATAGTATTTTTTTAATCATTCACTAAAAATATTTATCTAGAGGACAAGCAATAGCGATATATAAAATAATCTGGTGATATTTTTTGTGAACGCTTTCAATGAAAAGCAAAATGAGACACGTGAGTTCAACTAATTAGTACTTCTTGTAGGAAAAGGAGGTGAATTATTTTTAGAAGTGCGATCATGTATCGGTTATTGAGGTCTATAGGTGGAGATCTGATAGATATATTTCTGCATTGATTGGCAGATTTAAGTCATAAGTATTTGATTAATTGATACATAAAAAAGAGGAGGGAAGAAAATGGAATTACTAGAAAAAGAAAGCTTAGATGTATTGTATGAACAAGAAAAAAAAATACCTTATTATGTCGGTTATATTTTTTTCAAAGAAAACGAGTATCAAGGATTAGAAAGTCATCAAGAAGCAGTAATGACACAACTTGGATATTATAACCGTGTCACGAAATGTTCCCAATGGGCAATTGCCCATTATAATGAGGTAGGAACAGCTGTGACACCAGAAGAGTTTAAAACGGAATTTAGTTTCATAGAAGCAGATCCTATTATGGAGACAGAGCTTGACCCAACTACTTTTGGCCGGGATCAATATCCAATTTATGTAAATCTAGACATGATTAAAGTCCTTGAAGTCAGTCCACAGCTATTTTTCAAAGAACAAAGTGCATACGAACAGGCTTTTTTTGATGGAGTTCAAATAGAAAGTCTTACAAGAGCTGATTTTGTGTCACTGAATGAAGATCTTTTCCCAGAGAAACAGAACTTAGTTATCTACTCTTGGAATCCCGAATTTACGAATTATTATAATTTTGATGATGTGTCTTCAAGCGTGAGGTTGTGGAGTGTATACGATCCGATAAATAAACGTCTGACGGTGATTACGATCTTTTTAGTCTTTTAAAATAAAATGTTCCATTACATAATGAGAAGAAAAAGCAGAAAAAATTCTGCGACTAAGAGTCTGAACAGCAAGGTGGTTTTATCAAGGTTGAGACTTGGACCTCTACTATCATAGACTCAGCTGGTTGGGGATGGAAGTCTGTTCTAATGTGAAACATACAATAATAAAAACAATCCAAATCAGTGTAACTTTCTTGTTTTTATAACAGGGAGACTTGATTTTTTTGAAACTTTTCAAGTAATTAACTGAAGAAAGTTGATTTTGAGGTAAACCAGTGTTTTTTCGAGAGGGAATCACTCGATCCGCTAATTATTGAAGATCGAAATATATAAATTTCTATAATGAGGCCCGAGAGATTTTAAAGGCTTATTTTTAAAAATTTTATGGCACAAAAATCTAATGTTACATAGTGGTTGGAAAAGTTCAATTATAGGGAAATACATAAAAATGTAGCCATCAGATTTTTTTATCACTCTTTCTAAATCAAGTCGAGCGTGGGACAAAAGCGTTATTTACTTTTGTTCCACGCTCTAAATACATATAAACGGCGGGAGCAGAAGCAACTCCTTCGGAAATATGCCAAAATTTCTCAAAAATTTGAAAAGCATTTTTCGTGAATTCCTTCTTAATTTCTCGGAGTTAACCACTTCTGTCCCAGCCTCTTTTCCTTGGATCTCCAGAGTGACTTGTCGAGGTGACAAATTTTAGAAATTGCTATTTTTTTTATGAATTCGATAGGTGTGTTTTTATTTGAAGAATATCGTAACGGGT
Organism: Candidatus Enterococcus wittei; assembly: GCF_002140175.1. Classification (GTDB taxonomy): domain Bacteria; phylum Bacillota; class Bacilli; order Lactobacillales; family Enterococcaceae; genus Enterococcus_B; species Enterococcus_B wittei. The sequence goes on from NZ_NGMO01000002.1 coordinate 112,508, forward strand.
GCGCTTTCTTTGAAGCTAGGAAGGAAACCTTCTCACTTTTTTTCTATCCATTTTGCAAAGCTTTTGGTACACTGATAGGGAATTTACATACAAAAGGGGGAGCTAAAGTGAAGCTGACGATTAGGGATATCGCTGAAATGGCTGGTGTATCAGTTACCACCGTGTCACAAATTTTAAACAATAAAGGGAGTCGTTTTAGTGATAAAACAAGAAAAAAAGTTTTATCGATCGTCAATGAGCATCACTATAAACCGGATTATTTTGCTTCAAATGTGATCAATCGCCATTCGAAAACGATTGGCATGATCGTGCCTGATGTGACTGACTTCTTTTTTTCCAAATTGATTGAAGGGGTAGAAAGCTATTTGAATCCACTTGGCTATGTGATTGTCTTATGTAACTCACGTCATAGTCAAGAAAATGAAATCAAGTATTTGCAGGAGCTTTCACATCGTGCCGTAGATGGCCTTTTGTTAGCAACACCTAATATTTTGCCGCAGGAATATTCGTTAGACAGTGGTTTTTTTAAAAACATGCCGATTATTTTGATCGACCGTGGGCTAAATGCTCGTGATAATGGGCGTTTGATTGTCAAAGAATACGAAGGTGCTTATCAAGCAGTTTCTCTTCTGATCAACAATGGGCATACGAAAATCGGTATGTTGAAAGAAACAACTGGCTACTATCAATTAGAAGAGCGATTCAATGGTTATCGTCATGCCTTAAAAGATCATGGATTGGCTTTCAATGGCAAGTTAGTAGAAGAAGGAGAGCTGACAGTCCAAGGTGGGTATGAAGCATCGAAGAAGTTATTACGTCAAAAAGATTTGACTGCAGTGTTCTGTGGGAATGATGCAATGGCGATAGGCTGTTACCAAGCGATCCATGAAATTGGCAAGCGAATCCCAGAAGATATTTCAGTGATTGGATTCGATGGTTTGAAATTATCGGAATACATGATCCCTAAGCTGACAACTGTCAAGCAACCAAGTTTTGATATTGGATTTTATGCGGCTCGTTTTTTGATCGATACGATCGAGTTCCCTCAAAGAAAAGTTCCGAACAAAATCTTTGAAACAAAATTAATTATTCGTGAGAGCGTAAAAGCATTGACAAAGGTCTAAGTCAGCGTTATATTGCTTATGTAAGTGTTTACAAAGTCGGTAGAGCAAGTCTCGGAAATTAAGTAAACCGGTTTACTAAAGTGGTTTACCTTTTTTAAATTTCCTGTATAATACCGAATGAAGAACAGGGAGGATCAAGCAATGCGAATGGTAGATCTGATTGAAAAAAAGAGAGACGGATACACATTATCAAAAGAGGAAATTGAGTATATTATTACCAATTATACAAATGATACAATTCCTGATTATCAAATCAGTGCATTGCTGATGGCAATCTTCTATCAAGATATGACTGATGAAGAGATTACTGATTTAACTCTTGCAATCGCCCACTCTGGTGATGTGATCGATTTAAGTTCATTAGATGGCATCAAGGTGGATAAGCATTCAACAGGTGGTGTCGGTGATACAACGACATTGATCTTAGCACCATTAGTCGCTAGTGTCGGTGTGACTGTAGCGAAAATGTCTGGACGAGGGCTTGGGTATACTGGTGGTACATTAGATAAACTTGAAGCAATCCCAGGTTTTAAGATTGAATTATCCGATGAGGAATTTATTCGTATCGTCAATGAAAGTAAAGTCGCTGTTATTGGACAGTCGGGAAATCTAGCACCGGCAGATAAAAAACTATATGCATTACGTGATGTGACAGCAACTGTCAACTCGATCCCTTTGATCGCAAGCTCGATCATGAGCAAGAAGATCGCTGCGGGAGCAGATGCAATCGTGCTGGATGTAACGACAGGTGACGGTGCCTTTATGAAAAACATCGATGATGCTAGACGTCTAGCTAAAACAATGACACGCATCGGTAAATTAGCTAATCGTCAAACAGTTGCGGTCATTTCGGACATGTCAGAGCCATTAGGAGAAGCCATCGGCAATAGCTTGGAAGTCGTTGAAGCGATTGAGACACTTCAAGGAGATGGTCCAGAAGACCTAGTCGAAATGTGTTATGCCTTAGGAAGTCAAATGGTTGTTTTAGCAGAAAAAGCCAAGACGATGGATGAAGCAAGAGTGATGTTGGAAGAAGCACTTGAATCAGGGAAAGCTTTGGCGAAGTTCAAAGAGATGATCCAAAATCAAGGAGGCGATTCAACGATTGTGGATGAACCTGAACGTCTATTGACTGCTCGTTATACCTTTGAATTGCCTGCAAAGGAATCTGGCATTGTGTCTAAGATCGTTGCAAATGAATTAGGAATTGCGGCAATGATGCTGGGTGCGGGACGTAAGACAAAAGATGATGCGATCGATCATGCGGTAGGTTTGAAATTAAATAAAAAAATTGGCGATTCGGTGAAAGCTGGAGAGTCACTAGTAACTATCTATAGTAATGAAGAAGAGATCTCGACAGTGATCGAACTGTTATATAAAAATATCGAAATCGGTGAATCAGCTGAAAAACCGACGTTGATACATGACATTATCACAGAATAAAGGAGAAAAGACATGGAATTAAATCGAATGATCGACCATACGATTCTAAAAGCAGATGCTTCAAAAGAAGCCGTGATGGGAATTATTGAGGAAGCCAAGAAATATCATTTCTACTCAGTATGTGTCAATCCAACATGGGTATCATTGGCGAAAGAACAACTAAAAGGTGAACCAGTTGCCGTATGTACAGTTATTGGATTTCCTTTAGGAGCAAATACTTTCGCAACCAAAGCGTTTGAGACAAAAGATGCGATTGACAACGGAGCGGATGAAGTCGATATGGTGATCAATATCGGTGCATTGAAATCCGGTGAATATGAAGTTGTCCAAAAAGATATTGAAGCAGTAGTAGAAGCTGCCAAAGATCGAGCATTAGTGAAAGTCATTATTGAGACAGCGTTATTAAGTCATGATGAAATCATCAAAGCTTGCGAGCTTGCGAAAGCCGCCGGTGCTGACTTTGTCAAAACATCGACAGGTTTTTCAACTGGTGGCGCAAAAGTGGAAGATGTTCGTTTGATGCGTGAAACGGTTGGACCTACTATGGGAGTCAAGGCTTCTGGCGGCATCCATAATGAAGCTGAAGCAGTTGCAATGGTTGAAGCAGGAGCAACAAGAATCGGTACGAGTGCGGGCGTATCGATCATGTCTGGTTCAACTGGAGAAGGTTATTAATTTTCTAAGGAGAAATGATATGTCAGAATGTAATCAAGAATGGAAGGACATTGCCATAGATGCATTAGAAAAGGCATATGTACCTTATTCTAAATTTCCTGTAGGTGCTTGTTTAGTAACCTCATCAGGAAAAACGTATCAAGGAATCAACATCGAAAATGCTTCCTTTGGGTTAACGAACTGTGCCGAACGTACGGCATTTTTCAAAGCTGTTTCAGAAGGTGAACGAGAATTTACGCATTTAGTGGTCGCTGGTCATACACCAGAGCCGATTTCACCTTGTGGGGCATGTCGACAAGTAATGGCTGAATTTTGCGCACCTGATATGCCAGTCACTTTAGTCGGTGACGAAGGCGTGACAAAAACAATGTCGGTGAGAGAGTTATTGCCTTATGCATTTACAGAAAAAGATCTATAAACTACGTTCAATTCAGTCAGCTGACTGTTGAAAAAAACAACTACTTTAGGGGGCTTTACAGAAATGAAAAAAGCAAAATTATTTGGTTTAGGTGCGGTTGCACTATCCGCAGGGTTACTTTTAGGCGCATGCGGTAGCGGTTCAGATTCTACTGATTCAACAGGTGGCGACAGTTCATCAAAAACAACTACTGCTGCGTTGATTACAGATACAGGTGGTGTTGATGACCGTTCTTTCAATCAGTCAGCTTGGGAAGGGTTACAAGAGTGGGGTAAAGAAAATGATCTTTCACGTGGAAATGATGGTTACCAATATTTCCAATCAGCAAATGAATCAGACTATATCCCTAACATCGACCAAGCATTGAATGCTGGCTTCAAAACGATTTTTGGGATCGGTTATAAATTAAAACCGGCAATTGAAGAACAAGCAACAAATAACCCTGAAACAAATTTTGCAATCATTGATGATGTAATCGAAGGAAAAGACAATGTTGTCTCAGCTACATTTAAAGATAACGAAGCTTCTTATCTTGCAGGGATTGCTGCAGCTTACACAACCGAAACAAACGTGGTTGGTTTCATCGGTGGGGTAAAAGGTGAAGTTATCGACCGTTTTGATGCTGGGTTTGAAGCTGGTGTGAAAGATGGAGCGAAAGCTTTGAACAAAGAAATCAAAGTATTGAACCAATATGCTGGTGATTTCTCTGCACCAGACAAAGGACGCTCGATTGCACAAGGTATGTATGCACAAAATGCTGATATCATTTTCCATGCTTCAGGTGGTACAGGAAACGGCGTCTTCCAAGAAGCAAAATCATTGAATGAATCAGGCGACAAAACAGTTTGGGTTATCGGTGTTGACCGTGACCAATCAGATGAAGGTAACTACACAATCAACGGAGAAGAGAAAAACTTCACTTTGACATCTACACTTAAAGCTGTAGGAACTGTCGTAAAAGATTTAGCGCAACAATCAGCAGATGGTAAATTCCCTGGTGGTGAACACACAGTTTACGGATTGAAAGAAGACGGTGTTGGCATCACAGAAGGACAACTTTCTGATAAAGCGAAAAAAGCAGTAAATGAAGCAAAAGAAAAAATCATTGCAGGCGAAATCGAAGTTCCAGAAAAACCTGAAAACGAATAAAATCTATTTCTATAGCCTTGTTGGACAGCTGTTTAACAGGGCTATCGTTTAGTTAGTGTATCACTGTTGTTTCTTTATTCAAGTTGTACAGTACGGCAATTTGGATAAGGGAATAACTCCCCTTTGAAGTTGTTGCTTCAAACCAGATTTTTTGTTTTACAAAATCATTATGAATCGTTGCCTTGATAGAAATTATTAGGATGTGAAAAATGTGGATCAAGAAAATATTGTCATCGAAATGCGAAATATTACCAAACAGTTTGGCACATTCAAAGCGAATGACAACATCAATTTACAAGTAAGAGCCGGAGAGATCCATGCATTGCTAGGTGAAAACGGTGCAGGTAAATCAACTTTAATGAATGTGTTATCAGGTCTATTAGAACCAACCTCTGGTGAGATTTTGATGCATGGAAAAGAAGTGCAGATCACGAGTCCAACAAAAGCCAATCAGCTAGGGATCGGCATGGTGCATCAACATTTTATGTTAGTCGATGCTTTCACTGTAACAGAAAACATCGTACTAGGCAGTGAGCCAAGTGTCGGCGGTATTATTGACCGTAAAAAAGCCCGTGAAGAAATCAAACGATTATCTGAACAATATGGCTTAGCAGTCAATCCAGATGCATATGTTCGGGATATCTCTGTTGGGATGGAACAACGGGTGGAAATTTTAAAAACTCTTTATCGTGGAGCAGATGTCTTGATCTTCGATGAACCAACTGCGGTACTGACACCTCAAGAAATCGATGAATTAATCGAGATCATGAAAGAGTTAGTAAAAGAAGGAAAATCGATCATTTTGATTACGCATAAACTTGATGAGATCAAGGCAGTTGCGGATCGTTGTACAGTCATTCGTCGCGGGAAAGGTATCGGTACAGTCAATGTCAAAGATGTTTCTTCACAACAATTAGCGGATATGATGGTTGGCCGAACTGTTTCCTTCAAGACAATGAAGAAAGAAGCACGTCCACAAGAAGTGGTGCTTTCTGTCGAAAACTTAGTAGTAAAAGAAAATCGAGGATTAGAAGCGGTGAAAGACTTAAGTCTAGAAGTACGTGCAGGCGAAGTCTTAGGAATTGCAGGAATCGATGGCAATGGTCAATCCGAATTGATCCAAGCGATAACTGGTTTACGTAAAGTAGAAAGTGGTACGATCCGCTTAAAAGATGAAGATATCACCAATAAAAAACCTCGTAAAATTACTGAATCCGGTGTAGGACATGTACCAGAAGACCGACACAAATATGGATTAGTACTAGATATGACATTATCTGAAAATATTGCTCTACAGACTTATTATCAAAAACCATATAGTCACAATGGCTTATTAAATTATGGGGTGATGAATGAGCATGCACGAGATTTGATCGAAGAATACGATGTAAGGACAACGAATGAACTTGTTCCTGCCAAAGCATTATCTGGAGGGAATCAGCAAAAAGCAATTATTGCTCGTGAAGTCGATCGTGATCCAGATTTATTGATCGTAGCAAACCCTACACGTGGTCTGGATGTCGGTGCGATCGAATTTATCCACAAACGTTTGATCGAACAAAGAGACAAGTTCAAAGCGGTGCTATTGATTAGTTTTGAATTAGAAGAGATCTTAAATGTATCAGATCGTATTGCAGTTATCCACGAAGGAAAAATCGTTGGGATCGTTAATCCAAAAGAAACAACAGAAAATGAGCTAGGTCTATTGATGGCGGGCTATTCTTTAGAAGAAGCACGAAGAGAGTTAGAAAAGGCGGGTGGCGCACATGAATGATCGCAGCGAAAAATTCCGTAATCTGCTAGTACCTATTTTTTCAGTTATTTTAGGATTGATCCTAGGAGCCTTATTGATGGCAGCCTTTGGATTCCATCCTATTCAAGGATATTCTTCGATGTTGAACGCTTCTTTAGGTTCACAGCGTAGTATCGGTGAAACATTGAGACAAGCAACACCTTTGATTTTTACCGCATTAGGGTTTTCTGTAGCCAATTCAGCAGGGTTCTTCAATATCGGGCTTTCCGGTCAAGCACTTTGTGGTTGGATCGTCAGTGTCTGGACAGCATTAGCTTTTCCAGATCTGCCAAAAGTAGTTTTATTGCCAATGTGTGTGATTTTAGGCGCACTTGCTGGAGCAATGGCTGCTGCTATCCCGGGATTACTACGGGCCTTTTTTGGAACAAGTGAGGTAATTGTGACCATAATGATGAACTATATCTTGCTTTACTTGAGTACCTTTGCTTTACATGAAGTGATGCCAGATTCTTATCGCTCTAGTTTGGACTCCTCCAATCTAATCAGTCAAAATGCTTCGTTGCGTCTTCCTTGGCTGACCCAAATGTTTGGTGGTTCCAGAGTCAGTGGTGGACTGTTTCTAGCTTTGATTGCATTGGTTTTAGTATGGGTAGTCATGAAGAAAACGACTTTAGGGTATGAAATCCGTTCGGTTGGATTGAATCCTTATGCTTCTGAATATGCCGGAATGAGCAGTAAACGTACTATCGTATTGTCTATGGTCATCTCTGGTGCATTAGCCGGACTTGGCGGAGTAGTGGAAGGATTGGGCACATACCAAAACTTCTTTGTTCAAACGACTTCTTTATCCATCGGGTTTGATGGGATGGCAGTTTCTCTTCTTGGATCAGGTTCAGCTATCGGTATTCTTTTATCAGCCATTTTATTCAGTATTTTGAAGATTGGTGGTTTAGGAATGCAGACAGGTGCCGGCGTTCCATTTGAAATCGTGAACGTGTCGATTGCACTGATTATCTTCTTTGTAGGAATCAACTTCTTGATTCGTTTCCTTATGGCAAAATTCTTCCAAGGGAAAAAACAAGAAGAAATCGTTGCAACAATCGAAACAAAACCGAATAGCCAAAATCAAGAAGGGGGAGAGTTGTAATGTCATCAGTAGAACTAATCGCTTTGATCCTTACATCAACTTTAGTCTATTCAACACCGTTGATCCTTACCTCATTGGGCGGAACTTTCTCTGAGCGAAGCGGGATCGTTAACGTAGGGCTGGAAGGCATCATGGTCATGGGTGCATTCAGTGCAGTTGTTTTTAACCTAACAATGAGTTCAACATTAGGACCAGCGACTCCTTGGATTTCTATTCTAGTCGGTGGAGTTGTAGGTGTACTCTTTTCGTTACTTCATGCAGTAGCGACAGTTAGCTTACGTGCTGATCATATCATTAGCGGGACTGTCATCAATTTGATGGCTCCTGCCTTAGGGGTATTTTTGATCAAAGCGTGGTATGGTAAAGGTCAAACCGATAATATCTCTCAAAATTTAGGTTATTTTTCATTTCCTGTATTATCGGATATTCCAGTGATTGGACCAATTTTCTTTAAAAATACGTTTTTACCAGCTTACTTTGCAATCTTGATTGCGATCTTGGCATGGTTTATCATTTTCAAAACAAGATTTGGTTTACGTTTACGTTCAGTCGGAGAAAATCCACAAGCTGCCGATACATTAGGTATCAACGTTTATGCAATGCGTTACTCAGGCGTCTTGATTTCAGGATTACTTGGTGGGATGGGTGGTGCTGTCTTTGCACAATCGATATCCGGTAACTTCTCAGCAGGTACCATTGTTGGTCAAGGGTTCATCTCAATGGCTGCTATGATTTTCGGTAAATGGAATCCACTAGGTGCAATGGGTGCTTCATTATTCTTTGGGTTTGCTCAAAGTTTAAGTATCATCGGAGCCCAATTACCAGTGATTTCTTCGATTCCACCGGTATTGCTACAGATTGCTCCTTATCTATTGACGATCATCGTCTTAGTCGCATTTTTAGGAAAAGCATCTGGACCTAAAGCAAACGGTAAGAATTATATAAAATCCAAATAATCGTTAGTGATTAAAAAGGGCGGGTTACGGGAAGTGTTTTTCGTCTCGCCTTTTTTATTTTATTAAGAAAATAAAAAGAAAGAAGGAATAATCATGTTTAAACGCGTACATTTGATCGTCATGGATTCAGTTGGGATCGGAGAAGCACCTGATGCAGAAAAATTTGGAGATCTAGGTGCCGATACTTTAGGACATATCGCTAAAGAAGCAGGATTGACGATTCCTCACCTTGAACAGCTTGGTTTAGGAACGATCCGCCCATTAGAAGGGGTTAAAGCGATTCAAGATCATCAAGGATATGCTACAAAATTGGAAGAAGTCTCTGTCGGTAAAGATACAATGACAGGTCACTGGGAAATCATGGGCTTGAATATCAAAACTCCTTTTCGTGTGTTTCCAAATGGCTTTCCTGACGAGTTACTGAAAAAAATCGAAGAATTCTCAGGTCGTAAAATCGTTTGTAACGAACCGTACAGCGGAACAGCTGTTATTGATGATTTCGGTGAACACCAAATGAAAACTGGTGATTTGATCGTTTACACCTCTGCTGATCCAGTATTACAAATTGCGGCACATGAAGAGATTATTCCTTTAGAAGAACTTTACCGTATCTGTGAATATGTTCGTGAGATTACCAAAGAAGATCCATACATGATCGGACGTATCATCGCTCGCCCATATATCGGTCAACCTGGTAACTTCACTCGTACAAGCAACCGTCACGATTATGCCTTGGATCCATTTGGTCATACAGTTTTAGATTCATTGAAAGAAGCTGGAAAAGATGTGATTGCAGTGGGTAAGATCAATGACATCTTCAATGGTCAAGGAATCACTGCTTCTGTACGGACAAAGAGCAATATGGATGGTGTAGATCAACTATTGAATGTGATGAAACAAGATTTCACGGGGTTAAGCTTTACCAACTTAGTAGACTTTGATGCATTATATGGTCACCGCCGAGATGTAGTTGGTTATGCTCATGCCATTGAAGACTTTGACTTGCGTATTCCAGAATTACTTGATGCCATGGGAGAAGACGATTTGTTATTGATTACAGCAGATCATGGAAATGATCCAACCTTTACTGGAACTGATCATACACGTGAATATGTGCCATTACTTGCTTACAGCAAAAAAATGAAGGAACAAGGTAGCCTTCTACAAGGTTATTATTCAGATATCGCTGCAACAATCGCAGAAAATTTTGACGTACCTGCAACAGAAAATGGCGAAAGTTTCTTGAAACTTTTGAAATAAATCTTAACTCAATGAATATTTTTTAATTGAATAATTTGAAGGTTCTTGGCGTTTGAGAATGAGTTTTTTCAGAAGTGAGTGGAAGAATTCCCCAAGTTGAAAAACTATTTTCATCTTCTTCCACTTGCTTTTTTGGATCTATTTGTTACTCGTACGATCTTGATAAACGTTGTCTGAGAAACTGCACTTCGATGATAAGACCAAAAAATAAAAAATGAAAAGAACCATTTTCTATTTTTTATTTCTTATCCCTTAGTGTAGAACGTTTCTCTGGCGACCTTGACAAACGTTGTCCGAGAAATTGCACTTCGGTGATAAAATATTTCTCTCACGACCGAATAAATCGAATGGAATAGGAGAAGAATATGACGAAATTAAGTGAAATGTTACAAGAAACAACTCAGTTTATTCAGTCACAAGGGGTAGAAACAGTTGAATTTGGAATGATTTTAGGTTCAGGTTTAGGGGAATTAGCAGATGAAATCGAAGATGCTATCGTGATTCCTTATGATCAAATCCCATTTTTCCCAACCTCTACTGTGGTAGGGCATGCCGGACAATTAGTGTATGGAACGCTTTCTGGTAAGAAAGTATTAGCGATGCAAGGTCGGTTCCATTTTTATGAAGGTCATTCGATGCAAACAGTTACGTATCCTGTTCGGGTAATGGCAGCATTAGGTGCACATTCTGTGATTGTCACGAATGCTTGTGGCGGTGTAAATGAATCGTTTGTACCAGGAGATTTGATGTTGATTACCGATCACATCAACTTTACAGGACAAAACCCATTGATTGGTCCAAATGATGAGACTATGGGACCACGCTTCCCAGATATGAGTGAAGCCTACACAACTACTTATCGTCGAGTGGCGAAAGAAGCAGCGACAAAACTTGGCTTAACATTAAAAGAAGGCGTCTATATGGGCTATTCTGGGCCTACGTATGAAACACCTGCTGAGATCCGAATGTCACGAGTGATGGGGGCAGATGCTGTAGGTATGTCAACTGTTCCAGAAGTCATTGTAGCTGCACATAATGGGTTAAAAGTTTTAGGTATTTCTTGTATCACTAATTTAGCGGCAGGGATGCAAGCGAATTTGAACCATGAAGAAGTAGTAGAAACAACGGAAAGAGTGAAACAATCCTTCAAATCACTAATCAAAGAAACATTGACATCACTATAAAATCGATCGAGAGGTAACCGAAATGAGTGTTCATATTGAAGCAAAAATGGGAGAGATCGCAGATAAGATTTTACTTCCAGGAGATCCATTAAGAGCAAAGTATATTGCAGAAACGTTTTTGGAAAATCCCGTATGCTATAACCAAGTTCGAGGTATGCTTGGTTATACTGGAACTTATAAAGGAGAAAGAATCTCTGTTCAAGGTACCGGGATGGGCATGCCTTCTGCAACGATCTATGCGCATGAATTGATCCATTCATATGGGGTGAAGAAACTGATCCGTGTAGGTACTTGTGGTGCTTTATCGAAAGATGTCCATGTGCGTGACTTGGTACTCGCCCAAGGAGCAGCGACTAGTTCTTCAATGATTGAAAAAGATTTCAAAACCTTTCACTTCCCGCCAATCTGTGATTTTGATTTATTGTTGAAAGCTTATGAAATTGCAAAAGACAAAGGTTTTACCACACATGTAGGAAATGTCCTTTCTGAAGATTCATTTTACAAAGATGATACAACAGAAACATTCAAATTAGCTGAATTGGGTGTAATGGGCGTTGAAATGGAAGCAGCAGCGCTTTATTATCTAGGAGCAAAATATCACGTGCAAACATTAGCTATCATGACAGTCAGTGACCATTTGATTACAGGGGAGGAAACGACTGCCGCTGAACGTCAAACAACATTTAATGACATGATTGAAGTGGGCTTGGAAACAGCCATTCTTGATTAAAAAGAACAAGTGAAATGAGAAGGAGTAGATGTTAGTCGTCCCATTGCAAATAGGTGAACACAACGTTCTACTTACTTTTAGATGAGATAGGCTCCAAAACTACCTTCTAAAGAAGTGCTTTGATTGTAATACTCACAATAAGCCGAAGAAGTAAAAATAGGCGTTCCTATTTTTATGCTTCTTCGGCTTATTTTTTTGAAAATATTCCTTCAAAAAAAGAGTTTATTTATAGAAAGAGAATGGTTACATCCGAAAATTTTTAGCTTGGAGGCACACACTGAATCTGCCATCATAACTTTTTATAGAAGAGTAATGATTGATTTTCTTAATTGTTCACCACAATAAAATCACCCATATCATAACGATGACGAGATTGAGAAAATTCAAAGGGGGTGCCATCACCCAAGTATACCGTTTGTTCCACTTCCAGAATTGGATCTGCTGCTGAACAGGCTAAGTATTTTTGATCGTATTTGTCAGCGCGATCGGCTTTGATTCTCCGTACAGATGTCCCTATAGTGGAATGAAGTTGGTTAGTGATGTAGCCATAAACGGAAGAAGTGAGGACTTCTTCTGTTACTCCTGGAATGACATGAAGTGGCATGATTGTATATTCCAGAACAAAAGGGATATCGTTAAATAAACGTAAGCGGACAATATCATAGATTTTTTGGTTACTTTTGATTTTTAATTGTTCTTGTTCTTTTTCGTCTGGGTAAATAATGGCAAAAGAGATGATCTTACTGCTGATTTTTCCAGTTTCACCTAAACGTCTTGTCAGGCCACGGTTGATTTTGGCATTGTAATCAAAGGTGGAATAAGAATCATTGATGAATGTTCCAGTTCCTTTTTTTCCATAAATGATGCCTTCTAATTGTAAAATATTCAGTGCTTTTTGAATGGTTACTCTGCTTGTATGGTAAAGCGTGGCAAGTTCTGCTTGCTTTGGTAATTTTTTTTCTTTTTCATAGTATCCGTGGTTGATTTTGCTGCGAAGGTCTGCAGCAATATCGTGGTAATTGGCCATTAGACTCACCTCCAATATAAGGATAGAGGAAAAAACAGACTATGTAAACTTGTAGGTTTACATACCTTGCTTCTATAGGCTCTGACTAGTTTACTTTCAAAGGGAAATCAATTACATTTTATTTGTAAACGTTTTCTTTTTCGCTTATAAGAATTGAGGGGGGAGCTTATGCAAGGATTCATGGATAGATTAGCAAATGTTTTAGGAGTATTTGCAAACAAAATAAATAATTTACGTTATATCATGGTCATCAAAAATGCTTTTGCTGCACTGATACCGGTCATAATCACAGGCGCCTTTGGAACATTATTTTCAGCAATGGTCTTCGATTCAGAAAATGGCTTGGCAAAAATCAAAGCTTTACGATTTTTGGAGAATCTAAAACCAATCTCATCTTCAATCAGTTATGTTACTTTGAGTTTTCTTACGATTTATGTGGTATTTCTGATTGGGATCGAACTAGCAAAGTTAAATAAAATTTCTGGTGTTTTCCCCGGAGTTATCGCTGTGATGTCGTACTTATCGGTCAATCCAATGATGTTTGAGTTTTTAAATGGGGATGTCACGGTCATCGCAGAAAATGTTCTTGCTAAACAATATACAGATACAAAGGGTTTGTTTTTAGGAATGTTTATTTCTATCGTATCGATCGAGTTGTACTCTTGGTTAGGGCGTCAAAAAAGGTTGCAGATCAAAATGCCCGACAGTGTACCAGGAAATGTTTCAGCTAGTTTCTCAGCTCTTTTCCCAACGATTCTGACAGTTACGACCATTGCGACGGCTGGTTTTGCAATCAAATCTCTTACTGGTATGTATCTCTATGACATTATTTATAATGTGGTACAGCGACCATTAGAAGGGATCGTCCAAGGACTTCCAGGAATTTTACTATTAATGTTTATTGCACAAATTTTCTGGGTGATCGGGATTCATGGAAATCAAATGGTCAAACCGATCAGAGAACCTTTACTACTTGCGGCAATTGCAGTGAATACTGAAGCAATCGAAGCAGGAAAAGAAGCACCCAATATTATTACGATGCCATTTTGGGATATGTATATGAGTATGGGTGGCTCTGGTGTGACTATTGGGTTATTGATCGCGATTATGATCGTAGGAAAACGGGAAGATATGCGACAAATCACGAAGCTTTCTTTAGCCCCAGGGATTTTTAATATCAACGAACCAGTCATATTCGGTATGCCGATCATGCTGAATCCGATTTTAGCTATTCCTTTTATCATTACGCCATTAGTCACAGGAACCATTGGTTATTTTGCTACTTCGCTAGGGTTTGCAGCGAAGGCAGTTGTAATGGTCCCTTGGCCGATGCCACCGATCGTTAATGCGTATTTGGCAACTGCAGGAGATATCGGTGCCGTTCTTACTCAAGTGGTTTGTATCGTTGTAGCGATTTTGATTTACTTGCCATTTGTTGTGGTCATGAATCGTACGACAAGTGAAATTGCATAAAAAGGAGTTATCTATGATGATGAAAATACCTGAGAATTTTATTTTAGGTGCAGCTTCATCTGCTTGGCAAACAGAGGGCTGGCAAGGAAAAAAAGAAGGACAAGACTCTTACTTAGATAAATGGTACAAAGAAGAGCGTTTTGTTTGGCATAATGGTTATGGTCCTGCGGTAGCAACGAATTTTATGGAAAAATTTTCTGAAGATATTGGCTTCATGAAAGAGATCCATTTGACTCATTATCGCACTTCAATCAATTGGGCACGCTTTTTTACAGACTATGAGAATTTGGTCGTGGATGAAGACTATGCTAGTCATGTGGATCAAATGATTGATCAATTACTTGCTGCTGGGATTGAACCAATGTTATGTCTAGAACATTATGAACTTCCTGCCTACTTGATGGATCAATATGATGGTTGGAGCTCAAGACATGTCGTAGAACTATACACGCGATATGCTGAAATTGCCTTTGAGCGTTATGGAGATCGTGTCAAACATTGGTTCACTTTCAATGAGCCAATCGTCATCCAAACACGTTGTTATTTAGATGCTGTCCGATGGCCTCATGAACAAAATACTAGAAAATGGATGCTATGGAACTATCATAAGGTGTTAGCTACAGCCCAAGCTGTCGCCTGCTACCATCAAAAAGGTTATAAAGGGCGGATCGGCTGTGTGCTAAATCCAGAGATGGTCTATGCTCGTTCTTCTTCTCCTGAAGATCAAAAGGCGAAAGAAATGTATGATTTGTTTTATAATCGAGTATTTTTTGATCCCATGATCAAAGGCTATTATCCTGATGAATTGATTGAATTATGTAAAAAATATGGAATCTATTTTGACCCCAAAGAAAAAGATTTACAAACGATCCAAGAACATACGGTGGATTTTTTAGGGGTGAATCAGTATTATCCAAAACGTGTCCGCGCTCCAAGGTATCAATGGAATCAAGAAACCCCTTTTCATCCGGAAATGTTCTATGAAACATTTGATTTGCCGGGGAAGCAAATGAATAATTCTCGTGGATGGGAGATCTACCCCAAAGTCATGTTTGATATGGCTCAATATCTTAAAGAAAATTATGGAAGTATTCCTTGGTTGATCACAGAAAATGGAATGGGACGTGAGAATGAAGAGTTTTATATGAATGATGAGGGCCAGGTTGAAGATGACTACCGTATCCAGTTTATCTCGGATCATTTGTATTGGTTATTAAAAGCGGTAGAAAATGGAGCCAATTGTGAAGGGTATATGCTTTGGGCTTTTACGGATTGTGTTTCACCAATGAATGCGTTCAAAAATCGTTATGGTCTTGTTCGAATCGAGTTAGATAAAGAGCGGACACGATCCTTGAAGAAATCAGCCAGTTGGTATCGGTCGATTATTGATGATCGTATCCTACATTATGAAGAAAAGCCATTAATTATGTAGAAAAAAAATAAAAAACTGGATTAAAGTAATTTCTAGGTGTTCAATGTAAGATAAACGATGTTTCAGAAATAACCAAAAAAACAAACCGACGAATCTCGAAAATAGGAAAGCTATTTTCGGATTTTTCGGTTTGTTTCTTAGGGCTAGACTCATAGTCGTAGCCTGTTGTTATACTAATCTCACAAAAGTTTATAAGTAGTATTTTTTGATTACTGTCAAGTCATCGTCTAATTCATAAACAAGTGGTTGACCTGTTGGGATTTCAAGATCCATGATGTCATCATCAGAGATACCTTCGATATGTTTAGCTAAAGCACGTAAAGAGTTACCGTGTGCTGCCACCAAAACAGTTTTGTTGTCTAACAATGCTGGAGCAATGTGATCTTGCCAGAATGGTAATGCACGTTCTAGAGTAACTTTTAAGTTTTCTCCACCAGGTACGTCACGTTTGTCTAACATTGCATAACGACGATCGTTTGCTGCAGAACCTTCATCATTTACATCCATTAATGGAGGAAGAGTATCATAAGAACGGCGCCAGATGTGTACTTGTTCGTCACCGTATTTTTCTGCAGTTTCTTTTTTGTTTAGACCTTGTAATTTACCATAGTGACGTTCGTTTAAGCGCCATGATTTGATTTGAGGTACCCATAATTGATCTGAGTATTCTAAAATCAAGTTACAAGTTTTGATTGCACGAGTCAAAACAGAAGTGTAAGCAATATCGAATTCGATTCCAGCTTCTTTGATCTTGCGTCCGCCTTCTTTTGCTTCTTCGATTCCTTCTGGTGCTAGGTCTACATCAGCCCAACCAGTAAATTGGTTCAATGCATTCCATTCACTAAGACCATGACGTGAAAAAACTAATTTTGGCATGTTTCGCTCTCCTTTAAGATAGGTTATATTTCTGAAAATTTCAGTTCTGCCTTATTGTACAATTTTTTTGAAGAGATTTCCATTGAAAAATGTAGGAAGTGCCATGAAAGTAGAGGAGGTGGTTAGAAAAAGAAGCTAGTAAAACAAGCAGAATAGTTGAGTTCTCGCTCAAATCGCTTATCTTACTGGCTTCATATCAGGTGTGAAATAAATCTATATTTTTTTATGATTTCTTCTTATAATAGATAAATTGAAATCCTTTAATTTTTCTTAGCTAATTAAATAATTGCTGGATATCTTTTTCCGGTAAATTGATGTATTTATAGCAAGTGCCGACAGAGACACCGCATTTTGTTGAAATAAATTGAATCGTTTCTTTCTTTTCATAATAGAGGCGACGAATTTTTTTGATGGTCTTTGCGTCGATTTTCGGACGTCCGCCAATTTTCCCTTTTTTACGTGCTTCATCCAATCCGATAAGTGTACGCTCTTTGATTAAGGTACATTCCATCTCAGCTAATCCTTCCATTAATTGGAAATAGATTTTCCCCATTGGTTCACGCGTATCGATGTGTTCATCGATGCTCACTAAATGTAAGCCACGATCTTTGAATAGTTGCGTGAATTCTGTTAATTGCCTAGTAGATTTTCCCAAGCGATGAAGCTGGCAAATGACTAATGTATCACCTTGTTGTAATTCATTGATTACTTTTTCTAAACAAATGTTGTCGGATATAGTGTCTTTTGAGCCATAAGCTTCGTGAAAAATTTCTTGACAACCAAAATCAGAGAGTTGCTCCACTTGAGTAGTCAGATCAACATCATTTATGGTTGTGCGTGCATAACCGATAATCTTCATGGTGAGTCCTTTCTAACAATGTTTTTCTAAGTGTTTATAACAAGTAAAAATGTAGCATAAACTAAATAAAAAAGATAGTTTTTTTAGGAATTTTCAGCGAATCACTTGATCCTTATTTTTGGTGGGGTGAATCTAAGAGACGCACACCATTTTCAGAACCAACAACTACTTTTGAAACCATGTGAAGAAATAGCCCGTGTTCCACAACGCCTACTAACTGATCCAAATAAGCAGCTAGTTTTTCGGGTTCTTCTATTTTATTGAGATGCAAATCAATAATATAATGACCACTATCTGTTTTTAAGACATCACCAGTGAGGGTAGTACGTAATACTGGATGATAATTGCGTTCTTTAAAAATACGCATCAATTGTTGTGACCCGTAAGGAATAACTTCCACAGGTAGGGGGAACCGACCTAATTGTTTCACTAATTTTGATTCATCCACGATCCAAATCGTTTCTTTTGAATAAGTAGCCACGATTTTTTCAAACAATAGTGCGGCACCACCACCTTTGATCCCATGAAAATCAGAGCTGATTTCATCTGCACCATCGATTGTCAAGTCCACCATAGAGACTTCATCAATACTTTTTAAAGGGATACCTAGTGACTCCGCTTGTTCTTTTGTCGCATTTGATGTCGTGACTCCAGTGATTTGTAATCCTTCTTCACGCATCCGACGACCGATTTCTTCTACCATATAATAGGCGGTAGAACCAGTTCCTAACCCGACGATCATTCTGTCTTTGACAAATCCAGCTGCTTTTATACCTGCGGCTTGTTTTAAATTCATGTCTCTTTCCATCCTTTCACAATTGCTCTTTACTAGCTATTTTAGCTTGATTTAGGGGAAAAAGATAGTTGGCATATCTCGTTTTCTGCTACTAAAAAAAATCTAAGCGATTAGTTGACATTCTATTTTATCCATGATATTCTAACAAAGGTGCTTTATCTACAGGTCTCTATGAAGAGACGTGCTGACTGTTTATCAAAGCATATTTGATAAAGATGCATATTGCATTTATTTTTTATCACAAAAAAAGAACCACCTGGATGTGTGGAACTAGATGTGAATCGTGGGAAGGAGGAACTAGGAATGCCTACAATTAATCAATTAGTACGTAAACCTCGTAAATCAAAGGTGGAAAAATCTAATTCACCTGCTTTGAACAAAGGATATAACAGCTTTAAGAAAACTCAAACAAACGTGAACTCTCCTCAAAAACGTGGGGTAGCAACACGTGTGGGTACTATGACACCTAAAAAACCGAACTCAGCTTTACGTAAATATGCTCGTGTTCGTTTGTCAAACTTAATTGAAGTTACTGCTTATATCCCAGGGATTGGTCACAATTTACAAGAACACAGCGTGGTACTATTACGCGGTGGACGTGTAAAAGACTTACCAGGGGTACGTTACCATATCGTTCGTGGTGCACTAGATACTGCTGGTGTGAATGATCGTAAACAAAGCCGTTCTAAATACGGTACAAAAAAACCTAAAGCTTAATTTTAATTATACGATACAAATGAAAATTGAAGCTGTGAAAAACAGCTCGATAACTATGAAGAATATTTCGGAAGGAGGAGTTACGGATGCCACGTAAAGGTCCTGTTGCAAAACGTGATGTTTTACCAGATCCTATTTATAACTCAAAATTAGTAACACGCTTGATCAACCGTGTAATGGTTGATGGAAAACGCGGTGTTGCAGCTAATATTATCTATAATGCCTTTGATTTGATCAAAGAGTCTACAGGTAACGATCCATTGGAAGTGTTTGAACAAGCAATGAAAAATGTAATGCCTGTTCTTGAAGTTAAAGCACGTCGTGTTGGGGGTTCAAACTATCAAGTACCAGTTGAAGTTCGCCCTGAACGTCGTACGACTTTAGCACTTCGTTGGGTAGTAAACTACGCTCGTCTGCGCGGTGAACACACAATGGAAGAACGCTTAGCTAAAGAAATCATGGATGCTGCAAACAACACAGGTGCTTCTGTTAAAAAACGTGAAGACACTCATAAAATGGCAGACGCTAACCGCGCATTTGCTCATTATCGTTGGTAAGATCCTCTCTGCCTGTTGGTTTAAACAACAGCAGAAAGTCAATTTACAATCGATTTAAATAGAGAGAGGAGTAAGAAAATGGCAAGAGAATTTTCGCTAGAAAACACTCGTAATATTGGTATCATGGCTCACGTTGATGCAGGTAAAACTACAACAACAGAGCGTATCTTGTACTATACTGGTAAAATCCATAAAATTGGTGAAACTCACGAAGGAGCTTCACAAATGGACTGGATGGAACAAGAGCAAGAACGTGGTATCACGATTACATCTGCTGCCACTACTGCGCAGTGGAAAGGCTACCGCGTAAATATCATTGACACACCAGGACACGTAGACTTCACAATCGAAGTTCAACGTTCTTTACGTGTATTAGATGGTGCGGTAACTGTACTTGACTCACAGTCAGGTGTTGAACCTCAAACTGAAACTGTTTGGCGCCAAGCAACTGAGTACCGAGTGCCTCGTATCGTATTCTGTAACAAAATGGATAAAATCGGTGCAGACTTCTTATACTCAGTGAAATCATTACATGATCGCTTGCAAGCCAACGCGCATCCAATTCAATTACCAATCGGTTCAGAAGAAAACTTCACTGGAATCATTGATTTGGTTAAAATGAAAGCTGAAATCTACACAAATGACTTAGGAACTGACATTCAAGAAACAGAAATCCCTGAAGAATATGTAGACTTAGCAAATGAATGGCGTGAAAAATTAGTCGAAGCTGTTGCTGAAACAGACGAAGAACTAATGATGAAATATCTTGAAGGTGAAGAAATCACACAAGAAGAATTGATTGCCGGTATCCGTCGTGCAACAATCAATGTTGAATTCTTCCCAGTATTAGCTGGTTCTGCATTTAAGAACAAAGGGGTTCAATTAATGTTGGATGCTGTTCTTGATTACTTGCCTTCACCAGTTGATATTGAAGCAATCAAAGGTATCGATACAAAAACAGACGAAGAAACAACACGTCCTGCTGATGACGAAGCACCATTTGCTTCATTAGCATTTAAAGTAATGACTGACCCATTCGTAGGTCGTCTAACTTTCTTCCGTGTTTACTCAGGTGTCCTTGAAAGTGGATCATACGTATTGAACGCTTCTAAAGGTAAAAAAGAACGTATCGGACGTATCTTACAGATGCATGCGAACACTCGTCAAGAAATTGACAAAGTGTACTCAGGTGATATCGCTGCTGCAGTTGGATTGAAAGATACAACTACAGGAGATACACTATGTGCATTAGATGCACCGGTTATCCTTGAATCAATCGAATTCCCTGAACCAGTTATCCAAGTCGCTGTTGAACCTAAATCAAAAGCTGACCAAGATAAAATGGGTGTTGCTTTACAAAAACTTGCTGAAGAAGATCCATCATTCCGAGTTGAAACAAATGTTGAAACGGGAGAAACAGTTATCTCAGGAATGGGTGAGTTGCATTTAGACGTCTTAGTAGACCGTATGAAACGTGAGTTCAAAGTTGAAGCGAACGTTGGTGCTCCTCAAGTTTCTTATCGTGAAACATTCCGTGAAGCAACTAAAGCTGAAGGTAAATTTGTACGTCAGTCTGGTGGTAAAGGACAATACGGTCACGTATGGGTTGAATTTACACCAAACGAAGAAGGTAAAGGATTCGAATTCGAAAACGCAATCGTGGGTGGGGTCGTTCCTCGTGAATACATCCCAGCTGTTGAAAAAGGTTTAGAAGAATCTATGAACAACGGGGTTCTTGCTGGCTATCCATTAGTGGATATCAAAGCAAAACTTTACGATGGTTCATACCATGACGTCGATTCAAATGAAACAGCATTCCGTGTGGCAGCATCAATGGCTTTAAGAGCCGCTGCAAAACATGCACGCCCTGTAATCCTTGAACCAATGATGAAAGTTACAATTACTGTACCTGAAGATTACTTAGGTGATATCATGGGACATGTAACAAGCCGACGCGGACGTGTCGAAGGAATGGAAGCGCATGGTAACTCACAAATCGTGAATGCGATCGTTCCATTGGCAGAAATGTTCGGTTATGCAACAACATTGCGTTCAGCAACTCAAGGACGTGGTACTTTCATGATGGTATTCGATCACTATGAAGATGTACCGAAATCTGTTCAAGAAGAAATCATTAAGAAAAATGGCGGAAAAGCTAGCTAATTTCTTAAAGCAAGGTAATCTCGTTAAGAGATTTATCTAGAGACTGTATTTTTAATACGGTTTCGTGTAAAATAACTTTTGATGATACGGGTATGTGATTGACAATTTTGTCTATCACATTCCTATCAGACAAATAAAAAAATCAAACTGTAATTTTAGGGAGGATATTTTAAAATGGCAAAAGAAAAATTTGACCGTTCAAAACCACACGTTAACATCGGTACTATCGGACACGTTGACCATGGTAAAACTACTTTAACAGCTGCAATCACAACTGTACTATCTAAGAAAAACGGCGGCCAAGCAATGGCTTACGATCAAATCGATGGTGCTCCAGAAGAACGCGAACGCGGAATCACTATCTCAACAGCACACGTTGAGTACGAAACTGACGCACGTCACTACGCTCACGTTGACTGCCCAGGACACGCGGACTACGTTAAAAACATGATCACTGGTGCTGCTCAAATGGACGGAGCAATCTTGGTTGTTTCTGCTGCTGACGGCCCTATGCCTCAAACTCGTGAACACATTCTATTATCTCGTCAAGTTGGTGTACCATACATCGTTGTATTCTTGAACAAAGTAGATATGGTTGACGATGAAGAATTACTAGAATTAGTTGAAATGGAAGTTCGTGACCTATTAACAGAATACGAATTCCCTGGTGACGATGTTCCTGTAGTTGCTGGATCAGCTCTAAGAGCATTAGAAGGCGACGCTTCATACGAAGAAAAAATTCTTGAATTGATGGCTGCAGTTGACGAATATATCCCAACTCCAGAACGTGAAAACGACAAACCATTCATGATGCCAGTTGAGGACGTATTCTCAATCACTGGACGTGGGACTGTTGCTACAGGTCGTGTAGAACGTGGACAAGTTCGCGTTGGTGACGAAGTTGAAGTTGTCGGTATTGCTGAAGAAACTTCAAAAACAACTGTAACTGGTGTTGAAATGTTCCGTAAATTGTTAGACTACGCTGAAGCTGGTGATAACATCGGTGCATTGCTACGTGGTGTTTCACGTGACGATATCCAACGTGGACAAGTTTTAGCTAAACCAGGTACAATCACACCTCATACAAAATTCTCTGCTGAAGTATACGTGTTGACAAAAGAAGAAGGTGGACGTCACACTCCATTCTTCACTAACTACCGTCCACAATTCTACTTCCGTACAACTGACGTAACTGGTGTTGTTGAATTGCCAGAAGGAACTGAAATGGTTATGCCTGGCGATAACGTAACAATGGAAGTTGAATTAATCCACCCAATCGCTATCGAAAACGGTACTAAATTCTCAATCCGTGAAGGCGGACGTACAGTTGGTGCCGGTGTTGTTACAGAAATCAAAGCTTAATTCTTAATTAAGTCTAGCTACATCTATTCGGACGTTAAAGTTCGAGGTAAGGATTTGATCCTTGCCTCGAACTTTTTTTGTCTTATAATAAGAAAGTTGTCAAAATCTGTGGCATCAAACAAGGCTCATCCTGTTTATGAGGTGTAAATGGTGAAGGAAATTTGATTCATTCTATGAAAAAATTGAAGAATCTCTCTTATTAGAAATGGGAGATTTCACGCATGAATACTCAAATGAAAATCCATGAAAATAATCTTATCTTTTACATTAAAAAACCTTGCTTTGTAGTTTAGGATGTATTATAATTACAAAGGTGCGTTTACCATAAAGGAATCGCACAGACGAAATCAGCTTGATTTTGTCGGCGAAGAAACGAGAGGTTGCGACACGCCCGGACGCTTTGCCACGAACGAGCGTGACGGAAATTTTCGTGGAGCTATGTCTACTTTTCAAAATAGGCGAAGGAGGGAACAAGATGGCAAAACAAAAAATTCGTATCCGTTTAAAAGCGTATGAACACCGTATTTTAGATCAATCAGCGGATAAAATCGTGGAAACTGCAAAGAGAACTGGAGCTGGCGTTGCTGGTCCAATTCCATTACCAACAGAACGCAGTCTTTACACAGTTATTCGTGCGACACATAAATACAAAGATTCACGCGAACAATTCGAAATGCGTACACACAAACGTCTTATCGACATTGTGAACCCAACACCAAAAACAGTTGATGCTTTAATGAAGCTTGACTTACCATCAGGTGTTAACATCGAAATCAAACTATAAAAATTAAATTAATAATGGAGGTGTACTCATGACCAAAGGAATCTTAGGGAAAAAAGTGGGAATGACACAAATCTTCACTGAATCTGGTGAATTAATTCCAGTTACTGTTGTAGAAGCTACGCCAAACGTAGTACTACAAGTAAAAACAATGGAAACAGATGGCTACGAAGCTATCCAAGTTGGTTACCAAGATAAACGTGAAGTTTTATCAAACAAACCTGCGAAAGGTCATGTTGCAAAAGCAAACACGGCTCCTAAGCGCTTCATTCGTGAATTCAAAAATGTTGAGCTAGGAGAATATGAAGTAGGAAAAGAAATTACAGTTGATGTTTTCCAAGCAGGAGACATTATTGATGTAACAGGTACTACGAAAGGTAAAGGATTCCAAGGGGTTATCAAACGTCACGGCCAAAGCCGCGGACCAATGGCTCACGGTTCTCGCTACCATCGTCGTCCTGGGTCAATGGGTCCAGTTGCACCTAACCGTGTATTCAAAAACAAACGTCTTGCTGGCCGTATGGGTGGCAACCGCGTAACGATCCAAAACTTGGAAGTTGTACGCGTAGATGCTGAAAGAAACGTCATCTTGATCAAAGGTAACGTTCCTGGAGCGAAAAAATCATTAATCACTATCAAATCAGCTGTAAAAGCTAAATAATTGTAGGGAGAAAGGAGGAACTAAGGAATGCCGAATGTAGCATTATTCAAACAAGATGGAAGCCAAAACGGTGAAATCACTCTTAACGAAGAAATCTTCGGAATTGAACCAAATGAAAGTGTTGTTTACGATGCAATCGTTATGCAACGCGCATCATTAAGACAAGGAACACATGCGGTTAAAAACCGTAGCGCTGTTCGAGGCGGTGGCCGCAAACCATGGCGTCAAAAAGGAACTGGTCGTGCTCGTCAAGGATCAATCCGCTCACCACAATGGCGTGGAGGTGGCGTAGTCTTTGGACCAACACCACGTTCTTACAGCTACAAACTTCCTAAAAAAGTTCGTCGTTTAGCAATGAAATCTGTATTGTCAGAAAAAGTTGCTGAAAACAACTTGGTAGCAATCGAAGGATTAAGCTTTGATGCACCAAAAACTAAAGAATTTAAACAAGTTCTTGCTAACTTGTCTATTGACTCTAAAGTATTAGTAGTTTTAGAAACTGGTAACGACTTTGCTGCACTATCTGCACGTAACTTACCAAACGTTTCTGTGGTAACTTCTGATAACGTTAGCGTTCTAGATGTTGTTTCAAATACAAAAGTGTTAGCAACACAAACTGCTCTTACTCAAATTGAGGAGGTGCTTGCATAATGAACTTACTAGACGTAATCAAACGCCCGGTGATCACTGAAAAATCAATGCTTGCCATGGATGACAAGAAATATACTTTCGAAGTGGACACTCGTGCAAACAAAACTTTAGTAAAACAAGCGGTTGAAGCTGCTTTTGACGTAAAAGTCAAAAACGTGAATATCGTGAACGTACGTGCGAAATTCAAACGTATGGGCAAATATGCAGGATATACAAAAAAACGTCGCAAAGCGATCGTTACATTAACTGAAGATTCAAAAGAAATCCAATTATTCGAAGCTGCTGAATAAGCAGAACTAGATAACTCATTAAATTAGGAGGGAAAAACGTGGCGATTAAAAAGTACAAACCTACCTCAAATGGTCGTCGTAACATGACAGGTTCTGATTTTGCTGAAATCACAACATCAACACCTGAAAAATCATTGTTACAACCATTGAAAAACCATGCTGGACGTAACAACAACGGCCGCATCACTGTACGTCATCAAGGTGGCGGACATAAACGCCAATATCGCGTGATCGACTTCAAACGTAACAAAGATAACGTTGTTGCAACTGTTCAAACGATCGAATATGATCCAAATCGTTCAGCTAACATCGCGTTAGTACATTATGAAGATGGAGTGAAAGCTTACATCTTAGCACCAAAAGGACTACAAGTTGGAATGAAACTTGTTTCAGGTCCTGAAGCAGATATCAAAATCGGAAATGCTCTTCCATTAGAAAACATTCCGGTTGGTACTGTAATCCACAACATTGAAATGAAACCTGGCAAAGGCGGACAATTGATCCGTTCAGCTGGTACAAGTGCACAAGTACTTGGTAAAGAAGGAAAATACGTATTGATCCGCTTAAACTCTGGCGAAGTTCGTATGATTCTTGCTGCATGCCGTGCAACAATCGGTTCTGTAGGTAACGAACAACACGAATTGATCAATATCGGTAAAGCTGGCCGCTCTCGTTGGATGCGTAAACGCCCAACTGTACGTGGTAGCGTAATGAACCCTAATGATCACCCACACGGTGGTGGTGAAGGTAAAGCACCAATCGGACGTAAAGCACCAGTTTCTCCATGGGGTCAACCAGCTCTTGGTTATAAAACTCGTGATAAGAAAGCTAAATCGGACAAACTTATTGTTCGTCGTCGCAAAAATAAATAAATACTTTGACCATGTGTCGCACATTTTGAGAGGAGGTTCACCATGGGTCGTAGTTTAAAGAAAGGACCTTTCGTTGATGAGCATTTAATGAAAAAAGTTGAAGCTCAAGCTGGGGTCGAAAAGAAAAAAGTAATCAAAACTTGGTCTCGTCGTTCGACTGTTTTCCCAAGTTTTGTTGGATATACCATCGCAGTATACGATGGACGTAAACACGTACCAGTTTACATCCAAGAAGATATGGTAGGACACAAATTAGGTGAATTCGCACCAACTAGAACTTATCGTGGGCATGCTGCAGACGATAAGAAAACGAAACGCTAATTTGAGGGGAGGATAAAAGCATATGGTAGAACAAATCACATCAGCTAAAGCAACTGCTAAAACAGTTCGCACTTCGCCTCGTAAAGCGCGTTTAGTAATTGACCTTATCAGAGGTAAAAGTGTTGCGGATGCAATTTCAATCTTGAAATTCACACCAAACAAATCTGCTGGAATCATCGAGAAAGTTTTGATGTCAGCAGTTGCGAATGCAGAAAACAACTTTGACTTAGATGTTGAGAACTTGGTAGTATCTGAAGCATTTGTCAATGAAGGACCAACAATGAAACGTTTCCGTCCTCGTGCAAAAGGTTCAGCTTCACCAATCAACAAACGTACAAGTCATATCACGGTAGTCGTATCAGAAAAATAAGGAGGGATAATCAGTGGGTCAAAAAGTACATCCAATTGGAATGCGTGTAGGCATCATCCGCGACTGGGATGCAAAATGGTATGCTGAAAAAGAGTATGCAGAGTTCTTACACGAAGATCTAAGAATCCGTAAATTTATTTCAACTAAACTTGCTGATGCTGCTGTATCAACAATTGAAATCGAGCGTGCAACAGGCCGCGTAAACATTTCAATTCACACAGCTAAACCAGGTATGGTAATTGGTAAAGGCGGATCTGAAGTCGAAAACCTAAGAAAAGAATTAAACAAATTAACTGGTAAAAGAATTCACATCAACATCGTGGAAATCAAAAAACCAGATTTAGATGCTAAATTAGTAGGTGAAGGAATCGCACGTCAATTAGAAAACCGTGTTGCTTTCCGTCGCGCTCAAAAACAAGCCATCCAACGTTCAATGCGTGCTGGCGCTAAAGGAATCAAAACTCAAGTATCTGGACGTCTAAACGGTGCGGACATCGCTCGTTCAGAAGGATACTCAGAAGGAACAGTTCCTCTTCATACTTTACGTGCGGACATTGACTACGCATGGGAAGAAGCAGATACAACATACGGAAAACTAGGAGTTAAAGTGTGGATCTATCGTGGAGAAATTCTTCCAACTAAAAAAAACACTGAGAAAGGAGGGAAATAATCATGTTAGTACCTAAACGTGTAAAACACCGTCGTGAATTCCGCGGAAAAATGCGTGGGGAAGCGAAAGGCGGAAAAGAAGTCGTATTCGGTGAATACGGTTTGCAAGCTGTTGATTCACATTGGATCACAAACCGCCAAATCGAAGCTGCTCGTATCGCAATGACTCGTTACATGAAACGTGGTGGGAAAGTATGGATTAAAATTTTCCCTCACAAATCTTATACTGCCAAAGCAATTGGGGTACGTATGGGTTCTGGTAAAGGGGCACCTGAAGGATGGGTTGCACCAGTAAAACGTGGTAAAATCATGTTTGAAATCGCAGGCGTTCCTGAAGAAGTTGCTCGTGAAGCGTTACGTCTAGCTTCTCACAAATTACCAATGAAAACTAAGATCGTAAAACGTGAGGAAATGGGTGGTGAATCGAATGAAGGTTAAAGAAATCAGAGAATTAACCACTGCCGAAATGCTTGATCAAGAAAAACAATTAAAAGAAGAATTGTTTAATCTTAGATTCCAATTAGCAACAGGTCAATTAGAAAACACTGCACGTATTAAAGAAGTACGTAAATCGATTGCACGCATCAAAACTGTATTGCGTGAACAAGCTAAGTAATTATGGAAGGAGGCCATTAAGCGTATGACTGAAGAAAGAAATCAACGCAAAGTTTATCAAGGTCGTGTGGTTTCAGACAAAATGGATAAAACAATTACCGTTGCTGTCGAAACAAAGAAAAACCACCCTATCTATGGCAAACGCATGAACTATTCTAAGAAATACAAAGTACATGATGAAAACAACACAGCAAAAGTTGGCGACATCGTGAGAATTATGGAAACTCGTCCATTATCAGCTACCAAACGTTTCCGTTTATTGGAAGTAGTCGAAGAAGCAGTTATTATCTAATAACACGAGATTTTCCTATATAGATTGAATGCAAAATCTGAAAGGAGGATACACAACGTGATCCAAGCAGAAAGTCGTTTAAAAATCGCTGATAATTCAGGCGCACGTGAAATTTTGACGATCAAAGTCCTTGGTGGTTCTGGTCGTAAAACTGCGAACATCGGTGATGTGATCGTTGCTACGGTTAAACAAGCAACGCCAGGTGGGGTTGTCAAAAAAGGTGACGTCGTAAAAGCCGTTATTGTTAGAACAAAATCAGGAGCTCGTCGTGCCGACGGTTCATATATCAAATTTGATGAAAATGCTGCAGTGATTATTCGTGATGATAAAAGCCCTCGTGGAACACGTATCTTTGGGCCAGTTGCACGTGAACTACGTGAAAACAACTTCATGAAGATCGTTTCGTTAGCACCAGAAGTTTTATAATCTTGAAACACTTATCGAAGGAGGTGCGAAACAGTTATGTTTGTTAAAAAAGGCGATAAAGTTAAAGTGATCACTGGAAAAGACAAAAACAAAGAAGGCGTTGTATTAGCAGCGTTTCCTAAACAAGATAAAGTGATTGTCGAAGGTGTGAACATGATCAAAAAACACCAAAAACCTTCTCAAGCTGCTCCTCAAGGTGGGATTGTTGAGATGGAAGCGCCACTTCACGTATCTAACGTGATGGTCATCGACTCTACTGGTGTAGCTGGCCGAGTTGGCTACAAAGAAGTAGACGGCAAAAAAGTCCGTGTTTCTAAAAAAACCGGTGAAGTTTTAGATAAATAAAAAGTTTAAGGAAGGAGGGTCTTACTGAATGAACCGCCTAAAAGAAAAATATCTTAAAGAAGTAACTCCATCATTGATGGAAAAATTTAACTATAGCTCTGTTATGCAAACACCTAAAGTTGAAAAAATCGTCATCAACATGGGTGTTGGTGATGCGGTATCAAACGCTAAAAACTTAGACAAAGCAGTTGAAGAACTAACTTTGATCACTGGTCAAAAACCTATGATTACAAAAGCAAAAAAATCAATCGCTGGATTCCGTTTGCGTGAAGGAATGCCAATTGGTGCAAAAGTTACCTTACGCGGAGAAAGAATGTACGAATTTTTAGATAAATTAGTATCTGTTTCTCTACCACGTGTACGTGACTTCCATGGTGTAAGTAAGAAAGCCTTTGACGGTCGTGGAAACTATACTTTAGGTATTAAAGAACAATTGATCTTCCCAGAAGTTGATTATGATTTAGTAGATAAAGTACGTGGTATGGACATCGTTATTGTAACAACAGCCAACACAGATGAAGAATCTCGTGAGTTGTTGACACAATTAGGCATGCCATTCCAAAAATAATTAAAGGAGGCGAACTACGTGGCTAAAAAATCAATGATTGCTAAAAACAAACGTCCTGCAAAACATTCAACACAAGCTTACACTCGTTGCGAACGTTGCGGACGTCCACATTCAGTTTATCGTAAGTTCCATCTTTGCCGTATTTGCTTCCGCGAACTTGCCTATAAAGGTCAAATTCCCGGCGTGAAGAAAGCTAGCTGGTAAAAAAGTAAATTCGCATAAGAAGGAGGTAAAAGGTCAATGGTCATGACAGATCCAATTGCAGATTTTCTAACTCGTATCCGTAACGCAAATATGGTTAAACACGAGTCTTTAGAAGTACCTGCGTCAAAAATTAAACGTGACATCGCTGAAATCTTAAAACGTGAAGGTTTCGTCCGTGATGTTGAATATATCGAAGATGACAAACAAGGCGTGATCCGTGTTTTCCTAAAATTTGGGAAAGATGGCGAACGTGTTATCACTAACTTAAAACGTATCTCTAAACCAGGTTTACGTGTTTACGTTAAAGCTGGCGAAGTACCAAAAGTATTGAACGGTTTAGGTATCGCAATTATTTCGACTTCTGAAGGTGTAGTCACTGATAAAGAAGCTCGTGAGAAAAACATCGGCGGCGAAGTTATCGCTTACGTATGGTAATAAAGTAGAATCTACAAGGAGGTGTCTTTAAGTGAGCCGTATTGGAAATAAAGTTGTTGTGATCCCTGAAGGAGTAACAATCACTCAAGATGGAAACAACATTACAGTTAAAGGACCAAAAGGGGAATTGACTCGTGCGTTTTCTTCTGATATCAAAATGAATATCGAAGGCAATGAAGTAACTTTCACTCGTCCAAATGACAGTAAAGAAATGAAAACAATCCATGGAACTACTCGTGCTAACTTCAACAACATGGTTGTAGGTGTTAGTGAAGGATTCCAAAAAGCTTTAGAATTAATCGGGGTTGGGTACCGTGCACAATTACAAGGATCAAAACTTGTATTGAACGTAGGTTACTCACATCCAGTCGAAATCACACCACCAGCTGGCGTTACTGTTGAAGTACCATCTAATACACAAGTAATTGTCAAAGGTGCGAATAAAGAAGAAGTTGGCGAACTAGCTGCGAACATTCGCGGAACTCGTCCTCCAGAACCTTATAAAGGTAAAGGTATTCGTTATGTTGGCGAATATGTACGCCGTAAAGAAGGTAAAACTGGTAAATAATCGTTTCGAAAAATTGCATAGAAGCCAGCAGCAAGAAAAAGAAATTTTGCTGAAGTATACCTTCATTAAGAGACATTTAACTTGTGCCGCAGCTTCTATTTTTTCAAAACTGATCGTTACTGCTTGATAAAGGCAGAACAATAAAAATAAAGAGGTGACAATTGTGATTACAAAACCAGATAAGAACAAAACACGTCAAAAGAGACATCGTCGTGTACGTAACAATATCTCTGGTACTGCTGAGCGCCCACGCTTGAACGTTTTTCGTTCTAATAAAAACATCTACGCGCAAATCATTGATGACGTAGCGGGTGTAACGCTAGCAAGTGCCTCTACCTTGGATAAAGAAATTTCAGGTGGAACAAAAACAGAAGCAGCACAAGCTGTCGGTAAATTAGTTGCTGAACGTGCAGCTGAAAAAGGCGTTAAAGTAGTAGTCTTTGACCGTGGTGGATACCTTTACCATGGCCGTGTTCAAGCTTTAGCTGAAGCTGCTCGCGAAAATGGACTAGAATTTTAGAAGAAGGAGGAATACCATTCATGGTTTATATCGATCCAAAACATTTGGAATTAGAAGACCGCGTTGTTGCAATTAACCGTGTAACAAAAGTTGTTAAAGGTGGACGTCGTCTACGTTTTGCTGCTTTAGTTGTTGTCGGTGACAAAAACGGACATGTAGGATTTGGTACTGGTAAAGCACAAGAAGTACCTGAAGCAATCCGTAAAGCAATTGAAGATGCGAAGAAAAACTTAGTTGAAGTACCTATGGTTGGTTCAACAATCCCACACGAAGTAATCGGTGCTTTTAGTGGTGGTAGAATCCTAATGAAACCTGCTGTTGAAGGTTCTGGGGTTGCTGCTGGTGGACCAGTTCGTGCCGTATTAGAATTAGCAGGGGTAGCAGATATCACTTCTAAATCTTTAGGCTCAAACACACCAATCAACGTTGTTCGTGCAACAGTTGAAGGTTTGAAACAATTGAAACGTGCTGAAGAAGTTGCAGCTCTACGCGGCAAATCAGTTGAAGAATTAATCGGATAAGGAGGACAAACATAATGGCTGAATTAAAAGTTACTTTAAAACGCAGTATTATCGGACGTCCTCAAAACCAACGCGATACAGTTAAAGCGTTAGGTCTTACAAAGATTAACAGTTCAGTGGTTAAGCCTGCTAATGAAGCAATCAAAGGCATGATCAACACTGTTTCTCACTTAGTGGACGTTGAAGAAGTTTAATTAAAACATCATCATAGAACTAGAATATTAAGGAGGTGCCAAACCTATGAAACTTCATGAATTAAAACCCGCTGAAGGTTCACGCCAAGTACGTAACCGTGTTGGTCGTGGTACTTCTTCAGGTAACGGAAAAACTGCCGGACGTGGTCAAAAAGGACAAAAAGCTCGTTCAGGCGGAGGTGTACGTTTAGGATTTGAAGGTGGACAAACACCTTTATTCCGTCGCTTACCAAAACGTGGTTTTACAAATGTGAACCGCAAAGATTACGCTGTTATTAATTTAGATGTTTTGAATCGCTTTGAAGACGGAGCAGAAGTAACTCCAGTTACTTTAGTTGAAGCTGGAATCGTGAAAAACGAAAAAGCTGGAATCAAAGTATTAGCAAACGGAGACTTAAACAAGAAATTAACTGTGAAAGCAGCTAAATTCTCAAAAGCAGCTCAAGAAGCAATCGAAGCAGCCGGTGGCTCAATCGAGGTGATCTAATGCTTAAACTATTAAAAGACGCTTTTAAAGTCAAAGATATTAGATCAAAAATCCTTTTCACAGTATTTGTTCTGTTTGTATTTCGCCTTGGGGCCCACATTACGGTTCCAGGAGTAAATGCGAGTTCATTACAAAATCTTTCTTCGTTACCATTTTTCAACATGTTGAACTTGGTAAGTGGTAGTGCAATGCAAAACTTTTCTATCTTCTCGATGGGGGTTTCGCCATACATCACTGCTTCAATCGTTATCCAGCTATTACAGATGGATATCGTACCTCGATTTGTTGAATGGTCTAAGCAAGGAGAAGTGGGTCGTAAAAAGTTAAACCAAGCAACGAGATATTTGACATTAGTATTGGCGTTTATCCAATCGGTCGGTATTACTGCAGGGTTTAACCAATATGCCCAATTAGGTTTTGTAAAGAATCCAGATGTATCTACTTATGTAACCATCGGTCTGATTTTGACTGCGGGTACAATGTTTGTCACTTGGTTAGGTGAGCAAATCACTGAAAAAGGAATCGGTAATGGAGTGTCAATGATCATCTTTGCAGGGATCATTTCCAGACTTCCGGAAAGTGTCAGAGAAATTTATGAAGATTACTTTGTAAATATCAATTCTTCTGATATTTGGAAATCTGCCATTTTTGTGGCCATTTTACTTGTTGCGGTTTTATTGATCGTGACTTTTGTAACATTTTTCCAACAAGCTGAACGCAAGATTCCGATTCAGTATACGAAACGTGTAGCTGGTGCGCCAACGAGTAGTTATCTACCGTTGAAAGTGAACGCTGCTGGAGTTATTCCAGTCATCTTTGCTAGTTCATTTATTGCCACACCGAATGCTGTATTACAAGCGTTGAGTGGACGATTTGGTTCTGAAAATTGGTATAAGATAATGATGGAGATCTTTAATTATAATACGGTGCCTGGCGCAACGATTTATACTGTATTGATCGTCGCATTTACATTCTTCTATGCATTTGTCCAAGTAAACCCTGAGAAATTAGCGGAAAACTTGCAAAAGCAAGGAAGTTATATACCAAGCGTACGCCCTGGAAAGGGGACTGAGGAGTATGTCTCAAGCTTACTGATGCGTTTAAGTACAGTCGGTGCACTTTTCCTTGGATTAGTCGCATTGTTACCAATCATTGCTCAAATGATCTGGGACTTGCCTCAATCTATCGGTTTAGGCGGTACAAGTTTATTGATCGTGATCGGTGTAGCTTTAGAAACTGCGAAACAGTTAGAAGGTTTAATGCTGAAACGTAAGTATGTTGGCTTTATTGAGTAAGAAAGCGTGTTGAGGTTTTTCCTCAACACACGTTCTCACATTTATTAGGAGGGAAAGCAATGAACCTCATTTTAATGGGGCTGCCAGGCGCAGGTAAAGGAACACAAGCAGAAAAAATCATTGATGCTTATGGTATTCCTCATATCTCAACAGGAGACATGTTTCGTGCAGCAATCAAAAATGAAACAGCTCTTGGCTTGGAAGCAAAGTCTTATATGGATAAAGGTGCATTAGTTCCTGATGAAGTAACAAATGGAATCGTAAAAGAGCGCTTAGCTGAACCAGATACGGAGAAAGGCTTCTTATTAGATGGTTTTCCTCGTACGATCGAACAAGCTGAAGCTCTAGATGCAATGCTAAAAGAATTAAATAAAAAAATTGATGCTGTCATCGATATCCACGTGGGTGAAGACGTATTGGTTGAGCGCTTAGCTGGCCGGTTCATCTGTCGCAACTGTGGAGCAACTTACCATAAAATTTTCAACCCTACAAAAGTTGAAGACACATGTGATCGTTGTGGTGGGCATGAATTCTATCAAAGAGAAGATGATAAACCTGAGACGGTTAAAAATCGTCTGGCTATCAACATCAAGAATAGTGAACCAATCTTGGCTTATTATAAAGAACAAGGTTTGTTACACACTATCGATGGTGATCGTGAAATCGATGCTGTATTTACTGATGTACAAAAAATCATTGAAAAATAGCACGATTTGCCCGTAGCCGACTTGCATTATGCAGTTACTCTTGTCAAGTTCAATAAATTATGATAGAATATGTCAGTCCGACTTCTAGAGAATCCTCTAGATGATCCATTTTGAGAATTTTGAGGTGGGAACTGCAGTTTCCGCCATTTTATCGTGTGAAAATGCGAAACAAGTACAAGGAGGTACTGTGCGTGGCAAAAGAAGATATGATTGAAGTCGAAGGTACAGTCGTCGAAACTTTGCCGAATGCAATGTTTAAAGTTGAACTAGAAAACGGACACCAAGTTCTTGCAACTGTTTCAGGTAAAATTCGTATGCACTATATCCGTATCTTACCTGGTGACAAAGTGACGGTTGAATTGTCTCCGTATGATCTGAACCGTGGCCGTATCACTTATCGCTTTAAATAATTGTACTCCGTAAAACTACAGGAGGTATTATCATGAAAGTAAGACCATCAGTAAAACCAATGTGTGAACATTGTAAAGTAATTCGTCGTAAAGGACGCGTTATGGTGATTTGCCCAGCAAATCCAAAACATAAACAACGTCAAGGATAATTGGAGGTGCACTAAATATGGCTCGTATTGCAGGAGTAGATATTCCTCGTGATAAACGTGTAGTAGTTTCACTTACTTATATCTATGGTATTGGTAACACTACTGCTAAAAAAATCTTAGCTGATGCTGGCGTGTCTGAAGATGTTCGTGTTCGTGAATTAACGAATGAACAAACAGATGCTATCCGTGCAGAAGTAGATAAGTTAAAAGTTGAAGGGGATCTTCGTCGTGAAGTGAACTTAAACATCAAACGCTTGATGGAAATCGGTTCTTACCGAGGTATCCGTCACCGTCGTGGATTGCCTGTTCGTGGACAAAACACGAAAAACAATGCACGTACTCGTAAAGGCCCAGCTCGCGCTATCGCTGGCAAGAAAAAATAATTCTTAAGTGAAGGAGGTTAAATCTTCATGGTAGCAAAAAAAGTGAATCGTAAACGCCGTGTGAAAAAGAATATAGAATCTGGGATTGCACATATCCACTCTACATTCAACAACACTATCATCATGATCACTGATACTCACGGAAATGCATTAGCGTGGTCATCAGCTGGTTCATTAGGTTTTAAAGGAAGCAAAAAATCAACTCCTTTTGCCGCTCAAATGGCAGCAGAAACAGCTACGAAAGCAGCAATGGAACACGGATTAAAAACTGTTGAAGTAACAGTTAAAGGACCTGGTTCTGGACGTGAAGCAGCAATTCGTTCATTACAAGCGACAGGTTTAGAAGTGACTGCAATTCGTGACGTGACTCCAATTCCTCATAATGGTGCCCGCCCTCCAAAACGCCGTCGTGTTTAATGAGTGCCGCTCATTTTGAGTTCTATTCGTAACGTCATTGAACAAGACACTTTTCGTTTTGAAAGGGGTAAAGATAAGAATGATTGAGTTCGAAAAACCAAGAATCGCAAAAATTGATGAAGAAAAAGATTATGGCAAGTTCATCGTTGAACCTCTTGAAAGAGGGTATGGGACTACTTTAGGGAACTCCCTACGTCGTATTTTATTATCTTCTTTGCCAGGTGCTGCCATCACTAATATTCAAATCGATGGTGTACTGCATGAATTCTCTACCATCAAAGGTGTTAGAGAAGACGTCACTCAAATCATCTTGAACATTAAAGGTTTAGCACTGAAAATGTATGGTCAAGAAGAAAAAACCCTTGAAATCGATATTACCGGACCTGCTACAGTAACTGCTGGCGATATTATCGTTGATAGTGAGGTAGAAATTCTTAACAAAGATATGTACATCTGCAGTGTCTCTGAAGGAGCTACGTTCCATGCTCGCTTAACAGTGAAGCCAGGACGTGGATATGTTCAAGCAGATGAAAATAAAAAAGAAGATATGCCAATCGGTGTTCTTCCAGTCGATTCAATCTATACACCTGTACGTCGTGTAAACTACCAAGTAGAAAATACACGTGTCGGACATCGTGAAGATTTTGATAAATTGACAATGGAGATTTGGACAGATGGTTCAATCGAACCATTGGAAGCAATGAGTTTAGCTGCAAAAATCATGACTGAACATTTAGATATCTTTGTAAACTTAACTGATGAAGCGAAAAACGCTGAAATCATGGTGGAAAAAGAAGAAACACAAAAAGAAAAAATGTTGGAAATGACAATTGAAGAATTAGACTTATCTGTTCGTTCTTATAATTGCTTAAAACGTGCAGGAATCAATACTGTACAAGAACTTACGAATAAATCTGAGCCAGAAATGATCAAAGTCCGCAACTTAGGACGTAAATCATTAGAAGAAGTTAAAGCAAAAATGCATGACTTAGGTTTAGGTTTACGTAAAGAAGATTAAAACCTTTTACGAAGGAGGGAAACCAACGTGAGTTATCGTAAACTAGGACGCACATCTAGCCAACGTAAAGCGATGTTGCGTGATTTAACAACTGACTTATTAATTAATGAACGTATTGTGACGACAGAAGCTCGTGCGAAAGAAGTTCGCTCGACTACTGAAAAAATGATCACTTTAGGCAAACGCGGGGACTTGCATGCACGTCGTCAAGCTGCGGCTTTCGTACGTAATGAAGTTGCTAGCGTACGTGAAGAAAATGAGGATATCGTCATTGAATCAGCTTTGCAAAAACTATTTAATGATATTGCACCTCGTTATGCTGAACGTCAAGGTGGCTATACTCGTATCTTGAAGACAGAACCAAGACGCGGAGACGGTGCACCAATGGTTGTCTTAGAACTTGTCTAAAATCACACTAATAACATCACTTTATAGATGATTCTTTTAGAGTGTTATGATGTTGGAAGTTACTTATTCCGAGTCTAGCTCAGCGCTACTCCCCAAACCACTCGTTTGGGGAGTATGCACTCATCATAAAGTGTTTTTTTATACCTTCAATTAACTGTCAAGACACATTTGAAGTTATAAAAAAACATTTTAATAAAGGATAAAAGATTGAAAACTACGTTGTTTTTTGATAGTGTTAGTAGGAACTTTAGGATGAAGAAGGAGTAATTATGGAGCCGATTATTGAATTAGGAAAGATTAATTACAAATACCAGCCAGAAGATTTACGGCCAGCTCTGACAGACGTTTCTTTTACGATCAATAAAGGAGAATGGATCGCCATCATTGGACACAATGGATCAGGTAAATCAACACTTGCAAAGACGATCAATGGATTACTTCTTCCGGAATCGGGAACGGTCAAAGTAGGCAACCAACTATTGAATGAAGAAAACATTTGGGCCATTCGCCGAAAAGTCGGCATGGTCTTTCAAAATCCAGATAATCAATTTGTTGGTTCCACAGTAGAAGACGATGTCGCTTTTGGCTTAGAGAATCAAGGAATCCCTCGGAAAGAAATGATTGAACGAGTGAAGGATGCTTTAGAAAAAGTTCGAATGGCTGATTTTGCGACTCGAGAACCTGCTCGACTATCAGGTGGGCAAAAACAGCGTGTCGCTATAGCTGGTATAGTTGCTTTAAGGCCAGAAATCATTATCTTAGATGAAGCGACAAGCATGTTAGATCCAGAAGGCCGAGAAGAAGTGATTGCTACTATAAAAAAAATCAAAGATGAAAGCCATCTAACCGTGATCTCAATTACGCATGATATCGATGAGGCTGCAAATGCGAATCGAATATTAGTGATGAAAGAAGGACAACTAGTCAATGAGGGAACACCTCAGGAGATTTTTTCTGCAGGTCCTGAGCTGATCAATTTAGGTTTAGATTTACCTTTTCCTGAAAAATTGAAAAGTGCATTGAAACAACGTGGCATAGATGTACCAAAAGAATACATGACAGAAGAAAGGATGGTGGATTGGTTATGGACATCCGTTTTGAAAAAGTAAATTTCACATACCAGCCGAATACACCATTCGAACAACGTGCATTATTTGATATCGATTTACAAATTAAAGAAAATAGTTATACAGCTTTAGTCGGACATACTGGAAGTGGTAAATCTACTTTGTTGCAACATTTAAATGCTTTGATCAAACCAACCGAAGGAGTGGTCCAGATTGGGGATCGACGAATCACTCCTGAAACGAACAATAAAAACTTGAAACCGATTCGAAAAAAAGTAGGTATCGTGTTTCAATTTCCAGAAGCACAATTATTTGAAGAAACAGTAGCTAAAGATATTGCTTTTGGACCTAAGAATTTTGGCATAAAGGAAGAAGATGCTATTAAATTAGCAGCGGAAACCTTGGAACAAGTAGGATTGGATGAAAGCTACTTAGAGCGTTCGCCTTTTGAATTATCAGGAGGACAAATGCGTCGTGTCGCTATTGCGGGAGTCTTAGCAATGAAGCCAGAAGTATTAGTATTGGACGAACCTACAGCAGGCTTGGATCCTCAAGGACGAAAAGAAATGATGGACATGTTTTGGCGTTTACACAATGAGCACCATATTACGATCGTACTGGTGACTCACTTGATGGATGATGTCGCTAACTATGCTGATTATGTTTACGTATTAGAAAAAGGTCGAATCGTTAAATGCGGCGAACCAAAAGATGTATTTCAAAATCTTTTTTGGTTAAAAGAAAAACAACTAGGTGTGCCGACTGCGACTGAATTTGCAGAAGAGCTAAGGAAAAAAGGGATTCATTTTTCAGAATTGCCCATTACTGCAGATGAATTAGCAGATCAACTAGTCAATCTAGCAGGAGGAACTGCCCATGATGAATAAGTTGATTTTTGGTCGCTACATGCCTGGAGATTCTTTGATTCATCAACTAGATCCACGGGCAAAATTATTAGCTAGTTTTTATTTTATTGGCATTATTTTTCTTGCAAATAACTGGCAAGCCTATGCACTACTGGCAGTCTTTACCTTGTTTGCTGTTTTTTTATCAAAAGTAGATATGAAATTTTTTATTCGGGGAATCCGACCATTGATTTGGTTGATTCTTTTTACCGTAGCCTTACAGGTCTTGTTTACAAGTGGTGGTGAAACCTATTGGAGTTGGGGGATCTTTAATATTACCCAGTTTGGTGTAATGAACGGTCTATTTATTTTTTGTCGTTTTGTGTTGATCATCTTCATGTCCACTTTATTGACGTTGACCACCCCCCCATTGGAATTATCTGATGCGATTGAATATTTATTGCGTCCATTAAAAGTAGTTCGATTTCCTGTTCATGAAATTTCATTGATGTTGTCTATTGCTTTGAGATTTGTTCCTACATTAATGGACGAAACAGAGAAAATCATGAATGCTCAACGTGCCCGTGGAGTGGATTTTGGTGAGGGAAGTCTTGTCCAAAAAATGAAAGCAGTCATTCCTTTACTTATTCCGTTGTTTGTTAGCAGTTTCAATCGTGCAGAAGATCTGGCGACTGCCATGGAAGCAAGAGGGTATCAAGGTGGAGAAGGCCGAACGAAATATAGGGTTCTCTACTGGCATACTCGCGACACACTAGTGATGGTGACCTTCGTACTCTTAACGGTCGTATTGATCTTTATTCGTGGCTGAGTGCTATTTTAAGCCTAGAAATTGATAACAGGGAGAAAATTACATGGTACGTTATAAAGCAGTCATTGCCTACGACGGAACGCTTTTTAATGGCTTTCAAAAGCAGCCTAACGGTCGTACGGTGCAAGAAGAACTTGAAAAAACATTAAAAAAAATAGCGAATGGAAAAGACATCACTGTTTTTGGTTCAGGGAGAACAGATGCTGGTGTCCATGCTTGGGGTCAAGTGATCCATTTTGATTATCCTGAGGAACGTCCATTAGAGAGAATGCGCTTTGCTTTAGATACGCAGTCTCCGGAAGATATTGCTGTTAGAGACGTAGAAATCGTTCCAGAAAACTTTCATGCACGTTACTTGGTGAAAGAAAAAACGTATCAGTTCAAAGTAGATATCGGTAAGCCTCGAAGTCCATTTCGTCGGCATTATGCCAGCTATTATCCGTATCCCATTGATATAAAAAAGATCCAACAAGCACTGCCAGATCTTTTAGGTACTCATGATTTCACTTCATTCTGTGCTTCTGGCAGTTCGATTGAGGACAAGGTACGGACGATTTATGAAGCTAGTCTACAAGTAAACGAAGCGCAAGATGAGCTAGTTTTCACCTTTCGTGGGGATGGTTTTTTATATAAGATGATTCGTATTTTAGTGGGAACTTTACTAAAAATTGGGAATGGTCGTTTACCTGCTGACTGTCTTCCAGCAATTATTGCTAAAAAAGACCGCAATGCTGCTGGACCAACGGCTCATCCGGAAGGTTTGTATTTATACGAAGTGAAATATGACGGAGAAAACTAGTGATGAACAAAGATTGTTTGTCAAACGTTGTTGGTGAAGAGAAATCTTAGAATGATTGGTGAACAGAAAGAAAGCAACATATTTTTGCTGTTCATTTTAGGTTGGGACAGAAGTGATTAACCTCGAGAAATTAGATGGGATTCACGAAAAATGTTTTACAAATTTTTGTGAATTTCTGCTTATTTTCGAAAAAGTTGCTTCTGATTCCGCTGTTTATACGTATTTAGAGCGTGAAATAAGAGTAAATCATACTTTTGTCCGATGCAAAGATGCTGGTGGATTCACAAGCATCAAAAAGTATAGAGTCAAAAAAGAGAGAGGTCACTACAATATTGTAGTGATCTCTCTTTTTAGGCTCTTTGTCAAACACACATGAATTCGCAAACTCATTCACCCTGAAGAATGAAAGGTAAGATTGTAGTACAATTATAGGGGAAAGGAAAAAAGCCGCCATTATTTTGGAAAAGCAAGTGATGCCGATTGTCAAACTGGCTTGCTTTATTTCTCGAGAACCTTGAAATATTGCCAATGAGCATGTGTATAAAAATTTGATTTTACATGAAATAAAGCACTCCTTTCCTAAAATCATGGGAAAGGAGTGCCTTTTTATGGAAATCATTTACGAATGCTGTGCTGGATTAGATGTCCATCAAAGTAATGTTGTTGCTTGTGTTTTACAAGGTCCGCTTACTTCTACCAGACCAAAAAAACATCTACAAAAATTTGATACGACCACCAAAGGATTATTAGCC
Organism: Candidatus Enterococcus wittei; assembly: GCF_002140175.1. Taxonomy (GTDB): domain Bacteria; phylum Bacillota; class Bacilli; order Lactobacillales; family Enterococcaceae; genus Enterococcus_B; species Enterococcus_B wittei. Next base: position 154,478 of record NZ_NGMO01000002.1, read on the forward strand.
CTACATGAATGGCTAACGGATTTTGATTGTGAGATTGTCGCTATGGAAAGTACAGGTATTTATTGGAAACCGGTTTGGCACATTCTTCAAGGAAATTTCGACTTAGTTCTAGCTAATCCGTATAAAATTAAAAATATTCCTGGGCAAAAAACGGATAAAAAAGATGCAAGTTGGATTGCTAAGTTGCTGCGAGTAGGTTTGATTCCCAAAAGTTTTGTTCCAGAGGAACCTATACAAGATTTGCGTGAACTCACACGGTTAAGAAAAATGTGGATCGAATCTAGAAATCGAGAAAAGAATCGCGCGCACAAAATTTTACAGACTGCCGGAATTAAAATAACTTCTTACATGACAGATATATTCGGATTATCTGGAAGAAATTTATTAAATCTATTGATTAATGAGGAAGATATTACTGCAGAAAAAGTTGAAGCGGCTGTTTATACTTCTTTAAAATTTAAAGTGCCGGAATTAGTGGAAGGACTTACTGGCTTTTTCAGAAGTCATCACAAGTTTTTATTGGCACAAATTTTAGATGTTATTGATATGTATAACAGTAAGATTGGTGAACTAGAAACCAAAATAGCCGAATATTTACTTCCTTACCAAAAACAGATGGACAATTTATTAACGATCCCAGGAATTAGTACGGATTCAGCTGCTGTAATTATCTCTGAGTTTGGCATTCATATGAATCAGTTTTCTTCTGCAGAAAGATTAGCCTCATGGGTTGGTCTGTGTCCTGGAAACAATGAAAGTGCTGGGAAAAGACGCTCTACGAGAATTTCCAAAGGAAATGCTTATGCAAAGAGGGTCTTATGCCAATGTGCCTATTCAGCTTGTAAATCTAATCATCAGAGATTCAAAAACTATTATCAAAGAATCTGTAGAAATCGAGGCGGTAAGCGTGCGATAGTGGCAGTTGCTCATCTTATTACTAGAATCATTTACTATATGCTTTTGAGAAATGAAGTCTATCACGAATAAGAACCACTGCTCTTTGAAATTTTTAGATTCTTAATTTTTATGGAGGAGGGTAGTTTTTTTTTGCTTTTTTTCTAGTTGTTTCGTACATAGGTGCGGTGAAGCTTTCGTATAAAACGATGTTGGTGAAGAGAAATCCTAGAATGATTGGTGAACAGAAAGAACTATTTTTCTTTCTGTTCCTTTTTTTATTTTATGAGTAATGCTTTCCCATGCCGAATCATGATTCGTAATTTAAAGTTGTAAAAGCTTCGGAACCCATAGGCATTTCGTTTTAATACCTTGATATGATTGTTCAAACACTCCAAAGGGCCATTTGAGTAGCCATAACGTAGGGCGTTCTCGATTTGTGGAAGAAACTTTTTAAAGGTTTTCAAAGTTCTATCATAGATTTCAGGAAGGTCTGTTTTTCCCACATTTAAATATTCTTTAAACGTGTCAATTTCCCGCTTTTTAACTGCATAAAGTAGATTTTGATAGAGTTGATAACCAGAGTGTAGACTAGGACAGTCTCTAAGAAGGCGATCGACTATTTCGGTTTCAGTTAAATACTCTTTAAAACCGGCTCGCCAAGTGCGTTTGTCATAATCTAGTTTTCCTTCTTCTTTTTGTAAAAGTTTCCAGTAACGTTTTAGCTTCCTACCTAGGCTTTTTTGAGAAGAAGAAGGATGTTTAAGCAACCGATTTGTTTCTTTGATTCGTTGATTGCGAAATGTTCTACCAATATGCTGGACAATATGGAATCGATCAATAATCAGTTTCGCGTTTGGAAATAGCTTTTTCACTAAGGAAACATAAGGTGCATACATATCAATAACGATCCATTGAACCGCCTCTCGAACTTCTGATGAGAAGCGCAAAAAGTAACGTTCTAGATAGGGAAGGCGTCGATTTTCTAAAATATCCAGTAGTTCATGGGTGTCACCATCCATCATAATGAAGCTCATGGCGCTAGACACACTACGAACAGACTTAAATTCATCGAAACATAAAGTTTTTGGTAAGCTTTGTTTCAAGGGATTCAATGGACGATAAAATTTTTTCATGATTCGATAAACGGAAGAGACAGAAATATTTTTTTGGTAGGCAATTTCGGTCATTGAAGTGTTCTTCTTTAAACGAGTGACGACAGACCAACGGACCTTTTGACTAATAAAACAGTGCTTTTCAGCAACCGAAGTATCGGCAACAAAGGTTTTATGACAAGACTTACATTTAAAGCGTTGTTTCTTCAATTCTAAATAAGTTCGGTATTCAGAAACATCATTGAGTAACAACCGAACGGTTGTCGTCCCCCAATGGATAAGCTGAGAGGGGACGACACAGTGGCAATGAACACATTTTTCAGGTGAATAGCGAAGCCTCCCACGATAGATCATGCAAATTTGGCCTTTGTACTTTTCTTTCGTTAAGCAATTTTCCTCAAAATGGATATTTAGGTCTAGAATATTTAGAGTATCTTTGATAAGCTGAGTATAAGACATCTTGAATCCTCCTTATGAATGGTTTCGCCAAATCAATTCTAAAGGATTTCAAGGTGTCTTTTCTATCTTTTTTTCTCAATAAAAAAGATGTCAGTGGAATCCACCAACATCAAAAAGTATAGAGCCTCTTTTTATCTTCTTTTTCTTCGTTCTCTACGTGGGCGTCTTTCGTCGTCTGGATAGATCACACCAGAAAATTCACGCGTATGAAGATACCACAGATATAAGATGAATAAAGCGATACATAGGATAAAGAGAATGGAGCCAACAATGAACCCTTTTGGTAAGTAGCTAAAAGTTATAGTATGTTCGCCTGCTGGCACTTGTACCATTAAGAAAGCATCTTTGAAATTTTCTATTGGTACCTTTTTCCCATCGATTTTTGCTGTCCATCCTTCATCATAAGGGATAGTAGTCACTAGCATCGTATCTTCTGGTGTATTGATTTTACCAGTGGCTGTTCGACTCGTTGTTTTCATTTCAACCCCGTTGCGATTGATTTGGTTCATTGCAGCCTGATAGGCGACTACATCTAACCCTACTACTTTTGGTTCCATAAAGCTGACTTCCTTCGTTCCATAAAAACTTACAGAGAAAGTCACCGTTGTATCTTGTGGGTAATAGCCCAAATCATAATATTGACCGGCGATATTGATTTGTGTTTTTCTAGACATGCCATTTACAGTAAGAGTGGCAGTTGAACTTTCTAATTGGGCAAAGTTTGTTGGAAACAAGCTGAGATAAGCTTGTGTATTTGCCGGCACTTGGACTTCCCAAGTCAAAACTTTCGGTAAGTTATCTGCTGTCTCAGAATAAGTGACGCCATTTGTCGTACGAGTGATCGTTGTATTTTCTTGTCCCTTTAAGTTAGGTGTATAAAAAGTAAAATATTGTTGATTTAAACTTGATAAGGCATTGATCAAGTTTGTTTGACTCGTTAGATTATCCGTTGTTGGCTGTTCGATGTCATTGATCGTCAACGGAGCCTGAAAGGCTAATGGTAATGCGTTTATATTCTTGTATAAGGTATAATCGCCACTCTTGCTTTCTTCTTCGAAGCCATATTTATTGAAGCTGCTATCGTTTTTGGCAATATTGTATTTAATTCCTGTAAACCCGTCCATGAGTAATGTATTGTTGTTATAACGAATATTCAAATTCGTTCCTCTTGAACGAAATCCCAAAGTATCCAAGTAGGAAGAAGAATTTCGGTTTCTTATCGAAGAAAATAGACTGATTCCGCTGTAACCATAGTTGATCGAATCATTGGCAGAAACTGGATCAAGATTTTCTAAGCGATAAAAAGAATCTGAATCTGTCTTTGTTTCATCAACTAATGTTTTGATATCAGGATAAGGATCGGTGTATAAACTTCTTGAAGCATAGTTCCAATCGTCAAGGATGCCGTGAATCATGCTATTGGTATTCACAGCAGCTTCTGCTGTCATCACTAATAACAAGAGAACACTAAGTCGTTTCAAATCCCATTGATGTTGTTGGAAGAAACCAACCGTCAAAGCGTAGAGACCTAAGAATACGATCGTTAAAACGAAGGAAGTTAACGTAACATACGTATAACCATCATCAGCTTTGATGCCCCAAGCAGTGGCAAAAGCAGCAGCTAATACGATAATGATCCCTACTATAGTCCCGCGGTCATTAGCATCTAGTTTTTCCCAACTTTTTGCTGCTAATAAGAGAACCAAGAAGGAGAAGAGATACGCATAACGGAACAAAAACATATTTGGTGCATGCATACCGTGCCAGAACAAATTGAATGGAACAAAGTAGAAGCTAGCAATCAATAAAGCAAATAGACTACCAAAAAGCAGCTTGTTTTTTAGTGGGAATTTGCGACTGACAAAATAAAATAAACATAAGACGAGGGGGAATAACCCTGCATAGATAAATGGGATGGATCCGTATTTGGTAGTGTCATAAACGCCAACCATATTTTTCATCAGTAAATCAAGATAAGAAGTAGCTTCAGTTTTTAATGTGGTAATTTGTGTCAAAGCCTCTCCATTCGCGCGAAGATCGAGAATGGCAGGTAAAATAATGATCATTGAAGCACCTCCGGCTAACAAGGAAGTCACTCCATAAGGTATAATCGATTTTTTGTAGGCTGACCAATTTGTCAATAATCGTGCGATGAAATATAAAAATGAAAAGACCCCGACCATAAAGCCCATGTAAAAACTGGATAAGAACAATAGTAAATAACTGACAAATAATACTGTTGGTTTTTTCAAGTCCATGACTCGATGAATTCCTAAAATAATCAATGGGAGATAGACAAACGTATCTAACCACATGATGATTTCTGAGTGTGCTGTAATAAATGAAATGGAAGCATAGCTAACACTTAACGCTACTTGTCCCCAACGAGGAATTCGATAAGAATGTGCTAAAAACCAGAAAGATAACCCAGCAGCCCCAACTTTCAGCAATGTGAGAACATAAAGTGCATCAGGCATCGTTTGATTAGGAAAGAAAAGAACGAGTGGTGTGAAAATCCCACCTAAATAATACGAAACTAAAGATAAGTAATTTAATCCGAGTGAAGCATTCCAAGTATAGAAGATGCTTTGCTTTCCTAAAAGCATATTGCGAAAGCTGGCATGGAAATTTGAAAATTGTGAGAACGCATCACTTGCAAGAATACTCCTGTCACTTCCTGGATAAATTCCAATACTTAAATAAACAAGTGCAAGGATAAGTAAAGGAATTAAAAAACTGGCAGCAGCATAGCGTCCGTTTTCTTTTAAAAACTGTTTGAATGAAGTTTTCATTGTATTTTATTCACCAAATTTCTATATGAAGTTATAATTAGTTTATCATATTCCAGTTTTTACTTGCTGAAAAAGACTTGTATTTCATAAAAAAATCAAATTTACAAATAAATAACAAACGTAAGGTTAAGTTTGCGTTTTCTTTTATAATATAATAACAATCATTAAAAGCTGTATTTTTCTTTTAAAATAAGGTGTTGACAAGGGTTTTGAAATGCGTTATGTTTAGATTGAAATGATTATAAAAAAACATATTTCTATCACTATTGAATAGTGGCACATAAAAGAAGACTTAAAACAATTATCTGGGTGATTAGTTGTTTTAAGCCTTTTTTATTTAAAGATATTTATAAAATAAAAACCGTTCATTGTGTGAACGGTTCAAACTTCATTCAATTATAATTATACGCGTTCAACTTTTCCAGATTTCAAAGCACGAGTTGACACCCAAACTTTTTTAGGTTTGCCGTCGATCATAACGCGAACTTTTTGCAAGTTAGGTTTAACAGTACGTTTTGTTGCGTTCATCGCATGTGAACGGTTGTTTCCACTTTTTGTCTTGCGACCTGTAAAGTAACAAACTTTTGCCATGTAAATTTCCTCCTTTGCCTTGATTTGGAGCAATAGTAAATTCAGCTCATACCAGAATAACATATCATACAGGAAAGAAATTTGCAAGTACATTTTCATAGTTGCGATTGACATTTCTCATGATTAATTGTAAATTAAACAAGGTTA
>NZ_NGMO01000002.1:160575-197148 GCF_002140175.1 Candidatus Enterococcus wittei
GGTTAAGTTTGCGTTTTCTTTTATAATATAATAACAATCATTAAAAGCTGTATTTTTCTTTTAAAATAAGGTGTTGACAAGGGTTTTGAAATGCGTTATGTTTAGATTGAAATGATTATAAAAAAACATATTTCTATCACTATTGAATAGTGGCACATAAAAGAAGACTTAAAACAATTATCTGGGTGATTAGTTGTTTTAAGCCTTTTTTATTTAAAGATATTTATAAAATAAAAACCGTTCATTGTGTGAACGGTTCAAACTTCATTCAATTATAATTATACGCGTTCAACTTTTCCAGATTTCAAAGCACGAGTTGACACCCAAACTTTTTTAGGTTTGCCGTCGATCATAACGCGAACTTTTTGCAAGTTAGGTTTAACAGTACGTTTTGTTGCGTTCATCGCATGTGAACGGTTGTTTCCACTTTTTGTCTTGCGACCTGTAAAGTAACAAACTTTTGCCATGTAAATTTCCTCCTTTGCCTTGATTTGGAGCAATAGTAAATTCAGCTCATACCAGAATAACATATCATACAGGAAAGAAATTTGCAAGTACATTTTCATAGTTGCGATTGACATTTCTCATGATTAATTGTAAATTAAACAAGGTTATTTCCTAATTTTTTCGAGGGTTTTTTGAGTACTTTAGGGTAACAGCCTTTTATTTCTAGGGCCGCTATGATAAAATGATAGAAGAAAAATGGGATTATTCTACCCGTTAAGGAGGCTCATTCATGGCTGTAAAAATTCAAACGTCAGCTGGAACCATTGAAATTACCAATGATGTCATTGCAACAGTGGTTGGTGGTGCCGCAACAGATGTGTTTGGTGTTGTAGGGATGGCCAGCAAGAAGCAAATCAAAGATAATATTACTGAGATTTTACGTAAAGAAAATTACTCTAGAGGGGTAGTTGTTCGCCAAGAGGACAATGGTATTGCGGTAGATGTCTACACAATCATTAGTTATGGTACAAAAATTTCAGAAGTTTCTCGCAATGTTCAAGAAAAAGTGAAATATAACTTGGAGGCATTACTAGGTGTTACAGCCAATTCTGTAAATGTCTTCGTACAAGGTGTTCGTGTACTGCCAGACTAGGCAGGAGACTTGCTGAGTGTTCAGCAGTCGATCTGAAGGAGGATTATCTAGGTGAGTGTAACAGAAATTAGTGCAAGCCAATTCCAGGAAATGGTGCAAGCCGGTGCAAATCGGTTACAAAAAAATGCAGAATATGTCAATTCGCTAAATGTATTCCCAGTACCTGATGGAGATACTGGTACAAATATGAATTTATCAATGACAAGTGGGGCAAAAGCAGTCGTTGACTCTAGCTCAGATAAAGTCGGAGAATTAGCAGCTTTACTATCTAAAGGATTACTTATGGGAGCTCGTGGGAATTCTGGGGTTATTTTATCTCAATTATTCCGTGGCTTTTCTAAACAAATCCCTGACGTGACTGTATTGACAGCTCCAGAATTAGCTGCGGCTTTTACTCATGGGGTGGAAACTGCTTATAAAGCAGTGATGAAACCTGTCGAAGGAACGATTCTGACTGTAGCCAGAGAAGCTGCAAAAGCAGGCGAAAAGAAAGCAAAAGCAACAGATGATGTCATTGAAGTGATGACTGCAGTCGTAAAAGGCGGCAGACGTGCATTGGCTAAAACACCAGACTTACTTCCTGTTTTAAAAGAAGTAGGAGTGGTAGATAGTGGTGGTCAAGGACTGCTGTTTGTATATGAAGGATTTTTAAGTGCGTTAACAGGAGAATTCCAAGCAGATGAAGTATATGAACCCTCTCCTGCTGAAATGGACGATATGGTCAACGCTGAACATCATCGCAGTGTCCAAGGACAATTAGCCACAGAAGATATCCATTATGGCTATTGTACCGAAATCATGGTGAAAATCGGTGAAGGACCAACTGTAGATAGTCAGTTTGATTATGAAGAATTCCGTAACTATTTAGATGGATTCGGAGATTCATTGTTAGTCGTAAATGATGATGAAATCATTAAAGTTCACGTGCATACAGAAAATCCAGGAGAAGTACTGAATTATGGACAAAAATTTGGTTCTCTTGTAAAAGTAAAAGTGGATAATATGCGTTTGCAACATGAAACGATTTTAGAGCATGATGAAGCAACGAATACTCTTGCTAAACAAGCTAAACCACGTGTACCTTATGGAATCATTGCGATCGCAGCTGGAAAAGGCGTGCAAGAATTGTTTGAAAGTCTAGGCGCAAACTATGTGATCAGTGGTGGTCAAACTATGAACCCAAGTACAGAAGATATTGTGAAAGCAATCAATGAAGTAAATGCCGATCAAGTTATCCTCTTACCGAATAATAAAAATATTTTTATGGCAGCCGATCAAGCAGCAGAAGTTGCAGATCTGCCAGTAGCTGTTGTGCCATCAAAAACAATTTCTCAAGGATTGACAGCGATGTTGTCCTTCAATGAACAAGCTTCTTTAGAAGAAAATAAACAAACGATGACGGAGATGCTTACTAGTGTGGTGAGCGGTCAAGTTACTCATGCTATCCGTGATACAATGATTGATGGTGTGAAGATCACAGAAGGGGACTTCCTTGGGATGATCGATGGGAAAATCGTTATCTCGAATCCAGATATCCTTGCAACATCGTTTGCGACTTTAGAACAAATGATCAATGATGATACGGAAATCGTAACGATTTTAGCTGGTGAAGGCGGATCCGTCAGCCAAGCAGAAGAATTATCTACTAAGTTATCCGAAACACATCCGAACTTAGAAATCGAGATCCATCAAGGAGATCAACCTGTCTATCCTTATTTATTTTCTGCTGAATAAAGCATCAATCTTGATAGACGATAAGCAGTAAACCATTTGAAAGGATCTTAGGTTAACAATCTTCTAGATTGTTGGCCGAGTTCCTTTTTTTGTTAAAGGAGGGGGATCGAATGCGATCATTAACTGATCCGGTGACGATGTTAGCCGGGGTGGGACAAAAAAGAGCAGATAGTCTGGCTAGTTTAGGTATTCATACTATTGAAGATTTATTAGTCTACTATCCGTTTCGTTATGAAGATATTCAAGAGAGAAATCTAAATGAAATCCAAGACCAAGAAAAAGTTACGTTAAAAGGATTAGTCGTTTCACCACCAGTTATGAGCCGATTTGGTTATAAGAAAAGCCGATTGCAGTTTCGGATGATGCAAGAACATGAGGTATTCAATGTTTCTTTTTTCAACCAGCCTTATCTAAAAGACAAAGTCATCCTCTCAGAAGAAATCGCTGTGTACGGTAAATGGGATGCGAAGCGCAAAGCATTGAATGGGATGAAGATATTAGGTTCTCAATCACCAGATGATTTTTCACCGATCTATCATGTGAATAAGACTATCCGCCAATCGACACTAGTTGATTTGATTAAACGAGGGTTTACGGAATATGGGGACCTCATTGAAGAAAACCTGCCTTTATATTTGACTGGAAAATACCGATTGCTGGATCGACCGACAGCAGTTAGAAGCATGCACTTCCCCAAAAATCATGAAGAAAATCATCAGGCAAAACGGCGTATCGTTTTTGAAGAATTCTTTTTGTTTCAAATGCGTTTACAAGGCCTCAAGCAAGCAGACAAAGCTGAAAAAAATGGGCTTGAGATATTATATGATGTGGAACGCTTAAAGAATTTTACGAAGACATTACCCTTTGAATTGACCCAAGCACAAAAGCGTGTCACAAATGAGATTTGCCGCGACTTAAGAAGTCCTCAGCACATGCAACGCCTCTTGCAAGGAGATGTAGGGAGTGGAAAAACAGTAGTTGCTGCCATTGCCCTTTATGCAACAGTGACGGCTGGATTTCAAGGAGCATTGATGGTGCCTACTGAAATATTGGCGCAACAACATATGGAGAGTTTACGGCATCTCTTTGATCCTGATGAAGTCAGTCTTGCACTTTTGACTGGATCGACAAAAGCGAAAGAAAGAAGAGAAATCGTTGAGAGACTGAGTAATGGGGAGATTGATATCGTCGTCGGTACCCATGCTTTGATCCAAGAAGGAGTAGAATTTCAAAATCTAGGATTAGTCATAACTGATGAGCAACATCGCTTTGGCGTAAACCAAAGGAAAGTATTACGAGAAAAAGGTTGGCGACCAGATGTTTTATTTATGACTGCTACTCCCATTCCTCGGACTTTGGCTATTACTGCTTATGGTGAAATGGATGTCTCGGTCATTGATGAACTCCCAGCTGGAAGGATTCCAATTGAAACACGTTGGGTAAGAACGCCACAATTAGACAACGTTCTCGAATGGACCTATAAAGAATTGAAAAAAGGACATCAAATGTATGTGATTTGTCCCTTGATCGAAGAATCAGAAGCACTAGATGTCAAAAATGCAGTAGAAATCTATGAAAAGCTTCAAGAGCTGTTTGCTCCTGAATATGATGTTGGTTTATTGCATGGTAAAATGAAGAATCAAGAAAAGGATCAAATCATGGAAGCCTTCAAAGAAAACCAATTACAGGTTTTAGTCTCAACGACAGTCATTGAAGTGGGTGTCAATGTTCCTAATGCAACTGTTATGCTAATTATGGATGCGGATCGTTTTGGGCTCGCCCAATTACATCAGTTACGGGGGCGTGTCGGGCGTGGTAGTGAAGCTTCTTATTGTATCTTGGTTGCTAATCCTAAGAATGAACTAGGCGTAGAACGTATGAAGATTATGACGGAGACGACCAATGGTTTTATCTTGAGTGAAAAAGATTTGGAATTACGTGGCCCAGGTGAAGTATTTGGATTTCGCCAATCAGGATTACCAGAGTTTGCGATTGCTGACTTAGTGACGGATGGAAATGTTTTAGAAGTCGCTCGGGAAGAAGCTGCAACGATTTGGCAAATGAATGGTTGGCAAGTACTTCCAGAGTATCAGCCGTTAGTAGCTAGTTTGCAGTTGGAAAATCAAGATAATCGTTATTTCGATTGACTGATTGTGCTATACTTTGAAGATGATGAGAATAGAGGAGTGGAAATAATGAGAATTGCTGTTGATGCAATGGGTGGCGATCACGCACCACAAGCGATCGTGGAAGGTGTGGCGTTAGCCCAAAAAGATTTCCCAGAAATTGAATTTATCCTTTACGGAAAAGAATCGGAAATCAAAAAATATTTAACAGATGAAACAAATATTACGATCGTTCATACAGATGAAAAAATAAACAGTGACGATGAGCCGGTACGGGCAATTCGCCGTAAGAAAACTGCTTCTATGGTATTAGCGGCGCAAGCCGTAAAAAATGGAGAAGCAGATGCTATTTTTTCAGCAGGTAATACTGGCGCTTTACTTGCAGCAGGATTATTTATCGTTGGTCGGATCAAAAACATCGAACGTCCTGGATTGATGTCAACTTTACCAGTCGTCGGCAAAGAAGGCATGGGATTTGATATGCTTGATTTAGGGGCAAACGCTGAAAATAAGCCTGAACACCTTTTACAATATGGTATTCTAGGCTCATTTTATGCCAGAAAAGTTCGAGGGATTGGTCGTCCAAGAGTTGCCTTATTGAATAATGGAACAGAAGAAACGAAAGGTAGCGAATTGACGAAACGCGCGTTTGAATTGTTGCAAAATGAAACTAGCTTGAATTTTATCGGCAATGTGGAAGCACGTGATTTACTAAACGGTGTAGCAGATGTTGTGGTGACCGATGGATTTACCGGTAATGCTGTGTTGAAATCGATCGAAGGAACAGCAATGAATATGATGACCCTTTTGAAATCTGCTATTTTAAATGAAGGATTCAAAGGGAAAATGGGTGCGATGCTTTTAAAAGATGGGTTACGCTCGTTAAAATCTGAAATGGATTATTCGAAACATGGAGGAGCAGTTTTGTTTGGTTTAAAAGCTCCAGTAATCAAAACCCATGGTGCGACAGGGCCAGATGCAGTCAGATACACCATTCGTCAAATCCATACAATGTTGGAAACAAACGTGGTAGGCCAACTTGTGGAGCAGTTTGAGAAACCTCACGACTAGCGAAGGATTCCTCAAGAAGAAAGGTCATTCTAAAAAAGGGTGGACATTCCTAAGAAATGTCAGTAAAATTAGCTTTGATGAATAAAGCGACAATTTCAAGAATTGTTAGGGGTGAAAACATTGGCTCGTGAAGAAATATTTAATAAAGTAGCGCAGATCATTTCAAATCATTTTGAAATTGACACAGACAAAGTCACAGATGAATTGAACATCAAAGATGATCTAAAAGCTGATTCAATTAGTATCATGGAATTTGTCTTGGAACTTGAAGATGAATTTGGTACAGAAATTTCTGATGAAGATGCAGAACAAATTGAAACAGTGGGTGGCGCAGTTGATTATATCAATAGTCATTTGAAGTAAAACTGTGATAGGATCACTAAACTTAATTCAGAAGGCGGATCGTGGAAAAATAGCTTTTTCTATTTTTTACGGTTCGCCTTCTTCTTTTATATTGTAATGGATGAACTTAAATAGGTAGTTAAGCATAACATCCAAAAATCTTCTATTTTTAAGAAAAATAATCGGGAATATTTGATTATAAGGCTCATTCTCTTTTGGTTTTGAGACTTATTTTTTTTTAATCTGTATTCAATGATAGCGCCGTAACGTAAGATTTTTCAGACAATTCTGGCAACAATTGGATTTAATCTTGCAATATAAAACGGTTTTCTATATAATTATTAATAATATATTATATGTTCCTTAGAATATCGCTTGTTATATAACTACTTATTCTATTAGGATCATTTTTTTTATCAAGAAACCTTCCATTGAGGAAGCAGAGAGGGGTATTCGATTGTCAGATAATCAATTATTAGATGTTCAGAACCTACATACAGGCTTCCGTCTAAAGGATGAATATTACGATGCTGTAGATGACGTTTCTTTTACTTTAGACAAAAACGAAATCTTAGCTATCGTTGGTGAGTCTGGTTGCGGGAAAAGTACGTTAGCTACTACGATCATGGGGTTATTAGACCCTAACAATACCAAAATCACAGGAGAAATCTTATACAATGATTTGAATTTGATTGAATTAAATGAAACCTTGTATAACAAAATCCGCGGAAATGATATTGGAATGATTTTCCAAGATCCGTTATCCGCTTTAAACCCTCTTATGAGAATTGAAGACCAGATAAAAGAAGGCTTGTCTTATCATACGAAAATGAACGCAGACCAGCGGCAAGCACGAGCGTTAGAGTTATTAGAACAAGTAGGAATTCCTAATCCTGCCAGAGTGGGAAGACAATATCCTCATGAACTGTCAGGTGGGATGAGACAACGTGTCATCATTGCCATTGCCATTGCGTGTAAGCCTCCAATCGTTATTGCAGATGAACCGACTACTGCATTAGACGTAACCATCCAGGCACAGATCCTTGACTTATTGAAAGATTTACAAGAAGAAACAAAAACGGGGATCATATTGATTACCCATGACTTAGGTGTCGTAGCGGAAATGGCTGATCGTGTAGCAGTTATGTACGGTGGACAATTCGTTGAAGTAGCGGATGTGAAGGAACTATTTGAAAATCCAAAACACCCCTATACACGCTCCTTGTTGAATTCTATCCCTCAAGAAGGCAACCATGAAGCAGAATTACACGTCATCGAGGGAGTCGTTCCTTCCTTGAAAAATATGCCAAGAACAGGTTGTCGGTTTGCCCCACGGATTCCCTGGATCCCAGCAAGCGATCATGAAGAAAATCCAGTCTTGCATGAAATTGCTCCGAATCATCTGGTTCGTTGCTCATGTTATAAACATTTCCACTTTAGAGACGAAAAAGGAGAGGTGTAAATGTCAGAATTAATCACGATCAATGATTTGAAAGTTCACTATCCGATTCGCAGTGGTTTTTTTAATCGAGTAACGGACCATGTTTATGCGGTAGACGGTGTTGATTTCGTCATCGAAAAAGGAAAAACATACGGATTAGTAGGTGAATCCGGCTCCGGTAAATCAACGACAGGAAAAGCGGTCGTTGGTTTAGAAAAAGCAACTGCGGGACAAATCATCTATGAAGGAAAAGATGTTACTAAAAGAAGTAACCGCAAAAAACTTGGATATAACAAAGATGTCCAAATGATTTTCCAAGATTCCATGTCTAGTTTGAATCCTAAAAAGCGAGTGTTGGATATCATTGCGGAACCGATTCGTAATTTTGAGCGATTGAGCGATCAAGAAGAGAAAAAGAAAGTCAAAGGCTTATTGGATATCGTTGGTATGCCTGAAGATGCGTTATACAAGTATCCCCATGAATTCTCTGGTGGCCAAAGACAACGTCTAGGTGTTGCTCGGGCGGTCGCTACCAATCCAAAACTAATTGTGGCGGACGAACCAGTTTCTGCTTTGGACTTATCCGTACAAGCACAAGTTTTGAACTTCATGAAAAGGATCCAACAAGAATTTGGACTTAGTTATTTGTTTATTTCCCATGATTTAGGGGTCGTAAAACACATGTGTGACAATATCGCCATTATGTATAAAGGCCGATTCGTTGAGATCGGTACACGGGAAGATATTTATAACGATCCACGACACATCTATACAAAACGCTTACTATCTGCCATTCCAAGGATCGATGTAGAAAATCGGGAAGCTCATAAAGAGAACCGACGGAACGTTGAACGAGAATATTTGGAAAATCAGAAAGACTACTACGATGCCACAGGTCGGGTATATGATCTTCGTACGCTGACCCCAACACATAAAGTAGCGTTGAAAGATGGAGGTGCTCACTAATGTGGAAAACGATTCTACGACGTGTTCTATTGATGATCCCACAAGTCATTATCCTTAGTATTCTGATCTTCATGTTGGCACAAGCAATGCCTGGAGATCCTTTTACTGGCTTGATTAACCCTAACCAAGATCCAGCTGTTATCGAACAAATGCGTCAAGCTGCTGGTTTAAATGACCCTTGGTATGAACAATATTTCCGTTGGGTAGGAAATGCTTTGCAAGGAGATTTCGGTCAAAGCTTTTTATATAAACGCTCTGTTTCCGATTTGATCGGTGAACGGATCATCAACACACTTTATTTATCTATTCTAACTGTTATTATTACGTATTTAATTGCTGTACCACTTGGGATGATGGCAGGACGCTATCAAAACTCTATTTTGGACAAAGCAGTAGTTATTTATAATTTCTTCAGTTTCGCTGTTCCTTTGTTTATTTTTGGTTTGATCATGCTATTTGTCTTTGGTTACCGTCTAGGATGGTTCCCTACAAGTGGTTCTCAGACATTGGGACTGCAAGGTGGATTTGTCACTCAGTGGATGGATCGACTGAAATATATTCTACTTCCATCTATCACACAAGCCTTTTTAGCAACTGCTGTAACGATCCAATATCTAAGAAGTGAAGTCATCGATTCAAAATCATTGGACTTTGTACGTACTGCTCGATCAAAAGGGGTACCGACAAATAAAGTATTTAGTCGCCATATCTTCCGGAATGCGGCTTTACCAATGGCCTCTCAAATGGGGTATGAAATAACTTCTTTGATTGCTGGTTCAGTCGTTATTGAAAAGATCTTTGGTTATCCTGGTGTCGGCAAATTATTTATCGACTCGATTGGTCAGCGTGATTATACTGTAATCACCGCCTTAGTCTTGATTTTAGGAATCGCAACGTTAGTGGGGACATTGCTGTCAGACATCATTATGAGCATTGTTGATCCGCGTATTCGAATCCAATAAAAAATCAAACAGAAGGGAGAATCGATCAATGAGTGATAAAAAGAAAGAAGTTGCGCAAGAGAGTATCCCGCCAATGGGGATCCGAATGATCGCACGAGAATTCAAAAAAGATAAAATAGCCATTTTCTCTTTGGCTTTACTAGTTATTTTGTTGTTAGTCATTTTTATTGGTGCTATTTTCATTGACCAAGACAAAGTGATGTATGTCAGTATTTTTGATAAGTATGCTGCACCTGGTGCCATCTCTGCTGAAGGTGAAAAATTCCTTCTAGGGGCAGATGAAGGTGGTCGAGATGTCTTGGGTCAATTAATCATTGGAGCAAGAAATTCTGTGATGATCGGTTTTGCTATTACGATTATTACTTCGATCATCGGGGTAGGACTTGGGATTCTTTCAGGTTACTACGGTGGGATCATCGATAATGTGTTGATGCGTATCGTCGATTTCATCATGATTTTACCGATCATGTTGATCATCATCGTATTCGTTTCAATTATCTCTAGATACAATGTTTGGTCCTTTATTTTCATCATGAGTGCTTTTTATTGGGTGGCAAAAGCCCGATTATTCAGAAGTAAAACATTATCAGAAGCTAGACGTGATTACGTCAGTGCTTCGAAGACGATGGGAACAAGTGATTTCAAGATCATGTTTCGTGAAATCATGCCGAATTTAAGTTCATTGATCATTACAAACCTAACGATGAACTTTGCGGCAAATATTGGGATCGAGACCACTTTGACTTTCTTAGGCTTTGGGTTGCCTGCCAATGTACCAAGTTTAGGGACATTGATCGGTTATGCAAGTAATGGTGAAGTTTTAGTGAATCGACAATGGATCTGGTTACCTGCGTCAATTCTGATTTTAGTGTTGATGTTGAGTATAAACTATGTTGGTCAAGCATTTAAGCGTTCTGCAGATGCACGTCAACGATTAGGATAGGAAAGGTGAAGGGGGAAAATAGGATATGAAGAAAACGATTTTTGGATTTGCGACACTGCTATCAGTGATGGCACTAGCAGCATGTGGTAGTGGTGGCGGTACGGACTCTACTGGCGATAAATCAGCAAACAATGGGAAAAACAGTGAAGTTACTTTTCCACTCTCTACAAAGAACGACGATGACGCGATTAAAGATGGGGAACTAGAGGTTGCTGTAGCAACGGATAGTCAGTTTAAAGGATTGTTCCAATGGGAATTCTATCAAGATTCCTATGATGCTGCATTTATGGCTCCATCACATGAAGCATTATTCTCAAATGATGCCGACTTTAAGATCACCGATGACGGTGCAGCAACACTAAAATTAGATCAAGATACGAAAAAAGCAACAATCACAGTCAAAGATAATGTGAAATGGTCAGATGGTACAGATGTCACAGCGGATGATGTGATCTTCCCATATGAGATCATTGGGAATAAAGATTACACAGGTATTCGTTATGATGATACTTTCCGTAATATCGTGGGTATGGAAGAATACCACAGCGGTAGTGCTGATACGATTTCTGGTATTAAGAAAGTAGACGATAAAACAGTTGAAATCGAATATAAAGAAGTCGCACCAAGTATGCTTCAAGCAGGTGGCGGTATCTGGACATATGCTGCACCAAAACACACGTTAGAGGGCGTAGCGATCAAAGATATGGAATCAAGCGATCAAGTACGTAAAAACCCAGTGACATTTGGGCCTTACTACATGAGTAATATCGTTGCCGGTGAATCTGTTGAATACTTACCAAATGAGTATTACTGGAATGGCAAACCACAATTGAAAAAAATCACTATGAAATCATTGCCAACTGCCAGTGCGACAGAAGCTTTGAATTCTAAACTTTATGATATGATTTTCCAAATGCCAACAGATACGTACGAAACATATAAAGATATTGCAGGTTATACGAATCTAGGACGCGAACAAACTTCATATACTTACTTAGGATTCAAACTAGGTAAATGGGATGCTGAAACAAGTAGCGTATCTTATGATCCAAATTCAAAAATGGCAGACAAATCATTACGTCAAGCAATGGGTTATGCTTTAGATAACAATGCTGTCGGCGAACGTTTCTATGCTGGTTTGAGAAGCAATGCAACATCATTGATCCCACCAGTATTTGAATCTTTCCATGATGATGAGTTAAAAGGATTTACGCAAGATATGGACAAAGCAAACAAATTGTTAGATGATGCTGGTTATAAAGATGTGGATGATGACGGCTTGCGTGAAGACAAAGATGGCAATAAATTTACCATCAACTTTGCTTCAATGTCTGGTGGAGAAACTGCACAACCACTAGCTGACTACTATGTTCAACAATGGAAAAAAATTGGTTTAGATGTTCAATTCACTACAGGACGTCTGATCGAATTCAACTCATTCTACGATCGTCTAGAAAATGATGATCCAGAAATCGATGTATTCCAAGCTGCTTGGAATACAGGTACAGATCCAAATCCAAGTGGACTATGGGGTCCTAATGCAGCATTCAACTACACTCGTTTTGAATCTGAAGAAAATACTGAATTAATCAACAACATCAATTCAAGCAAAGCATTTGATGCAGATTATCAAAACGAAGCTTATAGAAAATGGCAAGAATATGCGTTTGAAGAAGCTTTTGCTATTCCAACTTTATTCCGTAATGAAGTATTACCAGTTAACGACCGCGTAAAAGATTGGGATTGGGCATATGATGCACCAAATCCATGGGCTGTTGTGACTGTTACTGCAGATTCACGTGCGTAAATAGTAGGACAAGTACTTCTGAATGTAAAAACCGAAATAGCTGAAAATAGGATAACCTATTTTCGAGCTGTTTCGGTTTTTTTCTTATCACTCGGTTCAGAATACTTCCTTTACGTTCCTAATAAACTGTATTCGAAAAATACAAAATATGACGAGTTATTATACAATAATTTATTTTACACCTCAACGAATAATGTTGTTCTCATAACCTCTTATACATACATGGAACCTAATTTCTTGAAAGTTTTATCTTTGTTTTATAAAGCTTTTCATACCTTTCGTTCCAACCATTTCAAATTTTGTGAAAAACCAGTATAATAAGGAAGTATTGAAAAAATATCCATAAAGGAATGTGGAAGATGGACAATCAGCTGACAAAAGAATTGAAAGAAAAGTATAACATCGTTTTTCACGATTTAAGCTTACTTGAACAAGCTTTTACCCATTCATCCTATGTGAATGAGCATCGCAACTTACAATTATCTGATAATGAACGTTTAGAGTTTTTAGGAGATGCTGTTTTAGAGTTGATGGTTTCAGAATATCTGTATCGTTTGTATCCAGATATACCTGAAGGCAAATTAACGAAGACACGTGCAGCAATCGTTCGTGAAGATAGTTTATCTAAATTTGCCAAGGAATGTCATTTTGATCAGCATATTATGTTAGGAAAAGGTGAAGAAAATTCTGGTGGGCGCACACGCCCAGCTCTTTTATGTGATCTTTTTGAAGCCTTTTTAGGTGCATTGTATCTTGATCAAGGATACGAAGTCGCACATGCGTTTATTAAAAAAGTGATTTTTCCAAAGGTTCGTGCAGGTGCTTTTTCACATGAGATGGATCATAAAACAAGATTACAAGAAGTGTTACAAAAATCTGGCGATGTCTTGATCGAATATCGTCTGATCAACGAAGAAGGTCCCGCCCATGAACGTATTTTTTGGATCGAGGTGTATGTCGACGATCAATTAATCGGAACAGGGCAAGGGAAATCTAAAAAATTAGCAGAACAAGCGGCTGCCGAAAATGCTTTGGCAGCGCTAAGTAAGTGAGGGAATGATTTCGTGTATTTGAAACGCATTGAAATAGCCGGATTTAAGTCGTTTGCGGATAAGACAGTCATTGACTTCGAAAATAGTGTAACAGCTGTGGTCGGCCCAAATGGGAGCGGAAAAAGTAACATTACGGAGGCTATTCGTTGGGTGTTAGGCGAACAATCTGCGAAAAGTCTTCGTGGAGGGAAAATGCCGGACATCATCTTTGCCGGTTCAGATTCTCGTAAGCCGCTGAACGTGGCTGAAGTGACTGTCGTCTTAGACAACACAGACCATTATTTGCCATTGGAGTACAATGAAATCAGCGTCACTCGTCGTTATCGCAGGACAGGAGAGAGTGATTTTTATATCAACAAACAATCCTGTCGGCTAAAAGATATCCAAGAATTATTTATGGATTCAGGGTTAGGTAAAGAGTCCTTTTCGATTATTTCACAAGGGAAAGTCGAAGCAATCTTCAGCAGTAAGCCAGAAGAACGCCGTGGGATTTTTGAAGAAGCTGCTGGGGTCTTGAAATATAAACAACGAAAGAAAAAAGCCGAGCAAAAGCTTTTTGAAACAGAAGACAATTTAAGTCGGGTACAAGACATTATTTATGAACTAGAAGAGCAGTTAACTCCTTTGGCCGCCCAGAGTGAGGCAGCTAAGGAGTTTTTACGATTAAAAGAAGCATTAACCCAGACAGATATTTCTTTGATGATCGCAGAAATCAAAATGGCAAAAAAAGATTGGGAAAACAGACAAGCAGAGCTAGATACATTTAATCAGTCATTAAAAGCACTGACAGAGGAAATCCAATCTAAAGAACAGCTATTGGCTAGTCAACGAAGAGAAAACAATCAAACAGATCGAGTCATTGAAAAAAACCAGCAAACACTATTAGCCTTATCAGAAAAATTGAAACAAACAGAAGGACAAAAAGATGTGTTGCTTGAACGAACGAAGCACACAAAAAAGAGTACCCAAGAGTATCAGTCCTCTTTAGCTGAAGCACAACAAAAAGTGAAGCATTTTGAAGAGCTACAAGTCGCGTTGACACAAGAAGTGAACCAAAAAGAAACGGAGATCCGTCAAGCAGAAACAGCGTTGATGAAGACCCAACAAGAATTGGAAAAATATCAGAAACCAACAAAAGAATTGCTGGCGGAGTTACGAGAGCAATATGTCGATTTGATGCAGGAACAAGCTACAGTGGGCAATGAACTAAAGTACTTGGAACGTCAATATTTGCAAGAAACTTCAAAAAGCCAGCAAACACTTGCTAGACAATCAGAAGTGGAAGCTCGTGTGGTGGAGATGTCTGCCAAGCAAACGGAGTGGACCCAAAAACAAGAAAAACTAAAATCAGCACTGGATGAATTGAAACTGACTCTGGAAGATGTTCAAACAAGAGGAAAATTGGCACAAGATCGGTTAGCCAAAGAACAGCCTAAGATGTATCATTTGATGAATCAGGTACAACAATTACGTGCACGCCAGAAAAGCTTACAAGAGATTCAAGAAAATTACTTTGGCTTTTATCAAGGTGTCCGCCTGATCTTGCAACAAAAACAACAACTGTCTGGTATAGTTGGAGCGGTGGCAGAATTAATCGATGTTCCCACAGAGTTTACATTAGCAATTGAAACAGCGCTAGGTGGAGCGGCTCAACATATCATTGTTGAAAATGAAGGGAATGCTCGACAAGCAATTACTTACCTTAAGCAACAAAGAGGTGGGCGAGCTACCTTTTTACCTTTGACAACGATCAAACCACGGCAGTTACCTGAGCATGTCTTGTCACAGGCAGCCACAGTCGATGGCTTTTTAGGGATTGCCAGTGAGCAAGTCACTTATCCTACTCAAATCCAGACAATTGTTCATAATTTATTAGGAACGATTTTATTAGCACGGGATTTGGCAAGTGCCAATGCCATTGCGCAACAGACCCGTTATCAATATCGTGTCGTCTCTCTTGAAGGGGATGTCATGAATGCCGGCGGATCTATGACTGGTGGTGCCAATAAACGAGGCAATCAAGGAAGTTTATTTGCACAAAACCAAGAATTAAAACAATTGACCCACGAACTTCAAGAAGCAGATACAGCTCTTCAACTACAAGAAAAGAAAGTCCAAAAATTGCAACAAGAAGTCTCTGTGTTGGCAGAAGAACAAGATCGCTTGCGTACACAAGGTGAACAGCTTCGCTTTGAAGAGCAAGAAGTAGCTAACCAGTTGCAAAATGTGACGAATGAGCTTGTTCGTTTTGAAAAAGAAAAACAAATCTCCAATTATGAAACACGTGAACTACAGCAATTTATCGAAGACTATCAAAAACAACAAGTTGCTTTAGTCACAAAGCAAGAAGAATTAGAGGTGCAACGGACACAAATCGATCAGGAAATCCGTTCATTGAGTCAAGAAAGTGATCAAATGGAAGAGCGTAGAGTGCAGGTACAAGCAAAAAAAGCCCAGGAACAAGCTGATCTAGCGGTCTTGAAAGAACAATTCAATCACTTACAGATTCAATTACGTGGGGCACGTGTCCAAAAAAGTGAAGCATTGGCCCGTCAAGAAAGTTTGGAAAAACAGATTGCTTCCTTAACGGCTGATTTTACTGATCATGAGATAACTGAAGAAAGTTTAGATCAATTAATCGTGGATCTTGCAAGTGAACGAGAACAATTGAAAACTTTACTTGATGAGACAAAAACAAAGAGAGAACAAATGCAACAAGCAATTGACCGCTTAGAAGCAGAGTTGTCAGAAGAAAATCGTCAACAAAAAGAAAAACTTGCTCAACAATCACAATTGGAAGTCAAAAAGAATCGAGCAGAAATGCTTCTTGATAACCAATTGAATTATTTACAGTCAGAATATCAAATCAGCTTTGAAAAGGCTTGTCAAGATTATCAAGAAACAGAAAACTTGGAGGAAAGTCGGACACAAGTCGCTTCTTTCAAGCAACAAATCGAGCAACTAGGGCCTGTTAATCTCAGTGCGATCGAACAATATGAACAAGTCTATGAACGACATCATTTCTTGGCAACCCAGCGAGATGATTTGCTGTCGGCAAAACAGCAATTGTTTGAGACGATGGATGAAATGGACGATGAAGTCCGTACTCGCTTTAAAGAAGTTTTTGAGGCAATTCGACAAGAGTTCAAAATCGTCTTTCCAAATATGTTTGGTGGCGGGCGTGCTGAATTAGTGTTGACGGAACCGTCTGATCTGCTAAAAACAGGGATCGAAATCGAAGTACAGCCACCTGGGAAAAAACTTCAAAGCTTAAGTCTGCTTTCTGGTGGAGAACGGGCATTGACGGCGATTGCATTACTATTCTCGATTATCCGAGTATGTCCTGTACCGTTTTGTATTCTTGATGAAGTGGAAGCAGCGTTAGACGAAGCAAATGTGAAACGTTTTGGACGTTATTTAAGTGAATTCCAAAATGATACACAATTTATCGTTGTCACTCACCGCCAAGGTACAATGGTTGCGGCAAACGTATTATATGGTGTTACGATGCAGGAATCAGGTGTATCGAAAATCGTCTCTGTTCGTATGGAAGATGTGGATGAAGATGGAAAACTGAACGAAATGAAAGTGTAGGGAATGAAATGATTAAACTAATCGCAATTGATTTAGATGGTACATTACTGAATGAAGAAAAGAAAATTTCAGCTGAAAATAAAAAAGCCTTAGCACAAGCCAAAGCACAAGGGGTCAAAATCGTGTTATGCACCGGACGACCGTTAGCCGCTATGGCCCATTATTTACAAGAGTTGGGATTAGTAGACGAAGGAGATTTCAGTATCACGTTCAATGGTGGGTTAGTCCAGAAAAATGACACAGGCGAAATTATTGAAAAAAAAGTTCTAGATTTGACAGATATCCATCGATTGTATCAATTAGCCCAACAGCTAAACTTGCCTTTAGATGTGTTATCGGATAATGTTGTGTTACAGTTGCCTAGTACACCACAGAAACAATCTTTATATAATGTATTGAATAACTTACTTCAGTTTCAGCCAGCCACGTTGGACGATATTACAGACGAATTCGTTTTGAATAAAGCAGTGATTGCTTATGAACAGGAAGAATTAGATAGAAAAATAAAAGAAATACCAAGAGAATACTATGATTATTATGAAATCATCAAAACACGCGATGTATTATTGGAATTTATGCCAAAAGGTGTTACAAAAGCCTATGGGATTTCATTATTAGCCAAAGATCTAGGCTTAACACCCAGTGAAATCATGGCCATTGGTGATGAGGAAAATGATTTACCAATGATCGAATATGCGGGACTTGGAGTTGCGATGGACAATGCGGTACCGTTTGTCAAAGAAGCGGCAGACTATGTCACTACAAGTAATCTTGAACATGGTGTAGCTAAAGCTATCAATAAATTTGTACTAGTATAGGGGGAAGAATATGGGATTTTTTGATAAAATCAAGCGTGCTTTCACAGGGGAAGAAACTCCTGAAGAAACAGAAGTACAAGTCCAAGAGAAGTATGATAAAGGACTAGAAAAGACACGTAAAACATTTGGCGAACGAATGAATGAATTGTTTGCAAACTTCCGTACAGTAGATGAAGATTTCTTCGAAGAATTGGAAGAAACATTGATCGGTGCTGATGTTGGTTTTGAAACAGCTATCAAGATCACTGAATCTTTACGCCAAGAAGTAAAGTTACGTAATGCGAAAAAACCAGCTGAAATTCAAAATGCAATCATTGAGAAGTTAGTTGAATTATACGAACAAGAAGGCATTGACGAAGTGAATGAATTAAACATCCAAGAAGATGGACTCACAGTCATTTTATTTGTTGGTGTAAACGGTGTTGGGAAAACAACCAGTATTGGAAAACTAGCCCATCAATATAAGCTTGAAGGAAAAAAAGTGTTACTTGCTGCAGCAGATACCTTCCGTGCCGGTGCCATTGATCAGTTAGTGGTCTGGGGTGAACGTGCAGAGGTAGAAGTCGTACGTGGTAAAGCGGGTGGTGATCCTGCCGCAGTAGTATATGATGCAATCGAAAAAGCCAAAGAACAAGAAGCAGATATTTTACTTGTCGATACGGCTGGGCGTTTGCAAAATAAAGTCAACTTGATGAATGAGTTAGAAAAAATCAAACGAGTGATTCAAAGAGAATTACCTGAAGCACCTCATGAAATCTTACTTGTTCTAGACGCAACGACTGGGCAAAATGCCATGGTTCAAGCAAAACAATTTAAAGAAACAACGGATGTGACTGGTCTGGTCTTAACTAAATTAGATGGTACAGCAAAAGGCGGAATCGTCTTGGCTATCCGTAACGAATTACATTTACCAGTAAAATTAGTTGGACTTGGCGAAGGGATCGATGATTTAGAGCCATTTGATCCAAATGACTTTGTTATTGGCTTGTTCAAAGGCTTATTAAAAGAAGCTTAAGTGTTCAAAATAAGAAAAAATAATCAGCTCCAAGAAGAAAGCAGATCGTGAAGAAACAGCTTTTGCTCTTCACGATTGACTTCCTTCATAGGAGCTGATTTTTTAACGGCTGTCAGAAGTTGTGACAGTAGTGTTTGGTGTCAATATAAATCAAAAGATGCAAAAATAGCTTAACCTACTTTTTAGAGGTTCAGCTTATTTTCTAAGAAATTGCTTTTAGAACACTGTTTATTTGACTTTAAGCGAGTAAAAAAGGGGATTGTTTAGTCGTGTTTTTTTGATTGGAACTGCTGAAATAACAAACCGAAAAGTTATTTTTTGGGGGAAGAAATCTCTTTTTTCTCATTTTAAAACAATTTCGTTCTTTTTCTGGCGTGTTTTGACTATAATTATACATATGAATTGGAGGACATTTAAATATGAACTATAAAGAACTATTACTGCATCCTAGCTCACGTCCCTTTATTCGTCAAGCCCGCTTTGGGATTGAGCGTGAAGGTCAACGTGTAGATTTTTCTGGACAGTTAGCCAAAACAGATCATCCCAAACGGTTTGGTGATCGTGCGCACCATCCGTATATTCAAACGGATTTTAGTGAAACACAAATTGAATTGATCACACCAGTGACGGATTCTGTCAAAGAGCTTTTTCAATATTTAGAAGCAATTTATGAAGTTGCTTCACGCTCAATTGCAGAAGATGAAATGATTTGGCCGTTAAGTATGCCGCCTGTGCTACCAGAAAAAGACGAAGATATCATGATTGCTAAATTGTCTAATTTTGAAGATGTATTATACCGTCGTTATCTAGCCAAAGAATATGGGAAAAGAAAACAGATGGTTAGTGGTATCCATTTTAATTTTGAGTTTGGCAATGACTTGTTGCAAGTATGGTTTGCTCAACAAACAGAGTTCACTGAATTTACGGAATTTAAGACAGAGCTATATTTAAAAACTGCTCGTAATTTTTTGCGTTATCGTTGGTTGATCACTTACTTGTATGGTGCTTCTCCTTTAAGTGAAGAAAATTACTTCGTGGATAAACCTGCACCAGCTGAACCTGTCCGCAGTATTCGTAACAGCTCATTTGGTTATACTAACCATCCGAATGTCAAAGTATCGTATTCTTCTATGGAACGATATTTGTCGGATATCGAACGTATGGTAGAAGAAGGAAAGTTATCTGAAGAAAAAGAATTTTATACGCCTATTCGTTTTCGTGGAGGGAAACGTGTGGCAGATTTATCCGAAAGTGGCGTACAGTATATTGAATTAAGAAATATTGATTTAAATCCTTATGCCCGAGTAGGAATCAACGAAGAACAAGTTGAATTTTTGCACCTATTCTTGATGTATATGTTATGGATTGATCAAGAAACAGCAGTAGATGAATGGGTAGCAGAAGGCGAGCTACGAAATGAACAAGTTTCATTAGAAAAACCCTTTGAGCAAACCGCTTTTTATGATGAAGGAAGAAATCTACTCCAAGGAATGAAAGAAATGCTTGTTGCACTTGAAGAGATAGAGTCCTTACCGTTAATGGATGAGTTGTTGAATAGAATGGATGATCCGCATGAAACGTTGGCAGGAAAAATCTATCAAGAAGTCCAACAGTCAGGCCAACATGAATTTGCTCTCTCTTTGGCTAAAACCTATGAAGCCAAAAGCCATGAACGTCCCTATCAATTGGCAGGATTTCGCGATATGGAACTTTCCACCCAAATTTTCTTGTTTGATGCAATTCAACAAGGGATCCAAGTCAAAGTATTGGATGAAGCAGATCAGTTTCTACGTTTGCAACACCAAGAGCATATCGAATATGTAAAAAATGCTAATATGACGAGCAAAGACAGTTATGTTGTTCCATTGATCATGGAAAATAAAACAGTGACAAAGAAAGTGCTGAAAGAGGCAGGATTTCGTGTTCCAGAAGGCGCTGAATTCACGTCTATGGAAGAAGCAATCACTGCTTATTCACGATTCGCAAAACAAGCATTCGTGATTAAACCAAAATCAACGAACTATGGTTTAGGAATTACCATTTTTAAAGAAGGTGCTGCTTTAGCTGACTACAAAGCAGGATTAGCCATCGCTTTTCGAGAAGATGATTCAGTATTAGTAGAAGAGTTTATGCCAGGAACGGAATATCGCTTCTTTGTCATTGACGGCAAGGTGAAAGCCATCCTACTTCGTGTACCAGCAAATGTGGTGGGTGATGGGAAACGAACGGTGGAAGAACTAGTGGCTGAAAAAAATCTTGATCCGTTGAGAGGAAGTCATCATCGGGCACCATTGGAATTGATCCAATTAGGGGAGTTAGAACAACTGATGCTGAAAGAGCAAGGTTTGACAGTGAGTGCTGTTCCTGAAAAAGGACAAATCGTCTATTTGAGAGAAAATTCTAATATCAGTACGGGAGGAGACTCAATTGATGTGACGGATGAGTTTTCTGACCACTATAAAAAAATCGCACAATCAGCTGTTGAAGC
The DNA here is from genome assembly GCF_002140175.1 of Candidatus Enterococcus wittei. Taxonomy (GTDB): domain Bacteria; phylum Bacillota; class Bacilli; order Lactobacillales; family Enterococcaceae; genus Enterococcus_B; species Enterococcus_B wittei. The sequence goes on from NZ_NGMO01000002.1 coordinate 182,034, forward strand.
TTTAGGCGCCAAAATCAGTGGAATCGACTTGATCATTCCAGATAAAGAAGTAGATCCAGAAACGAACGAAAAAGCTTATGGTATTATCGAAGCCAATTTCAATCCAGCGATGCATATGCATGTCTATCCTTTTGCAGGAAAAGGAAGAAGATTAACGATGAATGTATTGGAATTGCTGTATCCAGAAGTAGTCAATAGTTCAATAAATAATGAAAATTAACAAAATAGTTAGATGATTTTGAGGAGCGTGGGACAAAAGCGTTATTTACTTTTGTTTCACGCTCTAAATATGTATAAACGGCGGAATCAGAAGCACCTCCTTCGATAATAAGCTGGAATTCACAAAAAATTTAAAAGCAATTTTCGTGAATTCCTTCTTGTTTCTCGGAGTTAAACGCTTCTGTCCCAGCCTCCTTTTTGTACGATTTATCATTATTAATCAAAAGAAACGATGCCAGAAACTTTTTTTCTTTGGCTGTTCTGGTTCTTCTTTTTGGGGACTTGGATATTTTTCTTCAACATCGATCACTGGTTCATTCACCGCTTCTTTGGCCACTAACAATAGTCCAAAACTATTGGGATCATCGGTGACGAAATCATTGATGACTGTAAAAGGGACTTGGTTTTTGGTGGCTAATTGAATGTACTGATTTTGAATAGAAAGAGGTAATGCACCGTTTAAAAGAATCGAAGCTTTAGGATGAGATTCAAGTTCTTTAAGAAAATGTTCCTTATTCGTTGGTTCTTTCATTTGTGCAATCGTCATACTAAGGTAACAACGTTCTCTAAATGTACCTAAATACTTGTGCTGTTCTTCAGGGTTTACTAAAGGAGTTCCATACATTCCTTTGTCCAAATGGCTTTTCAAATCATCTTTTGTCATCTATTTTCCTCCTTAAAGTTATTAAATCCATTATAACATAAGGCTTCACGCTAAAATCAGAAATGAATTCGCCTCCTAATTTCCATTTATCGAATAAGACAAAGCATAAAAAATGAGTATCTTTCTTTCAAAAATCCTTTGTTTTATTTTCAGCAAGGGATTTTAGCATATTTTTTATCCAATCATCCAGACAAAAGTTTTTAAAATGAAAAATGAAGTTGCTTTTGTTCAAACATTCACTTAAAATGATAATGAGAATCATTCTCAGTTGAAGGAGTCTAAGTGAATGCGCTACGGAAAACTTATTGGTTTATTAGTTATTTTAAGTATTTGTTCTCTTTTTATTGGGGTTTCACAACTCCAATTGGTGGATCTGATTCACTTGAGGGGACATAGTCTTCAATTGTTGCTAGCAACTCGTTTTCCACGAACGATTTGTTTGTTGCTAGTAGGAGCTACAAGTAGTATTTGTGGGCTAATCATGCAACATCTGACCCAAAATAAATTCGTTTCTCCCACGACAGCTGGAACAATGGATAGTGCCAGATTAGGTTTATTAGTTGTGATGCTTTTTTTACCACAAGCCTCTATTTTTATACGCTCTTTGACAGCATTTGTATTTGCTTTTGCTGGCACGTTACTTTTCTTATCATTAGCACGTTTCTTTCCACAAAAGAATCAGTTGATGTTGCCATTAATTGGTGTCATGTTGGGAAACATCATTGGATCAGTTGCGACTTTTTTTGCCTACCAATTTCAACTAGTGCAAAATATGTCTTCGTGGTTACAAGGAAATTTTGCTACGATCATGCGAGGAGAGTATGAATTATTATATCTTACGGTTCCACTACTTGGTGTCCTTTCTTTTTTTGCGTATCAATTTACAATTGTAGGATTGGGAGAGACCTTTGCGGTTAATTTAGGGATGGACTATCGAAAGATGCAATTATTAGGGATTGGATTAGTTTCTTTTGCCAGTGCGGTCGTCTTGATCATGGTAGGGACAATTCCATTTCTTGGAGTGATCATTCCTAATCTCACTGCGAGATTATATGGAGATCAAGTCCATAAAACATTAGGGATCACTGCAATCATTGGAAGTATTTTTCTTCTCTCTTGTGATATTTTGGCACGAATCGTGATTTATCCTTATGAAGTACCTGTGAGTGTCGTTGTAGGAATGATCGGTGGCTTATGTTTTCTCTATTTGCTTCTAAGGGGGAAAACACATGCGTAAACAGGAGAAACACCTTTTTTTAGGGCTGCTTTTGCTAGTTGTTGTGGTGTTAGCTAGCTATTTATTACTTAATACCTATGGAAATTGGCAATTTGCCTGGATGTTACGTAGTAAGAAAATCGCGGCTTTTATTTTAGTTGCTTTAGCAACGAGTAGTGCAACAGTTAGTTTTCAAACAATTACCCAAAATCAATTTTTAACACCTTCAGTTTTAGGACTGGAGTCGCTGTATGTTCTTGTCCAAACCTTGCTTTTTTTCTTACTGGGTGGCGTGACGATGTTGCAACAAAATAGTACTTTATTCTTTTTAGCAACCATTGTCTTGATGGGTGGCTTCAGTCAACTATTGTTCCATTTTTTATTACGAAAGCAGGCTACGTCTTTATTTTTATTATTGATGGCAGGAATGATTCTAGGTACTCTTTTCAATAGTATCAGTACGTTTCTTCAAGTGGTCATGGACCCTAATGAATATGATTTGTTACAAGGTCGTTTATTTGCTAGCTTTGGAAATATCCAAAGTCACTATTTACTGCCGGCTACTTTGTTAATCGGTGGTTGCTGGTACTTTTTATTTTACCATCGGCGTTTACTCGATGTTTTTCATTTAGGGAAAGACCAAGCAATCAACCTTGGGATCGAAACAGACCGTTTCCAATTTCTTGTATTATGTTGTGTCAGCTTGTTGACAGGAACAGCCACAGCATTAGTCGGGCCGATAACTTTCTTAGGGTTCATCGTGGCGAATGTCAGTTATCGTCTGTTTGCTACCTATCGACATGACGTCTTATTGGTAGGCAGTTTCTTGATAGCTCTGCTGTTTTTAGCAGGTGGGCAGCTGATCGTAGAACAAGTCTTTGGCTGGAATACAACAGTCAGTGTAGTCGTAGAATTTCTCGGAGGCACTTATTTTATAACAAAGCTAATACACGAAAGGAAGAAATTTGGATGATCCATTTAAATAAAGTCGCTAAATTTTATCAAGAAAAAGCAGTCGTTCAATCGTTGAACCTAGAAATCCCTAAACAACAGTTGACTGCGTTTATCGGTCCTAATGGTGCAGGGAAATCTACGGTCCTTTCAATGATTAGTCGTTTGATTTCAAAGGATGTGGGGGAGATTTATCTTGACCACCAAGAAGTCAAAGCTTGGAAATCAAAAGAAATGGCAAAAAAACTAGCTATTTTGAAACAATCTAATGAGATCAGCATAAAAATCACCGTTGAAGAATTAGTAACCTTTGGGCGTTTTCCTTATTCAAGAGGAAGACTTACTGCAAATGATCAACAAATCATTGAAGAAGCCATTCAACACCTTGGATTAAATACGATAAAAGAACAAGCAATCGACACCCTCTCTGGTGGACAACTACAGCGGGCTTATATTGCGATGGTTTTAGCACAAGATACGGATTATATTTTATTAGATGAACCATTGAATAATCTTGATATGAATTTTGCCGTCCAGATCATGCAGATTTTAAAAAAGCTGGTTCAAGAATTAGGCAAAACGATTATCGTGGTCCTTCATGATATCAATTTTGCAGCTAGTTATGCAGATGAAATCATTGCGATGAAGCAAGGGGAACTATTTATCCAAGGAAAAACAAATGAAATTATCCAAAAAGATATATTAGATGAATTGTATGAGATGGATATTCGGATCTGTGAAGTAGAAGGTCGCAGATTTTGTCTTTATTTCTAAAAAAAAACGAGGAGTGAACAAATGAAAAAAATAGTTTTAGGGTTTTTAGTGATAGCTTCTTTAGGATTAACAGCTTGCAATGGACAAGAAGCAACAACAAGTGAAACAACAGAAAAGGTGTCATCTAATCTAGTATTGACCGTCAAAGATAGTGAAGGGCAGTCAGTCAAAGTACAAAAAAGTCCAGAAAAAGTAGTCGTCTTTGATAATGGTTCGTTAGATACACTGGATGCATTAGGGGTAGGCGATAAAGTAATAGGAGCAGCAACAAAAAACTTGCCTACTTATTTGGATAAATACAAAGATGTAGAGTCAGCCGGTGGAATCAAAGAACCTGATTTAGAAAAAATCAATCAGTTACAACCAGACTTGATCATCATTTCAGGAAGACAGCGTGATTATCAAGAAGAACTCAGTCAAATCGCTCCCACTTTATTCTTAGGTCTGGACACGCAAAACACTTGGGAATCCATGAAACAAAATATTCATACGTTAGCTAAGATTTTTGATCAAGAAAAGAAAGCGAATGAACGATTAGCCGATCTTTCAGAACAAATCGACGAAATAAAAGGAAAAACCAATGATGTGTCTCTGAATGCCTTAGTTACTTTAGTAAATGAAGGACAACTTTCTGCTTATGGATCAGGTTCACGTTTTGGATTTATCCATGATCTATTTGGATTTAAGCAAGCTGATGATAAGATTGAAGCTTCCACCCATGGACAAAGTGTTTCCTATGAGTATGTTTTAGAAAAGAATCCTGATATTTTATTTGTGATCGATCGGACGAAAGCCATTGGTGGAGATACAAGTAAAGACAATATCGCTACAAATGAATTAGTAGCTCAAACTACTGCTGGTAAGAATGATAAGGTGATTACTTTACAGCCAGACGTCTGGTATTTAAGTGGTGGTGGGTTAGAATCAATGAAATTGATGATCGAAGATGTCAATCAAGCATTAAAATAATAGTCAAAAGTTGAAGGACAGATTTCTTTGTTTAGAAAAGAGGCTCGGACAGAAGTGGTTAACTCCAAGAAGTAAGAAGGAATTCACGAAAATTGCTTTTAAACTTTTTGTGAATTTCAGCTTATTATCAAAGGAGTTGCTTCTGATTCCGCCGTTTATACGTATTTAGAGCGTGAAATAAGAGTAAATAATACTTTTGTCCCACGTTCTTTTCCATTTGAAGAGTACTCTCCATTCAGATAGTAAGCTAGATGTAGATTTTATTCCATGAAAAATTTATGATTGTAGAAGATAGAAAAAAGTATAAAGCTAATGCTAAAATATAAGTTTTTTGTTCAATGAAGATTAGGAAAAGAGGTAAGTAAAGGATTATCCATAGGTCTCAGCTAATGTTTGGTAGTTTAATATATTTACTTTACGATAAAAATCTGTAGGAAGATGGGACCAACGTTTTAATAACTGGTAAAAGTAGCTTACTTCTGCTTTGATTCTATATTCGCTTAAAATCAGTCCAAAGTAATGAGGTTTTTTATTCACTAAATTGTTATAAATAAGTAGCGCAGTTTCTTTATCTTCATTGACAAAAAGTGTTTTAACTTCAATATTAGAACCTTCAATATTTTTCGTTTTTTCAATAAAATAAATACATTTTGTACACTCCGTCATACGTGATCCCTCCAATACAGATTTAAATGATACAATCATCTTATAGAAAACTTGTTAATAAACCATGAACAAAAAATTATTCTTTTGCCATGAATTCTTAAAGTTTTTTTGTTCTTTTATGCGCTGTGTCTTTAGAGAAGTAAATAAGGAAGTTTGCTTGCTTCTTTTCAGTAAGTTCGCTAAAGTAATGAAAAACGAGAAAAAAGGTGGATACGTATGGATTTACTGATCAATCGCCAATTGATTTTTGCTGAGAATCTGGTTATTGAAACAGATCGATTAATCTTAAGGCCCCTCACGATGGCAGATGTGGAGGATTTGTTTGAATACGCCAGTGATGAAGAAACCACACGCTATGTCTTCCAAAGACATGAAACAATTCTAGATACCAAGTTGAGTATTGCTAATTATTTCATAGCCTCACCCTTAGGAAAATATGGAATCGAGTGGAAAGAAAATGGTAAGATGATTGGTACCATCGATTTGAGACTCCAAGACGGTGATGACACGGCAGAGATCGGTTATGTTTTGAATCGCAACTATTGGGGACAAGGCATCGTACCGGAAGCTGGATATGAATTACTAAAATTAGGGTTTGAAAAAATGAAGCTGGTACGAATTTTTGCTTACTATAATGCTGAAAATAGCAAATCTGGTCGAGTGATGGAAAAGTTGGGGATGAAACAAGAAGGGGTCATTCCTGATGCAAAACGTGAACGAGGTCGTGTGATTTCAATCATCCTTAAAGGCATAACGAAAAAAGAATGGATGAATCAAGTACGCAAAACAAGATAGTTGCAACTTAGGTATAAAATCATTAAGCTAAATTCGAGGTGATGAATATGGAATTTATCGTATCACAAGAAGCAGAAGAGCTTCTACGTGGCAAAATCAGTGAAGATGATCAATTACTGCTTGATGTCGAAGATGGGGATGGACCATTTGCGGATAGCCGAATCACTTGTCAAATCGATACATCTTTTCGTTTGATTATAGTGAATAAAGACACAACAGCCGATCTAAGTCTCTACTCTGAAACGGCTGAGACGGTTCTTGGCCCAATCAAAATCAAAAAAAGTGCTTTGATGTATTTGGACGATCCAACGACACTTGCAGTAGAACCTACGTATAAGAGTCTTCAATTAAGAGGCCCCAGTGGCTTATTAAAAAACAATCTTCAGTTGATCGATCAAACAGCAAAGGTTTAGAAGGAAAATATATGGGAAATCTAGCGATCATCAGCGATTTACATGTCGATATCAATCAATTCGATGAAACAGAGTTACTGATTCTATGGGATGTATTACAACAAAAAAATATTACACGATTACATTTAGCTGGTGATTTAGCAAATAAAGTTGATCGTTGTGTGGCAGTGGCTGAGTTTTTTGCGAAGCGACTGCCTACAACTTTTCACTTTGGAAATCATGAACTAGCTGATGTGATGGGGGAAAAGATGATGAGTCATTTTCCCGATGCTCACTTTTTAAATGAACGTTATATTGCTTTAAATGAAGAAACCGTACTTTTAGGCATCAATGGTTGGTACGATTATCAGTTTTCAGAAACAAAAGATTTGGAAAAAATTGTTCGAATGAAACGTTTATATTGGTATGATCGGCTTATTAAACGTGAAGGATCTGATCTGGAGGTTAATGAGCGAGTGTTGGCAGTTACCAAATCAATACTGGAAACGTTACGTGAGAAAAAGTTGAAGGTGATTTTATCGACTCACTTTGTACCAAAACAAGAGTTTATCATTTATCAAAAAGCACCTTATGAACGTTGGAATCAACTGAATGCCTTTTTAGGGTCAGCTTCATTTGGTCAGTTACTTGACCAGTATCCTAATATTCAACAAGTCGTATTTGGTCATACGCACCGTCGTTTCGCAGATAAAGTCCTGAATGAAACAATCTATAGCTGTCGTCCTTTTGGCTATTATTATGAATGGCAACTGACACGTGATTTTGTAAGAGAATATCAGCTGATCGACACCTACGATCCAATGAAACTTCGTGTACTTTTGCGTACTCACCGACCTGAATTCAAAGACTACCAGCAACGCCATCTAAAAAAAGAATTCGAACAGGCGATGACGATCATCCCTTATTGAATCTATCAATTAGTTGAGAATACCCGTGACCAAGTCATGTAAGATTCAATTGTTATGGATCAAAGAAGCGTTTGTCAATCTGAAGACCAACTCTGATCATTTCTCTAAAAGAATAAACAGGATTTACTCAATTGATCCTGCTACATATTTTTCTGGAAACAGAAAAAACAGGACATAAAAACACTCAGTTATGGTTTGTGAATCCTTTTTTATTTGTTGTAATATTCGCAGTAACGAATAGAAAAGGAGTAAGCAAATGAAAAATAAAAAATGGTTGTCCTTGTTTATGGTTGTCCTGTTACTTTCCTCATTTGTCCAACCGCCCCTCCAAGTATTTGCCCATAATCAAACCCTCAAAGAAGCTGCCTCTTCTCCAAGTGTCACCATTGATTTAAGCGATGTTTCGCCACCAGATCAAACAGTGAATGAATGGCGAGATTATCGAGGATTTACCTCCACCTTAACAGCATCCCACAATGTTTTTGATAATTTGGTATTGTCTGATTATTTAGATTTGATGGACGGCCCAAGTATTTTACCTTTGGGAACCCGTTTTGCACGTTCACCGATTGCTCCAACGATCCAAGCAGTCGCATTTGCTGAATTCACACGTCCTTATCTGAAAGAATCCGTTCAAGCAAGTGCCGTCAGTCAACTATATCGTTTGACTGCAGGGAATATCTTAAATGGTTCCATCCTTCTTTTAGGTGACGCAATCAATCATCCAGAAGAGCCAATTGAGCTTATGGAAACGAATAAGATCGAATTAGCTAGCTGGATCGCGGTACAAAATCAATTTTTATCGTATATCCAGACTCCTCCTGATTTGACTGGTTATGAAATAAAGATTGCACCTGATAAAAGCAGTGCGACGTTTGCACCAAAAGAGGAAACTAATCAGAGTTTACTCGTATATCCTGATGTTTCATTGAATGAGTATTTGCCAGGACCGGAAAAACTCCCTCCTCGCATCGGTGCATTAAAAGGGATCACGTTCACTCCCTACACTGGATACTATGATCCACACATTGATGTCAATTTAAGGTATACAGCTTATGATCATCGAAAAGAAGAATATGTGGAATTGAGTATTACAGGAATCCGTCTGCCATTGGAAACTGATTTTGAGAGTTTTTTACCGCAGATTGCTACACCAGAAGCAGTTATGGAGTTAGTAAAGGCAAATTCTAAAATACAGTTTGGTGCTATCGAACCTACGGATGTAGATACAGTCAATGAAACAGGTAAACAAATCACTCGTAGAATGATCGATGAAAGAGATGTATTGGTTGAGCAATTACCTGATACGTTCATGACCAATTTATTTCGGATTGCAGCTAAAGCTAATGGAACAGAAGTTGTCTTAAATCGAGATGGGGAATTTGTTTATCGAGGAACACAAGAAGTCGTACCGCTAGATCAAGTAGAGATTGGTTACAATCAAGAGGTCATCTATACGATACGCAAAGTCCAAAAATTCTTTGGCCTCTATTGTAATTATTATGCATTAGCTGATGGTCTATATGATGAAGTACGAACTGACTCTTTGCCAAAGAGTTTAGATGACACTACAATAGCGGCAATTTCAGAAGTCGGCGGTAGTGTGTTGAAAAACTTACCAAATTATGAAAACACAGAGTGGGTTATCCGCCAATCCCAACAAAAACTCGAACCAGTAGACGTTTTATTAGTCGTTATGTGTTTGCCATGGTCCGAAATGCTATCTGTTTTACGAACTGTGGAAGCCGAAGGAGCGCTAGTTACCGCCATCGAAGTAGAAGAAGTCGAAGCTACTCGGATTCTAGAAACTGAAAAAGCTCTGATTACCAAAGGCTGTCCAAATGAGTCCTTAGTAGAAAAACTTCCCGAAACTGAATATTACAATCGAAAATCCCTTCGACATGTGGCAGGTGAGGTGAAGCCTGGAAAAGATGGAACACCTGAACTAAAAGGAGCACACTCACGCCATCCCGATTTCTATCATCCAGATAGTGGGGTTGTTTATAGACCTACAAGTACAGTAGTAGAAGGACAACCATTTGAAGCCACTGTGAGTTATGGGCCTGATTTTAAAAGCGTTAAATCTACTGTCTTTCCAGATAATTGGGATGCACAGAAGATCACTAGTGAAGTGGAACGGATTGTGAAAAAAAATGTTACAAATACCCCAGGACCACAAGAGTTTCTTGAAAAAGAGAGTGGGGGAGCTTTTGAAATCAAAGTACATGTGAACGTAAAAGCAACCGGAAAAGTTACCGTATCAACAGCTTATCCTATTGTCAAATAACAAAAAATGTGAGACTTGGTTAATCCAAGTCCCACATTTTTTTGTATTTATTGATCTCTACTTGGAACTCTTCGGGTGTATAACAATCACGCCAATAGTATAAATTGAAAAGTTGATATTCATGAATGACTTTAAGAATGTTGTCTACTAACTCTTGGTTTAATCCAAGATAAGCAATATTTGGGATGCCGCCATCAAATATATCACCGTGATAACCAGTGCCTAAACTATAAGGACCAAAGCTATAGAGAATAATCTTTTGATAGTAAATTTGATATTCTCTATCTGTTAAATCTATTAATGGGTCATCAGGATCGTCTACTTCGGGATCATATACTTCGGGATCATACCACCACTCGGATAAATAACGTCCTACACTTGGTTCGAAATCAATATAAGACTCATCTCGTGAGAGTGTCAAGCGGGAATCAAGTTTATCAAGTTGTGTTTCCAAGTATTCAGTAGCTTTTTCTACCGCAGCATGAGGGCGTTTCATTGGATCTGTAAAATCCATCATACGTCCTCCAGGAATACCATTTCCAATCATTCGAGTGGTTCTACTGTAGTGTGAAGTGATGACTTGTTGTAATTGTTCTTCTGAAAATAAATCTTGCCAGTAAGTTAAATTGTGGGTTTGGTAGTCGTGAATAACTTTCAAAATCGCATTATCGATGGCTTGCAAAGGTTTCCGAAAAGAGTTATTTACTTTTCCGTGGAATTCATCAATACATTCTCCATAAGGTGTGAACCAATAGAGGGGGAAATTTCGATATCTGAGATGATATTCCGAGTACACAAAAGTTGCCATGGGGTGATTGGGCACGCGAGGATCCCAGTAAAGTGAAGCCAACTGAGGAAAGACTTCTGGTCCATAATCAATAAAGTTATCGTGATGGATCAAAGTAAGATCTGGATCAATTGCGTGGAATTTCTCTGTCAACTCTTTAGTCATCCGTCGAACATCAGCTTGAGGACGACGATTGGGATCAACAAAATGAAAGCTATTCATCGAAATACGCTTCCTTTCTTAGATAGATAACTAAAGTATCTCATAGAAATAGAGAAACAAAATTTTTTTTTTTCGATTTCTATAAAAGGTGGTATTTAGATTAAGGGAGAAGAACTATATGTAATGATTAAAAATGAATGAATTTTGTTGTAGTGGGAAATCTCAAGAATATATCAAAAAAATAGCCTGTATTTTTCTTACTGCTCGGACCAAAGTGCTGCTGACATGACCTTGATAATTGGCGTTCAAGATGCTGTACTTTTGTAATAAGCCAAAAATAAAAAATGTGGAGGCCCCTTTTCTCTTTTTCTGTCTTATTCCTCAGTGCAAAAAACTTTTCTCGCAACCTTACTAAAAAAAACGGAAATCGAAGTGTCTTGCAACTTCTGGTTTCCGTTTTCTTTTGTATGAAGTTTTTTGTATTATGCCATGAATAATACTTTATATACGAAGACTGCTACGATACCTGCACAGATTGGTGCAACAACTGGTACCCAAGCGTAGTCCCATTGAGAAGAACCTTTGTGTTTCAATGGTAGTAATGCATGGACTAAACGAGGGGCAAAGTCACGTGCTGGGTTTAATCCAGGACCAGTAGGACCACCAAGTGAAGCAACCAATGTCCATACTAAGAAACCAAGTGCTAAGTGAGCTGTACCAAGGTTGTCTTGGAAGAATGGTGCTTTTGTGATTCCTAATGCGCCAAAGAATAAAACGAATGAACCGAAGAATTCATTTACGAAACCATTGAATTTAGAACCCACACTGTTGATAGTTGAGAATGTTCCTAAGACATGGTTCACATCTTCTGTTTGATCATAGTAAGGTTTGTAACAAGCGACTACGATCAATTGCCCTAAAGCTGCCCCAATCAATTGTGCTACGATATAAGGCAATACTTCTGCCCAAGGGAATAAACCATTTGAAGCTAAAGCGATTGTAAATGCAGGATTGATGTGGTTTCCGCTGATACCGCCAAAAATCATAGCAGGCATCATTACACCGAAGCCATAACCTACAGCAATCAGCATCCAGTCACTTCCGTAACCCTTTGTACCTTTTAAATCTACGTTTGCTACAGCACCATTACCTAAGATGATCAATAACGCTGTACCAAGTACTTCCGCCGCTAGACGGGTCATTAGTGAGTAATCCATATATACCTCCTGAAGTTTTAAAAATGCAAAAAAAAAGAAACATCGCCACGATAGGTGAAGTGTTTCGCACGTTTGTGTTTTTTTCTGGGCGGTCGTAATAAGTGCAAAGAAAAAATGACTCCCTATAAAAGAAATCAGACCAACAACAAAAATAAAACACTTTTAAAACCGTTACTTACAAAACACTAACCCTTAAATATAAATATACCAAAAAAAAAACAAAGTTTTTTTTCAAAAATTGTCTATTTGAAACGACATCTTTTGAAATTTTCTGAAAAATATTGTCTGTAAAATGAAAGCTAGAGATGAGGGGTGTCGAGAATTTGAAAGTTTATCAAGAATTTTTTATTATTATTTTCTTTTCTATATTGGGGGAAGGAACACGTATAGTCGCACATTTACCAATTCCTGGAAGTATTTTAGGAATTTTATATTTATTTTTGGCGTTTCAGTTACACATAGTAGATCCTGATAAATTAGGCACTACAGGGCAATTCTTGTTAAATAATTTAACGATCTTGTTTGTTCCTGCCGGTGTAGGTTTGCTAGATTATTTTGATCAGATCATGGCTATTTGGCCTATCTTACTAGGAGCAGTCGTTTGTTGTTCGATAGTGACGATGGTGGTCACAGGAAAAACAGCGGAAGGCGTGGAAGCTCTCGTTACACTACTTCGTACTAGAAAAAAAACGAGGATAGAAGGAATGGAGGAATCACCACTTGAATGAATTATTTAGTCATCCCTTGTTTGGTTTGAGTCTGACCATAGGCGTGTATGTTTTATTTGATAAGTTGATACGCAAACATCCAATACCTCTCTTAAATCCATTAGTTTTGTCAATTATCGTGATTATCTTATTTCTACATTTTACAGGCATTAGCTATCAAGATTATAATGTTGGCGGGAATTTACTGACGTTACTGATTACTCCTGCGACTGTGGCGCTTGCGCTTCCTTTATATAAAAATTTCCATCTATTAAAAAAACATGTTTATCCGATCATTTGTGGGATCATAGCAGGAATCATGGCGAATTGTTTTGTAAGTGTCAGTATCGGATACTTTTTTGCATTGAACAAGGAAATTGTCATTTCGTTATTGCCTAAATCAGTGACGACTGCCATTTCTGTTGATCTTTCTCATTCGATGGGAGGAATCAATGCTGTCACTCTAGCAATCGTTGTTTCTACAGGGATTTTCGGCTCGTTGATTGCGACCCATATTTTCAAAGTATTTCGCATCAAAAGCCCAATCGCAAAAGGAGTTGCTTTAGGTAGTACTTCCCATGCTATTGGCACAGCCAAAGCAATCGAAATCGGAGAAATTGAGGGTGTGATTTCTGGATTGGCCATTTGTGTGAACGGTCTGCTAACCGTCTTTTTACTACCATTGCTCTTTCAGTTCTTTGCTAACTTGTTTTGATGTCGAAAGGTAGATTTTATGCTACAATGAGAGAAACATTCTAGCAAGGGGTGGAGTCGTGTATTTGTCTTCTGAATATCTGAAACGTTTTGATAAAGACTTATATTACAAAGTTCTTCTACTAGAAAGTTTCGAAGATCAAGCTGGGCATACGGCTGTTAAACTTGCGCAAAGAGTCCAACTAGATGCTCGAAGTGTCTCAAAATATGTCAATGAACTAAATAAAAACTATCAAAAATTCAGTGGCAAGACCCAGTCTTTGTTTACAAAGTCCAGTCGCTCGGGATATCAATTTTATGATTCACTTGATTCCATCGAGCATGAACGCTTTTTGATGTATCTCGTGCAAAGTACGCTAAAGTATCAGCTACTGCACGACATTTTTTTTGAAGAATTCCATACGATCTATCAGTTCTCACAAAAGCATTATATCAGTGAATCGACCACTCATCGTAAAATCAATGAATGGAAAGAACAATTGACTGGCTATGGGATCCATTTACAAAGAGGTAGCTATGTGGCTTGTGGCGAAGAAGAAATCATTCGGTTGTATCTGCATATGACTTTTTGGCAATTATTTCGTGGTAAAATATGGCCTTTTAAAACAATTCCCCAAGAAGATATCAAAAACATCGCTGAACAGATCTTGCTCTTTTTTCACATTCGGTTGAATGAGATCAAAAAAAGACGCTTAGAATATATGCTAGGTGCATTTTTTCTGCGTAAATCACAAAAACATGACGTACGTTTGAATGACAAGAAGAAGGCATTACTCAATCAAAATGCTTTGTTTTATCGGTTTTGCCAGTGGATGGAACCAATCTTTCCTAACTATTTTCAAGCAAAAGAGGAGTTGGGAGCTTTATTCTTAGTCTTGATGACTAGAGAAGAGTACTACAGCGATCAAAGGATTCGTAAAGAAATCTTTCAGTTTCATCAACAACATCAAACACTACCTTACTTAGCACTTGCGAAAGCTAAAGAAGCATTGGTTCACTATCAAGCAGAACATGGGATGATCCAGGAAACTTTGACAAATGAGGCAGAAAACTATTTATTCAGTAGTCATTTGTTTGCGTATCTTTTCCCTTATGCAAAAGAGACGATTGATGGGGATGACAGTGATTTTATGAATCATTTAGTGATTAAAAATGACAAATTGAAACATTGGTTAGATTCGTTTTTTGAAGAAAAACAACGAGCAGATCACTATCCGGCATTTGAGAACACCTCTTTTTTGATGGGAAGGTATCTAACGGTGCTTAAAACGATGGGGATGTTCAATCAAAAGCTACCTGTCGTAACCTTGTTGTTGATGACGGATTTTCCTTTGTTTGAAGAAGAATTGCTGAAAGAGAGTCTACGACAATTTTTCCGAAATGAGTACCAACTGAAATTTTTACCAACGGATTATCGGGGAAGAGAGGTAGATCTACTACTATCTACCAGTAAAGTCCACCGGAAACCATGGGCGGATCTCAATTATTTTATCGTTACAGGAGAACTGCAATTAGCTGATTATATTGAGTTATATCAGACAATCAAAACAATCAAACAAAGTGAGGAGTAATCATGACATTTGAAGAAGTATTACCACAATTGAAACAAGGGGCAAAAATCATCCGTAAAGGCTGGAGTGGGTTTGAGTTATATGTAACGCTTGTT
>NZ_NGMO01000002.1:197248-238918 GCF_002140175.1 Candidatus Enterococcus wittei
CGTAAAGGCTGGAGTGGGTTTGAGTTATATGTAACGCTTGTTTCTGGAGAAGTATTCGATGGTTGCCCTGTGACTCCATATTTTTTGATCAAAACGAGTGACGAAGGATTTTCTAGTTTTGCGCCAACTGTCTGTGATATTTTAGCGGATGACTGGGAGATCGTCGAATGAAAAACCAATACACTGATTTAGCTGGACAAGTGGTGTTTGTAACAGGCGCAGCTTCTGGGATCGGTGCAGCGCAAGCAGTAGCTTTTTTAGAGCAAAAAGCGTTTGTCTTTGGTTTTGATCTGCAAATGGGAAAAATGGTAGATCTACTAGAAGCTTATCCAGAACAATTTTTTGCTTACACAGGAGACGTTTGTCAGAAAGAAACGCTTGAAGCAGCAGTACGTGCTTGCCATACAAAATTTGGCCCAGTGTCTATCTTATTGAATACAGCTGGAATTTTAGATGCGTATAAACCTTTACTGGAAACCGATGAAAGGCTTTGGGATCAAATCTACGAAGTGAATGTAAAAAGCATGTTTCGCTTAACGAAGCTCCTACTTCCTGAAATGCTTGCTAAAAACAAGGGAACGATTATCAATATGGCATCGATTGCGGGGTTCGTTGCTGGAGGTGGTGGGATTGCTTATACTAGTGCAAAACATGCGATTATTGGTTTTACGAAACAATTAGCCTTAGATTATGCACCACAAGGTATTCGTGTCAAAGCCATTGCACCAGGAGCGATCCAAACACCGATGAATGCTGCCGACTTTGTTGGTACTGGTGAGATGGCGGAATGGGTAGCGAATGAAACACCAGTGAAACGCTGGGCACAACCTGAAGAAGTAGCTGAATTGACTTTATTTCTTGCGACTCCTCAAGCAAGTTATCTTCAAGGTGCAATCATTCCCATTGATGGTGGTTGGCTTTTGAAGTAAAAAACTGTATCGAAGTAGATTCTATATAGGTTGCTAAAATAGAATAAATCATGAAAAAAACAACACCTTAAGTATGAAAAGAGCGTGAAATAAAAGTGTTTACTTTTGTTTCACGCTCTAAATACGTATAAACGGCGGAATCAAAAAGCAACTCCTTCGAAAAAAAAGCTAAAATTCACAAAAATTTAAAAAGTAATTTTCGTGAATTTTAGCTTATTTCTCGAAGTTAAACACTTCTGTTCCAGCCTCTTTTTTTGAGAGGTAAGTGCGATAGATTTACTGTTTTTTTGTAGAAAATATTGTATCTGTGTTGAAGTGTAATCTTTTTCGTAATAATATCCCTAGATATGCGGCTCCGGTGCTTTTCAGTAATTCAGGAAATAAAAAGGGAACAAAGCCGCTTAATATGGCTGTTTGAAGGGGAAGACTACTACTGATTGCTAACCATGAAGTACCTGTGATCAAAGCAAGCAAAGCACCTACCATATTAGCAAACCAAGCTTTAGGAAAACGAGGACTAGTTTTTTCAATGATCCAGCCAATGGCAAGAGATTGTAAAAGAAATCCTAGTAAATATCCTCCTGATGGGCCAAATAATACCCCAATTCCCCCAGTCATTCCTGAAAAAACAGGAAGCCCGATCAATCCAAGCAATAGATAAATGAATACAGCGATGGTCCCTGTACGTTTGCCCAAAAAGGTGGCAGTTAAACCGATCGCAAATGTTTGTCCAGTAAGCGGAATCAAACCTAATGGGATCGTAAATTGAGATAGTACGGCAATAATGGCAGCAAATTCAGCAGCAAGTATCAGTTCTTTAAGGGATTTTGTCATATGGTGCTCCTTCCGTTAACCCATTTCAATACAACGGTTAACGAAATTATAAACTAAGAAGAAAGGGTTGTAAAGTCTAGCCACTAAATTACTTGATTGTAACTGGGAAATTGGAAATTTTAGAGCAAGAAAAAAGTATGATTGAGAAATGAGAACCCTAATTCCTATTTGAGCTCCTTTTCAACAAATAAAAAAAAGCCCAACTATCAAAAAGATAGTGGGCTTTTGCACCAAAGTTGTTTGAATTATAGGCTTTGGTTGTAGTATTCAACGACTAGAGCTTCGTCGATTTCTGGGTACAATTCATCACGTTCTGGTAAACGAGTTAATGAACCTTCTAATTTTTCAGTATCAAAGCTTACAAATGCTGGACGTCCAACAGTTGCTTCAACAGCTTCTTTCACTGTTGAGATGTTTTGTGATTTTTCACGAACAGAGATCACTTGACCAACTTCTACATGGTAAGAAGGGATATCCACACGTTTGCCATCAACCATGATATGACCATGGTTTACTAATTGACGAGCTTGACGACGAGTAGTTGCAAGACCTAGACGATAAACAACATTGTCTAAACGTTGTTCTAGTAAGATCATGAAGTTAACCCCGTGTTTACCTTCTTTGATTTTGCTTGCTTTAACGAACAAGTTACGGAATTGACGTTCGTTCATTCCATACATATGACGTAGTTTTTGTTTTTCAGTTAATTGCATACCGTATTCTGATTTTTTGCCACGGCTGTTTGGTCCATGTTGACCTGGAGCGTAAGGGCGACGTGCTAATTCTTTCCCTGTGCCAGATAATGAAATACCTAAGCGACGAGAAATTTTCCATGATGGTCCTGTATAACGAGACATTAAGATTTCCTCCAATAAATATCAATTTAGTTTTGGAGTAAAATAATCCGATGAAAAATTCATAATCGTATAGTTTGTTCTTCAATCTTCACCTTTGCAGCCGCGGTTACGCAATTGAACCCAAATCGGGGCAACAAACTAGGGGCGAGTTATTATTTTTCTGCTGCATTATTTTACACAAATTACAGTATAATCGATATCCCCTATCAAAGTCAAGATAATAAGTATTTAAAAACGCTTTACAAACAATGTTCCTCTCTATAGAATAAGGGGGGGATATGCCAAAATATGAAAATAAATGAACAAATCTTAAAGGAGAAAAGAGATGAACCCAGTATCACCATTGTTTGAAAAAATTGAGGCGTCGATCGAAAAGAAAGTGGATTTGATTGGCACCAGTTTTGCTCGTTACGCAGTGCGAGCGATGTTTGCTACATTGTTTTTGACCCTTGGAACAGCGATTGCCTTTGCGATTGCGATAAAAGGTGAGCATATTGCTCATGGATTAGGAAAAATGCTTTATGCATTTATGTTTAGTTGGTCGCTAGTGATGATTTTGTATATGAATGCTGAACTAGGAACTTCTAATATGCTTTACATGACTGTCGGTGTGCAACGAAAAAAAATAAAAATTGGACTGGCAGCAAAAATTTTATTTACATGTATTTTATTTAATCTGATCGGTGGTATATTGTTTGGTTTCTTAGTTTCTGCTACGACACCTTTTCAGGATCTGCCAATGGATAATTATATGTTGGAATCGATCGCTGTGAAATTGACAAAACCGACCATGACGATTTTGATTGAGGCCATGTTTGCAAACATTGTGGTGAATACTGCAGTTTTGATCAGTATGCGTATGAAAGATGATGCAGGTAAAGTACTTGCGATTGTGTTCATTATTTTCATTTTTGCATTTTTAGGTTATGAACACGTGATTGCGAATTTCCCTGCCTTTACATTGGCTTACTTTGCTTCAGGCGGACATATGGATGCGATGACGGTGGGTAATGTTATCCATAACTTGTCATTTGCATTGATCGGAAATTACATCGGTGGTGGACTTGTGATGGGATTAGGTTATGCTTGGTTGAACCAATCTAATTCTTCTTATGTGGATTAATCTGTTTCCTTAAAGAAGGAGGAAGTTGATTGCAAAATATTGTATTTCCAAAAAATAGAGAAAAAGCGCAACAAATGGAAAAGTACATGAAAAACCATTTTCTATTTGCAGGTGTTCCTAAACCTGAACGATTCACCCTCCAAAAACCACTGTTAGACCAAAGTCTTGCATTACCTGTGTCTGACTTGCTTGAACTAGTTGTTACTTATTATGGACAACAGGAACGAGAGTATCAGTATTTAGCTATCGACCTAGTACAAAAAAATGTCAACCGTCTTTCTTTTGAAGAATTGACAGGATTACTGCCTCTTGTCTCACAAAAAGAATGGTGGGATAGTATTGATTCATGGCGAAAAGTTTACAGTACGTGGGCGAAACGACAACAAGAAACAAAAGCCGTATTTCAATTGTTTGAAAAGCAAGAGGATTTTTGGTTGAGACGGATTGCGATCACGTTGCAATTAGGATTTAAAGAAGAAACGGATGTTGTTTTACTGTCACAAGCGATAGAAGAAGATCGTTTGACGGCTGAATTTTTTATCCAAAAAGCCATTGGTTGGGCGTTGCGGGACTATAGTAAGACAAATCCGCTTTGGGTAAAAAAACAGTTACAAGGTGAGTGGAGCAAACTAGTAGTAAGAGAAGCCAGTAAATATTTATAAGGGAGCGAAATAAGCAGGATGACACGCAAATTAATTGCTTTTGATATAGATGGTACGTTGTTAGATTCGAATAAACAGGCATTAGATAGTACGAGAGAAGCTTTGGATAAATTACGGAGAGATGGACATTTAGTGACTATCGCAACAGGACGTAGTCGTTTTCATGCGCAAGAAGTGATTCGTGATTTGGCGTTTTCAAATTACATTCTTTGTAATGGAGCAGCTGGCTTTTTAGATCATGAGCAAGTATATAAGAATCTACTGGATCAAGAACAATTAGGGCGATTTATCGAAGAGGCTCAAGGAAAAAATATTGATACAGCTTTTGTTAGTTTAGACTCAATCAAACGTTTTTCTTCCAATGATGTAGAAGTAATGGAAGAAGCCATGCATTCTTTTGGGGCAGACGTACCGGAATTAGACGAATACTTTGTGGAAAAGCAAGACGTATATCAAGCATTAGCCTTTTTCGATCAAAGATACGATCAACAATTTACTTCATATGATAAAATTCGTTTTGTCCGTTGGCACGAAAATAGTGTAGATGTGGTGCCTCACAACGGTTCAAAAGCAGCAACAATCTTGAACTTAGCCCACCAAGTAGGGATCGATCAAGAAGATATTATCAGTTTTGGGGATGGACAAAATGATCGTGAAATGCTGAGAATGTCAGGAGTTGGTGTAGCAATGGGTAATGCAACACCAGACGTACAGGCAGAAGCAAAAATGGTGACAGACACGAATGATCAAGATGGTATTTGGAAAGCATTGAAAGAATTAGCATTAGTTTAACTTGAAAACCATGAGTTTGACATGAGTAAGTAGATAGAACTTTACAATAGCTATCCCTATAGATGTTTTTGACAGATTGCTAAGAGTCCTTTTAAAAAGTTGATGGGAATAGGTGAAAAAGATGTTGCCTATTCTTGAGAAATAGAGCAAAGAATTCCGAAAATAGAAAAAACTATTTTCGAAATTCTTTGTTTTTTACTTTCTAGGTGCAGTGAAACTTTTTACACTTTTGCTTCTCATGATTGTGAATCTAAATTAAGAGTAGAAGGAAGATCCACGCTTCGATGATTCTTTTTATAAATCCCCTCTCATTTATGAAGGTTTTTATTTGCAGGAATAGGTATAATCTAAAGTTTTTGATTTCTTTTGGTCATTTTTTTAACCTTTTCTTTCTTGTTTAAAACACTTATAATAAAGTAGATGTTAAAAGAGAAGAGGAAATAGTGTGCGGGTATTGTTTATTGGTGATGTAGTAGGTGCGATGGGCAGAGACATGATTACAGAATATCTGCCTCGATTGAAGAAAAAATATCGTCCACAAGTGACGATTGTCAATGGAGAAAATGCAGCTTCTGGTCGTGGGATCACAGAAAAGATCTATAAGAAATTTTTACAAGACGGTGTCGATGTAGTGACTCTTGGCAATCATACATGGGACAACCGTGATATTTTTGAATTCATTGATCAGGCGAAAAAACTGGTACGTCCAGCAAATTTTCCAGAAGGAACTCCTGGACAAGGGATGGTCTTTGTCAAAGTGAACCAACTTGAGCTTGCAGTGATCAATATGCAAGCACGTTCATTTATGACTGATTTAGACGATCCGTTTCGAAAAATGAACGAGCTAGTGGAAGAAGCTAGAAAGAGAACGCCAATTATTTTTGTTGATTTTCATGGAGAAACGACGAGCGAAAAACAAGCAATGGGCTGGTTTTTAGACGGTCAAGTTTCCGCTGTTGTTGGAACTCATACGCACGTCCAAACGAATGATGCACGTATTTTACCACAAGGCACAGCTTATTTGACCGATGTGGGAATGACAGGACCTTACGATGGAATTTTAGGAATGCGACGTGAACCGGTGATCGAGAAATTTTTAACGGCCTTACCTAAACGTTTTGAAGTGGTCGAACAAGGTCGAGGAATTTTAAGTGGTTGCCTTTTGGAAGTAGATGATCAAACTGGTCGGGCAAAAACGATCCAATTGATCCAAATCAATGAAGACCACCCATTTATGGAGTAGAAAGCGAGTGTGCGAGTGGAAACGTCCATCCAACTAGAAGTAGATAAATTGATTGAGCTTTTAACCACACATGAAACAATTTTACGCTATAAAGAACTAGAAAAAAAAGTAAAGAAAAGTCCTTATCTGAAGCAGCAAACAGAAGCACTAAAACAAGCACAAAAAGATGCGGTAAATTTTGCGCATTACGGAAAGAAAGAAGCCGAAAAAGAGGCGATCCGGCGTATCGAAACATTGACACAGGAAATTGATACGCATCCTTTGGTCGTCGCTTATCGTGCACAGCTGGTACAAGCCAATGAGTTGCTGCAACATTTAACACAGTTGATTCAAACTGAAATCAATCATTATATAGAGGAGGAAGACAATGCCTCAAAAGACTAAGAACACCCCCATGATGGAGCAATACTTAAGCATCAAGGCACAGTACCAAGATGCTTTTTTGTTCTATCGTCTTGGTGATTTTTATGAATTATTTTATGAAGATGCAATCAAAGCCGCTCAAATTTTAGAATTAACCTTAACAAGTAGGAACCGCAATGCAGATGAACCTATCCCAATGTGTGGAGTACCTCATCATTCGGCTCAAGGTTATATTGATAGTTTGATTGAAAAAGGCTATAAAGTTGCCATTTGTGAACAAGTAGAAGACCCAAAGACCACCAAAGGAATGGTCAAACGAGAAGTCGTCCAACTAGTGACACCAGGAACAGTTATGGACAGCAAAGGCTTATCTGCCAAAGACAATAACTTTTTAACGGCAGTCGTTAGTCAAGGATCGGTATTCGGGTTTGCTTATACTGATTTGAGTACGGGAGAGTTAAAAACTGCCCGTTTACAAGATGAAGAAGCGGTATTAAATGAAACTTCTGCATTACAAACGAAAGAGCTTATTTTAGGTACAGAAATCAGTGAAAAGTTATCCGAGCAATTAAGTACTCGGTTAGGTCTTGTTTTTTCTAAGCAAGAAACACTAGAGGAAAATGCAGAATTCAATTTTCTGACAAGTGATCTTACAGATCCGCTACAAAAAGAAGCATCTGGCAAATTACTCACCTACTTAGCAGTGACACAAAAAAGAAGTTTGGCACATATCCAAAAAGCAGTCGAGTACCAACCCGATCATTTTTTGAAAATGGATTATTACTCAAAATTCAATTTAGAATTGAGTCAATCGATTCGGACAGGGAAAAAGCATGGCACGCTTTTATGGCTACTAGATGAAACAAAAACGGCCATGGGTGGGCGTTTATTGAAACAATGGTTAGACCGTCCGTTGATCCAAACTAATCAAATCAATGCCCGACAGGAAATGGTGGCCTCGCTAATAGAAAGTTACTTTGAACGTGTGGATTTACAAGGTGCTTTGACAAAAGTATACGACTTGGAGCGATTAGCTGGAAGAGTTGCTTTTGGTAATGTGAATGGCCGAGATTTGATTCAGCTGAAAACATCCTTACAACAAGTCCCTATGATCCGAGAACTGATTACAGGGATCAATCAAGGGCAATGGACCGAATTGTTAGAAAAAATGCAGCCAATGGACACATTGGTCGCCTTGATCGATCAAGCCATTCAAGATGACCCCCCTTTACAGATTACCGAAGGAAATGTGATCAAAGATGGGTTCAACGAACAATTAGATACTTATCGTTCTGCCATGAAAAATGGAAAGCAGTGGTTGGCAGAACTTGAGGCACGCGAACGTAAAAGTACAGGCATCAAGAATTTGAAAGTTGGTTTCAATCGAGTATTTGGGTACTATATTGAAATCACGAAAGCCAATCTGGCCAATGCTGAATTAGAAAAATATGAACGAAAACAAACGTTAGCAAATGCTGAACGATTCATTACACCCGAACTAAAGGAACTTGAAACACAAATTTTAGAAGCAGAAGAAAAATCGGTTGATCTTGAATATCAATTATTTTTAGCGGTACGAGATGAAGTAAAAAAAGCAATCCAGCCACTCCAATCATTAGCAAAATCACTTAGTACAGTGGATGTATTGCAAAGTTTTGCAACCATCAGTGAACGATATCAATATGTACGACCGGAACTAACAAATCAGCATACCCTATTGATCGAAGAAGGACGACATCCGGTGGTGGAGAAAGTTTTAGGACACCAAGAATATATCCCTAACAGTGTCGCTATGTCTGAAGAAGAAATGATTCTATTGATCACGGGACCAAACATGTCTGGTAAAAGTACGTATATGCGTCAATTAGCATTAACGGTACTAATGGCACAGATGGGTTGTTTTGTACCAGCACAAAAAGCGATATTACCAGTCTTTGACCGTATTTTTACACGGATTGGTGCCAGTGATGATTTGATTGCCGGACAAAGTACGTTTATGGTGGAAATGATGGAGGCTAATCAAGCCTTACGTCACGCTACACCTAATAGCTTGATTTTATTCGATGAGTTAGGACGTGGGACTGCGACATATGATGGTATGGCATTAGCTCAAGCAATCATTGAGTATATCCATCAACATGTTCAAGCAAAAACGCTCTTTTCGACCCATTACCATGAACTGACTGTACTAGATAAAGAACTGCCTCATCTAAAAAATGTCCATGTTGGTGCGGTAGAAAAAGATGGCGAAGTGGTTTTCTTACACAAAATGATGGACGGCCCTGCAGATAAAAGTTATGGAATCCATGTGGCTAAAATTGCGGGTTTGCCATCGGAGTTATTGACAAGGGCTGCAGATATTTTACATTTTTTAGAATCAGGAGAAGTAAGTCACCATATGCCGGCTTTTGAAGAAGCGGTGACGAAAAAAACTGAACACGTAGAAGTAGAAACAATTCAAGGAACAATTGAACAAAAAGAAAATGAGGATACTCAACAGTTGTCGCTCTTTGCTGAATTATCAGAGTCGGAAAGTCGTATTTTGGAATCGCTGAAACAATTGAATCTTTTAGAAATGACACCAATGGATGCGTTGAATAAGTTATACGAATTACAAAAACAATTGTAGGAAGAGGGCGTAAGCGATGGCACAAATTCAAGAGTTATCGGAATCTTTAGCTAATCAGATTGCTGCGGGTGAGGTAGTGGAACGTCCTGCATCTGTCGTGAAGGAGTTAGTCGAGAATGCGATTGATGCGCATAGTACGCAAATCGATATTTTAGTTGAAGAAGCAGGCTTACGAAAAATCCAGATTATTGATAACGGGGATGGTATCTTGTCGGAGGATGTGGTAAATGCTTTTAAACGCCACGCAACAAGTAAGATCCACAATCGTGATGATCTCTTTCGAATTCGTACATTAGGGTTTCGAGGAGAAGCATTGCCTAGTATTGCCTCGGTATCGGAACTAACCATTGAGACGGCCAGCCAAGAAGAAACACAAGGCACTTACTTAGAGCTAAAAGGTGGCGAAGTGATCGTTCAGCGGCCTGCGCCTTTACGTCAAGGAACCAAACTTACCGTCAGCAATCTGTTTTTCAATACACCTGCACGATTGAAATATGTCAAATCATTGCAAACTGAGCTAGCCAATATTGGAGATATCGTCAATCGTTTAGCTTTGAGCCACCCGACGATTGCCTTTCGTTTAGTCCACGATGGGAACAAAATGTTGACGACTGCTGGCAATGGTGATTTAAAGCAAACAATTGCGGGAATCTATGGTTTAGCGACAGCTAAAAAGATGTTGAAAATCCAAGCTAAGGATCTTGATTTTGAGATCACCGGCTATATTTCTTTGCCAGAAGTCACTCGGGCAAGTAGAAACTATTTGTCTACCATCATCAATGGACGATTTATCAAAAATTATGCACTTAATAAAGCTATCATTTCAGGCTATGGTTCAAAATTGATGGTCGGACGGTTCCCAATTGCAGTTTTAGAAGTGAAGATGGATCCTTTATTGGTAGATGTGAATGTACATCCCACGAAACAAGAAGTTCGTCTGTCGAAAGAAAAAGAATTGACCGCATTGATTACACAAGCGATCCAAGAAGCACTGAGTCAAGAAAACCTGATTCCTAGTGCGGCAGATAATTTGCGTTTTAAGAAAAAAATCAAAGATCAACCAAAAACAGAACAAATCGAGATCGATCTTTCCTATGCTTTTGAAGAAGAAGCACCTAAAAAGTCAACAAATTTAAACTTCGATCGTAAGACAGGAACATTTTACGTAGAGGAAAATCCCCAACCATTTGAGAAAACGGTGGATAACTCTGTGGAAAATGTTGAAAACTCTGATGGTTTTTCTGAAGAAATAGTGAATTATCCAGAAAAGACCAAAAAAACGGTGGATAACTCTAGTGGAACGGTGGATAACTTTGTAGAAAAAACAGTGGAAAACACACAGAAAAAAAATATAGACCCTGTGGATAACAACGAAGATCCTGCTGAAGAAGTTGTAAAGGACTCAACATTCACAGAAACAGATGATTCAGAAGAAGCACGACTCCACCCAGAATTTGATGCTCTCCAAGATGGAAGAAAACTTGAACAAGCCATCAAAAAACTGGAAGTTGAAAAGCCAAACCAACGTTTTCCACAATTGGAATACTTCGGACAGATGCATGGAACGTATCTATTTGCCCAAAGTAATGAAGGATTATATATCATTGATCAACATGCAGCCCAAGAGCGGATCAAATATGAATATTTTCGTGAAAAGATCGGTGAAGTTTCAGATGATCTACAAGAATTACTTGTTCCATTTGTGTTGGACTACCCTAATAGTGATGTGATCAAACTAAAAGAACAGAAGCATTTACTAGAAGAAGTAGGGATCTACTTGGAGGAATTTGGCCAAAATAGTTTTATTGTACGGGCGCATCCTACTTGGTATCCGAATGGTGAAGAAGAATCGATCATTCGAGGGATGATCGACATGTTACTAACAACTGGTGAGGTCAGCGTGAAAAAATTC
Source organism: Candidatus Enterococcus wittei (assembly GCF_002140175.1). GTDB lineage: Bacteria > Bacillota > Bacilli > Lactobacillales > Enterococcaceae > Enterococcus_B > Enterococcus_B wittei. The sequence continues at coordinate 208,593 of NZ_NGMO01000002.1, forward strand.
AGAGAAGCAACCGCAATCATGATGAGTTGCAAACGTTCCATCAAAGCCAACCATTATCTGAATGAAGCGCAAGCCAGAGTCTTACTAAAGGATCTAGCATCATGCGAAAATCCTTTCAATTGTCCTCACGGTCGACCTGTGTTGATCCATTTTACTAATTCAGATATGGAAAGAATGTTTAAACGAATCCAAGATCCCCATTAAATGCATGGAGTAGGTAACACCTCTAAGGTTTTCCATTTCCAAGCAGAAAAGAATAGCTATCTTGGTGTTTCTATGGAATGAATTATCTGAAGGAACCTAGCATTAAGAGCGAAGAAGCCGGTGATTAATAGGTAGGGATGGATAAAATATAGAGCAAACATAAAAAATATGGAGAACCATTAACAATTCCTTCCTATATAATTGGTACCAGATCTCTGTAGGCTGATTCTAATTTTATAATGTAGCTGAAAAAGAGGCTGGGACAGAAGTGGTTGACTCCGAGAAATAAGAAGGGATTCACGAAAAGTACTTTTCAAATTTTTGTGAATTTCAGCTTATTATCGAAGGAGTTGCTTCTGATTCCGCCTTTTATACCTATTCAGAGCGTGAAACAAGAGTAAATCATACTTTTGCCCCCCGCTCGTTTCCTACGATTAGTCAAGAGAAATTTATAAATCAAATGATTTATTTTTGATCTAGAATCAGAAGAAGAAAATGAAGGTATACGAAATAAACCAAGGAATAAGAAAATTTTTTTACTTGGTCTGTGCTATAATGAGTCTATAAGGTTAATCCCTTATTGGTCGTTAGAGGCCGTATACGCGTAAGCGTACATTGTATGATTCCTGACCATGGAATGCATACACTTCAGAAGCTTGTTCATACAGGCGACTGTGGCAACCTTTTCCTTTTTAGGGACGGGTTGCTTTTTTAGTTTGTAATAGTAATCAACGAGATGATTCGGTGCAGCGTGTTGTTGTCGGATCATATTGCGAATCGCGAAATAGAGAATTTTTCTTCCTTTTGGATTGCCTCGTTTATTGATGTGATCTTTTCCAACATAGTTCCCAGATTGAAAACGACGAATATCAATACCGACGAATGCATTGAGCTGATTTGCGGTAGGAAACCGTCTGATATCGCCCAATTCACCAATTAAAAGAGCCGCAGTGGGCGCACCAATGCCAGGTATGGACTGATAGATTTCAAATTCTTCAAGTGCTTGAGCAGATTGAATCATTTGCGCCATCAAGCGTTCTTTTTGTTCGAGTAAATCTTGAAGGAGACGCGCATAGTAACACGTTTTCTGACAATGAATACTGGAGGAATCTACCGCAGGATAAGAAGTTTGTGCATAAGCTAAAAGTTGATCCGCCTTCTGCCACGCTCTGTTATCAGAAATATGTTTTCGGGTGCTTTTTACCAAGCGATTTTTGATTTTTGTTCGAGTAGAGGCAAGCACGAACATGGGGTGAGGGAACGCCTCGATTAACGACAATGCGTAAGGAGTCACACGACTGGAAAAGAAGTTTTCTAACTCAGGAAAGGTTAATTGAAGTGCCTGATGAAGATCCATGCGCACGCGAGAAATTTTCTCTTCGAGTTCTTGATAAAAACGCGCAAGATCCCGTAGTTCCTGAAACACTTCTGCTTGATGTATTTTTGGCAAACGGGTATTTTTCCAATGAGTTTGCGCCAATTTATGTGCGTCGATTTTATCTGTTTTCCAACTACGCAGTGTCCCCTCTTCCAGTTGTTTTTTTGCCTCCAAAGGGTTTAAAAGACAGTAGGCTAATCGGTTATCTTGGCAGAATTTTTCTAATGGACGAGAGTAGACACCGGTTGCTTCAAAAACAATTTCAGGTGTTTCTGGAAGTGCGGTGATTTCTTCAAGTAACTGACGGAACCCTTCTTGATTGTGAGAGACTTTCCCTTCTGATAGACAGTGTTGATTATGGTAAAGTACTTTGTAACTTTCACCTTTAGATGCGTCAAAAGCAAAAATAAATGACATGTGACTTCTCCTTTATTATTTGATTGAAAGACCTTTACTGATTCATTCCGATTCGACTTTCCTTTACACGGACTCGAAGTCCCAACATACTTAAAACAGATTCTAGAATGACAGTGAGGGAGCTCGTTTTTTGATTCGGACTCAAGGTCCATGAGCGTATGAGCGAGCTTCCTTTCACTCTCACTATACTCGACTAAGAGAAATAGTGGGTAAGATATTCCGTCGAATATCTTACCCACTAATCTTAGTATGTTTTTTCGCTTATTTTGCTGGAGAATTAGAAGTGTAGAGGGAAAATATCCATATACTTCATCAAATCCTCTTGCGGTTTTTGCAAGCTTATCAAAGTATCCCTGACAATCGCCCAATCAACCATTGTAGGGATGGTTGATATTCGTATAACTGGACAGCAATCTCTACGTATTTGATGAAGGTCGACTAAGTTATAGTTACAAACGATTAAATCAGGTTTTCTTTTTAGAGCTGTTTCATAAGTAATTACCCGATCGTAAAAGAAATCCGTCACGACATCTTTAGGGAGGACATCTTTACAAACATTAGTCAAATATTGGTCTAATCCATTACCACCCCAAAAAGCAAATAAGGCGTACACCTTTTTTCTCTCACTATTCAACGCTCTAAAGGCATCAAGATGCAAGAAAGTTAACGTTACAGCAATATCTTCTTTGTGTGAAAAATCTAAGCTACTTCCTTTGGGTACTTGGTGAAGATTGTCAAGATACAACTGATACACGTTTCGGTGTGTCGTTAACACAAGATCTCGAATAGTGGGACGTACTTGTTGATAATGATCAGATAGTTTAGACAAACAGATATTGTTAAGTAGAAAAGCTTCCATTTTCTTAGTATTGATTGTCTTCTTTTCAGAGAATACCTTTTTAAAAAAGGTATCTATTTCTGCTCGTTGTTTGGTCAATTGTTCTTGACGGTGAAAGGCATATGAGGTTTTTACTTCATTATGATCATAAGCATCTGAATAGGAAATTTGTTGGAGGATCGCAATCGCAAACCAAAGAACTTCTCTTGAAGGTAGCGTTCCACCATATGCTTGGTAAAAAGATGGAAGCCATTGGTTAAGCATGTCTCCATCCACATAACTAGACAGTTCTACTTCTTTTTGTGGCGAAAGTTGAATGTATTGCTTTTTTCGCCATCTTAAAATGGCAATCGATAAAAAGACTGAGACTTGGTAATGATTGAAATGAAGTGGTTTTTCTACATATTGGTGGTATTGCTTAATTAGAGCTTGTGTCATCTGATCACTATCAGGAAGTAAAAGAGTGCTGTCACCGAAATAACGGAAAAAAATTAAACAAACATAGCGGATATCTTCTTCTTTACCAATAAATGATACAGGATTTGTCCCAATTTGTACGCGAAAATCTTTTAGGACGTGGTTCATATGTTTGACCGTGTCAAAAAATGTAGAACGAGAAATATGCAGTCTTTCTTCCATTTTAGTAACAGAAAATAAGCGGTGATGTAAACAATCTTCCATAATATGAAAGACAGTAGTCTTTTGCATGAATAGTGTAATCAATACCTCGACTGAGACTGGCAAGAGATATTTCAGGCAAATCGGGCCTCTACTTGTTTTTCTGAGTTGTACATACTCGTTAGGTAAATCTAGCTTCAGTTTTTCGATATCATTGAGGATTGTTGGCTTGGTTGATTGACACGCATCTGCCAAATCTTTTGAGGCAAGACCTTCCGGATGTAAGCTAAGTAATTGAAGAATTTTCATTCGACGAAGAAAGGATTCACTACTATTCAATGCTAACGGTAAGTCTTCTAACATAAGATTTCCTCCAAACTTTAGTAAACGCATTCAGTTGAGCCTCAGTATAACATTATTTGAAATGTAAGAAAAGGAATAGAAATAAATCGTTGCTGTCCAAAAAATTAAATCTAAAATAAAAAAAAATAAACCAACAGCATTTATGATTTGGTTATTATATGTCTATTCAAATGTTATGTAAGTGTTAGGCAATTGTTGTACGCGGCATTAAGGAAAGTTAACTTTTATTGACAAGAAGAGTTCACTATAACAAACAGAAAAATAAAACAACACTGCTCCCTTTGTTGGCGATTACGCTCTTAGGATCGTTTTCTTGTTTATCTGTATCCAGCGGACACGGAAAAGACAAGAGCAAGTGAGTACCTTGATATTGTGGTACCAACCAATATGTCTTATCATACAAGCGAACTGGAAAACCGGCAGATCACGAGTAATAAGTACCAAGTGAAGAACCAATCAACGCTCGCAGGAGTAGAAATCTCCTTTGATACCAAGAGTGACTACCAATTGAGTAAAAATGAAATCTCCCTTCTGTCAGAGAATCAGTCGGCAGTCGATGGAGAAGAAAAAGCTAAACTTTATCTAGCGAGAATAGATGGAACACCTTCTGTCTTACATCCACCATTCCAGTCAAAGGATATTTAGGGCAAGAAAATCGAGGAGAAGTTCCTCCGTCCACCATTGAAAAACCAAGTATGACGCAACCACCAGCGAAGAATCCATCAAAAGATAAACAACTTCCTCAACTAGGAGAGTCTCGTTTGTTTTTGATGATCATTGGAGGAATCATCCTTTGTCTTATTGCCCTATGGAATTTGAGAGAAAAAGCTGAAGCTAACAGTTTATCAAAAAGAACCTGAAAGTATTGATGAAGTATAGTAAAAAATATTGCTTTGAGTTTCAGTTCTATATTAGACAGGACTGAGAAGATAAATTGAATCCAAGACAGGACAAACTTTCTGTTTTGGATTTTTTCTTTAATGTGTACAGTGAATAAGGAACGGTTATTCACTTGTGTGATTGATGTTTGCTTTTTCGTTCCATTATTTGATTGGCAGACTGATTTCGTTTTTTGTGAGACTAGAATACAAGGTAGGATATTTTTGCAAGTGAGATTTTCTTTGGACTGGCTTTTTTCTGCCTAGAGATGCGTAGAGGATTTGTATCAATTTGAACCAGTGCATGATCGACAAAAGGTGCATCTTTTCGTCTTTCAAGAAATGATTGAGAATGACATTCGCTAGGACAAGTTTTGCGTGACTCTACGAAATAGTTGGTTAGATCTATTGATAGAAATGTTGGATTTCCGGTGTATTTTACGGGTAAACAATATATATAAATACTTAGTAGAAGTTTTTGAATATCCTGTTAGCATGTCTAATTGCTAACAGCAGTTAGACGAGTGAGAAGAAGGCGAAGGAACTTAATAGAATTTATCTGATTTAGATAGTAGAACGGAAAGATTCAAAGAAAGGTAAGTGACAATGAAAAAATATTTACTAGCTGGTTGTATTTTATTATTATTTGGTACTTCGGCTTATGCAGCATCAACAGAATCAGTCTCTACAGCCATTCAATCCATTTTTAGTAAAAAAGAAGTTCGGGCGGATAGCAATGATAGTTTGTCGACCGAAAATCTAACATTAAATGAAATCACGACACACAAAAATGGGAATGACTTCACTACATTGATCGAAGCTAATTACATTGATGAACAGCAAGTTCAAAACCATCAAGAAACAATCGATGTTTTGGCTGAGCGATTGACGGATACCGATTTTCATGTGGTTTTGTCTTCATTTGGAAATGAACAGCTAGGTATAATTCCAGAATATGACGAACACACAGGTGAGTCATTTGATCGAATAAGATTAAGTGAAACGTATGAACGTTTACAAAAAGAAGGGAAAAGTTTTTTTGGTGCTTTCTTTACCGCATTTCCAAATGCGACACAAGAACAAATCGAAGAACATTTCAATGAACTGATTTTCACTGCAACGTATTTAGGAAATTGGTATGATGTAAAAATTGGTGAACATTCACTGTGGACTGCGATGTATTTTTATGGCGGTGAACTGACCACAGAAAAGCAATGGAGTATGGAGCATCTTTATACTTTTGCGGAAGAATTGAAAGCGAATAATTACGAAGCATTGCTAAGTAAAAATGTTAGGGATACCTTCAATAAAACTAAAGTTTATTCTTCTTTTACTGGTAAAGTCTACAGTGACTTGATCGAATGGTTTGTAGAAAAAGAAACGGGAAGCACCGATTATTCGGCTTGGTTTTATGATTATTTCAATGGAATCGTTAAAATTGATAGTGTATTAACTGAAACCGATGATGTAGGAATATGGAATAGAAGCAAATCATTAAAAGATAATTTGCCGTATTTATTGACTCAAAAGCCAGGCAGTAATCTGACATTAATCGAATCTTACCGCCTATTAATGTTTGTTTCAGGCACCGATAAAGAAAACGATATATTGAATGCGATACGAGTCATCAAGAATCAAGAAGCTTTGTTTTATCGGACGTATGAGGATAAAGAAGAAGTAGATAATGCCATTGGTCAAATCATTCTTTGGGCGCCTAACGAGAATTTATTAGATGAAAATAATGATTATAGTAGAAATCTCTTACTACCCAGTGAAAATTTCACTTCTCATGGTGGGAGTGGTGCGGTCGGTAGTTATCAGTTTATCGGACTGCAACGAAATGGTTACCATCCAGGAACGATTGCCCATGAGTTAGGCCATTGTATGGATAGATTGTTAAACGCAGGTAGTGAATTTTTGACGACTTATATTGATAACGTTTTTTCAAATCCTGGTGTCTATGTCAATATGTATGCAGATGGAGAAGCAGTCAAATTTAGTAAGAAATTTCCAATTAATGCGAATGTGGCCGATATTAAGGATAAGAATGATTTAGTGACAAGGACTAAAAATTCTGAAGATTTACTTTATGCATTGGATGCCGTAGTGGCAGATGTAGTCTTGGAAATGCCACTTTCCCAACAAATAAACTATATTAAAAAAGTGCCAATTGACGTGGATTCCGGATTAAGAACAGATACAGAAAACCAATATACAGATGCTGACGTTGAAGGAGCTTCATTAACTGTTGCTGAACTGGAGGCCATGAATCTTCGCAGTATCGATGATTTGATTGCTCACGGATTAGTGATCATGGAACCCAAAGATACTCAAAAAGATTTACTGGGAAATGGAGGACAAGGCTACGGGTCACCTCTCACCTATGCGAGTTACTTTTTAGCAAATGGGAAGTATTTGAATCACAGTCATCGGATCATTAACACAATAATAGCAGAAGAAGGCTGGGAAGGGTTTGAGACGTTCAATAATGCCCATACAGGTAACTGGAAAGAGGATGGCTCAGTTCCGTCCATCTATGCGCTAAGAACAGCTCTCAATGATCCTACTGTGACTTACCGTTCACTGACTCAAGAAAAATATCATGAAAATCGGGAAAAGCTTGGAAAGTATGGATTGAAAAATCTTACTTATGCAGAGCTTAAAAAAGAATTTGAAAGTAACATCGATGATTTTTATGCGAGCAAGCAGAAACTTTATAATAATCATCTTGCACTAACCAATTCATTTACTGAAGAGGCGTTTGGTTTTAATACATCATCAAGGGTAAACGTAGGTTCTTATAATGAATTGTATGATGCAGTTACAGCGAATCCAAAAGCAGAGATTTCTATCCTTCAAGATTTTACCGTCCCAAGTGATGCAAAAACTATGGATACTTTCGAAGGTGTGCTTAGAGGAAATGGGCACACGATCTCTAACGGTAAAATCAAACTTTTTTCTGGGTTGAATAATGCAACAATTGATTCACTTGTTTTAAAAGATTTTATGATTGAAGATCAGGAAACACATACAGGGATTTTAGCAGGGCAAGCAGAGAATAGTTCCATTCAAGATGTTCATGGTGTGAATAGTACTGTCTCAATCAAACAAGGCGTACAAATGGTAGCTGGGGGAATTGTTGGAGAATCTATAAATAATTCGATCACTAGAAGCTCTTCACAAGAAAATACGATTAGTGGGCGATTTGCTGGGGGAATCGTTGGCTATGGTGAAAAAACAAATATAAATAATTCTTATGTAAAGGGTGGCCTTGTTAGTGGAAATGGTTCAAGTGGCTTGCGTATTGGAGGATTTGCCGGAGGATTTGTTACAGGTAATTTAAATAATCTATATACTTCAGCCACAGTTAAAAATGGTCGTGGCTTTATTGGAAGCACCTATTATCCTTATACCATATCAATTACTGAAGCAAACGCCCTTGCTATCGGAAATGTGGATGAGGGTCAACTGAAATTTATGACAGAAGATAAGAATAGTAAAACTTATCAAAATAATTATGAACTAGATTCTGCGACTGGACTTTCCAGTACGTCAATGGAGCAACTGGATGTCAATGAAGTAACAGAGGAAACCTTAAAAGAGAAGGCTTTCTATAACGAACAACTAGGGTTGGATACAACCGCTATTTGGAATGCTGAGAAGGTCCAACAAGGAGAATTACCTTATCTTAGAAATTCTGATCCGAGAAATGTCGAAGGGGTCCAAGATCCATTATTATTTGAATGGGTCCAATCCATTGATGATCAAGCGACGAACATTGAAGGAAAAGTGAGTGAACAATCCATCATCACAGTTTATGATGAAGAACAGGAAATTGCGAAAAAAGAAACTGAAACAGATGGGCATTTTTCTATTCCAATCGAGCAGCTTATTGGAAAACATCATGTTAAACTTGTAGCTGAAACTGAGGAGAGACAAAAGGAATTTTACATGGAGGTCAAAGGATCTTCACCACAATTAACCATAAAAGAGGACTTAACTATCCCTGTAGGAGAATATGGCTTCAAGCCAGAGACATTTATTGAAAGTGTAACGGATCGTTATGGGGAAGAGAATTTAAGCTATGACATTGATACAAGTAATTTGAATTTTGGATTACCTGGAAAATATGAGGTCATGGTCACTGCGACAAACCCGATCGGAATGTCTAGTACAGTGAATGTACCAGTTACGATCAACGATTATAATTCCATTGTATTACGTGCTTATTTCACACAGGAAAGACTTCGACTTGCTCTACAAACAAGTGACCATAGTATCCGATTAGTAGCAAATAGTGCGATTGAATCAGCATTGGATAGTGGCGCAGGCAAATATTTGGATATCAGTTTATATGATCAAGCGGGTAAAGTGAAGAAGCAACTCTCACTTAATGCAGAAGACAAGCCGAATCAATTGCTTGCTCCTTTTGACAAAACACCTTATGAACAAGGTGATTTTCTTAAAATTTCATATACACAACAAAGTAATAAATTTCAATTTTACCAAAAGGGAGAAATTGAATTACCATTTGCTGCTTCTGGAAAAGAACAACTGTTTATTATTCAAAACGATGAACTTGTGCGTATCACCGATGATTTGGTCACCACAAAAGATCTAGCGGTAGAAGTCGGAAGTCCAATCGAATCAGAAGATTTTGTAACAACTATCAATGAGGGGCTAAAAAATGTAGACGTCAGTTATACATTGAAAAACACGTTTAATCCAGGAAAAACTGGGGAACAGAAGAATACGTTATCCGTTTCTGCTGGAGAACTATTTACCAAAGAATTGCCTGTCAAACTCACCTATGAATATGACAATAATTTGTCTATTCGGGCTTACTCACAACAAGAACGGTTCATTTTAGGATTAGATGAGTCGAGTCAAGCCATCCGGTTTGTAACGGACACGAGTCTTGATACGGTATTAGATTCTGGCACTGGAGAGTATTTAACCATAACGGTAATAGATAAAGAAGGTCAACAAAAATATCAAATGAAAGCCAATGCAGAAGATAGACCAAGTCAGTTGATTGCTAGTCTAGCTGGAAAAACATATGCAGATGGGGATCGCATTACTGTAGTCCATCGCTCAAGACAAAAAATTGGTTTGTATGTAGATGGACAACTAGAATTAGATTATGCAAATAGTCAAACAACTGAAGAATTTGTCATCAAAAATAACCAATTGATTATTAGGAATGAAAGCCAAGAACCATTAGTATTTGAGAAGTTAGATCCGATTGATGACCGTTCAACTAGCATTGAAGGGAAAATGAATACACAGTCAATGATCACAGTTTATGACGAGGAAAAACAAATTGCTAAAGCAGAAACTGAAACAGATGGGCAATTTGCTATTCCAATCGAGCCACTGGAAGGGAAACATCAAGTAAAACTTGTGGCACAAGCTGGTGATCAGCAAGAAGAAACTACCTTTGAGGTGAAAGGAACTGCACCGGATTTGACCATAAAGCAAGACTTGTCGATTCATGTGGGCGAATATGATCTTAAACCAGAAACGTTTATCGAAAGTGTAACAGATCGTTATGGAGAAGAGAATTTAACATATGACATTGATGCTACCAAGTTGAATCTAGGTTTGCCAGGGAAATACGAGGTTTCTGTTACTGCGACAAACCCGATCGGAATGACTAGTTCAGTGAATGTACCAATAACAATCAAGGACTATAACTCGATTGTCTTTCGTGGTGAGGGGACCGAAGAAAGACTACGAGTGGGGTTACAAACGAGTAATCAAGTGATTCGTTTAGTTGCAAATACGGATATTACTACAGTAATGGCTAGTGGTTCAGGGAAATATTTAGAAATTAGTCTATATGATCAAAATGGCAATCTGAAAAAACAAACATCAATCAATGCAGAAGATCAACCAGAACAGTTGGTTCGGCAGTTTGATGCAACACCATATGAACAAGGTGATTCACTAAAAGTTTCTTATGTACAACAAGAAAATAAATTACAATTCTATCAAGGAGGTAAAGTCATATTACCTTTTGATTCTTCTGGAAAGGAACAATTGTTTGCGATCCAACAAGATGAGATTGATCAAGATAGTGATGATGGCACACAAGATATCTATAAACGACCGATTGTAGATATTCCAGTTAAAGGCACATTGGGAAACAATATTGATCCAGAAATACCCGGTCCGACTTTCCCAGTAAATCCAGATTATATGATTTCAGTTTCAGTGCCTAATTCTGTGAGTTTTGCGGCAGTGAATGATGAAAACATCATATCTGGAACTCATACAATCAAGAATAACTCTTCTTTACCAGTCCGTGTAGAAGTAACCGGTTATCAGGGGAAAGCTCCAGAAGATTTTGAAACGATTGAAGAATTGTATATTGATGGACCTGGTTTAATGACAGATGGTGGAAATGAAGCGCATATTCCTGTCACAGATGAAAATGGTTTGGAAACCAGTGTTACAGGTGGCTTAATGGAATTAAGTGCAGGATCTACTACACCAACAGATCCAGAGGCAAATACAACTTTGGAAAACAATGGTTGGATTGCTAGCAGTAGTTTCGAATTTTCAGGAAAGGTAGATTCAACTGTATTAGTTGCACCAGCTACGGTCAAGCATGAATTAACATTGAAATTTACGCCATTAGCTCCGAATGGTTCAGATATGCCCGTAGATGGCGATGGGAATGTGATCATTCCTCAACCGTGATCTTCTTTTGATGAGAGACAAAGGGGCATTCATATCAGAAGAAGCATAAAGATTTATACCTACAAAAAGGTTAGATGAATAACTAACTTTTTTATAGGTATTTTTATAGCAAATTTTTTGGATTTCAGATAAATGATAAGAAAAGAATCAAGCAAACAATATAGATGATCATGTAGAGGAGGAAGTACAAAATAAACAAAAAATGAAATGACAAAAAATACAAGATAGAAATTTATCCTCAGTCTTACAAGTATAGTGAAAGCATAAAGTAACGATTAGATGAAATTATTTCAGGGGAGAATGGCTTCGCATCAAGCAAAAACATACAATTTTATTATAAATTATATAAATAGATTATTGGGTGTTGACTATATAGTTGCTCTATAGTTTATAGTAAACTTAGATATTAATAAAAAGGGAAAACTAATATGAAAATCAATAATCTATGTAAGTTGCATAAAATAACGAAGCATGGTATCAGATATTATGAAAGATTGGGGTTGATCACACCTAAACGTAAAAATAATGGCTACAGAGAATATCTATCAAAGGATATTAAAACATTGTCTGCTATCATGTTGTTTAGATATTTTAGATTACCTCTATCAACCATAAAATCCCTTTTAAATGAAAGGAATATCGATCAAACAATTCAAGCTCTTTCCCAAGAATTAAGGAGCATTCATTCAGAAATAAAAAATCTTGAAACAAAACGAGAAATCTTGCAAAAATATGTTGCTCACTTAGAGAAAACGAAGCAAATAAATACGAATAAAATCAACGTGATATATATAAAAAAGAGATATGCTGTTGTAAGTAAATATAGGACAACCAATCTAGATGATTCTTTTTTGGATTCTAAAAGATTGTTTCAAAAATGGTGTGGAGAAATCCCCATCAATAAATTTGGTCTAACAGGTAATTTTGTAGGGCAAGAGGATGGTTCATTTAATTATCAGTCGTTCTTTTTGATTGATAATAAAAACAATACAAAATCTCGAAGTATCGCAACTATCCCAGAGGGAATCTATGTCACTATGACATTGAACGAGCCGTTTGATCGAAAAAGAATAGCGAATCGATTGAAAGAATTTGCTGAACATAACGGTTATGAAGTGTCGAATACTTGTTTAGAATTTTATTTGGTTACTTTTTATGAGTCATCTGATTCGACCACTCATTTAACGCGACTTGAATTAAATGTCCAAGAAAAAAACAATTAAGTTAATCAACATGGAAATTATTAATATGATTAAAATATTTCACGGGGCCATTTCTGATACAACCAATATATAAATAGCATCTTCATCTAAAACCATAACTTTAAGTAAAACACTTACTGCTCGAGCATATAAAAAAAGGGGCAAATGAATTGGTTTTAGTGGGGGCTAAAACAGATCAAATTTTAAAAAGTGACACGACTGTGAGGGGATGGTTGAGCATCATGGGGAACGCTCAGCCGATCAATTATTTTTATCTCAATTATGATATTGTACTGGATAGAATAATTTTAGTTCACAGCAACGCTATCAAGAATTTTCAAAGTGAATTCAGACAATACGATGACTGTTAGTTCAGCAAGTGTCACGGGGCACTAGAAAAGTCATAAAAAATGATGGTAGTCTGGATGAATCACCTAGCTTAGTTCATAAAGAATTACTCCAATATTCTATGAAAGTGTTCCAGAAGTAATTTCTTCGGCTTAGTGGGGAGTAGTTACTTCTGGAATATCTGTTTTTTTGGGTCTAAGTGATTGAACCTCTTTGTCTTAATGACTAATTTGAGTTTAAATGAAGAATTTTAAAAAAGATGGTAACAGAGTTTAAAAGAAGGAACTATTACTTACGGTTAATCAATAGATAAAGGGAACTTTTTTCTTAGTTGAAATTAGTTTTTTTTATTCTCTTTGGAAAAAAAGGTATAACAAATAAACCACTACTATTTTTTGTCTTTTATTTGTTGGACAAATAAAAGTGAAGAAACAGGAATAATTTAGAATCTAAACTTAAATAATAGACTAGAATCTCAGAAATAAAAAAACATTCCTAAGGTTCTAGTCTATTTGTTGGTATTTGATACGTTCATCATTTGGACAAACGATAGTGATATCACCTATAATTCATATTTGGTTAAGAATAAACGATTACTACTCTTGCGTTCATTTATTCTACAAGTGTTTTATATTCACTATAGCCAGCTTCATCCATTTTTTCATAAGGAATGAATTTTAAAGCAGCGGAATTGATACAATAGCGTAACCCACCTTTGTCAGCAGGTCCATCGTTAAATACATGTCCTAAGTGTGAATCTGCTTCACTACTTCTGACTTCCACACGGTGCATCCCATGTGAAAAGTCGGCTTTTTCTTTGACTTCTTTTTTATTGATTGGCTTACTAAATGCTGGCCAACCACAACCCGCATCATACTTCTCTGCTGAACTGAATAATGGTTCTCCGCTTACGATATCTACATAGATCCCTTTTTCGTAAAAATCATCATAGGTTCCACTAAATGGCCGTTCGGTAGCATTTTCCTGCGTGACAGCATAAGAAATCGGTGACAAGGTCTCTTTTAGCTTTTCTTTATTTGTGTTTATTGGCTTATCCATCAAAAAGCCCCCTTTGTCTTCTAATAATACTGACAAAGATAGAAGAATCAAACAATCTGCTTTGTTTATCGTGAAATTTAAATTTTCCTTCTGCGGGCAAATTCTACAAAACGGAATTTATCTAAGCGATGAATCGATTCGGTATATTCGAAACATTGGGTATTTTCTAAATAGACTAGTCCACGAACGATGACTACATAAGGGTCATCGTGCAGATCCATAGCAGCTTGGATAGTAGGGGCGACTGGTTCCACGGTAATCTCTTTTTGGGCGTAAGCAATGGACAACTGTAATTCATTCTCAAAATATTCGTAAATAGAATTTTCAGCTTGTTCTTTTGTTAAAAGGGGGACGGTTTCTTTTAAAAGATAATCTCGGTCTAAAATCACGACCTCACCATTGATCTTTCTTTGACGTACTAAATGCCAGACAGGTGTTCCTACCTTCCACCCAGTAATCTCACTTAATTCAGGATCTACCAGAGATTCTTCGAGCGTGTGGACGATCGTCTCACTGGGGATATGTTGTGTTTGCTGAAGTTCTTTGTAACTAGTTAATCCGGCAATGGGAAAATCAAAGCGATTTCTGTCTAAGACAATAGAACCTTTGCCTTGTTTTTTTTGGATATAACCTTCTGTTGTCAATAAATTTAGGGCTTTGCGAATTGTTTCCCGTGAAACACCATAGATTTTAATCAATTGATTCTCACTTGGTAACAAGGTATGAGGTGGATATTCATTTTCAATGATTTTTTGCTCTAAATCTAAAAATATTTCGTTGAATTTATTCATTTTCTACTCCTTTTAATGAATATTTCATCTTTTGTTTATCCACTATACTACAGCTATAGATAGATTTCAATCTTCATAAAATTGTTATTTTTATCATCGCTCAGTTTTTTATAGCAAAGAATTGAAACCGTATTTTAATAATCGCTGTTTCGTATTTGTAAACGACGCCATTAAAATTTTGTCCATTAACATAAAACGCTTGCATTTTGTCTGAAAAAACAGTATAGTGTGACTATAAAACAACTTGTATACACAAGTTGAAGAGGAAGGAGCTTATTTTATGGGGAAGTATCAACAAGATGCCGAAAAATTATTAAAAGAAGTAGGCGGTAAAGAGAATATAGCTGCAGTCAGTCATTGTGCGACACGTATGCGGTTTGTTTTAAATGATCCGGAAAAAGCAAACGAATCAGCAATTGAAGATATTCCAAGTGTCAAAGGAATGTTTACGAATGCGGGTCAATTCCAAGTGATCATTGGGAATGATGTTTCCACTTTTTATAATGAATTTGTTGCTGTATCTGGTATTGAAGGCGTATCCAAAGAACAGAGCAAGGCGGTAGCTAAACAAAATCTACATCCTATTCAACGTGCAATTGCCGTGTTGGCAGAGATCTTTACACCTTTAATTCCAGCGATTATCGTGGGAGGATTGATTTTAGGTTTCCGTAACGTATTAGAAGGTATTCAATTTGAAAGCCTTGGTGGAACCATAGTAGAACATTCCACTTTTTGGAATGGTGTGAATGCGTTTTTATGGCTGCCGGGTGAAGCGATATTCCATTTCCTTCCAGTAGGGATCACATGGAGTATTGCTAAGAAGATGGGTACAACTCAGATTTTAGGGATTGTCCTTGGGATTACTTTAGTTTCACCGCAATTATTAAATGCTTATAGTGTAGCCACAACGGCTGCCGGGGATATTCCATTTTGGGATTTTGGCTTTGCACAAGTTCAAATGATTGGTTATCAGGCACAAGTAATTCCTGCGATGCTTGCCGGATTTATGTTGGCCTATCTAGAAATTTTCTTCCGTAAGTATATTCCACAATCTATTTCAATGATTTTTGTGCCATTATTTTCTTTATTACCAACCGTTTTAGCTGCTCACGTGATTTTAGGTCCAGTCGGTTGGACGATTGGTAGTTGGATTTCAAACATTGTCAATATGGGTCTAACTTCATCAATCAGCTGGCTATTCAGTGCTGTCTTTGGGTTCTTATACGCACCACTTGTTATTACTGGATTGCATCATATGACCAATGCCATTGACATGCAGTTGATTGCCGATTTTGGCTCTACGAATTTATGGCCGATGATTGCATTGTCAAATATTGCTCAAGGATCTGCGGTACTTGCCATTATTTTCTTACATCGTGGCAATAAAAAAGAAGAACAGATCTCGATTCCAGCAATGATTTCTTGTTACTTAGGGGTAACAGAACCAGCGATGTTTGGGATCAATTTGAAGTATGTATATCCTTTTGTCGCTGCGATGATCGGATCAGGATTAGCAGGGATGTTTGCAAACTTGATGGATGTGAGAGCCAATGCCATTGGAGTCGGTGGATTACCAGGGATTTTAGCGATTCAAATCCAAACTTGGCTACCATTTACGATTGCGATGATCATTGCTATTATTGTTCCTTTCGGCTTAACTGTAGTATTTAGACGTAAAGGGATTTTAAATAAAATCGATCCTGTTGCAGCAAATGAAGGTGTTTTGCAAACAGCAGAAGGAATCAGTGTGCAACCAGAGTCATTTGCAGCTGGTGATACAGCTACTGTCCAAACAGTGACAGAAGAATTATTTGCAGTAGCAGATGGTCAAATCAAAGCCATCAGCGATGTTGAGGATCCCGTGTTTTCACAAAAAATGATGGGAGATGGTTATGCGATCGTTCCTTCAAACAAAAAAATCTATGCACCAGTAGCGGGAGTAGTAACAAATGTTTTTGAGACGAAACATGCTATCGGTATTTTAACGAGAGAAGGCCTTGAAGTACTCGTTCATATGGGGCTAGATACTGTAGAATTAAAAGGAGCACCTTTTAAGATTTTCGTAGAAAAAGGGGAAGAAGTCACTCCGACCACGTTACTTGCTGAAATGGACATTGAAGCAGTCGTTCAAGCAGGTAAAAAAACTGATGTTTTAGTTGTACTGACGAATAGTGAAAAAGTGGCAGGTTTGTCCTTGGAAAAATCAGGAGAAGTCCATCACGAAGAAGCTATCGGACAAGCAACAATCAAATAACTCATAAAATCATACGAGCCTAGATCTGTGTCCAGATCTTAGGCTCGTATTTCAATATGGGCACCTCTTTTTTAAAAGAAGAAAGTATGCTACAATAATAGGAAAAATGGGAACGTATGTGTGCAAAAGAAAGAGGAGCTTTTAATGTATGAATATCTAAAAGGGATAGTGACTTTTATCAATCCTTATTATCTCGTCCTAGAAACACAAGGAATCGGGTATCAGATTGCTTTAGGCAATCCTTATCGCTACAGTGGTAAATTAAATCAGGAAGTAAAAATCTATGTTCATCAGGTGATTCGAGAAGATGCTCAGTTACTTTACGGTTTTGATTCTTTGGAAGAAAAGCAACTTTTTTTACGATTAGTCAGCGTATCGGGGATCGGTCCTAAAAGTGCCTTGGCGATCATGGCTAGTGAGGATCATTCTGGCTTGATTCAAGCGGTAGAATCTGGCGATGTCACTTATCTGACAAAGTTTCCTGGTGTTGGGAAAAAGACAGCACAACAAATGATTTTGGATCTGAAAGGGAAATTTGGCGAATTAAGTATCGACACGCCATTTACTTTGTTTGATGAAGCGAGCGCTCAAGATACCAGTGCGTTATCTGAAGCTATGGAAGCTTTAGCTGCTCTTGGCTATAGTGAACGTGAGATCAAACGGGTAGAAAAACAATTGAAGGAAGTCGAAAATCAGACAACGGACGAATACTTGAGACAAGCATTGAAATTGATGATGAAAAAATAAGGAGGGCGTAATATGACCGACGAACATCTTTTATCCCCTGAAACAGGCGAAAATGAATTTAGTTTGGAAAAATCCCTTCGCCCTCAATTACTCTCACAATATATTGGGCAAGATAAAGTGAAGCAAGAACTGCAGATCTATATTGAAGCTGCTCGAAATCGAGAAGAGCCATTGGATCATGTATTATTATATGGGCCTCCTGGGTTGGGGAAAACCACGATGGCAATGGTGATTGCCAATGAGATGCAGGTGAATATCCGCACAACAAGTGGACCAGCTGTAGAACGTCCAGGAGATCTAGTAGCGATTTTGAATGAACTTGAAGCAGGGGATGTCTTATTTATCGATGAAATCCACCGATTACCACGTGTAGCGGAGGAAATGTTATACTCAGCGATGGAAGATTTTTATGTGGATATCATGGTTGGACAAGGACCAACGGCTCACCCTGTTCATTTTCCTTTACCTCCATTTACATTGATTGGGGCGACCACACGTGCTGGTATGTTGTCAGCGCCTCTACGTGATCGCTTCGGCATCATTTCTCATATGGAGTATTATGATGAAAAAGACTTACGAGAAATTGTCTTACGTTCATCTGATATTTTTCAAACAGAGATCATTGCAGATGGTGCGTTAGAAATCGCTAGACGCTCTCGAGGTACTCCAAGGATTGCCAATCGGTTACTTAAAAGAGTCCGAGATTTTGCGCAAGTACAAGGTGATGGCAGAATCGATCAACAGATTGCTGACCGAGCCCTTACCTTATTACAAGTTGATCAGGCAGGATTGGATTATGTGGACCAAAAACTTCTGAAAACGATGATCGAGCTATACGGCGGAGGACCAGTAGGATTAAGTACGCTATCGGTCAATATTGGTGAAGAACGAGAAACTGTTGAAGATATGTATGAACCTTTTTTGATCCAAAAGGGATTTTTAAAAAGAACCCCTCGTGGACGGATTGCGACAGCTTATGCTTATGAACATTTTGGCTATGAATATCAGTAGAGTGATGGTGGTTATTTATGGCCGGATCATGATATAGTTTGAATACGTATCTTTTAAGTTGAAGGGAGGATTTTATATGGGAGAGACGTCACATACGAAACAATTGATTAAGCAAGTTTTGATAAATTTATGTGAACAACACTCTTTTCGTAAGATTAGTGTCCAGCAGATTGCACAGGAAGCAGGAATCAATCGGCAAACTTTCTATTATCATTTCACGGATAAAGTAGATTTACTACATTGGGTCTACTACGATGATTCTTTACATTTTTTAGAATCTGAGGCTCTTTCCTTAGATAACTGGGAAGAACAAGCTTTAAAGATGCTTAAGGCAATTGCAGAAAACAAAGAATTTTATGCAAGTACTGTTAGTTCTGAACAAGAAATCCTACAGAAACAGTTTACTGCCCTTATTCAACCTTCCTTTATTAAAATATTCGAGCAAATGGATGAAGAAAAACAGCTGACTGCATCGGATAAGCTATTTTATGCACGTTTCTTTTCTTATGGTTGTAGTGGTGTCTTGGTGAATTGGATCATCCAAGGTTATACAGAAACACCTTTAGAAATCGCAATGCAACTATTCCGACTAGCAAAAGATACAGAACTCTATTCTTATCGGTTATATGCAATGGAAGAGGAACAGGAAAATCAATAATCATACGTGTGCTATGCTCTTTTGTTATGATGGTGAAAAGGAGAGAATCTTATGACTAATGTTTTATTTGTTTGTTTGGGAAATATCTGTCGCTCGCCAATGGCAGAAGGTTTATTAAAAAAGCAGGTCGAGCAACAAGGATTGGCTGATCAGTTTAGGATCGATTCTGCTGCTACAAGTACTTATGAAGTGGGAAATTCGCCACATCCTGGTACTCAAGCGATTCTTGAAAAAGAACAGGTAGACACGAGCCAGATGATTGCCCGCCAAGTTCGTCCAGAAGATTTTCAGGAATTTGACTGGATTATCGGTATGGACCAAGCCAATGTTGCTGATTTGAAGCGAATCGCACCTGATAATGCTCAAGATAAGATTCATTTATTTCTAAGTAGTGTAGCGGGTAAAGAAGAACAGGAAGTACCTGATCCTTACTATACAAATAATTTTGAGGAAACCTATCAATTGCTTAATCAAGGTTTGGAAAATTGGTTAGAAATATGGAGAAAAACGTTTTAAAATAACATTGTTTTGTACTTGGTCAAAAGAGTTTAGACAAGCAAAAACAATCTATATGCTTGTTTTTTTAATGGGAATTAGGTAGAATAGTGTTAATTAAGTAACGCTTTCTAAGCTAAAGGAGGAGTACATTCGATGGACGAAGAGACAGTATCACCGATGAAGAAACTGACTAAGTTAGTGACTAACACCTCGTTTCAACTTTTTGATTCTTTTGTAAATGACACTGAAGAAAAGGCCGAGAATGTACGTTTGCAAGGAGAGTTTCTGCTCGAACTTCAAAAAGCAGCGGCACAGAATAGTTTAGTGATTCTACAATTACGAGAAAACCGTAAAAGTAATAAACATGAAACGATTGCTGGTTGGATCGCGACTAAAACAATCGAAAAAGATCGAGTAATGATCCGATTACAAAACAAAGAACAACAAATTCGAATTGTGCCATTTGAACAGATCGAGAAAATCACGAGTCTTTCACCTGCAGGAGAACAAGAAAGATTATCAAGATAAAGAAGTAATACAAACCGTCACAGTCGGTTATAAGGAAAAGAGAGGGGCATCAAGTCCCTCTCTTTTTTGATCTGTTCAAAAATGTGAGAAACCGAAAAAATTTTTTTAGACAAAAAAAGGTCCTGCTAGCCGGGGAGCTAGCAGGAAAGGAGTTAAAAATGAAAAAGTGTTGTTAGGGTTGTTTGTTGGTATGCTTATATACTAAAGGGAACTTGTGAATATTTTGTGACGAAAGTTTACGAAAGTTGTTAATTTTTTTTTGTGAAAAATTAAAGTGTCACTTTTTCCTTTTTCACAAAACTCCAGATAAGTCCGATGACAAAACCAATCACAGCTGGAGTAATCCACCCCATACCTAAAGAAAAGAATGGGAGATAGGCATTGGCAAAATCCAGTATGTGTTGGACTAAGGTTGTTTGTTTGATGCTATCTGGACAAGCATTCAATCCATCTACAATCGAGGCCAACAAAGTGAAGTAGGTCGTCATGCGATAGACACAAGTTCTTTGCTTAAACAATGGTCCGATAAGTACAAGTAAGATCAAAGTCATAGCTAGAGGATAAATAAACATCAATACAGGCAAGGAAATTTGAATAATGTTTGTCAGTCCAACATTCGCTACCAAGCAAGCTAAGAGACTTGTGGCGGTTACGAAGAAGAGATAGCTACCTTTTGGAAACAATTCAGTAAATGTTTCTGCAAAAGCAGTGATCAAACCAATTCCTGTTTTTAAACAAGCAAGAATCACAATCAATGCGAGTAAGATACTGCCATAAGTTCCTAAATAATGATCAGCAATTTGTGCAAGTGCGATCCCCCCGTTCTCACTCATAGGGAAACGGCCTAGACTCATCGTTCCTAAATAAGATAGTAACGTATAGATGATCCCCATCAAGATGACACTGATTGCACCAGATTTGATGGTGTCTCTTGCAATCTCAGCAGGTTTTGTCACACCCATATTACGGATCGTAGTGACGATGATGATACCAAAAGCCAACGCAGCTAATGCATCTAGCGTATTATATCCTTGGGTAAATCCTGTAAAAAAGGCTTGATCCTGATAATGAGGTTGTACAGGTGCTTGAGCAACTGAGCCAAGTGGTTTTATAAAGGCAAGTAACAGTAATGCGCCCAATAATAATAAGAAAACAGGATTTAAAAATTTTCCTACATAATCAAGAATTTTAGTAGGACGTTTCGATAACCACCATGCTGTAAAAAAGAATAGAAAACTAAAAATAGCTAGAAACAAAGTCTGGTGCTCAGCTGAAATAAATGGCGCCAAGCCAATCTCAAAAGAAGTGGTTGCTAAACGAGGTAAAGCAAAAAATGGACCAATGACTAAGTAGAGCAGAACGGTAAAAATCAATGCATATTTTTTATTTATTCGTTGAGCTAATTCATAGACACCAGATGTTTTAGAAACCCCAATGGCAATAACTCCAAGAAAAGGTAGGCCGATTCCTGTGACTAAAAATCCAAGATTAGCCCAAAATACCTCTGAACCAGCTTCCTGTCCCATGTGTACTGGGAAAATAAGATTTCCAGCACCGAAGAATAGTCCGAATAACATGGAACCAATAAACATATTTTCTTTAAATGATAGCTTTTTTGACATAGAAAACTCCTTTGTTTTTTATTTGTTAAAAGTATCAAAAAATACTATTAATTGCAACAATTTTCTGAAAATTATAGATTTCTGACTTATTTCTTCTCATACTTCCAACGATAGATTATCAAAAGACCAATAAACCATAAAGGGGTCATTAATAAAGCAATTCTAGTATCTTTCCCTAAGAATAAAACGATACAGACAAATGCCATATAAAGAAAGACAAGGTAGTTACTAAAAGGATAAAAAGGCATTTTGAATCCATGGGCTTTTTTACCAAGAATACTTTTCCGATACTTCAAGTGAGTATAAACTAGCATACTCCAGATAAATAAGAAACAAGTGGTAGCGATGCTACTGATTAGTGTAAATACTTGACTAGGCATGAAGTAATTTAAAACAACTGACAAGAAAATGATGATTGTAGAAAAAATCAATGCATTTCCTGGGACTCGGTGTTTCGTCAATTTTTTAAATTTTTTAGGCGCACTACCTTCTTGAGAGAGTGAACGTAGCATCCGTCCTGTACTGTAAATGGCGCTATTACAAGCCGAAGCAGCGGCACTTAAGACCACTACATTGATCAATGAAGCTGCGATGGTGATACCGATTTCTGAGAATACTTCTACAAAAGGGCTTTGATCCGCGTTCAAACTATTCCATGGGTAGATAGCCATAATGACAAAAAGAGAACCAAGATAAAAAAGAATGATTCGAATAGGGATATTATTGATAGCTTCTGGGAGTACTTTTTCTGGATTTTTCGTTTCCCCTGCTACTAGACCTACTAATTCAATTCCTGCAAAAGCAAAGGTCACCATTTGAAAGGAGAGAATGAAGCCTTTGGCACCTGTTGGGAAAATCCCTCCATGAGACCATAGATTGGCAACGCTAGCTACTCCGGCACTGGTTTTGTAATGGGTAATAATCATATAAGCACCAACAATAATAAAAGCGAGGATAGCTACCACTTTGATCAGAGCAAACCAAAATTCTAATTCACCAAACAGCGATACGGCCACCATATTCAATCCTAAGAGTAAAACTAAGGCAATCAGCTCGGGTAGCCATTGAGGCACACCAGGCGCCCAATAACGGACATACATCCCTATAGCTGTCAAATCCGCCATTGCAATAGCAATCCAACAAAACCAGTAAGTCCAGCCGGTAACAAATGCTGCCTTTTTTCCTAAATACTCAGCGATGAAATCTAAAAACGAATGGTTATCTGTATTTGATAATAAGAGTTCACCTAGTGCACGCATGATAAAAAAACAAATACAACCAGTAAGAAGGTAAGCCAATAAAATAGAAGGCCCTGCTAGTTGGATCGATTTACCTGAGCCTAAGAACAACCCTGTACCTATTGCTCCGCCAATGGAAATCAGCTGGACATGGCGATTTTTGAGGCCCCGCTGTAATTCTTGCGTTTCATTCATTTGAATCATCCTAACTAAAAAAATTTGAATTATCTCTTATCTTAAGAGAGTTTTTGCAAAAATACAACTTAGATACAGAAAATATTCAATTAAATTGCTGAAAAATAAGAAACATAAAAAAACCACTGCTGATCGAAATAAAATGGCTATCTCGAAGTAGCAAGTGGTTGTTATGTTAATACTACTTGAAGTTTTTTCCATGACCTTGATAAACGGTGTTCAAAAGACAACTCCTTCGATATTAAGTCAAACCTCGAAAAAATATGAAAAACTATTTTCTCGAGGTTGGTCTTAATACTTGGAGTTAAACGTCTTTTTCACAACCTTGATAAACGGTGTTCCCCCAGCTGTTCCTCGGCACTAAGCTAAAAAATCACAAAATATGAGAAGCTATTTCGTGATTTTCTAATCTTACTACTCGGATCAGAACGCTGTTGTCACGACCTGGATAAACGGTGTTCAAAAGACAACTCCTTCGATATTAAGTCAAACCTCGAAAAAATATGAAAAACTATTTTCTCGAGGTTGGTCTTAATACTTGGAGTTGAACGTCTTTTTCACAACCTTGATTAACGGTGTTCTCCCAGCTGATCCTCGGCACTAAGCTAGAAAATCACAAAATATGAAGAGCTATTTTGTGATTTTCTAATCTTACTGCTTGGATCAGGACGCTGTTATCACAACCTTGATTAATTATTTAAAATTCTTGATAGGAATTCTTTTGTTCGTGTTTCTTTAGGGTGAACGAAGATGTCTTCTGGTGTTCCTTCTTCGGCTACTACGCCTTTGTCCATAAAGATTACGCGATTGGATACTTCTTTAGCAAATTCCATTTCATGCGTGACGATAATCATCGTCAATCCTGTGTGGGCTAAATCTTTGATCGTATTCAACACTTCACCGACCATTTCAGGGTCAAGGGCAGAGGTTGGTTCATCGAAGAGCATGACGTCAGGATTCATTGATAGAGCGCGAGCAATGGCTACCCGTTGTTTTTGTCCACCAGATAATTGAGAAGGTTTTGCTTCGATATAACGTTCCATACCGACTTTTTCTAAATTTTCGATTGCGACACGACGGGCTTCTTCTTTGTTTCGTTTTAGAACTGTCGTTTGTCCAGACATACAATTTTCTAAGACATTCATATTACTAAAAAGGTTAAATGATTGGAAAACCATTCCTACGTTTGTCCGATATTTTGGTAAGTTGTATTTTGGGGCTAGGACGTTTTCGTCATTATAGATGATTTCGCCGCCTGAAGGTTTCTCTAATAAATTGATACAACGTAAAAAGGTTGATTTGCCGGAACCAGAAGAACCGATAACAGTTACTACTTCGCCTTTTTTGATTGACATGCTAATATCTTTTAAGACTTCGTTTTCGCCAAATTTTTTACTTAAATGTTTGATTTCAATGATATTCTCACTCATCGTTCTTCCTCCTTATTCCTGTAAGTTCGCATTGTCGACTTCTTCGATTTTTGTATAAGCGGATGGTCCATCGATTTTCTTCTCAACAATACGTAGGATTCTGGTGATCGTGAAAGTCATGACTAAGTAGATCAGACCGACGATCGTAAATGTTTGGAAGAACTGGAAGTTTGCACCAGATGCTGAGTTCCCTTGGAAGAATAAGTCAGCTACTCCGATAACACTCAGTACTGCAGTGTCTTTGATATTGATGACAAATTCATTACCAGTCGCTGGTAAGATATTACGTAAAACTTGTGGAATAACGACTTTACGCATGGTCTGACCATGAGTCATACCGATGGCTTGTGCGGCTTCAAACTGACCTTCATCGACCGCAAAGATCCCACCACGAACGATCTCAGTCATGTAAGCACCTGTATTGATCGAAACGATAAATAAAGCAGCAATCGTACGGTCAAGTGAGATACCAAAGGCTAATGCTAATCCGTAGAAGACAACCATGGCTTGAACCATCATTGGTGTTCCACGAAAGACTTCGATATAAACGGAAAGTAAGAAATTCGCTAGTTTTTGGAAGAAACGGGTAACAGGATTCTCAGACTCAGGAATGGAACGGAAGACACCAATCAATAATCCTAGAGTTGTCCCTACAACGGTACCAATCAGAGCGATAAATAGAGTCAGTCCAGCACCACGCAAGAACATATTTCCGTATTGTTTCCAAATCGTTGTAAAATCGTGAAGTAATCCTGTATCTTCTTCACTGCCACCAGTAGAGGCAGGTTGATCTTCAATTGCTTGATCCATGATTGCGGTACGTTCGTCTTCGGAAATACCACTTAGTATTTGATTTACTTTTTGAATGTCAGGATCGCCTTTACGCATACCAACAGCGATTTGAACATCTTCAGGATTTGTTTGGAAGCCGTTTGCTTCATCTAATTCGAGCATTTTCAAGTCTTTGTTGACACTTGTTGCAGTTACACCTTCTGGGCGTTCACTGACATAGCCGTCGATCATGCCAGAAGCAAGTGCGGTACGCATCGCAGAAAAATTATCCATTGCTTGTTGTTTGTTGACACCAGGGATTTGGTCAATCACATTGTAATGGAAGGTGTTCAATTGAGCAGTAATCTTTGCACCTGAAAGATCTTCCAAACTTTTAGCATTCGCGAATTTGCCGTCTTTTTGGACAATAACGACTAATTGCGACTCATAGTATGGATCGGTAAAGTCGATTTCTTTTTTTCGCTCAGCCGTAGGACTCATCCCAGCGATAATCGCATCGATCTTTCCAGATTGAAGCGCTGGAGCTAGTCCATCCCATTTTGTTTGAACGATGACTAAATCTTTACCCAAGCCATCGGCTACTTTCTTTGCTATTTGTACATCATACCCACCAGCATAGCTGTTTTGTCCTTGAATGGGTAATGCATTATTTGCATCTGTTTGTTGGGACCAGTTGAAGGGAGCATACCCAGCCTCCATTCCTACCCGAAATTGATCATTCGGTGTTTTATCGTCTGCATTTACAAGATTACCGACACTGAAGATTGATAAAATAAATGCTAAGATTAGAGTGAGTGTAACTGAATTTTTTTTCATCTGTCTTTCTCCTTTTTTTTTATCACGCACGAGATAGTTCTATAAATTGCTGAAAAATGACTGACAGAACTAATGTCCGCTCAACTACTTTGAAGGCATTCAAAGAGTTTTTACACGAGTGGTCGAATATAATGCGTTGCAGCTGCTTATCAGGAGGAAATAAAAAACGACCGCTTTGTGGGTACAAAAGGGCCGCTAAAATTTCATAGAGTGATAAACCTCTCACAAAACATAGCGCAACTTAGCATCACTGCTAAGACAGTCCGCAAGCTCTTAACTTGCGTCCCAACATACTCTTCAAGCAAAAAAGAGCATATTTCGGCGATCCTCCCTAGTCCTGTTTCGACATGTTTGCTTCACTCCACAGGGTTAATGATTCTCGCGACCTCTACCTCATTGATTGAGGCATCTCGTATTCAGTTATTTATACAAAAAGTAGTATACGTCAAGCAATTTGCTTTGTCAATTAGAAACGATTGTTATTATTAGAAATAGGAACAAATAAAGAAATGTTTTGATAATCTCCTTTTTATTACAAGAAAAATCAAATAAACTATTTCTCCTAAAAAAGAATAATTATTCATTTTTTCGAGGGGTTTTTAAAAGAAAAATAACATGAAAAGAGAAGTCGATTCTTCCTACTTTTCTCTTAAAAAAGAATACAGCGCCTTCAAAAACATTTCTGAGGGCACTGCATCTATTTTTCTTGGTAAGAAAGCATTTATTTATGCTACCGATTTTTTAGGTTCACGACCTAAAATGGCTTGTAGGATGATCGAGACTCCATAAATCGCTAAAATCAAGTAAATCAAGCTAGAGTACTGAGTGACTCCCCAGCCCCAAGTGCGATAAACGACTAGAGTAATTGCTAAAACAATTGCTGCAAGTACATTGAAAAATGCAAATGCCCATAGATTCCCATTTTCTTTACGAGCCAAATAAAAGATTGAAAAATATATACTTAATGCTAACCAAGCAATACATGCTAAAATAACGCCCCAATAAATCAAGAATGCTACCATATTGATTCACCTCACTTTTCCCTTTGATTCAACAGATCATTCGTATTGTAACACGTTTTCATTCGTTTGTCAGTGATGTTTGTGAGGATTTTCTCAAAAAAATTAAAATCGTTTGACGTTCGATTATATATGCGTTTTACTTATTTTCGATTATAATTAGAGATAAAAGAAGAGAGGTGATTTGAATGAATACAGACCCAATAGAAGAAGCTGCAAATGAAATCATTCAATGTTCAAAACTCACTTTTTTAACAGGAGCTGGGGTGTCAACCCCGTCTGGTATTCCAGATTATCGTTCACTATCGGGTGTATATCAAGGGATCGAACGCCCTGAATATTTATTAAGTGAGCAAGCATTAGTGCATGAGCCAGAAAAATTTTATTCTTTTATCAAAAATCTCTATCATCCCACAGCCGAACCTAACATTATTCACTTGGAAATGGCGAAAATGGCAAAGAAAAAAGAGGTGTGGGTGGTTTCTCAAAACATTGATGGATTACATGAAAAAGCTGGAAGCCGACAACTGGTGAATTTTCATGGGAATTTGTATCATTGTTATTGTCGGAAATGCTATAAGCAAGTGGACTGGAAAGACTACTTGAAAAGCGATAAACATCTAGAGTGCGGCGGACAAATCCGACCCAATGTTGTATTGTATGGAGAAGGTTTTCAGGAAGAAGTGATCAATGAAGCAGCATTTGCTGTTAGTCAAGCAGAATTGATTGTCGTCATTGGGACGAGTTTTCAGGTTCATCCATTTTGCGATTTGATCCAATATAAATCTCCTAATGCTAAACTTTTAGTTATCAATCAAACACCCGTCTATCTTTCAGATGAGCATACGTTTGTTCAAGCAGATGGTGCAGAAGTATTCAAAAAAATATATGAATTAGGAGCAGACTATGACAATTAAATCAGAAAAAGAGAAAATGATTGCTGGGGAATTATATTTTGCTGGTGATCCTGAATTAGTGGCGGATCGAAAATTTGCACGCAATCAAAGCAAGATGATCAATCAGGCTGAAACAAGTGAGTTGCGCTCGCAATGCATCAAAGAAATATTTGGACGGACTGGCGAAAAGATTTACATGGAACCGATGATCAACTTTGACTACGGTTATAACATTTTTGTTGGGGAGAATTTTTATGCGAATTTTAATTGTACTTTCTTAGATGTTAGTACGATTGAAATCGGTGATAATTGTATGTTTGCACCGAATGTCCAATTGTATACAGCTACCCACCCTTTACATCCTGTTAAACGAAACAGTGGGTTAGAGTATGCCAAGCCGATTAAAATCGGAAACAATGTCTGGCTGGGTGGTGGTGTAATCATTACACCAGGCGTAGTCTTAGGAGATAATGTCGTCGTTGGTGCTGGTTCAGTTGTCACGAAGTCTTTTCCGGACAATGTAGTCATTGCTGGAAATCCAGCCCGCATCATCAAAACAATTGATGAACCTTCTGCTACAGAATCATTAGAAACATTAAGGGGAACGATTGACATACTGGATCAACAGATCGTAGGATTACTTGAGAAAAGAATGACCGTAGTGTCGAAAATCGGTCACCTTAAAGAAACAACAGAGCAAGAAGTTTATGATGAGAAAAGAGAAGAACAAATATTAGAAAAAGTCGGTCATTGGATCAAGCAACCCGCTTATACTGAGGCAATTCAATCAACTTATCTGGATATCATGAAGCATTCTCGAGCATATCAGAAAAATAGGATGAAGGAGCAATACGATGATTGAAGGAGAAACACGTAGAAAAGAAATCATGCAAACGTTGGTGAACGAAGAAAAGCCAGTCAGTGCGAGCAAATTTGCTGCTCATTTTGGGGTAAGTCGTCAAATCATTGTTGGTGATATTGCATTACTACGGGCAGCGGGCGAAAATATTGTCGCTACTGCAAGAGGATATCTTTTGGAAACAAGTGAATCTCAAAAAGGTCTAGTGAGCAAAATTGCTGTCCAACACACAAAAGAGCAGACTGAAGAAGAACTGCGATTAATCGTTGAACATGGGGGCGAAGTTTTAGATGTCATTGTCGAGCATCCGCTATATGGAGAGCTAACTGGGATGCTCCATATCAAGACAGAACAAGATATCCACTCTTTTATCAAACGTTATAAAAAAAGTAAAGCTACGTTATTATCTGAGCTGACTTCAGGCATCCATTTGCATACGATCCGCTATCCGGACAATTACACGTTAAAGCAAATAAAAAAAAGCTTAGCAGGAGCAGGGATTTTATATGAAGGAATAAAATAAAGTGATGTTGGAAGATACACAAACTAATCTTACAATGATTTAGATTTTTATTTCCGTTTTATTATGCACTACACCCACCTACATTGTTATGGATGGGTGTTTTTTATTTATTTAAAAATAAGTGTTTTATTTTCTTTCCAAGAATTCGATATATTTATAGAAAATAAAAGTAAATGGCTACGTAATATAGAAAGGAAAGAATCAAATATGAATCCAGGATTTGAAGGATCACCCCAACGACCAATGAATCAGAAATTAAAACAAATTTTAATTTTTGGAGAAGGGGAAGCAAAAGAACAGTTAGCAGAAAAGCTAGATAATCTAGTGTATAGAGAGGAATTTCTCCCTTATGATCCTAAAGTATATGTGGAAACCATTTTCAACGCTTTAACGAGTCTCGATTTTAGTGATCATGCAGTGGGTAACGCTGATTTTTTCA
>NZ_NGMO01000002.1:239018-240921 GCF_002140175.1 Candidatus Enterococcus wittei
TGTTGGTGATATTGCATTACTACGGGCAGCGGGCGAAAATATTGTCGCTACTGCAAGAGGATATCTTTTGGAAACAAGTGAATCTCAAAAAGGTCTAGTGAGCAAAATTGCTGTCCAACACACAAAAGAGCAGACTGAAGAAGAACTGCGATTAATCGTTGAACATGGGGGCGAAGTTTTAGATGTCATTGTCGAGCATCCGCTATATGGAGAGCTAACTGGGATGCTCCATATCAAGACAGAACAAGATATCCACTCTTTTATCAAACGTTATAAAAAAAGTAAAGCTACGTTATTATCTGAGCTGACTTCAGGCATCCATTTGCATACGATCCGCTATCCGGACAATTACACGTTAAAGCAAATAAAAAAAAGCTTAGCAGGAGCAGGGATTTTATATGAAGGAATAAAATAAAGTGATGTTGGAAGATACACAAACTAATCTTACAATGATTTAGATTTTTATTTCCGTTTTATTATGCACTACACCCACCTACATTGTTATGGATGGGTGTTTTTTATTTATTTAAAAATAAGTGTTTTATTTTCTTTCCAAGAATTCGATATATTTATAGAAAATAAAAGTAAATGGCTACGTAATATAGAAAGGAAAGAATCAAATATGAATCCAGGATTTGAAGGATCACCCCAACGACCAATGAATCAGAAATTAAAACAAATTTTAATTTTTGGAGAAGGGGAAGCAAAAGAACAGTTAGCAGAAAAGCTAGATAATCTAGTGTATAGAGAGGAATTTCTCCCTTATGATCCTAAAGTATATGTGGAAACCATTTTCAACGCTTTAACGAGTCTCGATTTTAGTGATCATGCAGTGGGTAACGCTGATTTTTTCAATGGTATGGAGGAGGAAGAGAAGAATTATCCGCTGTGGCAAGAGATACGTGAGGTAGTAAGAAATAAAATCGGTTTACGATTATGTGATTTTTATCCTAAAAAATGGATTGCAGAATGGAAACTATATAGGGAATCAAGTCAGTATGGCAATCAACATATCAAAGAGATTATCGATGTCAGTTTTAAAACACCATTAATGAATCAAGCGGAGTTATTGATTATGGAGATAGCAAAAACAAAAGCCAACTTTGTGATATGGGTTTCGTTAGACTCGTGTCAAGGTCAATCAATGGATCGGACAATTGAGGGCATCAATAAGGGAGTATTTGATCATACACTACGGAGTCTGTATCATCACAGAGAGAAGATCAAAGTGCCAATTGTTTTTTGGAGAGAGGAACAAGAAGTTTCGGCACCTTGGGAACAGCACCCAAAAAAATGGGAAAGATGTGCTTCTGTTGGTGTTAGTGGGTTTAAGGAGAATAGTATCACAAAAAATATTCTTCTTTACGGACTTTCTGATTCCCGTAATATGTTTATGGAAAATAATAATATCTGTCTCTTATACACATCTAGATGTGTATAAGAGACAGGCAATCAGTCGGTTCAAATGTACAAGTCGAAGTGGGAAAAGGAGTATTAACTGAACTCATAAAGCAATCGGAAAAAGAACAATATTGCCTACAAAATTATAGACAGCAAGGAGTGGCAAAGACTAACAATAAAAGTACACATTACGAAAAATAAGCATACTTCTGATACCTAATGTAATAAGCTACAATAAAATAATTATATAATCGTAATTCTTGAGAAGAAAGTAGAAATCACTCCTGTATTTCTTAAATATACATAAAGATATTCTGTAAAAAAATAATTAACTATTTTGGTGGAATCATATATTGACAGAAGAGGAAAAAACGAACGAACAAAAGGCGAAAGAATTTGAAAGGAGAATCGATAGGCTAACCTTGACTTTATCACTAAAAAAACGATAAAGCTTTTGATATAAGGAAAGGTTATCAGTTCCTGTTTTCAACCTATATTAAGG
>NZ_NGMO01000002.1:243968-246399 GCF_002140175.1 Candidatus Enterococcus wittei
ATATTATAGAGCTTCTGAATCAAAGGGAAAATTGCAATTAAAGAATATATTGAAGAAATTTTTTTCTGATGTGGATAAGCAATATGAAGGAAAAACTATTGAATCTTTTTTTATTAAGAAGGGATGTAAAATTGGTATCGAGATGGCTGCATTAGATCGAGAATTAACAATTTATTTTATTTTGGATAAAATAAGGATGCTTGATGTGATCCAAAAGAAAAAAATAGAGAGAGCCGATTCCACATTGATTAGTAATGAAAGTTTTTTAGGAAGTGAGCTTCGCTATGTTTATCGGAATTGGAAGAGATTAGAAAAAAGAGTAGTTTTTATACAAAACAATCAGCTTGTAAAGCCACCTTGGGAAACAGTGCCTACAATATGGAAGCAATACACACCAAAATCCTTCAGACAAAAGGAAACAATAGTAACTCATGGATCTTTGAAGGAAGGAGATCAAGTACAAGGAATACGCCAAGCAGATCCAGTGAAATTAAAAGAGGATTCGTCATTTTCTTCATTTGAGAAAATGATGAAAAAAGGAATTGCAAGATCCAATCAGCTGCAATCAGTCGGTTCAAATGTACAAGTCGAAGTGGGAAAAGGAGTATTAACTGAACTCATAAAGCAATCGGAAAAAGAACAATATTGCCTACAAAATTATAGACAGCAAGGAGTGGCAAAGACTAACAATAAAAGTACACATTACGAAAAATAAGCATACTTCTGATACCTAATGTAATAAGCTACAATAAAATAATTATATAATCGTAATTCTTGAGAAGAAAGTAGA
The DNA here is from genome assembly GCF_002140175.1 of Candidatus Enterococcus wittei. Classification (GTDB taxonomy): domain Bacteria; phylum Bacillota; class Bacilli; order Lactobacillales; family Enterococcaceae; genus Enterococcus_B; species Enterococcus_B wittei. Next base: position 244,759 of record NZ_NGMO01000002.1, read on the forward strand.
AATCACTCCTGTATTTCTTAAATATACATAAAGATATTCTGTAAAAAAATAATTAACTATTTTGGTGGAATCATATATTGACAGAAGAGGAAAAAACGAACGAACAAAAGGCGAAAGAATTTGAAAGGAGAATCGATAGGCTAACCTTGACTTTATCACTAAAAAAACGATAAAGCTTTTGATATAAGGAAAGGTTATCAGTTCCTGTTTTCAACCTATATTAAGGTGAACGAGATCAATCAAGCCAGTTTTTCGTTAAATAAAGTACAAAAAGAAAAGATTATTTAGTCATTAGAGTGTACACGAGCGTTTTATCATTTTAAGAATAAAGAACAACTACAAGTAGTGTTTGAAAGATAGATCAACGATGATCCAACAGATTTTATGCTTTTTCCAACTTCTTTTTATTTAGAAAAAGATATGGGGGATGACCCGCATGCATGTGGATTAATTTTTTATAAAAAATAGCACAGTGTTAAGTGAATCATTTTTTTGGAACGTGACTTTCTTCCTCACTCACCTTATATCATCTTAAATCGACTAAACGATCTTTCAAATGAGATGGAAACGATCCTAAATATTAACATAAAAGAACAAAGTATTACTAATTGTATTGTTATTGAAGTAGAAGCTTCTTTAAAACGATATTATTTAATTCCTGTCTCTTATACACATCTAGATGTGTATAAGAGACAGGTCCTTGAAAAGATGACCAATGATGATCCAACCGATTTTGTGCTTTTTCCATCTGGTTTTTCTACTAGTCTAGATAAAATGGAATGTCATATGTGCTGTCTCTTATACACATCTAGATGTGTATAAGAGACAGCAACGATCCTAAATATTAACATAAAAGAACAAAGTATTACTAATTGTATTGTTATTGAAGTAGAAGCTTCTTTAAAACGATATTATTTAATTGTAGAGTAGATATCTTTTTGTTAGCTAAGGAATTTTAGAATTTAAAACAGAACATACAATACAAAAAGACAACCATATTCCAACTCTTAAATGTGACTAGCTATAAAAATTGAAAGAGGAAAAATTATTTATTAATAATTGTAAATTATAAAAGAATGAAAGGATCAATCACATTTTGATTGAAGGTACATAAGATATGCTAGATATATTATACAAAGACTGGTTTCCATTTTGGAGAAAAAATGTGCTACCTAAAGAGGAAGAAAAAGAAGAAAAAAAGGATCATTTTGAAAAAAGAGTAGACATGCTTGCTTTAACTTTATCACTTAAAGAAAATGACAAATTTTTTGAAACAAGCATAGGTTATCAACTGTTATTTTCAACCTATATCAAAATGATAGAAAGTGATCAAAATGATTTTTTTATTGAAAAAAAACGAAAAGAAAAGATCATTCAGTCGCTAGAACGAACGAAAATATTCTATCAATTTGGAAATAAAGAAAGCTTACAATCAGTCTTTGAAAAGATGAGCAATAATGATCCAACAGATTTTATGCTTTTTCCATCTGAGGTTTTTCTGAATAATGAAGGGAATTTTTCTCATTTTTGTGGATTAACGGTTTATAAAAAAAATGAGAAATTCCTCGTGATGAGAGTTGATAAAGAACGCTGCTTTGACAAAAATAATGTGTCCTATTTTAAAATCCCTTCAACCAACGT
>NZ_NGMO01000002.1:246499-266826 GCF_002140175.1 Candidatus Enterococcus wittei
GTGTTAAGTGAATCATTTTTTTGGAACGTGACTTTCTTCCTCACTCACCTTATATCATCTTAAATCGACTAAACGATCTTTCAAATGAGATGGAAACGATCCTAAATATTAACATAAAAGAACAAAGTATTACTAATTGTATTGTTATTGAAGTAGAAGCTTCTTTAAAACGATATTATTTAATTGTAGAGTAGATATCTTTTTGTTAGCTAAGGAATTTTAGAATTTAAAACAGAACATACAATACAAAAAGACAACCATATTCCAACTCTTAAATGTGACTAGCTATAAAAATTGAAAGAGGAAAAATTATTTATTAATAATTGTAAATTATAAAAGAATGAAAGGATCAATCACATTTTGATTGAAGGTACATAAGATATGCTAGATATATTATACAAAGACTGGTTTCCATTTTGGAGAAAAAATGTGCTACCTAAAGAGGAAGAAAAAGAAGAAAAAAAGGATCATTTTGAAAAAAGAGTAGACATGCTTGCTTTAACTTTATCACTTAAAGAAAATGACAAATTTTTTGAAACAAGCATAGGTTATCAACTGTTATTTTCAACCTATATCAAAATGATAGAAAGTGATCAAAATGATTTTTTTATTGAAAAAAAACGAAAAGAAAAGATCATTCAGTCGCTAGAACGAACGAAAATATTCTATCAATTTGGAAATAAAGAAAGCTTACAATCAGTCTTTGAAAAGATGAGCAATAATGATCCAACAGATTTTATGCTTTTTCCATCTGAGGTTTTTCTGAATAATGAAGGGAATTTTTCTCATTTTTGTGGATTAACGGTTTATAAAAAAAATGAGAAATTCCTCGTGATGAGAGTTGATAAAGAACGCTGCTTTGACAAAAATAATGTGTCCTATTTTAAAATCCCTTCAACCAACGTTTCAGCGTTAAGTCGGTTATTTCTTTTACAACGTGACTTTGAAGATATAGAGCCACATTTTATCTTTAAACGGCTTAAAGAACTTTCTAGTGGAGTGAAAACAATCCCTGCTATAACTATGCAGGAGCAAAGTATGGATAATGGTGTGATCAGTGAAATAGAAGCTTCTTTAAAAACGATCTTATTCAATTGTCGAACAGACATTTTTGGCTTAGCCGAGAACAAAAGTGTCACACCTAAATGGAATCTAGAACATCAAGAGTCAACTTTAGAAATGAAGAAACGATTCCTTTCTGCTATGAAGGGGGAGAATAAAGACTGGAACCAACATTTTGATTATCTCTTCGATTATTATCTCTATAGAAAAGGGAAACTTATAAAGAATTCTTATTTAAAAACTCAACTATCGAATGCGGCAAAGTGTCTGACAGTGCAAGAAATTTTTTCTATGGATGCCTATATCCCAGAAATGTTGGAAAACAACGGTCAAATCCCCACGACAGATGTCACATTGCTACAAGATGAAATCAAAGTCAGTGAGCCACCAGGCATTTTACATAAGAAAAAAATCGAAAAAATCATTTCTGTGGATTTAGAGAAGGCTGTTGAACAAAATACGGAAAAGATCATAATGCTCAACGAGCGACTCCCATCAATAAAGATTTCTAGAGCGAAAGAATTGGCAGAATGTATCATTTCCTGCTTGAAAGACAAAAATCTAGAAATAGAGGCAGAAATCCAACGACGTGAAGCAATAGAAAAAGGAAAACAAGACCAGAAAGGTTACAATCAAACATTTGATCAGGTAGTATCGAATGTTTCTCAAAATAGGCCAACCAGTCTATCACAATCACTATCAAGCACTCAACAATCAACCCTCTCTTTTTTAATTGGTAAAGCCTGCTCCTGTTTGATTTGTAAAAGAAGTGAGAATGTCTCTCAAAAGAAAGAACAGTTAGACAAGAAGACAGATTCGATCAGTGGATGGCAGAAGTAAACAAAAAATTGCCAACAAATGATGTAGGATAACTTTAAAATTTTTTCAGCAAAATGAGAATAAAAGCACGTTTGATTTTTAGAGTTAGGAGAACAGGACATTGATCTTCGTAAGCTAATTCAGCCAGCCATACGAACAGGACCTCAGCTCTACATTTCCTAACTTATACATAAAAAGAAGTGAGGAAAAACAATTTTAAATTTTGGAGGAATCATATGTTAACGAATGAAAAAAAAGAAACAGATGAAAAAAAGGCAAAAGAGTTTGAAATGAGATTCAACATGCTAGCCTTGACTTTATCATTAAAAAATAATGATATGCATTTTGAGATTGGTGAGTTTTACCAATTATTGTTTTCTACCTATACTAAAATGATAGAAAGTGATCAAAATGATTTTTTTATTGAAAAAAAGCGAAAAGCAAAGATCATCCAGTCGTTAGAACGAACGAAAGCATTCTATGATTTTGAGCATAAAAAGCAGCTACAAGCAGTCTTTGAAAAGATGACCAACGATGATCCAACTGATTTTATGCTTTTTCCAATTGTCTTTTTAAACAGAATAAATAACGGGAAAAATCATTTATGTGGATTCACGGTGTATAAAAAAAATGAAGAATTCCTCGTGATGAAAGTGGATAAACAAGAAGATTTCGATGATCAGACTATTTCCTATTATAAAATCCCTGCAACATGTATTGAAGAATTAAGTCAATTATTTTTTAACGAACGTGATTTCTTGAAGCTAACACCATATTCCATCTTTAATGGACTTATTGATATTTCAAGTATTAAAGTGATATCTACCAGAACTATGAAGGAACAAGATATTGGTAAGTGTGTGATTAGTGAAGTAGAAGATTCGTTAAGAACAATCTTATTCAACTGTCAAACAGACATTTTTAGTTTACCTAAGGATACGAAGATCATGCCTAAATGGAATTTGAAACATTCTGAGCCAACTGTAGAAATGCGAAAGCGATTTGTATCTGCGGTGAAGGGTGAGAATAAAGACTGGAATCAACATTTTGATTATATCTTCGATTATTATCTTTATAGAAAAGGGGAACTTATAAAGAATTCATATTTAGAAACTCACGTATCGAGTGTGGTAAAAGATTTGCAAGTTCAAAAAATTTTTTCTATGGATGCCTATATTCCAGAAATGTTGAAAAATAATGGCCGAATCCTAGAAGCAAATGAGCAACTGGGACAATTAAAAATTGGAGAAATCGACCCACCAGATATCTTGCATACAAGAAAAATAAGTGAAAATGAGTTTCTTAGTTTAAGGCGTGCTCAAGTACTAAATACGAAAAAGATCGAAATGTTCTATGAGCGACTCCCATTAATCAAAATCCAACGAGCGAAAGAAATAACTCAATACATCATTTCCCGATTGAAAGATAAAAATCAGGAAATAGAAACAGAATTACAACGACGTAAAGAAATAGAAATGAAAGCAAAAAGATTTGAAAAAAGAGTCGATATGCTGGCTTTGACTTTATCACTAAAAGAAAATGATCGATTTTTTGAGAACAATGGAGGATATAAACTACTATTTTCAACTTATATCAAAATGATAGAAAACGATCAGGATAATTTTTTTATTGAAAAAGAACGAAAGGAAAGGATTATTTATTCGCTAGAACGAACAAAAGCATTCTATGATTTTAAGCATAAAGAACAGCTACAAGCTGTCCTTGAAAAGATGACCAATGATGATCCAACCGATTTTGTGCTTTTTCCATCTGGTTTTTCTACTAGTCTAGATAAAATGGAATGTCATATGTGTGGACTAACGGTGTATAAAAAAAATGAGGACTTCATTGTGATGAAAGTAGATAAAGAAAGAAGCTTTGATCGTAAAAACGTCACCTTTTTTAAAATTCCTTCAACGAACGTGGAAGAATTAAGTCAAATTTTTTTTGAGAGACGTAATTTCACACAACTTCCACCAGACTGCCTTTTCAAGAGACTTGGTCAACTTTCAAGGGAGAGTAAAGCAGTTCCTTCTATAATCATACAGTATCAAAAGTCTGGCACTTGTGTAATTAGTGAGATAGAAGCTTCATTAAGAATGATTCTATTCAATTGTCGAACAGATATTTTTAATTTAGCTGAGGGCGATTGTATGACCCCCAAATGGAATTCGGTACATTCTGAACCGACGATAGAAATGCGAAAACGATTTGTTGCTGCTATGAAAGGTGAGGATGAAGCCTGGGATCAACATTTTGATTATCTCTTCGATTATTATCTGTGTAGAAAAGGGAAACTTGTCGGTGATTCTTCTTTAACCATTTGCGCACGGGATATGATGAGATATTGGAAAATTCGGGAGACTTTTTCCATGGATAAATATATTCCGGAAATGTTGAAAAATAGTGGACAACTACCAACGGACGATGTTCCGTTGAAAGAAGAAAAAATAAAAGGCATTGATCCATCAGATATATATATGAAACCAATCGAAGAAATAAATATTTTTAGTTTAAAGAATATTATGCAAGGAAATACATATAAAATCAAACTATTCAACGAGCGACTCCCTTTCATAAAAATTCAACGAGCAAAAGACATAACCGAATCCATCATTTCTCGTTTGCAAGATAAAAATAAAGAAATAGAGGCAGAAATCCAACGACGTGAAGAAATAGAAATGGCAAGGCAAGACAAGAGAGATTCTAAACAATCATTGTATCAGTCAATATCAAATGTTGTTTCCAGAACTCATCAACCAATAAGGACTCGGTCGAATCGTTCAGCTAAAAAAGTAAGAATCGATGACCGTCTAGAACAATCAAAAAAACGTCAAGAGCCTAAAAATACTAGAATCAGAGAAGAAAGAATGAAAGTTAGAGAAATAAGAATGGATGATCGCCTAGATCAATTGAAAGAACTTGCCATGAACTTTAACATCCCAGACACAAACAGAGAATATAAAAAACAAAGTATACATTATGAAAAATAACCACGTGTCTAGTTTCTAATGCAACAAGTGAAAAATTCAGCATGTAATCGTAATAAAGAGAAAAAAATAGAAATCAAACATGAATTTCCGAAGAATACATAAAGGTATTCTGTACAAAAATCATTTGCCGTTTTGGAAGAATCACATGTTAACAAAAGAGGAAAAAGAAATGTACGAACAAAAAGCGAAAGAATTTGAAAAAAGAGTCAATATGCTGGCCTTGAGTTTATCACTAAAAAGAAATGATAAATTCTTTCATAAAAGGGAAGATTATCATTTATTGTTTTCGACCTATATTAAGATGTTAGAGAATGATCAGAATGATTTTTTTGTTGAGAAAGATCGAAAAGAAAAAATCATTGAGTCATTAGAGCGAGCGAAAGCATTTTATTATTTTGAGCATAAAAAGCAGCTAGAAACCGTCTTTAAAAAGCTGATCAACGATGACCCAAGCGACTTTATTCTTTTTCCAGCTATCATGCAAGTAGAAGAAGATAAAAAAGTACCAAAACATATTGTGGGATTAACAGTATATAAAAAAAATAAGTATTTTGTTGTGCTGAAAGTGGATAAAGAAAATTACTATGACAATGCTCAAGTGTCTTGTTTTCAAATACCTTCATCAAAAATTAAAAGTTTAAGTCAGTTGCTTTTTTATAAACGTGTTTACAGAAAAGGAGAACCATTTTTCATCTTAAAATGTCTGAGTGATCTTTCGAGTGAAGTGAAAGTAATCCCTACGATAAAGATGAAGAAGCAAACTACTGGTAATTGTGTTATTAGTGGACTGGAAGCTTCATTAAGAATGATCTTATTCAATTGTCGAACAGATATTTTTTGCTTAGATGGGGAAAAGACGGTTACACCAAAATGGAATTTTGACCATTCAGATTCGACTTTAGAGATGCGAAGGAGATTTCTTTCAGCTGTAAAGGGCGAAAATAAAGCCTGGAATCAACATTTTGATTATCTCTTCGATTACTACCTATATAGGAAAGGTGTACTTGTGGAAAATCCTCCATTAAAGATGGATACAAAACGGAAGTATTGGTATAAGCACATCCGCTTGGCCTTTTCTATGGATCTGTATATTCCAGAAATGCTTAAAAATGGGGGTAGACTCCCAACAGCAGAAGATTCCCAACTAAAAGAAAATCTTAAAACACCACTTGGACCACTAGGTAAGTTATCTAAGACTGATATTAGAAAGAGTGATTTTGATGATTTAACAAAGGCCACAGAACAACTTAGTAATCAAATAAACATATTCCAAGATCGTTTCTCTTCAATAAAAATTCAAAGAGCAAAAAAAATAACCCAAGAAATTATTTCTCGTTTGAAAGATAAAAGTCAAGAAATACAGGGCGAAATACAGCAGCGAGAAAAAGAGATGGAAAACGTAAGACAGACGGATGAATGGTCCTATCAAATGTTGGGAGAGCTAGTATTAAAAGCTGTTTCACAAGCTACCAAGCGTTCTACCCAATCACCAATCGGTTTGAATGCAAAAGGTAGGGCAGGAAAAGCTATATTTCCGGAACTTATAGAGCACTCGAATAAAGTCTGCCATGAACTTCAAAATGCTAAACAGATTGAAGTGAGAAATAAGAAACAGAGTAGACAGTATGAAAAGTAATTATAATACTAGCCTCTAAAGCGATTGCAAATGAAAATCTAACCTATAAATAACGGATATGCATAATGAGGATTTTATCTATTGGATCTAAGATTTATCTCTTTGGTACCCAAAATTTTATGGAAATGGTATGAATGTGTAACAATGAGTGAATCAAAAAAATGAACGAAATGGTTCCTTCGTTCCAGACAATGTAACAACATTTTTTGCTTGAATAGGTGCTTTATAAATGAAAATGAAAGTACGTTTGATTTTTAGAGTTTGGAGAATGGAACCATAGCGCTACATTTACGAACTTGTACATAAAGAGATTTGGAAAAAGGCTATAGGAGAGATTATATGCTAACGGATGAGGCAAAAGAAATGAATGAACAAAAAGCGAAAGAATTTGTAACAAGAGTGAATATACTAATTTTAACTTTATCGCTAAAAGAACTTGATATATATTTTAATCAAAATGAGTTTTATCAATTATTGTTTTCAACTTATATCAAAATGATAGAAAACGATCAAGATAGTTTTTTTATTGAAGAAGAACGAAAAGAAAAGATCATTCAGTCTTTAGAACGAACAAAAGCATTCTATGATTTTGAGAGTAAAGAACAGCTACAAACAATCTTCGAAACGATGTCCAATGATGATCCCACTGATTTTATGCTTTTTCCCTCTGAGTTTTCTTCGAGCGGATATAAAGAAAGCGATGCTCATATATGTGGACTAACGGTGTATAAAAAAAATGAGGAATTCCTCGTGATGAAAGTGGATAAGTCACAATCTTTCGACGGTAAGACCGCCTCTTATTTTGTGGTTCCTTTAACGCAAATTGAAGAATTAAGCAACTTATTTTTTTGTGAACGTGATTTTGGAAAATTAGAACCAGATTCCATATTTAAGAGCCTTAAAAATCTTTCAATCGAAGTTAAAAACCTTGCTGTAATCATGGAGAAACAAAGTACGGGTAATTGTTCAGTTAGTGAGGTAGAAGCTTCATTAAGAACAGTCTTATTCAATTGCCGAACAGACCTTTTTTGTTTAAATGTGGATGAAAAAGATGATTATATAACGCCTAAATGGAATCCAGAGCATCAAGAGCCGACTTTAGAAATGAGAAAACGATTTCTTGGAGCGTTGAAGGGTAAGAATAAAGATTGGAATCAATATTTTGATTATATCTTCGATTATTATCTCTATAGAAAAGGGGAACTTGTCAGCGATTCTTCTTTAGCAAATTACTCATCTAGGAAGGCAAGGCATCGAAAAGTTCGAGATATATTTTCTATGGATACCTATATCCCAGAAATGCTGAAAAATAATGGTCAAATTCTACAGGAAAATACACCGTTGTTAGCTGTAGAAATCAGAGAGATTGAGCCAATAGGCATTTTAGATGAAAAAGAAATCAGAGAAATTGATACTAAGTATCTAAATTTTTCTATAGTGCACAATATGAAGCGAATCAAAATGTTCAAGGAGAGACTTCCTTTAATCAAAATTCAACGAGCAAAAGACATAACCGAATCCATCATTTCTCGACTGCAAGATAAAAATAAAGAAATAGAGGCAGAATTACAAAGACGTGAAGAAATAGAAAAGGGAAGACAAGATAAGAAGTGTACTAATCAAACATTTGCTCAGTTAGCCTCAAGAGCTGTTCGCAGCGTCAAGTATTCTCATAGACTTAACATGCAAAACTTACCTAGAAAAAAAGTACTATACGATGAACTAAACAGCTATCGCGAATGCTAAATTTCTCGATTTTTTTTTGGCAGAGATAAAACGAGGGTACAATATGTATGCTAACGAGCATCCTAATGTGGTTAGATAAAGAAAAAATTTAATCATATCACTGGCAGATATGTAATATGAGTATTTTATCTGAGTTTATGAATAAGAGCAGGGAAGGTATTAATGGATAATTTAGAAAAAATACTAGGGGCGCTACCTATTGCAAGTTAAGAATGAATGGAGGAATTAAATATGGATGGAAAGATAGAGCAAACAACAGAAATGAATGAACAAAAAGCGAAAGAGTTTGAAAAAAGAGTCGATATGCTATCTTTGAATTTATCATTAAAAAAAAACGATCAATTTTTTGAAGAAAATGGAGGGTATCAATTACTGTTTTCAACTTATATCAAAATGATAGAAAACGATCAGGATCATTTTTTTATTGAAGCAGAACGAAAGGAAAAGATCATTCAGTCGTTAGAGCGAACGAAAGCATTCTATGATTTTAAGCATAAAGAACAGTTACAAACAATCTTTGAAAAGATGACTAATGATGATCCAACTGATTTTATGCTTTTTCCGATTACTTTTTTAAACGGAATAAGTAAAACAAAAATTCATATATGTGGATTCACGGTGTATAAAAAAAATGAAGAATTCATCGTGATGAAAGTGGATAAAGAGCAAAAATTAGCTAACAAGACTATTTCCTATTATAAAATTCCTACAATACGTATTAAAGAATTAAGTCAATTATTTTTTAAGGAACGTAGTATTTTGAAAGTAACACCATATTCTATTTTTAATGGACTTAATGATATTTCAAAACGTAGTACCTTGAAGCAAACATCATATTCCATCTTTGATGGACTTAATTATATTTCAAGCGATCAAGCGATATCTACTAGAACCATGAAGGAACAAGATATTGGTAAGTGTGTGATTAGTGAAGTAGAAGATTCGTTAAAAACGATCTTGTTCAATTGCCAAACAGACATTTTTAGTTTACCTAAAGATATGAAAATTACGCCTAAATGGAATTTGAAACATTCTGAGACAACTGTAGAAATGCGAAAGCGATTTGTATCTGCGATGAAGGGCGAGAATAAAGACTGGAATCAACATTTTGATTATATTTTCGATTATTATCTTTATAAAAAAGGGGAACTTATAAAAAATTCATATTTAGAAACTCACGTATTGAATGTCGTAAAGGATTTGCAAGTTCAAGAAATATATTCCATGGATGCCTATATTCCAGAAATGTTGAAAAATAATGGCCGAATCCTAGAAGCAAATGTGCCACTGTTACAATTAGAAATTGGAGGAATTGACCCACCAGGTATCTTGCATACAAGAAAAATAAGTGAAAATGAGTCTCTTAGTTTAAGGCATGCTCAAGTACTAAACACGATAAAAATCGAAATGTTCCATGAGCGACTCCCATTAATCAAAATTCAACGAGCGAAAGAAATAACTCAATACATCATTTCCCGATTGAAAGATAAAAATAAGGAAATAGTTTCAGAATTACAACGACGTGAAGAACTAGAAAAGGAAAGTCAAGTGGGGAAAAGCTCCAATCAACCATTGGATCAGTTCATATCAAATGTTGTTCCTAAAACTGAGGATTCTCCTAAACGATCAATCAATCCTACATTCAGAAAAGTTGGTTTATGTGAACTCATAGATAGATCGAAAAAAATCTCCTACGAACTTCAAAATTTGAAGGATAGAAAATCAGGGCACAGAGAGCAACCTAGGAAACAATCCGGAAGGTGCTGTCTACTCTAAAGTGGGTAAATAAAGAAAAAGTCTAGTAAAAAGCAGAGATGTAAAATGAGTATTTTATTTGAGTTTACTAATAAGAGCAGAAAAGTTAGGAGAGGCATTAATGAAGATCGACTAGAAGAAAAGTCAGTTAAACTAAGTACTTATTAGGGCTAGAGCAAATCACCACGATTTTTCCACCTTTAATGATTGACGTTATTTAAAAGAAACATGAACAATTTAGAGTCGATCACAGGTAATGAACTTCGATAGATTTATCGAAGTTAGGAATGTCTTGAAGCCAATGTTGTTTTATAAAAAAATAGCTTGTACCACCTCCGTGGAAAGCAGAAAATGAATGATGACAACAATACATACCAACAGTAGATTTTATGAATAAATTTTAAAATTCTGATAATAATCAGAGAAAAGTTTTAAAACAGTTAAAAGAATAAGTAAGAGAAAAATTAGAAAAAAAGTTGAGAAACAAAGAAAAGAGCAGTTGTTCATTTGAATAGTTCTAGTAAAGAAAGTTCAACGTGAACTGATAAACTAAAAAAATAATAGAGGCCTGCCTATTTCAAACGAAAAATCAGGGGAGGAATTAAATATGGATGAAAAAATAGAGCAAACAACAGAAATCAGAGAAATAGATGAACAACAAACGAAAGAATTTGAAAAAAAGGTCGATATGCTAGCTTTGACCCTATCGTTAAAAGAAAATGATGATTTTTTTGAGGTCGGTGAAGGTTATCCTCTGTTGTTCTCAACTTATATTGAGATGATAAAGAATGACTCGGATGATTTTTTTATTAAAAAAGAGCAAAAAGGAAAAATCATTGAATCATTGGAACGAACGAGAGCCTTCTATGATTTTGAGCATAAAGAACAGCTACAATCAATCTTTGAAAAAATAACTAATAATGACCCAACAGAATTTATGATTTTTCCATCTGAGGTGTTTCTGAAGGGAGATGAAGGAACATACTCTCAGTTTTGTGGGTTAACGGTTTATAGAAAAAATGAAGACTTTCTTGTGATGAGAGTTGATAAAGCACAATGCTTTGACAAGAATACTGTGTCTTATTTTAAAATCCCTTCAGTAAACGTTGCAGAATTAAGTCAATTATTTTTTTCACAACGTGATTTTAAAGAACGAGAGCCCAATTTTATCTTTAAGCAATTTAAAGACCTCTCAGGTGAGATGAAAGTGATTCCTACTATATCTATGAAGGAACAAAGGATTATTAATGGGGTTGTTAGCGAAATAGAAGCTTCTTTAAAAATGGTTTTATTCCATTGTCATACAGACATTTTTCGTTTAGGTCCAGGCAAGAATATAACCCCTAAATGGAATTTAAAACATCTTGAGCCGACTTTAGAGATGCGAAAGAGATTTCTTTTAGCTTTGAAGGGCGACAATGATGAATGGAATCAACATTTTGATTATATCTTTGATTATTATCTCTATAGAAAAGGCAAACTTGTAGAGCTTCCTTTTTCAGATATTGATATAAAAAGTGAGCGGTGGCATCAGCAAATCCATTCGATCTTCTCTATGGATCAATATATTCCAGAAATGATTGATAGTGGGGGGAAGGTTCCAACTACAAAGAAAACAGAGTTGAAAGAAAGCGTCATATTATCCATTGAACCGACAGGAAGATTGTACAATGAAGATATTAAAATGATTGGTTTTTCTAAACTATGGCAAGCTAAGTACCAAAATGAAGAGGAAATCAAAATATTGAATGCACGATTCCCTTCAATAAAGATTGAATTGGCTCAAGAAATGGCAGCGACTCTCATTAGTTGTTTGAAAAATAAGAATCAAGAAATAGGAGCGGAAATAAAGAGACGAGAAGAAATCGAAAAAGAAAACTATGGTAAGAAATATAGCCATCAAACGTTGAAGCACTCTCTATCCAACACTGTTTTCGGAAAAACCAATCATTTTCGAAAAATACCAGTCAATTCGAATGCGAAAGGTTTAATTGAAAAAGCTGTATTTACTGAAGTTATGGAGAAAGCAAAAAAATCACAACAAAGCCACCGAAATACTAAACAGCAAGATGCGAGAGATAAAGACAAACAGAGTCTACAGTATGAAAAATAATCATGTAATCGCAAATATGTGATGAAGATGGAAATCACATATACCTAAGTATACATAAAGAGCTGTCATAAAAATAGAAGAATCAGATATTAACAGAAGAGGTAAAAGAAATGAACAAACAAAAGGTGAAAGAATTTGACATGAGATTCAACATACTAGCCATGAGTTTATCACTAAAAAAAAATGATACACACTTTAAGAAAAAAGAGTTTTATCAATTACTGTTTTCAACTTATATCAAAATGATAGAAAGTGATCAAGATCATTTTTTTATTGAAGAAAAGCGAAAGGAAAGGATTATTCATTCGTTAGAACGAACAAAAGCATTCTATGATTTTGAGGATAAAGGACAGTTACAAGCAGTCTTTGAAACGATGATCAATGATGATCCAAGCGATTTTATGCTTTTTCCAACTGCTTTTTTAACTAAAGTAGATAAAAAGATAGGTCATATGTGTGGATTTACGGTGTATAAAAGAAATGAGGACTTCATCGTGATGAAAGTGGATAAACAAAAAAGTTTCGACAATAAGAACGTTACCTATTTTAAGATTCCTTCAAAGAACATTGAAGAATTAAGTCGACTATTTTTTGAAACACATTATATTAAAATGCTAGTACCATATGCTATCTTTTCATGCTTTCGTGATCTTTCAAGTGAGGTTAAAACGATATCTGCCATAAACATGCAGCAACAAAGTACTAGTAATTGTGTTGTTAGCGAGGTGGAAGCCTCGTTAAGAACGATCTTATTCCATTGTCGAACAGACATTTTTAGTTTATCTGTTATTCCGAAGATAACACCTAAATGGAATTTGGAGCATCTTGAATCGACACTAGAGATGCGAAGGAGATTTCTTTTAGCCATAAAGGGTGAGGATGAAGCTTGGAACCAATTTTTTGATTATATTTTTGATTATTATCTCTATAGAAAAGGGAAACTTGTCAGTAATTATTCTTTGTCCACTTCCACACTGAGAATGGATAAGTATAGGAAAGTTCGAGAAATTTTTTCCATGGATACCTACATTCCAGAAATGTTGAAAAATGGTGGTCAAATACCAAAGGAAAATGTTCTGCTGAAAGAAGAAAAAATAAGGGGAGTTGATCCAACAGGCATATTAGATGAGAATCCAATCAAAGAAATAAATTCTACTGATTTAGAGGACACTCTGGAAATAAATACGCATAAAATCAAACTATTTAACGAGCGACTCCCATTCATAAAAATCCAACGAGCAAAAGTAACAACCCAGTACATTATTTCTCGTTTGGGAGATCAAAATAAAGAAATAACTGCAGAACTACAACGACGTGAAGACATAGAGATGGGGAGACAAGATAATAAATGTTCCAATCAGGAATTCGGTCAATTAGTAACAAAGGTTGTTCCTCATACCAAAGATACTTCTCAAGAGCCAATAAATTCTAGTGCGAAAGCCTCAGTTGAAAAAGTAGTGTTTTCTAAACTCATGATGCAATCGAAAACAGTACAATATAAATTTCAAAATTTTAGCCAGATTGAAGCAAGAAACATAAAAAAACAGACAATAGAATATGAAAAATAAACATGAGCTAAACCCTAACAGGATTAGTTGCGGAAATTATAGATAAGAAGAGGAGACGGCTATTCACACATTGATTGACATAAAGTAATCTAAATCATTTCAAATTTGGAGGAACCCTATGGTAATAGAAGTGGGAAAAGAAATGAAGGAACGAAAGGCGAAAGAATTTGAAAAAAGAGTCGATATGCTAGCTTTGACTTTATCACTAAAAGGAAATGATCAAATTTTTGAGACAAAGGAAGGATATCAATTACTGTTTTCAACTTATATCAAAATGATAGAAAACGATCAGGAGGATTTTTTTATTGAAAAAGAACGAAAGAAAAAAATCATTCAATCGTTAGAGCGAACGAAAGCATTTTATGATTTTGAAAATAAAAAACAGCTACAAGAAATCTTCAAAAAGATGACCAAGGATGATCCAGCTGATTTTATGCTTTTTCCAACTACATTTTTAACTAATTTAGATAAAATGGAAAGCCATATCTATGGCTTAACGGTGTATAGAAAAAATAAGGACTTCATCGTGATGAAAGTAGATAAATCAAAATCTTTTGATGGGCAGAACGTCTCCTACTTTAAGATTTCTTCAGCGTATATTGCAGAGTTAAGTCAATTATTTTTTGAGGAACGTGATTTCTTACAAATAGCATCAAATTCCATCTTTGAGATACTTAAAAAAATTTCAGATGAGGCAAAAACAGTTCCTTCCATAATTATGCGGTATCAAAAGACTGATAATTGTGTAATTAGCGAGGTAGAAGCTTCCTTAAGAATGATTCTATTCAATTGTCGAACAGATATTTTTAGTTTGACTGAGGATGATTATTGTATAACCCCTAAATGGAATTTGAAATATTTTGATCCAACTGTAGAAATGAGGAGACGTTTTGTTGCTGCTATGAAGGGTGAGGATAAAAATTGGAACCAGCATTTCGATTATATCTTCGATTATTATCTCTACAGAAAAGGGAAACTTGTAAGAAATTCTTTCTTAGAATTGCACATACCGAGAGGGATAAGACATTGGATAATTCAAGATATTTTTTCCATGGATACCTACATTCCAGAAATGTTGAAAAATGGCGGCCAAATACCAGCAGAAAATGTTCCGTTGAAAGAAGAAAAAATAAGAGGAATTGATCCAACAGGCATATTAGATGAGAATCCAATCAAAGAAATAAATTCTACTGATTTAGAGGACACTCTGGAAATAAATACGCATAAAATCAAACTATTTAACGAGCGACTCTCATTCATAAAAATCCAACGAGCAAGAGAAACAACCCGATACATCATTTCACGTTTGAAGGAGAAAAATCAAGAAATAGTTGCAGAACTACAACGACGTAAAGAACTAGGAAAGGGAAGTCAAGATGGAAAAAGTTCCAATCATGATCAGTTAGTACCAAGAGCTGATTACAGTATCCACCGTTCTTCTCAACCGACATTAATTTTTAATACGAAATCCTCAGTTAAAGAGGTAGTATTCGATGAACTCATAGAGAGAGCGAAGAAAGCCCAATACGAACTACAAAATTCTAGGCAGACAAATGTAAAAAAACTAATTGCACAATACGAAAAACAACTATAATTCTAACTCCTAATGTAACAAGTAGCAAAAAAAGAATCATGTAATGGTAAGCGTGAGAAGAAAGTAGAAATGAATTATGTCCTGAATCTATATAAACATGTACTATCATGAAAATCATTTACGGGTTTGGAGGAACCATATGTTAGAAGAGAAACAAGAAGTGAATGAACAAAAGACAAAAGAATTCAAAAAAAGGGTCGATATGCTAGTCTTGGCTTTATCGCTAAAAGAAAATGATCCGTTTTTTGAGGGAAAGGAAGGATATCAATTACTGCTTTCGACTTATATCAAAATGATAGAAAATGATCAGGATGATTTTTTTATTGAAAAAGAACGTAAAGCAAAGATCATCCAGTCGTTAGAGCGAACAAAAGTATTCTATGATTTTGAGAGGAAAGAACAGTTACAAACTGTCTTTGGAGAGATGGGTAATGATGACCCCACTGATTTTATGCTGTTTCTATCTGCGGTTTCTTCAAGAAAATATAATACAGATAGGATTCATTTGTGCGGATTCACGGTATATAAGAAAAATGAGAATTTCCTCGTGATGAAAGTGGATCAAGAACGAAGCTTCGACAACGAGATCGTCACCTGTTTTAAGATCCCTTCAAAGCACATTGAAAAATTAAGTCAATTATTTTTGTGGGAACGTGGTTATGTAAGACGAGGAACAGATGATATCTTTAAGAGCCTTAAGAATCTTTCAATTGAGGTTAAAGTAATCTCCTACATAACCATACAGCACAAAAAGCTGGGTAGATGTGTGGTTAATAGAGTGGAAGCTTCATTAAAAACGATTTTATTCAATTGCCAGAAAGACATTTTTTATTTACCTGAGGCTCTCAGGGTAACCCCTAAATGGAATTTGGCACATTCTGAGCCAACGTTAGAAATGCGAAAACGATTTGTTACTGCCATGAAGGGCGAGGATGAAGGTTGGAATCAACATTTTGATTATCTCTTTGATTATTATCTCTGTAGAAAAGGGAAACTTGTCAGTGACTCTTCTTTAGCTATTCAAACACATCTTAGGGTAAGATACTGGGAAATTCGAAAGATTTTTTCTATGGATCCCTACATTTCAGAAATGCTGAAAAATGGCGGCCAAATACCAACGGAAAATGTTCCATTAAAAAAGAAAGAGATAAAAGGAATTGATCCATCAGGTCTGTTACATATGCTCCCAATTAAAGAAACAAGTTTTATTAATTTAAAGAATACCATAGAAGAAAATGAGTATAAAATCAAACTATTTAACGAACGACTCCCATTCATAAACATTCAACGAGCAGAAGAAATAACCCAGTACATTATTTCTTGTTTGGAAGATAAAAGTCAAGAAATAGCGATAGAAATAAAACGACGTGAAGAACTAAAAATGAAGGCGAAAGAGTTTGAAAGAAGAGTCGATATGTTGGCTTTGACTTTATCACTAAAAAACAATGATCAACTTTTTGAGGCCAATGAAGGGTATCAATTATTGTTTTCAACTTATATCAAAATGATAGAAAACGATGAAGATAGTTTTTTTATTGAAAAAGAGCGAAAGGAAAAGGTCATTCAGTCGTTAGAGCGAACAAAAGGATTCTATGAGAATGAAGGTCAGCTACAAGCAGTCTTTGAAATGATGATTAATGATGATCCAGCAGATTTTATGCTTTTTCCAATTGATTTTTTTACAGACCGAGATCCCATGAACATTCATGTGTGTGGATTCACTGTGTATAAAAAAAATGAGGACTTCATCGTGGTGAACGTGGATAAAGACCGAAGCTTCAATGATAAGGTCGTCAACTTTTTTAAGATTCCTTCAAGGCACATTGCAAAATTAAGCCAATTATTTTTTGTGGAACGTGGGTACCTAAGATATAAATGCAGAGAAGATGATTACGTAGCACGAGGACCATATGCCATTTTTATACACCTCCGTGCTCTTTCAAGTGAGGCTAAAGCGATATCTGCTATAACTATGCAGGAACAAAGTACGAGTAATTGTGTGGTTAGTGAGGTGGAAGCCTCGATAAGAACGATTTTATTCAATTGCCGAACAGACATTTTTAGTTTACCTGAGGATACGAAGATAACTCCTAAATGGAATTTGGCACATTCTGAGCCAACTGTAGAAATGAGGAAGAGATTTCTTTTAGCTATGAAAGGCGAGGATGAAGGTTGGAATCAACATTTTGATTATCTCTTTGATTATTACCTCCATAGAAAAGGAAAACTTGTAAGAAATTCTCATTTAGAACTTCACACACTGAGTTGGTCAAAGTATTGGACAATTCAAGAGATTTTTTCCATGGATGCCTATATTTCAGAAATGTTGAGAAATGGTGGACAAATACCAACAGAAGATGTTCCGTTGAAAGAAGAAAAAATAAGCGGAATTGATCCAACAGACATGTTAAATGGGAGTCCAATCGTAGAAATAAATTCTAGTGGTTTAGAGATTGCTATGGAAAAAAATGCGGATAAAATCAAACTATTTAATGAACGGCTCTCCTTAATAAAAATTAAACGAGCAGAAGAGATAACTAAATACATCATTACTCGTTTGAAGGATAAAAATAAAGAAATAGACGCAGAACTACAACGACGTAAAGAACTAGAAATGGAGACGAAAGAATTTGAAAAAAGAGTCAATCTGCTAGTCTTAGCTTTATCACTAAAAGAAAATGATTCATTTTTTGAGGGAAAGGAAGGATATCAATTACTGTTTTCAACTTATATCAAAATGATAGAAAATGATCAGAATAATTTTTTTATTGAAGAAGAACGAAAGGCAAGGATCATCCAGTCGTTAGAACGGATAAAAGCATTCTATGATTTTGAGAAGAAAGAACAGTTGCAAACTGTCTTTGAAAAGATGGATAATGATGATCCCACGGATTTTATGCTTTTTCTATCTGAGGTTTCTTCAAGAGAAAATGATACAGATATGATTCGTTTGTGTGGATTCACGGTATATAAAAAAAATGAGAACTTCCTCGTGATGAAAGTGGATAAAGAACGAAGCTTCGACAACAAGATCGTGACCTGTTTTGTGGTCTCTTCAAAGCACATTGCAAAATTAAGTCAACTATTTTTGTGGGAACGTGGTTATATAGGGAGAGGAACAGATGATATCTTTACACACCTTCGTGCTCTTTCAAGTGAGATCAAAGCGATCCCAGCCATAACTATGCAGCACAAAAAGCTGGGTAGATGTGTAGTTAGTAGAGTAGAAACTTCATTGAAAACGATTTTATTCAATTGCCAAAAAGACGTTTATAGTTTATCTAAGACTTCTAAGGTAATCCTTAAATGGAATTTGAAACATTCTGAGCCGACGATAGAAATGAGAAAACGATTTGTTACTGCTATGAAGGGCGAAGATGAAGGTTGGGATCAACATTTTGATTATCTCTTTGATTATTATCTTTGTAGAAAAGGGAAACTTGTCAGTGACTCTTCTTTAGCCATTCAAGCACAGGATAGGTTAAGGTATTGGGTGATTCGAAAGATTTTTTCTATGGATCCCTACATTTCAGAAATGCTGAAAAATGGCGGCCAAATACCAACGGAAAATGATTCGTTGAAAGAAGAAAAAATAAACGGAATTGACCCAGTAGGCATGTTCAATAATAGGCCAATCAAAGAAACATATTTTGCTAATTTAAAGGATGCCATAGAAAAAAATGAGTATAAAATCAAACTATTTAACGAGCGGCTCCCCTTAATAAAAATTAAACAAGCAGAAGAAATAACCCAGTACATTATCTCTCGTTTGGAAGACAAAAATAAAGAAATAGACGCAGAACTACAACGGCGTGAAAAAATAGAAAAGAGAAATCAAGACGGGAAAAGTTCCAATCAAACATTGGATCAGTTAGTGGCAAAAGTTGTTCCTCATACCAAAGATATTTCTCAACTACCAGTACGTTCTAATGCGAAAGCCTCAGCTGAAAAAACAGTATTTTCTGAACTAATGATGCAATCGGAAAAAATACAATATAAACTTCAAAATTCTAGCCAGCAAGAAGCGGGAAACATCAAAAATCAGACACTACAATATGAAAAATAAACATGAAACAAATCCTAATAGGACGAGTTGTGGAATTTATAAATAAAAGAAAGAGGGGACGTCTATTCACACATTGATTTACATAAAGCAATCTTGGTAAAAACCATTTCATTTTTGGAGGAACCATATGTTAGAAGAGAAACAAGAAGTGAATGAACAAAAGACAAAAGAATTCAAAAAAAGGGTCGATATGCTTGTCTTGGCTTTATCGCTAAAAGAAAATGATTCATTTTTTGAGGGAAAGGAAGGATATCAATTACTGTTTTCGACTTATATCAAAATGATAGAAAACGATCAGGAGGATTTTTTTATTGAAAAAGAACGTAAAGCAAAGATCATCCAGTCGTTAGAGCGAACAAAAGCATTCTATGATTTTGAGAGGAGAGAACAGTTACAAACTGTCTTTGGAGAGATGGGTAATGATGATCCCACTGATTTTATGCTGTTTCTATCTGCGGTTTCTTCAAAAAAATATAAAGATAGGATTCATTTGTGCGGATTCACGGTATATAAAAAAAATGAGCACTTTCTCGTGATGAAAGTGGATAAAGAACGAACCTTCGACAACGAGATTGTCACCTGTTTTAAGATCCCTTCAAAGCACATTGAAAAATTAAGTCAATTATTTTTGTGGGAACGTGGTTATATAGGGAGAGGAACAGATGATATCTTTACACATCTTCGTGCTCTTTCAAGTGAGGTTAAAGCGATCCCAGGCATAACCTTGCAGCACCAAAAGATAGGGAAATGTGTAGTTAGTAGAGTGGAAGCTTCATTAAGGACGATCTTGTTCAATTGTCGAACAGACATTTTTAGTTTATCTGAGAAAGCGAAGGCAACTCCTAAATGGAATTTGGTACATTCTGAGCCGACGTTAGAAATGCGAAAACGATTTGTTACTGCCATGAAGGGCGAGGATGAAGGTTGGAATCAACATTTTGATTATCTCTTTGATTATTATCTCTGTAGAAAAGG
>NZ_NGMO01000002.1:266926-320429 GCF_002140175.1 Candidatus Enterococcus wittei
ACTTATATCAAAATGATAGAAAATGATCAGGATGATTTTTTTATTGAAAAAGAACGTAAAGCAAAGATCATCCAGTCGTTAGAGCGAACAAAAGCATTCGATGATTTTGAGAGGAAAGAACAGTTACAAACTGTCTTTGAAGAGATGAGCAATGATGATCCCACTGATTTTATGCTGTTTCTATCTACGGTTTCTTCAACCAAACATAATGTAAATAGTATCCATTTGTGCGGATTCACGGTATATAAAAAAAATGAGCACTTTCTCGTGATGAAAGTGGACAAACAACGAAGCTTCGACAACGAAACCGTCACTTGTTTTAAGATTCCTTCAGGGCATATTGTAGAATTAAGCCAATTATTTTGGGGAGAACGTGGTTATGTAAGACGAGGAACAGAGGACATCTTTAAGAGTTTAGCTGATCTTTCAAGTGAGGTTAAAGCGATCCCAGCCATAACCATGCAGCACCAAAAGACTGAAAATTGTGTGACTAGTGAAGTAGAAGCTTCATTAAGAACGATCTTGTTCAATTGTCGAACAGACATTTTTAATTTATCTGAGAAAGCGAAGGTAACTCCTAAATGGAATTTGGGACATTATGAGCCGACGATAGAAATGCGAAAACGATTTGTTACTGCTATGAAAGGTGAGGATGAAGGCTGGGATCAACATTTTGATTATCTCTTTGATTATTACCTCTGTAGAAAAGGGAAACTTGTCAGTGGCTCTTCTTTAGCAACTTGTGCAAGGGATGTAATCAGATGTTTGGAAATTCAAGAGGCTTTTTCCATGGATACATATATTTCAGAAATGTTGAAAAATGGTGGTCAAATACCAATGGAGAATGGTCCATTTAAAGAAGAAAAAATAAGAGGAATTGATCCATCAAACATGTTAAATCATAGGTCAATCAAAGAAGTGGATTATGTTATTTTAAGAAATGCTATAGAAGGAAATGAGTATAAAATCAAACTATTGAACGAGCGACTCCCATTCATAAAAATTCAACGAGCGGAGGAAATAACTCGGTACATTATTTCTCGTTTGGAAGATAAAAATCAAGAAATAGATGCAGAAATACAACGTCGCAAAGAAATAGAAATGAAAGCAAAAGAATTTGAAAAAAGAGTCGATATGCTAGCTTTGACTTTATCACTAAAAGAAAATGATCAATTCTTTCAGACAGGGAAATGTTATCAACTATTGTTTTCAACTTATATCAAAATGATAGAAAATGATAGGAATGATTTTTTTATCGAAAAAGACCGTAAGGAAAAGATCATTCAGTCGTTAGAGCGAACAAAAGCATTCTATGATTTTGTGAATATAGAACAACTACAATCAGTTTTTGAAAAGATGATCAATGATGATCCAACAGATTTTATGCTTTTTCCAATTGCTTTTTTAACTAGCCTAGATAAAACGAAATCTCATTTGTGTGGATTCACGGTATATAAAAAAAATGAGGACTTTCTCGTAATGAAAGTGGATAAAGATCGAAGCTTCGATAACAAGAATGTCACCTATTTTAAGATTCCTTCAAAGAACACTGAAAAATTAAGCCGATTATTTTTTGAAACATGTCACTATATTAAAATACTAGAACCATTTGCCATCTTTTTAAGCCTTCTTGATCTTTCAAATGGGTTTAAAACGATCCCAGCCATAACCATGCAGCACCAAAAGACTAGAAATTGTGTGGTTAGTGAAGTAGAGGCTTCATTAAGAATGATCTTATTCAATTGTCGAACAGACATTTTAAGTTTATCTGAGAAAGCGAAGGTAACTCCTAAATGGAATTTGGCACATTCCGAGTCAACTTTAGAAATGAGAAAAAGATTTCTTTTTGCTGTGAAAGGCGAGCATAAAGACTGGAATCGAAATTTTGGTTATATCTTCGATTATTATCTATATAGAAAAGGGAAGCTTGGAGAAGGAAATTATTCATATGATAAAAAACTGAGCAGTTTATGGTATGAAGAAATTCAGTCTATCTTCTCTATGGATCTTTATATTTTAGAAACATTGAATAATGGAGGGCAAATTCGAAAAACTGGTGTTCCACTTCTACAAAAAAATATCAGTGGAATTGACCCACCACAAATCTTATATGGGAGAAAAATAAAAAAAATAGATTCTATGGATCTACTAGAATATGCCTTAACAAAAAATACAGATAAGATCAATCTATTTAAAGCACGACTTTCTTCCATGAAGATTCCCAGAGCAAAAGAAATAACAAGATACATCATTTCCTGTTTAAAATACAAAAATAAGGAAATAGAGTTAGAAATACAGCGACGCGAAGAAATAAAAAAGAGAAGGGAAAATGAGAAATATTCCAAGCAAACATTGAATCAATTAGTATCGAAGGTTACCCCAAATCGGTCAGTAAGTCATTCACAATCAATATCGGGTACTTTAAATGAAGAATCAACACTCTCTTTTTTAATTGGTAGAGCCTTCGCTTATTTGATCGGTAAAAGAAGTGAGAACGAGTCCCAAAAGAGAGAATCGCTAGTCAATAAGAATAAAGGTTCAATCAGTAGATGGTGTAAGTAAACAAAAAACAGTAAAGATAGCATAGACATACGAACAGCTATAATGTTTTTACGATTCTATTTGCTTACACTAGACTAAGTATTAGGTAAATGGAAAGAAAAAACGATTTGTGATGAATAGTGTGCTTCGATATATTTATCAAATTAGGATAGGTTGAAAAATGGAGCTATTTTATTAGATACAAATTAGTTTGCGCAATCTCTTTGGGGAGCAATGCCTGAAATATGGAGATATTAAATGCCAAAATCAACAATGAAAAAGAAAATACGGGGAACATTTATCTTTGAAAGAAGACGAGCAGTACAAGATAAGAATCCATTAGGGTCGAGAAAAATAAAAAGAGAAATCTGTGAGCCATCCAACTATAAAGGAAGAATTCATATGAGAAAGACCTAGTTGGAGTAGTAATACCTTCTAAATTCATTGTATTATTGAAAAAATCATAATTCGAGCATTAACCTCCCTCATAAATAAGCGAAAAATATACCATACAAGTAGTAACCATGAGTCAAACTCCTAATGTGAACAACTATGAAAAATTGATTTTGTAAACTTAAGTATGAAAAAATGGAAGGGATAAGCCTTATCTATTGAATATACATATATCTATGCTTGTGAAATCTACTTTCTATTTTGAAGGTATCTTATGCTAACAGAAGAGAAAAAACAGAAAGGCAAATACTGGGAAAAGAACTATTAGACTGTATAACAAAAAAATTATAAATTTTTATTTTGGAGGAAAAATATGATGAAGGATAATGAGGAAAATTATAATGAATTTGCAACAAAAGCAAATATACTTGCTTTAGCTTTAGCGCTAAAAGACAACGAGGATAGATTCTTTAGGACAGACAAAGATTATCAGTTACTTTTTTCAACCTATATCAGAATGATTGATCTTGATAAAAAGGAGTTTTTTATTGAAAAAGAGCGAAAAAATAAGGTTATGAAATCATTAGAGCGAACGATTGCGTTTTATGATTTTAAGAATAAAGAACAGATACAATCTGTCTTTGAAGAAATGGTCAACAATGATCCAACTGATTTTATGATTTTTCCATCTAGTTTTTATATAGAAGGATTTGTGGGAGTTGCCCCACACTATATTGGCTTAACAGTGTATAAAAAAAATAATCGCTTGATCGTGATGAAAGTCGATAAAGAAAGACACTATGATTATAGCAATGTAACCTGCT
This sequence comes from Candidatus Enterococcus wittei, assembly GCF_002140175.1. Lineage (GTDB taxonomy): Bacteria > Bacillota > Bacilli > Lactobacillales > Enterococcaceae > Enterococcus_B > Enterococcus_B wittei. Next base: position 270,685 of record NZ_NGMO01000002.1, read on the forward strand.
TTGAAATCCCTTTAACAAAAATGGCGGATTTAAGTCAATTATTTTTTTGGGGACGTGACTATGAAGCGAGAGAACCTTACTACGTATTAAGTAGGCTTGCTGAATTTTCAAGTGATATTAACCCCATCTTAGCCTTAAGCATGAAGCAGCAAACTGCTGCTAACTGTATGGTAAATGAATTAGAAGCTTCTTTAAAGACGACGTTATTTAATTGTCGAGTAGACATCTCTTGTTTAAATCCAAAGGTTTCGGTCACACCTAAGTGGAATCCGAAAAAAGAGTCGACTTTAGAAATGCGAAGACGATTTCTTTTAGCTCTAAAAGGCGATGATCCTGTATGGAATCAACATTTTGATTATATCTTCGATTATTATCTCTGTAGAAAAGGGAAACTTGGTGAAATTGATTCATCAAAGTTTTTTCTGACGGATGAGTGGTGGTATCGGCAAATTCGTTCAAGCTTTTCTATGGATCCTTATATCCCAGAGATATTGGAATGTAATGGACATATCCCAGTTGTTAAGGAAGATCAAATGAAAGAAAACATTAAAAAGTGGTTGGGTCCTCGAAATAAATTACGCCAAAAAGATATTAGAGATTGTGAAGTGGAGGAACTAATTCAAGGTAAAGAACAAAATAGCTATAAGATTAAAATATTAAACGCTCGATTACTTTCAATGAAAATCGAATTGGCTAGAGAAGTGGCGGAGTTCAACATTACTTGTTTGAGAGAAAAAAATAAAGAAATAGACGCAGAGCTACAACGACGTAAAGAAATAGATGCAGAACTACAACAACGCAAAAAACTAGAAATGAAGGCGAAAGAATTTGAAAAAAGAGTGGATATGCTAGTCTTAGCTTTATCATTAAAAGAAAATGAACGATTTTTTAAGGCAAAAGAAGAGTATCAATTACTGTTTTCAACTTATATCAAAATGATAAGGAACGATCAGGACAGTTTTTTTATTGGAGAAGAACGAAAAGCAAAGATCATTCAGTCTTTGAAAAGAACGAAAGCTTTCTATCAATTTAAGAAGAAAAAACAACTCCAAGCAGTCTTCGAAAAGCTGAAAAACGATGACCCCACTGATTTTATGCTGTTTCCAACTACAGTTTCTTCAAGCAGAGATAATGAAAATAGTGTCCATTTATGTGGATTTACGGTGTATAAAAAAAATGAGCACTTCCTCGTGATGAAAGTGGATAAAGAACGAAGCTTCGACAACGAGATCGTCACTTGTTTTAAGATTCCTTTCAGCCACATTGCAAAATTAAGTCAATTATTTTGGCGGGAACGTGATTATATAAGGCGAAGTACAAAGGACATCTTTAAGAGCCTTAAGGAGCTTTCAAGTGAGATTAAAGCGATCCCTATAACCATGCAATACGAAGAGTCGGGTGAACATGCAGTTAGTAAAGTGGAAGATTCGTTAAAAACGATCTTATTCAATTGTCGAACAGACATTTTTAATTTAACTGAGACTCCGCAGGTAATCCTTAAATGGAATCTGGCACATTCTGAGCCAACGATAGAAATGCGAAAACGATTTGTTACTGCCATGAAAGGCGAGGACGAAGGTTGGAATCAACATTTTGATTATCTCTTTGATTATTATTTATGCGGAAAAGGAAAACTAGTCAGTGACTCTTCTTTAGACATTCGAGCACACGATCTTAGAAGATATTGGGAAATGCAAGAAACTTTCTCCATGGATCTCTACATTCCAGAAATGTTGAAAAATAGCGGTCAAATGTCAACCAAAAATACCGAGTTGTCACAAGAAAAAATAATTGGAATTGATTCGTCAGGCTTGCTAAATAAGAGTGCGATCAAAGAAATAAATTCTATTGAATTAGGGAACGCTCTAGAAGCTAATATGTATAAAATCAAACTGTTTAACGAGCGACTTCCTTTCATACACATTCAACGAGCAAGAGAAATAACCCTATATATCATTTCACGTTTGGAAGACAAAAATAAAGAAATAGAGGCAGAAATACAACGACGTAAAGAATTAGAAATGAAGGCGAAAGAATTTGAAAAAAGAGTGGATATGCTAGTCTTAGCTTTATCATTAAAAGAAAATGATCGATTTTTTAAGGCAAAAGAAGAGTATCAATTACTGTTTTCAACTTATATCAAAATGATAGAAAATGATCATGACAATTTTTTTATTGAAAAAGAACAAAAGGAAAAGATCATTCAGTCATTAGAGCGAACGAAAGCACTTTATGATTTTGAGCAGAAAGAACAGTTACAAGCTATCTTTGAAAAGATGGGCAACGATGATCCTACTGATTTTATGCTGTTTCTATCTGCAGTTTCTTCAAGTAGAGATAATGAAAATAGTGTTCATTTACGTGGATTTACGGTATATAAAAAAAATGAGCACTTCCTCGTGATGAAAGTGGACAAACAACGAAGCTTCGACAACGAGATCGTCACTTATTTTAAGATTCCTTTCAGCCACATTGCAGAATTAAGTCAATTATTTTTGGGGGAACGTGGTTATGTAAGACGAGGAACAAATGACATCTTTAAGAGCCTTAAGGAGCTTTCAAGTGAGGTTAAAGTGACCTCCACCCTAATCATGCAATACGAAGAGCTGGGTGAACATGTAGTTAGTGAAGTGGAAGATTCGTTAAAAACGATCTTATTCAATTGCCGAACAGACATTTTTAATTTATCTGAGACTCCGAAGGTCATCCTTAAATGGAATTTGGCATATTCTGAGCCAACGATAGAAATGCGAAAACGATTTGTTACTGCCATGAAAGGCGAGGACGAAGGTTGGAATCAACATTTTGATTATCTCTTTGATTATTATTTATGCGGAAAAGGAAAACTAGTCAGTGACTCTTCTTTAGACATTCGAGCACACGATCTTAGAAGATATTGGGAAATGCAAGAAACTTTCTCCATGGATCTCTACATTCCAGAAATGTTGAAAAATAGCGGTCAAATGTCAACCAAAAATACCGAGTTGTCACAAGAAAAAATAATTGGAATTGATTCGTCAGGCTTGCTAAATAAGAGTGCGATCAAAGAAATAAATTCTATTGAATTAGGGAACGCTCTAGAAGCTAATATGTATAAAATCAAACTGTTTAACGAGCGACTTCCTTTCATACACATTCAACGAGCAAGAGAAATAACCCTATATATCATTTCACGTTTGGAAGACAAAAATAAAGAAATAGAGGCAGAAATACAACGACGTAAAGAATTAGAAATGAAGGCGAAAGAATTTGAAAAAAGAGTGGATATGCTAGTCTTAGCTTTATCATTAAAAGAAAATGATCGATTTTTTAAGGCAAAAGAAGAGTATCAATTACTGTTTTCAACTTATATCAAAATGATAGAAAATGATCATGACAATTTTTTTATTGAAAAAGAACGAAAGGAAAAGATCATTCAGTCATTAGAGCGAACGAAAGCACTTTATGATTTTGAGCAGAAAGAACAGTTACAAACAGTCTTTGAAAAAATGAGAAACAATGATCCTACTGATTTTATGCTGTTTCTATCTGCGGTTTCTTCCAGAAGATATAATACAGACAGGATTCATTTGTGTGGATTCACGGTATATAAAAAAAATGAGCACTTCCTCGTGATGAAAGTGGACAAACAACGAAGCTTCGACAACGAAACCGTCACCTGTTTTGTGATTCCTTCCAGTCACATTGCAGAATTAAGTCAATTATTTTCGGGGGAACGTGGTTATGTAAGACGAGGAACAAATGACATCTTTAAGAGCCTTAAGGATCTTTCAATCGAGGTTAAAGCTATATCAGCTATAACCATGAAATACCAAGAGCCGGGAGAACATATAGTTAGTGAAGTGGAAGCTTCGTTAAGAATGATTTTGTTCAATTGTCGAACAGACATTTTTAGTTTATCTGAGAAAGCGATGGTAAATCCTAAATGGAATTTGGCACATTCTGAGCCAACGATAGAAATGCGAAAACGATTTGTTACTGCCATGCAGGGCGAGGATGAAGGCTGGAATCAACATTTTGATTATCTCTTTGATTATTACCTCTGTAGAAAAGGGAAACTTGTCAGTGACTCTTCTCTAACCACTCAAGCACATGATCCGATAAGATATTTGAAAATTCAAAAGATTTTTTCCATGGATCCCTACATCTCAGAAATGTTGAAAAATGGCGGACAAATATCAACGGAGAAATCTTCGCTGAAAGAAGAAAAAATAAGAGAAATTGATCCAACAGGCAGGTTATATATGAACCCAATCAGAGAAATGCCTTTTCTTAATTTAAAAAATGCCATAAAAGAAAATGAGTATAAAATCAAGCTATTTAACGAACGATTACCATTCATAAAAATCCAACGAGCGGAAGAAATAACCCAGTACATTATCTCTCGTTTGGAAGACAAAAATAAAGAAATAGGCGCAGAACTACAACAACGTGAAGAAATAGAAAAGAGAAGGCAAAACGAGAAAAGTTACAATCAAGCATTGAATCAATTAGTATCAAAAAATGTCTCTGAGAGTACCAAGAGTTTTCAGAAAACACCTATCGGTTCGAACGAAAAAGACACAGTTGAAAAATCAGAATTGACTGTACTTAAGGATAAAGTGAAAATAGCACAACACGAATTTCGAAATTCTAGCCCACAAGACGTGGGAAGTGCAAAAAAACGGAAAATACAAATCGAAAAATAATCGTGATCCTAAATTTAATGTTACTAATCTCGAAAATAACCATATAATCCTGAGCATGAAAAGAAAGTGGAAATCAGTCATGAATTTCTTCGAATATACATAAAGCTCTACTGGGTCTAACTGGTTTGGAGGAACCGTATGTTAACGACAGAAGAAAAAAAAACAAATGAACAAAAGACGAAAGAATTTGAGAAAAGAGTCGATATGTTGGCTTTGACTTTATCACTAAAAGGAAATGACCAATTTTTTGAGGGAAATGGAGGATATCAATTACTGTTTTCAACTTATATCAAAATGATAGAAAGTGATCATGACAATTTTTTTATTGAAAAAGAACGAAAGAAAAAGATCATTCAGTCATTGGAGCGAACGAAAGCATTCTATCAGTTTAAGAAACAACAACAACTTCAAGCAGTCTTTGAAACAATGTCCAACGATGACTCAACTGATTTTATGCTTTTTCCCTCTGTCATTCAGGTAGAAAAAAATGAGAAAGAGCTCAAACATCTTGTGGGATTAACAGTGTATAAAAAAAAGCATCACTTCATTGTGATGAAAGTGGATAAACAAGGTGTCTATAATTATTCGAACGTATCCTATTATAAAATTCCTTTACCAAGTATTGCACAGTTAAGTCAACTATTTTTTTCGGAACGTAATACCAAAAAAACAGTGCAATATTCCATTTTTAAGTCCCTTGCTAAACTTTCAAATGAAGTTCGAACAATCCCAAGGATAATTCTGAAGGAACAAAGTATTGGTAATTGTATCATTAGTGAGGTAGAAGCTTCATTAAGACTGATCTTATTCAATTGTCAAACAGATCTCTTTCGTTTAGGTACGCATAAGGTGATAACACCAAAATGGAACTTAAAACATCAGGAGCCAACGTTAGAGATGCGAAGGAGATTTCTTTCAGCAGTGAAGGGTGAGGACAAAGACTGGAATCAACATTTTGATTATATCTTCGATTATTATCTGTATAGAAAAGGCAAACTTGTAGAGATCCCATTCTCATATATTGATATAAAAGGAAAGTGGTGGTATCGGAAAATTCATAAAATCTTTTCTTTGGATTCTTATATTCCAGAAATGCTTAGGAGTGGCGGTCAGATACTGCCAGTAAACAAAGAACAACAGAAAGAAGACGCTAGAACGCCCATTGAACTGGTGGATGAATTATACAAGGAGAGTATCAGAAAAAGCGAGTTGCCTAGACTACAGCTTGCTACGAAAAAAAAGAGTAATGCGATCAAAATATTAAGTGCTCGATTGTCTTCAATAAAGATTGAAGTGGCTAAAGAAAAGGCAGAAATCCTCATTACTTGTTTGAAACGTAAAAATAAAGAAATAGAAGCAGAAATAAAACGACGTAAAGAACTAGAAAAGGGAAACCAGGACGGAATAATTTCCAATCGAACATTGAATCAGTTAGTATCAAAAACTGTTTCTGAGCGTACCAAGAATTTTCAGAAAATATCTACCAGTTCGAACGAAAAAGTCACAATTGAAAAATCCAAATTGACCGAACTCATGGAAAAAGTGAAAAAATCACAACACGAATTTCGAAATTTTAGCCAACAAAATATGAGAAATATAAAAAAACAGAGCCCACAATATGAAAAATAATCATTTTCTTATTTCCTGATGTAGTGAGAAAAAAATTGATCATTTGATGGCAAACATGAAAAAAGGTAGAAATCAGTCCCACCCTCAATATACATACAGATGAACTGTCATAAAAGCTATTTTCTATTTTGGAGGAACCATATGTTGACGAAAGAGGAAAAGAAAACAAATGAGCAAAAAGTGAGAGAATTTGAAAAAAGAGTCGATATGCTGGCACTGACTTTATCACTAAAAAGAAATGATAGAGTCTTTCATACAGGGGAAGGTTATCAATTATTGTTTTCAACCTACATTAAGATGTTAGAGAATGATCAGAACGATTTTTTTATTGAGAAGGAACGGAAAGAAAAGATTATTGAGTCATTGAAGCGAACGAAAGCATTCTATGATTTTAAGAAAAAAAGACAGTTACATGCAGTCTTCGAAACGATGACTAATGATGATCCAACCGATTTTATGCTTTTTCCATCTACCATGTATGTAGAAAAAGATGTGAAAGCCCCCAGACATCTTGTGGGATTAACAGTGTATAAAAAAAAGAATCGCTTTTTTGTTATGAAAGTCGACACCGAACATTTTTATGATCGCTCTAGTGTTTCCTATTTTCAAATACCCTTATCAAATATTGAAAAATTAAGTCACCTATTTTTTTTGGAACGTGATATCAAAAACACAGAACAATATTACATTTTGAAGACCCTTGCTGAACTTTCAAATGAGGCTAGACCCATCTCCAGTGTCATTCTGAAAAAACAAAGTGTGGGTAATTGTATTGTTAGTCAAGTAGAAACTTCTTTATCAATGATCTTATTCAATTGTCGAACAGACCTCTTTCGTTCTATGCATAAAGAGATAACACCAAAATGGAATTTGAAACATCTGGAGCCAACATTAGAGATGCGAAGAAGATTCCTTTTAGCAGTGAAGGGTGAGGACAAGGACTGGAATCAACATTTTGATTATATCTTCGATTATTATCTGTATAAGAAAGGCAAACTTGTAGAGATTCCATTTTCATATATTGATATAAAAGGAAAGTGGTGGCATCAACAAATTCATTTAATCTTTTCTGTTGATCCTTATATTCCAAAAATGCTTGAGAATGGCGGTCAGATCTCGAACGAAAATAAAGAACAATTGAAAGCAAATATTCAATCATTAATCGAACCACCAGGCAGACTATGCAATGAAGATATTAGGAAGATCGAGGTGGACCAACTAAGTCTTGTTAAGAATCAAAATTGCGATACAATCAAAGTATTAAGTGCTCGATTGTCTTCAATAAAGATTGAAGTGGCTAAAAAAATGGCTGAAGTGCTCATTGCTTGTTTGGAAGAGAAGAATCGAGAAATAGTGACAGAGATAAAGCAGCGGGAAAAAAATAAAAAGGAAAGACTAGGCAGGGAATATGATAAGCAAACGTTGAGTCAATTAGTATCAAAAGTTTCCCAAAATAATCCGACAATTTTTTCGCAAGTAGCGTCACCTAGGTTAAATGAACAAGCAACTTTCGCCAATTTGATTCATAATATTAATATGAAAAAATATGAGAGCAAGTTTCAAGGAAAAAAACAATTAGTCACGAAACAGCAAACGCCAATCAGTGAGTTGCAAAAGTAAGTGAAGAACAGTCAGGTATTAAATAGTGAATAGATGCTTCATCCTTTCAATAGTTAATAAAAGAGTGAATGAGGATAACTAAAAATTCGAAGAAATCCATTATATCAGGTGGACTTTGAAGTAAAAGAAGTAATCATTAAAAATAAAAAAGAGGTTTATTTCTATTTTAAAAATAAGTCTGTAAGATAGTACATAAAAATAATAAAATGAAGCTGAGATACGCAACTTGGTTCTTGCGTTCTTAGCTTCATTTGAAAATTAAGGTAAATCGTCAAAATAATGATTGGTAGGTAGAATCAATTATTCGATCACCAATACGCCTTCTTTTAATGAGAATGGATTTTTTTCATTGATATGATCGTAGAACATTACACCATTGATATGATCGATTTCATGTTGAACGACAATCGATTCGTAGTTTTTTAAACGGATTTTTTGTTTTTCACCATTCTTGTCGTAATAAGAGACAGTGATTTTTGCATGACGGACGACATAACCAGGAACTTCACGATCGACAGATAGACAACCTTCTCCTTCTCCCAAGCACGCATCTTGGACAGAATGACTCAAGATTTTTGGATTATACATGACCGTACTGAGGGTAGGTTGATCTGATTCTGGATCAGTACTTGGTACGTGGACAGCAATGATGCGCTTCGAGATATCAAGCTGTGGAGCTGCAAGACCAACTCCCCCCCGTAAGTTTAATTCTTCAGCTTTGATAGGATCTTGGCTGTTTTTTAAAAACTCTAACATTTCTTCTCCTAGTAAAAGATCTTCTTCACTTAATGGAAGGGACACCTCTTTTGCTACTTCCCGTAACGTTGGATTTCCTTCTCGAATGATATTATCCATTGTAATCATGGAATATGTACCCCTTTCTTATTAGACACTAGACTATTTTCGGATTCTAGTTTACCATAAATTTCCAAAAGTAGTAGTAGGATTGTTTGTTAAACTAGATTTTCTTAAGGATTCTCTACTTGATTTTTCATACAGATTCGGGTAAAGTATAGCTGTGTGCTTATAGCATATATCCTGTCACTTGGTTAAGCGAATCACCAACGTTTTACTCAGTTACAGGGGAATAATTGAAAGAGGTGGAAAAAATGGCAATTTCAAAAGAACGTAAAAATGAAATCATGAAAGAATACGCACGCCATGAAGGAGATACTGGTTCTCCAGAAGTACAAATCGCTGTACTAACTGAAGAAATCAATCACTTGAATGAACATGCTCGTGTTCATAAAAAAGATCATCATTCATACCGTGGTTTAATGAAAAAAGTTGGTCATCGTCGTAACTTATTAGCTTACTTACGTAAAACTGATGTTCAACGTTACCGTGAATTGATCCAACGTTTAGGCTTACGCCGTTAATTTTTTAAAAGAGAGTGAGGTTCACGTGAATCTCACTTTTTTTACTTTAAGATAAAAAAGCTATTTTTTTGTGAACAAGCTTGATGGACTCCTACTAACCAAATGAAAGGTGCCAAATCTTTTATTTAGCGGTTTTCATTTGTTTAGTAGCGTCTGGCTTTCACGAAAAGGAAAAGGAGTAATTATGTCAGAAAAACAAGTATTTAAAACAACATGGGGCGGACGTCCTTTAGAGATCGAAGTCGGTCAATTAGCAAAACAAGCAAACGGAGCGGTATTAGTCCGTTATGGAGATACTGTTGTTTTGAGTGCCGCAGTGGCTTCAAAAGAAGCAAAAGATACAGACTTCTTCCCATTGACGATCAATTATGAAGAAAAAATGTATGCAGCGGGTAAAATCCCTGGTGGTTTTATCAAACGTGAGGGTCGTCCAAGTACCGAAGCAACCTTAACCGCTCGTTTGATCGACCGTCCAATTCGTCCGATGTTTGCGGAAGGTTTCCGTAATGAAGTTCAAGTAACTAATATCGTAATGAGTGTTGAAACAGACTGCTCACCTGCAATGGCTGCGATGTTAGGTTCTTCTATTGCTTTATCGATTTCAGATATTCCATTCGATGGACCAATTGCTGGTGTCGAAGTTGGACGTGTGAATGGCGAATACGTATTGAACCCAACTGTTGAACAAGCCGAAGCAACAGATATCGAATTAACTGTAGCAGGTACCAAAAAAGCAATCAACATGGTTGAAAGTGGTGCGAAAGAAGTTTCTGAAGAAGATATGTTAGGTGCTTTGTTATTTGGTTTTGAAGCAATCAAAGAACTCGTAGCCTTCCAAGAAGAAATCGTCCAAGCGGTTGGTAAAGAGAAAATGGAAGTTTCATTACTTCAAGTAGATGCAGATTTGAAGAAAGAAATCTTTGATGCCTCATATAGCACGATGAAAGAAGCGGTCATGACAGAAGAAAAATTAGCCCGCGAAGACAATATCGAGCAAGTGAAACAGGATATACGTGAAGTTTATGCAGAAAAGTTTGCAGAACATGAAGAAGAAGGACAGCTACTAAAAGAAGTGAAACAAATTACTGAAGACCTTGAAAAAGATGTTGTTCGTGAATTGATCACGATTGATAAGATTCGTCCAGATGGTCGTAAATTAGACGAAATCCGTCCGTTAGCATCAGAAGTTGGTCTATTACCTCGTGTTCATGGTTCTGGGTTATTTACTCGTGGACAAACACAGGCACTTTCTGCTTGTACCTTAGCACCTTTAGGAGAACATCAAATCATTGACGGCTTAGGTGTAGAAGTAAGCAAACGATTCATCCATCATTACAATTTCCCACAATTTTCTGTTGGTTCGACTGGTCGAGCTGGCTCACCAGGACGTCGTGAAATTGGACATGGAGCTTTAGGGGAACGTGCTTTAGCACAAATCATCCCTTCTGAGGAAGAATTCCCTTACACAATCCGTTTAGTAGCAGAAGTACTTGAATCAAATGGTTCCTCTTCTCAAGCAAGTATTTGTGCTGGTACATTGGCATTGATGGATGCAGGTGTCCCAATCAAAGCACCAGTTGCTGGGATTGCCATGGGATTAGTATCTGACGGAGAAAACTACACGATCTTAACAGATATCCAAGGACTTGAAGACCACTTAGGAGATATGGACTTTAAAGTAGCCGGAACTAAAGATGGGATCACAGCGCTTCAAATGGATATCAAGATCCAAGGAATCACAGAACAAATCTTGACTGAAGCATTAACTCAAGCCAAAAAAGCACGTATGGAGATCTTAGAAGAACTAACATCTACGATTGCTGCGCCAAGAGAAGAGTTAAGTCAATATGCACCAAAAATCGAAATGATCCAAATCGAACCTTCAAAAATCAAAGATGTGATTGGTAAAGGTGGCGATACGATTAATGGAATCATTGATGAAACTGGTGTGAAAATCGATATCGACCAAGAAGGAAAAGTAAGCATTGCTTCTTCTGACAAAGAAATGATCCAAAAAGCAATCAAGATCATCGAAGATTTGACAAAAGAAGTAAAAGTTGGCGAAGTCTACCTTGGAAAAGTTGTTCGTATCGAGAAATTTGGTGCATTTGTGAACTTGATCAAAGGAAAAGATGGCTTAGTCCATATCTCTCAACTAGCAAATGAACGTGTCAATAATGTGGAAGATGTTGTAAAACTAGGCGATGAAGTCTTAGTAAAAGTAACTGAAATCGACAAACAAGGACGCGTGAACCTTTCAAGAAAAGCGATGTTGGCTGATGACAAAGCAAAAGAAACCAAATAAGAAGTGAAGATAAGTATGTTGTACAGATTTTTATGATCAAATGACATGACGTAAAACTTCTTTTTCTAAATAAGTGTGCTGCTACGAAAATAGTGTTTGTATTTTCTGAAGTAGTACACTTATTTTTTGCCTTATAGCTTATTAAAAAGCGCTTCTTTTTATCATTTCTTTATTTTCTTTAAAATATTTAAGTTATTTAAATAAAAAAGGAGGAACAAAAATGGTTCATTTTTTACTTTCCCTCATTACCGGTGGAGTATTAGGTTTGATTGCTGGAGCGATTTTGAATGAAGATGTTCCTGGGGGTGTTACAGGGAATATCTTGATTGGTTTTCTAGGAAGCTGGTTAGGGGAGTTCGTTCTAGGAGATTTAGGTCCAGCTATCAGTGGATTTTATTTGATTCCTTCTTTAATTGGAGCAATTGTTTGTTTAGCGACTTATTCTTTTACAGCAGATTATCTGAGACGTCATCGTTAGTGGTTATTTTATTTTAAGTTGTTGACACTTAGGTATATTCTTTGGATAATGAGATGAAATTTAGATATAGCTAATGAGCAATGAAATGAGGGGGAGAAGTGACAACGAAACACAATACGAAGAAAATCTCAATGGCAGGACTTTTAGTAGCTATGGGTGTCGTCTATGGGGATATCGGGACAAGTCCACTTTATGTGATGAAAGCCATAGTTGAAGATAACGGTGGTCTAAAAGGAATTAATCCGGATTTTGTTATCGGTTCGGTATCACTGATATTTTGGACGTTGACATTGTTGACGACGATTAAATATGTTGCGATTGCTTTGAATGCAGATAATCATGGTGAAGGTGGGATTTTTTCTTTATATACATTAGTAAGAAAAGGTGGTAAGTATCTGATTATTCCTGCGATGATCGGTGGTGCAGCTCTATTAGCAGATGGTGTGTTGACACCTGCAGTAACTGTGACAACAGCGATTGAAGGATTAAGAGGCATTCCACAGTTTTTTGACCGTTTTGGAAACGATCAAAATATCATCGTCATTATTACTTTAGTCATTATTTTTATTTTATTTATGGTTCAACGTTTTGGAACAGAAGTGGTAGGTAAGGCATTCGGACCAATCATGTTTTTGTGGTTCACCTTTCTAGGTGGCATGGGGCTATTGAACTTTAGCTTAGATTGGACAGTTATTCGGGCATTGAACCCTTATTATGCTGTGCAAATACTTTTTAGTCCGGATAATAAATTAGGTCTATTTATTTTAGGAAATATCTTCTTGGCGACTACTGGAGCAGAAGCTTTGTATTCTGATTTAGGGCACGTAGGGAAACGAAATATTCGATTGAGTTGGCCGTATGTCAAAGTATGTTTAGTACTGAATTATTTTGGACAGGCAGCATGGTTGTTGAATGTTTATCAAAATCCTGGAACCCAGCAGATTGAAAATTTGAATCCATTTTTCCAAATGATGCCCGCTAGTTTCACGATCATCGGTGTAGGATTTGCCACGATTGCTGCAATCATTGCATCACAAGCATTGATTACTGGATCGTTTACTTTAGTTTCTGAAGCAATCAAACTAAAACTATTGCCACGATTGAAAATCATGTATCCAGGGAGTAGCATTGGGCAAATGTATATCCCAGCTGTGAATTTGATTTTGTGGATTGCTTGTTCTCTTATTGTGGTAACCTTCAGAACTTCTCATCATATGGAAGCAGCGTATGGACTATCTATAACGGTGACAATGTTGATGACGACCGCTTTGCTTTATTTCTATTTGATACAAAGTGGTTATTCCAAATGGCTGGCTCATGTGATTACCTTCTTCTTTGGTACGATCGAAGTTGTCTTTTTTATTTCTAGTATCGTAAAATTTTTCCACGGTGGTTTTGTCGCTGTGTTGATTGCTCTAGTGATTTTAGCGGTCATGTTTGTGTGGGAACAAGGCAATATCATTCGTGAATCGATGGCTGAAGAAGTTGTCTTAAAAGACTATATTCCTCAACTTGAAAAGTTAAAGGAAGATAAGTCATTGCCAATCTATCAGACGAATGTCGTATTTTTAGTTCCTGATATGGCAGACGGCAAGGTCGGTAGACAATTTGTTTATTCAATCTTAGACAAACGACCGAAACGTGCAAAAGTTTATTGGTTTGTTCATTTAGAAGTTACAGATGAACCCTATACGAAAGAATATCAAGTCGATATGATGGATACAGACTTTATTGTCCAAGTCAATCTATTTCTGGGATTCCGTGTCCAACAAGAAATCAATGTCTATGTACGTCAAATCATTCATGATTTGATGAAACAAGGACGTTTACCAAAACAGCCGCAAATGTATTCACTAACACCAGGAAGAGAAGTGGGAGATTTCCAATTCATCTTGATCGATGAAGTCGTCTCGAACGTGACAACTCTTGGTAAATGGGAGCGTCAGATCATGCAAGCGAAACTTGCCACCAAGAAAATCGCTACGACACCTGAAACATGGTTTGGCTTAGAGTACAGCGAAGTCAAACATGAAACAGTGCCACTATTGATTGGAGATACAAGAAAAACTTGGCTGAAAGAACGAAAATAAAAACACCCAATCAGTGAAAAACGCTAGATCTTTTTTTTACTGATTTGAATAACGCCTCAAATATTAGATTTACAATCTAGTTTTGAGGTGTTTTTGTTTCTGATGGAAAAATCAGGAATTACGTTATTTTGGCGCGGAGGGTCTTGAGATTCTTTCCTAAAATAGAGGAGACATTGTTAAACTAGACTGAGTAGTCAACTGGCGTGCAGTTACTAGTCATTGTGAAAAATATTTATTGGTCTTTGATAAAAGACTTCTTCGTTAGGCTCTTTTTATGAAAAGTTGTACAATTGAAGGTGAAAAGAGAGGCGAAATAAATGGTACTTAATTTTGTGATTTTATTTTTGATGATTGCAATCACGGCGTTTTTTGTAGCGAGTGAATTTGCTTTAGTAAAAATCAGACGTTCACGGTTAGAACAATTAGAAAAAGATGGGGTGAAAAATGCAAAACTAGCGCTGCACGTCACTCATCATTTAGATGACTATTTGTCAGCAAGTCAACTGGGGATCACATTGACCGGTCTGATTATCGGGTGGGTCGGTGAAGGCTCAGTCGCCGCTTTATTAGAACCATGGATCGGGCGCCTACCTTTTAGCGCTGCCTTAAGTATGACGATCTCTGTTGCTTTAGGATTTATCCTGGTAACGTACATTGATGTCGTAGTCGGGGAACTTTTACCAAAAAGTTATAGTATCGTCAATACCGAAAAAGTGGTGTTATTTGTTGTCAAACCATTGCATTATTTTTATCTTGCGATGTTTCCGTTTATTTGGGTATTGAACCATTCAGCGGCTGCTTTAGGTAAGTTATTGGGAGTGAAACTCGTTTCAGAAGGGGAAGAGACACTTTCTCAAGAAGAATTGACTTTAGTGGCTTTGAACTCTTATGAGAAAGGTGAACTTAGTAAAGAGGAATACCAGTATTTGGAAAATGTCTTTGAGTTTGATGATACCTTAGCTAAAGATATTCAAGTGGATCGTACATCCATGCAAGTTTTTGAAGCAACGGATACGGTCAAAGAAGCAATAAAAGCCTCCATCGAACGAGGGCATACGAGATATCCTGTAATCTTGGAATCAAAGGATAATATTTTAGGTTATGTTACGTTACCTGATCTAATCAAACAATCGTTTGAAGATGATCAATTACCAGTGGAAGAGTTGATCGAAGAGCCAATCGTATCAGCAGAAACGATCCCAATCAAGAAATTATTAACGATCATGCGAAAAAAAGGGAAACATATTGCGATCTTAAAAGATGAGTATGGTGGCACAAGTGGACTTGTGACAATTGAAGATATTTTAGAAGAAATCGTGGGAGAGATCCGAGATGAAACAGACGTGGATCAAGCACTAGTTGCGAAGCAAACAGATGGAAGTTATATTCTCTCAGGGAAATTAACTTTAGATGATTTTGAGCGTTACTTCAAAGTAGATGTGCCTGAATTTGAAGAGTCTAATTTTATTACATTGGCTGGATTTATGTCTAATCATCAAAAGGAAATTGAACCAGGAACCGTTATTACGATCGAGCAATTTCAATTTACAGTATTAGAATACAATCACGCCCATATTGATTATTTTAACTTGATGATTTTACCAACAAAAGGAATTGAGAAGTAAGGTAAATAACTGATCAGATTAAAGATGAAGAGTGTAAATCAGCTATTTCTGTTTTATAGTTTTCTTCGGAATTAAGTCAATCAATCGTAAAATTGAGGAGTTGTTCTTCGATTTACTGTCTTATTTACGACTAGAAGCGCTACTGCCACAACTATGAATGGTATTCGAGCAGGAGACCGGCGACAGTAAGATTCCTTCTTTCATAGCCGCTAATCAAAAAAGCCGAAGTATCCTGAAATAGTCAAAGCTATTTCGGATCTTTCGGCTTTTTTGTTGTGGCGTTATACCATGCTTTTTAAATCGATTATTGTTCATAGCTGATGCCGACATTTTCCATTGAGAATTGTTGTTCGGCATCTAATTGTTTCAAATGTTTCATTGACCGTAGGTAAGAATAAAGTAAGACAGCAACAGATCCTGCCCATGCAAGTGGAGAAGCAGCCGCTGCTCCTGGGTAACCCCAGATTCCTGTCAAGATGATGGCTGCAAATGAACGCATAAGTAATTCCATCATACCGGCAATTGTTGGTACTTTACTTTGACCAAGACCTTGTAGCGTATAACGTAAGATGAACAAAATAGCTAGGATCCAATAAAGGGAGCCATTGATATTAAAATACGTTTGCGCTAAATCAAAAACTTGTGTTTCTGCTGGATTGACAAATAGACTTACAAATGAGCGACCGAAGACAATCACTACGACACCAGCGAAAATACTAAAACCAATACTCATCATCAATGTTTGACGAACACCTTGTAAAATCCGGCCGTATTGTTTTGCACCATAGTTTTGCGCAGCAAATGTTGCCATTGCAATACCAAAGGACATCATTGGTTGATTGGCAAATTGATCAATACGTCCTGCTGCTGATTGAGCGGCTACAACATCTGTTCCTAAGCTGTTTAAAGCTGCTTGTAAAACGATAGCACCAACAGCGATGATCGATGATTGAAAAGCCATTGGTAAAGCTACATTCAAATGAGTACGGATTTCTTCTTTATCAAAAGAAAAATCTTTTTTACGCAATTGGAGTAACGGAATCTTTTTCTTGATATAAACCAAACATAAAAGACTGGAAACTACTTGTGCGATCACTGTTGCGATTGCAGCAGCTTCAACGCCCATACCAAAGTTGATGATCAAAACGAGGTCTAAGATCACATTGACGATGACAGCGATGATCAAGAATAATAATGGTGTACGACTGTCACCAAGTGCACGAATAACATTTGATAGTAAATTGAAGCTGACAGCTGCAAAAATCCCCATCAAGATGATCACGATAAACGATTGTGCTTGATCAATAATTTCGGCAGGTGTTTGCATCAATTGAAGCATCGGACGAATAAATACTAAACTAAGGACAGTTAAAATCACAGTGACGACTAGACTAATCATGACGCTTGTAGCAAAACTTTTCTTTAAACCTCGGAAATCTTTAGCACCATAACGTTGAGAGGTAATAATGGCTAAACCAGCTGTTAAACCTTGGGCAAATCCAATAATCAAAAATGTCAAACTACCTGTAGCACCTACAGCAGCTAGCGCATTTTTTCCTAACGCTTGTCCTACGATGATCATATCGATCATGTTGTAAAACTGTTGGAAGACATTACCTATCAATAAAGGGATAGTGAATAATAAAATCAGTTTAGCTGGACTTCCTTTTGTTAAATCGCGCATCTTCTAAACTCCTTATTTCTTTTAAAATTTAGTTAGTAGTATATAGCGTTTATCCTAGTAATACCAATTAGAATTCAATGAAAAAAACGACCATTAAATGCTTTGTGTTTTCTGAAAATTTACAATTAGGCGCATCATAAAAGTAGCCAAGAAGTGATTCCAAGATTAAAATTAAAAATTAAAATCAAAGATTCAACTACTTGGCCTAACGTACAAATCAAAAGGTTCTTCTTTAATATTGTCTAATTTCGCTTGGGAGGAGAATTGTTTCTTTTGTTCCATCATCATAAGCGTACACTTGCGCTGGAAACTGTGGAGAGTAAGTGTACGGCAAATCAATACCCATCTCTATACTGCTTTCAGGTTGTGAAAAATGCAAGGTTACTTTTCCATGATTGTCGATTAAATCGAAGGCTAAAATATTATCCAAAGGAATCACGCCTTTAAGGTCTAAATCAATCACAAACCAGATACTATCAATCAGTTCATCTGGCAAACTGGACACAACACCTAATGAGGCGTATCGGTTACGACTACCATCAAAACTTTCAAACATGTGTTTAACCTCCTTTTTATAGTAGAAAAACTACGAGGACAATTTATTTTGTTCAGGATAAACGTTTGATACTTTCTTTAACGTTGGTTCATTCTAATAGACATTTTTAAAAAATGCAACAATATTTGCATACTTTTTTTTAAAATATAAGAAATTATAAAGAGCTAGTAAGAAGCCAGGTTTTTCAAGAAAATAGGCAGTCATTTAATCTAGGTTTTACAGGAAAATATTGTAAAACTGTAAAATAGTTTTTACTTTTTTTATTGACCATTGAAATTTTTTCAATAAACATTGTCTATAAAATAGTTTTCGTTAAACTCCATTTTTTGATGATACTTAGAAAAAGCAACTGAAAAAAAGCGAAGCGATGACTTTCGTCACAGCTTCGCTTAAAAAATCAAGCAGATTATTCTTCCGTAGAACCGATAACTTCTGGTTCAGCTGCTTCACCAGTAGAGGTGCCTTCTTCTGTTGGAGAAACAACGGCAGCGATTTGTTCTTCACCGTCTGTTACGATCGTGTATGCTGAATCTTTAGGCAGATCAGCAACCGTAATAGAGCTTCCTAATGGTAAGTTAGTAATATCTACTTCGATACGTTCTGGCAATTGATCAGGGGTAGCTGAAACAACTACTGTATATAGGTTTTGTGCTAACACACCACCTGATTTCACACCAGTAGATTCACCAACAAGAACAACTTCCGTTTCGACTTCTGTTTGTTCTGTCATATTTACAGACAAAAATTCCACGTGTTCAAAACGATTAGTAAAAGTGTTTGTTTGGACTTTATGAATCAATGTGTTGACTTTTTTTCCGCCGATGCTCATTGTGAAAACGGTATTTGCCCCATTATCACGTAATACTTTACTGAAAATTTGTCCATCAAATGAAATAGGGGTACTTTCTACATTGTAACCATATACGATTGCTGGAACTTTTCCTTCATGACGCAATTTGTTTCTTAATGAACGGGGACGTACTTCTCTTTTACTTACTTCTAATGATACTGACATAACCAAAATTCCTCCTTAAAATGTGACTGCCTGTTTTGGTCACAGACAGGTTTTATTTAAGTGAATTTAACAAGGTCTCTTGCACACTATCGGGTAGCGGCGCTATAAAAACGCAAAAGGGCAGATGCGTACATCTCCCCTTAGAAAGTCAGGATTCAACTTTTCTCCACCAGGTCATTACGCTGTGTATGAGAAATCCAATTCACTTTACAATTTAACCGTAACTCGAATTGAGGTTTAAGTCAAGGAATTACATTTTTTTTAATTTTCAATACGATTCATTAAGGTTATAATGCTTGTGGGGAGTGGAAAGGAAGTATCGATGCGTTTAGATAAATTGATTGAAGAGAAGCTTGCAACGAGTCGTACGGAGATGAAGCGACTGTTTGCAATGAAGCAAGTACGGATCGACGGGATAGTCGAGCAAAAACAAAACCGTAATGTGGATAGTCAACTTCATCATATCGAAGTTGCTGGCGAGATTTTAAAAACCAATGAAGTTTACTTTCTTTTAAATAAACCAAGTAAAGCTGTAACAGCTGTGAAAGATAAACAGAATCAAACAGTCATTGATTTGTTAGCTTCTGCTGACAAAGAACAACCATTATATCCAGTAGGCCGTCTGGATCGTACAACCACTGGTTTATTGCTGATCACTTCCAATGGACAACTAGGCTATGAAATGTTGCTTCCTGATAAAAAAGTATTAAAAACTTATCGAGCCATAGTAAACGAAGAAGTGACAGAAGCAGATCAACTAGCTTTTAAAGAAGGAATTATATTTGAAGGTGGGTATCAATGTTTGCCGGCTGATTTAAAGATCCTTCATGCGAATAAACAGGAAAGTGTCGTTCAGGTGACTATCCAAGAAGGGAAATTTCATCAAGTGAAAAAAATGTTCTTGGCTTGTGGAAAGAAAGTCACTGCATTGCAACGTATCGAGATGGGGCCGTTACAATTAGATATGAATTTAGCGCAAGGTGCGTATCGTTCGTTGACCTTGTCAGAATTGAAACTATTAGAGCCATATTTTAAATAGAAAGAAGTAGGTGTAAAAATGAAATACCACACACTATTATTTGATGTCGATGATACATTACTGGACTTTCAGTTGACTGAAGCAAAAGCTTTGAATGAATTATTTGCAGAACAAGGCATGACATTGACACCAGAAATCCAAACGAGCTACAGAGCATTGAACCATCATTTGTGGCGTGAATTCGAAAAAGGGAATATGACGAGAGAAGAAGTGACAGGCAATCGCTTTGGATTGCTTTTTCAGCAATTTGGGAAAACGGTGGATAGTCAAGCATTAGAACAAAGATATCGCCATTATTTAAATCAAGGTCATGATATGATCACAGGAAGCCATCAGCTACTTCAAACATTAACTGGGAAAGCCGATCTATATATTGTGACAAATGGGGTTTCTAAAACTCAATATCAACGACTAACAGACGCCAAGATGATAGGGTATTTTAAAAAGATCTTTGTGTCAGAAGATGTGGGAGCCCAAAAACCAATGAAAGCTTTTTTTGACTATGTTTTTGCAGCCATTCCTGAGTTGGATAAGGAACGAACAGTAATTATCGGAGATTCATTAACATCTGATATCAAAGGGGGTAACGAAGCGGGGATCGACACGATTTGGTTCAATAAGAATCGCTTGCCAGAAATCCCTGAAATCCAACCGACTCATCGTATCGATTCATTGGATGAACTTTATGGATTACTGGAAATCGATCCTTACTAATTTTCAGAAAAATAGTGCATTTTTGTGTTTTTTCGCTATAATAGATTAGAATGAAAAAACGGATATGAAAGAGGTTTTAGTCAATGACAAAAAGCAAGCCAATTATCATTGGTGTGACGGGCGGATCAGGAAGCGGGAAAACAAGTGTCAGTCGTGGGATATTCAGTCACTTTCCAGATCACTCCATCATGATGCTTGAGCAAGATTCTTATTATAAAGATCAAAGCCATCTGAGTTTTGAAGAACGTTTGAATACAAACTATGATCATCCCTTTGCTTTTGATAATGATCTATTGATCCAGCATGTTGAAAAACTACTGAACTATGAAGCCATTGAAAAACCGGTCTATGATTACGTTGCTCATACAAGAAGTCAAGCAACGATTATTCAGGAACCAAAAGAAGTGATTATTTTAGAAGGTATCTTGATTTTAGAAGATGAACGTTTGCGTGATTTGATGGATATCAAAATCTATGTGGATACAGATGATGATATACGGATCATTCGTCGGATCAAGCGAGATATGGAAGAGCGTGGACGAACGTTAGATTCAGTGATCGAACAGTATTTATCGGTAGTAAAACCAATGTACCACCAATTCATTGAACCAACGAAACGTTATGCAGATATCATCGTGCCAGAAGGTGGAGAAAATCACGTAGCCATTGATTTGATCACAACGAAAGTCGCAAGCTTTTTGAACCATCAATAAGAGTATAAGAACAGTTGACGAGAGATCTAGGGGGATGAGAGTTAAGGACAGCATCCTCCCTTGTCACTCAACTGTTTTTTTGTTTAGTCAAAAGCCCTTGATATCAATGATAACTGTGATGTGGAAGAACTATTTAAGCTTATAAGGGAGCGTTTGATAAGGTTGCTAAGACAAGCACACTGAAGAAGGATGAAAAACGGGAAGAGCGCGGGGAGAGACAATGACGAAGAAAAAGACATGGATACAAAAGGGGATACAACTAGCACCAATAGTGGGTCTATTACTTGTTTTAGGCCTAATCATATATGGGTACCAGCATGGGATTTTTCAATCAGCCCATTCGTTGCAACAATTTATGCGACAGTTTGGTAAGTATGCAGTTTTTCTTTTTATCATGATACAGATTATTCAAGTGATTGTTCCGATTCTTCCAGGGGGGATTTCTTCGGTGGCTGGTATGCTGATGTTTGGGAATGGCTGGGGCTTGCTATATAGTTGTATTGGCTTGATTATAGGGGAAGCTATTGGTTTTTTACTCGTACGTTACTATGGTACAAGCTTTGTCCGCTTTATTTTATCTCCCAAAAAATATCAGAAATTCGAACAGTTAGTCACCGACAAAACGCAAAATATCAAAAAAGTATTGATCGTGACTATGTTATTACCTTTTGCACCTGATGATTTGATTTGTTTGGTAGCTGGACTGACAAAGTTGACATTTAAAGAATATATGCAGATCGTGATCTTATTAAAACCTTGGTCTGTAGCAATCTACAGTATGATCATGCTATACTTGTTCCATCAGGCTCAGGGCCATTGGTAACCTAAATCGGTGGGTACATTGAGGTTGAAAATAAAAAAATACTCGCTTAAACCAATGATGTGTGTTAAAGTATATTTTATGCGACGGGTCGAGAAGATTCTCTGATTGATAGAGATCTAATTGATTTTGGCGGCACAAGATCTTTTGATCACCTACCGGAATGTAGGCGTGCTGGACAAGACTTTTGTGGAGAAGGACTTGTCTGTCTGATTTTTCAGGCACCAGTGAAGAAGGACAGTGATGTCTAACTTCGAAAAACAGGGATTTCCAAAATTTGCTAGTCAAATTTTTGTGAAATTCCTGTTTTTTTGTTTATCTTTTTATGACAATGAAGAAAGCAAAGGTTCAAGAGGAATTGATCAGTAGCCTGCTTTTTCATTTTTCCCTATGGTATAATCTTTTTATCTACTGATAATCTGGTGTGCAAGTCATCAGTAATTACTTAGATGGTCTCGCATTGATGTACAGTAGAATCTTTTAATCTAAGTGGACTATTTTTTTGAAATAAGTTGCTTTTTACAAAAAAATGGAATTAATTGCTTAAGGAGCTTTTAATATGTTCAATAAAATAAAACAATTCGGGCGGAATTTCACGCAAACCGCACCGTTTATTTTAAGTAATACTGTGATCTTGATCCCTTATCTGTTGTTTTTAGGACTAAGCGATGGAACAAATTGGTCCTTAGTGCTCCCATTTACTTTATTTTATACTTTTCGGATGACGGGTTTATTTTTAGTGAGCAGTCTCCGTTTTGGTTTGGATAGCTATACTTTATTGATGATTGCTTTATTGATGGGAGGAGCGGGTTCATTCATCGGGATATTAGGGGTCGTTTATTTCCCCTTGTTTTATCTCTCTAGTATTTTACTAGGTTTGAGTGCCTCCTGGTTAACTCCAGCTAATCTGACGGTTAACTATCATGAGAAACAGCAGGGATTCACGAATATGACAGCCAATAAAATTCCGTTCGCTCTTTTTTTATTAGTGGTGTTATTTCGTTCGATTGAATCAGTTGGTACTGTACAGATAGTAGTTACGTTGGCATTGTATACGTTATTTTATATCATGGCGTATCATACTGTCAGTCATTATCCACGATATGAACTTGACTTTAAAGAAATCAAATCACATATAGTAGTTCCAAAAGAATTGTTTCTTTTCCTTGTTTTTTTTATTCTTTTGTTTCTGTTGAGGAATGCCCGTCTTCTTATGGACCCTCAGTTGTTTGACTTCGCTATTTATGGATTTGTCTTCCTATTCCTGTTAGCTGCATTTTATCTGGGAAGAGCAAGAAAGAACTGGAAATTGTCATCATGGCTAAATGTGTTTACTTTTTTGAGTGGGATGTTTGGCAATTTTCTCTTTTTATTTAGTACATTGTATATAGGTTGCGTATTTGGGTTTGATCGATTAAGTGTCTATCTGTATTTACCTTATGTGGCAGGGGTGGTCTTAGCAAAACTCTCTGGAAAGTCCGTTCTTCAGTTATCTACTCTTTCACCAGTATTGCTGCAATTGATCGGTTTACTTAGCTCTTTGCTGATTTTATTGTTTTCTCAACTATTTGGGATCGGGATATTTTTACTTAGTTTCTGGTATACGGTAATGAACAGTTGGTTGAATCAGAGATATTGTGACGTAGAGACAGCTATTCCTACAGATCGACGAGTGATCACCAAGTTTACGACACAAAACAAAGGTAGTGTTTCCCACCAATTTCTGTTGATGGCATTGATGCTTGGGGCAGCTCAATTATTGGATCAGCCAGTACGCATATTATTACAGCTGACAGGAAAGCTTCCTGTTCCTGCATCCACGATTCAATTGATGGAATATGTGAAGTGGGGGAATATCGGTTTATTGATCATCGGGGTGATCATTGTTTATCTTCTATGGAAAAAGGAGGAAGAGCATGCGAATATTCATTGATGGTGATGGCTCACCAGTCAAAGAAGATGTCATCGAAATTGCTACCGCACATCAAGTCGAAGTAATGATCGTTACAAGTGTAGATCATTACACCAATAAAGAATACCCAAGTACAGTACACTTTATTTATGTCGATAAAGGGGCGGATAGTGCAGACTATAAAATTGTTGGAATGATCCGTAAAGGTGATTTATTAGTGACTCAAGATTATGGCCTAGCTTCCCTTGTATTGCCTAAGGGCGTACGAGTCTTTCATCAATCAGGAAAAGAATTCGATGCAACGAATATCAATGGATTGCTGGAACAACGCTACCAAAGCAGTCAGATGAGGAAAGCGGGTGTCCGAACAAAAGGACCTAAACCATTTACACCACAAGATCATCAGCGGTTTAAAAAGGCTTTAAAAGGGGCATTGACCGTACAATGGACTGAGTAAATGATGGGCAAGAAAAACAGATAGAACAAAGACTTTTTCTATTAAAAGAATGCTTAGATCGCAACTAAACTATTACTCTACTGGGTGTGAACTTGTATACTAAAGCTAAATTAATAGTTGTTTTTGAACAAAACAGCCGTGGATCTCTTAGAAGTTGAATTTCTGATGGAGGCGCAAGTATTATTTACCAAATGATAAAAAAGCGATTTTTAGAATCTTTTACTTCTTTTCTGTCTAAACGTCTGCGCTATTAATGAGAGCGAATGCTCAGCGTATACGCATGGTAGATGGTTTTTTCGAAAAAAATAGATATATTTCAGATTCCTGTAAATAAATGTGACAACCTTATCCTTTTTAGGATGGGTTGTTTTTTTGAATTTACTAGAAATAGAGCGAGTTCTTTGATTGCTTTGTGGCACAGATGATATAATAATTAGTGTATTTTAATTTATTGGTCATGTTCTTCTAATTAAAGAGAGGAGTGAAAAAAATGAAACATGTAAAAGCGTTAGTAGTAAAAGCAATTATGATTTGGGCAATTTTGTGGATCGTGTTAACTGGTTTATACGGTGTTAGTTTTATGGATTCTACCATTATTGGGGTGATCATTGTTGTAATGATTTATGTTTTAGGTGATCTACTGATTTTGAGAAAATTAGGAAATATCCCAGCTACGATTGCTGATGCTGGATCAGCAGCCCTTATTATCTGGGCATATCTATACTTTATGAATGATCTATCTGATATTTGGATGAGAGTTCTAGTACCTGCATTGTTGATTGGAGTCGCTGAATGGTTCTTCCATAAATGGTTATTGAATCAAGGGATTGTCCCAGACGAACGTAAAATGGAATAGATGTAAATGTTAAGTAGGAGTTTGGTCGCTTTGAGCGACTTGTAAGTATAATTGATTTTAAGTGGTAAGCCAAAGAACCCCCAAGATAGTTTCTTCTATTTCGGGGATTCTTCGGCTTATTTTCGGCGTTTTTTAAAATAGGTGATCAAGGTATCGATTGCTAAAAATAGAATCACTACAGCTGCTATCGTATAAGTGAAAATACCTAAAATAGTGATAAAGTTGACTTGATCAGTGGGAGCTGCCTGAACTAAGAGAGAGGAACCCACGATCAAAGCAGCTAAGATCACACCAAAGACTAAGCGATTGACCATGCTTTCAATGCGGTTGAATAATTGGTCTTGCTTCTTTAGCTCTAAGTTGATTTTCCCTTGACCATTTCCCCAAGCTTCAATTAAGTGATGGATCTGTTGCGGAAGTTTGGGTACAGTTTTCATACTTTCAAACAAATCCAAACCGCTTTGTTTCAGCGTGTCTTCAAGGGATAGATGTGTTAAGAAATATCGTTGTGCAAAAGGAGAAGCAACCTCCATCAATGAGATTTCAGGATCTAATACACGAATCACACCTTCTAAGGTGCTAAAAGCTTTCAAAAGCAGCGTAATATCGCGATCAATCTGTAAATGATTTTGGTGACAGATTTTAATGATTTGTGTAAAGACTTGCTGCAAATCAATATCTTCAATAGGTGAGTCTAAGTATTGAGCTAAAAAATCTGCTAGTTGCTGGTGAAAGTTGCTTTCGTCAAAGGCGCCTTCTTGTTGACACAGAAGAACTACTGCTTTTTCGATCCGATATAAGTCTCTAGTGTAAAGGGCAAGCACGGCTTCCACTAATTTTTGGCGAAGGGAAGTAGATAGATGACCCATCATGCCAAAGTCAATGTAGCTGAGAACATAAGGCTGTAATGGCTCGGTTACGCTTGTTTCTGCTTTAACCGTAAAGGCACCTAATTCTTTTTGGTATTCCTTCGTGTCGGTTGTCACATTTTTTTCTGCTTCTTCCGGACTTAAGATTTTGAATAATAAGTTCCCAGGGTGAGGATCTGCGTGAAAGAAGCCATCATCAAAGACTTGTTTCATAAAGTGTTCAATCAGTAGTTTGGCGATCTGCTGTTTTAATTGAGAATTTCCGATTGTTTCAATGATTGAGGAGTCTGATTCCTTTAGGTTCATGAGGTGATTTAAATTTTCACCAGACATTTCCTCCATCACAATGACTTTTTTAGAACAGAAAGCTTCATAGATTTTAGGGGTGCGGATCTCTCGCCAATGATCATTCAATTGATAGAATTGCGCACCATTTTGGCTTTCTTTATAAAAATCCAATTCGTTTGTTAAGGAACGTTTGACTTCTTGTAGTACCCCTTTCAAGTCGATCACACTAGTTTCAGGAATATATTTGATTAAAGGAATAGCTCGTTCAAACAATTGCAAGTCCATGAGGATTTCCTCCGCAATATTAGGGTGCTGGACTTTGACGACTACTGCTTCACCATTTTTCAATATGGCCCGATGTGCTTGTCCCATTGAAGCAGAGGCAAAGGGAATTTGGTTGAATTCATCAAAAATCGTCTCAAGAGACTCGTTTAATTCAGTTTCAATCGTGTGTTTAGTTATTTCGAAGGAATCACTAGGCACACTGTCTTGTAGTGTTTTAAAAGTCTTCGTGAAATTTGGAGAGAGCAAATCATCTCGAACAGAAAGCATTTGTCCAATTTTTATAAAGGTAGGACCTAATTCTTCGAAAGCGGATTTGACTTGATCGGGATTTTTTTGCTGGATCAAGTTAGGGATGACGTTAAATTTTATAAGAACACGTAAAATTTCGGTTAAACGACCGTGGGTTTTTGCCATGATCTTCACTCCTTTCTCTTATCATAACTGCAAAGGAAAAATGCGACAACTATTCTGATAGAAAGGGGTAGGATGGAGGAAAGAAAACGAGGAGTTTGACGAATGATCGAAAGCTTCTTCACCTTTTTTAAAATAAGATGTTTGAATCTTTTGATTTTGTGCTAAAATATGAAGTAAAAATGGAACGATAACGAATACAGGAGGACAATCTTTTGAAGATTACTTTATTATATGGCGGACGCAGTGCGGAACATGATGTTTCGATCCTTTCAGCGTTCTCAGTTTTAAATGCAATTTATTATGCCTATTACCAAGTTCAACTCGTATTTATCAGCAAAGAAGGACAATGGGTGAAAGGCCCATTATTAACCGAAAAACCTGCCAGTGAAGCGGATCTACACTTAACGTGGGATCCAAGTGGTAAAATGACCGAAGGATTTACCGGGAAAGTCATCAATCCAGGGGAAATCAAAGAAGAAGGCACTATCGTCTTTCCTGTTCTTCATGGGCCAAATGGAGAAGATGGAACGATTCAAGGATTCTTAGAAACATTGAACATGCCTTATGTTGGTGCAGGTGTTTTAACGAGTGCTTGTGCGATGGACAAGATCATGACGAAATATATTTTACAAGCAGCGGGTGTCCCACAAGTTCCGTATGTTCCTGTACTGAAAAATCAGTGGAAAGAAAATCCTAAAAAAGTATTTGATCAATGTGAAGGTTCATTGCTTTATCCAATGTTTGTGAAACCAGCAAATATGGGTTCAAGTGTTGGGATCTCAAAAGCAGAGAACCGAGAAGAACTGCAACAAGCACTTGCTACTGCCTATCAATATGATTCACGAGCAATCGTCGAACAAGGGATCGAAGCAAGGGAGATCGAAGTCGCTGTTTTAGGAAACGAAGACGTGCGTACAACGTTGCCAGGGGAAGTAGTCAAAGACGTAGCCTTTTACGACTATGAAGCAAAATATATAAATAATAAAATCGAAATGCAGATTCCAGCAGAGGTGCCAGAAGAAGTTCATCAAAAAGCTCAAGAATATGCAAAAATCGCTTATACGATGTTAGGTGGAAGCGGCTTGAGTCGCTGTGATTTCTTCTTAACAAATAAAAATGAATTATTTCTTAATGAATTAAATTCAATGCCGGGATTTACGGCTTTCAGCATGTATCCTTTATTGTGGGAAAATATGGGACTTAAATACGGTGATTTGATTGAAGAGTTGATCCAGTTAGGCTTGAATCGTTATAATCAGAGACAAAGTTTTTTTGAATAAAATGGATGTATCAGTTACGCAGAAAAATAAAAGCTAAATGAAAGATAAAGGTTGTGGAATAGTCATGATGAGCTGATGAAAGTAAAGGGATTGAGTCCTGACACTTTCACAATGACTATTTTCGCAACCTTACTAATTGGAGTGATGAAACGGTACGTATTCACTCAACGTGCTGTTTGATGACTACTCGCCTTAAGTGGAAAGGACCGAGAAAGATGAATATAACCATACAAGAAATTGCACAAGCTGTAGGAAGTCAGCATGATTCAACAAAAACAATTACGAATGTGGAGTTTGATAGTCGAAAAGTGACCGAAGGGAGTTTGTTTGTTCCTCTCGCTGGAACAAGAGATGGTCATGAATTTATTGAGCAAGCACTCGCTAACGGTGCAGTCGCTTCTTTTTGGAGCTGGAATTTGGAAAAAGCGCCTGAAGGAATCGAGGTCATCCCTGTAAAAGATCCGTTGAAAGCGATGCAAGAACTAGCACAATATTATTTAGCAAAGGTAGGTGCTGATGTTGTTGCGATTACAGGAAGTAATGGGAAGACAACAACGAAAGATCTGACCGCATCTGTCTTATCTCAAGTATATAAAACCTATAAGACACAAGGAAATTACAATAATAATATTGGCATGCCCTATACTATTTTGCATATGCCAGAAGACACAGAAAAAATCGTTTTGGAAATGGGAATGGATCATGCCCATGAAATTACAGAGTTATCCTTGATGGCTCAACCTAAAGTGGCGGCTATCACCATGATCGGAGAAGCACATATTGAAAATTTAGGCTCAAGAGAAGGAATTGCTAAAGCAAAAATGGAGATCACTGATGGATTAGTGGCTGATGGATTGTTGGTTATTCCAGAAAATGAACCCTTGCTCCCACCATTAACACATTTTCTGAAACAAAGAATCCAAACATTTGGGATCAATGAGGGAGATATCTCTGCGAAGATCATCTTAGAAGAAAAGCAACAAACTATTTTTGAAGTTGCTGGAGAGACTATGACGATTCCATTACCTGGAAGCTACAATGTAACCAATGCATTGATCGCTTATACTATTGGACGCTTTTTTGGCATCAATATTGCGGCGATTCAGCGTGGCTTAGCCAGTGTAGCCGTCACACAAAATCGGACAGAATGGTTAACTGCTGGAAATGGTGCAGCGATATTAAGTGATGTGTACAATGCCAATCCAACTGCAATGGGCTTAGTTTTAGATACGGTAGCAAAATTTCCTACCCCTGGACGAAGATTAGCTGTACTAGCAGATATGCTAGAATTGGGAGAAGATTCTTTAGCAATGCATGCGAAGATGAGTGAACATATTACTCCTGAAGCATTCTCAAAAATCTTTTTATATGGAAAGCAAATGCGTGCTTTAAAAGAAGCTCTCGCACAGAAATATCCTGGACTTATTGTTTTTTATATAGAAGAAGACAAAGAAAAATTGATTTCATCAGTCAAAAAAGAGCTACAACCAACAGATACTATTGTGCTAAAAGGAAGCAACAGTATGGGCTTGATTGAAGTAGTGCAGGAATTACAAGGAATGAAATAAGACCTGTAAACTTGCAGAAAACAAAATAATATGTTAGAATAACCTATTGCCGAAAGATGAAGAGAAATTGGACTGGGTTTATCATTTTTTGTAATTGCTAAAGCCAGATGTCATAATAATGATAAAGCTGAACGCGACCCGTTTGGCTTTTCTAATGCCTAAACTTCGCAAAGTGATTTTTCGGTGGTGCATAGAGGCTAGTGCTAGATGAAAAACATGCATAGCCACTGTCAAAAGAAACAAACACTTTGACCGAACAATCGACGGGGTAGCAATATTTAGCTACATCCTCAGTTAACAACCATATAGGAGGATTCATTTGAAATTTAAAGAACTAGAATTATCACCAGAATTATTACAATCAGTAGAGCGTGCAGGGTTTGAAGAAGCGACGCCAATCCAAGCAGAAACGATTCCACTTGCCTTAGATGGAAAAGACGTAATTGGACAAGCGCAAACAGGGACAGGTAAAACAGCTGCATTTGGACTGCCTATGCTAGAAAAAATTGATACTACACGTTCAGAGTTGCAAGGATTAGTTATTGCACCTACTCGTGAATTAGCCATCCAAACACAAGAAGAACTTTACCGCCTTGGTCGCGACAAACGTGTACGTGTACAAGCTGTCTACGGTGGGGCTGACATCGGTCGCCAAATCCGTGGATTGAAAGATCGTCCACATATCGTTGTTGGTACACCAGGACGTATGTTGGATCATATCAACCGCCACACATTGAAACTTGGTACTGTTGAAGTATTAGTCTTAGATGAAGCGGATGAAATGTTGAATATGGGCTTTTTAGAAGATATTGAAAGTATCATTTCAAAAGTACCTGATCAACGTCAAACATTATTATTCTCAGCTACAATGCCGCCAGCAATCAAAAGCATCGGTGTGAAATTCATGAAAGATCCTACTCACGTGAAGATCAAAACCAAAGAAATGACAGCTGATTTGATTGACCAATATTACGTGCGTGCAAAAGAATATGAAAAATTCGATGTAATGACACGTCTATTAGATGTTCAATCACCAGAATTAACAATCGTTTTTGGACGCACAAAACGTCGTGTGGATGAATTAGCACGTGGTCTAGAAGCTCGTGGCTATCGTGCAGAAGGAATCCATGGAGACCTTTCTCAACAAAAACGGATGAGTGTGCTACGTTCATTCAAGAGCGGCCATTTAGATATTCTAGTAGCGACGGATGTTGCTGCTCGTGGCTTGGATATTTCAGGTGTGACACACGTTTACAACTATGATATTCCTCAAGATCCAGAAAGCTACGTTCACCGTATTGGTCGTACAGGGCGTGCTGGTAAAGGTGGAATGTCTGTAACATTTGTGACACCAAATGAAATGGGCTATCTACATGTTATTGAAAACTTAACGAAAAAACGGATGACAACTTTACGTCCGCCAACTGAAAAAGAAGCGTTCAAAGGACAGCTAGGTGCTGCAGTTGAGCAAATCGAAGAAAAATTGGCAGAAAATGGGTTAGATAAATATTTGCAAACCGCAGATAAATTGTTAGAAGAATATTCTGCTCAAGATCTTGTTGCGTTGTTATTGAAAACAACAGCAAAAGATCCATCTGATGCAACCCCAGTAAAAATCACACCAGAACGTCCATTGCCTATGCAGAAAAAAGGCTATAATAAAAATGGAAAACGTGGTGGCGGAGGTGGCGGAAACAACCGTAACCGTCGTGACAACGGAAACTATCGTGGTAACAAATCAGCAAAAGGTAGTTACAGTAAAAACCACAATAAACAAAAAGACAGCGGTAGTGGCAAACGCACAAATGATAAAAAGCGTGGGTTTGTGATCCGTACGAATAATGATTAAGCTGAGAACATGATGCGTTAAGCTCTGAGTGTTAAGTTTGAGTTTGTGAAAAATAGTTTCCCTATTTTTCGGGTTTCAACTTGATACTGAAGGGGTTGGAATTAACTCTAGCTAGTCAATTTGATGAGGCTGGGAACACGTTTCTTCTCAAAACAAAAGTCCTTAAATATCAAATCAACCCGATCAGGTAAACTGTCTGATCGGGTTGATTTTTATATAAGGAAATAAATTGAGAGAGAGGATCGGAGATTTCAATCAATAATGATAATTGAATAACGTATTAAATAAAGTTATTTTAGTTATGTAATATAAGATTATAAAGTATTTTTTTATTTGATCTATTTTATAGAATAAATGGATGTATTATCTATTTATTAAGAAAAAACCAAGTTTAATCTAATCATTTTTTATTAGCTGATTTTTATAAAAATCAATGTTAAAATAATTTTTATGTTTTTTAAAATAGTAAAGTTTATTATGTGACGGATTTTATGTTTCGCAGATTAGTATTCAAAACTGAAATAAAGAGTGAGAGAACGTAACTAGCTATTCGTTATTTTCTCAGGTGGGAGAAGATAAATTGCGTTGCTACAGACGTTTATTCATATTTATTTATAAGCGTTTGTTTAAAAGAATTATTTTTTTAAATGTTATGTTTAAAAATGGAATTCATTTTTATAATGATATCGAAATTTTCCAGCTGATTTTCTCTAGTTGACTTTTCATTTTTGTTATTTCTAGACTTATTGGTGGTAAAATACTAAAAATTTGGTAGAATTAGGGTGTTCTAAAATTTTTTGAAAAGAGAAGTCATGTATGATAACAGGAATTGGAATTGACGCAGTTGAACTGTCGAGAATTGCTAAGATCATCAAAGAAAAAACGAGTTTTATTGATCGTGTGCTAACACCAAGTGAAATCGAAATGTTTCGTAGGTTACCCTTTCATCGGCAAGTGGAATTTTTAGGCGGTCGTTATGCGTGTAAAGAAGCTTTTTCAAAAGCTTGGGGGACAGGTATCGGGAAAGTCACTTTTCAAGAGATTGAGATTTTGAAAAATGAAGCTGGTCAGCCAATCGTGACAAAATCACCTCATCAGGGGAAGATTTGGGTCAGTATCACACATACAGATGAATTAGCTTTTGCACAGATTATTTTAGAAGACTAGAAAGAAGGAAATAATAATGGTTGTTGCTTGGCATCGTCCAACGAAAGCGATTATACATAAAAAAGCAATTACAGAAAATGTCGCAAATGAAGTTTCTCGATTAAGTGATAAAGAATTATTTGCTGTAGTAAAAGCAAATGGTTATGGTCATGGAGCAGTCGAAACTGCCAAGGCGGCAGAAGCTGGAGGGGCCTCTGGCTTTTGTGTAGCTACTTTAGACGAAGGCATCGAATTACGAGAAGCAGGCTTCGTACAACCAATTCTTGTATTGAATATGGTTCCTGTTGATGCGTTGACGTTAGCAGTTATTCATGATCTATCTATTACAGCTGGGAATGAAGAGTGGTTGGAGCATGTAACTGGATATTTAGAAGAACGTCACTTAGAGCACCCACTTAAACTTCATTTGAAAGTAGATACAGGCATGGGGCGAATTGGATTTCGTTCATCCGTAGAAGTGAATGCAGCAGTCAATTATCTGCAAAATAGTTCGGTGTTGGAGTGGGAAGGAATCTTTACTCATTTTTCAACAGCGGATCAGGCAGATACCTCTTATTGGGAAAAACAAAATAAGCGTTTTTTAGAAGTGATTGAAAATCTTCCAGAGCTACCCCGATACATCCATAGTAGTAATAGTGCTACTGCTTTGTGGCACGAACAGGCGCCTGGAAATATGATCCGATATGGGGTAGCGATGTATGGATTGAATCCTTCAGGACATGAATTAGCAGAAGTTTACCCTTTAAGACCAGCACTTGAGTTAGTCTCTGAATTGATCCAAGTGAAAAAACTACCTGCAGGTGAAGGAATTAGCTACGGGGAGACCTATGTAACTCCCAAAGAAGAATGGATTGGTACTGTACCCATTGGTTATGCAGACGGCTGGTTACGTAAAATGCAAGGTTTCTCGTTGTTAATTGAGGGTGTCTATTGTGAAACTGTAGGAAGAGTTTGTATGGATCAATTGATGGTGAGACTTCCTTATGAACTACCGGTAGGGACCAAAGTAACGCTAATTGGTCAAAGTGGTGAAGAGGAAATTACGATGCAAGATGTGGCGGATCAAATGGAAACGATCCATTATGAAGTTGCATGTATACTAGGACCTCGAATTCCTAGAGAATATCAAGAGTAAGGAGAGGCGTATGGTAAAAAGAGGAGATATTTATTTTGCTGATCTTTCTCCAGTCGTAGGGTCAGAACAAGGTGGGACACGTCCTGTATTGGTGATTCAAAATAACTTAGGAAATCATTTCAGTCCCACAGTGATTGTTGCTGCTATCACTGCCAAAATGGCCAAGCCCAAGTTGCCTACGCATATAGGAATAAAAGCAACTGGAACTGGTATAGAAAGAGATTCTGTAATCCTGCTTGAACAAATCAGGACAATTGATAAATCAAGGCTAAAAGAAAAAGTATGTCACTTAGAACGGCCAATCATGTTAGAAGTCGATCGTGCGCTAAAAATCAGTGTCGGTATTGAAGCGTTAATGCCTGCCGCAAAATCATAAGATAAAACAGCACACTTTTACATATAAAAGGTTGATGAAAACGAAAAGGGTCGTCCTAGCGTGTACTAAAAATAAAAATGCTAAATAAAAGTTGTAGTTGGGACCAGTACTAGCTCTAAAAGATAAGCCGAATCATTTCGAAAGTAGTTTTTCTGCCTTTCGAAATGATCCGGCTTATTTATTATGAAGGGGCTATTTTTGGTGTGAGAGGGTGGAAAAAGTGGATTTTAACATTACCAACTAGCTTTTTTCACTCCTGGGATCAGTCCTTGGTGAGCTAACTCGCGGAATTTCACACGAGACATACCAAACTTACGCATATATCCACGTGGTCTACCATCTATCATGTCACGATTTTTAAGTCGTTCTGGACGTGCACTTAAAGGAAGCTTACGTAAACCTTCATAATCTTTTTGAACTTTTAATTCTTGACGTAATGACGCATACTGAGCAATGATTTCTTGTTGTTTTTTTGCTTTCGCAATCTTAGATTTTTTTGCCATCTATCGTTTCCTCCAATAAATTTTTATGTAAAACGTAATGATTACGTTTGATTGAGTAGCTACTATATCATAGTCTTTTTTAAAAGACAATTTTTTTCTCTCGAAAACGAAAAAATAAATAAAATCGAAGCGCTTCTTTTGTCAAAAGTGCTTGTCGTACGTAAACTGAAAGAAAAAGGGGAGGGCTGAACGATGCGAAGATTTGCCATAAACGGTTATGGAAAGGCAGAAGAGGTATTTGAGGAGATTTTGGCACAACCACGTGAAGTTACTGCAGAGCATGTGAGAATAAATTTAAAAGCTTTTAGTATCAATCCTTATGATGTAGCGGTTCGTTTGGGAAAAATGAAAGCCGAGCGTACGTTGAAATTTCCTTATGTTCTAGGAAACGATGGTGCAGGGATCATTACGGAAGTAGGCGAGGGTGTAAATTATTTTCATGTAGGAGATCGTGTTGCGTTGCACGCATTAGGAGGTACGTATGGGGAAGAAGTGGTTGTACCGGTAAAGAAAATAGCAAAATTACCCGAAAAAATGAATTGGGCAGAAGCTTCAGCAATCGTCACTCCGGGAATTACAGCGTATCATTTGATTACTCATCTACTGGATATACAACCCACCGATACTGTCATGATTCTAGGAGCATCTGGTAATGTAGGGAGAAGTCTTGTCCAATTAC
This sequence comes from Candidatus Enterococcus wittei, assembly GCF_002140175.1. Lineage (GTDB taxonomy): Bacteria > Bacillota > Bacilli > Lactobacillales > Enterococcaceae > Enterococcus_B > Enterococcus_B wittei. Next base: position 306,678 of record NZ_NGMO01000002.1, read on the forward strand.
TTCATGAAAAAGGAATCCATCTATTAGCAAGCGCCTCTAAAAGAAATGAACATAGTGTGAGACAGCTAGGAGTTTCCCATTTTTCTGCCTATGATGAAGAAAATCCTGGGGAAGTTTTTGCTGATCAAGCAGATATCGTGATCGATGCCACCAAGGGAAGCAGACAAGGAAAAGTAGGGATCCAGATCATGAAAGAAGGTGGTCGATATATTGCGTTAAATGATTTACCGGAATTATCCTTACGTAATGAAAAAAATGGTTTTTATGAAATGTATATTCCAAGAAAAGAATATCAAGATAGGGAAGCCTTTGATCATCTTTTTTCCGCCTATCAACAAGGTCATTTTGCCATAAAGATAGCAGAAACATTACCAGCCACTTTGGCAAATGTGATTGTGGCACACCAGAAAATGGAAGGTCATCCACCAGCTGGAAAAATAAGCTTGGTATTTGATTAAGAATATATTTCGTCTATGTTTGAAAAAGAGTCTGTCCATGCTATAAATGGTGCAGACTTTTTGTCGATGATTACCTTATAAATATCTTTCCTACATAAATGATGATAAAGTAAAAGAGACGAACTTTAATATTTTATTAAGGTAAACGGGGCAACATTCGGACAATTCGATTTATATGTCAAAATTTAGGGGATTTTCATGAAAAAGTTATTGAAAATAAGTTGAAATACATGATAAAGTGGATCAGCTGAAACAAAAGAAGGGGATATTTATGCGGTCAATAAAAAATACACTTAAATTATATTTACTTGATTGGAAACGAATAGCCAAGAACCCAATTGCCACACTTCTGATCATTGCCATCATGATTATCCCTTCATTATATGCATGGTTTAATATCAAAGCGTTGTGGGATCCATATGGGAATACCGGTGATTTACCAATTGCTGTGTACAGCGCAGACAAGCCGGCAGAATTTCAAGGAAATGAAGTAGCAATCGGCAAAGAAGTGCTTAAATCTCTTCATGAAAATAAAGATTTAGGTTGGCGATTCGTTGATTCGAAACAGGAGTTAGAAGACGGTGTACGTTCGGGAAAATACTACGCCGGAATTTATTTACCAGAAGATTTTTCAAAAGATCTATTAAGCTTTACGAGTGGGGACATCAGGAAACCCAAAATCGAATATACAGTAAATGAAAAAATCAATGCGATTGCACCGAAAATCACCGATAAAGGGGCAACGTCGATTCAATCACAGATTTCCAGTGAGTTTATCAAAACAGCTAGTGATACGTTACTAAGAGTGTTCAATGAAATCGGATATGATATCGATTCGAACTTAGTAAGTATCAATAAAGTGAAATCAATGATCTTATCCACAGATGAAAACTTAGGGTCTATTGATGGTTATACCCAACAAGTGCTTGATTTACAAAAGCAACTACCAGATATCAAAAATAAACTAGCTAAAGCCAATGAATTTGTCGATTATTTACCACAGGTCGATGAAATGGGGCAAAAGGTCGTGGCATTGAATGAGAAGATGCCCGAGTTGAAAGATCAAGCAAAAATCATTCTTGATCTTCAACAAAAGATTCCTGAGATCCAAAATGCAGGAAAGCAGATTGCTGAAATCGACAATGACTTTTCTTCTATTGAAGAAACGATGGATCAAGCAATCAACGAAGCAAAACAAGGATTAACCATCATCCAACAAGTGCAAGCCATCTTGCCAGATGTGAAAAAACTTGAATCACAAGCTAGCAACTTGGCGACAGATACGAAGAACGCTGCTACACAATTGAAAGAAGCTGTTCCAGGGATCACAACGAGTGTGAAGACGACTTTAGATTCAATCAGTCAAGTAGCAACTACTACTAGTTCATTAGCAGCAACAATTGAAGAAGCTGTGGCAGATGGACAACTTACTGATCAAGAGAAAACAGATATCAATAACGTATTAACTCGTTTTATCAATAGTATCCCAGAACAACAAAAAGCGATCGATCAAGTGATTGCGTTCTTGAAACAATTGCAAGCAAATACTGGAAGTTCGAAATTACAACCAGTGATCGATGCCTTAACGAATGTCAAACTATTATTGACTGATTTGCAAAATCGATTAGTCCAATTGAATGAAGCAATCCAAACAGGAAACATCGATGACGTAAAAAAATTACTTCAAGAAGTTCAAAATGCTGCAGCTTCAGTAAATAATTTAATCAAAAGTATTCCAGTAGATAATGTCAGCACAACTGTCGAATCACTCTTGAATCAAGTGATCGATACGATCACTACCGCTCAGGGTGTGTTAAGCCAAGCGGAACAAATCGATTTTGATTCATTGTTAAATGCAACCAAAGAAACGGTAACGAATGTGGTAGCGATCTTAGAGAAATATCAAAAAGAAATGCCAGCGATTGGACAGGAAATCCATGATGCAAATACGATGTTAAATGGTAATATGGAGACTATCGTCAATGGGATCAATAAAGGGGCAGATCTTTACAACAATGATCTTCCTGTATTACAAGAAAAATTAGGCTTAGCAGCTGATTTTGTTCAAAATGATTGGCCAACGATCAGAAATGAAATCAATAGCACTATGACAACGGTCAATGAAAAAATGCCTGAAGTGGAAACTGCAGTCAATGCTGCGGCTGATCTGATCACTAATGACTGGCCTAGTATCAAAGCAGGAATCGCCAAAGCGGCAGATGCGATCCGTAAGGGAGAAGAAGAAGTCGATCTTGGCGAGGTAATCAAACTATTGAAATTAGATGCCACAAAAGAAAGTGATTTCTTTACATCACCGGTAGAACTACAAACTAATGCGTTGTATCCAATTCCAAATAACGGGTCCGCAAGCACACCGTTTTACACTGCTTTATGTTTGTGGGTAGGGGCAGTATTACTTTCAAGTGTTGCCACAACCGATTATTATTTAGACAAGAAAGAACGTAATAAGTTTACGAAACGTGAACAGTTCGTTGCTCGGATGTTGACCTTCTTGACGGTGGCGATTGCTCAAAGTCTAATCGTTACATTAGGGAACATTTTCTTGCTTGGAGTATACGTAGTCAATCCAGTATATAGTGTCCTATTTTCACTTTTGATTGCCTTATCATTTATGATGATCGTCTATGTGTTAGCGGCACTCTTTGATAATGTCGGAAAAGGAATTGCGATTATCATTCTCGTACTATCCATCTCTGGTGGTGGAGGAAACTATCCAATTCAAGTGTCAGGTAAATTCTTCCAGATGATCAATCCATTTTTACCATTTACGCATGCAGTGAATCTGTTACGAGAGTCTACTGGTGGGATTTACTGGCCAAATGCCACAAAAGCGATCTGGATCTTGATTGGTTTGTTCGTTGTAGTGGGGATCATCGGGACAGCTGTTTTTCCATTTATTGAAGAGAAAATGAAGAAATTCAAGGAAGCTGCCCATGAGAGTCGAATCTTCCACTAACATGTGACTTTTTGTTTAGCAAGTTGCTAAGAAAACAGGCTAGTATTTAATGAAAAGATACCCTGCTTTAGACAATCAACGAGCTTAGGAGATGATCGTTTTCCTAAGCTCGTTTTTTTATATCTACATCTTCACAAAGCTTACTTAGTATGAAAATCTACAGAGAAAAAAACACTTGAAAAAGTTGCTTGTTTTTATGAATATTTTCTGTAATTTTATTGACATTTCAATGTTGTGGGCGTACTATAACAACTTGTTTACTATAAATTTTGACACCAATATTTCGCAGAGAAAAGGTGTGTAAAGGAGTATAAAAATTGGACTACTTAAAAAGGTTATTGGTAGGGAAACCGTTAAAATCTGCTGAAAATGATGAACATAAATTAACACGTTTTGCAGCCTTAGCGCTCTTATCTTCTGATGCATTGTCTTCGATTGCTTATGGAACGGAACAGATCGTCGTAGTATTGGTAGCATTATCTGCTGCTGCGATTTGGTATTCATTACCGATCGCTGCATTTGTTATTATTTTATTGATTTCTTTAACGCTATCTTATCGTCAGATCATCCATGCTTATCCTCATGGGGGAGGGGCTTATGTCGTTAGTAGCGAAAACCTTGGTAAAAATGCTGGTTTGATTTCGGGAGGTTCCTTACTGATCGATTATATGCTGACAGTGGCTGTTTCGGTTTCAGCTGGTGCCGAAGCGATTACTTCAGCGGTACCTGCACTATTTGGGCATCAAGTCGCTATTTCGGTAACGATCGTTGTTTTACTGATGATGTTGAATTTACGAGGATTAAGAGAATCTGCTTCCTTCTTATTATTTCCAGTCTATACGTTCATTTTGATCATTTCATTATTGATTGTTGTAGGTTTGTTAAATATCGTGACAGGAGCCGTTCCGCTGCAAGCAACAGCTCTTCCAGGGGCAGTCGTTCCAGGTGTCTCGATTGCCTTGATCTTGCGAGCTTTTTCTTCAGGGTCTTCCTCTTTGACAGGAGTGGAAGCCATCAGTAATGCCGTACCATTTTTTAAGAAACCTCGTGCAAAAAATGCCGCAGCAACCTTAACGATGATGGCGTTGATTTTGGGATTCTTCTTTGTTGGGATCACATTTATCAATTATTGGTATGGAATTGTTCCAGAAAAAGAAGTAACCGTGCTTTCTCAAATCGGTCAAGCTGTTTTCGGACACGGGATCTTATACTATATCCTTCAATTTGCAACAGCATTGATTTTAGCCGTAGCCGCTAATACAGGCTTTTCTGCTTTTCCAGTTTTAGCTTATAACTTGGCAAAAGATAAGTTCATGCCTCACATGTATCTTGATCGTGGGGACCGTTTAGGTTATTCAAATGGGATCATCACCTTAGCTTTAGGATCGATTGCTTTACTGTTCATTTTCAATGGTTCTACGGAACGTTTGATTCCATTGTACTCGATTGGGGTATTTATTCCTTTTGCCTTATCGCAAACTGGAATGGTGATAAAATGGAAAAAAGAAAGTAAGAAATGGTTGACTAAATCTCTAGCTAACATTACAGGAGCGTTCATTTCCTATGCGATTATAGCTATTTTATTCGTATATCGTTTGGGCGATATCTGGCCATTTTTTATTATCATGCCGATCGTGATGTTTGTCTTTTATAAAATCCATGATCATTACAAAAAAGTAGCTGAACAACTTCGTTTAGAAGATGAAGCAAAATTACATGAGTTTGATGGAAACACAGTTATTGTGTTAGTTGGTAATGTGACTCGTGTAAATATCGGAGCATTGAATTATGCTCGCTCAATTGGAGACTATGTGGTAGCGATGCATGTATCATTAGATGAAGATGTCAAAAAGGAAAAAGAGATCGAAGCAGAATTTAAGAAACATTTCCCAGATGTTCGTTTTTCGATTGTTCATTCTTCTTATCGGTCGATTGAAAACCCGATTATTCGTTATGTGGATCTAGTCAGCAAAAATTCCACAAAACAAAACTATACAACCACAGTATTGATACCGCAATTTGTGCCGAATCGCAGATGGCAAAATATCTTGCATAATCAAACGAGTCTAAGACTACGTTTGCGACTGTCTTGGCGTGAAAATATCGTAGTAAGTACCTATAGTTATCATCTGAAGAAATAAAGAAAAGACACACTTATAAATATCTCCTTATTACCCGGCCGTGAAGTGATTGAATGTTATTTCACGGTCGGTTTTTAGTTGATTTATGTAACACCATGAGGGGAAGATATTTTTAAAGTGGCATATGAAATACTCATTGAAAAAATAATTACACCAATTCTTTCTCTGTTTTTATGTATGTTATTATTGAAAATCCATATTCTATTCGAGCGTGGGACAAAAATAAAGAACAATTTTGTCTCATGCTCTAAACACGTATAAGCCGCTTCTATCCCAGTCTCGTGTTCTAGAAGCCGTATTTCGACAATAAAAACATCAATCAAATGTCTTTTTCATGACCTTGATGAACGGTATTTCTCCAGATGATTGATGGTAATAAGGAAAGAGCGTGGAGCAAAAGGTTTATTTCCTTTTGTTACACACTCTAAATACGTATAAACGGCGCAAACAGAAGCAACCCTTTCGGAAATAAGTTGAAATTCACAAAAATTTGAAAAATATATTCCGTGAATTCCTTCTTATTTCTCGGGGTTAAACACTTCAGTTTCAGCCTTTTTTTGTCTTATTATTCAGATCATTTGCTACTAACGTAACATCTAATGATTAATTGCTGGGTCTAGTTTTCGTTCCAATATTCCTAGTAACCAGTCTGTAATGATGGCCATGAAGGCTGTAGGAAGTGCGCCTGCTAAGATAATAGATGTTCCATCTGTTGCATTGGTCCCGCGAATGATGATATCTCCTAAGCCACCTGCACCTACAAAAGCACCGATAGCAGTAATCCCGATTGCAACGACTAAGGCGTTTCTGATTCCTGCCATGATTACCGCTACAGAAAGAGGTAATTCTACCATAAACAAGCGCTGGGTGGCAGTCATTCCCATTCCTTTACCTACGTCAAGGATATTTTTATCGACTTGGATCATGCCTGTATAGGTGTTTTTTATAATAGGGAGTAAAGAATATAAAAAGACGGTCACGATCACGACATTCACACCTAGTCCTAGACCGATCATCAGGATCGAAATCATGGCAAGGGAAGGAACAGTTTGGATGATGTTCGCCAAACGAATCACCCAGTTTGCTAATTTTCGCTTTCTTGAGATCATGATCCCAATGGGAATCCCTACGATAGCTGCAAAAAGTACGCCATAAATCGAGATCAAGAAATGACGAAGAAACTGAGAGAATACATAAAAGCCATTTTCTTGGAAATAATAGATAAACTGTTGAAACCAATTCATGTTTTCCATAGTGATCACTTCCCTTCAAAATAAAGATTTTCTTTTAAGAAACGTTCAGCGACTACGGAAGGTTCGATCAAATTATTATCTGCTTCGTAGTTCAATTGCTGCATTTTTTCTGTACTGATCGTATTACCTAACTTCTGTAATGCTTCCGCTAGACCAGGAGTGTTTTTTAGGAGTTTGTTATCAACGACAGGGGCAGCGTCATAAGGAGGGAAGAAGCTCCTATCATCTTCTAACATCACCAGATCATAACTGGCGATCCGTCCATCTGTCGAATAACCTAATACGATATCCATTTTTCCAGCTTCCACCGCATCATAAACAAGTCCGATCTGCATGGGAAGGATCGATTCAAAAGAAAACCCATACGTTTCTTGGAAGCCTGTATAACCGTCTCCTTTACGGTTGATCCAAGAAGTATCCACACCAGCAACTAATTGATCAGCGACATTTTTTAGGTCACTGACTTTAGAAAGGTTGTATTTTTCAGCTGTGTCTTTTCGGACAAGAAAGACATAGGTATTTTCAAAACCATAGGAAGGAAACCATGTTTGATTGTATCGTTTTTCAAATTCATCTTTGACAATGTCAAATGCTTTTTTTGGATCTTTTTCAGGGGGGAGATTTAATGTAGTCGTTAAATCAGTCCCAGTATAACGTGCGGCAGAAATCGATGCATCACCATTCATCATTGCTTGATGATTGATCGTCGTGGTTGCAAGGTTGTTGATGATTGCTGTATTTTTTTCTGTGTAATGTTCCACCATTCCGGCTACTAGACTCGCCAATATTTGGGATTCAGATGTAATACCACCAGTAATCGAGATCGTATCTTCATCGGTATTGCTTGCTAAACCAGGAAACGAACAGCTGGTAAGAAAAATGACCGAACATATAAGGATAATACTATTCATCAGGCGTTTCATTCGTCATTTCCCTCCTTTAAAGCTACTGGAGTTAATCGATCTTCTAAGATACCTAATAGAAAATCTGCTAATAATGCTAAAATTGTCACAGGAACGGTTCCTGCAATGATCAAGTCTGGTTGATAATTATTTAAACCACTAAAAATCAAATCCCCAAGGCCTCCAGCTCCGATATAAGAGGCAAGTGTCGCCCAAGCAATGACATATACTGCTGCTAAGCGGATCCCAGCCATAATTGTCGGCATAGCAATGGGAAATTCTACTAAAAAGATCGACTGTAGGTTGGTCATACCCATCCCTTTTGCGACATCACGATAATTCCAATCTACGTTTTTCATACCAATATAAGTATTTCGTAAAATTGGTAATAAGGAATAAATAAATAAAGCAATGATTGCGGGGGTTTTTCCCACACCGAAAAGAGGGATCATTAACGCTAATAAGGCGAGAGAAGGTACCGTTTGTAAAGCGCTAGTAAGGCCGATAATCATTGCGGCGATTTTAGGAAAACGTGTCAATAGTATGCCTAAAGGTACCGCTATAGTTATTCCTAGAACTAATGCAATGGCGGAAATGTAAAGATGCTCAAGGCTTTTTGCCAGTATCTCCGATCCATGTTGCTGTAAAAATTCGGACATCTGTTAGACCTCCTTTGCTTCTTCAGGCATATTGGATCCTGTTGCTTCAGAAGGAGTGTGTTCTTCTCCCCAGATTACATCATAAACGATATCGACAAGTGAAGCTCTCGTTAAGATTCCAACAACTTTATTTTCTTCATCCACAACTGGTACATATTTCAATCCGCGTTTTAAAATTCGTTGCAAAGTATCACGTAAATAAGCAGATTGTTTCACGTAAAAGACTTCTTTATTCAAGATATCCCCCACACTGGAAACTTTCCCCCGCTTTTGATCTAAAGTTTCGACATCGATAAATCCTTTTAATGTATTGGAGTTATCGGTCACCAATAAGGTATCTACACGTTTTTCTCGCATCAATTTGATTGCTTCTTGTAGAGACTTTTCTGGTGTGATGGTGATGGCTTGATTCAACATCACTTCACCAACTCTAGTCGTGTTTGGTTTCGCTTGAAGTAAGCGATCTTCTCCAATCAATTCTTCTACGAATTCATTAGCTGGATGATGGAGGATATTTTGAGGTGTATCATATTGGATCACTTTTCCGTCGCTCATAATGGCAATGCGACTGGCCAATTTGATTGCTTCATCCATATCATGGGTTACAAAGACGATGGTTTTGCCTAAGCGTTCTTGAAGGTCTTTCACTAGGTCTTGAAGAGAGTCCCTCGTAATCGGATCTAAAGCACCAAAAGGTTCATCCATCAGAATGATGTCTTGATTTGCTGCTAAAGCACGGACAACACCGATCCTTTGTTGCTGACCACCAGATAATTCATGAGGGTAACGATCAAGCATTTCGCGAGGAAGCTCTACGAGATCGATCATTTTTTCTGCGGTTTTATTTCGTTCCTCTTGGCTGACTTTCAAAAGTCTTTGAACAAGGGTGATGTTTTCACGAATCGTCATGTGAGGCATCAATCCAATACTTTGGATGACATAACCAATTTTTCGGCGTAATTCCACGGGATTTATTTCTTGGACTGATTTTCCATCAATTAGGATCTGTCCACTCGTAGGGTCGGTCATCCGATTGATCATTCGCATCATTGTGGTCTTCCCGCTACCACTTGTACCGATAAAACAGATAAATTCTCCTTTTTCAAAGGAAAGACTGACATCTTCGACCGCTATTTTTCCTCCTTTATAAATCTTTGAAACATTCTGAAATTCGATCATATTGCACCTCTTCTTTTTCATTTTCACTATAACTAGTATGCCTAAAATAACGTGAGAATACAAATTTTGTGACTGTTATCACTATGTTAAAGTTGGTTTGACAAGCGATTTTGTACTAATTTATATATATTGAGTTATCTACATAACATCGTAATGCTTCTAATAATTCCCGCTTTTGCCAATATATTGTCAGAAATGGTACTATAGGAGGGAAAGATAGAAAGTGAGTGACGATATGTTAACAACAGAAGATTTCGATTTTGAATTACCGGAAGAATTAATTGCTCAAACACCATTAAAAGATCGTGACCATTCTCGATTGCTCGTAGTCAATCGAGAAACAGGAGAAATGTCTGATAAACATTTTCATGATATTCTAGAAGAATTAAACCCGGGGGATGCCTTGGTTATGAATAATACGCGGGTATTGCCAGCACGCCTATATGGTGAAAAAGTAGAAACAGGCGCCCACTTGGAAGTTTTGCTATTAACAAATACAGAAGGGGATACATGGGAAACGCTGATCAAACCAGCTAAGCGTGCAAAAGTTGGAACGGAAATTACTTTTGGTGATGGACGATTAAAAGCCACTGTTAAAGAAGAATTAGATCATGGTGGGCGGATCATCGAATTTACTTATGAAGGGATTTTCTTAGAAAATCTTGAATCATTAGGGGAAATGCCATTGCCTCCTTACATTAAGGAACGTTTAGAAGATCCAGAACGTTACCAAACAGTCTATGCAAAAGAAAACGGTTCTGCAGCGGCTCCGACAGCTGGATTGCACTTTACGACTGAACTCCTAGACGAAATCAAAGCAAAAGGCGTAGAGCTTGTTTATTTGACCTTACATGTAGGTTTGGGTACATTTCGTCCAGTGAGTGTAGATAAAATCGAAGAACATCAAATGCACAGTGAATTCTATCGTTTGACAGAAGAAGCCGCTGACCGCTTGAACCAAGTTCGGAAAAATGGAGGGAAAATCGTTGCGGTAGGTACGACATCGATTCGTACACTGGAAACGATCGGAACAAAATTTGATGGAGAGATCAAAGCTGATAGTGGTTGGACTGATATTTTCATTACGCCAGGCTATCAATTCAAAATAGTAGAAGCTTTTTCTACAAATTTCCACTTACCAAAATCCACATTAGTCATGCTTGTCAGTGCATTTGCTGGAAGGGAATTAACACTAGCTGCTTACCAACATGCCATTGAAGAACGTTACCGTTTCTTTAGTTTCGGTGATGCGATGTTTGTGAAGTAAATAGGTGACGATGATCAGTTTTTTTTACTGTTTAGGATTCAAAGCAACCAGTAGTTTAAAAAGTGAGTTTAAGTAAATGGGTAATAGGTAGGACGATAAATCTTATTTCTCTAAACTAAGTCATGTACTTGATTTTAGAGAAATAAGATTTTTTTTGTGGCTTATTTGATGAAGTATAAGAATCTATTTCTTGTAGAGGAGTAGGATGAAGCAACAAAAAAACCCGACTCTCGACCAGTCGGGCTTGTACGTTTCGGAAGGAATCAAATAAATAGAATGAGTGTAACTTTCCATTAGTCATGCAAAGTACGATGTTGAATTTCTTCTTGATAAACAAAAAATCTTGTTTTCGTTACAACTTCAATAGTTGAACTATCTCTTTTCCCTATTCAATTTTCAGATGTTCATGTTGCTTTATTTTTTACGTATCAGACTACTTCTTGTTTTGATCGTATCAAACAGTCATACGCATTCACTATTTATATTCAGGTACTTTACATGTTCTCTAAGGTGAAACCTGTACTTCTAACAACTTTGTTTGCCTATTCTATTCTATCGAGAAATTCTTCTATTTATTTGATGGTATCCTCCTTCCTTACAACTATATAATAGCATATTTTGGTAGCGTTTGCAATAGGGAAATCTAACATTTTTTTTGTTGTGTTTCTTCATATATATATAGTTTATTTAGTTGAATTAATTAAAAAGAAGATGTTATACTAAAATAAGTACCTTATTTTTGTGTACTAATTTAAAGGAGGTATAGGATGGACGAATACAAGAAAACAGTGGAAGAAGTACAAGAAGAAACAGATACAATGATTGATAAAGGTCTGACGACCAAAGAAGCAGAGGAACGAAGTAAAAAACAAGGAAAGAATCAATTCGATGAAGCCCCCAAAGAATCACTCTTCAAAAAATTTATGCGTAGCCTTTCTGATTTTACAACGATTATTTTATTAGTTGCCGCAGTGATTTCTTTTTACACTGCATTTGCCACAGAACATGGAGATCTATTTGAAGGTCTATTGATCATCGCGATCGTTATCATCAATTCAGTGTTAGCCATTGTTCAAGAAGGAAATGCAGAAAAAGCACTGGAATCGCTTCAGGATATGAATAAACAAACGGCAACCGTGATCCGAGATGGTAAAGTAGAAAAAGTAGACGCGGAGAATTTAGTTGTTGGCGATGTGCTAGTGTTAGAATCGGGTTCAGCCATTACGGCAGATGCTCGTTTAGTAGAGACATCACAATTACGCGTAGAGGAATCTGCTTTAACCGGTGAAAGTGAGGCTGTCGAAAAAGACGCAGGCTACATAAGTCAAGAAGATGACTCTCTCGGTGACCAATTAAATATGGTCTTTAAAGGTTGTACGGTTGCTGCAGGTCGTGGAAAAGCGATTGTTACAGCAATCGGTATGCAAACGGAAATGGGTAAAATTGCTGGATTGTTAAATGATCATACCATGCAGAAAACACCATTGCAGGTTCGCTTGAACCAGTTAGGGAAGCGAATCAGTATCATAGCATTAGTAGCAGCTGGTTTAGTGTTTCTGATCGGTGAGCTTCAAGGGGAACCATTACTTGAAATGTTCATGACATCGATTTCACTAGCAGTAGCGGCAGTGCCTGAAACATTGACAGTTATCGTGACACTCACATTGGCTTACGGTGTTCAAAAGATGGCGAAAAAACATGCCATCATTCGACAACTCCCAGCTGTAGAAACACTTGGAACAGCTAATGTTATTTGTTCGGATAAAACAGGGACATTGACACAAAACAGAATGAGAGTCCGTCGTGTTTGGAGCAAAGAAGATGAGGTCACAGATATTGAAGATTCGATGACGAATAGTGCCATGGAAATCTTGAAGATGGCAGCTCTGTGTACGGATGTAACTGTGGAGAAAGAAGCCGATGAACTGATTGTCAAAGGAAATCCCACAGAAGCAGCAATCGTTCGTGCAGTCGAAGAAAATTATCATACAAAAGCAGAATTAGAAGAAAAATATCCGAGAATCGATGAGATCCCTTTCGATTCAGATCGTAAAATGATGACGACTGTCCATAAAATGGGAGATCAATATATTTCCATTACAAAAGGAGCATTTGATGTTTTAGCACCAAAATTTACTTCTGGAGATATTGAACAAGCTACAGTCGTTAATGATCGCTTCGGTAAGCGGGCATTACGTGTCATTGCTGTAGGTTATGCCACTTATGATGAAAAGCCCCAAGAGATCACTTCAGAGGCTTTAGAAAAAGATCTACGTTTGATTGGCTTAATCGGGATGATCGATCCGCCTCGTCCTGAAAGTAAGGGAGCAATCAAACGGGCGAAAAAGGCTGGGATAAAGACTGTAATGATCACTGGAGATCATGTAGTGACGGCTAGTGCAATTGCCAAAGAATTAGGGATCTTAACCAACAGTTCTGAAGCACTTTCGGGATCAGAACTACAAGCATTATCAGATGAAGAATTAGATGCTAAGGTCAAAGACCTTTCTGTATATGCTCGAGTGACACCTGAAGACAAAATCAGGATCGTTAAATCATGGCAACGTACAGGAGCGGTTGTAGCGATGACTGGTGATGGTGTCAATGATGCTCCTGCATTGAAAGCTAGTGATGTAGGTTGTGCCATGGGGATTGCTGGTACAGACGTTGCGCAGAGTGCATCAGATATGATTTTAACTGATGATAACTTTGCAACGATCGTTGATGCAGTGAGTCAAGGGCGATCCGTTTATCAAAATATTCGAAAAGCCATCAATTTCTTGTTGAGTTGTAACATCTCAGAGATTTTTATTGTTTTGCTTGCGATGTTGTTAGGTTGGGGAGCGCCTTTCACAGCTGTTCAGCTATTGTTTGTAAATGTGGTAGCAGATGGCTTGCCTGGTTTTGCTTTAGGTC
>NZ_NGMO01000002.1:321662-348943 GCF_002140175.1 Candidatus Enterococcus wittei
GAATATACTCATTAATTATAAATGTGAAAAAAATCACAAAAAAGTGTTTACAGGGAATATTTTTTGTTGTATGATGACTATGTGAAATGTTTAACAAATAACAATAACCTTTTAGGGGGATAACAATGGCTAAAGTAATGGAAAAAGAAGAAGTAAAAACGATTGATGTCCAAGTAATGATTGATGAATTAGCGAAAAAAGCAAATATTGCATTAAAAGAAATGGAAAGTTTCGATCAAGAAAAAGTCGATCATATTGTGCATGAAATGGCAATGGCTGCACTGGATCAACATATGCCATTAGCGAAGATGGCGGTGGAAGAAACTGGCCGAGGAATTTACGAAGATAAAGCTATCAAAAATATGTATGCTTCTGAATATATCTGGAATAATATCAAACATGACAAAACAGTGGGTGTCATCAATGAAGATACCCAAAAAGGCTTGATTGAGATAGCAGAGCCAGTAGGTGTAGTTTGTGGTGTGACTCCAACGACTAATCCAACGTCTACAACAATCTTTAAATCAATGATTGCTTTGAAAACAAGAAATCCAATCGTCTTTGCTTTCCATCCAAGTGCTCAAAAATCTTCCGCAGCAGCAGCTAAAGTTGTACGTGATGCCGCAATTGCTGCAGGGGCACCGGAAAACTGTATCCAATGGATCGAGCATCCATCGATTGATGCTACTTCTGCTTTGATGAATCATCCTGGGATTGCTATTGTCTTAGCAACTGGTGGTGCAGGAATGGTCAAATCAGCTTATTCAACAGGAAAACCAGCATTAGGAGTAGGACCAGGTAATGTTCCTGCATATATTGAAAAAACAGCAAAAATCAAACGTGCGGTCAACGATTTGATCGTTTCTAAAACATTTGATAATGGCATGATTTGTGCGTCTGAACAAGCTGTGATCGTGGACAAAGAAATTTATGCAGCAGTAAAAGCTGAATTCCAAGCACATCAAGTATATTTTGTGAAACCTAACGAGCTTTCACAATTAGAAGATGCGGTCATGAATGAAGGGAAATATGCAGTTAATCCAGCAATCGTAGGTCATTCAGCAATGGAGATCGCAAAATTAGCAGGAATCAAAGTCCCAGAAGGCACAAAAATGTTAGTAGCAGAATTAGAGGGTGTCGGTGCAGACTATCCACTTTCTCGTGAAAAACTTTCACCAGTCTTAGCGATGGTCAAATCAAATAGTACAGAACATGCATTTGAATTATGTGAAGGAATGTTAAATCTTGGCGGATTAGGTCATACTGCTGTGATTCATTCAGAAAATGAAGATCTCCATATTCAATTTGGCCTTCGAATGAAAGCTTGCCGTATCTTAGTGAACACACCATCTGCAGAAGGTGGGATCGGTAATATCTATAATGAAATGATTCCATCATTGACTTTAGGTTGTGGTTCTTATGGTAAGAATTCTGTTTCAAGAAACGTATCAGCAGTCAACTTAATCAACGTCAAAACTGTAGCGAAACGGAGAAATAACATGCAATGGTTTAAATTACCACCAAAAATCTTCTTTGAAAAGAACTCATTACTTTACTTGGAAAAAATGGAAAATGTGGAACGCGTAATGATCGTTTGTGATCCAGGTATGGTCCAATTTGGCTATTGCGATACTGTCCGAGAAGTGTTAGCACGTCGTAAAAACGATGTGAAAGTCGAAATTTTCTCAGATGTTGAACCTAATCCATCTACCAATACAGTATACGCTGGAACAAAATTAATGGCTGATTTCAAACCAGATACAGTGATTGCACTTGGTGGTGGTTCAGCAATGGATGCGGCAAAAGGCATGTGGATGTTCTATGAACACCCAGATACTTCATTCTTCGGCGCAAAACAAAAATTCTTAGATATCCGTAAACGTACGTATAAAATTGACAAACCTGAAAAAACACAGTTTGTTTGTATCCCAACAACGTCAGGAACAGGTTCTGAAGTGACACCATTTGCGGTTATCACTGATAGCGAAACACATGTGAAATATCCTTTAGCTGATTACGCATTGACACCAGATGTAGCGATCGTTGATCCACAATTTGTGATGTCAGTTCCTGCTTCTGTGACAGCTGATACAGGAATGGACGTATTAACTCATGCGATTGAGTCATATGTATCAGTCATGGCTTCTGACTACACACGTGGACTTAGCTTACAGGCAATCAAGTTAGTCTTTGATTATTTAGAAAAATCAGTAAAAACACCGGATATGGAATCACGTGAAAAAATGCATAATGCCTCAACGATGGCAGGTATGGCGTTTGCCAATGCTTTCTTAGGAATTTGTCATTCAGTAGCACATAAAATTGGTGGAGAATACGGTATCCCTCATGGACGTACGAATGCGATTCTTTTACCACATATCATTCGCTACAATGCCAAAGATCCACAAAAACATGCGATGTTCCCTAAATATGACTACTTCCGTGCAGATACTGACTATGCAGATATTGCGAAGTTCTTAGGATTGAAAGGAAACACCACAGAAGAGCTCGTAGAATCTTTAGCAAAAGCAGTAAGTGATTTAGGAAAATCTGTCGGTATCGACATGAGCTTGAAGGCACAAGGTGTGACTCAAGAAACGTTAGATACGACAGTTGATCGTATGGCTGAATTAGCTTACGAAGATCAATGTACAACAGCAAATCCAAAAGAGCCATTGATCAGTGAATTGAAACAAATCATCATTGATGCCTATCAAGGTTAATTTAGCTTCAATGTTTTGATTGCAAGATAAAAGAAAAAGAGGCTGGGACAGAAGTGATTAACTCCGAGAAATAAGAAGGAATTCACGAAAATTGCTTTTCAAATTTTTGTGAATTTCAGCTTATTATCGAAGGGGTTGCTTCTGATTCCGCCGTTTATATGGATTTAGAGCGTGTAACAAGAGTAAATAATACTTTTGTTTCACGCTCTTTGATTTAAGAAGGTAGCTTGCATTAAGTAAAAACGAGACGAAGAATCTGGATGACTTTTCTGTCAAGTCAACGAAAAAGGAAGAAATCGTGAAATAATCAAGAGAAAATAAACTAGATAGGATGACATACGATTAAAGGAGAAAAACTTGATTTGTGAGAGAATCGCATAGAGATATTTATAAGCTTTGATTTTTCAATCAACCTATCCTCTATACTTCTTCATTTAGGTCAATTTTAGATAGTTTTTATGCAATTTATACTATTTATTGGCGATAGAATTCCTGCTATATTATGGATAAATAATAATGAAAGCGGTTTAAAAGGTGTGGATGAAATGTCAATTATTAGAGAAGAGATTTTTGTAGCAAAAAAATTAGTAGAAGAAAAAATCGACTTATTGATCGATAATCTTACAACGATCAAAGACGACAATGGAGAATTTTTATTAGATTTTGATGGGCTTAAAGTGGACGATAAGAGTTGGTCTGTCTGGAATTGGCCACAAGGTGTCGGATTATATGGGATTTATAAAAATTATCAAATGACTAAAAATGTTCGAGCCTATGAAGTAGTCAATGAATGGTTTGAAGCCCGTATGAAAGAAGGCGCACCACCAAAAAATGTCAATACGATGGCCCCACTACTTACAATGGCGTATTTATATGAAGATACAAAAGATTCACGCTATCTTCCTTATTTGGAGCAGTGGGCCGAATGGGTCATGTATGAAATGCCCAGAACAAAAGAGAATGGCTTACAACATGCGACATATGGTCCAGAAAATAAAAATCAATTATGGGATGATACCTTAATGATGACCGTTTTGCCTTTAGCCAAAATCGGCAAGTTACTCAATCGTTTGGAATACTTAGAAGAAGCACGTTATCAATTTATGATCCATATCAAATACTTAATGGATAAACGAACAGGGTTGTGGTATCACGGGTGGACATTCGACGGCAACCATAATTATGCTGAGGCGTTCTGGGCACGGGGAAATTGCTGGTTAACGATAGCTATTCCTGAAATCATTGAGATTTTAGAGCTGCCAAAAGAGGATGCTTTACGAAAATTATTGATGGAGACATTAGAAGCACAAGTACGCACACTTGCTAGTTATCAATCAAAAAGCGGTTTATGGCATACATTATTAGATGATCCATCTTCTTATGTGGAGTCTTCTGCGACAGCGGGATTTACTTACGGGATATTGAAAGCGATTCATAAACGCTATTTACCCAAAGAATACAAAGAGGTAGCTTACCTCGCTATTAGTGGCTTATTGGAACAAATCGATGAAACAGGAGAAGTCCAAAATGTTTCAATTGGGACAGGAATGGGGGATGATTTAGATTTTTATCGAAACATTGGGATTACAGCTATGCCTTACGGACAATCATTAACGGTACTTTGTTTAACGGAGTTGTTGGTTTCTTATTGTTAAAAGAAAGGAAGCATGAGATGAAGAAAAGAGCCATACTAACAAGCTCGCTATGTTTAGGGTTTCTAAGCTTAAGTGGGTGTAGTAATGCCACAACGTTCACTAGCGCAGAGGAAAATGAAGTGATTACTTTACGTTTTGCCTATGCTAGTAATAGTCAGCCGGTCATTGATGCAATGAATGAATTTGGACGTTTAGTTGAAGAAAAAACTGCTGGTTCAGTTGTCCTCCAATACTTTCCAGATGGACAGTTAGGTGGCGAAAGAGAATTGATTGAGTTAACGCAATCAGGAGCGGTAGATTTCACGAAAGTAAGTGCTTCTGCATTGGAAAGTTTCTCAAAAGATTATTCGATCTTTTCTGTTCCCTATTTATTTAAAGATGAAGCTCACTTTTTTAACGTCATGGATAATGAAGCAATCATGGAACCAATCTACCAATCAACTGCAAACTTAGGATTTACGGGAATGACTTATTATGACTCAGGACAAAGGAGCTTTTATATGGTGGATGGTCCAGTTCATTCACCTGAAGACTTGAAGGGGAAAAAGATTCGTGTGATGCAAAGTGAAACCGCCATCAAAATGGTTGAACTATTAGGCGGATCTGCAGTTCCCATGGGAAGTGACGAAGTTTATACGTCTCTTCAAGCTAATTTGATCAACGGTTCAGAAAACAACGAATTTGTTTTACATACGGCAGGACATGGAGGCGTAGCAAAATATTATTCTTATGACGAGCATACGCGTGTTCCGGATATCATCATTATGAATGATGCAAGTAAGGAGCAATTATCCACGGAACAAGAACTTGCAATTGAAGAAGCAGCGAAAGAATCTACTGTATTTGAAATCAAAGCCTTTTCAAAAGCAATTGAAGAAGAAAAAGCAATAGCAAAAGAAAAGTATGGTGTTCAATTTAATGAAGTAGATAACTCACCATTTAGAGTAGCTGTAGCACCGCTCCATGATACTTTTAAAAATGCCCCAACCTATCAAAAACTTTATCAGATGATCCAAGAACAAGGAGGTAGTGGAGATGAAAATAGTTTTGAATAAACTCTTAGAATTTCTAGGCGCTACTTTACTTGTTAGTATGATTGGGATCGTGCTATGGCAAGTGTTCTCACGGTCTATTTTGGGCGATCCGAACACCGTAACTGAGGAACTTGTCAGGTTTGGACTCGTCTGGTTTGCGATGCTTGCTTCAGCTTATGTAGTAGGACAAAAGGCGCATTTGGCCGTAACGATTTTAAGTGAGAAGTTATCTGGGAAAAAGAGCAAGGTGTTGGAAATAATTGTTCAATGTCTCTTTCTGATTTTTGCTATGATGATCATGGTTTATGGCGGCTGGAACGCTGTCACTTTGACAATGGGGCAAATTTCACCTTCTCTCGGTATTTCGATGGGTTATGTTTATTTATCGATTCCTGTATCAGGAGTTCTTATTATTCTTTATAGTCTGATCAATTTGACCGATACACTTAGAAATAAGCCGATCATTCAAGAAAAAATATAAAAGCGGAGGAATAAGATGGCTATAGAAGCTGGACTCGTATTGTTTTTGGTGTTTGTCATATTACTTATCGTGGGTATGCCTATTGCGATTAGTATTGCTTTTTCGTCGATGATGACGTTGTTGTTGGTTATCCCATTTGGAGTTTCTGCATTTAGTTCTGCACAAAAAATGGTAGGAAGCATCAATAGTTTTTCACTGATCGCCATTCCATTTTTTGTTTTTTCCGGGATTATTATGAATAACGGAGGGATCGCCAAAAAATTGGTGGATTTTGCCATGCTGTTTGTAGGTCGTGTGCCAGGAGCTTTAGCACATACGAATGTCTTGGGAAATGCATTATTTGGTTCAATTTCTAGCTCGGCCATTGCAGCCTCTACGGCAATTGGTGGGGTATTGATCCCTCAGCAAGTGGAGGAAGGTTATGATCGAAAGTTTGCTACTGCGGTCAATATTGCTTCTGCCCCAACTGGGATGGTGATTCCACCAAGTACGGCTTTCATCATGTATTCATTAGTAGCAGGAGGCGCATCCATTTCTGCTTTATTTATGGGAGGGTATCTTGTTGGGGCGCTGTGGTCACTCGGAATCTTACTTGTTGCTTATGTCGTTGCTAAAAAAAATAAATACCCTGTTGTTAAAAAAGGTCAAATTGCTCAATCGGGGAAAATCATAAGAGAAGCGTTACCGAGTTTACTGTTGATCATTATTATTATTGGCGGGATCCTAACAGGGATCTTCACTGCGGTAGAAGCTTCAGCGATTGCGGTCCTTTATTCATTGTTGATTGCTATGTTTTATTATAAAACAGTCAAGTGGAAGGATCTTCCGAGCATGTTGGTTCAAGCAGTAGCGATGTCGGGAACGATCATGTTTTTACTTGCCACTTCTTCCATGATGTCGTTTGCCATGGCGTTTACTGGGATTCCTCAAGCAATCAGTTCAATGATCATGGGTGTAACAGATAATAAATTCATTATTTTGCTATTAGTTAATCTTGTTTTACTACTCATAGGGATGTTTATGGATGTGGCACCAGCTATTCTGATTTTTACACCTATCTTTTTACCTATTGTGACCAGTGTGGGAGTAGATCCAGTTCATTACGGACTATTCTCTATTATGAATTTATGTGTTGGATCGATCACACCACCACTAGGAACGGGATTGTATGTAGGAGCAAGTGTGGGTGGAGTGAAAACAGAATCAATGTTGAAGCCGTTACTTCCCTTTTATGGAGTGATCTTAGGGGTGTTGCTATTGATCACTTATTTCCCACAAATTGTTATGTGGTTACCAGATATGTTGAGTTAGGAGAATCAGTATGCTGAATATCACCATCAGAGGACATGATTTATCGAATGTCCAAACGATAGAAGAACTTGCGAAGAAAACGCAAGAGCAAGGTGTCCATACGTTGCAACTTACTTTAGGCCGCTCATTTCCTGATCTACCTTCTGGCAGCAAGGAAATCAATGCTGGAATGGGAAATTATATGAAACGTATTTTGGAAAAAAAGAAGTCACTGTTGGGATTTTAACATAATTAGGCAGAAGTCGCCCATCCTCTATAGGTGGGTGATGAATGCCGTCGGTATGAGGGTTGCCGTTGGTAACTTGAAGACCGATATATAAGGCTTATTGCCTTTTTATTTTGTTACATTTTATAATCGGTCTATATAAGAAATGAGCGGATATAGCATGGAATTAGATACTAATAATCATTCAGTGTTTCTACTCTACTATCCTCTTGTATTGGTAACTAAATATCGTAGACAAGTAATTGATGATGAAATATCTGAATTTGCTAAAGAGACTTTTGAAAGAATTTCAGAATCGTATCATATTATTTTAGTTGAGTGGAATCATGATAAAGATCATCTTCATATTATGTTCAAAGCCCACCTTAAAACAGAACTGACAAAATTCATCAATGCTTATAAAAGTGCCAGTTCACGATTAATAAAACGTGATTTTCCAAGAGTCAAACCGTTTCTTTGGAAAGAAATGTTTTGGTCTAAAAGTTTTTGTCTTTTGACAACTGGTGGTGCACCTATCGAAATCATCAAGAAATATATTCAAAACCAAGGAAACAAACACAAATAGAGGTGAATCTTGTGGAACGGCTAAAAGCCTATAAATTTAGAATTTATCCGACTGAAAAGCAAAAAATTTTCTTTGGCAAGTCAGTCTTTTGGCTGTGTTCGTAAGATCTACAATCTAATGCTTGATGACCGAATAAAAGCTTATGAAGAAACTAAGAATGATTCCTCTAAAAAAATGAGTTTTCCAACATCAGCAAAATACAAGAAAGAATTTCTGTTCTTAAAAGAAGTGGATAGCCTTGCATTATTAGCTAAACAGAAGAGCATCAATCTGTTTGAAGCTAAAAATTATCAAAAACAAAAATGTAAAGTGGCTAGACTGCACGAAAAAGTAATGAATCAACGTACTGATTTTCTGAATAAGCTGAGTACAGAAATGATCAAAAAACACGATATTATCTGTATTGAAGACTTAAACACCAAAGGTATGTTGCGTAATCATAAATTAGCAAAAAGCATTTCTGATGTATCTTGGTCTAGTTTTGTGACGAAATTACAATATAAGGCTGACTGGTATGGACAAGAAATCATCAAAGTGGATAAGTGGTTTCCATCTAGTCAAATTTGTTCAGAATGTGGGTATAATGATGGCAAGAAACCTATCGAAATTCGAAAATGGACTTGTCCTATTTGTCATACTCATCATGACCGAGATATAAACGCTAGTATCAATATCTTGGCCGAAGGTCTAAAGCTATATTCCATGGGATTGGCTTAGATCAAATAAACAAGAACCGTAGGAACTATGGGGATAGCTTGGTCAATAAGAGACACCGCTGTTAGTAAAGAAATAAGCTATCAAGTATGCTCTTTTCCCAAGAAGCTCCCACTTCAAGGTTAAGAACCGTCAGGTTTAGCTAAGTGGTGAGTAGTTCACGGATTAATGATGTGTATAATAGCATTGTTCAACATTGAACAAGGGGGGCGCTGATGCAGCAAAAAAAAATAAATGGTGAAAAAGTGAATACGATGGTATCAGATCAATATGAAATCTATCATGTGGAAGACGTTGTCAGTCAGAATAAAACGATTTATCACCAGCATGATTTTTATGAAATCCATGCGACATTAAGAGGAAAAGCCTCTTTTTATTTAAATGGGAGACAATTTACAATACAAGCAGGAAGTGTTTTGCTGATCCATTCCAACGACTTACATCGGATTGTTCGACAATCAACGGATGTATTCGAACGTGTTTATATATTTATTACCTCCTCTTTTTTAGAAAGTCGTTCTACACAGTGGTCTAATTTGTCTTCTTGCTTTCAACCATTGGGCGAGAAAAGAAGTCGCGTGCTCCAAGTTGATCCGCAACAATTAAAAGAAAAGTTAGCATTTATTGATCAATATCCTAATAAACAAAATTATGGTGAGGATATCAAATACGAACAATCACTTGTCGATTATTTGATTTTTTTAAACCAAGTAGTCCAAAAAGAAGAAAACACGCAAGAACAAAATGCTATTGTGCCGAACGAACGAGTAGAACAAATGCTCCAATATATCTCGAAGAATTTGTCTCACTCACTTACTTTAGAGGAAATGGAAAAACAATTTTTTGTCAGCAGATATCATATTACTAGAGAATTCAAAAAGCACACAGGCTTTACATTCCATCAATATGTGATGAAGAAAAAACTGATCTATGGAAAACAATTGCTACGAGAATATCGTAGTTCTAGCACTATTTACAACCAGTGTGGCTTTTCTTCTTATCCGCATTTTTTAAAGGCATTTAAAAAAGAATTTGGCTTGACTCCAAAAGAATTTTTAAAAAGGAATACGCAAAATCAGCTTGTCCATTATGAACATTTTGAAGAGGTACATTGAAAAAAATAGTAAAAGATAAACGAACTACAGTCATTATGATCGTGAAAGACGAAAGTAATGCTGTAGTTCGTTTTTTTTTCACCTTTTATTGCTTAAGTGAATCTTCGAAAATCTCGGGGTGAAAGACCAGTTTTTGATTTGAATAGTCGGCTGAAATAGGCGGAATTATCAATGCCAATTTCTTCTGCGATTGCTCGAATAGAAAAATCCGTATAACGAAGTAAGTCTTTTGCATAAGAAAGTTTTTTATTAATCAAATAATCAATAGGTGGAGAACCAATATATTTTGAGAAATCTTTACTTAATTGATACTTATTCAATAAAAAATGTTGTTCAAGTTGTTTCAAGGTAATGGTTTCTTTGAAATGCGCCTCTAAATATTGTTGTAGCTCACGAATATAAACAGGGATATCTGCTTCTTCAAAATCCATTTGGTATTTTTGTAAAATCAATTCATTCAGTAACTCATGGATGTTTAAAGAAGATTGAAAATCAGTTCGAGCATTTGCACCTTGTTGCATATGGATCAATTGAGTGATAAGGCGATGGATT
The DNA here is from genome assembly GCF_002140175.1 of Candidatus Enterococcus wittei. Classification (GTDB taxonomy): domain Bacteria; phylum Bacillota; class Bacilli; order Lactobacillales; family Enterococcaceae; genus Enterococcus_B; species Enterococcus_B wittei. The sequence continues at coordinate 332,039 of NZ_NGMO01000002.1, forward strand.
TTGTTTTTTGATGGAACGGTTGTTGTATGGCAAGTGTGTTCCCCATCTCTAATAAATTCTTGGTAAAAGGAGGAGATGTTTTGACCATATAAATGGATCCAATCCATTTCCCAAGGAATATCACTGATCGTTTGATAACGTTGATATTCTTGACAGTCAATGAAAAAAAGATCTCCTGCCCTTAGGTGGTACTGTTTTCCTTGGTATGTAAGTAACCCTTCTCCAGATAGTGTAAATTTAATTAAAAAAGAGGGAAGGTGTGATCGTTCTGTGTAGTAAGGAGTAGGTGCTTTAAAGTGACCAATTTCTTGGATATAAAAAAATAGATTCCGACTTCTTTGTGTAGGGGTTAAAATCACCCTACTTGAATCTTCCGACCATGAATGATTTGCTTTTTCCCAATAATCCATGTAAACACTCCCAACTTACCAAGATAGTATAATTATATACCAAAATAGTCCGCAGAAAAATTGAATGTTGTGTAATATCATTACATTATCAATAAATGATAACGCTTTATTGTTGAAGTGGAGATTTTCAATAAAGCAAAAGAGGTGAGGAAATGCAGATGATATTTGTGGCTATTGATATTGGCGCATCAAGTGGTCGATTGATGAAAAGTACGAAAGAGGCGGAGGATCGCTTGACCTTAGAAGAAGTACATCGCTTTAGGAATGGGTTTCACAATAAAGGAGGATATGAACGTTGGAATATTGATTCACTCATTCAGGAGATCTTGATTGGACTCGAGAAATTAAAACAGTCAGGGATCGATCATTGTTTTGCTGGTATTGATACATGGGGAGTTGATTATTGTTTGCTTGATGAAGAAGGGGAGCGTTTAAATGAACCGATTGCTTATCGGGACGAGCGCACGATTGGCGCTGTCGAATGTTTTTCAAAGCACTATCCTCTTGATAAGCTGTATAAACAAACAGGTATCCAAATCCAGCCTTTCAATACGTTGTTCCAATTAATTGCTGAAGAAAAAAAACAACTATCAAAAGCACATAAGTTATTATTGATACCTGATTATCTTGGTTTTGTTTTTACCGGCAAAATGGTCACAGAGAAAACAAATGCGTCGACCATGCAATTATTGAATGTGACAACAAGAGATTGGGAACCTGAACTTCTTCAACAAATCGGTGTTACGAAAGATTTGTTTCCTTCGTTAATCGATCCTGGTACGGTGCTGGGCGACCTGAAAAAAGAAAAATTTGCGGAGTATGATCTTCCAGACACGACGTTTATTACTGTTGCTAGTCATGATACGGCATCCGCAGTTTTAGGTACACCCGGACAAGGGGAAGGTTGGGGATATCTCAGTAGTGGTACATGGTCCCTTTTAGGAGTCGAAACTAATCGTAGGAACGTGTCAAAATATGCTTTTACTGAGAATTATACGAATGAATGGGGGGCATCTCATACTGTTCGTTTTTTAAAAAATATCATGGGCATGTGGTTGATTCAAGAAATTGCTCGTATACAAGATTATAAATACAGTTATGCGCAATTAGCAGAACTTGCCAAAAAAGAATCCCCAAAGAAACATATGATCAATGTGAATGATCCGAGATTTTTAAATCCTAAAAATATGATCAAAGAGATTCAGGATTATTGCTTTGAAACTGGACAGCCAGTGCCGACGACTGCTGGCGCATTAGCCCGATGTGTCTATGATAGTCTTGCCTTTTGCTACGCACAAGAACGAGTGACAATGGAACAATTGACCGACACTAAACTGACAAAACTCCATATTGTAGGAGGCGGTTCGAATAATCGCTTACTAAATCAGCTAACAGCAGATCATTCAGGAATTACAGTTGAAGCTGGGCCAAGTGAAGCAACAGCTATCGGTAATATTGTGATGCAAATGATTAGTACAAAACAATTCAAGGATTTGAGTGAAGCAAGACGAGCAATCAAAGTGTCCTTTCCATGCGAAACTTTTTATCCAGATCCAACCATCAAAAAAATGAGAAGCGAATAATTTTAAAGGAGTGACCGTATGAATACGATCGAAAGAAATTACGTACAAGCAAAAGAAAAATATGCAAGTATTGGTGTGGATACAGATGCTGTACTTGATAAATTGCAAATGATCAAAATTTCGATGCATTGTTGGCAAGGAGATGATGTCAAAGGATTTTTAACGCCAGAAGGTAAACTGACTGGTGGGATCATGGCAACTGGGAATTTCCCAGGAGCAGCCCGTACGCCTGAACAACTAAGACAAGATTTGGAAAAAGCTTATTCGCTGATCCCTGGGAAACATAAATTAAATTTACATGCGATTTATTTAGATACGAAAGAAAACGTTGATTTAAATGGAATTGAACCCAAACATTTTGAAAAATGGGTGACGTGGGCCAAAAGAGAAGGAGTTGGGCTGGATTTTAATCCTACTTTTTTCTCACATCCAATGATGAAAGACGGCTTTACTCTGGCACACCCTGATCGAAAGGTTCGTGAGTACTGGATTGAGCATGGAAAAAGAAGCCGAAAAATAGCGGAATATTTTGGGAAAGAACTGGGCCAAACATGTATCAATAATTTCTGGATACCAGACGGGATGAAAGATTATCCGATTGATCGCCTGTCTCCACGCAAGCGTTTGATGGAATCGTTAGATAAGATTTTTACCGAAGAGTTGGATGAGAATCACATCCAAGATGCTGTGGAAAGTAAGTTGTTTGGTTTAGGAGCAGAAGCGTATACAGTCGGGTCACATGAATTTTATATGGGCTATGGATTCACTCGAAACAAGCTTATTTGTTTGGATGCAGGACATTTCCATCCAACAGAAGTGATTTCAAATAAACTATCTTCTTTAGCTTTATTCAGTAAAGGGATCATGTTACATGTTTCGCGACCTGTTCGTTGGGATTCTGATCATGTCGTATTGATGGATGATGAATTACAAGATATCGCCAAAGAATTGGTTCGCAATGGGTTATTAGAGAAAACAAACATCGGTTTGGACTTCTTTGATGCAACAATCAATCGGATCGCCGCATGGGTAATTGGGACTAGAAACACTCAAAAAGCGTTGATGAAAGCGATGCTAGAACCAGTCGGACAGCTAAAAGAAATGGAATTAGCTTTTGATTTCACCTCAAGAATCGCTTTTACTGAAGAATTGAAAGATTTTCCTTATGCGGATGTCTGGAATTATTTTTGTTATCAACATCAAGTTCCTATCGGCTTGGATTGGTTGGAAGTAGTCGATAACTATCAAAAAGAGGTATTGGAATTAAGAAAATAGGAGAGTGTCCATGTTGAAAAAAATCGATATTTTACAAGCACCGTATGTGAAAGAAATGATCGAAACTACTTCGAATCTTTACCGTTTAGGTTGGGATGAACGAAATGGAGGAAATATTTCCTATTTATTGAAAGAAGAGGAAATCACGCCATTTTTAGACCCTAAAAAAGTCATCCGCAAAGTGTCCATGATTGTCAATGCAAGTGAGTTAGCAGGCTATTATTTCCTCGTGACAGGTTCTGGGAAATATTTTAAAAATGTGGCAAACGCGCCAGCAGAGAATCTGGGAATTGTTCGAGTCGCTGAAGATGGAAAAATGCTAGAAGTCTTATGGGGATTAGAAAATGACTGTCGTCCAACGAGTGAACTTCCAAGTCATTTCATGAGTCATATGGCTCGTCTAGCAGTTGATCCTGAACATCGGATCATCATGCACTGTCATGCGAGTCATTTATTAGCCATGAGTTTTACACACGTATTAGATGAACGAGCTTTTACACGTACTTTATGGCAAATGTGTACGGAATGCTTAGTTGTCTTTCCAGAGGGTGTGGCTATTATCCCTTGGATGGTTCCAGGAACAAATGAGATTGGGACAGCTACAGCCGATAAAATGAAAGACACACGTTTAGTATTATGGCCACAACATGGCATTTATGGAGCAGGAAAAGGAATGGACGAAGTGTTCGGATTGATTGAGACAGCAGAAAAAGCAGCGGAAGTTTATACGTATGTGCAAGCACAAGGGCCTATTCTGCAAACCATTACGGATGACAATTTAAGACGATTAGCTGAGGCTTTTGGAGTTACGCCAAAGGAAGGTTTCTTAGAATAAAGCGGTCATCAAAGGAGAGGGAATTTATATGCCGACAAAAGTGTTTTGCATGAAAGTTTATCCATGTGAACAAGAAGAATATAAAAGACGACATGATTTACTTTGGCCTGAAATGCGTAAAGCGCTAAGAGAACATGGGGTGACGAATTACTCGATTCACCTTGATCCGAACACGAATACTTTATTCGGCTATCTTGAGATTAAGGATGAAACAATCTGGGCAGAGATGGCCAATACTGCCATCAATCAGAAATGGTGGGAATATATGGCAGACATCATGGAAACGAATCTTGATCATTCGCCGCTTAGCTGGGAATTAAAACCAGTTTTCAAGTTGTAAAAAGTAGCACTATTGAGCAACCGATAGTAGTGGGAAAATATTTTACGCATACTTGTGAGGAGATTTATCAAAAGCTTGGTATAAGAAATCCAAGAGAATATTTTCACCTAATTGCTTATAAAGAAAATATCTGGATTGTTTTGATCAATTTCTTTCAAAAAACAAATATTCCGTCTATAATATTTCCTATATAGAAATAGGAGAGTGTGATATGGAAAATAAAAAACCTTATGGAACTGTCTTGATCAAAGCTTCGCAGATTTTAGATTACTTAGCAGAACATCCGGATACCTCTTTACAAGAGATTGCTCAAGGAGTGAGTATGACCTCATCAACTACTTTAAAGATTTTAGATACGTTGCTTTTGATCGGTTACGTCAATAAAAATCAAGAAAAAAATTATCGCTTAGGTGGAAAACTGGTACGATATGCCAATAAAAATATTGAGCAGATCGATCTAGTAGAACGCACTTTACCTTATTTAGAAAACCTACAACAAATCATTGATGAGACCATCCATTTAGGGGTTCTAGATAATAATGAAATTTTGTATGTGAACAAATTAGAATCTAAAAATCAAACGATACGAATGTCTTCAAAAATCGGGATCACTCGACCTTTGTATTGTTCAGCTATGGGAAAAGCAGTATTAGCACAATTTACCGCAGAACAATATCAGCATTATATTGAAAGTTCTCCACTTGTTCCGTTTACAGAATATACAATCACTAATCCATTAAAATTAAAAAAAGAAATTCAAGAAGTTAAAGAGAAACAAGTGGCATTTGATGATGAAGAAGTCGAAAAGGACATCTTCTGTATCGGGACTTCTTTGGTTCATGAGGGTCAGATCATTGGTGCGTTCAGTGTCAGCATGCCTAAATATCGTTTAGATGAGGAAGGAAAAGACCAAATCATTCAAGCTATTTTAAAAACTAAACAAGAAATCGAAAAAACTTTATAAAAAAGATGAAAAGCGTTTGCATTTTTTAATTTCTACCGTATAATGAAGATGTAAATTTCTTTATTGTAAAACTTAATTTCTAAATAGGAAATGGGTGGAAAGATGAAAAAAATGGAGATCTTATCTCGTTTGCAACAAGCAGGGGTCATTGCCGTTGTTCGTGGGGCCACAAGTGAAGAAGCTTTAAATGCTTGTCATGCCATCATTAAAGGTGGTTTGACAGGGATTGAATTAACGTTTACTGTCCCACAAGCAGATCAAGTGATCAAAGAACTTTTAGCAACTTATCAAGATCAAACAGAAGTAGTGATCGGTGCGGGGACGGTATTAGATGTGGTGACTGCTCGTTTAGCTATTTTAGCTGGGGCGCAATACATCGTCAGTCCTTGTTTTGACAAAGAAACAGCAGAACTATGCAATTTATACCAAGTGCCTTATTTACCAGGTTGTATGACGATCAATGAGATCACAATCGCTTTGAAAAGTGGGGTGGATATTGTCAAATTGTTTCCTGGAAGTGCCTTTGGACCAAGTATCATTTCAGCTTTCAAAGCCCCGATGCCGCAAGTCAATCTTATGCCAACAGGTGGTGTGAATTTGGAAAATATGCGGGAGTGGTTTGATGCAGGGGTCGTCACAGTCGGTGTTGGGGGAAATCTATTAGCTCCTGCTGCACATGGCAACTTTGAAGAAGTAACAAAAGTGGCACAGCAATATGCATCAAAATTGAAAGAAATCAAGGGGTGATCACTTATGGGAAAAGTAGTGACACTTGGTGAGATCATGTTACGATTATCCACCAACCTAGGAGATCGTCTACAAGAAAGTAAGGAATTTTATGCACATTATGGCGGTGGGGAAGCGAATGTTGCCATCTCATTAGCAAACTATGGACATGAAGTGTCCTTTCTGTCAAAAGTGCCTGATCATTCATTAGGCTATGGGGTTGAAAAATACTTGCGAAGCTACGGAGTTGAGACAAGCCACCTTTTAAAAGGTGGGCCTCGCTTAGGAACCTATTATATGGAGACTGGGATTGGTGAACGAGCAGCTTCAGTCATTTATGACCGCGCAGGTTCCAGTTTTGCCACGATGGATCATGTGGAATGGTCTTTAGCTGAGTGTTTTCAAGATGTAGAACTATTTCATATTTCTGGGATTACACCTGCTTTATCTGAACACTGGCAAGTAATGACGAAAGAAATCATGAAAGCAGCGAAAACAGCTGGTTGTCAAATCAGCTTTGATATTAATTATCGTGAGAAATTATGGACACAAGAACAAGCCGGTGATGTACTGGAGCAATTATTACCGCTTGTAGATATTTGTTCAGCATCAAATTTGGATGCGCTTTATTTGTTAGGAATAGCTGAAGCGCCACAGACAGTAGCAGAACCATTGATTTATTACTACGAAAAAATGAACGAAAAGTTTCCAACGATCCATACTTTTTATTCTACAAAACGAACGGTGTATTCAGCTAGCCATAATGATTTACAAGGAACGTTATGGAAAAATGGCGTCTATGTTGAGTCGGATCTTCATGAAATCACACCCATCATTGATCGTGTCGGTGGTGGGGATGCGTTTGCAGGGGGGATCCTTCATGGGATATTAACTCAAATGTCACCCCAGCAGATCATTGATTTTGCAACGGCAGCCTCAGCTTTGAAACACACCATTCATGGTGATTGTAATTCATTCAATCAAGAAGAAGTCGCACGGTTCTTAGCGTGTGGTTCTGGAAAAATCATTCGATAAAGGAGTTTTTTACATGCAAGAAATGTCAACACGTTATACACACAGCCCAGAGGATATCCGTCATTATTCTACGAAACAGTTAAGAAATGAATTTTTAGTGGAAAAGGTGTTTGTTCCAGGAAAAATCAGTTTGACTTATACGCATAATGATCGCATGATCTTTGGTGGAGTCACACCTACAGACAAAGAATTGGAAATCAAATTGGATAAAGAGTTAGGTGTTGCTTACTTTTTAGAACGTCGTGAACTTGGTGTGATCAATATTGGAGGTCCAGGTTGGATTGAAATCGATGGTCAACAAGAAGAAATGAAAAAACAAGATGGTTATTATATTGGAAAAGAAACGAAACATGTAGTGTTTTCTTCGAAAGATCCAGAAAATCCAGCAAAATTCTATATCAGCTCAGTACCGGCACACCATAAATACCCAAATGTTAAAATCAGCATCGATCAAGTAAAACCGATGGAAACTGGCGAAGGACTGACTTTGAATGAGCGTAAAATCTATCAATACATCCATCCAAATGTTTGTGAGAGCTGTCAGTTACAGATGGGGTATACGATCTTAGAACCAGGTAGCGCTTGGAATACGATGCCTTGTCATACGCATGAACGACGGATGGAAGCATATGTCTACTTTGATTATGCCAATGAGGACACACGGGTGTTCCACATGATGGGGAAACCAGATGAAACCAAACATTTGGTCGTAGCAAATGAGCAAGCAATCATTTCGCCAAGCTGGTCGATTCATTCAGGTGTGGGGACAAGTAATTATTCATTTATTTGGGCAATGTGCGGTGAGAATATTACTTACACAGACATGGATATGATACAGATGGATCAATTAAAATAAAAAGGAGAAAATAAAAAATGGCATTTAATATGGAGATGTTTCGTTTAGACAATAAAGTGGCACTTGTCACAGGAGCAGTATATGGCATTGGTTTTGAGATTGCCCGTTCATTAGCAGAAGCGGGAGCAACGATCGTCTTTAACAATTTGACCCAAGAATCAGTGGATGAGGGCATTGCCCACTATCAAGAAGTCGGTATCGAAGCAAAGGGCTATGTCTGTGACGTAACAGATGAAGAAGCAGTCCAAGCGATGGTCCAACAGATCAAAGAAGACGTCGGTTCTGTGGACATTTTAGTCAATAATGCAGGGATCATCAAACGTACGCCAATGATCGAAATGGCGGCTGCAGATTTTCGACAAGTGATTGACGTGGATCTAAACGCACCTTTTATCGTTTCAAAAGCAGTCATTCCTGATATGATTGAAAAAGGCGGTGGAAAAATCATCAACATCTGCTCCATGATGAGCGAGCTTGGTCGAGAAACAGTCAGTGCCTATGCAGCAGCAAAAGGCGGATTGAAAATGTTGACGAAAAATATTGCTTCGGAGTATGGTCAATACAATATCCAATGTAATGGAATCGGACCAGGTTATATCGCAACACCGCAAACCGCTCCTTTAAGAGAAGTTCAAGAAAACGGAGAAAGACATCCATTTGACCAATTCATCGTAGGACGTACTCCAGCAGCTCGTTGGGGTGAGCCAATCGATCTAGCAGGGCCATCGGTGTTTCTAGCATCAAGCGCCTCTGATTTTGTGAATGGACATGTTCTGTATGTCGATGGTGGGATCTTAGCTTACATTGGGAAACAGCCATAAATAAAACAAATAACTGTAATCATTAGATGAACTAAAAAAGCCGTATAGTCAAAAACAGGAAAACCTATTTTTGACTATACGGCTTTTTAGAATGTATTTATTATTTAGGTGTTATTTCTGAAGGAGTTGCTTCTGCTCCCGCCGTTTATATGTATTTAGAGCATGGAACAAAAGTAAATAACGCTTCTGTCCCAGTCTCCGATTTGATATCGAGCCATTATTTTACAGAGAATATTCATGACTTTGAGGATGATTGATTCAAGAAGTTAGCAGTTAGTAAGAAGAGTCATTGAAAATACCGACTATTCGTTCATTTTTTTGCTGCGATTCCCATATTTTATCAAAGGGATTCCTCGGGCTTCGCACCAGTCTTTTACTGGTCCAGAAAAAATCAGCGATTGTTTCTGAAGGTCAGTCGTTTTTACAGCACCAACCATTGTATATAGCAGCCGAAGTTCTTCTTGCCATTGCGCCATTAAATGAACCGTCTCTTCCAAGCCGTAGGTCATATAATGGTTTAATACTGTTCCGGAAACTCCTACAGCACGAGCACCAAGGCATAATGCTTTGAAAATATCATAAGCATTGCGAATACCTCCAGAAGCAAGAACTTCAATGGTTTCATTCGTTTCATTTGCTTCAAGGAGGGAAGTAACGGTGGATTGTCCCCAGTCTGTGAGGTAAGAAAGTTCGCGTTTCTTACGTCGTGCATTTTCGATTTGGGTAAAACTTGTACCACTACGTCCGCTGATATCAATTGTTTTAATGCCTAATGTTGCTAATTCATCGATAGTTTCTCTTGTCATCCCAAAGCCAACTTCTTTGATGATAACAGGGACACTAAGTTCTTGAGTGATCTCTTTGATCAACTCTTTCCAATGGGTGAAATCACGATCTCCTTCAGGCATGACTAATTCCTGAGGGGCATTCAAATGGATTTGTAAAGCATCTGCATGGAATAAATCGACGGCTTGCTTTGCTTTTTCCAATGAGGTGCCAGCTCCGACATTGGCAAGGATTTTCCCTTCTGGATAGACGTCACGCATGATAGTATATGAATCTATCAAGGATGGATCTTTCAACGCAGCACTGACAGAACCTGTCGCAATCATAAGATTTGCACTTTTGGCAATCACTGCGAGATCGTGATTGATTTTTTTTGTTTTTTCGCTACCACCGGTCATAGCATTGATATAAAAAGGACTTGTAAGTGAAAATCCAGCCACGTTTGTGCTTAGATCAACATTTGCAAGTGCTGATTGCGGGAGTGCATTGTGAACGATGCGGATGGCATCAAATTCATTTTCTTGTTTGTTGTGAAATGCCTTTGCTAACGAAACATGTTCATCTTTTCGATTCATAGCGGTCCCTTTCTTTGTTGATGATAAACGTGTAAAGGAAGAGGGGTGATTTCTGCATATTCCCAAGCACTCATCAAAGGCAGAATGCCCGATTTCTGGTCAACAATGACGATCCCGCAATCGCCTCCTCCAGCACCAGAGGATTTCGCAGCTCCCTCGTATTTTTCAGCAAGATTACATAGTTTGTTTAGGGCAGGTGTTTCAATCAGTACCCCTGTAATCGTAGATAATTCTCGCAATAATTGACGATTTTTGCGAATCATTTGTTGAATCAATGCGACATTGTTCTCTTTAAACCCTTTGATCATTTCGTTGACACAAATTGTACTTTCTTCTAAAAATTTTTGATAGGCAGTTCGTTTCTCTTCTCTTGAGCGGTGGACTTGATCGACCAAATCGGAGGTCGAAGCAGGACTACCGGTCCAGCCAATCAGTAACCGAAGATCTTCAGGTGTCTGTAGAGGCTCGATAGAAAGACCAGGCCAGTCGATGGCTAGTAGTTCACTAATCGTATGAATGGACTGTTGTTTTTTTAGCCACTGATGATCAAAAGTAGAAAAAGCAATCCATCCGCCATAACAACTAGCAGCGATATCTCCACAAGAGCCATTATCTTGGACGGCCAGATTAGCGAGAGCAGCAATCTTGAAAATTTCAAGTTGCGTCAAATTCAGGGCGTAGAATTGATCCAATGCGCGAACAGTCGCTACAGCAACTGCACCGCTTGATCCCAATCCGTACTTCCTACCGTTTGAACTGTCTAATTCACTTGTTACTTTTAAGTCATAAAAGGATAACAATATATTTTTTTCTTGGGCGTATCTTTCTGTCAGACGAATCGCTGAAAGAATGTAATGAAATGGATTCTCGCGAATATCAAGAACTAATTCACCATTTCTGCGGGTCCAACGCACAGGCATGTCACTGTATTGTGCAGATTGGATACTCCCCACTTTACGTGCGGTTTCGACAGTTACTGTGACAAATTGATCCACAGCGACAATGACTGCAGGGTGACCCGTTTCAACTACGGCATATTCGCCAGCAATATAAAGTTTTCCAGGTGCAGATACTTCAATCATAATACTCTCCCTTTACTCGATAATCGTGATTCCTGGGCCAGCGTGAGCGGAAATCACTTGTTGCCTACTGAACAGTTCAGTAAATGCTGCTTGAACGGCTGTCTGGTTCTTTTTTTCAACTAAGACTTTTACATTTGGACCAGCATCCATAGTGAAATAACAAGGAATGCCTGAAGTGCGTAAGTCACGGACGGTCTGCATTGCTTTGAGACTGTCTGCTGACCAATAAGTGAATGGTGGCTTCGCTGCTAAGGTCGTTCCATGCATCTTCAAGCCATTTCTTTCCATCGTTTCCCCTAATTTTTGGAAATCTTTTGTTTGGATGGCTTGTTTTAACTCACACAAGTCTGTTTCGACAGAATCAAGCCATCCTTGATAGAAAGAAGACGTTTCGACTGTTCGACGCATGCCATCACGACTAGAAACATCCTTTTTTTGATCATTGATTAAGACAAAGACCATAGCAAGTTCATCTTCAAAATGATCAGAAGGCACTTGGGTTGCATAAGAACTGAGATCATCAGAACCTTTTTCCCATTCTGCAAAACCACCAAAAATGCTTCTGCAGGCAGATCCTGATCCCCGACGAGCCAATCGTGAAAGAGCTTGATCATCTAGTTCTAAGTGTAACGCTTCATTACATGCCCCAGCTAAAGCTGCTAATCCACTTGCAGAGGAAGCCAGCCCTGCGGCTGTTGGCACGAAGTTCTGACTAATAACGGTAGCTTTTAGATCCGTGTTGGCCTTTTTTCGAGCGATGTCTAGAAATTTGCTGATTTTTTTAGTAGCGTTCTGTTCTTGTAACTGTTCATCTAAATAAAAACGATCCTCTGTTAGTTCTTCTGAGAAAATTACTTCAGTTTCAGTATAAAAGGCATCTAGTGTAAGTGACAAACTATTGTTCATTGGAAGAATCAATTCTTCATTTTTTTTGCCCCAATATTTGATTAGAGCGATATTCGTGTAAGCACGTGCTTTACCTCTATGCATAGGTATGTACTCCTAATCCTTGAATCCACGTTGAAACAGCGCCAGCTTCTAGTAAAGCAGAGCTGATTTCTTGGGCTTCAGTTTTTGTTTGCGCTAAAGCGATCATGCAACCGCCTCTACCACCACCGGTAAGTTTTGCGCCTAGCGCTCCAGCAAAACGTGCGGTGTCGATCAAGGTATCAAGTAAATCATTACTGATCGTTAAACTCTTTAGTAAAATATGCGAATCATTCATTGCTAAGGCGAGTTTTTCAGGTGAATTTTCAATGATTGCTTTTTTGGCTTGCTTTGTTAAGTATCCTAGTTGCTGGATTTTTTGTCCAGTTTCCTGCGGATTGACGTCAAAAAGATGGGCAACGTCTTTGACTGCTGCCCGAGTCTGACCTTTGATCCCGGTATCTGCAACAATCAAGAAGGCATCGATATTCAGTGGGAAATAATCAAAAGGATGTCCTTTGGTAAAATAAATTGGTTCAAGACTACTAGTGGCGGCAGCGTCAAGCCCACTAGGATTTCCGTGAGCAATTTTTTCTGAAATTTGCACATGTGTCAACAGCTGCTCCCTTGAAAGAGGGAGGGAAAAAGCATCATAAAAAGCGCGAGTAATGGCAGTAGCTACAGCGGCGCTAGATCCCATGCCACGCTCGGCTGGAATCGTGCTTTCGATCGTTAACCGTAAATTTCCTAGAATATGGTGCTGCTCCTTGAGACTAGCAATCAGTAATTTTATATTTTTCAACGCATGAGGTGCGTCGGGTAAAGATCCTATATAGTAGGAAGAAACAAGCTGATCAGTGGTGGAAGTATCAAGATCTTCTAATCGCGCAATCACATTCGTTGCATAAAATGGGAAGGCGATTGCTGGTTCACCATAAACCACCGAATGCTCACCCATCAAGATAACTTTTCCGCTTGATTCTCCTTGGCCATGAATTGCCATAGTCCAACTCCTTCTTCTCCTGTAACCGTAACATTTGAGCAAAAAATAAAGCGCCTTATTTATTATGCGCTACGCTCGTTCAAAAAACAATTCCCTTTTATTTTACTAAAACGAACCAATAAGTAAAATAAAGAATACGATTTCTTGAAAAAAAACGTTTTTTTCTTAAGAATTTTTTTGGTTTTTTAGTAGAATGACAATGATATTTGTATTTGACACCACTAGATATTGAGGTTAATATAAAAAAAGATTTGAAAAAACACAATATTTAGTGATGAAGTGAGCTGGAGGGAAATGAGTGTGATTGTTTTAGCAGGGACCATCGGTGCCGGAAAATCAAGTTTAACGAAAATGATAGCTGAACATTTTGATAGTCAAGCCTTTTATGAATCCATCGATGACAATGAAGTGTTACCACTATTTTATGCAAACCCTGAGCAGTACGCATTTTTATTGCAAATTTACTTTTTAAATAAACGTTTTGCAAGTATTAAACAAGCGATGCAAGAAGATAATAATGTATTAGACCGTTCAATCTATGAAGATTCTTTATTGTTCCATTTGAATGCAGACTTAGGTAGAGCAACAAAGACAGAAGTACAAGTCTACGATGAATTGTTGGCAAACATGATGGAAGAATTGCCTCATGCGGCTTACAAAAAACATCCAGATCTACTGGTTCATATCCGTGTATCTTTTGATACCATGTTGGAACGGATCGAAAAAAGAGGAAGAGCTTATGAACAATTAGCTTTCGATCCTAGTTTGTACGATTATTATAAAGAATTAAATCGTCGTTATGATCAATGGTATGAAGAATATAATGAAAGTCCCAAGATCCAAATTGATGGGGACCAATTTAATTTTGTGGAAGATCCAGAGGCAAAGCAGCAAGTTTTACAGATGATCAAGGGAAAACTAGAAGAAATTCGTCAAGAGGAAGAAATAGCGATCTTCTAATTCGCAAAGCGATTCTGATAAAAACGAATAGACACTTGCGGAATTCTCTGAAAGGTGAGCCAAGAGTGAGGTAATAGGGATACGTGAAGTACGAGACTCATTCACTCTCTTCATAAAGAGTTAGTCAATATTGAAAAGTGATTGATTTTGCTGTGCCATTAGATATAAGCAGGTTTCTCTGTTAAGTACTTTTGTATTTTCATCATGAAAGAATGAGGGATTGTCATTACTCAAACAGAAAGTGTCTATCGTTTTTAGCTATTTGATGGATGAATCGTCAAGTTTCTAGTGAAAGCAATTCAAGAATACCTTGACAAAAAAACTCTAACCTGATATACTGTTTAAGTTGAGAAATAAAAGCAGAAGCACCCGCTTCTCGCCTTAGTTGACGAAGTCACTGGGCTAGATAGTTTTCACCTATTTTGATTAAGGTGGAGTACGTGCGGGTTCTATAAGAACTCGTTTTTTTATTGTCGAAGATTCGACAAGCTTTTCTTTCTCTCATAATATTTGGAGGTGAATGACCATAGCAAAGGATATGATGGTTAACGACGGCATTCGTGCACGTGAGTTACGATTGATCGGTTCAGATGGTGAACAATTAGGAGTGAAAACAAAGGCAGAAGCATTACAGATTGCTGAACAAGCAAATCTTGATCTTGTGTTAGTTGCTCCAGGTGCAAAACCACCAGTTGCGCGAATCATGGACTACGGGAAATACCGTTTCGAGCAACAAAAGAAAGACCGCGAAGCGCGTAAAAAACAAAAAGTGATCAATGTGAAAGAAGTTCGCTTGAGTCCAACGATCGACTTGAACGACTTCAATACAAAACTTCGTAATGCACGTAAGTTCTTGGAGAAGGGCGATAAAGTAAAAGCCTCTATTCGATTCAAAGGCCGTGCCATTACCCATAAAGAAATTGGTCAAAAAGTCTTAGATCGCTTAGCTGAAGAAACTGCTGATATTGCAACAGTGGAACAAAAAGCGAAAATGGACGGACGCAGCATGTTCTTGACGCTGGCACCGAAAAACGATAGTAAGTAATTTGAATGACTAACTGACTTTTGGATAGTCACTAGTCGGATAACGAAAGATTTTGAGGAGGAAATATAGTCATGCCAAAACAAAAAACACACCGCGGATCAGCAAAACGTTTCAAACGTACTGGTAAAGGCGGATTGAAACGTTTCCGCGCGTTTACAAGTCACCGTTTCCACGGTAAAACAAAAAAACAACGCCGTCAATTGCGTAAAGCAAGCATGGTTTCTAGTGGCGACTTCAAACGTATTCGTCAACAACTAGCAAAAATGAAATAAGAACTACTATTGACTGAAATTTAAAGATCTATTTTTATTAGGAGGAATTATACATGGCACGTGTTAAAGGTGGAACAGTAACTCGTAAACGTCGTAAAAAAATGCTTAAACTAGCAAAAGGTTACTACGGTTCAAAACACACTTTATTTAAAACAGCAAAAGAACAAGTAATGAATTCATACAACTACGCATATCGCGATCGTCGTCAAAAGAAACGCGACTTCCGTAAATTGTGGATCGCTCGTATCAACGCAGCGGCTCGTATGAATGGCTTAAGCTACTCAAAATTGATGCACGGTTTGAAATTAGCTGAAATCGACATCAACCGTAAAATGTTAGCTGACCTTGCTGTCCATGATGCAACAGCATTTACTGCATTAGCTGACCAAGCAAAAGATGCTTTAAGTAAATAAGTTTATAAGGCTCTTCGACAAGTAGTGTTGGTGAGTTCAAATTGAAAGAATTTCATCGAGAATCAATCGAAGCAGAAATACGCTTCGATTGATTCTTTTTTGTTTTGGGTTGATCTTGGAAAACCAAACCCTGGATCAAGTAAATACGGTCACGAAAATGGAGAAAATTACGGTAACCATAAGCGACTCGTTTGATAACCTTGATTTTATTGTTTGTCCCTTCCAATGCCCCGTTACTATAGGGTATTTGGAAGGCATTCTTGATTCCTTTTCTATATTTATTGAAGAAAGTAAGTTTCTTGCGAAACCACTCAGGAAGCTGGGTATCTAAGGTATTCACCACTTCGAAAAAGTCGTTCGTCTCTTTTTGTTTATAGTGATAGAGAAGGAGTTGACAAGTGTCATAAGCCAACTTTAATGTGGAATCATAGCTGAGTCATTCATCGACGATCGCTTTTTCAGTCATCGGACGCTTAAAGGAATAATCATAGCGATAGCGTGAGCTATCTAATAGATAAGAATTCTTTAGAAATAACTTCCAGTAACGTTTGAATCGTTTATACTTCAGACGATCGTTCTTACAATAAGTGTTCATGATTTGAATCCGGAAATGGTTCAACGCCCGGTGAATATGTTGGATAATATGAAAACGATCCGTGACAATTTGTGCATGGGGAAAAATACTTTTTGCTAATTCAAAATAAGGAGCGTTCATATCCATGACGATATATTGGACATTCTCTCTAGCTTGACGGGTATAGCGAGAGAAATAGGTACGTAAATAAGCTAGTTTACGACTTTCAAGAAGACCAAGAATTTGATTCGTTTGACCATCCATGAAAATAAAACTCATTTTACCCACACAGGATTTCATTGCTTTAAATTCATCAAAGCAAAGAACGGAGGGCAAGTAGTCCAAACGTACTTTACCGTTCTTCACAGCCGCTTTCATGATTCGTAAAATCGTTACATCCGATACGAAATAACGAAAGGCAAT
>NZ_NGMO01000002.1:349043-385277 GCF_002140175.1 Candidatus Enterococcus wittei
AAGTATAGAGCCAATAAAAGTTGTCGTATCAACGTTTACCCCGCCTTTATTATTTACAAAAAATGATCTGTTATTTTCACAGCTGAATGTCACTATAAATAGAAATAGTATAAATATTCGAAGGCTGTACGATAAAAGGTCGAGATTTTTTGAATCATAATGAACATTTTTTAATTTAAAGTGAATCAAAAATTTTTCTATTTTAATGTAAGCGATTACTTCTTTGAGTTAGAATCAAGTGATTGATATATCAGTTAGTATTCTTGAATAGAAAAAGGAGGAATCATATGAGTAATATTATTATTGGTGGTCTACTAGTTATTTCGTTCTTTTTTATTGTCTGGTACTGTGTGAAAGGGTACAACTTGATGGTTGGGTTAGCCATCATGGCAACCGTATGGATGACTTTGGCCCTGATTGGGAACTATTTTTCACCTAATCCCGCAATGGAGGGGCAGAGTTTGATTGATGTCCTCACACATATCTATGCCACCGGTCCAGCTGAGTATGCGAAATCAATACTAGTAAACGTCTTCTTTGGTGCATTTTTTGGGCGGGTGTTGATGGAAAGTGGAATTGCTGCAACATTGATACGTCGTGTCGTCGAATTGGGAGGAGATAAACCGCGAGTCACGATGGGATTGCTTTGTATAGTCACAGCGATCATTTTCATGTCCATGACAGGTATTGGACCTGTGATCTCTATCGCAGTGATTGTTTTACCGATTATGATGTCTTTAGGGATCACTGCTCCGATTGCACTTTTTTCTTTTATGGGATCGATTATGGCTGGTATTTTTGTGAATATTGTGAACTTTAAGCAATATCAAACAATCTTCGCTGGGTTTAATCCTGCGGCTGAAGCTTATACATATAATGACTATTTCCGAATCGGGATGATTGGTATGGTCGTCAGTTTAATCGTGGTATTAACGATAGCTAATATATCAATGAACAAAAAAAAGCGTTATTCCATGGCTATCGAAACCCATGGCGAAACAGGAGACGCACCAATTCTTTCATGGTTTGCAGTATTGATCCCTGTTTTAGGTGTCGTGTTATTGGATATCCCGATTATATTAGGGTTTATCATTGCAGGAATTTGGGCGTTGCTATTTACTGGTAAATTACGTGGTGGTTACAAAGCAATCTGTCGTCAGTTTGCCAAATTGTTTACAGATGGTACGACAGATGTGGCACCAATGATTGGCTTTTTAATGACATTAGCAATGTTCAATAACTCTGCTGCCTATGCGTCTTCTTATTTTTCAGCGATCCTAGGAGATTTCATTCCTAAAACACCATTCATCTTAACTTTAGCTTTTGTTGTCTTAACCCCTTTAGGATTCTTTAGAGGACCATTGAGTTTAGTAGGTTCAGGTTCGGCCATCTTAGCTGTAGTTCTAGCTGTGAATCCCACGATGCCTGTTGCATTTTTATATCCTTTGTTCGCCACGACAACGATTGCTCCTCAACACATAGATATTACGCAATCATGGGTAGCATGGGGATTAGGCTATACTAAAGTTTCTTCAAGAGAATATATGAAAAAATCGATCCCAGCAGGTTGGATTATTGGGGCAATTGTTAGTATTTTTATATTTTTATTATATGGTAATTTCTAAGAGACCTACATAAGAAACAAATTTCAGACAGTCAATGAGAGATAGGAGAGAGAAAATGGCACGTCTTGTAAGAATGGGAATCGATGTGGGAGGAACGCACACTAAAGCGGTAGCGATCGACAATCAAACACAAGAAATCATTGGGAAGTCATCTGTCAAAACGACACATGATCATCCTAATGGTGTAGCAGAAGGAGTTGTCCGATCGTTTCAGAATTGTTTGCGAGAAAATAAAATTAGGCCGAATGATATCGTTTTTGTTGCTCACTCTACCACACAAGCGACGAACGCATTGATTGAGGGCGACGTTGCAAAAGTCGGTGTGATTGGAATGTCCAAAGGGGGGATTGAAGGTTTTTTAGCGAAACGACAAACACGATTAAATGACATCGACCTTGGAAACAATAAAAAAATAAATATCAGTAACGCCTTTTTAACGTTAAAGCAGTTGGATGAAAAACGAGTCTATGAAGTGATTTCCTCACTCGAAAACGAACATGCGGAAGTTCTTGTTTCTTCTATGGCTTTTGGCGTAGATAATAGTGAACCAGAACAATTAGTTTACAGAATCGCTACAGAAAAAAACATTCCCACAACGATGGCTTCTGATATCACGAAACTTTATGGTTTGACTAGAAGAACAAGGACTGCCGCCATCAATGCATCGATTTTACCTAAAATGTTAGATACTGCAACATCAACAGAACGGTCAGTACGTGATGCGGGTGTGGATGTATCACTGATGATCATGCGTGGCGATGGGGGCGTCATGGAGATTAGTGAAATGAAAAAGCGTCCAGTGCTAACTATGCTTTCAGGCCCTGCAGCCTCTGTCATGGGCTCCCTCATGTACCTTCGAGCCTCTAATGGTGTTTATTTTGAAGTGGGTGGAACGACTACTAATATTGGAGTAATCAAAAATGGCCGACCTGCTATTGACTATTCTATTGTTGGGGGGCATCCAACTTATATCTCCTCTTTAGATGTTCGTGTACTTGGTGTGGCAGGGGGATCAATGGTTCGAGCAGATCGTTCAGGGATCGTTGACGTTGGACCACGATCTGCGCATATTGCTGGATTAGACTATGCTGTTTTTACACCTGAAGAAGCAATCAAAGAACCTAAAGTAGTCTTCTTTTCTCCGAGACCAGGG
Source organism: Candidatus Enterococcus wittei (assembly GCF_002140175.1). Taxonomy (GTDB): domain Bacteria; phylum Bacillota; class Bacilli; order Lactobacillales; family Enterococcaceae; genus Enterococcus_B; species Enterococcus_B wittei. Next base: position 351,822 of record NZ_NGMO01000002.1, read on the forward strand.
GATCCAGCTGATTATGTTAAAGTAGTATTAGCAGATGGAAAAGAAGTGACCATTACCAATACATGTGCTGCCAATGTTTTAGGACTAGTCAATAAAGAACATTTTTCATATGGAAATGTTTCATCCGCTTATCAAGCAATCAAAGCTCTAGCAGATTATTGCCAAGTTAGTGTTGAAACGATTGCCACGCAAATCATGGAAAAAGCATATGCTAAAATCGAACCAGTGATTCTCGAACTAGCAGATAAATATCAATTAGAAAAAGACCAAATTTCTCTAGTTGGCGTTGGTGGTGGTGCAGCTTCTTTGATTACCTATTTTAGTAATCAAATGGGGGTGAAGTATTCTATCCCAGAAAATGCTGAAGTGATTTCTTCCATTGGGGTTGCTTTAGCAATGGTTAGAGATGTCGTTGAACGAATCATTCCTTCACCAAGTAAAGAAGAGATCCAGTCACTAAAAAATGAAGCAATCCAAAAAGCAATTGAATCAGGAGCAACTTCAGAATCGATCGAAGTACACGTTGAAATTGATCCACAAACCTCAAAGGTCACAGCAATCGCTACAGGTTCAACAGAAGTTAAAACAACGGATCTCACCAAAGAAATCACAGTCTCAGAAGGCCTAGCTTTAGCGGCAGAAGATTTACGAATCACACCTGCAGAAGTGACATTATTAGAAAAAACAGCCTTCTTTTATGTGTATGGTGAAAAGGATCGACAAAAAGATAAAGGAGCCATTCGTATCTTAGATAAAAAAGGATTTATCAAAGTACAACGTGGTCATGCCTCTTGTAAAAAAACGACAGCTAAGAATTACTTAGCAAGTGTTGAGCTATTATGGGAAGAAATGGCTGTGTATCAGACAGAAATCATTGCACGTCCGGAGTTTTATTTATGCTTAGGAGCAAGGATCTCTGATTTTTCTGCGACGACTCTCGAACAACTTCAATTATTGATGGATCTAGAGATAGCCACTTTAGCGCCAGAGGAAGAAGTGATCATTGTTGCAGGCAATATTAAACAAACCTGAATCCAATGAGTTGCTTACTGAGTTGCTCATGATTTCAGAAGAAACTTGGGGATACCACGAATTTCAAAAAGAAATCTTAAAGAGAAAAATCTCGTGTAATCAACAAAAGAATATGATTAAAGAAGCGATGCAGTGTGGAATTGAAACAGCAAATAAAGTGAGAAACGTAATGCTTGATACAACTATCCAAGAAATCTGTATCAGGCTAGGAACGACGATCTCACACCAGCAATCAGAAGAGACAAAAGAACGCTTGACTTTCGCTACTTATGATGAAGAAACAGGGATTCGCTTGATGACTGAGCCACTAGAAAAGTTGAGGGAACAAATACAGTGCAACAATCATCCACTCGAAAAAACAGAAAATTTAATTTTGGGTCACGAATTATTTCATCATATTGAATCAAAAGATCTCAATATTTACACGCAACGAACAAAAATCGAACTATGGAAACTATTTGGTTACCGACATCTTTCTACTGTTCGTGCTGTAAGTGAAATTGCAGCGATGAGTTTTTCAAAGGAACTCAATCAAGTGGATTTTTCAGTCTACATCATAGAAGTATTATTACTATCATTCTACGATTTAGAAAAAAGCCAACTTGTTCTACAAAGAGTAAAAGAAATCGAAAAAAAGCTGAAGAATCGTTATCTGCTCTAAAAAGAAAGAGAAGATCACGATTTTTCAGCTAGCTGATTTGAGAAATGACGAGCGTGGATAAAAGTAAAGAACACTTTTGTATCACGCTTTAAAAATGTATAAATGGTGGGATCAGAAGCGACTTCTTGTGGTTTAACACTTGTTCCAACCTCACTTTTCTTTGAGGTGAAAATAAAGGGAGTATCGATTAAAAAATGAGAGAATTCGACTCAAAATAATCAGGGTAGGCTTGACGTACATATTCTTGCTCCTCAATGATCATATGTAAGTGCAAGCTACAAAGAAAACTGACTTCATCTAAATTTTGAGCGATCATCGCCTGTAAAAGCGTATGATGTTCTTCTAATACCCGCCCCCAATCGAGGGCTATGATAGTCAATCGTAACCAGCGGAAACGATCTAGATGCGTACTATATCCTTGGATCCAATTCCAAATCTCTGCTTTTTCTGCAATATTGTAACAGATGCGATGGAATTCATGATCAAGATAAAAAAACATTTTTTTATCTTGTGTTAGGATCGCTTGATCGGTTTGCTCCAAGATTCTCATTAAGATGTCTTGATCTTTTTCCGTCATTTTTGCACTGCACTCTTGAAAGATCGGATTTTCTAGTTTTTCTCGTGTATAACGAGCTAAATAAGCTGAACGGATATCGATCTTCGAGACATAGGTTCCAGATTGTGGAATAATCTCAATCAATTCTTGGTTTCGTAATTGGATCAATGCTTCTCGAATTGGCGTACGACCGATTGCAAGTTGTTCTTCTAAGACTTTATCAGAAATCCTACTGCCAGGTGCTAATTCAGAATAAATGATCTGTTTACGGATCGACTCATAGGCTTGTTGCTGTAAATTTGTAATAGCCATACAAGCTCCTTTCTATCACAAAATAATAAAATAATTATAACATAAAACGATTACATTGAATGACGAGCCAAAAAAATTCCAATTACTTTTATGTAACTGGAATAGACGATTCTATTTAATCAGGTCGAACTTCATGCAGTTGTTTCACACGACCACCAATTTGTTTGGCAAAGGTTTCGGATTCTTTTCTATCTTTAAAAACAAGCAAATTTTCTGGGTTCTTTTCACGAGTGCGACAGCCAGTTTTGTCAATATAACCATGCATTACTTTCACGACGTACATAAGAATCACCTGCTTTTTTTCTTCAATTATACAAATCAGTTGCTAAATAGCAAGAAATAAACCTAGATTTTTAAGTAATTGTTAAATTAAGACACACTTTTTACATTCTTTAGAGACGGAAAAAAGGAAATGAGAAAGAGATTACCTTTCTTATTGAAATGAGTAAAATTTTTCAAATACAGAAATCGTTCTTCTTAAATGTTACCTTCCTCTAATTTAGCATAGGCTTGAAATAAATGATCTAATTCTGGATAATTGCGACTGAGCTTTGTCAATCGCTGATTCTTTGCAAGTAAGAAACAATGTTTGCTTGTACCAGTAGTACGTAAACGTTGGTCATCAAGTCCATAGATTTCATAGCTAAAATCTAAACGACTTCCTGTGTAATTGGCAATAATTGGCTGGATACGCAATCTGTCGCCGTAACGGATCATTTCTTTGTATTGGCAACTTACTTCAAGAACTGGAATAATGATGCCTTGTTTTTCGATTTTTTGATAGCTGAAATTTAAATGTTCTAATAATGCGACTCTTGCTTCTTCAAACCATCGAATGTAATTACTATGATGAATGATCCCCATTTGATCCGTTTCGTAATAGAATGGTTCCCTGAAATATCCGTTGTATTTTTCCATGATAGAACTCCTGTCATTTATTTTATGCTGAAATAATGCATCCATTGGGGGATACACTCACTGATTTTTGTAGGTAAAACAACATAGTGTTCATTGGCTAACTCATCGCCAATGAAACTATGAAGATAGACAGCCGCACCAATCGTCAAATCATTTTTAGGAAATTGTGCTAAGAAACCAGTGATCATACCAGCCAATGTATCTCCAGTACCACCAGTTGCCATAGCTGCTGATCCAGCGGTGTTTTTGTAGATATCTTTTTGACCATAGATCGTTGTCCTGTGGCTTTTTAAAACGACTGTAACGCCTAATTCTTGTTGTTTTTGGCGACTATTCATTTCTGTCTGTTCAGGCAAGGGTAAACTACTTACTCTTTGCCATTCCATTTGATGAGGTGTCAGTACTGTTTGATGTGGGTAAGGAAGCTCAAGTGAATGTGTAGCAAACAAAGTCAGTGCAGAACCATCAAGAATCAGCCATTGTGTATCAGTTTGTTTCGCTAAGACGAATTTTAACAAATCCAGACTTTGTTGCGTTGTGCCTAACCCTGGCCCAATGAGTATTACATCTGCTTGCTCCATTACAGAAGATAGCGTCTCTTGGTCTCGCCAGTCCACGACCATTGCTTCTGGTAAATGACTGTGGATCGCAGAGTGATTACAAGCATCTGTCACAACAGTTGTTAGACCAGCTCCGCTATTGACAGTGGCTAGGGCACTCATGATAATGGCTCCACCATATTGAGCGTTCCCCCCAATCAGTATCGTTTTTCCGAAAGTCCCTTTATGAGAGTTTGTTGGTCGTGGTGTGATGACTTGATGAAGCAATTGTTCGTTTAATAACATTGAAAAAGCCTCCTTTCTTTTATTATAGCGTAGAATAATTATTGGAAAAACAGATTCCTTTGTTAGTTGTCTGATTTTTTAAACTATTTTAGGCATTTGTGGTATGATGGACACGTAGACTTAATGAGTGGAGGATTAACTTTATGACAATTAATTGGCAAAAAGAAGTAGAAGCACGTAAAGAAGACTTGCTTGAAGACTTGAAAAATCTTTTACGAGTGAACAGTGAACGTGACGACTCAAAAGTAACACCGGATGCACCATTTGGACCTGGTCCCCGAGATGCATTGAAACACATGCTAGCATACGGTGAACGTGATGGTTTTGTCGTGAAAAACGTGGACAACTATGCTGGACATATTGACCTTGGTGAAGGTGAGGAAACTTTAGGGATCTTTGGTCATATGGACGTGGTACCGGCAGGGGATGGCTGGGATACAGATCCTTATGAACCAGTAATCAAAGATGGAAAAATCTTTGCCCGGGGTTCAAGTGATGATAAAGGTCCAAGTATGGCTGCTTATTATGCAATGAAAATCATAAAAGAGTTAGACTTAGAATTATCCAAAAAAGTTCGCTTTGTTGTTGGTAGTGACGAGGAAAGTGGCTGGGCAGATATGGCCTATTACTTTAAACACGAAGAAGAGCCAGACTTTGGTTTTTCACCAGATGCAGAATTCCCAATCATCAATGGTGAAAAAGGAAACGTTTCTTTCGCTTTTCGTTTCCAAGGAGACAATGCAGGAGATTACGTCTTGAAATCGTTTGTTTCTGGGTTGCGTGAAAATATGGTGCCTGGTACAGCCACAGCAAAATTAGAAGTACCAAGTGCTGAAGCGGCTATCGCATTAGAAGAAGCCTTCTACCGTTTTGTAGAAGCAAATCCAATTAGCGGCACGATTGAAGCAGATCATACGTATGTTAAAATGAACGTTGTAGGAAAAGGGGCACATGGTGCGAGCCCACAATCTGGTATCAACGCTGGCTCATTCTTAGCAGCTTTCTTAGACAATTATGAATTCATCGGTTCAGCGAAACAATTTATCCATGTAGCTGCTACTTATGTCCATGAAGATTTTTATGGTGAAAAATTAGGGGTTGCTCATGAAGATGAGAAAATGGGTAAACTAACGATGAATGCGGGCTTATTTGCCTTTGAAGATAATGGAACAGAAGAAGATAACTTTATTAATATGAATTTCCGTTTTCCTAAAGGAATAACTGTGGATGAATTAGAAAGTCGTCTGCAAAAAACAGTTGAAAACGAAGGTGCAATTGTTACTCGTGGTGCTCGGGTCATGGAACCTCACTATGTACCAATGGATGATCCATTAGTAGCAACTTTGTTACAAGTCTATGAAGACCATACAGGTGAAAAAGGTTATGAACAAATTATTGGTGGTGGAACTTACGGGCGCTTATTGAAACGTGGTGTAGCTTACGGAGCAATGTTCCCAGGCTATACAGATACGATGCACCAAGCCAATGAATTCATGAGCTTAGATGATTTGTTCCGAGCAACAGCAATCTATGCAGATGCCATCTATCGCTTAGCGCGTTAAGATGATTTTTAACGCAATCTCAAGTTATCTTAACATCAAGAAATGTAAAATCCTAAAGTATATCATTTATAGAAATCAAAATTAGACTAAGATAGAGAAAGCGGCGTGTTTTGTGGTCTTCCTGCGTGAAGATGCACAAAATATGCCGCTTTTTTACTTGAATTTTGATTATTTTAAAGAAAAACTCGTAGGAGAATCTTTAAAAAATAAGTTTCTTTCTTTTTTGGGACTAAGAACGATTCTTGATTAGAATGGCTACACCTAAACTTAAGATAGAGAATCCTAAAGCAGTCAAAATATTGCTATTTAAGCTACCTGTTTTGGGCAATGTTGGGACATTGGCTTGTGTAGTTGTATTAGAGGTCTCCTGACTTTCTGTAGTATCAGTATCAGAACTTTCTTGTCCAGGATTTTGATTAACTGATTTTAAATCACCGATCGTGAGAATGATTTCTGCATCTTGAGTACCATCTGTCGCTGTGATTTTATAGCGACCATCTTTAAGTTGATTGATTGCTTCGATCTCTGCATCCGCATTTGAATCCGACTTCTTATATCCGTTTTCTAAAGCATAATCTTCTGTCATAACGATAATGTTGCTTCTAGTTATTCCTAAAAGAGCATCTAAGTCGGAGTGGTAGAGCTTATCAGAGTTTGCTGGATGGATCGCATAGACATATTCCGACTCAATAGTAAGTTCAAGATCATCTACATTACCAGAGTAATCAAAGTAGTCTTCAATTAGGTCTTCTTTCGTTAAAGTGAGCTCTTCACCAGCAGGTAGAGAAGGTTCCTCCTCAATAATTGACAGCTCGGGTTCTGTTTGCTCATCTGTTTGTTCGATTGAATCATCTATTGAATCTATCGTTGGTTTGAAGTCATTGGTTCTTCCAATCGATTCGCTCTCTGATGTTTCTGTAGATGCTTCTGTATGTACAGTATCTTGAGTTTGTTGCGTTGTTACATCTGTTTTTTTGTAATAAATATCAAGGGTATAAGTATCTTTTAAAGCTTTTACTTCAAGCGTTTTTTGATCCTCTTCAAGTGGGGTCAATTCTGTTTCTAAATCTTCATCACGACTTTCGTCGCGATTTTTATCATGGTCTTCATCACGATCTAATACATAGCCCTCAATTTCCCAGCCATCAAAGGAAATCATTTTTATATTCAGTTTTTTTCCTTTTTCAGCTCGAAAAATAGATTTGCGAAAGGGCTTTTCGGGGTCTGCATCCCAATAGCGGACAGTTATTTCACTAATTGTTTCTTTATTGTTTTCTATACTCGAGTCAGTTGTTTCTGTTGTGCTAGATTGCGTGACATCAGATGATGTAGAATCAGTTGTTTCTACGATAGAAGGTGTAGATGAGTCATTTGTTGAAGATTGGGTTGTTGGCTCATTGACAGCTAGCGTCAACGGTGCTAACAACGAAAATAGGGTGACGCTACTTACTAATTTCATTGTTTATTCTCCTCCACAACGCGCCAACTATTTCTATCGTAAGAAAAAATAGAAATCATAATTGGGGGTTGTTCTGCTATATTTTATTTACCTGATTATAGCTTTTAGGAGTTAAGTCCTTTCGTGTTCCAGCACGAAGGGACTATTTTTAACGAAAAAATCCAGATTTTATTTAGAGATGATTTTTTTCTCTTCTAGTTCTATCAAGTGAAAATGATAAATTTTCTTGTCTAGACTTATCCAACTGGTTGTAAATCCTATAGAGTACTCCAGCAAAAAACACCTTTTTCCACTTATATATTCCATAGGTATACCACAGACCTTTGACTGTGGTTCATTAAATAGTAAGTAAATTCTATTTGAGCCTGGTGATTTTAGTTATGTATGGGGGATAATGTGCTTATCCATAGAAATATGTATGTATTTGATAACGTCGTAACAATTATAAAATATCAACTTGTCTTCATTCACATAGCAATATAACTTGCTTTTACTTTTTAGATGGGTACGCAAGAAATTCCTATCCTGTATAAATATCATACAGGAACATGCGTGAAAGTTCAATAAGTGAGTGTATAATCATGAACTGATTCGTAAAAGAAAATAGGATCATAATCAATAAAAATAATAGGTTGAAAGAAGTTAAATATGCTAGATAGCTGATGTTCAGACTTATAGAAATTTATTGGAAAGAATAAAATTTCTTAATTTATATTTTGAAAATGATTGGAAAAATTTGAAAAATCAAAATATTTAAACCATAAATTACCAAAGGAAAGCTTTTAAGTTATCTGATTATCAGTGTCACTAATCTAATGAAGAATTCTATGCAAAATTAATTGCTTTTGTGAAACAGATTTCTTTGATTGATTATAGAAAGAGAGTGGTTTTATGTGCTTAGCTCCTAAAAATAAGCCGAAAATATCAAAAATAGTTCTGCACGTTTTCAATATTCTTAGGCTTATTTTTTTAAGGTGTTTTTTTTGGAACATTGTTTCTTCGCTTAAGTGATTCACACTATTTTTGTTCCATTCACTTAGTGTAATTATTGTAAAACAGCTGAAGCTAGTGCTTGCTGAATGGCAATAATATTTTTATCTTTCCGAAATTGTAATGATTCAGCCGGTAACTCTGCGCTGGAGATCCAGATTTTTAATTCTGCATCTAAATCAAAATGTCCAGCGGTTTCGACGGAAAAGCGAGAAATTGATTTGTACGGAATGGATTTGTAGGAAACTTTTTTTCCAGTAACACCTTGCTTATCCACGACGATTAAACGTTTATCCGTAAATACAATTAGATCTCGAACGAGTTTGAAGGCTAATTCTACTTTCTCATTTGGAATAAGAAATTCTTGAATCTCTCTCGTACTGTTAGTTGTATCCATTTGAGTCGCATTCCCCATCAGGCCATCAAAAATACCCATCCTATCACTCCTTGAATAAATATCATAAAAACAAGTTAAAGCAAATGTCTTTTCTTTTATTTTAGCAGAGCTTGAGATTCAAATGGAACTTTATAATTCGGATACCAGAAAAAATAGAAGAATCAAGGGGAACGAAATCCCAATGATGGGAGGTAAAGTAGGTTTTCAAGCAGTCTATAAAACCCGAGCAATTCAAATAGGATTTCGCCTTTCGTTGAATTGCTCGGGTTTTCTCTTGTAGTTGTCTCTAGTAGCTATGAGTCTGATTTTCCATGCATTTGTTTATTGTAGGGATCTTCCCTTAGATCTGGAGGAATCAGAAAAGCAAAAGCGCAAAGTAGAGCAAAAGTAGTGATCATTTGTTCTCGATAGGTAAACCAATAATGGATCTGTGAATGATTGGCAAGGATATTGAACCAAATATAAGGTGTCAATGCAATCACACCAAATAAGATAAAATCGGTATAGGAGCGTATCTTTGTTCGTTTTCGGATTGCTATAATAAGAAAAATCAAGCAAGTTGCGCCAAGGATCAGTAAAGTCACCTTAGGGTACATGAGAGAAATATTTTTTCTTAACATGTCTAGACGTTGCAAAGGATAGTCTTCATTCCCTTCAGTACGGAATAAAATTTGGGTAATCGCATCTTTGATGACGTTTTGTTTTAAAACAATTGATGCAATTAACCATTTTGCAAACCAAGTAAGGCCATAACCGATACCCCAAAAAATACCAGAAAATAATAAACGTCCAAACTGTTTTTGTGTATTTTCACGTTTAATTGTTGGGTATTTATTATGAAGATAAAAGAACAAAATAACTGGAATTCCCCATGAAATGAGTGGAGTAGTCAACAAATCCAAAAAATTAGTCAATGAACCGATAATAAAAAAGAATAGAAACATGGATGATGACTTTTCTACTAATCTTGGTTTGATAAGCATTAGTAGCGTAATAAACAAGGTGAAAATCCAGAGATTCGCATATTGCATACTAAAGAAAAAAGTGGCGGCATTTCCAACTGCTAAAGTAATCAAAAAAGCAATTCCAGCATAAATGTCACTACGCTTGATTAGATAGTAACTAGTTAATCCAATCAGCAGAAAGAGAATAACAGCGTAAATCATACGGATACTACCTAAACTCATAAAAACGAGTAATGGACGTAAAAAGACTTGATAACCGTGCCAGTAACGTGGATAGTTATCCATAGACATAGTATTTTCTATTGTGCTTAATTCGAGACTTTTCTTTGTTTTTCTAATCATTAGTCGATCGGTAAAATTATCTCGTTTTGAGCCAGTATTTCCTTCGTTAATGGATGGATATAAACCTTCCTTTTCAATCATTGCTATGGATTTCTCAGCATTTGTTTGAATAAACTGTTGGGGAATACTAAATGATAGTATCAACAAAGAACAATAACTAATTAATAAAATGAAAAATGTGAGACTAATTTTTTTCAGTAGCTTCATATGAATCTCCTATCGTTTCATTGTTTTTTTCAAGTAAGAAGGGCGCTATGAGGTAAATAGGTAAGGCAAGTGCCAGAATAAAGACATAGCGTAAACTAAAAGCAACAGGAGTAGCAATCATTATTGTTAGAAAAACCAATAATCCGGGTAATAAAAGTACAATAGTTTTTTTGTTCCTAATGATAACTGCCAGCAATAGGCTGAACAAAACCCACCACAATAAAGTACCAGAGCCAAAGAAATTTCGTTGCGCAATAATCCTTTCCATACCTGAATTTCCAGTGTAACGGGCAATCAAGTCGGCTTGTTTTATTCCATAACTATTGGTATTCACGCGCGTATCTAAAAAACCATAACTGTTTTTAACATTCGGAATCCAAAAACCAAATGTATCTAGTATATAGGCATCTGTATAGATTTGGATATTTGACGGGAGGTTTCTAGCCCACAACATTAAAAATTCCTTTTTATGTTTATTTAAAAACTCATTATTGAATTGTTTATGCCATTTGATGGGATCCGCTAAACTAGGCGCATAGACTTCATAAGATTCAAGTGGTAATAATTGGTTCATAAATTCTTTGTCATGCTCTGACATCGTTCCATCCATCACAAGTGTTCGAGAAACTTGTTGTAATGGAATACCTAATTGTTCAGCCGATTGGGTAGGTGTGATATAACGAGCCATGAGTGGATGTATGACTAGACTAATTAATAGAATGTAGGTGAGTACAATTGGGACAAAAGCTTGGTATGACTTTCTTTTTATTGAAATCAAACCATAAACTACCCCTGTACCTAGGACTACATACAGACCATTGTTTCGTAAATAAGTGGTTAATAATGCTAAAATAAGTAAACGGACTTGTAGTGAAAACGTTGGCTTATCCTTTTGACTGATGATATCGAATAGGGTCAGTGAAAATAATAAACAAGCAACTGAAAATAAAGTATCTTTTTGCATATTCAAGACATAGATCGGAAAAACAGGTGAAAGTGAAAAGTAGCCTAGAGAAATCATAATAGGGATCAAAGGTACTTTTTTCTTCATTAACCAACAAAGAGAATAACTAATCGATAATGCAGTTATTAAAGATTGCATCATAGAAAATAGAAAAACCCCGTGATTAATGGTTGATATAGGCAGTACATCAATAAAAAATTGAACAATCAATGTAAATAATATGGGATGATGATTGTTTAAAGGAGCATCACCGAGTGCTTGTCCAATTGAACTTAAAGAATCGGGTAAGACTACACCAGGATAAAGTGCTAAGGCATAAGGCAACCAAGAAATAAGTAAGATGGATGTGAAAAACAAAAAATATTTCCAGATGGATCTAGGTTTAGCTTTGTTTGAAGTAAAATAAGAGGTCAGGTCAGGTAATATCTTAATGATAAAACGTAGCATGAGTAAACAATAAATAAAGGTTGAAAGAAATACGAGAACTTGGAAAAAGCTAAACGTTGTAATCGATGTTTCTTTATAACTCGCAGATACATGGGTGAATTGGATTCGCGTACCTGTTGCTAACGTTAAAGCAAACAAAGCTGAAAAAAACAAACATGCTATAGTTTGAAAATCAAATTCTAGGGAAAATAAATGAACTCCTAACTGTTTGTATACGATCCATAACAAGGAAATTAATACAAGAATCAAGGCTGGGTTCAAAGAACCTAACCCATAAGCAGTGAAAAAGGAAATACCAAAAAATAAAAGAGTCAAAAAAAAGGCGGGTAGAAGGCGAGTCGTTTTTGTTTGCATCAAAAAGCCTCCTAATTATTTTCTTTTTTGCCGTTGCTCATGATAAACATGGTATAAGTTCAATTCGTATTCTTTTTTAGCATTTGTTACAACAGTATCTAAAATCATACCAGTGACTAATGACAATAAAGCGAGAATCATGAACCCAGTACTTAGAATCGCTGAAGGAACTTTCGTGATGAAGCTTGTCATCATAAATTCGCGAATTACTGGGATCCCAGTGATTAATCCTGCTAAAAAGAAGATAAGTGTCCAAATGTTGAAGAACATCATTGGTTTATAGTCTTTACACATTTTTATGATCATCATGATCACTTTGAAGCCATCCGAGAATGTATTTAATTTTGATTCACTACCTTCTGGACGGTCACGATAATCGATAGGGACTTCAACGAGTTTGAATTTTTTATCTAAAGCATGGATCGTTAGTTCCGTTTCGATTTGAAAGCCTGAACTCATGATAGGGAAACTTTTGACAAAGACTCGATTAAATCCACGATAGCCAGTCATCACGTCTTTGATTTCTGTTTTATATAAACGAGTGATCGTATTCTTTACTAAATTATTGCCAAAGTCGTGGAATGGTCGTTTATTTTCATCAAAATAAGTCCCATTAGAAAGACGATCACCAATCACCATATCCGCTTCTTCCGAACGCAATTTAGCTAGCAATTCATGAACAGCTTCAGCTGGGTAGGTATCATCTCCATCGACCATTAAATAATAATCAGCATCAATATCAAAAAACATCTGGCGGATGACATTTCCTTTTCCTTGACGAGGTTCTTTTTTGACGATGGCCCCACCTTGTACCGCAAGTTTATATGTCTGATCCGTTGAATTATTATCATAAACATAAATATCAGCTGTAGGTAATTCTCTTTTGAAATCAGTAATAACAGTTGAGATTGTCGCTTCCTCATTATAGCAAGGAATAAGTACAGCGATTTTTTCTTGTTGATCCATGTTCCACTCTCCTAAATAAATGACAAAATTATAAACCAAGCATACCGTATCCTTTGGTTTAATACCAGTTTTTAGAAAAAATCATCTAAATAAATAATCCTCTTTCCTCTATAAAAAGACCCCTTAAATAAATAGGTTGACGCCTACATACTAAGGAATCTTTTTTATAAGAGATGATTGAGGACGCTTAGGAAGATTTTTTTCTTGTTATATTCAATACGGTACCAGTATAAGCATCTGCTAAAAATTCATAATAGACGACTTCACCATCTTCTATGCGAGAAATCCCACCACGATAAGCTTTTGAATGGATAGCAAATTTACGTGTCGGTTCTTTTTCGAAGGAAATCCATGAACCTTCAATAGATCCCTCATCTAAAAAAGCTTCTTTGATCGTGTGTAAAACTTCATCTGCAGATAATGTTTTTTTGCGATGATACCATAACGTAGTCGCTACACCACTTAGTAATCCAAGACTAAGTCCTACAGCCAATCCACCTTTAAAATACGCTTGTTCGCTTTCTTCGTACATGATGACTATCTCTCCTTTTTGTAAAGTTCCTGTGGCTTTATTTTACCACACTCTATGAATTTCTTTGAAATAAATAACCGTATTGAAAGAAAATACGGTATAATAAACGTAAGAGATTTGTCTGAAAAAGATACTTATGGAAGATGAATCAACGCTAAAACCGAAAGGAGAATAGTCTGAAATTTAGACGAACAGGATTATGGATGAAAAGACATTTCAACGTATTAAAGAACTAACAGAATTACAAGGGACAAGTGGCTTTGAACAAGATATCCGAGCATACATGGAACAGCATATGGAGCCGTTAGTGGATGAACTTCAACTAGATGGTTTGGGAGGCATCTTTGGCTTACGTCACCATCAAGAAGCAGATGCACCTCGTGTCATGGTGGCAGCGCATATGGATGAAGTAGGCTTCATGTTGACACAAATCCAAGAAAATGGCTTATTTAAAGTGGTTCCTTTGGGTGGTTGGAATCCATATGTAGTTTCTGCACAACGCTTTACATTGAAAACATCAACGGGTAAAAATTATCCATGTATCTCTTCTTCCGTCCCACCACATTTACTGCGAGGAACAAGTGGACAAAAATCAGTTGAAGTCACAGATATTTTATTTGATGCAGGATTTGAGTCTCGGGAAGAAGCCATGAGTTTTGGCGTATTACCAGGAGATACGATCGTACCATTTGCTGAAACGATCAAAACTGCCAATGGAAAAAATATCATCAGTAAATCTTGGGACAATCGCTATGGTTGTACAATGGTCTTGGAAGCATTAGAAGCTTTAGAAAAAGAAACCTTGGGACATACATTGATTGCAGGTGCAAATGTGCAAGAAGAAGTAGGACTTCGTGGTTCAAAAGCCTCTGTCAATAAGTTTAAACCAGATCTATTTTTTGCCGTTGACTGTTCCGCAGCGGATGATACTGTCACAAAAAATGGTACCTTTGGACATTTAGGAGAAGGAACATTGATGCGTATCCAAGATCCTGGATTGATCATGTTGCCTCGCTTACGTGAATATTTGTTGGATATTGCGGAAACAAATAACATCCCTTACCAATATTTTGTTTCAAAAGGTGGAACAGATGCAGGTGCTGCACACACGCAAAACGAAGGTATTCCAAGTACAGTTATCGGTGTTGTAGGGCGTTACATCCATACACATCAAACAATGTTTAGCATCCGTGATTTTGAAGCTGCTAGAGAAATGTTGATCCAAACCTTAAAAGGCTTGGATAAATCAACGGTCAATACGATCGTTTACGGAAAATAAACAAAGCTTAAATTAATAATAAAGGACTGCCTATTCCTTTTTGAGAATAAAACGAAGAATCTGAAAATAGTTTTTCTATTTTCGCTTCTCGTTTTATTTTTTTGATTTCTTACTAAAAATTCGTTTATTTAAACTGTATTTAATCATGATGAGGTCACTAGATAAGAGGTGTCTATCCACTGATTTTTTGAACAAATCAAGTTATAAGTTGGTCGGTTTTTAGTAAAGGTGTATAATTTAAGTAAGAAATACGAGAAAGAGGCGTGATTGAATGATTATTCCTAAGAATATTGAAGAAGTAGCAAGTTATGTAGAAAAGGGGAATCATGTATTTTTCTTTACAGCAGATTGGTGTGGTGACTGCCGTTTCATCAAGCCAAAAATGCCTGAGATAGAAAACGATTTTTCTGATTGGTCATTCGTGGAGATCGACCGTGACGCGTATATCGATCTTACTGCTGAATGGAATATTTTTGGCATTCCAAGTTTCGTGGTCATCAAAGATGGGAAAGAGTTAGGTCGCTTGGTGAATAAAGACCGTAAAACAAAAGAAGAGATTGAAGATTTCTTAACTCAAACAATCAAAGGCTTCTGATAGGAGTGAAAAGGATGGAACAAACATACAAAAATATATTAGTGGGAATTGATGGCAGTGATCAAGCATTTTCAGCTTTTAAAAAAGCAGTCGAAGTTGCTCGTAGGAATATGGGGACAGTCTATGTTGCCAATGTTATTGATCAGCAATTTTATCAATTTATGGGGTATACCCCAATTGATCAATCCTTGATCGAACAGCAGACAGAAACAGCCAAACAAATGATTGACGAGTGTAAAGCATACGGACAATCCGTCAATTATCAAAAAATTGAAGGAATCATTGCCTATGGTTCGGTGAGACAATCAATGGCCGTAAATCTACCTAAAAAATATAACATTGATCTTATCATGGTCGGACAATCAGGGTTAAATGCAGTCGAACGCTTCATGACAGGTAGCGTAGCAAACTACGTGATCCGACAAGCACCTTGTGATGTCTTAATCGTTTCTGAACCTGAAGAAGTGAAAACTGAACGCTCTTAAAAAATGAGAAAAAATGAACTGTGTTTTGAAAAAGCAAGTTCGTTTTTTTTCTTCTATCAATCCTGATATTTTGAATCCTTTTCATAATTTTTTATGCAGAACAGGCATTTTTTTGTTAAGATAAAGTGAATCTTACTTAGTAGGAACTAAGTATGGAAAATTAACTGCGAGTCTGCTAGAATTTTGTCGTTTGATGCATTTGAAACCATCAGACATGACTCGTAGATAATTTGATTTTGAACACTTGATAATGGAGGAGACAAAATGATTTTTGCTTATAATCCCGCACATGTTGGTGATACATTAATGGTTATTGTAGCGGATGATAAAGGAACAGAAAATAAAGTAAGCCGTAAATGGAATGTCGCACAAATCAAAGATGAATCAGGACAGATCGTTGCTTGGAATTTTTTCCATATTTCTGATCATTTAACCATTGAAGGAAATGGACAAGTGAAACTTACTGAAGACCAAGTGGCTGAGTTGAACCGTTTGATCAAAGAAGCTGGATTTGAAGAAATTCTTGAGATAGACAATGAACCAAAAATCGTGGTGGGGTATGTTCAAACATGTGAACCTCACCCAGATTCAGATCATCTTTCAATTACGCAAACACAAGTGGACGATGGACAAGTGTTACAAATCGTTTGTGGTGCACCAAATATCGAAGCTGGTCAAAAAGTAGTCGTAGCAAAACCAGGTGCGATGATGCCCGATGGACTAATGATTTGGCCGGGAGCTTTACGTGGCGTGAAAAGTGACGGGATGATTTGTTCAGCAAAAGAACTACATTTGCCAGACGCACCTGAAAAAAAAGGTATCCTTGTCTTACCTGAAGATGCCGTAGTTGGCGAAGAATTCTTAAAATAAAGATTGAAAATTATTCCCAGAGAAAAATTTTTGTAAAGCTATCAGGTGTATCAATTGAAGTAGAGGATACTTTCTACTAAGCATCAACAGTAGCGCAAAGATAGAAAAAGCCGGAGAATTCGAAAATATGATTTCATATTTTCGGGATTCTCCGGCTTTTTTATAGTGTCATGTGTAGTCTTTTTCTTAATCGTTTGAGTTATTTTGTTTTAAAGCAGACTGATCAATCGTCAGCTCAACGGTTGTAGTCTTTTTGTCTGATCCTTGGTAGTAAGTGATTTTAACGGAATCCCCTACTTTTTTACCGTATAGTACGGATTGTAATTCTACTCCAGAAGAAACTTTGGTACCATCGATTTCTGTGATGACATCATATTGTTTCAAGCCGGCTTTTTCTGCTGGGGTAGCAGGTTGTACAGAGTTGATGATCACGCCATTTGTCACAGAAGAAGGGATTTTCAAGATTTGTTCTTGTTGTTGGGTAGAAACAGCAGACAAGTCTACCATCGTAATCCCAAGAGCTGGACGAGTTACTTTACCGTCTTTTTCTAATTGATTGATGATATTGACAACATCATCACTTGGGATCGCAAAGCCCATTCCTTCGACACTCACATTTGAGGCAGATTCTGAAGTCGTTGCAATTTTGCTTGAGTTGATTCCAATTACTTGTCCTTCGATGTTCACTAGAGGACCACCAGAGTTTCCTGGGTTGATAGCTGCATCTGTTTGGATCGCATTGATATTCACTGTTTCGCCTGATTCATTTGAACTGGTTACTTGACGATTCAATGAAGAGATGATTCCTGATGTTACAGAGTTAGCGTATTGAGAGCCTAATGGTGAGCCGATAGCAATGGCAGGTTCACCGACTTTCAATGTGTTTGAATCGCCAAATGAAGCAACGGTGTCTACTTTATCTGCACTGATTTTCAAAACAGCTAAGTCCGTATAAGCATCTGTACCAACCAATTCTGCTTTTACTTTCGTGCCGTCTTTTAATAAAACTTCTAATCCTTGTTGTCCATCTACTACATGATTATTAGTGACGATATAAGCTGTATTGCCATCTTTTTTGTAGATGACCCCACTTCCTTCACTATAAGCTTCTAAATCACCATCTTCAGAACTTTCTTGTTGTTGCTGCCCAAATAAAGAACCAAAGTCGTTCGAAGAACTTTGCCGCTGTAAATTAATCACAGAAACTACTGCGCCTTGTACTTTTTCAACAGCGGAAGTAATATCAGAGTCTACATTGACTTTGACATTTTCCACTACAGTTTCTCCTGATGCATTTTGAGTGCCACTAGATGTCGTAGTGGAAGGATTTCCAGCACCAGTTACTCCATAAAAAATACCAGCGGTCAATAGTCCCCCTATTACGCCTCCTACTAAGCCGAGACCAAGTTTGCGCCAGATACCATTTGATTTTTTCTTTTTCATGTTCGGTGTCACATCTTTTCTGTTCATGTGATCTGCCTCCAGTTATTATTTTATTGATAAGCTAAGTATAGACTTATTTGCTAAAATTAGTCTACTTCTAGACTGTGAACTTTTTATGAAAAACTTTAGGAAAAATCATTGTTTTCAGATGAAAAAAACGAAAAAATAGTTTTCCACAGGGATTGTGTAAAACTATTTGTAAAAACCGCTAACAAGTACGCGAAAAAGTTATGAACAAGATGTGGATAAAGTGGAAAAATCGGTGCAAAACATATGTTTGCTTAAGAAATACTTATAAAATAAGCAACGAAATAGGTCTTTTCTGTGGATAAACCTGTGGATGATGTGCATAACTATGTGGGAAAACTTTTTAACAATTAAAATTAATAAACGAATAAAAGCACATATTCAGAGAAAAGAAGAAAGAAAAATAGGAAACAATCACTCCATTTTTTCTTTTTTGTGTGTAAAAAAGAGTAAAATCTTTTGAACCAAGAATGAGAAACAAAAGTTCCTCCTGGGTAAGAGGAAAAAAATAGTTCCATTCAATTCAGAAGATCAAAATGTTTCTTTTTGAACATTTTTTATTAAAGCAGATATAATAATGACTTCTAGTAGTGTCCTTATTATAATAAGAAGGAAGAAGAAATGTAGGATGAAAGGAAGCCATTATGAATATAAAAATCATTTCAGTAGGTAAGTTAAAAGAAAAATATTTGATTCAAGGAATCAATGAATATGTGAAGCGACTAAAGGCCTATGGAAAAATCGAATTAGTCGAAGTGCCAGATGAGAAAGCACCCGAGAATCTCAGTGAAGCCCAAATGCGACAGGTGAAAGAAAAGGAAGGAGAACGGATCCTCGCAAAAATCAAAGAACAAGAATACGTTTATGCCTTAGCAATCCAAGGAGAAAACCCCACAAGTGAAGCATTTGCCAAGCAAATCGATCAACTAGGTATCCAAGGAAAAAGCCAATTAGTCTTTGTCATCGGTGGTTCTTTAGGCTTAAGCGATGCAGTGATGAAACGAAGCAATGCCCAAATCTCCTTTGGTAAAATGACTTATCCCCACCAATTAATGCGCCTGATCCTAGTCGAACAAATCTACCGCGCATTTCGGATCAATACAGGGGCTCCATACCACAAATAATGATATTTTTTAAGAGAAAAAATTATCCCTATTTTAAATAATAGCAATAGGTAGTGGTAGGGAGAAATTTATAAATAACTTTTTTATTTGCTTTGGTAGCCAAGTAAGTTGCAAAAGAAAAATAGATACTGTTAAAAAGATAATGTAGACATAGAAACAAATACGTAAAATTTTAGTTAGAATAATGGCAAGGAGAAAAAACATGATAGATGAAAAAAAGTGTTTAAAAAATCTATTAGAGGATATGGATGATATTGAAGAAAACTATCTAAATGGACTGGGAAAACAAATATATTTCAGATACTTAAGCTATCTAAAAATGAAATAAGACATAGTAATTTTTTAGCTTTTTTGTTTGCTCCAAATGAAACCCACAATTTATCTGATGAGTTTTTTAAAATGTTTTTGAAAAGGTATATAGATTCTAATGATGATACCAAAGCTGCTATCAATTATTTTGATGCTTTACTTAATAGCTATGAAGATTTAATTGTTTACAGAGAAAATAAGAATATTGATATTTTATTGGTATCGGAAAAAAATAAAATAGTGGTGTGCATCGAAAATAAAATTCTGTCTTCGGAGTCTGGAGGGCAACTTAATAAATACCAAAGATATATAGAACGCAATTATTCTAACTATAAAAAAATTTTTGTTTTTTAACTCCAGATGGAAATGAACCCACAAATCCTAGTTGGGGCATAATTACTTACAAGAATATCGTTGAAGAGAGTGTAAAATATTTTGTGTAAATAGAAAAAAGGAAGTCCCTTCTGTAGAATAGAGTTACCACAACACATTCACAGAAAAGAGGACTTCCATATGAACGATTTTACTACAGAAATTATGGAAACACTAATCAATAAAGGTGATTTAGATGAATTATTTTGATGTCATTTAGAATTAGCTGTTAATTCATTATTGCAGGCTGAATTAACAGCTTTTCTTGATTATGAAAAATATGATCGTGCTGGGTTCAATTCAGGTAATTCCCGTAATGGGAATTATTCACGTTCATTCAGAACAGAGTATGGAGAATTAAATTTGGTGATTCCTAGAGATAGAAATGGTAAGTTTTCTCAACAAACTTTACCTGCTTATAAAAGAACCAATGACTCTTTAGAAACCACTATTATTCAGCTAGTTCAAAAAGGAATTACTATGTCTGAAATCTCTGAATTGATTGAAAAAATGTACGGGTATCACTATACGCCACAAACCATTTCAAATATGACTAAAATAGTTTCTGAAGATATTATTGCCTTTAAAGAAAGATCTTTAGAATCCAGATACTCTGTCATTTTTATGGATGCTACTCACATTCCTTTAAAAAGACAAACTGTTTCAAAAGAAGCAGTTTATATTGTAATTGGTATTCGATTAGATGGAACCAAAGAGGTTCTTGGGTTTAGTCTTTCTCCAACTGAATCTGCTTATGTTTGGAAAGAGATTCTTCAAGACCTAAAAGATCGTGGTTTAAAAGAAGTTTTATTAGTCGTAACTGATGGTTTAAGTGGCATTAACGATAGTATTCATAGTGTTTATCCAAATGCTCAATTTCAACAATGTTGTGTCCATATATCTAGAAATATCGCTCATAAGGTTCGTGTTAGTGATCGACAAGAAATCTGTAGCGATTTCAAATTAGTTTATCAAGCAAGTTCAAAAGAAGAAGCAAATAATCAAATAAGGTTTATGATAGATAAATGGAAAAAGCAGTATCCACGAGTGGTTAAATTGCTCATGAATCCTGCTATATTAACCTTTTATAATTTCCCTCCGTCAATCAGAAGAACTATTTATTCAACTAATTTGATTGAAGGTTTTAACAAACAATTAAAGAAATATACCAAAAGAAAAGAGCAATTTCCTAATGAAGAATCTCTGGAGAGATTTCTAGTATCTCAATTCAACAACTATAATCAAAAGTTTCTATGCCGAGTTCATAAAGGTTTTAAAGAAATACATGATACATTAGAATCAATGTTTTAACTTGATCAACAGAATGGGCTTTTCCATTTACACATAATTCTTGACGCAACCGAAAAGATGTCTCGTGTCTGTTCGGATATTAACACAATAACTAGTAGAATAGGTCTGACTAAAGCAATGCATATGGTACTAAAATACAATCAAGAAGATCCTTCTGTGCCTAAAACCTATGAAGCAATTGATTTAATTATTGTCGATGAAATTGATCGTTTAAAGCTTCAGCATTTAGAACAGCTAAGAGATATTTATGATAGAAATGATTTGGCAATGGTTCTTATCGGTATGCCTGGTATTGAAAAAAGGTTGTCTCGTTATCCGCAACTTTACTCTCGCATAGGATTTCCGCATGAATTTGATAACCTTAGTAAGGATGAAACATACCATATTTTGGAATACAAATGGTCAGACTTAGGAATTGATATTAAGTTAGAAGACTTTTCTGATTATGAAGCTATCACAACTATCATTAAAATCACAAAAGGTAATTTTAGGCTTATTCATCGTTTATTTGCACAGATTGATCGTATTTTAAGAATCAATCAAATGGATAAGATTACTGTAGAAGTTGTCGAAGCAGCAAGAGATAGTTTAGTGATAGGTATATAAAAAGCTACCAAAAATTGGTAGCTTTTGTCATTTATTACTGAAAATTTTTGCCATTTAAATAGAAAAGTAACACCTATTCGCAATAGGGCTGTCTTCGGTGTTGTACATGCTCGATATCTTCACAATTCGCAAATTTATTGTATCATAGAATAAAAGAAAAACTACTTCAGACTTTTTTAACTATTATCTCTTCAAAAAAATAGACCTTATTTGGTCTAACTTTTTTTGGGGGGAGCGCTTCATTAGTCTATTTTTTTATATTCTTACTTAGGTTTATTCAATTCCACGACTCTTAAGAAAATCTTTTAACGTGTTGAAATTCGAATTAGGGTTATTTACATTCAATACATCCCCTTTGTAAAGTTGAATCATCTTTCTAAGCTTTTCTGAGTCGCATGCATCGATGATACCTTTGTTTACTAAATCATATTCATCTTTTGAACGGTCGCTAAAGAGCTTTGTGATAGCGAAGTATTCAATAGTCGGGATGTATATCGTCAAGTTCGAAAATTCAATAGAATCTTGAAATTCAATTTCCTCTAGGGGTGGAACCTCTACCACAGTAACATCCTCTATATCGTTTTGAAACATTAACTCACGAAAAGTGGTTTCTTTGCTGGCATCATTAATAGCCTGGACCATAAAATCGATATCATATGTCATTCGAAAATCTTCTAACAAAAAACGGCCTGCTTGGCCGCCAATTAGAATAACTGAAGCAAAGATCTCCTCTTTCGCTAATTGCGCATGAAAAGATTCATATTATCATTCATCGAGTAACCTCATTTAAAAGCATTTGATAGTCTTCTTTGTTTTGTGAGTATCCAAGTAAGACATTGGTGTACTTATATAGCCGGTTTTTGCTATAGTCTCTGCGTTCAGTAGAGACTAGCAGAGATGGAGATTTTAATAGAAGCAACAAAACGTCTCGTTGCTCTTTATAGCGGGCGTCATTAGCATCGTTTCTCAAAGCTTTTACTTGTGCATATTGTAATCTAAGTTTTCGAAAAGCAAGCGTTAGTTTGCTCATATCTCTCACCTCTTTCTTGTATTTATCAATATAATTATATCAAGAATTCTCATTAAATTCAATTTCTTGATAAATTTAACTCCATTCCAACTCTTGTTATGAGAAGATGTCTATATCCGTCATTCGTCTTCTGATACGAATAATTCGTAATTAAAATTCCCAGAATCTCCATAGGCTGCAGCAACCTTATCTAATTCGGAAATATTAACATTTACAAAATCAACAAACTCTAGAGCATGGACATAAGCTTGTTTAGTCAAATGACCATCATCCATCGTTTCTGTAATTAAAGCAGAGCGACATTCCGATTCAGAGCCTATCGTCTTAGAAAAGTAATTTATCCTAGAAACAAAGTGTTTTTGTAGTTCTTGCAATTTATTTAGGTATTCCCCAGAAGTATAAAATCTTATAGATGGTGTATCATATTTTGTAATTAGTTCAATGCTATCAAATTCCATATGCAAAGGACCTACAAGAGCACTAGTTTGGTCTTTCCAATTTTGAATATACTCATTTAGTACCTCATCATCAGCTTCTTTACTAAGTGGTTCTCCAGATTCTTCTGTTCCGTCTACAGTTATGGTGATTTGCTCATCACTGCTGCTTTCTTCAGTAACTGAACCATTCACAGCATTATTATAGCGAATTTCTTCCCTATCACTTTTAGCGTTAACTACTGATATTGCAAAGAGTAATATCAGTAGTTAACGCTGCAAAACCAAAGAATTTAAATCCCACCTTAAACTGGTACATTGAGCCACACCTGCTCTTTCATGTTCTCGATCTAATCATAATAAGAGCAGGAGAGTGTATCGAAGCTATCAACAAAATAAATAAGTATACAGGTGGGATTGCTTGACTCTTGATTAACATAGTTTTTATATTAGTTTCAAGTATATTACATACTACCCTTAATATAAAGGTATAGCTAAATCCTATCCACTCTAATATTAAATACTCTTGCTTCGTTACGAAGAATGGTTATAGATTTTGATCAACTAATTTTGTCTTATTGTTCTCCATTACTTTAAAGAATGGATAGTAAATGAAGATACTGATTACGATCAACAGTAGGCAAAAGAGAATGTTGCGCCAGTCCATGCTTGAAAGATAAGCTTGTGCAAAAAACGGTGTGAAGGAAGGATCAACGATAAAGCCAATTCCAATCCATCCGAGACTCTGAGCAAAGTAGGTCAGCAATAACGAAATGATCGGAGTGACCAAAAATGGGATTGCTAGAATGGGATTAAAAACGATTGGTAAGCCAAAGATCACTGGTTCGTTGATGGAGCAGATTCCAGGAATCAAGGACAATTTTCCGATTGTGCGATATTCGGGAACTTTGCTTCGCATCATCAATAAAACCAATCCCAAAGTACCACCAGCTCCGCCAAGGACCGAAATCCGAAACATTTGTAAGTTCATTAAGTGTGTCATGGTTTCGCCATTTGCCATTTGCTCGGCATTCAAGCCAGTTTGAGCCATTCCTAGTGTAAAGACGATGGGAAAGATGATTGAAGAACCGTTGATGCCAAACAGCCATAAGATATTGCCTAAGGTCACGATCAATAAGAAACCGCCGAGACTGCCAGCGATGTTCGTTGCAGGAGTCAGAACCTCCATCACTGCTTCAGGAAAGATTTTGTTTGTTGTTGCTAAGAAGATCAAATTGATCCCATAGAAGATGATGATATTTGTCAACAGCGGAACGAGCATATTGATGAAGGTTGCCACCATGGGTGGAACAGTATCTGGCAGTTTCAATTTAATCTGTTTCACTTCAAACAACCGATTGATTTCTACCACTAACAATCCTATGATGATTGCGACGAAGAGTCCGTTTGTTCCTAGAAAATTGAGGTTGATCGAGCCTTCTTTCACTGGTGTACAAACCATTAGAAATATGACGGATGCAACCATGCCATTCATGGAAGGGTTGATTTTGTATTCATTGGCAAGAGAAAAGGCAATCCCAAAGACGCTAATGAAACCAATGATGCCCATCGTCAATTGATAAGGCGCGGTGATGAGATCATAGTTTGCTACAGCGAAATCTTTCCAGCCAGCCATAAATGTCATAAAGATATTGGCTGTTTCAGGATGATACTGATCCATGTTGATGGGTGGGTTGGCAAAGATTAGAAAAAAAGAACCGATAACAATAAAGGGTAGTCCAAACATCATACCGCTGGATATAGCTTTTAAGTGGCGCTGATTGCCAATTTTTGCTGCGATGGGGCTTAGGACGTCATTCAGCTTCATGATAAATGTAGAGTTTTCCATGTAACTTCCTCCTATACTTGCCAAGGATTGAATGAAAATGCGCTTGGCACAACGTGATCTGGATCATAGTTCTCGATGATTTTTTCGTAATGTTCTTTGTAGTCATTAGTGACTTTTGCTTGTGGGATTACTTTGCTGGCTTCATGTAAGAAGTGTTCGGAGCCACGACCCATTTCCTGCCCGCGGACAGTATGTTTATCCAAGGCAATATCAGGAATTTCTGGAACATAGCCCATCGCGAAACTCTTGATCACAATGTTCTTGAGCAAGTCTGATGAGCGGTCTTTTTCCGACTGACATAAGTAACGAATCGCATGGAAGAAATACATTGCCCGATCGGATTCGTTGTATTGGAATTCCTTGCGCATCGTGTTCAAGTTATTGATCATAATGGCAGCCATTGGATTTCCCATACCTACATCTTCAACACTGATCGCTAGTAATCTTCTCCAGAGTTTTTCTTCAAATTGCGGCGAGGTGATATACATTTCATAGGCAAATTCACATGCCTCTTTTTCTTTGCCTCGACGGATCGATTTTTGCAATGCCGAGATAACTTCATCTCCGCGTAAACCGTTGCGGGTCGTCATTTTTGCCCAGGGATCTTGAATAAATTTCGTTTCTGTCATGATATAATACTCCTAACTGATAAAATTTGAGGTGGATCTTATGGATGTTGAAATGCTTATAGATAAATACCAACTGAATGATTCAGAAGCAGAAGTCTTGCGGTTTATGAAAAAAAATCGGCAATCATTAAAAACTATCGGAATTCGCGATGTGGCTAAAGCATCCTATGTCTCTACAGCAACAATCATCAATATGGCCAAGAAAATTGGCTATTCCGGTTATAGTGAGTTGGTTTTTGCATTAGGTAACAGCCAATCGGATATTGCGATGCCAAGCACTTTCTCCGATGAGGAACAGGCGGCATTTATCGATTTACTCTCTGAGTATCGCGACAAGCGCATCATGATCCTTGGCTCCGGTTTCTCTCAGAATCTCGCCAACTATTTTTCGGAAGCTCTTAATTTATATGGCTTTCGTGCGACTGCCAATAGCCATCTGGAATTTCTTAGACAGCAAGTGCAGCAAGACATTTTGCTCGTTATTATTTCTAATTCTGGGGATACAGTTCGGTTAGCTGAGCTAGCGAAAATGGCTAACGACCACCATATCGATGTGATTGCTTTTGTTGGTCAAAAAAATTCAAAAATCGGCAGTCTAGCCACACTGACCATTAGCACAGAAACATATACTCCCAAAAGAATCTCCGATTACCAACCGAATCTTTTCTTTGGCACAACACTGAACCAATTTGAGCTTTTGCTAAGTGCAGCACTGAAGGCTATTTTTGAATAGAAGAACGATGTGGCCACTGTTTCTTCAAAACCTAGTATAAAGAATCTCTTTTGAAATGTAAGTTTTTTCTCTTTATTCTGAACATGTTTAGGAATTTGCAAACTTGTTTAGAAAAAATTTCCATTCCCTTAAATATCTCATTAATAGAATTTAATTAGTTAACTTAATTAACAATATCTCCAAATTTATTAGAAGATATAGAAGTCTTAGAAAAGTGACACTCAGAAAATAGAAATCTGATTTTAAAGCCCAACAGGGTATACCCTGTTGGGCTTTTTGTGTGTTCGTGTTATACTTGGATTTCTAAGGGGTCAACAGAGTTGGGCAACAGGATTTTAATTATGATCAAAATTTTTGATTTTTAAAGGAGTTTTTTTATGGCTAAAATTGGATATGCACGAGTAAGTAGTACAGATCAAAATTTAGATCGACAATTGGAGCTTTTATCTGACTGTGATAAAATTTTTACTGATAAGTTAAGTGGAAAAGATACAAATCGAGAAGCATTTCAAGAAATGATGAATTTTATTCGTGAAGATGATATTGTGGTAGTCACCGAACTTAAACGTCTTGGACGAAATAATAAAGAGCTAACAGAAACGATGAATTTGATCCAGCTGAAGAAAGCGACACTTGAAGTTTTAAATTTACCAGCGTTAACAGGTATTACTGATGATAACCTACGTCGATTACTTAATAATTTAATTATTGAACTATACAAGTACCAGGCTGAAGATGAACGTAAATATATACTTGAAACACAGAAGCAAGGTATTGCACTTGCCAAAGCAAAAGGAAAATATAAGGGTGGAAAACCCAAGTATCGAGAGAATGATCCACGCCTTCAGTTAGCATTTAATTTGTTTTTAGCTGGATCTACAGATAAAGAAGTTGAAGAGCAAACAGGTATTAATCGAAGGACGTTTAGAAGATATAGAATGAAATATGGTATTACTGATGAAGTTAGACAGAAACAAAAAGATGTAAAATAAATAATAAAATAGGTGGATGAGTTGTGAATAATAAAAGGCTGATTATTTTGGGGGGAGCGTCAATAATTTTGTGTAAATAAATCGTTCTTCTGCAAAATAATTAGTTACTCAGTAAACATTGAAACTAATGTATCGGTTACTTGTTGGAAACCTTTATGGCTTCTGTTTAGAAATTTTTGATTGTATGTATCAAAAATGCTGACTAGAAAGCGTTCTAGTGATTCTTCATTTTGAAACTGCTCTTTTCTGCGGCTGTACTTTTTAATTTGCTTATTGAAAGACTCGATTAGATTGGTTGAGTAAATGGTTCTACGAATACTGGGCGGAAACTCATAAAAAGTCAATAAATCTTGGTTTTCTATGAGTGACTGCGTCACTTTAGGATAGTTTTTCTTCCATTTCTCAATCATACAGGATAAGAATGTATTCGCTTCTTCCTTTGATTTAGCTTGATAAACAGCCTTAAAGTCATCACAGATTTCTTTTCGGTCTTTGACACGTACTTTATGAGCAATATTACGAGATACATGGATACAACAATGCTGATATTTTGCTTTAGGATAAATTTGTTGGATGGTATCTTTCATGCCTTTTAAGCCATCCGTAATAAAAAGCAAGACTTCTTGAACTCCTCTGGAGTTAATATCCTGTAGCAGCTCATTCCAAACGTATGTTGATTCAGTCGGAGCAATCGCATAACTTAGTACTTCTTTAGTGCCGTCTTCTCGTATACCAATGGCAATATAAATCGCTTCTTTGGATACGGTTTGACGTTTTAATGGAATATAAGTAGCGTCCATAAAAATAGCAACATACTTATCATTTAAGGCTCTGGATTTAAAGGCGTTTACTTCTTCAGTCAGAACTTTAGTCATGTTGGACATGGTTTGTGGAGTATAGTGATGCCCATACATTTTTTCGATTAAATCAGCAATTTCAGACATCGTAACACCTTTTTCGAATAAATGGATAATAGTGGTTTCTAATGTGTCGTTTGTTCTTTTGTAGGCTGGTAAAGTTTGTTGTTTAAACTCACCATTACGAACTCTAGGTATTTCCAATGTTAATTCACCATATTCGGTTTTGATTGATCGAACATAAGAACCGTTTCTCGAATTACCTGAATTAAAACCAGTGCGATCATATTTTTCGTAATCTAAAAAAGCCGTTAATTCAGTCCGTAGGAGTGTGTTTATCGCTTTTTCTAAGTGCAAACGGAATAATTCATTTAAATCGCCTTTAGTGACTAGAGTTTGCACAATTTCTGTAGTAAAATCATTCATGGGGAAGTCCTCTTTTCTGTGAATTGGTTGTCGTTAACTTTATTCTACAGAAGGGACTTCCTTTTTTGTATGGATTTTTTCATTTACACAAAATATTTTACACTCTCCGCAATTTAGTATAGAGATACTAAATATGGAAATAGGAAATATAGATTTCTAGGAAAGCACTTCTTATATTTATTCGTGATGTCTTCCAATTAATCTAAATAATATAGCAATGAAACAAAGATAAATTTAACTATATATTATATCCATGAAGCCCAATCTTCTTTATAGAAGATTGGGCTATTTTTAATGGCAAAGGAGGGAAAAGAAATGTTTCAAAATAAAGGACAACGTTATGTCACAAAGGGACTAATGGACAGTTTACCAGTGGAATTACAAGCTTTATGTTGGAACCTAATCGATCAAAAGGTTCAAAAGCAACTTCCTTTAGACTATCTTCAAATTTTTGAATTTTCTATAGAAAAAGGAAATCAAAAGTTGGTTCATCGTCAAGAAGAACCGGAAGAAAGAAAAGAGTATCTGATTTCACCTAAGCTTCGTTTGAAATCAGTGTCTCAAAAAATATGGGTCATTGATTCGGGTGAGTATCAAACGATGTTATTACCAGAAGAATACTAATATCTAAAAGAAAGGAACGAAAGGACTTGTTAGAAACGGCTATCGAAGTACTGGAAAAGTGTGCACAGCTAGTCACTACTCCTGAAGAGTGGGGCTATGAATCCGTTACGATGGAAAAAGAGGAAATTGAAATGGGTACACTTCCTAAAGATGTTCATCTACCACGTTTAGTGATGACACATCTTTATATTTATTGTGCACCACAAAGTGGGAAAGACTATGTGGTTTATTTCATTACAGATATTACCAGCCAGCGAGAATTTGTTCGTGGGTTACTGGTAGAAGGACGATTGGTTTGGAGTCAGATTGGAGGAACGGATGAATAAGATCGATTATTTGAGAATGATTGCGAAATGTTTAGAAGATATCCTTACCGCGATTCATCAAATTATGAAGAAAAAAGGAGAAAGAATATGAAATATTTTCAACTAGTATTGACACTTATAACGGCAATGGTAATTGAAGTGCTTGAACAAAAATTAGCATAGGAGAAAAAGAGATGATTGAAAAAGAATTAGTGACCACACAAACAGAAGTTTGGCGAGATCCTCATCAAACCCATCGCTATGTTTTCAAACGACAATGGGCGATCAAAGGAAAAGAAGCGGAAGATAAATTAGCGGTAGTCATTACTATTCGTCCAACAGATACAGAACCATTTACGAATGATTTGAGTATGTTATTAATCGAAAAGAATATCCGACAATTAGGATTTACTGGTTTTATTGCTGTGAATCTTTTTTCGTATACAAAAGCGAAAAGTCCTCGGGTATTTCCTCGTGGAAATGATGAACAATCTTTGGAAATATTAACAACTGTTTTCACAGAAAAGAAAATCAACACCATTATTTTTGCTTGTGGTTCGATTACAGCGACGAGTCAAGTGGCTTATGAACAAGCGAAGACCATTTACGATCAATTGAGTGCGAAACAAAAAAAGATGACCAAAGTATTGATAAATGCAGAAGGCAAGTTATCCCATCCATTAAGTATTCATGTTCGTAATGAATGGCAATTGGCAGATCATTCTTTGTTATTTCAATAAACGAAAATAAGTATTCAATGTATATGTTTCTTTTTCTGTTATTTTACTTGTTCTTTTACAGACTAAACAACTTGTAAAACCTCTTGTTATATGCATTATCAATGAAGGAATCAATATGATATTTTTAAAATGTCAGAGGAAATGGAGGTGAGCAAGTGAAAGTAGATGGGGAATGTTTGACGAGTTCGTATAAAAGTATCTATGAATTTTTTGAGGAAAAAGGACTAGACACGGATTTACTTTATCAGTTTTATATTGCTTTTCGTGGGCAACAGTTATCGTTCCCAATGAAAATGTATGACCGAGAATTAGTCGCTCAAAAAATTGAAACAATGGTACAAGAAAACCATTCCATTGATTCTAGGAAATTAACGGATCGGTATGGTTTTTCAACGAGATGGATTCAAAGTATTATCAGACAACAACAAAAGGAGCAACATGTACATGGCTAATGAAGAAACAGTAGGTTTGAGAATCATAGAAGAAGCATTCAAATTACCAATGGTCAAAGTTGATCGTCGAGCATTTTTGATTCAAACATTTCAAGGAAAAGTTTCTGATATTGAAGGACTCATAGAAAAGGGACCACAAGCATTTTTATCCAAAGAAATGCTAGATCGTGAAGCACAAAAATGTATTCAATCGATTACCTTGAAATCAAGTGCGGTATCGTTAGCAACTGGACTCCCAGGAGGTATCGCTATGGCAGCAACTATTCCAGCGGATCTCCTTCAGTTCTTTGGTTATTCATTACGATTAGCACAGGAAATTTCGTACATTTATGGATTTAAGGATTTAATGGGAGAGAATGGAGAGCTCAGTGAAGAAGCAAAGAATACGCTGATATTGTATTTGGGAATTATGCTTGGAGTAACTTCTGCAGGTTCTGCCGTACGAGCGATGTCTGGAAAGTTATCTACACAAGCATTGAAAAAGATTCCTCAAAAAGCATTGACACAAACGTTGTATTATCCAGTAATCAAACGAGTACTAGGTATTTTTGGTACAAAGTTAACTAAAAATACCTTCGCGAAAGGTATTTCTAAAGCAGTACCAGTTGTGGGAGGCGTTGTTTCAGGAGGCATCAATTACTTGTCTATGAAACCAATGGCAACAAAGCTTCAAACAGAGTTAGGAAAAAATGTAGCGTATACAGAAGAAAGTCTCCAACAAGATTTAGATATTTTAGAAGGTGAATTTGAAGAAGTATCTTCTGATATCGCGTCTTCTGATACAGTTCTTTCTCAATTAGAAAGACTTTCTCATTTGTTGGAAACGAATATGATTACAGAAGAAGAGTTTCAACAATTGAAGCAAGAGCTGTTAAAGAAATAATTATTTAGAAAAAGCAACCACTTATACGAGTGGTTCTTTTTCTTGAATGAATTCAAATTTATTATTAGGAGAAGAAACAGGATGAAAGCAAAACGATTATTCCTATTAGGCACGATTCTTTTACTTGGAGGATGTTCTACTGTCTCTCAAAATGAACAAAAGAAACAAGTGGATTCAACAACTCATGAAACTGAAACAACAAGAAAGGAATCTTCTACAAAAGAAATAGAAACAACTACTCTAGAAACTAACACAACAGAGTCTAGTAAGGCAACGAGTTCAGATACGAGTGATTCTCAAATAAAACAAGAATTATGGGATACAAATAAAGCATCTCAACTAGCAACTTTTGTCCCACAATGGGGAAAGACATTAGGGCAAGAATATAAAAGCTACAATCCTCAGAACAATGTAAGTCTGTATGGCACTCCTTTACCACAAGCCGTGATTAATGGCAATTGGAAAATGGCAATCAATGAAGCACCAGTTACCGTACAATGGTCAGAAGATGGAACTGGTCAAGCAGATTTCAATTTAGTAGCAGTTTATTCTGATGTAGAAACTGGGGAATATTTAGGGCAGCATGTTTACTTTTTCGGTTTTCAAAATGGACAACCTAAAGTTTATTTAACGCAACAAAATCAAGGTAATGAAAATAATTATCTGTACTTTAACGAAACTCAAAATCAACAATTAAAACAAGGTTTCAGTGATATTGTGAATGGACAAACTCCTCAAACTCCAGTAGTAGAAGAATCTACTCAACAAGCAACAACTGATTCAGCTATGCCAAGTTCACATGAAAGAGCACAAGCAATTAGGGAAATATTAAAACAAAATCAAGGATTTAATGAAGAGGTATTAAACTCAATTCCAGATGAAGAAATACTTGATTCTTTCGTAGGTAATGCGACCAATGCACAACTAGCACAAAGTGCGATGAATCTATTAGAAAAATACCCTAATTTGAAATAAGAGTTACAAATGGACGAGGCTTTTAGGATGATTCATCATTCTAACACGGTTCAATAATTAGAGTTATACATCATCAAGTAATAACTGATTCTTAAAAAGCACCATAAGCTTTTTAAGAATCAGTTTTATCTATAAAGAGGGAGAAAGAATGTATTAAATGACTTTTTAACTAATATACATAAAAATAATAGGAACGATAATTGAAAGAGCACAAGCATTCTTTTGAATGAGATATTTAATTGAAAACCAATACAGTACTAGAAGTCCCCAAAGTGACCAAAAGATAGTTGATAAAAAATGAGTGAGAAAAGTAAAATGAAATAAAAGATTGTCACTTTAGGTACTTTGGTACTAAGAAGAGCTTGTTTTTGTCTATTTGTTTCACTAAAGTATATAAAACGGAATTAATGCAGGAATCATAGAAAGTATGACAAACTTTCTATGATTTCCTGTTTTACTTGACTTTTTGATATAATAGAATAGTTAAGAAAGTATTCAAGAGAATATTTTAGAAAATAGAGTTTATGTACTGTAGAAAGAATTTGAGTGTCAATGATTTAGTGACTTAATATATGAATGAGGTGATTCTCTTGGTAT
>NZ_NGMO01000002.1:387367-388254 GCF_002140175.1 Candidatus Enterococcus wittei
TTAAAAAAAGAGGAAGAGAAGGAATATATCCGTAAAACAAAATTAACCTCAGATGGTCATAATGATAAAATAGCTAAGCACTTTCAAACTGTGTTAATCAGTCTCTCCCTTTCAAAAAAGAGTCAGTGGTATTTAGGACAACAAGGCACTTTTAGGCACTTTGATCAGTGTACTTATAAAGAATTTTTGAATCGTAAAATGAAGCATCCGTTCAATACTTTTTTTCTACAACTTTTTACGTCTACGTTAAGTGTGTATGATGGAAAGTTTGTGAAAAAAGGAATGTTTAATTTCATTTCAGATCAAGCCAATATGGGATTAAGCTTTGATAATTTAGAAAAAACAGATTTTATTCCACTCTCTGAGGAGGAATATTTTAGAGAGTGGGAATTTATCGATCTTCTTTTCGATATTACTGGAAAATTATTAGAGCAGTTAGAAAAACGTAAATTATCAGAGAAAAATGATGGTACACGACAATTTAATAGAGACCTAGCGGTTGAATATATTCAGTTTATGGAAAAAAGTATAGTTGATTATTTTCGTTGTCATAATATTCAACTTATTGACGATGCAGATATAACCGATGACTGCATATTAACGGAATTTGACAAGAAATCGCAAGCTTTTGAGCATTATTTAGATGATTTTGAAAAAATAGGGAATTATAAATATTTTATCAGTCGATTTAGGCACATAATTATTGAGTGGTGGATGCCTACTTTACAAAATAAGTCTTTAGATAAGGTGGATAAGAAAGAAATTAAAATTATAAAAGGATTGTTAGAACTCTACGATAATCCTATTGAAATAGATAGAGATACGAGTGAAGAATTAAAAGAATCAAAAGATCATTATAGAACAAAGTATATTTCAAATAATAGAAA
>NZ_NGMO01000002.1:388354-389419 GCF_002140175.1 Candidatus Enterococcus wittei
GTACTAGAAGTCCCCAAAGTGACCAAAAGATAGTTGATAAAAAATGAGTGAGAAAAGTAAAATGAAATAAAAGATTGTCACTTTAGGTACTTTGGTACTAAGAAGAGCTTGTTTTTGTCTATTTGTTTCACTAAAGTATATAAAACGGAATTAATGCAGGAATCATAGAAAGTATGACAAACTTTCTATGATTTCCTGTTTTACTTGACTTTTTGATATAATAGAATAGTTAAGAAAGTATTCAAGAGAATATTTTAGAAAATAGAGTTTATGTACTGTAGAAAGAATTTGAGTGTCAATGATTTAGTGACTTAATATATGAATGAGGTGATTCTCTTGGTATTGGAAAATAAATTAGGAATAGCCAATCAAATAGCTCTTGCGAAGGCAGAGGAACGAATAAGTAAACAAAAAGCAAAACATTTATATGATAGTGGAAAAATAAATGAAATAGAGGTTGGAACATTTAAGGGCTTAGCAACGATTCATTTTTATTTGTTTTCAGATATTTATAATTTTGCAGGAGAAATTCGAACAGTGAATTTAGCGAAGGGAAATTTTCGTTTTGCCCCATTAATGTACTTAGAAACTTCTTTACAGTATATTGATAAAATGCCTCAAAGTACGTACAAAGAAATTATTGAGAAATATGTTGAAATGAATATTGCCCATCCTTTTCGAGAAGGAAATGGGCGAAGTATGCGGATTTGGTTGGATCTTATGTTAAAGAAAGAACTGCAAAAGGTAATTGATTGGAATTTAGTAGATAAGGAAGACTATTTATCTGCTATGGAACGTAGTCCAATCAACGATTTAGAAATTAGTCATTTACTTTCTCAAGCACTAACAGAACAAATTTATGATCGTCAACTATTTATGAAAGGAATTGATGTAAGTTATTTTTATGAGGGGTATTCAGAGTATACAATTGATGATCTATAAATCTGTTTAGTTTTAATGTATTTCTACACAATTATTCTTACAATAAGAAAAGAGCTAACATAGAGACTCATAGAAAGTATGAAGGACTTTCTATGAGTCTTTGTTTTTCAAAATAGGTAGATA
>NZ_NGMO01000002.1:390183-403973 GCF_002140175.1 Candidatus Enterococcus wittei
TTAGTTAAGATAAAGAGATTCTTATACATTAAAAAAACATCGGCAAAAATTATGTTTCCCTACGAATTTGACGGTGAAAAAAAGAAATTCATGTTTTATGATGTGTTCAACAAGCGATAGGAATTCTCTGTTTTATTGGAAAAATAAGAAGGGAAAGCACATTTCGACTATTGCTTGATTTTAATATATTTATGAAGGAGCGAAGGAATATGTTGAAGAATACTAAAGTATCAGTCAATCAAGTGTTAGGAGAAACTTATCATTTTTATGGAATGGTGAGAGAAATTAGTGTAGCGAGTAATGAAATCGTCACTATTCAACTGAATATGTTTAAAAGCACACATTCTAATCAAGGAGTATTTGAAATTAATCTGTTTAATCGGTTTGAATATGAGCGACTCTTAACGAGTATTTCCAGATATATAGAAGGAAATATCATTGACTTAAATTTCCTAATTGGTAAAGAAATTTTACTTGTATATATGGATACTTGTCGAAATGATCGTTGTTACTGTAATTTTCATGGGTTAATACTTTTGGAAGAATTAATAGATGAAGAAGGAGAAGTGAGTCGTGGATAAAAAAGAAATGGAAAATACACAAATTTTTAAGAGGTATCTAAATCCCAATAAACTACAAGAAATTGAAGAAGGCAAAGAAGGAAAGGAAGCGTTCTTTAATCTTATTGAAACTATTCCCAGAAATTTGACTGAGGAAGCGTTTAACGAGAAGGTGGCAGATCTAATAATTGAATATACAAACATTATCATGCTGAAATCGACTAACAGTATACACATGTATAATTACATCACTCATAGATGGGAATCAAAGGGAGAAATCTGGTTGCAAAGATTGGTGTATGAAGTCACAAAAAGCGTAGATGACACAAACTTATGGTATCGCGAAAGAAATACATGTGAACATATTAAAAGGAAACTCTGTATGCTTGAGACTTTCTCTGATGATTATTTAGTGTTGACAAATGGCACTTTTGATAGGCGAACTGGAGAGATTATTGAGAGTCAATCCAATCACTATGCTCATTT
This sequence comes from Candidatus Enterococcus wittei, assembly GCF_002140175.1. Lineage (GTDB taxonomy): Bacteria > Bacillota > Bacilli > Lactobacillales > Enterococcaceae > Enterococcus_B > Enterococcus_B wittei. The sequence continues at coordinate 391,230 of NZ_NGMO01000002.1, forward strand.
TTTTAGCACGGTTGTGTATGATTCTGAAAAAAAGTGCGCTCGATTTCTTCAATTTCTTAATGAGGTTTTCTATTCTGATCCATCAACAATTGCGTTTGTTCAAGAATGGTTCGGCTATGTTCTTTTGTCGAGCCATCAGGCGAATGCTTTTCTGATTGGATATGGATCGGGAGCGAACGGTAAATCTTTGTTGTTTGCTCTCTTAGCAAAGCTTGTTGGCGAATGTAATACGAGTTCTTCTGGAATTTCAGCTTTTCAAAGTCGATTTGGAATGGAAGTGATGCACAATAAGTTACTCAACTTAGCTACAGAAAGTGATGTAAATAGTTTTGAAACAGCTACTTTAAAAGCTGTTACAGCGGGAGAGCCAATCACGTTAAATCGGAAAGGCATCAAAGAAATCACTTGTATACTTCCTACTAAGTTCATTTTTTTAATGAATCATTTGCCTTTGATAACGGATTCTTCTTACGGATTTTCTCGTAGATTACTGATTCTTCCATTTCCTCGAACGTTTCGTCCAGAAGAGCAAGATCCTTTTCTACTAGAAAAAATGACACTTGAACTGTCTGGAATTTTAAACTTTGCCTTAGAAGGGGCGAAGCGATTAATTAAGAACGGATATCAATTTACTATATCTGATTTGATGCATGAGGCAAAAGAACAGTTTTTAGGATGCGTACATCCTTTGTCTTATTTTAAGGCGCATTATTTATCGAAAAATCCAACAAAAAAGATGGAGAGTAACCTCCTTTTTCAAACTTTCCAAAAAATGTTAAAGGAAAAGAATTGGTCGGCTAGACAATACGGAACGCTTCGTTCATTCAACAAAGGGTTGATTGAACTTTTTGAAGCAGAAGGCTTTGTTATTTCCACTAAAAAAAGTAATGGCAAAACCTATCTCTCTGGAATTGTCTTAAATCAGTCAATACAAGAACTGTAAGACATTAATAAGGGAGAGTGAAAAAATTGATGGAACAAGAAAATTTCAATTCTTTGGTTTTAGAATTGATGAAAGCAGAAAACGGGGATTTTTCTATTGACCTGAGCATTTTTTATGAGGATATGGGGGTGGAAAAATAATGGAAGAATTTTTATCTCAACTTGCAAAAGACATGATTTCTTATTTTCATCATGAAAAAGATCTCGAAAAGCGATCGATCGAAGACTAAATTCAATCGAAAGAAGTACAGTCAAAGTTTTTCTTTCAGTTGGTTATAGGAAATAGACAAGGGAAAGTTATTGGCTGCGATTTCAAAGCTACTGATTACTTATTTGTATGATAGCGAGCAAACCCAAACGGAAGTAAATGAAGCTTGATCTATGCTTCATTTACTTCATTCAATCAAACATGAAAGAAAGGAAAATTCTAATGACTAAAAATAAAATGACACTAAAAGCAGAGGTTCTTCTGTATATTCAAGAACATTTTTCAAATCAAGCCTTTTTTACACAACCAATTTACTTGGATTTCGAAATAAGAGGGTTATCTGCTGGATCTATTGGAGGTACTCTTCAAGCGTTGAAGAACGAAGGATATTTAGAAAACCACTTTGTGCAACGTTCGTTCAATGGAAGAGTCGTGAAAGAATGGTATTTAGTTCATTCATAGAGAGGGGAATCAAGCATGCGTGTGGCTTGTTATGATCGAACGTCTGTTTATGAAGAAGCGAAAATCAGTAATGACGCTCAATATGATGCAGTGAAAGAGTATGTTTTAGAGAAATATGAACAAATTCCTCAACGATTTTCAGACAAAGGAGAATCAGGGGGAAAAGCGGATCGTCCAGCTTTTCGACAGCTTAGAGCTTGGGTTTGTGCGTCAGAAGAAGAGGGGGTAATCTATGTCTGGCGTTATGATCGATTGGCACGTCAAGCCAAAATAGCCTTAGAATTTATTGAATTGTGCCAACAACATCAGGTTCAAGTTTATTCGATTTCTGAACCTCTTCCTGCTTCTTTCTCGCACGCGTCAACGAATAAACTATTTGTGCAATTATTGTTCACTTTTGCAGAACAACAACGAAACGTCATTATTGAAAATGTTCGTGCCGGACTTGCCTATAAAAAACAACAACGTCAATATTTGTCTTCTGCGGTTCCATATGGGTATCGTTTAGTGAATGGGAAAATCCAACAAGAAGCACACGAAGCAAAAGTTGTCCGCCATATCTTTCAACTTTATTTGACTAAAAAATATGGCTACAAAAAGCTTTGTCAACGATTGACGCAACAAAAGTTCTTCTTCCGTGAACGTCCTTTTCAGCCCTATCATATTTATAGTATTCTAAAAAATCCATTGTACTATGGCGAAATCAAAGGAGGATCTTTGGGGAAGTATCTAGGAACCTTTGAACCGATTCTCTCGAAAACAATCTTTTTACAAGCCCAAGAGATTCGCCAATCAAGGTGTACAGCTAAAAAAGATACGTATCCGTACTTATTACGTCAAAAAATTCGGTGTCCCTTCTGTGGTCGTCATCTGAGTTCGAAGTATCAATGGAATACAAAGAAGACGAAGACGCTTCATTATTATCATTGTACCGACCGAAGCTGCCAAGGAATCTTTCTTCGGGCAGAAAGGGTTGAGTCAGAAGTATTGGAAAAGATACAGGGTTTTTTTCAACACGAAGGCGTCTATCAGGCTTTGATTGCCCAATTGACGCAACAGTTAGCCGAAAAGCGAAAAGATGAAAAACACAAAGTAATCCAACAAAAGAAACAAGAAGCACAATGGCTCAAGGCATTTGAAGAAGGCAATTGTTCACTGGAAGAACTCAAGCAACAGCTGCAAGCTCTTCAAAAGCCGAGGTCTACTTCTTCGTTTCTTTCACTCCAACAGTGTGAAGCAAAAGTGAAAGAATGGCTTCAACTAAAAGACCTCTCTAGTCGACAATTGTTATGTGACCATGTTTGTCGGATCGAGGTAACAAAGGAAAAAACAGTCTGTGGGATTTACTTCCGACAACTGACACAAAATATTTTAGAAGGGAACGAATGATCTATGGAAACGACACCAACCAAACGAGTCGCATTGTATATTCGAGTGAGTACCCAAGAACAAGCATTAGAAGGACATAGTATTCAAGCACAAGAACAAAATGGACGACAGTTTGCCGAACGGATGGGCTATGAAGTGGTAGAAGTTTATGCCGATGAAGGGATTAGTGGGAAATCCACAAAAAATCGGTTCGCCTATCAACGAATGATGAGCGATGCTCGAAACCATCGTTTTGATCTACTAGTGATTTGGAAATTGACCCGTCTCGGACGCAATATGTTAGATGTCTTACAAACCGTCGAGGAACTATTGCGATATGATGTGGGGTTACATTCGATCTCGGAACAATTTGACGTGACCACTTCGACAGGTAAACTGATGTTACAACTCCTTGGGAGTTTCGGTGAATTTGAACGCAACCAAATTGCGGAGAATGTTCAGATGTCAATGCAAAGCTTAGTGAAAGATAAAAAGCGTTATGCAGGTGGACGACGTTTAGGCTATGTCAGTGGTATTGACACGAATGGTCAAAAACAATTGGTCATTGAACCAGAAGAGGCGAAAATTGTTCGTCTGATCTATGCAAAATATTTAGGTGGAGCAGGGTATCGAGCGATTGCCAATTTTTTGAATCGTCAAGGATATCAAACAGTCAAAAAGAATGCTTTTTCTACTACGGCAGTCAAAGATATCTTACGCAATAAAATTTATGCAGGGTATTTAGAATATGCGCGCTATATCAATTGGGAAACCAAACGACGGAAAGGAAAAAATCCGAAACCGATTTTAGTGAAAGGAACCCATGAACCGATTATTTCGGAAGAAGATTATCAAAAAGTACAAGAACGTCTTGCTTTAGAAGGAAAACAACCCAAATGGAACCATACAGGTGAAAATGTATTGACAGGCTTGTTACGTTGTCCAGAATGTGGGGCACCGATGGCAGCGAGTAATGTCACAAATACCCTAAAAGATGGCACAAAGAAACGGATTCGATATTATTCTTGTTCAGTCTTTCGGAATAAAGGAGCAAGTGTGTGTCATGCCAATTCGATTCGTGCCGAGCAAGCGGAAACATTTGTCGCCGACCGATTAAAGGAGATCGTTCAGCTACCAGAAGTTCTTCCCCGATTGGTGGCAGCGTTAAATGAAGAAATAGTGCGACAAAGCCAACCATTGGAACAAGAACTCGTGGTGTTACTGGAACGAAAGGAAGAATTGAAGACTAAAATTGAAAAATGGGAAGTTGCTTTGGAAGATAGTCCTGAATTGTTTCCGATGTTAAAAAACCGATTAGACGAATTGACTGAAAAACGACGACAGTTGCACATTCGAGAAAATGAAATCTTAGGGATCTTTCAACAAGGAGAGCCGATTCAAGTCAAAGATGTCCAACAGATATTGACTAGTTTGGATCGTTTTCTTGCCCATAGTGAGAAGAAGCAAGTCAAAGCCTTGTATCGTACTTTTATTGAGAAAATAACCTTTGATCCTAACCATAAGGAGATGTTGGAAATTACGATGAAATTCACGCCTGCCGTGGTACAACAATTGAATGAGCAATACCAAATAGCCGTATCCAAAACAAAGGATACGGCTATTTTTGTGTTAAAAACACCCTTTACGTTAACGATCTAGTCTAGGTTATATCAAACAACGTTAGAGGGGCGCTAACGCTTCTCTAGCGATTTGAAATCGTTAGAGAAGTAGTTAGGGAGGTCCTTATCATAAATAGGGATATTTACCCGTGGTGCTAGTTAATTTTTTCCTAGAGGAAAATGTCTAAACATGTTGGTAAATCAACAAAAAAACGCATATAGTAGTCTCAAATTTTATGAAAAGATGTTATAATTAACTAAAAAATAATAGGGAGAAAACACATGTACTCAAAGAATTGGAAAAAAAAGTTAGTGATGGGTGTTATGGTAGGGTCTATTTTTGTTTTTGCAGGTTGTTCAGCTTCGACAGACAAAAGTAAAACGGCTACTTCAGAAACAAAAACTGCTGAAGTAGTAAAAAGTAAAATGAAACAAATAGAAAAAAATGTAGAGAAAATTTTAGCCGAAAAAGATAAAGATACAAAACTGTCGGAGTACAAAAAATTTGTTACTGAATCCAGTGCTTACTCTAAGTCAGATAAAACGGAGAAAAAAATTACTAATACCTATACAGAATCTATTAAGAAGATCAAAACAAATTTTAAAGAACAAGACGATAAAGACTTAAAAGAGAATACACTAGATAATCTTGAAGAAGCAACTGAAAATGATCTTTCTCAAAAAGTAAATACATTAGATGAACTCAAAAAATGGGTACAAAAAGAGAGTACTGATGTATATAGCCAAGCGGAAGTAGATTCATTAATCAAAAAAATTGACGATACAATTACCACATATAAAAACCAACTAGAGAAAATAAAAATTGATAATCAGGAGGCTACATCAACAGAGACTACAACAGAAAGTAGTGAGGTAGCTACTTTACAAGAAAATGTTTCCGAAGAACCACAAGTGGTCTACACGAATTTATTAAATTCTATTGAAGAAGCAGCTCAATATCTGGGACAAAAACTTCCACAATCGGGCGGTTCAGATGCATTTGAAAATGGGCAACAAAATTCTGATGGCTCGTTTACTTTTCATTATCAACTACATGGAGGTCCAGAAGGTATCACTTGGAATATCATTACAGTGAATAATAATGGTGAGATTATCCAAGATGATTATTTCAAAACTGTACCCAATGAAGCAACAAACAATAATGTCTCTACACTTAGTCAAGCAGCTATTTCAGAGTTAGAAGCTGCTCAACTTGCAATAGCTAAACACAATGAGTTAGGTAGACCTAATGCAACTGATGCCGGAAGAGAAACTACAGCAGACGGATATTATTTTTATTATATGGCCGATGGAACTGATCAGATGTATAAATATTTTGTAAGTAATTCTGGTCAAGTTCAAGCAGAATAACATTGAGTTATAATGATATTATCAGATGAACTGTATCATAAATTTTTAACGTGAAATGTTTGTAATATCAATTGGAAAAATTGGAGAATGGTATATGGATTTACTAAAAGATAATAACTGTTATTTTTTAGTAAATTCATACTATTTAGAAACGCCGTTTGTATAATTAAGCGAGACAAATAAAAAAGCCATTTATGTTACACTCAAATTGTAATACCCGCTAAAGCATACAAGGAGAGTGAACATAAATGACTTATACCCATCTTACACCAAACGAGCTTGTAATGATAGAAGCATATTTTCATCAAGAAACTCCGGTTGCTATCGTTGCGAAGCAGCTTAAACGTGGACGCCAAACAATTTACAATGTCTATACCTTTCTCAAATGTGGTGGAACAGCACTTGAATACTTTGAACAATACAAAGAAAATAAGCGACGTTGCGGGAGAACCGAAATCATTTTTCCTGCTGAGGAAAAAGAATACATTGCAAAAAGATCAACTGAAGGTTGGACCCCAGACGTCATTATTGGCCGTGCAGAGCGAACCTTCTCTTGTTCAGTAAGTACCCTCTATCGCCGGTTTAAAACGGGAGAATTCAATGTTTTACATTTACCGATGCAAGGAAAACGAAAACCAAATGGTTATAAGGAAAAACGTGGAAAACAGGCATTCAAAAGAAATATTTCTGAACGTAAAAAAGATTATGTCGTTTTCGAAGAAGAATTTGGACATTTAGAGGGTGATACGATTGTCGGCATCCACCATAAAAGTGCCGTCATCACACTCGTTGAGCGACTTTCAAAAGCCATTATCGCCTTGAAACCAGAAGGCCGTAAGGCAGTTGATATTGAAAATTCGATTAATGAATGGCTTCAATCCGTACCCAAAAATCTTTTCAAATCAATTACCTTTGATTGTGGAAAAGAATTCTCTAATTGGAAAAGTATTAGTAATACGAATGATATTGATATTTATTTCGCAGACCCAGGAACGCCTTCCCAACGGGGATTAAATGAACATTCAAACGGACTCCTCCCAAAAGATGGACTACCAAAAGAAATGGACTTCAACCAAGTCAATCAAGGATTCATCTCATCCGTTGCGTCCAAAAGAAACCATATCCCTAGAAAATCACTAAATTACCAAACACCATTAGAAGTTTTTTTGAGTTACGTAAATGGAAAGTTTTGTCTCGCTTAATTTGACAAATAATATAAAATAAAAACAGGAAGAATTTATCTGTTTCTTCCTGTACCTCATTACTTAAAACGTTGTTTTTCCACCTCGTTTGACAGCAGTCGGTTGAATGATACTCAATCCCTCCAGTAGCCAACGAAGTTGTTGGTTACTTAACTGCATGATTTCTTCTGACTTACGCGGCCACCTTAGTTTTCCATCATTAAATCTTTTATACAATAAAATAAATCCATCACCATCCCAATAGAGTGCTTTGAAACGATCAGCTTTTCCACCACAAAATAAGAATATTGCATCATCATACAAGTCCAAATTGTACTCATATTGAATGATACTAGCTAATCCATCAATACTTTTTCGCATATCTGTTTTTCCACATACAATAAAGATATTTTTTACTCTAGTAAAATCAACGAGCATACTATAATTTCTCCAAAATCATTTGTGTTAGTTGTGGGGAGACTCCTTGGAATAGACGTACCTCGGTTCCTGATGAAGTCTTGATATGTGCCCATAGTTTTTGAGAGTTCTTTTTATGCAGAGCATCAACTTTTTGGTTTTTTTCATTGTCAGTAAGCTTTACAGGTACAATTTGCGATTGAAACATGTAAAAACCTCCTTTAAATTTTTGGTAGCTTAATACTACCTAAATTCAAAGGAGGAGGAAAGACCGCTAAGCTATCTAACGCTTACATTGCATTTACCAATTATTTATGATTAAGCTGATTAAAATGAGCAAGCCAACGCCTTAATTGACTTGTCTAAATTGTTGTTTATCTTCCATAGGGTAAACAAACAATTTAGTAGATTCCAGATCAACTTTTGACATAGAAACCTTTGAGATTTGGTTGTTGGTATAGGTTTTATAGTAATAATCACCAGTAGCAGTATTTCCGCAAGAAGAATACATAGTGATATCATGAGTATTTCGATCAGAAGTAGTACAGCCCTGAACAAAAGCGACTGAATCTAAAATGTGGAAGAATTGTGTAACATTGGCTACATCATCTTGAGGACAAACTGAATGTTCTTTAACAAAGGTGGCTTTAACTAATCTAGATGCTGGTGACCAATCACCAGGTAAACCAATTGCACCAAAACCTTCGCCAAAAGGTTTTGCATCCCAATCAGGAGAATAAGAATTGTGAGGTTGTTTGCTACTTAAATGACGATAATTGTGTAAATTCATTAAATGATAATCAAAACTAGGACTATTAGTTAAAACGCCAACAGGATTATCATAAATGACGGTTTTTCCGTCAATAATTTCAACGACAATCGCTTCGTCTTTGTCGGCGATGAGCCAATGTAAAGTAGTGTTCGGTACATTAGGCTTAAAAGGAATATCAACCATATTTAAATTTTTAAGGGCAGCTTTAGTTTCCTTAACAGTTGAGAATTGTGCTAACACCCAAGGCACTAATTCATAAGGAGGAAGATTAAGGGCACCTTCTTTGATTTCATCAGCATATTTAGAAAACTGTGGGAAATTCAAATTTGCAATGCCTAAGCCTTTTTCGTTAATCGCATCGGCATAAAGTGGATAATTATCTAATACCATAGCTACGCCGATAAAAGCATAGTGTGATTTTTGTGAAGGTTCATTTTTATAGGTGATTTCATAGTTTCTAGGTGTAATAACGATTTCTTCGCCAAAATGGTAATCTAAATCTAAATTTCGTCCAAAGTAAAAATCTCCGTTAACATATCTTAATCCAGTACACATGAATATGATGCACTCCTTTCAAAAAAATTATGCATTAAGCAGTTTGATCGGCAAATTTATGTTTTTGAATATCGGTAATGAAGAATAATAAACCAGAAAATCCGATAAGTACATAACATAAAATGCTAATCCAAGCTGCAGTAAAGCCAAAGGTATCAACAAAGAAACCAAATACAATATTTCCTAAAGCAAAGCCAACTGCAAAAAAGATACTAAATACACCTAGTATTTGACTGGTGTCTTTCATACCGAAGAGTGTTTGCATCATTACAGCCGGTGCACTCATATAAGAGTAAACATTAAAACCATAAAGGACGGCCCAAGCAAATGCAGAAATGACTTTAATGCTAGGAATAAAAATACTAGCAATTAGCAAGATAACGGTAACTAGTTGTAAAATAAAGGCTAAAAACATGGCGTTGCGTACACCAATTTTTGAGAATAAGAAACCTCCGCCAACATTTCCAACCAAACAAGCAATGGCAAACGTAGAGCCAATCGTACCAATTAAGGTAGTATTGATATGAATAGAAGCGAAAAAGTTTGCATATTGACTGGAAAGAGCAGAAATAGCTAATCCTATAATTAAATAAAAACAAGATAATGCCCAAAAACTTTTTTGTTGGGTAGTTTTTTTATAGCCGATACCGGTTTGAGTATTAGCAGGATGGGTACCTTGGGGAACAGATTGATTTGTAGAGATTTTTGAGTCTTTAGAAGAATCAGTTGATTGTTTGGCAGCACTAGATTCGATCGGTTGTTTGTTAGGATGGATTAAAAACACACCGACAAGTACCCCAACAACCAAGGAAGCCAATGCACACATGAAATAGACTCTATGCAATTCATAATGATTGAGTAGGTTGGTTACGATAGGTTGTAAAAAGAAATTCCCGATAGAACCACCTGCAAAGGCAATTCCTAGTGCGCTAGCTTTAGATTTTTCATCAAACCAAGTAGCGATTAAAAACGGTACCCCTAAACCTGAAAACGTAACAGTTCCTATTTGAGTAATTGAATTTGCTAATAAAAACATCCATAATTTGGTTGAAACTGCGTTTAACATAACTCCACAAGCAGACAAAATTAATCCACCTAACATTATTAGCTTGACTGGAAATTTACTATACATTTTACCAGCCATTGGTGAAATTAATGATGCTGCTAAAGCGCCAATCATAAAAATATAGCCAACACTTTGGACACTAAAATGATATTCTTTCTCTAAATAGTGAATGAATAATGGAGGGATGTTTTGTGCAATGCCATAAGGAATGGCTTGTAATAGCATACAAGCAAAAATAATTAAATGTTTACTACCTTTAGACACATTTGTCATAAATTATCACCTCAATATTTATTTATAAAACATTGATCTCTTAAAAATGATAACAGCCCTCCTTTTTTGTGAATATTTTATTTTTAGAGAATAAAAAATAAAATGATTTATTCAATAATTAAGAGAATCAATGAGATATCAAAAAATAGATAAAAATTGGATAAATGGGGCTTTCTTATAGAAAGCGAAGATGTATAAATAATATAATAGAAGACTGATTGAAGTCAATCAGTCTTCTATTATATTATACAGCCAAATAAAAAAAAGATAAAGTCCGTATAATTGTGTAAAAGTAAAAAGGCCATATAACAGTCCTTTTACGGTACAATGTTTTTAACGACAAAAACATACCCAGGAGGACTTTTACATGACCCAAGTACATTTTACACTGAAAAGCGAAGAGATTCAAAGCATTATTGAATATTCTGTAAAGGATGACGTTTCTAAAAATATTTTAACAACGGTATTTAATCAACTAATGGAAAATCAACGAACAGAATATATTCAAGCAAAAGAATATGAACGAACAGAAAACCGACAAAGTCAACGAAATGGCTATTATGAGCGCAGCTTTACGACACGTGTAGGCACGCTAGAATTAAAAGTACCCAGAACACGTGATGGCCATTTTTCACCCACAGTGTTTGAACGTTATCAACGAAACGAAAAAGCCCTCATGGCTTCAATGTTGGAAATGTATGTATCAGGCGTTTCAACTCGTAAAGTATCAACAATTGTGGAAGAACTTTGTGGTAAATCCGTCTCTAAGTCCTTCGTTTCTAGCTTAACAGAACAGCTAGAACCTATGGTTAACGAGTGGCAGAATCGTTTATTATCAGAAAAAAATTATCCTTACTTAATGACCGATGTACTCTATATAAAAGTACGAGAAGAAAATCGAGTACTCTCAAAAAGCTGTCATATAGCGATTGGAATAACCAAAGATGGCGACCGTGAAATTATCGGCTTCATGATTCAAAGTGGCGAAAGCGAAGAGACCTGGACAACATTTTTTGAATACCTAAAAGAACGCGGTTTACAAGGTACGGAACTCGTTATTTCTGATGCGCACAAAGGATTAGTCTCTGCCATTAGAAAATCCTTCACCAACGTAAGTTGGCAAAGATGCCAAGTTCACTTCCTAAGAAATATCTTTACCACCATTCCTAAAAAAAATTCAAGATCTTTCAGAGAAGCTGTTAAAGGAATTTTTAAGTTCACAGATATTAACTTAGCGCGTGAGGCTAAAAATCGATTGATTCATGATTATATCGATCAACCAAAATATTCAAAAGCTTGCGCATCATTGGATGATGGATTCGAAGACGCCTTTCAATATACCGTACAAGGAAATTCCCACAATCGACTAAAGAGTACCAATCTAATTGAACGACTGAATCAAGAAGTACGCAGAAGAGAAAAGATTATTCGCATCTTCCCCAATCAAACATCAGCCAATCGCTTAATTGGAGCCGTTCTTATGGACCTGCATGATGAATGGATTTATTCTTCAAGAAAATACATCAATTTTGATAAGTAGAAATGGTAAAAACATTGTATAGCATTTTACACAGGAGTCTGGACTTGACTCCAAAGTTTTCCTCATTCCAAAAGAAAAGCACAGAATACACAAAGAAGCGTTTTTATTTGTATAAACTATATCAAAGTTCTATACTTAAATTATCAAATAAAAAGGACGTGAAGATAAATGTCAAATTTAGAAAACAAAGAAGAAAAAGTTGTAAACAAAATTGTTTCTGTTGTCAATAAACTGGATAAAGAGTTAGACGAACTTAATACGTTATCTGAAAATCCAGAAAAAAAACATAACCTAAAAAAATGGTTAGTTGAACGAAAGGCTATTCATGAAATTAAAAAAATTCTTCATGAAGCTGATAAATATGAAAAATATGATGAAAAAGAACTTGATAAAGAATTTAAAGAAATCAATGACTTATTACTCTGATCTATTAAACGACTCATTATGAGTCGTTTTTTTATACAAAGAAACTATCTGGAGGTAATCCAAATATAAATATTGATTGTAGTACAAAAAAGAAGCGTCCGAAGACGCTTCGCTGTTTAAATGCGTAAAAAGATTGGGAAATTGATTCATCAGCTATTACGACTATTATTATAATCTCATCCTATAAAAAATCAATACTAAAAAACTATTCTTTCGAGTAGCTCTGAACAGATGTCATCATAACTTATGAAGGAAATAGACATAAGATTGTGTATAAAAAAATAACCACCCGAAGGTGGCTGAAGAAAGCTTTTATTTACATAAATACTCTTCTAAATAATTTTAACACAGAACTAACTTAATTACTATATGTACCCTGTAGGACTCAACCTACGACCGGATGGTTATGAGCCGTCTGCTCTAACCAATTGAGCTAAAGGTACGAGAAGCCATCACAACTACTGCAAACAAAAAGAATGGACATAGACTAGATAATAATGGTTTTCATTCTTTGTTGTGATGGCACATTAATTATTACACATTT
>NZ_NGMO01000002.1:405442-406510 GCF_002140175.1 Candidatus Enterococcus wittei
TTCTTCCTTAGAAAAATTAGGTTGTCAAAATTTCAACTCACGTTCTGTTAAAGGGCTAGAGAGTAGATTTGAAAGCATATTACTGGCTTACAGTGTTCTATTAAGTCGAGCACAACGACGTTTTGAAGGAACTTTGAGATATTCTTTAGGATATTAAAATTAACTAGCACCACGGGTATTCATATAATGAATTTAGACCAAGCAGATACAATGAAAGGCGGCTTTCTGCAACCTACTTCCGATCCCCTTCCTGCAAATCATGGGTATAAAAAAATAGGCATATTAAGCGGGCTAGGAGGAGAAATATTCACATATCATTTTTTCATTCCGCAAGCTGCGTCAAGTTATTTGGAATTTGTAGAACAGATGAGAGAGGTAGAAGCAGCACTACAAACTACTTTTCAATAAGTAGGAATTATAGAAATTTTACTCAAAAAATCTTCATTAAAAAATCTGACTAAATAAGTTGAGAAAACAGAATATACTTCAATATCCAGTGATTTATAAATATCATTCACTCATGATACGCAGCTCCATACCTGTCTCTTATACACATCTGATGTGTATAAGAGACAGATATGTACCCTGTAGGACTCAACCTACGACCGGATGGTTATGAGCCGTCTGCTCTAACCAATTGAGCTAAAGGTACGAGAAGCCATCACAACTACTGCAAACAAAAAGAATGGACATAGACTAGATAATAATGGTTTTCATTCTTTGTTGTGATGGCACATTAATTATTACACATTTAATAGCAAAAAACTAGATTGTACTTATTCTTTGTAAAATACCCGTGGTGCTAGTTAATTTTTTCCTAGAGGAAAATGTCTAAACATGTTGGTAAATCAACAAAAAAACGCATATAGTAGTCTCAAAACTCCCAAGAAATGAGGACTACATATGCGTTCATCAAAATATACTGAACATTATACAGATACTTTTATAACATTCAAGGAAATTATGAGAACTGTTTCTAACATATACCACAATTGTGTACCAGATAAGATTAAAAACCGAAGAAATACTGATCAACTGAAGCAACGCGATACAGTGATTATTGCTTGT
>NZ_NGMO01000002.1:406748-433350 GCF_002140175.1 Candidatus Enterococcus wittei
ACAAGCAATAATCACTGTATCGCGTTGCTTCAGTTGATCAGTATTTCTTCGGTTTTTAATCTTATCTGGTACACAATTGTGGTATATGTTAGAAACAGTTCTCATAATTTCCTTGAATGTTATAAAAGTATCTGTATAATGTTCAGTATATTTTGATGAACGCATATGTAGTCCTCATTTCTTGGGAGTTTTGAGACTACTATATGCGTTTTTTTGTTGATTTACCAACATGTTTAGACATTTTCCTCTAGGAAAAAATTAACTAGCACCAGGGGTTTATTTTAGTTTTTCTTGGAAATAAAAACAGCGAAAATCCGAACATTTTCACCTCTCTCACTTTATAACTTTTACAAAATAGTACTTCTCATAAAAAGCGCTCTAGTTAAAGAAAATAAGAGAAAAATCAAAAAAAACAAAAGTTTCTTTTACACTTGTTTCTATATTCGTTACAATGGTTATGGGAAGTTTTTCAAAAGGTTAAGAAAAGCTTACGGGGGTTTTTGAAATCAAAAAGTAGTAGGGACGATAAAATGAAACATACACACAAAATCATATTGGCTGTCACTTCTGTATGCACTGTTATTATTCTAGGTGTAAGTATCTTTTTTGTTACACAAGCAGCAACAAACAATAAATTAGAAAACACTAGTCAAACAACTCAACACTCAAGCAGCAGCTCAAAACCTGTTGAAGATAAACAAACGACGAAACAGCTTGATCAAGCAAAACAGCTTGCTGCAAGTTATCATTATGATGAAGCCATCTCCTTACTTGAAAAAGACGACGCCAAAGAAGCGCAACAATTGTTAGCAACTTTGAAAAAAGAAAAAGAATCCTTGGTAAAATGGGAAGACCCGACCAAAATCTCACACGTCTTCTTTCATAGTCTGATCGTTGATCCAGCTAAGGCTTTTCATACCCAGCAAGCACAAGGGTATAAAGATTATATGGTCACTATTTCCGAATTCAATAAAACCATTGATCAGTTATATAAAAATAACTATGTTCTTGTTAATCTAAATGGATTAGTCAAAAAAGGAACAGATGGAAAACTGACCTTTACAGGTGTTTCTCTTCCAGAAGGAAAGAAACCGTTAATTCTTTCGCAAGACGATGTCAGCTATTATGAATACATGGACAATTCAGGATTTCCAAGTAAGTTGATTGTCGATAAACAGAACCAAATCAAGAATATTTATATCGACAATAAGAAGGAAACTGTTGGTGACTATGATATGGTTCCATTGATCGATTCATTCATTAAAAAACATCCCGATTTTTCTTATCAAGGCGCCAAAGGAACATTAGCTTTAACAGGCTATAATGGTGTATTAGGTTACCGTACATCAAAATCAGAATATGGTGATAACGAAAAAACAAACAAAGAAATCGAAGCAGCCAAAAAAGTTGCTGTTCAATTAAAGAAAGATGGTTGGAGTTTTGCTTCTCATACTTGGGGACACTTGAATATGACACAAGCTTCTTTAGCCGATATCCAACAAGATAATGAACGTTGGCAAAATGAAGTTGCACCTATTTTAGGCAAAACAAATATTTTGATCTACCCATTTGGCGCTGACATCAGCGATTGGCAACCTTATTCTGAAGCAAATCAAAAATTTGCTTACTTGAAACAACAAGGATTTGATATCTTCTGCAATGTCGATGCCTCAACTCCTGCATGGGGACAACTAGGAACTGACTACTACCGTAATGCCAGAATCAATATTGACGGTATCCGTTTCGAAGCTGACCTAAAAGGAGAAAATCCAATACTTGATCAATTTATCAACGTCAAAGAAGTGTATGACCAAAAAGATCGAGGATAGAGGTTGTGAAAGAAGCGTCCAGCTCCGAGCAAATAAGAACTAGATTTCTAAAATAGTTTCTCATATTTTGGAAATCTAGCGCTTATTGCTGAGGAGTTGCTTCTTGAACACCGTGAATAGAGGTTGTAAAAAGAGCGTTTTGACTTATTGTTGAAGGTCAGCTCTTTGAACACCGCGTGTTAGGTTGTGAAAAGGCTGGTCTGCATCAAGCAATAAGAATGAACAGAGAAAAACAGCTTCTTGAATACCGCAGATAGGTTGTAAAAAAACCGTTTTGACCTGACGATAACCAGTAAAACAGAGGTGAGACCATTGCTAAAAGTAGCAGTGGTCTCATCTCTTTTTTTGCACAAGTCATATTTGATTGTTTCGTTATTTTAATCAGGATAAAGTTCTTTTTTTTCATGCTAAAGAGTGATTCTTTCTTCTCGATTTTCACTTTCTTCGTTTAACTTTTGGTAAATACTTCTGTCAGAAAAAGCTCTAGGTAGACACACGAAAGCAGATAAAAAGCCTAACTTTTGCAACAGTTTATGCTGTCGTTCAAAGTTAGGCTTTTACAGTTTATAAATAGGGTTCTGTTGCAAAGTTTTCCAAAAAATCTATTTTAGTGTAAAATTGAGAAAAAAGACAGAGAGGACAGAGTAATGAATCATTTTAAAGGCAAACAATTCAAAAAAGACGTCATTATTGTCGCTGTTGGTTACTACCTGCGTTACAATCTAAGCGGTTCTGTTGCAAAGTTTTAAATCTACTATCAGATAAGGTAGAATAATAGAAAAAGATAGCAGGAGGAATGACGATGAGTCATTTTAAAGGAAAGCAATTTCAGCAGGATGTGATTATTGTAGCCGTGGGCTACTATCTTCGTTATAACCTTAGCTATCGTGAAGTTCAAGAAATCTTATATGATCGTGGCATTTTTCTCATACGACGATTTATCGTTGGGTGCAAGAATATGGCAAACTACTCTATCAAATTTGGAAAAAGAAAAATAAAAAATCCTTTTATTCATGGAAAATGGATGAAACGTACATCAAAATTAAAGGAAAATGGCATTATTTGTATCGAGCCATCGATGCAGATGGTTTAACCTTGGATATTTGGTTACGTAAAAAACGGGACACACAAGCAGCCTATGCTTTTCTTAAGCGGTTAGTGAAGCAGTTTGATGAACCGAAGGTTGTAGTCACAGATAAAGCCCCCTCTATTACAAGTGCCTTTAAGAAACTAAAAGAATACGGCTTTTATCAAGGGACAGAACATCGTACCATTAAATACCTGAATAATTTGATTGAACAAGACCATCGTCCAGTAAAGAGACGCAATAAATTCTATCGAAGTTTACGCACTGCCTCTACCACGATTAAAGGCATGGAAGCCATTCGAGGATTATATAAGAAAACCCGAAAAGAAGGCACTCTCTTCGGGTTTTCGGTCTGTACTGAAATCAAGGTATTATTGGGAATCCCAGCTTAAATCATAGATACCGTAAGGGATTTTATTCTTTATTTAAAACTTTGCAACAGAACTGTAATTCCTAAGGCAATGTGTACTGCTTCTTTTTGAACAGCATCACGTCTTAACGGAATATACGTCGCGTCTAGAAATAGACAAACATATTGCGAATGAAAAATAGGACGAGAATGAAAAGCAGTCACTTGTTCGTCCACCATTTTGGTGATGTTAGAAATAGTAGTTGGACTATAATGTGAGCCATACATTTTTTCAATTAAATCAGCAATTTCTCTAGTGGTAATGCCTTTTTCATAGAGCTGAATGATGGTTGTTTCTAAACTATCAATACGATGAGTGTATGGAGGAATCAACGATTGATGAAACTCTCCTTTTCTGTCCCTAGGGACACGGACATTGATTTGACCAAACTGTGTGTCTAGTCGTCTGGTGTAATCGCCATTGCGATAGTTTCCGTTATTAAAGCGCACATAAGGATCATATCCTAAAATAGCAGTAAGTTCGCTTTCTAAAAGAGAATTCATTGTACTTTCAAGTTGATTGCGAAAAACTTCTGTTAAATTGGTATTTTCTAGTAGTGCTTGAGCGATTTCTTTGTTAAACTGATTCATAGGGAAGACCTCCGTTTGATTTGGTTTAGTCGCTTTAATCATACGAATAAGGTCTTCCTTTTTCAATACCCTAATTTACACAAACTATTTTACGCTCTCAAATCATCAGTAACTAAGGAGACATGACAAATGATGATGAATGAAGATTATAATGAAGACCGCTATAGCGAAGAAAATTTATTAGAAAGTAATTTTCCCAACTTAAATAAAAATTCTTCCCAATTTCAAGAAAAACTAGAAGATGTTCATGAAATAGAGAACGCCTTAAAAACCTTAATGACCTTGTGTGGACAAGACGAAAAAAATCCTGATTTAGATAAAACACCGTTTAGAGTAGTCAAAGCTTTTCTAGAATATACGACAGGTTACAGGGAAGACCCAGCTTCTCATTTAGAAAAAACCTTTGATATTACCCAAAATGATCCGATTATTGTGAAAGATATAGAATTTTATTCCATGTGTGAACACCATTTTGCTCCTTTTTTTGGAGTGGCTCATGTGGCTTACATTCCTAATAAAAAAGTAACAGGATTATCTAAAATTGCTCGAGTAGTAGAAGGTTACGCCAGACGTTTTCAAGTGCAAGAAAGATTGACCAATCAAATTGCCGATGCTATTGAGTCAGTTTTAGAACCACGTGGTGTAATGGTGGCGATTGAAGCGAAACATTTATGCGTTTCAAGTCGCGGGGCAAAAAAAGAAGAAGCGAAAACTTTTACCCTAGTAAGCCGGGGTGTCTATCGGGACAATCCTGCGTTACGTTCAGAGTTTATGATGGCCATTAAGTGAGGAGGTAGGGAAGTTGATTAATAAAGTTGTCTTTATTACAGGAGGAACAAGAGGAATTGGGAGACAAATAGCCCTTATTTTTGCGAAAGCTGGGTATCAACTTGCCTTAAATTATCACCATAATCAAAAAATAGCCCAAGAATTTCAGCAAGAATTAATGACTTCTTTTTCCACCACTGTCCGCCTTTATCCAGGAGATATTGGAAGGGAAGAGGAAGTAGTGAACATGACTGAAAAAATTTATCAAGATTTTGGTCAGTTAGATATTCTAATTTTAAATGCTGGTCCATTTATTCATGAAGAAATTAAATTAAAAGACTGTACCACGGATCAATGGCTGCACATGATGAATACTAATTTAAATAGTTTCTTCTATTTAATGAAGGCAATTCTTCCACATATGGAAAGGCAAAACTGGGGACGGATTGTTACGTTAGGTTACGATCAAATTGAACGAGTGACTGGTTGGCCTCAAAGAGGAGCATACAGTGCAGCAAAAACAGGGGTGGCAGCTGCCGTTAGAACTCTAGCAGTGGAAGAAAAAGAATTTAATATTACAGTAAATATGGTTTGCCCCGGAGATATTAAAGCCCAGTGGAAAGAAGCAAGCATTGAAGAAGCTGAAAAGGAACAATTAAGTGAACAGGCAAAAAAAGAAAAATTCATTGAAGGTACTAGAAAAGAAAAATTTCTTGAAGAAGTCAAAAAGGAAAAGGCCCCTGAAGAAGCTGAACAGGAAAAATCCGTTGAAAAAACTGAAAAACTCAACAAAGTAAAAAGAACCGACACTATCTCAAGTGCTTTTGAAAATGCCAACTCTAAAAGAAAAGCCACGGGTGAAGATGTGGCGCAGACGATTTACTTTCTCTGTCAAGATAGTGCTGAATATTTAACAGGGAATATTTTAAATCTAGCTGGAGGAGAAAATATTATTGCTCGAAAAATGACTGAAAAATAGCCTTATTTTTGATGGAATTTTTCCTCTTTAGAAGACACTTGATTTTTGGTATAATCAAGGTAACATGGTGTTTAACTTTTGAGAGCGTAAAATAGTTTGTGTAAATTAGGGTATTGAAAAAGGAAGACCTTATTCGTATGATTAAAGCGACTAAACCAAATCAAACGGAGGTCTTCCCTATGAATCAGTTTAACAAAGAAATCGCTCAAGCACTACTAGAAAATACCAATTTAACAGAAGTTTTTCGCAATCAACTTGAAAGTACAATGAATTCTCTTTTAGAAAGCGAACTTACTGCTATTTTAGGATATGATCCTTATGTGCGCTTTAATAACGGAAACTATCGCAATGGCGATTACACCAGACGACTAGACACACAGTTTGGTCAAATCAATGTCCGTGTCCCTAGGGACAGAAAAGGAGAGTTTCATCAATCGTTGATTCCTCCATACACTCATCGTATTGATAGTTTAGAAACAACCATCATTCAGCTCTATGAAAAAGGCATTACCACTAGAGAAATTGCTGATTTAATTGAAAAAATGTATGGCTCACATTATAGTCCAACTACTATTTCTAACATCACCAAAATGGTGGACGAACAAGTGACTGCTTTTCATTCTCGTCCTATTTTTCATTCGCAATATGTTTGTCTATTTCTAGACGCGACGTATATTCCGTTAAGACGTGATGCTGTTCAAAAAGAAGCAGTACACATTGCCTTAGGAATTACAGTTCTGTTGCAAAGTTTTAAATAAAGAATAAAATCCCTTACGGTATCTATGATTTAAGCTGGGATTCCCAATAATACCTTGATTTCAGTACAGACCGAAAACCCGAAGAGAGTGCCTTCTTTTCGGGTTTTCTTATATAATCCTCGAATGGCTTCCATGCCTTTAATCGTGGTAGAGGCAGTGCGTAAACTTCGATAGAATTTATTGCGTCTCTTTACTGGACGATGGTCTTGTTCAATCAAATTATTCAGGTATTTAATGGTACGATGTTCTGTCCCTTGATAAAAGCCGTATTCTTTTAGTTTCTTAAAGGCACTTGTAATAGAGGGGGCTTTATCTGTGACTACAACCTTCGGTTCATCAAACTGCTTCACTAACCGCTTAAGAAAAGCATAGGCTGCTTGTGTGTCCCGTTTTTTACGTAACCAAATATCCAAGGTTAAACCATCTGCATCGATGGCTCGATACAAATAATGCCATTTTCCTTTAATTTTGATGTACGTTTCATCCATTTTCCATGAATAAAAGGATTTTTTATTTTTCTTTTTCCAAATTTGATAGAGTAGTTTGCCATATTCTTGCACCCAACGATAAATCGTCGTATGAGAAAAATGCCACGATCATATAAGATTTCTTGAACTTCACGATAGCTAAGGTTATAACGAAGATAGTAGCCCACGGCTACAATAATCACATCCTGCTGAAATTGCTTTCCTTTAAAATGACTCATCGTCATTCCTCCTGCTATCTTTTTCTATTATTCTACCTTATCTGATAGTAGATTTAAAACTTTGCAACAGAACCATTCCTCCGATAAACATTTTTAGTACTGTCTGTTTTTAATAGTATAAAATGAATCAAATTGAATATCAAATATATATTATATCCATGAAGCCCAATCTTCTTTAATAGAAGATTGGGCTATTTTTATGGCAAAGGAGGGAAAAGAAATGTTTCAAAATAAAGGACAACGTTATGTCACAAAGGGAGTAATGGACAGTTTATCAGTGGAATTACAAGCTTTATGTTGGAATCTAATCGATCAAAACGTTCAAAAGCAACTTCCTTTAGACTATCTTCAAATTTTTGAATTTTCTACGGAAAAAGGAAATCAAAAGTTGGTTCATCGTCAAGAAGAACCGGAAGAAAGAAAAGAGTATCTGATTTCACCTAAGCTTCGTTTGAAATCAGTGTCTCAAAAAATATGGGCCATTGATTCGGGTGAGTATCAAACGATGTTATTACCAGGAGAATACTAGTATCTAAAAGAAAGGAACGAAAGGACTTGTTAGAAACGGCTATCGAAGTACTGGAAAAGTGTGCACAGCTGGTCACTGCTTCTGAAGAGTGGGGCTATGAATCCGTTACGATGGAAAAAGAGGAAATTGAAATAGGTACACTTCCTAAAGATGTTCATCTACCACGTTTAGTGATGACACATCTTTATATTTATTGCGCACCAGAAGATGGAAAAGACTATGTAGTTTATTTCATTACAGATATTACCAGCCAGCGAGAATTTGTTCGTGGGTTACTGGTAGAAGGACGATTGGTTTGGAGTCAGATTGAAGGAACGATAGATGAAATCAACCCAAAGTTGATTTATAATTTAAAGAACAATTTCCAATCTTTAGGAATTGATGAGAAAACTGAATTAGTTGCAAATGAACGTGATCAATTGTTAATAGAAGAATTCTTGGATGCAAATTGGGAAAATCATGAGTTTTTTCAGCAGTTCGTAGCTCACTTTTTAGGAAGAGGAATAGGCCTTACACCAAGTGGGGATGACATGTTGATGGGCATGATTATGATGTCAAACTCTTTTTCTATGCCAATGGAATGGTCTTCGTTCATTTTAACTCAATTAGAGCGTACACAAACAACAAAAGTAAGTGATGCTTACTACAAAGCTTTGTTATCTGGTTACATAAGCACTCAGTTTGTCTCTCTGTTGCAAATAATCAAAGATAAAAAAATGACTGACTGGAATGAAGCTATTTCAAGAATTGCTGATTATGGACACACTTCCGGATGGGACACGCTTTTTGGTATTTTTTTATTTTTGCAGAAACTAGAGAAATCTTTGTCATGAAGAGCGGTCGTTGATTTTTATAAAAAGCGAGAGTAAGGGAGAATGGAAATATGCCGAAAAAAATAGTTGTTGCTTTAGGTGGAAACGCCATTTTAACAGATATTCCAACAGCGGAAGCACAAAAAGAATCATTGCGTCAAACAAGTGAGCATTTAGTCAGTTTTGTAAAAGAGGGCCACCAAATTATGATCACTCATGGAAACGGTCCGCAGGTAGGGAATTTGTTGCTTCAGCATGCCGCAGCAGATTCAGAAAAAAATCCAGCATTTCCGCTGGACTCTCTTGTGGCAATGACACAAGGAAGTATTGATTTTTGGATGCAAAATGCTTTACGTGAAGCATTGATTGCTCATAATATTGAAAAGCCAGTTGTTTCTTTAGTTACTCAAGTACAAGTGGATGAAAATGATCCGGCTTTTGAAAATCCATCAAAACCGATTGGTCCATTTTTAAGCGAGGAAGAAGCAAAGGTTGAAATGAAAAAAGGGAACGGGACCTTTATTGAAGATGCTGGTCGTGGTTGGCGTAAAGTTGTACCCTCACCAAAACCAAAGAGTATTTTAGAATACCCAATTGTAGAATCATTGACAGATAACGGTGTGATTACGATTGCTGCCGGTGGCGGTGGAATTCCGGTAATCGCCTCTGAGGAAGGATTTACAGGAATTGAAGCGGTTATTGATAAGGACTTCGCAGCAGCAAAACTTGCTGAATTAGTTGGAGCGGACTATTTGATTATTTTGACTGGGGTAGACAATGTCTATGTCAATTGGAATAAACCAGACCAAAAAAAATTAACCGACGTAACGGTCGATGAATTAAAAGAATATATAAAACAAAACCAATTCGCTCCTGGCAGCATGTTACCAAAAGTAGAAGCAGCAATTGAATTTGTTGAAAATGCGAAAGATGGAAAAGCGATTATTACATCATTAGAAAATGCTGGTAAATTATTTGATGGTAACGGTGATGTAACAACGGTAATAAAATAATTGCTTTAACAGTTTAGCGTGATAAAAATCTATACCTTCTTAAGTTGATTTATTAACTTGAGAAGGTATTTTTTTCTGAAAAATGATAATGAAAATCAAAATGTTCATTTCTATCAATTTTGAAGTCAAAAAAATAAAGTACAGCCCAGAAATTTGCTCTGTACTTTAAAAACTGGTTAAATGAAGATGAAATCGCTCCCTTATTTTTTAGTATTGGTGGAATTAAAAGGTACTTTTTAAACAAAAACTACACATAAAAAATAAAAAAAATAAAAAAAGTATTGAAATGTAATTGCTTTCAGTATATGCTATATCCATAAACGCGCGTTCATGGGATGTTCATCGTATAAAAAAAGGTGGAAATGAGCGTATCGTTTTTCTTTTTAACAAATCATGAACGCGCGTTTATGAGTTTGAATCAAGCTGCAATATAAGAAGGCAAACTGCAAGACCTTCATTTTAAGGAGAAGTGTTATGGGGAAAATAAGTTTAGGAATAGACATAGGAGGGACGTTCATTAAGTATGCATTAATAGACAAGCAACATCGCATCAAAGAGAAGTGGAAAGTCGAAACGGTTAAGTACAATACAGCCGACGAATTTTACGATTATATATGTTCAAATATAAGAAATGTAGATGAAATTGACAAAATCGGTGTAAGCGCACCCGGCCTTATTGATGAAGACTCGAATGTTAAATCCTATGCTGCTCCTAACGTAGCTATAATGTACGGCACAAATATCAATAATGAAATCAACAAAAGGACAAATAAAAAAGTGTCCGCAATCAATGATGCAAAAGCGGCAGGTTTATGTGAGTTTAAAATTGGAAATGCAAAGGGATACAAATCTTCAGCGTTTTTGATTATAGGTACAGGAACAGGCGGATGCATATGCGACGAAAACGGAGTTGTGTATGGAAAAGATTCGTTTGCGGGGGAATTCCATAATATGCCTTTTGTAAACGCTGAGATAGGCGGCCTTGATAAGATGGGTGATTATGCTTCGATAACCGGATTGGTTAATTTATACAATAAAAAAGCTAATCGGGAGGAGCAGGTTCAGTATGGAAATGAGGTTTGCAAGAAGTACCTAAACGGAAATGAATCAGCTGTGTCTTCAGTAGATGAATGGATAGGAAACATAGTGGCTCAATTAATAGTAATCACCGTTTTTTATAATCCTGAAGTGATATGCATCGGTGGAGGAATATCCGAAGAAAACTGGTTCATCAATAAAGTAAGAGAAACGTATAAGAAAACCTGTAGGGAGTATTTAGAAGCGGATTTTATTACTACCGAAATTAATAGATGCAAGCATAATAACGATGCCAACATACTGGGTGCTGTTATAAAAGCTTCTATCTAAAATACACAACAGTTTTGTTTCAAGAAAGAATGTTTGAAAATAAATTTATATTGAAAACGGAGGAGAAGATTCAGTGATATACGAAGAATTAGACAAATTCCAAGATGATTTCCTATGGGGATCGGCATCTGCAGCGTATCAGGTTGAAGGAGCATGGGACAAAGATGGAAAGGGGGAAAGTGTATGGGATGTGTACACCCGCCAACCGGGGACAACATTTAAGAATACAAACGGGAATATCGCGGTCGACCATTACAATAGATACAAAGAAGACGTAGCTTTAATGGCTGAAATGGGATTGAAAGCTTATAGATTCTCAATTGCATGGACACGTATTTATCCCAATGGAAGAAATGAAGTAAATGAAGAAGGCTTAAAATTTTATGAAAACTTGATAGATGAACTTATCGCGAACAATATCCAACCAATCATTACGTTGTACCATTGGGATTTACCTCAACATCTTCAAGATTTGTACGGCGGATGGGAATCAAGAGAAATCATTCATGATTTTAATGAATACTGTGTAACGTTATTCAAGAGATTTGGGAATAAAGTTAAGCACTGGGTATCATTGAATGAACAAAATATATTTGTAACACTAGGTTACGTAACCGCTATGCACCCGCCAGCTGTTAAAGATCAAAAGAGAATGCTTGAGGCGAATCATATAGCGAACTTAGCTAATGCTACCGTAATTGAATCCTTCAAAAAATATGTTCCAGACGGTATGATTGGACCAAGCTTTGCATTTGGACCAGTTTATCCATTCAGTTGCGATCCAAAAGATGTTTTATCCGCAGAAAATGCAGAGGATTTAAATTGCAATTGGTGGCTCGATGTTTATTGCAAAGGTAAATATCCAGTGTTCGCTTTTAAATATTACGAAAGACTTGGGATCGCACCCACTATTGAAGATGGAGATCTTGAATTGTTGGAAAGAGTAAAACCAGATTTTATCGGAATAAATTATTACCAAACAAGCACAGTTGCATTCAATCCGCTTGATGGAGTAGGGCAATCGGAAGGTATCAATAACACAGGTAAAAAAGGCACCACTAAAGAAAGCGGATTACCCGGAGTTTATAAAAATGCAAAAAATGCACATCTGGAAACAACAAATTGGGACTGGGCAATTGATCCTACTGGTTTAAGAATTGGACTAAGAAGATTGACCAGCAAATATAATCTTCCAATACTTATTACAGAAAACGGGCTTGGAGAATTCGACAAGCTTGAAGAAGACGACACTGTCAATGATGCTCACAGAATCGATTACTTGAGCGCACATATCAAGGCTTGTAAAGAAGCAATAACAGATGGTGTTGATCTTCTAGGCTACTGCACGTGGTCATTTACAGATTTGTTAAGCTGGTTGAATGGTTATCAAAAACGCTATGGATTTGTGTATGTGGACAGAGATGAAAATGATCAAAAAGATTTGAGAAGAATCAAAAAGAACAGCTTCTATTGGTACAAAAATGTTATTCGCACCAATGGAGAAGAGTTATAAGAATCGTTCACAATCAATGAATATGAAAAAACAAGGAGAGATAGACCATGAAAAAAATTTTACTAGTATGTTCAGCAGGAATGTCCACAAGTTTGCTTGTGACCAAAATGAGAAACTCCGCAAAGGAAAAAGGAATTGAAGTAGAAATAGATGCTCTTCCAGTTGCAGAGGCAAGTACGGCCGTTGATAATGTCGATATCGTTCTTTTAGGACCACAAGTGCGTTTCCAGAAAGGGACCGTTGAAAAACTTGTAAAAGGCAGAATTCCCGTAGAAGTGATGGACATGCGGCTGTATGGAATGATGAATGGAAAAGCGATTTTAGAAGATGCTTTACAAAAAATAAACTAGGAAAGGAGGCTAAAAAAAATGAGTTTTATGGACAAATTTCAAAGTGCTATAGAAAGATTGTTAGTGCCTTTATCTACAAAGTTGAACGCTCAAAGACACATATGCGCAGTAAGAGATGCTTTTATTTTATCATTCCCATTAACGATGGCAGGATCATTGATGGTGTTATTGAATAATGTTTTCTTGTCAGCAGATGGATTCATGTTTAAAATCTTGCAATTCGATAAACTTTTTCCGGGTATTGTTAAATTCCAAGCAGTGTTCGCTCCAGTTGTTAAAGGTTCAGCTGATATTTTCTCGATTCTGATTGTGTTTTTGATAGCCAGAAACCTTGCGAAACTAATGGAAGGCGATGATTTGTTGACAGGTTTGACCGCAATCTCTGTTTATTTCATCATCTATCCTGATTATTTCGATAATGAAGGAGTAAATTATCTAACAAATCAATATATGGGCGCACAAGGGTTGTTTGTAGCAATTTTGGTTGGGCTCTTGGTCGGCGAACTAATGTCTAGATTAGCAAAATCAGATAAGTTAGAAATTAAAATGCCAGAACAAGTACCTCCAGCAGTTGCAAGATCCTTCAAAGTGTTGATCCCGATTATCATCACGACGATTTTCTTCTCCGTCCTCAACTACTTTGTAAAAATGGCTGCACCGGGCGGATTACATGAATTAATTTATAACATCATTCAAACACCATTGACCAGAATGAGTCAAAGTTTATTCTCAGTGATTATTTTAGCATTATTATCTCAATTGCTATGGGCTATGGGAATACACGGACCAAATACGATTGCAGCTATTCGAGATACCATGTTCTCGGAAGCCGGAAACGCAAACCTCTTACATTATGCTGAAAGCGGTACTACATGGGGAGCGCCTTATCCGATAACGTACAGTGGTTTAGCTACTGCTTTCGCTGAATATGGCGGTTCAGGAGCGACATTGGGTCTAATCATTGCTATATTGATTTTCTCGAAAAATAAGGAATCGAAAAGTATTGGCAAACTTTCTTTTGTACCCGGTTTGTTCAATATAAACGAAATGGTTATCTTTGGTTTACCGATTATTCTGAATCCGATTTACATTATTCCATTTATTATTGCGCCACTGGTTAACATTATGATTGGTTATACCGCAGTTATGATTCTTAAGATTATGCCGCCGGTAACGATTGGTATTCCTTGGACAACACCAGGACCATTGATGCCTTTCTTGGGTACAGGCGGAAATATCGTCGCACTGTTTGTCGGATTCATCTGTCTTGCGGTGAGTGTATTGATTTACTCGCCGTTTGTAATCGCAGCGAATAAAGCAGCGATTATTGAAGATGAAATGGAGAATGAAATACAGTCACAAGAAGTAGTAGAATCGATTTAAAAAAGCTGCAGTACGCTGAGAACAAACCGAAAGATTCAAGATAGGAGATTTACACATGGAAGGAATTGAATTAACTGCTTTTAGTATAATCAGTAATGTTGGAATGGCCAAATCATTGGCTATTGAAGCATTAAGAGATGCCAGAAAAGGAAAGTACAATGAAGCAGAAAAGAAAATGGCTGAAGCATCGGAATATTTTGTGAAAGGCCATCATGCACATACTTCTTTGATACAAAAAGAAGCTGCTGGCGAAAAAGTTGAACTTTCGTTAATAATCATGCACGCAGAAGATCAATTGATGTCGACGGAGACAACTAAATTATTAATCGAAGAAATGATAGAAATGTTCAAACAGTTAAACAATAAATAAGTGAACATGAAAGAGAAAATATTAGACGAACTAGAATTGCTTGCTTACTTTACAGGCAGAATCTGATGCCAGCAGCAAAACATAGAGCACCCAGGATGAAATATAATCCTGGGTGCCTTATTTTTAGAACAAAACACCGGGGTGGTAGTTTGTTCTGCGGTTGAAGGCATTTGCTGATGGTTTCTGCATGAAAGGTATTGCCAAAAGTCTCCTTTTGCTGGAATCCTGAAGCAGGCAGAGTTTTTCGAAAAACAGAAAAAGATTGAAAAAAATGGACAAATAATATAGTGTTGCAGTATGAACACGAGTTTACGAACGAAAGGAGATGCCTTTATGATGAATAGTACTGAAATTGCAAAAATTGCCGGAGTATCACGCAGTACTGTATCCAGAGTGATAAATAATTATTCAAATGTCTCGGAAGAAACAAGAGAAAAGGTTTTAAGAGTAATTAAGGAACATGAGTATGTGCCACATGCTTCAGCAAGGATGCTTGCAGGAAGCCAAAATAAGGTGATCGGCTTATTTATTATAGACCTGATACATGAAGAAGTTGGACTAAAAAATAGAATTACCAAAAGTCCGTATTATCTAGAATTTACTAGTTCAGTGATAGAAACAGCAAGTGAGATGGATTACCTGGTTCTTGTCCATATTATACATAGCGTCGCAGGCTATGAAAAAATTAAAGAGAGTTTTTATAATAAGACAATTTCTGGTGGGATTTTCATAGGCCAGAATGACGACGATGAATCGATAAAAACAATCATTGATAGAGGGTATAAAGTTGTGCTGCTCGATCAATCAATCAGACCTGAAGATGCCACCTATAACCAGTGCATGATAGTGAATGCGGACAATTACAACGGCGCTTATTGTGCGACAAAATATCTCATAGATAAAAAACATAAACAAATCGCACATATTACAGGCGGTACGGTCAAATTCTCTTCTAAAGACAGGATAAGAGGATACAAAAAAGCATTAGAAGATGCAGGGATAGAAGTAAATAAGAACTTGATTGTAAATAGCGAATTTGTGGAAAATGCTGGATATGAGGCTGCGAAAAAATTATTTAATGGAAATAGTGAGTTTTCGGCTATTTTTGCCAGTAATGATAAGATAGCATTTGGAGCAATCAAAGCTATTCAAGAAAGAGGTCTCAAAGTTCCAGATGACATCTCTGTTATAGGATTTGATGATATTGAATCGTCTAAATATTTTAATCCGCCATTGACTTCTATGAAAATGAAGTTAGGAGAAATGGCTGATATCGCCACAAAGTCGATTGTTGCATCGATTGAAGGTGAAACGAAGCCATCTATAAATGTAGTACCTGTCTCATTAGTGGAAAGGGAGAGTTGTGGGATTTTGCAGTAGCAAAACTTGCTGAATTAGTTGGAGCTGATTATTTGATTATTTTGATGGAGGTAGACAATGACTGTGTCTATGTCGACTTGAAAAGTAAAGTACAGCGCCCAAAAATGCTCTGTACTTTAAATCTCAGCAAAAACAGGAATATTTCCCAAACATCTCCTTCTTTGAGTAATTATACAAAAATTATGCAGACTTCCTTTTTTCATGATAAGATAATTTAAAAAGTTTTTAAACGATTTCTCCTCCTCTTTTTCTTATATCGGGGGAGCATATTTTTTTGTAGACTAGGGGATTATAAGTTCAGCCATCAATGTCTAGCTCCCAAGTCCTGACCTAGTGAAAAAAGATAAATTTGCCCCATTGCGCGCTTCGCTGCTCATTCAGGGTCAAATTTCCTATTTTTTTCATAGGTCAAGGCGGACTTGTCCG
Organism: Candidatus Enterococcus wittei; assembly: GCF_002140175.1. Lineage (GTDB taxonomy): Bacteria > Bacillota > Bacilli > Lactobacillales > Enterococcaceae > Enterococcus_B > Enterococcus_B wittei. Next base: position 423,020 of record NZ_NGMO01000002.1, read on the forward strand.
CTTTTCTTATCGCGTTTTTCAATCCTTGTGAATTTAAAGTTAGGCTATCATATTCAAAAATCAAGAGTATTGACTACGGTTGTCCAATCCAGTAAAATCAATACATACAACGGTGTCATAACTTATAGTCAAAAGTAAAGCTGGAAAAAGGGTGAAAAACATGAAATATGGATATGCACGAGTAAGTACTCGCCATCAGGATTTAGCAGGACAGATGCGACAACTGGAAGATGAGCGTTGCGATCGAATCTATTTTGAAAAAATTACTGGAACCAAAAGTAACCGACCTGAGTTTCAAAAACTCCTACAGGAAATACAGACTGGCGATACGCTAGTAATAACAAAACTGGATCGCTTCGCTCGCAGCACTCAAGATGCATTGACCAAACAATTGAAGACATTCGATTGGGTTCGATCAAAGGTTACCTCTAAAGAACCATTTACACAAAATTATTGACGCTCCCAAGCTAAAACTCCTATTAATCGATCTACTAAAAATAAATAAAAAATTCTTTTCAATTTTTATTTATGGTATGACATAAATAAAGTAAAGTTATTCTTCTAGGTTAATCTTATTAATGCTCTTTCTCACTAGTGTTGCATGCAACACTAGTGAGAAAGAGCATTAAATATACTGCAAGGCAAGACATTTGGTAATTGAAGAATAACAAGCAAAAAAATAGCAGTCAGGTCTCTTGACAAAGTATAGTTGCTATTCTTTTTTTAGGCCCTACTTTAATGAAATTTTTGTTTGAAGAGAACGACTTCATTCCTTTGATTATTTCAGTTGAATTTAATAGAGAAGCCTGGCGTCTATTAAGAAATACTTTTCTTGATGAGCGTCAATTTTTTTAACGGAAATCTATCCTATACTAAATTCAGTAAAGAAAAAGGAGGAATCAAAGAAAGCTATTTTAAACAAACCAAAATTATAGGAGGAATAAATCATGACTGAAAATAAAGCTACTCAAGAAAGAACACCCCAAGAAAGATTGCAAGAAGAACAAGAACACAAGGAACATGTTCATCATACGAAAATTAATGCAGCGGCCATTGCGGATCATCTTTTAGGCAACATGCATACATTACATGTGAAACTGCACCAATATCACTGGTATGTAAAAGGAGCCAATTTCTTTACGTTGCATGAAAAATTTGAAGAGTTGTATAACGAAAATGAAAAATGGTTCGACAAACTTGCGGAGCGTCTAATTACTTCTGGGCATAAACCTGCTTCGACAACGGTTGAATTTGAAAAATATTCGATGCTTTCGGAAGATGCAGTTAATAAATACGCTAAAGCAGAAGACATGGTTGAAAATATTATCGAGGACTTCAGAAGCACTCGTGACCTAACTATTCGCGCGATTCGTTTAGCTCAAGACGAGGGTGACGATGCTTTAGAAGATACATTGATTGCTTTTAAAAATGACTTAGACAAGAACATTTGGATGCTGCAAGCGTTCATTGGTAAAGAAGCATTAGAAGATGATGACGCTCTTGATGAGGATGAAGATTAAGGTAAAAGTAGAAGCTGATTTAGGGATTGGAATTCTTTCCAGTCCTTTTTCCATTTTCTTGATGTGCATCAATTTTTTTGTAGTAAGAGACTTATATAATAAAAGCAGCGAATATAAACAAAATAAATAAAGGGGGAGAATGAATTGACTAAACATACCCATCATGAAATTGGCGACCACGCAGCCTGTATCCGCTTGGTTCCAATATTCAATCACTTAGAGGATAGCGCGATGAATTACATTGCTGAAAAAGCCCACACGAAACAGTATCAAAAAGGAGAGTTTCTGTTTCGTTCACAAGAAAAAGAGGATACTTTATATATTATCAATCGTGGGAAAATCCGTATTTATCGATTGGCAGACTCTGGCAAAGAGCAGCTAGTGCGGATCTTGAACCCTGGTGATTTCACCGGAGAATGGACCTTGTTCAACCCGGATGCAGTACACGAGGAATATGCCGAAGCAACCCGAGATACCGTTGTCTGTATGATTCAGCAAAAAGATGTCCAAGATTTTCTGGAACAATACCCAGCTATTTCTTTAAAACTATTGGCGGAAATGTCTAAACGGTTAGAAAGTTCAGAACGTCAAACGACACAAGTAGCCGTGGAGAGTGTCATTACCCGTTTAGTTTTGTTTTTGGCAGAAAATGTGGAACCTGAAATGGGCAACTCTCCCACCATCACCCTGCCGATGGCAAAAAAGGACATTGCTTCCTATTTAGGAACGACACCTGAGACCATCAGTCGCAAATTTGGAGAATTGGAGGACGAGGGATTGATTCAACAGCTGTCTGGGAAAAGGATCAAGATTCAGGATTTAGATGATTTATTGCTTTACAGCGAATAATCGGACACACTTTTTTCTACACGTTGGTGTTCTGTCGCTCTTCATTAACAACGGGACAGAACTCAGTGTTTTTGCTTCCATCTGTCCGTTTTTGGCTTTTTTAAGACAGAACGACCTTCATTCATTGGAAAAATAAAAGCACAAACATGATAACCCTCAAGTTTTTTTGTTTTATTTTTCTTTAAGATAGGGTTGTCGAACAAAACGTAAAAATAAGTAGGGTGAATGTGCATTGTTTTTGGGTGATAGTTGCCATCACGTTGTCAGCAGCGGGTGCATTCTTTGTCGTCCCTTTCACCAAGAACACGATTGGCGGCGAAGCAAAAACGTCTAACGTTGTTGAGGCAGATAGGTTAGCTATGGAAAAAGAAGAGGAAGTTGTAAAAGGAGCCGGCGTAATCGGACACGGAAAAGTGGCGTATTACGAAGCGAGTGACCAGGGAGATAAAAGTGTATTCACTGTTTGGTTTCCATGGAGCTTAGCCGGAATCTTGTTCAGCATCACCATGACTAGAATGACGCGAAAAATTGAAGAAATGGAGCAAATAGAATGGGATTCGTATTAGGCGTTTTGAATCCCCATGTGGTGGAGATTGGTTCTGTTGTGATTCATTAGTATGGAGTCATTATTGCAGCAGGCATATTAGCGGCTCTCGAGTTGAGCACCAAGGAAGCAAAGAAAAAAGGACTGGAAGAGGATACCATTATCGATATGGCCTTATGGGCAATTCCGATTGGACTCCTCGGCGCTCGGCTTTATTATGTGTTATTTGAACTTGGTTATTATCTGCAAAATTCAGGACAAATCCTTACGATTTGGAATGGCGGCATTGCGATTTATGGGGGATTGATTGCAGGAGGGGGTACGCTATATTGGTATGCAAAGAAAAAAGGTACTTCTTTGGCACTCGTTCTTGATATTTTAGCGCCCAATGTATTGTTAGCCCAGTCCATTGGTCGTTGGGGCAATTTTATGAATCAGGAAGCTCATGGTGGACTGGTTACTCGTCAATTCTTGGAAAATCTTTATTTACCTGAATTTATCATTGAACAAATGAATATCAATGGTACCTACTACCATCCGACTTTTTTATACGAGTCATTGTGGAGTTTGTTGGGCTTTGTCCTCATCGTCACTATACGGAACCGAAAACAGCTTTTGCGTCAAGGAGAAGTCGCTTTGAGTTACGTTTTGTGGTACTCAGTGGGTCAGTTCTTCATTGAAGGTATGCGAACGGACAGTTTATGGATTGGCGAGTGGATCCGCGTTTCGCAAGCCTTGTCTCTGGCCCTGTTTATTGGCGCGATTGTAGTATGGTTTATACGCAGACAAGATTATCCACCAATTTCTTATTATTCTGATGGCAATAAGGGGCAGAAAAAGACTATTAAGATGGTGAATTGAGCAAAAAGATAAAAAGAAGTGCAAAACTTAATATGTGTCAATTTTCGTTTGCTAAAAGTGAGCTATACTACAGTTGTAAAAAGGAAAAGGCAGTGTTCATTAATCTGCTGCCGATAAAATAAAAACACATAAAGGAGATAGGAATTATGGAAAAAGCTATATTGCAATTAGAAACGTTGTCTTGTCCAAGTTGTATGCAAAAAATTGAAGGTGCCGTAAAATCAGTTAACGGTGTTGATAAAGACAGCATTAAAGTATTATTCAACTCCAGCAAAGTCAAAGCCAATTTTGATTCAGCTGTCACTTCGATTGAAGAGATTCAAAAAGCTATCGAAAACGTAGGCTATCCAGTCCTTAAAGCAAAAGTCAAGGCCGCTTAACAGATTAAATGAACTAGGCAATTCTGGAAGAAAAGCTATTTTTCCAGGATTGCTTTTTTTGTTGCAATCCGATTCGAGGTGCTTAGAAACGATAAAAGAGAACTTTCTAAACTTGATGTCAGTCAATTAATTACTTAGGCAATTATCTTATACTGTGTTTATCAATAAAAGAGAAATTAAATTTGGAGGGAAAAAGCATGCAACAATATATATTAAGCAAGAAAAATGTTATCACCGTCATCAGTGGATTGTTAATCGTACTCGGTTTCTTCAGTCACTTTGTTTTAGAAAACGTAGGACTTTCAGAGTGGTCTTTGATCATCGCCTCTGTCTTTGGGATTACGCCAATTGCCATTCAAGCGTTTCAAGCAATGAAAGTCAAAGTCATCAGTATTGATGTCTTAGTCAGTATTGCAGCGATTGGTGCGCTTTTTATTCAAAATTATGAAGAATCGGCTATCGTTACGTTCTTGTTCTTGTTCGGACATTATTTGGAACAGCGTACATTGAACCAGACACGTTCAGCAATCAAAGAATTAACCGACATGGCACCAGAAAGTGCCTTGGTCCAAACAGAAGACGGAGAATTTGAAGAAGTGGATGTAGATGATGTAGATGAAGGAGATGTTCTGCTTGTCAAAACTGGTGCGAAAGTTCCAGTAGATGGTACAGTCCTTACGGGTGAAGGGCATATCAACGAAGCCAGTATCACAGGAGAATCCGTTCCTGTCACAAAAACAGAAGGCAGTGAAGTCTTTGCCGGTACGATATTGGAAAATGGCACCATTCAGATTTGGGCAGACAAAGTCGGAGAAGACACCACATTCGGTAAAATCATTGAACTTGTGGAAGAAGCGCAAGATTCTAAATCAGAAGCAGAGCGCTTTATTGACCGCTTTTCTAAATGGTATACCCCAACTGTTTTGGTTCTGGCATTCATTGTCTGGGCAATGACCCAAAACGTTGAATTGGCGATTACGATCTTAGTCCTAGGCTGTCCAGGTGCATTGGTCATTGGGGTTCCGGTCTCCAACGTAGCCGGAATCGGAAACGGTGCACGCAATGGAGTTCTTTTGAAAGGAAGCGAAGTCATCAATGACTTCAGCAAAGTTGATACGATTGTGTTCGACAAAACAGGAACGCTGACTGTCGGGAATCCTGAAGTCGCGGAAACAGAAGTGTACGGAGACAATGTAGAAAAAGCCTACAGTTATTTAGCCAGCGTGGAGACTGAATCAGACCATCCACTAGCCAAGGCCGTCCTCCAGCATACCGGCACGGTAGAACTGTTCCCGGTAGAAGACACAGACGTCGTCAAAGGCGGCGGCATTGTCGCTCAAGTGGACGGACACCGCATCGCGGTTGGAAATGTGGCGTTGATGGAAAAAGAAAATGTGCAGTTGAGTAAAAAAGCGCAGAAAGACGTCAAACAATTCGAGAAAAATGGGAACTCCTTAGTATTGACAGCAGTCGACGGGGAATTGAAGATTCTGATGGGAATCCGCGACCAAATCCGTCCAGGAGTGAAACAAGACTTGCAGGAATTGAAGAATTTAGGCGTGAAAGATTTAGTGGTTCTTTCCGGCGACAACCAAGGCACAGTGGACCGGGTTGCGCGTGAACTGAACCTCACCGAGGCGCACGGGCATATGCTGCCGGAAGACAAAGCGGCTTATATTGAAAAACTCCAGCAAAAAGGGCACACGGTCGCCTTTGTCGGGGACGGTGTCAATGACAGCCCGTCCTTGGCGCTAGCAGATATCGGGATTGCAATGGGAAGCGGAACGGACGTAGCGATTGAAACATCCGATGTCGTTTTAATGAACTCGAACTTCAGCAACTTGCCCCACGCATTAGGATTAGTAAAAGCCACCGCAAATAATATGAAACAAAATATCGTGATTTCAGTTGGAGTAGTGTTGGTCTTGTTGACCAGCGTCTTCTTCAGCGAATGGATGAATATGTCTATCGGAATGTTGGTTCATGAAGGTAGTATCTTGGTGGTAATTTTCAATGGCATGAGATTAATGAAGTATAAGTTGAAAGGTCGGAAAGAACAAAAAGAAGTATCAGCACCTGCAGAGAAAGTAAAAATATATTAAGAATAAATTAGAAGAGGCTGAGACAATAGTCCATCCTTGAAATGACAAAAGCGGAAACTCAGATTTTTAAATCTGGGATTTTCCGCTTTTTTGAGTTCTTGAAAAAAAATAAGAGTATAGAGTATGTTCTTTATAAAATTAATTTTCGTGTAAATGATTAAAAAATTTAATAATAAAATTTAAATTCCTATTAAGTTGTAACACATGAAATTGCTTAAAATAATGTATTTAAAATCTTGATTTAACTAGTTTTTTTCTCTCGTCTTTTTTATAGATATGTATACCTTCGAAAAGACAAGAAATAAAATAGAAATACCTGTTTAGTGCAAAATGAGAAGAATCTTTTTTAATTCATAGTTTATAATTTATGGATTTCTGATTTAGTCGTAGGTGCATTTTTAATGGTATCAGCTACCGGACAAGTACGATCAATAAATGCGATAAAATCTGAAATCTCTTCATCAGTATTATCAGCTTCAATATAAAATTTAGATACGATTGCAGAATAGCCTATTTTAGCTGCTTTATTTTTTCCTATAAAACCATCAGGATCTAATACTCCATCTATCTCTACACGGATATCGTTTAAATTTATGCCCTGCACTTTAGCGAAAGACCGAGCTACAATAACTTTACATGCTCCAAGAGAGGCTAATAATAAGTATTGGAGATGGTGCGAAGTAAGATTGATAAAAAATGGATAAAGGATTAGATTTAATACAATGTCTTATCACGATTCTAATGATTTGATGAGAGTGTAAAATATTTTGTGTAATAAATATTTCACAGAAAGAAAGAGAAAATTATGCATTGGTTATGGGTATTAATCGTAGGAGCTATTATCGGTTTGATTGCCGGAGCAATTACAAATAAAGGTGGATCAATGGGATGGATAGCTAACATCGTTGCAGGTTTAGTTGGTTCAGCAATTGGACAAGCATTGTTAGGTAGCTGGGGTCCTCAATTAGCAGGAATGGCTTTGATTCCTTCTATCATTGGTGCGATCATCGTTGTTGCTGTAGTATCATTTTTCTTGGGACGTTCAAGAGGTTAATCGTCAAATATATCAGCAATTTTACCTATTATCTTAAGGAGCAGCTTTTCGCTGCTTCTTTTTTTGTATAGATAAACTGCTTCTATCACTGATCATCGATGTTGTCTAACTGATGTCGCCGAATGCAAGCATTACCTTTGTCAGATTAAAAAATACTCGTTACACTTAATATAGAACGACGAAAGAAAGGATGATCTCAATGAAAAAAATGTACGAAACAGCAATGATCAATCGTGGAGGCCGTGATGGCGAGGTTGAGGCACCAAACGGAAGTATGCACATGAAGATCGACCGCCCAGGAATCCATAGTGAAGGGACAAATCCGGAACAACTTTTTGCGGCTGGATACGCATCTTGCTTCAACGGCGCGGTTCAACACATGCTGGAAGAAAATAATCTTGAGTCTGATTCTGAAGTCAAAGCACGGGTATCTTTATTTCAATTAGAAGACGGGGGCTACCAAATCGGGGTTGTTTTAGAAGTTTCTTTGCCAGGACTTGAGAAGGACCAAGCAGAGAAAATCGCAGAAGAAGCCCACGCATTTTGCCCATACTCTAAAGCAACAAGAGGCAATATTGATGTGGAAGTGACTATAGTAGAATAAGGGATTCTTAATGTTACTATAAATGAGATTATGAAAGATCCTATAAAGAAACGCTAGTAAAAGAAACATGTAGTTACGGTAATTAATAGCGGTATATGTACGATTGATCGAATAGAACAAGGAGGCAAAAAAATGACACAGCGGGTAGCAATAATGATTTTAGTGTTGCTGGTCATTGGCCTCCTTGTTTACTATGTCCTAAAGTTTAAGCATTGGAAGCAGCAACGGATACATCAGGATATTGAAAAAAAGTTAAAACGGTATCCTATTGTTCAAGCAGCTTGGGAAAAGGCTGAAGCAAAACAATATAACATTCCTGGATTAACAGAAACAAGAATGGTGGTGCCGGAAACCGGCGAAAATGAGGTTTGTCAATGGATGACGCCGCAAGGGTTGGCTTTTTCTCAAGATTTTGTGTTTATTTCTGCCTACTGCTATGACCATCAGCATCATTCTATTATTCATGTACTGGATAGAGAAACAGGACAGCCGATCAAACTGCTGATTTTACCTAAACGGCCACATGTAGGGGGCTTAGTATATGATACAAAACGGGAACTTTTATGGTTGACAATCACAGGATCTGCTACTGGACGAGTAGCCGCTTTACGTTTGATCGATATCTTAGCAGATACATCTGAAGAGACGGGACAGCCAATCGCTTATTGGCTGACAACTGATCTCTCAGAGATTCCACAAGCATCGTATTTGACTCAAAACAATGATCAACTGGTATCTGGCAACTTCACACTAAAAGGTGAAGGACAGTTGACTTTCTATCTATTGCCGACGATAGCTGAAATGAAAACAGCAATTCGCCGCAAAGACAAAATCCAACCAACCGTGACAATGAGCAGAAAAACATCTGATAAGATTCAAGGTGTGGCTTTTTATGGCCATTATCTCTTAGCCAGTCGTTCTTATGGTCCTTATACCTCGGAACTCTTAGTGTCCGAGCGGGACTCTCCTAGCCGGATCCTAAAACGAATCAAATTTCCACCGTATTTGGAACAAATCGTTGTTGTAGAAGATCGTCTAGCAATATTGTTTGAAAGTGGCGCCGCAGCGTATCGCGAGAAAGCCAATCCTGTGTTAGCCAATGTTTTATTACTAGACTTAGCAACGTTGCTTCATGCAAATAAGCGTCCCAAAAAGATTGCTGCAACTAAAAAATAGTCGGACAACTCAAGATGATCACTGTTGTTCATAAAGAACGACAAGAAAAATCATCTAGCGATGTTCGACTATGGGTTTATTTAGGAAGTATTTCTACTAAGATTCAATATGGCTATACAGATTCGGCGAAAAAACAAGGCAATGTTAAGTTTTTGAGAATCACAGATATACAAGAGGGACGTGTAAATTGGTCCAGTGTGCCTTACTGTGATATTAGTAATTCTAAACTAGTTGATTTAAGATTGGAAGAAAATGACATTTTGATAGCAAGGACAGGAGGAACTATGGGAAAAAGTTTCTTGGTTAAGGAAATAAGTGAGGAATCTGTTTTTGCTTCTTACTTGATTCGAATTAGGTTAGTTGAGAAATTATTATCAGAATACGTAGACTGCTTCTTAGACTCGCCATTATATTGGAAGTTATTAGAAAAAATTTCTTACGGAACTGGGCAACCAAATGTAAATAGTACAAATTTGTCTAAACTACTTATACCATTACCACCTTTAGAAGAACAACAACGCATGACTACTAAAATAGAAATGATAAGAAGATCTATTCGTAGAATCAATTTTGAGTAAATATAACGGACCTAGCATCCATTTTATACCAGATGATGCTAGGTCTATTATTTATATTTTATGGAATTTAATTGATTTGTTCTAGTGTTTTAATATTATTACGACAGTAAAAAAATAGTTTGATTCTTCTAACATGAATGACCATCTAGAAGTGGAAATGTATAAAAGATTTATTTTATGAAGTTTTCCTAATATCATTCACTCATGATACGCAGCTCCGTATCATAAATGATGATACTTTAAGAGGAAAAATTATCCCTATTTTAAATAATAAAAATAGGTAGTAGGTTGGGAGAAGTTTATAAATAACTTTGTTACTTGCTTTGGTAGGTAAGTAAGTTGCAAAAGAAAAACATATACCGTTAAAAAGATAATGTAGACATAGAAACATATACGTAAAATTTTAGTTAGAATAATAGTAAGGAGAAAAAATATGATAGATGAAAAAAGTGTTTAAAAAATCTATTAGAGGATATGGATGATATTGAAGAAAGACTTTCTAAATGGACTGGGAAAACAAATATATTTCAGATACTTAAGCTATCTAAAAATGAAATAAGACATAGTAATTTTTTAGCTTTTTTATTCGCTCCAAATGAAACTCACAATTTATCTGATGAGTTTTTTAAATTGTTTTTGAAAAGGTATATAGATTCTAATGAT
>NZ_NGMO01000002.1:433450-435573 GCF_002140175.1 Candidatus Enterococcus wittei
GAGAGATGTCGGAATGGATGATGAAATCAAAGAAATCGTTAGAAAAATTTATCAACAACATAAAGAAGCATTGGATCTAATATTTGAAAATATACCAGATAATTTAAGTTTAATGAGAATGGATTACTTTATTTTTATCAACTCTTGGTTCAATTGTTTTATTTGTTGGAAAAATTTGCACTTATAAAATTTTTATAGAGGAGACACAGGAGCACTTGACATGAAAAAAGCTTGTGTGATTTACATACCTACTTGATCTTAGGTTAATGCCAAATTTCACATTAAATACCGAGGAAACTGAGTGAAAAGAATGATATAATGAAGAGGTAGAAAAGCGAAAAGATGGTGGCTAATCTCTTGAAAAAGGGGTGATGCCTATGGTTCATAGCTGTATCCCTAGAAGGGAGTAAGCAGTGTCAACTTTTGAAGCAATTCAACTGATGATTGCTTTTGCGACGTTAGTTTTGCTGATTATTGACCATAAAGGCCAAAAAAAATAACCATCTAAACACTTTGACCGGTAATTAGATGGTTAAAAAACTATTTATTACTGTCACCGTCTTTTTAACGGTTCTACAATGGGGCTATGTTGACGCATAGCTCCTTTTTCTTTCATTAGTATATCAAAGTAATTGAAAATCTGCAAATGTTGGATAGTATTTAAGAGTTTCATTATATAAATCCCATGGATATGCCTTTTAAGGCTTTTTGCTTATCTCTAACTATCGATTATTCTTAAAGAACAGTTATCATAAATACATTTCCGATAGTAGAATTTGAAAAAATACATTAATATCCTGATTTTTATATATTCATCTGATAAGTTTGAATTGTATTAATTATAGGGCTACTTTTTAAAAGTTCAAAATTTACTATAATAAATAGGGTATCATCCATACTCAAGTATATAGAAAATCAAGGTATTTTATCTGATGAGTTTTTTAAAATGTTTTTGAAAAGGTATATAGATTCTAATGATGATACCAAAGCTACAATCAATTATTTTGATGCTTTACTTAATAGCTATGAAGATTTAATTGTTTACAGGGAAAATAATAATATTGATATTTTATTGGTATCGAAAAAAAATAAAATAGTGATGTGTATCGAAAATAAAATTCTGTTTTCGGAGTCTAGAGGGCAACTTAATAAATACCAGATATATATAGAACGCAATTATTCTAACTATAAAAAAATTTTTGTTTTTTTAACTCCAGATGGAGATGAACCCACAAATCCAAGTTGGGGCATAATTACTTACAAGGATATCGTTGAAATACTGGAGCAATTAATGCAAAAAAATAGTATGGAAAAGAAAGTATATTATTTGATAAAAGACTATGTTGATATTTTAAGGAGAGATGTCGGAACTGTCTCTTATACACATCTAGATGTGTATAAGAGACAGATATTGAAGAAAGACTTTCTAAATGGACTGGGAAAACAAATATATTTCCTGTCTCTTATACACATCTAGATGTGTATAAGAGACAGATATGGATGATATTGAAGAAAGACTTTCTAAATGGACTGGGAAAACAAATATATTTCCTGTCTCTTATACACATCTAGATGTGTATAAGAGACAGCTATTAGAGGATATGGATGATATTGAAGAAAGACTTTCTAAATGGACTGGGAAAACAAATATATTTCAGATACTTAAGCTATCTAAAAATGAAATAAGACATAGTAATTTTTTAGCTTTTTTATTCGCTCCAAATGAAACTCACAATTTATCTGATGAGTTTTTTAAATTGTTTTTGAAAAGGTATATAGATTCTAATGATGATACCAAAGCTGCTATCAATTATTTTGATGCTTTACTTAATAGCTATGAAGCTGTCTCTTATACACATCTAGATGTGTATAAGAGACAGGTTCTGACCTATATGTTTGGTGTACAAGTACCTGCACCACATGGCGGTTTCTTAGTGTTACCTGTTGTTACGGGAATGTCTCTTATACACATCTAGATGTGTATAAGAGACAGGTGTACAAGTACCTGCACCACATGGCGGTTTCTTAGTGTTACCTGTTGTTACGGGAAAGGTGGCCTGGGTAGGATCGATTTTACTTGGTTCTATTGTGGGGGGAGTGATTTTAGGTTTGATCCAAAAACG
>NZ_NGMO01000002.1:435673-442516 GCF_002140175.1 Candidatus Enterococcus wittei
AAATGTTGGATAGTATTTAAGAGTTTCATTATATAAATCCCATGGATATGCCTTTTAAGGCTTTTTGCTTATCTCTAACTATCGATTATTCTTAAAGAACAGTTATCATAAATACATTTCCGATAGTAGAATTTGAAAAAATACATTAATATCCTGATTTTTATATATTCATCTGATAAGTTTGAATTGTATTAATTATAGGGCTACTTTTTAAAAGTTCAAAATTTACTATAATAAATAGGGTATCATCCATACTCAAGTATATAGAAAATCAAGGTATTCTATATACTTGGATTCATTCACTAAAAACAGAGTAGTGAGAGACTGTTTTTAGTGAATGATTGATATAGTTATATATAGTTGATTAGCTTCCAAGTAACCAATCAACAATATATATATATGGATTCCATCAATTTGGTCAATATCATAATATCGATCAGTAATAACTATCTTTTTATAATTGTCTTTTTATGAAGTAAATTATTAGTTTCATGTTTATTTTTAGGAGGTTCGTAAGTAACTTGTATATAAAGTGTTTCATCTAATTTTTTTGCAATAAAATCAATTTCTTTATTATGAAGTTTTCCAAGTAAATAAAATTATCCATTATTTGAAGTTAACTTCAAATATACAGATCAATCATTTGGAGTTGAACATTGTTTAAAAGATTGATTATATATAAATGCCATATTTTTATATAGTTCGTTTAACATTAGCATGATTTTTTTGATTGGAAACAAAATCACTTTGATAACATAGCTATTTTCCAATATTTTATTGTCATTCATCAACAAGATTTCTAAAAGAATTATCATACTGTATTAACGCTTGAGATATTGCTTTGTCAAATTCATCAGACAAAGCAATTTTTTTAGTTCTATCATTAAATTTGTTTCTTCAATAGGGAAGAATATTCCAGAAACAAACTATCAATACAAGAAGCAACTCAATTGAATATCAAACCAACTACACTTAGTTGACTTACGCTGTTAGCAAATACGAATTTTTGTCGGTTCTTACTACATCATAGAGAGCGTGGAACAAAAGTATGATTTACTCTTGCATCACGCTCTAAATACATATAAACGGCGGGATCAGAAGCAACTCCTTCGATAACAAGCTGAAATTCACAAAAATTTGAAAAGCAATTTTCGTAAATTCCTTCTTATTTCTCGGGGTTAACCACTTCTGTTCTAGCCTCTTTTTTACATAAAGATACAAAATTGAAGTGTGTCAATTCAGGGCTTCATTTAAAATCCTAGCTTATTCCCACTGTGGGGGTTCCAATCATAGAAGGTTAGCTTAACAGTTTTTTTATTTGATTTCGGCGAAAAATCTTAGATAAAAGAATCAATGTTTTTTTCCTCTTGAAGTTCGTAAGGCATAAGAGTCAAGTAAGATTCTTGCCAGTATGGAGAGGGGGAGTCTGGAACGCACCTCGTATTCTGGAAAGAAAGAACCTTCTGATTTAAATCCGACAAATGGGATCTCGATATGTTCGATCAAACTTGAATGGCGATTGGCAGTAAGCAAGATGGTTCCAACTTCCGCTTGATAGCAATTTTCAGCTGCGGTGATCAGTTCTTTCGTTTCGCCATTTAAGGAAACAAAAATCACGATATCGCCTTTTGATAATTTTTTGCTGATATTTTTAATAATATTAGGGTCCGTATGCATCTCGCAATATTTTCCCGTCAGTTGAAATTTGACCATCATTTCTTGTGCAATCAGTTCTGAAAAACCTCGGGCAAAAATCATGATTCGTCGAGCAGCTTTGATTCGTTGGATAGCATCTTCGATATTGCCACTTTCCACCATATTGATCGTACGAATGACTTCCTGTTCATTTTTCAGGATCGCGGTTTTTATGCCTTCATCGACTTTATCAAGGGCAGCAAAATTGATATTGGTATTTTCCTTTTCTTTTAAGGAATGCTTAAAAGAAGTGAATCCTTCATACCCTTTTTTCTTCATGGTGCGAACAACGGTTGCTGTTGAAACGTTTGCATACTCACTTAATTTCACAATGGAATAAGATGGGATCTCTAGGATATGACTTTGGATAAAGTCCCAGAGGTATTGCTCTGATTCACTTAATTTTGTATCCATGTTCTGCCTCCGTTCATTGATGTTGCTTCCATTGTAAATCGGGAGTTCTTCTTACTTCAAGGTTATTTAGTATTGATTGTAAAAGTTTTCATTGCTTTTGCCTATTTATGAAAACATTTACATAAAATGGTGTTCCATAATGGATCTGTAAGGAAGGAGGAGCGTAAATGTCAGTGTATACGTGTACTTTCAATCTGGCAATCGACCTTTTTATCGAAACAGATGAAATGAAACCATTCAAAGTCAATCGCACAAATGATGATGAGATACAAGCTAACGGAAAAGGTGTCAATGTTTCATTGATCATGAAGCAATTAGGCATCAATAATACGGCTCTAGGGTTCAAAGCTGGTTTTACTGGGGATTATATTGAGGATTATTTGCATCAACAAGAGATTGGAACTGATTTTATTAGTGTACCAGGAATGACCAGAATCAATGTTTTTACACAAGTCAATAAAAAAAATGAAGAGTTCAAGCTGGTGAACAAAGGACCAGAGATCTCCCAAAAGAAAATCAACTCTTTGTTGAATCAAATCAAAAAGCTACAAGCAGGTGATTACTTATGCGTATCTGGCAGTTTGCCACGGGGGGTATCGCCAGAGATTTTTGTTGATATTAGTCGTATTTGTTTTGAGAAGCAAGTGAATTTGATTATTGATTCAAGTTATCCTGAAGTGCTTGAATGCCTGTCTTACCAACCATTTTTGTTAAAACCCAATGAGGAGGAGTTACAGTCATGGTATCATACCGAACTCAATAGTCGTGAAGAGTATATAAGTTATGCCAAACGATTGATCGCAGATGGTGCAAAAAACGTTTTTCTTTCCTTAGGAGAAGAGGGAGGTGTTTTATTGACGAAGGATGCAGTCTACTCAGGAAACTCTCCAAAAGGTCAAGTAGTCAATACTGCGTGTGCCGGAGATACTTTGTTAGGAACATTTCTTGCAGGGCATTTAAAAGGAGAGGAGTTAGCGACCAATTTGAAGAAAAGTTTAGCTGCTGGAAGTTCAACCGCTTTTCGTAAAGGATTAACTGATTTTTCGGATGTTGTAGAGTTAGAAAAACAAATTGAAATCAAAGAGGGAGCGTATAAAAAATGACCACTTACAAGATCGTTGCCGCCACTGGTTGTCCAACTGGGATCGCCCATACTTATATGGCACAAGAAGCGTTGGAACAGGCAGCTAAGCGCAAGGGAATATCTATAAAAGTTGAGACACATGGCCAAGTAGGAATAGAAAATCAATTAACACCAGAAGAGATAAAAAATGCAGATGCGGTGATTATTGCTGCTGACAAAGATGTACAAGCAGAGCGTTTTGCGGGAAAGCGTGTGATCACTGTTCCTGTTAGCAAAGGAATCAAGGATGCTGACCAATTGATCGAAGAGGCATTAATGAAAGGTTCGATCACTGCGGAAAATCAAACGGTTGATGCTATGGAAAAAGTAGATATGGAAATTACCACAGGTATCGGACATAGTATTTATAAAAATCTGATGAATGGTGTATCTCACATGTTGCCCTTTGTCGTGGCAGGTGGGGTGATCATAGCCATTTCGTTTGCTATTTGGGGTGTATACTCGTTTGATCCGAATGATCCTACTTATAATTCGACTGCTGCAATGTTAAAAGGGATTGGTGACACAGCAATGGGAATGATGGTGCCTATTTTAGCAGCTTATATTGCTGAAGGCATCGCTAAACGACCGGGTTTGGTTGTGGGATTTGTTGGTGGTCTGTTAGCGAATGCAGGTGGCGCTGGTTTCTTAGGCGGGATTTTTGCTGGGTTTCTAGCTGGTTACTTTATTTTACTGCTGCAAAAGGTCATGAAAGGATTACCTAAACAATTAGATGGACTGAAGGCGATCTTTTTATATCCAGTGATTGGTGTCTTATTTATTGGGGTAGTGATGACTTTGTTAGCCAAACCGATGGAAGCTATCAACCAAGGCATGATGGATTTCTTGTCAGGATTCCAAAATTCGAATCCATTGATTTTAGGGATCATTGTTGGCTGTATGTCAGCCTTTGATATGGGAGGCCCTGTCAACAAAGCCGCTTATGTTACAGGGACAGCATTGTTAGCACAAGGCAATCATACCTTTATGGCCGGGGTGTCTGCAGCTTGTATTGCGCCACCGTTGATTACTGGATTTGCTGCACTATTATTTGGTAAATATTTTGATACGAACGACCGTAATGCTGGATTAGTCAATTTTATTCTAGGTTCCACACATATTACTGAAGGAGCGATCCCATTTGCAGCAAAAGATCCTTTACGTGTCCTGCCGACTATGATGCTAGGTTCATCGATTGCCGCTGTTCTGACCTATATGTTTGGTGTACAAGTACCTGCACCACATGGCGGTTTCTTAGTGTTACCTGTTGTTACGGGAAAGGTGGCCTGGGTAGGATCGATTTTACTTGGTTCTATTGTGGGGGGAGTGATTTTAGGTTTGATCCAAAAACGCAGTGTAGAAAAACGTGAAGCAGAAGTATCCGCTGTGGAAATGAAAGAAGTGACGAATCACTAGACTGTTGGAAAGAGGGATGTAAATGACTTTAATCAAATCAAACAATATTTTTATGGACAGAAATTTTACGACACTAAAGGAAGTAATGGACTTTCTTTCAGAACAAGCAATTGCTTTAGGGATCAGTGATGACCAAGAGGCAATTTATAAGAGTTTAATAAAAAGAGAAGCAGAAGGTTCGACGGGGATGATGGAAGGTTTTGCCATCCCACATGCGAAAGACAGTAGCATCAAACATACAGATATCGTGATTATCCAGTTAAATAAAAAAATAGAGTGGGAGAGTTTAGATGGGGGAGGGATCGATTTTGTGATCGCCCTTTTCGTACCTGATTCTGATGCAGGTACGACCCATTTAAAACTACTATCTCAAGTAGCCAGACTTTTGTTGCACAAAGATGTGACGAATGGTTTAAAACGAGCCCAATCTGCGGAAGAGATCGAAAAACTTCTAAATGAAAAATTAGAAGAAAACTAAAAAGAAAGTAGGGAAAACATGACAGTAAAAGAAAAAAAGAAAACTTGTCTTCGAAAATTGAGTAATGAAAAGGGAATTATCAGTGCACTAGCAATCGATCAACGAGGTGCTTTAAAAAAAATGATCGATAGATTCCAAGAACGACCAGCAGTGGAGGAACAGATCATTGATTTCAAAAAAATTGTTTCTTCGGAATTGACACCATACGCTTCAGCGATTTTATTAGATCCAGAATATGGGTTACCTTCAGCCGAAGTTCGCGCTGAAAATGCAGGTTTACTGTTGGCTTATGAACAAACGGGGTACGATACGACAACTCCAGGGCGTCTGCCCGATGTTTTATCTACTTGGTCTGCCAAACGTCTGAAAGAACATGGTGCAGATGCTTGTAAGTTCTTGTTGTACTATGATGTGGATGAGTCTGATGAAATCAATAATCAAAAAAAGGCTTTCATAGAACGCATTGGTTCTGAATGTCTAGCGGAGGATCTACCGTTTTTTTTAGAGTTGGTTTCTTATGATGCGAATAATCCAGATACGTCTTCAAAAGAGTATGCATTGCAAAAACCGCATAAAGTAAATGAAATGATGAAAGAATTTTCTAAAACACGTTATGGTGTTGATGTCTTGAAAGTAGAAGTCCCTGTCAATATGAACTATGTAGAAGGTTATGCGCAAGAGAGTGCATATACGAGAGAACAAGCAGCTGCTTACTTCAAAGAGCAATCTGAAGCGACGGATCTACCGTACATTTTCTTAAGTGCAGGGGTAACTGCTGAATTGTTCCAAGAAACATTGAGATTTGCAAAAGAATCGGGTGCTACATTCAATGGGGTACTTTGCGGAAGGGCAACTTGGGCGAATGGGGTAGAACCTTTTGTTACTAAAGGGGAAAGTGCCGCTAAAGAATGGTTGCATACAAAAGGACGCAAGAACATCGAAGAGTTGAATAATGTTTTACAAGAAACAGCAACGCCTATTCGATTCTAGAGGAAAAGTATGAATAACAAGAGCGGAAAATAAAACAAGGCGCGTGTGACAAAAGTATGATTTACTTTTGTTTCACGCTCTAAATATGTGTAACAATCGGTGGGATTAGAAGCAACTCCTTCGATAATAAGCTGAAAATCACAAAAATTTAAAAAGCAATTTTCGTGAATCCCTTCTTTTTTTTTTCGGAGTTAACCGCTTCTGTTCCAGATTTTTTATTTATCTTCTTAGTGGGATTCGCAGAAAGTGCGAAAAAGAAAGGCACTTACTCTGTAGATAAAAAAGAAATGGATATAACAAATACAGACAAGTATTTAGAAAAAAACTATAGAAGGATAAAAAAAACTTACCGTGACACGTGATTTTAAAATATCAGATTCGATTAACCGTTCTAAGATAAATGGTTTGTGGGTAAGAAATCAAATGAAAAAACCAGCCCTCTTTGAATTATTTGAACGATTATGACTTCAAATCAGCTTTTTTTGAGTATATGAACCATTTTCAACAATCCTATATTAAAATAAATTTGATAGAAGCAATAAGATTTACCATCATGCTTAAAAACATGATTGCTGGAAGTAAACGAGTAGTAAATTACTGTAAAGTGATGTGTGTGTTTAGTCATTAAGAAAAGCGTTAGTGCAGATCATTGTACTAACGCTTTTTTTAAGAAAAAAAGATTACTAAAAGCTAAAAGACTTGTTTTATTTCATCCTTTAGGTCATTT
>NZ_NGMO01000002.1:443371-462303 GCF_002140175.1 Candidatus Enterococcus wittei
AAAAGACGCATCTCACTTAAAGAGAGAGTTCGATTTTTAATAGAGTTCAAAATGTTTAAAGTAGGTTTTTTAAATGATTATAGTAATCGACTGAATTTTTATTATTCTCTACAGACTTATTATTATGAAAGGCGGATAGTTTTAAAAGAACAAGAATTGAAAAAATATAATCAGTTTTTAGAAAATAGTAACCATCAGCAATTACAAGAGGAATTAATAAAGAAATCATTGTCCTTTCTTAAACAAGAATTACAAAGAAGCAACAATCCTACTCATACTTTTACATTTGCTAGCTATAAAAAAGAGTTCAAAAAATTTATTGAAAGATTTCTTGTGATTGGTAGCAGTACTCATTCGATTATAAATTCTATAGCTCCTGGTGCGATCCTAGATTACGTTATTATTGATGAGGCTTCACAGCAAGATATCATTCCAGGAATATTAGGATTAGGGTGCGCAAGGAATATCGTCATCGTGGGAGATCGAAAGCAACTCTCTCATATTCCGATGAATACAAAAGTGGAATCTCCGTCTGTTTATTTTGATTGTAACAAAAATAGTTTGCTTGATTCATTTGTTCAACTATTTAGTCATAAGGTACCAATTACCCTTTTAAAAGAACATTATCGATGCCATCCTAAAATCATTCAGTTTTGTAATCAACAGTTTTATGACAACCAATTGATTCCCATGACTTCTGATAAAGGTGAACCAGCGCTTGAGTTGATTATTACTTCAAAAGGGAATCATACACGAAATAGAAGTAATCTGAGAGAGATTGAATCTTTTCTTGAAGTTGGTCCACTAGATAATAAAGACGTAGGATTTATTGCACCATTTAATAATCAAATACAACTAGCCAATCAATATTTATCTGAAGACTTTTTAAAGGCTACTATTCATAAATTTCAAGGAAGAGAATGTAAAGAAATTATATTTTCAACAGTTCTTGATAAAAAAAGAGATAGTCAAAACATAATAGATTTTGTCGATTCCTCTAATTTGGTTAATGTAGCAGTATCACGAGCAATAAAAAAATTTACCTTAATTACTGGAGATGAAGTTTTTACAAGTAATAATAAAAGTTTGGCTGCATTGATCAGGTATATAAGATCTGTCTCTTATACACATCTAGATGTGTATAAGAGACAGAGTAAACGAGTAGTAAATTACTGTAAAGTGATGTGTGTGTTTAGTCATTAAGAAAAGCGTTAGTGCAGATCATTGTACTAACGCTTTTTTTAAGAAAAAAAGATTACTAAAAGCTAAAAGACTTGTTTTATTTCATCCTTTAGGTCATTTGTAATAAATATATCTAATTGGTTATTCAAGCTATTCTTAGGATGTTTTTTTGGATATTCACACCAAATCATGAAGGATTTAGGTCAGTTTACAGATAAGAAATTCTTTCAGAATAGGTACACCAATAAGTAACTGAGAAACATATTACTTTAGATATATTAGATATAGCCAATATTATTGAGAAAAGGAGAGATTGACTTGTTTTCAATTTATATGGATGGACAGGATAAAACAAATCAAATAATTGACTGGGAGTTAGTCTTAAAAAGAGATGAAATCAGCGTGAAGGTGAGATTTCATTCAGGTAAAACTTTTGAGAAACCACTTCACTTATGCCAGATAACTCCTAAAAAAGAACTCAAAGCAAATCTTTTGTTACGAGAAAACGGGATCTACGAAATGGTAGAAAAAGTTACGGAATACGGAAATAAGTATATAGCTTGTAGCTCTCTTACTGATTCAAAAAAGATAGTAGCAGAATCAGCAAAAGTAAAATTATTTGTTCAATCTGATTTAAAAAAAGAGCGAATATTTTCTTACTTTAATGACGTCATCGAAGCACGTATAGAGTTGGGGAAGGCTAAAGACAGACCTATGTTGGAAAGTCTTAAGCGACAAATGGACCAAATCACTCCCTGCAAAGAGACAGCATTGCATGCATATTGTTACGGGGAAAATAAGAGTAGAGAGGGCTTGAAACATTACATATTTCCTTTTGGGTTGAATGAAAGCCAAATGAGAGCTGTAGAAAATGCGTTTTCTTCACAAATCAGTATCATTGAAGGCCCTCCAGGAACAGGGAAAACCCAAACAATTTTAAATATCATTGCTAATATATTAATTACTAAAAAATCTGTAGCTATTGTTTCTAATAATAATTTTGCTGTTGAAAACGTCTATGAAAAAATGGCTAAATATGATTTGGATTATTTAATCGCAAAATTAGGAAGTAAAGATAATAGAATAAATTTTTTTAAGAATCTGCCTAGTAAGCCACAAGAGGAAGATAGCTTAACTAAAATAGATGTAAATGAAATTGATCTGATATTAGAGAAATTAAAAGATCGATTAGTCATTCAGAATAAAGTAGCAAAATTGAAGTCAGAAATTAGTGAATTACGAATCGAGAAAGAATATTTAAATAAATGGCACAAGGAAAATCCGTTAATGAATTTCATTGATATAAAAAATTATCGAATGAGTTTAAGTAAAATCTCTGATTTATTAGTGTACATAAATTCTTTAGAAAAAAGACGCATCTCACTTAAAGAGAGAGTTCGATTTGTCTCTTATACACATCTAGATGTGTATAAGAGACAGATATAAGATATTATGCTTCAAATAAAAATATTCATGAAAGTCCAGTCGTTTCAGCTTTTGATTTATTATATGATGAATATGACCAGTCACTTGAAAAACTACGCGAGCGTTTAAATGTAAGTGATCCACAAGCAAAATCAGCAGGGGTTTTTTCCTTAGTATTAAGAGATATATTGAGAACAAATGAATTTGATTCACTAAAGTATCATATGCAAATTGGGCTCATTCAATTAGTTTCGCTCAGAAAACACTTGTTTACAGATAGAGAGTTAGAATTTATGAAGCAAAAAGCGAGTTGTGATTTTGTCATTTATTATAAAGTTGGAAAGAAACCTATAGGAGTAATAGAAATTGATGGTGGATATCATGAAATAGAAAAACAAAAAGAAAGGGATCTTCTGAAAAATTCAATTCTTGATAAAGCGAAAATTCCCTTACTTAGGATAAAAACAATCGAAGGGAGAATCGAGGAAAAAACGAAGTCTTTTTTAAGAAAGTGTGTAATTGAAAGTATTTAAATAAACCCGTTTTTATCTTATTTCTACTAATGATGAACGTCATGAAGATAGTAAAGAGAGCACTTTTTATGAAATAAGTAAAAACAATTGCGATTATATCTAATACAGTTGTAAAAAAATACTAATCTATTTACGTATAAGGTAAATAATTAGAAAAATATTCTATTGAAAAGTATAAATATAGGACTACTTCCATTTATGATTCTAAGAATGCCTATTAAACACCATTTATTTTTATATAAAATGTAGAAAGAAGGTTGTCCATGAAAAATATTTTCCTGTAGGGATTTTATTAATTATGTTATTTTCATTTTTTAATTTTGCACAAGTTTTTACTGAAGCGGGTGGATATAGCGGAGGTACAACGAATGGAGGTATCTCTGGAGGTGGTTCAGTAGGACATACTTCCAAGTATTTTCGAAGTTCACGAAGAAATGATACTTCTGGTCCTTCTACACCAGAAGGCTACGTATTCATGGGAGTATCTTTGGGTGTGATTGTAGCTTTTCTTTATTTAAAGAGAAAAAGAAGAAAAAATGTGACCGATGAACTACTGTCTAGGTTGCTCGGAACAACGAAAGAAAAGATTACTAGCAGAAATCGAAAATATCTTTTTTGATAACCAACAAGCTTGGGGGCAAGAAGCCCCTGAACAAGCAAGGAGTTGTTATACGGAGAATTTCTTGGCAGAATATCAACGGATTTTACATAATTACAAAAAAGAGGGTATGAGAAACCATACAAAAAAATAATTCTTGAGCAGTTTGGCAATTATCGGCAAATTGACGAGGGGAGTTTTTGTATACGGATCGATTTTAGTTGCTATGATTATTTACTTGATGAAAAGCATCAGCAAGTGATTTTAGGGAAACAGTACCGACAGTAATATTTTTCACAAATATGGTATTTTTATTTTTCAGAAAAAGAAAATGGCAAGCTGACTTTATCCAACCAATTGTCCTTACTCAGAAAAATACGTATTTGAATGGAAATTTATTATTTCAGGAATTTTTTTCATGGTAAATCCCTTTTTATTATTTCACATGAGACGAGAACTGAGGTATTTATGGAACATAAAAGAAAAGGGGATGACAAAAACAAAAGTTTCCGATTGAATCATATATTTTGCACTACATAGGATAGCTAATAACAGAGTCTTCATTCAATTTGGTTAAAGAAATGTATGGTGAAGAAGAATCTCTTTTGTATTGCCCCTTTACTGAGCAGTTTGAATAATTGGATTCTCTACTTTTCTATAGTAGAGTAGAGATAAGAAATTTTTGACTGAACCTAGAGGAGGAGTATCATGAAGGAAACACAATTGACGATTGAGACATTGCAACGTGCTCAAGAACGACTTGAAGAAACATTGGCTCAAATGACTGTGGAAGAGGCAAACACGATGCCGGAACCTTTGATTAAATCGGTGACTTGGTTGATGTGGCATACTGCTCGAGAAATCGATTTGCAGATCTCAGCACTAGCTGATCGTCAACCGCTTTGGCTACAAGCTCACTTTAGCGAACAGTTTGCTCTGGAATTACCTGATGATACAGAAGATTGGCGCCATACGCCAGAAGAGGCTGCCAAAGTGATCGTAAATCAGAAGGAATTATTACTGGATTATCTTTCTGCCAGTATGGCATTGGCAATTGACTACCTTCAATCGATTGATGAAACTAGCTTGTCAGAAGTGATTGATGAGAACTGGACGCCAGCTGTGACACGACAGGCTAGAATTGTTTCTATCATTGATGATGCGGTGATGCATTCTGGGCAAGCAGTATATACGAGAAGATTGGTGATTGGCAAATAATGGGCTGTTTTTTTAAATTCGTGCAGGATGATTTTGCTGTTTGGTTCTTGAAATACTGCTAAAATCAACTTAGTGCATGGCATATCTAGATGTGATGGGCGTGGGGCAAAAGCGTTATTTACTTTTGTTCCACGCTTTAAATACATATAAAGGGCGGGAGCAGAAGCAACTCCTTCGAAAATAAGCCGAAATTCACAAAAATTTGAAAAGCAATTTTCGTGAATTCCTTCTTATTTCTCGGAGTTAAACGCTTCTGTCCCAGCCTCGATTTTTTTGAGAGGTGCTATGGCTGACTTGGTGTGACACGAGCAGATAAGATTCACTATTGAATATGATGATAAACAAGCCATGTAAAAATCGGTTAAGAGACTCTATTCGAATGAACCCGTAGATTTCTCTTTGGAAAAATGAATAATGCCGTAAATCAAAAAATAGGACGATTCAAGCGATAGATAAATGTCTCCTGCTATGTGGGAGTTCTAGGCCACATCCATGAAGTGTGTGGTCTGCATTTTCATCGTTTTTTTTTTTGTCAGAAACTGATTTCTATTATTGATCGGATATCATTTATCGGACTGATAATTAGTCGTAACTTTTTGAAAAAATCTCTAAGTTATCGATGCAACTAACGAACCTTCGAACAATTGAGAATTTGTCGGTGGAACAAACCATTCTTTATCGCCGAACCAAATGATCCACTGCAGCACTTTGTTTAAATGCAAAGGGTAGCCATTAGTTCTTTTGATTTAGGAATCATCAAGAAATTTAGACAATTGGCTAAAAAAAGGCATTTTTTTTTAGAATAACGTCCAAAGAAAACGTATACATAATCACGTAAAATAGGAAATAGGAAGATGAATAGAAAAGGAATCTGGAAGAATGATCCTACACAAATAGAAAGCCAAAATGAGAGGTAATTGACAACAATAAGATGACTATCACCTGAAAGAACTCGTTATTGGCGTGCAGGATGGTTTTTGAAAGGGAGTGTTGCAAGAAATAAGAATCAGCTAATAGTAGATAGTGACTAAAGATAGTCTTTCAATAAATTTGGTCATATGAACGAGTTTTTAATGTAGCATTTATTCTTATCGACAGCGAAGTTTTGTCTGTATTTATACAAAGTAATTCACCTAGAACGCTGAATCACTCACTTTTATCGTGTGAATGATTTACTTTCATCCAAAAAAGGACGTGAAAAAATGAAAACATTAAAAAAATGGGTCTTTTTGTTTACTGCTTTGTTCGTGGGGATATTTTATGGATTCGCTGTACATGCAGAAGAAACAATTGACCAAATTATCGCACCAACAGGTTTTAAAGCAATTCTAGTTCTTGTTCCTTTGATTTTAGTCTTAGTTCTTTTATTTAGAAAAGTAGACATGATTATTGCGGGATTGGTCGCAGGTGTCTTAGCCATGATCATTGGAGGAATCAGTTTAGCCGAAGCAAATACGCAACTTTTGGAAGCTGTTCCGACTATGTTGAGTATCACAGTACCCATCATCAATTCTGCTGTAGCAATGGCTGTTTTTAAAGCGGGCAGTTATACCGCTGCACTGACATTAGCTAAACGAGGGACAAAAGGCAAGGTAGAATATGTTTCTGCATTTATTGTAATTTTACTTGCTGCTGCGACCTATATGTCGGGTATCGGTGGTGGTAGCGCAATGGTGATCGCACCGCTGGCCTTTGCTGCGGTAGGGGTGGTACCGGAATTGATTGCGGCCATGTCATTAGCGGCAGCTGTTTCATTTACCACTTCTCCGGCTTCTTTAGAATCAAGTATCGTATCCAAGCTTGGTGATTTTAGTGTTTCTTCTTATGTTGCTGAAATGCGGCCTTTCTGGTTACTGTTTGTTTTGTTAGCCATTGTTTTGGCTTTTTGGGGGACCAAGCGCCGTCACATTGGATTTAAGGCATCAGTTGAAGACGAATATGAAACAAAAAGTAATGCTGAGTTATTCAAAATCACTTTACCAGCCATTTTCTTACTTTTCGCTGTAATATTTGGGCCATTAGTCAATAACTTGATTGGCTTTGTCTTCTTTACTCCTCTTGTTTATATGGTGATTACATTAGCCCTCATCTACTTATGTACCCATTTCTCAATGAATCAATCGGTGGAAGCCATGGTCGATGGTTCTACCTATATTCTGACTCGCTTGTTTCAAGTGGGGATTTTTTTGGCATTTATTAATATTATTGCACAAACAGGTACATTTGCAGTAATTGCTGGCGTGGCTCAGAATGCACCAGGATTTGTTGTAGTGCCAGTCGCTATCTTGACAGGAGTATTGATTGGAGTTCCGGCCGGAGCCTACGTTGGTTCTGTGTTGACACTGGTGTTGCCAGTCGCAGTCTCTCTTGGATTTCCACCGATTGCTTTAGGATTTGTCACAATGGGCGTTGGTTTAGGCAGTCAGATGAGCTTTGTCAATATCACGATGCAAGCATTGTCTTCAGGATTCCAGATACCCATCTTGGATGTGGTCAAAGGTAATGTGAAATGGCTTAGCCTTGCCTCAGTTATTTTGTTAATCATTGGCTTGATTTTTGGTTAAGTAAGAAGGAGGAAATGAAATGGATTTATTGATTAAACAAGCGAGAATCGAAGATGGGGAAGAACTAAAAGATGTTGGCATCACTGACGGTAAAATTGTAGAGATCGCTCCATCGATTCAAACAACTGCAAATGAAACAATTGAAGCAAATGGTCGAGTGCTGATCCCTGGCCTGGTAGAAAGTCATATTCATTTAGATAAAGCCTTGATTGCTGATCGTGAACCCAACAACTCTGGCACATTACAAGAAGCAATTGCGGTGACGGCAAAATTAAAACCGACCTTCACAGAAGAAGACGTATATCAACGGGCAAAACAGGCACTAGAGATGTTGATTGTCCATGGAACCACAGCTGTTCGGACGCATGCTGAATTTGATCCGGCACAAGGATTTACTGGTTTTGATACGATCATGAGATTAAAAGAAGAATATAAAGATTTGATTGATATGCAAGTCGTTGCCTTTCCTCAAGAAGGTATTTTTAAAGCACCTGGTACAGATAAAATGATGATCGAAGCCATGGAAAAAGGCGCAGATGTCGTAGGGGGTATTCCTTATAACGATGTACCTGCTGATGAACATATTGATTTAGTCTTTTCTATTGCCAAACAGTTTGATAAAGACATTGATCTGCATCAAGACTTCTCAGATGAAGCAGATGAGACTTCGATTGTTTATTTGTGTGAGAAGACTGTCAAAGAAGGGTATCAAGGCCGAGTATCTGTAGGGCATCTGACGGCATTGCATGCCATGCATCCTGAAAGGTTAGCTGGTGTCATAGAGTTAATGGCGGAAGCACAGATCAACGTTATGCCATTACCAGCGACTGATCTTCATTTAGGTGCTAGAAATGACTCCTACAATGTACGACGGGCAGTAACACCCATTCGTAAATTAAGAGATGGCGGAGTAAATATCTGCTTAGGAAGCAACAATATCCGCAATGCTTTTACTCCTTATGGCAATGGGGATTTGATTCAGATCGCGATGCTCGCAATCCCAGTTGCGCATCTAGGAGGGGCAGCTGACTTACCAACGGTTTTACCGATGATCACAACGAACACTGCGAAAGCCTTAAAATTAGCAGATTATGGTTTGGCTGTCGGTAAAAAAGCCGATTTAGTTTTGTTAGATACAAAGTCAAAAAATAATGCACTGATCGATCTTCCAGAACGGGTATATGTCATCAAGAATGGTCGTATAACTGTTAAAGTGGATAGAAATATTGAAATATTCCGTTAAGATGAGGCGTTAAAACGAGATGAATAGAATGGATAAAATAGACTAAAAAGTGATGAAGCTTCAAGAAAGCAATCATTTCCCCCACTCTGAGAGTCAATGACTTTTTAATCCATTCATCCATTGGTTAAAATTGAATAAGAAAGCAACTAACACAACGAGGCTGGGATAGAAGTGATCAACTCCGAGAAATGAGAAGTGAATCATGAAAATTGCTTTTCAAATTTTTGTGAATTTCAGCTTATTATGAAAGAGTTGCTTCTGATTCCGCCGTGTATACGTATTTAGAGCGTGAAACAAGAGTAAATCCTACTTTTGTTCCACGCTTGTTTTTTATTGACTCTTTTTGATTTGAATGGATTCTAGCGCCATCAATTTAGAAGAATAGGAAGAAGCTGTTTCCTTAATTTCTATTCATCCATCTAATATTTCGCTTCAACTACTTTTTTGACCAAAAGCCTTATTATTTATTCGTTGTTGATCTTCAATTATCGAAGAAGAATAAGTTCAGTGATGGTTCATTTTTTAAATAAAAGTAAGTGACGATACGTATTGATATAGTGAAGGGGTTGCTTCTGATTTCGCCGTGTATACGTATTTAGAGTATGAAACAAGAATAAATAATACTTTTGTCCGACGTCAATAAAAATTTCTGATAAGCTATTAAAAAAACAAAGAAAATTTAGCGTATTTTATTTTGAGCAGTGAAAGACAGAGGAGGATGGACATGGCAGGCGTAATTAAAATCACTCCAGAACAGCTTAAAACACAAGCAAGAGTGTATTCACAAGCATCTTTTCAAATTCAAGAGGCGCTCCGAAAAGTGCATGCAATGAACCAACACATTGCCCAAGAATGGAAGGGTCAAGCGTTCCAAGCATACCTCGCACAATACAATCAATTAGAAGGAAACGTCAAGCAGATGGAACAATTACTAGAAAGCATTCATCAACAATTGAATAAATACGCTGATACAGTAGCAGAACGTGACCGCCAAGATGCACGTTCATTTGGTTTTTAGATTTGATGCATCAAAATGTAAAGGAAAAGCAATCGTGAAATATTTTTTTTAGAGGAGAATGTAGTTGAAAAACAAAGGAAATATTTTAAACGGTGTTTTCAGTACGTTTTACACCATTTATATAAAAACAATAGTTAAGTAATATGAGTCTAAGTGCTGAGTTTTTCATACAAGAAGGTCTAAAGAACGAACCATGTATCACAGATCCAGGCTTGAGAAAAAATATCGAACAAATCATTACGATGTATCAGTCTTTTTTAGGAGATTATTTTGCTAGGTATTTTTTAAAACCGGTTTTCTTATCAGTGCCTTCAGAAAAATCACTAAGAGAAGGAGCCAATTATGAAAAATACGATGTTTGTAAGTCTAGAATTACATATATCAGATCAAGTGTTTGATTTAAAGGCCCCTAATCAGATTTCGATTATTAGATTCAAAGAATTACTAGTTGAAACTTTTACGTTATTATCAGTTGAATTACTCTCTGATTTTGAACTAGTCGTATTAAATAAGCCCATTCACATAGAGGAAGATCATTTATTAAGTGATTATTCCTTAGGAGACGGAGATCAAGTATTGATAAAAGAAATTACAAATAAAGAAAGTGACCCAGTATGGCTAAACTAATAGATCGTTCAGAAAAAATTCAGTTGGAAGAAGCTTTTAAGTATGTATCAGTAAGGCTACAGGCCGGTCAATACTGCCTAGATCAATTAGAACAGTTCCAGCAGATTTTAGAACCAAAATGTGGTTTTTTAGATGGTGAAATAATCTCAGTAACAGGAGAAGAATTGATTATCCATTACAAGAAAAAAACTTACACACAATGCTTGACTCAGTTTTTAGAAAAGAAAGATAGACTTCAACGACTACTGGTTGCACAAAGACTGTATTTTTTAGTGGACTTTGTAGATAGTCCAGTCCATCCATTCGTTCACCCTGAAAACTTATTTGTATACGGAGAAGAGGTAGTGGTGGCACATCGAGGATTTATAAAAGCAATCGTTCCTTATGCAGCAGACAGATACTCATATTTCAAACAGTATCGAGGACTTGTTCTCTCCATTTTATACCCAAAATACAACTATGAATCATTGATTGAAGGTAGTGGTGCACTAAAAGAACCTTTTTCTAAAAAAATACAAGAAGCAACAACAATCAGTGAGATTCATCAACTTATTGGCGAACAGATTATACGACAAAAAGTAAAGTATGAGAAAGAAAGTTGTGTTGTCAAAAGAAAGAAATATCAATTATTCAAATGGGGAATGATAGTTTTGGCTATTTTGACTATTGGTTTAGGGACTACGACCAGTATCTATTTATTGAAAAAATTGCCTGAACAAGAACGGATAAGTACTGCAAAATCACAGTTTATTGCAAATAATTATGCGGGAGTTCTTGGAACATTAAAAGCAAATCAAGTTGAAAAGCTGTCTAAAGAAACAAAGTATATCGTGGCTGTAAGTGCGGTACACTTGGATCATTTGACCGATGAACAAAGATCAGCTATTTTAAATCATTTATCACAAAAATCAGAAGATTATCTATTGCTTTACTGGATCTATATAGGAAGAGGGCATTTTGCCAAGGCCTTAGATATTGCTCAAACCTTTGACGACAATCAATATATTTTACATGCCTATACCAAATTATATGATACAACGAAAACAAACAGCACAATGAAAGGTGAAAAAAAGCAAAAGTTACTTACTAAATATGAAAAGGAAATTAATCATTATATGGAAATTCTAGAAGGTGAAAATGATGAGGAGGAAGTCACTTGATTCTATCCTTTCGATAGATGACAGAATTCATTCTTCAACTGTTGTTTACTATGATATTTTTTATTTCGGGGAAAAATTCATTCATAAACAACTCACAGATAAACAATCAAGAGTGGAAATTAAAAAGCAAGTTTTTACTTATGCGGATGGAGAGGTCAATTATCATCAGGAAATGAAGAAAAGTCATTCAAAATTTAGGATCATTCCACATGAGAAGATACGAACTATTGCAACAAGTAAACCGAAAAAAGATTTTCTGATTTCATCTTCACATACTTCAGCTATTTCCCTAGAAACAGATGCAATTATTTCTGTTGCTGTAGATAAGATAAGTGGTCAATATAGGCTAATGATTTATTCGAGCAAGGATGCTATTTACTATAATCGATGTATGGTGGATAAAGGAACGTTTCCTTTTCATTCAGGAGATCAATTAGTTGTAGCTGGTGTAATAATTGAAGTCCGAGAACAACAATTGAAGTTGACGAGTTTAGAGAATCAGTTTTTCTTAAATCCTTGGGAAATCGTAGAAGAAGCATATCTAACGGAATATCCAGTAGATTTTCCGACATTTCGAAGAAGTCCTCGAATCCATTTAAAGGAACCTAAACAAAAGATCGATATTGTTGAACCAAAATTAGAAAAGAAGGAAAGGGAGAATGAGTGGTTGAAAATGATCATTCCATCAGTGGCAATGGTTGTTTTAAGTGGTGCTACAAGCTTTATTAGCGGTGGGAATCCTATGGTGATGATCAGTATGGGAAGCGTAAGTTTATTAACTGCTGGATGTACAGTTGCTAGTTACTTTACCAATAAAAAAGAAGCAAAACATAAAAATGAGCAACGAATCAATCAGTATGAACAATACCTGATCCAAGAAAAATCGATTCTGAATACCTTGCAACAAGAACAGAAAAAGGCCTTGGAATATATGAATCCATCAATAGATGAACTTTCGTTAATGACGAAAGAATATCATTCGAGAATTTATGAACGTATGATGACCCATGAAGATTTTTTAAATGTCTCTTTAGGAAAAGGAAGTGTTCCTTCAAGCTTTACCACACACTACCAGTTATTAGAAGAAAATGAATTAAGTCAACAAGTAAAAGAACAACTGATTCGTCCGTATGGATCTTTAGAACAAGCTCCAATTGTTGTCTCGTTAAAAGACCAGATATTAGGTTTTTCTGGAACAACCGCTAGTTTGCGAACGGCTATCCAAACGTTACTTTTCCAACTGGCAGTCCTCCATTCCTATCATGATGTAGAATTTATATTATTGTTATCTGAGGAAGATTATGAGAAATACTGGCATTCATGGCGGTGGCTACCACATATAAAGAACCAAAATTTAAATTTACGAGGAATCGTTCACAATCAGCAGACAAAAGAAATGGTTTTAAACTCTTTTTATCAAATAATTGTTAAGAGGCGTCAACAAGTACGTGAAGCGGTGAATGGAAGACCTCAATTTAGACCACATTACATTTTATCTATTTTAGATGAAAGTTGGCTATTAGGACATGGACTAAATGAATTTTTAGCAGAAGATATAAGTTCTTATGGTGTGACAGTCATTTGGGGAAAGAATTCAGTGAATAGTTTGCCAGAAACAACAACTGTACTTGTGGATTATCACAGCAAGGAAGCCGCAGTACTGATCAATCAAAACAAAGAGTACGTGAATCAACGATTTATTTCTAATCCTTTGCCTACTACTTACCCAATGGAACAAGCCATTCGACGCCTCGCAAATTTACATCACCTAGAGATAGAGAAGAACATTATTCCCGAACATTTGAGTTTTTTGGAGCAATATGAAGTAGATCGTATGGAAGAACTTGAAATAGAAAAGCGGTGGATAAATGCAGAGCCCAATAGATCGATTCGTTCCCTTATTGGTTGGCGTGGGAAATCTGATCCTGTTTACTGGGATTTGCATGAAAGAGTTCATGGTCCGCATGCACTGGTAGCTGGAACAACAGGATCAGGGAAATCTGAATTTTTAACTAATTATTTAATAGGACTAGCGATTAATTTTTCTCCAGAAGACATTGGAATGTTGATCATTGACTGGAAAGGCGGCGGTATTGCAAATACTGTAGATAGACTTCCCCATTTCATGGGAGCAATCACGAATCTAGATAATACAGAAATAGCCAGAGTGTTAATAAGTATTAAAGCAGAGTTAAGCAAACGGCAAAGAGAGTTTGCAAAGTATCATGTCAATAATATTTATGGATATATGAACTTATACAAACAAAGAAAAAATCCTAAACCCACTATCCTTTATCCAACAAAAGCTTTGCCTCAACTGTTTCTAGTTGTAGACGAATTTGCTGAACTAAAAGTAAATGTTCCAGAATTTTTAGATGAGTTAACTTCTGTCGCACGTATTGGACGATCATTAGGCGTACACCTGATCTTAGCCACTCAGAAACCTGCTGGAGTAGTGAATGATCAGATTGAAGCTAATAGTACGAGTAAAATTGCTTTGAAAATGGCGAGTGTACAGGATTCAAATGAATTACTCAAAACAGCAGATGCTGCCCAAATTAAAAATCCTGGACGAGGTTATCTTAAAGTAGGAGAAAATGAAGTATATGAACTCTTTCAAAGTGGATATACTGGAATAATTTATGAACCTAATCAAGTAATGGAAGAAACAATTGATGAACGAATTTATCGTATCAACGGCTTAGGACAAGCAGATTTACTTTATGATCCAGATGAATACAGGACCATAAACACAGATCGTGACTTGCCGACACAGCTAGAAGCAGTGATTGAAAAAATCAATGATACTTTTGTGAAATCGGATTTTACGATTCCTGATAAACCATGGTTACCAAAACTTGAAAAAAGAATCATCACACCAACGCCTATTAAGACACAAAATCGCTGTCTTAAAATCCCACTTGGTTTATTGGATATCCCCTCTGATCAAATTCAAACAGTTTATGAATTTGATCTAGAAAAAGCAAAACACACCGCAATATTTGCAAGCTCTGGTTATGGAAAATCCACTATTATACAAACAATGACGATCAATCTTTCATGTAAGAATACTCCAGAACAGATTCACTTTCATTTATTAGATTTTGGTAACAATGGTTTATCACCTTTAAAAGACTTGCCACATGTAGTAGATATTGTGAATTTAGAAGATGAGAAGCTACAAAAAATGATAGATCGAATCGTTGCTTTATTGTTAGAACGTAAAAATTTGTTCAAACAGGCAGAAGTGTTGAATTTATCTCAGTATGAAATAAAAACAAAGATAAAATTGCCCATAAATATTACAATTGTGGATGGTTATGATGGATTGTCTGTAGGGTCGCAAAGAAAAGACAAAGTGGATGAAGTTCTTTTACAATTATTGAGAGATGGCGCAAGTATGGGGTGCTACCTTATCTTATCAGCTAATCGTTCAAATTCTATTCGAATAAATTGGATGAGTAGTTTTACAACTAAAATTTCTCTGTACTTAAATGATGAAACGGAGTTAAGAGATTTGATGGGTAGAGAGTATGTATCTCCACAAGCAATTAATGGTCGGGGACAAGTGAACCTCAGTGTGCCCACGGCTATTCAATTCTATCTACCAGCTCATGGGGAGAAGGATGGTGCAATCTTAGAAAATTTAAAAAGAAAAGTACACGAGTTGGACCGGTCGTGGTATGGGGAAAGACCAGAAAAAATCCCAATGGTGCCAGATGAACTAACGTGGAAGACATTCGGGGATTTAGTCGGAAAAAAAGAAAAAAATCTATTCTACTTAGGCTTGTATAAGTTGTCAGTATTACCTGCTACATTTCCATTTTACCAAGGGAAAACGTTAGGTGTTTTTCCAGAATCTGCAAAACAGTTTCAATTAGTCATGTCATCTTTTATGAGACAAATCTTTGAGTGCCAAACAAAGGCAGAAATCATTTTAATCGATGTTGCTGGAACCTTGGGAGAAATGTCTGAAAAAGTCTCTGTTTCTATCACACGGACACAAATTATTCAGCAAGAGTTTGAGTTGAAAGAAATACTAAATGACGTATATAAGTGGATCAATACTCAGAAAAAAACTGTTGTAATTGTCAATGGGCTTCTAGAGTTAACCGAAAAATCATCTCTAGGTTTGGAAGAAATCAGACAGTTTTTAACTTTTAGTCAAAAACATAGGCAATTAATTGTGATTGATCACTTAATGAAAATCAATGGGGCATTCGGCAGTTTTATTAATTTGTTAAAAGAACATATAGAAACAATCCTCTTTGGGGGAGACTTACAAAATCAACCCTTCGTTGAATATATCCCATATCAGCGCCAAAAAACACCTGTAGCTAAAGATGTTTTGCATTGTTTAAATGATGATACATTAGAACAAATCGTAGTTCCAACAGAGGTAGATGGCCGAGACACATAACCTTCAAGCTAAGGGAACGCATAAGAATTTATATCATTCTTCGTTTAGAAGACTTCACTGACTTTGTCGTTTTTTCAAAAAAAGTTACACCAAATAAAGATAGTGACTTAAAAAATTTTTTTATTAATGGGCTAAGGCTATCCATACTCGTCTTTTTTGTCCCTCTTCGAGAATTCAAACCACTTCTTTTTAACTGAAATAGGCAGAAGTTGCCCACCCCCTTTATACGTATTCATAATAAAAAGTCACTGCAACCAGTAAATAGAGTCCGAAAACTGGATTTTGTCTGCAGTTTTTATGGATAAGATTTGAATTAATACCTTCCTAAAATTTTTTGTATCAGAAAAACGTGGTATAAGAAAATATTTTTTTTGTTATATAAAGGTATTAAAAGAGAGGAGTTGGCTCAAATGGTGGCTAAAGAATTAAGTGAATTTGAACATAGAGAAGAATTGTTAGCGCTTACTCTAAGCTTAAAAGAAAATGATTCGATCACAACTCGCGGGAATGAAGGTAAAAAGCATTATCGTTTATTATTTAATACGTATATCAAAATGCTAGAATCAGATAATAATGGCTTTTTTGTAAAAACTGAAGACAAACAAAACATCATACTTTCATTGAAACGGACGATTGATTTTCGCGAAGCAAAGAAACCAGAAGCAATCAAACAGATGATTGACCAGTTAAGAAACAATGATCCAACAGATTTTTTCATTATTCCAGTTAGCTACCGTACTTCAACAAAGAAGGCATCGAAACATGCTTCATCATTGCTGATTTATAAAAAAGAGAACAAGTGTGTTGTTACTATGATCGATAAAGATCGTGGATTTAAAAAATGTTTTGGAAGTTATGTGACGATCCCATCAAATCAAATGAGTTATTTCAGCGAATTTCTTCAAGAAACAAAAAGCGTATCTGACTTTACCAAATACTTTAATAGAGTGGAACCTTACTCGTTGCTGAAAAATATTGTAGCTCTTTCAAATGAAAAAAAGTGACAAAACTGCCCATTATAATGAGTAACCAAACGATGGGAAATTGTACGGTCACCGGTGTCGAAGCAGCCTTTAGAACGGCTTTATTAAACTGTAGAATAAACTTATTCAAACAAACATCCCAAATCACTCCTAAATTTAATGACCAACCTAATTCTATTTTTGAGGAGCGCAAATTTTTTTTGGAGGCACTCAAGGGGAGTAACCCCAAAGAAAATGAATACTTAGATGCTGTTTTCAATTTCTATAAATGTAGAAAAGAACAGCAAAAGCAACTACCAAAATTAAATCATGATTGGAACAGTTGGAAGACACCGCTTCGTAAAATAATTTATATCAAGCAGAAAAATCAGCGTAAAAAATTAAAAAAACAAATTATCAAAAGTTGGGCTAACCGTTATGTTGAAGCAAAATCCCTGTCAGTAGAAGGAATGCAAAAGGGTAGTCGATTAGAATCACAAAAAACACTAAAAGTAATGACAAAAAAAGCAATAGTGAAATCCTCAATTGATTCCACATTGAAAGAGAAAAAAAGCTTAGAAAACGTGGGTTTAACTCATAGATAATTATAAATAGAATTTAAGGGCCTCGAAACATCAATGTCAACAACTTATGAAATCTTAAAACTAAAGCAGGTGGTACGTGCAATAAATGATTTTGCACCCTAACGATTACTTTTTCTTATTCGATAGCGAGTTGGCTACAAGTAAGGATTGGTTGGAACCACGGGTAGCTTAGAGTAATCTATTCTGAAAAGCGAATAGTCGTTTTCAATAAAACCTGAAATTTATAACAATAAAAGGGAGTGGCACTGATGTTACCTGATGGAGAAACGTTTGAGGGAAGTTTTATGATTCCAGTTGATCAACACAATGATAAACACTAT
The DNA here is from genome assembly GCF_002140175.1 of Candidatus Enterococcus wittei. Classification (GTDB taxonomy): domain Bacteria; phylum Bacillota; class Bacilli; order Lactobacillales; family Enterococcaceae; genus Enterococcus_B; species Enterococcus_B wittei. The sequence goes on from NZ_NGMO01000002.1 coordinate 461,247, forward strand.
TGGCCGTCGACTCACATTCTCTGCGACTATGGCGAATTAGCAAAACACGATTATCGTACATCGAACGTACATAGAATCACCATCGGTATGTAACGTTTAAGGTTCTTTGGCAAATCGGACTGATAGGGTCAATAATAAACCTCAAGGCTAGTAAGATTTTCTAGCTTTGAGTTTTTTTTATAAAAAAATAGATTCAATAGAATATTCTATCAGTCCTCGAAATTATAGAGCTGCTATTTTCTGAAAAAACAACAAAGTTAGTGAAGTCTTCTAAACGAAGAATGATGTAAATCCTTATGCGTTCCCTTAGCTCGATGGCTATGGGGCGGGTCAGTAATAGTTGATTTTCTGCAGAATTGTCAGACGATTAGTGAATGTTCCAATGAGGGGATTTTTGAGGAAAAATGATTGATTAACCAGATAACTGTTCAATCGGTTATTGTATGAATCAAGCAAAAAAATTATTATTAACTAACAATTTTACTGATCCAGAGATTTGTTACAGCACCGGATTTAGTAATATAAGTTATTTTATAACTGGACTTAAGAAGGAATTCCAATGAACACCGAGATAATTTAGAAAGAGATTCAAAATAATAATTGAATAAATGATTATAAATAAAATTTGATCTATAGAGTAGTGTTGTTTTATTTATTATTTTTTATACTCTACTAAAATAATTTTTTACATGTTATTTATTCTGATTTACTATCTTTTTATTGGCGCTTCTTTTGAATTAGGCGTACACTAATCGTGTAAATAAAATAAAACGAGGTGTTTACAATGGTGGATTACGAAAAAAAAGAAGAAAAAGTAGTAGAAAAGATTGTAGAGACGATTGAAAAATTGGACACTGAGTTGGACAAACTTGATTCGCTAGATGAAGAAAAAGATAAAAAGCATGAAATCAAAAAATGGTATGCTGAGAAAAAAGCGATTCATGAAATCAAACGTTTACTACATGAAATAAATAAATACGATAAATATGATGAGGAAGAACTAGAAAAATTTACTCATGATTTTGAATAGAAGATAAAAGTAAAAAAATATAAGCTG
>NZ_NGMO01000002.1:462403-464158 GCF_002140175.1 Candidatus Enterococcus wittei
TGTAAATATAGACTGATAGCAAAGAAACTCACTAGCGTGTGATTTTCTTTGCTATTTTTTTATTCATTTTTAGATAAAGAATAGAAAAATATTAGCTATTTAGAATAAGACAAATATTCAAATTTTTTATTAAAAGCCCTTGATTAGTTGGACTAAAAAACCAAAAGATATCTTTTTATGCTGTAGAGATTGCCCACTTTTTGTAAAAAAGTTATATACAGAAATTAAAAAATATACAAAAAAATCTTATAAAATGGCTATAATAATATTAAAAATTTGTTGTGGGAGGGGTAGTAAATGTTTAAAGAACAGCTTTTAGATTATCAATCTGAAAAAGAGTATCTTTTAATTCGTTTGTTGTATTTGGAAAATTTCAAATTGGGCAAGAATGAAATTTGTACAAAATTGAATATTTCTTACCCTACTTTAAAAAAAACAATTGAGCGATGTAATGATTATTTTCAAAAGTTTTTTCCTTATGATAAGTTACAGTTGATTACAGATGTTCATGAAATTTTATTTGAAGAAGACCCCCAAATACCTGTAGACGCTTTGACAAAATTCTTTTTTATAGAATCAGATAAATATATATTATTAGATTTATTATACAGAAAACCATCGTTATCAAGACATAGTCTGGCAGAAAAATTGAATATTAGTACGACAACATTGAATCTTTTGATCGTTCAGTGTAATGAATTATTACAAGAGTTTGATTTGTGTATAAAAAATGGAAAAGTAGAAGGAAATGTATTTCAATATTTTTACTTTTATTTTTTATTTTATTGGGAGACAGAAACTACGCCGATCTATGAATTGTATTCACTGAAAAATGAAACATTGATTAATTTCATTGAAGAAGAGTACCAACAAAAAATAGGGATTGTAGAACAAAGAAAACTTTCACTTTGGGGAATCTTGCTGAGAGAAAAAAGGAAGTTATTTACGTGTGATAATATTAAAAAAATTCAGGATTCTCATATTCCTAACGTTGAAAATACAGAATTGTTCCACACTTTTAGAAATTTTTTCCATAAAAATTGGAAAGAGCTATCAAGTTATGAAGTAGAATGTGTGGCCTATGTGACTTACCTATTTTTCAATAGTTTCGAAATATTAGATCAAAAAACAGTAGATTTGCATTCTATCCATATCAACGATCAGCGTCATTTGTTAATGTCAAAAATCATTCTTTTATTGCAAGATGACTATAATTTCTGTCTCTTATACACATCTAGATGTGTATATTTGATCTATAGAGTAGTGTTGTTTTATTTATTATTTTTTATACTCTACTAAAATAATTTTTTACATGTTATTTATTCTGATTTACTATCTTTTTATTGGCGCTTCTTTTGAATTAGGCGTACACTAATCGTGTAAATAAAATAAAACGAGGTGTTTACAATGGTGGATTACGAAAAAAAAGAAGAAAAAGTAGTAGAAAAGATTGTAGAGACGATTGAAAAATTGGACACTGAGTTGGACAAACTTGATTCGCTAGATGAAGAAAAAGATAAAAAGCATGAAATCAAAAAATGGTATGCTGAGAAAAAAGCGATTCATGAAATCAAACGTTTACTACATGAAATAAATAAATACGATAAATATGATGAGGAAGAACTAGAAAAATTTACTCATGATTTTGAATAGAAGATAAAAGTAAAAAAATATAAGCTGTTCATTTTTTCCTAAAATGATTCGCTTGTAAATATAGACTGATAGCAAAGAAACTCACTAGCGTGTGATTTTCTT
>NZ_NGMO01000002.1:464599-466973 GCF_002140175.1 Candidatus Enterococcus wittei
TTGATTCAGGAGTATTCCATAGCCCAGAGTTAAACTTTAAAATCCATTTGTATTATCAATATGGCCTATATTCATTAGTATATAGTTTAAGAAGATTTCGAAAAAATAAAATTAATATTGCGCTTTTATTAAACACTTCTTCTTTTTTATTTGCTACTTTTTTAGCTGATTTAGAAGATAGCCTTCATAATAATCCATCGATTCAAGTTACGAAATACATTGCAGACGAAACTTATGATTTAGTCATTACCAATTTGACTATCAATAAATTATTGAATGCTTCTTATACTTATATGATGACAAATGTAGTAAACCAAGATGAGATAAAAAGAATTTCTTCAGTCATTGAAAAAATTGTATTAGAAAAGAGGTCGTGAAAAAGCTGGTCAGCTCCGAGTATTAAGAGGAAAATTGAGAAAATAGTTCCTCATATTTTTTCAATTTTTAACTTAATATCGAAGGAGTTGGCTTTTGAACGCCGTTAAACAGAGGTCGTGAAAGAAGCGATTTGCACTGAGTAATAAGCAAACAAAATAGAAAATGGTTCTGCACATTTTTTATTTTGCTTGCTTATTACCGAAGTGTAGCTTCTTGAATGCCGTTAAACAGAGGTCGTGAAAAAGCCTATCAACTCCCAATATTTGGCTAAACCACGAGAGAATGATGGGGATATTGACTTGGTGTCAGAAAACAACAGGCGCATCATTGTTGAAGGAGATATGCTTTCAATAGTTCGTACTGATAATAAAAGAAAAAGAGGCTGGGACAAACACCCATGAAGGCTTCGTTGCCCTCATGGGTGTTTGTCCCAGCCTCTTTACATATGATCAATGAATGATCGGTTCTTCATATAGGACAATAAACAATATTTTGTTAATCCAATATGAAGAAGATGATTTTTATTTAAAAAGGATTATTTATCCTTGTTTTTCGTGTAGTAAATAGTATTCTTCAATTTCTAAAAATGTTTTTAATGCAGAATGTGGAGTGATTGGAAATAATTTCTGTAAAGGTGTATCTAACATCAAAGATTCTTCGCAAATAATAATTGAATTAGGTGATGAATCTGCTAAAGCAGACTGTATATTTGTATACATGATTGGATCGATTGCTACATTTTTTGTCCATAATGAGTCAGCTAAGGATTTGTAGTAAAGAAAATTGAAATTACTTTTGGTAATGATCCTCAAACGATAATTTTTGTTCTCATTTTTTTGAAGAATAAGAGATAATTCTAATGTAAATTTATTCAAACTATTTTTGTTCCAATAAACATTTAGTTGCCAATCGTGATTCCAATCGGCAATAACTTGAGTGATTTTTGCGTACAATATTTTTTGATCTTCTGATAACAAATATCGTTTATTTGGTAAGATCAATTTTTGATTACGGATAACTGGACGCACAAAATCTAAAAAAGATTTCTTGAATAAGTCGATTTGTTCAGAAGAAATATCAAATTCTTCTGTCAAACGATTCATCAAGTCTAAATTATCATTTCTCTTAGTGACAAAATAATTAAAATTGATTTTAAAATCTTTTTGTAAAAAAAACAAATCTGGTGAGTGATAAGTTTGAGAATTAAATATCGAGTAAACGAACAATAACTCTTGATCATGAAATTTCAATATCTCTTGGTAAGGTGTGATTGTTCGTTTGATGATCAAATAAAGTGGATTGATTTCTATTTCATTTTGATCTTTTTTTGGATAGATAATAGCATCATTTTCCTTGCGTAAGTAACTTAAACACAAACCATTTAAAATATACTCTCTACTTTCAGAGGAGTACTTTCTGTAAAAATAGCAATCTTCAATGTCAGCGATGATCTGTTTGAAGGCTTCTAGTATTTGATAATCGATTGGTGGCAGTTCTAGCCAACTTGTGTAACTGCTTAAAGACAAGATGATCAAACGATAATCTCTTTCCGGCAGATGGATTTGATCATCAATGATGTAATTGTTGTCTTCAAAAAAAGTCCATATCGCTGTTTTTAATTTATACGCCTTACTTAATGAAATGAATTCTTTATCGGCAAAAAGTCGTGCATTGAAATTCCCATTTAAACAGTCAAATAACCCTTTTAAAAAAAGTGAATGATCATAAATCGTTTTGGTGATTTCTTGGAGAGTGATGTCTTTTTTAAAATTCAAAGTGCAGACATCGTGTTCGATCGTATAAGAGATCAGAGCTTGTGGAATCAGCTCTTTTAAATTTTTCAGATCATTATAAATTGTTATTTTTGTTACTTTTAGAATCTCACAAAGTTTATCTATTTTGATATTTTTTTCAACAAACCCTTGTTCACATATATAAACGCTTCGTAGTATATTCTTTTCAATATAATTCCCTAACATAATAATTTTTAACCCCC
>NZ_NGMO01000002.1:467145-468518 GCF_002140175.1 Candidatus Enterococcus wittei
GAGATTTGTTACAGCACCGGATTTAGTAATATAACTGTCTCTTATACACATCTAGATGTGTATAAGAGACAGATATAATTCCCTAACATAATAATTTTTAACCCCCAAATTATTTATTAGATTCATCTATTAAAGTTCTGAGTTAAAACTAATAACTGTCTCTTATACACATCTAGATGTGTATAAGAATTAAAGTTCTGAGTTAAAACTAATAAAAAGCTACCATTTTTGAATAAAAGCGTCAGTTATTTATAGTACAACGAACTTTTTTCTTGTCAAGTAGTTCTAAATAATAAAAATAGTTTTTTTGAAAAAATTTAACTCATGAGCTTAAGCGATCACTTTTTGACTTTCTTTCCTGAAGCAAATCATTCCAAAATGAAAATGAAGAAATAATCGTTACGATGAATAGAGATAGGAAAATAGTAAAACAATCAGTAAAAAGGTCTCGTAGCTTTAAATAGATATAAGCACCTAGACAAAAAGCAATGGGAATCATTCCCAATTGAAACATCTTTTCTTTCTTTGCTTTTGAAGGAGCTAATAGATAGGTAGCGATGGCTGTTGCAAATTGCTTCAAATCACCCGTAATGAAAAAACTGTTGTAAGAGTAGCCTTTGAGGTAGTTGAAAAAACAAAGTTGAAACGTGTCAATGAAAGCAATCAGCGACAATTTTACAATCGATTTAGGCAGAAAAAGAAGCACCAAAAAAAGAAGAGTTTCTACATAGAGAAAACATAATGGCAGCCAATTTTTATCGAATGAATGTTTCAATAACGTTGCGATGATGGTTCCTATGATGAAACAAAAATTGACAATAAGGATCTTTTTTACAACCGCCCAGTGATTGGAATGAATAGAAAGTGCGAAGAGAATCATGTTCCCAGTTTGTGCGGAGGCAAAAATACTGTAATTCAAATAGGTATAACATCTGTCTCTTATACACATCTAGATGTGTATAAGAGACAGGAAGAGAATCATGTTCCCAGTTTGTGCGGAGGCAAAAATACTGTAATTCAAATAGGTATAACATTCGATCATTCCGCTAATAACCTGTCTCTTATACACATCTAGATGTGTATAAGAGACAGGGAGTATTCCATAGCCCAGAGTTAAACTTTAAAATCCATTTGTATTATCAATATGGCCTATATTCATTAGTATATAGTTTAAGAAGATTTCGAAAAAATAAAATTAATATTGCGCTTTTATTAAACACTTCTTCTTTTTTATTTGCTACTTTTTTAGCTGATTTAGAAGATAGCCTTCATAATAATCCATCGATTCAAGTTACGAAATACATTGCAGACGAAACTTATGATTTAGTCATTACCAATTTGACTATCAATAAATTATTGAATGCTTCTTATAC
>NZ_NGMO01000002.1:468618-528725 GCF_002140175.1 Candidatus Enterococcus wittei
TTGGACTAAAAAACCAAAAGATATCTTTTTATGCCTGTCTCTTATACACATCTTAGGATTAATTTAAAAAAAAAAGAATTATTCATATTTGGTTCTTTGATATTCTTTTTTTAGTTAATTTTGGATTTTAAAAAAAAGAAAGGAGAAAGACATGGATACACTACAAAAAGAAATCGTGGATTATTGGACAAAAAGATCATTATCCTATGGAGAACAGCATGCAGAAGAATTAAAGACAAGTAAAAAGGAACGCTGGGAAGAATTTTTGCTTCCAAAATTTTCAATGACAGATAAAAAAATAAAAAAAATATTGGATATTGGAACGGGTCCAGGATTTATGGCTATTTTATTAGCTGAAGCGGGTTATGAGGTGACAGCTGTCGATTTCACGGAAAAAATGCTAGAGGAAGCCAAGAAGAATGCAGGAGCTTATAAGCAAAAGATCCAATGGTTGAAAATGGATGCCCAGCAGTTAGCGTTCGAAGATGAAACATTTGATGCGATCATTACTAGAAATGTGACTTGGAATTTAGAGGAACCGTTTACTGCCTATCAAGAATGGCATCGTGTGTTAAAAGACGATGGCATGCTGATCAATATCGATGCTAATTGGTATCGATATTTATATGATGACCAAGCACGAAAAAAATATAACGAAGATCGTCAAATGACTAAAAAATATCAAATCAAAGATTATTACGAGAAAACCGATATTGCGACAATGGAACGTATTGCAAAAGAAATTCCATTAAGCAAAAGGATGCGTCCAGCTTGGGATAACAAAGCATTAAAAGAAATCGGATTTAAACAAGTCACAATTTTAGAAGATATTAATCCACTCGTTCTTGATCAAGTGGAACAAATCAATTTTGACTTCTCGCCTTTATTTTTCATACAAGCAGTGAAATAAATGAAAGGGATGATAAGATGAAATTCAGAAGAAATATCAGCTACATAATGATTCTGCTGGGTTGTAGTTTTCTATTGGCGGCGTGTACAAGCAATCAACAAGAAGTAAAAGAAACCGAGTTGAACTATGGCAGCACAAAAGATATTCGTGACATCAATCCTCATATTTATTCGGGAGAAATGGCTGCACAAAATATGGTGTTTGAAGGTTTAACCAAAAATGAAGATGGACAAGTTAAACCAGCTTTAGCGCAGAGTTGGGATATTTCACCTGATGGACGAGTCTATACATTTAAGTTAAGAAAAAATGTAAAGTTTTCTGATGGAGAAGCGTTTAATGCACAAGTAGTAAAAATGAATATGGATGCGATCATGGCCAATAAGTCACGACATGCTTGGTTGGAACTAGTCGATGAAATTGCTGATACAAAAGCGATTGATCCAGATACTTTCCAATTAACATTAAAAGAACCTTATTATCCAACGTTGACTGAATTAGGATTGACTCGGCCATTTCGTTTTATTTCACCAAATTGCTTTATAGATGGTGGAACAAAGGATGGAGTAAAAGAATATATTGGTACAGGTCCATGGGTACTAAAAGAACACACTCGTGATCAAAAAGCAGTATTTGTAAGAAACGAGAACTATTGGGGGGAGAAACCAGCGATTGAAACAATCAATTGGAAAGTCATATCAGATCCTCAAACACTCGTCTTATCTTTGAAAAATGGAGATGTTGACTTGATCTACGGTTCAGATGGCGATCAATTGTCTATGGATACGTTCAATCGTTTGAAAACAGATGCTTCATTTGCTACTTATGTAAGCAACCCGATTGCTTCAAGAGCGGTATTGTTAAATAGTAAACGACCATATCTTAATGATGTTCGTGTGCGTGAAGCGATTGAGTATGCAGTAAATAAAAAAGAAATCGTTGAGGGAATATTAGATGGAACAGAAAAAGAGGCAGATACCTTACTTTCAAAAAATGTTCCTTACTGTGACGTGGATCTTACGAATTATTATTATAATCCGCCTAAAGCCAAACAGTTGTTAGAAGAGGCAGGTTGGAAGTTAACGGATCAAGGGACTAGAGAAAAAGCTGGGGAAACGATGGAACTCGTCTTTTCTTACAATTCTCAAAATGAGCAAGAAGGAACGATTGCTCAGGCGATCCAAGAAGACTTAAAAGATATTGGTATTTCAGTAAAGATCCTACCGGAAGAAAAACAATTATTCTTAGATCGACAAAAAGATGGCGATTTTGATTTGCAATATTCTTTATCATGGGGAACACCATATGATCCGCAGTCCTATCTTTCTTCTTGGCGAATACCTGCGCATGGAGATTATCAAGCACAATTAGGATTAGCGAAAAAACAATGGTTAGATGAAAAAATCAGTGAAACGTTAGTAGAGACTGATGAAGACAAACGAAAAGAGGATTATCAAGAAATATTAACTTATATCAATAATCAGTGTGTCTATCTTCCTTTATCTTATTCACGAACAAAAGCTGTTGCATCTTCAGCAGTGAAAGGGGTCACGTTCAATGATTCGCAGTACGAAATTCCTTTTGAGAAAATGTCCAAATAACCGAAAAATAAGCACATTCATTGAGTATGCAAAGAAAATAGGAAAAGGCATAGGAATACTTCTATGCCTCTCTTTCCTCTCTTTCTTATTATTGGAAACCCAAACCAATCATTTAGCGGAAGTTGTCTTAAGATCGAATGAAGTCGTACCTACAACTGAAAATACACGTGAAGTAGAAAAGGAACTAAAGTTAGATCAACCATTTATCATCAGATATACACAATGGCTGAAACAAGCCGTCCATGGTGATTTTGGTACTAGTTTTATTACTAAAGAAGAAGTTTCGAAAGCAATTATCCAAGCGTTAGTGAAAACCTTGTATTTAACAAGTATCGTTTTTTTTCTGCTCGTGCTTTTCTCTTTTCTTCTGGGAGTCTATTCGGTACTTGAACAGGGGAAAAGAAGCGAAAAAATGATGCGTTTTTGTTTATTTCTATTTGGATCTGTTCCTTCTTACTGGTTAGGGATTTTGTTTATCACATTGTTTTCTCTCAAATTACAGTTTTTTCCTACAAGTGGAGTGGAAGGAGCAAGAGCAGTCGTACTTCCAGCTTTGACTTTACTATGTGTGAATTTGCCCTCTTATGTACGGATTGTCAGGCAAGAATTGATCGACACGATGAACCAACCTTTTATGACCTATTATTATGTAAGGAATTTTTCTCAGAGAACCATTTCTTATCATTTGTTAAAAAATTCACTCCGCGCTTCTTTGACAGCAATGAGTATGAACTTGCCTAAATTGATGGCTGGAAGTGCTGTAGTGGAAAGTATCTTCTCTTGGCCAGGTATGGGAATGTTATGTATTCGAGCCATTAGTACGAGAGATATCCCGATGCTGCAAGGATATATTGTACTCATAGCTACTTTTTTCATGGTTTTTAATTTATTGATCCAATGGATGAATAAAAAAATTGATCCTCGTTTAGAAAGAGTGGGGAAATAAAATGGAACGGAAGAAAATCAGCAATGACAAACTTTTTATCATGTGTGCGCTTGTCTTGATCGTGGTGTTGCTGTTCGTTTTATTTGCACCAGTCATGACAAAATATGATCCGAACCAACAAGACATCTTAGCAAAACTCCAACATCCTAGCGCTAAACATTGGTTAGGTACTGATCAGTTAGGTAGAGATATCTATGCAAGGCTTCTCTATGGGGGAAGGACCACATTATTGCTTTCATTATTAGCCACAATGGTGATTCTTTTTTCAGGTTTTTTAGTAGGTTGGCTCAGTGCAGTGCATCAGGGGAAGTTCAATCAACTAGTTACTTTTTTGTGTGATACATTGATGGCTCTGCCAAGTGAAATGATTGCATTGATGATCATTGGTCTATTAGGACCTAGTATCCTAACGATTCTATTAGCTGTTACTTTAGCAAAATGGCCGTGGTATGTACGCATGTTCCATCATGAGATACGTTCTTACCAACAAGAAAATTACATTCAATTTTCAATGATTACTGGAAAGTCGAATGGTTGGATTTTGAAGAATCATTTACTGAAAAGCATTGTCCCTTTATTTATTGTATACGGTACATTGAATCTCAGCAGTATCATCATGAGCATTTCTGCCCTTTCTTTTCTTGGTATTGGTGTACAACCACCAACAGCTGAGTGGGGGGCGATGATCAATGAAGCAAAGAACTTTGCATTTGCGGATACGTGGCAAGTCATCCCAGTAGGTGCTGTTCTATTTATTGTTTTAGCTTCCTTGAATTACTTAGGAGATCAGTTTGCAGCCCATTTAATTTCAGAAGAAAGTAGGCATAGCCATGGAAATCTGCGTGGATAATTTAACAGTCAATGAGAATACAAAGAATAAATTATTGGAAAATATCAGCTTTGTAGCAAAAAGCACTCAAACTCTCGGTATCATTGGGCCAAGTGGAAGTGGCAAGACGACTTTGTTACATGCATTAGCAGGGATAACGAATGCTAATTTGCAAGTATCCGGCGTCATTACATATACCGATCAAGAAAGAGTACAGCAACAACTAACAGAAAAAAGTGCCATAAAAAAGCATCTGTCACTAGGCTATGTCCCTCAGGATGCGATGAATGTATTTGATCCTATTGAAAAAATGCAAAAACAATTTTTGGAAACATTTTGCGAAAATGGTTGGTCGATAAAGGAGGGGGAAAAGAAAACCCAGCATATTTTAGAAAATTTTCAATTAAATGAAAAAGTTTTAACACAATATCCTCATGAGTTATCTGGTGGGATCTTACAGCGATGTGCCGTTGGGATCGCTCTTGAAATGGAACCGCAAATCCTTTTGGCAGATGAGCCGACTAGTTCATTAGACAGCCATACGAAACAATTTATTTTAAAAAAGCTAGACGAGTATACGAGACAAAACAATACGATCTTATTGCTTACGAGTCATGAGTATTCAGTGATCCAAATGATGTGTGATGATTTATTGATTCTTAAAAGAGGACAGTGTGCATATTTTGGTTCAATAAAACAAGCGGAAACTGATCCAAAGGCGGTATTTTATTCTGAGATCAAAGAAATAGATGAAGTGCTGACAAATCATGTAAAGGAATTGTGGCGGATATGAAACAGCTAGAATTAAAGCAAGTAACTAAAAAATTCAACGCTAAAAAAAGAACTGAACACGCCCCTTCAATTATTCTCGAACAAGTTTCTCTTTCAATAAAGAAAGGTGAAACAGTGGCATTATTAGGACCAAGTGGGAGTGGGAAAACCACCTTGTCACGGATCATTTCTGGACTTGAGTCAATCGATGGTGGTGAGATACTGATAGACGGTGAACCAATGAAAAAGAAACGCTCTTTTCGACAATTAAACTGTAGTCTTGTCTTTCAAAATTATCGTTCTTCGGTCAATCCATTTTATACAGTGAAGGGGGTCTTGAAAGAAGTGATGCCTTTTGAAAATAATGAGCAAGTATTTAGAGATTTGCTAGAAAAAGTTGGATTGTCTTCTGCTTTATTAAATAGGAAATGCACCACATTAAGTGGGGGAGAGATCCAACGAGTGTGTATTGCACGAGCAGTGGCAGCAAAAGCAGAGTTGATCATTTTTGATGAAGCATTCAATTCCTTAGATCTCATCAAGACGTTCCAATTAATCGAGTTATTAAAGCATTTGAAAATGGAAAATGATTTTGCTTATTTAGTGATCACACATGATATAAAATTGGCCTGTTCATTGTGTGAACGTTTGGTATTTTTAAAAGATGGAGAGATCGTCGAAGACTGCCTAACGAATCAAGTCCAGTATTCAACGGCAGAATATGTCCAACAATTATTTTTACCTTATGTGTGACAAAACTTCTACCAAAGAACATAAAAATAATCAATCTTAAATAAATCAAAGAGCCCTGTCTATCCGATGCAGAACTCTTTGGTTTATTTGTTGTGCGTATTTATTCTGCGTCTTGTTTTATAGGATTAGTTAAGAGGGCAATACATTTTTTGAATACATTTATTTTTAAAATAAATAAAAAAAATACGAATTTACAACTTTTTTTTCTCGCTATGATAAGAGTGTACAAAGAAAGGAGAAGGAAAATGGGACACATAATTTTAAATAGCGGGGATACAGCGTTCATGATGCTCTGCACAGCTATGGTGTGCTTAATGACTCCTGGGCTAGCTTTTTTCTATGGAGGACTTGCTAGAAAAAGAAGCATTTTAATCATTATGATGCAATCATTTATTTCTATGGGTGTCGTAACGTTGATCTGGATATTCGGCGGTTTTGGATTGGCATTTGGCAGAGATTATGGCGGAATTATTGGGAACTTCAAAGATTATTTTGCTTTAGCAAACGTGGACTTGAATCCAAATATTCTCCACGGCGCAACTATTCCATTTGCTTTGTTTTTTGTTTTTCAATTGATGTTTTGTGTGATCACAGTTCCATTGATGACAGGTGCTTTTGCAGAACGTTTGAATATTAAAGGTTACTTGTTGTTACTAATTTTTTGGACGATCTTGATCTATCTCCCAGTATGTCATTGGGTATGGGGAAATGGTTTTCTAGAAAAATTAGGGTTCGTTGATTTTGCAGGTGGCGCAGTGATTCATACGACCGCAGGATTCGGGGCTTTGGCAAGTACCTTTGTTTTAGGTAACCGATCGTTGAAGAAAAAAGGCATGCAACCAAATAACTTAATGGCCGCAGCAATTGGTACAGGGTTGTTATGGTTTGGCTGGTTTGGCTTTAACTCTGGTGGTGCATTAGGTGCCAACCTTCTAGCAACGACTGCTTTTATCAATACGATCGTTGGTCTAGCTAGTGCGATGGTTTCTTGGATGATTTTTTCTTATATCCAAAATGGAAAAATCGATTTCTTAGATATTTTGACAGGTTCGATTGCAGGACTAGCAACAGTTACTCCTTGTGCAGGATACATCAAACCAACATCAGCAATTTTTGTTGGTGTGATTGCAGGAATCATCTGTAATATCGCTGTTCGATTCAGAGCAAGTAAAGGTTGGGATGATGCATTAGATGTGTGGGGTGTCCATGGAATCGGTGGATTTACTGGAACGATTTTAGTAGGGATCTTCGCTGCATCAAGCGTGAATAATGTTTCAGCAAGTTTGACACAACTAGGAATCCAACTAGGTGGCGTGATCTTTGTTGCTGTTTACTCATTTGTTTTAACGTATGTCATGTTAAAAGTATTCAAACATTTCGTGAACATCGAGCCAACCAATGAAGAAATTGCTGAAGGATTAGATGAATATCTATTAGCTGAAAAAGCTTATATGAAATAAGTTTTTTACATCCTTGAAAGGAGGTGAATGTCATATGCTCGGTGTCATTTTGCTTTATGTTGGAATGGTTTTGATAAGTAATGGTTTTTATCGTCTATATGGGCTAAATGACAAATCTCTAGTTGTGATGAATTATTTCACCGGGGGTCTGGGACTCTTTTTAAATCTTGGTTCGATCCTTATAGGTGTGGCAACCAATCAATCCAGTGAGTGGTTTTACGCAAGTGCAACAGGCTTACTTTTTGCCTTCACTTACTTGTATACAGCGATCAATAGTACGTTTGATTTAGATCAACGGCTCTATGGTTGGTATAGCTTGTTCGTTGCAATCAATGCCATTCCAGCAGGTTTACTATGTTTTTATGGAATTGGCGGAAATGCCATCTATGGTTTGATTTGGTGGCTATGGGGAATCTTATGGTTTACTGGGTTTATTGAAAATGCTTTAGGTAAAAATCTAGGGAAATCAGTTGGTTATTTGTCTATATTCGAAGGGATCGTTACAGCATGGATTCCTGGAATGTTGATGCTTTTAAGTCTATGGCCACAATAATCAAAAAGGAGAGAAAGAAACATGCAATTAACAGAACGTGAACGTGAAAAAATGTTGATCAGTTTAGCAGCGATGATCGCACAACGTCGACGTGATCGCAAGCTTAAACTAAATCATCCAGAAAGTGTTGCCTTGATCACAGATTTAGTTCTAGAAGGGGCAAGAGATGGGAAAACTGTTTCGGAATTGATGAATGAAGGACGCAACCTATTGACACGTGAAGATGTCATGGAAGGTGTTCCAGAAATGATCCCAATGATCCAAGTGGAAGCCACTTTCCCTGATGGAACAAAATTAGTCACAATTCATGACCCAATTCAATAAAAGGAGTGAAAAAGATGGTACCAGGAGAATACAAATTGTCAGAAGAACCAGTGCTTTACAACGAAGGATATGAAGCAATCACGATCGAAGTAAAAAACATCGGAGATCGTGCCGTCCAAGTAGGTTCTCATTTTCACTTTTACGAAGCAAATGAAAGTGGATTGAAATTTGATCGGGACAAAGCTTGGGGGAAACGATTGGATATCGCTGCTGGGACAGCCATTCGTTTTGAACCAGGGGAAACAAAAAAAGTGCCGCTAATCGATTTTGGCGGAAAACGTCGCATTTTTGGTTTTAACAATCGTGTAAATGGTTATTTAGACGATGATCGTCGTGAAACTAGAAAAGAGGGATCGAACAAATGAGTTTTAAAATGGATCGAAAAAAATATGCACAAATGTACGGTCCGATTGTTGGTGACAGCGTGCGTTTGGGAGATACCAATTTATTTGCAGCAATTGAAAAAGATTACACTGTTCATGGACAAGAAAGTCGATTTGGTGGCGGAAAAGTGTTACGTGATGGCATGGGTGTCAGCGCAACTGAAACCCGTCGTGATAATCCTTTAGTGGCAGATACGATTATTACCGATGCCACAATCATCGACTATACCGGTATTATTAAAGCCGATATTGGTATCAGAGATGGAAAAATCATTGCCATTGGTAAAGGCGGAAATCCTGACAATATGGATAACGTTGATTTTGTTGTTGGGGCAAGTACAGAAGCTATTTCTGCCGAAGGGTTGATTGTTACAGCCGGTGGATTAGATATCCATGTTCATTATATTTCTCCAGGATTAGCCCATGCAGCATTAGACAATGGGATTACTACATTATTTGGTGGCGGTACTGGTCCTGCAGACGGTACAAACTCTGCAACTGCTTCACCAGGTAAATGGCACATTCATCGCATGTTGCAATCAGCTGAAACATTACCAATCAATATGGGGGTAATGGCTAAAGGAACAGGTGCCACAGAAGAACCAATCGCAGAACAAATCGAAGCAGGTGCGATGGGGATCAAAACACATGAAGACTGGGGAGCTACTTGTTCAGGAATTGATAACTCGCTAAAAGCTGCGGACGATTATGACGTCCAATTTGCGATCCATACGGATTCATTGAATGAAGGTGGATTCATTGGAGATACAATGAATGCTTTTGCAGGTAGAACAGTTCACACATTCCATACAGAAGGTGCTGGTGGGGGACATGCTCCTGACATCATGGTAGTTGCAGGTCATAAAAATATCTTGCCTTCTTCTACAAATCCTACCAACCCATTTACTAAAAATGAAATTAGTGAATTATTTGATATGGTTATGGTTTGTCACAACTTGGATCCTAAAATCCCTGAAGACGTAGCTTTCGCTGAATCACGTGTGCGTAAACAAACCATCGCTGCAGAAGATGTGTTACATGACATGGGTGCATTAAGTATCATGACTTCTGATGCCATGGCTATGGGACGTGTTGGGGAAGTAGCAATGCGTTGCTGGCAACTTGCGCATAAGATGAAAGAACAACGTGGACCTTTAGAAGGCGACACTGAATTTAATGATAATAATCGTATCAAACGGTATGTAGCTAAATATACGATTAACCCAGCCATTACTAACGGTGTTTCTGACTACATTGGTTCAGTAGAAGTAGGGAAATACGCGGACTTAGTTATTTGGACACCTGAAAAATTTGGTACAAAACCAAAAATGGTCTTAAAAATGGGAATGATCGCTTATGGCGTAATGGGTGATGCAAGTTCTAGCTTACCAACTCCTCAACCTCGCATGATGAAAGATTTATTTGGAGCTTGTGGCAAAGCAGTAAAAGAAACAAGTATGACATTTGTTTCACAATACGCCTATGACCATGGGATCAAAGAAGAAATTGGTTTGGAAAAAGTCGTGTTACCTGTGCATAATACTCGGAATTTAACAAAACGTGATATGAAGTTAAATAATTATTGCCCAGAAACGATTACCGTTGATCCACATACCTTTGAAGTGAAAATTGACGATGAATTGATTACTTGTGACCCAGAAGATACAGTTCCTCTTGCACAACGCTACTATCTATTCTAATAAGTGCATGAAAAACTAGGATTCATCAAGGAACAAAGATGGGAACAATCGAAGAAAATGACTCGTTGATTTTCATCGATTGTTCTCATTCTTAAATTTAAAAATAGTTATTAAAAAAACAAGAGAGGTAGGAGGCACAAGATGATATTTACGAACATATCAGGAAAAATAGATGATTTGACGAATAAGGAAGATTATCATATCGAAGTGGCTGAGCTCGCTAGTGACGATTTATCGAAACGTGTGATTCGTGTGACTTCAGATCATGGGAATGAATTTGGTATTCGCTTGTCAGATGAAAGTGATGAGTTGAAAAATGGTTCTTATTTTTTGATAGACGATAAAAATATCCTTGTTTTATCTGTTATACCTGAAAAAATGATAGTAATTAAGCCAAAAGATATAGATGAAATGGGAAAAATTGCTCATTTATTAGGGAATACCCACAAACCAATAGAAGTAGAAGACGGTACAATAAAATTAGCGATTGATCCAGTTGTTCTTGATGTTTTGAATCACAGACAGATTGAATACCGTACGGAAAAAATCGCATTAAACAGTCCATTGAGACATGTGAATCTTGCACACGCCCATGGATAAGATGAAGTTATTACAATACCTTGAAGTGATCCAAGTATGTGATTCTACTTTTCCTATTGGAACATTCAATCATTCTTATGGTATGGAAACCTATTTACGTGAAGACACAATCAATGATTCAAAAGCATTTGCACAGTGGCTAAAAGCCTATTTAGATACCCAATTTCGCTATGGCGAAGGGTTATTGATCAAATTATGTTATGAAAATCTTCCCCAAAATGTAGATGAACTGTGGACATATGACAAGATTATCACCCATTCCACGCAAGCTTTAGAAACAAGAAAAGGCACAAAGATGGTGGCTAAACAAATGATCCAGTTGATCCAATCGTTGTATTCGATCGAACTTCTAGATTACTATGAAAAACGGATCAACGAAGGACTTTCTCATGGTCACCCAGCGATTATTTTTGCGATTTTCACAAAAGAGCTAGGTTTAAGTGTTTCTGAATCGATTTGTTTTTATGGCTACAGCATTCTTTCAACCATGATTCAAAATGCAGTCCGCGCGATCCCGTTAGGACAAAAAGATGGTCAGCTGATATTATCTCAATTATTTCCTGAATTAGTGGACTTATCAGAAAGTATCAACGATTTAGACCGTTCTTATTTAGGAGCAATGATGCCTGGTATTGAATTAGCACAAATTAGACATGAAACACAAATGTTTCGATTATTTATGTCATAGAAAAGGAAGGAATCAAGGATGAGTAAAGAAATAGTGATTGGCGTAGGCGGTCCTGTAGGATCAGGAAAAACGCTTTTAATTGAACGATTAACCCGTGAATTGAGCAAAGAATTTGAAATTGGGGTAATTACAAATGACATTTACACCAAAGAAGATGCCCAATTTTTAACAAAAAATTCAGTATTACCTGCAGATCGGATTATTGGTGTAGAAACTGGTGGCTGTCCACATACAGCGATCCGAGAAGATGCTTCTATGAATTTTTCAGCCATCGAAGAATTGAACCGTCGTTTTCCTAATTTAGATATCATCTTTTTGGAAAGTGGTGGCGATAACCTAGCTGCAACTTTTAGTCCTGATTTAGTTGATTTTTCTATTTATATCATTGACGTCGCTCAAGGAGAAAAAATCCCTAGAAAAGCAGGTCAAGGGATGATCAAAAGTGATTTGTTCATCATCAATAAAACTGATTTAGCTCCTTTTGTAGGTGCGGATCTTGACATAATGAAAAAAGATACATCGGTATTTAGAAAAGAAGGGTCCTTTTTATTCACAGATTTGAAGAAACAAGAAGGGTTAAAAGAAGTGGAAGACTGGATACGCAAAAACTGTTTACTTGAGGATTTAGCAAAATGAGCGAAAAAGTCGATGGAATGGTGGATCTACTTTTTTCGAATGTTACTGAACGAACGATTGCGAAAAAAGTCTACCACGAAGGAAATTCAAGAGTCTCTTCAAATGTGGAATTACTAACAGAAGGAACCCCATGTTACTATCTGATCAGTACTGGTGGGGGCTTTGTAGAAGGGGAAACCTATGAAACCAATATTGAAGTTTCAGATGGCGCTCATGTCATTGTAAAAAATCAAACCCCTACTTATGTTTACAAATGTGAAAATGGCAAACGAACGACCCAAAATACAACAGTGCATGTCACAAATGGTTTTTTAGAATACTTGACTCATGAAGTCATCCCTTACCAATATGCAATCTATGATCAAGATACGCAAATCAAGATGGATCAAAACTCTACTCTAGTCTATTCAGATGGGATAACAGCTGGATGGTCGCAAGATGAACAGACATTTACGTTCAATGAGGTAAGACAGAAAACAAAAATCTTTATGGAAAATGAACTGATTTTCAATGACTATTTGTTCTTACAACCAGAAAAACAACCAATCACAGAATTAGGTTATTTCGAAGGCAATACAAATTACAATACATTGATTATTATTGATCCAGCCATTGATGAAACATTTATACAAGAGCTTCGATCAGAGTTGGAAAAAGAAGGATCCGATTTGCGTTACGGACTGTCTTTATTATCCATCCCAGGCTTTGTTCTACGTGTACTAGGTCATTCAGCACATGAAAACAAACAATTGATTTATTCTGCCCTCAATTATTTTAGAGGAAAATATCATCAACTTCCCCCATTAGAAAATCAATAGTAAAAGAAGGCGTATGAACAATGATTCAGTATCTCTTAGTTGGAGCAGGCTGCTTTTTAGGTGGTTGTTTGCGGAATTTTTTTAGTAAGCAATGGAATAAAAGCAACAGAAGTTATCCCATCGGGACCTTCATTGCCAATGTTTTAGGAGCTTTTCTGATTGGTCTCTTTTTTGCTCGTTTTTCGCAAGTAGCAACGTCCCTCTATCTATTTCTAGCAACTGGATTTTGCGGAGGATTGACGACCTTTTCTACCTTTAATTCTGAAGTGATCAATGATTTTATAAACGGGAACAGCGTAAAAGGTTTTTACTATTGGATGGGAAGTTTTTTCTGCTCGATTTTAGCTGTATTTTTAGGGCTGTTATGTGCGTATTAAAAGACAAGGAAGGCAGATAGGATGAAAAAAATTGAAAACTATCTAATAGTAGGTTTAGGTTGCTTTTTTGGTGGAATACTCCGTTACTTTTTTGAAACGTTATGGGTGCCAGATGCAGGTAGCTTTCCTATAGGCACTTTTGTTGCTGATTTTTTAGGTTGCTTGATCATGGGATTAGCTATCGGATATTTTGCGAAAAAGAAGCAAGCTTCAGCAACAATGAAACTATTTTTGACCACTGGCTTTTGTGGAGGTCTTACAACCTTTTCGTCATTTGCTTTAGAAGTAGATAAATTCTTGATGAATGACCTTGTAACCATGGCTGCCTATTATACAGTGATCAATTTAGTAGTGGGAATGCTCGCATTATTTTGCGGAATGAAACTGATCAAGTTTTTCGTTGGTAAATAAGTGTTTACCGAGTGTTTCTTGTAAAAATAAAATAGTAGAAATGGTCATCCAATAAAGAATAAAGAAGGCAAAAAAAGCCATGCAGAGAGTTTTAAATAGTTTTTTTACTTACCAAAGGCGGCTTCATAAGCATAGTCAACCAAATATTATCGTATTAATTTTATAAAAAAATGCACTTCCTTAAAAGGAAATGCATTTTTTTTTGCATTGAAATACTCTTTTTAAACGCATGTTTTCTTAAACTAAAAGTTAGTTGTTTGATGCAACCAATCTGCCAGTTTTGTTAATACTTCTTGGACTTGTGGTTCTTTTGTTTGTTTTAAAAAGTCATGTTCTAGATCATAAACGGGATAGAAAGTGCTGTTTGGTATTTGTTTACTGATTTTTTTACTGTAAGAAAAAGGGATCTCTTTATCTGTCGTACTGGCTGTACTAAAGCAAGGGGGAAAGTGTATCAGATCTGCTGGCTGAATGGTGAATTTTTCCTCCTCCTTACCTAGTAACCCATAATATTCAGGCAAACACCCATGTTGGTTTCCATAGTGATAAAGAAGTACGCGTGTAAATAAAGGATCATCTGCCACCTTGGTATGTTGATCAATGGTAGAGATTTCTGTTTCCGTGATTTGATGAGTGATGAGTGGTGATTGTTTCTGGAGATAATTAAAATCTGTATACCCATAAAAATTGATCAGAAATTTCGGTGCCTGTTGCTTTTGTGTTAGATATTTAGCTAACTGAAACATAAGGTAGCTTCCGGCTGATCGCCCACAAAAACCAAAAGGCTGGTTCTGAATAAGTGTATCTTTCAATAAATTAAAACTCTCAATCAGGGTTCCAATGATTTCTTCTAACGAAGAGTTAGGAGCTAATAAATAATCCAAGGCTAAAATGGTGTATCCTTTGCTCACAAAAAGTTCCTTTAAAGATTCAGGTAAGTCATTTTTGGAGCCATAAATCAGTCCCCCACCATGGAAATAAAAAATATATTTAGGTGTTTCTTGTGCGGCAGGATAGATCGTAACGGACAATCCATTAGCCAGTTGTTTTGTTTCTTTCATGTGCATGACTCCTCATCTTGATAATATAAGAACCTATCTCATGGTTGACCATTTGCAATGAATTCGTAAAATCGATGGATAATAATTCTTCTACTTTATGAAGACGGTAGCGTATGGTTTTAGCATGTAAGAACATTGCCTCTGCTGTTTGTTTATAATTTCGATTATGTTGTAGAAAACAATAGAAGGTTTCAAATAATTCATAATCTGTTTGAGCAAGTTGTTCTAGTTTTTTCGGGATGATTTCTTCTACTGCAGCAAATTGTTCCTCTTTCGTAAAATGTTTGAAGATTCCTATATCTTCTGAAGTAACAACTGGCCCACTGTAGAATTGCTCGTTGAAATTTAAAATATCTAGACATTCAAACAACAATTCTTTGATAGCTTGTCGAGGTTTTAAGCTACTGATCGCAAATGTAACTTGGTCGTTTTCTTGCAAAATTTCTTCTACTAATCGATAAATTTGATCTTTCGTTATAGGACCATCTTTCTGATCAAAGTTATATAAAATGGCAGAATAATGATGCTGATCGAAGAAGATTGCCTCTTTTTTTAAGGTCCGCAAAATTGCAAGAATCCTATTTTTCATTAATTGTGTTTGCATATCTTTGGTGAAAAAGACGATCGTCTGATAAGAATCTTTGGACTGCATGTGCACTTCTTGCAGTAAACTTGTCAATTCTTCTGGGTTTTTAGGCGTATTTTGTAAGATTGCATCAGCCAAGTTATTAAGACGATTATACCGTTCTTTTCGCAATAGACTTTCTGTGTTGAACTTTTCCTGCAGGGCATCAATAGCATTTTCAATGATCACTAGATCGGTTTCTTTGATCGTGGCATTGTTTAGATATACAAGAAGTAAACAGTGGGAAGAGTAATTATTGAAAATCGAAACTTCTAATGCAAATTGTTTCTTCGAGTCTTTATGGGAATATAAGGTTAATAACGAATAATCATTTTTCATGAAATCCGTTTGGTTCAAGACTTCTCGAGAGAAAACGATGGCATCGTTTGGAATGTTTCCCTCGGTGATTTCTATTTCTTTATCAATCATTTTTAAAGAAACAGGCAATTTGATGATCTGACTAAATTCCTGCATAATCGTTTCCAATGAAGAGTATTGTTTTTCTAAACGGTTGAAACGTTGACGAACTTCATAGTACGTACGCAAGATATGGGATTGTGCATTTAAAAGTGGTTCATAAATGGTTAACAGAATCTTTTCGTAGCTGATTTCTTGACTGATCTTGATCAAAGGAATCTCATATTTGAAACAAAGTTCAATAAACCAATCAGGTATAATTTTGATGAAACGATCGGTTTTCAAGACTAATCCGCTAATCCCAATGCGATACATCTTGATAAAAAAGCCTTCTAATTCTTCTTTCGATAAATCATTTAAGGCGTAAAAAGAAGTCAAAATCAGTTGATTTTTTTTGCTCCAAGTTTCAATATCGATGGCTTCTAGGACCATTGCTGTATCTACTTCATTGTTTAAGCCAATATCTCTCGTTAAAATCTTACCTTTTTTTAACTCTCCTAGCGACAATAACTCCTTTAATTTCATGTTCTTCTCCTTTTTCCCTGTTATGGATAAAAAGTATAGCATTTTTTTAGAAAAACGTCCGATGAAAACACTTTCTTATTATTCTACAATGGCAGTGTAAGTATGATAAGGAGGATGGTTATGTTAGAAACAGTAGTGCTAAAAAATAATTATCAAGACTCGATCAATTTGATGCTTTTAACAAATAAGATCAATTCACTGGATGAAGTCAAAATGAGTCAAATCATGATGGGAACAGATGCGAATAAAGATATTTTGAATAATACGTCTTTGTTGACTGAAGAAGCGAAGGCCGCATCTGCGAACGATATGATGATCGTAGTAGATAGTGAAAGTGAAACAGTTATGGAAAAAGTGATGCCCTTAATTGATGACTTTTTAGCGGATCTATCAGCCAAAAATACAGAGCAACAGCAAAAATCAGCAACCACTTGGAAAGAAGCCCTTGAACAATTGCCCAATGCAAATGTGGCATTGTTTAGTATCCCTGGTGAATACGGGGCATCAGAAATGGAACGTGCCTTGAAAAATAATTTACATGTGTTCTCCTTTACAGACAATATTGCGATTGAAGACGAGATTCGTTTAAAACAGTTGGCTCATCAAAAAGGTTTATTGATGATGGGGCCGGATTGTGGAACAGGTATTTTATCTAGTACGCCAATTGCCTTTACGAATGTCGTCTCCCCTGGAAATATCGGTGTGGTTGGGGCATCAGGGACAGGAATCCAAGAAGTGACCACGATTATTGATCGTTTAGGCGGTGGTGTCGTCCATGCCATCGGTACAGGAGGGCGTGACTTAAGTGATCAAGTCGGCGCCATTACTGTCAAAGATGCGATTGTAGCTCTTGAAAATCATGAGCCGACAGACGTGATTTGTGTGATTTCTAAACCACCTGCAAAAGAAGTCCGTGATGAAGTAGTGCAATTATTGCAAAGTATTTCTAAACCAGTTGTTGCCATTTTCTTAGGAGAAAAACCAACGAATCATGAGGGAAAAGTCTATTTAGCACATACATTAGAAGAAACAGCGCAAATCGCCGTGGATCTAGCAAACGAAGAAACAGTGAAAAAGAATTATTTTGAACCAGTTGTTGCGCCTAATGTCGCTCAACTATCCGAAGATAAAGTAGTCAAAGGATTATATTCTGGTGGAACATTAGCAGCAGAAGCGGGAATGTTGATCTCAGAAGCGTTGGATCTAGGTGGGCTTGTAAAATCAGAAGGGTATGTGTTGAAATCACATGGTTATGAAGTGATTGATCTAGGCGATGATCGATACACACAAGGAAAACCCCATCCAATGATCGATCCAGAAGTACGGATCAGTAAAATTCACGAATATGCTAAAGATGAAAACACAGGTGTCATTTTATTTGATGTAGTTTTAGGTTATGGTGCCCACGAAGATATGGTGGGGGCGTTATTACCAGCCATTCAAGAAGCACAAACCGAAGCAAAAGCTGCAGGACGTGATCTTTATTTTGTAGCAACGGTGTGTGGGACAACGAAAGATCCTCAAAATTATCAACGCTCGATTGAACGTTTGCAATCAGCAGGTGTTTTTGTAGAAAAGAGCAATGCCAAAGCTGTCCAACTCGCTTTAATGCTAAAAGGAATCGAATGTTCAGAAGCAGATAAAGAAGTGATCCCTTATGAAGGAACGACTGTAGAGGTACCGCTACCAAGTGATCAAGTGATGGAATTAGTGACAACGAAACCAAGAATCATCAATATTGGACTGCCTAGCTTCACAGAATCGATTCTTGAATATAAAGGGGAAGCTGTCCAATTTGATTGGCGCCCACGAGCGAGTGGCAATAAGAAAATGATTCGGATTTTAGATGCACTAGAGGAATATGAAGAAAAAATCCAAGAAGAAAACCATCAAGTGACAGACAAAATGAAGAACGCGCAACCTTTCTTAGTGGATGTCGTTCCTGCAAAATCAGTGATTCCTGAATTGAATGATCCAAACCATAAAACGTTGCTTCACGCGGGACCGCCAATTCATTGGTCTGAAATGACTGGACCGATGAAAGGGGCTTGTTTAGGAGCTGCCTTATTTGAACGTTGGGCAGAAAATGAAGAACAGGCGTTAAAATTGTTCGAGGCAGAAGAGGTACGCTTTATGCCTTGTCACCATGTGAAAGCAGTCGGCCCTATGGGTGGGATCACCTCTGGAAATATGCCAGTAGCTGTGGTGGAAAATCGACTAGCAGGAAATGAAGCCTATTGTATTTTGAATGAAGGAATTGGGAAAGTTTTACGTTTTGGTGCGTATTCTCAAGAAGTGGTCGATCGCCTTGACTGGATCAAAGAGGTGCTTGGTCCAACGCTTAGTCAAGCTTTAGCATTGACAGAAGATGGCCTGAACTTAAATGTGTTGATTGCCCGCTCTATTACGATGGGAGATGAGTTCCATCAAAGAAACATTGCGGCCTCGTTGAACTTTTTAAAGGAACTTGCCCCTTTAATTATCCAAACAACGATTGCAGAAGAACAAAAATACGAAGTCATCAAATTTTTAGCAGATACAGATCAATTTTTCTTGAATATCATGATGGCCACAGGAAAAGCGATTGTAGATGCTGCCCGTAAAGATGCGAAAGGAACAATCGTAACCACGATGACCCGTAATGGTGTGGATTTCGGGATCCGTATTGCTGAGTCAGGGGATAAATGGCATTGTGCCCCCGTCAATACACCAAAAGGGTTATACTTCACTGGTTTTGATGAAGAAGACGGAAATCCAGATATCGGAGACAGCGCAATCACGGAAACAGTTGGAGTTGGTGCAATGGCAATGGTGGCTGCGCCGGGAGTTACACGATTTGTGGGAGCAGGCGGATTTGAAGATGCTTTAGCAACCTCGAATGAAATGGCGAAAATATGTGAAGGGCATAATCCAACATTCTCCATTCCAACTTGGGATTTCCAAGGGACTTGTTTAGGCATTGATATTCGTAAAGTAGTAGAAACAGGAATCACACCAGTTATCAATACCGGCATCGCCCACAAAAATCCAGGAGTAGGACAAATTGGGGCAGGAACGGTCAGAGCACCTTTAGCCTGCTTTGAACATGCTTTGGAAGATTATGCAAGAGAATTGGGTATCGTCGTTGACTAAAAGTGTGGCGATCAGTGAATATTTGGTTCCTCTTCAGCAATTTGGAGGAAATGGTGTGATTCACAGTGTGTTTGATCACTCATTCAATATCAAAGTGAAGGATCAATTAATCAATATCGCTCACTTCCATGAGTATGTATCCAGTTTTGGGATTGATTTACCGGATCAATTGTTCCATGAAATAAGTCCATTGATTCAACTAGATAATCGAGTGAAGTTGAGCGAAGAGGCCTTGATGATCTATAGCGTTATAGGTATAAAGAAAATCGCGTTCACGCCAAAAGTAATCTATCCTTTGAACGTGTACTCGTTGGGGATTAAAAAAAAGCAGTTGATTGTATTAAGAGAGTTATTAGATAAAAAGAATCTACACACGCAAATTGGTCTTCCTTTAAATGAACAAGCACAACTTTTATTTTCAAAAATGTGTCAACAAAACAAGAAATGGACACAGGAAGAATGGCAAGAGGTTGTCAATTATTTTATTGGTAGAGGAAAAGGTTTGACGCCTAGTGGAGATGACATTTTAATGGCTTATCAACTGTTATTATCGGCAGTCGCAGATCCAAGGGGAGCAGAATTACTTGCTACCCTTGGGAAAACGACGTTATCTACAACAGATATCAGTCTTGCTTATTTAAAAAGTGCCGCAAAAGGATATGGAAACTCATTGGTTTACGACTTGCTTTCAGATATCGCACACGATCAGTATGAACAGTTGGAGCAACAAGTGGATAGAATCATGAAAATTGGGCACTCATCAGGAAAAGACCTAAGCTTTGGGATGTGGTTGGCGTTACAAGCCTTAGAAATAGCAGAAAAATGAGGGAGAGTTATGGAGAATAGTAAACAAAATCAAGCAGTAAGAGTCAGCGATCATTACTGGATCAAGGTCGTTGCTATCTTTTTTGTCGGATGGATCTTGATGTATGCCACACGGACAATTTTTAATCCGATTATGGGTGTGATCGGCGAACAATTTGGTTTAAGTAATACACAATTAGGTTTAGCCAATAGTATATTTTTCTTAACTTATGCTATCGCACAGATTCCATTTGGGATCGTTGGAGATAAAATCGGTAGGAAATTAGTGATCACGATCGGGTTCATTCTCTTAGCTGTGTCGACTTATTTCAGCGGATTAGCTACAACTTTTGTCCTTTTCTTAGTGATTCGTGCTATCGCTGGGATTGGCCAAGGAGCTTATTATGGGCCACAGTATGCATTGTCGACAGAAGCAATCCCACGTAACAAGCGCACGATTGGAAATGCAATTATCAATAGCGGGATGGCTTTTGGAACATCGGGTGGTTACTTGATTTCTAGTAAGTTAGTTTTAGAAAATGAGGAATCTTGGAGTATGCCCTTTTATGTTATGGCAGTACCTACACTGATCGTAGGAATTTTATTCTATTTTGTACTAAAGGAAAAAGTACTTCGCCCTGGGGAAGAGCCAGAAGTAGAAGAAGGGCCTAAAGAAAAAATCTCATTGAAACAAATTTTTACCAATCGCAATTTAGTGGCTGCTTTCGTTTTATGTTTTACAAGTATTTATGCCAATTTTGTGATTATTACTTGGTTGCCACAATTTTTGATTGTAGAACGAGGTTTCACTGGTGCAAGTGTCGGCTTTATTTCTTCCTTAGTACCATGGGCTTCGATACCTGGTGCCTTACTTTTTGCTCGAATCAACGACAAAACAGGCGCAACAAAGAGATTAGTCTTTTTCTTAGTGCCATTAGCAATTCTATCTGTATTTGCCATTGCATTCGTCACGGATCGGACCTTGTTGATCACCGTATTGATCCTTTATGGTTTGACTGGCAAGTTAGCATTAGATCCGATCATGGTTACTTTTGTGACGAAACATGCGCCTAAATCCGCACTTGGGACAACGTTGAGTGCTTATAATTTTATTGGGATGTCTGGCTCTATTTTAGCACCGTATGTCACTGGTTATTTAGCAGATACAGCTGGGTCTATGCAAGTTGGATTTTATTTGTCTTGTGTGTTGCTAGCACTTGGTTTGATTGTTTTTGCTATTTTAGCCAAAGAAGAACAAACATTGAATGAAAGATAAATGCAGTAAATAGAGAAAGTAGGATAAATAATGAGTGTAAACGTGATTGCGTTAGGTGGAAATGCCATTTTAGAAACAGATCCAACTGACGAAGGACAAAAAGCGATTGTTAGACAAGCTGCAAAATCGATCGCAGATTTTGTAGAAAAAGGGGAGCAAGTGGTTCTCTGCCACGGAAACGGACCACAAGTCGGAAATCTATTATTACAACAAAAAGTAAGTCAATCTCCGAAAAATCCTGCGATGAAATTAGACACATGTGTGGCAATGACTCAAGGAAGTATCGGGTATTGGTTGCAGCAAGCATTAACAAATGAGTTTACGAAACGAAGCCTCAATCAGTCGGTAGTTTCAATTATTACCCAAATACGAGTGGATCAAGAGGACCCTGCTTTTCAGAAACCTTCTAAACCAATTGGACCGTTTTATACTAAAGAAGAAGCAGAAAATGAAGCCCAAATGGATGGCGGTACGTATATTGAAGATGCTGGACGAGGCTATCGTAAAGTGGTTCCTTCTCCACAACCAAAAGAAATCGTTGAAAAAGAAGCCATTCAAGCGTTGGTAGCAGCCAATATCGTGACAATCTGTGCAGGTGGTGGAGGGATTCCGGTCATTGCTAAAGAAGGCGATGAAGGAATTGAGGCTGTGAATGATAAAGATTTTTCTGCTGCAGTATTAGCCGAAGCAGTGAAGGCAGATCGTTTGATTATTTTGACAGGAGTCGACAATATCTATATCAACTATGGAAAGCTAACTCAACAAGCATTGACACAAATCAATCTCTCAGAAGCAAAAAAATATATAGATGAGGGACAATTTGCACCAGGAAGTATGTTGCCGAAAGTCGAAGCAGCTGTTCAATTTGTCAAAGGAGAGGCATCACGTAGCGCAGTGATCACCTCCATTGAACAGTTAGGGCATCTTACAGAAAATGTGGGGACAGTAATCAGACAAACGAGGTAATCAATGATGAAAAAATTTTCGATGATCACCCAAATTAGTGTTGCGATGATTTTAGGTATTCTAGTAGGAGTTTTTTTCCCAAGTAGTATTCTAGTCCTTAAGCCTATTGGAGAAGTATTTTTACGCTTGATGCAAATGTCGATTCCATTATTGATTTTGGGCCAAATCATCCAAGCTCTTGGAAGTATTGATTTAAAAGAGTTGACGAGTATTGGGACACGAACGCTAATTATTTTTGGTCTTTCATCATTTCTTGCCGCTTTATGGGGTGTCCTAATGGCGGTGATCTTTGTTCCTGGACAAGGGATTGAACAAATCGGCAATCAAGATACGACACTTCAAGCACAAGAACTTTCGATTCAAGAGACGTTGATCCATTTTGTGCCAAAAAATATTTTTGAGTCTCTTATGCAAGGATCGATTATTCAAATTATTGTTTTTGCTTTATTTTTTGGACTTGCGTTAAATCATTATTTGCAAAAGTGTCCAGAATCGCAATTGTTTCAATTGATCATTGATTTTAATGAAGTAATTATCAAAGTAATCAATTATGTCATGTATCTAGCTCCGCTAGGGATTTTTGCTTTAATAAGTGTGAGCATTAGCCAACTAGGAGCGCAAGTAATGATCCCAATGGTAAAGTATCTGCTTGTTTACGGGTTTGGCACAATGTTATTTCTGATGCTATGGATTTTGATAGTCAGTATCTATTGTCAAATGAATCCACTAAAGTTACTCATGAATATGAAGAATATGTCATTGATGGCCTTAGCAACAACTTCTTCAGCGATCACCTTACCTGTTGAACTAGAAGAAGCACAATATAAACTAGGATTGAGCAAACGGATCAGTCATTTAGTCTTACCGTTAGGAATATCTTTGAACAGCAATGGTTCAGCTATGCATATGACGATTACAGTGATGACGATTGTACAAATGTATCAAGTTGAGTTTAATTGGACGAACATGGTTTATTTAGCAATTATGGCTTCTTTTATTTCTTTGGCTAATGCAGTCGTTCCAGGGGCTGGATTGATTTCCTTGGCGGTCATTATTCCCCAAATGGGCTTGCCGATCGAAAGTATTGCAATCTTTGGTGGAGTGGAATGGATCGTAGGGATGTTACGAACGATTTTAAATGTGAACTCAGATGTGTATTCAGCAATCCTTGTTGCTAAATCCGTAAACGAAATCGATTATGGGATTTTCAACCGATCTAAATAAACCAACGAGATGAGGAATTCTCGTAAGCGCTATGTACTAGATGGAGTGATCAATTTTCCATTCTAAAAAATAAGCAACAGAATCGAAAAGAAGAACCTTTCTTTTCAGATTCTGTTGTTTATTTGTATAAAAAATTATCTTTTAATCGAATAGATTTGATTTTGAGTAGAGGTGACTAGTGATGGTTATCTTTTGTTCCTCCATTTTTTGTGGCGAAGTATTAGAACACGAATAATTGTTCAACTAATCACAATAGTGAGGCTTGAATAGGACTTCTACTCATTAACAATCGTGGAAATCTACTTATATCACTCATTAGGGTAAAAAAGTAAAAGCATTTAGTGTATAATGAAGTTTAGTATCATTTATTTTTATTATTTTGTAGTATTTTGATCGAATGGAAGTGATGAAGCATTTTATACACTCTATAGGATCGTAAATAACAAAAAATAACGAAAACCAACCTTCCATTTTACTAAGTTCAAAAAGAGAATAAATGTATTTCGTAGATATTGTGAAATGTTGAATTATCTTATCTGATGAATAGTGGCAAGTTTTGACGGTTGGACAACAAAAAAGGAGAGAATAAAATGAAAATAGCAATTGCTGGTGCAGGCGCAATGGGTAGTCGTTTCGGTCTTATGTTACAACGAGGTGGAAATGAAGTGATTTTAATCGATGGCTGGAAAGATCATGTGCAAGCGATCAAAGAACATGGGTTGCAAGCCAATTTTAATGGAGAAGACATAGTAGCAAAGATCCCTGTAGTTCTTCAATCAGAAATCAATGAAACAGAAAAAGTAGATTTGATTATCTTATTTACAAAAGCGATGCAACTCGAAAAAATGCTAGAAGATCTTCGCCCAATGATCAAAGAAGATACAGAAGTATTGTGTTTATTGAATGGTATCGGTCATGAAGATATTATTGAAAAATTTGTGCCAATGGAAAATATTTATATTGGAAATACGATGTGGACAGCAGGATTAGAAGGGCCAGGACGTGTGAAATTATTCGGTAGTGGTTCAATCGAGCTACAGAATCTAGGTGAAGGAAAAGAAGAATCGGCTAAAGCATTAGCAGAGAAACTGTCTGAATCTGGGTTGAATGCGAACTACTCAAGTAATATTCATTATTCTATTTACCGTAAAGCTTGTGTGAATGGGACGATGAATGGATTGTGTACGATATTAGATGTGAATATGGCTGGGCTTGGGGAAACCTCGACTGCTCATGATATGGTCGTGGCTATCGTCAATGAATTTGGACAAGTAGCGAAAGCAGAAAATATTGATTTAGATGTGGAAGAAGCAGTTACGCATTGTGAAACTTGTTTTGATCCTGAAACGATCGGAATGCATTTTCCTTCCATGCATCAAGATTTGATTAAAAACAATCGATTGACAGAAATCGATTATATTAATGGTGCGATTTCCCGTAAAGGCAAGAAATACGGAATCGCTACACCTTATTGTGACTTTTTAACAGCACTTGTACATGCCAAAGAACAAATTCTACAGGCAACTTAAGGAGAACGAATAAATGGAGATGACGAATAAATTAACCCCAAAAGTTTTCTTAAATAAAGTATTAGCTGGGACAGCCACTGGGATCATCGTTGGTTTGATTCCTAATGCGGTATTAGGAGCGATTTTAAAATATTTTAGTGAATACCCTGTTGCAGTAACGATTGCACAACTTGCTGTGATTTTTCAATTAGCAACACCATTGATCATCGGAGGATTGATAGGGTTACAGTTTGGCTTCAATCCAATGCAAATGATGGTCGTAGCGGGTGCCGCATTTGTCGGTTCAGGTGTGGTACGTTTTATGCCAGATCTTGGAGAAGCAGGCGTCTATGTGGGGGCAGGCACAGGTGATATCATCAATACGATGATCACAGCAGCGATTGCTGTCGGATTGATTCTATTGATTGAGGAGCGTTTTGGTTCTGTTGCTATCGTTTTAACACCAATTGTTGTCGGCGTTGGTGCAGGTTTGATTGGATTTTATCTGTTTCCATATGTGACCGCCATCACCTCTGCTATTGGGGCAGGAATCAATAATTTTACAACGTTACAACCTATTTTGATGTCGATCTTGATCGGCTGTTCCTTTGCCTTTTTGATTATTTCTCCCATTTCCACAGTGGCAATCGGCCTAGCTATCCAATTAGATGGCGTATCTGCTGGTGCTGCGGCTATGGGTGTTGCTGCGACAACTTTTGTTTTGATCGTGAACTCTTGGCGTGTGAATAAGTCTGGTGTAACAATCGCTATTGCATTAGGTGCAATGAAGATGATGATGCCTAACTTGTTCCGCAAGCCGATTATCTTAGTTCCTTGTTTCATTAGTGCAATCATCACAGCCATTCCTGTAGCACTATTTTCTATCTCAGGAACTCCAGCTTCTGCCGGCTTCGGTGTGGTTGGTTTAGTCGGTCCGTTAGCTTCCTTAGATGCTGGTCTAAACATCATCATGGTTTTGATTTGTTGGTTCCTTGTACCAATAGTAG
This sequence comes from Candidatus Enterococcus wittei, assembly GCF_002140175.1. Taxonomy (GTDB): domain Bacteria; phylum Bacillota; class Bacilli; order Lactobacillales; family Enterococcaceae; genus Enterococcus_B; species Enterococcus_B wittei. Next base: position 494,921 of record NZ_NGMO01000002.1, read on the forward strand.
CAGCTTTGTTCACGCAATTCCTATGTGAAAAAGTCTTGAAATTATATGCTCGAGAAGACGTATTCAAATTCTTAGGTTAGAAACAACGATCTATCGATAGCATACGCTTAAAGGTATCAAATATAGATTATCATTTTGTAACCTGAATAATCAGTGTTCTCTTAGTAGTTTTTCGAGAATAAGGAAAAAATAAAATATGTAAAATCAAAAAGTAGTATTCTCGCTGAGGATAACATGATATCGTTGGAAAATGCTTAGAGACTATAGACTAGTCTAATGGACACCAGTAACTATATAGCGTTTGAATGAAACTGTAATCCTAGTATTTTAAGAATATTTTGATATAAAAATGAAAAACGAATATCGCCAGTTCGCTACTTCAGAAATTATGTGACTGATGTATAGGTAGTATATTAGATATAGTATAACTAAAAAATTATTAAAAGCTAAAGAGTATGGGGCAGTAATCAGATTTTTCTGATCACTGCCCCATACTTATGATTCTATTCAGTTGTTTATCAAATGATATTGAGGAAGAAAAAACTGAGCATAGTTATAACATCTGGGATATGATTTTTTTAAGTTTTCGATAACAAGACTAAATGATCTATAATCAAGCCTTTATCTATTATCTGGGAATCACCTTTCTTTTTATATAACTTTCTTAATTTTATATTTGGTATAGTCACAAATTCTGTACGGTCATGTTCTTTTTTTTATTTTATAATCTTTGTGAAAACGATTTCTAGAAAGAGGAGCTTCAAAAATTTCACAGAAAGGAGGAAGCCGTAGCGATGTGGGGGTAGTTTTGTTTGATCTATTAATGCTGCTTTTATTGTGGTTTTTATTTATTTTTTGTTTTTCTACGTTGATGTACTGTTGCTTTTTTGTCTGAAAGAACTGTCACTTTAGAGAAAATAATGTAGAGTTGTTGAAGCCAGCCATAGAAAATTGATGGGTGACGTAAAAGTATAGTTCCTTAGTTGTTATTCAAATGAACACTTATACAACGAATTAGTTCTATAATTAATTTTAATGAAGGAGTGAACAAGATGCCACAGAAAGTTAAGATGACAAAGAAGATAAGGTTATCACAAGCTAACTCTAGAGAAGCGATTGGAAAAGAAAACAACAAACGAAATGACAAGAATAAATCAGGAAATGACCAAGCGAAGTTAAATTATATTGCCAATAATACGGGACAAACACTAGCCCCCGATAGTTTATTGACATTAGATGGCTTCCTTTATTTATACAGTATCTGCCAAAACGCACGATTAGTCGATCCTCCTGAACAACAGCCGATCATCAAAAAAAACGCCCCAGCATTTGAAGCGAACACACGAATTGATATGAGAAGAGACGGGAATCAGACGAGAATCCATTCCTTTGTTTCCACCTCCACCATCAATCATGAGCGAATCCAGTCCTTAAATACACCCCCTACCATGCCTCATCAGTCAACATCAATCGCATCTCCGTTTATCAGTGCCAGTCCATTTTTTACCAACCAAACGTTTCGTAATCAGACAACGTCCACACAGGAGATCATCGACGTAGCGAAAATCGCGCATGAATTAAGTATTTCTGTTCACCAGAAAGTCCATGCCCTTTACCAACTAATGAATTGTACCACCACGAGAAGAACGGATCAGGTGAATACCTATATCGTCGCAGGAGAAAGTGTGGAACAAACGAGTCTTAAAACCATTTGTCAGGATGCGGTGGGGCAAGAAAAGACACAAAATAATCAAGAAATGAAACAAGAAAGTGAAATTCTCCCTTTTTCTACTGATCCGATGACTGATAGAACCGTTCAAGCTTCCTCACATTTTTCTGCGGAAGAGACAGCTCACAAACTAAGTAGAACCTTTCAAGCTTCTTTTGAAAACAAATATAACGCCACAATAAATCCCACAAAACATGTACGTAATCAAGTGATAGAAACATTTTGGAATGACTTGACTAAGCTGTTTTACCAGTTCTTTTCCCAACATGAACACGCGGCTCCTATTCAAGAACAAAAAGAAACAAACGGCTCGTTGCTGTCGTATTTTGCTGATTGGTTACTGAGTAGCTTTTCAGTAAACTACGGGGAACAAATCACCACTAGCGCACAATCAGAAAAGAACCTAAATGTTCAGGTGATTAACCGCCACACAAAAAACTTGCTTCCAACCAAGTCTTCGCAAAAAAAATCGAAGAAGAAAAAGCAAAAAAACAATCAACAGGAGCTATCACCAGAAATGATTCCAGAATCGGTGTCGAAGGCCAAAACAGTCTTGCTTCCTGAAGGGGAAAGTTATTTGTCTCCATTTTGGCATCTGGCAGAAGATTTTTTTGGGAGGGTAGATAGGTTTATCGAACATTTCAATTTCGCTGTATTCCCATATTTAGGGGTCGAAGCAGCGGTTATCCCTTCGACTGATTATGAAGAAATGATTGTAGAATCTCATATAGAAATCCCGACAGAAACGGTCGCAAAAATAAAACGAATTATGAATGCGTATCTGGAACATCGGCCTTCTAGTGAATCGAATACCGTTCCTTTACCTTCTTTTTGGTTTGATCTTGAAACATTTCAATTGCGTCATAAAATAAAAGGGGTCAATCAAAAAGTCAAAGATTATTTGTGTAAGCAAGGAGTTCCATGTGACGGATTATCAGGTGTTAAATTACTTGATGCCGTAAAGAAGTGGGAAGTAAAAGATGGTCTGGAAACTAAAATGGACAGAAGAAAGCGTATTGCTACAATCATTCGGAATGCCTTAGAACTTCAGAATATAGAGCTGAAATATACCAAGGCAACAAGAATCGTTTTACAATGGAGAAATAATAATATCTTTCAAGATTACACATTTGAAGAACTGCAACAATCAATCCCAAAAGAATCAAAACAAACAATTTTAGATGAACCTATGACGACTGAAGAAATCACCATGAAACCTCAAACGAGTGCAATGACATCAACTACCACAACGAAACTAACTACTGAATCGCTACCAAATATAGATACTCCACAATTGCAATTTGCTGAATTTATTCCTAAAGAAACAAGATTAAAACTGGAAAAAGTCGTTGAGTTATATACCCAAGGTTCTACGTATGATAAAGTATTGCGTCAAACAGTTCCTCCCAATTTACCCACTTTCTGGTATGAATTAGAGGTTTTTGAAAATCGTGAGCAACTCGAAAATGTGAATAAAGAGTTGAAAGCTTTTCTTTGTAAAAAAAATCAGTGGTGTCAAGATATGACAGGGCAAGCTTTGTTTCTAAAAATACGATCTTGGGTTGAGTCAAAAGAGGCACAGACTGCGCGAACTAGAAGAAAAAAAATCGCTGAGATTATTCGGAAGGCTTCTGGACTCCAATCTAGAAAACTGACAAACTTAGAGGCCGAAGAAATTATCCTGCAATGGCGAGACAATAATATTTTTAGAAGTTATAAATTTAAAGAGGTCCATCAAATACCTATTGAAACGACTGCTTTACTGAATACCCTTCAGGTCAACACGCCCACAGAGATGACTGAAAAACAAGCAAGCACGTCACTACCTATGATCCGATTAAAAAAAGGGGAAGGAGAAGACATTCCACAGTCAAGTAAGACTGGGGCGTTAAATGAATCCCAGTCGAATATGACGCCAGAATCACCTCTTGAAATAGCTTCTATCAGTCCCCTAGTGAAAAAGACAGAATCATCTACCGCTCAAAATCCCAATATTTATGAGAAAATGTATGCCGATTTCATGGAAAAAATAAATAGTATTGTCACTGCCTTTTTAGAGGGGAAATCCTCTCCTGTTCCAATTTCGGAGAAGTTACCTGCCCACTGGTACGATGGAGCGTTGGAGGTATATGAAAAGCGAAATGAAACAGATCATGTCAATGATAAAGTCAAAGAATTTCTTTGTGCTCAAAAGGTTCCCTGTGAAGGGCTATCTCCCCTTCAATTGATTACGGCTATCGAGGGATGGATAAGGAAAGAAGGAAAGGAAATAGAGAAAAACCGAATCAAAGAAATCGCCGAACTGATTCTCACCTCCTCTGAGCTAGCTAGTCAAACGGTATCTGATTTTCAAGCCAACGCTATTTTCCTGCAATGGCGCAACAATAATATTTTCAAAGACTACACGTTTGGTGAGATCAACTTTAGTGGTAGTGTAGATATCACAAACAGTGAACTAATGGAAACGACCTCTGAAACTAGACTACATTCTTACGGTGTACTTCCTTCAGAAATAACAAAAACCGTCAATAAAATACACGGGGATTACTTTGATAAGCAGCCTTTGACGCTGCCCATCTACGAACCCCTTGTCCCTTTTTGGTATGATTTTGAGCTTTATCAAAAACGAAATGAAACAGCGAAGGCCAATGAAGCAGTCGACCAGTTTCTAGCTAAACAAGGAGAAGATTGGAGTGACTATTTGCCTTATCAGCCAACCGCTGTTGTTGCACATGAATGGGTGAATGATGAACAAACAGACGTAGAGATTTTAGCAAGGAAGGAACAGTTGGCTCCAATCATTCTAGAAGGGTATAGCATTCGTCGCAATCTTACAGCGACGGAGGCTGTCAACACAGTTCTGCAATGGGAAAACAACAATGTGTTCAAAGACTATACCTTTATTGAACTCAAACAATCTTCTTTAGATGAAAGCCAATTTCGTAATGAGACCCTCACAGAAAATAGTGAGATGAAAAGAGTACCAGATACTGTTGTAGATTCAGATTTAGAACTCGTTCATAAAATCGTGGGGAACGTGGCGAAAAATGTGGTTCCTGCGACACGTTATGCAGAGCCTCTACCGATCTTTTATTACCATCTCGTTCTTTTTCAAAAGCGAAATGAAACGAGTGCTGTCAATAAAAAAATGCAAGAATTCTTTACAAAGGAAGGAATTGCGATCAAAGAAAGCTCTAGTAGTGATCTGGAAAAAGCCACATTACAATGGCTCCAAAAAGAAAGTACCAATAGTGCTTCTAACACATCTGAAAGAAAGCAATTTTTAGCCTATTTTCTACTAAAAGCTCATGGTGTGGAAGACCTCAGACTTGGGGAGTTCCTGTCATCTACAAAGGTACAGGCGATTTTTAATCAATGGAAGGCCAATACTTTATTAGAAGGGTATACTTACCAAGAAATTACGTATACAACGATCCATCATCTATTATCCAAAGCAGAGGATCCATCGGTGATTCGCCTCAACGAACAAAAAAAAGAAAGCCATCAGATCTACGCAGATTTTATCCATGATCGCACGGCAACGATTTCTAAGGATCAGCCCATCCAAATGATTTATTATCATCGTGCGCCTTTTGAGCAACGGGAGAAAACACTAGCAGTGAATGAAGTGGTCCGAAAATTCCTGCTTGAACAAAAAGTTTCTCTTAAGGATCAATCCGCCAGCGAATTGATTCGAGGGATGCAAGGGTGGATTCATGAAGGAACTACCTATGGGACGATTCTAGAAAGAGAAAAACAAGTCGCTCAGCTCCTACAAAAAGCATATGGGCTAGAAGAAAAAGAGATGACAGTGAAAGAGGCTCGCTATCTTTTACTGCAATGGGAAAACAACAATGCACAAATGGGGTATTCCTATAAAGAGGTGAGTGCGTTTGAAGCCATTGAAATCAGTGCAATTGAAGCGAATGAAGAGGAAAAAGAAAGGGTCGAGGCATTTACTCGTGAGAATAAGGCCCTTTCTCTAACAAGATCTACTAGTCTAGTCATGGAAGAAAAGCTACCTGAATGGACAGTGGAACAACAAGAGAACATTCGTAAAAAAATCGTTACTTTTTTAGAGGCAAGGAATCTCAAGGTGGATGTGTCCAAGCCCAATGAGCTGATGATAAAAACGGCACAATGGGTGTCTAAGGAAGTGGAAGGGAAAGAGACGACTGATATCACGAAAGTAAAAATATTAGCGAATATCATCCTTGGAAAAAAAGAAGATGCAGTGATTTCGGAGGAGAAAGCACATGCAACCTTTATAAAATGGTTACTTGATATTACTGAAGAGAAAGCACACATTTTCACTTCTACTGAACCAACGAAAGAAGAGGAAATCCAAACAACCCAAGCAACCCAAGCAACAGAAACAACCACTATGCAACCATCCGTTAGTGGGAAACAAACACCTAAGTATGAAGCGCCTAACTGGCGTGATAAAAACATGAGGATTCAGGTGGCACAGTTTTTCCGTCAGGAAGGGGTACTAAAAGAAGAGTCAACCCTAGAGAATATTCTCATTGCTATGGGGAAATGGTTTACAGAAGAACGGGGGGAAATGATCCTCAGCTATGGTAAACTCCAATCCTTATCTAAAGTGATCCTGAAAGAATTGAATCTTTATGGAGGTGAAGGAAAAGAAAAAATTTCCGACAAGGATGCGAGAATCACTATCATGAAGTGGGTGACTGAAAATATACTGGGGAGTTCTATGGAAGGATATATGATTAAGCAGATCCTTGATTCTCCCGATCCCTCTACGTTTACGATCGGCCGCCTTAGAAAACTCTTTGAGATTGAAGAGTTGAGAGAGGGAGGTCTTCTTACTTTACATATTCTTAAATATAAGGAAGATGAGAAACCGTTTGTCAAAAAGTTGTGGTTCCTATTACTTAAAGACGTATTGCCAAATTATTTTCTTGAGACAAGTACGCTGGCAGATGAGTTGCTAATTTCTAATTATGACTCCTTGATGCAGCTGACAGGGGCCAGGTTATTAGCAGATTTAGGCATTCACACACAATTCAATCAAACAGAAATTCAAATGCTCGGTACGTTTATCTGGGATAAAATCAGTAAAAATGGCATAAAAAGGGTGGAAGAATTACGTTATACGCTCCTTCCTGCAATGCTTGCGGTTGCTCAGTTAGAACCAGATCTATTAAGGGAAGCGTTGAAAAAAGGAGACTATCATGAAGTGGCTCTTAGCACTTTTATTGATTATCAGCAAACTGGATATTTACAATTGAAAGAGCATCAAGAAACACTCTATGCCCTTTTTACAGCTTATCAAAAAGAAGTCCTGAACTGGCGACGAAAACAAGCATTAGCAAAAGAGGTAGTTCAGACTTATTACAAACATGTAAAGGGAGAATTAGTCTACAAACCTTTTGTGTTAGAACAAGATTATCTTTTTGGTCAGACTCTGACTATTAACGACTATACCTCACCTAATTTAGAAGACTGGTATAAGCGGTTGACCAAAGCTGTGTCAGAGGCGTATGTTCCATTAGATAAAAAACTAATTGAGTTTGCGTTGGCAGCATTTGATCCCGAAGAAAAGGAGTTTATGTTCTCTCCTGAAACAGAACTTTACGAGGCGTCTGCTATGTTTGAAAATACCGAGTTTCTTCCTGGAAACCCATTTGTAGCCCCTATGCCGACCATTCTTAAAACTACCTCTAAGCTAGAGCAGACCGATCTCTTTGTTGCAGTCCAAGGAGATGAAAAAAGGTGGTATGCTTTGAAAAAATTGGATGGGGAAGGAGGCTATGTTTTCTATCGAGTCGATAAAAATCCGCTGGACTACCTCAAATATGGATTAATGGATCACAAAGAGATCTGGAGTCAAGGGTACAAGAAAGAAGGGAATGCGATTCGAGTAGAAAAGCGTCTCTTTATGTTTGTTCCTACTATCGATCAGAGTAAGAAGCTATCTCAAGGAGAAAACATGCAGCCATTGATTGATGCGTTCAGTCAGAAGCATAGTGATAAACTGTATGATAAGCTTTATCAATCAGGAGATGATAAAGCTATCCTTGAACAAATATGGGATGTCGCCAAGCACATCATCCCTTTTTACGATTGTGTGACAGCTTCCATCGATAAAGATGTCGCAGTCGCCGTTCCTTCTTGCACGATTGATATCGTCCTCTTGATCCCCGTTTTTGGGCAAGTGACTAGCCTTAGTTCGAAATTTGCCTTTGGAATGGCTAAAGCGATGGCGACAGGAGGAATAAGAAATGCGATTCGTCAAGGAGCCCGATTTGCTCCGAAATTTTCAGAAATCAAGTCGGTGTTAATAAATATTAGACGATACCTTGATCCAGGAATCGAATCTATCACTGACGGCAGTCAATTTGTAATCAAAGAGTTAGTGGGTTTGAAAAATGAGATTTGGGTGAAGAAAAATGTCAAACAACTGTTAGAAAGAATGGCTGGCTTGGTAAAGGAGACACCTGAGCTACCTAAAGATGTCATCAGGACTTATTTACCAGGAAAAGGCTTGGAAGTTTCCGCCAAACGGATGGAGGATGAGTCCTATCTACTGGTGACGAATCTGAAAGCCGGAGATGTCTATGGCAATCCTTTCTGGTTGAGAGGGAATCAGTTAGCGCGATTTACTGAACCTGCCTCATTTACAGAGGAACAAAATGTGCTGCTCAAGCGGTTAGCAAATGAAATTAACCTAGATCAAATTTTTGTAGTTGAACCCAATCTGAATCCCAATGCCTATGGTAGTGGGAAAGTGATGTCTGTCGCAGAAAAAGGAAAAGAAACCAAGTATTTCATCACAATGAACGGTTATACAGTTCCTGTGAAAGTAACCCCCATTGAGGCGCATGGAGTACGTTATGATGTGATAGATGGAGATAGGTTTTATCGCGTGAATTTTAACGGGAAAGAATGGTATTTTGATGGAGCGCTTTTTCCTTTTGTCTCAAAAAAGACAGCAGACGAAGTGATGAAGAATATTGATGCGTTTGAATCAATTAAGGATCCCAGTGCTCTTTCTGCCCCAGATGAAAGAGGACTGATGTGGAATAGTTTAGGAAGATCTTACATCAAGATTCATGATTACTATATTCCGTTGATTCGATTGCATAAGAATGGGGATCGGTATCATTTAGTGAAAAAAGATATCCATCAGCCGATGACCATATGGATATTCGATCCTGCAATTGAACAGTTTCGTTTTGAGACAAGTTTAGAAAAGGCGTTGAGAGAAGAAGGGAGAGCAGGACAAAGAAAAACATGGACATCAAAGGTAACGAGCATACTAAAAAAGAAAAAAGAAGAACTTCCACCATTTAGTACTATACCAGAACCACCCGGAAGAGGAGCGGAATGGAATGAATTTAGAAATACCATAGATATTGAAGTTGACAAACTTCCCCCAAAAGAAGTGGAAAATGACACTGTGCGTATGGATCCGCTAACGAAGTTTCTCCCAGAACCGAGGATGATTGTTTATAATAATGAAGGTTTTATTAAAGGGAAGATTTTGGATACGATAATTGAGGACCTCCCTAAAGATCCACCACTTAAATTCCGAGTATATAAGGGTCTTGATTTAAGTAAGACTCCAGACTTTCTCCAATCATTTGTGATAGAGCTGGCAGAGGATTATAAAATTGCACGAGAACGTTTTCAAAAGACATTAGAGGTGTTACAAGAGGTGTTAAAGAAAGGAAAAATTGCAGATAGCCCGCAAGGCCAATATTTGATCCAAATGTGTAGACTGCAGAGGGTAGTAAATCAAGAACCCATACTATTGGAAGCTGTAAATAGATTGATTTCTATATCAAAAAAAGGAATAGAGTTTCTTCAAAAAACAGCGGACTGGGGCTATGAAAATATTTTGATTGCATCCAGTGATTTAGTTAAGCCACCAGGGATTAGAGAATATCGCTCAACCTCTCGAAAATACATAGGTAATATGGCATTTATATACCCTGCTGATCCAGAATGTAGAATAATCATTCTAGCGGATTCCTACCACTTAGATCCGAGACTTGCTAAAGGGCATGAAATCAACACAGAAAAGAGTCGAACATTCATACATGAAACCTCTCATCTTGTTTCGACCGCAGTAGATCTCGTGCCATATGATAGAGATATAATAGGTCGTACAAAAACCGGAGAAGTCTTGTTAGAGGAATATAAGAAACAAAGGCACACAATGTATTCTAGTAATGGTTTCAAAATCTTTGTGAAATCCATAATAATACATCAAAACAAACCGGGGTTATCATTAGCGACTGTTTGGAGAGAGACAATTAGAAGTGATTTGTTTCGGGTGAATTTACAGTTGAGTGATGCAGAGATGGTGTCGTTCATCATCCGAGATTTTGCGGAGGGGCGAGATTTCAATGGAGTACTTCGTAAAGCTAGAAGCCTTAAAAACTCGACAATTGGGGATGGATCGCTGTTTGCATTTTCAGCAGTGGCTACTAATACATACACATATGACAATTTTGAGAAAGACCCTGAATTGGAAAAGGAGCAAGAACAAACTACTGACAATCTCGATCTAACAGGTGCAGCGACAAATGAAAGTGAGCAGCCAACGACTGTGAAAAGAGAGGTAGATTCAAAAATCATGGAACTGATAGAGGATAGCTCAAATAGAAGTTCCTTAAATCCTAAAGATAGGGGTCTAGAAAACAGCGATACAACAAGTCACTTCTCCTCCAATCAACAAATAGAAACAGAATTTTCAAAGTTTACAGAGAAGAAAAGCTTCCTAGATATTGTTACCACTAGTATAGAAAGAAGCACTAGCATCAATAAAAGGATGGATCTAAACCAACCAATAAGCAAAAATATCTTACAATATTAGCTAAGTAATGTATGTATGTCATTCCTCCAACATGAATAAAGACAAATAATGTGTTGGAGCAAAGATAAGTGTAAATGTGACAAAAATAGAGTAACGGCTATTTACTAATAATTGATTGAAAGCATAAATTACATCTTTAGTCTAGCCTATGAGGGATGGAAAAATCATTCTTAAGTTCTGAAATCATTAAAAGAGTCTGACGTTAAAAAAATTAATCTCTTTGTCAAACACACATGAATTCGCAAACTCATTCACCCTGAAGAATGAAAGGTAAGATTGTAGTACAATTATAGGGGAAAGGAAAAAAGCCGCCATTATTTTGGAAAAGCAAGTGATGCCGATTGTCAAACTGGCTTGCTTTATTTCTCGAGAACCTTGAAATATTGCCAATGAGCATGTGTATAAAAATTTGATTTTACATGAAATAAAGCACTCCTTTCCTAAAATCATGGGAAAGGAGTGCCTTTTTATGGAAATCATTTACGAATGCTGTGCTGGATTAGATGTCCATCAAAGTAATGTTGTTGCTTGTGTTTTACAAGGTCCGCTTACTTCTACCAGACCAAAAAAACATCTACAAAAATTTGATACGACCACCAAAGGATTATTAGCCCTACATGAATGGCTAACGGATTTTGATTGTGAGATTGTCGCTATGGAAAGTACAGGTATTTATTGGAAACCGGTTTGGCACATTCTTCAAGGAAATTTCGACTTAGTTCTAGCTAATCCGTATAAAATTAAAAATATTCCTGGGCAAAAAACGGATAAAAAAGATGCAAGTTGGATTGCTAAGTTGCTGCGAGTAGGTTTGATTCCCAAAAGTTTTGTTCCAGAGGAACCTATACAAGATTTGCGTGAACTCACACGGTTAAGAAAAATGTGGATCGAATCTAGAAATCGAGAAAAGAATCGCGCGCACAAAATTTTACAGACTGCCGGAATTAAAATAACTTCTTACATGACAGATATATTCGGATTATCTGGAAGAAATTTATTAAACCTATTGATTAATGAGGAAGATATTACTGCAGAAAAAGTTGAAGCGGCTGTTTATACTTCTTTAAAATTTAAAGTGCCGGAATTAGTGGAAGGACTTACTGGCTTTTTCAGAAGTCATCACAAGTTTTTATTGGCACAAATTTTAGATGTTATTGATATGTATAACAGTAAGATTGGTGAACTAGAAACCAAAATAGCCGAATATTTACTTCCTTACCAAAAACAGATGGACAATTTATTAACGATCCCAGGAATTAGTACGGATTCAGCTGCTGTAATTATCTCTGAGTTTGGCATTCATATGAATCAGTTTTCTTCTGCAGAAAGATTAGCCTCATGGGTTGGTCTGTGTCCTGGAAACAATGAAAGTGCTGGGAAAAGACGCTCTACGAGAATTTCCAAAGGAAATGCTTATGCAAAGAGGGTCTTATGCCAATGTGCCTATTCAGCTTGTAAATCTAATCATCAGAGATTCAAAAACTATTATCAAAGAATCTGTAGAAATCGAGGCGGTAAGCGTGCGATAGTGGCAGTTGCTCATCTTATTACTAGAATCATTTACTATATGCTTTTGAGAAATGAAGTCTATCACGAATAAGAACCACTGCTCTTTGAAATTTTTAGATTCTTAATTTTTATGGAGGAGGGTAGTTTTTTTTGCTTTTTTTCTAGTTGTTTCGTACATAGGTGCGGTGAAGCTTTCGTATAAAATGATGTTGATGGAGAAAAATCTTATAATTATTAATCACCAGTAAAAATATTGTCTTTCTGATCATTAATAAGATATCGGTGGAAATTACAAACATCAAAAAGTATAGAGCCTATTTCTATGATGGTTAAACAGTTTAATCATTAAAAAGTAGAAAAAGACATGTAAGATGCAAAACATGAAATCTGTTTTGTATCTTTTTTACGCTTTGTCAGATCGGATTGATAAGAGTATCTATAAATGGCGAAGCTAGTAGAAATATTCAATCAGTCTTAGAAATAATTGCGTCATCTCGTTAAAATTGCGAGTTTTTTTATCAGCTTATTCATAGTAGTTGATCAGTAGTTCTTAAAAAATAAGTGGAAGCATCTAGAAATTGTCATCAGATTCTCCTGCTTTTCTAGATCTGAACTGGGAATGATAACCACTTTACAAGATGGAGCCCATATTTTCTGCTATACTATCACTAAAGAAAGACATGGATTGGAAGATCCGATAAAAGGAGAAAATATGCGAAATATAAAATTAACAATTGAATATGATGGGAAAAGATATTCTGGATGGCAACGTTTAGGTAATGATGAAAAAACGATTCAAGGAAAAATAGAAGCAATTTTGTCGCAGATGACGGGGGAAACGATTGAAATCATTGGTTCTGGACGAACGGATGCAGGAACACATGCAAGAGGACAAGTAGCAAACTTTAAAACAAATACAACTATGGCCCTTCCTGAGGTGCTAGATTTTTTAAATCGTTATTTACCTAGAGACATCGTGGTGAAAAAGGTAGAAGAAGTACCTGAACGCTTCCATGCAAGATACAATGCAAAGGGGAAAAAATATAGCTACTATGTATGGAATGATCCGATTCCTTCTGTATTTGAACGAAACCACAGCTTTGATTATCCTCAAGCGCTTGACCTTGAAAAAATGGAGAAAGCTTGTCAAAAATTAATAGGAAAACATGATTTTATTGGTTTTTCTGCCTTGAAAAAAACAAAAAAATCAACGGTTCGTACAATTGAAGAGCTTTCTATCCAACAAGAAGGAAAGATGCTTCACTTTACCTTTGTAGGAGATGGCTTCTTGTATAAAATGGTTCGGATCCTCATGGGGACATTATTAGATATCGGTTCAGGAAAATCAGATTTATCCGTGATCGATACAATTTTTGAAACAAAAGTCAGACAACAAGCAGGTGAAACAGTTCCCTCACACGGACTTTTTCTAGATGAAGTGTATTATTAATGGAAAGAATAAAAAACAACTTACCAACTAAATAAAAAAATATCAAACGGCTATGAATCAATAAAAATATCTTTACTCTTATTGTTGATCCGCACAGTTTTTATTTACTTTTTCATTGATTTTTGAAAGGAATATACTGGGCATGCACAAGCATCTACGAGTCTCGCCAATTTAAAGTTGGTTTACTCAGAGGAAATGAGGGAATTGTGATGAATAAAAACGAAGAAGAAGTCACAGCGATTTACAATTTGATCCTAAATCCTAATACCCGTGATTGGGAGCGACAACAATTGATTGAAGCAAAAGAAAGCTTGGCCACTACTTTATCCGTCCCAGATGTATTCGAAAAATTGGAGGTTGCTTTACGCCCTTTAGCCATCCGAAACAATTTAACACCAGATGTGATGGATTTTTACTTGCGGATGGTTGGGGATCCAATTGGAGAAGAATACTATGATTATTCTAAACACGAAATAATTGATCCAACAGTTCAAGAACGAGCAGTATTTGCTGGTGGTTGTTTTTGGTGTATGGTTGAGCCTTTTGAGGAAAAAGAGGGAATACTCTCTGTTTTGTCTGGATATACAGGAGGACAGGTGATTCATCCAAATTATGACCAAGTGAGTGGAGGCTATACTGGACATGTCGAAGCAGTCGAGATCATTTTCGATACTCGTGTGATCAGCTATGAAGAGTTAATAGAGTTATATTGGCAACTGACAGACCCGACCGATGAATTTGGACAATTCCAAGATCGTGGGAACCAGTATCGCCCCATTATTTTTGTGCAAAATGAAGAACAAAGACAGATTGCTGAAAGATCAAAGCAAGCGTTGAGTAAATCGGGGAGATATACAAAACCGATTGTCGTAGCTATTTTACCTGCTACAACTTTTTGGCCTGCGGAAAACTATCATCAGCAATTTTATCGCAAACAACCAAAGCGTTATCGAAAAATCAAGCAAACTCGGGAACAACTTCAGTTTTTTCAAAAAGCAAAAGGAAATTGGCGGAAAATAAAAAAGTAAATCAGCAAATAATTTAAAACTGCAGTATACTGTTGGTAACGCTTTCTATGCTTTTTGGAGCGAATTCTCTTAAATTGGAAGAATCAAGGAGGAAGTCGATGTATAGAGCAGATGCAACACGGTATGAAAAGATGCAGTATCGAAAAACTGGACAGTCAGGTTTGAAGTTGCCATTGTTATCACTAGGATTGTGGCAAAATTTTGGCGATTATGATCCGATCAGTAAACAACGTGAGATTTTAAGAGGTGCATTTGACTTAGGAATCACCCATTTTGATTTAGCGAATAACTACGGTGGACCAGCAGGGGCTGCGGAAATAAATTTTGGTCGATTATTCAAAGAAGATTTCCAATCTTATCGAGATGAATTGATTATTTCTAGTAAAGCTGGTTACCACATGTGGGAAGGACCTTATGGAGAATGGGGGTCAAGAAAGTCGATCATTGCTAGTTGTGACCAAAGTTTGCAACGAATGGGCTTAGATTATGTCGATATTTTTTACCACCATCGCCCAGATCCAGATACACCACTAGAAGAAACAGCAGAAGCATTGATGCAGCTTGTTCGACAAGGGAAAACATTGTATATTGGTATTTCTAATTACAACGGAGCAGATACAAAAGCAATGACTGAAATCTTGCGAAAGAAGGATGCACCATTTGTGATTCATCAAATGCGCTACAACATGTTTTCGAGAGAACTACTTGAAGATGATCTAGCACCAGTGTTAGCAGAAGAAGGGTTAGGAGCAATCACTTACAGCCCATTGGCCCAAGGTCTGTTGACTAATCGCTATCTTCATGGAATTCCAGAAGATTCCCGAGCGCATCGAAAAGAAATCCCATTTCTTTCTGAAGACCAAGTCGCACCAACACTGAAAAAAATCAGTCAATTGCAAGAAATAGCTGAGTCTAGAGATCAAACGCTGGCGCAAATGGCATTAGCTTGGAATCTACGACAAAAATCTGTGACTAGTGTCTTAGTCGGTGCAAGTCGTCTTAGTCAGCTACAAGAAAGTGTCAAGATGATGGATCATCTAGAATTCTCAACAGAAGAAGAAAAACAGATTGAAACTATTCTTTAGTAGATGATAAACCGATATTAGTTAATAGATAAAAAATAAGGAAGATAAACATGGAGAAACGTGCCATGGTTGTCTTCCTTATTTATTGTACAGATGATCTATTTTTGATAACCTGCGATTAATACGGCCCTTATTGGGTGTTTCCATTTTTTTGATGACCTCGTAGCGCTTATAAATCACACCTCTTTATTTTGTTTTATTCTAGTCAGCTAAACTAAGAAAAATCGGTGAATGAAAAATGCTATTTTTTGCACACTAAAAATAGTGTGTGGACACGAAATTAGTGTGCGTTGAAACCGTTGCCTTTAGAAAACAATGTAATGTCAAGGAATTAAAGCGCTTTTAAAGTTGGCACGATACTTGCATTATATAAAAGTGTAAGAAACAGAAAGGGAAGTGTTTGATAATGGAAAAAAGAACAATCATGCTTGTATGCTCTGCTGGAATGAGTACAAGTCTATTAGTGACAAAAATGCAAAAAGCCGCAGAAGAAAAAGGAATTGAAGCAGATATTTTTGCTGTATCCGCCTCAGATGCAGATAATCAATTAGCATCAAAAAATGTAGACGTTTTACTACTAGGCCCACAAGTTCGTTTTATGAAAAGTCAGTTTGCTGAAAAACTTGCACCAAAAGGCATTCCATTAGATGTGATCAATATGCAAGATTACGGCATGATGAATGGCGCTAAAGTATTAGAACAAGCAGAATCATTAATCAATAAATAAGAAAGTAGGAAAAGAAAGATGGAAGACCAAAAAAATCTCGAAGCCATCATGGGGTTAATCATGTTTGGTGGAAATGCAAAAAGCGATGCAATGGAAGCAATCGCAGCAGCGAAAAAAGGTGATTTTGAATTAGCTGATGCAAAAATCAA
The DNA here is from genome assembly GCF_002140175.1 of Candidatus Enterococcus wittei. Classification (GTDB taxonomy): domain Bacteria; phylum Bacillota; class Bacilli; order Lactobacillales; family Enterococcaceae; genus Enterococcus_B; species Enterococcus_B wittei. The sequence continues at coordinate 511,446 of NZ_NGMO01000002.1, forward strand.
AGATGCAGAAGAATCACTTGTCCAAGCACATCACTCACAAACAGAAATGTTGACACAAGAAGCACAAGGCGAGCATATGCAAGTCACACTTTTGACGGTTCATAGTCAAGATCATTTGATGACTTCTATCGCATTTACGGATCTAGCAAAAGAAATTATTGATTTATATCGTCGAATCGACGTTTAAAAAGTTGTTAAAGGGGAAAAGAGGAGAGAAATATGGATAGTTTTGTAGCATTTATGGAAAAACATTTTATTCCTGTAGCATCAAAAATTGGTGCTCAACGTCATTTAGTGGCGATTCGGGATGCATTCATGGTCAGCATGCCGTTAATGATTTTAGGTGCATTGGCGGTAATGATCAATAACTTGCCGATCCCAGGTTTCCAAGAATTGATGAATTCGATTTTTGGCGGTGAGGCTTGGAAAGGATTTGGAGCAGCAGCGTGGAATGGTACGTTTGCGATTCTTTCTGTTTTGATTGCCTTCTTATTAGCGTATCATTTAGCGAATGGCTACCGTAAAGATGGTGTTTCAGCTGGAGTGATCTCTTTAGGTTCATTCTTCGCATTAGGTGGCGCTTTAGGTATGAGTTCAAATGGTTTATTTATTGCAATTATTGTCGGTATTATTTCAACAGAAATCTTTGTTCGTTTAAGTGGAAATGAAAAATTGATTATCAAAATGCCTGATGGTGTGCCACCAGCAGTTGCTAAAGCATTCGCTTCATTATTACCAGCAATGATCACGATCTCAGTGTTTGCGTTAGTTGCAGCAATCTTTGCAGCATTTGGCGTAGCTGATATCGTAGGAGCTTTCTACACAGTAGTACAAGAACCATTTATGGGTCTTGCAAATTCTTATCCATCTGCATTGTTACTTGCATTTATTACACCATTCTTATGGTTCTTTGGATTACATGGTGCCAACATGGTCGATCCATTGATGCAAACAATCAATGCGCCAGCGATCCAAGCAAACGTTGAAGCGATCGCAAATGGACAAAGCGCACCATATATTGTCAATAAACCTTTCTTTGATAGCTTCGTCAACTTAGGAGGAACAGGTGCGACACTCGGATTATTATTAGCTATTTATTTAGTTGGACGTAAAAACAAACCTTATATGGTCGTAACGAACTTATCAATCGCACCGGGTGTATTCAACATTAATGAACCAACAATGTTTGGATTACCAATCGTGCTGAATCCGATCATGTTTATTCCGTTTATTTTAACACCAATGGTTTTAGTCAGTGTGGCGTATTTCGCGACATCACTTGGACTTGTGCCGGCAGCGACAGTTATGCCACCATGGGTAACACCGCCTGTAATCGGTGGATTCTTAGCAACAAATAGTATTGCAGGAGCAGTGTTAGCAGCAGTAAACTTACTAATATCTGTTTTGATCTATCTGCCATTTGTTAAAGTAGCAACGATCCAAGAAAAGAAAAAAGAAGCATTGAACGCTTAATCATTCCTAGAAGGTTGTGAAAAAGTTGTTCAGTTCTAAGAATTAAGATAGAGATTGAGAAAAATATACCGCATATTTTTCTCGACATTCTTCTTAATCCATAAGGAACTGGCGGCTTTTATCACAACCTTTTTTGTATGCAAAGTGAAATAGGATGATTATTGTATTTTTTTAGAGTGAGAGATATAGTGGATGTAAGCCTTTTATAAATTGATTTGGGAGGAATAAGATGAATAAAGAAGAGATCCAAACAAGAATGAATGTATTAAAAACATATGGACAGTCATTACCAGGGACTAAGGTCTACTTTCGAGAAGATTGGGGAACTATTTATTTTGATCTTCAAGGAAAACAGTTCGGAATGATGAGTCCTGAAGCAGATGAAAAAGCGCTGATTACGTTAAAGCATTATCCAGAGAAAAATGAAGAATTACGTACTTTATATACAGATGTCATCATCCCCGGCTATTATGCCAATAAAAAGCATTGGAATTCAATCAAATTAGCAAGTGAAGAGTTATCAGATACTGAAATCAAAAAGATGGTCCAAATTTCTTATGAATTAGTACTGCAGAATTTTTCTAAAAAGAAACAAGAAGAAATAACAAGAATGGGAAAATAAATTTCAATACATTTCCTTGGAAATGGGAGGATTCCTATCAAATGAGCAAACTTTTACCGTAAATTCACACTATTTTTTGATTACTTTAGAATGAAGTAGTAAAAAAATTATGATGATTTTTGGATGTTTGTAAACTAAGGAATAATGAAATGGATTTTTTCGTATTGTCGCTAATGGCATGTTAGCGTATAGAAGAATACTCAATAGTGCCCAAGGTATATTCCTTCCTAAAAATCCCTGACTAAGTTATCATCATTCTTGCCATTTGAATATTTAGGTTAGAGGGAGCCTGTCTTTTTAGTATGTAGACATTTCTAAGTATTTCTATTTAATTTGAATAGATAGCAGAAGGAAAAAGAGTTTCTGATGAGAAGATGTCAAAAATCGATTCGAGCAATAACCATGCTATAATGAACCAAATATGAAAGGGAAGTGAAACAATGGGGAGTTATCAAGTGGTAAAGTTACGTGACCGACCAACGTTACTTAAAGAAACAGCTGAGTGGTTTGATTCAAAATGGCATTTATCTATTCCTTTATATGAGGAAAGTATCAGAGCAAGCCTTACTACAGAAGTAGGGATCCCACAATGGTATGTCATTTTAAATAAAGCAGATAAAATTATTGGTGGCGCTGGTGTCATTGAAAATGACTTTCATGATCGTCCTGATTTGTCACCAAACCTTTGTGCTTTATTTGTGGAAAATGAGCATCGTAATCAAGGAATCGCTAAGGTACTATTAAGTGAAATTCGTAAAGACATGAAAAAAATGGGATTCGATACACTTTATCTGGTAACAGATCATACCTCCTTTTACGAAAGATATGGTTGGTCTTTTCTTACAATGGTCCAAGATGAAGATGGAATACCTACACGCCTTTATCAGGTAACAACAGAAGAATAAAAAAGGTGAAATAACAGTATTTTAACCTAAAAAGTAAGACAGAGTCTTAGAAAATAGTTTTCTATTTTTTGAGATCTTAACTTATTGCTAAACATCAGCTGATGGGACACTATTTAAACAAAGTGTTTTAGCTGTCCTCAAAACACGAAAAAAGCCAGAGCATTCGAAGATAGTCTTTCCTATTTTCGATATTCTCCGGCTTTTTTGATGGACACGATTTAGTCATTCTCAGAACTATTGGAATGACTGAGATTATAGCTGATATTCTCTTCTTGTTTCTTTTTTTGTTTCTTTTCATCATAAATGAAGACGTTTCGTACGATTTTTAGAACAGGACGAGTGGTTAGAAAGATTGCACCCGCCAGGTAGAAGTACGTACTGTAACGATCAGGAATTCTGGTCAATAAAGCTAGACTTCCACATACGTAAAAAATCCCAGTCAATAAATCGACCGCTAAAGAAATTAGCGTATAACGATTTTGGAAGTATAAACGAAACCGACGTCCACGTATTTCGATATCTTCTTCTTTTCCAATATCGATTTCATGCGTGTTTCGTTTAATCTTTGGCATATAAAATCACCTAACTATTCGTTTTATTTTACGGTTTTAAAACAACTTTGATATTTTTATCTTCTTTTTTATCGAAAATCTCATAAGCTCGAGCTGCTTCCTCTAAAGGCATCGAGTGAGTGATGATTTGGGTTGGATCGAACATTCCTGCAGCAATCATTTCATAGATTTTTGGCATAAGATGAACCACCGGCGCTTGTCCGTGTTTTACATCGATATTTCGCATAAAGAATTCTTGAAGTGGATAAGAAGAAGCCGGCGTCATATAGACACCTGTAATTTGTACGGTACCAAATTTTTTCACTGCTTTAGCTGCCATTTGGATCGGAGAAATTGTTCCGCTTTGTAAGCTCACAAGATTCTTCGCCTTTTCTTTCGTTGGTTCCAGGCCATCCATACCGACACAATCAATGATGACATCGGCACCACCACGTGTCAGATCATACAAGTCATTTCCTGCTTGAGAGGTATCATCTAAGAAATACGTTTCCACATGGTTGTATTGAGCAGCTTTATCTAAACGATGTTGGACAGGATCTACCGCAATTACTCGTTTTGCTCCAGCCATAACAGCAAATTTTTGAGCAAACAAACCGACAGGACCTGATCCTAAAATGACCACGGTATCGTCTTTTTTCACCCCAGCATGTACGACACTCCAGTAAGCAGTGGGCAAGATATCAGATAGAAAAAGAACTTTTTCGTCAGGGAGATCATTATCTGGCACCACAAAAGAAGTAGAATCAGCAAAAGGAACTCTTAAGAATTCTGCTTGACCGCCCCAATGATTCCCATTCATTTTTCCGAAACCAAATAGTCCGCCATACAATTCTTCTGTATTAGAATTATCGCATTGGCTTTCCATTTGATTCATACAAAAATGACAATGACCGCAACTGATATTGAATGGGATTACGACACGTTGCCCTTTTTTCAGTGTTTTTACTTCAGAGCCAACTTCTTCTACAATCCCCATAGGTTCATGTCCGACCACATAGCCTTTTTCTAACACGGATTCTCCATGATGATAAAGGTGGAGATCTGAACCGCAGATTGCTGTAGCTGTTATCCGAATAATCGCATCAGTAGGTGCTATAATTTTTGGATCTTCAACTGTTCGAGTTTCCATTTTTTGTTTTCCTTGCCAAGTGACTGCTTTCATAGTGGATCTCCTTTCGAATTTCAAGTTATAGCTAACGATAGTTATTTTTCTTTCTATTTTTATTCTAAAGGAGTTCAGATGTTTTTGATAATAAAACGCTTTTGAACAATTCTTCATAGAAGATAAAATAACTTTTTTTTAATATGTTAAGTTGTGATTTCCCTTTAATAAAGATATAATTATCTTGTATGAAGAATAATTTTATTTTTTTTAAATAACGTCTTTATTTTTAATTTGGAATATTGGAAGGAGAGGAGTCATCGTTAAAAAGAAGGTAGGATTCACTAAAGTATTGCTCAGTATTGCTTGCTCTATTATCATGTTCTGCTTGTCTATTGCTGGAGTATTTCTATGTACTTTAGCAAATGAACAATTTATGGTTACCCAAATCAAACAAACAAATTACACAAAAAACGTGACTAATGAAATCAATCAGCGGATCCAAGCTTACCACCAAGAAGCAGGAGTTACACCAGAAGTGTTGGCAGAAGTTGTTCCAGAAACATTAGTGAAAGAGAATATGAATGAATTTATTCAAGGACTCTATAGAAACGAAGAGGTAACACTGAGTGGAGAGTCGGAAGTGGAAGCAAAACTAAACCGAATAATCGATACATATAAAGTAAAACCAGAAGATGAGAACACACAAGCAAATGAAGAATTAGCTATATATATGATCACTGGAATATTTCAGCGAAGTGTTCAACCTAATTATCTAGAAAAATTTGTGGAAAAAATTCTTTCAGTGAAGGAAATACTTCTTTCCTCTGCTTACATAGTAATCGGTATTTTTAGTCTATTTATGATTAGCTTGATTTATTTACTTCGCCATTCATTCAAACGACTCATACAAGTCTTGGCAGGCATTGTTTTAGCTAGTGGAGGCCAATTACTACTTTTAGGCGGAGGGTTGTTTTTGATATCACCAGTACAAATAAGTGGACAAATGGTTGCTTTTCATCAATTGATGACTTCATATACTCAAGCATTCGCTCTTACGTTATTAGCAGTGGCTGCACTGGAAGTTAGTATCGGAGGTCTTATATTAATTGGCACAATCATTCATTCAAAAGTTAAAAAGTGATGATTTCAAAAGTAAGAATGAGAAGTCCATCAACAGAAGTAATGTATATAGATTCTAGCTTTCGAAAGTTCAATGATAAAGTTCAGATAGCTGATTGAAAAAATAAAATAATAAGCCCGTAAAACAGTTTTTCATGTTTTACGGACTTATTTTTCGTTGGTTGGGGTCAAAAACTTAATGTTAAAAGACTGGTAAATGTCATTCAAGAACCTGCATTTTAGAGATAAGTCGGGAAATTCAAAAATGTGAAAAGCCATTTCTGAGTTTCCTTTCTTATTACTCAGTGCAAAGCACTTCTTTTATAACCTTATTCAAACATTTTTTTTGCTGCTCGCATAAGGGTGGGAATATCTTTGTCGTATCGTGGTGTTTTGACCAAGCGAGACATTGGGATTCCTGCAAAATGGAACGCAGCGATTTCTCCAGAACGAACGGCACTTTGTTCGGTGAAAATCATTTGATAAGGTTGTTCCACAAATTCACCTGTAAAGGCAAGGTTAGTTGAATGTTGTGGAATGACTTTCGGACGATCACTTTTGGCGCGATTATTAAACAAAGCAGAGGCGTAAGGCATGTACACAGGAATATTGTTGATGACACTGTCATAGATTTCTGCTTCTTTTTCTAGTATATTTATCGGACCAGGATCGACTTTTGCCAGTTGTCCAAGTAGTTCTTCAAGCATCTCTTTTCCGGTCATTTTGATATATTCTTTGTCCACAAATTCTCCACGACGTCTAGGATACAAGAAGTAACCCCAAATAACTGCTTCATTTGGTTTTTGAGTCGTAAAATGCGGTTGATGGTGGACAACGATGGACATGTTCACATCTTTTTGACCTAATGGTGTAATCGGTGTGGTAGAAATAAAGGAGTTCAAGGCATTCCCTGGAACTTGTGTCGTGATTCGTGTGATTTCATTTAACAATAAATGATTTTTTGTCGTCAACGTAAAGCTGACCCATTCACTAGCATCTCGATCAGCAAAGAATTTGTCAGGGTTTCCTAAATTATAGAAACGTTCACTGGCTTTTTTCCATAAACTTGAAGCGGCACCATAGTCCATGTTTTCTTCTGCTGGTGTTTCGTAGTCTCCCAATGTAGCAGAATCAGTGATCGAACCATTGGTAAAGAGTACCGCAGTATCGTTGTCCACAGTCACATGTTCTTCTTCATTCGTTTTTGTATTGACCATGATAAGTCCAGTTACAGTGATTTCATCCTGCATAGGGGTTTCTTTAAATTCCCAATCGATGACTCGGCGATTCAAGATGATGTTACATCCTTGTTCTTTCAAATAATTGATCAATGGCAACATGATACTCTCATATTGATTATAACGAGTACGATTGACACCAACTAAATGTTCGATTTGTGTGAATTCATAGATCATTTGATGCATATAGCGACGTAGCTCCTGAGCGGAACTACGTGTTCGAAAAGCAAAGGTCGTTTCCCACATAAACCAAAAATTGGTTTCAAAGAAATGAGGATCATCTTTGAAATATTCTGCAATGGTGATATTGTCTAATTTTTCTTCTTCGGAATCAGGCATCGCGATCAATTTTGTTAACAATAAACGATCTTTGGCATTGAAGCCTAATTTCCCCCCATCAATGATGCCCTTCCCGCCTTCTAATAAACGAGCTTTATCAAAAGTAGGATGTTTTGCATCAAAATCACGTGTGTCTTCTTCGGCAGTCATTCCAGGTTCAGTCACAGAAGGGATTCGACTCAATAAGTCCATTAAATCAACGTAAGTACGATAGTTCAACATACGTCCTCCACGTGCAATATAACCTTTTTGATTTTCTAAAGGATGATTTTTGTTCCAGTATTCATCGACAACAGATTCTGTCGGAGCCCCATCATTTGAGCCGTGATCATCGATGGAATAAAAAGTGATTTGGTCACCACGCCATTTTCCTTCTTGTATCAAATAAACAGCAGCTGCCATATTCGCAATACCTGCGCCGATCATAATGGCTTTCTTTTTTTTCATTGTACTTTCCTCCAATGTCTAGCAAATCAATTGATCAAACTCTCTTTCACACTAATTTAGATAGATTCAAATTCGTCATATAAATGCCGATCATCTTCCAACAATCCTGTTTTTTTTCCAAGATAAACTGCACCCAATGCGATGATTCCTAAGCCAATACCTATTCTTATCCATTTTTTATTCATAAAAAAGATCCTCCTTCGATTTTATGTTCTGGTTCTACTTAAAAGGATAGATCGTTTTAGAACGTATGCCAAATGATAGGGGGGACTCCTGTCTCGTATTTTTGACAGAACAATTGAACTGTCTGTTTTTGATCATGGAACGTAAGAAACTGTTAAGAAAACTGCGGAAATGTGGACATATGAATATGTGAACTTTGGCTAAAGATATATATAAATTGATGGACGGAAGATTGGGTATAAGACAAGTTTTTTGACTTCGAACTAGAAAAAGTTGAATTTGAATAACCCATAAAATATTTATTTCAAGCAAAATGGGAAGGAATGTACAGGGGAAAATTATGTTCTGGGGTTGATAAAACGAGAAACAAGCTAGTGAAGAATGCAATAGATGTCAGACTGCAGTTCCATTGAAATATGATGTAATCTCTATCCTATAGTACATTCATAATAAACATGCATAAACTACAAAATATCACTTGAAACTTTTGATTACTCAGGAATTTTAAGTTTTTTTTTAAATGTGTCTTTGGGATTTTATATTATTATATAAAGAGAAGAGAGTTTAGGAGGATTTTTTTGTTTGCTGGAGACATGCAAAAATCATCTAAATAATTTCAATGAAGGAGTGAAAAAGATGCCACAAAAAGGAAGGATACCACTGAAAACACAGATGCCGAACAAAGGAGGAATACCACAAGCTATCTTTAGAGAAAAAATTGGGAAAGCAAATAACGAACGTAATGACAAGAATAAGTTAGGATTTGACCAAGCAAGGTTAAACGATATTGCCAATAATATGGGACAAACACCAGCCCCCGATAATTTACTGACATTAGAGGGACTACTTTTTTTATCGCATATCTTTCGAAATGTTCGCTTAGTTGATCCTCCCGAACAACAGACGGTCATCAAAAAAAATGCTCCAGCCTTTGAAGCGACTACACGGATTGACGTGAGAAGAGAAGGGAATCAGACAAGGATTCATTCCTTTGTTTCAACCTCCACCATCAATCGTGGGCGAATCCAGTCCTTGAATACGAACCAGACCATGTCTCAACCGACAACAGCGATCGCTCCCCTGTTTGCCAGTACGAGTTCTCTTTTTGGCAATCAGACATCAGCGCCCGCCCCACAAGACATCGACATAGCGAAGAGGGCGCATGAATTAAGTGTTTTTTTTCATCAGAAAGTTCATGACCTCTACCAACTGGTAAATTGTACCACCACGAGAAGGACCGATCAGGTGAAGACATGGATCGTCACAGGAGAAAGTGTAGAACAAACGAGTTTTATCACGGTTTGTCAAGAAGCAATCGGTAAAGCTGAGGCACAAAACAATCAAGGAATGAAACAAGAAAGTGAGAATCCTACTTTTGCTTCTCACCACATGACCAATATAACTGAACATGGGTTCCGCCCTTTTTCTGCGGAAGAGGCAGCTCAAAAACTAAGTAAAGCCTTTCAAGCAGCTTTTGAAAATAAACATAACGCTACAATAGATACCCCAGATCATATACATAATCAAGTGACAGAAACATTTTGGAATGGATTAACGGAACGGTTTCACCAGTTTTTTTTCCAACACGAACATACGCCTTATGCTCAAGAACAAGAAGATGCAAACGGTTCGTTGATGTCGTATTTTGTGGATTTGTTACTACAAACTTTTTCGATAGATTATGGAAAACAAGTTCCCTCTAACCCACTATTAGAAAAGAACTTAAATTATCTGGTGAAATCGCTATCTGCTAATCCAGCAATTCAAACGAAAAAAAAGCAACCAGAAGGAACACCAGAAATGGTATTGGAACCCGTACGAGAAATGACATCTGAAGCGATGATGGGAAATGAGTCTGTATTGAACCCTGAAAAAGAGAGTTTTTTGTCTCAGATTTGGCAGCTAGCCACAGATTTTTATGGAGTAGTGGATGGTTTTCTCCAACAATCCATTGGCCTCCAGTTTTTAGGCGCCCAGGCCAGGCCGTTGCCACTTACTAGCATACCTTCTCTAGAATTGGAGGAAAATAAAGGAACATTCAATGAGACTCAGATAAGCGAAACCACTACAGGAATCAGTCAAGTCAATACGACGTCAACTCTTATTGAAGTTTTTGGATCAAATGTGACTCAGGCCGGAGAAATCGATACCACTCAAGAGATCAATGAAAAAATCCAAGCATTTTTGCGGGAAAATGCGGATAATCCAACTAAGATAGTAGCCCAGGAAACAACGGAAGATTCCGATCTACCTGAATGGACGAGTGAACAAAAAAAGAACATTCGCAAAAAGCTAGTTGATTTTTTTTTGGAAAATGGAATTGTCTGTCAAGAATCTAATGCCAGGGAACTAATGGAAACAGTCGGTGAGTGGGTGCTTCTTGAAGGTGCGACCTCACCAACGTTAGATATGGTGAAGGTCAAACAAATCGCAAAACTGATCTTGGGGATGAACGAAGAGGCAGTGATTTCAGAGAAACAGGCAAGTCTAACTGTCGGAACATGGGTCTATGAAACAATCAGAGACAATCAACCTACTATTGCTTTTGGGGCAGAAGCACCAGAACAAACAACAGGGATGAATACCACTCAATCAACAAGTAGCCCTCAACCAACAAGTACAGATAAGCAAAAAAACAACGTCGTCGAAACGGATGGGATTCAATGGCGTGACCCAGAGGTGCGAAAACAAGTGGAAGCCTTTTTTCAGCAGAAGAAATTACTCTCGGATCAGCCAACTAAAGAAGAATTATTGATTGCTATAGGAACACGGGTCACAAAAGAGGAAAATAACAAATTGGTCTTCAATCATACAAGGATTCGACCATTGGCGAAAGTGATCCTAAAAGCATTGAAAATCGATAACGAAAAAAACGGGGAAGAAATCTCGAACAAAGATGCCGAATTAACGGTCATGAAATGGGTCTTTGAAACGATGTTAGGGAGTTCGATTGAAGCTTACATAGTCAAAACATTGGTGTCAGCTCCTGATATCGATCAATTCACCATGGGTCGTTTGAGAGATCTATTTACCGTCAGAAACTTGGAGAAACAAGGATTGATTCAGCTAGATGTTCCTACTCTTTCTCAAAAACAGAAGAGACGCTTTAATAAATTATGGAACTTTTTGCTCCAACAAGAGTTACCCAACTACTTTTTAGATAGTAGTGGCTTAGCGGATAGTTTGTTGATTTCTGATTATGCTTCCTTGATGCAGCTAACTGGGGCGAAAATTTTAAAAGAGGGAGGCTATCTTGAGTCGTTCGGTCCAGAAGATAGCCGGTTGATGGGGCAACATTTCTGGGAAACCATCCTTGAAAAAGGGATCACCACCTATGAAGAATTCCGTCATCTCCTGATACCTTCTTTACTTGCGGTCGCTCAACTAGAGCCCAATTTATTACGGGAGGCATTGGTTACGGGTACCTACAAAGAAGTGGCAATTAGCACATTTATAGGATATCAAAAAGAAGGTTATTTTCAACTGGTTGAACATCAAGAGCTGCTCAATCGTTTATATAAAGCCTATCAAGAAGCCTTGCTTCAATGGCGTCGAAAAGAGGCGTTAGCCACAAATGTCGCTGAGAAGTGTCGCAGTAAAGGTTCTCGTGCACCTTTTTATATCATGAAACAAAATTATCTTTTAGGCTTAGAGGAACCTTGTCGGGATATCGATTGGTCCCCACCTAAGCTAGAAGACGAGTATATCAAATTGACAAAAAACGTCTCAGAGACGCATTTTCCCTTTGATAAAAAACTGATAGAATTTGCACTGAATGCGGTCGATCAAAAGGAATTCGATTTTATTTTCTCAAAAACAACTATCCTTTACGAGGGATTTGCCGAGTTGAAAAATGAAACTCACTATACAGGCGGGGCTCCGGGAACAGGTGGCATGCTTCTTATTAATATTAATGGACGAGTACCGTGGGAAGATACAACGCTTAGTCTAGATAAAACCGATCTATTTGTGGCTGTTCAAGGAAAGGAAGAGCGCTGGTATGCGTTGAAGAGGCTTGATGAAGAAGGGGGCTATATCCTTTATCGCGTCGACCAAGATCCCTTATCCTACCTCAAATATGGACTATTTAATCGAAAAGATCTTTGGGGAAAAGGCTATCAACAAGTAGGAAATGAGATTCGTATAGGGAATAAATACTTTCAGTTCTCTGCTCGTGTGAATCGAAGCAAAAAATTATCTCATGGGGTGGAAATGGAACCGTTGATTGAGACATTGAGTCGTAAACATAGTGACCAACTGTATGACCAACTCTACGATTCGGGAAACGATAAAGCGGATATCGAAAAAGCTTGGGATGTCATCAAGCATTTTATCCCATTTTATGATTGTGTGACAGGGATCATTGACCGAGACACTGGACAAGCGGTTGTTTCGTGTACGATTGATGCCTTACTCATGATTCCGGTATTAGGGCAAATCACTTCCTTGAATATGAAGTTTGCATTAGGTGTAGCTAGAGCCTTTGCCCGAGGGGGGATTCGTAATGTGATCAGAAGTAGTAGTAGTTTCCTCCCAACGATGGCTGAGACCAGAAGACTTGTGCTAACTTTTGCACGAGCTCTTGATCCAGGTTTTGAAACCCTCATAGGCGGAGGGCGGTTGATTGTTCGGAAATTAGTGAGTTTCAAAAATGAATTACGCGTAGGGAAAAAAATCAAAGACTTGCTAGAAAGAGTCGAAACGATGGAGAAGGCGCAAGGAGCGCTAAAAAAATCAATCGAGATGCTCGAGTGGAATGGCTTGGAAGTACCGGTGAAGAAAGTGAATGATCATTTGTATATGCGAGTGACGAATCTGGAAACTGCGGAGGTATTTGGCGGTTTATTTATGAAAAAAGGCAATCGCTTAGAAGCCTATAGATCCGCCACCTTTACGAATGAACAACTAAAATTGATCAATTTATTGGAGGTGAAGCTGGATGAAAACCAGGCATTTGTCGTGGGAGTTAATCCGAATCCTCAGGCCTATGGCACAGGCGAGATCACAACTGTAGCAAAAGAAGGAGAAGAAACGAAGCGTTTTATTCGAATGAAAGGGAAATTGATTGAGGTGACCATGACAGCCATCAAGGAGCATGGGATCCGCTTGGATGTTTATGCCCATCATTCGGGAAAGATTTTACCGGTGAATTTTAATGGGATGGAATGGTATTTTGAAGCTCCAACTGCCCGATCCGTGGCAAAAGAAGTGGAGAAAGAAATCGCTAGCACGTTGGATCAATTTGAAACACGAAAGAATCCAACTGGACTTTCTGCGCCGGACGGAAAAGGACTGATGTGGGATAAGACAGGAAGATCCTATATCAAGATCAACGATCACTACATTCCGTTAGTCGCACTAGATAAAAATGGGGATCGATATCATTTAGTGAAAAAGGATTACAATGAATCAATGACCATCTTGAGATTTGATGCAAAAAATAGCAAGTTTCGTTTTGAGACAGATTTGGAAAGGCAACAAGTGGAAGTAGACTTGAAAAAAGGAGAGATTCGAAGTAGGGGAGGAAAAAGTAGTGGTAGGAGAAGAACTACTCAGGAAGGAGAAATACCTAGTACCTCGCAAGGAACAGTCTCACAGAGTAGTAATAAGGTATTCCCACCGTATAATAAACTTCCCCCATCACCAGGCAAAGGAGAACTATGGACGGAGATCAGAAAAGCAGTAAAGTCTGAAAAAATTGATGAAAGAGTGGAAGACCCCAGTGTGCTCCTCCCGCCACTATCTAAATTTATCTCTGACCCAGTTCCTATTGTTGCTGATGATGAATATGTTAGAAAAACAATTTTGGAAGATCTTGATGAAGAATATAATATTCCATATCGTGTGTTCGTTGGACTTCATTCACGAAATGTGCCGCCTTTTCTTAAACCATTTGTCAGAAAAATTGCAGGGGATGTTCGTTGGGCAATGGGCTATTTTGATGCAGGAAAAAAGATATATAAAAAGTTGTTGAAAAAACCAATCCTTTCGGAAACCAGAGAAGGGGATTATTTGTCAAAAATGTTTCGATTAGAAGGATTGGCTAATCAAGAAGAAATTTTAAGGAAAATAATCAAAAGATTATTATCAGTAGCGGAAAAAGGAGAAAAATTTCTTAGCCAATCCTCGGACTGGGGTTTTGAAAATATTTTGATCGTTTCGAGTGATTTGGCTAAAGAAGAAGGCTCACAACTTTATCATTCGTTACTTGATCATGATGTACCAAAAGCAAGGGTAATAATTAATGATCCAGAATGCCGAATAATCATTTTTGCCGATGCTTTCCACTTAGATCCAGATATGCCTCAAGGAGAGGAGTTAGAAACAATCATACATGAGACGGCACATATAACCTCGCGAGCAGAAGATCTAATGGAATTGGTTTTTCCTGAAAGTGATTTTTTGACAACTGGCGAAGAACTGATGGATCAAATCAACAACAATTTTTCAGAGATATTAGAATCTGAAAGTTTGGAGAACTTCGTTGAACAACTGGCTAAAGAGTTCGATTTGCCCAATTTATCAAAAGAAGCTGTCATTAAGGCGTTAAATGTAGATCCGATATTGCGAACTAATTTTCTGTTAAGGGATGCGGAAATACTTATGACTATCCTTAGAGATTTTGTCGAAGGAAGAGGATATAATGAACTAATTCGTATAAAAAGGAGTACTGATAATGTAAAATCGGGCAATGGGTTTATATTCCTTTTACAAGCATTAGTTCATACAAGTAACTATAAAATCATAAAGAAAACTCCTCAATTGGATAACATACAAGAGCTGAGTACAAAAAAAAGTACGGATAACATAAGTACAGAAGTATCAAACAAGGAAGTATCAGGAGCTGTTGGAATTACAAACTGGGCAGAAACAACAGAGCCTAAACCATTTACAACCCATCGAAGCTCTTTAAATCTCGTAAGCACGAGGTCAGAAAATAAAAGCAGTAACAATCAATTTGTCTCTGATCAACAAGTAATGTCAGAACTTCCACAGATTTCATCAAGTAGAAGTTCCTTGCATCTTGTGACTACAAATACTGGGAAGAATACCAATTCATCTGTTTTTAATCAACAAAGAGATAGAAATTTCTCGCAGCCTACAACAAATAGTTTCTTAAATCTTGTAACTAATGGTAGAGAAAGAAGCACTCAAGCCACTTCCACGAAGACAATCAATCAACAAATAAACAAGAATCAGAAAGAGCCAGCTCTACAATATTAATAAATGATGTAACCTTTCCTCTATCCTATGCGAAGGCTAGGCATGGATATGATGATAGCCAATCACATTTTTTGAACGATCTGTAACCAAACAAGTAATCCTTTTTAAAATTGAAAAGGGGAATCCTGCTACTTTACAAGCAATGGAAAATACCAAAGACGATAATATCCATGATGGATTCAGCTTTGTTGATAAGTCAATGAAGGATTTAGATGCTTAATATTTTTATACGTCATAATTTAAGTGAGACTATAAAAGCTAAGAGGAGAGATTTAGCGAAATGAAAGTAGAAACTGTTTCTTTTATAGAACCAACATAAATTACCATAAAATTATCGTAATCATAATTTGATTGGTATGTGTAAGAGTTGGAGAGTGTTGTATTAGTTTTGATTGGTTAATGGTATTTAGTATTGATAATAACCAGTTAATATCAATACTTGTTAGCTTAGGATTACATAGTGAATTATTTTTAGAGGAAAACGATGATTTCATTTATCGTTTTCCTCTTTGTTGGATCTGCGTACACTATCCCCCTGTACCCTTCAGCAAGAGAAATTAGGAGTAAGAGTTAATGGGTAACAGAGTATAACCTATTGCTTCTCTATAACTGATTTTATGAACACCTTTTAAAAGGCAATAAAAATTCACTCAATATTTTTATGTGAACTACAAGTTAGGCCATTTAAAAAGAAGAGTAACAGACTGACAATAAGCAAGTACAACTCAATATAATAGTGAATCACAATAGACATAACTAGTGATTATACCAAGTTGATGATAAGTAAACAGATCATGCTATAATTGAGTTGATGATATAAAAGGAGCGAGATGAAGTGAACAATAGGTTGAGAATAAACCCTTAATTATCAAAAATAATTAGGAGGAAAACTACATGATAAATTACAAAAAAAACGCTCAGATAGATATAAGAGAACTTGAAAATCTCTATTCGAGTGTGGGGTGGACTGCCTATACAAATGACTTGGATACATTAGAAAAAGCAATCAATAATTCATTAGTAGTAATAACTGCCTGGAGAAATGATAAATTGGTTGGTTTGATTAGAGCGATTGGTGATGGATATACAATTTTATATATTCAAGATATTTTAGTTCGTCCTGATTTTCAAAACAAAAATATTGGAACCAATTTAATGACTAGAATTTTAAATGAATTTAATGATGTGAGACAGAAAATACTTCTTACTGAAGATGCTCCGAATGTGAGACATTTTTATGAAAAATTTGGATTCATTTCTTGTGATAAAGGGAGTACCGTATCTTTTTATAAAGAGTTTTAATTATTGAGCAGATAATTTGCATAATTAAACGTTAAACAATGGTTGTTGGCATAATCAAAGTTGGTTTAAGCTTGTGAACGATAATGTCATAGATAAAATGAGGAATCAGAACTTTATTAAATCAAAGTTCTGATTTTATGAGTTCGTTCAAAAAAGTATCCTCTAAATATCAAAAATTCGAGGAGTCATTTAAATAAATCTAATTAAATGAGCTGTTAAAGAAGAAATACGATGATCAAAAAATAGAGATCAGGAGCTTTTAAGTTTTCCTCTCATCAAGAATTTCTAAAAAATGGATTTGTAAGTAACTTTTCAAAGACGGTAAAAAATCACTTAACGATTTCTTAATGGATGCGTTGTGACAATTTAAAAATTTATCGTTATTTAGTTAAAGTGCTGGGAAAGATGGAAAGATAAACGATTATTAGCTTTTCTGATCAACGAAAATGACTGCTATAAAAAAATAAAACTTTTGTGTCTTACTGACTAATTGACGAGAAGGATTTTTTTAGTGTTTTGTTAAAGACAAATCGAGATGTTCAGATTAAATGAGCTTCTTTTTTGATAGTCTTTGTAAAATGATGTTGAGGAGAAGAAAGTGT
This sequence comes from Candidatus Enterococcus wittei, assembly GCF_002140175.1. Lineage (GTDB taxonomy): Bacteria > Bacillota > Bacilli > Lactobacillales > Enterococcaceae > Enterococcus_B > Enterococcus_B wittei. Next base: position 528,577 of record NZ_NGMO01000002.1, read on the forward strand.
AAAGCGGTGATATGGGCTATGATGTAATTTTTTTTATTTTTTTATAACAAATAAATCTACCTTTTATCAAGACGTTTCTTATATTCTAGAAAGGCTCTAACTTTTTTTATATAACTTTATTTATTTTATAATTGGTATAGTTATAAATC
>NZ_NGMO01000002.1:528825-630971 GCF_002140175.1 Candidatus Enterococcus wittei
TTTATTTTATAATTGGTATAGTTATAAATCCTGTGCTGATTTTTGATTTTTTTTGTTATATAATGTATATAAAATTGGATCCGAAAATAGGAGGTTCAAGATTTTCACAGAAGGTAGGAACTAACCGTAGCTAGGTGGGGGGAGCGATTTTAGTGTATTTTTTTCTGTTTCTTGTTTTTCTAGTTTGATGAACGGTTGCTTTTTGCATGAAAGAACTGTCACTTTTGAATAATTATGTGGAGTTGTTGGAGTCATTCGTAGCAGTTTGATTGGTGACGTAAAGATGTTATCAAATGAACACTTATACAACGAATTAGTTCTATAATTAATTTTAATGAAGGAGTGAACAAGATGCCACAGAAAGTTAAGATGACAAAGAAGATAAGGTTATCACAAGCTAACTCTAGAGAAGCGATTGGAAAAGAAAACAACAAACGAAATGACAAGAATAAATCAGGAAATGACCAAGCGAAGTTAAATTATATTGCCAATAATACGGGACAAACACTAGCCCCCGATAGTTTATTGACATTAGATGGCTTCCTTTATTTATACAGTATCTGCCAAAACGCACGATTAGTCGATCCTCCTGAACAACAGACAGTCATCAAAAAAAATGCGCCAGCATTTGAAGCGAACACACGAATTGATGTGAGAAGAGACGGGAATCAGACGAGAATCCATTCCTTTGTTTCAACCTCCACCATCAATCGTGGGCGAATCCAGTCCTTTAATACGCCCCATACCCTGCCTCATCAGTCAACATCAATCACCTCACCGCTTATCAGTGCCAGTCCTCTTTTTGCCAACCAAACGTTCCGTAATCAGACAACGTCTACACAGGAGATCATCGACGTAGCGAAAATCGCGCATGAATTAAGTATTTCTGTTCACCAGAAAGTCCATGCCCTTTACCAACTAATGAATTGTACCACCACGAGAAGGACGGATCAGGTGAATACCTATATCGTCGCAGGAGAAAGTGTGGAACAAACGAGTTTTCAAACCATTTGTCAAAAAGCAGTCGGTCAAGCAGAGAGACAAAATGATCAAGGAATGAAACAAGAAAGCAATCTTTTTTCACCTCCCGGCATGATCACTATGACAGATCACGGAACCTCTCCTTTTTCTGCGGAAGAGGCAGCTCAAAAACTAAGTAAATCCTTTCAAGCTGCTTATGAAAACATACATAATGAGTCCATAGATATTCCCAATGATGTACGTAATCAAGTGACAGAAACGTTTTGGAAGGGACTAACTGATCTGTTTTACCAGTTCTTTTCCCAACACGAACACGCGGCTCCTACTCAAGAACAAAATGAAGCAAGGGGTTCGTGGATGTTGGATTTTACTGATTGGTTACTGAGTACCTTTTCGGTAAACTATGGAGAACAAATGCCCAATCACCGCCAACTAGAAAAGAACCGATCAATTTCAATGACCACTCCTCCAACGGAAAATTCGCTCCCAATCCAGACTTCGCAAAAAAAGAAGAAAAAGAAAAAAAATAATCTTCAGGAACTATCCCCAGAAATGATTTCACAATTGGTAGGGAAAGCTACACCTAAATTGTCCCTTGGAGAAGAAAGTTTTTTGTCTCCATTTTGGCATCTGGCGGCAGATTTTTATGGCAGGGTGGATGGGTATATCCAACAGTTTAATTTCGATGTATTTTCATATTTAGGGGCTGAAGCGGCAGTTGTTCCTTCGATTGATTATGCAGCTATTCCTTCGATTGATTATGAAGAAATGATTGTGGAATCTTACACAAAAATCCCGACAGAAACGGTCGCCAAAATCAAGCGAATTATGAATGCGTATCTGGAACATCGGCCTTCTAGTGAATCGAAGACCGTTCCTTTACCTTCTTTTTGGTTTGATCTTGAAACGTTTCAATTGCGTCATAAAATACAAGGGGTCAATCAAAAAGTCAAAGATTATTTATGTAAGCAAGGAGTTCCATGTGACGGACTATCAGGAGTAAAATTACTTGATGCCGTGAAGAATTGGGAAGAAAAAGATGGTCTGGAAACTAAAAGGGACAGAAGAAAAAATCTTGCTATGATCATTCGAAAAGCTTTAGAACTTCAGAATATAGAGGTGAAATATACTAAGGCAACAAGGATCATCTTACAATGGAGAACTAATAATATCTTTCAAGATTACACGTTTGAAGATCGACAACAAACAACCCCAAAAGAATCGCAACAAACCATTTTAGAAGAACTCATGATGACTGAATTAACAACTGTAGTGACGACCGAAGAGAGGACTGAAACACTCGCACCCGATGACGCAAACACCCAGATGAGTGCAATGACATCGACTACACCATTACCATCAACGAAGGATGAACCACAGTTGCAATATTCTGGAGTTATTTCGAAAGAAACACAAGTAAAAATAGAAAAAGTCATTCAAACATATATTCAAGGCAATTCGGTTGTTAAATTATTGCGTGAAACGATCCCGTCAAATTTGCCATTTTTCTGGTATGAATCAGAGATTTTTGAAAATCGTGATCAACTCGGGAAAGTGAATAAAGAATTGAAAGCTTTTATGTGTAAGAAAAAGCAACTGTGTCAAGAGATGTCAGGACAAACTTTGTATGTAAAAATAAGACATTGGACAGAAAAAAGAGACGCGAAGCTCTCTCGAACTAGAAAGAAAAAAATCGCCGAGATAATTTGGAAGGCTTCTGGACTCCAGCCTAAAAAACTGACAGCCTCGGAGGCAGAAGCTGTTATCCTGCAATGGCGAGACAATAATATTTTTAAAAGCTATGATTTTAAAGAGAAGCATCTAATGAATGCTGAAATAACTGACTCATTAAATGCCCCTCTGACCAATACGCCCACATCGATAACTGAAAAACAATCAAGCTCTGTGACAGAACTACCTATTGAAACAATTTCTGTGAAGGACCAAGTGGAAATGGCATCATTTTCTACCACGCCATCCTCGAGTACTTCTGTCAAATTGTCGGCGGATGCATTAAAAATAAATAGTATCATTACCGCTTTTTTTGCTGGGAAATCTTCTCCTGTACCAATCTCTGAGAAGTTACCACTTTTCATGGATGATGCGGAGGTGTATAAAAAGCGGAATGCAACAGACCATGTCAATGATAAAGTCAAAGAATTTCTTTGTAATCAAAAAGAACCCTGTGACGGCTTATCTCCTCTTCAATTGATTAATGCGCTATATTGGTGGGTATGGAAAGAAGGACAGGAGAAGAAGATAACCAGAAGTAAAGAAGTTGCTGAAGTTATTCTTAGCTCTTCGGAACTCACTGGACAAGAGGTATCCGAGGATCGAGCATCGGCGATTATCCAACAATGGCGCAACAATAATATCTTCAAAGGGTATCAATTTAATGAACCCAAGCAAATACCTACGGAAACAACTGCCTCATTGAATGAAAATCAGTCAAGTACGACAACACCTGTGATTCGATTAAAAAAAGGAGAAGGAATTAAAATCTCACAGTCAAGTATGACTGTAGGGTTAAATAAAGCTCAGCCTAATCTAACGACAGAACTGCCTATTGACAAAAACGCTGACAAAGAATCCATTCCTGCCTCTCAAAATCCGAATACTTATGAAAAAATGTATGCCGATTTCATGGAGAAAATAAATAGTATTATCACTGCTTTTTTAGAGGGGAAACCCACTCCTGTTCCAACCTCAGAGAAGTTGCCTGCTCACTGGTATGATGGAGCGTTGGAGGTATATGAAAAGCAAAATGAAACTCAACATGTCAACAATGAAATAAAAAAATTTCTCTGTACCCAAAAAGTCCCCTGTGACGGCTTATCTCCGCTTCAATTGATTACGGCTATCGAGGGATGGATAAGGAAAGAAGGAAAGGGAATCGAAAAAACCAGAATCATAGAAATTGCCGAACTGATTCTTACCTCTTCGGGGCTAACTAGTCAAACGCTGTCTGATTTTCAAGCCAACGCTATTTTCCTGCAATGGCGCAACAATAATATTTTCAAAGACTATACGTTTGGTCCTATCCAGTTTAGTGGATCCGTAGACATCACAAACAGTGAACTAATGGAAACAACTTCTGAAACTAGACTACATTCTTACGGCGTACTCCCTTCAGAAATAGCAAAAACCGTGAACAAAATGCACGGGGATTACTTTGATAAGCAACCTTTGACGCTGTCCATCTACGAACCCCTCGTCCCTTTTTGGTATGATTTTACGCTTTATCAAAAACGGAATGAAACAGATAAGGCCAATGAAGCAGTCGACCAGTTTCTAGATAAACAGGAAGATTGGAGTGACTATTTGCCTTATCAGCCAACCGCTGTTGTTGCCCATGAATGGGTGAATGATGAACAAACAGACGTAGAGATTTTAGCAAGGAAGGAACAGTTGGCTCCAATCATTCTAGAAGGGTATGGCATTCGTTGCAATCTTACAGCGACGGAGGCTGTCAACACAGTTCTGCAATGGGAAAACAACAATGTGTTTAAAGACTATACCTTTATTGAACTCAAACAATCTTCTTTAGATGAAAGCCAATTTCGTAATGAGACCCTCACAGAAAATAGTGAGATGAAAAGAGTACCAGATACTGTTGTCGATTCAGACTTAGAACTCGTTCATAAAATCGTGGGGAACGTGGCGAAAAATGTGGTTCCTGCGACACGTTATGCAGAGCCTCTACCGATTTTTTATTACCATCTCGTTCTTTTTCAAAAGCGAAATGAAACGAGTGCTGTCAATAAAAAAATGCAAGAGTTCTTTACGAAGGAAGGCATTGCGATCAAAGAAAGCTCTAGTGATGAATTAGAAAAAGCCACACGACAATGGCTCGAAAAAGAAAGTACCAATAGCGCTTCTAACGCATCTGAAAGAAAACAATTTTTAGCCTCTTTCCTACTAAAGGCTTATGGGATGGAGGACTTTAGGTTTGGGGAGTTTCTGTCGTCTATCAAGGTACAAGCGATATTGAATCAATGGAAGGCTAATACTTTATTAGAAGGGTATACGTACCAAGAAATCACTTATACAACGATCCATCACCAATCATCCAAAGCAGAGGCTCCATCGGTGTTCCGTCTTAAAGAACAAAAAAAAGAAAGCCAACAAATCTACGCAGATTTTATCCATGATCGCACGCCCACGATCTCTAAGGATCAGCCCCTCCAAACCATCTATTATCATCGTACGCTTTTCGAGAAGCGTGAGAAAACATCAGCCGTAAATGAACTCATTCGGAAATTCCTGCTTGAACAAAAAGTTGCTCTCAAAGATCAATCTGCCAGCGAATTGGTTCGAGGGATGCAAAAGTGGATATTTGAAGGAATCACCTATGAGGCGATTCTGGTAAGAGAAAAACAAGTCGCCCAACTTCTGCAAAAAGCATATGGGCTAGAAGAAAAAGAGCTGACAGTGAAAGAGATACGCTATCTCTTACTGCAATGGGAAAATAACAATGCACAAATGGGGTATTCCTATAAAGATCCGAATACGTTTGAAGCCATTGAAATTAATGCGATTGAAGTGAATGAAGAGAAAAAAGAAAGGGTTGAGGCATTTACTCGTGAAAATAAGGCGGGTCGCCCCAGAGAAAGAGATAACAAAGCCATGGAAGTCAGCTTAAGTAATCTGACAGAGGAACAAAAAGAGGAACTCCTAAAAAAAATCGTTGCCTTCTTAGGGGAAAAGAATATCGAGGTGAATGTGTCCAAACCCAATGAATTAGTAGTAAAAGCGGCGAGATGGGCAATTAAGGAAGTGGAAGGAAAAGAGACGACCGATTTCACGAAAGTAAAAATGTTAGCGAATGTCATCCTTGGAAAAAAAGAGGATGCAGTGATTTCGAAGGAGAAAGCACTAGCAATCTTTACAAAATGGCTACTGGATACTACTGAAGAGGAAGCGCCTACTTTGACTTCTACTGAACCACCGAAAGAAGAGACAATTCAAACGAACCAAACAACTCATGTAACACAAGAAATACAGACAATACAAACAACACAAGAAATAGAAACAACAACTATACCAGCTGCTAGCGAGATACAGAAACCTAAGTATGAAGCGCTTGATTGGCGTGATAAAAACATGAGGATTCAAGTGGCACAGTTTTTCCGACAAGAAGGGGTACTAAAAGGGGACTCGACCATAGAAAATATCCTTTTTGCAATGGGAAAATGGTTTACAGAAGAACGAGGGGAAATGGTACTCAGCTTTAGCAAGCTCCAGTCCTTAGCTAAAGTGATCCTGAAAGAATTGAAACTTTATGGAAGTGAAGGAAAAGAAACCATTTCCGATAAGGATGCGAAATTAACCATCATGAAATGGGTATCTGAGAACGTATTAGGAAGTTCGATCGAAGGATATATGGTTAAGCAGATCCTTGATTCTCCCGATCCTTCTAAATTTACCATCGGCAGTCTCAGAAAACTATTTGAGGTTGAAGATTTGAGAGAGGGAGGACTTCTTACTTTACATATTCTAAAATATTCTGAAGATGAGAAACCAATTATTAAAAAGTTATGGTTCCTGTTACTCAAAGATGCATTGCCAAATTATTTTCTTGAGACAAGTACGTTGGCCGATGAGTTACCGATTTCTAACTATGACTCCTTGATGCAGCTAACAGGAGCAAAGTTATTAGCAGATGCAGGCATTCAAACACAATTCAATCAAGCAGAAATCCAAACGTTCGGTACGTTTGTTTGGGATGAAATTAGTAAAAATGGCATAAAAAGGGTGGAAGAACTACGTTATACGATCTTTCCTGCATTGCTGGCGGTTGCTCAGTTAGATCCAGATCTATTACGGAAAGCGTTGGAAAAAGGTGACTATTATGAAGTGGCTCTTAGCACTTTTATTGAGTATCATCAAAATGGCTATTTACAACTAAAAGAACATCAAGACACACTCTATGACCTTTTTACAGCTTATCAAAAAGAAGCACTTGCCTGGCGACGGAAACAGGCGTTAGCGGAAGTAGTGGCTCAGAAATGCCTTGATGCTGGGTTAAAATCCTACACCCTTCACGCATTGACACAAAATTATCTCAATGGGCTGGGACCTTGTTACAATAAGTTTACCCCACCTAATTTAGAAGAATGGTATACTGGATTGACCAAGGCTGTATCAGATACTTTTTATCCATTGGATCAAAAACTGATTGAATTTGCGCTGAAAGGATTCGACCTTAAAGAACGAGAGTTTATTTTCTCTCTTGAAACAGAACTTTATGAGGCCTCTGCCGAGTTGGAACATATCGAGCATACTTCTTCTAGCTCCCCATTTAAAGACTCTATACCTTTTGCCCTTCTGAATGAACTTAAGTTAGATCAAACCGATTTGTTTGTAGCCATCAAAAAAAATGAAGAGCGATGGTATGCCTTAAAAAAATTGGATGGAGGAGCCTATACTTTTTATCGAGTGGATAAAGATCTTTTAGCCTATTTTAAATATGGGCTACTAAATCATAAAGAGATTTGGAATCAAAGGTATAAAAAAGAAGGCACTAGGGTTCGAATAGGAAAACGGTACTTTAGATTTATTACTCGTATGGACAAGAGCAAGAAGTTACCGCAAGGAGAGGAAACGCAACCTTTGATTGATGCGTTCAGTCGGAAACATAGTGATACTCTGTATGAGCAACTCTATAAATCCGGCAATGATCAATCCATCAGTGACCAGGTGTGGGATGTTGCCAAGCACTTCATTCCTTTTTACGATTGTGTGACAGGACTCATCGAGCAAGATTTCGCTGGAGCGGCTCCTTCTTGTATCATCGATGTCGTTCTTTTGATGCCAGTCTTAGGACAAGTAACTTCCCTTAGTACTAGATTTGCCTTAGGGATGGCAAAAAGTATGGCGACAGGAGGGATCAGAAATGCGATCCGTCAAGGAGGACGCTTTCTTCCAAAGGGATATGAAATCAAGTCGGTTCTAACAAATATTAGACAATATATCGATCCAGGAATCGAAGCCGTGATGGATGGGAGTAAATTTATTATCAGGGGGTTAATCGATTTTAAAAATGATGTTTGGGTGGGAAAGAAGGTTAAACAACTTTTGGAAAGAATGGCAAATTTAGTGAAGGAATTACCCTCTTTGCCTAATGACATGGTAAGAGCAAAATTACCAGGAAATGACCTAGAAGTGCTTGTTAAACGGATGGAAGATGAGTCCTATCGGCGAGTAACAGAGTTGGAAACTAGATCTGTCTATGGGGGCTCCTTAGTGTTGAAGGGAGATCGTTTAGAGAGAGTTTCTGGTCCTGTCTCATTTACGGAAGAACAAAAAGCGCTGATCAATCGTTTAACGAAAGAAATTGACCCAGATCAGATTTTTGCAGTTGAACCAAATGTGAACCCCAAAATCTATGGCAGTGGTGAAGTCCTGTCTGTTTCAGAAACTGGAAAAGAAACCAAGCATTTCATTACAATGAACAAGTTTACGATCCCTGTGAGAGAAACGGCAATTGAAGGTCATGGTGTACGCTATGATGTAGTGGATGGTGAGAAGATTTATCCTGTGAATTTCAATGGGAAAGAATGGTATTTTGACGTAGCACCTTTTGTCTTTGTATCAAAAGGGTTAGCAGACAAAGTGATGAAGAAAATTGATGAGTTCGAATCAATAAAGGATGTCAGTGTTCTTTCTGCTCCAGATGAAAGAGGATTGATGTGGCATGCTTCAGGAAGATCTTACATCAAGATCTATGATCACTATATACCCTTGATTCAATTGAACAAGAATGGGAATAAATATCATTTAGTGAAAAAAGATGTGAATGCACCGACAATAGTATTGATATTTGATCCTGAAATCGGAGAGTTTCGTCTTAAGGTAAGTTTAGACAAAGTACAACAGAAAGTGAAACTTCCCAAATATAGAACCTTGCCAGATTCACCAGGAAGAGCAGAGGAATGGAATGAATTTAGAAATGTCAAAACTATGGAAACTGAGGGGTTAGTCATAAGAAGAACTGTAGATGATACTGTTCCCATGGATCCAATAACTAAGTTTATCCCAGAAGCGAGAGCTATTGTCTATAAAAATGAAAAGGAGATTAAAGAGGCTATTTTGGAAGGAATTATTGAATCCTTACCTCGAAAATCGAAAAAGTCGCCATATGACTTTCGAATATATAATACTCTTGATTTAAATAAGGCGCCAAATTTCCTCAAACCGTTTCTGAAAGATTTGGCTACAGATTATAAGAAAGCGCTAGGTTATTTTGAAACGGCATTAGGCGTGTGTGAAGATTTATTAACAGAAGGAAGAATTGCAGGAACCCCGCAAGGCCAATATTTAATCAAAATGTTTAGACTGGAGGAGGTAGGAAATCCAGAACCTATATTATTGGAAGCTGTAAATAGATTGGCCTCTACATCCAAAAAAGGGGTAGAATTCCTTCAAAAAACAGCAGACTGGGGTTTTGAGAATATTTTGATCGCATCCACTGATTTAGTTAAGAAAAAAGGAACACAAAAATATTACTCTCTCTATGAGGAATTTATAGAAAGTACAGGTGCAGTACTCCCAAATGATCCAGAATGCCGAATCGTTTTTTTGGCGGATGCGTTCCATTTAAATCCGATTTTCTTCCCTGATGTAGAAGTAAAACTAATTATAAATCAAGTGATCATTCATGAATCCACTCATATTGTTACTGCTACAACAGATTTCATGAAATATACTAGAGTTAAAGGTGATTTAAAAAGTGGAAAAGTGATTTTAGAAGAATACGAGAAAAGAAAGTCGGAAATCATTAAAACGGATGGTTTTTATGATTTTGTGATACAAATAGCATTTGAACAAAAGAAACCGAAACTATCACGAAAAACCGTGTGGAAGGAATCGGAAAGAAATGATTTGTTGCGGGTTAATATACAAATGATTGATGCCGAGATGTTGACGGTAATTATCCGTGATTTTGCGGAAGGAAGAAATTTCGAAGGTGTGCGTCGTGTAACTAGAAGCAGTGATGAGAAACTTTTAGGGGATGGATTGCTGTTTGCTTTTTCAGCGTTAAAGTATATATACGGTAGTGCTGGCCTTGTGTACGTTTCTGAATTGAATAAGGATCAAGAACAACCAATATACCTTCCCGATATAACAAATCAGACGCAAGAACAATCAACGTATCCTCCTGACTTGACAAGTACAGCAACTAGCGGAAGTGGCAATAGAGATAAGAGAGAGGTAGTATCAACGATCACGGAAATTACGGAGAGTGAAGCAAATCAAATTTTTTATAGCCTTGTAAACACGAATACCGAAAATAGCCGCAGTATCCATCCATATAACTTCAATCAGCAAGTAAGAACGAAACTTCCAAAGACTGTATCGAAGCGAAGGGACTTAAATCTTGTAATCACGAATATTGAAAACGAAAATATAACTCAAGTCACTTCCGATCAACAAGTAGGCAAGGGGGCAACGAAGCCTACTATAAATAATAGTTTTTCAAATCTTGCATTCACTGGTACAAGAAGAAGCACTGAAATCAACTCAATGATAGCTAACCAACAAGTAAACAAAAATTTGAAAACATTAGCCCCACAACGTTGATCAAGTAATGTCTAGCTCCTCTTTATCATGTATGAAGACAAAAGACAGCACAATGGTTCAACAGGTATCTTCTGTTGAACTTTCTATCTTTTTTATGTTCTGTTATTGTCTGTATCTCTAATGATAATAAGGAACTAAAATTTATTATCGAACAAGCAATATTATTAATGAATTGAATTTTATTATGAGTTTACGAACATAAAAAAACTGTCAAAATAAAGTACTCATAAACGAGTTGAATTGTATAGAGGCTTTAAGATAGTGGACGAATCAGATTTGTCCTAGTAACATGAGGGTAGAGAAAAAGAGGTGGATGGGATGTTTAATGAAACATTGATTCGTGGGTTGGAGTGGCTGATTGCGATTTTGAATATTTTTTCCATTTTGGTGTTACTGGTAGGGGTGTTTCTAGTCTTGAAAAACCTACTGACAGAAAGACCAATAAAAAAAGAGTATGCAAAACGAAATCGGCGAAATGCAGATGTACGAAAATTACTAGCCAGTTATATTTTATTGAGTTTAGAAGTATTAGTCGTAGCGGATATCATTGAGTCAGTGATCAGACCAACATGGACAGATATTTTAAAACTAGCATTGATCATTATTATTCGGACGATCATTTCCTATTTCTTGAATCTGGAAATTGCCGGACAAGGAACGCATGAAAGAGGGGAAGTTTAATGGAGATTAGTTGGATTGAGGTGCTTTCGCCTTATCTAGAATGGCTAGTTTTAACACTGGATGTTTTTGCTATTGCAATCTTGCTCTGGGGTGTGGGATTATCGATCAAGGATTTTTTCAAAGATTCAGTCAATCATGCGAGAAAGCAGAATGAACGAATCCATCAGAACAATGGAATCAAAAAAATGCTCGGTGGATATATCTTATTAAGCCTTGAAGTACTAATCTCTGCTGGGATTATTGAATCTATTATCAAACCAACATTACAAGATATTTTTCAATTAGCAGCGTTAGTTGTGATCCGTACAATCATTTCTTATTTTTTAAATAAAGAGATCGGACTTGGTGATGTGGAAGAATAACAATCAAACGCATTAATAAATACATGTCTAATATTAAGCAATAAGTCGGGGCTATCGTGCACAAGAGTTATTATGCACGAAGGCCTCGATTTTTTTGAAGGCACTATTTTTTTAGATAATGAACAAATACATAAAGGGATTATTTGTCTGAATTCTAAAGCAAAAGTATCCTATTCTATTATTTTTGATTTTTAAATTACATTAATTATTTCATGGAAGTCTGAAAAAATCGACAAGAGAAATACACACTTCTCCGTATAATAAAAGTATCAAAACATTTAAACGTAGGAGGGATTGCTATGACATGGTACAAAGAGACAGTAGAACAAGTATTGGTCAAGCTTCAAACAGTAAAAGAAGGTCTTTCAGCTAAAGAACGTACCAGTCGCTTGGAAAAACAAGGGTATAATGAGATTGAAGTAAAAAAGAAAATTAGCCCGCTTCGTAAGTTTTTGAAGCATTTTACAGATTTGCTAATGATTATATTGTTGGTTGCTTCGGCATTGAAATTTGTGACTGGTGATTATATTGAAGGAAGTATCATTTTACTGGTTGTGATCATCAACAGTTTTGTAGGATACTGGCAGGAGAGAAAAGCAGAAGAGTCATTGAATGGCTTGAAGAGTTTAATGGGACAAGAAGCAATTGTTTTTTCTGAGGGGATAAAGAAAGTAGTTCAAGCAAAGGAACTCGTGTCTGGAGACATTATTAGTTTAAAAGCAGGGGATATCGTACCAGCTGATATCCGTTTGATGGAGACACATGACTTGATGATTGAAGAAGCTGCTTTAACTGGGGAATCAGTGGCTGTTGAGAAAATAAGTGAGCAATTGATAGAAGATTTAGGAGCAGGAGATCAAAAAAACATGGCTTTTTCTGGTACATTGGTTCAAACGGGGACTGCTATGGGTGTCGTTGTCGAAACAGGAGATACGACAGAGATCGGTAAGATCAATCAAGCACTCCAATCTGTCCAGCAACAAACGACTCCTTTGGTCCGCAAGATCCATCAATTGAACAAACAGATTTTTAGAGGGATTGTCTTCTTGAGTTTGTTTCTCATTTTCTTTACATCTTTCAGATACGGACTGGAATGGAACTTTCTATTTTCAACGATCATTGCTTTGGTCGTTTCGATGATTCCTGAAGGATTGCCAGCTGTTTTGACAATGATTCTTTCAATGGGAGTCAATGAAATGGCAAACGAACAAGCAATTATCAAAGGGTTACCTTCGGTTGAAACATTAGGATCGATGACAGTGATTTGTTCGGATAAAACTGGCACGTTGACAAAGAATGAAATGACTGTCGTGGAAACAGTAACAGAAGATGAAGATCAATTATTAGCGATTATGAAGAATTGTCAAGAATCTCAAACGAAAAATAATCAGAACTTGAAAGAATTAAGTGGCAATCCCACAGAGATCGCTTTACTGCGCTATGCAGAGACAAAAAGTCTTCCATTGAAACAAGTGAAAGACAAATTGCCTTTTAATTCAAGTTACAAGTATATGGCAACGATGCATGAAGAACAGGACCATGCCATCATTTTTGTCAAAGGAGCTCCAGAGGTTTTATTATCGAGATCTTCTTTATCTCAAGCAGAAAGAAGCAAATGGGAAGATGAAGCATCGAAACTAGCGAAAAAAGGTCAGCGAGTCTTAGGTTTTGCTTACAAAAAAGTACCTTTGACACAAGAACTCGATCATGATCAATTGACACAACTGACTTATGCAGGTATTGCAGGAATCATTGATCCACCGAAAGAAAGTGCCATAAAAGCTGTCAGAGAATGTCAGCAAGCAGGAATCTCTGTCAAGATGATCACTGGGGATCACAAAGAGACTGCTCAAGCGATTGCCAATCAGATTGGTTTGGAACATACATCTAACGCATTAGAAGGTATCGATTTAGATCGACTATCTGATGAAGAGTTAGCTGAAAAAGTTGTAACAGTGGATGTCTTTGCACGGACAACACCGGAACATAAATTACGAATCGTTGAGGCTTTACAAGAAAATGGTGAGATCGTTGGGATGACCGGAGACGGCGTGAATGATGCACCAGCGTTGAAACGAGCAGATGTTGGGATCGCAATGGGGATCAAAGGCAGTGAAGTGAGTAAACAAGCGGCTGATATGGTCTTAGGAGATGATAATTTCCATACCATTGCCAAAGCAGTGAAAGAAGGAAGAAGAATTTTAGATAATCTTCAAAAAACCATCAGCTTTTTCTTACCAACCTCTTTAGCACAAGGTTTAGTCGTTATTTGGGCCTTGCTTGTAAATCAACCATTACCTTTGACACCAGTGCAAATTTTGTGGGTCAACATGGTGACGACGATTACATTATCTTATGCCTTAGGTTTTGAACAAGCAGGAAAAGATACCATGAAACGTCCGCCAAGAGATCCTAATCAAGGGATTCTTACGAAGTATAACGTCTTTAGGATCTTCTATGTCTCACTATTGATCATTATCCCTGCTTATTGGTTGGCAATGCGGTTTGAAGGCCAAGCCCTGCAACAAACGATTCTTTTACAGAATATTGTAGCAGCTCAAGCAGTTTACATGATCAATTGTCGGGAGCAATTGGACCCATCATTGAATAAAACATTCTTCCAGAATAAGTTTCTGTTCCTTTCACTAGGTATCTTGTTTATTCTACAGATGAGTGTGATTTACCTCCCATTTGCTCAACGAGTCATCGAAACGACTAGTTTGACATTTGGACAACAGCTACCAATCTTCGCCAATGTTTTCTTATTGTTCATCATCGTTGAGATAGAAAAGAGAATCAGTAAAGGATTTTTTAAGAGAAAAGCGCAAGCAGCGATGGTAGGTAGTTAATCTATAGATAATTAGAATGAATTGATCAAAATGTAAGACCAGTTCCATAAATAATAAGGCAGATTTTGAATGAAAAGAAATTTTCTCAAAATCTGCCTTGTTGCATATTTTAATATTTTCTAGTTTACTGCTTAAGAGAAACTGTGTTGTCACAATCTTGTCGATGGTATTTCAACAGCAAAACCACATTAATTAGATAGAAAGCAGAGAATTTTGTTTACCTTATGATTGAGTGATCATGATGACTAGTGAAAATTACTCCTGTCACAACCTTATTCACGGTGTTCCAGTAGCTGCCCCTCGGTATTAAGTCAAAATCTCAAAAAATATGAACAGCTATTTTCTGAGATTTTTTCTTAATACTCGGGTCAAAGCGCTTCTGTCACAACCTTATAAATAACTTCTAATGGTGAGCTCGGTTAGTTGATCCAGCTCATTTTTAGTGGGGATGGTAGAGATGTAGATGATTGGGATCGGGACTTGGTCGAGTGGGGTGTTGGAAACGAACAAGTCGTTTTTCTGGAATGTAATGTCAGAAAGTTGAGAAAGTTCGACTGGAACTAACTGGACACGTTTACCCAAGTAGTCATTTAATTCTTGTTGTAAAAAAGCTTTCCAAGATGGTTCTCCTTGAAAGAAGAAATAAACTTTTAATTTGCTTGGGTTAACTGCTAAAATTGCTTGTTGAATAAGTAGTGAGAGTACGTGTAAAAAGTAATCGTCGTTTTGGATCGGTAAGTATTTTTTTAATTTCGCTAATAGCTCTTGTTTGAAGGGGTATAACTGTGTGTATTGGTGCTCATATTCTTCTAAGTAATAACGATATTGCAAAGTGACTTGTTCCATTAAAACGGGTGATTCATGATATTTCAACAATAACAGAATAAGGTTATCCACTAATTTTGTTTTTTTTAAATCTTCTAAGTCCAATAAATGAGCTAATAGCGTTGCAAATTCTTTGATATCACTGGAAAATGGATAATTTTGAATGATGTCAGAAATCTCTTTTTGATAGTGGTTATTGTAATTCCAACTTTCTAAGAAACAGAAAAAGGCAAAAGCAAGTTCTTCATGTTTTAAATAAACGCCTTCTAGTTGATAGAGTTTTTTTAGTTCAGAAGCATAAAGGATATATAAGGGATCGCTTGTATCAAAAAAAGGATGTTCGATACGACAATCAGCTTTTGCACGGATCGTATTGATGAAAAACCAACAAATACCAAAAATCTCTTCTGTTTCTACAGCAAAGTTGATTTGATTTAGTCGTTTTAAAAAACGAAAATAATGGGACTCATGAATGGAGTAATCTTCAAAGAAATAATTATTATGCGTAAAAGGCATGAGCAAGCGATGGTAAAACAGACGAATAGAATTCTCTGAACCATTCAATGTTCCAGTGTATTTCGTTAATTGAATCTTTAATTCATAATGTGCCAACTGTCGATTTACTTTATTTGTATGTCTTTTCAATGTTTCATAAGAAAGACCATTAGTAGATAAAAAATCAGGAATCGATAGTTCTTTGGTAAACAATAATTCTTTGATTAGTTGGACACTGATGGATTGTTTTAAAAATAATTCCCATAAATCGTTGGCTAACAAGTTTTGCTCATTTAATAAACGAATACCTGATTGGTCACTCGCAATCTCCCACCCATTTGGTAACTGGCCCCGAATGACTTGCAGATCAGAAAAAATCGTTCGATCCGTTGAATGAGTGGATTCAGCAAGCTCATTGACTGTGATTTTTGGATGGTTTAAGAGCAACTCGACTAAAGAGATTTGTCGACGCAAGTCTTTTTCAGTAATGATTTTTTGCATGAGTGAGTACATCCTATCCCTCCTTCTTTTACGTCATTATATCATACCCCTTTTTTTCGCCTATTCCAGTAGATCATGATACCCTATTATTGATAGGAAACGAAGTATGCGGAAGGAGTGGACAATATCAAAACAAGTTTTGAACAATATAAACGCCTTTTAGCAATAGCTGAAGCCGGATTGTACTATGCTAAAGATCCGTTTGACCAAGAACGTTACGAAGAAATGAAATCGATTTCTTTATCCTTGTTGAGCCAAGATCAGGATGAAATCAAAAAGAAAATCACTTTTTCACTGGAGAAAGAAGAAGGTTATCCTACCCCTAAAGTAGATGTGCGAGCTTATATCAAAAAAGAGGGAAAAGTTTTATTGATTGAAGATAAACAGACAAAAGAATGGGCGCTTCCAGGAGGCTTTGCAGAAATCGGTCGTTCCCCGAAAGAAAATATCCAAAAAGAAGTAAAAGAAGAAACAGGGTTAACCGTGACTGTAGATCGCCTGTTAGCTGTTTTTGATACAGATCTGCGCAAAGATGTTCCTCAAGTTTTTCAGTATTATAAGCTTGTTTTTTCGTGTTCTGTCTTAGATGGTTCTTTTATTGAAAATATCGAAACTTCAAGCAGTGGCTTTTTCTCACTAGAAGACTTACCTAGATTATCTGAAAAACGAACGACAGAGGAGCAATTAATGATTTTAGAAAGAGAAAATCTTCCTTATGTCGAATGAGTTTTTTGTTGCAAATGCAACTAAAAATAGTACAATAGAATTATCACTAAAGGAGAGAATAGATGACAGAGATTTTAAGAGAAATTGGGATGATTGCGCGAGCATTAGATTCAATCAGCAATATCGAATTTAAAGAAGTGGCGCTGACAAGAGGTCAGTATCTTTATTTAGTTCGTATTTGTGAAAATCCAGGAATCATCCAAGAAAAGGTAGCAGAATTGATCAAAGTTGATCGAACAACTACAGCACGGGCAATCAAAAAGTTAGAACAAAACGGCTTGATCACACGTGTAACAGATCAACAAAATAAGAAAAATAAAAAGTTATATCCAACAGAAAAAGGAGAGTCACTTTATCCACTGATCATGAGGGAACACCAGCACTCAACACAAGTAGCTCTGGCAGGATTGTCCGACCAAGAAATTGATCAGCTCCTACTGCTTTTAAAACAAGTAAGAAAAAATGTTAGTGAAGATTGGAATTTTGTAAAAAAAGGGAATAAAAGAATTTATTGAGGGGAATGTCGTTGTGGGGAAACTAGTGATTAAAAGTATTGAGCCTTCTGAAGTTGAGCTGCTTCAAGCAGTAAGTATAGAAACATATACGGATACATTTGGACCATATAACACAAAAAAACATATGGAAGCTTATCTTTCACAAGCTTATGAGTTGAATCGTTTGAGACATGAATTAACACATCCCGAATCCGATTTTTTCTGGGCAATTTATGAAGATCAAGTGGCTGGTTACCTAAAGCTTAATACTGGAACTGCCCAGTCGGAAGAAATGCCTGATACTTTCTTAGAAGTGGAACGTATTTATGTTAGACCTTTGTTCAAAGCAAAAGGAATTGGGACGCAACTAATGGAATGGGCATTGCAACAAGCGAAAGAAAAGAAAAAGCAAGCTACTTGGCTAGGCGTTTGGGAACATAATCAGCCTGCCCAAAACTTTTATCGTAAACATGGTTTTATCCGCCAAGGGGAACATATTTTTTATATGGGTGATGATGCACAAACAGACCATATTTTAGTGAAAAATTTATATGAGGTGAAATAAATGAAAAAAATTATCGTAGATCCAACCTTTTGGGAAGTTTTTCCAGATGCAAAAATTGAAATTTTAACAGTTGAAGGTATTGATAATCATCGAGTAGAATCCAAAGAAACACAGTATCACGAATTACTGAATCAGTCAGCGAAGGAAGCAAGAAGTTATTTGACTGAAGAGAACTTTAGTCAAAATGAAGTGATTGCTCAATGGCGCCAAGCCTTCTCTAAATTCAAAACCAAAAAAGGTGCACGTTCTTCAATCGAAGCCTTGTTAAAAAGGGCTAACCAAAATCGGGAATTCTTTCCCATCAACCCACTTGTAGATATCTATAATAGTATTTCTTTACGGTTTGGGGTTCCTTGTGGAGGAGAAGACTTGGAAAAAATTAAAGGGGATCTTCATTTAGGGAAAGCCCAAGGCGGAGAAAATTTCTTACCTTTAGGTGCAGAAACAGATGCTCCTGCATTACCGGAAGAAATTATTTATTACGACGAAGAAGGGGCGATTTGTCGCTGTTTTAATTGGCGAGAAGCACAACGAACAATGTTGACGGAAGAAACGAAACAAGCAGTACTAGTGATCGAATCAATCAATGAGGAACAAGCCATGCGTGGGGAAAAAGCGATGGAAGCATTGCAAGAAAAAATCAATGAAGCATTTGATGTAACAAGCATCAGACAAACATTGACGAAGGAACAGCCAGAAGCAGAACTTGTAGATTAGTCAGCTCCTTGGAGGAACGGTCAAAAACATCTTTTTATCTTTAAAAAAGTATATAAAAAAACATTTAGAATCGACAAACCGTATTCTGAATAAATAACTACTTACGTATTGTGTTTTTTTGACATAACATAAAATATGAACTGAGAAAGCACGATTTACTAAAGTCTCGAACGTGGTATCACAATTAAATAAATCAACAAAGAGCGTGAGACAAAAGTATGATTTACTGTTGTTTCACGCTCTAAATACATATAAACGGTGGGAGCAGAAGCAACTCTTTCGAGAATAAGCGGACATTCACAGAAATTTGAAAAGCAATTTTCGTGAAATCCTTCTTATTTCCCAGAGTTAACCGATTCTGTTCCAGTCTCTTTGTTGTTACAAAAGATAAGAATATTCTTATTGGCAAAAAAGATGGCAAATAATGTATTTAAAGTCACTTATGTGTTTAAAAGAGCCGCTTATTATTTTTTGAAAAGAACTTATATTTTTATCATAAAGTAATATTATAAAAATATTATAGGAGAAACATATGGAAAATATTAGTAGAAAAATAGGAATTACTTGTATGAGTATGATTTTATTAGGGTCAATCGGAAGCCCTACTACTGTCTCTTATACACATCTAGATGTGTATAAGAGACAGCCCTACTATTGGTTATGCCACTACTAGTGAGCGACAGAGTGTAGAACACATTGAGCCACAGGTCACAGAGCTGGAAGAACAGGAATTAGCACAACTAGCAAATTTATCTATGGAACAATTGATCGACATCTTAAAGCGTGAAGGATATGATCCTTATGACATTTTTAGTGAAGAAGAAATTCAGCAAGCCCAATTTGATGAGGGGCATCTCTCACGGGCAGGTGCTACTAAGATTTTTTTGTAAATAATGAAACAAGAGATGTATATATGAATTCTTATATTGCCACCACTTTAAAGTATGTGGGGTTTGCAACGATTGGAAAATACATAGCAGGTTGGTTAGGAATAGCAGTAGGGACGGTAGGAGCAAATATCAATACGAGTCGCGGACTGATTGTAAGGTTTAATAAGCAACCGGGCTGGAAATGGGGTGTCAATGGTTATGTATGGGCAATCATTAGTTGGCGTAGTCAGTAAATCAAGGGGGAAGTTCAATTGGATTTTTTCAAGAGTGCGAGATTTATTTATTTAACTATCACCTTTTTTTTATTTGAATTAGCTAGTCGCTTATTTTTTGGAAACATGTCTCTAGGTATTCGTTATGGTATATTTTTATTACTTGCTTTGTTTATCGACTATTTATTTCGTTTAGTGCAAAGATACCCGAACAAAAGAAAATAAAGATTAGCTCAAAAAAACGCGTAGTCATTCTAGGACTACCATGCATCTGACATGCACAGAAGAGCCACAGTTGAAATGGATCATCACTTAAAACAATCATAGAATATGGGGCTGGCAATATAATAGAGCGATCAACAAAGAATACCGTAAAACATGAAAAAATGTTTTGCGGTATTTTGCATTGTTGTAGAGAATCAGTTGTAAGAACATTAGCAACTTTCGCCGTAATTGGATGTTCAGCTATATCTTGTTACTGTAAAAGATATATATGTTTGTACTGAGTGAAAAGTGATTAATCATGGCACTAATAGAAATAAAGTGGCATTGACTACTTTGTTTTACAAAGTAGTTGACGTGAACTCTATATTGTAATACTATGTAGTGGTAGTTAGTAATACAGAATAGTTAACGATAGAGAAAGGAAGTCAAGAATGAAAAATATGACTGAGATGTTCAAGGGTGTTTTAGAAGGAATCGTTCTTGAAATTATCTCTAATAAAGAAACATATGGTTATGAGATTACTCGTACCCTCCAAGAACTGGGCTTTGAAGAGATTGTGGAAGGAACGGTTTATACCATCCTCATTCGTTTAGAGAAAAAAGAATTAGTGACAGTAGAAAAGAAAAAAAGTGATTTAGGGCCTATGCGGAAATTTTATCGTTTAAACGAACGTGGGGAAGAAGAGCGCAAAGAATTTTGGGAAAGATGGGATTTTTTCTCAGGAAAGTTAGAAGAACTGAAAGAAAACTTTGCAAAGGAGAATAAAAATGATTAAAAAAGAATACTGGAATTTGAAATATTTGAAAGAACAAAAAAAGAGTATCAGACACAAGTCGCTAGAGTAGAAAAAATGCCAGCAGACTATCAAACACTTTTTCAATCTGTCCATGACTATCTTATGGCAAGTTATGGAGGATTTGATGGATTAGATGTGATGCAAGCTGTTTATCATTTGGTTGATGTGCTAGACGAAGCTGTAGCAGAAGGGATCTCTGCCAAAGAATTTGCAGGTGACGATTTCCTAGATTTTGCACAAAGATTTGGTAAAGAATCGGAGATCCCGACTTGGATGACGAAGAGAGAAGATAAGAAAAAAGAAAAAATGAACAAAAAAATTCAAAAGAAACTGGGAGGGAAATAAAGATGTCAGCAATGGATTTTATCAAAAAACAATTAGAGGATAAAAAGACTTGGAGGCTTCAAATGAAACGAGTCAAAGCATTACCGGAAGACTATCGAATCGTCTATAAGGAGATTCAAAATTATCTTTTTAGCTTTTCCGCAGGTAGTGGGATGGATACAGTTCATGGAATTTATGACTTGATTGATTTTTTGGAAGAAGGAGCAGCTAGTGACATCCCTGTATTAGATTATATTGGAGAAGATGTCGGTGAATTTGCTGAAAACTATCGTCGCTCTATCCAGACCCAATCATGGTTAGATGATGCTAAGAAAAAAGCGTCAAAAAATGTAGAGAAATCTTTAAAGAAAGATGGGAAGTAGGATGAATATTCTAGAAGTTCAGGGAGTAAAAAAAGCCTTCAAAGAAAAAGAAGTGCTAAAAGGGATCGATCTTCAAGTAGAGAAAGGGGAAATTTTTGCTTTACTAGGGAGTAATGGCGCAGGGAAAACGACGTTGATCTCCATCCTTGCTACATTAGAAAAAATGGATGCAGGAAAAGCAAGTATCAACGGGTTTGATGTCGAAAAAGAAGCTGGAAATGTGCGTCAGTCTATTTCCTTAACAGGTCAATTTACAGCCGTGGATGAGATTTTGACTGGGCGAGAAAATCTCGAATTGATCGCAAAACTTCGTAGAGAAAAAGAGCCAAAGGTTGTTGCAGATGAAATGTTGAAAAAAGTTAGTTTAGAAGAAGCGGCAGATAAACCGGTAGGGACTTATTCTGGTGGAATGAAGCGAAGAATCGATATCGGGATGTCCTTGATTGGCAAACCAGATTTGATTTTCTTAGATGAACCTACGACTGGTTTGGACCCAGAAGCCCGACAAGAAATTTACCAGATGATTGTGGAACTAGCAGCCGATGGCACGACTTTTTTTCTCACCACTCAGTATCTAGATGAAGCAGAAAAATTAGCTGATCGTATCGCTATTTTACATAATGGTATCATTCTTAGCACAGGCCGGATCGAAGAATTAAAAAAACTATTTCCAAGTCCCAAAGTAGAGTACGTAGAAAAGCAGCCAAGTTTAGAAGAAATCTTCTTGGCCATCATTCATAATAAGGAAGGAATCTAACATGCTAAGAGATACGTTGATTTTATTTAATCGAACCATGAAACATATTACCCGATCCGCTGATACGATCATTACCACTGCCGTGATGCCTATCTGTTTCTTACTGCTTTTTGTTTATGTGTTTGGTGGAGCTTTGAGACTTTCCATCAGTGATCACACAACGTATATCAATTATCTTTTACCAGGGATATTATTGATGACAGTGGCTTCTGGAGTTTCCTATGTTGGCTATCGTCTGTATGAAGATAAACAAAAAGGCATGTTTGCACGAATGAAATCGATGCCGATTCGGCCAGCTTCCTTTTTATGGGGACATGTCCTTACTTCGATCATTGGTAATTTTATTTCTTTAATCGTTGTTTTCTTCGTCGCATTTTTGTTAGGTTTTCGTTCAAGTGCAGGACTTGTTAATTGGTTGGCAGTCTTAGGGATTCTGTTGTTGACCATCTTGTCATTGACTTGGCTTATGGTCATTCCAGGGATTTCAGCCAAAACCATGACCGGTTCAACGCTTCTATCGTATCCATTGATTTTCCTACCATTTTTAAGTTCAGCTTTTGTACCAACGGATACTATGCCTGTCGTTGTAAAAGTTTTTGCGGAAAATCAACCAGTGACACCTATTGTAGATAGCATTCGCCGATTGCTTGCTGACCAAAGTGTAGGAAGAGAAATTTGGGGAGCCATGGCTTGGTTGGTTTTGATTATGGGGATCTCTTATATGGTTGCCAAATACTTTTATAAGAAAGCCATATAATTGAACCTCTCATGACTAAAGTCACGAATACTAGCATTGATATCTCGATCATGATGAGTATGACAAATAGGACAAGTCCATTCTCGAATTTCAAGAGATTTCTTGCCATCTTTATGTCCGCATTTGGAACAAATTTGACTAGATGGAAACCACCTATCAACTTTAATGATTTCTCGTCCATACCAGTCAGCCTTGTATTGTAACTTAGACACAAAACTTGACCAGGAAACATCAGAAATACTTTTTGCCAATTTATGGTTACGCAACATACCTTTTGTATTTAAGTCTTCAATACAGATAATATCGTGGTTTTTGATAATGTCTGTACTGAGTTTATTTAAAAAATCAGTACGTTGGTTCATTACTTTTTCGTGTAATCGAGCCACTTTTTGCTTTTGATAGTTCTTCGCTTCAAAAATATTTTTACCTTTTTGATTGGCTAACAAAGCACGTCTAGACAATTTTCTTTGTTCACGTTTTAGTTTCTTTTCCATTTTAGAAGTGAATCGATGATTATCCATTTTTTGACCATCAGAAAGAATCGCAAAATTAGTAATACCCAAGTCAATACCAATTGCAGCATTCATTTGAGGGAGTTTGTAAACTTCTTCTTCACAAAGAATAGAAACAAAGAATTTACCACTTGGATTTTTTCGAATAGTAGCATGTAAGATTCGCCCTTTGGGCTCTTGACTTTTCGCAAACTTAACAAGACCTAACTTAGGTAGTTTCACAAAATTATTTATAATTTCAATACTATTATTTACATTTTTAGTTGTATAGCTTTGGATAGGATTCTTCTTACTTTTAAATCGTGGTCGTTTATTCTGCTTTTTAAAGAATCGAGAAAAGGAATCAGAAAGATTTTTCAATGATGATTGAATCGCAATACTGTCAACTTCTTTTAACCAAATTGTTTCTACATTTTTTTTCATTTGTGGAAGCATAGCAGAACAAGAATGATAAGATAATCCTTTCCCAGTAGTCGTATATTCATGATTCCACAAGTTCAAAAAATAATTATAGACAAATCTTGAACAACCAATAGTTTTAACAATCAATATTTTTTGTTCTTGATTTGGATAGATTCTAAATTTATAAGCTTTATGTGGTAACATACGGATTCACCTCATTTCTTTTTCTGATTTTGTCTATATATCCTAATTTGTTCTTCTGTATTTTCGCTAACAGTAGCTACAAAGTAACTTGGATTCCAAAGATGTCCACCCCAAAAACGTTGTTTAAGTTCAGGATGTTTTTTTAATAAGAGACTAGCGGATACACCTTTAAAAGCTTTAACAATACTAGGGATATAGTGTTGAGGAGTACACTCAATCAGTAAATGGATAGGGTCTTTGTCTGATTCCATTTCAATAATTTTTATATTATTATCATCAGCGATTTGATTCAATAACTGTTTGATATCAATGTCTATCTGGTCATACAAAACATCCTGTCGATATTTTATACACCAAACAAGATGATATTGAATAGAATAGACGTAGCCACGCCCATAATGAACTTTTGACATACAAAAACACCTCATGATTATTTTAATATGTGTATTTCTACAAAATCAATAACAGTAAGGTGTTTTTGTATTATTTTGTTTATATTTGTCAGTTGTTTAACCTAGCTAAAGCTAGGTCACAACTGAAGCCGATTCATCCCATGATTGAAATCACGGGTGTTCTCGGCTAATTAATAAAAACTGCAGATAAAAGATAGAAATTAGCGAGAGGTACAACGTTCATAAAAAATATCTCCTTTCCTTGATGGAGCTAAATAGAGTCGATTCCGCTTTCATGATATAATGAAACTCAGCTTTTAATTAGAGGAGGGGTTATGAATGTTCTACAAATCTCGTGTGATGCTTTATGCAGAAGATGTGCTAAAGATCAGTCAATTTTTTATCGAGCAACTTGGTGCTGAAACTGTTGAGACTATCGAATTGCCACAAGGAGATCACAGCATCGTCTTACGTCTATCAAAAGAATTTGAATTGGCTATCTTTCCCAAGGCTTTTGTTCAACGATTTTCTCCTGAAGTCTTAGGACCACCTCCATCGATCATTTTCTTTACGAAAGAATTTGAAGCTTTATATGAAAAAATTGAAACGGCTGGTGAAATGATCGAGAACAATGGACTACTCACCTTTAACTTTTCTGATCCAGAAGGAAATTATTTTGTCATTGGCAAGGCCGGCAATTTATAACCCAGGAATAAAAGTAGGTAAACGAAACTCTCCATCACTGAAAAATAGCACTTTATTTTTTAAATAAATGAGTTGGATTTCAAATAAAGTAGAGTACTGGCTAGATGAGCGGAAGACTAATCCGTTGGCACTCAATCATTCTTTTAGAGAATCTCTATCTGAACAAGTAGAATAAATATGTTTGAATGTTCGGATTTTAATCAAAATCTGAATTTTTTGTTTACTTATATCCTTATTTGGGATAATATTAAACACGTTGTTTTATTAATAAAACTAAATTCAAAGAACTTTTTGATAAATGTTCGGTTTTAGGGGGATGAAGAATGAAAGAAAAGATACTTTCCTACTTCGAGATTGAAACACTGAATACAACTGTCAGACGCGAGATCTTAGCAGGATTCACTACATTTATTTCTATGGCATATATTTTATTTGTTAATCCGACAGTACTTGGTGCATCTGGTATGGATGAAGGAGCCGTGTTTACTGCGACAGCACTCGCTAGTGCGATCGGATGTATTTTGATGGGGGTATTAGCACGTTATCCGATCGGGACGGCACCAGCGCTGGGAATCAATGCATTTTTTGCCTACTCTGTTTGTTTAGGGATGGGTATACCTTGGGAGACTGCTTTAGCTGGAGTATTTGTTGCTTCACTGATTTTTATTTTAATCACGATTTTTAAATTACGGGAAATGATCATTGACGCGATCCCGACAGATTTGAAATTTGCCATATCTGGTGGAATTGGATTATTTATTGCCTTTTTAGGGTTAAGTGAAGGCGGCATTATCGTTTCAAATGAATCGACACTGGTTGGTCTAGGTTCTTTGACAGTCGGCTCTACGTGGTTAACTATTTTTGGTCTAGTAGTTACAGCGATTTTGATGGTACGTCGTATTCCTGGTGGGATCTTTATCGGGATGGCAGCCACCACAATACTTGGGTTGGTGACAGGACTGATTCCTATTCCGTCCCAGATCGTTTCAGCAGCTCCAAGTTTAAAACCAACTTTTCTAGTGGCTTTGAAGCATGTTGGGGATATCAACACGTTACAAATGTGGGTCGTTGTCTTGACGTTCTTACTAGTCACATTTTTTGATACTGCAGGAACTTTAGTCGGTCTTGCGAATCAAGCTGGTTTTATGCAAAATAATAAAATGCCTCGTGTAGGGAAAGCATTAGCTTCTGATTCTACAGCTATGTTGGCAGGTTCATTATTAGGAACATCACCAGTAGGGGCCTTTGTTGAATCTTCTGCTGGGATTGCAGTTGGTGGACGTTCTGGGCTGACGGCTATTACAACAGGAATCTTATTTTTATTCGGGTTGTTCTTTTCTCCGTTATTATCTGTAGTAACCTCCCAAGTAACTGCACCTGCGTTGATTTTGGTGGGTGTGTTGATGGCACAATCTTTACGTCAAATCGAATGGGGCAAGATGGAAATTGCTATTCCTGCTTTCTTGATCTTGATCGGTATGCCGCTGACTTATAGTATTTCAGATGGGATTGCCTTAGGTTTTATTTTCTATCCGATCACTATGTTAGCAGCTAAAAGAGGAAAAGAAGTTTCACCGATTATGTATGTGCTTTTCTTTGTTTTTATTGGATTTATGTGGATTTTAAATGTCAGCTAAAAAATAGATCATTTGGATGATGTAATCCTGTTAAATAAGTCGAAGAATTCGAAAATCGTTCTTTCTGT
This sequence comes from Candidatus Enterococcus wittei, assembly GCF_002140175.1. Taxonomy (GTDB): domain Bacteria; phylum Bacillota; class Bacilli; order Lactobacillales; family Enterococcaceae; genus Enterococcus_B; species Enterococcus_B wittei. Next base: position 555,869 of record NZ_NGMO01000002.1, read on the forward strand.
TTTCGAGATTCGTCGGCTTATTTTTTGTACAATTTTTTGAGGAAAGGTTTTGAATCTAAAACTAACAGTAGGAACACTTTTTGGAATTCAATGATAATGGGGATTGAATAAACTATCTTCAAGGAAAACAATTGGAGAATATGATAGCAACTATGGTTCTTGGATAAATCACTGAAAAAATGAAAAAGGAAAGTTGATTTTGTATTCTAGATACTTCTGTAAGTTCGTTCACTTTCGCCTACTTTGTTACTTAATTATTGTTATCGGTAACATTCCCCTAGTCTTTGTCTCAAAAACGCAAGTTGACAAGCTTTTCGATCTTAGCCGTGTTTTCCCCTCAAAAATCATTGTTTACTCTCGGTTTTGAAAGCGTTACAATTTCAGTGTTGAGTGAAAGAATTCATAAATTGGAGGGAACTATGGAAAAAAAATGGTGGCATCAATCAGTTGTATATCAAGTCTATCCACGTAGTTTTCAGGATACGAATGGCGATGGGATCGGCGATCTAAAAGGGATCATCTCACGATTGGATTATTTAGAATACTTAGGGATCGATACGATCTGGCTTTCTCCTGTGTATCAATCACCAAATGATGATAATGGTTATGACATTAGCGATTATGAGGCAATCATGGCAGAATTCGGTACAATGGTAGAGATGGAAAAATTGATTGCTGAAGCTAAGAAATGTGGGATTAAGATTATTTTAGACCTCGTTGTCAATCATACCTCGGATGAGCATCGGTGGTTTATCGAAGCACGTAAAAGTAAAGATAATCCTTACCGAGACTACTATATTTGGCGAGATCCTGTGAAGGGAGACGTGCCTAATCAGTTGCGCTCGATATTTAGCGGACCTGCTTGGGAATTAGATGAAACAACAGGTCAATACTACTTGCATTTATATAGTAAAAAACAACCAGATTTGAATTGGGAAAATGAAATTGTGCGGCAAGAAGTATATCAAATGATGAATTTTTGGATCGATAAAGGGATCGGTGGATTTCGAATGGATGTTATCGATACAATTGGGAAAGTTCCCGACAAAGAAATTACGAACAATGGCCCCAAATTACATGATTATTTGCAAGAAATGAATCGTGCGACATTTGGCGATAAAGATCTGATGACAGTCGGAGAAACGTGGGGAGCCACAACAGAAATCGCTAAACTTTATTCCGATCCAAAACGTAAAGAACTATCTATGATTTTTCAGTTTGAACACATGAGCTTAGATCAGGAAGAAGGAAAAGCAAAGTGGGATCTGAAGCCAATGGCTGTCCCAGAGTTAAAACAAGTGTTATCAAAATGGCAAACTTCGTTAGGTGAAGAAGGCTGGAATAGCCTATTTTGGAATAACCATGATCTGCCAAGAATCGTTTCTCGTTGGGGCAATGATCAAGAATATCGTGTAGAAAGCGCAAAAATGTTTGCTATCTTATTGCACTTGATGAAGGGAACCCCATATATCTACCAAGGGGAAGAGCTAGGAATGACGAATCATCTAATTCATGATATCTCGGAAGTGGCAGATATTGAAAGCATCAATATGTATCATGAGCGACGATCTTTAGGTTACAGTGAATCAGAGATTTTGCGTTCGATTAATGCCAAGGGAAGAGACAATGCACGAACACCTATGCAATGGGATGAGACAGCCCATGCAGGGTTTACAACAGGCAACCCTTGGCTTCCTGTCAACCCTAATTATCCCAGAATCAATGCAAAGCAAGCAATGGCCGATAAAGAATCGGTTTTTCATATGTACAAACAGTTGATAGAACTTCGTAAAAAGAATGAAATCGTTGTTTGGGGAGATTATGAGTTACTCACTGAAACGCCTCCAGATGTTTTTGCTTATTACCGTACACTTGGTCAAGAACGTTGGTTGATTGTCTGCAATGTTTCAGAAGAAGAAAATCAGTTGACTGTTCCACGTGAAGCAAAGGAAGTTATTCTATCAAACTATCAAATAGAATTACCAACTGGGGAAGTGAAGTTATGTCCTTATGAAGCCTTTGTTTTAAGGACATAAAGTTTAAACCAGAAACAGGGAACAAAAGTATGTTGTTTTGATTGTTAAGACGGGATATCTTAGGTTGTGAATGAGCTTGTCAGAAATGGACTTAAAATGACCTTTGAGAAATCAGTTTTTTCTTTTTACGAGTTTTGTTTTTAATAGCAAGAAGCAGCAAATAAAATACCGTTTATCAAGGTTGTGATCACAACGTTTTGATCTAAGTAGTGAGAAAGAGCGTGGGACAAAAGTATGATTTACTCTTGTTTCACGCTCTAAATACGTATAAACGGCGAAATCAGAGCAACTCATTCTTATTTCTCAGAGTTAACCACTCCTGTCCCAGCCTCTTGTTCTTACACTTTGGATCAACTATTGGCACACCGTTTATCAGCGCTTTGATAGTTCATTTGTTTCTATTTCTTCCCTTAGTCTGAAAGATTGTATTTAAGAAAGTGACCAAAAGCCATCTTTATGAAATAACTATCCTTTTTGACAAATCGTAGAAAACATAATATGATATGTACGCTAACAGGAGGTGTAAAAATGGGGAAATCAGTGGAACGATCATTAGAAGAATGTTTGTTTTTTAGTGTGAAAAAATTAGATCGAGTATTGAATAAATTAGCCGATGAAGCTTTCAAGAAAACAGGACTTGCGCCAACTTATGGCTTTATTTTGTTGATTTTAAGAGAAAAAGAAGGCATCCCACAAAAAGAGATTGCTAAAATGTTATATGCGGCTCCTTCAACCATTGCCCGTTTTGTGGAAAAATTAGAATATAAAGGGTACGTCAAAACAGTCACAGAAGGGCGGTTATCTCTCGTTTATTTAACGGATGTAGGACGTGGATTTGTGAAAGAAATCGACAGTAGTTGGGATGAACTTCATCAAGCATATAAGACTGTTTTAGGTACAGATGTAAGTGAACAATTAGCAAAAGAACTCAATGAAGCAACGACTAAATTACAAAAAAAATAAAATTTTTTACGCATGACGTTTGCATGTACAACTAAATGTATGTTTTAATTATCATAAGAAACATTTACAAAAAGTAAATCGTAATGGAGGAAGAGCAATGCCAAATTTTAATGAATCAATCACATTCCGTTCAGGTATTACCTTGAAAAATCGTTTAATGTTGTCACCAATGACAACACAGCTTAGCTTTTTCAATGGCGTAGTCACACAAGATGAAATCGAATACTACGCGAAACGTTCCAAGGGTTTAGGGGCAGTCATTACCGGGGCTGCGAATGTTCAGGATATCGGTAAGGGATGGCCGGGTGAATTAAGCATCGCACATGATGAGATGATTCCTCGACTAAGTGAGTTAGCTCAAGCAATTCAAGGACAAGGTGCAAAAGCGATCATCCAAATCTTCCACGGGGGACGTATGACGAATCGCGCCACTCTATCGGGTGAACAACCTGTCTCGGCTAGCGCTGTTCCAGCAGAACGTCCAGATGCAGAAACTCCTCGTGCTTTAAGCGAAGAAGAAGTGACTGAAACGATCCGAGCTTTCGGGGAAGCCACAAGAAGAGCCATTGAAGCAGGGTTTGATGGGATTGAATTACATGGGGCCAATACGTATTTGATTCAACAATTTTTTTCACCGCATTCGAATCGACGTGAAGATCAATGGGGTGGCACTTTAGAAAAACGGTATCACTTTATTGAAGAATTATTGAAGACTGTCTTTCAATCAGTGAAGACTTATGCGAAAAAACCTTTTATTGTTGGCTACCGTTTTTCTCCAGAAGAATTTGAAACACCAGGGATTCGTTTTGAAGATACTTTGTGGTTGTTGGAACAATTACGTGAAACGACTCTAGATTACCTTCACGTTTCTTTAAATACGTATGATCGTGTCGCACGCTCTGACACTTACGATCAAAAATCTATTCTTGAGTATGTCCATGAAGCAATTCAAGGGAAAATCCCTCTAGTCGGTGTAGGTAATGTCCGCAACCGACACGATGTACAACAAGTTTTAGCACATGCAGAATTAGTCGCAATCGGACAGCAAATGCTTGTGGATCCAGAATGGGCAATCAAGTTATTAGAAAATCAAGATGATAAATTTGTGACCAAACCATTCGCAGAAGCGTATAAAGAACTATATTTACCGAATCCGTTGTATAATTTTTTAGACAGACGTTACCAATCAACGATTAACATATAGGAGGAAGAGGATGGAATGAAAGTTTTAGTGGTTTTAACAAACGTAGAGAAATATGCAGATATCAAGCGACCAACAGGATTATGGTTAAGTGAATTGACACACTTTTATGATGTTTTAGTCAAAAATGAAATAAAGGCTGATTTTGTCAGTCCAAATGGAGGGTATGTTCCTTTAGAACCAAAAAGTGTGATCGACATGGATGATATTGATTGGACTTATTATCAAGACGAAGACTTTCGCAATCATGCATTAGGAAATACTTTACGTCCAGATGAAGTGAATCCCGATGATTACGCAGCCATCTATTATGCTGGTGGTCATGGCACAATGTGGGATTTTCCAGGTTCTGAAAAATTAGGTGAAATTGCTTCGACTATTTATCGAAATAATGGGATCGTTTCTGCGGTTTGTCATGGTGTTGTAGGACTTTTACCTGTAGTTGATGAAACAGGACAATCTATCTTAACAGGACGTACAGTGACAGGGTTTAGTAATGAAGAAGAAGAGCTGAATGGAACAACTGATGCTGTTCCATTTTTGACAGAGGATTCTCTGAAAGAAAAGGGTGCTGATTATCAAGCAGGCAAAGCTTTTTCAGAAGTGGTTCATGTAGATGGACGGCTACTTACAGGCCAAAATCCTCAATCAGCTCAGCTACTAGGGAAAGAAGTTGTTAGCGCATTGACTAAATAATCCTCGTATCAGAAAGGATGTTATAGATGGAGACACGGACACTGAACAACGGATTAACCATCCCGATACTGGGATTTGGTGTTTATCAAATATGGGATCAAGAAGAATGTGAAAAGGTAGTGTTGGAAGCTTTGAATGCTGGCTACCGTCTGATTGATACAGCAGCTGTTTATTATAATGAAGAAGCAGTTGGTCGAGCCATCAAAAAAAGTGGTATCCCCAGAGAAGAAATCACCCTCACAACGAAATTATGGGTCACTGATGCTTCGTATGAAGGAGCCTACAAAGCCTACGAACGTTCTTTGCAGAAATTAGCAGTGGATTATATTGATCTATTTTTAATCCATCAACCCTATAATGATTATTATGGTGCTTGGCGGGCAATGGAAGAATTGTACGAAGATGAGAAAGTAAAAGCGATTGGTGTCTCCAATTTTTCTACCGGTCGCTTAACTGACTTAATCTTGAACAATCGGATCAAACCAGTAGTCAATCAAATCGAACAACATCCTTATCGTCAGCAAACACTTCAACGTGAAACGGCAGCCTATTTTGATGTTGCCACCGAAGCTTGGAGTCCATTCAATCAAGGGAAAGAGCAGATTTTTGAAGAACCAGTCTTACAGAAATTGGCTCAAAAATACAACAAAAGTGTGCCACAGATCATTTTACGTTGGCAGACACAGTTAGGAATCATTACAATTCCTAAATCTGTTCATGTCGATCGAATGAAAGAAAATCTCAACATCTTCGATTTTCACCTAACAAAGGAAGAATTGGCAATGATCAAACAATTAGATAAAGCGCCAGAATCAACAGGGCCAAGAGAACATCGAACTTTAGTGGAAAAACTTCATCAAATTAATCCGAATCAGCCACAGTAAAAAAGTAACCAATTGAAAACAGCCGGACTCTCCTAAAGTAGCTTAAACTATTTTGGAGAGTTTCGGCTTTTTTGGTAGAGTAATTCTCTCTCCTTTTACTTACTAAATAAATAGGGAGAAAAGTAGTTTTTTTATTAAAGGATGAATACTCGGAACTATTTTTCAATTTTCTGTCTTAATGCTCAGATCAAAACGCTGCTGTCACAACCTTATCCACGGTGTTCCATTAGCTGATCTTTGACATTAAGCCAAAAAATTGTAAAATATGAGGACCTATTTTTCAATTTTCTGTCTTAATGTTCAGATCAAAACGCTACTGTCACAACCTTCTTTCTATTTGAAACGTTTTCTAAGAAATGATACTCTACCAATAAGAGGTAGAAAAGAGGGAGATACATGAGGGTAGTGATTATTGGTGGATCATTTGCGGGGATTCAGACGGCTGTTTCGTTGCGAAGAGAGTGTCCGGCAAGTGAGATTGTTTTGCTTGAAAAGCAAGAACGGGTTGGGTTTATTCCAAGTAGTGTCAATTTATTCTTGAAAGGAAAACTACACAATGAAGAAGAGTGCTACTGGATCACCAAAGAGCAGTTGATCAACGATCATCATATTGAGGTTCGAACGAGTACCGAGGTTGTCTCTTTAAATGGAGACTCAAAACAAGTTCAGTTGAAAAATGGTGAAGCGCTGTTTTTTGATTATTTAGTGATTGCTACCGGTTCGAATCAACAATTCAGCGGAAATACTATAGTGAATGAGTCGATACGGAGGATAAAAGATCAAACAGGAACGGAAGCATTGTATCAAAAAATCGTAGAGTCAAAGAAAATCGCAGTGGTTGGTGGAGGGCAAGTAGGGTTGGAATTAGTGGAAGGCTTATCTGATGGAACCAAGGAAGTTCATCTTTATGAAAGTCAGCCAACTCTTTTATTTCGTTATTTCGATCCAGAAATGGTTGTTCCGTTAGTCAATGAACTAAAAAAGCACAGAGTTTCTTTATTTTTAAATGAACAAGTCCAACAGATAACAGAAGATGAACCTGTTCAATTAGTTACAGAACAAAGAAAGGACACTTATGACCTGATTCTTCTAGCAAATCATACGAAACCTGATAATCACATCTGGGAAGATCATTTGCGATTAAATGATGACGGAACGATTTGGGTCAATGACTACCTTCAAACCTCTCATCCAGCGATTTTTGCGATAGGGGATGCGATCCAAGTGTCTTTTCGCCCAACAGACGAGAAAATGTATGTTTCTTTAGTGAACAATGCTATCCGCACGGCTAATATCGCCAGTAAAAATATTAGTGGTACCCCTACGAAAGACTTAGGTACCTATCGTCCAATTGGGAATCGATGGTTTGGGTACTTTTTTGGTAGTGTAGGATTGACAGAGGAAGAAAGTATTTTTTATCCGCACAAAATCATGAAATATTTCTTTACGACACGTGCTTCTGCCATGAATCAAGAAGTAGTCAAAATCAAAATTTTGTGTGATGAGAAAGGTCAATTGATCGGTGCGCAGTGTTACAGTAAAGCAACCAATTTTCATTTTCTTGATCAACTTACATTTGCGATAGAGGAAGGTTGGACTTTGGCACAACTAGAGGCACATGAATTGTTCTTTCAGCCTGAATTTCGGACTCCCGTATCACTTGTAAAGGCGGTTGATTCGTTCAATGAAACTTGAAGAACTCTTGGATAAAAAAGAACAAATGCAAATAGAAATCATTCGTACGTTAGTTTTAAACGGAGGTTCTGCCTCCATCAATGAGTTAAGAGAACACGTCAAACTTTCAAAATCTGCTTTTGATCAGTATATCGAAGACATTGCGCTCATTGGAGCAATGATGAAAAAGAAGGTAGATATTCAAAAAAATGAATTTCAGGCGATTTTAGTGTTAGATGATACGATGAGCTTAGAAAAAATCACATTGTTCCTTGTTCAACAAAGCTTGAAATTTCGGATTTTATGCTACTTACTTGAACATCAACAAGTGTCTAGTGTCCGTTTGGCAACAGTATTTAATATAAGTGAATCTTCTGTCTTTAGAAAATTCAAAGAATTGAACCGGCTGTTGAAAGAATTTTCTTTGAAAATCAAAAATGGTCAGTTAGATGGCGAAGAATTACAGATCAGATATTTTTATTATTCGCTATTTCAGTTTTTACCGGAATCACAACGACCCACATATATTCAAGAGACACCTGAAAAACGTCCATTGATCTTAGGGTTAGAGCGAGTGTTGAAAACAACGATATCCTCTGAAGCTTCGATAAAAATTGCTTCTTGGTTAGGGATTACCAGAAAACGACTCTTGTCTGATAAGAAGAAATTCTCAATATTAAAAGAAAAAAAGACGCTCTACCAAAAGGATCGATTGTATCAAGCTATTGATTCTGTGATTTCTTTATATCTTAGTAGGACAGCCGCTGATATCACTTCGTATGAGACGATGCTCTTTTATAGTTTTCTAGTTTCATTTGCTGTGTTAGAAGAAGAAACTTTTTATCAATATGATCTGACACGTAGTAAAAAATTACCAACTGCCATCTTGGATACGTATATCCGAGAAACGATGTTATGGCATTATCGGCCTAGACGCTTGAAAATAAAGGAAGAGAAGGCTGTCGGTTATCAGTTAGCTCAGATCAATAATGAATTGTATTTCTTTCAGGGACATATCACGATCTATGATCAACCACACTTGCTGACTCAACAGCAGCGAATGTTAGGAGATTCCCTCAGTCAATTACTAGATCTTCTAAAGAAAACAACAATTGAGCAATTACCCGAAAAACAATTGACAGAAACCATGCTCGATCATTTAATGAGTCAATACGCCAATATTTTAATGATGATCGACTTTTATATTGAAAAAAAGGTATCTGTAGGTATCGATCTCCATACTTTGCCAATCTGTCGAGTGGCATTTCAACAATTTCTGATCAGAGAATTAAAGGGGATCAGTGGCGTTGAAATTGAAGAGATACAACCTGAAAAAACTTATGACCTAATCATTACATTCAATCACGAGCGATCAGGTCAAAATTATTACTACCTTTCCGAATTTGCTTCAAGCTTTGATATATTAAGGCTAAAGCAAAAAATCGAAGGAGAAATAAAAGCTAAAAATTAGAAAACTGTCAAAAAAAATGAGAATTCATATTTTTTTTGACAGTTTCTTTAAAATAAATAGGTGTAAGATAAAAGCAGATAAAGAAAGCGTTTGCAAATATAGGAGGAAATGACAATGACAGAATCAACGTATATCATGGCGATTGACCAAGGAACAACGAGCTCACGTGCAATCATTTTTGATAAGAAAGGGCGTCATATCGGTAGCTCTCAAAAAGAATTCACACAATATTTCCCAAGAGAAAGTTGGGTAGAACATGATGCAAATGAAATTTGGAATTCTGTGCAATCAGTGATTGCAGGAGCGTTCATTGAATCAGGTATCAAACCGACTCAAATTGCTGGTATTGGGATCACTAATCAACGTGAGACAACAGTTATCTGGGAAAAAGATACTGGGCGACCAATCTATCATGCCGTTGTTTGGCAATCACGACAATCTGCAGACATCGCGAATAAACTCAAAGAAGAAGGTCATCAAGAATTTTTCCACGAAAAAACAGGGTTAGTCATTGATGCGTATTTTTCTGCCACAAAGATTCGTTGGATCTTAGATCATGTAGAAGGCGCCCAAGAACGAGCTGAAAAAGGGGAGCTCATGTTTGGAACCATTGATTCATGGCTTGTTTGGAAACTGACAGATGGACAAGCACATGTCACCGATTACTCGAATGCTAGTCGAACGATGTTATTCAATATCCACAATCTTGACTGGGATCAAGAAATTTTAGATTTGTTGAATATCCCTCGTGTCATGTTACCTAAAGTAACTTCAAACTCAGAAGTTTATGGCTATACACAAGGCTATCATTTTTATGGTAGTGAAGCACCTATATCAGGGATGGCAGGAGACCAACAAGCCGCATTGTTTGGACAAATGGCATTTGAGCCAGGAATGGTCAAAAACACTTATGGAACGGGTTCATTTATCGTCATGAATACCGGTGAAAAACCGCAATTATCTAAAAATAATTTATTGACAACAATTGGTTACGGAATAAATGGAAAGGTTTATTATGCGCTTGAAGGAAGTATTTTTGTTGCCGGATCTTCGATTCAATGGTTGCGTGATGGCTTACAAATGCTGCAAAAAGCCAGTGATTCTGAAGAAGCAGCAAAACGCTCTACCAGTGATGATGAAGTGTACGTAGTTCCAGCATTCGTAGGTCTAGGTGCCCCTTATTGGGATCAAGAAGCTCGAGGCGCAATGTTTGGTTTGACTCGTGGAACAACAAAAGAAGATATCATTAAAGCAACTTTACAGTCCATTGCTTACCAAGTACGTGACATTATTGATACGATGCAAGATGATACAGGGATCAGTATTCCAGTACTAAAAGTAGACGGTGGTGCAGCAAACAATGAGTACTTGATGCAATTTCAGACAGATATCTTGAATGTTCCGATCCAACGTGCTGAAAACCTTGAGACAACTGCTTTAGGTGCAGCCTTTTTAGCAGGATTAGCGGTGGGCTATTGGAAAGATACCGATGAAATCCGTGAGTTTTATGAAGCAGGTAAAATCTTCGAAGTAGAAATGCCGGAAGAACGAAGAGAAAAACTATATAGTGGTTGGAAAAAAGCAGTAACTGCCACTCAAGCATTTGAGTAAAGGGAGGAACACGAATATGTTTTCAAAAACAACAAGACAAGAAAATATTAACCACATGAAACAAGAAGAATTAGATCTTTTGATTATCGGCGGTGGAATTACCGGTGCAGGTGTGGCGATCCAAGCGGCAGCATCAGGCATCAAAACAGGTTTGATCGACATGCAGGATTTTGCTGAAGGGACTTCTTCACGCTCCACTAAATTAGTCCATGGAGGGATTCGTTATTTAAAAACATTTGATGTAGAAGTAGTGGCTGATACAGTAGGTGAACGTGCGGTAGTTCAAAGTATTGCTCCTCATATCCCTAAGCCAGATCCAATGTTGTTGCCAATCTATGAAGGTGAAGGGGCAACCACGTTTAATATGTTCTCTGTCAAAGTAGCCATGGATCTTTATGATAAGTTAGCAAATGTGACTGGAACGAAATATGAGAATTATACACTCACGCCTGAAGAAGTATTAAAACGTGAACCATTCTTGAAAAAAGAAGGTTTAAAAGGTGCCGGTGTTTATCTGGATTTCCGTAACAATGATGCTCGTTTAGTCATCGACAACATCAAAAAAGCAGCAGAAGATGGGGCATATTTAGTCAGTAAAATGAAAGCTACCGGATTTATCTATGACGGGGACAAGATCGTTGGGGTTAAAGCTCGTGATCTGTTAAGCGATGAAGTGATTGAAATTCGTGCCAAAATCGTGATCAACACAAGTGGTCCATGGGTCGATAAAATCCGTAACTTGAATTTCAAACGAGCAATCTCACCAAAAATGCGTCCTACAAAAGGAATTCATTTAGTGGTAGATGCTAAGAAATTACCAGTTCCACAACCAACTTATTTTGATACTGGCAAACAAGACGGACGGATGGTCTTTGCCATTCCTCGTGAAAACAAAACTTATTTTGGTACAACAGATACAGATTATCAAGGCGATTTTACTGATCCTAAAGTAACACAAGAAGATGTGGATTACCTATTAGAAGTCATTAACCATCGTTATCCAGAAGCAAATATTACACTGGCAGATATTGAATCAAGTTGGGCTGGTCTACGTCCACTTTTGATTGGAAATTCTGGTTCAGACTACAATGGTGGAGATAATGGTTCAATTTCCGATAAGAGTTTCCGTAAAGTCGTAGATACGGTGACAGAGTATAAAGAAAACAAAGTATCTCGTGTGGAAGTAGAAGACGTCTTGAATCATTTAGAAAATAGTCGGGATGAAAAAGCACCATCTACTGTTTCTCGTGGTAGTTCACTAGAACGAGAACCCGATGGATTAGTGACTTTATCAGGAGGGAAAATCACCGATTACCGTAAAATGGCAGAAGGAGCAATGAAGCTGATCCGCCAATTGCTAAAAGACGAATATGGTGTAGAAACAAAAGAAATCGATTCGAAAAAATATCCTGTTTCTGGTGGCGATTTTGATCCAACAAAACAAGAAGAAATGGTCCGTGAATTTGCCCAAATCGGGATCGAAGCTGGCTTAAGTGAAGAAGATGCGACCTATATTGCCGACTTCTACGGAACAAATGCAAAACGAATCTTTGAATTAGCTAAAGAAATGAAACCATATCCTGGATTGACACTAGCTGAATCCGCACGTTTACGCTATGCCTTAGAAGAAGAAATGGTCTTGGCACCAGGTGATTATTTGATCCGTCGAACGAACCATATGCTTTTTGAAAGAGATCAATTAGACGAAATCAAACAACCAATCATCGATGCGATTGCTGAATATCTTGAATGGTCAACAGAAGAAAAAGAACATCAAAGCAAACAATTAGAAAAATTGATTGCTGAATCAGATTTGCGTGAACTGAAAGGGGCAAATTAAATGAATGCAGATATGACCCAAATAATGGGTGAGTTTATTGGAACAATGATCTTGATCCTTTTAGGAGACGGCGTGTGTGCGGCGGTTAATTTGAATAAAAGTAAAGCGCACGCATCTGGTTGGATCGTCATTGCCTTTGGTTGGGCCTTAGCGGTTACAATGGCTGTTTATATTTCAGGATTTATGGGACCAGCACACTTAAACCCAGCAGTAACGCTAGGTATGGCAATGACTGGTGGAATCGGTTGGAACTTAGTCGTGCCCTTTATCATCGCACAACTTTTAGGCGCAATCGTAGGAGCTGTCCTTGTCTGGTTATCTTATCTGCCTCACTGGCAAGCAACAAAAGATCAAGGCGCGATTTTAGGAACATTTGCTACAGGACCCGCAATTCGTAATTATCCAGCCAACTTTATTACTGAAGTCATTGGCACATTCGTATTAGTCCTAGGCTTACTGGCATTCGGCCAAACTGCATTTGCAGATGGAACTAATGTCTTTGCTGTAGGTGGCTTGATCTTAGCCATCGGTCTATCTTTAGGTGGACCTACCGGATATGCCATCAACCCAGCTCGTGACTTAGGACCACGTATCGCGCATGCTATTTTGCCAATTGCGAACAAAGGAGATTCAGACTGGAGCTATTCATGGGTACCAGTCATCGCACCAATGGTTGGCGCTGTCGTAGCAGTAGGTATGTATACATTGATGGTTTGAGTCCTATTTTACTAAAATCAATTGAAATGAAGTGAGTATGTAAAACCCAATCTCAAAGCTTAAAAAGCAACCTGTTGATTTGATCTACTGAGACCATCGTAAAACAGATTTATCTGTTCTGCGATGGTCTTTTTATTGTGCTTGTGATATCTAGGCACTGCATGGTCGACGATCAATAAAAATTAAAAATAGTTGAGATTGGATTTGATTTTTTTCTTATGTGCATAGTAGAGGGCATGAAATGTTGTTTACCAAGCAATATGAAAATAGGACATTAGAAGAAAATGTAAGTACAACAAAAATAGCTTTCTATATTTTTGTGATTTCAAGACTTCATAGCTTGATTTTACAATAGTGAAACAGCAGTGTGTTCCTATCATCTTTGCACAAGGGTAGTAATAAAGGAGCTTGGCTGTCGTTTTTATTGTAGCTTACTTAAAATATTCTCAGGCACGGTTTCTTTAGCAACAGCTGTAGGACCTGAAGTGACTCTCTTTTGACTAACTTCTGCTTTGACGTAGCTGTTTGGTTCAAAAGGTGTTGGATTTTCTGATTCAACGCTGTAAGGTAATTTGATTTTTTGACCATTTGATGTCACGAAAGTCAGTTCGTAACTATAGGATTTCCAATCCCACATTTTTTTACCGTTAGCATCCACAGCATCTTTTCGTGGGGGGATAGCTTCTGGTGTTTTTGCATAGGCCGTTTGGCTATTGTATGTTTCATCATAATACTGATAAGCTTTGTAGCCGCCAAATAGTACTAGTAAGATGGCAATTGCGCCAATTATTTTTTTCATAAAACCACTCTTTTCTATTTATTTTATAAGTAGATTATCTCCGATAGTCTACTAATTTGAAAATCGAAAAAGGTGACAGTTTTGATAGTTTTTTCGTTATGGCATAAAAAGCGGTTTCTTGTTTTTGATTGACAATTTTTTATAGGATTGTTATATTGGAGATGAAAATAAATAAAACCTAAATGAGCGAGGTATTTTGATGAGTGTAGTAGGTATCTAATAGCGTAAGTTGAATAGCCAATAAAGCAATTCGCTTATTTGGCGTGCTTATAGATGATACCTGTCAAAATCAATCTTTTTGTATCTTACCAAGGGCGGGACATGTCTTATTTAAGCGTGTTTCGCTCTTTTGTTTTATCCTTGGGTTTTTATTTATTTGGGGCAGGTATCTCTTCAAAAAAGGAGAGAATATGAATCATACAATCAAACAATTACAATTTGAACAAATCAGAAATGAAGTCATTGCCAGAGCTATCGGTAACTATACGAAAGAACGGATCGCTGACATGTCGATTCCTTCGAATCTACAAACCGTACAAGCAAGACAGACTGAAACTAAAGAAGCTCGTTTGATCTTAGAGAGCAACCAACATGTACCTTTCATGGGTCTGACTAGAATTGGTGGATTAACGAGCCAAGTGAAAAAGGGGCTGGTATTAACGCCAGCAGAATTGATCGAATATGCTGATTTTTTACGTAGCAGTCGGATGATCACACGTTTTTTTGAGAAAAACCAATATCAGACGCCTTTACTGTATTCTTACAGTAAAAATCTGCCCGACCTTCAATATGTGGAAGAGTTGATTTATCAACAAATAAATAATCAACGAGTATCAGATGATGCATCGAGAAATTTACGTAAAGTGCGAAAACAGCTACAAGTAGTCGAAAAAGAAATCCAAGATCGGCTGATGAAATTCCTAAGACATCCTAGCAATAAAGAAATGATCCAAGACGCAATGATCGTTCAAAAAGGCGAACATGCAACGATCCCTATCAAAGCAAGTTATAAAAATAAAGTAGCTGGTACGATTATCGAGCAGTCGAATAAAGGAACAACAGTATTCATTGAACCAACTGCGGTAGCAAAAGCCAATGAGAACTATCAGCTATTGAAAGCAGAGGAGATAACAGAAGAGTACCAAGTATTAGCTACTCTAACAGGGGCATTAGCTGAGAATGAACAAGCAATCGATCAAATCATTGAAACGGTAACAGTATTAGACATCATTTTTGCCCGTGGAAAGTATAGTCGAGAAATCAATGGGATTACGCCGCAGATCAACAAATCAGAACGTGTAACGATCAAACAAGGGAAACATCCTTTATTATTGGAAAAAGCGGTGCCGTTAGATTTCCACTTAGGAACAGCTTATCGGGGACTTGTTATCACAGGGGCAAATGCGGGTGGAAAAACAGTAGTATTGAAAACTGTAGGCTTGTTGACTTTGATGGCGATGTTCGGGCTACAAGTCCCAGCAGAAAAAGGAACGGAATTAGCGATATTTGATGAGATTTTTGTGGATATTGGTGATCAACAAGATATTGCGAATGCGTTAAGTACCTTTTCCGGTCATATGCAAAATATCGCTGAGATTTTGCAAAAAGTAAAGAGAAATACTTTGGTTTTGCTAGATGAGATCGGTAGTGGAACTGAACCAACAGAAGGTGCAGCATTGGCAATTGCGATCATGGATGCCATGTATCAAAAAGGGGCATTGATTGTTGCGACGACTCACTATGGAGAAATCAAACAATTTGCTGAGACTCATGAAGACTTTGTTCCAGCAGCGATGGCTTTTGATCGAGAAGCACTGCAACCCAAATACCTATTACAAGTAGGCAAAACTGGTGAGAGTCAAGCGTTATGGATCGCTCAAAAGATGCAAATGTCAAAAGAGTTGATCTTACAAGCGCAACAGTACCTTACAAATAAAAACTATCCAATGAAAAAGCGTGAATTTAAACAACGGATTGACCGAACACTCATCGAACCAAAAGAAAAACGAATCTTTTCAAAAGGAGATCGCATTTTCTCCACACAACACCAAAAAGAAGGTTTGGTCTTCGAGGACCTAGGAGAAGAAACTGTAGTGATTTTTATAGATGAACAGCTACTTCCTATTTATCGACAACGTGTGATTTTTAAAAGAAGTGCGGAAGAATTGTATCCAGTAGGTTACGATTTAGATAGTTTATTTACTGACTTTAAAACGAGGAAATGGGAAAAAGATATCGCACGAGGGTCAAAAAAAGCCCATAAAAAACTACTAAAAGAAGCACGTCTTCGTCAAGCGGAGAGGGAAAAAGAGCAGGGAAAGTAAATGTCAGGCGTAAGAGTTTGTATAGTAAATACGATAAAGAGACGTAGGACGAGTAGTGGAAAAAATTGGTTCAGTACTAACTTGATGAAGATAAGAACTAAGGGAGTGATCAAGAAATGAAAAGAATACCTAGTGTGTGGAAAGAGATTCAAACGATCCCCAATCTGCTGTCTATTCTTAGAATGATCCTATTGCCTCTGTATCTTTATTTTGTGGTGCATGAAGCATTTTATTCAGCGGGGGTGATCATCCTATTTTCAGGTGTGACTGATTTTTTAGATGGGTTTATTGCTAGGAAATTCCATCAGATCACTGAACTCGGTAAAGTCTTAGATCCTTTGGCAGATAAGCTGACCCAGCTTGTATTGATCGTTTCACTAGCATGGGAACGACCGTTTATTTGGTGGATTTTAGGATTATTCCTAGTGAAAGAAGGATTTATGCTCATTGCGGGAATCATTGGTTTACATCGGAAGGTGAAACTAGACGGTGCAAAGTGGTATGGAAAATTAGCGACTGCAGTGATTTATGTAGGAATGGTCATCTTATTGTTATTTCCAGAGATCTCTGAAGTTTGGCTGAAATGGATTTTGATCGTAATCACTTATAGTTTGCTACAATCCTTTATCTTGTATATTTTAGAATACAAAAATCTACTAACAAAGCAGGAAAAACCAGAATTTTAAGAAGGAATCTGAAAAAATTCATATATCACGATTTCTTTCTTTGGACTATGATTTGTTGGATACCATTGATCGAGGTTGTGAAGAAGTTGAATAGTTACAAGTAAACAGTCGGAAAAAGTGGCAGGGACAAACAACTATGAAGGCACCAAAGCCCTCATGGGTGTTTGTCCCATACTCTTTTAACTGATTTATAGGAACTGAGTAGCTAGACACTACCTTATTTCTTGATGATCATATTGATAGCTTGTTCCATTCTTTTTGCTTGTTCTTCTGGGCTATTTTCAGGATGTTCCAAACAATTTTTAAGATTTTCAGCGACGATCATGCCCATCACTCGATCAATACTTGAGCGAACGGCGCTTAATTGTGTGATCACATCCATACACTCCTTTTCTTCATCGATCATCTTTTGTATTCCTCGTATTTGTCCTTCCGTACGTTTTAGACGATTTATAATTGTTTTATTATCTATAGTCATGAGGAAATCCTCCTTTTGTATTTTTTATGATAATACCCTATATAGGTATCTTTTGCAAATATCTGATCAATCAAAGTTTCTATCTAAACTAATTAGTTGACAGCAGACATTATTTATCGTTAAATATACCCCGTAAGGTATTTTAAAAATAAAAACGAGGTGCTGTAAAAATGGGACTATTTAATTTTAGCCAATCAATTTCCACAGAGGAATTAAAGCAGAAAACAAAGGATTCTATTCAGTTGGTGGATGTGCGAACACCTGCCGAATACCGGGGAGGGCATATCAAACAAGCAAAAAACGTTCCGTTAGATCGTGTCACGAGTTACCGTGGAAATAAAGAAGAACCTGTATATGTGATTTGTCAGTCGGGCATGCGTAGCAAACAAGCAACAAAAGAATTGAAAGCGTTAGGTTATGATGCTATTAATGTACGTGGTGGTATGAATCAGTGGGTCGGACCAACGATTGGAGGAAAATAATATGAAAGTGATCATAGTAGGAGGCGTTGCAGGTGGAATGTCAGCTGCCACACGATTACGTCGTTTAAAAGAAGAAGCGGAAATCATTATTTTCGAAAAAGGCCCTTATGTATCATTTGCTAATTGTGGGCTTCCTTATTACTTATCAGGAGAGATCGGTGAGAGGGAAGATTTACTGATCCAAACACCAGAAAGCTTGGCTGCTCGTTTCCAATTAGATGTGCGAGTGAATCATGAAGTAACAGCGATTTTTCCAGAAGAAAAAGCGGTCGAAGTATTGCATGAAGGAACCTTAAGAAAAGAAAATTATGATGCATTGATCCTTTCCCCTGGTGCCAAACCATTTATTCCGTCAATGGAAGGATTAGCAGAAGCGGACAATGTATTTACTGTGCGGAATGTACCAAATATTGATGAAATCATGGAGAAATTGATGCAACAACCAAAAAGAGCGGTAGTCATAGGTGCTGGCTTTATTGGGATCGAAATGGCAGAAAACTTGAAAAAGCGTGGACTTGAAGTGACGATTGTGGAACGTACGCCACAGGTAGTACCGACACTTGACGAAGAGATGGCTGTATATGTGCAACAAGAATTAGAGCGTAACCAAGTACGTGTTCTAACAAATCGAGCCGTTACAAGTTTTGAACAAGGAGGGAAACTCCTTCATTTAGATAATGGAGAGGTTCTTTCCTCTGATTTAACGATTTTATCGGTAGGCGTACAACCAGATAGTACTTTAGCAGAAATGGCTGGACTAGAACTTGGTTTGCGTGGGGGAATCGTTGTGAATGAGCAATATCAGACAAGTGATCCAGCTATTTATGCAGTTGGTGATGCGATCGTAGTCAAACACCAAGTGACGAAAGAAGAAGCTTTGATTTCTCTGGCTTCTCCTGCGAATCGTCAAGGTCGTCAAGTTGCGGATTGTATCGTCGGGTTACCAAGAGTAAATCGTGGGAGTATCGGTACAGCGATAGTTCGAGCATTTGGAACAACGGCGGCTTCTACC
This sequence comes from Candidatus Enterococcus wittei, assembly GCF_002140175.1. Classification (GTDB taxonomy): domain Bacteria; phylum Bacillota; class Bacilli; order Lactobacillales; family Enterococcaceae; genus Enterococcus_B; species Enterococcus_B wittei. The sequence continues at coordinate 574,743 of NZ_NGMO01000002.1, forward strand.
GGTGTCAGTGAACGTCAAGCGAAAAAAGCTGGTCTTTCGTTTAAAGTGGTTCATGTATCTGGAAAAGATCATGCTGGCTATTATCCTAATGCAACAGAAGTGCTATTAAAACTTATTTTCCATCCGAAAACTGGTGAAATCTATGGGGCACAAGGAGTTGGTGCAAAAGGGATCGATAAACGGATCGATATTCTAGCAACGGCGATCAAAGGGAATTTGTCGGTCTTTGATTTGCCAGAATTAGAATTAACTTATGCTCCGCCATTTGGTTCTGCCAAAGATCCCGTAAACATGTTAGGTTATGTTGCAATGAATGTGATCGAAGGACTCAGTGACCCTATCCAATGGTATGACTTGCCAACTGAATTAGCAAAAGGGAAAAAAGTATTAGATGTTCGTAACGAAAAAGAATTAGCAAATGGCTATTTTGATGGTGCCGTCCATATTCCATTGAATGATTTGCGGTGTCGTTTATCTGAATTAGATCAAGAACAATCTTATATCGTCAGCTGTCATAGTGGGTTGCGTAGTTATTTAGCAGAACGAATCTTAAAACAAGCTGGATTCAAAGTACAAAATTTAGATGGAGCATTTGCTTTGTATCATGCAGTTAGACCAAAAGAATTGAGCTATCCAGTGAAAACTGAGAATAAGCTATAAGTCAACAGCAGATATCAAATGATGAGGTAGCAGATTTAGACAGATTTAGATGATTGTGCATGTTCGTTTTGACTCTTTTTTACTATAATGATCAGTTAGTGAAAAGTAAGAGAGGAGAAGAAATGGATGGGGAAAAAGACAATCATGCTTGTCTCGATAATGGCTAGTTGTTTCTTACTTTCTCAAGGTGTATTGGCAGAGACAACGGACATGCCACTATCAACTAATGATTCAGCAGTTGTGGCTACACAAGATTCCTCGAACTCAACAGGATCAGCGAGTTCAGAGGCAACAACACCTACTTCTTCGGAAAATACAGAAATTTCTGGAACCAAAGAAGAACAAACGAATGATTTGAAAACACTGGAAGAACGAAGAAAAGAAATAGAAAAAGCATTAGGAGAGGCTGAACATCAATTAGTTGAAAACCAAGCCAAGATCGATCAAGCATTACAAGAATTACAGGGGCAATTGACCACGGATCGTGAAAAAGTCAACCAAGATCTAGCAAATGCGCAAGCCAAGGTGGAAGCAGCTAGGCAGACAATCGGTGCTACAACTCAACGAGCGGCAGAGGTAGAAACACAACTAGGCGAGTTTGCGTCATCTACCGCCAACAAGTTGGATGAAACGCAAGGAGAAATTGCTACAGCTAGTGCTGAGATCCACGGGAAAGCCGAAGAAGCGAAAGCGATGATAGCCGACTTTGATGCTCAAAAAGAAGAATTATCGGCAAGCATTCAACGTATCAAAGCTACTTTGCATTCTGCTAGTGATAGGACAGCGCAGGCAACACCAAAGCCAACAGAAACAACAATGACAACAGAAAAAAATAAAGAAACAGAACAAGCTCCAGTAGCAAAAACGCTACCTAAAACAAATGAAAATCATTTGTTAGGATTGCCTTTGATTGGTGCTTTGCTAATCGGTGCAATTGGTGTTTATGTCATGGGCAAGCGAATTTAGAGTCATGATCTCTAACAAGTCGTATGATAGAAGTAATAACAGTATTCTTTGAATTCCCATAAAAGTCAAAAGATCCTAGAGAATGAACTCTTTTAGGATTTTTTGGCTTTTTTTGTAAAAAATATTTTAGGAGAAATTCCTTGGCGAAAGTGAGAGAAGGGTTTTTAGGCTGTGTTTCTTTTTTTATAGTAAATGGTATTTATGATGAATGCATCATTGGTATACCTTTAACTTAGGTGCTTTTTTTAGATTAGAAGCTAAATATAGCTTGTATTAGATAAGTTAAAAGACTTTCCCATTTTTTCTATTCATTTAAATGTAAAAGTGGTATACTCATTTTGTTGTTTTTAGATAATTTCTAGAAAGTTTTCAAAATATTGTACAAAATGCTCTGTTAGCTTATGACAGAAAGTTTATATGAGGAGGAAGAAGAATTGAAAGCATACATGCAACGAATGGGTCGTTCTTTGATGCTTCCAGTAGCGGTGTTACCAGCTGCATCATTGCTAGTTGGTATAGCAAATTGGTTAGTAGGATTGGGGATCAGCAATGCAGGCACCACTTTTCTGATGAATGCAGGATTAGCGATTTTAAACCATTTAGCTTTATTATTCGCAGTCGGACTAGCCTTAGGGATGTCAAAAGACAAAGATGGATCAGCAGCATTGGCTGGACTAGTTGCCTATTTGATCCCGCAAACTGTTTTAGCGGCGGATTCAGTCCAAGGGTTACTGCATCTAGGGGATATTACTGAAGTTAATCCAGCGTTTAATACGATGGATAATAATGTATTTGTGGGGATCATAGCTGGCTTAGTCGCAGCTGAAATGTATAACCGATTTAGTCAAGTGAGATTACCGATGGCATTGTCATTTTTTAGTGGGAAGCGATTAGTGCCAATCATGTCAGCCCTTAGCATGTTGGGGATATCCGCAATTTTATTATTTATTTGGCCAAGTGTGTATGATGTTTTAGTTTCTTTTGGTGAAAGTATCTCGCAGTTAGGATTTGTCGGTGCTGGGTTGTATGGTTTATTCAATCGGTTATTGATACCAACTGGATTACATCATGCGCTGAATTCGGTTTTCTGGTTTGATGTAGCTGGGATCAACGATATCGGCAATTTTTTAGCAGGTCAACAAGCCTTAGATAATGGGAAAGCGATTATTGGGCAAACTGGGATGTATCAAGCTGGCTTTTTCCCAGTGATGATGTTCGGATTGCCGGCTGGTGCATTAGCGATTTATCAATGCGCACGCCCCGAAAAGAAAAAACAAACAGCATCCTTGATGCTTGCAGCTGCTTTTGCTGCGTTTTTTACCGGCGTAACTGAGCCTTTAGAATTCTCGTTTATGTTTGTAGCGTGGCCTTTATATGTATTACACGCTATATTTACAGGTATTTCCTTAGCAGTAAGTGCCTTTTTCCATTGGACAGCTGGGTTTGCTTTTAGTGCTGGTTTTGTCGATTACTTTTTGTCTTTAGAAAACCCTGTAGCCAATTATCCCTTGATGTTGTTACTTCAAGGATTAGTGTTTGCTGCAATCTATTATTTTGGGTTTCGCTTTGCCATCAAGAAATTCAATTTGCTGACACCAGGAAGAGAAACAGTAGATGGGGAAGAAACGCCGGATGTGGCGGTTGATAATAGTGATTTTTCACAAATGGCTGCCACTATTTATGAAGCGCTTGGGGGTAAAGAAAATATCCAAACAATCGATAATTGCACGACTCGTTTGCGTTTGCAAGTCAAGGATACAGCTTTGGTTGATCAAGAAAAGATCAAAAGGACAGGTGTTCCAGGTGTCAAGGTCATTGACCAAACGAATATTCAAGTCATCGTAGGTACACAAGTTCAATTTGTAGCAGATGAAATGATCAAGCTTTATCAAGGAACGCAATACTCAATAGCTAATGAAAAAGAAAGTATGCAATCTCCGATCAAAGAAGTAAAAAATCAATCAGAGAATCATCCGTCTAAGAAAGAGTTAGCACTTTACGCACCAGTAAATGGTCGACTCATTCCAATTACCGAAGTTTCTGATCCAGTATTTGCAGAAAAAATGATGGGAGATGGCTACGCAGTCATTCCTGAAACAAACGAGATTTTTGCACCAATCAGCGGGACGATTATGAATATCTTCCCAACGAAGCATGCCTTAGGGATAAAAACGGATACCGGGATCGAAGTCTTGTTGCATATGGGGATCAATACGGTAGAGTTAATGGGAGAACCATTCACACTTTACGTGAAGGAAGGTCAGCAAATCAACCGAGGGCAATTGATTGCCGAGGTGGACCTTTCTTTGTTGGAAAAAGCAGAGAAAAAAACAGATATGATCGTTGTGTTTACAAACGGGGATGCAGTAGAACAATTAACGATTCAAGCAAATCCTTTCGTAAAGGCAAACGAAAGGATCGGTGAAGTGAAGTAATCGATCGGAGAAACTATCGTTATTTAAAAAGGGAAGAAGGTCAGTGAAGTCACATCTTCCCTTTTTTAGAGGAGCGTGAAACAAAAGTATGATTTACTCTTGTTTCACGCTCTAAATACGGATAAATGGCGGAATCGAAGGAGTTAACCGCTTGTCCCAGCCCCTTGACTCTATACTAATTTGACAGCTGTCCCACTGCAAGTGACCATCAACATGCCATTGTCACTACCTAAAACTTCATAATCCATCTTCATTCCAATGATTGCATCAGCACCTAGTCCTTGTGCGCGTTTTGTCATTTCTTCTAGGGCTTCTTCTCTAGCAACCATTAATTCATCTTCATAGCTTTTAGATCTACCGCCGAATACATTTCGTAATCCAGCACCCAAATCCTTTAAAACGTTGATACCAGTGATTACCTCTCCAAAAACAATTCCTTGGTAAGCTGCCACTGTCTGATTCTCTACATTGTTTGTAGTTGTAATGATCATTTTGATCACTCCTTTCTTTAAGAAAAGTATAGCAAATTTCTTTAACCAATAGTCAATTTACAGTGACTTGTAATAAAAACTATAGACAATATCAGCGCATTGTTTCCACTAAACCAATGAGTTGTTATATACTGGAAATGTACCTTAGAAAAAATCATATTTGTATAACACGAAAATGAAAACGCAACCAAAACAAATATTCCTAAAAGCAAGGGGAGAAGCTAGATGAAAAAAAGTATTTTGTTGCTTTCTCATAGTCAAAAAGTGACAGATGGGATTAAAGAGATGATTGAGCAAATGCAACAATCCGAAGAGGTTGAGATTTTATCTCTAGGAGGGATTGAAGAAGGGCGTCTGGGTTCTGATCCGATGAAAATCGTGGATGCGATCAATCAAACAGATTCTTCTGCCTATTTTGTTTTTGCAGATATTGGTAGTGCGGTGATGAATTCAGAGTTAGCAAAAGAATTTTTAACGGAGGAACAACAAAAAAATTATTATCTAGTTGATGCGCCAATCGTTGAAGGCGCTTTTGCGGCAGCTATTACTGCAGGTAATACGGATAATCCTCAACAAATCATAGACGAAGCGCAACAAGCAGGAAAGGAAGGGTGGAAGTAAAATGAAAAAAATCATGAATGATCCCGGAACTATCGTTGAAGAAATGTTAGCAGGTATTGTTAAAAGTTATCCAGAACTCGTGCATCAGGTAGGCGATTCACGAGTTATTGCGAAAAATCATCAACGTGAACAAGTGGGACTCGTTTCTGGTGGCGGCAGTGGCCACGAACCCGCACATGCTGGCTTTGTGGGAACAGGTATGTTAAGTGTGGCTGTCTTAGGAGATGTCTTTACTTCGCCAACCCCTGATCAGATTCAAACTGCCATCAAAGAAGCGGATAAAGGTGAAGGTGTCCTATTGATCATCAAGAATTATACTGGTGATATCTTGAACTTTGAAATGGCGAAAGATATGGCAATGATGGATGGAATCGACGTAGAAGAAGTAGTAGTAGATGATGATATTGCAGTCGAAAATAGTACCTATACTGCCGGGAAAAGGGGAGTAGCAGGAACAGTCCTCGTCCATAAAATCCTTGGAGACGCTGCTAGGAATGGGGCTAGTCTTTCCGAATTAAAAGAATTAGGTGATCGAGTAGTAGCGAAAATCAAAACGATTGGGGTAGCCCTCAGAGCAGCGACTGTACCGGAAGTTGGTAAACCAGGATTTGAGTTAGCTGAAGATGAAATTGAATACGGCGTGGGGATACATGGTGAACCAGGGTATCGTCGAGAAAAGCTACATCCATCAAAAATGCTAGCCAAAGAATTAGTGACGAAAATCTTAAGTGAATATCCAGAAAAGCCTAAAGAAGTCGGTGTATTAGTCAATGGCATGGGTGGAACACCTTTGATGGAACAGTTTGTCTTTATCAATGACATATTGATGTTATTAGAAAAAGAGAGTATAGAGGTAACGTTCCATAAAGTGGGTGATTTTATGACCTCTTTAGATATGCAAGGCATCTCTTTGACGGTTATCGATTTAACGAATACTGCTTGGAAAGCCGCTTTGACAAGCGACGTAGAAACAATCTCATGGTGAAGGATGGAATGACAATGGAATGGACAACAGAGAAAGTACAAGCATGGTTGACTGATTTTACAGAAGCAATTAAAGAAAACAAAGCCTATCTCAGTGACTTAGACACACCAATTGGTGATGGTGATCATGGGAATAACATGGGAAGAGGAGTTACAGCTTACGAAGAAGCTATGAAGAAAGAAGAACCTGAAACGATCAGCGATACCTTTAAAACTCTATCCATGGCAATGATCTCTAAAGTTGGAGGTGCTTCGGGTCCGCTCTATGGTTCTGCATTTATGAATATGATGAAAGCAACAAAAGGACTTGAACGCATTGATTCGCAAACGCAATTAGGAGCAATCATTCGTGAAGGCGCAAATGCCATTCAAACGAGAGGTAAAGCAGAAAAAGAGGATAAGACGATGTTAGATGTCTGGTTCCCCGTGGCAGATGCTCTAGAAAAAGAAGGATTAACGGAAGAAGTCATTGAACAAGCGAAGGAACACACGAGCGGGTTGATTGCTAAAAAAGGACGAGCTTCTTACTTAGGTGAACGCTCAGAAGGGCATATTGATCCAGGTGCGGCTTCCAGTGCGATCTTATTCATGACAATGTTAGAAAACATGAGATAAAGATAAAAAGAAAGTTTTTCGACTTTGATTGGAAAGCATACGGAGATAAAAGCATTTTTGTTTTATTTTTGATTAGTTGGCTTTTAGTTATGATATCTGATTTTCTTGTTACCTTAGGTGGGGAAAGGGTGAAATACTTATTGACAAAGAAAAAATAGCCCTTTAAGATAGAAGATACATCTATATATTATAAATAGACAGGGAATAAAACGAAGTAGTGACGAAGCCAATGTTTCAGGAAGCTAGTGGATGCTGCGAACTAGTACAAGCTTTTGCATGAATTACATTTTAGGAGTCTATGGCACACAGCCACGCGACAGCGTTACATGTTTGAGTGATATGTTTTTTAGGAAACATATAAACTGGGTGGTACCGCGAGTAAATTCGTCCCTTGACAAGATCGTCAAGGGACTTTTTTTGTTTTAGTTTTAAAATTAAAGAGGCATGCTAGCAGATTCCTGCTTTCATAAAAAAGATACGGAGGACAATGGAATGAATATTATTGATGAGTTAACATGGCGTGATGCTATTAATCAACAAACAAATGAAGAACGACTACGTGAACTAGTCGAAGAAAAGAGCATCTCCCTTTATTGTGGCGTTGACCCTACAGGTGACTCCATGCATATCGGACATTTGATCCCATTTATGATGATGAAAAGATTTCAGTTAGCTGGACATCATCCTTATATTCTGATCGGTGGAGGAACTGGAACAATCGGTGATCCAAGTGGTCGTATCACAGAACGTGTGTTGCAAACAATGGAACAAGTACAACACAATGTTGATGCACTTTCCAATCAAATGCGCAAACTTTTTGGCAAAGATGCGAATATCACTTTTGTCAATAACTACGACTGGCTATCCAAAATCTCTTTATTGGAATTTTTACGAGACTATGGGAAAAACTTCAATATCAATACGATGTTGGCAAAAGACATCGTTGCAAGTCGTTTAGAAGTTGGGATTTCATTTACAGAATTTACTTACCAAATCTTACAATCGATCGACTTTTTACATTTACACAAAACTTATGATGTCCAATTACAAATTGGTGGGGCTGACCAATGGGGCAATATCACCGCTGGGTTAGACTTGATCCGCAAGTTAGTGGGACCAGAAGCTGAAGCCTTTGGACTAACGATTCCTTTGATGTTGAAAGCAGATGGAACGAAATTTGGGAAAACAGCTGGAGGGGCGATTTGGTTAGATCCTGAAAAAACTTCACCTTATGAATTTTACCAATTCTGGTTGAACCAAGATGACCGTGATGTGGTAAAATACTTGAAATTCTTCACTTTCTTAACCCAAGATGAAATCAATGAATTAGCGCAAAAAGTTGAAACAGAACCAGAAAAACGGGAAGCGCAACGTCGTCTAGCAGAAGAAGTCACACGTTTTGTCCATAGTGAAGAAGCTTTACAAGAAGCACAAAGAATCACCGCTGCCTTGTTCTCAGGAAATATCAAAGAACTAAATGCAACAGAGATTGCACAAGGGTTTGGAAACATGCCAAATGTTGAAATTTCAAGTACTCCTGAAAACATCGTGGAATTACTCGTTGCTACAAAAATTGAACCATCGAAACGTCAAGCACGTGAAGATGTTAAAAATGGCGCAATCAGTATCAATGGGGAACGTATAACTGATCTGGATTTTGTTATCGATCCATCTGAAGAATTTGATGGGAAATTCGTGGTCATCAGAAAAGGGAAGAAACGCTACTTCTTAGCGAAAGTCATCGATTAGACGGTTGGTTGTGATTTTCCAATAAGTCATTTAATAGAAACTCTCTTTTTTTTAAAAAGAAATAGAGAATATCACAGAATCAATCGAAGAAGTGAGTGGGGACTGTGTGTCTCAATTTGGAGATTCTCCACTTTTTTGAAAGTTTTACTTACTGCAAAAAATCAGCAGAGGAAAAATTGATTACTTTTGTTTAAAGGGATAGGCAGAATGGTGCCTGTCCCTTTTTTGAATGTGCTAAAAATTTTCAGCAACAAATATAAGTTGATAATAAATAATACAAACAAATATAAAAAATGAAAAAAGATGAAATTGAATCTAAAAAATATTTTCGTATAATTGGCTAAATATGAGATAATAAAAATAAAAAAAGAGGATAAACATATGCCTAAATACAGTATTGGTTTAGATATTGGGATTGCTAGTGTTGGTTGGTCGTAGCTTGATAAACGAAGAGACACTGCTGATTTGTATCTCTTTCGTTTAAAGGATAATTTCTGGGCAATACATTCTGTTTCCTAAAACTTCAAATGACAATAGGTGACGATTATACCCTCAAAACAACAACAAGTTATTCTAACAACGATAATTTGGATGTATCTATACAAAAAGACGAGAATGGTGACCTTATGGTAGTAAAAATGGAAACAAAAGCTCGTGCTAATGTTGCAAGATGGGGAGCATGGCAATATACTCATATTGCTTTAAGTACTGGCGTAACAGCTGGAGCTATAAATACTGCCTACTCTAAAGGAATTGGTTCTGTTTTAGGTATCTTTGGTTTGCCTGGCTGGGCAATAGGAAATCTTCTAACTGCAGCTGGTTGGACAAATTATGGTAATTCTCCAGGAAATGCAGTCGCTCGCCTATGGGATAAAAATCATAATGGTTGGGTAGGCTTTTACAAACGAACTGGTTATAATGGAGCGGGAAGGGCTGTGGCCACTGCTTATAAAACAGAGTAAATAATACAAAAGGAGAACCTATGAAAGCTAAAATAGATTTATTCTACGAAAAACATCCTTATCTCGTCCTTTTGATCAATTTGTTGCTAGGTAGTATTATCGGAATTTCTGTTGAATATTTACTCAATAATGACTTTATAGGTTCTGGTTTCTATACGGTTTTGTTTTTAAGTCTTCTTGAAGCTTTTTCAATTTACAGGAAATCCAAAAAAAATAAATAACTTCAAAGTTCCTTTTATTAGTAGGGACTTTTTGTTGCTTATAGCAAGCAATAAAGTATACCCTGTTGTTTTGTACTCTCAATAATTTCCTAATAATAATAAAAATTTATTTCGGAAAAATCTAAGCTTTTAGCTGTAGGCGAACATAAATAGTACATAGACGATTATGATCTCAAAAAGACATTTTACGATTCCTTTAAAAAGCAATCTATATTAGATGCTATAGTAATACTTATAATCCACTTAAAAAGGAGTGAATGAAAGTGTTGTTGGTTCAGCGAGGTTCTGTAAAATACCTGTGGGAGCGATACAATGGTTACAAAGTGGGCTCTAGTGAGGGAATGACAGACTGAATGTTGAGAAAATCGTTGCTGCTATATAGCACTTCACAAACTATGAATCGTAAAAAAATCATAAAAAAGCACCCTTATTTGAGTATAATTATCTTCGGATTAATTGCGAGTACATTTTGGATTACTATAGAATATATAGTGAATAAGAATTTTGTTGCTAATGGCATCTATGGACTTTTGTTTTATTATGTAATTGCATTATCTAGTGTTAAATATAACCTGCCAAAAAAAAATAAAAAATAAGTCGGAGACTCTGAAAATACTTTTTCATATTTTCGAGATTCTTCGGCTTATTTTCAAAAGGCGTACTATTAAAAAAAGAATAGATAGATCAACTTCGAACAATGGTAGCGCAGGTTAATAGATGTGAAGAAGCATTTTCTGGTCTATTGTCTCAAATTCCGTCTTAATAATCGAAGCTGAACGTCTTCTTCACAACCTGGCTAATGGTGTTCTATCAGCTGATTTTCTTTCTTATCGCTTAGAGTAAAAGGCTGCTGTCACAACCTCTTTTCCACTACAGTTTCTCGTTTGATCAAGCGGTGGGGGATGACTAGGCGAACGCCGTTACTTACTTCGTCATTAATCAATTCTTGTAATTTTTGCATAGCGACTCGTCCTAGTTCAGAGATATCGATATCGATGCTCGTTAAATAAGGATGGGTCAAAGTTGAAAAAATCGAGTTATTGAAACTGACGACGGATAATGTATCTGGAATGATGTATCCGTACATTTGTGCAAGCTGCATAGTTCGTAAAGCAAAAATATCATCAATGACGACTAGTGCAGTGGCTTTTGTTTCTTTCAATGTCGTATCAAAGATCAGATAATCTTCAGCTTGTTCTAGGTTCACGCTAGGGTGTGCTTCTAGTCCTGCTAACATCATTGCTTTTTGATAGCCAAAATAGCGTTCAAAGTACAAGCTTTCATGTGTCGTATTGGTAACGAAGAGGATATTCTCATGGCCGTTTTCGATTAAAAACTCGGTTGCTTGTTTTCCTAACAATTGGTTATCGTTATCGATATAAATAATTTCGTTTTCGTGATGATAAGGCTGACCGATCAAAGTGAAGGGGATCTTGTTTTTATAGAGATAATCAATGACGGGATCGTCACTATCTGAGTAGACAAGAATAAAGCCGTCAACTTGTTTTTGTAAGTGCATCCGTTCGACGTTTTCTAATAAAACATCAAAATTTTTTGCTGTCGCGATGGCGGTAGTCATTCCATGGTGACGAGCTTCTTCATTGATTGCTTCCATGATTTCTAAATAAAAAGGATTGCCGATTCTCTCTTTTGAATCTAGTGGTGGCAAAATCACTCCCACAGCACTCGAAACTCGCTTTCCTAGATTTCTTGCCGTGATATTTGGGACATAGCCAAGTTCATCCATGATTCTTCGAACTTTCTTTTTAGTGTTTTCTGAAATGCTTGGATGGTCATTGATGACACGAGAAACAGTCGATGTCGCAACTCCTGCTTTTTTTGCCACATCTTTCACTGTAATAGCCATAGTTTTAAATCACCTTTCTTTTCTTTCACGACATGTAACGATCCACTGGATAAACTCGTTCAAATAGTAGTTATTTTCTATTTTTATGATTCAGCGAAAAATCCTGATTCTACATTTTTTTTATAATTGGCTGAATTCATAATTGGTTTGGCTGATTCGTTCTTGTCCAGGGTGTAGGTTGATTGAGCCAAATGCTGGAAAATGAACGATATCGGGTATTTCTTGTGGTTCGATGGCTAAGCCGTAGTTTGAATGCATTTTCTTGCCGTTGATCGAAAAATCAGCATCGAATCCAGTCGTAGAAAATAATACCACACTTTTATTCGTAGTTGCTATAGCTAGTTGACGTCCAGATATTTCTTCTGACAGCGTTAATATGTTTTTTGATAGTTTAGGATTACTTAACAGAAAAACATCGTCAAGTCCTTTTGGATAATGAGACAAAATTTCAGACAATGTACGTGGTTTGTAGAAATCAAGGGGCAAAGCTTTTCTTTTGATGCGTTCACCAGTAGGTAAGTGTTCATGATCTAGTTCTAACATGCTGTCTAATTGAACTTGTAACTGGTGTGTTTCGATATCACGTTTTCCATCACCAGAGAGATTAAAATAGGCATGATTGGTCGGGTTACAGATTGTTTCAACAGGACTGTTGGCTGTAGTCGTCATTTCTAATTTATTTTTTATCAAACGATACGTTACTGTTGTAATGATAGGGCCTGGATATCCAGAAGAGGTATCTTTTAGGTAGAAGACGACTCCCACAGATTGTGGTGTCTTGAAAATCTCTACATCCCAAAATTGAAAGGACCAACCGTTTGTACCACCATGGATATGATGTTTTCCACTGTTTTTTTCTAACTGTTGTTCATTCCATAGTCCATCACGGATCCTGCCTGCTACTGGTCCTACCGTGGCACCAAAATAACTCTGGTCTGTCAACACATCCTCTAGTTTGTCATAAGACAGCAAAACATTTTCCATATGGCCATGTTTATCTGGAGCGAATATTTGATGCAAGCGAGCGCCATAATTGAGAAGAACGACTTCTAGCTCGTCGTTCTTCAGTATGATTTTCTTTAAATTTGTTTGATAAATGGGGAGGACAGTAATGCTGGGTTCAGACATTTTTTCGCCATACCTGCTTTAAAAAATCAAGTGTCAAAGAGGTCGTATCGGCTACGATCGGAACATCCTCCCCTAGATCTTCCTTACGTCCTACGCCTACGGGATAAGCCCCACTTGCGATGATTGCTTGTATCCCAGCTTTTGCATCTTCAATACCAATACAATCTGAAGCCTCTTCATCGATCTCTTTTGCAGCTAATAAAAAGATATCGGGAGCTGGTTTGCCTTTTGCTACTTTTGCAGGATCAGCAATAGCATCAAAGTAGGAAGTCAAAGCCATTTTGGATAGGAGAAGCGGACCGTTCTTACTGGCAGAAGCAAGTGCGATTTTGATCCCAGCTTCTTTTAATTCGGTGAGTAACTCTACGATCCCAGGAAAAACATCTTTTGGGGTGATTTCTTGGATCATTTCAAGATAGTACTCATTTTTTTGTTTTGCTAATGTGGTGAATTCTTCTTTTGAATAGTCATTTTCTTTATGACCGTATGCAAGGAGGAGAGCTAACGAATCTTCGCGACTCACTCCTTTAAGTTGTTCGTTGAATGTACGATCAATAGAGATACCGATTTCTTCTCCTAGTTTTTTCCAAGCACGATAATGGAATTCGGCTGTATCTGTAATTACACCATCTAAATCGAATAAGACACCTTTAAACATTCGCCTCTTCCTTTCTCAATGGGATTTCTAGATGATCCGCTAATTCTTCGGTATTTCCATAAATCGTTAAGGATAAAGTTTCGCCGTTTAGTAAACTGAACGTTACTTGTTCATTGGATACAGAAACGAAGATCAATCTTCCTCGATAGTTGATATGGAAGGAATAAGCTTGCCATGTTTTTGGTAAGAATGGTGCAAAGGAAAGTTCTTCATGGGCCGTTTTCATTTGAGCAAAACCTTGGACGATGGCTAACCAGCTTCCAGTCATCGAGGTGATGTGTAAGCCATCTTCTGTATCATTATTATAGTTATCAAGATCTAGACGAGCAGTTCGCTGATACATTTCGACCGCTTTTTCTTCCATGCCGAGTTCAGCAGCTAAAATGGCGTGGATACTTGGGGAAAGGGAAGATTCATGAACGGTCATTGGCTCATAGAAATCGAAGTTGCGTTGTTTTTCTTCTTTTGTAAAGGAATCGTTGAAGAAATAAATACCTTGTAAAACATCTGCTTGTTTGATAAAGCAAGAACGCAAAATTTTATCCCAAGACCATTTTTGATTCAAAGGTAATTCATTGGCTGGAAGTTCAGAAACTGGCTTCAAGTCTTTATCTAAAAACGTATCGTGCTGGACAAAAATACCTAGCTCTTCATCTACAGGAAGATACATGTTCTCTGTGATATCTGCCCATTTTGCCAATTCTTCATCACTGATTTCCACAGTTGTTTCTTCTTTGAAAGCCAAATAGTTTTCACGAGTGTAGCGTAATACCCAAGTAGCAATCGTATTAGTGTACCAGTTATTATTGATATTATTTTCATATTCATTTGGTCCAGTGACACCATGGATCATGTATTTGTTGTGGCGTTTAGAGAAATGGACACGATCTGCCCAAAAGCGAGCGATTTCGGTCAAGACTTCCAGTCCTTCTTGTTTCAAGTAAGTAGTATCACCTGTATAATTGGTATAGTTATAGATGGCATAAGCGATTGCGCCATTTCGGTGGATTTCTTCAAATGTGATTTCCCATTCGTTATGACATTCAACGCCAGTGAAAGTAACCATTGGATACAAAGCCCCTCTTAACCCTTGTTGTTGGGCGTTATGAATGGCTTGTGGTAATTGGTTATGACGATACTTCAATAAGTTTTTGGTTACTTTAGGATCTGCTAATGCTAAATATAAAGGAACGGCGTAAGCTTCGGTATCCCAGTAGGTCGCACCACCGTATTTTTCACCAGTAAAGCCTTTTGGTCCGATATTCAAACGTTCATCTTCGCCATAATAGGTGGAGAATAATTGGAAAAGATTGAACCGGATTCCTTGTTGTGCTTCATCGTCTCCTTCAATTACAACATCTGCTAGTTCCCAACGTTTTGCCCAAGCGTTAGTTTGTTCTTCTTTAGCTTTGTCGAAATGTGCATTCAATGTTTGGAAATCAGAGGTGATTTGGCTGATTTGTTGTGCTTCAGGTACATCACGACTTGTTAACACTAAAACTTCTTTGTCGATGATTAAAGGTTCGTTCAGGGATAGTTCTTTAGAAAAAACAGCATGTAACGCAAGGGTTCCTTCTTCGTAAGTAGGGAGCAGACGTTCACCGTTGATGAAGTGGCGCATCGCTGTACTTACAGTGAATTGTTCAATACCAAAAGGATTGGGAATTGTTTGGGTCATCAAATAGCCGATTTCTTGTGCTGTCCCTCGATCGATTTGATTCCAAAAGTGTTCATCATAGTTACTGTCTTCATTTTGTACATTGCCGTCTAATTTAGAAACTACTTTCACTGTTCCTGTACCTTCCAATAGTTCGATGGTGACACGAATATAAGCGGCTTCACTTTTGACGATGCTTAAGAAACGCTCGAATGATAGACGGATTTTGTTTGAAGCGGTTGTAATAGTAAAACTACGAGACAATACACCGTTTTTCATGTTTAATTCCCAATAGAAGTCTTCAGGGTCTAAAGAGGCTAGATCAATTAATTGGTCGTTGATGAATAGATCCATAGCGATGAAATTGACTGCATTGATGACTTTACCGAAATATTCTGGATAGCCATTTTTCCACCAGCCGACACGTGTCTTATCAGGATACCAGATCCCTGCAAGATAGGTGCCTTGATGGTGATCGCCAGAGTAAGATTCTTCAAAATTTCCTCGCATCCCCATATAACCGTTACCGATACTTGTCAAAGATTCTTGTAAACGTAAATTTTCTTTATCTAAGGTTGTGGTGCTGATTTTCCAAGGATCAATCTGGAATAAGCGTTTGATTTGTTTCATTGTTCTCCTCCTAAGTGATTTAATACTTACGTTCATAATAAACGCAACCGATTGCGCAAGTCAATAGAAAAGTTAGGAATATATTTTTTAAAATACAGATTTCTTTTGAGTGAACTTTAAATAAAAAGTTACTTCTTATATAAGCACTGTTTAAGAAGATTTTATATTTGTTTATTTCGTTGGATTATTTTTACAAAACAAAAATAAAGCATTTACAAAAAAAGAATCTACAGCTATAATGCTAATTAACGAAACCGATTGCGTAAAGGAGAGAATGAAGTTGAAGAAATTATTTAGTTTTGAGTTTTGGCAAAAATTTGGAAAGGCTTTAATGGTCGTGGTAGCAGTGATGCCAGCGGCAGGGTTGATGATCAGTATCGGGAAATCGATCCCATTGATCAATCCAGATTTAGCGGCACTTGTTACTACAGGTGGTGTGATTGAAAATATTGGTTGGGCTATTATTGGGAATTTACATCTTTTATTTGCATTAGCAATAGGGGGCAGTTGGGCAAAAGAACGTGCAGGTGGTGCATTTGCAGCCGGGATTGCTTTTATCTTGATCAATCGGATCACAGGAGCAATTTTTGGCGTTACTTCAGACATGTTGGCGAATGAAGATGCCTTTACGCACACCTTGTTTGGTACCAAGATCATGGTCAAAGGATTCTTTACTAGTGTGTTGGAAGCGCCAGCATTGAATATGGGGGTATTTGTAGGGATCATCGCTGGTTTTGTCGGTGCGATGGCGTTCAACAAATACTATAATTATCGAAAATTACCTGATGCACTTTCGTTCTTTAATGGAAAACGTTTTGTGCCATTTGTTGTCATTTTATGGTCAACGATTGTTGCTTTATTATTGGCACTAATTTGGCCAGTGATTCAAGCTGGTATCAACAACTTTGGTTTATGGATTGCTCAATCACAAGATAGTGCGCCAATTTTAGCTCCTTTCTTATATGGAACGCTAGAACGCTTGCTTTTACCTTTCGGACTACATCATATGTTGACGATCCCGATCAACTATACCCAATTGGGAGGGACATATGAGATTTTATCAGGAGCACAAGCAGGAACCCAAGTCTTCGGTCAAGATCCACTGTGGTTAGCTTGGGCAACTGATTTAGTGAATCTAAAAGGTGCCGGCGATATTTCACAATATGAATTTGTCTTAAATAATTGGACGCCAGCACGTTTCAAAGTCGGACAAATGATTGGTTCTTCTGGTATTTTGATGGGGATGGCGTATGCCATGTATCGCAATGTTGACCCTGATAAAAAAGAAAAATATAAATCCATGTATTTTTCAGCAGCTCTAGCCGTTTTCTTAACAGGAGTTACTGAACCATTGGAATTCATGTTTATGTTTGCGGCAGTGCCGTTGTATGTCATCTATTCGGTGATTCAAGGAGCTGCATTTGCGATGGCAGATATCTTGCCTCTACGTGTCCATTCTTTTGGCAATATCGAATTGTTGACTCGAACACCTTTAGCAATTAAAGCGGGACTTGGAGGAGACTTGATCAACTTTGTGATCTGTGTCATTCTCTTTGGAGTAGTGACTTACTTCTTAGCAAACTTTTTGATTAAAAAGTTCAATTTTGCAACACCTGGACGCAATGGCAACTACACGGATGATACGCAAGAAACAACTAGTTCTACGAATACTGGCTCAGTCGATCAACAAATCATTCAAATTATCCACTTGCTTGGTGGAAAAGAAAATATCAAAGATGTGGATGCGTGTATGACACGTCTACGGGTAAGTGTAGTGGATCGTGAAAAAGTAGGCTCTGAAGATGCTTGGAAACGAGCAGGAGCAATGGGATTGATCGTCAAAGACAATGGTGTTCAAGCAGTATACGGACCTAAAGCTGATGTCTTGAAATCCGATATCGAAGATTTGCTTCAATCAGGAGTAGTGATCCCAGAACCACAAATTGAAGAAGTGGTCATCGAAAAAGAGACTCCAACTCAAGCACTTGGTATCGAAAAAGAAATACATGCTGTTGCAACTGGGGAAGTCATCGCATTGGCCCAAGTCAATGATCCGGTGTTTTCACAAAAGATGATGGGAGACGGTTTTGCAGTGATTCCTGCAGAAGGCACGATCGTCGCACCGATTGCCGGGAAAATCGTCAGCATTTTTCCAACGAAACATGCAATTGGTATGGAAACAGCAGAAGGGGCGGAAGTATTGATCCATATGGGGATCGATACGGTGAAAATGGCTCAGCCTGCATTTGAAATCTCAGTCAGAGAAGGCCAAGAGGTTATGCCAGGGACTAAACTTGCTTTCATGGACCTTGAAGAAATCAAAAGACAAGGAAAAGAAACAACAGTTATGGTTCTCTTCACAGATGATAAAGTGAAAGAAGTAGCTATTACGAAATTAGGAATGGCTGAAATGAATACAGAAATCGGTCAAATCAAGTTATAATCAATAAGTAGAAACAGAGGTTGTGATAACAGTGTGTCAGGAGGAAGCAATCTCCTTATCAAACACATGTTTCGCAACCTCTGATTGATTTATTTAGACGAGATGAAGTAGGAGAGACTTATGAAATTAATGACATTGAATACCCATAGTTGGCTTGAAACAGAGCCATTGGAAAAGTTAAAACAAATTGCTGGAAAAATAGTGAAAGAAAAATATGATGTAATTGCCTTACAAGAAGTCAATCAATTGATGGGATCTGAAACATTACTGACAGAAGAACTAGCTTTCTTTTGTCCAGTAGAAAATCAAACACCTATCCATGAAGACAACTTTGCCTATCAATTAGTCCAACTATTGGCAGAAGGTGGAGAAACTTATTATTGGAGTTGGGAAATGAGTCATATTGGCTATGATATTTACCAAGAGGGAAATGCGATTTTGTCAAAAACTCCTCTTAAAAGTCAAGCGGTACTGGTTTCAGAAACAAAAGAAAAAGAAAATTATCGGACTCGCAAGATGATCGTGGGTAAAACAACGATTGATGAACAACAGATTCAGATAATTGGTTGTCATTTTTCTTGGTGGAAAAGTGCAACATCAGGATTTGCTTATGAATGGCAAGAATTACAAAACTATTTAGCCTCTTCACGTGAACCTCTCTTTTTATTAGGTGACTTTAATCATCCAGAGGATAGTGAAGGCTATCAACTGATTGAAAAGAGTCAATGGCCCATCAAAGATGCATTTATTGCTGCAAAACAAAAAGCAGCAGCAGCCACCAT
The DNA here is from genome assembly GCF_002140175.1 of Candidatus Enterococcus wittei. GTDB lineage: Bacteria > Bacillota > Bacilli > Lactobacillales > Enterococcaceae > Enterococcus_B > Enterococcus_B wittei. The sequence continues at coordinate 593,612 of NZ_NGMO01000002.1, forward strand.
TGAGAAAAAAATCGACGGTTGGGAAAATAATATCGAAGCCTTAAGGATTGATTATATCTATGTGCCATCCACTAGTGACGTCAAGGTTTATCAACGGATTTTTGATGGGGAGAACGAATCGATCGTGAGTGATCATTTTGGAGTAGAAGTAGAATTGATGTTAGTTATATAAAGAAATGCTTTTATCTTAACGTAAATCACTTCTTGCAAACTTGATTTTTTTTAATGAAGTTGAGTATAGAAAGATTCATTCGTAATCATAATTCACGAGATTTACTTTCTTTTGGATCGTTGTTAGGAAAAAGAAATGTGTTTTTATTTTCTTTAAACATGGGTGGATGAATTTTATATTTGTAATCAAATAAATACTATGAATGAATAGAATACTTAGTTCTAAAAGAGGAGAGATGAAAAATTAGTTTATATTAGTTTATTCTCACAGTAACGGATAATAGTAGGAGAGTTGATCTAAGCAAAAATTTGTTTAGGTTAATTCTTTTGGTTGTTTTTCTGACTAGTTGGGTTAGCTGATTAAATACTATGGAATGATTGACTCAAGAAGCAAATGATTACTTGGAGGATTCTTAAGACTAGGTTAATTGAATGATTCAAAATATATATTGAAAGCTAATACTAGGGCAATCAAATAAATGTTTTTTATGCCAATGGAAATACTTTGATAAAATATAGAAATCTACAATCTTTTTTTCTCCTAAGATACAGATTGAAATATAACTAATTTTTTTAAATTTATCGGTTTCACAACTGGATAGTACGATAATTATAGGATGTACCACCTAAGTTAGGTTAATAAGAAGCAATAGACGAAAAAGATTAAAAAACAAACATTTAGGAAATTTTTTTAGGGTGATAATATTATAAGTTATACTGAAAAAGTAAGAGAATCCCTATTTTGAGGATTATAAACAAGTTATTTTTTATTAATTATAGAAGACTTATAAAAATTTAAAAATAACAATAATTTTGTAGTTTGTAAATGATATAGTAATTATTCTACTCTTTCATTCGTTTACTTTACTAGTCACCAAGAGGGGACAATTGTATGGTTATGATTGGGTTTAGTAAAAAAAGATGGGATTTAACTACTCATGATATTGAATTTTCTTACACTAGTAACATATATTGATTGACTCAGGAGGAAAAGGATGAAAAAAGGGTTAAATAAAATGGGGGTCTATCTTTGTTCGGCACTAGGAATGTTTTCGTGCTTCACGGTTCTAACAAATGTAGAAGCTGCCGAACAAAAACCAATGGACGTAACAACAAGTGCAAGTAGTAGCAAAGCTATAAGTCAAACAATTATTGATCGGATATCGATAATGTCCTATGCGCTATCGTATCAAATGTATCATTGGGGAGATATCGAAGACTCTGAAAGCCTCTCTGGTAATGATTGCTTACCAAGAAATCTCGTGAGTGAAAATTATGCGGTAGGGCTCAATAATGATATGGATTCGGCCCACACATCAACAACAGTCAATTCAAGTATTTTTCATAATAATACAGATCAAGATCAAACATTTAGTACGCCTTCTTATACAGAGACGTATACCGACTCAATCACCACTTCCACTACTAATTCTGCTGGGGTGTCCACAACTACTAGTGTTGAAGTGGGATTACCACTGCTAGCTGGAGCAGATATGAGTGTAGAACTTAGATACGATTTTAGTTCTACTACATCCACCACAAAAGAAACTCAAAGAAGCTGGTCAGTTCCTGGACAGTCTATAAATGTTAAGCCAGGACATACCGTTGAGGTAAAATGGGTATTCTATACTGGGCAAGCATCAGGTTCAGTTGACTTGCAAGAAGTCATCAGTGCGGATGTTCCATATAAGAAAGATGCACAAGGTAAAATATATACCCATGGGTTAGGAGATGTGGTCGGGAATAAAGAGTTATTCTATGACAATTTCTGGAATCGTTATATTTCAGAAAGTAGAACAAACTGGAAGCGTATCGATTATAATTCAGCAGGGCACAAGATTGGTGCAGGTGTATATAACGCTGATTATGGTTCAGGGTTCGTTTTAGAAGCAAATGATAGAACAGCTGGTACGAAGGAAATCATTGCTGTTGGAAAATATCTAGGACAATAGTAGCTCTCACATACTTAAGTGGTTATTTTGTGTTAAACTCTGAAAAAATAAGTAGGAAACAAAAAAGATAGTTTTCTCTATTTTTTGAGATAAGGACTAATGACCAAAAGATAGTGTAACGAAAAAGGCACTCCGTTTTATAGATAGAGACGGTCGATGAAAAGATAGAAGCTAAAAAAGCATTTCACTGAGAAATGAAGCGACCCCAAAAAGTTAGATTTTTGATTTAGCTTTTTGGAGGGAACTACAAAATACAGTGGAATGCTTTTTTTAGTGAACAAAGATCTAGGGATTCATAAGATGAACAAAGAGATAGATCAAGTTGATAGCTATGAATAAAATAAATAGAGTTTTTCTGATCGTTGAATGCCTTACTACAAAATCCCTTCCTTTTTTGATTTTTAAAGCGAAGTATAATACCAAGAAAAGTAAGCAAACGATTAAGTTAAAGATTACTATGTAATTCATCCGGAAATTTGGTCTTAGTACGATAGAGTATGTAAGATGGTGACTATACTCTCAGTCAATAAGACGCCTCCTTTTTTATTATTGTCACTTATATTGTAAGCACACAATACTAAGAAAGTCTATAAGATAATTGTTTTGAATCTGTATAATTAAAAAGATAGAAAGCAAAAAATAGGTTGGCTTGATAGGTTACAGAAAATAAGTAGATGTTAAAAATGCGACTGTTCTTCAAAAAAATATCAAATGAAATAAGGTACTTAAAGTCACTCTAGGGCATAGAGCAACTTCAAGTACCATCAAGATAAATTCATTTGATTTTAATTGTTCAATCGTTCTTTCTTTATTTTAGGGCTAAATTTTTGATAGAGATAAATTCCTAAGAACGTAAGCCAGCCGATAATCGTTAGACCGACAACAAAGACGAAATACAATGGCAAATCGTAATATAAAATCACTTCATTAATTCCATTGTGTTGTTTGATGATTGGTGTACCAATATCGGTTAATTCATAATTCGTTAATTTTTGTCCATTTTGCATCAAGACGGTTCGATCATAGACAATTACTGGTACATGAACAGTGGCTTCGCCAGTATTTTTCCACTTGATACTTAAACGACCATCCGGATGTGATTTGATAAAGGTAGTTTCATTTTCTAAAATTTCTTCATTGTATCGATCATATTTATTTGCGGTTGTGTCTTCGTAGATCGGCAAATAGTCAGGGGTGGTCTTTTGGAAAACAAAAAGACTTTTTGACATATCTTTACTATAAAAAGTTTTTCTAGCCTCATCTGGAGTATCGAACAAATAAGTATGACGGCTGACAAAGGTTTCATTTTCCCATTTATCAAGATGCTTGTATAGATTTTGGATCGTTTGGACAGAACAAATCAGGATCAATAAGACACCCATCATTCGGAGTTCTTTTTTTCCTTCCCAACGATTGAGGACCAATGCTAAATAGAGTAAGAAAAGCAAAGTGAATGGTACAAAAAAACGAAATGGGAACTGGATCAAACTGACAAAGGGTACTTCTTTTTCTACGAGTGTTGTCCAAGGAATCAAACTGGTTGATAAAAGAAAAAAGACTAAACTAGTTCGTAACGCTAATTTTGAAAGTAAATCTTCATTTTTACGCCACATGATAAAAAGTAAAAAACCAGTGAATAAAACAATAGGAAAAATCTTCGGATAAGTCAGCCAATAACTTCCATCAAGGTTGATGGCTTTTTGGCTCATTTCTTTATTGATAAATGGTGGCAAGATTTTATTTCCACTATAAACAAGTGCCATGCCCACCCAAATATTGGCAGTCAACACGAAATAAAGCAAAATGGATTTTCCTAATTGTATAAGGGCTTTTCCCTTTTCTGTTTGTGTAAAGAAGTAATAACCATAGAAGGGAATGTACATTAAGACCAACATCACAGATGACAATAAATGGATTTGTGTCATCAATGCTATGGAAGCAGTCACTTTGAGAACAGGGAATTTTTTGTGAACGACAAAATCAACAATCGGGATCATACATAATGGATAAAAACACGTACCCCAACTGGTGAAGCCTTGATTGACTGCCCAATATTGGATCGAATAAGTAGTCATGAATAAAACAGAAATCGGTACACTGACCCAGTTACGGACATTGACATATTTTAAAAGGGTCAACATGGACCAGCCAGAAATCAAAAAGAGGATGAAGTTGGAAAGGATTTGATAATGGAACCAACTTCTCGCAACTAAAACAATTAGCCCTTGAAAATATGAAAATAAAGGTCCGTAAACGGCATTGACGATCCGTCCACTTTGTTGAAAACCATACATGGAAGGGAAATAATGGAAGTCTCCATGAAGGATTTGTTGTGCAGCATCATAAAAACGATTGTAGTGAAAGGGAGCATCTGCTCCGATAACCAATTTGTGGGTAAGGATATTTGGTAGAATAAAAATAATTGCGAAAATAAATATCACAAAATATGAGCCATATTTTTTCAATTTGCTAACTCCTTTTCTTAGAATAACTAAACTTATCATATAGGTTCTGTCTCTTATACACATCTAGATGTGTATAAGAGACAGGGTTAATTCTTTTGGTTGTTTTTCTGACTAGTTGGGTTAGCTGATTAAATACTATGGAATGATTGACTCAAGAAGCAAATGATTACTTGGAGGATTCTTAAGACTAGGTTAATTGAATGATTCAAAATATATATTGAAAGCTAATACTAGGGCAATCAAATAAATGTTTTTTATGCCAATGGAAATACTTTGATAAAATATAGAAATCTACAATCTTTTTTTCTCCTAAGATACAGATTGAAATATAACTAATTTTTTTAAATTTATCGGTTTCACAACTGGATAGTACGATAATTATAGGATGTACCACCTAAGTTAGGTTAATAAGAAGCAATAGACGAAAAAGATTAAAAAACAAACATTTAGGAAATTTTTTTAGGGTGATAATATTATAAGTTATACTGAAAAAGTAAGAGAATCCCTATTTTGAGGATTATAAACAAGTTATTTTTTATTAATTATAGAAGACTTATAAAAATTTAAAAATAACAATAATTTTGTAGTTTGTAAATGATATAGTAATTATTCTACTCTTTCATTCGTTTACTTTACTAGTCACCAAGAGGGGACAATTGTATGGTTATGATTGGGTTTAGTAAAAAAAGATGGGATTTAACTACTCATGATATTGAATTTTCTTACACTAGTAACATATATTGATTGACTCAGGAGGAAAAGGATGAAAAAAGGGTTAAATAAAATGGGGGTCTATCTTTGTTCGGCACTAGGAATGTTTTCGTGCTTCACGGTTCTAACAAATGTAGAAGCTGCCGAACAAAAACCAATGGACGTAACAACAAGTGCAAGTAGTAGCAAAGCTATAAGTCAAACAATTATTGATCGGATATCGATAATGTCCTATGCGCTATCGTATCAAATGTATCATTGGGGAGATATCGAAGACTCTGAAAGCCTCTCTGGTAATGATTGCTTACCAAGAAATCTCGTGAGTGAAAATTATGCGGTAGGGCTCAATAATGATATGGATTCGGCCCACACATCAACAACAGTCAATTCAAGTATTTTTCATAATAATACAGATCAAGATCAAACATTTAGTACGCCTTCTTATACAGAGACGTATACCGACTCAATCACCACTTCCACTACTAATTCTGCTGGGGTGTCCACAACTACTAGTGTTGAAGTGGGATTACCACTGCTAGCTGGAGCAGATATGAGTGTAGAACTTAGATACGATTTTAGTTCTACTACATCCACCACAAAAGAAACTCAAAGAAGCTGGTCAGTTCCTGGACAGTCTATAAATGTTAAGCCAGGACATACCGTTGAGGTAAAATGGGTATTCTATACTGGGCAAGCATCAGGTTCAGTTGACTTGCAAGAAGTCATCAGTGCGGATGTTCCATATAAGAAAGATGCACAAGGTAAAATATATACCCATGGGTTAGGAGATGTGGTCGGGAATAAAGAGTTATTCTATGACAATTTCTGGAATCGTTATATTTCAGAAAGTAGAACAAACTGGAAGCGTATCGATTATAATTCAGCAGGGCACAAGATTGGTGCAGGTGTATATAACGCTGATTATGGTTCAGGGTTCGTTTTAGAAGCAAATGATAGAACAGCTGGTACGAAGGAAATCATTGCTGTTGGAAAATATCTAGGACAATAGTAGCTCTCACATACTTAAGTGGTTATTTTGTGTTAAACTCTGAAAAAATAAGTAGGAAACAAAAAAGATAGTTTTCTCTATTTTTTGAGATAAGGACTAATGACCAAAAGATAGTGTAACGAAAAAGGCACTCCGTTTTATAGATAGAGACGGTCGATGAAAAGATAGAAGCTAAAAAAGCATTTCACTGAGAAATGAAGCGACCCCAAAAAGTTAGATTTTTGATTTAGCTTTTTGGAGGGAACTACAAAATACAGTGGAATGCTTTTTTTAGTGAACAAAGATCTAGGGATTCATAAGATGAACAAAGAGATAGATCAAGTTGATAGCTATGAATAAAATAAATAGAGTTTTTCTGATCGTTGAATGCCTTACTACAAAATCCCTTCCTTTTTTGATTTTTAAAGCGAAGTATAATACCAAGAAAAGTAAGCAAACGATTAAGTTAAAGATTACTATGTAATTCATCCGGAAATTTGGTCTTAGTACGATAGAGTATGTAAGATGGTGACTATACTCTCAGTCAATAAGACGCCTCCTTTTTTATTATTGTCACTTATATTGTAAGCACACAATACTAAGAAAGTCTATAAGATAATTGTTTTGAATCTGTATAATTAAAAAGATAGAAAGCAAAAAATAGGTTGGCTTGATAGGTTACAGAAAATAAGTAGATGTTAAAAATGCGACTGTTCTTCAAAAAAATATCAAATGAAATAAGGTACTTAAAGTCACTCTAGGGCATAGAGCAACTTCAAGTACCATCAAGATAAATTCATTTGATTTTAATTGTTCAATCGTTCTTTCTTTATTTTAGGGCTAAATTTTTGATAGAGATAAATTCCTAAGAACGTAAGCCAGCCGATAATCGTTAGACCGACAACAAAGACGAAATACAATGGCAAATCGTAATATAAAATCACTTCATTAATTCCATTGTGTTGTTTGATGATTGGTGTACCAATATCGGTTAATTCATAATTCGTTAATTTTTGTCCATTTTGCATCAAGACGGTTCGATCATAGACAATTACTGGTACATGAACAGTGGCTTCGCCAGTATTTTTCCACTTGATACTTAAACGACCATCCGGATGTGATTTGATAAAGGTAGTTTCATTTTCTAAAATTTCTTCATTGTATCGATCATATTTATTTGCGGTTGTGTCTTCGTAGATCGGCAAATAGTCAGGGGTGGTCTTTTGGAAAACAAAAAGACTTTTTGACATATCTTTACTATAAAAAGTTTTTCTAGCCTCATCTGGAGTATCGAACAAATAAGTATGACGGCTGACAAAGGTTTCATTTTCCCATTTATCAAGATGCTTGTATAGATTTTGGATCGTTTGGACAGAACAAATCAGGATCAATAAGACACCCATCATTCGGAGTTCTTTTTTTCCTTCCCAACGATTGAGGACCAATGCTAAATAGAGTAAGAAAAGCAAAGTGAATGGTACAAAAAAACGAAATGGGAACTGGATCAAACTGACAAAGGGTACTTCTTTTTCTACGAGTGTTGTCCAAGGAATCAAACTGGTTGATAAAAGAAAAAAGACTAAACTAGTTCGTAACGCTAATTTTGAAAGTAAATCTTCATTTTTACGCCACATGATAAAAAGTAAAAAACCAGTGAATAAAACAATAGGAAAAATCTTCGGATAAGTCAGCCAATAACTTCCATCAAGGTTGATGGCTTTTTGGCTCATTTCTTTATTGATAAATGGTGGCAAGATTTTATTTCCACTATAAACAAGTGCCATGCCCACCCAAATATTGGCAGTCAACACGAAATAAAGCAAAATGGATTTTCCTAATTGTATAAGGGCTTTTCCCTTTTCTGTTTGTGTAAAGAAGTAATAACCATAGAAGGGAATGTACATTAAGACCAACATCACAGATGACAATAAATGGATTTGTGTCATCAATGCTATGGAAGCAGTCACTTTGAGAACAGGGAATTTTTTGTGAACGACAAAATCAACAATCGGGATCATACATAATGGATAAAAACACGTACCCCAACTGGTGAAGCCTTGATTGACTGCCCAATATTGGATCGAATAAGTAGTCATGAATAAAACAGAAATCGGTACACTGACCCAGTTACGGACATTGACATATTTTAAAAGGGTCAACATGGACCAGCCAGAAATCAAAAAGAGGATGAAGTTGGAAAGGATTTGATAATGGAACCAACTTCTCGCAACTAAAACAATTAGCCCTTGAAAATATGAAAATAAAGGTCCGTAAACGGCATTGACGATCCGTCCACTTTGTTGAAAACCATACATGGAAGGGAAATAATGGAAGTCTCCATGAAGGATTTGTTGTGCAGCATCATAAAAACGATTGTAGTGAAAGGGAGCATCTGCTCCGATAACCAATTTGTGGGTAAGGATATTTGGTAGAATAAAAATAATTGCGAAAATAAATATCACAAAATATGAGCCATATTTTTTCAATTTGCTAACTCCTTTTCTTAGAATAACTAAACTTATCATATAGGTTAAAGAAAATAGAGGCAAGAAATTAGAGAAAATATGAAAATTACATGAAAATCATTGTGGATATTTCTTATACACATCTAGATGTGTATAAGAGACAGGAATATGAACAACTAAAAAAACAGAGATTGTTTAGGAGTAGGAAATATGAATCGAATATTAGTAGTAGAAGATGACGATCACTTGAAGTTACTGTATCAATCCATCTTAGAACGTGCGGGTTTTTCGATCGTTACCGTGACCAATGGAAAAGAAGCTTTGAAGAAATTAGAAACAATCAATGTTGACTTGATGATTACTGATTTGATGATGCCTTTGATGGATGGCTATGAATTGTTAGGGACTCTTAGAAATAGTGGAATCGACATTCCTGTGTTGATCATCACTGCGAGGGCAGATTTTGAAGATAAAAAGAAAGGATTTCAACTAGGAACTGATGATTACATGACAAAACCAGTGGATGTCAATGAAATGGTCTTGCGAGTCGAAGCGCTACTTAGACGAGCAAAAATCAATCATAGTCATCAGCTCGTCATTGGTACTACTTGTTTGAATCAAGAAACGTATGAAGTGATTGAAAATGGTCAAGGGGTGTTGCTCCCGCAAAAAGAGTTTCAGCTTTTGTATAAATTACTTTCATATCCCAATAAGATTTTTACTCGGCAACAATTGATGGATGATATCTGGGGATTGGATACGAATACAGAGGAGCGTACGATTGATGTACATATCAAACGTTTGAGATCTCGTTTTGCTGAAAATGATGATTTTCAAATCATGACGGTTCGAGGACTAGGCTATAAGGCGGTGATATAAATGCGAAAGAAAATTTTTTCACAGTTATGGATCTACTTTGCTAGTATCGTTTTTATCTCAATACTAGTCACCTTGCTTTGTTTCTTAGGTTTTATATTTTTATTGTCACACCAAGCAGTGCCACCTTCTGAACAGCACACCTTGTATCCATTAGTAGTATTTGCCGGATTTAGCATGATCGTAGGTACGGGGATCTCGATTTTCGTCGGGCGACGTATCTTACAGCCTATCAGTGACTTACGGAGGAATATGAGTAAAGTGGCTACTGGGGATTTTTCGATTCGGATGGATGAACAGCAAAAAGTAGAAGAAGTCCAACAACTCTATAAAGATTTTAATGTGATGGTACAAGAACTCAGTAGTATCGAAACGTTGAGAAATGATTTTGTTTCAAATGTCTCTCATGAATTTAAAACACCGCTTGCAACGATACAAGGGTACGTCCAGTTGTTACAAACACCGAATATCTCGGAAGAAGAAAGGCAAATTTTTTTGCAACGAATCATTGAAAGTATCACTCAGCTTTCACATTTGACAGAAAATACACTCAAACTAAACAAGTTGGAAAATCAGCGTATCCAGTTAGAGAAAAAATGGTTTCGCTTAGATGAGCAGATTCGTGAAGTCATCGTATTTTTGCAACCAAAATGGGAACAAGAACACCTTCAGTTAACGATTGAGCTTGATACCATCAACTATTTTGGTAATGAGGAATTTTTATATCAAGTCTGGTTGAATATTATGGATAATGCAATAAAGTACAACCAATCTTATGGAACAATTGATGTTCGCCTTACCCAAAATCACACACATGTTTTTTTGGAAGTCACAGATTCGGGTATTGGGATGGATAAAGAGACTCAAAAACGATTATTTGAAAAGTTTTATCAAGGAGAGACGAGTCGTCAATTTGTAGGAAATGGCTTAGGCTTATCCCTTGTCAAAAAGATAGTGGAACTACACAATGGAAAGATCAACTATAACAGTATCAAAGCAGTGGGAACAACAGTGATTATCCAGTTGGAAAAATTGGAATCGGAATAGAAACGTTGTGATCTTGGACGCTTTGAAATAGGGTTGATCAAGAGTTAAGATGACTTCTTTTAGAGAATAAGGTGGAGAAAGCGGAAATAGTTTTTCTATTTTCAGGTTCTTCGCCTTATTTCTTTTGCGTTTATGTAGTGCTTTTGCTTATTTATCTTTATAGAAAGAAGTCAATCATTATTCATACTTTTTTATTGCAAGTAATATTATATATGATATAATATTACTGAATTAAAAATATTGCACTATACAAAAGAAGGTGAAGTAATGCATATCCAAGTTCCGACTGTTTTACTTGATGGTACAGTTCTAGCGGCTTTGAGCAGAGAAGATATGTATGGTTACGCATTGACAAAAATTGTACAGGAAAGTTTATCTGTCAGTGAATCGACCATGTATCCAGTGTTGCGAAGATTAAAAAAAGAAGGCTTTTTAGACACATATGATGAACCATTTGAAGGAAGAAATCGCCGCTATTACCGTTTGACTCAAGAAGGACGTCGACAATTAGAAGAAATCATTGATGAATGGATCGTCTTTCGAGACTCCTTAAATCGATTACTGGAGGATAATACCCATGAATGAATACTTGAATGAATTAAACGACGAGCTTCGAGAAATTCCTGAAGATGATCGTTTTGACATTATCCAATATTACGAAGAATATTTTTTGGATGCTGATAAAACTGTAGATCAGGTTGTCGAAGAATATGGAACACCCAAACAATTTGCTTTGAAGTTGAAAATCAACTATTTTTCAGAACAAGATGATTCTGGGAAAATAGACGATCGACCAAATCCAAGACGACAAATTCGCTTGATTTGGATGATTGTTTTAGGTTTATTTGCGACTCCTTTATTGATTCCTTTAGCTTTAGCATTTATAGCAGTGATCATAGGAATTCTTGTGGCACTAGTGGCAGTGATCATCAGTATTTATGTTGTTTGCATCAGTATTTTAGGTGCGGGACTATTTTCAATGATTTCTGGAATTGCCGTTTTGAATCAGTCTCTTACTAGTGGATTATTTTTTGTTGGACTTGGATTATTAGCTACTGGAAGTGCGGTATTTTTCTCCCCATTGTTATTAAAGGGTACAAAGTGGCTATTTCAGATCATGATGAATTTTGTCAAATGGGTAGGAAGACGCTTTATTACGAAACGATCCATCCATACGACAAATAGCGGGGTGTAAACATGAAATTAAAATATATATTAGGAATCGGCTTAGGATTGATGATCGTTGGAGGGCTATTAGCTGGTGTGAGTTATGCGTTAGGGGCACAAACCAGTCTTACGTGGGAAAATGGACCTCGCATTATTGAAATGGTTCAAGAAACGAAGAAGATCTCTTCTGAGGAAAAGGTCAATAAGATCATTGTTCAAGCGGATAATCAATCCGTTACGATCAAACGTGGTCTCAACTTTTCAGTAGAAACTTCGTATGATAAAACAAAAAAGCCCAAAATTATAGTAGAAAATCAAACATTGACCGTTACAACGAATGGGCAGGCTCCTGCTGCAATGGTAGACTTCAATAGTCCTGAATCAGGACTGACAATCACGATCCCTCAAGATCTAGAGTTAGCTGAGCTGACAGTCGAAGGAAAGAATAGTTTCATCAACTTAGAAGAATTTACAAGTAAAAAAATCACTACAAATACTTACGGTGGTTCGATTTCATTCAATGATGTGAAGAGTGAACAATTAAAGGCTGACGATAAGTTAGGTAATATCAATTTAAATGAACTAACGATTGAGCAATTGGCGATTACAGCAAGTGACAGCAACATTTATTTCGATGATCAAAATGAAACAAAAGCTACAATTGCTCTAAATAATAGTCATCTAACCCTTCAAGATATGGAAAAGATCGGTTTAGATATTCAGTTAGACGGAGATTCTTACATCAACAAAAATGACGGAGAAACAGCAAGTACCTCTTTTAGCCAAGGAAACAAGAATATCAAGATCACAGGACAAAATAGTTCCGTTTACTTAGGGACAGAAGAAGAGTATGAGTTGAACGATGAATATAACGAATACGATTATGAAGAAGTTGAGTAAAAGTGAGTATCCCAAGTGTTTATAAGATATTTGAGGTAAGTGATCATTTGGAAGCAATAATGAAGGATTAGAATAAATTTTTTTCTTTGGTTTACTGCTAAATTATTTCCTTCTGGTGTCATGTATATTCGTTTTTTGAGCGACTGGGTCTCATTTTCTCAGTCGCTTTTTTCCTTCTCCTCGTCAAATTTGATCGCCTAACCTTTCATAATATAGTAAAATGAAAAGAGTGGGAAAGAAATACACATGCGGGGAAATAGGGGAGAAAATGGATGAAAATAGAGGAAGAAAAACGAGAAGCATTAAAAAATGAACTGGGGAAACTACATACTTTTCTTACGGATCTTAGCCAGAGTTATTACGATCCAGAAAAAGAAAGAGTAAAAATTGAATATCCAACGAATTCAGAAGGTCGTCAATTAGAACAAGTGTATAATGAAATATTCAGCCATTTGTTAAAGGTAAAAAAAGAGTTGGATTATTATGCTTTGCCGATTCTAGATACAGGGATCTTGAAATATGACGAAGAAAAAGAACGGTTTGTGTTCAAGTCAGTTCGTGAAAATATTGTCCTATCTGCGGGCATGGATTTAGAGATTTTAGTGGAAGATTATTTTACAGAAACGAAACAATGGGTGCGTACACGTCTGGAATATTTGCCGCAAGCTATCGGTGGTGTGCATCTAAATGGCTGGTATATCACGGAAGATAAGGAATTGGAATTAGAGGGAGCGCTAGCTAGGATTCGTAAAAAAACAATCGAGTGAAAATTGGTATCGAAAAATAAAAACTAGGAGCCTATGAAATGAAAGAAAAAAAAGCTTTTTATGTGAATGGGTATTTAGGTGTGATCGCCTTAGTCATATTAACGGCAATAGGAGCGTATAGTTTCTATTTAGGGATGTCTAGATTTATGGTTGGGCTTTCTGTAGTAGGTATCTTGTTATGGATGATAGTTATTTTACTGACAAGTGGTATTACAATTGTTAGCCCAAATCAAGCAAAAGTCATTTTATTTTTTGGACAGTATATAGGAACAATACGAGAAAGTGGTATGTTCATGACGGTTCCTTTGTCTCAAAAAATCAATCTCTCGTTAAAAGTACGAAATTTCAATAGTTCTGTTTTAAAGGTCAATGATTTAGATGGAAATCCTATCGAAATCTCGGCAGTTGTAGTTTTTAAAGTAGTGGATACTGCAAAAGCACTCTTTGATGTTGCCTATTACCAAGACTTTGTAGAAATTCAAAGTGAAACAGCTATCAGGCATATTGCGAGTCAATATCCATATGACACCTTTAACGATGAAGATCTAACTTTGAGAGGAAATACTACAGCTATTTCAGATGAACTAGCCAAAGAATTAGAAGATCGGTTATCAGTGGCTGGAGTGGAAGTCATCGAAACAAGACTGAATCATTTAGCTTATGCCACCGAGATTGCTAGTGCCATGTTGCAACGTCAACAAGCAAAAGCGATTCTTTCTGCAAGACAAACGATTGTCGAAGGTGCGGTGACTATGACGCAAATGGCATTGGAGCAAATCGAAGCCGGTCAAGAGATCACATTTACGGATGACCGAAAAGTGCAGTTGATCAATAACTTACTTGTGTCAATCATTACCGATAAAGGAACACAACCAATCATCAACACAGGTAGTGTGAAAGAAAAATAAAATGAAAAGAAGTATGACAGACTCGATGGGGAAATCGGGGAAGTCAGCTGCATTTTTTTGTTTGTTGCTCAGGTCCGTAGCTATTTGATAAACTTCATAAATGTTATTCAAGAAGTTGTTTTTTGATACTGAGATAAAAAGGTGTATCAGATGTATTTATGGTTTTTATCTTATTTTTTGGCTCAAAGCGTTTTTTACATCTATTCCTAACATATAGGAATAGGTGTTTTTTTGTTTTTCTACTTAATAAAGAGACGTAAAAGAATACATGAAGAGGATATTCACTGGTTTATTTGCTTGTTGTTAGGTCGAATGACAATATTGAAAGAAACTTGATAGTTGAATACAAGGCAGTTGTTGTTTTTCTTCTTTATAATGGCTTTATCAGAGTAAGAAAGAAGGAACGAAGATGAAAAAACTACTATTGGGATTGGGAGCTTTTTTGATTATTGCCTTTGGTGGTTATCGATTTGCTGAATACAAGATCATGGGAGGCGACCCTTACTATATTCAGATCACGACAGACGGTGAAAAGCAAATCGACAAAGCTGATAACGGACAAGAAATCATTAACTATCGATACGATTTGCCTGGTTATGATGAAAAAGGCAATGAGAAACAAATAGATTTTAATGGATTTCAAGATCGACCATTGAGAAAAAATGCCTATTTGAAAGTTATTTGGAATAAAAATAAAGGGGTCACTTCTTATGAAGAAGTAAAGGAAAAAGAAATCCCACAACCGGCCCAAAAAAAATTAAGTAAAGGAACGATCAATCATGGATAAAATTGTTGAAATCAATCAAGTAACAAAAATATATGGGAAAAGTAATGAAAAACAAACCCAAGCATTGAATGGGATTAGTTTCAGTGTGGAAAAAGGTGAATTTATTGGTATTATGGGTGCATCTGGTTCAGGAAAATCGACATTGTTGAATATTTTATCGACATTAGACAAACCAACAAGTGGAACGATTCAGATCAATCAAGAAGATGTAACAAAGTTAAAAGGAAATCAATTAGCTGATTTTCGCGCAAAAGAAATCGGGTTTATCTTCCAAGATTTCAACCTTTTGGAAAATTTAACTGCCCAAGAAAACATTGCTGTCCCACTTTCCTTACAAGGGGTAAAGCCTAAAATAATTAAGCAAAAAGTGCACCAGATTGCGGAACGTTTATCGATCACTCATATTTTAGATAGTTATCCAGCTAAAATTTCAGGTGGACAAAAGCAACGGGTAGCAGCTGCACGAGCATTAGTGACTCAACCCACCATTTTATTAGGAGATGAGCCGACCGGAGCATTAGATTCAAAAAGTGCCAAAGATTTGTTAGATACAATGGAAGAGTTGAATACAAAAGATCATGTGTCCATTCTATTAGTCACTCATGATGCCTTTTCAGCAAGCTATTGTCAGCGAATCTTATTTATTAAAGATGGGGTGATCCATCAAGGAGTCAAACGGAATGGACAAAGTCGTGAAGCTTTTTATCGGGAAATATTGACCATTCTAGGAAATCTGGAACAGTAAGGGGGGATTTAGATGCTTTGGAAATTATCGCTTACTGGAATCAAAAGCCGTTTAAGAGATTACGTGGTTTTATTTTCAGGATTAGTGATGGCGTCAGCCATTTTTTATATGTTTGAATCTATGGCAAGCAATAGTGAATTTTTGAAACACAATTCAACATTAGCTGCTACAGTTATGATTTTTAGATTTGGGACCGTTCTGTTAGGAATCATCACCTTTGTATATATTCTTTATGCTAATTCATTTTTGATGACCATGCGGCAAAAAGATTATGCGATGTTTATGATGTTAGGGGCAAAAGGTAGGAAAATCGCTCAAATGATTTTCTCGGAAACGTTGATTGTAGGAATCGTAGCTACATTTGTTGGTTCTGCTCTAGGGATAGGGTTGACAAAGATTGTCCATCAACTATTAGTGGCTCAATTGGATATCAAAATCTCACATTTTACACCATTCAATCTGCATGGGTTGTTGATTACATTATTGTTTTTTGTGATTTTATTCTTGCTTGCGGCATTCGTGAATGCATTTTCTATCGTGAAGAAACCAATATTAACACTGATTCGTGCTGACCAAACACCAGCAAAAATGAAGCAGCACAAGTTTTTATTTTTTCTGGAAGTCGTTTTGGGGATTGTATGTATCGGTCTAGGTTACTATATGATGGCAAATATCGAGAAGTATCAAATATTGTCAATCGTAGTCGCCTTAATTACGATCGTCCTTGGAACTTATTTTATTTTCCATTCTGTCATTATTTTTTTCATTTCTCTATTAAAGAAAAGTGAAAAAATCTCTCTAAAAAAATTGAATAATTTTACGCTATCTCAATTAAGTTTCCGAATTCGTGATTATACGCAAATGCTCTCCATGGTTGCGATGCTATTTGCTTTAGCGTTAGGCGCTTTAACAGTAGGATTAGGATTTAGAAATCAAATCTCAGAGTTGACCAATGCGGTTTCCAGGTATGATTTAGTATTGAATAATTCACAGATGGTGGATCAAGAAAAAGTAAAGAAACTCAATCCAGTGGTGAATGCTGTCTACAATCAAAAAGTAGATGAACAAACAATTTATTATAATTATAGTGACTTCGAAACAAATCCTTTCATCGTGACGGAGCAAATGACTGCTACTGAGAAAAAAGTGAAAAGTAAACAAGTAACTGCAGAAGAATTAGCTGCTCAACTTGAATATCAAGATGAATTGCGTAACTATGAACTACCTGAACAAAGAGGGAAAGTGATCAAATTATTACCACAAGAAGAATTTGAAAAATTAGATCTTCCACAAACCTCCTTACAGTTGATCCAAGTCAAGAACTTTACTGATAGTTTGGAACCAATTGGCGAGTTAGTCACTGAAAATAAAGCAAACAATGATTCGTTGAACAATGATGAACTGGATTTTTCTCAAAAATACAATTCGTATCAAATCATAAACAGTGTATTTTCAGGATTTGAATTCATGGGCTTCTTTTTAGGAATCGCCTTTTTGACGATGTTGGCTAGCTGTTTGATGTTCAAAATCCTTTCAGGAAGTAAAAGTGATATTATTCGTTATGATATGTTGGGAAAAATTGGTGCGCGACAAACGATCTTAAAACAATCGATTCGTCGGGAAATCGGTATTTTATTCTTAGCCCCAGGTATTCTAGGAGCTATCCATGTATTATTTGGGCTACAAATGTTCAAAGTCTTGATGACTGATCCATACCATGATTTGTGGATTCCATTCTTGATTTTCTTTGTTTTATATTTTATCTATTATGTGTTAACCACATGGTTATATACAAGTATCGTATTGAACAAAAAAGATTAGAGACCATTCAATGAAGTGAATGAGAAGAAGAAGCTGGATTGAAACAGTCTCAGGGTAAATTACAAAGGAAACGCCAATCAAAATGTCGTAAGAGACGTTTGATTGGCATTTTCTTATTGTTTTTTTAGTTATGGATATTTAGTTTCTTTACTTATAGAGAAACCAGTTGCTTTTAGCGCTTATTTAGATATTGATCCAACCAGAAGACACGATCGATCGTTAACGTACTGACTAGTGGCTGATTCGTTGGTTTTACAGTTACCGAGAGCGTCTGTGGAATTTCTCCGGCAGAAAAATAGGTCCATAAATCCCAAATAGAAGCGAATTTTAATTCTGAGATATAAAACGATGTGGAGTTGCTTTTCGTTAAACTTGAAAAATCAAAACGGTTGAAAGAAACATCATTCTTTTTCCAGTTTACCGGAACTTTAAACGACAGTGATTGTTTTGTCATTTTTGTCTGCAATTTCTTTTCTTTCCTTGGTTCATCGTATTGTGTCAGATCATAAGCTTCGATGATGGCATTTAATTTTTTAGAATATTGTCGATCTGTCGCATACCGACCTTCTAGATATTTGGTTGCCTCTTTGTAGTTCTTCGTTTCAGACTTCCAAGTTGGTTTGTAAAAATCTTTATTATAGGCTAACCCTTTTTTGATCAATTCAGCATAGTCTTCCAAACTTTCTTTATAGGATGGATATTTACGGAAAGCGGCACGTATCTGGTAGCTTTGTCCACTTAATGTTTGTTCCAAAGTATTGAAAGAGATACTTCTCCCTGTATAAGTACCTTTGATTCCAAAAAGATTGTAGTTTGGTTCTCTAGAAAGCAAGCTGTTTCCTGAGCCACTTTCTAAAATAGCTTGTGCCATCATGACAGAAGCATAAATACCTTCTTTTTGACCGATCTTTTGCGCATCATCAGCGACTTTCTTTAAAAATTGATCGGTTGTCTGATTCTGCGAAAAATGGAATGAATCGTTTAGGTTATCTAAAATAGATGAATTCTTCAATGAATCAGTTGCAATAGGTAAACCATCGAGATCTACCCGAACTGCAAAATCCGGCTGATAGTTGGTAAGAGAAGTGATACGAACATGATCTCCAGGTTGAGGAGCATGGATAAACTTTCCATTCCCAATATAAATCCCCACGTGGTGAGTGACACCAGAAGCTGGTCCCCAGAAAAGAAGATCTCCAGGTTGTGCTTGACTCACAGGGATTTGTGTACCTGCATATTGTTGTTCGCCAGTCCAACCACCGATATAATGTCCTGCTGCTTTCATATAGACATAATAAGATAATCCAGAACAATCAAAGGTAGAAGGTCCTTTTGCACCCCAAACGTAGGGACGGCCAAGGTATTTATAGGCTTCTTTGACAAGCGCACGTTGCATACTTGTAGTATTGACTGGCAAATCTGCTTCAATTGGTGTTTTTACGACAAACTTAGAAGAATCTGCCCTTGGATTTTCAATCTTGTTTGAATGGTTGTTTGTTGAATTTGGTCGATTTGTATTGTTTGCTTTATTTGGTGTTGAATGTTGATTATTTGAACTTGATGAAGATCCTTGAGAGTTATTATTTGGATTACTGCTACCAGTCGAACCTGGCGGTTTTGATTGGTTGGAAGAATTACCTGACTCATTCGTTCCAGGGCTTCCACTATTTCCGGTATCCGGCTTTGTTGGTTTTTCTGTGTCTGGTGTTGAAGGCTCAGAAGAATCTGATGTTTCTTCTTCAGGTTCAGACGGTACAGAAGGTTTTGTCATAGGTTCAAAGACGGCTGTCATGGATAAATCAGCAACCCCAACAGTGAATGTTTGCTTGGGATAATCTACCTCTTGAGCGCCATTGATCTCAACAGAAATCAATTTCTCATTGGCTGAAGGTGTGATGGTATAAGCTATCTTGGTTCCTTCCTTGAGCTCTTCTACTTTTCCGTCTTTTGAAATTTTTAATGGTTCTTTTTCTAAAAATTCTTTTGTCTGAAGATGGATGGTTTCATCCACAATGTGTAACTGGATCTTGCCACGTAGTGCTGGATGAATGGTGAGCGTCCGTGTCGTCGTATCTTCATTTGATTCCTCTGTTGGAGCAGAAGAGCCCGAAGTGGATGAATCGGATGACGAAGTAGGCTCACTTGAACTCGTTGTTGATGAAGGGGTTTCAGAAACAATTGAACTTTCAGATGTCTGAGTTGCTTTTGTTGTAGCAAAAACAGACTGTGTTGATAAAATTGTGGGTGCAATCAACCAGGATGCTGCGAATAAGCGGATTGCTTTTGCTTTTTTCATAATGAAATACTCCTTTTTTCTTTTTCCACTTAGCAACTATAAAAGCTACTAGGTCATGTCAGCGAAGCTATGCTTACAAATAAAAATGGATCGGATTTATTTGACCATGAACAATCAATAAGACATTTGGACAAAAGCATTGAGCAATCATTTAGCATTACATTCATTATTAATAACGTATGATGTTTCATTTTTGGGGGGTGAAAATTGTTGAAATATGCATACTAATTTTAGTTTAACAAAGTTCAACAAAATCTTCAAAAGTTTTATTAAATAACGTGTGTAAAAAATCTAACAATATATTTTTTATGGTAACTGAGCAACTGGTTCAAAAGGCTACAAGCAAATTTTAACGTATAAATAATATGAAGAGGTTGTCTGAAACATTATCAACGTAGAGGCATAGTTGAAGCGCGCTCTGTTAATTTCACTGGTAGAAGTTGTTCTTCCCATTGTTTATCTGGTGTCTTGATGCGTTGTAATAATAATTTTGCACAAGCCTGACCAAGTTCAAAGATTGGTTGAGCAATCGTAGTTAACTTAGGTTTCATATATTCGCACATATCGATATTGTCATAACCGATGATACTATAGTCTTGAGGAATCAGTTTCCCGTTTTCTTCTAATCCTCGATAGACACCAAATGCTAATTCGTCATTTAAAGCAAAGACAGCAGTTGATTTTGATTCAAGTAATGCAGGAACGATCATGTATCCTCCTTGTTTTGAAAAATGAGTTGGAAAGAAATGAATGTGATCATGAGAGATCTGTTGAGTATCTAAAGCTGCTTTAAAACCGTCCATTCGTGTCTGAACATTTTGCGGAGGATTTTCTGGATAGATCAGTGCAATTTCTTTATGACCTAAATTCAGCAAATGACTTCCTGCTAAATAACCCCCATGATAATCATCTGTCAAGACGGCATCACTATATCCACTGGCTTTTTTTTGGTCTAGGACGATAAAAGGTTTTCCTTGTTTTTTCAAATTTTCATGAATAGTTTTAGTCGAGACAGCAGAAGTCGCAATAATAAATCCATCCACTCCTCGATGGGCTAGCTCAGACAAATAGTCGATTTCTTTTTGGTGATTGAAATTCGCATTGCATAAAATAGTAACGAATTGTTGTTGGTATAAACAGTCCTCAATTCCACGCATCAATGTATTAAAAAAAGGATTAGTGATGTCCGGTACAAGAACGCCAATCGTTTTTGTTTTCTTTGTGACCATCTGGCGTGCAAAGTAATCAGGTTGATACCCAAGTTCTTCTTTAGCCGCCAGTACTTTTTGAACAGTTGATGGATTGAATTTCTCCTCATTACCATTCAAAATGAGTGAGACGGTTGCAATCGAAACGCCTGAATGTTTTGCAACGTCTTTAATCGTGATTTTTTTCTTTCCCATAGATATACTCCTATTTCATTCTTGCCTTTATTTTCCCATGAAAACCCAAGGAAGTAAATTGATTGACGCTCTTTTATAGACAATGTCTACTAATATTTATGTCTGGAATTATCCTTTATTGGTTCATATTTCTGCTTGTATAAAATGAATATTTCGTGGACTCGTCATTGTATAGCACTGGATCACAAGCGCTTTAGTCTAAAACGATTCAATGGTAAAATAGAACTTATGAATCATACAGATCAAACTAAGAAATATCGTAAGGTGGGAAATAGATGAGCTATGTAGAAGTAAAAAACGAATACAAACGTTATCAAATGGGCGAAACGACAATTACAGCGAATGACGATATTTCTTTTACAATCGAAAAAGGGGAATTAGTAATTATTCTTGGACCAAGTGGTGCAGGAAAATCTACAGTCCTTAATATCTTAGGTGGAATGGATACGCCAGATGAAGGGCAGATTATTATTGATCAAACAGATATTGCCACATTTAACGATAAACAATTAACTGCCTATCGACGAACGGATGTCGGCTTTGTCTTTCAGTTTTATAATTTAGTTCCTAATCTGACTGCGAAAGAAAATGTCGAATTAGCCACTGAAGTTTCGCCAGATGCTTTAGATCCAGTGGAAGTGTTGACTCAAGTTGGCTTAGCACACCGTTTGAATAATTTCCCTTCACAGTTGTCTGGTGGGGAACAACAAAGAGTATCTATTGCAAGAGCGCTTGCTAAAAATCCTAAGTTGTTATTATGTGATGAACCAACAGGAGCATTAGATTTTGAAACAGGGAAACAAGTATTGAAATTATTGCAAAATGCGAGTCGTGTACATGGCAATACCGTATTGATCATTACACATAATTCAGCATTGGCGCCTATTGCAGATCGTGTCATCCATATCAACGATGCTAAAGTCCGATCGGTTGAATTGAATGAGCATCCTTCATCCATCGATGAACTTGTATGGTAGGAGGTAGCAATGAAAAATAAAACATACTTAAAGGCAGGCTTTCGTGAGATTCGTCAATCCAAAGGCCGCTTCATTGCGATCATATTAATCATCTTATTAGGGACCTTATTATATGTTGGCGTAAAAACAGCTGGTCCAGTCATGCAAGAGACAATGGATCAATATGTCACCAAGGGCCATCTTTCAGATTTACAAGTGGTTTCAACTGGCGGACTGACAACAGAAGATGTGGATATTGCGCAAAAAATACCACATGCTAAGGTTGAGACAGGCAAACAACTCTATTATTCAAATGCAGATAAAAATGAGGTCATACAAGTTTTTTCATATGATCCAGTTGCGCGTCAAAATCAACTAACTGTGGTTGAAGGAGTATTGCCAAAATCTGAAAGTGACATCGTATTAGATGAAAAAGCGAAAAATGAAGGTTATCGAATCGGTGATACTTATACGATCAATTCAGATGAGCTAAAAGAAACTCATTACAAGATTACCGGCTTTGTTCGTTCCCCGCTATTTATCAATAATTTGGAGCGTGGTTATGCAAACATTGGCAATGGTAGTATTGACTATTTTGTTTATTTACCAGAGGAAAATTTTAAATCCGATCTTCAAACAGTCTTGTATCTGGATTTTTCTAATGTAGATGGAATGAACACTTACCATTCCGACTATCAAGAACAGATGGAGGAAAATAGAGCGACTGTTGAGAAAGATTTTAAAGATCGTCCGCAACAGCGACTCGATCAACTACAAGAAGAAGGTCAAGAAGCATTAAAACCAGCAAAACAGGAAATCATCGAGGGAAAAGCACAATTAACATCAGCCAAAAGTCGTTTAGAAGAAGCAAGGACACAAATTGACCAACAAAAAACAGCTCTTTTACAATTACCTGAAGCCCAACGAATAGCAGCGATGTCTGCTCTTACAGCACAAGAAACCCAACTAACGGAACAAGAAAATCAGTTAACAGAACAAGAACAAGCGCTAGTTGAGGCGGAAAATAAAATTTCCAAGAGCGAAAAACAACTTCAAAGCTTAGAAAAACCGACCTATCTTTTCCAAGAACGATCAGAAAATGTTGGCTTTCAAGAATTTGGAGATCTAGCGGAACGAATAGCTGCTATCGCCAATGTATTTCCAGTCTTCTTTTTCTTTATTGCTGCATTGATTACTTTTACGACAATGACTCGCATGGTAGAAGAAAATCGTAGAGAAATTGGGACACTCAAAGCGCTAGGGTATGGGAAATTAGAAATCGCTAAAAAATATGCGATTTATGCCTCGCTTGCTTCTGGTATTGGTATTGTTTTAGGTACAATATTAGGAACAAATTTACTGCCAAGGATCATTTATGAACTATCCAATGAACGTTACGATATTGGGGATGCAGTGATTTTTTATGATTGGTCACCGATCATTCAAGCAGCAGGTGCTTTTTTCATTGCAGCATTTGGTGCAGCCATGTTAGTCTTATTCAATGATTTACGAGAACGTCCAGCAGCATTATTACAGCCAAAGGCACCAAAGCCTGGTAAAAGAATCCTGCTAGAATATATCACACCCCTTTGGTCTCGCTTGAGTTTTAATCAAAAAATCAGTTACCGCAACTTGTTCCGTTATAAATCACGGATGTTTATGGCGATTATCGGGATTGCTGGGTGCGCTGGTTTGATGGTCGCTGGGGTAGGACTAAAAGATTCGCTTAGTTCAGTTTCAAAAAAACAATTTGGACCAATCATTGACTACCAAGCGATTGTATCCCTTAACCAAGGAGATCAAACAACAAAGGATAAAATAGAAAAAGTTTTGGCAAATCAGTCTAAAATAACCGATTACTTACCAGTGGAGACTCAAACAGTAGAACTCCGCAAAAAAGGGCAGGCTTCTCAAAGTCTGACTATGATGATCCCAGAAAAACCGCAAGAATTAGGACAGTTCATTCACTTTACTTCAATAGAAGGGCAATCCTTGGAACTACCTGATTCTGGGATAGCAATCACTCAGAAAGCCGCTGAATTGTTTGATTTAACAGTAGGCGATAAGATTTTATTATACGACGACGATCAACAACAATTAACTGGGGAAGTTGAAACTATTTTGCAAAACTATTTAGGTAATTTTGTTTATATTAGTCCAACTTATTACCAAAAAATTGCGGAGCAGAAAATTAGCGTAAATGCATATTTAGTAAAAACTAAGTATATGACAAAAGAAGAAGAGTCAACACTTTCGGAGGAGCTATTGAAAACTGGTTCGGTAACAAATACTTCTTTCATCTCTACACAGATTTCTAATCAAGAAGAATCTATTTCAAATTTAGATGCTGTAGTCCTTATCTTTGTTGTGTTATCGGGATTACTGGCATTTATCGTCTTGTATAATTTGACGAATATCAATATTTCAGAACGTGTCCGAGAATTATCGACGATTAAAGTATTGGGCTTTTTTGATAAAGAGGTCACTATGTATATCGTCCGAGAAAATATCATTTTCACATTATTAGGGATTTTAGGAGGATTTGGAATCGGTTATGTGCTAACAGATTTTATCTTGCAGCAAGCATCTATGGAGACGGTTATTTTCCCATTAGTTATCACTTGGAAGGCTTACGCTTTATCGGCTATTCTCACGATCTTATTCACGGTGATCGTGATGATCGTCACTCATTTCAAGTTGAAGCATATCAACATGATCGATGCGTTGAAATCGAATGAGTAAATGGTAATGAAAATTAGTCACTAAAGGTACTCAAACATCTTTAGAGACATTTAGTTATCTGAAATTGAGCCAATGGATTCAATTTTAAGAAAAAAGTCAGAAGGTCTTAAAAATAGGGAAACCTATTTTCTAGATCCTCTGACTTTTTTTGAAACACTCTTCTGGAATATGCTTGATTCAAGGTTAAGAGTTGATCCATTAGTTTTTTCTAACTATCCTACTATAATGCCGCTTTACTTTCTGATTGTTTGAAACGGATAAAGCTTCGAATCATTTCGCGGATGATCGTATAGGTAGGTAACACAAGAATCATACCTAAAAGTCCAAACAGGTTGCCTGCGATAAGTAAAAGAAAGACAGTGACAATGGGGTGAATGTGAATCATTTTATTCATAACTAATGGAGAAACTAAATAGGATTCACCAAATTGAATGACTGTGATAAAGATTATCAATAGCAAAGCTGTTTTGATATCTTGACTAATGGCATATAGCAAAGCAGGTGTCACACCAATAAATGGACCAAAGTAAGGAATGATATCCATTAATCCACAAATCAAAGCTAACAATAAAGCGTTCGGAAGACCGAGTATTTTAAATGACAAGTAGCTACCAATCCCGACATATAGACAAACCAGTAATTTTCCGCTGATGTAAGTAGAAGCAGCTAAATGAAAGTCGTGGCACCAGTCATTGACGAGTTGGTTATATTTTTTGGGAACGATTTTGTTTAAGCTATCAGGAATTTTTTCTCCATCTTTAAACATGTAAACAAGTAATAATGGGATAGTAAATAAGATGATCGCTGAACGTGAAACGACTTCAAAGACATTCACTAGACTGGAAGTCGCTCCTGAGACGAGTTGTAAAATAAGACGAGTCAGTTGATTCAACTCTAAGGTATCAATGAAAGGTAATAATTTTTCTTCAATCAAGGTGCCATCCATATTTTCTGCAAGTATATAAACAAGTTGTGGAATCTGACCAACAAATTTGCTTACTTCTAAAATGATGATTGGCAGAATGAACTGAATAACTAGATAAACCGATAGAAAGATCAGTAACATCATGAGCGTAACAGCAAGTGTTCTTGTTTGAACCCATTTAATCAGTTGTTTGTAGATGGGTAAAAAGATATAAAAGATAAAAACAGAAATTAAAATAGGTAAAAAAATACTCGATATGATTGCCTCTAAAGGCTTAAAAATAAAGGTGATGTTTGAAAAAATAAAAATAGTGATTCCGATCAAACTTAGTATAACGAGTGAAGCAAACAACTTGGAACGTTTTAAAAAAGTCATAAAATGGCCTCCGATTTTGCGTTTTACTTACCTTGATAAAAAGTAGGTTCCTTTAAATATAACATAATTAAATAAGACATGTTTTGGCAGATCTAACCTAAATGACTACCTCCTCGATTTACAAACGCTTACCTTTTCGATATAATGGGATTTGTAACTTGTATATATAAGTTGAACCAGAAAACAAAATTAGCTGGAGGCATAAACTTATGGCATTTAAGGAAAAAGTCATTTATCAAATTTATCCAAAATCTTTTCGTGACAGTAATGGAGATGGAGTTGGCGATTTACCAGGAATTAAAGAGAAACTACCTTATTTACATGATCTAGGGGTAGACATGATTTGGTTAAATCCCTTTTACCCAAGTCCACAAAAAGATAATGGATACGATATTTCCGACTACATAGCGATCGATCCAAGATTCGGTACTATGAAGGATTTTGAGGAACTAGTAGCAGAGGCACAAAAATATAACATTGAACTCATGTTGGATATGGTTTTGAATCATGTATCTATTGAGCATGAATGGTTTCAAAAAGCGTTAGCAGGAGATAAATATTATCAAGACTTCTTTATTTTAAGAGATGAACCAACCGATTGGGTATCCAAATTTGGTGGAAATGCTTGGGCGCCTTTTGGTGATACAGGTAAATATTATCTTCATTTGTATGATAAAACGCAAGCAGACTTGAACTGGCGTAATGAAGCAGTTCAACAAGAGCTGTTTAAAGTCGTACGTTTCTGGATGGACAAAGGGGTCAAAGGGTTCCGATTCGATGTCATCAATGTAATTGGCAAAGACGAAGAGCTTAAAAATAATGCAATAAATGAAGGAAAAGCTGAATATACGGATAAACCAATTACACATACGTATTTACAGCGGCTAAACAAAGAAACATTCGGACAAGATCCCGAAATTATTACAGTCGGAGAAATGAGTTCAACAACAATTGAAAATTGTATTTTGTATACCGCACCTGAACGTCATGAATTGTCTATGGTATTTAATTTCCATCATTTGAAAGTTGACTATGAAAATGGTTATAAGTGGACGACACCAGCCTTTGATTTTGAAGAATTAAAACGCCTGTTCCATACATGGGGGGAAGAAATGAGTGTCGGCAATGGTTGGAATGCACTATTTTTAAACAATCATGATCAACCACGTGCATTGAATCGGTTTGTTGAAATTGGATCTTATCGGAAACAAGGAGCGATGATGCTTGCGACGATGATCCATTTAAATCGAGGAACACCATATATTTATATGGGAGAAGAAATCGGGATGATCGACCCAGATTTCACTTCGATTTCAGAGTACAAAGATGTTGAAAGTTTAAATGCTTATCAATTACTGCAAGAACAAGGTCTATCTCCTGAAGAAGCATTTCGTCGGATCAAAGCCAAATCAAGAGATAACTCTCGCACACCAATGCAGTGGACGAAAGAAGCACAATCAGGTTTTACTTCTGGAAAACCTTGGTTGACACTTGCAGCAAATCATGAAGAAATCAATGTCGAAAATGAATTGATGCAAGAAGACTCGATTCTAGCTTATTATAAAAAACTGATCCAACTACGTAAAAATTATCCAATCGTAGCCTTGGGAGATTATCACGCCTATCAACCTGAACATCCGCAAGTTTATGCGTACATGAGACAGTTGGATAAACAAAAGTTACTCGTATTCACTAATTTCTATGCTTCAGAAACAACGATCGATTTGCCAGAAGAATTTTTAGAAGCAGAAGTATTAATCGATAATTATTCATCTACAAACATACAAAAAACGTTGAAATTACAACCCTATCAGTCGCTTGGACTGTTGCTAAACTAAAGTTATGTAAAGCAGTATTTTTACAGGGAGTCATAAGTTAGTCAATCGGAAAATAGCTTTCCATGTTTTACGATTAACTTAGTGCCGAAGATTAGCTAAGGGAATACCGTTTGTCAGAAATTATGAAAAAGTTAATCAGTTTCGAATATAAAGGTATGAAAAACGTTCAGTTGAGCTTATCCGGAAGTTAAAGAGAGGCCTCTTCACTTCTTGATTTATTAGGAGTGGTAACTCTTAAAAATCTTACGAATGGTATAAGAAAAATGTTAAACTATAAAAAAGCGAGCGTGGAACAAGCATTATTTACTTTTGTTCCACGCTCTAAATACATATAAATGGCAAGAGCATAAGCAACGCCTTCGGAAATAAGTTGAAATTCACAAAAATTCGAAAAGCAATTTTCGTGAATTCTTTCTTATTTCTCGGAGTTAAACGCTTGTCCCAGCCTCCTTCTGTTACAAGAATACTTTTATGATCATTTATTTGTCTTGTTCAAAGTAATCTTTTTCCGAGAACTCTGATTTTTGATACATTCCTTGATCCCCATAGTAGGTGTTATAGCGTTGTTTGAACTTTCTGAAGGTGAATACAATGAAAAGTTTGAGTAAAGTATAAATTGGAATACCAAAAATCACGCCCATAAGTCCTAAAAGGTCACCCATCACAAGTAAGACAATTAAAATCGTGATCGGATGGATTTGTAATCTATCACCCATGACACGTGGAATGACTAAATCACCATGTAATAGTTGGACCACAAACCAGACGATCACAAATTTAACCGCCATGAAAGTCGAATCTTGAAAGGCAATAATCAAACCGGGAAAGAAAGCGATAAAAGGTCCGATATAAGGAATGATACATAATAGACCAGCGGCAATGGCAAGAATACTTGCAAATTCTAAGCCAATCAACAAAAAAGTAACCCAATAGACAGTGCCTAAAATGAACGAAGCAATGATTTGCCCTTTTAAAAAAGCGCCTAGTTGCTGATTGGCAATTTTAGTCAAAGTACGAAAATCAGTACGAAACTTTGGTGGGATGATCCCTAAGACAGACTGATAAAATTTGTGTGGATTTTTTAAAAGGAAAAAAGCAATGATCGGTCCAGTAAATAAAGTGATAAAAGTTGTCGTGACAGCTGAAAAAAGGTTTCCTAAACTTTTTGCACCACTTTGCCAGTATTCTCCAATAAATGAGGTGATATTTGAAGTCAAATCATCAATTGAAGCAAAAAAGTCATTGAATGCATTTGAAAAAGGGGTTTGTGCTAAGAATCCTTTCACGCTATTTTGAAAGTCTTGTAATAAATCGGGTAATTGATTGATCAAGGTTGTTGTTTGATGTTGTAAGAAGGGGATCAACCAGATACTTCCTAACCCGATGACTAAGAGAATCAAAACATACACTAAAATCACTGAAAGATTTCGAGAAAGTTTCTGACTCAGTCGCTGGATCAACGGATCCAATAAATAATACAAAACCAATGCAAAAAGTACAGGTGGTAAGGTAGTAACGAAAATCACAACCAAAGGATTAAAAATAAAAGCAATTTGTTGGAAAAAATAAATGACTAAAGCAATCATGATAAGCAACCCTAGTATATAATAAGAAGTTTTCCCGCCTAAAAATTGAATCAAACGAGAAGAGTCTTTGGTATTCTTTTCCACGATAGTTCTCCTTTTCTATAGTTTATTGTATAAAATGTGATGAAGGAATGTTTATCCACTCTAGTAGATTGAAACGAACGTATATTACAGTCCTTTTGTTATTATAATCGGAATAAGGGGTAAAAAGAAAATGAAACAACTGAATAGTCAATAAAATATATTCTATGCTGATTTTATATCCGATAAAAAGTAAGAGAACTGCTTATAATCATGGGGAGATCGGAAAGGAAAGAGGATAAAAAGACGCAAGGAAAATGGAGAAAATAATCAAGGTGATCAACTAACGTTTTATTAGAACAATATTGGTCTCAAATGACAAAAAAGTAGCAGAGAAAGTCATAAAAAATAAGCCAACGAATATCGAAAATAGGAAAATCTATTTCTAAGATTCGTTAGCTTATTTTTAGAAATTGAATACGAAGATATACTGTACTCATTTTAAGAAACCTAGAAAATCTAGAAGGATTTCTTTTTTGAAATAGCTCATAGGAAGAAGAAATACAAAGTCAAAAAATCAATTTCTTTAATCCACGGACGGATGCAGGGATAGTCTCACCATTTGAAAGAACAATTTCACGTGTTTTTTTATTGATTGATCGGATGTTTTGAGTGTTGATCACGTAGGATTTATGACAGCGGATGAAATGTTGGTTCTTCTTCTCGATTTCTTTTATTTTTTCATAGAACTGCATTTGTGCATGGGTCAAATGTACCTCTAGCTTATGTGGGGTTTCAGGAGAAGTTGAGAAATATTGAATATCTCGGATTGGTAAAAATTTGATTTCATCATTAAATTCAATTTTAAAAATGTCTTTTTGTAATGGAGCCGTTTGAAAATCTTCAAAAATTTTACTTAGAATCTGTTCGACATTCACTTTTAAATCAAAAATATCTTCTTTCACAATATAATCTGTGGGCTCAATATTGCTTTTTAAGATGGCCATAGAGAGGTCGGTATGTGAAGTAACATAAATGATCTTCCCTAATGGATCAAGATCACGAACTCTTTTTCCAATAGCAATACCATCCAGTTCACTATCCTTGAGCTCGATATCTAGAAAATAAATGCCAAAGGACGAGGTTCGGATTTTAGCTGCATTCAATAGTTCAATTGGATCAGAAGTTGAGACATGGACATAACTATCCAAATTTTCAATCATGATTCGATTCTTGATAACTGTAGAAATAACTTCAAGTTGTTTCGTATCATCTTCACAAATATAAATTGGAATCATATAAATGCTCCTTTAATTGGTTTGTATATAAAGTGTTTGAGAGAACCGCTGATTTTCAATCGCTGTTTCAAGAAAAAGGTAAGGGTTGGCCTTCGTTAATTCATCAAGAATGAACAAACCTAGCCCTTCGTTTTTTGGATTTTGTTTGGTAGAGAATCCTTTTTGTTTTAATTGGCTAAGTGGCAAAGTATTCGTTGTCGTATTGATAATACGAATCGTTAATGAACGATTTTTCTTAAAGATCAATAATTCCATTTTTTTCTTTTTAGTAATGGCTGCTCCTTCAATTGCGTTATCAAGGATGATTCCAAGCATCCTGACTAAGTTAACAGTGTATTTTTTCTCTAACTTCACTTCATCCGGGATGGTTATCTGGACAGAGATCCCTTTTTCTTGAGCCATCATCAATTTCAATGACAAAAGGCTTCTTATTTCTGGGACATTTATTTTGTCTAACAAGCTAAGGTTTGCGGGGAAGAGATTCATCATTTCACGTGTAGGCAAAATCGTTTGATCATAATATTTGCGTAACCCATCAAGATCGCCTTCAGAGATATAACTATTCATGGAAAAGAGTAGATTTTGATAGTCATGTTTAAATTCCCGTAGTTCTTGATAATTTTTTTCGAGATCTCTGATGTAATCTTGTTGTAATTGGATGCGCTGTTCCAACAATTGGTCAGCCATTTTTTTATTCGTTATTTTCCAATAGTAAGTCAAAATAATAAGACCTATACATAAATACAACATAAAAAAACTAGTATTGAGAGCTAAGATCCGCGGTGTTTCACCTGAAAATCGGGTATAAAAAATAATGATATAGTAAGTTGCTAGTATCAAAAAACCGCTGATGCCGATCATTCGACGATCGATTGCATGAGACCAATGATCCAAAGCGTTCTTAAAGCAAAATGCCAGTAAAGAAGACAAAATTGCTGAAAAAGCAAGGTGGAAATATTGTAATGTATCGCCTGGTTCGATCACAGAAGATGTTAAAACTAAAAAATCACCGATACTTGCCAAATGGTCTCCTAAAAGAGGGATCAATAATCCCCAAGGTAGTGCATAGATCAATCGATGACGTGAAGTAGAAAAAAGATAAAATGTCAAAGTCAACATACCGCTTGCAACAAGCACAGAGAAAATTCCAATAAATGGATAAAGTAACCCTAGTGAAATTGCTGATAAAGAAATAGTTATACAAAAGAAGAATTTACTTTTTATTTGATGGTTAATGAGTAAAATACACATCGTCAAAATTAAATATTGCAAGGCTATGGACCATAAAAACATAAGCACAGCTCCCATTGAGTTTTCCCAAATTATAGCACAATTAATCCACTATTTTTTTAATTTTTCTGGTATTTTAAACTCTGAGAGCATACCGAAGCAACAGCCAGATACAAAGAAATCAGATAGACTAGATAATTGTTTAACGATTGTTTTTTTCATAAAAAATTCCTCCAATATTCATTAAGTAATTCGTAACTGGAAGTAACATCATTATCTCTAAAACAATCCCGAGAAGAAAGTAAGTAGAAAAATATGAATTAGAAAAAAACAAAATAATGGTAGCAAACAAAAGAAACATAAAGATTGCTTTTTTCAATAAAGGGGGGCGCTTTTCAGGCTCAATGGGATTAAGAGCTGTGCCTCGTGATCCATAGCGAAGCAATAGAAAAAAGCAACTAATTAATAGGATGACTATCCATGGAAAAGAAATAGTCAATTGATAATGTTTCATCAATAAGGGAACGCCCCACAAATAAAGCAATGTCCAAAGCAAGCAGGCAAATTCAGAACCGGAGTGTAGCCCATAAGCATATCTGCGGACACAGATATATGACAAAAATGTCATTCCTGTTTCTACCCATGAACCGGTAATAATAGAAAATACCAAAACGACAGCTAATTTTCCTAGATTGTTCAGTAACACGTCAATTGCGAATTTTACTTGTATATAGGTAATATCTTCTTCATCCTGTTCTCCGCTGAATAAGGTTTCTAATAATTTATTGACCACTTTGTTTTTCATCTATACGTACCTCCCTGTCTCTTATACACATCTAGATGTGTATAAGAGACTTGTATATAGGTAATATCTTCTTCATCCTGTTCTCCGCCTGTCTCTTATACACATCTAGATGTGTATAAGAGACAGACCAATTTATTTGTATTCTCTGGAGTGTTGGTATATTTTTCAGATGTAATGGAAAGATTTATATAGAAATAACAGCTATCCCTATTTATTTTAATGAACAGTTTTGATGCAAAAAGAACCTTTTATGATTTTTTTGTGTTATGTTCGATTTTTTGTGGTAAAAATTAGGTGTGGTTGTGAAGGGTGAAAAGATACTTATAAGCGACACGTTCTTATATGTATATGCTGGAACAACTATAGTAAAAATAATTTTTGAGAAGAAAGTAATAAAACATTTTCCCCACTTATTACTTTCTTCGTAAGTCCGAAGCAGACACTGAAAATAAGTAAGTTCTTAACATACCAATTTTTTCTGAACGCTGCTTTCAACAACTAAAAAATGATCGGTTATTGCTAAAATCACAATATACTGGAGGATATCTAATGGAAAATGAATATTTATTTGCAGTAGGAGAAATTCACGAATTTGTTTCAGATTTATTTGACTCTCCTGTGAAAGGGGAAGTTGAGAAGATATATGAAAACAGTATGAAGATTCGGGTGCTGAATTGTGCCGCTGAGGATAATGATACGGCGGATAATTTGCACTGGCAACTTATCGTTCGAAAATCAAGTGCGGTAAGAGAGTACAGTTATTAAGCCGACTTTCAGGCATAAAAAATAGAATTTCTTGCTAGATAATCGAAAAAGGGAGCTTCTGAAAAGAGATAGACCAAAGTCGGGATGATTTTGTTCTGTCTCTTTTCGTTTTCTTATTTTTATAAAAAAGAAGTATGACTATAAAATCGCCATAATTTAATACTTTGGACAATTGCTATGATCAAGAATAGGAAAGAAACACACAAAATAGAATGTGGACCGAGTAATGAGTGGAAAAAAACTAAAGTGATTGCCCCAGCAATAAAAGATAGGACAACAGAAAAGTAATGAAAGAAATGCTCAAGATCTTTTTTTTCTTTTGTAACTAAATAAGCATATAAGGATGTAGCCACTCCTTTTAAGTTCCCCGTTGTAAATAAATTCGTATAAGCGCGTCCGTTGATTTTATCGAATGCTACCCATTGGATTGCTGCAGTAAAAGCAATTAAGATTGTAACAGTGGTTGGATGTATGTGGATGCTTGTATAACCAATAATGAAAAAGATCAGCGCTTCATAGTAAAGGACAAATAAGCGCCAAAATGGTTTTTCTTTTCGCCTAAAGTAATCAATTAGAAATTTAGTCAATAGAATTCCTATGAAAAAGAAAAAAGTAGCGGCTACTTTTTTTCCTACACCTACCCAATCCTGATCAAATGATTGAATAATAGCTAAAATAATGTTTCCCGTTTGTGCAGAGGCAAATGTATTGTATTGGATATACGTATAGCTATCCATGGCTCCTCCAATAAATGTCAATAATAAACCTACAGTACGACCCTCATGAAATGACGTACGCATTTTTTCACCTTCAACTAATTTAAATTTTTTCGTTATTATCTTAGCACAATTTTGAAATATATGTGAAAGTTTCTGAAAACTAAATGAAGTAGGAACTCGTTTTATTTTTATGAAAGGTCTGTTAGTATTAAGAAAAATCATATGAGTAAAAAAATAAATAAAAAAGAAAGATGGGGAAAATGATCAGTCAAGAAAATGAAAAAGAGATTCTTCGATTGCAAAGAGAAATCGACCATTGGGAAAAAAAGTATAAAAAACTTCAACAAATTTTTCGGTTGCAAGAGGAAATCATTGCTAGCTATGAAGCTGCATATGGGGAAGCTCCAGGATTGTTAGAAGAAGAATGGCCAGTAGAAAAGCAGCAAGACCATTCGTTTTTCAAAAAATTAGAGAAACGTTCCTACAATCGTTTTAATAATGAGCAAAAAGCAGCAATTATTTATGACATGAAAAAACATTTGCGAATAATTGCTGGTGCGGGTAGTGGGAAAACACAGACGATTTGTGCCAAGGCAGTTTATCTAATGTCCGAGCAAGAGGTAGATGAAGAACGAATACTGATGATTACTTTTACACGAAATGCAGCGAATGAACTAAAAAAAAGAGTTGATAACTTCAGTCAACGAAAAACGAACGTTCATATAGGAACATTTCATAGTATTTTTTATCGCCTGTATCATGAAATATGTCGGAAATTTCCCGAGATCACAGTTGGTGTGCAAGGGGATTTTTCAAAAGAGACCCCTTATAAAATCAACTTAGTCTTACAAAAACTGATTCGAAAATATCAGTTATATTCTTTTGATCAATACGGAGAAAAAAATATTGCAGAACGGTTAGATTATTGGCAGAACATGAATCTGTCTCAAAAAGAAATCATCGCACTGATTAAAAAGAAATTTGATCAGATTGAAAAGAATGGTCGTACACCGATATCGGAACGAATGGACACTTTGATGACTGAATTATATGAACAAAAACAATTACAGCATCTGTTTGAGTTCAATGATGTTCTTCAAAATTTAAAACTGGTTTTAGCTAATGAGAAAATTAGACAATACGTTGGACAAAAATATGATTATTTATTTATCGATGAATTTCAAGATACTAATCCACTTCAATGGGAAATTGTCCGTTTGATGACGAAAGATACAGCAATGAAGCTGATCGTCGTCGGAGACGATGATCAAAGTATCTATGGTTTTAGGGGTTCAGAGCCAGCGTATATCAAACATTTTGAATTGATATATCCGACAGAAACTCTCTTTTTATTAACAAATTATCGATCCCGTGCAGCTATTGTCCAGGGAGCAAATCGCTTGATCACTTTTAACAAAGAAGATCGTATTCCTAAGGCAATGGTTCCTGCACAAAAAGAAGCAGGTATATTAGAAGCCTTGACTTTTAAAAATACTCGAGAGGAAAGTAAATGGTTGATTCAGCAGATCAATCAATTAATCAAAGAAAAGGGAAAATATAAAGAATCCATCGTGTTATATCGTTCTCTTTCCCAAACAGAACTATTAGTTCAGCAGTTGCTTCAGACAGATATTCCCTTTGTGTTAGAAGCAGATACACAATATGAAGGAATTTTTGGGATAAAAGTTTTTCAGCAGTTCTATCAAAAATTTATTAGTTGGTATGAATCGCCAGTCAATCAAAAAAAACAGATGTATCAACAGTTGCTTCGACAGTTGATGGTCAATTGTTATCTAAAGGTAACAGAATGTGATCAATTTTTCTCAAAACAAAATAAAGAATTGGATATTGTTACTTATATAACTACTAGAAGACCTAATCTAAAAGCACGAGAAAAAGAAATAAAAGCGTTTGTCGAAGCCTTAAAACCTTTTGCTTCACAAGTGAATCAACCTATAAATAAATTGATAGAAACATATTGTGAGCTTCCAAGACCAGCTAAAGAATTGGAACAAGGGGATAAAGAATGGTTATTCGAAACACTTCAACAGTATAGTTCTGTGGTACAGCTGAATGAGTTGAGAAAAGAAATACAGGCAGTTGCTCAACAACTTAAAACTCGGCTGATCGCTTATCGTAAAGGAAAGTTAGATGCACTTTGTATTCAAAGTATTCATAAAAGTAAAGGATTAAGCTATAGAAATGTTTTCCTTATTGGTTGTAACGAAGGGATGCTTCCTTACAGTGGAGCAGTATCTAAAAAAGACACTCAAGAAGAAGAACTGAAAATAGAACCGGTAACTACGATTGAAGAAGAACGACGACTTTTTTATGTAGCAATGACTAGAGCAAGAAATCGTTTGTACTTGTGTGTTCCTCAATTCAAAGGAGAAAGGAAACTGAAACCCTCCCGATTTATTAAAGAAACGGGCGTAAAGTTAAAGATGAATTCTTGAATTTAACCACTGAGGATGAGAAACAGTCGCAGTAATAAAGTGAAAATAGTTCATGAGAAATCAGTTCTTTTTATTATTATTTCTTAATTAAAAGTATCTTCCATATATCAAGTATCTAGTTAGAGAAGAATTAAATCGATTTTTTCATCAAAATCATTCCGAAATTATAAATAAC
>NZ_NGMO01000002.1:631131-633278 GCF_002140175.1 Candidatus Enterococcus wittei
GCTTATAACTAGCTTTTTTTATAGAATAAGTTTAGAATGGGATTATAATTAAAAAGGAGTGAGAAAATGATAAAACTATACACTTCGCCTAGCTGTACATCTTGCAGGAAGGCCAGAGCGTGGTTGCAAACGAATCAACTGAGATTTGAAGAAAAGAATATTTTCGCAGAATCAATATCAGAAGCTGAAATCCGTCACATATTGGCCGCTACTGAAGGTGGAGTTGAAGACATTATCTCCACTCGATCAAAAATTTATGAGAAATTAGACATTGATTTTAATGATTTATCATTAAGAGAAATGATTAATTTATTTAAAGAATATCCCTCTTTGCTTAGAAGACCCATTTTGATCGACGAGAAAAGAGTGCTGATCGGCTTTAACGAAGATGAAATTCGAGCGTTTATTCCAAGAGAAATTCGGGGTGTAGCTAGAAACCTGATATATCTACAACACAGTGTCTTATATTCATAGAGAATTGAGGTGATGTAGTGAAGGTGAAAATGTACGGATCAACAGATAGCGTATCTAGCGCCAAAGCCCAGAGATGGTTAGACAATCATCAGCTGATTTACCAATTTGTTGATCTGGATAAAAAACAATTGACTAGAGAAGAAGTTGCAGAATTGTGTCATTTGGAGAATGTCTATGTGGAACGTTTGTTTATCGTTTGGTCAACGGCTTTCAAAAAAATCCAATCTGATTTTTCGTCTAATGGAGAAGAACAACTCCTGTTATTGTGTAAAAAGCATCATCACCTATTGAGAAGACCACTGATTATCATTGATGACGTATTATTTGTTGGATATAATGAGCGATTACTGGAAGAATTGATTCTACAAGATTAATCGTGAATTTCTATAAATTAGTAAGAAGGGCAACGATATAAAATGATCGTAGCCCTTTTTTGTTTGGAGATAAGTATACATTTTGCCTCTAATGAAGAAATTTGTACAATTAGTATCATAAACATTCTTTAAGTGAGTCGTTGGAATGTCATGATTAGAATAAAAAAATATAAATGTAAAAAAATTGAAATATTACTTGACGCCTGATCTTCTGCATGTTAATATAACTGATGTCGTAAAAATGATGTGATCTACAAACGTTGGATCTATCAATTAAAAGTTGACAAATGGTGTTGACAAATAACAAACGACAAGTTATGATAAATGAGTTGCTGAAACAGCCTTATAAAACACACAGCAAAAAAATTAAAAAAGTGTTGACAAGCACTTTGGTCTTTGCTAAGATATAAGAGTTGCTACGGCAATCTTAGATAACGGATTTTTGATCCAATATCAAGTAGACCTTTGAAAACTGAACAAAGTAAGACAAACCAAATGTGTAGGGCGTCTTGATTGATTCAAGACAACAAACATTTTTAACAAGCAAGCAATATGCTAGCAACCAAATTGAGCTTAACAATCGCAAGATTGTTCTAACTTTTATTATGAGAGTTTGATCCTGGCTCAGGACGAACGCTGGCGGCGTGCCTAATACATGCAAGTCGAACGCTTCTTTTTCCACCGGAGCTTGCTCCACCGGAAAAAGAGGAGTGGCGAACGGGTGAGTAACACGTGGGTAACCTGCCCATCAGAAGGGGATAACACTTGGAAACAGGTGCTAATACCGTATAACAATCGAAACCGCATGGTTTTGATTTGAAAGGCGCTTTACGGTGCCGCTGATGGATGGACCCGCGGTGCATTAGCTAGTTGGTGAGGTAACGGCTCACCAAGGCCACGATGCATAGCCGACCTGAGAGGGTGATCGGCCACATTGGGACTGAGACACGGCCCAAACTCCTACGGGAGGCAGCAGTAGGGAATCTTCGGCAATGGACGAAAGTCTGACCGAGCAACGCCGCGTGAGTGAAGAAGGTTTTCGGATCGTAAAACTCTGTTGTTAGAGAAGAACAAGGATGAGAGTAACTGTTCATCCCTTGACGGTATCTAACCAGAAAGCCACGGCTAACTACGTGCCAGCAGCCGCGGTAATACGTAGGTGGCAAGCGTTGTCCGGATTTATTGGGCGTAAAGCGAGCGCAGGCGGTTTCTTAAGTCTGATGTGAAAGCCCCCGGCTCAACCGGGGAGGGTCATTGGAAACTGGGAGACTTGAGTGCAGAAGAGGAGAGTGGAATTCC
>NZ_NGMO01000002.1:635687-638518 GCF_002140175.1 Candidatus Enterococcus wittei
GTCTCAACGAGAGACTCGGTGAAATTTTAGTACCTGTGAAGATGCAGGTTACCCGCGACAGGACGGAAAGACCCCATGGAGCTTTACTGTAGTTTGATATTGAGTGTCTGTACCGCATGTACAGGATAGGTAGGAGCCGTAGAAGTCGGAACGCTAGTTTCGATGGAGGCGCTGGTGGGATACTACCCCTGCGTTATGGCCACTCTAACCCGCACCACTAATCGTGGTGGGAGACAGTGTCAGATGGGCAGTTTGACTGGGGCGGTCGCCTCCTAAAAGGTAACGGAGGCGCCCAAAGGTTCCCTCAGAATGGTTGGAAATCATTCGAAGAGTGTAAAGGCAGAAGGGAGCTTGACTGCGAGACCTACAAGTCGAGCAGGGACGAAAGTCGGGCTTAGTGATCCGGTGGTTCCGCATGGAAGGGCCATCGCTCAACGGATAAAAGCTACCCTGGGGATAACAGGCTTATCTCCCCCAAGAGTCCACATCGACGGGGAGGTTTGGCACCTCGATGTCGGCTCGTCGCATCCTGGGGCTGTAGTCGGTCCCAAGGGTTGGGCTGTTCGCCCATTAAAGCGGCACGCGAGCTGGGTTCAGAACGTCGTGAGACAGTTCGGTCCCTATCCGTCGCGGGCGTTGGAAATTTGAGAGGAGCTGTCCTTAGTACGAGAGGACCGGGATGGACTTACCGCTGGTGTACCAGTTGTTCTGCCAAGGGCATTGCTGGGTAGCTATGTAGGGAAGGGATAAACGCTGAAAGCATCTAAGTGTGAAGCCCACCTCAAGATGAGATTTCCCATTTCTTTAAGAAAGTAAGATCCCTGAGAGATGATCAGGTAGATAGGTCAGGAGTGGAAGTACAGTGATGTATGGAGCGGACTGATACTAATCGATCGAGGACTTAACCAAAATAAAATGAAAAACTCGGTAGAGTTTCTTACATGAACTTCAAATCCAGTTTTGAGTGAACAAGATTTACTCAAATATAGATAACACCACAGTGTGGTGGCGATAGCAAGAAGGATACACCTGTAACCATGCCGAACACAGAAGTTAAGCTTCTTAGCGCCGATTGTAGTGAGGGGTTGCCCCTTGTGAGAGTAGGACGTCGCCACGCAAAAGTAAAAAACAGTTGGACAAATGTCCAGCTGTTTTTTTTGTTTTGAGTATTTTTAAAGAATGGCTTCTATAGAGTCAACCATGCTTAGTGGAGAAGTTTTTGGTGCCACACGTTCGACTACATGACCTTCTTTATCTACGAGGAATTTTGTAAAGTTCCATTTGATTGCATCAGTCAAAGTACCTGGCGCTTCTTCTTTTAAATAATCAAAAAGAGGATCTGCATTTGACCCATTTATTATTGTAAGTTGATGCATTGGAAAGGTCACACCATAAGTAGAGCGGCAAGCTTCTGCAGCCTCACTTGCTGAAGCAACTTCTTGTTTGAATTGATTAGAAGGAAACCCTAATATAACCAATCCTTTGGCTTGATACTTTTTGTAAAGTTCTTCCAACTGCTCGAATTGGGGCGCTAATCCACATTTCGTAGCTGTATTAACGATCACGAGAGGATGACCCTTGTACTTCTCTAAGGAATACGTAGTCCCATCTTCTAAAGTAACATTGAAATCATAAATATTCATAAAATTCCCTCCTGAAATATGAAATAGGCACTAAACGCAAAGTCTACTTTTTCGTTTAGTGCCTCAAGCTGTTATAGCTTAGTTTAAATCTTTAAATCCTGTTTTTATTTATGCTTCAACTTCTGACCATTCATCACGTTTTTCTAAGAATTCACGAGCTAATGCTTGTGCACCTTCTAATGTATGACTCGCAGCCCAGCCACATTGTGTTTCATTGCTTGCTGGAACTTCTGTTGCTTGAAGCACATCTTCCATTGTTTTTTCTAACACATCTAAAATTTCGTCATAGTTATCATGGTTTAAAACAGTCAAGTAAAATCCTGTTTGGCAGCCCATAGGTGACCAGTCGACGATATAATCTGCGTGGTTACGAATCAACTCAGCAGTTAAATGTTCTAACGAATGAAGACTTGGCATATCCATGTGTTCTTTATTTGGTTGTTTGAAACGAACATCATATTTAATGATCAAGTCACCATGTTCACCAGTTTTACGATCTGCTACTCGAACATAAGGTGCTTTTACTTTTGTGTGGTCTAGATTAAAACTTTCGACATTCATTTTCATAAAAATTACTCCTAACTCTTTGATTTTGTTATTTGTAAGGTATTGTTTTTAATAGTCCATACTTCAAACAACAACAAACTTGATTCACTTTGATTTTAACACTTATTTACTTATAGGTGTAGGGATCCAGATTTTTTTTCAGTACTTTTAAAAATTAATTGTTCAAAAGACAGAATAATATAAGTTTACCACCTTACATAATCATTTATCTAGATGTGTATAAGAGACAGTGCATATATTGGATTAGTTGGTCATTGATACACAACTTATTTTTATTTGTTAGAAGTTGAATATGATTGATTTTTTCTAAATCTTCTTGAATAGAAAAAAGTATTTTTTTTAAGCGTGCGAGACTTAAATAACTATCTAAATTCTCGCGTAGATTATCAAGAATATATTCGCCTGGCGGTAGTATCAATAACTTTCCATAAACGTTTAACTTCATTCTTGAATGTTCATCTAATAAGATCTTTTCGATCAATATGTCATCTCCTTTGGCATTTTTTTTATTATCACCTTATATATATTCTTTTGTAAATAGTCGTTTCAAATTTTTTTTTATTCTCAATGAAGGAAGAAATAAATAAAGAGAAGCTATTTCAAAGTTATAGTTCTCTGTTA
>NZ_NGMO01000002.1:638618-772756 GCF_002140175.1 Candidatus Enterococcus wittei
TTTGTAAGGTATTGTTTTTAATAGTCCATACTTCAAACAACAACAAACTTGATTCACTTTGATTTTAACACTTATTTACTTATAGGTGTAGGGATCCAGATTTTTTTTCAGTACTTTTAAAAATTAATTGTTCAAAAGACAGAATAATATAAGTTTACCACCTTACATAATCATTTATCTAATTGTTCAAATGCTTGAGTTAAGTCATCTATTAGATCTTGACCATATTCGATTCCGGCAGAAAGTCGGATCAAACCATCTTTGATGCCTGCTTGTTCTCTTTTTTCTTTTGGAACAGAAGCATGGGTCATGACGGAAGGAATCTCGACTAAACTCTCTACACCACCTAAACTTTCCGCTAAGATAAATAGTTTCAGTGCTTCCACAAATGGGATAGCTGCTTGATCATCTTTTAAGGTGAATGAAACCATGCCACTAAAGCCAGTCATTTGTTGTGCGGCGATTTCATGATTCTTATGAGTAACTAATCCTGGATAATAAACTGCTTCAACTTGGGGCTGTTGTTTCAAGAATTCAGCTATTGCAAAGGCATTTTTTTGATGTTCTTCCATTCTGACACTTAATGTTTTGATCCCTCGTTGAATCAACCAACTATCTTGTGGTCCTAGCACACTACCAATGGCATTCTGATAAAAACCGATCTTCTCCGCTAATTCTTTTTGATTGGTTGTAACTAAACCAGCGACGACATCACTATGTCCACCTAAATATTTGGTTCCGCTGTGTAATACGATATCAGCACCTAATGCTAAAGGTTTTTGAAAATAAGGGGTAGCGAAAGTATTATCGACGATCGTCAATAGTTGATGTCTTTTAGCGAGTGCTGCACTTTGTTCCAAATCGGTGATTTTCAACAATGGGTTACTTGGTGATTCAAGATAAAGTGCCTTCGTATTTGGTTGGATTGCCTCTTCGATTTGTGTTAAATCACTGGTATCAACGATAGTATATTGTAATCCGTTTTTAGTTAGAACATGGTCAAACAAGCGGAAAGTTCCTCCATAAACATCATCGCCTAATAAAATATGATCTCCTGATTGGAACAAAGCAAAAACGGCATGGATTCCTGCTAAACCTGAAGAAAATGCAAATCCCTGAACACCGCCTTCTAAGTCAGCAATCAATTCTTCTAAAGCAAAGCGTGTTGGATTTCCTGAGCGAGAATATTCATATTGCTTGGGACTGCCTACGGCATTTTGACGATAAGTAGATGTTTGATAGATAGGAACACTCACTGCACCAGTTGTCGGGTCTTCGCTAATACCACCATGGATAAGTTTTGTTTGAATGTGCATCATTGATTCCTCCTGATTAATTTTAGTATAGTTTTTTTAATGATTAAAGGTTGCGTAACATTAAGGATAAATATGTTTAGATAGGTAACGGTCAGCGGCGTCTGGAAAAATGGTTACAACCCTCTGTCCTTGTGGTAAACGTTGGATTTCTTTTAAAGCTGCTGCAAATGCGGCACCACTGGAACTACCGACCAGTAGGGCTTGATTTTTTGCCAACTGACGTGTAAAGTCAAACCCTTCTTGATCTGAAATGGTTTCAAACTGATCAATCGTAAGAGAGGATAAAAAAGGTGGGACAAATTCGACACCAATTCCTTCAATCTCATGAGAATGGGAAGGACCACCATTTAAGATCGATCCTTCTGGTTCGACACCGATTAATCGTATATCCGG
Source organism: Candidatus Enterococcus wittei (assembly GCF_002140175.1). GTDB lineage: Bacteria > Bacillota > Bacilli > Lactobacillales > Enterococcaceae > Enterococcus_B > Enterococcus_B wittei. The sequence goes on from NZ_NGMO01000002.1 coordinate 640,328, forward strand.
TAGTTGTTCTTTTAAAAAAGTAGCGGTTCCCGCAAACGTTCCACCACTACCAATACCAGCGACAAAACTATCAATAGAGCCATTTAATTCCTGAAACAATTCTGAGCCTAGGGTATGATAATAGGCAGCAGGATTATCAGGATTTTCAAATTGTAAAGGTAAGTAGCTATTTTCGATTTCAGCAGCGAGTATTTTGCTTTTCTCAATGGCTCCTTTTATTCCATCTTCACTAGGGGTATGGATGATAGTGGCTCCTAAAGCCTTCATCAATTGTTGTTTTTCAATACTAAATTTTTCTGGTACTACAAAAATGGTTTTTAATTGGTATTTTAAAGCCGATAATGCAAGGCCAATCCCAGTATTTCCAGCAGTAGGTTCAATGATCACTGTATCTTTAGTTATTTTTCCAGATGCAAACCCATTAAGTAATAAATAGTGTCCTAATCGGTCTTTGATACTGCCTCCCGGATTCAAATATTCTAGTTTTGCATAAATAGTTGACCCTTTAGGCATGGGATAATCTTTAGCAGTAAATTGATAAAGGGGTGTCTGACCGATAGCTTCGGTAATCGACGTGATGATCATGGCATAACCTCCTGAAAGTAAAATAAAAAGGAGCCGACTATTCAATCAGCTCCTCAAAAATCATAAAATAAACGAAAGCGAACGAAGGACTTTCAAAAAGAATGACACTTCGTTTGCTATTTATGAAGGGCAATCAATAGACATGACAAATAGTATGCTGTTTTTACACACCATACAACAACAATCATTCATCTGTTTTAAATAATTGACTGTCATGTTTACTCCTCCAAACGATAATTTCATTAAAAATAGCATGAATAAACTAGAAAGTCAAAGACTAAAATTCAAAAAGTGAGAATATCCTAGTTTTCTAAGCGGTTGTCTGATACAATAAGGTTGATTATGATAAAGAAAAGGAGCAAAAATAATGATCTCAGCAAGTGATTTAAAAGCCGGTATGACTTTTGTTCAAGACGGCAAATTAATTAAAGTTTTAGATGCGAGTCATCACAAACCTGGTAAAGGAAATACAGTCATGCGCATGAAACTGAAAGATGTGCGTACTGGAGCTACTTATGATACAACTTTCAGACCAGAAGAAAAATTTGAAAAAGCACATATCGACACAAAAGCCGTTCAGTATTTATATACAATGGACGATACAGCGTTCTTTATGGATCTTGAAACATATGAACAATATGAAATCCCTGTAGAAACTGTAGAAGAAGAAATGAAATATATCTTAGAAAATATGGAAGTGAAGATCCAATTCTTTGGTAGTGAAGTAATCGGTGTCCAACTACCAACAACAGTCGTATTACGTGTGGTTGAAACACAGCCATCAATCAAAGGTGCGACAGTTACTGGTTCTGGAAAACCTGCGACAATGGAAACTGGTTTAGTTGTCAATGTTCCAGACTTTATTGAAGCTGATGAATTATTAGAAATCAACACTGCAGAAGGTTCATATGTGAAACGCGCATCAAAATAATTTTCTAATAGAAAAGGAATCTCCTTTTCATTTGAAAAAGCACCCTTGCAAAACAATGTGTTTTGTAAGGGTGCTTTTTGTTTGTAAATTTTTATACATGTTTTGTCAAATTCAGCAATTTTGCATGATGTGCTTCTAAAAGTTCTTGATAAAGCTCAGTTTCAAAATTACCGTAACGACTAAAATCCAATACAGTATATTTTGAAGATTCAAGCCCTTCAGGTATCAATAAGGGAGAACCTAAGATCAAGAAATCGTATTCTTTAGTAATCGGCATGGTGATTCGCTCGATATCGACAAAAGGAATTTTTTCTCCTAGATTTAAGATTTCAGAAGAGATCAAATGTTCCGATACGTTAACGAAACCAACTTTTAGTTTGTAATTATCTTCAATCTGAGAATAGTGAGGGTAAAGTAAGCATGCTTGGATAAACGAAAGTTCTTTGACACATGGTTTGAGCCAAGTGTACTTTTTTCGATTGGCTACTTTTTTCCAATACCCTTCGATCTTGTTCGTCAAAATACGTAGGAGTGGGTATTTCACTTCAATATAAGAAGAAATAAACAGCGTTGTCAAAGGAATATTTTGTTTGAATAAACTAAAATTCAAGATTGAAAGATAAATGTTTAGATAAAGAGCAGGCTCATGCTCAAAGTCAAAGGAAGCAATATATTTTTGACAATGTTCATCAAAATCCTCTAGTAGCGGTTTGATTTCGTTTGTTGGTCGATCATAAGCATGACGAACGAGTGGCAGATTGATATTCTGATTTGAAGATAGCAATGGCCAATAGTAAAACAAATAGAATAACGAATTCACTTCAAGGATGTCTAAAGGAAGTGACGCAATTTCAAAAAAATCATAAAAGAAATCAAGACTTGTTTCACTTGGGATAAACGAATCAGAGGAGCATTCGTAAATATCTGTTGGATGGCCGCTTTTCATTCGCAATAAACTGATGATGCAATGCAACTTTGCTTGTTTTTTTCCAATCTCAAATCGATTTTTTAAATCATTTCCTTCATGTTTATAGATCAATTGTTCGATCTCCGTGCTAAAAGCTACGTCATTTAAACTTTCCCCTAAAGAAACAAACCAGAAAAAGTTGAAAAAGATGATGCGGATCAGCATCTCAGAACCATTCAGAGTGAGATTCGAGAGGTTTAAAGTGATCTGATAATCCTTTAAATATTCAGCGAGTTTTTTTGTTTGACGGAAACAAGTTGATCGACTGATAAAATTTCGGCTACAAAAAGATGCTAGATCAGTATCTTTCTCGGTTAAGATACTGATCAACAATTTATAAGGAACACTTTCTGTTGAAAGAAAATTTTGGTATTGCATATATTGGATTAGTTGGTCATTGATACACAACTTATTTTTATTTGTTAGAAGTTGAATATGATTGATTTTTTCTAAATCTTCTTGAATAGAAAAAAGTATTTTTTTTAAGCGTGCGAGACTTAAATAACTATCTAAATTCTCGCGTAGATTATCAAGAATATATTCGCCTGGCGGTAGTATCAATAACTTTCCATAAACGTTTAACTTCATTCTTGAATGTTCATCTAATAAGATCTTTTCGATCAATATGTCATCTCCTTTGGCATTTTTTTTATTATCACCTTATATATATTCTTTTGTAAATAGTCGTTTCAAATTTTTTTTTATTCTCAATGAAGGAAGAAATAAATAAAGAGAAGCTATTTCAAAGTTATAGTTCTCTGTTAGTTATATTTGAAAAAATATAAATGTAAACTCTTTAAAATAACGTTTATTTTAATTTTTTCTTTTTATTAAACGTCCGAAAAGAGGTAAAAATAACTTTAAAACTTTATTTAGATACAAAAATGAAGAAAATGAGAAAAAATAGTGATTTATTTCTTTTTTTTATATTATCTAATTGAATTTTAAAGTTTTTTTAAGGAGGGATACATAAATGAAAAGAAAATCATCAATTTTTGTTCTTTGTTTAGTAGGTATATTTTCTTTCTTTTATGGTTGCTTTCAACAAATAAATGCTGTGCAAGCAAAAGAGGATACACCAATAGTAGTAATGAAAAATGATTACGGTGAGGTGAGTCTCCTTCAGACAGCTGATCAAGTACAATTCAATTATCGTGTACTTGAAAATACAAAAGGAAGGCGGTTTTTATTTCAACTATATGAAGTAGAAGATTCTGAGAGAACCTTTGTGGGAACTCTAAATGAGAAATCGATTGCTTATGTAGACACAGACAACAAAAAATGGTTTACGACAGCATTCAGCAAAGAAATGGTCGAAAAAGAATGGACTGTTTCTTTGCCAAAAGATAGGAAACAATTACAACTAGAGATTCAGGTAGAAGAAGAACCAGATCAATTATTATTGCCTGAGGCGGAGACTTTTCTCTTATCTCTAGAGCCAAAAATACCAGAAAGTGAACAAGAAAATGCTGTAAAAGATATCGTTACAACAGAATCAACAACAAAAGAAACATCGACAGAAGTATCAAAAGAAGCAACAACCGAAACATCAACAAAAGCTTCAATCACAGAAGAAACATCAACCACACAAGAAACATCCTCTACAGAAGAAAAGGAATCGAATGATTCGTCTGTCTTTCGTCCTTTTGATCTACCAATTCTAGCAAGCCAATCATTGCCAAAAACCGTATTACCATTGATTGCTCCAACGTATACGACAAATGATACAGGTACTTTTCCAAGTGCAGCATGGCAGCCTGAAGGAAATCAAAACGTCATCAATCATCAAGGAAATGTAAATGGTGGAGAACAGTGGGATGGTATCGAGTCTTGGGATGGTAATCCTAAAAATAAAGAGACCTCTTACATTGAATATGGTGGTCAAAAAACGAACGCAGATTATGCGATCCGAAAATTTGCAAAAGAAACAGCTACACCTGGACTATTTGATTTATATTTGAATATTCGAGGGAACACCCAAAAACAAGTCACTCCATTAGATGTCGTATTGGTAGTGGACTGGTCAGGCAGTATGAATGAGCAAGGCCGTATCGCAGAAGTGAAAGATGGGATCAACCGCTTTGTCGATACGTTAGAAGAAAGTGGGATATCAGACAAAATCAATATGGGCTATGTAGGCTATTCAAGTAAAGGGAGAGGTTACACAAATGGTGTATTACCATTAACGAGTTTTGATTCTATCAAAGAACAATTCAAAACCTTCACGCCTTCTACTACACGTGGTGGAACATTTACACAACAAGCATTGCGTGATGCAGGAGATCTATTAGCAGAAAAAAATGGCCACAAAAAAATCCTCGTTTTATTAACGGATGGCGTGCCTACTTATTCTTATCACGTGGAGAGTATCCAAACAGAAGCCGATGGCCTTAATTATGGAATAACCTTTACTGGTGACGTGGAAGGACGAGGGGATACATCAACATTTCGCTCTTATTCTGTAGAAGATCAAAATCATCGACTACAGGAAAATAACTCTACATTTACAGCCACTATGGGAGAGGCTATCGCTTTAAAAAAAGCTGGAATTGAAATCCATGGATTAGGAATCCAGCTTCAATCAGACTTGCCTGCAAGACTCTCAAAAAATGAGGTTGAACAACGCATGCGTAAAATGGTTTCTTCAAGTGAAGAAGGAACATTGTACTATGAGTCAGCGGATCAAGCTTCAGACATCTCAGATTATTTGGCAAGACAAGCGATCCAGCTTTCGGGAACAGTAGTGAATGGGAAAATCACTGACCCAATCATCGATCCTTTTGTTTATCAAACAGGTAGTGCGACGGTTAAAAGTGTTGGTTCTTTACCTGTGTCTATTGATCCAGTTCTGACTGTCGAAGGTCAGACATTGAATGTGGACCAAATTTATTTGGAAAAAGGACAAGAGATCCAACTCCATTATCAAGTGAGAATACAAACAGAAGATAAGACATTCCAACCAGAAAAATGGTATCAGATGAATGGGAAAACTACGTTCCAACCAACAGAAGCTCCAGAAATGATCGCAGAATTTGGCGTTCCTTCTGCGAAAGCTCTTGGAGTGAGTTTGAGCTTTACGAAAGAATGGGAAGAATTCGACCATGATGTGACGAATCGTCCGGATCAAGTCATCTATGAAATCAATCGCAAAAATACGACAGGAGCGAATAGTTGGCAAACCGGTTATTTGAAACTGACAAAACCTGAAGGCGATGCAGTAGATAAATGGCAAAGAAAAGAAGTAACGCAGCTTTCAGAAGTAGCAACTGGAAATTATCAAGAAACATTGAACTTACCAGCCTACAATAATCAAGGTGGATCTTTTGAGTATGACGCAGTGAAAGAGTTACCTGTTTCAGGTTATGAATCAGAAAAAGTCGATTCAACGACTTGGCGGAATAAGAAACAATTCATCCCATTAGATTTGAATGTGACAAAACGATCTTCTTCAGGCAATACTCTTTTAAAAGGAGCGGTATTTAAAGTAACTGGAAAAGACACAGATGTCACATTAGTTGACCATGAAGACGGTACGTACTCACTACCAGAAGATGTTCGCTTAGCAAAAGGTGCAACTTATACACTGACAGAAAACAATGCACCTAAAGGACATGAACTTTCCGAAAAACATACTTGGAAAATCGTGATTTCAGAAGAAGGAAAAGTGACGATCGATGAAAAGGCGCAATCTGTATCCAATCAAACGATCCAATTGACGATTGAAAATCCTTTCTCAGAAATTCCAATCGCGATCCGTAAATATACGGTACAAGTAGGTAAGGAAGTGAACTTGAAGGGAGCTACATTTGCGTTACAACGCAAAGATGAAACAGGAAGTTATCAAACGATTGAAGAACAAGTAACGGCTGAATCTGGTCTTGCTTCATTTACAGTCGAAACAGCCGGTGGCTATCGTATGGTAGAAGTGGCAGGTCCCGCAGGGTATGACACTGTTCCTGGAAACTATGAATTCCAAATTGATCCTTATGGGGAAATTTCATATGATGGACAGAATGTGGATAACACAGACGTATGGACATTGACCCATAGGAATCATTTAAAAGCCTTTAATTTGACTGTGAGCAAAGAAACAGAAGAAGGTCAGCCCTTAAAAGGAGCATCTTTTACATTAAAAGGGGAAGACGTTTCTATCCAATTGCCAGAAGACGAAACAGCAACAGATACGTTTGTTTTTGAAAATTTAAAACCTGGAACTTACACATTAGAGGAAACAGATACCCCTGAAGGTTATCAAGGATTGAAAGAAGCATTGACCATCGTGATCAAAGAAGATGGTACGGCAACAGTGGATAACCAACTATTAGAAGTAAAACTAGTGGAAGGTGAAAAAAATAATCAACTTCGCTTGACGGTTACAAACAAGGCCAAAGTACCCTTACCAGAAACAGGTGGTTCTGGACGCTTAGGATTTTATTTCTTTGGTTTTAATGCAGTAGTATCATTGCCCATCTATGCATTACTGAATAAAAGAGGAGGGGTAAAAGAATGAAACGAAAGATATGGCTGATCTTGTTCTTACTCCCAATGCTGGTACTCGCTTTTCCTAAAACGAGTCTTGCCCAAAGTGAAGCAATGATCCAATTTAGACTGCATAAATTGATAGGAACCAATGAACAATCAGAAAATATAGGAATATTGAATAACGAGCAAGGTATAAATGGTGCAAGCTTTGCAGTTTATGATGTCACCAATGCTTTCTATCAGTTACGGGAAAAAGGATTTGATCTAGAAGAAGCGCAACAGATCATTGCAAGACAAGGAACACCGGCTGGTGATTTCATCATGGAAAAAATCACGAGAACTGTCGATAACGAAGAAGGTGTGGCGGTCTTTGATTTACCTGAAAAAGAACAGGAAAAAGATAAAGTGTATTTATTCGTTGAAACGAGTGAAGGGCTACCTGATTCAGATCCTACCCAAAATATGGTTGTAGTATTACCTATTTATGACGAAAAAGGTCAGAAACAAACAACGGTCCATTTGTATCCTAAAACAACACAGCCTAGCTCTTCATTAGTATTTGAAAAAAAACTAGCGGAAAAGGTAGATAATTTTTCAATCGGAGATACGATCCGCTATAGTTTGAAATTACAATTGCCTGATCGACTCTCAAATGAAGAAACATGTGTCATCAGTGACCATGCGGATCAAGAACTAGCTTTTTTACCAGCAACATTAGAAGTGTTAGTAGCTGGAGAAAAAATGCAAGAGTTTACGGTCCATAATCAAGAAAATGGTTTTAGCCTTGTCTTTGCAAAAGACAAGTTAGCTTCGCTAGCAGGTCAAACAGTGAATATTAAGTACCAAATGCAACTCAAAAAAGAAGCAATTGCTGATCAGGCAATTTACAACCATGCAATCTTGGATATTGGCGAGGACTCAATAAGTCAAACAACGCATATCCGCACAGGAGGGAAATGGTTCCAAAAAGTGGCCAGTAATAACGAACAACAGCCATTAGAAGGTGCTGTCTTTTTAGTGAAAAATCAAAATGGAGAATACCTTCATTTGATCGATGGCATTTACCATTGGGAGAAAAAGGCTAAAGATGCACTGACACTGACTTCAAATGCGAATGGACTGTTTTCAGTCAATGGTTTGAAGGATGGCGATTACCAGTTAGAAGAAATCAAAGCACCAGCTGGTTATGTGAAAAACCAATCCTCGATTTCATTTACAGTAAAAAGCATGTCTTATGCAGTAGATGGTAAACAAAGTGATCCATTGAAAATAGGGAATAAGAAAAAAAGTCAGTCCCTTTTCTTCCCGAAAACAAATGAACAAAAAGCTGCTTATTTTGTTATTGGAATTGTGATCGTTCTTGGTTGTATCAGTTTATTGATAAAAGAAAGGGAGAAGAACAATGAAACTAAAAATGAACAAAATTAATGTGCTATTTTTCCTTATAGCAGCACTTTTCACGTTGATACCAATGAAACAAGCTTATGCAATAGATAATGGAGCGCAAGTGGTGATCCATAAGAAAAAGATGTTGGATTTTCCAGCACAAAATATCCAAAACACGGGTCAAGAAATGTCCGAATTTGATAGCTATCAAGGGTTAGCGGATGTGTCATTTGCGGTATATGATGTCACCAATGCTTTTTATGAGGCTCGTGCGAACGGTTCAACAGTCGATGAAGCAAAAAGTGCTGTTCAAAATATGACTACAGGAACACCAGTTTCTACAGGTGAAACGAATTCAGACGGTGAGTTGACCATGTCTTTACCGAAAAAACAATCAGGTAAAGATGCGGTGTATGTCATTAAAGAAAACGAAAAAACCGGTGTCACTCCATCAGCCAATATGGTGATCGCTTTTCCAGTCTATGAATTAATCAAACAAGCGGATGGTTCTTATAAATATGGCACAGAAGAATTAAATACCGTTCATTTGTATCCAAAAAATGTTGTTGAAAATAGCGGGATCTTACAAGTGAAAAAAATCGGCTCAGCAGAAGAAGAAGCACTAAATGGTGCAGAATTTGTGATCCGTAAAGAAGACTCAGAGGTAACAAAATACATTCAAGGCGTGGCCCAAGGAATCTATACTTGGACAACAGATAAAGAACAAGCTAAGCATTTTATTAGTGGAAATTCTTATGCAGTAGGTGATGGTGAGTTTGTAGAATCTGCCATTGAAAAAGGACAATTGCACGTCCATCACTTAGAAGTCGGAGAGTATGTTTTAGAAGAAGTAAAAGCACCAGAGCAAGCGGAATTAGTCACTTCTCAAACAAATACGACGTTTACGATCGTATCAAACAGTCAAACTCCTGTCGAAAAAACGGTGAAAAATGATACATCAAAAGTAGAAAAAACAACACCAGAGTTAAATGGACAAGATGTAGCTATTGGCGAAATCATTCGCTATGAAATTACTACAAATATCCCTTTAGGAATCGCAGATAAAGAGGGAGAAGAAAATAAATACACGAAGTTCAACCTAGTGGATACACATGACCAAGCATTGACATTTATCAATCAAGCAGAAGGTACAACAGGCTATGTTCTTTATGATGGAAATCAAGTCATCGATACAACAAAATATCAGGTTATAGAAGAAACGAATGGTTTTACAGTGGCAATCAATCCAGCAGCTATTCCTTCATTGACACCAGGGGGAACTTTACGATTTGTTTATTCCATGTACTTGAACCATTTAGCAGATCCTACTAAAGGCTATAAAAATGAAGCCAATGTCGATAATGGCCATACCACAGACCAAACACCGCCAACTGTAGAAGTAGTAACTGGTGGTAAACGATTTATTAAAGTAGACGGTTCAGTCGATCAAACACAACCCTTAGCAGATGCTACATTTGTTGTACGCGACCAAGACAGTGAGACAGCAAAATATGCGAAGATTGATGCAGCAACAAAAGCGGTTAGTTGGACAACTTCTAAAGAAGAAGCAACAACTTTTACTACTGTAAGTGATGGACTAATCGATATCACTGGTTTGAAATATGGTACGTATTACTTGGAAGAAGTAGAAGCACCAAACAATTATGTACGTTTGAATGAACGGATTGCTTTTGAAGTTGATTCAAATTCTTATTTCGTATCAGATGCATTAGTTGCACCAGATAAGGTACCAAATAAACATAAAGGTACACTACCAGCAACTGGTGGTCAAGGGATCTTACTTTACCTAGGCATCGGCATCATCTTGCTGACAATCGCCGGTATGTACTGGGTAAGAAAACAAAAAGCAAAATGAACTTGAATAGTTAAGGCAAACTGACGGGAGTGGAAAAATGAAACAAAGAAAATGGCACTTTTTAGATCTGTTGATGTTGGTGGTATTCTTTATCGGCATAGCAAGTCTAACTTACCCTTTCGTCAGTGATGCTATCAACGATTCACTGGATCAACTTGTGATCAGAAATTATCAGAAAAAAGCCAAAAGTGAAAATGAGCAAAAAATGGCTGCTATTCAAAGAAAGATGGTGGAAGAAAACCAACGTTTAGCAGAAAAAGTTCAGCAATCAGGCACGGACCCTTTTTCTTCTGAAGGAAAAGAAGCACAAAAATCGACAAAAACATATATAGAGTCACATACCGTTGGTGTTTTGACGATCCCCAAAATCAATGTTGAGTTGCCGATATTTGTTGAAACGAATCCTACACTATTAGAAAAAGGGGCGTGTTTGCTTGGAGGCACGTCTTATCCAGTGGGGGGAGAATCCACCCATGCAGTTCTTTCAAGTCATCGTGGACTACCTCAAGCCAAGTTGTTTACCGATTTGCCCAAACTAAAACACAAGGATCGTTTTTATATTGAGATCAACGGACAGTATTTAGCTTATCAAGTCGATCAAATAAAAACGGTGGAGCCAACGGAAACCGAAGGACTTGAAATTCAAGCTGGACAGGACCTAGTCACCCTAGTGACTTGTACCCCTTATATGGTCAACAGTCATCGATTACTTGTACGCGGTCATCGTGTTCCTCTTGATAAAAAAGAAGTTACTGATTCATTAGCAAAAGTGAAAAAGAAGAAACAACAATTCATTCTATTAGTAATACTTGGGGTAAGTTCGTTTTTATTGCTTTTTTTAGTCATGTTGTTAAAATATTTTACAAAAGAGAAAAAATAAGGGAACAAAAATCTATGTAGTTTCCAAAACTAGATAGCGAAGTTTTTGTAATTAGAACGTGGATGGTGTATAATCAATTGTAATGAATGAACGGAGTGAATAATCGATGGAAATAGAATTTAGCCGGAAATATCAAATTGTCAATGAAGTGTTAAATGCGGTCACCCATGGTTTTGCAGCGTTGTTAAGTCTGATTTGTTTCAATTTATTGATGGATCGTGCGCATACTACTTTGGATTATGTGGCATTTGCAATTTATGGCAGTTCGTTGTTTTTGCTTTTCTTTAGCTCAACTTTGTTTCATAGTCTGATTTTTACAAAAGCAAAAAAAGTTTTCCAAGTATTTGACCATTGTTCGATTTATTTATTGATTGCCGGAACGTATACACCCTTTTGTCTATTGTTCGTCCAAGGAATATCAGGTTTAGTTTTACTTAGTGTAGTTTGGGCAACTGCTGTTATCGGGATGATCTATAAATGTCTGACACTGACAAAAACAAACCATGTCTCTAAAGTTTCGACTATTATTTACAACGTGATGGGCTGGGGAATCGTTGTGGTGTTGCCAAAATTGTATCACAATATAGATCTAACAGGCTTATTGTTATTAGTGGCTGGTGGATTGGCTTATTCGATCGGTTCCATCTTTTATAGTATGAAAAGCAAAAAATTCACCCATGTGATTTGGCATTTGTTTGTCATATTGGGTGCGGCCTTGATGTTTTTGGCTATTTACTTAGGTTTATAAAGACGATCATCTATGAAAAAACAATCTTCTACAAATAAATGAATGACGAAATATTGAGTATCGAGAAAGAGTCGAAGATCTCAAAAATAGGAACCTCTATTTTTGAGATCTTCGACTCTTTTATCTTTTTTCATCAAAGCTTGGAAAAAAAACTACCTTTTATCGAGAAGTAGAAGACAAGGAAACTATTCTCTAGAATGTCCATTTTTTTATTTATATGCAATTTATTGCAATAATAATCATTTATTTCAGAAAAAATCAGTTTATACTAGACAATCATGACTATGTTGTTTAATATTATTCAAATAATATTCAAATTGAAATGAAAATCCAATTTGATGAGAAAAAATGGTTGAAAAGAGGGAAAATGAGAATGACAGAATTAATGATCGGTGAAATTCCAGTAAGTCAGTTAGCAAAAAAGTACCAAACACCCCTTTATGTATATGATGAGAAAAAAATGGAAGAAACGATCAAGGCATTCAAGCGTGGTTTCACTTCTGTTCATTTTCAAACAAAAATTTTATATGCTTCGAAAGCTTTCCAAACGATTGAGATGCTACGCCTGATTGACTCCCAAGGGTTAGGTCTAGATGTAGTCAGTGGTGGAGAGATTTACACGGCATTACAAGCAAAATTCCCCGTAGAAAATATCTATTTCCATGGCAATAACAAAACAGTAGACGAACTACGTTACGCTATTGAGAATGGGCTATCTCATTTTGTGGCTGATAATGTAATGGAAGTTGAAGTGTTGGAAAGATTGAGTCGGGAGTATGAGCAAAAACTATCAATCATGTTACGACTAAATGTTGGGATAGAAGCGCATACACATGAATATATAGTGACCGCTCATATTGATTCGAAATTTGGCATGTTGTATGAGAGCGAAGCTTGTCAACAAGCGATTCGCTGTATCCAAGAAAGTGACTATCTTTCTTTAGAAGGATTCCATGCGCATATTGGTTCACAAATTTTTGATATGACAGCTTGGTTCGCAGAGATTGATCAGCTAGTGAGTTATTTGCAAGATTTCGACCAACCTCTTTCATTGAATCTTGGTGGGGGATTTGGTATTCGTTATACCACTGAGGATACACCATTACCGATTGAAGAAGCAGTGGAAAAGTTGGTTAGTCATACAGAAGAAGCACTTGCCAAAAAAAAATTATCGATCAAGCAGTTATTGATTGAGCCAGGTCGAAGCATCGTTGGAGAGGCTGGGACGACCCTTTATACGATTGGCTATATCAAAGAAACGCCTCACCAGAACTATTATTTTGTAGATGGCGGGATGACAGACAACATCCGACCAGCACTCTATCAGGCAAATTATACCTGTGATCTTGCGAAAAAATTAGGGGAAGAAAAGACAGTAAAAGTGACCATTGCGGGTAAAATGTGTGAATCAGGGGATGTAGTGATCAAAAATACCTTTTTACCACCGGCGCAAACCGGCGACTTGTTAGCAGTTTATGCTACAGGTGCCTATGGATATTCTATGAGTAGCAATTATAATCGTGCCTTACGACCCGCAGTCGTTTTTGTCAAAGAAGGAGCTTCCAGACTCGTCGTTCGTAGACAAGAATATGCCGATTTGTTGAGAGGAGAAATCAATGGAACTTCACAAATATAATGGGTGTGGCAATGATTTTATTTTAGTGGATTACGATGAAGCAACAAATTACAGCCAGTTGGCCAAAAAACTGTGTGCTGTAGATTTTTTTGATACGGATGGACTGATTGCCGTAAAAACCAATCCTCTGGAAATGATCTACTACAATAAGGATGGAAGCCAAGCGCCGATGTGCGGAAATGGGATTCGTTGTTTTGCCCGTTACGTGAAGGATCAACAGTTGATAGAAGAGCTGGATTTTCAAGTAAAAACATTGGCTGGAGCAATCGATGTGACGATTGTGATGCAAGAACCTTTTTACTGTAGGGTAAGGATGGGGGAACCAGATTATACACCAAGTAAATTAGCAGTAGAACAAGCGAGACCGATCATCCAACAAAAGATATGGATAGAGGATCGATTGCTTGAAATAACCAGTGTTTTTATGGGAACAATCCATACGGTGGTCTTTGTCGAAGATGCGGTAGCTGAATTAACGCAAATGACGGGAGAGAAACTTTGTCATCACCCTCTATTCAAGGAACAAACGAATGTGAATTTTGTGCAACAAGTCAATGACAGTGAATTGATCGTACGCACCTATGAACGAGGGGTAGGCTGGACATTAGCGTGTGGTACAGGTTGTTGTGCAGCGTATGTGGTGGCAAAAGACCATGGTTATCTCTCAAAAGAAAATGCCACTGTCCATTTAGAACAGGGCGACTTGATCATTTCGGGGGAAAAGACCATAACTATGGCAGGACCGGCAAGTTATGAATGGCAGAAAAACTGGAGGAATGAAGATGATTAAAGGATCGATCGTAGCGCTTATTACCCCGATGACAGAAACAGGAGCAATCGATTATAACGGTTTGGAACAACTGATTGATTTCCATCTCAATGAGCACACAGATGGTTTGCTTATATTAGGCACAACTGGTGAATCCCCTACGCTGACACAGGAAGAAGAAGAGGAAATCTTACGGACGACTGTGAAAAAAGTTGCGGGTCGTCTACCAGTTATCGCTGGTGCGGGAACAAATGCAACGGCGGAGACATGTAGGAAAGTCCAACGTTTTGCAGAACTAGGAGCGGATCAAGTATTAGTTATCACGCCTTACTACAATAAAACGAGCGAAGCAGGTTTACTAGCACATTTTAAAACGATCGCAGATGCCTCTCCTGTGCCAATCATCCTTTATCACGTACCAGCTCGAACGGGTCTAAGATTACCCATCAGAGTAGTTGAACAACTAGCAAAACATTCGATGATCATTGGGATCAAAGAAGCTTCTGGTGATATGTCTTATACGATGGAAGTCGCTCGTTTCGTCAATGAATCTTTTGTTCTTTATAGCGGCAATGATGACTTGACGTTACCGATTTTAAGTGTAGGAGGGATCGGTGTCATTAGTGTCTGGGCGAATATCCAACCAAAAATCGTTCATGAGTTAGTCCATGATTTTAATGAAGGTCGCTTAGGCGCGGCTAAAGAAAAGCAACTCGGTGCATTGCCAGTGATCAATGCCTTATTTAGTGAAACAAATCCAATCCCTGTGAAGAGTGCAATGAATATTTTAGGACTGCCAGCAGGACCTTTACGACTGCCATTAGTTTCTCTTGATGAAAAACAAATCAAACAACTTACTGTTTTACTAAAACAAAAAGGAGTGTATGGCCAATGAACATCGGCATTATCGGGAATGGCAAAATGGGGCAAAGAATTGCAGAAATCGTTAAAGAACAAGGAGATTCCCCACTACAAGTGATACATTCTTTGAGAGGATTACAATCAATCGATTTTGCTGAATCACCGGAAATCCTCATTGATTTTTCACATCCTGACAATTTAGAAAAAGTCTTGGCGTATAGTCAAGAAACGCATGTTCCTTTAGTTAGTGGAACAACTGGCTATTCACAAGCACAGTTGGCACACCTCAAAAAAGCAGCTCAAACGATCCCTGTCCTTTATAGTGCAAATTTTTCACTAGGAATCATGGTGATGAACCGGTTGATCAAACAGGCAGCAATGGACTTAGCCAGTTGGCAGATTGAAGTCATGGAAAAACATCATGATCAAAAAAAAGATGCACCTTCCGGAACAGCTAAATACTTGGTGGAGACGTTGCAGTCAGTTCAAAACCTGACACCCGTCTATCAATGGACAGATAAAGAAAGACAAGCAAATGAGATCGGTGTCCACAGCATTCGAGCAGGCTCTTTTCCAGGAGAACACGAAGTCTTATTTGCTGGAAACGATGAAGTACTGAGCATCAAACATGAAGCTTTTTCGAATCGGATTTTTGCTCAAGGGGCCATACAAGCAAGTTACTGGCTTAAAGAACAGCCACCAGGATTTTATCATTTAGAAGATTTGTTCGCACCTAAAGGAGGGAAACAATGAACGCACAAGAAATCATTCAATTTATTCAAACTGCTGAAAAGAAGACCCCTGTCAAAGTTTACTTAAATCTTTTAGAACCAATTGAATTTCCAAAAAGCAAAGTTTTCGGAGAAGTCCATAGTCCAGTTGTTTTTGGGGATTATCGTAAGATTGCGCCTATCTTGGAAAAAGAAGCAGAGAAGATCTTGGCAATTGAAATCGAACAACAAGCAAGAAATAGTGCGGTTCCTCTTTTAGACATCACTGCTATCAATGCCCGCATTGAGCCAGGAGCGATCATTCGTGAACAAGTAACGATTGGTGACCAAGCGGTCATTATGATGGGGGCGATCATCAATATTGGGGCAGTGATCGGCGAACGGACGATGATTGATATGGGAGCGATATTAGGAGGACGAGCAATCGTTGGCAGCCATTGTCACATCGGGGCAGGAGCAGTTCTAGCTGGTGTCATTGAACCTGCTTCTGCAAAACCTGTAGTTGTTGAGGATGGGGTATTGATAGGGGCAAATGCAGTGATTGTAGAAGGTGTTCGTATCGGTCAAAATGCCGTTGTTGCAGCAGGTGCTGTCGTATTGGAAGATGTAGCACCAGAAACAGTGGTGGGAGGGACTCCAGCTCGAGTGTTGAAAATCAAAGATGAACAGACGAAAGAAAACACGGCGTTGATTGCGGCATTACGGGAATTATAGAGAGATAGAGAGGGGTCAAAAACATGCGCGAAATAGCTACCTGTATTGTCGGAGCCACCGGTCTAGTTGGTCAGACAATGTTGAGAGTATTGGAAGAATATGGCTTCCCAGTAGGTAAACTTAAACTTTTGGCATCCAAACGTTCTGTCGGAAGCCGTTGTGTATTTAATAAAAAGGAATACGTTGTGGAAGAATTAACCGAGACTTCCTTTACAGGGTATGATTTGGCGCTATTTTCTGTTGGCGCAGATATTTCTAGAAAATTTGCACCAATTGCCAGAAATAAAGGGTTACTCGTCATCGATAATTCTGCTGCTTGGCGAGAAGATCCTGCGGTTCCTTTGATTGTTCCCGAAGTGAATCTAAAAGATCATCAATTAAATTCACTCATCGCTAACCCAAACTGTTCTACGATCCAGTCTGTCTTACCTTTAAAAGCTCTACAGGATACATTCGGTCTTATGCGTGTCAATTATTCCACCTATCAAGCAGTTTCCGGTTCTGGCCAAAAAGGGATTCGGGAATTGAAAGATACTATCAATGGTCAAGATGCGATGCTTTATCCACATGATATCCATCAAACAGTGATTCCAGAAATTGATGTGGCGTTAGAAAATGGGTATACAAAAGAAGAACAAAAAATGATCAATGAAACACGTAAGATCCTCCATCAACCAGAGTTGCCTGTCTCAGCTACTTGTGTTCGTGTTCCCGTTGAGAATGGTCATGGGGTCAGTGTGGCGGTCCAGTTGAAAAAGCCGTTCTCGTTGAAAGAAATACGAAGCTGTTTCAGTCAATTTCCCGGTGTGGTCGTTGTGGATGATCTAAAAGAACACATTTATCCTACTAGTACTTTAGCAAATGGAACCGATCAAGTATATGTTGGCCGGATCCGACATGATCTTTCTTTAGAAAATGGGCTATTATTTTATACGGTTGCCGATAATATTCGTAAAGGGGCAGCAGCGAATGCTGTGCAAATTGCATTAGCACTTGTCCAGCCAGGGGAGGATGGGGGATGAAGATTGCAAAATTCGGAGGCAGTTCCATGTCTCATGAAACACAGTTTCGTAAAGTACGTTCGATTGTTTTAGCAGACCCCGCACGTAAAGTCATTGTTGTGTCTGCTTTAGGAAAGCGAACAGCTGATGATGATAAAGTGACCGATTTGCTTTATTTGATCTATGCTTACTTGCAGCATCAAGTGGACTGGACGCCTTTGTGGCAGCGGGTCACAGAACGGTTCATTCAAGTCAGAGATCTTCTAGAATTAGATTTTTCTATAGAAGAGCAGTTAGCAGAAATCGAATATCAGTTGAAACAAAAGAAAGTGACCCTAGATTATCTCGTTAGTCGTGGGGAGTATTTAACCGCTCAGTTGATGGCTGTTTATTTAGATTATTCCTTTGCAGATGCGAGTCAGCTAATTTTTTTCGATCATGAAGGAGAAATCGATTTTCAGCAAACAAGCCAAGCAGTTCAACAAAAATATCAAGAAACTCAAGCAATCGTTGTACCTGGATTTTATGGCGTAAATCCAGCTGGTAAAGAAAAATTATTAGGCCGGGGTGGTAGTGATATCACTGGATCGATTTTAGCCAATGTGTTACAAGCGGAAAGTTATGAAAACTGGACAGATGTTTCTGGTATCATGATGGCTGATCCACGCATTATCGATTCACCAAAAGTGATTGAAGAAATTTCCTTCAGGGAATTAAGAGAAATGGCTTATATGGGCGCAAATGTCTTACATGAATCGGCCATTTTTCCTGTTCAAGAAGCAGATATCCCAATTCACATAAAAAATACGAATCGTCCACAAGATCATGGAACAAAAATTTCAAATCACGAAGTTGAAAAAGAAAATGGCTTGACTGGGATTGCTGGGCGAAAGGATTTTCTTTCGATTACCCTATTTAAACGTCATATGTCTGATGAAATCGGCTTTATTTGGAAAGCAATGAGTATTTTTGCCAAACATGGGATTTCCATCGAGCATATTCCATCAGGGATCGATAATATCGGTGTGATCGTTTCTGCAGAAGCGATTGCTGATAAATTATTTTTGATCACAAAAGAACTAAAAGAAAAACTAGGCGTAGAAGAAATCGAAGTGATCGAAGATTTAGCATTGATATCTGTGGTAGGAGGTCCTCATAAAGAGTTGATCGGTCTTTCGGGGAAAGTCTTATCGATTTTGAATCAATTAGAGATCCGCACATCTGTTTTATCTCAGGGAGCACAGGAATTGAATTTGATTATTGGGGTGGCAAATGATCAGTATGAAACAGTGGTCAAAGGAATTTACGAAGGGATGGTGAAGACTTGTGTTGCACAAACACCGAATGGCCTTACATCAAATTCCTGAAATCGGCTTTCATGAATTTAAAACCAAACAATATCTATATCAACAAATCAAAGATTATGGTGGAGTCATCCACGAAATTGGAGCAACCGGTCTATTGCTGTACTTTGATCAAGAGAAACAGGAAACAATCGCTTTTCGGACAGATATAGATGCTTTACCGATTTATGAAGCAACTAATGCCTCATACTCCTCGTTACACGAAGGTTATATGCATGCATGTGGACATGATGGACATATGGCTATGCTTTTAGGTTTAGCTGAATACATTTCACAACATCGTGCAGTGATGATCTACAATGTTGTCTTGATCTTCCAACCGTCAGAAGAAATTGCTGGCGGTGCAGCGAGCGTGATTCACTCAGGCTTATTGGATCGCTATCAGGTACAGGCGATTTTCGGCTTTCATTTATGGCCAGGTCTACCGAAAGGGGAAATTTTTTCGCGCCCTGGACCATTGATGGCACAAAGTAGCGAAACTGATGTTATCATTCGAGGAAAAGCGGCTCATATTGCTTCAAGTGATCAAGGAATCGATAGTCTTGAGGCAGCGATGCGTTTCATGAAAAATGTTTATGACTTTGATAGATCGTTGCCAAAAAACCTAATGCATCTATTAAAATTTGGACAAATCACAGGAGGGACGATCCGCAATGTTTTAGCAAATGAAGTGATTGTTTCTGGTAGCATCCGTTCGTATAGTCGCACCACTCAAGAAGATTTAAAAGCACAGCTCGCTAGATTAGCTGAAGAATTTCAAGAAAATTCAGATGCAAGCATCACTTTTCGTTACAATGATGGTTATCCAGCTGTCCATAATGATGAGCAACTCTATGCCGCTTTTTCAGATTCAGATTTATTGCATGAATTGCCAGAACCCGTCTTACAAGCCGAAGATTTTGGGGTTTATACAGAAAAATATCCTTGTGTCTTTTTCTTTTTAGGTCTAGGCGATACGCCTGCACTTCATGAAGCGACCTTCGATTTTGATATGTCTGTTTTAGAAAAAGGAGTGTCATGGTATCAAAGATTGCTTTACACAAAAGGTTTTTTCTGAAAAAATAGAGACAGTCATAAGGAGGAGAGAAGTATATGAACTTAACCCAACGTTTTAATCCCCGATTGTCAAAAGTCGAGGTTTCCCATATTCGGATGTTTGATCAACAAATTGCTAGTATTCCTGGTATTATCAGATTGACCCTTGGAGAACCGGACTTTGCTACACCAGAACATGTCAAAAGTGCTGGTATCAAAGCTATTGAAGAGGATTATTCTCATTATACCGGTATGCGAGGATTACCAGAATTGTGTGAAGCAGCCTGCTATTTTCAAAAAGAGCGTTATGGTCTTTCCTACGAGCCCTACACAGAAGTCTTGACGACCATCGGTGCAACCGAGGCGATTGCAACAGCTTTGTTGGCTATCTTAGAAAAAGGAGACAAAGTGTTGATCCCTGCGCCTGCTTATCCAGGCTACAAACCAATCGTTGATTTAGCCGGAGCAGAGTTGATCACAATCGATACATCTGAGACGGAGTTTATCTGTCAACCCGAACAATTAGAAGCAGCATTCGCTGAGCATGGTGATACGATCAAAGCAGTGATCTTAAATTATCCAAGCAATCCTACTGGGACGTTGCTATCTGAAATGCAGATGGAAAAAATTTCTGAAGTCTTAAAAAAGCATCCAGTATTTGTTATCAGTGATGAAGTGTATGCAGAATTAAATTACGTAGGAAAACACGTGTCGATCGCTTCTTATCTTCCTGAACAAACCATTATTGTCACCGGCTTATCTAAATCACATGCGATGACTGGCTGGCGTATCGGGTTTATCTTTGCCAAACAATACTTAATAGATGAATTGATCAAAGTCCATCAATATCTTGTTACTTCTGCAACGACGATTTCGCAAAAAGCAGCAGTGAAAGCATTGACTAAAGGGATGTATGATGGTGAAAAAATGAAGGAACGTTATTTAAAACGTAGAGACTACTTGTTGCCCAAATTAACAGCATTAGGTTTTACTGTTTCACAACCCGATGGGGCATTCTACTTGTTCTGCCGTCTGCCTGAAACGATCACGATGGATTCATGGGAGTTCTGTTTGCAAATGGCACAAGAAGCCAAAGTAGCTTGTATCCCTGGTTCAGCATTTGGACCAGAAGGAGAAGGTTATATTCGGATTTCTTATGCAAGTAGCATGGAGGATCTACAGGAAGCCTGCCGACGAATGGAAATTTTTCTAGCTGATTTATGATAAATAAATAACAAAAATTAAAATTACGCAAGCCTTTTCTTTTGATTTATCCTAAAGTGAATGTTATGTTTGAATTGTTTAGAATGATTCTAAACAATCGTTTAAGGAGGTTTTTTGTCAATGGAAAAAGCTAAAGTTATTATCGTCGGTGCATCTCATGGGGGACATCAATCCATTTTGGAACTGTTATCAAGATATGGAGAAAATGTGGATATTACTCTGTTTGAAGCTGGCGATTATGTTTCATTTATGTCATGCGGAATGGAATTATATCTAGAAGACCAAGTAACAGATGTGAACGATGTACGTAATTTCAGACCGGAAAACTTTCCACAATCAAACGTTCATATTTTAAATAATCATGAAGTCAAAACAATCAATGCAGATAAAAAAACAGTAACAGTCACACGTAAAGAATATATGCATACATCAGAGTATGCTTATGATAAATTGATTTTAAGTTCTGGTGTCAAACCTAATTCGTTACCAGTTCCGGGAACAGATTTAGAAAATGCTTATTTGATGCGTGGCTATGATTGGGCAACAAAAATCAAAGCCAAATTAAGTGATCCATCCGTGAAAAAAGTATCCGTGATCGGTGCTGGTTACATTGGTATCGAAGCAGCAGAAGTATTTTGTAAAGCAGGAAAAGAAGTCACTTTACTAGATGTTATTGATCGTCCTTTAGGCACGTACTTAGACGAAGAAATGACGGATATCTTAGAAAAACATTTAACTGAAAAAGGAATCACTGTTCGTACGGGAGCAAAAATCAAAGCCTTCAAAGGGGAAGGAAAAGTCTCCGCTATCGAAACAAGTGAAGATGAGATTGCGACAGATTTAGTCATTCAAGCAGCAGGTGTCAAACCCAATACGGAATGGTTAAAAGGAATCGTAGATCTAGATGATCGTGGTTGGATCGTAACTGACGAATATTTACAAACAAACTTACCGGATGTCTATGCAGTCGGTGATGCCACGTTGGCTTATTCAGTACCTGCACGTGCAAAAATGCCAATCGCTTTAGCCACAGTTGCTCGCAGAGAAGCACGCTATGTCGTACAACATTTGTTTGAACAAACACCAAGCAAGCCATTTGGTGGGGTTGTCGGTTCTTCAGCGTTGAGTGTCTTCGATTATCATTTTGCAGCAAGTGGATTGAACAGCTTTACAGCATCCAAAGCTGGCGTAGCGATCAGTTCAGCTTTTTATGAAGATACCTTACGCCCAAAATATGTTCCTGAAGAATTTGGGAATCCAAAAGCTGCAGTGCAACTGTTCTTCGATCCATTTACTCATCAACTATTAGGTGGTGCAGTCTTATCTACTCATGATGTTACTGGGCAAGGAAATGTCATTGCCTTAGCTGTACAACAAAAATTAACATTAGAAGACTTAGCAGAAGCAGACTTCTTCTTCCAACCAGGTTTTGATCGTCAATGGAGTTTGTTAAACTTAGCCGCTCAACAAGCACTTGGTGAAGAACCATTTGTTGAGTAGTCTATAACAACATACACTTTATAATAAAAGAACGAGTAAGAAATCCTCATGATCCTATCAAATGATCGTGTGCAAGTATGATTTAGAATACTTGTCATGACTTGCTCAGTTTTAAATAAAAAAGGGCTTTTCAACAAGTAGTGTTGGTGGAAAACAATTTTGTTTTCTGCTAACACTAGATATTATAGAACCTTTAAAACCTCACTTTCTGAAAAGTGAGGTTTTTTGTGAGATGGTAAGAATTTTGAGTAAACATTTTATTTGTATTAGTGGAGATAACAGAATACAAGTTAATGGGCTGCCTACTATGGATAACAATTTGTACAGGACAAATATAATTATTTATTCCGAAAAGTTAATTCTATATAAATAGTACTAAAATAGAAATATTGTTCCAATCAGTTTATATAGAGGGCTTACATTTTATGTAGACTTGTTTTCCCAAAAAGAATAGACTAAATACTGTCTCTTATACACATCTAGATGTGTATAAGAGACAGGTTCTATTCAAGTAAGGAGAAGTTGAGATAAATTTCCAAGTTATTTAAAAAGTAATTAGACTGATATTTAGGATTGAGAAACAACAGATCTTTTGATTTAACTAAGTATCAGTTTTGTTTTTTTATTTGAAGTGGTATTTTCGTGGTATTTATTTTTTTGTACGAATTATATTGTGCAAACGTTGTTATAATAGGGTTTTTAAATGTTTTCGCTATTGACAAACTACTTTGTATTATTTACGATTGTATCGTGGTTATAACCAGTTTGAGAGGAGTACATGAATGGAAAATTCAAGTAAAGGGAAATCTTTGTATTATCAACTAGTAGATACATTAAAAGAACGTATTGAAACCCAAATGATCCCCCATGATAAATTATTGTCTGAACGTGAGTTATGTCAATACTATGGGGTAAGTCGTACGACGGTTCGACTTGCATTACAAGAGTTAGAAAGCCAAGGCTATATTTATAAAAAACATGGAAAGGGAACATTTGTCAGTGACTTATCGAATAAATGCTCCAGTTTAGCAGGCGCCTATAGCTTCACTGAAGAAATGTTGGCTTTAGGACGTACACCAAAAACGATTATTTTAGAGTTTCGAAAAATCGAAGCAAACAAGCAACTAGCGAAAATTTTAAATCTGAGCTTGGGAGAGGCAGTTTTTAAAATCAAGCGTCTTCGCTTAGCAGACGATATACCATTGATGGTGGAGCGATCCTATCTACCAGCAAAATTGTTTATTGGTCTGGATCTACCGTTATTGAAAAGTAAACCTTTATATGATGTTTTTTTACAAGATTACGAGCATCATATCCAAGTAGCTGAAGAAGAGTTCTATGCTAGCATCGTCCAGAAAAAAGATGCGGAACCCTTAGGTATTTCCGATGGGGCACCGATTTTACATTTGAAACGAACGACGTACAATACCAAAAATGAAGTGATTGAGTATACAGAAAGTGTGGCTAGAGCAGACCAGTTCCATTATAAGATTCGTCATGTCCGAGGTAATTGAGAGGAGAAAGAAAATGTTTGAATTGCCAGAAAAAGATTTGAAAGAAATTGGGGCATCCATCACGACAAGAGAGGTCAAGCAACAACCAGAATTATGGAAAAAGACCGTGGAAATATTAGAAGAAAAACAAGTAGAGCTAACTAAATTCTTGGATACATTAAAGGAACAAGCCAAAGATAAAAAGATCCACGTTATTTTTACTGGAGCGGGGTCTTCACAGTATGTAGGAGATACGATCGTTCCATATTTGAACGAGCATGGTGACACACAGCGTTATCTTTTTCATAGCTTTGGTACAACAGATATCGTGGCTTCTCCAAAGGAATATTTGTTTTCAGATGAACCGACCATTCTCATTTCGTTTGCTCGAAGTGGTAACAGCCCGGAAAGTATTGCTGCGGTAAATATTGCTGATAAAGTAGTTGGTTCGATTTTTCATTTAGCCATCACTTGTGCGAAAAAAGGGCAGTTGGCACAGGATGCCACTGAAAAGGAAAATTCCTTTTTACTATTGATGCCAGAAAAGTCCAATGATGCTGGATTTGCGATGACAGGAAGTTTCACTTGTATGTTGTTAAGTGCCTTGTGGCTTTTTGATACTACGGATCAAGCGACAAAAAAACAATATGTTCATGATTTAGTAAAAATCGGTCAAGATATTCTTTCAAGAGATAAAGAGATTGAACGATTATTGACAATACCATTTAACCGTTTGGCTTATTTAGGCTCAGGAAGTTTATCTGGGGCAACAAGGGAAGCTCAATTGAAAATCTTAGAATTGACAGCTGGCAAAGTCGCAACAATCTTTGATTCATCCATGGGATTTAGACATGGTCCAAAATCATTTGTCAATGAAGAAACCTTGGTGATCGGCTTTATAAATAATCATCTTTATACACGCCACTATGATTTAGATATTTTGGAAGAAATCCATGGAAATGGGATTGCAGCAAAAGTAATAGGGATTGCACAAGTTAGCGACGCTAATTTTTCAGGGGATAATTTTTTCCTTGAATCCACTGCTGAGAAATTACCAGATGCTTATTTATCACTAGTGATGATCCTTACAGCTCAAGTCATTGCTTTATATACATCAATCAAAGTTGGAAATACGCCAGATACCCCTTCGCCCACAGGAACTGTCAATCGTGTAGTCAAAGGAGTAGTGATTCATGACTATCTTATGGAAGAAAAAGGAGGTCAATAGGAAAGATGACACCAAAAAAGAAAGAAGCAATGGAGCATCTATCAACAGATAATGGAATTATCAGTGCGCTAGCGATTGATCAACGAGGCGCATTAAAAAAAATGTTTATGGCTCTAGGGAAAATACCAACCACTGAAGAGCTTCAGGAATTTAAAGAATTAGTTTCAAGTGAACTGACACCCTATGCTTCTGCCATATTATTAGATCCTGAATATGGGTTGCCAGCAGCCAAAGCCCGTCATCCAGAAACCGGTCTGCTTTTAGCTTATGAAAAAACCGGCTATGATACAACGAATCCAGGACGGTTACCCGATGTATTAGAAAACTGGTCCTCTTTAAGACTAAAAGAAGAACAAGCGGATGCAGTCAAATTCTTACTATATTATGATGTGGATGAAGATCCAAAAATCAATCATTTGAAGCATGTTTTTATTGAGCGTTTGGGGAGTGAATGTGTCGGAGAAGATCGTCCCTTTTATTTAGAATTAGTTTCTTACGATGTTACAAATAATGATAGCGCTTCCGAAGAATATGCCAAGATAAAGCCTCGTAAAGTCATTGAGATGATGAGGGAGTTCTCTAAACCTAGATATCAAGTGGATGTATTGAAAGTAGAAGTACCTGTCAATATGAATTATGTGGAAGGATATGGAGAGAAAACAATTGTTTATAGTCAAGAAGAAGCCGCTTCGTTTTTCAAAGCACAAAGTGATGCTACTCATCTCCCTTTTATATTTTTAAGTGCAGGGGTTTCTACGGAATTATTCCAAAACACGTTGCTCTTTGCTTATGAATCAGGATCAACTTTTAATGGTGTCTTATGTGGACGTGCTACGTGGAAAGACGGGGTAAAGAAATATGCTGAAGGTGGCAGAGAAGGCGCTATCCAATGGTTACGTACACAGGGAAGAAGCAATATTGAAACATTAAATAAGATCGTAAATAAAACCGCAACTCCTTGGTACCAAAAATCAGCAAGAAAACAAACAGCCGTTAGAGCTTTGCCATGAGTGTAGTGATTGTTCGTCTTTCTCTATACTCATATATTGAAAAAACAAGTCCATGTACTTGGGAAAAATATGTATAAAGCTGCAAGAAGAAAGTAAAGGTTATTGGCTATCCAGACATTCAGGGGAAAAAATTAGGCGAAAGTAGCAGAATCTTTAGTAAAAAATTAGGGAACTTGGCACCAAAAATGAAAACGTTATCTTTTTTTAAAAGAGAGATAATAAATAATTAAGCAAAGGAGAGGAAACAATGGCAATTATTGGTGTAAGAATTGATGGACGATTGATTCATGGGCAAGTGGCAAATCTTTGGGTAACGAAGCTGGATATCACGCGTATATTAGTGGTTGATGATGAGGTAGCAACAAATGCTATAGAAAAAAGTGGTTTAAAACTAGCCACTCCAGCTGGTGTCAAGTTGAGTGTCTTGCCAGTGGAAAAGGCAGCACAAAATATTTTGGCAGGTAAGTACGATTCACAACGACTATTGGTTGTTGCTAAAAGACCTGATCGGATCCTGGAACTAGTAGAGCTAGGCGTGGCGATCAAAGAGGTCAATGTAGGAAATATGTCGCAGACAAGTCAAACAAAATCAATCACGAAATCAATCAATGTCGTTGAGAAAGATATTGAAGATTTTGAACGTTTGGATCAACATGGGGTTCATTTAGTTGCCCAAATGGTACCAAGTGATAAAGCAGAAGATTTCATGAATCTTTTAGTCAAATAGGAGGTGAGAGTAATGGAAATTCAATGGTGGCAAATTTTATTATTATCTTTATATGCTGGTTATCAGATCTTAGATGAATTACAAATTTATTCTTCCATGAGTGCGCCAGTATTTGCCGGTTTATACGCTGGTTTAGTGATGGGAGATGTCAAAGCTGGACTGATCATTGGTGGTAGTATGCAATTAACAATCTTGGGAGTAGGGACATTTGGCGGTGCTTCAAGAATTGATGCAAATTCAGGAACACTTTTAGCAACGGCTTTTTCGATTTCTTTAGGTATGAATCCAGAACAAGCAATCGCTGCGATTGCGGTCCCAGTTGCCAGCT
This sequence comes from Candidatus Enterococcus wittei, assembly GCF_002140175.1. Taxonomy (GTDB): domain Bacteria; phylum Bacillota; class Bacilli; order Lactobacillales; family Enterococcaceae; genus Enterococcus_B; species Enterococcus_B wittei. The sequence goes on from NZ_NGMO01000002.1 coordinate 667,804, forward strand.
TAATGATTCAACTGGATATTTTAGCAAGATTTACGAATACTTATTTTGCACACCGCATTGATCGACATGTTGAAACAATGAATTATCAGGCAATTGAACGTAACTTCTTACTAGGGGCACTTCCTTGGTCATTGTCACGAGTCATTCCGGTATTTTTAGCTTTAGCATTTGGTGGTGGCTTAGTTGAAAATGTTGTGTCAGTCTTAAATGGAAATCTAAAATGGCTTGGGGATGGATTATCTGTTGCAGGTGCTGTTTTACCAGCTGTCGGTTTTGCTATTTTATTACGTTATTTACCAGTGAAAAAACATTTCCCTTACCTCATTTTAGGTTTTACGATCACCGCTTTGCTGGCTACATTATTCTCCAATGTTCAGTTATTAGGTACCAGTGTGGCAAGTGTGATCAAAGATATCCCTGGCACCTTTAATTCCCTTCCAATGTTGGCTGTTGCGCTGATTGGTTTTTCATTCGCTGCGATTAGCTACAAAAATAATCAACGAGACAATCATCAAGCAGCAAGTCACACTACAGAATCTTTGGAAGGAGAAATCGAAGATGACGAAATCTAATTATAAATTGACAAAAGAAGACTTTAAACAAATCAACCGTAGAAGTTTATTCACCTTTCAATTAGGATGGAACTATGAACGTATGCAAGGCTCTGGCTATTTATATACGATCTTGCCTCAATTGCGTAAAATATATGGCGATGATACCCCTGAATTGAAAGAAATGATGAAGACACATACGCAATTTTTTAACACATCGAACTTTTTTAATACGATCATCACTGGGATTGATTTAGCGATAGAAGAAAAAGAAGGTTTTGCATCAAAAGAAACAGTTTCCGGGATGAAGGCAGGGTTGATGGGACCATTTGCGGCAATTGGCGATTCGATATTTGCGGCGTTGATTCCGACGATTTTTGGAGCTTTAGCGGCGAATATGGCCATCGATGGAAATCCAGCAGGAATCTTTATTTGGATCTTCGCACAAATCATTGTCATGATTTTTCGTTGGAAACAACTAGAATTTGCCTATAAAGAAGGAATTTCTTTAGTCACGACAATGCAGTCACGACTCACTGCTTTGACAGATGCTGCTACATTATTAGGGGTTTTTATGGTAGGCGCATTAGTAGCTACAATGGTCAATGTGAAATTGTCATGGGCACCTAGTATTGGTGATGTGACGATGAACATGCAGAATAATCTAGATATGGTTTTACCTAAGCTGTTACCAGCAGCTATCGTTGGTGGTGTTTACTGGTTGCTGGGCAAAAAAAATATGACATCTACGAGAGCCATTTTTATCGTGTTGATATTATGCGTTGCTTTGTCTGCTCTAGGCGTGGTTTCAAAATAGGAGAATGAAGAAGATGAATAAACAATTAGTTTTGGTTAGCCATGGCCATTTTTGTGAAGGATTAAAGATGAGTACAGAAATGATTATGGGGCCACAAGACGATATCCATACTGTTGCTCTTTTACCCGAAGAGGGAATGGAAGATTTCAAGCAGAAATTCCTTTCGACCGTTGCCCCTTTAAAAGATTATGTGGTGTTTTGTGATTTGATGGGAGGAACTCCAGCAAACATCATTTCTCAATTGATCATGGAAGGACAAGAAATTGAACTTTATGCGGGTATGAACATGCCGATGGTCATTGAATTTATCAACAGTGAAATGGTGGGGGTGATACCTGATTTCATTCGCTCAGGTGTTGAAAATATTCTTTACGTGAATGAAATCATTGCTTCACTAGACGAAGTAGAATAGCCTCTAGATTGTGATATACAAATAAAGAGCGCAGGACAAAAATAAAGAACAATTTTTTCTCATGCTCTAAACACGTGTAAACGGCGGGAGCAGAAGCAACACCTTCGGAAATAAGCCGGAATTCACAAAAATTTGAAAAGCAATTTTCGTGAATTTTGGCTTATTTCTCATAGCTTAACACTTCCGTCCCAGCCTCTTATTGAAAAAAACGATCGACTGATAGATTACTTACTGTTGGAAAAGAGCAGTAGATACTATACAATCGATCGTTTTTTATAAGAAGTTGTGGGGAATAGTTCGTAGCTAAATAGCTAATATTTATCACTTTAACGATTTGAAAGTAATAGTCACAAAATGTTATTTGTTGCTTGTCCAGAAGTATTTAAGACGATGACCTCATGATAGAATAAAAAGCTAGTTTTTTAGTAACTTCAACCGAGAGAATAGTTGACTTTCACTTGTCTAAAAGTAAATGAATGAAGCTATGTGTTAAGGCTATCGTCAAAAGTGTGTTGTTCAAAGTGAGACTTTCATCATGTTGTGCCAAAATTGAAAGTATTCAGTAGTTAATTCGATCGTAGCGATTTCGTTCCAGAAAATAAAATTTTTATCTAAAGAAAAACCTTTTTCAGTCATGTTTTCTTGAACCATCCCATGGTATTTCTCACCTGTTTTTGAATGGATCGTGATTTCTTGTTTGGCAATGTAAGCGGTGATGACCACTGTTTCAAAATGTTTATGGATCGTTTTCATCTAATCACTTCTTTCTTTGTTCAGTCTCAGCTAGCAGTCGTCTTCAGGAAATTCTTGATAGAATTCATCTTTGATTTGTTGGATTTCGGTCTGTTTTTCCTGAAGATCAATCCGTGCAGTGTCTTGTAAATCATTATCAGTAATTGGGGCAAGATCGAACCATTTTGCTTCTTGTTTTAATTCGAGATGGCGAATAGCTTCCCAAGGGATCTGGTATTGATCCAATGTGAGATGATCGGTATCGCAATCGCCTAAAAAAGTTCCTTCTAGGTTTTCCATGATGCGCCCAAATTCATCTTTTGTATTCAATTGGACTGTGATTTTTTGTCGATAAAGAAAGGCTTGTAAAAGAACAGCATCTATTTCTTCTCGGGTCATTTGCTTTTTGGGATGTAGCTCTTTCAATGCATATTCTTTGTTTTCCTCAATGCCTTTCACCAGCTCATCCATGGCAAAAGCCGTGCCCCATTTTAGGCCAAATGGGCGGTCACGGTACTCATTGTAATCGAGAAACTCTTTTTTCGTGCGTCGCATAAGTTTCACCTTCAATGCCAGCCATTCCACCTGCATGTCCACCCACGAGTGCGCTTCTGGCGATAGCTCGACCACCTTCTAATAAGCTATGAGCATGAACGATCGATCTAAATCCATATTTTTGGCGGATTTTATCGACAATAAAATCGACTTTCGCTGTTTTTAGTTGTTCTTGTGGATCATCAAATAAATTTAATTGTATGCCGGTAGAATAAACGAGATGAGAACAATTGACCCCAATACTACGGATGTCTTGCTGACGATAATGTCGGTTGAACATCTGTAGTAAAGCACTAGCTAAATCATGACTCGCATTGGTGGGAGGAATTTTAAGTTGTTGATGAAATCCCTTTTTGCCTAATGGATCAATATAGTCTAGTGAAAATCCCACCCAGAGACTGATTACTTCAGCTTTTGCTTCTGCACGGCGTAGACGAGTGCCTAGCTGGTCAGCCATTTCTTTGATGACGACTTCGATTTCTTCTCTTCGGGTGTAGTCTTTGTTTAAAATTTGACTATTTCCCATGCTCTTGGACTTAGGAGTATACGGTTCCCCTAAAAAACTGCGATCGATCCCCCAAGCATGAGCATAAAGTTGGGTACCGATGATTCCTAGTGTACTTTTTAAACGGTAGTAATCGGCATGGGCAAGCTCATAGACGGTATGGATCCCTAATTTATTCAAACGTGCAGCTGTTTTTTTGCCGATTCCCCAGAAATCAGTCAGCTCGGGGATTTGCCATACATTTTTTGGAACATCTTCGTAACGCCATTCTGCAATCATTTCTTTGGTATTCTTTGAAGCATTATCTAATGCTAGTTTTGCTAGTAAAGGATTGTCGCCAATTCCTATAGTTGTGTAGATCCCTGTTTGTGTATACACATCTTTTTGGATTTTCTTTGCTAGGGTTTTAGCATCTTGAACACCAAATAATGTAAGACTATTCGTCACATCAAGAAAACTTTCATCGACAGAATAAACATGATGATTCTTTTCGTCGGCATATTTCTTGTAGATCGTATTGATTTCTTTGTTTTTTTTCATGTAATAAGCCATTCTTGGTGGAGCAATCACTAAATCACTTGGATAGGGGAAAGGTAAGTCCCGAGCACGACTGATATTCGTAATGCCATAGGCTTTTTTTGCAGCTGGACTCGAAGCCAGAATCAGTCCACTCCCACGTTCTTCCCACGAATTAGAAGGATAAGACATAACAACAAGTTTCGCTTTTAAAGGATCTAAATTACGTTCTACACACTCTACAGACGCATAAAATGACTTACAGTCAATACATAGGATATCTCTAGAAGGTTCTTTGTGATAATCAAATTTTGGGTTTTGATTTTTAAACATAACGGTCACCTCTTCTTATTGATTAGAACACATGTTCGTGTTTTTTGTCAACGGAAAAATCGACTAAATAAGTTTTAAAAACAATAAAATGAGTTCACCACTTAAAAAAGACAAAAAAGTGAAGTAAAAAAATAGTTGACTTATTTTTGAAACAACTCTATACTTAAAACAATCTTAAATCAGTTTGGAGCGATTTTTATGAAAATCACATTATGTTCACAACTGAATACGTACTACTTTAGCTATTTTAGATAAGTTTGTGTTCATGAGATTCATGGGTGCAAACACACTGTTTGTATCTATGATGGCTAAGGATGTTTGAGATGACATGTCCGCCACATAGATGAAAATCTATAGTGGCTTTTTTATTAGAAAGTTTTAAGGCCCACTGTAGATCGTCTACGGCGGGCTTTTTTTATACATAAAGAAAGGAGACGACGTCAGCATTTTTTATGCAAAGACGTTATTTAAAGGAAAAGGAGTAAAATTGTAAGTTATGAATTCATAAAAATGTATGTTAAAAAATAAAAAAAGGGAGTTATTTTATGATTTTGATTATTAAACCAGGAATTCAAGTAGAGCAATTAGAACCAGTTATTTCACGTATCAAAGAAGAAGGATTAGATGTTCAAATCAACTACGGAAAAGATCGAATCGTTTTAGGCTTAGTGGGTGATCCCAAGATCATCCAAGAGGTACCTTTTGAAAGATATGAAATGGTCGAACGTGCTGTGAAGATTTCTAACACATATAAGTTAACTTCCCGAGAATTTCATCCTCAAGATACAATTGTTGATGTGGATGGGGTGAAAATCGGTGATGGAAGTTTTGTTACAATGGCAGGTCCATGTTCTGTTGAAGGAGAAGAACAAATCATGGAGACTGCGCGCATGGCGAAAGCCGGTGGTGCTAAGATCCTCAGAGGAGGTGCCTACAAACCTAGAACTTCCCCATACGCATTCCAAGGATTAGGTGAAGAAGGATTAAAAATGATGCGCAAAGCAGCGGATCAATACGGGTTGAAAATGATCACGGAAGTCATGGACGAAGCCCATATCGACGTCGTTTGTCAATACACCGATATCATTCAAATTGGTGCACGTAATATGCAGAATTTTCGCTTGTTGGAAGCAGTGGGCAAAACAGGAAAACCAATTGGGCTGAAACGTGGGATTTCAGGAACGATTGAAGAATGGTTGAATGCAGCTGAATACATTGCAGTCCAAAATAACCCGAATATTATCTTTATTGAACGAGGGATCCGTACCTATGAAACGGCTACACGTAATACCTTTGATTTGAGTGCTGTACCGATCATCAAAAAGTTAAGTCATTTTCCTATCATCGTCGACCCAAGTCATGGAACTGGTGTCTGGGATCTTGTTTCTCCAATGGCAAGAGCGGGTGTAGCTAGTGGGGCAGATGGTATGATCGTTGAGATCCATCCAGATCCAATCCACGCTTGGTCTGATGGACAACAATCTCTCAACGAAAAGAACTACTTGAAAATGATGCAAGAGATTGAAATCTTAGTGGAAGCGATGAATAAAATCAAAGCTTTATAGAAAGGAGGATGGATATGTTAGAAGTCGTCTTACCAGAAAAAAGTTATGAGATCATCATTGAACGGAATAGTTTAAATCACATTTCAGAATGGCTTGGCAACATATGGCAGCACAAAAAAATCGCTGTTATCAGTGATGAAAATGTTTTTCCACTCTATGGAGAACAAATCTGTCAGCAATTGCAAGAACAGTATGAAGTGGTGCATTATGTCGTACCAGCCGGTGAAAAGAGTAAGACATTAGATGTGGCTGCTGAATTGTATACATTTTTAGCAAAAGAACAGTTCACTCGTAGCGATGGCATCCTTGCACTGGGAGGCGGTGTCATTGGAGATTTAGCTGGTTTTGTAGCCTCTACTTATATGCGAGGGATTGCTTTTGTCCAAGTACCGACTTCTTTATTGGCACAGGTTGATTCTAGTATTGGAGGGAAAACAGCTGTCAATGCACCAATGGCCAAAAATATGATTGGAACATTCGCTCAACCAGATGGAGTCTTGATTGATCCTGAAACTTTACAGAGTCTATCAGAAAAAAGGATCCAAGAAGGAATCGCTGAAATCATCAAATGCGGAGCAATCAGTGACCAAACATTATGGCAAGATTTAGCGAATTTAACAGGAATCGCTGATTTTTTGAACCATAGTGAAGCGCTGATCGAAAAAGCATTAAGAGTAAAGAAAAAAGTAGTTGAAGAAGATCCCTTCGATAACGGCAACCGCTTGTTGTTGAATTTTGGGCATACGATCGGTCATGCGATTGAACATTTAGCAGGTTATGGTGGACTTAGTCATGGTGAAGCAGTAGCAATCGGCATGGTCCAAATCACGAAAAATGCTGAAAAAATGAAACAAACACCCAAAGGAATTACACAACAATTAATTACAATGAATGAAAGATACCACTTGCCGATCACTTATCAGCCTTGGGATAAGGAGTTGCTTTATCAAGCGATCACCCATGATAAAAAAGCACGTGGGAAAACATTGAAAATAATCTTATTAGAAACGATTGGTCAAGCGAAGATCCATGAAATACCCATTGAAGAAATCAAAAAATATTTAGAAGAAGGTGAGTAAATGCGCTATTTAACTGCTGGAGAATCTCATGGACCTAAATTGACAGCGATCATTGAAGGCGTCCCTGCTGGTTTAATTGTCTCAGTCGAAAAAATCAATGCTGATCTAGCCAGAAGACAAGGCGGATATGGTCGTGGAGGACGAATGAAAATCGAAAAAGACCAAGTTCAAATCACTTCAGGTTTGCGTCATGGAAAAACGATCGGTTCACCGATCACCCTAGTTGTTGAAAATAAAGATTGGAAAAACTGGCAGACGGTCATGTCTGTAGAAGCGGTGGAAGCAAAAAATGAACAATTACGGAGAGTATCAAAACCACGACCTGGACACGCTGACTTAGTTGGTGGTATGAAATACCAACACCGTGATCTTAGAAATGTATTGGAACGATCTTCTGCAAGAGAAACCACGATGCGTGTGGCGATCGGTGCCTTAGCAAAACAGATTTTGAACGCTTTAGATATTGAAATCGCTAGTCATGTCGCAATCTTAGGTGGCATCAAGGCCAATATTCCAGATAATCTATCTGTAGCGGAAATCAAAGAAAAAACAAGTGTTTCTGAAGTGAACATGGTCGATTCGACGATAGAAGAGCAAGTCAAAACATTGATCGATGCTACGAAAAAAGCAGGGGATACATTAGGTGGCGTAGTGGAAGTTCGGGTAGAAAATGTTCCTGCTGGTTTGGGTAGTTATGTGCAGTGGGATAAAAAACTAGATGGAAAATTAGCTCAAGCAATGCTTAGTATCAATGCCTTTAAAGGAGTCGAATTTGGTATCGGATTTGAGGCAGCGTCTTTACCAGGTTCAAAAGTCATGGATGCAATTACTTGGGATCAAGACAATCGCTATCGCCGGACGAGTAATCATTTAGGGGGATTTGAAGGAGGAATGACCAATGGCGAACAAATCATTGTTCGTGGGGTGATGAAACCAATCCCTACCCTTTATAAACCATTGATGAGTGTCGATATTGATACGAAAGAAGCGTATAAAGCTAGTGTGGAACGTTCCGATAGTACCGCTGTGCCAGCCGCTTCAGTCGTAGCTGAACACGTGATTGCGACAGCGTTGGCAGTGGAGATTCTCGATCAATTCCCAGCGGATAATATGAATGAACTGAAAAAAACAGTAGCCAGTCATCGTCAAATGATCCGGGAATTTTGATGAGGAAATATATATGAAGAAAAAAGTGTTTATTTTAGGGTTAGGGCTAATAGGTGCATCTCTTTGTCGGGCAATCAAATCAGAAGATATCCTACTTTACGGTTGGGATCATTTAGAGGAAACACGAAAAATCGCTAAAGAGACACATTTAATTGATCATCTAGCAACAGGGATTGAAGATGCTATTCAAATGGATGTCATCTTATTAGCTGTTCCTGTACAAGTGAGTATAGATTATTTACGGATACTCGCAGACCTTCCATTAAAAGAGTCTGTCTTGGTCAGTGATACTGGAAGTACAAAAGGGATGATCATGGAAGTCGCAAAACACCTACCTTTTACATTTATAGGTGGCCATCCAATGGCGGGCTCCCATAAATCAGGAGTCAAGGCAAGCAATCCTCATTTATTTGAAGAAGCTTATTATATCTTGACGAACGATCAAGAAAGTGAACGAATAGATGAACTGATAGAGCTTCTGAAACCGACTCGTGGAAAATTTATTTTACTGGATGCACAGAGCCATGATGAAATCATTGGTGTACTCAGTCACTTCCCTCATATCGTTGCTGCTGGATTGGTTCAGACGAGTGCTGAATTAAGCGGGAAATACCCACGAGCTTCCCAGTTAGCAGCTGGAGGCTTCCGTGATATCACAAGAATTGCTTCTTCAGACCCAAAAATGTGGACAGATATTTTGTTCACGAATCAAGATATCTTGCTTTCACTTTTGTCGGACTGGCAAGCATCGATGTCTGAACTAAAAAGTAAAATTGCAAAAAATGATCAAGCAGCCATCTATCAGTTTTTTGCACAAGCAAAACAGATACGTGATCAGTTGCCAAAAAAACAAAAAGGAGCCATTCCAGCATTTTACGATTTATACGTCGATATCCCAGATATTGCTGGAGCTGTTGCCAAAGTGACGACAGCTTTAAGCCGAGCGGATATTTCTATTATCAATTTGAAAATACAAGAAACCAGAGAAGATATTTTTGGTGTACTCGAATTGTCTTTTAAAAACCAACAGGATCTAGAGACAGGTCGAGCCTTGATTCAAGCCGAAAATTTTCACTGTTGGATTAGGAGTTGAGACAATGAAGTTACTTAGTGGAAAACATCTTCAAGGAGAATTAGTCGTTCCAGCTGATAAATCAATTTCTCACCGCAGTATCATGTTTGGAGCAATCAGCCATGGGAAAACAACGGTGACGAATTTTTTAAAAGCAGAGGATTGTTTGAGTACAATTTCGGTATTTAAACAATTAGGAGTGGATATCACAGAAGAAAATGGACAAATCCATATCCATGGTCAAGGAGTAGAAGGGTTGCAAACACCAACGACACGTTTAGATGCCGGGAATTCCGGTACAACTATCCGATTGATATTGGGGATCTTGGCTGGAAGCAAGTTGACTGCAGAAATCGCTGGAGACGAATCCTTGAATCGTCGTCCGATGGAACGAGTGATGCGGCCATTGCGTGAAATGGGTGCGCATTTGGAAGGCATCAATCAACCAGATCTACCGCCATTGCGGATTACGGGTTCTTCGTTAAAGGCAATCGATTATGCTATGCCGATCGCAAGCGCCCAAGTGAAATCAGCGATTTTATTTGCAGCATTGCAAGCTGAAGGGGAAACAACAATTCTTGAAAAAGAAAAATCAAGAAATCATACAGAGGAAATGATCAAACAATTCGGTGGAGAAATCACTGTAGAAGATAAAAAAATCACCATTTCAGGTGGACAACAACTGATTGGGCAAGAAATCACCGTACCAGGCGATATTTCCTCGGCTGCATTTTATTTAGTGGCCGCTAGTATTTTACCAAATAGTCAAGTGACACTGAAACAAGTAGGAATCAATCCCACACGTACTGGGATTTTAGATGTTTTAGCTGAAATGGGCGCATCGATCCAACAAGTAGCTATTGATTCTCAGAATCAGGCAGCTGATTTGATTGTTCGCTCTGCTACATTAAAATCTTGTACGATCGAAGGAGCGATCATTCCGCGATTGATCGATGAATTACCGATTCTAGCTTTAGCTGCGACACAAGCAACTGGTACAACTATCATTCGTGATGCACAAGAGCTAAAAGTCAAAGAAACGAATCGCATTGATGCCACAGCCAAAGAGCTAACAAAGATGGGAGCAGCGATTGAAACTACTCCAGATGGTTTGATTATCCATGGTCCAACCCCTCTACATGGCGCAATCGTTGATAGTCATGGAGATCATCGGATTGGTATGATGTTACAAATTGCCGCTTTATTAACAGATGAAGCCGTTGAACTGAAACAACCCGAAGCAGTCAATATTTCTTATCCTACTTTCTTTAAGGATGTAGCAAAATTAATCAAGGAGGATGTCTGATGTCAACCATTGTCTTGATTGGATTTATGGGTGCCGGAAAAACAACAGTTAGTAAAAAATTGTCAGAGGTATTAAATAAACCGTTAATTGATATGGACGTTCACTTGGTCGGAAATTTAGGTTGTTCCATCAATGACTATTTTGAAACATACGGTGAATCTGCCTTTCGAATGCAAGAGACTGCTTTATTGAAATCTTGTTTACAAGAAGAGGGCGTGATTGCAACAGGTGGTGGGGTTGTTTTGCAGGAAGAAAATCAAAAACTCTTGAAGGATCACCTCGTAGTCTACTTAAAAGCGGATGTCGACCAATTGATCGACCGTATCCGTCAAGACAAAAAACAAATTCGACCTTTAGCAGAAAGTAGCAAAGATGAAGAATTAAGACAGCTGTTTTTTTTACGAGAAAAACATTATGAAACTTTAGCTGATATCACAATAGATACAAATAGCAAAACACCAGAAGAAGTCGTAGCAGAGATCGTCAAACAGGTAGAAAGCCTATGAAGATTGGTTATTTAGGCCCAAAAGGTTCATTCACATACAGTGCTGTCAAAAATTATTTTCAAAATGGTGAATGGCTACCATATATCTCATTGACTGATTTGATTGATGCACAAACAGCAAAAGAAATTGATTATGCGATGGTACCAATCGAAAATTCAATCGAGGGTTCTGTTTTGCCAGCCTTAGATCATGTTTATGAAACATTGCCTAAGATCCAAGGGGAAATCGTGTTGCCTATCAAACAACAATTGATGGTGCATCCTAAGAATCAAGAGGGGTGGCGATCCGTCACGAAAATTTGCAGTCATCCTCAAGCGCTTGCTCAATCTCAAATCTATTTAAAAAAATATTTTCCGCAAGTGGAAATCGAGCAAATGAGTTCAACTGCACAAGGTGCCCAACAAGTGGCGGAACATCCTTCAGAAAAGTTAGCAGCAATCGGTCCAAGAGAAGCAGCAGAACAATTTGGTTTGATCATCGTTCAAGAAGACATTCAATCGATACGAGACAATGAAACACGTTTTTGGCTGTTAGGGCAATCAGCAATTTCAGCTACTTTACCCATACTCATGCATAAAGCAACTTTGTTTGTCGACCTACCAGAAAATCATCCAGGAGCGCTATATCAAGTACTAGCTGTATTTGCAGAAAAAAAGCTCAACTTGACGAAAATCGAATCACGCCCCCAAAAAACACGGTTAGGAGAATATTTTTTTGTGATCGAAGTAGAGATTACACCATCAGACAATACATTGGAAGAAGTTATTGATTCACTTCAAGACAAACATTTCCCAGTCCAACTCATCGGGAAATATCCAGTGTATCGAAAGTTATAAAAAAACGTTCAGTTTCAAGGATTAAGACACAAATTGAGAAGAATAGTTACATATTTTTTTCGAAGATGCTTTAATCCCAAAGTAGTTGGCTATGGAATACTATTTATCCAATTGGAGAGAGACAGATCGAAGTAGCTAATAAAATGAGAAACTAGCAGTTATTCATGATGATAAACAGATGATTTGCACACTTTTCTAAAATCCTTTAGGCTTGAATTAAGCGATAAGAAAGGAAGAGGAAAAATGGCAAAAAAAATTGCAGCAATCGTAACAGATTTAGTGGAAGACGTAGAATTGACTTCACCAAAAGAAGCATTGGAAAACGCAGGACATGATGTTACTGTCGTTGGTTTTGAAGCAAATCAAACCATCAAAGGTAAAAAAGGTGGCGAATTTACGGTTGAGCAAAGTATTGACGAAGTTTCTCCTGAAGATTTCGATGCGCTATTGATACCTGGAGGTTTCTCACCAGATCAATTACGTGGTGATCAACGTTTTGTTGATTTCGTTTCTTACTTTTTGAAAAATGACCAACCTTTATTTGCAATCTGTCATGGACCACAACTATTTATTCAAACAGGTTTGACAGAAGGCAGAACGATGACAGCTTATGACACTGTTCGTCCTGATATTAGTTATGCCGGTGCAAACGTAAAAGATGAAGCAGTAGTAATCGATAACCAATTAATTACTAGCCGAACACCTGATGATCTACCAGAATTCAATCAAGCAATCGTTGAGATCTTAGGTTAGAGCTGTAATTTGATGACCAATCACGGAGAATTGTACATTTCAGTATAACTCCAAAAAATAAGCTGAAAAGCCCGAAAATAGTTTTTCTATTTTGGGAGCTTTTCGGCTTATTTTGTGTATAGCCAAATTTGATTTCGACTGGATTTTTCATTTTTAAAGTGGCAAATGTGGATATAGTTTTATATATTCAAGTACCACTAGGTTATTCTTACAGGTGTAGTTTTTAGACACCGTTTAGTTGGAGCAGAACAATTGGGTGTTCGTTTCATATTTTCTTTCAGGTTAACGCTTGAAAATATTAGATTTTTGTTGTACCACTTCCAATATGAGCAACGTAAAATTCAGGTTCATAACCAACTACTTCTAAATAACGATCGTGAACATTTTCTTTAAATGTAGGAACAGCATCCTCTTTTACTACGGCAATGGCACAGCCACCAAAGCCAGCACCAGTCATCCGCGCACCTAAAACTCCTGATTGATCTTGAGCCGCATCTACCAGTGTATCAAGTTCGATACCAGTCACTTCATAGTCATGGCGAAGAGAGTGATGCGAATCATTGAGCAATTGCCCAAAAGCTTCTAAGTTTCCTTGTTCTAACTCTGCTTTTGCTTTTAACGTACGTTGATTTTCAGTAACAGCGTGACGTGCACGACGAATCAATGTATCATCACCAATCAAGTCGATGTTTGCTTCAAATGTGTCTTCATCTAAGTCACCTAAAGAATGGATAGGTAATTTTGTTTGAAGTCGTTTCAAGGCTTCTTCACATTCACTACGGCGTTCATTGTATTTTGATTCAGCTAATTCACGTCGTTTATTCGTATTCATGATCACTACGGCATAGCCATCTAATTTGACTGGCACCATTTCATATTTCAAAGTGTTGGTATCCAATAAGATTGCTTGATCTACTTCACCAAAACCGATAGCAAATTGATCCATGATACCAGAATTGACACCAATAAATTCATTCTCAACTTTTTTTCCTGTTTGGACTAATTCCAAACGATCAATATCTAAATCAAATAGATCTTCAAGCACGATGCCGACCAATAATTCTAAAGAAGCGCTACTTGAAAGCCCAGCACCATTGGGAATGGTCCCTTCGACAAGTAATTCAAACCCATGATCGATGACAAATCCTGCTTCTTTTAATTTTAAAATCATTCCTTTGACATAATTGGCCCAGTTGGCTTTTTTATCATAGTCTAGTTCATTGATACTGAAACTAATAATACCAAGATCTTCAAAGTTTGTAGAATAAACCAGTACTTGATCATCTTCTCGTGGTGCGGCGACACCTTGTGTACCGTAAGTGATCGAAGCAGGAAAAACATGACCGCCGTTATAGTCGGTATGTTCACCGATCAAGTTGATTCTTCCTGGTGAAAAATACTGGCCTGTTGGTTTTTGACCGAATAGCTCGGTAAATTTGTTAACTAGTTGTTTGTTTTCCATTTGTGTTATTCCTCTCTTGCATCGATTTTAAATTCAGTAGTTGTTTCAAAAACAGTTTCAGGGGCTAATGCCATCGTACCGAAAGAAGGAAACTGTTCGGCTCCAGGTGCGATTTGTGTTTCAAAGGTAATTCCTCCATGATGGCTAAGTCGTGCGCCATGCATTTCAGGGGTATCTTCACCAAAATTAGCGGTAAAAACAACGATACTTGGCGCATCAGTCGCTACACTTACTTTGATCTTGCCATCAGGACTGATCAAATAAGCGGCGGTTCGATCTAAACCAGTTTCATTCAAGAAGAAGGGGTGATCGATACCATCAAAAAGATTTTTCTGATCAAAATCACTGGTGAAAACTGTATCTAGCGTTTTGGGTGTTTGAAAATCAAAAGGTGTATCTTGTACGGCTACTTGTTCGCCTGTAGGAATGCTATCTTCTCGCAATGGCGCAAATGTCGCACTGTTTAACCAAAGTGTATGCTGATCAATGGATTGAGTAACATCACCGCTTAAATTGAAATATACGTGGTTCGTTGGATTGAACAAAGTTGATTGATCACTGATACCTTTGGTCGTTACTTTCCAAATGTTATCTTGGGTTAAAGTGTAACGAACTTCTACCTTGAGATTTCCAGGGAAACCATGTTCACCATCAGGGCTAGTTGTAGTGAAGATGACCGTCGTTTCTTGTTCCTCTTCCGTGATCTCATAATGCCAAATCTTTTCTTCAAAAGATGGCGAGCTACCATGTAAAGAGTGGCCAGTGGCTGGGTCGACATCTAGTTGATACGTTTGATCACCTAGGATAAACCGACCTTCTTCGATACGTCCTGCTGTCCGACCGATCGAAGCGCCGATGAAGGAGTCTTTTTGAAGATATTCTTCTGCTGAATCAAAGCCTAAGACCAGTTCGCGATCTTGCCATCTCAAGCTAACGATCCGTGCGCCTAAATCAGTGACGGACAACGAGAGACCATTTTTGTTCGTTAAAGTAATCAGTTGTACATCTTTACCAAATGATTTTTTTGTGATGTTCATTTAAGTAGTCCTTTCTTAATGCTGGAAAAGTAACTCTTCTTCTTGAGTGGCTTCTTCAGCAGTTTTTTCTTCGAGTAATTTGTTTTCTAATTCTGTGACGATTTGTGCATGTTTTTCTTCTGTCAAGGTGATCTTCCAAGCAAAAATAATCGCTGAAAAGAACATCAATGCAGCAGGGAAGTAAAAGGCATAGGCCTTGAATGTTGCGACTCCATGAGCTGTGATATCTGCTGCAGTGGCATTCCCTGTCATTCCGGAAGCGATTGCAATAAAACCAACGAGGCCATTAGATAATGCGCCAGCTATTTTATCAAGTAGAGGGCGAATCGATAAGGTGACAGCTTCATTTCTTATACCATTTTTCCATTGACCGTATTCGACAGAATCAGTGATTGTCATCAAAGCAGATAAAAAAATCAATTGTTGAGGGAAATAAAATAAAATCAATCCAATGATCACGAACATCAGATTCATCCCAGCTAAAGTGAAAAATCCGTATGAAGCAATCATCATCGCGATCCCGCCTAGATAAATGTAACGTCGTGAAATCAAGCGAGTGAGCATTGGGAACAAGGGTACTGCGATTAATCCAAGGATTGCGGCAATCAAACCTACTAGCCAAAATGAGGTTGGTTGTCCCAAGACATATTTGAAGAAATAAAATAAAACAGCAGTGGTGGCAACGTTTGCAATGGCATAAGCAATATAAGCTAAAGCTAACCACATCAATTGATCATTTTGAGCCACTGCTTTAAAAATATCTTTGATACTTGCTTTTTCATGTTGTTGTCGGATCGCTGTATCGACTTCATTTGTTCCTAAAGCAGTAAGAATCGCTGTTCCTCCTGAAACTACTGCAACAAGTATCCCAAACCAAAACCAACCAGAAGCTCCTTGTGTGTGATGCCCAGTTATTAAATAAGTAAAGAAGGTGACGATTGGGACAACGATCAAGGTTGTACCATTTGCACCTAGTGAAGAACCGAAGCGAGCAAATGTGGCAAATTTTTCTCGTTCTTTTGTTTCGGTGCTTAATGCAGGAATCATGGACCAAAAAGCAATATCTTTAAAAGAATAGAAACTATCTAATAAAACGAAAACGATTGCAAAAACAAATAGAAATAAAGGAGAATTATGGGTTGCTAGTCCAAAGAAATTGGTAAATAGAAAAATCAGTAAAACAGAACTAATCAGTCCGCCAATAATCAACCATGGCTTGAATTTTCCATATTTTGTGCGGGTATTGTCGATGATGCCTCCAATCAACGGATCAAAAATGATTTCTACTAAGCGGATACCAACGACTAAACTTGTCACCGTAGCAATCATTCTTGCTGTTGTGGCTTTATCTGTACCTGCAAACATTTGGCTAGTCACGAATACCATAAAATAGGTACTTAAGGTGACATAAAAGGTATCGTGGCCAAAAGCGCCAAGGGCATAGGCTACGCGTTGTGTGGTTTTGTTCTTCATACTATCAGGACCTTTCTTCACTAAATATACATAAAAATTAAACCGGTTACAATCTAAACTGATTAAATTTCTTTTGTGATTTAACTTTAACAAGTAATCGCTTACTCAGAAATGTATTTGTGTGAGTTGTATTTAACTTTTTGTTGCATATGTAGTAGACTAAATTTATACGTCAGGAACGATCAGGAGTGATCACATGGAGAAAGCAATTTTTTTAAAAAATGAGCATCAGCCAGTGTCTCAAGAATTGTATTTTGATTTTTGTGGCTTTTCAAAAACATTACCATTCCATTCGTTTGGCCCTGCGATACGTCAAGATTATATTTTACATATCGTGATGGAAGGCAAAGGGATCTATCGAGTAAAAAATCAACAATATCATTTGAAAAAAGGGGATCTCTTTTTGATCCGCCCAGGGGATTCTACTTTTTATTTAGCAGATGGTGAGGATCCGTGGGTGTATTGCTGGATCTCTTTTGGAGGTGTTGTTGCAGATAAAATCATTCAACATTCTTTATTCAAAGAAGATCAGTATACGATGGTGTCTTCTGAAATTTCCAAATATGTGTCGATAATCTTAGCGTGTATGAATTATTCACCCAAAAATTTGGCAGATGAACTCCAACTCAATGCTCTGACCTATCAACTGTTGGCTCTTTTATTAGAAGATGGGGGATACATTCGCTTAGGGGAACAAAAAAATTATTCGGCGTTAGCTGTTGCAACTGTTCAATATATTGAAGAGCATTATGCCCAACAGTTAACAGTGGAAGAGATTGCCCAGCACCTTGCGGTAAATCGAAGCCACTTATCTCGTGTGTTCAAAAACCATCTAGGAATCAGCATTAAAGAATACATGATTGGTGTGAGAATCAATCGAGCCGCTTTTTTATTGTCATTAACTGAAGATTCAGTGGAAAATATTGCCTATCAAGTCGGATTCAACAGTTTAGTTGTGTTTAGCCGCATGTTTAAGAAATTCACAGGAGAAACAGCTACTAGTTACCGCAAGCGGATGAATAATGAAGTGGTAGGAGAAGTTTCAACGGAAGAATTGAAAAAACAGTTAGAAAAACAAGCAATCGTTTCATGGGCAACCTGATATTTGTTAGTGATAATTATTGTGATGGGCAATGTTCACTGTATATACGAAACGTTATGCTAGACTAGAAAAGAGGAGGAAATGATGAAAACATTGATTATTATTAGTCATCCGACGATTGATACGTCATTGAACCAGCAGTTTTTTAAGGAAGCTTCAGCTACTCTTCCCATCACTTGGCATCATCTGGAAGCATGTTATCCCGATGGAAAAGTAGGCCTTCCTACAGAGTTAAATCTACTAAAGGAACATGAACGCATTATTTTCCAGTTTCCATTTTATTGGTATAGTGCGCCAGCGCATTTAAAAATGTGGCAAGATCAAGTGTTGGAGTCAGCAGAACAATATTTAAAAGGAAAGGAACTAGGGATCGTACTCACTACTGGTGTTGCTACAAAGGAATACCAAGCAGGAGGGAAAGAAGAGTATACGATTTCTGAATTTTTACGTCCTTATCAGCGCATTGCTCACAAATTCCAAATGAGCTTTTTACCTCCTTTTGTTTTGTCACAATTTATGTATCAAACAGAATCACAACGTTTTGAAAAATTGATCGCCTATCAGCAGTATCTTTCACTCGCTAATAAACCTTCGCTTGTCCACCGTATCGCTTGGTTTATGGAACGATTAGAACAACATCCAGCTATTGAGCAAAGTGCTGGAAACAAACAAGAAATGATTGTAGAAATGTTAGAAGAAGCAAAAGAAACTATTGAAGACTTGACTTTTACATTACAAGAATTGAAAGGAACCTCATCATGAAAAACCAATGGTTGTTAGAACAAATAGAAGCACTGAGCCAAGAAGTCGATTATGAAGGAAAAGCCCTACTACAGGAAACCATTCGATTGTTTGAAGAGATTGATCAGCGTATTGAGCAATTGCAAGGCGAGATTGATGGAGAATCATGGAATCATCAAAAATGGTGATTTTTCTTTAGGAATAACACATTTTAAAATTTTCATAACGTTGATTATTTGCTACAATGTAATTATATGAAATTTGATAACGCTATTTTTTGTATAAATAAATAGGTGGTGAAATAGATGTATGAAGAGAATGAACAACGTGAAAATGTTCGGACGGCGCGAAGACGTCGCCAAAAGCAAGAGGCACGACAGCGTTTAATGAAGATTGGCGCTATTGTAGTGGTATTCTTAGCACTTATTGGTGGAGTGACTGGATTATATATCCATGGGAAAAACAATACTAGTGCAAAGCCTTCAACAGTAACGAGTGAAACGACAACACGTACAAAAGAATCTACAACTATTTCTTCTGAGACTGAGGAGACACAGGAAAGTAGTGAAGCATCAGATACAAGAACCATCTCTGAACAGTTACAAGCGGTGGTTACTGATTACTCCAAGAGAATCGAAGAAAAAGCACCAGTATTGATTGAAGAGTATCAAGCAGAGATCCAACATAATCAAGATGGTGTAAGTGGATTATCGGCAATTGCAAATCAAAAAGCACGTGAATTGCAAGCAATCTCAGACGAAGGTATCAGTAAATTAAGAGGGATGTATCAAGATTCAGCGGCAAATGAAAAAGTAGATCTTGATACACTAATTAATCAATTAGCTGCAAATTATACCGAACAAGTAGCTAAAATCTCTGATATTTACTTGCGGACGAGTGCTTCACTACAGTCAGAAACAGTAAGTAGTGAAACAGTGGCTTCTTCTGAAACAAGTACGACCACTGAAGCAACTTCAACAGTAACATCTGAATCTCAAGTAGCCCAAGAAACAACTCAAACAACAATAGAAAGTAGTACTCCAATGAGCCAAGCGACGACGGTTGTCCGAGAAGGCGAAGGACCTACTCAAATTGCTGAACGTACAGGTGTCCCTGTAGAGAAAATCCTATCCTTGAATGGAATGACAATGGATAACTTTTTCTTCAATCCTGGGGAAGTCGTGAAATTAGATTGATTTTTTAAAACTTAAAAGAATTCAGTTCCTAAAAAAGGTGGCTGGGACAGAAGTGGTTAGCTCCGAGAAATAAGAAGGGATTTACGAAAATTGCTTTTCAAATTTTTGTGAATTTCAGCTTATTATCGGAGGAGTTGCTTCTGATTCCGCCGATTATATGTATTTAGAGCGTGAAACAAGAGTAAATCATACTTTTGTTCCACGCTTTTTTAGGTAAATTTTTTTAATAATCAAGTGATGATCCGTGTGTAAAAATTGACTGTAGTTCTAGAAATTCTTGACTTATTTTTAAATGAACCTGCATTCATGCAATTGCTTGATTCTACATCAAATCAGTCATTTTTATTCCTAAGGCATCAAGATGAAAGTAAAAGCCAGATGTTCACATATTTGCATAACAATCGTTATCTTCTTTGATATTTACTTCTCCAAGAATTGAAAAATAGGAATATCTGTATTTTTTTATAAAAACCTTATTATTACTTGGCAAAAAATGTGATTGATAAGGAAAGGAGTAACGCTTTTTTGATTGGAGACTTGTAATCAACCTAATAATTAGTTAAACTATGTTTAAATAAAAAATTAGGTTAACCTAAAAAGAGGGTGCTATAGTTGTATAATCACGAGATTATGATTCAAGATTTATCGGTAGCTTATCAAGGAAAAACAGTATTAAAAGAGATTGATGTTCTCATTCAGTCTCAAAAGATCACAGGTATTATTGGGCCTAATGGTGCTGGGAAATCGACTTTTATGAAAGCCTTATTAGAATTAGTACCTAAGTTGTCGGGGGAAATCTTGTTTTCCAACTTGCCGATTAAAAATATACGAAAAAAAATTGCTTATGTGGAGCAACGAAGTGAACTGGACCTATCCTTTCCAATTGATGTGTTTGGGGTCGTGTTGTTAGGAACTTATCCATCCTTAAAATTTGGGCGACGTCCAGGAAGAAAAGAAAAAGAACGGGCAAAACAAGCTTTGCTAAAAGTTGGTTTGGCAGATTATGAAAAAAGGCAAATCAGCGAATTATCTGGCGGTCAATTACAACGTGTTTTTATCGCACGTGCTTTGGCACAAGGTGCAGAATGGCTTTTTTTGGATGAGCCATTTGTAGGAATTGATGCAGTAAGTGAAAGAAAGATTTTTTCGATTTTAAGTGAATTGAAAAAGGAAGGAAAGACGATCGTGATCGTACATCATGATTTGCACAAGGTAGAGGCTTATTTCGATGAAGTGATTCTATTGAATCGCCAACTGATTGCTGCAGGTCCTGTTTCACAAGTCTTTACATCGGAAAATTTACAATTAGCTTATGGTGAGGTGATTGGTCAGTTAGTGAAAGGGGAAATGAAAACATGATTCAATCGTTTATTGAAGGACTCGCTAATTATCAGTTCTTGCAGTATGCATTAACTACATCAATCCTTGTGGGGGTCGCTTCTGGAGTTATCGGCTCCTTTATTATTTTACGAGGGATGTCTTTGATGGGAGATGCGATTTCGCATGCAGTGCTTCCCGGAGTGGCTATCTCTTATATGTTTGGATTCAGTTATATTTTAGGAGCAACAGTTTTTGGCATGTTAACAGCTGGTGTGATCGGATTTGTTACTCAACGTAGTCAATTAAAAAATGATACAGCGATTGGCATTGTGTTTAGTTCTTTTTTTGCCTTAGGGATCATTTTGATTTCCTTTGCTCAAAGTGCAACCGATCTTTATCATATTTTATTTGGAAATGTGTTAGCAGTTAGGCAAAGTGACTTACAAATGACCGCATGGGTCAGCGGGATCGTTTTGTTGTTCATTTTTATTTTTTACAAAGAGCTGAAAATCACTTCTTTTGATCCCATGATGGCGAAGGCTTACGGGTTGAATACCACATTGATTCATTATTTATTGATGTTTTTCCTCACGTTAGTAGCCGTTGTGAGCTTACAGACAGTAGGAACGATTCTGGTCATTTCTATGTTGATCACTCCAGCAGCTACTGCCTATCTCTTGACAGATCGGTTGGCTAAGATGATTGCTCTTTCAGCGACAGTTGGTGGCTTGAGTGCCATTGTAGGGGTGTTCTTCAGCTATAGTTACAATTGGCCTTCTGGAGCTACGATTGTTTTAGCAAGTGCCGTATTCTTTACATTCGCTTTTTTCTTTTCACCTAAAAAAGGCATTGTTTTTTCAAAAAGAAAACAGAGTAAACGTACTGAAATGTAAAAAAATCATGAAAGATAAAGGTAGAAATAGATGAAAAATAAAAAAAAGAATTTATCGATTATATTTGCTGTTCTATTTATTTTTGCCGGTTGTGGAAAATCTTCAGCTGGAAAAGACCAAGAAAAGTTATCAGTAGTCGCTACAAATTCAATTATCGCAGACATTGCAAAAGAAGTGGGACAAGATCTTGTGGACATCCATAGTATTGTACCAGTTGGCACAGATCCTCATGAATATGAAGTACTACCGGAAGATATCAAAAAAACAAGTGATGCACAGGTGATTTTATATAATGGCTTAAATCTTGAAACTGGTAATCGTTGGTTCGCCAACTTGATGGAAACTGTCAAAAAAGAAGAGGGGCAAGATTACTTTGCGGTAAGTAAAGAAGTTACTCCGCTTTATTTAGCCGGTGGAGAAGCAGAATCAAAAGCAGATCCACATGCTTGGCTGGATTTGGGGAATGGCATCAAATACGTTCAGGAAATCGCAAGGATTTTTGCTGAAAAAGATCCAGATCATAGAGAGCAATACGAAGAAAATGCCAATGCTTATAGTGAAAAATTAAGCGAATTGGATCAGCAAGCCAAAGAAAGTTTTGCTTTGATTCCTGAAAACCAAAAATTATTAGTGACTAGTGAAGGGGCATTTAAATATTTTTCAAAAGCGTATGATCTTCCTTCAAGTTATATTTGGGAGATCAATACTGAGAACCAAGGTACGCCAGAACAGATGAAAAATATCATCAATCAGGTGAGAGCATCTGATACACCGGTACTATTTGTCGAATCCAGTGTCGATCCGCGTAGCATGGAGCGTGTCGCTCATGAGACAGGTTTAAGTATCCATGAAAAACTATTTACAGATTCTATTGCCAAAGAAGGAGAAACCGGTGATTCTTACTATGGAATGATGAGATGGAATATTGAAACGATTTATGAAGGTCTGTCTGAAAAAAGAACAGCAGAATAAAAGAATGAAAAATTCTACACGTAATATAGTAATAAATTGTTATGATTGACTAAAAATGGAGGAAGGAGACAGGAATCTTTCCTCTATTTTTTTTGCCTAAAAAAATTCGTTCGTTTTTTATTTTTTAGATACCAATTTGAATAAAATTCCGTTATAGTTAAAGGTAAGAAAGGAAGGTGAAGCTATGAATTTTACCCGTAAAGATAAACTTTTGATTGCAGAAGAAATAACGAAAACAATCGCGCAACAGGAAAATATGGACAAAGATCAAGACCTTCAATTTCTTGAAACAGAAATGGCTAAATTGTTCATAGCGACTCCAGAAGAACTGGAAGAAGAACGTTATCCAGGGAAATGGCTTTTTGATGAATTCCAACCATTGGATGAAGAAACAGGAATAGGGTATTTTGTCTTTCTTTCATCTGTAGGCTTCATTCCGGGAGTATTAGTCAAACAACACAATGAACTTACGATTAAAGCATGGCCTGCTTTATTTTCAGTTATAGGCACAGAAGGTGTCATACAAAAAATACAGTCTGCATATTATAAGAGTGCTTTTATTGCCAATAGTAAATGGATGAATACGTTTTACAATCAATTGGTACAAATTGCACGTCCAGGAGAAATCCCGCAAACTTTTACGTATGCACAACAAAAGAATTTATATGAAGAAGTTGTTTATTCGAGAGACTTATCCGAGTTCTCTGCCAAAGAGCAAGTACGCTTACATGAGTTATTGCATACCAAGCCAGTTTCCCTTAACTTTTTTAATGCTTTAGATAATCGTCGAAAATGGGTCTCTGTGAACTATTGGGAAGTGTTTGCAGCTAGAAATCGTTGGCTAAATGAACGTAAGGTTCCTGATCAACAGATCCAGTTTGTACAATTGAAAAAAGAGCGATTATATTATGGCCTTTATAGTCGGGTCTAAGTTAGGGGGAGACAATGACGTCAACTTTAAAAGAAGAAATCATTCAGGAAAGTAAACGACTAGGGATTGATAAAATCGGGTTTACGACAGCTGAGCCTTTCGACTATTTAAAAGAATCATTGGAAGCACAAAAAGCTGCTGGACATACTTCTGGATTTGAACATCCTAATATCGATGAGCGCCTTTATCCTGAAATGACATTTGATCAACCAAGATCGATCATTGCTATTGCATTAGCCTATCCCACTAAAATCCATGAAAAGGTGCCAAAAGATGAGAAGAGAGGGCAGTTTGCTCGGGCTTCTTGGGGAATCGACTATCATGATATCTTACGTGAGCGACTGAAAGACTTGATTGAATTTATTCAGTCGAGGGCAAGCCATTGGCAAAAAGAAGAAAACTGGCGGTTTGCACCAATGGTTGATACGGGTGAATTGATCGATGTAGCAGTAGCACAAAGAGCTGGATTAGGTTTTATTGGTC
This sequence comes from Candidatus Enterococcus wittei, assembly GCF_002140175.1. Classification (GTDB taxonomy): domain Bacteria; phylum Bacillota; class Bacilli; order Lactobacillales; family Enterococcaceae; genus Enterococcus_B; species Enterococcus_B wittei. The sequence goes on from NZ_NGMO01000002.1 coordinate 692,119, forward strand.
GAAATGGATTACTCATCACTGAAGAGTTTGGTTCTTTTGTCTACTTGGGGGAAATTATTACGAACATTGCATTTGAGCCAGACGAGCCTGGTGTATTTGGGTGTGGTGATTGCACGCGATGTGTTACAGCTTGTCCGACAAAAGCATTATTAGGCGATGGTCGAATGAACGCCCAAAGATGCTTATCTTATCAAACACAAACAAAAGGTTTAATGCCAGAAGAATATCGAAAAAAAATGAGTAATGTCATCTATGGCTGTGATATTTGTCAATTAGTCTGTCCTTATAATCGAGGCAAAGACTTTCATTTTCACGAAGAAATGGAACCTAAAGTAGAAGAAGTTTACCCTAAACTAAAACCAATGCTCGAGATGTCCAATAAAGAATTCAAGCAACAGTTTGGGCATTTAGCAGGTTCTTGGAGAGGAAAAAAACCGCTACAAAGGAATGCATTGATTGCGTTAGCAAATTTGGGAGATCGCTCTGCTCTGCCTCAGATTGAAGCATGTCTGGAAGACGTTCGCCCAGTTATTCGTGGTACAGCTGCCTGGGCTATTGGAAAATTAGGTGTCAAAGAACCAGAAAAATGGCAAGAAGTTCTCTCATTAACATTAGAAAAAGAGACAGAAGAAGAAATTATTCAAGAAATTCAGCAAGCAAAACAAATGTTACAAAAGAAAAATCGTAGAAAAAAATAAGTATTTTGGTCATAATTGATTTTATTGTCCAGTAATTGTTGTAACAATTACTGGATTTTTTTATTTTTTTTTGCATTTTTTTGAAAAATGAGAAGGATTCCGCTAAAAAAGTGTTTTTTTTCGGAAAAGATTCCACACTTATATTACAAAAAACAGATTTTATAACTAATGATACATAAAATATATAAAACGATTCCACACTTGGTTTTAAAGGATTCTATGACTTTAGTCTGACTTATTTTTATTTCCTAATGTTACAAATGTTAAAAAAAACGTGTTTTTGTCATTAAATGTCACAATTCTTTCACCTATGAAATATTTCTAGATGATAAAGTTAATGACGTTGAGACAAAACAAGAGAACATAAAGGAGCTTAATATGAATTCAATTAAAAAGATCGTTTTAGGAACAACTTTTGCCGCTGGTGCATCTGCAATGTTTGTAAGTACAACTGCACATGCTGACGAAGCATACACAGTTCAATCAGGTGATTCATTATCTAAAATTTCACAAAAATTTGCAGGTGACAATTCACTAATTAAAGCAATTGCTGAAGAAAATGGTATTTCAGACATCAACCGTATTTATGTTGGTGAAGAATTAACGATTCCAACAGAGGCTTCACAAGCAACACCAAAAACGACCACAGAAAAAGTAGAAACTCCTGTAGTAACTGAAACAACAGCGCAAGAACATACATACGTTGCGCCAGTTGAAACAGTTGAAGTAGCTCCAGCTGCGCCTACTGTAACAACTTCAAGCAACAGTAGCTCTGCAAAAGAGTGGATTGCTCAAAAAGAATCAGGTGGTTCTTATACTGCTACTAATGGACGTTATATCGGACGTTACCAATTAGATGCATCTTACTTGAACGGTGACTATTCAGCTGCCAATCAAGAACGTGTAGCAGAACAATATGTATCAGGACGTTATGGTTCATGGGATGCCGCTAAAGCTTTCTGGTTAGCAAACGGCTGGTACTAAAAAACTAGATAAAATTAAAAACCAAGGGATCTGCTCATGTAGTTTTCTTAGGCTGTAGATAAAAAGGTGCTGGACATAAAGCCAGCATCTTTTTTTGTGATTTTGTAAATAAAATCGGCTTTTTGTCAAATGCTGTTGACAAAAACAAATCGTAGACTGATCGTATTGTCTGTGGCGTAATTTTTTTCGGGTTTCAATAACAAATAAAATAGTTGTTTATCAAGTCTTGTATACAAATCGAGAAGATCATTTCATTTTATATAACTTTTTTAATTTTATATTTGGTATAGTCACAAATTCTGTACGGGCATGTTCCTTTTTTTATTTTATAATTTATATGAAAGCGGATTCTTAAAAGGAGATTTCAAAAAGTTACATAGAAAAGAGAAACTAACCGCAGCAGTGTGGTCTAGTGCAGTCAGATCTACTAAAGAAGTTTATATTGTGGTTTTTATCTATTTTTTGTTTTTAGGTTTGCTGAGTTGTTCCTTTTTACACGAAAAAATTGTTCCTTTTGAAGAAATGATGTAGAGTTGTTGGATCTATTCGTAGAAATTTGATTGGTGATGTAAAATCATGGATTTTTAGATGTTATTAAAATGAACACTTATGTAACAAAATAGTTCAATAATTTCAATGAAGGAGTGAAAAAGATGCCACTAAAATCAAAGATGTCGAAAAAGGGAAGGATACCACAAGCTTCCTCTAGAGAAACAATTGGGAAGGCAAACAACAAACATAATGACAAGAATCACTCAGGAAATGACCAAGCACAGTTAAATTATATTGCCAATAATATAGGACAAACACTAACTCCCGATGGTTTATTGACATTCGATGGAGTCCTTTTTTTATCGAATATCTTCTACAACGTTCGATTCGTAGATCCTCCAGAACAACAGACGGTCATCAAAAAAAATTCGCCAGCATTTGAAGCGAACACACGGATTGATGTGAGAAGAGAAGGAAATCAGACAAGGATTTATTCTTTTGTTTCAACCTCCATCATCAATCGTGAACGAATTCAATTGCCATTATTTTTGAATAGGACCTATACATGGCCTCACTCATCCTCATCTGTCGCACTACCTTTTGTCTATGCTAGTTCGCTTTTTGATAATCAGACGTTCTATCATCAGACGTCAACAACCACACAATCGGCTATTGACATAGCGAAGAGAGCGCATGAATTGAGTCTTTCTGTTCATCAGAAAATTCATAACCTCTATCAACTAATGAATTGTATCACCATGAGAAGGACGGATCAGGTAAACACATTGATTTTCACAGGAGAAAGTGTAGAACAAACGAGTTTTCAAACCATTTGTCAGGATGCAGTAGGTCAAGCTGGGACACAAAATAATCAAGGGAGGAAAAAAGAAAGTGGGCTTTCTTCTCCTCATGATATGACTCATACGCCAGTTCAAGGCCCCCCACAATTTTCTGCGGAGAAGGCAGCTCAGAGACTAAGTAAAACCTTTAAAGCATCTTTTGAAAACAAATATAACGCTACAATAGATTCCTCAAATCATGTACATAATCAAGAGACAGAAACGTTTTGGAGTGACTTGACTAAGCTGTTTTACCAGTTTTTTTACCAACATGAAAATTCGTCTTCTACCCAAGAACAAAATGGTGCAAGCAGTTCGTTGCTGTCATATTTTGCTGATTGGCTACTGAATGTCTTTTCGGTAAACTACGGAGAACAAATTCCCAACCATCCTCAATCAGAAAAGAAGATGCAGCTTCCAATGACCACTCACACGATAGATAACTCGCTCCCAACCCAAACATCACGAAAAGTATCGAAGAAGAAAAAGCAAAAAAATAATTCTCAGGAACTAGCTTCAGAAATGGTTCCAGAATCGGCGCCGAAAGCCACGCCAGCATCGCCCCCAAAAGAAGAGAGTATTTTACCCCAAATCTGGCATTTGCTAGAGGATTTTTATGGAAGGGTGGATGGGTTTCTCCAACGCTTCAATTTCGATATGTTCTCACACTTAGGTGCTGAGGCAGCGGTGCTACCTGCGACTGTTTCTGATGAATTGTTCCTACACTCTTCTAAAGAACTTTCGACAGAAACCGTTGAGAAAATAAAGCAAATTATGAAAGCGTATTTGGATCATAAGCCTTTTAATGCAACGAATACCGTTCCTTTCCCATCTTTTTGGTATGATCATGAAACGTTTGAATTGCGGAGTAAATTACAAGTGGTCAATCAAAAAGTCAAAGATTATTTGTGTGGGCAAGGAGTTCCATGTGACGGATTATCAGGGGTTGAATTACTCGAGGCCGTAGAGAAATGGGAAGAAAAAGATGGTCTGGAGACTAAAATGAGCAGGAGAAGACGCCTCGCTAGTGTTATCCGCAAAGCTTCGGGTCTTCAGAATATAGATCTGAAATATACCAAAGCAACATATATCCTTTTCCAATGGAGAAATAATAATATCTTTCAAGATTACACGTTTGAAGGACAGCAACAACCCACCTCAAAAGAATCTCAGCAAACCACTTTAGAAGAATCCGTGACAACTAAAGCAACCACCGTAAACACCCAGCCGAGTGCAACGACATCGACTACGCCATTACCATCAGAGATAAATGCACCAAAGTTGGAATATTCTGAAGTCCTTTCTAGAGAAATACAAGAACAATTAGAAAAGTCGTTCAAACCTATATTCATGGGTATTCGGTTGTTAAATTATTGCGTGAAACGATCCCGCCTAATCTGGCCCCCTTCTGGTATGATTTAGAGGTTTTTTTAAAACGTGAGCAACTCGAAAACGTGAATAAAGAGTTGAAAGCTTTTCTTTGTATGAAAAATCAGTGGTGTCAAGATATGACAGAACAAGCTTTGTTTCTAAAAATACGATCTTGGATAGAATCCAAAGAGGCACAGACTACGAGAACTAGAAGAAAAAAAATTGCCGGCATTATTCTAACGGCTTCTGGACTTCAAACAAGAAAACTGACAAACTCAGAGGCAAAAGTCATTATCCTGCAATGGCGAGACAATAATATTTTTAAGAGTTATAAATTTAAAGAAATCGCTCCAATGCGTACGGAAACGACTGTTTCTTTGAATGACCCTCAGTCCAACCAGACGATTGAATTGCCCGTCGAAGCAAGTTCTGTTAAGGAGCAGTTGGAAATGGTGCCACATTCCACGACACAATCTTCAAATACTTCTGTCAAATTGTCAGATGATGCAACAAAATTACATAGTATCATCACCGCTTTTTTTGATGGGAAACCTTCTCCTGTACCCATCTCTGAGAAGTTACCACTTTTCATGGATGATGAGGAGGTGTATAAAAAGCGGAATGAAACAGATCATGTCAATGATAAAGTCAAAGAATTTCTTTGTAAGCAAAATGAACCATGTGCCGGATTATCTCCTCTTCAATTGATTAATACTATATATCGATGGATATGGAAAGAAGGACAGGAGAAGAAGATAACTAGAAGTAAAGAAGTCGTTGACATTATTCTTACCTCCTCGGGACTCACCGGACAAGAGGTATCCGATGATCGAGCATCCGCAATCATCCAACAATGGCGAAACAATAATATCTTTAAGGAGTATCAATTTAAAGAATCCCAGCAAATACGTACGGAAACAACTGGTTCATTGAATGAAAATCAACCAAACGTGACGACACCTGTGATCCGATTAAAAAAAGTAGAAGAGGTTAACATTTCACAGTCAAGTACGATTGTGGTGTTAAACGAATCTCAATCGAGTCCGACGACAGAATTGCCCCATGAAACAGATTCTGTCAGTCCCTTAGTGAAAAAGTCAGAATCATCTACCGCTCAAAATCCCAATACTTATGAAAAAATGTATACAGATTTCATGGAAAAAATAAATAGTATTGTCACTGCCTTTTTAGAGGGGAAACCCTCTCCTATTCCAAACTCGGAGAAGTTACCCGCTCACTGGTATGATGGAGCGTTGGAGGTATATGAAAAACGAAATGAAACAGACCATGTCAATGATAAAGTCAAAGAATTTCTTTGTAAGCAAAATGAACCATGTGCCGGATTATCTTCCCTTCAATTAATTAATGCTATCGAGGGATGGATAAGGAAAGAAGGAAAGGAAATAGAGAAAACCAGAAGTAAAGAAATCGCTAAGCTTATTCTTACCTCCTTGGGGCTAGCTAGTCAAACGGTATCTGGTTTTCAAGCCAATGCTATTTTCCTGCAATGGCGCAACAATAATATTTTCAAAGACTATACGTTTGGTCCTATCCAGTTTAGTGGAGCTGTAGATATCACAAACAGTGAATTAATGGAAACGACCTCTGAAACTAGGTTACATTCCTACGGTGTGCTCCCTTCAGAAATAGCAAAAACCGTCAATAAAATGCACGGAGATTACTTTGATGAACAGCCTTTGACTCTGTCCATCTACGAACCCCTCATCCCTTTCTGGTATGATTTTACTCTTTATCAAAAACGAAATGAAACAGTGAAAGCAAATGAAGCAGTCAATCAGTTTTTATCTGAACAGGAAAATTTGAGTGAAGACTTGACCTATCAACCAATGGTTATTGTTGTCCATGAATGGGTGAGGGACGGACAAACTGATGCAGAGATTTTAGCAAGGCAGGAACAGTTAGCTCCAATCATTCTAGAAGGGTATGGCATTAGTCGGAATCTTACAGCTACGGAGGCTGTCAACGTAGTACTACAATGGGAAAATAATAATATTTTTAAAGATTATACTTTTATTGAACTCAAACAAGCGTCATTAACCCGTGAGGAGTCTGACACAATCAACAGTAAGCTGAAGTCGGTATCAGACACTTTTGTGGATCCTGACTTATCACTAGTCCGTAAAATCGTTTTAGAAATTGTGAATAATGTCAATCCTTTGACCATTCCAAAAGAATCGTTGCCGATTTTCTATTATGATTACGATCTTTTCCAAAGCCGAAATGAAACCGAGAATGTAAATAAAAAACTAAAAGAGCTCTTCGTCAAAGAAGGAATTGAAATTAAAGATCTTTCGTTCAATGAGCTAGAAAAAGGGATGATACAATGGGTTGAAAAAGGCAGTACGGATAAACCAGAAAGAGAACAGTTTCTAGCGTATTTCCTAATGAAAGCCTACGGTGTGGAAGATTTTCGGTTCGGTGAATTTCTATCGGCCATAAAAACACAGGCGATTTTTAAACAATGGAAAGTGAACACGGTACTCGTTGGACGCACTTACAAAGAAATCACCCATGAAACGATCCATCATCTGTTATTTAAAGCAGAGGATCCATCGATGATACGCATCAAAGAGCAGAAAAAAGAAAGCAATCAAATCTTTGCCGATTTTATCCATGATCGCACGATGACCATCTCTAAGGATCAGCCCATCCACATGGTCTATTATGATCGTGAACTTTTTAAGCTACGTGAGAAAACCCCCGAAGTGAATGAAGCGGTCCGAAAATTCCTGCTTGAACAAAAAGTTTCCCTTAAGGGGCAATCTGCAAGCGAATTGGTTCGAGAAATACAAGGGTGGGTCTTTGAAGGAACCACCTATGCGACCATTCTAGAAAGAGAAAAACAAATCGCCCAGCTCCTTCAAAAGGCATATGGACTGGAAGAAGAAGAGGTGGAGGTGAAAGAAGCAAGATATCTTTTATTACAATGGGAAAATAATAATGCGCAAGTGGGCTATACTTATAGAGATATCAGTCAATTGGACGAGATTGAAATCAGTAAGGTTGAAGAAAACGAGGAGAGAAGAGAAAAGATTGAGGCATTTACTCGTGAAAATAAAGCGTTTTCTCCAACGGGTGCTCGGAAATCTATGGAAGAAAATCTACCTGAATGGATAGAGGAAAAAAAACAGAAAATTCGTAAAAAAATCGTTGCTCTTTTATTCGCAAGAGACATTGAAGCAGATGCTTCCAAGCCTAATGAGTTAGTAGAAATAACAGCGAATTGGGCGACCTTAAAAGTGGGAGATGAAATGGTCATAAATGCCCCAAAAGTGAAAATGTTGGCGAATATCATTCTGGGGAGGAAGGAAGGTTCACGTATTTCATTGGGTCTAGCAAAATCAACCTTTATAAAGTGGTTATATAATACAGTTGAAGATGAAATATCTACTCTTACTTCTACTGAATTATCAAAAGAGAAAACAACTCAAGTAACCCAAGAAACAGAAACAATAAGTGTACACCCCTCGGTTAGCGAGAAACAAAAATTTACATATGAAGCACCTAATTGGCGTAATTTCAATCTAATGGTTCAAGTGGCACAGCTTTTTCGTCAAGAAGGTGTACTAAAAGGCGAAACAACGAAAGAGAATATTCTTATTGCGATGGGGAAATGGCTTACAGAAGAAAGAGGTGAAATGATCCTCAGCTATGAAAAAATCCAGTCCTTATCTAAAGTGATCCTGAAAGAATTGAATCTTTATGGAGGTGGAGAAGGAGAAAAAATCTCCGAAAAGGATACCAAATTAACGATTACGACATGGGTGTTTGAGAATGTCCTAGGAAGTTCGATGGAAGGATATATGCTTAAAAAGATTCTTAATTCGCCCAATCCTTCTCAATTTACTATCGGTAATCTCAGAAAACTCTTTGAGACTGAGGCTCTTATTAATTTCTCTTCGTTTGTGATCTCAAAAGAAGAGTTAACTATTATTCAAAAGCTATGGTTTCTATTACTCAAAGAGGCGTTGCCAAATTATTTTCTTGAAACCAGTACCTTGGCAGACGAATTGTTGATCTCTAATTATGCTTCGTTGATGCAGCTAACAGGAGCTAAATTACTGGAAGATGAAGGAATTCGAACACAATTCAATCAAACAGATATTCAAACTGTTGGAGCGTTTTTCTGGGAGAAAATCAGTAGATATGGTGTAACAAGGATCGAAGAGCTACGTTACCTTCTTCTCCCTGCTATACTTGCGACAGCCCAGCTAGACACAGATGTATTACGTAAAGCGTTGGAAGAAGGAATGCATCAAGAAGTAGCGCTTCAGACTTTTATTGGGTATTGGCGAAATAGTTATTTTCAACTGAAAGAAAATCGAGATATACTCTATATCCTTTTTAAAGCCTATCAAGAAAAAGTAATTGCTTGGCGACGGAAACAGGCGTTAGCAGAAGTAGTGGCTCAGAAATGCCTTGATGCTGGAGAAAAACTCTTTACTGCGTATGCTCTGCAACAAGATTATCTTGCTACTGGAACGAGCCCTTGCCCAAAATCATATACTGCACCTGATTTAGAAAAAAATTATACACAATTGACAAAAGCAGTCTCAGATAGTTTTTATCCGTTGGATCAAAAACTGATTGAGTTTGCGTTGAAGGCATTCGATTCAGCAGAAAAACAATTCATTTTCTCTACAGATACACAACTATATGAGGCATCTGTAAAATTAGAACATATCATTCCAGGGTCTACAGGTGGCCCGATTCAAGTTTTCGTTTCTTCAAAACTTTATACTACAATCAAGCTAGATCATACCGATCTATTTGTAGCGATTAAAGGAAATGAAAAACGTTGGTATGCCTTGAAGAAATTAGAAGAGGAAGGGGGGTATTTTTTTTATCGAGTAGATACAGATCCCCTCTTATACCTCAAATACGGACTGTTGGATCGAAAAGATATTTGGAGTCGTGGATACAAAAAAGAAGGAAAGAGAATTAAAATAGGAAATCGGTACTTTGATTTTACTACTAATATAGATCAAAACAAGAAGTTACCGCAGGGGGAGAAGATGCAACCCTTGATTGATGCATTCAGTCAGAAACATAGTGATAAGCTGTATGATGATCTTTATAAAGCGGGAGATGATAAATCCATCAGTCAACAGGTATTGGATGTCCTTAAACATTTCATTCCTTTTTACGATTGTGTGACAGGTATCATTGATAAAGATATCACAACAGCTGCTACTTCATGTGTGATTGATATCGTTCTCTTAATCCCAGTGTTAGGACAAGTGACCTCTCTTAGTTCGAGATTTGCCTTTGGTATGGCAAAAGCCATTGCGACAGGAGGGATAAGAAATGCGGTTCGTCAAGGAATCAAATTTACTCCAAAGCTTTATGAAATTAAGTCGCTGTTAAAAAATATTGTACGATACTTCGATCCAGGAATTGAAACAGTAGTTGATGGTAGTAAATTTGTGATAAATAGCTTAGTGGATTTAAGAAAGGAACTTTGGGTAGCAGATAGGGTGAAAAAAATTTTGGAAAGGGTGGCAAGTTTAGTAAAGGTTGACCTTTCTTTGCCAAAAGATGTGTCTATTGTTCGGTTACCAAATGGCCTAGGGGCTCCTGTCAAACAGGGGAAGGACGAGTTCTATCGACTAGTGACAGATTTGAAGACTAGTGATGTCTACGGTTATCCATTTTGGGTGAGAGGAGACCGGTTGGAGATGCTCCCTGATCCTGTTTTATTTACGGAGGAACAAAAAGCGCTAATTAAACGGTTAGAAAAAGGAATTAATCCAGATCAGATTTTTGCAGTTGAACCCAATCTAAATCCAAATGCCTATGGTAGTGGGAAAGTGATGTCTGTCGCAGAAAAAGGGAAAGAAACTAAATATTTCATTACAATGGACAGTCATACAGTTCCTGTGAGAGTAACATCCATTGAGGAAAATGGGATACGTTATGATGTGGTAGATGGGGAAAAGATTATACCAGTGAATTTTAATGGGAAAGAATGGTATTTTGAAGCATCAACTTCTCCCCTTGTAACGAAAGAGTTAGCAGAAAAAGTGACTAAAAGAATCGATGAGTTTGAATCGTTGAAGGATCCAACCACCCTGTCCCCACCTTATGAACGGGACCTGATGCATAGCGAAGAAGGAAGAACCTACATCAAGGTCGATAATGTCTATATCCCCCTGATCTTATTTGATCGAAATAGAATGCGATACCATTTAGTGAAAAAAGATGTGGATGCACCAATGGTAATATTGAGGTTCGATCCAGATAATGGCGGATTTAGGATGGAAAGCGTCAAAGAGAAAGAAGAGTTAAAAATATCTATTCAAGAGGAAATCATTCAGCAAAAGGGAAAAGCTCAATCTAAATGGAAATCTGGTTCATCTACAGACAAAGATACATCCGCAGGTAGTTCCCAAGATTCACCGAGTACCATGCATGAAGCATCAGGTACTTCCCAAGGATCACCAAGCACTTCCCAAGGGGCACCAAGCACCTCAAAGGGAGCGATTCCCAAAGTTCCCCGCCAGCCAGTGGATTTTCGGATCATTGACTTGCCTGAGCCACCAGGAAATGAGGAGTCATGGAAGAAATTGTACAAGACAGAGATTCTTCCCGATTGGATAAGAAGTAAGGGAGATGCTGATATAGATCTGACTAAAATTTCTAGATTCCCACCAAAAGCGAGTAGGCGTCCTAAGCTTGATGAAGATTTTATCAGAAAAGATATTTATAAAATGATTGCTTATAATTTCTCTCCACCTATCCCCAAGTTAGAAGTGGTTGTTGGTCTTGATTCAGCTGAAATACCGAACTCTCTCAAACCATTTTTTAAGCAGCTTAGGGATGATTTTAAGCAGGCGGAAGTAATATTTGAAGGGGCAGTACGATTATTTAAGTCAACCTGGAAAATGGAGAGCATTGCAAGCACGGAAGAAGGAAAATATCTGATTGAAATGCTCAAATTACATGGTGTTCCAGAAATAAAAAAAGAAGCGGTCTTAAGACAAAGTATCAAAAAACTATTTTCGACAGCGAAACATGGGAAGAGATTCCTTGAAAAATCGAAAGATCTCCTCTTTCAAAATGTATGGACCCTCTCATCAAAATTGAGTTATGACAAGAACGCACAGAAATATTATTCCTCATTTCAAAGGTTTATTAAAACAGAGGCATTTACAGTAAAATATGATGGGGAGTGTCGTATCTTTATCTTTGCAGATGCTTTTCACTTAAATCCAAAATTTTTTCCTGGAGAAGAAGTACAACCAACTGGTTATGAAACAGTGTTACATGAAGTCACACATATTGTGTCAGGTGCAACAGACTTATTGAAGTATGGACTAGTTAGAAGAGGATTAAGGAAAAACGGAAAACGTACACTAGATTATTATGACAAAGAATATCCGAATATGACAAAAGAAGACTCTAAACAGATGCAGAGTTATAGGGATTATTTGGCAAAGGTACTAAAGTCACCCAATTTGACAGTAGGTATGATTATTGAAGCGTTAGAAGTAAACCATACTTTACGTGTACATTTCCAGTTGACGGATGCGGAAATGTTGATGACCATCCTCAGAGATGTTGTAGAAGGAAGAGCATTTGATGATATATTTCGTATGAAAAGAGAGAACAATAACGAACAACCGAAAGCTGAGAAGATAAAAGAAGATGACAAAAGCAAGGGTTCGTTTGAGACTCATAACGAACAACTTGGAACTGGGGATCTGTTTATGCTTCATGCATTGATGTATTCAAGTGAATTTATAAATTTTGAGAGAGAATTTCAGCAGAGTAGGACGCAGGAACAAACAACTGATTTTCCTGATTTAACAAGTGCCGAAACTAGCAGTAATAGACCAACAAATGAAAGCAGAAATAAGAGAGAGGTAGCGTCAATGGCTATAGATTTCACAGAAAGTACAGCCAATCAAAGTTTATCAAAACTTATCAATCAGAGTATAGAAAGAAGTAACCAACCCAATCTTTCGGTCTCTGATCAACCAGTAAGTACAGAGCTGCCAAAGAATGTATCGAAGCGTAGTGCCTTAAATCTTGTAGCTACGAATACCGAAAAACAGCCCAATTATTTTGTCTCCGAGCAACAAGTAGATGCATCATTTCAAAAGAATGCATCAAATCAAAGTTCTTTGGATCTTGTAACTACGAATATTGAAAACAATCCGAGTCACTTTGTTTCCGATTCAAAAATAAGTACAGGACACCCAAAGGATACAGCACAGAAAAGTTTTTTAGATGTTGTATTCACTAGTAGAAACAGAAGTACTCAAATCAATCCAACGAAGGGGTTCAATCAACTAATAAGCAAGAATCAGAAGGAGCCAATTCCACAACATTAACCAAATAATGCAAGCTTTCCTCTGTCACATACAAATTCGCATGCTAACATAGTGGAGCTAAGAGGAACAGGGACATTTGAAAAAGATATCAGAGATAAATTGATAGCTAGTCTATAAAAAGTGTTAAGCATAAAATCTCGTGTTTGAACGAACCAAAAATGTATAGATAAAGTCATTTAGTGAAGGGAGAGTGGGATGATAATCAGATTTTTTCTTACGATTGTTCCACTCTCATTCGTATAGTCCATAACAGCATGAATAATTTGAATTTTTAGATAACTCTCCTTTTATTTCTCTTATATAGATGCTAAAATGATGGTTAAACTATATAGGGGTGATTATTTGTTAGATAAGTTTTTAGACATGTCTTTAGTTCAACGAATTCTTTGTGGTATATTACTGGGTATATTAATTGGCATTTTTTTACCTTCATGGACATTCATTACCATACTAGGTACGCTTTTTGTTAGTTGTTTAAAAGCCATTGCACCTCTTTTAGTATTTTTTCTGACTGCTGCTTCCATTGCAAAGCATAAAGTGGGAAACGAAACATATGTCAAACCTGTTTTAATTTTATATTTGGGTGGAACCTTTCTATCTGCACTGGTAGCAGTGGTTGCTAGTTCGATTTTTACGATCCCAATTACTTTGCAAGAAACTGTTTCAGAAAAGGCACCACAAAATATCGGCAGTGTATTATCTACGATGTTGACAAACGTGACACAAAGCCCAATCCAAGCTATTATTGAATCTAATTATTTAGGGGTTTTGTTCTGGGCAGTTTTGTTAGGCCTAGCTTTACGTAGTCGTTCAAATACTACCAAAGAAGTAGTAGATCAAGTTTCTGTAGCGTTGTCGCAAGTTGTGCAACTGATTATTGCTTTTGCACCGATTGGTATTCTAGGATTGGTCTATCAATCAATTGCAACTACAGGTTTATCAGGCTTAGCAGAATATCTTCAACTTGTTTTGGTGTTAGTGGGAACAATGTTATTTGTTGCTCTAGTTGTTTATCCGTTTCTGACCTTTTTATTTATTAAGGAGAATCCATATCCGTTGATTTTCTTTTGTTTAAAGGAAAGTGCAATCCCTGCTTTCTTTACCCGTAGCTCTGCAGCCAATATCCCCATCAATATGATGTTAGCCGAACGCTTAAAGCTAACAAAGGAATCTTATGCGATTTCGATTCCATTAGGAGCGACTATCAATATGGGAGGTGCAGCTGTTACTATAACAGTGATGACATTGATGACTGTACAAACATTGGGAATTGAAGCTTCCTTTTCTTCAAAATTGATTTTAAGTCTTTTAGCAGCTCTTGCTGCTTGTGGGGCTTCAGGAGTTGCAGGGGGATCATTGTTATTGATTCCTTTGGCTTGTAGCTTATTCGGTATTCCCAATGAGGTAGCAATGCAAGTGGTAGGAATAGGATTTATTATCGGTGTCATTCAAGACTCTGTTGAAACAGCATTGAATTCTTCTAGCGACCTTTTATTCACAGCAGTTGGTGAATTAAGTGCGCGGAAACGTAATGGGGAAACAATTGCCATAAAAAATTGCTTAGACAAGCCAAACTGATTGATAACGCATTAAATTTCTGAATAATCTTATTAACAGAAATTATCAAAATCAATTAATGGTTTCTAAGTTCTTTGTCTAAAAAGAAACCTCAGAATTATTGGTGAACAGAAAGGATTGTTTTCTTTCTGTTCATTTTTAGTATTGTAGGAATTACATTAGAATATTTAATAAATAAAGATTTTATTGGAAATAGTTTTTATACCATACTATTTCTTGGATTACTTGATACTTTAAGAATCAGAAAAAAATAGAAAAAACAAAAAGCAGAATAAAAACTTTAAAATAGGAAAAATATTTTATGAAATTAATAAAAATTGCTAAAATTTTAGCTGTTATTTCTGGCCTTATTTTATATTTTATAATGTCTGTTAATCAATTCTTCCTTTATTTTGAAATGTTTGCTCTTTTAATATTAAATGGTATAAGAATCTTTGAACAACGAAAAAATGTAGTTATGCCTAATTGTTCAAAGCAACAAATTTCACTAAAGGTGAAACATGCGAAGCACTAAAAAAAGTGGCAAGCATTTGCTGACCTTTTCTTTGGCTCTTCACCAACATCGTTTATACGAAAGCTTCACCGCACCTATGTACGAAACAACTAGAAAAAAAGCAAAAAAAAACTACCCTCCTCCATAAAAATTAAGAATCTAAAAATTTCAAAGAGCAGTGGTTCTTATTCGTGATAGACTTCATTTCTCAAAAGCATATAGTAAATGATTCTAGTAATAAGATGAGCAACTGCCACTATCGCACGCTTACCGCCTCGATTTCTACAGATTCTTTGATAATAGTTTTTGAATCTCTGATGATTAGATTTACAAGCTGAATAGGCACATTGGCATAAGACCCTCTTTGCATAAGCATTTCCTTTGGAAATTCTCGTAGAGCGTCTTTTCCCAGCACTTTCATTGTTTCCAGGACACAGACCAACCCATGAGGCTAATCTTTCTGCAGAAGAAAACTGATTCATATGAATGCCAAACTCAGAGATAATTACAGCAGCTGAATCCGTACTAATTCCTGGGATCGTTAATAAATTGTCCATCTGTTTTTGGTAAGGAAGTAAGTATTCGGCTATTTTGGTTTCTAGTTCACCAATCTTACTGTTATACATATCAATAACATCTAAAATTTGTGCCAATAAAAACTTGTGATGACTTCTGAAAAAGCCAGTAAGTCCTTCCACTAATTCCGGCACTTTAAATTTTAAAGAAGTATAAACAGCCGCTTCAACTTTTTCTGCAGTAATATCTTCCTCATTAATCAATAGATTTAATAAATTTCTTCCAGATAATCCGAATATATCTGTCATGTAAGAAGTTATTTTAATTCCGGCAGTCTGTAAAATTTTGTGCGCGCGATTCTTTTCTCGATTTCTAGATTCGATCCACATTTTTCTTAACCGTGTGAGTTCACGCAAATCTTGTATAGGTTCCTCTGGAACAAAACTTTTGGGAATCAAACCTACTCGCAGCAACTTAGCAATCCAACTTGCATCTTTTTTATCCGTTTTTTGCCCAGGAATATTTTTAATTTTATACGGATTAGCTAGAACTAAGTCGAAATTTCCTTGAAGAATGTGCCAAACCGGTTTCCAATAAATACCTGTACTTTCCATAGCGACAATCTCACAATCAAAATCCGTTAGCCATTCATGTAGGGCTAATAATCCTTTGGTGGTCGTATCAAATTTTTGTAGATGTTTTTTTGGTCTGGTAGAAGTAAGCGGACCTTGTAAAACACAAGCAACAACATTACTTTGATGGACATCTAATCCAGCACAGCATTCGTAAATGATTTCCATAAAAAGGCACTCCTTTCCCATGATTTTAGGAAAGGAGTGCTTTATTTCATGTAAAATCAAATTTTTATACACATGCTCATTGGCAATATTTCAAGGTTCTCGAGAAATAAAGCAAGCCAGTTTGACAATCGGCATCACTTGCTTTTCCAAAATAATGGCGGCTTTTTTCCTTTCCTCTATAATTGTACTACAATCTTACCTTTCATTCTTCAGGGTGAATGAGTTTGCGAATTCATGTGTGTTTGACAAAGAACCTAAAAAATTTAGTGTCATTTGGCACAGTGGATAAATCAATATACACCTAAAAAACACTGGTAACGGTTAAAACCAAGGGGCCTATTCCTATAGTCTCCTTGGTTTTGTTTTCTTAATTTCAAAAGCTATCGGTAATATAAGTTTCGATATTTTTTTGATAGCGGTCTCCTTTCCATTGACCAGTGTTCATATATTCAGCTAAGAGATAGCCAATGTATGGGCCTGTCGTCAAGCCTGAAGAACCTAGGCCACTCGCTGCGATCAAGCGTGGCTCATTCGGTAGGGGACCAAAAAAAGGTGCAAAATCAGAAGTATAAGCACGAGTTCCTACGCGCATTTGACTACTCCAAGTCAATAGTTGGTCAGGTTCAGCTAAAAATGGTTTAGTACTTTGGATTAATTGTTGATATGCGGAAGTAGTCGGATGCAAATCCCAGCCACCATCATTTTCGTGTGTAGCACCAAGGAGAATCGTTCCATCATTAAAAGGAATAAAATCTGCTTCTCCCTCTAGCATGGCTACTGGCCACTTTTGACTGTTGGTATAGGGTGTTTTGAATACAATCAATTGGCCTTTTTGCGGACGAATATCTACTTGAAACCCGTTTTTCTCTAATAATGGCTTTAAAGCTGGTCCTGGTGCAAGTAGAATACGATCAAAATGCGTACGACCAAAGTTACCTTGAACATACCAATAATCATTTTCTTGTCCCAATTGTACTGGTTCTTTGATCATATTGATTGATTTAGTAGTTAAATGCTTAGCTAGATGGGTCAAATAAGCTTTTCCATCAAGTCGGCCTCCACCACTCACCCATAAAGCTGGTGAAGGCTTCAATAGAGGTAATAAACTAGCCGTTTTTTCTGCAGACAATAATTCGATATCACCGATTTCTGGAGCTTCTTCTTTTCTTAATTCCGCAAGTAGGGCTAAGTCTTGTAAAGCTTCTTGATCTCGAAATAATAATGTTCCGGATTGTGCATAAATCGAAGAATCTAATGAAAAATCTTGAATTAATTTAGGGAAAAAAGCAGCGCCATCTTTGGCAAGTTGATACCATTGTTTATTTCTTCTTTTTGAGAGCCAAGGGGAGATGATCCCTGCACTTGCTTTTGTCGCTTGCCCAGTTCCATCATCAAATAAGGTCACTTCGAATTTTGCTGTATCTAGATAACTGGCTAAAGTCATACCGATGATCCCACCACCGATAACCGCAATTTTTTCCATAAAACAGCCTCCTTTATTGTCTACCTTCTCACAAAAATGTCTAAGAAACAACTCTAATTTTATAGAGGAATCATCAATAAGAGGAGAATGAAAAGGGGAGGTCACGATTGGTGTAAAGGCAATCGTAGGACAGGTTCATAAGGCTATCCAATATAAAAAAGTCGTGATGAAGTATTTTATACCGATAAACAGGCAGGATACTTCTTCACGACTTCTAGGATGCATAGTTTAGTTGGATATGCGGTTTTATGATGTTTGTTTCATATATCGAATAAATTGAATGAAGCTGATAATCAGCAAGAAAAGTAAGACACCCAGGGCTAATTTTGAACCTAAGGTCGTTGCTTCTTGATACGTTTGAGTTGTATTATCTTGGACAAAATTGATGATGACAGCAACGAGTGTTGTTGCGACAGCACCTGAAAATTGCTGTAAGGTATTGAAGACAGCATTCCCATCTACTTGCATGTCTTTGCTTAACGCATTCATCCCAGTAGTCATCATGTTGCTGTAAGATAAGCCAATCCCAATCATATAAAAGACATGGCAAGCAACCAATAAACCTAAAGACACATGACCAAGTAACAAGACAAGTGCAGCCCAGCCAACTAGAGAAAAGAGTAATCCAGCAAATATCGGTTTCTTAGGACCGTATTCATCTAATAGTTTGCCAGAAAAAGGAGAGAGTAAGGCTCCAATCGCAGCTCCTGGCAACATGGCTAGTCCAGCAATAAAAGGACTATTCCCTTGAACGATTTGGACAAAATTAGGAAGAACAAAGGAAACACCAAGTAGTAAAAATTGAAAAACTAAAAAGCCAAATAAAAATAAGCGAAAACTCCGATTGGTAAAGATATCTAGGCGAATCAACGGATAGGCCGATCGTTTGGTTTGTCGATAAAAAAGGATGGCACCAATTAGGGCGATCACAAGTGAAACCCAACCTATCCAATGATGCAGCATGCTCAGAAAAGTCAAACTGCCGCTAAATAATAAACAGAGGCCAAATACGCTCAACATATCTAAATGCCCAGTTTTTTCTACTGCTATTTGAGGAATAGCGATCAATCCAATGATGAGTGACAAGATCAGAACTGGTATCAAAAATAAGAAAATATGATTCCAAGAAAAATTAGAAGTCAAAATACCACCATACGTAGGACCAATAGCAGGTGCAATAGCCGTTGTTAGGGTACCTAGCCCCATCATTGTACCTCTACGATTCATCGGGGCAAAGGTCAAAATGATATGGAACATGAGAGGTAATGCGATGCCTGTCGCAGCTCCTTGTAATAATCTTCCCAATAATAAAATCAAAAAACTTGGAGAAAAGTAGTCTACTAAAAGTCCTGCTAAAAAGAGCAGATTAGAGACTAAGAAAAGTGTGCGGATACTAAAATTTCGTGTTAAATAAGTAGATAGTGGAACGATAATCGAAATCATCAAAAGATAAATCGTAGTGACCCATTGTACTTGAGAAGTACTGATATCGAATTGCCGGATCAGCGTAGGAAATGTGACGTTCATTGCTGTCTCAATCAAGACACCCGCAAAAGACATCATTCCTGTCGCAATAACGGCTGGAACTAAAAGTAGTTTTTGTTTTGTCATAACTTTCACCTCAAAAATTTTCGTAAAAAAAGAGAGAGATTTCTATATAAAATAGAAATCGCCTCTCTCTCGACACGTCTAAACGTGTTATCTGTACGATTTGTTGTTCGGGCTTATTCTAGCATAGTTTTAAAAAAAGTGTCAACCAGATTAGCCAAGACATTGTAAAAGAGTTATGATAGTAGATGATGAGAATGGAGGCGATTCCTTTATGGAAAAAATCGATTGGAAAAAAAGTGAACCTGGATTTAGTTTAAAAAAACAACCGCAGATACTTGAACTTCCTGCACAAAATTATTTTTGTATTGATGGAGTGGGTGATCCAAACAAGGAAGATTTCCAGCGTAGAGTGGCTTGTTTGTATGCAATCAGTTATACGATACGCATGTCTCCCAAAAAACAGTGGTTAATCCCTGATTATGTTCCTTATACGGTCTATCCATTAGAAGGACTATGGAGCTTACAAAAAAAATATTTAACTGAGAAAGTGATGTTAAAAGAGCATTTTGCTTATCGACTAATGATCAAACAACCTGCCTTTGTGACAAAAGAAATAGCCGATGAAGCGTTGAGACGTGTTGGGAAGAAACTCCCTGAAGATTTGGCAGACCAAATCAGATTTAAATGTATTGACGAGGGGCTAGTTGCTCAAGTAGTACATATTGGCGCATATGATGATGAACCAGAAACTTTTGAGAAGCTAGAATTATTTTTAAAAGAAAAAGGGTATCATCGGCTTTCGAAAGAACATAAAGAAATTTATATGAGTGATCCTAGAAGGTCTAAGCCAGAAAATTTGAAAACAATCTTGCGTGTGAAAATCGCACGTGATTAAAAGAGAACAGGTAAGAAAATGGTCAATGGAAAAAAGTAGGATAGGTTTTTCTTTTTTGATATAATCGTTTAGAAGAGGTGTTTTGTATGAAAAAAAGCCAGCGACAATCATTGATTCGCCATTTGATCACCGAGCATGCAATCAGTACACAAGAAGAATTGTTGAAGTATTTACAGGAAAATGGTGTAAATGCAACTCAAGCAACGATTTCGAGAGATATTCGCGAGCTGAAACTTGTCAAGATCCAAGACGAACAGAAAAAAACTCGGTATGCATTATTCAGTCAACAAGCAGATTCCCTCATGGAAGACCGTTTGCGTAATGCTGTAAAACGAGAAGTATTACGAATTCAAACCGTCCAATTTATGATCGTGGTGTTAACAGAAAAAGATGGAGCAGATGTGGTAACTAACTGGTTGGATGAAGTGAGCTACCCGGAAGTTGTTGCGACGATTGCCGGATTTGATACGTTTATTATTATTTGTCGCTCAGAAGAAGCAGCACAAATATTTTCTGAAAAACTGGAAAGAATGAGAGAATAGAAAGAGCGATTCAATCGGTAATGAAAGCGCTATTTGTAGAGGCTGGATTAAAGACAGATACCCGTGTTCAACGGTGTTCGAGAAGGTGACCTTCGGCACTAAGTTAAAAAATCGAAAAATATGAGGAGCTATTTTACGATTTTCTGCCTTACTGCTCAGGTCAGGACCCTTCTCTCACAACCTTGATAAAGGAGATTAAAAATGGTTACTTATATGGTTATTTTTTTGACTGTATTGGTTTATGGGGTGAATTTTTTGGTTTATATGTATCTTAAAATCAATGAAATCAAAAATTATTTAGAGAAAATCGCCATTTATTTTGGCGTGAATATGACATTATTGTTTACAAGTACAATCTTTCTGTTTTTCGGGAAAATAGTGGAGGATGGCATTCTTGTATTTGAATAAGTGAATCAAAAAATATGATATGAAATGTTGTTTTTCATAGGGTGTAAATAATAGATACATGTGAATAAAAGGAATCTTTATTATGAGGAATTCTGTAAAATAAATAAGCCGTAAGTTTCGAAAATTGTTTGTTTTTTCGAAGTCTTCGGCTTATTTCAAAGAGCGTGAAACAAAAGTATTGTTTACTCTTGTTTCACGCTCTGAATACGTATAAACGGCGGAATCAGAAGCAACTACTTCGATAATAAGCTGGAATTCACAAAAATTTGAAAAGTAATTTTCGTGAATTCCTTCTTATTTCTTGGAGTTAACCACTTCTGTTCCAGCCTCTATTTATTCAAAGGCTAAATTATTTTGTTGGTGGTGTACCGTACATTTTAGGAGTGACTGGTTTTAATTTTGGTGCTGCGCCTTCAATTTTTGGTTCTTTCAACCATTGGTATTCGCCTTCACCATCTAGAGCTTCTCCGCTTGCCCAAATTCCTTTGCTGCTTTCATCGCCTTCTGAGAAATTATAGAAATCATAGGCGATATCTTTACGTTCATTTTCTCTTGGGAAAGTGCTAGGAACAAGGATTGTACCTTCTTTTTCTTCCAATTCTTTGACAGCAGCTGCCCATAGATTTTGATGGTAGCTATCTCTTGCTAAGAGAACAGAAAGTAAATCTTTCACACCACGGTCATCGATCATTTCGTAGATTCGTGCCACTTGAAGTCTTCCTTGAGATTCAGCGTTTAGGTTCGCACGGAAATCTGCCAGCATGTTGCCACTAGCGACAATATATCCACCACTCCAAGGATTACCTACGCTATCAGCTGGACGAGGTCCTAAGCCTGCAACGATTGCGTGTTGTGGATTCATACCAGAAATGATTGCGCCGATTGTAGGATCTTTTTTCATTGCTGCTTCTTGATCTTCAACAGGGGCATCTTCTAATAAACGTGCAACCATTGTGGCTAACATTTCCACATGGCCAAGTTCTTCTGTGGCGATGTCCATCAACATATCTTTATATTTTTCTTCTCCACGACAACTCCAGCCTTGGAAAAGGTATTGCATAGCTACGCTCATTTCTCCGTACTGTCCGCCGATTAACTCTTGTAAATATTTAGCAATTAACGGATTTGGACGATCTGGTTTTGCCTCAAACTGTAATTCCTTTTGGTGTCTAAACATCAAATCTCCTCCTAATCAATTTTTAATACATTACTATTGTTATACGTTTAGGTTAAAAATTCAAAAGATACGCTCTCTATCTTTTTGAAGATTGATAAAATAGCATTTATATTAGGGTATAAAAAATGAGTGAAGAAAATCCACAGAGTTATTTCAATTTTAAAGAAGTATTGAAAGTTCACATTTATAAGGAAATATTAAAAAAAGATTATTTTGATTAGAAAAATAAGTAACTTAAGATAACTTTAAAATAAAAGTAAAAAAGAAATAAATTGGTATTTCTATGGATTTGATTCATTCTAAAAAAACAATTGATTGAGATTTTTAGTTCAAAATAACAGCTATTTCTATAACCTTGCTTGTAGGAAATCTTCTTCTTTGATATTGTTATAGGCAAGATAAGTATCGGAGGGAGACACATGGCAAAAATTATGGTAGTTGAAGATGAAGAAATCATCCGTCAACTCATTATGGAAGAATTAGAAAAATGGCAGTTTGAAACTTACGGTACCACGAACTTCAACCAAGTTTTTGAAGATTTTGAAAAAGAGGAGCCACAGTTAGTGTTACTAGATATCAATCTACCAGTTTTTGATGGCTATTATTGGTGTCAAAAGATACGTGAAGTCTCAAAGGTACCGATTATTTTTATTTCAAGTCGAAATACGAACATGGATATGATCATGGCAATGAATATGGGCGCCGATGATTTTGTCACGAAGCCTTTTCAAATCGATGTACTGATTGCCAAAATCAATGCATTACTACGACGTTCTTATAACTATGGTGAATTATCTAGTGAGATGATGACACACAATGGGATCACGCTTAATGTGGACAACGGAAGCATGGAAATCAAAGGCGAAATGATCGATTTGAGTAAAAATGAATATCGACTGTTGTTTATTTTAATGAAGCAACACGGGAAAATCTTGAGTCGTGAAAAACTGTTACGCGCATTGTGGGATGATGAACGATTCGTGGATGATAATACTTTAACAGTCAATATCAATCGTTTACGACGTAAAATTGAACAAGCTGGTATCAACGGTTATATTGAAACAAAAGTAGGTCAAGGATATATCGTTCCCTGAAAGGAAGAAAAATCAAGATGAGTTACTTCAACTATTTAAAAGATCAGTGGTCTTTGATTCTCGGCTGGTTATTTTTTGTCTTGTTGACTATTTTTGTGATGTGGCTCACACCACATATTGGTGTTGATTGGGCAACAATCGGTTATTTAACCTTGATTGAAGGAGTTTTTTTAGCTTTCTTCCTATTTGTTGGATATTTGACTAAACGTAGATGGTGGGGAAAGCTTGCCAATCTACAAAAAACGTCGCCCTTGCAAAATTATTTAGATGGTGGCCATACTGAAGAAGAAAAGCTTGTAGAAGCCTACATCAATCAGTTGATTCGTGAACATCAAGAAGTGATGCAAGAAGCAATTACGAATCAACAAGACCAAAAAGACTATATCGATTCGTGGGTCCATGAGATAAAAGTCCCATTAGCTGCAACGCAGCTTCTTGTTCGATCTATTGAGTTTGATATTGACGACCAAAAGTATACGATGCTAGAAAATGAACTATCGAAAATTGATGAATATGTGGAACAAGTGTTATATTATGCTCGCTTAGACAGTTTTTCCAGAGATTATTTGATCCAAGAATATGGCTTAAAAAGTATTATTCAGCCAGTAATAAGGAGCCAGGCCAATTACTTTATCCAAAAGAATCTACGTTATGAAGTGATTGGGAATGATCAAACCGTTTTAACAGATGCCAAGTGGGTAGCATTTATTTTCAAACAGATTCTCAGCAATGCAATCAAATATACACCAGATCACGGTCAGATTATCTTTACGATTGAAAAAACAGCGAAAGGTGTCACACTTTTTGTAAAGGATTCAGGGATTGGTATACCTCAAGAAGATGTTGGACGAATTTTTGATAAAGGATTTACAGGGGTGAATGGGCGCGTAAGTAAGACCCATTCGACAGGACTAGGTCTTTATTTAGCAAAAAACCTTTCTGAAAAATTAGGCATCTCTTTAAGTGTTGAATCCGTTGAAGGAGAAGGAACAACGATTATTTTATTTTTTCCTATCTTGAGCTTTTACCATGAGGAACGTTAGAAAAACGTTAGAATTTAAAAATAACCCTTGTGTTGTTAACGTTTTCGCTGATAAGTTTTTAACCATGTGAAAATAAAGGAGAATAGATATGGAAATTTTAATAGCATTAGTTCCTATGGTTGCATGGGGAAGCATTGGTTTAGTCAGTGGGAAAATTGGCGGTGATGCAAATCAACAAACATTAGGGATGACGATTGGGGCATTTATGTTTTCATTAGTAGCCTTTTTCATAGCTAGTCCCACCATTACTCCATGGATTGCACTCATTGGCTTTATATCTGGGTTAGCATGGAGTGTTGGTCAAAATGGTCAATTTCATGGGATGAAATATATGGGTGTTTCAGTTGGGTTGCCGTTATCTACTGGTTTTCAATTGATTTTGAATACGATTGCGGGGGCCGTATTTTTCCATGAATGGACACAAACAAAAGATTATGTATACGGTATCTTAGCATTGATCCTTCTTGTAAGCGGTGCGTATTTAACCGCACGCCAAGATGATGAAGGCAAAGTAGATACAGATAATAAGATGCTTGATTTTGGTAAAGGGTTCAGAGCATTGATTTATTCAACTATTGGTTACGGTGCCTACACGATTATTGTCAATTGGGCAAATTTGGATGCCATTTCCATCATTTTACCGCAAAGTATTGGTATGATCTTAGGCGCTAGTTTCTTCGCTTTCCGAAAAGTAAAAGTCGATCAGTTTGTTTGGAAAAATATGATATGTGGTCTTTTATGGGGAGTGGGGAATATCTGTATGCTACTGACGGTAAAATCATTAGGTTTAGCAGTCGGATTTTCACTTTCACAAATGGGTATCATTATTTCAACTTTAGGTGGTATTTTTATTCTAGGCGAGAAAAAGACAAAAAAAGAGCTTATCTATGTAATTGCAGGTTGCCTTTTAGTTATTTTTGGTGGTATCCTTTTAGGGTATATGAAAACAGCGTAAAGCTGTTTTTTATATACCCTAAAATGGGGGGAGGAAACTAAATGGATTTATTTCGTAAGAAGGAAATCAATCTCAATCATAAAAGTGAGATGAAAAAAGAATTAAAAACAACCGATTTGATTATGCTAGGAATTGGCGCAATCATCGGAACAGGGATATTTGTCGTAACAGGGGTGGCTGCAAACCAAAACGCTGGTCCGGCATTAACGCTATCGTTTGTACTGGCTGCTATCGTCGTGATTTTATCTGGGCTAAGTTTTGCAGAATTCGCTTCGCGGGTGCCAGTAATTGGTGGACCATATGCCTATTTATATGTAGTTTTTGGAGAATTTGCAGCATGGTTGACAGGTTGGTTATTGATTGGTGAGTTTTTATTGGCTGTGTCATCTGTTTCGTCAGGCTGGTCTGGATACGTTCAAGGCTTTTTAGCAAGCTTAGGGGTACGGTTACCACAAGCTTTGACTGGAGCATATAATCCAGAAAGCGGTACATACATCGACTTAATTGCGGTGTTAGTTGTGGTTTTTGTCACATACATCGTTTCTTTGGAAGCAAAAAAAGCGTTACGTTTAAATAATTTCATGGTTTTTGTTAAATTTGGAATCATTGCATTATTTATTATTGTAGGGATCTTTTTTGTAAAACCAGAAAATTGGCAGCCATTTACACCTTTTGGATTTGAAGGTGTGTTAGATGGTGCAGCACTTGTCTTCTTTGCCTTTTTAGGCTTTGATGCAGTGGCAATGGCAGCAGAAGAAGTGAAAAACCCTCAAAAAGATGTGCCAAGAGGGATTATCGGCTCCATTTTGATTGCGACAGTCTTATATATTATTGTCACATTGATTTTAACGGGAATTGTTCCTTATACTGAATTAGGTGTAAGTGATCCTGTAGCATTCGCAATGCGTTATGTAGGACATGGAACAGTTGGAGCAATTATCGCTGTGGGGGCAATTTTAACATTATTAACAGTGACGATCTCCATGATGTACTCATTGGCACGTCTATTGTTTGCGGTAAGTAAGGATGGTCTTTTGCCACACTTTATGTCAGAAATCGATAAAAAGCATCGCACACCTAAAAAAGCAACTTATGCAGCAGGTTTTGCAGCGCTGTTATTTGCAGGGTTCTTCCCATTGAATATTCTAGCTGAGTTAACCAATATTATGGCACTAGCATATTTGATGCTTGTCAGCTTAGGGTTATTGAAACTACGTAAAATGTTCGGACAACCAAAAGAAGGGGAATTCAAAGTACCGTTAGTTCCTATCTTGCCGATTGTTTCGATCCTATCTTGTCTAGTCTTGATGTTGCGTTTACAGGCTGTCACATGGATCGTATTTGCAATTACAATGGTGATTGGTTTAGTGATTTACTTTAGCTATGGTTACAAACATAGTAAAATGAATACTGAGAAATAAAAAATAATTTATCTGAAATAAAATCTCCTTGCTAACCAAACGTTTCATAAAACGTTTGAGCAAGGAGATTTTTTTGGCTCTTCGACAAGTAGTGTTGGTGAGTTCAAATTGAAAGAATTTCATCGAGAATCAATCGAAGCAGAAATACGCTTCGATTGATTCTTTTTTGTTTTGGATTGATCTTGGAAAACCAAGCCCTGAATCAAGTAAATACGGTCACGAAAATGGAGAAAATTACGGTAACCATAAGCGACTCGTTTGATGACCTTGATTTTATTGTTTGTCCCTTCCAAGGCCCCATTACTATAGGGTGTTTGGAAGGCATTCTTGATTCCTTTTCTGTATTTATTGAAGAAAGTGAGTTTCTTGCGAAACCACTCAGGAAGCTGGGTATCTAAGGTATTCACCACTTCGAAAAAGTCATTCGTCTCTTTTTGTTTATAGTGATAGAGAAGGAGTTGACAAGTATCATAAGCCAACTTCAATGTGGAATCATAGCTGAGTCATTCATCGACGATCGCTTTTTCAGTCATCGGACGCTTAAAGGAATAATCATAGCGATAGCGTGAGCTATCTAATAGATAAGAATCCTTTAGGAATAACTTCCAGTAACGTTTGAATCGTTTATACTTCAGACGATCGTTCTTACGATAAGTGTTCATGATTTGAATCCGTAAATGGTTCAACGCCCGGTGAATATGTTGGATAATATGAAAACGATCCGTGACAATTTGTGCATGGGGAAAAATACTTTTTGCTAATTCAAAATAAGGAGCGTTCATATCCATGACGATATATTGGACATTCTCTCTAGCTTGACGGGTATAGCGAGAGAAATAGGTACGTAAATAAGCTAGTTTACGACTTTCAAGAAGACCAAGAATTTGATTCGTTTGACCATCCATGAAAATAAAACTCATTTTACCCACACAGGATTTCATTGCTTTAAATTCATCAAAGCAAAGAACGGAGGGCAAGTAGTCCAAACGTACTTTAACGTTCTTCACAGCCGCTTTCATGATTCGTAAAATCGTGACATCCGATACGAAATAACGAAAGGCAATGTCTTTTCTACTGGAGTTGGTCGCTAATTCTGCCATGATTTTTCGTTTCAAGTCGACAGAAATCGAACAATTTCTATCGACTAAAGAAGTTTCAGCCGAGAAAGTTGCGCCACACCCTTTACATAGGAATCGAGTTTTTTTAAGTTTTAAGATTGTTTTACGTGAATGGATCGGTAGTAATTGAATGGTGGTTTGGTGGGTCCCATATTTAATCACTTGTCCTTCGTTTTTAACCCCACATTTTGTACAACAAGTGGGAGTGTAATCTAAGCGTCCATGAATCACGTAGGAGGTAATGCCTCCTTCTTTCTTTTCAGAAAGCCAATTTGTAGGGAAAATGATATTTTCATCTGTTAAACCGAGTAATTTTTTAGTATGATAGTCCATGGAGATATCCTTTCTTGATGAGTTTGGTTTAGTCGACTTAATTCTATCAATTTGGATATCTCTTTTTCTATCTTTTTTTACAAAAAAATAGTGTTAGTAGAAAACAAAATTGTTTTCCACCAACACTAGATATTATAGAACCATTTTTTTCATGTATAGAAAAGCGCTTATTGAGTCAAATCTAGTAGTTTTTGTTTTAAATCTTCTTCCATATGTCCTAGCTCTACTTCAGCATGACGACGCTTTTCTTTTCCTTCTTTTTGGATGCGCAATGTTTCTTGAATGGTTTCAATCAAATCATTTTGAGTTGTTTGAAGAGTTTCGATATCGACGATGCCACGTTCATTTTCTTTCGCTGTTTCAATAGCAGAAATCTTAAGCATTTCTGAGTTTTTCTTCAATAAATCATTGGTTGTCTCAGACACTTGACGTTGAGCCGTTACTGCATCTTTTTGACGTAACAGGGTCAAAGCAATCACAACTTGGTTTTTCCACAAAGGGATAGCTGTTGAAATCGATGCTTGGATTTTTTCTGCCAACGCTTGATTGGTATTTTGGATCAAACGGATTTGTGGAGCCTGTTGGATCGTGATTTGGCGTGCTAACCGCAGATCATGTGTACGTTTGTCCAATCGGTCTAAGAATTGGGTATAATCATTGGCAATTTGAACATCCATTTGGTCGCCAGTTTCTTCCGCTTTTCTCATGGCTTGAGGGATAATCGTTGTTTGCAGTTCTTCCATTTTTAATTCGCCAGCAGCAATATAGATATTGAGTGCATCAAAATAATCTTTGTTTTTTTGATAGAGTTGTTCTAACATCAGATTATCTTTTAATAGTCCATCTTTTTCTTTATCTAATTTGACGGAGATCTTATCAATTTGTGCCCCGATCTTTTGATATTTAGCTGTTACTTCATAAATGGACTGTTTGACTTTGCCAAAGACACGTTGAAAAATATTTCCTTCTCCTGCACGTAGTTCGTCAGGATTGGCTTCTTGCAATCGATACATCAACTCTGTGAGAGAATCTCCAACTGGGCCAATGTCTTGTGCTTGGACATGATTAAGCATAGATTGGGAAAACTCACTTAATTTTGTTTGGGCTGCAGAACCGTAGCTAATCACGGATTGAGCATCGGTCACATCAATTTTTGCAGCTAGTTCTTTTGCTTGTTCTTGTCTTTCAACTGGTAATTTATCAATCAAACGCGCAGCTGTTTGCTGTTCTTGTAACGCATTGATCTCAGTTTGCTGCGTTTGTGTCAATTTATCTGTAGGGGTAGAAAATGGGTTGTTGAGTAAATCTTCTAGTGTATCATTTACTGGGGTCACTGGTTTTGGTTCCTTTGGGTTATTATCCATTAAAATTCCTCCTTAATAAACTAAGCTAGAAAAAGTACTCGAAACAGTTAGACAAAGTCCAAATGTTCCGAGTCTATGAGACAGAATTATTTCACTCTGTTTCGTCCTCGTGTCCATTATCACGCTTTAAGCTTTGTTTCGCAACAGAAAGCTCTACGTCAATGTCTTCAAGGTCTTCAGCAACAAAGTTTTGATAATCTTTGGCGATTAATAAAGCAAGTTGATCAATAATCTGTGCACTTTCTTCTAGTTTTTGGTAGGTTTGTTTATTTTTGATTTCGTGATCGTTGATTTCGATATATTTATTTGTCAAATCTACTAAATTAGGTAGGTGAGTATAAAGGAATTGGCTAGCATCATGAAGACGATCAGGTTCTTTAACTAATTCTTTGAACAATCCTTTAGCTGCTTTCACTGGTTCATGACGTAAGTCAATTGCTTTGAGTTTTGCCGTTTGTTGCATATTTTCTTGTAGTTGTTCAATTTCATTTTTTGTTTGGTTCATCGTTTGTCTAAAAAAGGTGATCTCGTTTGCGCTCATACCACGCTCACTATAGTGGGCTGCCAATTCGTTGGAAAGATTTGGTAATGCTGTTTTATCTCTTGGTTTCTTACGAAGACCAGTAAGCCCCCAAACTACTAATACGATACCAACTAGTACTACTCCCGTTAGAAATGAAACATCGCTGTAGTTGATAAAAAGAATCACTAAGATTATTCCTAAGATCCAGCGCCAATTTTTTTTCATCATAATAAAGCCCTCCAAGTAAATTCATTCATTAGCTGATCCGTCCATTACATGTTCATTTTAGCACACTGACCTTGATAATTAGTATCAGACTAAAGATGGATTTTCACGATTTAGAGAAATTCTAAGGTTTGGCTGTGGTAAACTGAGAAAGAAAGCCAAAAGTAAATTGAAAAAATAAAAAAAAGCGGTTATGATATTACAAAAGAAAGCAGGGGAAAAGATGCTTGAATATAACCAATTTGAAGAAACAACGATTCATCGCAATGAGATCTATAAAGGTGCCATTATTGATGTAGCAGTCGACGATGTCCGTTTGCCAGACGGTAATATTGCAAAACGTGAATTAGTCTTCCATCAAGGTGGCGTGGGAATCGTAGCATTTGATGAAAAAGATCGTTTACTCTTAGTAAAACAGTTTAGAAAGCCATTGGAAAAAGTCATCTTGGAGATACCAGCTGGAAAGATCGATCCACAGGACAAACAACAGCCAGAAATCACGGCAGCTAGGGAGTTAGAAGAAGAAACTGGTTATCGTGCAGAAAAAATGATCCATTTGACCTCGATGTATCTCTCACCAGGATTTGCCAATGAACTTCTTCATATTTATCACGGGATGAATCTAACAAGAGTGGAGCATCCCTTGGCACAAGATGAAGACGAAGTGTTAGAACTTTATGCTTTGACTTTAGAAGAGGCAAAACAAGCTATAGCAGATCAAGTGATTTGTGATGCAAAAACGATTTATGCAATTCAATATTGGGAATTAATGAACAGAAAGTAGAGGGAGCAATGAATGGTCAAAGGGCCCTTAGTTACACGTAGTGAACTTCGTAAAAGGCAACGAGAGCAAGCGCAAGAATCACTAAAAAAGCAACGCAAAGCCGAAGCTGCTTATCATCAAGAAGAAAAAAAGATTGCGAGTTTCTATCGTAGAGAAAACAAAAAGAATAAACCAATCACCAAAACACGTACTGGTGAGCGGGAAAAAATAAGAAAATGGAATTCTTTTTTGATGAAATCATTGATTATTGTTATTCTATTGCTGTGCATTGTTTTTCTTGCAGTGGCATTTTTATAGAAAGAAGGAAGAAACATGAAAATTGGGATTAT
The DNA here is from genome assembly GCF_002140175.1 of Candidatus Enterococcus wittei. Taxonomy (GTDB): domain Bacteria; phylum Bacillota; class Bacilli; order Lactobacillales; family Enterococcaceae; genus Enterococcus_B; species Enterococcus_B wittei. The sequence continues at coordinate 723,492 of NZ_NGMO01000002.1, forward strand.
TGGCGCAATGGAAGAAGAAATTAAAATTTTACGGGAACAATTAAGTGAACCCTTGTCATGGGAGCGAGCAGGAGCACTATTTATCTCAGGTTCCCTTGGCCGACATGAAGTCATTGTTGTCCGTTCAGGAATAGGTAAAGTACTGGCTTCCATTACGACAAGTTTGTTGATCCAACAATATGGTGTGAATATGGTCATCAATACAGGGTCTGCCGGAGGAATCGGTGAAGGATTAAACGTAGGTGATGTGGTGATTTCTGATAAAGTTGCTTACTTTGATGCAGACGTGACAGGCTTTGGTTATAAACCAGGGCAACTTCCAGGAATGCCTCTTTATTATGAAGCAAGCAAGTATTTGCGGGCTGAAATGAAAAAAGCAGCAACAGCAACGAATTTGAATGCAAAAGAAGGCTTGATCGTAACAGGAGATACATTCGTGGATTCACCAGATAAAATCAAAGACATCTTGACTCATTTTCCTGAAGCCTTAGCTTGTGAAATGGAAGGGGCGGCTGTCGGTCAAACGGCTCATCAGTTCAACATTCCATTCTTGATTGTGCGTGCAATGAGTGATACAGCGGACCATGCTGCTACACAAAGCTTTGATGAGTTTATTGAAGAAGCAGGGAAGAAATCAGCTGAAATGGTCATCGAATTTGTCAAACATCTTATTTAAGGAGATAAACACATGAAAGCATTGATCTCAATTGACTATACGTATGATTTTGTTGCAAATGAAGGGAAATTGACCACTGGAAAAGATGGTCAGGCTATTGAAAAATCACTGATAGAGTATACAAAATCGTTTCTCAAAAATAATGAGTTCGTTGTTTTTGCGATTGATGCGCATGATCCTAAGGACACATTTCATCCGGAAAATAAACTCTTTCCAGCGCATAACGTGATAGGGACAAAAGGTCGTCAGCTTTATGGGGCCTTACAAAATATCTATGACGAGTACCAAGATCAAGCAAATGTTTATTGGATCGATAAGCGTCATTACTCTGCTTTTAGTGGCACTGATTTAGATATACGCTTGCGTGAACGAGGAATCACTGAACTCTACTTGACGGGCGTATGTACAGATATTTGTGTATTGCACACTGCGGTGGATGCGTATAACTTAGGATATAAATTATTTGTATATGAAGATGCAGTAGCCAGCTTTGATCCAATCGGACATGAATGGGCACTGAAACACTTTCAAACCGCTCTTGGTGCCGAGATCATCAAAAACTAACCTAAAAAAAGATTCACTTCTTTTATCTTCGGAAAATGGAAACTGACATTTTAAAAAAACATTTTGTAGCAAAAAGGCGTATCATGAAAAATAGCTGACCTATCTTTCATGATACGCTTTTTGCTTGATCGTTGTATTTTTTATATGTTACTTAATGAGTTTACCAGATATGCACACGTTTTTCAGGTGCTAAATACATAGCATCTTCCGTGTTGATTCCAAAAGCATCATAGAATTCTGCTAAGTTTTGTGGTTGGATATTCGCACGCAATTTGGCAGGTGCATGGACATCGATTTGGAGTAATAACTGTTGGTATTCTTTTTTTGCTTTTGCTCGCCAGATCGTTGCCCAACTGATAAAGAAATCTTTTACTGAGAATTCTTCTTCTGATTTAGCTGCTTCTAAGGCACAGCTTAGGCCCCCTGCATCCGCAATATTCTCCGAAACAGTCAATTTTCCATTCACATGACCATCGGCAAATGGTATTCCGTCAAATTGTTCGATCATCGCTTGTGATTTTTCTTGGAAATGAGCAAAATCTTTATCTGTCCACCAATTATTCAGATTCCCAAATTCATCAAACTTAGCGCCATTGTTATCAAAGGCATGAGAAATCTCGTGAGCAATGACTGCTCCGATCCCTCCAAAGTTAGCGGAACTAGATTGTTCTAAACTGTAAAATGGAGTTTGTAAAATGGCTGCTGGAAAGACGATGATATTACGGAATGGATGATAATAGGCATTGACCGTATCCGCACTCATGTCCCATTCTGATCGATCTACTGGTTGATTCCATTTACTAAAACGATCTTTCAATGTCAGTTTGCTAAACTGCAACGCATTGGAAAGAAGTGTGCCACCTTCTGTTGCTGACGTTGTCTTGAATTGATCGAAAAGAGTAGGGATATTATCTGGATAACCAACTTGGATGCCTAATTTATTTAATTTAGTGATGGCTTTTTCTTTGGTTGCCTCGCTCAGCCATTGATTGGTTTCTAAGCGCTTTTGATACACACGGATCATCTTGGTCACCATCTGTTTCACATCTTGTTTGGCCGCCTCACCAAAGTATTTCTTGCCGTAATAATCACCCAGTACATGATCGAATTGTGCACTAGCCAAATAATAAGCAGCCTTCTTTTGAGGCATAGCTTCTTCTGTACCTGAGAGAGTACGGGAATAGATCCCACTGATTTGACGGAAATCTTCCGAAAGGTAACTACTTAAAGAACGGACTGTTTTTACGATCATCCAACTTTTGAACAATGAAAAATGAGCAGGAGTTAAAATCTCTGATAGATGTTCAAAATAGATCGGATCTGTCACAATGACTTTGTCTGGCATTTGTCCGATCAGCCCAGTTGTTAGATTCTCTAGATCAATTACCTCTGTATGGTGAATAAACTCATCAAAAGATTGAGGGTTATACATCTTGCTGTAATCCGCATTTTCTTCTGCGCTCTTTACATGAGGAGCAATCAATTTATCAAATTGAACGGCGTGCTCAACGATTGTCTCTGCCTGACTTTTTTCTTTTCCTGTCATTTCTAAAAGTTGTACCATCATATCAAAGAAAACAGCCAATAATTGTGCCCCATTTGGATGACTTTCTTCGTAATAAGTTTTATCAGGTAGAAATAATGAAGGAGGTGAAGCAAAAAATGCATTTATTTGTGCATTCTTCATATCCGCATCTACATCAAACCCAAAAGGTAGAGGTAAACTGTCAAAGAACCAGTCTGGAAGTTGTTGGTTCAACTCAGAAAACGATTGTAAATTTTCAATTCGTTCAAGGACCGGTAACAATGGTTTTGCCCCGAGTTGGTTGCGACGATCGTAATCGTTAACCAACTGGTAGTATGCAAGGAATTGCCGCATTTTTTCTGAAGACACAGTTTCAGGATTTTCTATCATCTGATCGATATCGGCCATCAATTGGTTATCGATCCCATCCACTAACTCTTGAAAACCACCGGTAGCTGGCTTATCGGCGGGGATTTTTGCTGTTTTCAACCATGTCTCATTCACAGCTTCATAAAAGTCTTGCTTTAAATATTCTTGGTTCATTGAATCATCGCTCCTTTTTTGTAGCATATGTCCATTATCTAATAAAATTGGCGATTAAACAAATAGAAGGTTAATCGTTAGGGGGAGATGGATGGATTAGAAAATGGCAACTTGCCGATCATAACTAATCAAATAATAAAAGAGTGATTTTATCGACTCAGATCAGTTAGGGAAGAACATTTCTTTTGCTTTACTTAGTTGATACAAGATTACTTGGAATTTTTATAGATGTTTTATAAGATAACTTAATTGAAAAAAACTTAGTCTGACCAGTTGTCTTTTATGATTAGTCAAACTGATTTGTTTTTCATCTGGTTTCCCTTATAATGAAAAGGGAGGTGATCAATTCTGAAAAACGCAAGAGAAGTAATCATGGAAGTGAAAATCGATGGTCGATTACATCGTATAGCCGCTATGCAATCTCTCGTGTCAAAACCAGAGAACCAAGTGGGATATGCCCTTGTTTTTGACGATCAAAGTTATGTCATACTGGACGAAACAGGAAGTATCATAGAATATGGTCCAGCAAGTCACTCGTATCCTGAAATCCTCACAAAAGAGGGTAGGTGGAAAGTGGATATCGCAGAACTGCCAAGGGAGAAACAAGCTTGGTTACAAAGCCAAATGCGTGCTACATCGATTGAAGAAAAGAAAATAGAGTTGCTAGACTGTTGGATCGGATTGTCGGAACAGCGTTTTCTAGCCTATAAAAAATGGCAAACGACCTCAGGCTATCTATGCGGGACTTACGCAGCTGCAGTATTACTTGGCTATTATCAAGATTATCAAAATGAGGCGATTCTTCCTTCAACGATCCGTAAAAAAAATTCTCGAGATGCAACTGAATTGATCCAAAGACTACGTGAAAAAATCCAACCCCTAGGTTTACCAACGGTTCCTTTTCAAGTGAGTACCGGTATTACTGCATTCTTACATGCTTATGATCAGAAGGTGAATGCTCGAAGTACGATGCTTGGATCTTGGCAACGGGCAACGAAGCGAATCAGGCAAGGAAAACCTGTGATGGTCGGGATTCTTAAATTGCTAGGTAGTACGTATGGGAATCATTGGGTAACTGCTTATGCTTACTTTGAATCGTCTTCAGGTGAACGATTTTACAAAGTTCATGATAATTGGGGAAATCACCAAAGAGTGATACCGGCAAGTTGGGGGAATGGTACAGTTTCTCTGCCGTAATTAATGACAGAATTTAACAGAAAAACTTGGGAAAATATGTTACACTATCGAAGAATAGAGAAGTTTGGGAGGATGTCATGAGTAAAAAGTATCAGGACGACACATTGAAAATCTTTAGTTTGAATGGGAACCGTCCACTAGCAGAGAAAATCGCCAAAGTATTTGGAACAGAACTAGGGAAAAGTGTAGTGAAACAATTTAGTGATGGTGAGATCTCCATCAATATTGAAGAAAGTATTCGTGGGGACCATGTTTATATCGTTCAATCAACGAATGCACCGGTCAATGACTATTACATGGAATTATTGATTATGATCGATGCTATGAAACGTGCCAGTGCAAAAACCATTAATGTTGTTTTGCCTTACTATGGATATGCCAGACAAGACCGAACAGCCAAACCTCATGAACCAATTACGGCTAAGTTAATCGCTAACTTGATTGAAGAAGCAGGGGCAACACGGGTATTGACTTTGGACTTGCACACAGTCCAAGTGCAAGGCTTCTTTGATATTCCTGTTGATAATTTATTTACGATGCCATTATTTGCTCATTACTATCGTGAGCTTGGTTTAGTTGGAGACGATATCGTGGTAGTCTCACCGAAGAATAGTGGGGTCCAACGGGCAAGAAGTTTATCTGAATATTTGAATAGTACCTTAGCCATTGTTGATCACGCTGATGAAGAAGTAGAAGGCACAGCAGCTAGTTATGTCATTGGTGATGTGAAAGGAAAAACGTGTATCCTCGTAGACGATATTTTGAATACAGGTTCAACTTTCGCTCGTGCAGCAAAAGTACTGAAAGAAAATGGTGCAAAAGATATTTATGTCTGTGCTTCCCATGGTTTGCTGTCAGATTCGGCAAAACAAGTATTAGATGAAGCGCCGATTGCAGATATTTGTATTACAGATTCTGTTTACACTCCAGAAGAACGTCATCCTGAAAAACTAACGATCGTGACTTGTTCCAACTTAATGGGTGAAGCAGTCAAACGCATCCATGAAAACACGCCAATGAGTCCATTGTTCCGCTTAGAAGAAAAAAACTTTGAATAAAAAGCAAATAGCGACTCAATAACTTCATCAACCGAAGAATCCAGAAAATAGGAAACCTATTGACGGAGTCTTCGGCTGTTTTTTTGTATATGTTTATCTCGTAGCAGTTAAGTAAATACTAGTAGATAAAAAGGCAGAAATAGGATAACAAGAGCATAAAAATGAGTCCTTTCATTAAAAGGCTCGATAGTTATAGAAAAGTTCTCTGTACGAAAAGACGGTTTCTCTTTGGTAACTTTTTTGTTTCTGTGCTAGAATGTGCCTAGTTCTATTTGGAAGGGATGAATAAATTGGAAGACATTTATTTAGATCACGCAGCCACAACGCCGATGCATCCATTAGTCATCAATGAAATGACACAAATCATGGAAGAAATATTTGGTAATCCTTCAAGTATCCATGGATTTGGACGAAAAGCACATGAAAAGTTGGAATCAGCGAGACAAATCATCGCAGATAGTCTAAACGTCAATACCCACGAAATCATCTTTAATAGTGGGGGGACAGAAGGGGATAATGCTGCGATTTTAGAAACAGCCCTTTCACGTCAGACAGAAGGAAAACATGTGATCACAACAGCAATTGAACATCCAGCTGTTTTAAATACAATGAAATATTTAGAGACTTTGGGATTTGAAGTGACTTATTTACCGGTAGATCAAAAAGGGAATATCTCTCTTGACGATTTTCGTTCAGCATTGAGAGAAGATACGATTTTAGTATCAGTTATGTATGGCAACAACGAAATCGGTAATTTGCTTCCAATTAGAGAAATCGGTGAATTATTACGTGAACATCCGGCATATTTTCATACAGATGCTGTCCAAGCTTACGGGAATCAAACGATTCATCCTGAAGAGCTAGGGATCGATCTTTTAAGTATCTCTGCGCATAAAATCAATGGTCCTAAAGGTGTGGGTTTCTTATATAAAAGAGATGGCGTGAAGATTCCTGCATTATTATTAGGGGGCGAACAAGAAGAAAAGCGTCGTGCTGGCACAGAAAATCTAGCGGGTATTTGTGGAATGGCTAAAGCAGTCGAAATCTTAACTGTCGAAGAAAGAACAGCACGCAATAAAAAATATGCCGAGTTCCAACAATTGGTTTTAGAAAGCTTAGAAAAAAATCACATCGAATATCAAATCAATGGCGATCTGACAAATAAACTACCGCATGTATTGAACTTGCGTATCCCAGGTGTCGTGAATGATCTCTTACTGATGAAATTAGATCTTCAAGGAATAGCGATCTCAGTTGGCTCTGCTTGTACTGCTGGGAATATCGAACCCTCTCATGTACTCGAAGCGATGTATGGAAAAGGTACGCCAATTCTAAAAGAATCGATTCGGATCAGTTTCGGTTACGGGAATACACGAGAAGAAGTGCAACGATTTGTCGAATGCTTAGTGAACGCTATCTAAGAATGGAAAAACCTAGTAAAACAAGTGAGAAACTTTTATAATAAAAGAGAAACTAAATTTACTGAGGTGAAAATCATGGCATTTGAAAAAACAGCAACAGTACTTGGCGCACCAATCAGTTATCGTTTGCATCCTGATGCAAAAAGATACACATTGAAAGACAACGGCTTCGTAGAAACAAATGGTGGAAATTATCAACTGATCCGTCCACTTGATGCAACGCCCCAAAGCAAAGAAGGTTTTAAATTAAAAATCACAGTGGCAAAAGACATCCAAACATTCAAGATGTCTATTACTACTGCTAATGGATTGCGAGCAATCAATATTTTTAAAGATCCTAAGCAAAAAATGAGCCAAGATAAGTTTTATTTTTTGATGGATAGTATGATCAGTCGTGGTCTATTTGAAAAAGTGGAATAGAAGAATTAGAATACTAGCATTTTGAGTGAAAGAATAAAAATCAGACAAGAAAAAGGAAAGTGATTCTTCATACTTTCCTTTTTTCGTGTCTGATTACTTAGTAAAAAGAGCTTCTTTCGTGATTTTCTACTCTACTTTTGTCCATTCGTCAATTGTTTTACCATGCTCGTCTTTGATCTCTAACCAGCTATTTGTCCCACCAAAATACAACAGTAAGCTTGCTTCATTGACACTTTTTACAATAATGTCATCGACTGTTTTACCATCGACAATATGCTCTTTGTAGTCATCCCGTAATTTTTCTCCATATTTTGCTGCATAACCGACAGAACCATCTTTATTTAAAGGTGCTTCTTGAAGCAAAGTAGCGCCAGCTTTGATCAACATCTCATTTCGACTGATCCAGTAAAGCGTTGCATGGCTGTCACGAAAATCAACAGTGAAAGGAATTTCACTGACTTTTTTCGTCCAACGATGTCGGGCTTTAGCTGGTTTTTTCTTTGTGATGGGGGAAGATTCGATAAGATAACCGAAAGTAGTTAAAACAGTTGTAACTTTTTGTAAAGGATCAGCTAATTTTTTTGTTTCTTCTGCAGGGATTTTTTCTTTAAACGTTTCATCTTTTTCTAATGTCAGCCCAGCCTCAATCGCTTGAGTATAGAATAAATACATAAAATAATCGGCTTCAAGATCCCAAGGAAGTTGGACTGAAATCACCGCATCATAGGTTTTAGGTTCAACAGTTTTACCGATTGCTAGACATTTTTTTTGTTCATAATAAATATAAAAGGAATTATCCAGTAATTTTGTTTTTTTCTTGCGTATTTGTAAAAGAATCTGCTCTTCTTCGAATGAAATGTCCATGCCAGAAGATGTCAGAGTAGTTTGGAAAGTGATCGCCTTCATAAATTAGCCCCCAATGGTTTTTCTATAGTTTACCATTATTTTTCTTTCTAAAGGAAAATAAAAAAGCAAAATTTCTGGTAGTAGGAATAATCGAAATGATATGATACTAATAAATGAAAAAATATGGGGGATTTATGGAGAATCATTGGAAGAAGAATATCTATCTATTTCTAGCTGGACAGTTTTTATCAGGAATCACGAGCATGATCGTACAATATGCCATTATTTGGTACTTGACTCAGGAAACCGGATCAGCCACGATTTTAAGTTTTGCCACATTGTTAGGGATGATCCCGATGGTTGTTCTTAGTCCTTTTGTTGGTCCTTTGATTGATCGCTGGGATAAGAAAAGATTATTGATCGTAACGGATATCATCGTCGCAATTTTTGCTTTGATCCTCTCGATTGCTGGTACGGTGTCAGCCACTTTTCCATTATGGTTAGTCTTTGTATCGTTATTTGTTCGTTCAGTCGCCCAAACGTTTCAAATGCCTACGATCCAATCTATTTTGCCCACGATGGTCCCAGAAGAAGAATTGACTCGGATCAACGGACAACTAGCGATGGTCCAATCCGCCAATTTTATTATTGCTCCTGGACTTGGGGCGTTCTTATTTGCTATTGTACCGATGAATCAGTTGATTTTGTTAGATGTCTTGGGGGCTGTTTTTGGTGTAGGGTTACTTATTTTCGTAACGATCCCAAAACTGATCACTCAAGGGGAACCGGTTCATCTATTGACCGATACAAAATTTGGGATAAAAAAGTTATACGAGAATAAAGGACTTTGGTACATTATGCTCAATGGAGCAGTCTTTACCTTGTTATTTATGCCAGCTGCTAGTTTGTATCCGCTGATGACGATTAGTTACTTTGGCGGTACAGTGGGGCAAGCCGGATTAGTTGAAGTGGTTTATTCGGTAGGGATGTTGATTGGCGGAGCAATCATTGGTTTATTTGGTCATTGGAAAAATCGGATGCAACTTGTCTTTATTGCCTATGCAGTCATTGGGATGACGATAGGTGCTAGCGGTTTGTTGCCGGGAACTTCTAGAGGATTTATTTACTTTGTCTTACTGAATGGACTCGCAGGACTCGCAACACCTTATTTCAATACACTGTTGATGGCTATGATCCAACAAAGCTATGAACCTAGTATTTTAGGGCGTATCTTAGGGGTGTTCAACTCTTTGATGTCGATTCCTGGACCTATCGGATTGCTGTTTGCTGGACCGTTAGCAGATGCTATTGGGGTAGAAAAAATGTTTCTGATTGCAGGAGTTGGAACAGTGCTTTCGGGAGTGATATTATTTTTGATACCTTCCGCAAGAAACTATGACGTGGAACTACAAAAACGAATCAAAAAATAAGAACGGACTGTCAAAAAATACTTGCCTGAAAAAATTAGTCATCCTTGCTTGATCTTTTGATTTGCTATACGCTAGTAAAAAAGAAAGGTGATGAGCCATGAATTTTTTTATCAGTGATATGCATTTTTTTCATGAACGCTTACTAGGAAAGAATGACTTTGCTCCGAGAATCTTCAAAGATGTCATAGAGATGAATCAACAATTGATCGATAGTTGGAATGCTGTCGTAAAAGATACCGATCATGTCTACCATTTAGGGGATCTAGCGATGCACCCGCAGTATGAAAAAGGCAGTGCAGAAGTCCTTTCTTTGGTGAGACAATTAAAGGGAACAATCCATTTTATCAAAGGCAACCACGATAGCCGAGCGTTTTTCCGTTATTTAAAACAGCATGACCCAGGTATAGCAGGAAGCAGCAAGAAGTTTTACTTTTATGATGTGGGTGCAATCGTAAAATTCAATCATCACCAATATTATCTGACACACTATCCCATGTTACTTGGTGTCAATGAGCAGATCCGTAATCTTCATGGCCACATCCATAACTATAGTGTACCTATTAGCAAGGATGTAAATGTGGGGGTAGATGCACCAGAAAGAAAAATGCTAGAAAGATCCCTACCCTTTGGTACGCCACTATCCGAAAATAATATTGAAGAAATTTATGAAAAGAAAGAGACAGAGTTAAAAAGATTGCAAGAAATGTAAAAACAAATAATTTCACATGAAAAAGAGTACTCTTTTTATTTTTTCTACAGAGATTAGCCAATAGTTGTTTTATAATGCACAAGATAAGTGTGTGTATGAATCCATCAAATAAGTATAAACGGTTGACCTGAACATAGTAACAGGAAGAATCATTCTGCAAAGATAAAAGCACCTTCTAACAGCGCTGTGATAAAACTGTTACAAGGTGTTTTGTCATAAATATAAAGGCTCTTCGACAAGTAGTGTTGGTGAGTTCAAATTGAAAGAATTTCGGTTCTATAATATCTAGTGTTAGTAGAAAACAAAATTGTTTTCCACCAACACTAGATATTATAGAACCAATAGTTTTTGGCCTTTATTTTTTATAAGAATATTTTTATCATTATTGCAGTTCATTATTATGTTTTCTTAAATGATAGTTAGAAGAGCCACAGGGTATACTCCAATAGTCACCCATTTTATTTCAATCTATCGATGATTCTTGACGGCCAAGAATGTTATGCAAAATAAAATACCTGACAATAGATTTTACATGATGAATTGTATTAAAAGGAGTGTTCAAAAATCGTATGTACGTGGACACGCACCAAAAGGTCAAAAAAGTTTAAAACTCTTGATAAGTCAGGAGTTTTATTTTTTTAGTGTATCTTTACAAGTTTGTATTATATTCTATAAAAAAGGGGAGATTAGGAGGTGTTTTTTGTTGACTACATACGAATAAACCATCTATATCATTAATTTAAATAAAGGAGTGCCAAAGATGCCCAAGTTACCACAAGATGCTTATAGAGAAAAAATTGGAAATAACAACAACAAACGGAATGATGAACATCCGTCAGGAACGGATCAAAAGGTTTTAACCTATATGGCCAATCATAATGGTCTAACGGCAACACGCAATGGTGTATGGACATTTACTGGATTAGTTCAGCTATTGAGTATTTTGCAAAACCTTCACTTATCAGATCCTCCCGAACAACATCCGGTTGTTGAAAAAAATTCTCCTGCTTTTGAAGTCACTACCCGGATTGATGTGAGAAGAGATGGGAATCAGACAAGAATTCATTCCTTTGTTTCCACTTCCACCATTAACCCGGCGCGTATCCAGTCCTTGAATACGACCATGCCTCAACAGTCAACGTCGATTGCCTTACCGTTTGTCAGTACCAGTCCTTTTTTTGGCAATCAGCCCTTCTATAATCAGACAACGACAACCACAACCACAGCCATGCAACAAGACATCGATGTCGCGAAGATCACGCATGAATTGAGTTTTTCTGTTCACCAGAGCGCGCATGAGATCTATCAAGCTTTAAAATGTTACGCCACGAGAAGGACCGATCAGGTGAATACCTATATCATCGCAGGAGTAAGTGTGGAACAAACGAGATTGACAACGATTTGTCAGGATGCGGTTGGTCGATCGAATGCGCAAAATGAGCAAGGAATGAAACAAGAAAGTGAGCATGCGACCCTTTCTTCTCAGCACATGAATAATCCAGTTCATTTTTCTGCAGAAGAAGCGGCTCAAAAACTAAGTAAAGCCTTTCAAGCTGCTTATGAAAACAAACAAAATGCCACAGAGGATGAGCCAACCAATGTACATAATCAAGTGACAGGAACGTTTTGGAATGGGTTAACCGAGCAGTTTTACCAGTTCTTTTCCCAACATGAACATACGTCTTATACCCAAAAACAAGAAGGGGGAAGCGAGGGAACGCTATTTTCGCATATTGTGGATTGGTTCTTGCAAGCCTTTTCGGTGAATTATGGCGAACCAATTCCCCCGATACCGATACCTCAATCGGAAAAGAATCGACAAGTTCCAGTGAATATTCATCCTATGGACCATTCGCTCCCAACTAAGACTTCGAAAAAAGAAGCGAAGAATGAAAAGCAAGTGAGCAACCATCAGGAACCCCCTCCAGAAGCGGCAGCTGTATCGAACCCTGAAGAAGAGAGTTTTTTGGCACAGTTCTGGGATATGGCAGTAGATATTATTGAAAGAGTGGATGGATATATCCAATATTTTAATTTTAATGTCTTCCCACACTTAGGTGCTGAAGCTAGGCCGATTCCTGTTGGCATTGAAACAACTGTCGAAAACAACCCGATCCACGTGACGACAACTCCTAGTGAAGCTACTGAGTTAAATGTGACGCAAGCTGGAGAAATCGATATCACTCAAGAGATTAATCAAAAGATCCAAGCGTTTTTGCGTGAAAATAAGGATGATCCAACCAAGGCAGTGGTTCAGGAAGAACAGGAAATTCCTCTTCCAACGTGGAACAGGGAACAAAAAGAGAACATCCGTAAAAAGCTGGTTAATTTTTTCATGGAAAATGGAATTGCCTGTCAAGAATCTAATGCCAAAGATCTAATAGAGACAATCGGTGAGTGGGTCCTTCTTGAAGATGCAACGCCACCAACGTTAGATATGGTGAAAGTCAAACAACTTGCAAAACTTATCCTAGAAATGGGGGAAGAGGCAGTGATTTCAGAGGAACAAGCAAGTCTAACAGTCGGATCATGGGTCTATGAAACAATCAAAGACAACCAACCTGTAGCTTTAGCGCTTGTTGCAGAAACGACAAAACAACCAGAAGGAACAAGTACACCATCAACAACGAGTAGCTCTCAACCAGCAAGTACCCCTCAATCAACAAGTGTAGACAAACAAAAAAACAACATCGTCGAAACGGATGGGATTCAATGGGGGGATCCCAATGTGCGTAAACAAGTGGAAGCCTTTTTTCAACAGAAGAAATTACTCTCGGATCAATCAACCAAAGAAGAACTATTGATCGCTATGGGAAAACGGATCACAAAAGAAGAAAACGACCAATTGAGCTTTGATTATGAAAAACTTCAACCTGTGGCGAAAGTAATCCTGAAAGCATTGAAACTCAATGATGGAAAAAACGGAGAGAAGATCTCAAATAAAGATGCCGAATTAACGGTCATGAAATGGGCCTTTGAAACGATATTAGGAAGTTCAGTTGAAACCTACATAGTCAAAACACTGGTGTCAGCTTCTGATGTGGATCAATTTACCATAGGGCGATTGAGAGATTTATTTACAGTTAAAAACTTGGAGAAAGAAGGCTTGATTCAGCTAGACATTCCTACTCTTTCTCAAAAGCACAAGAGTCGCTTTAATAAATTATGGAACTTTTTGCTCCAACAAGAGTTACCCAACTACTTTTTAGATAGTAGTGGCTTAGCGGATGATTTGTTGATTTCTGATTATGCTTCCTTGATGCAGCTAACAGGGGCGAAAATTTTAAAAGAGGGAGGCTATCTTGAGTCGTTTAGTTCAGAAGATAGCCGGTTGATGGGGCAACATTTCTGGGAAACCATCCTTGAAAAAGGAATCACCACCTATGAAGAATTCCGCCATCTTCTAATGCCTTCTTTACTTGCGGTCGCTCAACTAGAACCAAATCTGTTACGAGAGGCATTGGCTACGGAAACCTATAAAGAAGTAGCCATCAGCACATTTATAGGCTACCAAAAAGAAGGCTATTATAAGATTATCGAAAATCAAGAAATTCTTGACCGTTTGTATAAAGCTTATCAAAAAGCCTTTCTTAAATGGCGTCGAAAAGAAGCATTAGCTACAGCTTTAGCACAGACATGTCGCGACAAAGGGTCTCTCACTTCTTTGGATGTGATCAAACAAAATTATCTTATAGGTGCAGCGGATCCTTGTCCAGACATTGACTGGCTTCCAACAAAATTAGAAGCTAGGTATACTAAGTTGACGAAAAATGTAGCAGAGGCGTATTTGCCACTGGATAAGAAATTGGTAGAGTTTGCACTAAACGCCTTCGAAAAAGAGGAACGAGCGTTTATTTTCTCAGAAGGAACTCATCTATATGAAGCGAATGCCGAGTTGAAAAATGAAAGTGACTATATAGAGGAGATGCCGGTCACAAGTGGGTCTCCGGCTATCCATTTCTTACTTTCCGTGAGGAAAAAAAAGACCACGACTCTTAATCTAAACAAAACGGATCTGTTTGTGGCCGTCAACGGAAAGGAAGAACGGTGGTATGCGTTGAAACAGTTGGATAGCGAAGGGGGCTATCGTTTTTATCGTGTCAACCAAGATCCTCTGTTATACCTCAAATTTGGATTGTTTGATCAGAAAAACCGTTGGAAAAATGGGTACAAGAAAGAAGGAAATGAGATTCGGATCGGGGATAAACTTTTTACGTTTTCTACTCATGTGAATCGGAATAAAAAATTATCCCATGGGATTGAGACAGCGCCATTCATTGAAGTACTTAGTCGTAAACATAGTGATACACTGTATGACCAACTCTACGAATCTGGAGACGACAAAGCAGCTGTTCAAAAAATGTGGGAGGTCGCTAAACATTTTATTCCTTTTTATGATTGTGTGACAGGGATCATTAACCAAGACACGGAAGAAGCAGTTGTTTCGTGTACGATTGATGCCTTACTTATGATTCCAGTATTCGGTCAGATTACCTCCCTCAATATGAAATTCGCATTAGGTGTGGCTAGAGCCTTTGCCCGAGGGGGAATTCGCAATGTGATCAGAAGCAGTAAAAGTTTCCTCCCCACTATGACTGAAATCAGAAGACTTGTGCTGACTTTTGCACAGAATCTTGATCCAGGGTTTGAGCCACTCATAGGCGGAGGGCGTTTGATTGTTCGGAAATTAGTGAAGTTCAAAAATGAATTACACGTAGGTAGGAAAATCAAAGACTTGTTAGAAAGAGTCGAAAAACTGGAGAAGGCGCAAGAAGCGCTAAAAAAATCAATTGAGATGCTCGAGTGGAAGGGCTTGGAAGTGCCGGTGAAAAAAGTGAATGATCATCTGTATATGCGAGTGACGAATCTGGAAACAGCGGAAGTATTTGGCGACTTATTTATGAAAAGAGGCACTCGCTTAGAACCCTATAGACCCGCCACATTTACGACCGAACAACTAAACTTGATCAACCTCTTGGAGGTGAAGCTGGATAAAGATCAGGTCTTTGTCGTGGAAATTAATTCAAATCCTCAAGCCTATGGCACAGGGGAGATCACAACTGTCGAAAAAAAAGGAGAAGAAACGAAGCGTTTTATTCGAATGAAGGGGAAACTGATTGAAGTGTCTATGACAATCATCAAGGAACATGGGTTCCGATTGGATGTTTATGACCCTCATCTTAGTAAGAGCTTCCCAGTAAATTTTAACGGGGTAGAATGGTATTTTGAAGCACCGACTTCTCCTTTCATATCAAAATCCGTAGAGGAAAAAATCGCTAGGGAATTGGACAAGTTTGAAACACGAAAAAATCCAAGTGATCTTTCTGCGCCAGCTGTAAAAGGATTGATGTGGGAGGAGTCAGGCAGATCCCATATTAAGATCAATGATCATTACATTCCATTGATCGCACTGGATAAAAAAGACAATCGGTATCATTTAGTGAAAAAGGATGACAATGAACCAATGACCATCTTAAGATTTGATGAAAAAAAAGGCAAGTTTCGTTTTGAGACAGATTTGGAAAGAACGAAGGTGGAGGCAATCGAAAAGACAAATAAGAAAGAAAAATCCCCTAAGTTAGAGGTTTTACAGCATAAAAGAAAACTAAAAAAACAGGATACCACCTCAGGGACATCAAAAGTATCACAAGAAGAGACACCGGGCATCTCAGGGACATCAAGAGTGTCTCAGGGAGAGACGTCGGGCACCTCAGGGGCATCAAAAGTATCGCAAGGAGAGGCACCGGGCACCTCAGGGACATCAAAAGTATTGCAAGGAGAGACATCTGGTACTTCAAGTACAGAGGTTGGTCAAGTGGTAATTAATGATATTCCCAAATCCGCAGGAAAACGTGATTTATGGAGTAAACTTAGAGAAGCAGAGCTTTGTGAAGATGTAGTTCTAAGAATAGAAGATCCTAACGTTCGACTTGCACCGTTAACTGAATTTGTTTCAGATTTGCCTAATAAATATTATCCTAGTGACGAGGAAGTAAGACAGAGTATTTTGAAAGTAATTAAACGGAACTTTCCGCCCAATTCTACCTTTAAAACAATGGCGGGGGTTAAGCCTGATAAAGTGCCAGATTTTCTCAAGCCGTTTGTTCAAGATATAAAGTATAATCTTGAACAATTAATGGAGTTTGCAGATTCCGGAATAGCCATATTTGAAAAATTATTGCTTGACAAAACTACTGCAAAAGCAGAGCATACCAAAGCTGTGGTAAACGCTGAGGTTGACAACGCTGTGGCACAAGCTGTGGTTGACGATGCTGTGGCAAAAGTCCAGCTGGCAGAATCTACGCTTGACCAAGCGATTGCAAAAGCTGAGCTTAAAGAAGCTATGGCAAAAGCCGAGCATGCACAATTTGAACTTGACAAAGCGGTTGAACTAGTTAAGTTTGATAAAACTCTTTCCCAATCTAATGTAGGGAAATATTTAACAAAATTACTTTCAATAGATGAGACTCCTAGCCAAGAACTCCTCATAACAGAAACGATTAAAAAATTTTTGCATAGATTGAAAAAACTCAAAGACTTCTATAAGCAATCAAAGGAATGGGACTATGAGAATATTTTGCTCGTTTGGGGTGATTCATTCGTTAAGAAAGAGGGGTCAAATGTTTATGTATCAACAGGTGATCTAACTATTCCGAAAGCAGAGGTTCTTGTCGCTGATGGAGAATGTCGAGTCATTATTTATGCAGATAGTCATCATTTGGATCCTCAAAAACTTCCAGATTATGAGCTAACAGCAAGACCATCACGAGTATTAATTCATGAAGGGACACATCTTGTTTCACATACAAAAGATCTGGCAGTTCAATATTTTCCCCTAAGAGGGACGGAAACGACTGCAGCACAAGCAATAACACTGATTTATGAAGAATTAACAAACATAGTAAATTTAGATTCTCAACCTTTCAGTATCTTTGTGGATCATTTAGCTAAAGAATTGAATTTACCTAACTTATCCAAGTCTGAGGTTATAAGGGGAATGAGTGAAGATGATGTATTGTTTTATAATTTTTTATTGACAGATGCAGAATTATCTGCATTGATTTTAAGAGACATTATCGAAGGAAGAGGGGTTAATGAAATCGTTCGTGTCCCAAGAAGTACAGATAACCAAAAAATGAAATTGAAATTTCTGTTCCTCTATACGGCAATGGCTTATCTGTTTAGAAATTCAAATTTAGAGGTAAATCTTCAATTAAACCAAATGAAAGAACAGGACACAACAAAAGTAACGGATAATGTGAGTACAGATATCCCAAGTAAAGAAATAACGGAAGAAAAAAGAATGACAGGACACACGGAGTCTTTAAAAAATCTAAAATACAGAGCAAAAGATAGGTTGAAAAAGGAAGTCTCAGACCTTATAACGACTAGTATGACAAAAAGTAACAACAGTACAACTGAATTCATTATAAAAGAACAAGGAGTAACGAGCCCAACACCAGCTCCATCGACTCTAAGTTTCTCGGATCTTGTCACTAGGAGTATTGAAAAAAGAAATAAACTTCGTCAAAATGTATCGAAGAAACGAACACACAATCGACAAGAAGCAACTCCACAATATCAATTCGAGTAGGTCATTCAAAAAAATATTGGTAAGGTAATGTTTATTGCCTTTTCATGATGCGGAAATTTAAGTTTAATCTATGTAAAATGATTTTTGATCAAAAAAGTATTAATAGTGAAAAGTAGTTCAATGGATCTTTATCTGGAGGCGAGTAGCGACTGGTTGCTTTAGCGTACAACTTATTTACCAATCAAGATTTTTATGAATATGAAGATGGCAAGCGATAAAATATATCTCCGCTAGAAATATTTTCTGGCGTGGATGAGAAGGGATATAAGCTAGCAAAGAACGCAATTGATATCAGATTCCAGTTTTAATAGAATCTGATGCAACCTTTATCTTATAGTATATTCATAATAAACACGCACAAACTAGCACTTTACACTTAAAACTCTTGATGAGTCAGGAGTTTTATATTTTTAAAGTGTGTCTTTGGGATTTTATATTATCCAAAACAAAAAAGAATCAATCGAAGCAGAAATACGCTTCGATTGATTCTCGATGAAATTCTTTCAATTTGAACTCACCAACACTACTTGTCGAAGAGCCCTTTTTATACAATCATTATTTTTCTTTTTGATATGTTTTTTGGTCTCTTTTTTTTCTTTTTTCTTCAGAATCTTCTAGATTAGAAATTGCTTTTTGAATTTTTTGTGTCTCCTGTAAAGTTCGCTGAACTTGTAAAGCTGATTCTTCTTTCGGTAAATTAATTTTACTTAGAATATCGCTATCTTGATAAAAATTTGGTGTATTCACAAATTCTGGCATAAAAAACACCTACTTTCTAGTTAAGATTCCTGAATAAGTCGCAATCCAATTATTTCCAGCTGATTTATAATTTTGTAAATACAATTTCCCATAGTACCAATAACCATTTCTTTTTTCTTTCCAATTCCGTGATTTAGGAGGTCTAGAAGGCCAACCAACTTTATCAAAAATCATCGTTCCTGTCACTCGTATCGTTTTAGAAGCTGCTCGAGTAAGTAATGGAGAAACTGTTAAATAATTTTCAGTAACAGTTAAGTCGTTAGTTGGGTTACCAATTGCTATTCCGTCCTTATCTAAAGGAGTTAATTCTTGGTTATTATCTACTACAGTAGTTGGTTCATTTACACTATCAGCAAATGTAGGGATTGTAGTTCCAGTTACACTAACTCCAATAGTTAAAATACCTAAAGATAAAATAAACTTATTTTTCATTGTCTATCACCTCGAAATCCAAGTGCAGAAAGCGTTTTCTGAATAAATCTTAACAGATGAATCAAGTTATATACTAGAAAATTCATAAAATATATTTTTAATGTCATAATCGTTTAATTTTTCTAGATTGTCATTTATTTATAAAAAATATTGCCATTTAAAAAGAAAAGTGACAGCTACAGATAAAGAAGTAGAACAACAAATGGGTATTAATCGTAGAATATTTAGAAGATACAGGATGAAATATGGAATTACAAATGAGATGAGGCAGCAGAAAAATGAAGAATGAAATTTATGTAAGTTCACAGGACGACTCACACGGTATGCATAAACACATGAAGGTTTGCGGCATGCACTCCAATTATATGATAGTGGCGAAATAAATGACTGTGAAAAAAATTTGTGTAATTACTTATGTATCAAAATCAATATTGTATCGTGCACTTCAGCATTGTTGGTAATTTCCGTTATAACATGTTATAATTTATGTGATAAAAGATTAAAAGGAGCGTGAAAAATATGCAATCAATTAAAGTCCGGAAGATTGGAAACAGCGTAGGGATTATTTTGCCAAAAGAGCTAGGATTGAAAAACGGGGATACTCTTCAAGCAGAAAAGGAAGGAAACCTTTTTATTTTAGACATCACTCAAACAGCCAAGGAGCATGATAAAAAGCTAATAGAGGAAAGTTTCCAAGACTTTGAAAAAGGCTTGACTGTCACAGAAGCTGAAATGAGAAAAACTTTTGGAAAGTATGGTTGGAGTTAAATGGAAGAGTACAATCTAGTTTATTCCAAAAGTTTCCAGCAAAGTTTATCGAATTTAATAGATGAGTGGGAAAATGAGCTTGCTCTTTCTCCAGCCAGTATAAAAAGATTTGTGGGAGCTATTCAAAAGGCGCTGGAGCTTACTAAGACGTTCCCGAAAATGTATGAGGAAGTTTCCAAAATATACGGTATGGATACCCCAACTTATCGAATTGTGATCGGCAAAAGCTATGCTTTATTTTATCGGATCGACCATGAGAAAAAAGAGATACTTGTAGGACGTATTTTCCAATCTAAACAAATGAAACTAGACTTTTAATAGAGAAGTCCTCGGGGACACTGCCAGCGGTTCTAAGGGAATGATATCTCTAGGTTTTACGGAGTTTAATAGATCATAAGTACCGTATTCCGGCTTTTTTTCAAAAGTAATATTTCCAAAATTATTTCCAATGTTAAAGGACCATAATGGTAGAATTCGGGCCAATCTTTCTCCTTCTTCTTTCGAATAAATTTTATTAACTGAAATGGCGTATTCTCGTAACTGCTTGTCATCTGGATCAGGTATATTATTGTAATAGATAGTTGAGAATTCTTCAAAAGATTGATTGAAGGAAGCGTATTCATCTGAGAAAAAATTATAATATCCCTCTAATGTTTGATCAAAAGTTGTTTCTGCGTAGATGTGTATAAGAGACAGATTAATCGTAGAATATTTAGAAGATACAGGATGAAATATGGAATTACAAATGAGATGAGGCAGCAGAAAAATGAAGAATGAAATTTATGTAAGTTCACAGGACGACTCACACGGTATGCATAAACACATGAAGGTTTGCGGCATGCACTCCAATTATATGATAGTGGCGAAATAAATGACTGTGAAAAAAATTTGTGTAATTACTTATGTATCAAAATCAATATTGTATCGTGCACTTCAGCATTGTTGGTAATTTCCGTTATAACATGTTATAATTTATGTGATAAAAGATTAAAAGGAGCGTGAAAAATATGCAATCAATTAAAGTCCTGTCTCTTATACACATCTAGATGTGTATAAGAGACAGGGTATATATAAAATAACGTTTTTTGTTGTGGTTGTGGTGTGTTTTGTGGTGATATAGTTAGTAAGGGAGATTCAGATCGAAACAAATTGAAAGGGGGAAATACATTTTATAAATAGCCATCAATAGAGTGCACGAGCTTGAACTGTTACATGAACAACTTGGCTCTACTTCTATATTGACCCAACAGCTCCTCATGATGATTGTATGGAGGGTTTGATAGAATTTTGATTGGCATTTGTCTTTGATAAAAAAAATTTAGTTAACTTATATTAATGGAAAGGAGTGTTTTAACTTGATTTCTTTAAACAATAAAACCTATACGATTATTGCTGTTTTATTAACAGTGGCAAGTATATTATTTTTGTTTTCCCCAATGTTCACCAATAAACTGAGGTTATACAATGAGTTTTTTACAGGGGATTTAATATTAGCCATTTTTGTTACTCTCTCTTGGGTATGTAATGGCGTGAGTCTAGCTTTTGCCTCAATGATGGCGTCTAATTGGATAAAAAAGACGGTGCTTGGCCTCAATTTTGTGATGATGTATGGTGCGCAATTTCTAGCAACGTTCATGGTATTCCTTTGATGACATATCAAAAAATTGGGAATAGAAAGGAATGAATCAGGAATGAAGAAATTATCAAAGTATTTACCTGTGATGATTAGTATGTGTCTATCGACGATCTTTCTGGCTGGTGCTTTATTGTTAGGGGGAGGAAATGGGATTGCATTATTGTTTTTAGTATTTATCCCTGGTCTAGTTGGACTTTATTTTTGTACAAAACTTGAGAATAGTTATATGAAATGGCTACTGTTTGGAGTGAATTATGTATTTGCTACCCTTATTAATTTTTTATGGAACGTTCTTAGTCATTGGCTAAATTTATAAAGGATTTTTTTCAGTTGATCAGCCAGATCGTGAGGGAACATACCGATTTTGTAGTAGGATTGTTATAAAAATAAGAGAGGATATTTTTTGCTGTGGATTCACTTTTCATTACATAGAATAATCGCTTGTTTTTTTGAAAGAAAGAGCAAGTATCAATCGTTCCATAGTTTTCAAAAAATGGGTGGCAAGGGATTTATTTATCCGTTAAAGATTGAATGTGAGGATTTGAGTGGATTAGGGGTGGAAATTTCAAAAAAATGACGTATAATGTAAAATACTGAAAAGTTGCGACCTTCAACTCGTAGATGTTTCAGAATCTAATTGAAATGATGGTGATACCATGACAGACAACAGTAAAATACGCGTTGTCGTTGGGATGAGCGGCGGAGTCGACTCATCTGTAACAGCACTTTTGTTAAAGGAACAAGGTTATGATGTCGTCGGGATCTTTATGAAAAACTGGGATGATACTGACGAAAATGGCGTATGTACGGCCACTGAAGATTATAAGGATGTTGCGAAAGTAGCTTCACAAATCGGTATTCCTTATTATTCTGTCAATTTTGAAAAGGAATATTGGGATCGTGTATTTGAATATTTCTTAGCGGAATATCGTGCAGGGCGGACCCCTAATCCAGATGTGATGTGTAACAAAGAAATTAAATTTAAAGCTTTCTTAGATTATGCGTTGGATCTAGGCGCAGAGTATGTGGCAACAGGCCACTATGCCCAAGTTGTCCGTGATGAAAATGGCGTTTCACATATGTTGCGTGGAGTGGACAACAATAAAGATCAAACTTATTTCTTAAGCCAGCTTTCACAAGAACAACTATCTAAGACGATGTTTCCGCTAGGTGGCATGGAAAAGTCTGAAGTACGTGCGATTGCGGAACGAGCTGGTTTAGCCACTGCAAAGAAAAAAGATTCGACTGGTATTTGTTTTATCGGCGAAAAGAATTTCAAACAGTTTTTAAGTAATTATTTACCAGCGAAAAAAGGAAATATGGTGACGCTTGATGGAGAAGTCAAAGGTCAACATGCTGGTTTGATGTACTACACGATTGGACAACGTCAAGGTCTAGGTATCGGTGGGGGGGGAGACTCCCAAGAACCATGGTTTGTTGTAGGAAAAGATCTAGCAACCAATACGTTATATGTAGGGCAAGGGTTCCATCATCCTGCATTGTATGCAACAAGTCTTGATGCGAGTGAAATCCATTTTACAACCAATGAAGGAATGCCAAAAGAATTTAAGTGTACAGCAAAATTCCGTTACCGTCAGCAAGATGTGCCGGTTACTGTTCGTTTATTAGAAAATAATCGTGCAGAAGTCATTTTTGACGAACCAGTTCGGGCAATCACACCTGGGCAAGCAGTTGTCTTTTACGATGGCATGGAATGTCTAGGCGGCGGTTTGATCGATCACGCCTATCAAGAAACAAAAGTCTTACAATATGTATAGGATAAAGAATCGTTTGTACTAAGGGTGTTCAAGAGAAACTGTTGTAAGTAAGAGGACAGAAAGCTGACATCAAAGCAGATACGAACTTTTCGTGAACTACTAGATGTTCTTCCTAAATAATATAAAAGGCAGAGAAACTCGAAGTTTTCTTCATTCGAGATTCTCTGCCTTTTTTGATTTGAGCGTGGGATAAAAGCGTTATTTACTTTTGTTTCACGCTTTAAATACATATAAACGGCGGGAGCAGAAGCAACTTCTTCGGAAATAAGCCGAAATTCACAAAAATTTGAAAAGCAATTTTCGTGAATTCCTTCTTATTTCTCGGAGTTAAACGCTTCTGTCCCAGCCTCTTTTTTACTTGTGTGTGGCTGCATAGGTTTTTGAAGGGTGTTCTTCTCGTTGATGAAGTGTTTGAGTATTGCGACGGACAAGTAAAAAATTGATGAATACGAGTAATGAAGTAGATAAAAATACGCCACGATACCCAAAAACACTTGAAACACTTGAGCCGATCAAAGGACCTACGACATTCCCAGTAGCTTGGAAAGATTGATTATAGCTGAAGATCCTGCCAGCTGCCTGAGTAGGGGAATATTTAGTGATCAGTGCTTGAACGGCTGGTAGTAAGCACGCATCAGAGATCCCAATCAAAAAACGAAGGACAGCCAGTTGCCATACGTTCGTCACGAAAGCCATTGGAATATAGACGATCAGGGCAAATCCTAAGCCGATGGCTAGAATACGCTCACTACCAATTTTATCCCCCAGACGCCCAAAACGAGGAGCGGCGATCAATGTGGCAATACCTGGTATCGAAGCAATGATACCGCTGATCAGTGTCACATTGCCATGGTCGTGTAGCAATTGGCGGATATATAAACTGATGATCGGGCTAATGGAATTATTTGATGCTTGGATGATCATCGTGGTGATAAACATGCCAATGACAACATGGGGATATTTTAACTCACTGAATATTTGTTTTGCAGAAACCATCTGCTCTTTTTCTACTGGAACAAATGTTTCATGAACAAAGAAGAGACTTAACAAGAAGACAAGAAATAAAATAGTTCCAGTGATGAAAAAAGTGAAGCGATAGCCAAATGCCGAAGCAGACAGACCACCAAGTAATGGACCAAGCAAAGTTCCCGTAACAGATCCAGTAGCTAGAGTACCTAAGACTTGACCACTTTTTTCTCTAGGCGTTCCAGTTGCAACTAAAGCAGTTGCATTGCTAATGTAACCAGAAAAGATACCTTGTAATAATCGCAATGCTACTAATTGATACACACTTGTGACTAGCCCCATCAATGAAATCACGATGGCCATTCCAAGTGAAGCACGTAAAAGCATCAATTTTCGTCCTTTTTGATCTGCGAGTTTCCCCCACCAAGGAGAAATCAAGGTTGTGACGAAAAAGGTAGAAGAAAAAGTCAAACCACTCCAAAAATTCAATTGCGAAGTACTATAATTTCCTAAGGTATCTATGTAAAGCGACATGAAAGGCATGACTAAACTAAACCCAATTCCTGCCATAAACGTACCAAACCACAAAACAACTAAGTTTTTTTCCCAGGTTTCTCTTTTTTTGACTAGCGATTCTTTTATTTTAGAACCCATATGAAAGCCTTCTTTCTGAAAATTTCCATCAACAACTAGTTATGATAAACTACAATCTGTAGTTTATCAATAGCCAACCTTTTTTATAATAGTTTTTCATGGTAAACTGGTTAGAAGAAAGACCATCCATAAAAGGGGAAACAAAAAATGAAGAAAAGGACATTGTCCCGAGAAAAAATCATCGATTGCTTTCGAGGATTGGCAGAAGAGATGGATGTACAACAGATTACTTTCCAACATTTAGCAAAAGCTCTGGCAATCAAGTCACCTTCTCTTTATAACTATTTCAAAAATATACGTGAAGTTAAGACAGCATTGACTGCTAAACTCTTGCGGGAATTAAATGAACAGTTGTGGCATAACTTAGTTGGGAAAAGTAAAGGGGAAGCGATTCAAATCTATGCACAAACGTACGAATCCTTCGCTTTGGAAAACCAAGCAGTCTATCCATTGTTGATCAGTATCCCCCAGACAAAAGAAGCGATTTTGTTAGAAGGAATACAGGAAACAAATCAGATCATTTTCCAGATACTTGATTCTTTTTCTTTATCGAAAGAAGAAAAAATCCATCGTTGTCGCGAGCTTAGAAGTATTATCCATGGGTATCTTTCTTTGCGATTTTTAGGTTATTTTACAAAAGAACCGGATGTCGCGCCTGAGGATAGTTATCGTTGGATGATCCAAGAGTTTATTGCCAGTTTGAAGGATGAATCTGCTAATTTATCCAGCTAAAATCCAACTAATTTTATAGGTATTCATAAAATGCTCCTTTTTAAGTAAAATTTCTTGCAACTTTCTAAAAAAGTGACTAATATGATTTTAGGAAAAGTGGAGAAAAGGAGCGGAAATATGTATCAAGTAATCACGATGTTCGGCGATAATGAGCCTTGGTGGTTTTTTGAAAATTGGGAAGAAGATATCGAGGTAGAAGAATCTTTTGACTCATTTGAAGAAGCACAACAAATTTATGAAGAAAAATGGCTTGCAATTAAAAATAATTATGAGTATATCCATGCAAAAAATAATTTTCTAAGCGCCTTTTGGAATGATGGAGATGAGCGCTGGTGTGAAGAATGCGATGATGACTTACAACAATACAAAGGACTTGCGTTGTTAAAAGATCATCAGCCGATCACTTTAGAAAGCAGAAAGGATTTTTATGAAACAACTAATTCTAGCGGAAAAACCAAGCGTTGCGAAAGACCTAAGCAAGGTGCTTGGTGCTAATCAAAAACACAAAAATTATTATGAAGGACCCAAGGTGATTGTGACTTGGGCCCTTGGTCATTTATTAGGTCTCAAGATGCCAGAAGATTTGAATCAAGAATGGCAGAGCTGGCAAATGGAAACATTGCCAATGATCCCTAAAAAATTAGGCATCAAACCACTCCCAAAAACAGGACATCAATTAAAAGCCATCAAGCAGTTAGCTAATCGAAAAGATGTATCTGAAGCTGTTATCGCTACAGATGCCGGACGAGAAGGTGAATTAGTAGCACGTTGGATTTTAGAATACGTCCATTTCAATAAACCAGTGAAACGCTTATGGATCTCATCACAAACAGACAAAGCCATCAAAGCAGGGTTTAAACAATTGAAACCAGCTAAAAGCTATGATGCCTTGTATGAGTCTGCATTGGCAAGAGCTAAAGCGGATTGGTTAGTCGGCTTGAATGTGACTCGGGCATTGACAGTGAAGTATCAGGATAATCTATCAGCAGGGCGGGTTCAAACACCTACATTGGCCTTGGTTCGTGATCAGGAAAAGAAAATCGAGTCATTTCGTCCGCAAACTTATTTTACGATCTCATTGGAAGTGGGAAATGAACAAGCAAAAATGCTTCAAAAGAATCCATTTTCGCTGAAATCTCATGAAGAAGCGCAAGCTTTTGTCAAAAAAATGAGCCAAGAAAAAGGAACTGTCACAAGTATTGACGAAAAAACAAAGACAGAAAAAGCACCTTTGCCTTATGACCTGACAGAAATCCAACGAGAAGCAAATCAGCGTTATGGCTACTCTGCGAAAAAAACGTTGAGTGTGGTTCAAAGCTTGTATGAGACCCACAAGATCGTGACCTATCCACGGACTGATAGTAAATATTTGACTAATGATATGAAAAGTACGATGAAAGAACGTTTACAAGCAATCAGTGATTTTGCCCCAGAAGTCAAACAATATCTGAAAAATGGCGCAGTTGTTCGTCAGACGAGTGTCTTCCAAGACAATAAAGTGACAGATCACCATGCTTTGCTGCCTACAGAAAATCGTCCACGCTATGAAAAATTAAGTAATGAGGAACAAAAAATCTATCAAATGATTGTGACTCGCTTTTTAGGGTTATTTGCAGAGCCTCACAAAGTCAGTCAAACAAAAATCACGGTTGAGTTTGGCAAGGAACAATTTATCTTCCGAGAAAATCGAGTGTTGGAAGTAGGATGGAAAACTTCAGCGCAAAGCCATGAGGAATCTTTTGAGTGGCAAAAAGGCATGCGAATCCAACCGAACTTTACAATCAAAAAAGAATTATCGGCACCTCCAAAACCATTGACTGAGGCAACTCTTTTAGGACTGATGGAAAAACATAGTTTAGGAACTCCTGCGACCCGCGCTGAGATCATTGAGAAATTGATCAAATCAGAACTAATGGAACGTACACCACAAGGATTGCAAGCTTCACCAAAAGGCAAACAGCTTCTTGAATTGGTGAATCCTTCGCTAGTAACACCTGACTTGACAGAGAGCTGGGAAAAAGATCTAGAGGCCATTGCACTTGGAAAAAAACAAGCACAAACATTCTTGCAATCAATCGAAAAAGAAACAAAACGACTCGTACAGGAAATCAAGACAAGCCAGCAACAATATCAAGATTTTTCGATTACGCAAAAGAAATGTCCAGACTGTGGTTCGAATCTACGTGAAAAGAACACACGTGACGGTAAAATCTATGTGTGTACGAACCAAGATTGTCATTACCGGCGTCGTAAAGATCCAAAAGTTTCTAATCATCGTTGCCCACAGTGCCACCGCAAAATGGAGATTATTGAAGGAAAGAATGGGGCATACTTCCGTTGCAAATATGATGGCACAACAGAGAAAATGTTAGACAAAAAAGAACAAAAGAAAAAAATGACCAAGCAAGAAGAACGTCGCTTGCTCAAAAAATATACGCAAGTAGAAGAACCTGCGGAAAGTCCATTAGCAGCTGCTTTAAAAGCTGCGATGAAGCAAGAGTAAAAACTTAGAGAGTCTCAAATCGTGGCAGATGTTCCACGTATGTGAGTAACTTTTCGAAGTCTGAAAAAGGAAAGATGATTGTACTGGTGTTGACATTTGGATGAAATCCAACAGTATCATGTCGATCAATCGATGTATCAATCACCACTTGGATCTCGTTTTCTTGATCGTTGATCAAGGCAAAAGGGTTCACTGTGCCTGGCAGGACATGCAATAAACGTGTTACTTCTTCCTCTGATACAAAGGATAACCGCTTTTCATTCAACTGTTGAGCAAGTAATTTCAAATCTGCTTGTTTTTCATCCGGTAAAATCACAAAATAAATCTGTTTGCCTTTTTTCGACTTTAGGAGCAAGTTCTTGACTTGTGGTCCTGGTAATGAAAAAGAAAGATTTTTGACAGATGTAATTGCTGGATGGGCCACTTCTTGATAAGAAATGTGGAGAAGTTCAAGCATTTCATAAGCTTCTTGTTTTGTTGCAGTTGTCATTTGACAAGACTCCCTTCATTTTTTTATTATTTTACCATAAAAAAAGATTGACAAATAAAAATGAATCAGTTAAATTACTCGTAAGCTAAATAAATGACATCGAAAAGAAGAGTAGCAGTTAGGTGCTTGAAGAGAGTCTCTGGTAGGTGAAAAGAGACAGCCACTGATTGTGAACCACATCTTGGAGTCGGTTTTCTGAAAAACACAGTAAGAAAATCCGGGAAGCCCGTTATAGCTACGGTCGTTGTTAGACGACTAGATAAGGTTAGTTTTGTGAGAAACTAATAAAAAAAGGTGGAACCACGTATTGAACGTCCTTTGATCTCCGGATCAAAGGACTTTTTTGTTTTTCAACAAAGAATACCTATAGTTGAGCTAAGATACGATTTGTTCTGAATAAAAAGGTGATTGGCATACTCTTCAAAGGTCGCAATTGTTGGTTTAGCTTAAGCTCTGTTTAAAAAAAGGAGGAAAAATAAAATGAATTATCTACTCGAAGTAATGCCACAATTATTATTAGGGGCATTGACTACATTAAAATTATTTGCATTCACGTTGCTTGGTTCCTTACCATTAGGGATTGTGTTAGCGTTGGGCTTATCTTTACATTTTAAACCCCTACGGTATGTGTTACAAACGTATGTCTGGATCATGAGAGGAACACCGCTATTATTACAATTGATTTTTGTTTTCTATGGATTACCGACGATTGGGATCGTATTTGATCGTTTTGAGGCAGCATTGATTGCGTTTATCTTAAATTACGCTGCTTATTTTGCCGAAATTTTTAGAGGAGGGATTCAATCTATTCCTCAAGGACAGTATGAAGCTGCGCAAGTCTTACAGTTAAGCCCTTTTCAAACAGTTACACGAATCATCATTCCCCAAGTAACAAAAATCGTGTTACCATCTGTTGGGAACGAGGTCATCAATTTGGTGAAAGACTCTTCACTGATTTATATCTTAGGTCTAGGGGATGTGATGCGTGCTGGGAAGATCGCCATGGAAAGAGATGCCACATTATTACCGTTATTAGGTGTCGCTTTTATCTACTTAGCGTTGACAGGTTTATTGACGTTATTGATGAAGCAAATCGAAGAAAAGTTAAACTATTACCGCTAAGAAGCTAGGAGGAGATATAAATGATCGAATTGAAAAACATTAGCAAATCATTTGGTGATAAACAAGTGATCAAAGATTTTAATTTAGTGATCCCAGACGGACAAACTCTGGCAATCGTAGGACCTTCAGGGGGTGGGAAAACCACCATGTTACGAATCTTAGCTGGCTTAGAAAAAGCGGACAGTGGAGAATTTTTCTTGGATGGCACACGTTTTGATCCTTTTGAATTAAAGACAAAAGAACAAGTGGTAGGTGTAGTATTTCAAGATTTCCAACTTTTCCCACACTTAAGTATTTATGACAATATTACATTGGCCCCTAAAATGGTTCTAAAACAAACAAAAGAAGAATATGGGAAAAAAGTGGAAGAGCTAGCTGATTCGCTAGGGATTCGTGATTTATTATCAAACTATCCATATCAATTATCTGGCGGACAAAAGCAACGAGTGGCGATTGCTCGAGCGCTTGCTATGAATCCACGAGTATTGGCCTATGACGAACCGACAAGTGCGCTTGATCCGGAACTCCGCCAACAAGTAGAAAAGTTGATCCTTTCATTAAAAGAAGATGGTGTGACACAAATCATCGTTACCCATGACTTGGTTTTTGCTGAAAATGTAGGAGACCAATTGATCAAGGTTGTTCCAAGTATTTAAGAAAGCAGGGATTCAAAATGAAAAAATTAAGTGTTTTGATCTTATTTTTCATGGGGATATTCATTTTGTCCGGTTGTACGAATCAACGTACGGCTCAAGAAAGTTGGCCAAGAATCAATGAAGAAAAGAAGATTATCATTGGTTTAGATGATACTTTTGTACCGATGGGGTTTCGGGATAAAGAGGGCAAGTTAACTGGTTTTGATATCGAACTAGCAAAAGCAGTATTTGACGAATATGGAATCACGGTTGAGTTCCAACCGATTGATTGGTCTATGAAAGAATTTGAATTGAATAATGGCACAATCGACTTAATATGGAATGGCTATTCAAAAACAGAAGAACGAGCAAAAAAAGTACAGTTTACTAATCCTTATATGGAAAATGATCAAGTGTTGATTACACCAAAAAATTCTGGGATCACAAGTTTTTCTCAGATGAAAGGGAAGATACTCGGCGCCCAAAATGGTTCTTCCGGCTATGATATGTTTATCAAACAACCAGAAGTATTAAAAGACATTGTCAAAAATCAAGATGCAGTTTTATATAGTAGTTTCAATGAAGCATTGATCGATTTGAAAAGTGGACGGATCGATGGTTTATTGATGGATAAAGTCTATGCGAACTATTATTTAAAACAACGAAATGAATTGCAAGATTTCAATATCATCACAGGCGCATTTGAAGGAGAAAACTTTGCCATCGGTGCACGTAAAAATGATGATCAGCTAGTTGAAAAAGTCAATCAAGGAATTGCTCGATTAGTTGAAAATGGAGAGTTTAAAAAAATATCAGAAAGATGGTTTGGAGAAGATGTCACGCCACAGGGAAACCATTAAATAAGAACTTTGGACCAAGCAAACAACTAAAAAAGATCTTCAAAACATTTGGCCATGTTTTGGGATCTTTTTTTATGGATGTTCAAAATCTGTAGAGGATACGATAGGAGGCAATGAATCTATAAATTGTTTTCTTTCGCCTGTTTTTTTAATAGAAAACAAGAATTCCTTTTTGAGTTGAAAGGGGTTTCGTGTTATTCTAAATAGGTAAGGATTGAATGAAGAAAGGAAGATGTTAATGGAACATCAAAAATTAACTGCATTTCCTGATGATTTTCTTTGGGGATCAGCTTCTGCCGCGTATCAAGTAGAAGGAGCATGGCAAGAAGGTGGTAAAGGAGAATCTGTATGGGATCGTTTTGTTCGGATCCCTGGGAAAACGTTTAAAGGAACAAATGGCGACTTAGCAGTCGATCATTACCATCGTTATAAAGAAGATATTGCCTTGATGAAAGAACAAGGTTTGAAGACTTATCGTTTCTCAGTTGCTTGGACACGTATCTTCCCAAATGGTCGTGGAGAAATTAATCAAGAAGGTTTAGCCTTTTATCAAGATCTAATTGATGAATTGATCAAAAATGATATCGAGCCAATGTTGACATTGTATCATTGGGATTTACCGCAAGCGCTACAAGATGAGTATAATGGTTGGGAATCTCGCCAGATCATTGAAGATTTCACCAATTATGCCAAAACACTGTTTGAAGCATTTCGAGGAAAAGTTCATTATTGGGTTAGTTTAAATGAACAAAATATCTTTACTTCTCTGGGCTATTTATTAGCCGCTCATCCGCCAGGTGTCACAGATCCAAAACGGATGTACCAAGTCAATCATATTGCAAATCTAGCCAATGCATCAGTTATCAATGCCTTCCATGAAATGAATATGCCAGGGAAAATCGGGCCAAGTTTTGCCTATACACCTAACTATCCGATCAACAGTGACCCTAAAAATATTTTAGCTGCTGAAAATGCAGAAGACTTAATGGCTCATTATTGGATGGATGTTTATATGTGGGGAAAATATCCGATTGCAGCAATGAAGTTTTTAGAAGAGCAAGGTTGGGCGCCTACCATTGACGCTGGTGATGAAGAATTATTAGCTTCAGCAAAACCAGACTTTTTAGGGATCAATTACTATCAAACAGCAACAAATGCTTTTAATCCACTTGATGGTGTAGGAGCAGGGAAAATGAATACGACTGGTAAGAAAGGATCATCAGAAGAAACCGGTGTGCCTGGAATGTACAAAAAAGTCGAAAATCCGTTTGTCGAACGGACCAATTGGGATTGGGAGATCGATCCTGAAGGGTTGCGGATTGCTTTACGGCGTATTACAAGTCGTTACCGCACACCTGTATTGATCACTGAAAATGGATTAGGTGAGTACGACAAATTGACAGAAGATAAAAAAATCCACGATGAATATCGTATCAGCTATTTAGAAAGTCATGTGAAAGCCATCAAAGAAGCAATTTCAGATGGGGCCGAAGTGCTTGGTTATTGTACTTGGTCGTATACAGATTTGCTTAGCTGGTTGAATGGTTATCAAAAACGCTATGGCTTTGTTTATGTCGATCAAGATGAAACACAAGAAGGTTCCCTTGATCGTTATAAAAAAGACAGCTACTATTGGTATCAACAAGTGATCCGTGAAAACGGAGCAACTATTGGGGAATAGTGATTGGAATACTTTTTACTAAGTTCTGAAGATACTCCATGAAAAAGGAGAAATAAGGAACTAGTAAAACTGACTCTTTTCCAAAGGATAATTTGGAAGAGAAATCTTAGAATCATCAAGGAACAGAAAGAAAAAATTTCTTTCTGTTCTTTTTTTGTATTAAAAAGGAGTAAAGGCAAAAGGAATGTGAAATGGAAAGTTAGTGTCTTTAGGTGCGGTCTATTATATTCCTAGAGAGAATCATTCTTCAAAAGGGTAGCTATGGTTAAGGATTTTAATGTGGGGAAGGGAGATAGTAGGAATATTGCTTCGAGTGTGGCGGAATTTTTGTTCGACAACAAAGTCAATTAGACTTTATTTAAGGATTTTTCTGTAGTCTAGAAAATCCCCTATTTTCTTTTCTTATTTTATATTTGATATAGTCACAAATCCTGTACTGATACATTCTTTTTTTATTTTATAATTTAAATGAAAGCGAATTCTGTGAAGGAGTATTTCAAAATTGAAAAGAAGAAACTAGTCCTAGCGATGTTGTCTAGTTCAATCTGCCCATTTAAAGAGGCTATTATTGTGGATTTATCTATTTTTCGTTCTTCTAAGCTTGCTGAACTGTTGTTTTTTGCATGAAAGAACTGTCACTTTTGAAAAAATGATGCAGAGTTGTTGGATCTATTCGTAGAAATTTGATTGGTGATGTAAAATCATAGATCTTTAGATGTTATTAAAATGAACACTTATGCAACAAAATAGTTCAATAATTTCAATGAAGGAGTGAAACAGATGCCACCAAAAGCAAAGATCCCACTTAAACCAAAGATGCCGAAGAAGTCGGAAATACCACAAGCTATCTCTAGAGAAGTAATTGGAAAGGCAAACAATAAACGGTATGACAAGAATAAGTCAGAAGATGACCAAGCACGGTTAAATTATATCGCCAATAATATAGGTCAAACGTTAGCCCCCGATAGTTTATTGACATTAGATGGCTTTCTTTTTTTATACAGTATCTGCCAAAACGCACGATTAGTTGATCCTCTTGAACAACAGCCGATTATCAAAAAAAAAGCCCCAGCTTTTGAAGCGACTACACGGATTGACGTAAGAAGAGAGGGGAATCAGACAAGAATCTATTCCTTTGTTTCCACCTCTACCATCAATCGCGAACGAATCCAGCCCTTGAACACGTCCCATACCATGCCTCATCAGTCCACATCAATCGCCTTACCGTTTATCAGTGCCAGTCCTTTTTTTGGCAATCAAACATTCTATCATCCAACATCTACGTCCACGCAATCGGCGGCTATTGACGTAGCGAAGATGGCCCATGAATTGAGTGTTTTTGTTCATCAGAAAGTTCACGACCTCTATCAACTGGTGAATTGTACCACCATAAGAAGGACGGATCAGGTAAACACATTGATCCTCACAGGAGAAAGTGTAGAACAAACGAGTTTTACAACGGTTTGTCAAGAAGCAATCGGTAAAGCTGAGACACAAAACAACCAAGGAATGCAACAAGAAAGTGAGCATACTACTTTTTCTTCTCACTACATGACTAATTCAACTGAACAGGGGTTTCTCCCTTTTTCTGCGGAAGAGACAGCTCAAAAACTAAGTAAAGCCTTTCAAGCTTCTTTTGAAAACCAACATAACACCACAAGAGATTCCCTAAATCATGTGCATAATCAAGTGACTGAAACGTTTTGGAATGGCTTGACTAAGCTGTTTTACCAGTTCTTTTCCCAACATGAACACGTAGCTCCTACTCAAGAAAAAAAAGAGCCAAGCGGTTCGTTGCTGTCGTATTTTGCTGATTGGTTACTGAGTACCTTTTCGGTAAATTTCGGGGAACAAATTCCCACTAACGCACAATTAGAAAAGAAGCTAAATGTTCCGATGAGTAACCACCGCACGAACAACTCACTCCTAAACAAGACTTCACAAAAAAAATCGAAGAAGAAAAAGCAAAAAAATAATCAACAGGAGCTATCACCAGAAATGGTTCCAAAATCGGTGTCGAAAGCCAAAACAGTCTTGCTTCCTGAAGGAGAAAGCTATTTGTCTCCATTTTGGCATCTGGCGGAAGATTTTTTCGGAAAGGTAGATGGGTTTATTGAACATTTCAATTTCAATGTATTTCCCCAATTAGGTGCTGAGGCGAGGCCGATTCCGGCACCTGTGGAAGAAAGAGAAGTTCTGATAAGTTGGAAAAAACTTTCTGTAGGGACAACAATAAAAATAAATCAAATCATGTCCGATTATCTGAATAATCTGCCTTCTACTGTACCGAATAAAGGACCACTCCCTGATTTTTGGTATGATTATGAAACATTTCAATTGCGTCATAAAATACAAGTGGTCAATCAAAAAGTCAAAGATTATTTGAGTGAACAGGGAGTTCCATGTGCTGGATTATCAGGTGTGGAATTGCTGAATGCCATTGATAATTGGGAAGGAAAAGATGGGCTAGTAACGAAAATAAATAGAAGAAAACAATTAGCGAGTGTCATTCGTGAAGCTTCCGGACTTCCGAAAATCGATCTGACATATACCCAGGCAACAAACATCCTCTTCCAATGGCGAAATAATAATATCTTTCAAGAATACTCGTTTGAAGACCGAAAACCACCAACCCCAAAAGAATCTCAACCAACAACTTTAGAAGAACTTACGACGACTCAAGCAACCACTGCAAACGCCCAGACGAGTGCAACGATAACGACTACGCTATCACCACCAGAGGTAGATACGACTCAGTTGGAATATTCGGAAGAGATTCCTAGTGAAACACAAATGAAATTAGAAAAAGTCATTCAAACATATATTCATGGCTATTCGTTTGCTAAATTATTGCGTGAAACGATTCCTCCTAATTTGGCTCCCTTCTGGTATAACTTAGAGGTTTTTAAAAAGCGTGATCAAGTCGAAAAAGTGAATAAAAAGGTGAGAGTTGTTGTGTGTAATAAAGGGAGACGGTGTCGAAATATGTCAGCGCAGACCATGTTTCTAGAGATACGACATTGGGAAAAGTCTAAAGATGCTGAGACTGTGCGAACAAAAAAGAAAAAAATCGCTGATACCATTCTAGAGGCCTCTGGACTCCCAGCTAGAGAACTGACAGACCCAGAGGTAGTAGGCATTATCCTCCAATGGCAAAACAATAATCTTTTTAAGAGTTATAAGTTTAAAGAAATCGCTCCAATGCGTACAGAAACGACCGTTTCATTAAATGAAAACCAGTCAAACGTGACAATAGAACTTCCCCTCGAAACAAATTCTGTTAAGGACCAAGTGGAAATGGCATCATTTTCTACCACGCCATCTTCGAGTACTTCTGTAAAATTGTCGGCGGATGCATTAAAAATAAATAGTATCATTACCGCTTTTTTTGCTGGAAAATCTTCTCCTGTACCACTCTCTGAGAAGTTACCACTTTTCATGGATGATGTAGAAGTGTATAAAAAGCGGAATGAAACAGACCATGTCAATGATAAAGTCAAAGAATTTCTGTGTACGCAAAAAGAACCTTGCGACGGATTATCTCCTCTTCAATTAATTAATGCGCTATATTGGTGGGTATGGAAAGAAGGAGAGGAGAAAAAGATAGCCAGAAGTAAAGAAGTTGCTGAAGTTATTCTTAGCTCTTCGGGACTCGCTGGACAAGAGGTATCCGATGATCGAGCATCGACGATTATCCAACAATGGCGAAACAATAATATCTTCAAAGGATATCAATTTAAAGAGCCCAAGCAAATACATACGGAAACGACTGCCTCAGTGAATGAAACCCAGTCCAGCCCAACAACAGAACTGCCCATCGAAGCAAATTCTGTTGTGTACCAAGTGGATGAGGTCCTCCCTCCCACACGACCTTCAACTATTTCTGAAAAACCTTTGGAGGATATAAAGAAAATAAACAGTATGATCACCGCCTTTTTTGAAGAAAAGCCTTCTTCTGTCCCAATCTCTGAGAAGTTACCATTATTCTTGTATGACGAGGCATTGTATAAAAAACGGAATGAAACACAAAGTATGAATGATGACGTCAAAAAATTTCTATGTGAACAAAAAGTGACATGTGAAAAATTATCTTCTCCTCAATTGATTATTGCTACAGAGGAGTGGGTAAGGAAAGGGAAAAATAAGGGAAAGGTTGCTCGGAGCAAACAAGTCGCTGAAGTTATTTTTAACTCTTCAGGAATCGTTGGGCAAGAGATATCTGATGATCGAGCAGCCACTATTCTCCTCCAATGGCGAGAGAATAATATCTTTCAAGGGTATCAATTTAAATACCTCATGAAAAGACATAATGAACCAACCACTGATGGACATCAAGTAATCACAGTCGTGTTAAATGAAAATCAACCTAACACAACGACCCATGCGAGCCAATTGAAAAAAGGAAATGGGTTTAATCTACCCCACTCCAATATAACAACAGGATTGCCCATTGACAAAAGGTCTGACAAATCATCCACTCCTAAATTTCAATCTCCGAATACGTATAATAAAAGGTATTTAGAGTTCACAGAAAAAATAAATAGTATTATCACTGCCTTTTTAGAAGGGAAACCCTCTCCAGTCCCAACCACTGAGATATTTCCAACCTGTTATCACGAAGGGGCCTATGCGGTGTATCAGCAACGACATGAAACATCAAAGGTCAACGAGGCCATCAAAAAATTTCTTTGTAATCAAAAAATACCCTGTGAGGGATTATCCCTCCTTCAACTCATTACTGCAACACAGGGATGGATAAGGAAAGAAGGGAAGGAAATAGAGAAAACCAGAAGTAAAGAAATCGCCGAACTGATTCTTACCTCCTCGGGGTTAGCTAGTCAAAAGCTATCTGGTTTTCAAGCAAATGCTATTTTCCTGCAGTGGCGCAACAATAATATTTTTAAGGACTACAAGTTCCATGAACCCTCTTCTGATGCTCGAATGATCAAAAATAATGAACCAGTTGGAATGATTACTTATACGAACCTATATACCTACGGTGTACTATCTTTAGAAGGGGCGGCAATGGTGAACAAATTCCATATGGCTTACCTTAATGAGCATCCCTTGACGTTACCGACCTACGAACCCATCCTCCCTTTTTGGTATGATTTTGCGCTTTTTCAAAAACGAAATGAAACAGCAAAGGCCAATGAAGCAGTTATTCTGTTTCTAGTTAAACAGCAAGAGTTTAGTGAAGGCTTGCCCTCTAAGCCCACAGCGATCATTGCTCATGAATGGGTCCATGAGAAACAAACAGATGCAGAGATTTTAGCTAGGCAGAAACAGCTGGCCCTTATTATTCTAGAGGGTTATGGCATTCGTCGCAATCTTACAGCGACGGAGGCTGTCAACACGGTCCTACAATGGGAAAACAACAACGTGTTCAAAGACTACACCTTTGTTGAACTCAAACAATCTGCCTTAAGTGAAAAGCAATTTCGCAACGAGCCTCTCACGGAAAATAGTAAGATGGGGGTGGTACCAGACACGATTAAGGATCCTGACTTAGAATTTGTCCATGAAATCGTGGAAGATATTACCAATAATATAACTCCTACGACACGTTATTCTGAGCCTCTACCGATCTTTTATTATCATCTCCTTCTTTTTCAAAAGCGAAATGAAACGAGTGCTGTCAATAAAAAAATGCAAGAGTTTTTCACGAAGGAAGGAATTGCGGTCAAAGAAAGCTCTAGTAGTGAATTAGAAAAGACCACACTACAATGGCTCGAAACAGGAAGCACTCATGATGTCTCTGACAAATATGAAAGAAAACAGTTTTTAGCCTATTTCTTATTGAAGGCTTATGGCGTGGAGGACCTCAGGCTGGGGGAGTTTCTGTCATCTACAAAAGTACAGGCGATTTTTAATCAATGGAAAGCCAATACTTTATTAGAAGGGTATACTTACCAAGAAATCACTTATACAACGATCCATCATCAATTATCCAAAGAAGAGGATCCATCGGTGATTCGTCTCAACGAACAAAAAAAAGAAAGTCATCAAATCTTCGCAGATTTTATCTATGATCGCACGGCAACTATTTCTAAGAATCAGTCCATCCAAACCATTTATTATCATCGCACGCTTTTCGAGAAACGGGAGAAAACACTAGCAGTGAATGAAGCGGTCCGAAAATTCTTGCTTGAACAAAAAGTATCTCTTAAGAATCAATCCGCTAGCGAATTGGTTCGAAGGATGCAAGGATGGATCTTTGAAGGACCTACCTATGGAACGATTCTAAAAAGAGAAGAACAAGTCGCCCAGCTCTTGCAAAAAGAATATGGACTTGAAGAGGAAGAAAGAACCGTGAAAGAGCCACGCTATCTCTTACTGCAATGGGGAAACAACAATGCACAAGTGGGGTATTCCTATAAAGACACGAGTACGTTTGAAGCCATCGAAATCAGTGCAATTGAAGCGAATGAAGAGGAAAAAGAAAGGATTGAGGCATTTACTCGTGAGAATAAGGTTCTTTCTCCAACAGAAGACACTAGTTTAGGTATGGAAGAAAAACTACCTGAATGGACAGAGGAACAACAAGAGAATATTCGTAAAAAAGTCATTACTTTTTTAGAGGCTAGAAACATCAAGATGGATGCTTCCAAACCCAATGAACTGATAATAAAAATAGCAAGATGGGTGACTAAGGAAGTGGAAGGGAAAGAGACGACTGATTTTACGAAAGTAAAAATGTTAGCGAATATCATCCTTGGAAAAAAAGAGGAAGCAGTGATTTTGGAGGAGAAAGCACAAGCAATATTAATAAAATGGTTGCTTGATAATATTGAAGAGGAAGCTCCTACTTTCACTTCTACTGAACTAACGAACCAAACAATCAAAACAATAGAAACAACATCTGTACAGCCTTCCGTTAGTAGGAAACAAATACCTAAGTATGAAGCGCCTAATTGGCGTGATAAAAATATGATGATTCAGATAGCACAGTTTTTCCGTCAGGAAGGGGTGCTGAAAGGAGAGTCGACCATAGAAAACATCCTCATTGCTATGGGGAAATGGTTCACGGAATCAGGTAGTGGAATGTCTTTAAGCCAAGGCAAACTTCAAACCTTATCTAAAGTGATCCTGAAAGAATTAAACCTTTACGGAGGTGAAGGAAAAGAAAAAATTTCTGATAAGGATACGAGACTAACCATCATGAAATGGGTGGCTGAGAATGTACTAGGAAGTTCGATCGAAGGATATATGATTAAGCAGATCCTTGACTCGCCCAATCCTTCTCAATTCACCATTGGTCATCTCAGAAAGTTATTTGAAGTAGAAGAGTTGAGGAAAGGAGGCTACATTACTTTACATACTCTTAGGAATGTTTCCAAAGAGGAGGAAGAGATTGTTAAAAAGTTATGGTTCCTGTTACTTAAAGATACATTGCCAAATTATTTTCTTGAGACAAGTACGCTAGCAGATGAGTTGCCAGTTTCTAATTATGACTCCTTGATGCAGCTGACAGGGGCCAAATTACTAGCAGATTTAGGTATTCAAACACAATTCAATCAAGCAGAAATTCAAATGCTTGGTACGTTTATTTGGGATAAAATCAGTAAAAATGGCATAAAAAGGGTGGAAGAGCTACGCTATACAGTCCTTCCTGCGTTGCTTGCCATTGCTCAGTTAGACCCTGATCTATTGCGGGAGGCGTTGGAAAAAGGCACCTATTATGAAGTAGCCCTTAGCACTTTTATTGAGTATCATCAAAATGGGTATTTACAATTGAAAGAGCATCATGACACACTCTCAGCCCTCTTTACAGCTTATCAAAAAGAAGTCCTGAACTGGCGACGAAAACAAGCATTAGCCAAAGAGGTGGTTCAGACTTACCTCCAACATGCAAAGGGACAATTAGTATACAAAGCTTTTGTGTTGGAACAAGATTATCTTCTAGGAAAGAGTCTGAGTATCAATGACTATACCTCACCTGATTTAGGAGAATGGTATAAGCGATTGACCAAAGCTGTGTCAGATAGTTTTTATCCATTGGATCAAAAACTGATTGAGTTTGCGTTAGCGGCATTTGATCCTGAAGAACGGGAGTTTATGTTCTCCCCTGAAACAGAACTTTACGAAGCGTCTGCTGTGTTTGAAAATACCGAGTTCCTTCCTGATACTCTCATGGGAGACCCTATACCGATCATTCTTAAAACTACCTCTAAGCTAGAGCAGACCGATCTCTTTGTCGCAGTCCAAGGAGATGAAAAACGGTGGTATGCTTTGAAAAAATTGGAGAGGGAAGGGGGCTATATTTTCTATCGAGTCGATAAAAATTCGATGGACTATCTCAAATATGGACTAATGGATCACAAAGATATCTGGAGTCAAGGGTACAAGAGAGAAGGAAATGCAATTCGAGTAGGAAAGCGACTCTTTATGTTTGTTCCTACTATCGATCAGAGTAAGAAGCTGTCTCAAGGAGAAGACATGCAGCCATTGATTGATGCGTTCAGTCGGAAACATAGTGATAAACTGTATGATGATCTTTATCAATCAGGAGATGATAAAGCTATCCTTGAACAAATATGGGATGTTGCCAAGCACATCATCCCTTTTTACGATTGTGTGACAGCTTCCATCGATAAAGATGTCGCAGTCGCTGTTCCTTCTTGCACGATTGATATCGTCCTCTTGATCCCGGTTTTTGGACAAATGACTTCCCTTAGTTCGAAATTT
This sequence comes from Candidatus Enterococcus wittei, assembly GCF_002140175.1. Taxonomy (GTDB): domain Bacteria; phylum Bacillota; class Bacilli; order Lactobacillales; family Enterococcaceae; genus Enterococcus_B; species Enterococcus_B wittei. Next base: position 765,179 of record NZ_NGMO01000002.1, read on the forward strand.
GCCTTTGGAATGGCTAAAGCGATGGCAAAAGGAGGAATAAGAAATGCGATTCGTCAAGGGCCACGCTTTACTCCAAAATTATCAGAAATCAAGTCGGTTCTAATAAATATTAGACGATACCTTGATCCAGGAATCGAATCTATCACTGACGGGAGTAAATTTGTGATCAGGGAGTTAGTGGATTTAAAAAATGAAGTTTGGGTAAAAAAAAACGTCAAACAACTTTTGGGAAAAATCGACGGTTTGGTAAAGAAGACACCTACGTTACCTAAAGATGTTATCAGGACTTATTTACCAGGAAAAGGCTTAGAAGTTCCTGTCAAACGAATGAAAGATAAGTCCTATCTATTGGTGACGAATCTGGAAACCGGCGATGTATACGGTAGGCCTTTTTTGTTAAGGGGAAATCGGTTAGAAATTTTTTCTGGACCTGTTTCGTTTACGGAGGAACAAAAAGCGCTGATCAATCGATTAGCGAGTGGCATTGACCCAGATCAAGTTTTTGTAGTTGAACCCAATCTGAATTCCAATGCCTATGGCAGTGGGGAAGTGATGTCTGTCTTAGAAGCTGGAAAGGAAACTCGGTATTTCATTACGCTGAATGGACAAAAGGTTCCTGTGAGAGTGACATCAATTGAGGAACATGGGGTACGTTATGATGTAGTAGATGGTGAAAAAATCTATCCAGTGAATTACAATGGAAAAGAATGGTATTTTGAACCAGCAACTTCTCCTTTTATTTCGAAAGAGATGGCAGACGAAGTGATGAAGAAAATGGATGAGTTTGAATCAATAGAGGATCCTAGTACTCTTTCTGCCCCAGATGAAAAAGAACTGATGTGGAATAGAATGGGGAGATCTTACATCAAAATTAATGATCACTATATTCCACTCATTGAATTGTATGAAGGTGGGAGCCACTATAATTTAGTACAAAAAGATGTCTTGCGACCGATGACAGTTTTAGTATTTGATCCAGAAAACGAGCAGTTTCGTTTTGAGACAGATCTAGAGAAAAAAAGATGGGAAAAATCGATAAAAAGTATATTATGGGGAGCAGATGCACTGAACCTTAGAGATACGGAATTTCCACCAGCAAATAAAATTCCCAATTCAGCAGGAAGAAGTGAGGAATGGAACAAATTTAGAGAGGCAGAGAAATATGAAAATAAAGGTTCCAGAGTTGAAGATGATAGTATTCCTTTTCAACAACTGGCACAGTTTATGCCAGAGGCAAAAGCTTTGGTCCATAATGGCTTAGAGTGGCATACAAAAAATATTTTGAACGACATTCTTGAAATTTTACCTGAGAAGCCAAAACTTGATTTTTGGGTATATATTGGATTAGAACCAAATAACGTACCAGATTATATCAAATTATTTCAAGAAGATCTTGCAAAGGAGTATGCAAAAGCACAAAATTATTACGAAACTGTAGAAGGTATTTGTCAAAATTTATTGATAAGACCGTCCATAGCAGAAACCAAAGAAGGTCAATATTTGGCTAAAATGTTTAAATTAGAGGGTCTACAAAATAAAGAACACATCCTAAGAGAAGCTGTCCAAAGATTATCTTCAGTAACCAAAAAAGGAGCAAGATTCCTTCAAAAAACAGCGGAATGGGGTTTTGAAAATATTTGGATCGTTTCTACAAAATTGATTCAGAAGGGGCCAAAGAAATATTTTTCATCGTACAATGAAGTACTGAGTACCCAAGCCTATATACCAGATCTTGATCCGGAATGTAGAATTATTTTCTTCGCTGATGCCTTCCATGCGAATCCCGACCTAGCTCCAGATGAAAATGTGATCATTTCTAAGAGTGAAACAACTATCCATGAAACGACACATGTTGTTTCAGCAACAACAGATTTACTTAGATATAGCAAACTTCCAAAAGGATTCACAGTGAAAAGTGGTAAAATGCTAATGGAAGAATACAACAAAAAAAAACAGAGGATTTTTAAGAAAGAAGGCTTTGAACAATTTGTAGAACAATTGGCGGAATACCAAAACACACCAACATTATCCCGAAATACTGTGTGGAACGCTCTAGATACAGACCATGTATTGCGGGTAAATTTACAAATGACTGATGCGGAAATATTGATGGTTATCATCAGAGATTTTGCGGAAGAAAGAGATTTCGAAGGCATAGTTCGTGTAGCTAGAAGTCTTAATGATCAGCAATTGGGAAACGGGTTTAGGTTTCTCCTTTCATCACTGACTTATATGAACAATTATGATTACTTTGAGAAAGATTCTGAATTGAATAAGACACAAGAGCAAATAACCGATATTTCCGATGGAACGAGTGCAACGACTGAGGGAAGTGATCGTCTAACAAATGAGAAAAAAGTAAAAAGAGAGATAGCATCAACAACTAAAGGATTCACAAAGAACATATATCAAAGTTTCTCGAATCTTGTAACTATGAGTATAGAAAGAAGCACCAGCACCCAAAGCAATCCAAAACCGATATATGATCGGAAAACAAATAAGTATCAGAAAGAATTATCTCTACAACACTAACCAAGCAATGTGTGACTTTCCTCTATCATGTACGAAACCAAATGACAAGCGGAGGGATGGAAAAATGGTGAATCTATCAGCAATAGTTGACAGTAGAGTTTGATGATTGATTTGAAGCTAAAATTACGTATTTAGGTTAGTTTAGATACAATCAAGAACCGTAGGAACTACAAGGATAGAATAATAAGATTAAACGCTGTGAGTTAAAAGGTAAGCTTACAAGTATGGTTTTTCCAAAGAAGCCCTAACTTCAAGTTTTAAGAACTGTTAGTTTTAGTGGAATTGTAAGTCATTCAGGGAATTTAATTCTAGTTATTATCGTTATTACTTACAGATGAAACACCAAAAAAAAAGAAAATCAGCAAACGGACAAACAAAACTTTTGTTCGCTTGCTTTTTTTTGTATAATGGAACTTGATGAAATGAGGGATAGAACATGGCAAAGAAAAAAGCTCCTGCAAAGAAAAAAAGAAAAACGAAAAAACAAAAACAACAGCAGGAACAAATGATTGCGATCGGTGTTGGCTTTGCTTTCATACTATTTGCCGTTTTCGGCTTTTTAAAATTAGGCTTTCTAGGCATTTTAGTAGCGAATGGCTTTCGTATGATCGCTGGAAACACGTACCAGATCCTCTGTGTCTTACTAGCTGTTTTCGGTTTTTGGATCATAGTTAAAAATAGAGAGTTTACTATGGGCAAAAGTCGACGTTGGCTTGGTGGTAGTTTATTTTATTTAGGGATTTTACTTTTCTTGCATGCAAATCTGTTTGGAAAATTGCATAGCGGAGAACCAAATATTATCGGGACAACTTGGGATTTATTGACAACAGATATCAGACAAAATCAGATCCATACAAATGTGGGTGGAGGAATGTTAGGTGCTGTCATCTACAATCTCACGTATTTTTTGATTGCTCAACCAGGTAGTTACTTTGTCGCAGTTTTACTAATTATCAGTGGGGCTGTTTTATTTAGTAATGTGGAAGGGTACCAACTTTTAAACGGGCTACAAGTGATGGGGGAAAGACTGCAAGAACTATTGGCAGGTGATCCGGAAAAACAAGCACGGAAACAAGCGGCAAAAGAAGAACGACAAAAACAGCGAGCAGAAGCGAAGGCAGCCAAACGTTTGGCTGCCCAAGAAGCTGCTGAGTCAGAGATCGCTGCTTTGAAACAAAAACAAATCACCCGTCAGAATGAAGAAAACGACCTCACGCACCATCAAGTGGAAGAAATCGAACCAGAACAATTAAGTTTTGTACCAATAGACAGTTTCCAAGGGACTGTTCAACCTTCTCCTCTAGAGAAAACAGCAATGGAAGAAAATAGCTTACAGACACAAGAAGTAGCAGAAGAATCCTTGGAAGATGATGGGACAGCACTGGAATTTGAGATTGAAGCGGAAGAAGAGAATCAGGCGTATGAATTGCCATCGATCAGCTTATTAGATTCTGCACAAGCAGTCGATCAAAGTGATGAATACAAAAAAATCGAAAAAAATATTGGTGTTTTAGAGCAAACATTTCAAAGCTTCGGGGTAGATGCGAAAGTTGTAAAAGCAAGCTTAGGTCCTTCCGTTACCAAGTTTGAAGTGCAACCAGCGGTAGGAGTGAAGGTGAGCAAAATCGTCAGTTTGACCGATGATATCGCCTTAGCTTTAGCAGCAAAAGATGTACGGATGGAAGCGCCAATCCCAGGAAAATCTTTGATAGGGATCGAAGTACCAAACAGTAAAATCAGTATGGTTTCGTTTAGAGAAGTGATCGAGGCCCAACCCGATCACCCAGATAAACTGTTGGAAGTACCACTAGGTCGAGATGTATCGGGACGTGTACAAACGGCAGATCTATCCAAAATGCCTCATTTACTTGTTGCAGGATCAACAGGTAGTGGGAAATCGGTGGCGATCAATGGGATCATCACGAGTATCTTGATGCGGGCAAAACCTCATGAAGTAAAATTGATGATGATCGATCCGAAAATGGTTGAGTTAAATATGTATAACGGTATCCCGCATTTATTGACACCAGTCGTGACAAATCCAAGAAAAGCGGCTCAAGCTCTACAAAAAGTTGTACAAGAAATGGAAGAACGTTATGAGAAATTTGCGGCAACAGGCGTTCGAAACATTGCTGGTTACAATGAATTTGTACAACAAAAGAATTTGGAAAATGGCACCAAACATCCAACATTACCGTTCATTGTAGTGATTGTCGATGAACTTGCAGACTTGATGATGGTGGCCAGCAATGAAGTCGAAGATGCCATCATTCGTTTGGCACAAATGGCTCGTGCTGCTGGTATCCATATGATTTTGGCAACCCAACGTCCTAGTGTGGATGTCATTACTGGGATCATTAAAGCCAATGTTCCTTCTCGTATGGCTTTCGCCGTTTCAAGTGGAACAGATTCGCGGACGATCATTGATTCAAATGGGGCGGAAAAACTGTTAGGACGAGGAGATATGCTCTTCTTGCCAATGGGAGAAAATAAACCGATCCGTGTCCAAGGGGCGTTCATTTCGGATCATGAAGTCGAACGTGTCGTTCGTTTTGTGACTGATCAGCAAGAAGCTCACTATGAGGAAAAGATGATGCCAACAGATGAGGTAGAAACAACAGGCTCAGCAGAACAGCCACAAGATGAATTATTTGAAGAAGCAAAGGCATTAGTCATCGAGATGCAAACCGCAAGTATTTCTTTACTACAACGTCGCTTCAGGATCGGTTACAACCGAGCAGCACGTTTAGTTGATGAATTAGAAGCACATGGAGTCGTAGGTCCTTCTGAGGGAAGCAAACCTCGTAAAGTCTACATCGAACAAACAGAAGAAACAGAAGATCAACCAATGTCAAATGATCAAGAGATGTAAACAAGTAAGAGCAAAAAATCTTTTCAGAGTGAATTGATTTTTTGCTCTTTTTAGCAGGGAGTAGAATGGAGGGGATCTTCCATTTAGTTTACTTGGGGTAAAGGAAGATTAAACATGTGTGATTATGGAAATAAACTTCGTTAATCTTTCTTTCCTCAATTTTTCTTTTGCTTGTGAACTATTGCATTAGAAGGTACAATCAGTTATAGTATGTAGCGATACTTTGAAAAAAAGAGGGAATAATCGTGGAAAAACAATCCATTTATGGTCTTACAAACAAAGAATTAACTACATGGTTTTTGGAAAACGGAGAAAAGAAATTTCGGGCTGCACAAGTTTGGGAATGGCTTTACCAAAAGCGAGTGACGCGTTTTTCAGAGATGACCAACCTTTCAAAAAACTTGATAGAAAAGTTATCGGAAAATTTTGTGATCAATCCGTTAAAACAAATGGTCGTACAAGAAGCTTCAGATGGAACGGTCAAATATCTATTTGAGTTGCCAGATAAAAATATGATTGAAACAGTGTTGATGCGACAAGAATATGGGTTGTCTGTGTGTGTGACTACACAAGTTGGCTGTAATATTGGTTGTACCTTCTGCGCAAGTGGATTACTGAAAAAGAACCGTGATTTAACTGCTGGGGAGATCGTTGCACAAATTATGATGGTCCAACAGTATTTTGATGAACGACAACAAGGAGAACGGGTCTCTCATGTTGTAGTGATGGGGATTGGAGAGCCATTTGACAATTATGACAACGTGATGAATTTCTTGCATATTATCAATGATGCGAAAGGTTTAGCGATTGGTGCACGGCACATTACTGTGTCAACGAGCGGATTAGCGAATAAGATCAAAGAATTTGCGGATAATGGCTTGCAAGTCAATTTGGCGATCTCTTTGCATGCCCCTAATAATGAGGTGCGTACATCAATGATGCGGATCAATCGACGTTTTCCAATTGAAAAATTAATGGAAGCAGTCGATGAGTACCTTGAAAAAACGAACCGACGCATCACGTTTGAATATATCATGTTAAGTCATGTAAACGATCGACCAGAACATGCGCAACAGCTGGCTGACCTGTTGAAGGATAAGAAAAAATTAGCCTATGTCAATCTGATCCCATATAATCCAGTCAGTGAACATGATCAGTATTCAAGAAGTTCGAAAGCAGATGTCTTGAAATTTTATGATGTATTAAAGAAAAATGGCATCAATTGTGTGATCCGTAAAGAACATGGAACAGATATCGATGCTGCTTGTGGTCAGTTACGAAGCAAACAAATGAAAAAAGACAAAACAAAGGCTAAAGCGGTTGTAAAATAAATAGTAGTATAAAAGTTAGGGTCTTTTTCCTTCTCTTTTACTCTTTCGGCTGATAGAATAATCTGAAACGAGAAAAGGAGGAGAAAGCATGATTATCAGTGAATTTGATCGTAAAAATATCGGCTTGAAGGATCAGCTTGCTGATCTTTTACGATTGACCTGGCCCACAAAATATGGCGAAGAACCGATGAAAGAAGTCGAATGCTTGCTAGAGAGTCGTCGGATTGCTGTATCAGCAGTTGAAAAAGATAAATTAGTCGGTTTTGTAGGTGCGATTCCTCAATACCATTCAACTGGCTGGGAACTCCATCCATTAGTCGTAGAAAGTTCTTATCGAAAAAAACAAGTTGGTTCACGCTTGATTGATTATATCGAAAAAGAAGTGGCATCAAAAGGTGGATTGACGATTTATTTAGGGACAGATGATGTAGATGGTCAGACAAGTTTAAGCCAAGTCGATTTATTTGAGCAACCATTAGAAAAATTAAAAACAATCCAAAATCTGGATGAACATCCTTATTCTTTTTACGAAAAAATGGGGTATCAAATCGTGGGGGTGATCCCTGATGCCAATGGTTGGAACCAACCGAATATTTGGATGGCAAAAAGAGTAGGTAAAAAAGGTGCGGATGTTAAAAAATAGGTGATGTCGTTTCTAATTGAAAGAAATGGATAACTACCTTCAAAGCGGCATTTATAGGAAGCAGAGAAAGAGGCTGGGATAGAAGTTGCTTCTGATTCCGCCATTTATACGTATTTAGAGCATGAAACAAGAGTAAATAATACTTTTGTTCCATGCTCTTTAGTGTTATCTAATAATTAAATAACTATTTTATGTAATTT
>NZ_NGMO01000002.1:772856-815252 GCF_002140175.1 Candidatus Enterococcus wittei
TTTATGGAACAGTTGTTACTTAGGTAAGAAAATAATTAAAGTTGTAGATAGGTTGATTGAAGAGGAATTACTGAATTTTATGCCTAAAACACGAACATTAACCTGTGTTTTAATTTTTTTGTCTACTTTTTGTACATTATTTTAAAAAGAAATTAAGCTATGGAAAAACCTTATTAAATATACCTTTTTTCAGAAAAAAATAATAAATCCTTCATAATAGAATGTTTATTTTTAAGAAAAAGTAAAAAAAAGTGTTGCAATTTTAATAATTATTCATTAAACTCTTAAACAACTTCAGAAAATATTAATTATTCTGAAAATTGCGAAAAAGGGGTACGGAAGATGAAAAAGAAATTAACGTTTGGTGTTATAGCCGTATGCGGTCTTGTACTTGCTGGTTGTTATGGTGGCAGTGCAGATACAAAAGATAGTGGCTCAGCAAGTAGTGGCAAAGCTGATGGGGGAGGCGTTTTTAATTTAGTAGTACCTCAAGAAATGCCAACAGCAGATTTATCTGTAGCGACAGACACAATCAGCTTTACTGCTTTGAATAATGTGTATGAAGGGATTTATCGCTTAGATGAAGACAGCAAACCACAACCGGCAGGCGCTACGGAGCTAGCTGAAGTCAGTGAAGATGGTTTGACCTATAAAATCAAATTGCGTGAGGATGCAAAGTGGTCTAATGGGGATCCTGTAACTGCTGCTGATTATGTTTATGGTTGGCAACGAACAGTTGATCCGGCAACAGCTTCTGAATATGCTTATCTATTTGCACCAGTAGCAAATGCAGAAGACATCACTGCTGGCAAGAAAGATAAATCTGAATTAGGAATCAAGGCAGTTGGAGATCATGAGTTGGAGATTACTTTAACAAAACAAACACCTTACTTCCAATACTTACTTGCCTTTCCATCATTCTTCCCACAAAATCAAGCGGTTGTAGAAAAAAATGGAGATGCTTATGCTTCTAAAAGTGATAAAGCTGTTTACAATGGCCCATTTACATTAGCAGATTTTGATGGACCAGGAACTGATACAGAATGGACCTATAAGAAAAACGATCAGTATTGGGATAAAGATGCGGTTAAATTATCAGAAATCAAAGTAAGCGTTGTAAAAGAATCTTCAACTGCTTTAAATCTATTTAAAGATGGCCAAGCAGATGATGTGATTTTATCCGGTGAATTAGCGCAACAAAATGCCAATGATCCAGCTTATACTTCTGTAAAAGAAGCACGTACAAGCTACATTGAATTTAATCAAAGAGATGATAAATCTCCATTTAAAAATGCTAACTTGAGAAAAGCTATTTCTTATTCAATCAACCGTGATGCTCTAGTGAAACAAGTCATGGGAGATGGTTCGGTTGCTTCCACTGGATTGATCCCAGCAGATATGACGAAAAATCCTGAAACAAATGAAGATTTTGCAGCAGAAGCTGGCGAATTAGTTTCTTACGATAAAGACAAAGCAAAAGAATATTGGGACAAAGCAAAAAGTGAATTAGGGATTGACTCTCTTGAATTTAGCTTGATGGCCTCTGATGATGATTCAACGAAAAAAGTCATTGAATATATCCAAAACTCAATCCAAGAAAATCTTGATGGTGTCAAAGTAAAACCAACACCTGTACCATTTTCTGTTCGTTTAGATCGTTCATCTTCTGGTGATTTTGATACAGTCCTAGGTGGATGGGGCGCAGATTATGCGGATCCAAGTAGCTTCACTGATCTATTTGTCACAGGTAATTCTTATAACCGTGGACAATGGAGCAATGCTGACTATGACAAAGTAGTTGAAGCCTCTGCTTCAAAAGATGCTGGTGATGAAAATGCACGTTGGAAAGACTTGCAAGAAGCGAATAAAATCATCGCAGATGACATGGGTGTCGTACCCGTTTATCAAAAAGCTGAAGGTCACTTAGTAAATGAAAAAGTAAAAGGAATCGTTCACCATGCTGCAGGTGCGTCATGGGATTATAAATGGACTTATATTGAAGAATAAGTCCTGAAAAAAATGAAAAAAGAGAGTCTGAGATATAGTTAACATCTCAGACCTCTCCCTTTTCTAAAGAACGCTAGTTCAAATGAATTACTTATAACAATGATAAAAGCGTAAATATAAGTGAAACAATAAGTAAAATTCCAGCGATGATCAGCCAAAAGCTATACATACCGTAGCTGGCAGACGATAGTGAAGTAAATTCTAGTTTTTTCTTGCGGTTTCTTGTTCGAGCCAGATGGACCGATCGATGAAAGTGATCAAAGAAACCTGAGGAAAAAACCCATAAAAAACCGCCGATAATCAAAAACGGCAACGCACATAAAAATAAATCATTGGATAACTGGACGGTTGTTAGCTGATTGGTCACTGCATTTTTAAGAAAAACAAATAAGATCAACGCACCAGCAAACAAATAAGGACGATATTTTTTTTTCATCATTAAACTCCTTTATCTATGGTTCATTAAATAATGTAGCGAAACATTGACCAGAAGTCAAAAGCTAGGGGGAAACATTAGTGAATAGTTATATAAAATATGTATTACAACGTGTCTTTTTTATGATCATCACGCTGTGGTTGATTGCAACGATTACCTTCTTTTTAATGCAATTATTACCAGGAACACCTTATACAAATCAGGAAAGATTAAGTCCAGAAACAATTGAAATGTTGAATAAACAAGTAGGTCTAGACAAGCCAGTAATCGTACAATACGGTATTTACCTTTCTAATTTGGTCCAAGGCGATTTTGGGATCTCATTCCAATTTAAAAATCAGCCTGTAGCGAATTTATTAGCTGGAAGGATTGGGCCTTCATTACAACTCGGAATACAAGCGATTCTCTTTGGTACCATTTTCGGTACGATTTTAGGGACAATTTCTGCGATGAAGCAAAATACATGGGTCGATACTTCATCTACTCTTGTCGCTATCTTAGGACGCTCCATTCCTAACTTCGTTTTTGCCGTGTTATTGCAATACATTTTTGCAATGAAATTGCATCTTTTGCCAATTGCAAAGTGGGATGGATTTGTGTATACGATCTTACCGACGATTGCATTAGCCATGTCACCATTGGCAGATTCCGCTCGTTTTATTCGGACAGAAATGGTAGAAGTATTGCATAGTGACTATGTTGAATTAGCCAGAGCGAAAGGGTTAAGTCGTTGGGAGATTGCCTTTAAACATGGTCTTCGTAATAGTTTGATCCCGTTGCTGACATTATTGGGACCTTTAGCCGTTGCTTTGATGACCGGATCGTTAGTTGTTGAGAACATCTTTGCTATTCCAGGAATCGGGGAACAATTCGTTAAATCGATCACGACAAATGATTACCCGACGATCATGGCAGTCACGATCTTGTATTCATTTATGTTGATTTTTGTGATTCTGATTGTTGACTTATTATATGGATTAGTTGACCCAAGAATCCGAGTTTCTGAAGGGAGTCGAAGCTAGATGGAATGGATACCAAAACGTTATGAAACAATTGCAGAGATACCTGCAGATGAGTTCTTACCATTACAGAAAAATACTGAAGCAGAACGTGAGAAAATTGAAGCTCCTTCATTGAATTTTATCCAAGATTCTTGGCGCCGATTGAAGAAAAACAAAGCGGCAGTTATTTCAATGATCTTGTTATCAATGATTATCTTGATCTCAATTGTGACGATCTTTGTTTCACCACATAACCCTACTGCACAAAATATTGATTATATCAATTTACCGCCACGTATCCCAGGAATCAATATCGATGGATTGAATGGAAAAGCCATGGTCGGTGGAGAATTAGTTGATAAATATGCACAAGCCAATGTTCCAGCCAATGTCAACTTCTTTTTAGGAACAGATGGATTAGGAAGAGATGTCTTGAGTCGTCTATTCATGGGAACGCGTATCTCTTTATTGATTGCGTTCATCGCTGCATTGCTTGATGTGACCATCGGGGTAGCTTATGGGCTGATCTCTGGCTTACTAGGTGGACGTGTGGATAATGTGATGCAACGTTTCTTAGAAATTTTATCAGGGATTCCCAATTTAGTAGTAATGATCTTGATGTTAGTTGTATTTGAACCAGGGATCTTCTCGATTGTGGCAGCTATGGCAATCACGAACTGGATTCCGATGGCGCGGATCGTTCGAGCACAGACATTGAAATTGAAAGATCAAGAATATGTACTAGCGGGAATGACGCTAGGTGAATCAAAATTAAAAATCGCCTTTAAACATATCTTACCAAATATTTCGAGTGTGATCATCATACAAATGATGTTCAGTATTCCTACGGCTATTTTCTTTGAAGCATTCTTAAGCTTTATCGGACTTGGTTTGACACCGCCTTCTGCTTCATTAGGAACGATGCTAAGTGACGGATACAAAACATTCTTATACTTGCCGTATCTACTATGGATACCGGCAGCAACATTATCGGTTATCATGATCGGCTTCAACTTATTAGCAGATGGTTTACGTGATGCCTTTGACCCTAAAATGAAAGAGTGAGTAAGATGACGAAAATTCTTGAAGTAAAGAACTTAGAAATCTCCTTTGATACGTATGCTGGCAAAGTACAGGCGATTCGAGGCGTTGATTTTCATTTGAACAAAGGTGAGACATTAGCGATCGTTGGCGAATCCGGTAGTGGGAAATCAGTTACTACTAGAAGTATCATGCGGTTATTGTCAAGCAATGCTTCAATCGATTCAGGAGAAATTTTATTTAATGGTGAAAACATCGTAGGAAAATCAGAAAAGGAAATGCAAAAGATCCGTGGAAAAGAGATTGCAATGATTTTTCAAGATCCGATGACTTCTTTAGATCCGACGATGCCAATTGGAAAGCAAGTAGCAGAATCACTGCGTAAGCACAATAAAGTGACGAAAAAAGAGGGAGAAAAAGCAGCATTAGAACTGTTGAAGCTTGTAGGAATCCCAGAAGCTGAAAAGCGGATCAAAAGCTATCCCCATCAATTTTCAGGTGGACAAAGACAGCGGATCGTGATTGCGATTGCTTTGATTTGTTATCCAAAGATCCTGATTGCTGATGAACCTACAACTGCTTTAGATGTAACGATCCAAGCACAGATTTTAGAATTATTAAAAGAGATCCAAACGAAAATCGACACATCGATTATCTTTATCACGCATGACCTTGGCGTAGTAGCAAATGTGGCGGATCGAGTAGCAGTAATGTACGGTGGCAAAATCATTGAAGTAGGGACAGCAGAAGAAATCTTTTACAACCCACAGCATCCATATACTTGGGGCTTGCTTGGTTCAATGCCTACATTGGACAGTGGTAATGAACGCCTTTATGCCATTCCTGGGTCACCACCAGATTTATTGAATCCACCTAAGGGAGATGCTTTTTATCCGAGAAATGAGTTTGCTTTAAAAATCGATGCGGAACAAACGCCACCGTTTTTTGAGCTTTCGAAAACACATCAAGCAGCCACTTGGCTTTTAGCCCCTCAAGCACCAAAAGTAACACCACCAGAAGAGATCCAACGTCGTTGGGCTATTTTTAAAGAAAAACAACAAGCACGCGGCCAAGGGGGAATAACAGATGAAAAAAAAGTTGCTCGAAGTTAAAGGACTAAAACAGTACTTCAATATCGGTAAGAAAAATGAAGTGCATGCAGTCAATGATATTAGTTTCCATATTTATGAAGGAGAGACTTTTGGTTTAGTTGGTGAATCAGGTAGTGGGAAATCCACTACTGGACGTACGATCATTCGTTTGAATGAACCGACAGGCGGGGAGATCTTGTTTGATGGAAAAGACGTGACGAAAGTTAAAGGAAAAGAAGCAATGACCAAGTTTCGTCGGGAAGTCCAAATGATCTTTCAAGATCCCTATGCCTCTTTGAACCCACGGATGAAAGTACGAGATATCATCGCAGAAGGAATCGATGTGAATGGATTAGCAAAAACGCCAGAAGAACGTACGGAAAAAGTCAATGAGCTGCTAAAAACAGTAGGATTGAATCCTAGTCATGGGACACGTTATCCTCATGAATTCTCAGGTGGGCAACGTCAGAGGATCGGGATTGCCCGAGCTTTGGCGGTCAAGCCAAAATTCATCATTTGCGACGAACCGATTTCTGCCTTAGATGTCTCGATCCAAGCACAAGTAGTCAATCTTTTACAAGATCTCCAAAAAGAACAAGGATTGACGTATTTGTTTATCGCACATGATTTATCCATGGTCAAACATATCAGTGACCGGATTGGAGTAATGCATAACGGTTTATTGCTTGAGATGGGAACTAGTGACGAAATTTACAATCATGGTGTCCATCCATATACAGAAAGTCTACTTTCCGCTATTCCGTTACCTGACCCCGATCATGAACGCCAACGTCGTCGTATCAAGTATCAACCAGAACCTGCAGATGGACAGGAGCGGACTTTGAGAGAAATTGCTCCTGAACATTTTATCTATGCTACTGAGCAAGAAGTACCTTACTATGCAGCAAAATTAAAACGACAAAAAGAAGCGATGCTTGTAGCTAATTAGGAGGAGAGGCGGATGTTGAAAGCCTTCAAATTCCGAATTTATCCGACTCCTGCTCAGAAGCAGTGGTTGATTCAAACATTTGGCTGTGTTCGTTTCACCTATAATCATCTTTTAAAAGCAAGACAAGCACATTATGCCGAAACGAAGGAAATCGATTATACGTTGACACCCGCCGTTTTAAAGAAGCAGTTTCCATTTTTAAAAGAAACTGATAGTTTGGCTTTAGCAAATGCACAATTAAACTTAGATCGTGCATTTCGTAATTATTTTAAAGGACGTACTAGCTTACCTAAGCTTAAAAACAAAAAGAGTATTTGGCAGTCTTATACAACAAATAATCAAAAAGGAACCATCTATTTGGAAGATAAGTACTTGAAACTGCCCAAATTAAAAGAAAAAATCCGGATCCATGTTCACCGACCTTTAGAAGGAACGATTCGTTCGGCCACGATTTCTTCTCGCTATAATGAAGTATTTTACGTGTCTTTGCTTTGTGACGTTTCTCCAAAACCACTAGTTGCTTCGAATAGATGGATTGGCGTGGCCTATGACCCGCACGCTTTGATTGAGACATCCACACCAATCGACCTTGTTGTACCAAAATTTAATCGGATCAACCAAAAAATTTTCCAGGCTAAAAGGAAGTTAGCTGTGAAAGGGAAAGCTGCTCAGAAAAGAAAGATCCATGTTGAAAAAGCTAAGAATTATCAAAAACAAAAAAGAAAAATCAAAGATCTCTATTTGAAACAAAAATATCAAAGAGAAGATTATTTAGAACAAATCTCTGGTGCTTTGGTACGTAATTTCGATTATCTATTTATTGAATCAAGACCAAAAAGTTGTGAGGAGTCTGATTTTTCCACGCAGTTATGGGATAAATTAATTACAAAAATACGATACAAAGCGCAATGGTATAATAAAAACTTGCTTTTGATCGATATGAACGAGCAAAAGCAACAAGTAACAAATAAAAAAAGTCACCATTTGGAAAAAATTGGTGTGGAAGTGGTTTTTAAGTAAAAGAACTGGTAGGAGCGCCAGGGTTCGCCTTGTTAATAAAAAACAATTGCTGTTTTTGTTTCTAGGAATTTTCTTTGCTAAGACAAGCTCACTAATTATGACAAACCAAAAAGATGAGATGGAGATATTTGCTCCAAGCTCATCTTTTTTTGTTCTCTTTATTCAGAATGGACCGATTTTAAACGATAGATCTTTGAGGGACGACCGATACCAACTGGACGTTCACCGACTTCCTCAAAATATTGTAACATTGCTTTTTTAAAATTAGAATGATCGATCATCTTGAAGTCGATTCCTAAAAATTTTGCAAATACTTTCCTTGCTTCCGTGATCGTAAAATCTTTCCCTAATACTTGTAAGACTTGTGGTTCATGTTCCATCTTATTGACAACCCGATTGAAAGCTTTGACAATGATCTCACTATGGTCAAAAGCCAAGGTGTCTTTCCCAGAAGAATGACTCGTATTTAAATCGAGTGAAATAGCTACCTCACCATTTGATAAATGAAGGGTATGCCCACTACGTTCAAGGGAAAACCATTTGACTTCTTTCGCATCATCTCCTGCAATCAATGGTTCTTCACCAATAAAAGCTAAGTAACTAACCGTTACGACCCATCCTCGTGGATCTCGATCAGGAGTGCTAAAAGTATGCAGTTGTTCGATGTTATCTTTGGAAATGACCACACCGGTTTCTTCTTGTGTTTCCCGTAAAACACTTTCCCCAGTAGATTCATTTTTTTGAACGAACCCTCCTGGTAAAGCCCATGAATTACGATAAGGATGACTCTTACGTTGGATCAGTAAGACTTTTAATTGATCTTCTTCCTTGTTATAACATAATAATACGATATCCACAGTCAATGACGGTTTTTCATATTCAGGACGCTCTTGTTTTTGGTACCAATCAAGAAAATCTGTTTCATTTGCTTCTTGTTCATAATACGTTTTTTCTTCTTTTTTAGAATGAAATCCAGACACGTTATCACCTCCTGAAAATAGTAGAGTACTTTTTACTTTATTGTAGCAGAATCGAAGAGAAAACCAAAGATTCTCTTAGGCTAAATACGATCAAATGTGAAATAAAAAAGGTAAAACTAAATTAAATAGAAAAAACAGTAAGTAAAAAGGTAAGACTTTTTGTTTATCTTCCCGAATGGCTAAAAAGCCACAAGTCACAATATATAAATCGAGCAAGAGACGTAAAATAAATGAAATCAGTAAGAAACTGTTTAAATTCCCCTGTAAATTGAAGTGTCCATACAGATGAAGGTAGTAATAACTAAACAGTAGATGGATAACAGAAAGGATAGCAATACTGATCATGAATAGTTTATGTTTTTTTGACATGTTTATTTAATCCCTCTTTTTTAGAATAGATAGTGTTCATTATAGCATGTTTTTCAAAAGAAAAAATGTAGGAATGCTGACAGTTATAAATAACTTGAGTTGACATTGAGAAGGACCAAAACAGATGTTCAACGGTCGTTATTAAAGAAGCGGTCCAATGAAAGAAGTCTGTTAGAACATGGCTACTGATAGTAAAAAAAGCTAACAGGGTATTCATTTTATGGTATACTAGCAAGGAAACGAATTCGCACCATGCGATAAAGGAGGAAGTACCCCGTGGCAGAAAAGGAAACTTTTTATATCACTACGCCAATCTATTATCCAAGTGGCAAGCTGCACATCGGCAATTCTTATACAACGATTGCATGTGATGCTGTCGCACGTTATAAACGTTTGATGGGCTTTGATGTGTTTTATCTAACTGGGGTGGATGAACACGGACAAAAAATCGAAAAAAAAGCAGCAGAATTAGGCGTTGAACCTCAAGAGTATGTGGATAAAATGGCAGCAGATGTCAAAAAACTATGGAAAACTTTAGATATCAGCTATGACAAATTTATTCGTACAACCGATGATTATCATAAAGCAGCAGTTCAACAAATTTTTGATCGTCTGCTTGAACAAGGCGACATTTACTTAGGTGAGTATGAAGGTTGGTATTCTGTTTCTGATGAAGAATTTTTCACAGAAACACAATTAGCAGAAGTATATAAAGATGAAGATGGTAAAGTCATCGGTGGTAAAGCACCAAGTGGACATGAAGTAGAGTTGGTCAAAGAAGAATCTTATTTCTTCCGCATGAGTAAATATGCTGATCGTTTATTGGCTTATTATGAAGAACACCCAGAGTTCATTCAACCTGAATCTCGTAAAAATGAAATGATCAATAACTTTATCAAACCCGGACTTGAAGATTTGGCAGTATCAAGAACGACCTTTAACTGGGGAATCAATGTTAAAAATGATCCTAAACATGTGGTGTATGTGTGGATCGATGCATTGTCTAACTATATCACTGCTTTGGGTTATGGTTCTGATGATGATCAACTATTCCAAAAATACTGGCCAGCAGATGTGCATATGGTCGGAAAAGAAATCGTACGTTTCCATACGATCTATTGGCCAATCATGTTGATGGCGTTAGATATCCCATTACCGAAGAAAGTCTTTGGACATGGCTGGTTGTTGATGAAAGACGGTAAAATGTCTAAGTCAAAAGGAAATGTCGTTTATCCAGAAATGTTAGTGGAACGCTATGGTTTAGATGCTTTGCGTTATTATCTATTGCGGGCTGTTCCATTTGGTTCGGATGGTGTCTTCACACCAGAAGATTTTATTGCTCGTGTAAATTATGACTTAGCTAATGACCTAGGAAATTTATTGAATCGCACGATTGCGATGATCAATAAATATTGCGATGGTATCGTGCCAGATTATGCTTCATTAGTTACACCTTTCGATAGTGAATTATCAACCACTGCGGCAAATGTAGTTGGGCGATATCATGATGCCATGGAAAAAATGGAGTTCAATACTGCTTTAGCAGAAATTTGGATTCTGATTTCTCGAGCAAACAAATATATCGATGAAACAGAACCTTGGGTATTAGCAAAAGACGAAGAGAAGAAAAATGAGTTGGATAGTGTCATGATCCATTTAGCTGAATCTTTACGAATCACAGCAATTCTCTTACAACCAATCATGACAGAAACACCAGGTAAAATTTTCAATCAATTAGGATTAGATCCTGAAGAAATGAATTTAGAAGGAATCCATTTTGGCGAATTCCCATCAGGAACAAAAGTTGTGTCAAAAGGTACTCCAATCTTCCCGCGATTAGATATGGAAGAAGAAATCAGTTATATCCAAGAAAAAATGTCTGAAGGCACACAAACAAATGAAGATTCTGTTAAATGGGACCCAGAAGAAACAGAACTTATCTCAACAAAAGAAAAACAAATCAAATTTGATGTTTTTGAAAAAGTTGAGCTAAAAGTGGCTGAAGTCATCAATTGTCAAAAAGTCGAGGGTGCAGATAAATTATTGCAATTCCGTCTAGATGCTGGAGATAATCAAGACCGTCAGATCTTATCAGGAATCGCAGAGTTCTATCCAGATCCGAGTGAATTGATCGGTAAAAAATTAGTGATCGTCGCTAATTTGAAACCACGTAAAATGCGTGGTCAGATCAGTCAAGGAATGATCCTTTCGGCAGAAGCACCAGATGGTTCACTTCAAGTAATCGAAGCGCCTAAATCAATGCCTAACGGTGCAGAAGTAGGATAAAAAATCAACAAAAAAGTAGAGCGATCATTTTATGATCGCCCTACTTTTTTTAGTTTGATTCGTTGTTTCATTTTAGTAGGTAATAAGGCAGCCACGATTGAAAATGGAATACAGAGAATATACCAGAAAATCATCCGACTGTTTCCATAACGAGTGTAAATATTCATCAATAAGTAATGGAAAATAAGCAGGCCAAACAATAAACTGATTGAAAAGAACCAGTTGTTATCCCAATGGGTGAAATGGCGTAAAAGCATTATTGAAATGGGGTATCCATAAAAAAATCCACCTACGATAGAGACGCGCCAATTCTTTACCAAAGTCTGCATATTCAAAAGTAACAAAATGAGTGATAACACTAAGCCTATTGGTGGGAATAGACTAACTAGAAAAGAATAGATGATCCCCCATACCATCATTCCTGGTCCTTTGATCAAAGTTACAATTAGAAGGAAACCAACTAATAATAGAAGTTGTTGGGAAAAAGTTGCAATCGTCATCCAACCAAACAAGACTAATAATAACCAATGCCAACGTGATTGTTGTGATTCTTTTTGAGGAACGAAATGAGCCATTCTCTTTTTTAGAAATGCAGCGATTTTAGGATCAACTGAGTGAAAATCCATGTGATTCCTCCTTATTGTTCGAGATAAACTTATAGTAACTGAAATAATGCCAATAAAACATCCGTCTTTAGAGGGATGTTTTCAATAAAAATTTCTGAAAACAATGGTAAAAGGAAGCTTTCTCAGTTATACTGAAAAAAATAAAAAGGTAAAAGAAATGAGGAAGAGGATGATGGGTAAATTAAAACGTGAAATCAATTTATTTGGGGCATTATCAACAGTCATGGGAACAGTCATCGGTGCGGGTGTTTTTTTCAAAACAGCAGCTGTAGTTGCCAGTACACAATCGACTAGCTTGACTTTATTTGCATGGTTGGTCGGAGGTTTTTTGACGATTTGTGCCGGCTTGACTGTGGCGGAATTAGCAACAGCGATTCCAGAAACCGGAGGAGCTGTTAAATATATTGAAGCAGCATATGGGAAATTGCCGAGCTTTTTATTAGGGTGGGCGCAAAGCTTGATTTATTTTCCTGCCAATATTGCTGCCTTGTCCATCATCTTTGCGACACAATTTATCAATTTATTGCAATTATCTACTGATTATTTATTACTAGTTGCGATTATCACAGCATTTTCAATCACGGGTTTGAATCTTTTAGGAACAAAGGTTGGAGCAACGGTCCAATCAATCACGTTAATCGTCAAACTGATTCCGATTGCTGTGATTGTTATCTGGGGGTTATTAACACCTGGACAAGGCGCTGTGCAACTGTTTCCCATTGAAGCAGGGAAAGATGTCTCTTGGATGGAAGGATTAAGTAGTGCGCTATTGGCTACATTATTCGCCTATGATGGTTGGTTAGGTGTGGGAGCAATGGCAGGAGAAATGAAGCGTCCAGAAAAAGACTTACCAAAAGCGATCATTTTAGGACTAAGTTTTGTGACAATGGTTTATCTATTGATCAACTTCGTCTTTTTAAAAACACTTCCCATTGATCACATTGCTGGGAATTTAAATGCAGCTTCTGATGCTTCTAGTGTGATTTTTGGGGAATTTGGTGGCAAACTAGTAACGATAGGGATCTTGATCTCTGTTTATGGAGCTTTGAATGGCTATACGCTGACAGGTATCCGAATCCCTTACGCTATGGCACTGGAAAATGAATTACCTTTTAGTAAACAGTTGACGAAGCTTTCAAAAAAATTCACTGTACCTTACGTACCAGCTTTGTTCCAATTAGTGATCGCATGTATCATGATGAGTCTAGGATCTTTTGATTTTCTAACTGATATGTTGATTTTTGTCATGTGGTTATTCAGTTTACTGATCTTTATCGGCGTATTCATTTTAAGAAAGAAAGAACCAGATATGCCTCGTCCGTATAGAGTTCCCCTTTATCCTGTCATTCCGATCATTGCAATCATTGGAGCCATCTTTATTTTAGGGATGACTTTGATCACCCAAACAACCTTAGCAATGGTTGGAATCGTAGTTACATTGATCGGGGTTCCAGTTTATTACTATAAACAGAGAGCAGTGAAATAGTTGTATTGGCTGAAATAAGCACCGTCAGATAGTGGAAAAAGTAAACTTCCACTATCTGTTTTTTTGTTGAATTTTGTCTGATTTTAGTCATTGATACTTCTGTAACGCCTGCTTATATGCTAAAGTAATGATGAAAAGGAGCGATAAAGATGATCTTTGATTCTCATACTCATTTAAACGCAGAGCAATTTAATGAAGATATCCCTGAAACGATCAAACGTGCAGAAGCACTAGGTGTTACAAAGATGGCGGTAGTAGGATTCGATACACCAACGATTGAAAAGTCTTTACAGCTTAGTCACGATTATCCTAATATCTATAGTATCATTGGCTGGCACCCGACCGAAGCAGGGAGTTATACGAAAGAAATTGAAAATAAATTACAAGAACAACTAACAATGCCTAAAGTTGTCGCTTTAGGAGAGATTGGACTAGATTACTATTGGATGGAAGATCCAAAAGAAGTCCAAGATAAAGTATTTAGAAGACAAATTGCAATCGCTAAAGAGATGCACTTACCGATCAGTATCCACACAAGAGAAGCTTTGGAAGATACTTTTAAGGTTTTAAAAGAAGAAGATGTTCGAGATATTGGTGGGATCATGCATAGCTTCAGTGGGGATTATGAGTGGGCAGAACGTTTCCTAGACTTAGGGATGCATATTTCTTTTAGCGGTGTTGTAACCTTTAAAAAAGCGCTAGATGTTCAAGAAGCAGTGATTCATGTACCAATGGACCGAATGTTAGTAGAAACAGATGCCCCATATTTAGCCCCAGTTCCTTATCGTGGGAAACGTAATGAGCCTGGTTATACACGCTATACTGTAGAAAAGATTGCTGAATTACGAAATATTCCAATGGAAGAAGTGGCTGAACAAACATGGAAAAATGCGCACCGCTTGTTTGGTCTAGCAGAAGATGACTAAATTAAAGATCCAAGAAATCGTAGTCGTTGAGGGCAAAGACGACACAAGGCGGTTACAAGAAGTGCTTGATGTGGATACGATTGAGACGATTGGTTCGGCAATCAATGAGGATGTTTTGCTACAAATCGAGCACGCGCAAGAAACAAGAGGGGTCATTGTATTCACTGATCCAGATTTTTCTGGAGAAAAAATCAGGAAAATCATCATGGAAGTAGTACCCCAAGCCAAGCATGCTTTTTTGCCAAGAAAACAAGCTACTCCTAAGAAAAAGGGGAGTCTTGGCGTAGAACATGCAAGTGATGAGGCGATTTTGGAAGCTTTAAGAAAAGTTGTCACACCTGTCACTGAAGAAGAGGAAACAACAGAAATTACTAGACAAATGCTCGTATCACATGGTTTAATTGCTGGAGCACAAGCCAAAGAAAAACGTGAAAAATTAGGGGACGAACTGCGTATCGGTTATACGAATGGGAAACAATTAGAAAAACGCTTGAAGATGTTTCGCATTACCCTTGAAGAATTTAAACAAGCAATGAAAAAAGTGGAGGAACAAGATGAGTGAATATCGTGATATTGCGACACCTTCTAGAACAAAAGAAATTTTATTGAAACATGGTTTCTCATTAAAAAAAAGTTTGGGACAAAACTTTTTGACTGAACCGAATATTCTAAGAAAAATCATTGAAACAGGGGAAATCAATGAACAGACAAATGTCATTGAGGTTGGCCCAGGTATAGGAGCGTTAACGGAACAAATTGCACGCCACGCAAAAGAAGTTGTGGCATTTGAAATTGATGATCGTTTAATTCCGGTCTTAGCAGATACGTTGTCTCCTTATCCAAATGTCACTGTAGTCCATCAAGATATCCTGAAAACAAATCTTTCAGAAGCAATGAATAGGTATTTCAAGGAGCAGCTCCCCCTTAAAGTGGTAGCAAACCTTCCTTATTACATCACCACTCCGATCATGATGCATTTTCTTGAATCGGATGTAGTAGTCGATGAAATGGTAGTGATGATGCAAAAAGAAGTGGCTGATCGTATTTCAGCAAAACCAGGAACAAAAGCATACGGATCATTATCGATTGCTGTCCAATATTACATGGAAGCATCCTTGGCTTTTATTGTACCGAAAACAGTATTTGTACCACAACCAAATGTAGATTCAGCCATTTTGAAGTTAACCAGAAGAACGACACCAGCTGTTGAAGTCATGGATGAAAAAGCATTCTTCCGTTTAACAAAAGCGGCTTTTCAACAACGAAGAAAAACTTTGTGGAATAATCTTCAACATGCTTATGGAAAAGAAGAAGCAACCAAAGAATGGTTATTGCAAAGCTTAACTGAAGCACAAATCGATCCCAAACGACGTGGAGAAACCCTTTCATTAGCAGAATTTGCAGCTTTAAGCAATGCAATGGAGAAAAATCGAGTATAAAAAAGGTTGCAGTACAGCAGAATACCGTGAATGATTTCTAGAAGGATTTCTAGAAGGATAAGGGGGAAACTCTTGTCCTTTTTTAGTTTCACTGTGAATTATTAATAATTACTTTCATCATTCTGTTCATATGAAACCAAAGAATAAGAAATAAGTTTGCTGTAGTTTGATTGATCAATCTGATATGTCTTGACACATACTTGTCGTAAGCGTAAACTGAGACAGTATAAAAGTGTCAAGACACGTTAGGAGAGAAAAAATGAAAACAAACTCTGTAAGAAAGATGACTATTTCTGCTTTACTGATCGGTATGGGGGTCATTATTCCGATGATTATGCCTAAAATAGTCATTCCACCGGCCTCTTTTACTTTAGCTTCTCATGTTCCTTTATTTATTGCCATGTTTTTTTCACCGGGAGTCGCTGTAGCAGTGGCATTAGGAACAACTTTTGGCTTTTTCTTAACAACTCCAGTCATCATTGCGCTTCGTGCATTCTCGCATTTAGTTTTTGCTCTTATTGGTGCATGGTATTTACAAAAAAGGCCAGGAATTGTCCTTAAAGATGGAAAATTCACTTTATTCAATTGGCGTTTTCAAGGATTTAACTTTTTGATTGGAATCATTCATACAGTGGTAGAAATGATTGTCGTGAGTATCTTTTTCTTTATTGGGAATATGCCTGAGACGTATTACGCTGAAGGCTATTTCTATACTGTCTTTATTTTGATGGGAGTCGGTGGATTGATCCATAGCTTAGTAGATTATAATATCGCCTATTTTATTGTCGGTACTTTGAGTAAATACTTTGATATCCCAGTATTTACAGCAGCAAAACGAGCGCAAAAGAAAGAAATCATTCAAGGAACAGTTAAAAAGACCATTTGATCTGATAGAATCAAATAAAAAAGTTGCGATGGAATCAATCCATATTTTTGGGATTGACTGCTATCGCAACTCTTCTTAAATTCTAAGGGATCGTGATGACTTCTTCGGTTTCTTTATCGAAGAAATGCCCTTTATTGATGTTAAACGCAAGATCGATCCTTTCACCAGGTTTATGGAAATCTCGTGCATCTACTTTTGAAATGAATTCAGTTGTTCCAGTTTTGGTATAAAGCATGGATTCAGCACCTAATAATTCTGAAACGACTACTTCTGAATTGACCACTGCTTCGGGGGAAGCTTCCAAGACTACTTGTTCACTATGGATATCTTCAGGACGGATGCCGAAAATCACATCTTTTCCTTCATAACCTTTTTCAACTAAAACTTTATTTTTACCTTCTGGTATTCTTAATCTTAGTCCATGCCCATCTGAAATCACACCTTGATTTAATGTGACATTGAAAAAGTTCATGGCAGGGGAACCAATAAAACCAGCAACGAACATATTGACTGGTGTATCGTATACTTCTTTTGGTGACCCGATTTGTTGAATGAAGCCATCCTTCATGATAACGATGCGATCCGCCATCGTCATTGCTTCAGTTTGATCATGGGTTACGTAAATCGTTGTTGTTTCCAATCGTTGATGTAACTTAGCGATTTCTGCACGCATCGCTACACGTAGCTTGGCATCTAAGTTTGACAATGGTTCGTCCATCAAGAACACTTTGGCATCGCGGACGATCGCTCGACCAAGCGCCACCCGTTGTCGTTGACCTCCAGAGAGTGCTGCAGGTTTGCGTTTCAAGTATTCTGTTAGTCCTAAAATCTCAGCTGCGTTTTCCACACGTTTTTTGATTTCTTCTTTGTCATATTTACGTAATTTCAAACCAAATGCCATATTGTCAAAAACAGTCATATGTGGATAAAGGGCGTAGTTTTGGAAAACCATTGCGATGTCTCTATCTTTTGGTGCCACATCGTTCATTATTTTTTCGCCGATGACTAATTCACCTTCGGAAATATCTTCAAGTCCAGCAATCATTCGAAGCGTTGTAGATTTTCCACAACCTGAAGGTCCTACGAAAACAATAAATTCACGATCTTTGATTGCTAAATTGAAATCTGTCACAGAATAATTTTCTGCATTGTCATATTTTTTATACACATTTTTTAGAGCCATTTCTACCATGAGTCAAACCACGCTTTCTTGTCATTTATTTGATAAATCTAGTATATTTGAAAGCGCTATCCAAAATCAATGTCATTGTGTACAAGAATTCTTCTAAAGTTTTGTCATGTTGTCTAATCTACCTATTGATAAATGTAAAAAAAGATAAAAATTTGTTACACTTGATAAAAGGAGAGATGTTTAATGAAGATTGCTTTAATTGCACACGACCGTAAAAAAGACCTGATGATCAAACTCACTACTGCCTACAAAACGATTCTGAAACAACATGAGCTTTTTGCTACAGGGACAACGGGACAACGTATTGCCGAGGCTACTGGCCTGAAAGTCCATCGTTTTAATTCTGGGCCTTTAGGAGGTGACCAACAAATCGGTGCAATGATTTCAGAAGATCAATTAGATTTGGTGATTTTTCTTCGTGATCCATTAGCGGCACAACCTCATGAACCCGATGTAACGGCCTTGATACGTTTATCGGATGTTTATGCCATCCCTTTAGCGACAAATATCGGGACAGCTGAAGTATTGCTGAGAGGATTAGAAGCAGGGTTTATGGATTTTCGTGCTCTCATTCATGAAGAAGGAACTAAAAAACCATTTGGTATAGAGTATTAAAGAAAAACTATTTCATTGAATAGGATTATTTCTATAGCAATATTCGTTTTTTAGTGTTAGTAAGTAGTATATATGAGCGAATGTACGTGTTAGAACGAACTTAATTGTTTAATTTTATCACATTGTAAGTTTTTTTATTTACAGTTTCTCTTTACTTGTGCTATAGTTTGTCTGGGAGTTTTCCCAAAATTAAACAGAGTAGGAAATAAAGCGTTAAGTGCCTTGAGGATGGGATGTTGCCTCTAGGACGAAGAACAATTGGTTCGCGGTTTTATTTCCGCATTCGCTGCATATATGATGTAGCAGCTCTTAAAGGAGATGCTAGAAATGAAAAAAAATCGCTTGGATGCACGTATGATTGCTATTATGGGGCTACTGATCGCACTGATGGTCACTTTGTCCCGATTAGTCGCATTTGAGACACCATTTCTCAAAGTCAGCATGACATTTGTTCCGCAAGTGATCATGGGGATCTTATTCGGTCCATTTTGGACAGGGATCGGCTCGGTCTTAGCTGATATTGTAGGGATGGCCTTATTCCCGAAATCGCTCTTTTTTATTGGATTCACTTTGAATGCGTTTATAGAAGGAGCAATCTATGGTTTCTTTTTCTATCGAAAAGAAGTCACATGGAAAAACTCGATTTTGGCGACATTGAGCGTAACAGTAATTATCAGTTTGATATTGACACCATTATGGTTAGCTCTAATGTATCAGGTGCCATTGCTCAATTTAGCATTTTGGCTACCACGTTTGATAAAAGCAGTTGTTTGGCTACCCATTCAATCGGCAACGATTTATGTGGTTGGTCGAACGATTCCATATAAAAGAATTTTAAAAAGTTTAACTATCCATACAAAATAAAAAGCAAGCAGTCTTCCCATCCCAGAGGACTGCTTGCTTTTTTATTCATTGAGAGTTTAACTTTTTGTGAATTGTGCTTTATACAGTTGATGGTAGTATCCATTTTCGATTTTCAACAGTTCATCGTGTGTACCCATCTCAACAATTGCACCTTGTTCCATAACTAGGATTTGATCGGCATTTTTAATGGTCGACAAGCGGTGAGCAATAACGAAACTTGTTTTTCCTTTCATCATTGCGAGAAATGCTTGTTGAATTTTCTTTTCTGTCAATGTGTCCACTGAGCTAGTTGCTTCATCTAGAATCAACATAGGGGGATTGCTGATCATCGTCCGTGCAATTGTCAGTAACTGTCTTTGACCATCTGAAATTTTCAGGCCCTGACCACCAATCCTTGTGTCTAATTTTTCTGGTAAACGTTGGACGAATTCATACATATAAGAAGATTTAAGTGCCTCATTGATTTCTTCGTCACTAGCAGTCGGTTTACCGTAGCGGAGATTATCTCTTAGACTACTGTCAAAGAGCCACGTATCTTGCAAGACCATTCCAAAACTCTTCCGGAGACTATCTCGAGTGATTTGTCGGATATCATAGTCATCGATCGTGATCGAACCAGAAGTTGGGTCGTAAAAACGCATGAGTAAGTTGACTAAAGTCGATTTCCCTGCGCCTGTTTTACCAACGATAGCGATCGTTTGACCAGGCTTAGCCACAAAACTAAAATTTTCAATCAAACGTTGCTTAGGTTCGTAAGAAAATGAAACATGTTTAAAGGCCACTTCACCTTTGATTTTTTTCGGATCTAATTGATAAGCATAAGGATCATCTGGTGTTTCTTCTTGTTGATCAATCAACTCAAAGGCACGTTCTAATCCAGAAAAGGCAGTTTGGATTTGTGTTGTGATCCCTGATAGTTCAATGAATGGTTTAGAAAACTGAGTAGAATAGATCGTGAAACTTGAAATGATACCTACTGTAATAGCAGAATCACTTCTTAAAGCAAGTAATCCTCCTACTAAACCAATCGAAAGATACGATAAATGGTCAACGAATCTGGAAGAAGGATTGGTTAGAGAAGAAGAAAATTGTGCTCGCTGGCCCTTTTCATATAGGTCAGCATTCAAAGCACTGAATTGTTGTTGATTCATTTCTTCTTGTTGGAAAGCTTTGATAATTTTTTGATTGCCTATTCGTTCAGTGACAAACCCAGAAATATTTCCGATGATTCTTTGCTGATTGTCAAAATCATTCTGAGAAGCTTTTGCTACTAACCAACTAACTAAAAAAATGATAGGAGTAGAGAAAATGACTACTAAGGTGAGTAGTGGGCTTAGATTCAGCATAAAGATAAGAGAAAGAACGATAATTGCCACACCAGAAAATAATTGATTAAACGCAGCAGAGATAGCGATCGAAATGTTATCCATATCATTTGTAAAGCGGCTGACGATATTGCCGTGGGCATTTTGATCATAATATCTTAGTGGCAATAAATTTAAGTGCGCAAAGGCATCTTTTCGTAATTTTGCCACAGAAAGATAAGCTAAACGATTACTCAATACTTGGATCAGCCATTGACTAACGACGTTTACTAGCACGATCGTACCAAAAAGTAATAGTAGTTGGAACAACCGTGTAAAGTTTACTTGCCCAACTCCAATCATTTGGTCAATACTTTGACCAATTTGCAAGGTCATCACGACGGTGGCACCACCATTGATGATCCCTAATAAGATGGCCAATAGGATTTCTTTAGGATAAGCAGTTAAATAAGGAATGAAGCGTTTCAACATCTTCCAGGATAGTTTTTTTGTTCTCATAGTTATTCCTCCTCCTGTGATGCGACGATTTCACGATATTCAGCGGATTGTTGAAGTAAAGCATCGTGTGTACCTTGAGCGACGATTCGACCTTGATTCATCACAAGGATGTTCTGTGCTTCTTGGATCGAACGAACTCGTTGTGAGATAATGATAACCGTCGTATCTAAAGATGTCTGTAGTGCTTTACGTAAGTTTAAATCTGTTTGATAATCTAACGCACTCAAGGAATCATCTAGAATCAGTAGGGCAGGTTTAGCAATCAATGCTCGAGCAATCGTCAAACGTTGTTTTTGCCCACCTGAGAAATTTTTCCCGTTTTCCATGACTTTAGTATCTAGTCCTTTAGGTAACTGACGAACAAATTCTTCTGCTTGTGCGATTCTCAACGCTTCCCAGCATTCGGCATCTGTAGCATCCGCTTGGCCCCATTGTAGATTTTCTCTAATAGTACCGGTAAATAAGACCGCTGTTTGTGGAACTTGTGCGATCTGGTTTCGTAAGGAATCTAACTTCCAATCACGAACATCTAATGCTTCAAAAGATACTGAGCCGGAACTGACATCGTAGAATCGAGGAATCAATTGAGTCAAGGTTGTTTTCCCACTTCCTGTTGGACCGATGATCCCTAAAACAGTATTTTTCTTTAGGTGGAAGGTGATGTCTTGTAAGGAAAGCCCAGAATCTGCAGTATAACGAAAATCGACATGATCAAATTGAACGATCGAGTCAGCATCTGCCATAGGTTCATGTGTAGTGGCTGCATCATGGATCGTTGTTTCAGTATCTAACACTTCCTTGACTCGCTTACCTGATGCTTCGGCGCGAGTAAAAATGACTACTAGGTTTGAAACAACGATCAACGCCAACAACATTTGATTCATATAGTTGATCAAGGCCAACACTTGTCCTTGTTGGAGATGCCCAATATTGACTTTCACTCCACCAACAGTCAAAAGACAAATGATCCCAACATTCATAATCAGTGTTGTGGCTGGAGATAATAAGGCAGAAATGTTAGAGACTCGCAAATAATTTTTTGCTAAGGTATCAGTATCCTCATCGAAGGTCTGGATCTCTTTATTTGTCCGTGAGAATGCACGGATAACGCGTACGCCACTTAGATTTTGGCTGACGGTTTCATTGAGGCGATCAAGTTTTTCTTGTACCTTTTGATAAAGAGGGATCGTTTTTTTGATGATGAAAAATAAAATGATAGAAAAAATAGGTAAAAGTGCTAAGAAAAATAAGCCGATCTGCCAATCGATCACAAAGGCCATCACTACTGAACCAATACTTAAAAAAGGTGCCCGTATCAATAGACGAATGACCATTGCCAATGCGAGTTGCAGCTGATTGATATCATTAGTCATACGGGTAATCAAAGTATCTGTTCCGAAATGATTCAATTCACTGTGAGAAAAAGCATTGATTTTCTTGATGAGTTGATTTCTCAGTTCTGTTCCAAAACCTTGCGAAGCGATAGAGGCATAATATTGGCAGATAATGGCACAGATCAAACCAATTATGGAGATAGCAATCATCCACAGTCCCATTTCTATGATGACTCCACGATTGTTCATTTTTAGACCGTTGTCTATCAAGGAAGCCATTAATAAAGGCAAAATCAGTTCAAAGACAGCTTCTAAAAATTTGAAGACGGGTCCTAGAATGATTTGTTTACGGTAATCTTTTGCGTAGCGTAATAACTGAATCATCGATATTCATTCCTCCTATAAAAAATTTAGACCCTATCATCCTGCTAATAATGGTAAAAAAAATTAAATGATGAAGTAGATGTTAAATAAATAGTACGAATCGCTTAAACAATATCAATAACATATTAAGAAAACGTTCGCTATTTTAAGTAGGTCCCTTCATATTGTAGCCTATGAAATTTAGAATGGAAAGAGAACAAGCCTTTTCATAAATGTCGCTTTTTAGAAATTCTTAAGAAACACCTCGATCTTTATTGGCTTTACAAAAAAAGAGACTCAGAAAAATCTTTTCCGAGACTCTTTTTTTTGCTGTTTTATCAACGATTTATAATTATTTTTTTAAAGTATTTTGGATATCTGTTAAAGGTGTTTTACTTTGAATATTCGCATCAATCACATTGTAGAAAGCATAAGCGGTATCGTCAATATCCCAAACAGCTAAAATAACGTGGTAACCAAAATGATCATTTGGAATATTGACTGTGTGTGTCGGATTAGTACTAGCGAAAGCACCATTCCCTTGTATTTCACCAATTGGTTCTAGTTCATCACGTGTTAGTGGTTTGTTTTGATCCCAGCCATTTTTTGTGATGTAGTAATGCCATTTAGTTGTTACATGATTTGCTGTAAAGGTCCATGTGAACGTATTTGCGCCTGTAGTTAAATTTTGTTTTGTCCAGAGTGCTGACGTTTGTTGATCTAAAAGAAAATCACCAACTGCGCCATTTGCAGAAGCAATTTTCCCATCTGCAGGTCCAGCGGCAGGAAAACCTTTAGGGGCTTCTAATGATTGTGGCTCATCGATTACTTTTCCATATTTTTGAAAGGCAGCATTCCAGTTACCCGCTTTATCCAAGTTACCTTGATAGCCACGACTGATTGGTTCTGAAACATAACCATGAGCTGAAACATCCACAGATGATAATGCAGTTAAGCCAGTTGTTGCCAAGATCATTCCTAACCCTACTAATGTCTGTTTTTTCATGTTCATTCCTCCGATAAATACTTTATTATAAAAGATTTCTCTTCTACAAAAATGAAGTATAACGAAGTTTTTGCTCAAAAAAACAATTTGTACACTATTGCAACAAATCTAAAAATTTGTAACTAGAATCTAAGTTTCTTTTCTAGTGTTATAACTAAATAGATGAAAGATATCAGTTGATCTTTAGGAGTTAGATAAGTGTTGAGCTAAATGTATTTTCACTAAGAATAAGCAATATATTATGCCATAAATGTTTCTGAGTATTAGCAAAAAAGCAAAGAATGATTTTCGCTATTTTTATGAAATATCTTTATGAGGTTAGCGTGAAAAGACAAGCGTGGGACAAAAGCGTTATTTACTTTTGTGCCACGCTCTAAATACATATAAATGCTTCTGTCCCAGCTTCGTTGGTTAGTTAGGATAAATAGTAATCAGGAAAACAGATTACTAGGACACTAATATTTTGCTTCCCTTTGTTTTTGAACGAGCATCAACCTGTTCTGACAGTGAGACCATTAGTTTTTCTTTTAACTCATTCAGATAATCTCTCGTATTGGTCATTTCTAACCAACCAAAGAAAGCCATTCCTTCTTCGATATCTTTACAAGCTACTTTTTGCCCATCAGCCAATCTGTCTAACGCAGTAAAAACTTTATAGTATGCCAAGTCTAAAGATTGCTTATGGGCGGTAGAGAGTTTTTTCAAGGTTGCTAAAAATAATTTTCGTAGAATTATCGACTCACGATCAAAGGAAAGACGTAGTCCGTTTAAGATGAAATTGGATAAGATTTCAGAATAATAAGTGGTATCTATATACGCTTTCATTTTTGTAATGCTGTTTTGAAAAGAGTGAATGATATACTCATCTTCAAAAATAAACAAGCAATTTGAAAAAATAGTCAGTTCGAAATGTCCCCAAGTATCTATCTTTTCAAGATATTTTTTGATGACGTTGATTTCTTCAGTCATTGATGCAGTAAAGGAAGCGCTGTATAAATAACTCGCGATTAATTTTCGCTGAGCATAAATCAAGCGGTAATAGATATTCCCCGTTTTTTCGTATTCATTCAACAATTCTTGTTCTTGAGCTGGAGTAATCGTTTTTGAAGTAATTAAGTAATTAGTTAGTTTCTGTTTATTTGAAAGAGAGTTGCTATTTAAAAGAAACTGATATTCTTCAAGTGAAATGTTCATGCGATCAAGATAACTTACTAGTAGTTCAAAGCCAATTTTTGTACCTCTGGTTTCAAATGCAGCCAATGTACCTCTTTGAGAGATTCCATCAGTTAATTGTTCTTGTGTTAAGCCACGATCTTTTCTTAATTTTCGAATTAGAGCAGCATGTTCTGTCATGCTCAATACCTCCTGAAGGGCAATTTTTTTATAAATACATATTAACATATTAACTAAATCGGATGTTATGTTTTCATAACTGTGCTGTTTTATATAAAAAGTGCGTATTTTTATGGAGATTTGTTGTAATAGCATACAAAATAAATTTCCTGTTTTTTTACATGCTTTAATGTGGATTGTAATACAAAACTAGGAGGGAAAAAAATGAATAGAAAAACTTTGTTATTTTCAGTAGGACTTTTAGGATGCTTGATAGGTGGAGGCACAAACGTATTTGCGGCTGATGCTGCAGACACTATGCCAGATATTTCTACGAAACAAATTTCCGTAGGTTATTATCACAACTGGGCAAGTGAATATGGAGCAGGGTATAAAGGCGGAAGACCGGCGGATATTGATTTAGCAAAAGTAAATCCATTTTACAACGTGATTTCCGTGGCTTTTATGAAGGGAGAGGGTATCCCAACTTTTAAACCTTATAATATGTCTGATCAAGAATTTAGAGCTAAAGTAGCAAGTTTGAATGCTGAAGGACGTGCTGTTCTTATTTCACTTGGTGGTGCTGATTCCCATATAGAATTACATAAAGGGGACGAACAATCTTTTGCAAACGAAATTATTCGTTTAGTAGAAGTCTATGGTTTCGATGGATTAGATATTGATTTAGAACAAACTGCTGTTGCTGCAGGAGACAACACAACAGTTATTCCAGAAGCATTGAAAATTGTTCGTGATCATTACCAGAAAGAACAAAAACATTTTATTATTTCAATGGCTCCAGAATTCCCTTATTTAAGAACCCAAGGGAAGTATGTTCCTTATATCACAGCATTGGAAGAACAATATGACTTCATCGCTCCTCAATTATATAATCAAGCAGGGGATGGAATCAGTGTAGGATCAGAATGGATCGCTCAAAACAACGATAGTAAGAAATTTGAATTCCTTTATGGTATCTCAAAAGCATTTAATGAAGGAAATAACGGATTTATCAAAATTCCAGCAAATCGTTTAGCTTTAGGGATTCCTGCGAATGAAGATGCTGCAGCAAACGGGTTCGTTCAGGATCCGTCAAAAGTCTATCAAGTGTTTGAACAAATGAAGAAAGATCAAACACCACTGAAAGGCTTGATGACATGGAGTATCGATTGGGATGAAGGAAGAAATTCAGCAGGTGTGATGTACAATAGTGGATTTGCAAAATCATATCAAGATCTATTTGGTACACCAACGCCTGATACACAGAAACCATCTCAACCAACTAATTTAAGAGGTACAGCAACATCCTCATCTGTTTCTTTGTCTTGGCAAGCATCTACGGATAATGTAAGTGTTGCTTCTTACAACATCTACGAGAATGATCAATTAGTGGGAACAAGCCATACGACTAACTTCACTCATTCAGGATTACTTGCTGATACGGTCTACACTTATAAAGTTGAAGCAGTTGATACTTCAGGCAATAAATCTACTCTTTCAGACGCCTTTACGATCAAAACAAATGAACTGACTCAATTACCTGCACCTTCAGTTCCAGACAACCTAGCAGTGAAAGGTGTGACAAAGTCGACCGTTTCATTAGAGTGGAAAGCTAATGATCAAGCTGAAGAAATCACACATTACGAAGTTTACCGCGATGGTGTCAAAGTGGCTGAATCAGTTGCACCTATTTTTGAAGATAAAAACTTAACGGTAGCGACTACTTATAGCTACCAAATCAAAGCAGTCAATGCAATTGGTACATCAGAACTTACACAAAAGGTAATGGCAACGACTTCAAATGAGCAAACAGAAGGCGAAGAATGGACAATTGGAAAAGCTTATGTAACCGGTGATATCGTTACGTACAATGGAAAAACGTATCGTTGTCTACAAGCTCATACAGCTATTGCTACTTGGGCACCAGATTTAGTAACGAGCTTATGGCAATTAATTGGTTAAAAAATATTGAAAAAAACTGTAAATAACATTCTAAATCTAGGGATTTGTTTACAGTCTGACAGCAAGCGCAAGCTTGCTGCAGACTGTAGACAAAGAAAAAAATTTCTTTGTTCTACAGTTTTTTTGTTACAATTAAAGAAAACGTTTGCTTTTCGAGGAGGAATGTATAATGATGTCCAAACAATCAATGGATAGTCGAATGGAAGAAGCCAAAATTTCGCTAGATGCACTTGTTCCTAAAAATCATTTGGTCCGTAAAATTGACAAATCATTGTCATTTGATTTTATTTATCCAATTGTTGAATCAACTTACTCGACCATTGGTCGTCCTAGTGTTGATCCTGTCGTCTTAGTAAAATTAGTATTCATTCAATATTTATTTGGGATTCGTTCGATGCGTCAGACCATTAAAGAAGTTGAAACAAACCTAGCTTATCGTTGGTTTCTTGGGCTTAGTTTAATTGATAAAGTTCCTCATTTTTCGACTTTTGGTAAAAACTATGCACGGCGTTTCAGAGAAACCGATTTGTTTGAACAGATATTTATCGTTATTCTTGAACAAGCAGTTGATGCTAGATTTATTCATGAAGAAATTTTGTATATGGATTCAACTCATATTAAAGCGAATGCGAACAAACGTATTTTTACAAGAGAAATGGCACATAAAGAAGCCATTTTATACCAAAAACAATTGGAAGAAGAAATTAATGAGGCAAGAATTGCCGAAGGCAAACGCCCTTTTGGTTCAATCATTCGTCAGGAGGTGGTAGAAAGGAAAATTAGTGTCGCAGATCCAGAAAGTGGTTATTATGTAAAAACAGAACGAGAAAAACAGTTTGCTTATTCTGCTCATACCGTTTGTGATGAAAATGGTTTTGTATTAGATGTCATGATTACGCCTGGAAATCTACATGACAGCCGAATGCTCGTGCCACAAATTGAACGTGTTAAATCGCGTGGTTTCTCCTTTTATGGTGTAGCTGCTGATGCTGCGTACAAAACACCTTGGAATACCAAGTATTTAATCGACCAAAAACTACGGCCCATTTTTCCTTATACTCGACCCAAAGGAAACAAAGAACGTTTTAAAAAGAAAGATTTTGATTATGATTCCCATTATAATTGGTACTTATGCCCCAATGATCAAACACTTCAGTTTCGCACAACTACTCGAGATGGCTATAAAAAATATGTATCTAAATCTTTTATTTGTGAAACTTGTCCATTATTGAAAAATTGTACAGAAAGCCAGAAACACCAAAAAGAAATACATAGACACATTTGGGAAGATTACTTAGATGAAGCAGAACATTTACGCCATACGGCGTATAATCGCGAAAAATATAAAAAAAGAAAAGAAACGATTGAACGCGTTTTTGCAGACGCAAAGGAAAAGCATGGAATGCGCTACACCAAGTATCGAGGCTTGGAAAAAAATCAGGTGCATACGATGCTTGTTTTTGCCGCAATGAACCTGAAAAAATTGGCCACTTGGCAGTGGAAGCATATGTCTTCATATCTTTTATTATACAAAAATAGACAAAAGTATCAGTCTACACTCTTAGTAAAGAGGAAACTGATGCTTTTGTCTACAGTCTGCAGAAAGAAAGGTATCCTTTCTTTCTGTTCACCAATTGCCCCTATGCCTTCTTGTCACTTATATTTCTATATAGAAAAGTCTCTTTTTATTGAAGTACTATCTCAGTATCATTCCTATATCTAAATCATCATAGAATTTATTTTTTATCTTTTTTAGAAAACTTATGTTTAACGTCTTCAAATCCTTCTTTGAGTTCATCACCGACATTACGGGCTTTTTCTTTAATATCCGCACCTACAGATTGTGCTTTGCCTTCACGTTCTTTGCTTTTATCACCTGTAGTTTTACCATAGGCTTCTTTTCCTTCGCCTGCTACTTTGTCTTTCAAATCTTTAGAGCGTCCTTCTAAATCTGCCATTCTAATTCCTCCTCTAAAATTTGTTTTCTGTCACTAAATTCAGAGTAACACCAATGGCAGAAACAAACAAACAGTATGCTTGAACACGGTGTGTTTTAGCAATAGTTCATTTTCCTTTTAAAGAAAGAAAACAGCTTATTTTCCAGCCTCAGCCAAGTTTTGTTCAAATGTTCCCCAGACTTTTACTTCTTTGTTTTGGACCATGATCGTGCCATTAGCAATCACTGTATCAATTGCTAAGGTTTCCTTATCTAAAAGACACAAATCAGCATCCTTACCTACTTCAATTATTCCTTTTTGTGTTAATTTCAGCACTCTTGCTGGATTACAAGTCACCGCACGCAAAGCAATCTCTAAAGGAATACCTTCCTTTTGTACAGCTTCTTTAATCCCAACAAGTAATGATTTTGCACTACCGACACCAAGACCAATGAAATGATTGTTTTCATCAAAATATGGAAGGCTGCCTTGTCCATCAGAGGTCATAGTGAAATTATCAAGAGAAACACCCGCTTCCAGTAATTGTTTTAAAGCTTTACTAAAACGCACTTCCCCATCTGTTTTTTCCCAGAAATCAGGATCTTCACTCGCCGTAAAGTCGATTGTTCCACCTTTTTTAGCAAATTCAATACAAGCATCAAGTAATTCAGCCGTACGGTTCGCATGGGTAGGATAAAATTGACTAATCGGTATTTCTGTTTCATCCACAACGCGATGAAGTAATTCTAACTTTCTTTTCCCTCCACCTAAATGAACATTGACAATCCCAGCTTTACCGGAAAGCATCCCTCCTACTCGAGCATCAGCGACTGCTCGAGCAAACTCGTCAAAAGATGGTTGAGAAGAACGATGATCAGAAACTGCGATTTCGCCAATTCCAATAATTTTATCAATCGTCAAAAAGTCTTTGATCAACGAATCAGTGACTGTCTTAACAGGTAATCTGTAGGATCCCACATAAACATAAGTGGAAAGCCCTTCTGCTTCCAGCCCTCTTGCTTTAC
The DNA here is from genome assembly GCF_002140175.1 of Candidatus Enterococcus wittei. GTDB lineage: Bacteria > Bacillota > Bacilli > Lactobacillales > Enterococcaceae > Enterococcus_B > Enterococcus_B wittei. Next base: position 802,853 of record NZ_NGMO01000002.1, read on the forward strand.
TGATCAATGCTGTCATGTCACGACCTTCGCCATCTGTTCCGATACAGCCGACTACTGTGGTTACACCAGCAGTTGTCAGTTGACTGAGTGTTACTTCCGGTGTGCGATTTTGATAGCCACCTTCACCACCGCCTCCTAAAATATGGAAATGTGCATCGATAAACCCTGGCGTTAGAATTTTCCCTTCTCCCGATAGTTCTTCAACTCTGACATTCTCATAACCACCTGATAAGTGGTCTTCTAAAGCAATGATTTTTGTGCCTGCAATCAGTACATCTTTTTTCCCTAGATATTCAGGGGCATACACTTCAATTTGTCGAATCAGTTTCATTTTTTCCTCCTTCGAAAAAAAGGATAGGCGATTGCTCACACCATCCTTTTTTTCTTAATTTTTATTTCTCATTCATTTTTTAGCTTTTATTTCTTTATTCCAATCCAATTGCAATCGCGATCATGATAAAGATAGTTCCTAATACAAAGAAGAAGCCTTGCATCTTGATTTGGAATCTAGCCCATTTCGCCCATTCAATACGTGCCACACCTAGCACACCAATCAAGCTCGCTGAAACAGGAGTGAAGGCATCCATAAATCCTGAGCCTAATTGATAGGCTAATACAGCTACTTGACGGGAGACTCCCACTAGATCTGCTAATGGTGCCATGATCGGCATTGTTAGGGCCGCTTGTCCTGAATTTGATGTAACGACTAAATTGAATAAACTTTGGAATACATACATTGCCCAAGCACCGATTACTGCTGGAACGCCAGTCAATGCGGTTCCAATACCATGTAAGATTGTATTTAAAGCGGAAGGAACAGAAGCATCCGACCCACCTAAAACAAGTAAGATTCCCTTGGCCATCCCTACAACAATCGCAGTTCCTGCTAAATCAGCAGCTCCTGATTGGAAAGAAGAAGCAACATCGTTGACCTTCATATCATCTAATTTAAAAATCACAGCAATGATCCCAGCTGCTAACCCCATTACAAAGAATTGAGAAGCGATTTCTGGAATATAGTAACCTTTTTGTGTCACTCCCCAAACGATCCAGATCAATACGAACAGCATCTCAACTAAGATCAGCTTATGACCTAGTTTGAATTCTTTCTGTTCATCAGAAGTTTTTTTCAGATGTGTTCGGAAGTAATTATCTGATTTATAGGTTAATGAACTTTCTGGGTTTTTACGAATTCTTTCACCATAAACCATCAAATAACCAGCAGATAAAGCTGTAACAACCACCCACATGATTAAACGGAAAGTTGCACCAGATAAGACAGGAATCCCAGCAATCCCTTGAGCCACAGCAACACTAAATGGACTCATCCAAGAAGTCGCATTTCCGACCTGTGAAGCGACATATGTGACGGTGACTGCCACAATGGAATCATAGCCTAATGCAATGACGAACGGTACCATGACCATCGAAAATGGGATGACCTCTTCTGCCATACCAAATGTAGCTCCACCAAATGAAAAGGCAAAGAATAATAATGGCAAAGCTAAACGTTCAAGCCCTCTGGTTTTGCTGATAAAAGCATAAATTCCTGCATCAATAGCCCCTGTACGCATAATGATACCAAAAGCACCACCAACGACTAAGATAAGAGCAGCAATTCCGACAGCAGATCCATATTTATCACCAGAAACAAGACCTTCAAATACGAAATTTAAAAATCCGAAGCCTCCAGTGTCATCTGTTCCCCATAATTTAGCTGTTTTGTGTAGTTTCTTTGATGTATCATAAATACTTTCACCATATTGATTGTAAAGCACATCATCTGTTAAAGAGATTTCATCGAGTTTTTCTTGTGTCAGGTTCTTTTCACCATCATCAATAACCTCTTTTAATCCTTGTTCAGGTACATCAAGTTTCTCTCGTTCACTTGGATTATTTTGCAATTCTTCCAGTTGATCGAAAACATAGGATTTATCTAATGCATAAGCATAGCGAAAAGAATCTTGACGCAACACTGTTCTGGTACTTGTTTCTCCATTTGCATCTTGATACTTGATATCTTCCGTGCTAAATTTACCAGCTGGAACAATAAATGTCAGCAACCAAGCAAAAACAACTACACCAAAAATAATCACATAGGTATGTGGAGTAGTCATTTTTGTAAAGTCACGCTTTATTTTTCCCGAAGAATTTTTTTTCTTCAAAAGTAGTCTTCCTTTCTGTGTACATTTTTTACAATAATGAATAAGCAAATAGATTATACAGTAAAAATAAATTCCTCACATGAATAAACAATTAAAAAATTTTTTTATTCTAGCTAATGTAAACAGGATTTTTTATAGAGAAAACTATTTTATCAAGGAATTCTAATCTATAATTTGATTAGAATTCTTTTTATTCTTTTATAATCAAAGATAAGTCGATAGTTTAATTTTCATTTATCGATGCAAGCGAAGTGTCGTTTTTAATCCTCCTTCAAATATTTATACATTTAAACTAAGACAAATTTAAACAAAAAATCACCACACCATATCCTACTACTTTCTTTTTTACTCAAAAAACAAGTTTCACTATAGATTGACTATTTATATGTTTTAAGTTCCAAGGACACTTATATATAACATAGGTTATATATATATTTTTTTAATTTTTGATTTTCATTAAGTAACATCATTGCAAAATTGATAACAAATGTACTATAATTGAGGTGTAAAGAGTTTTGGGGAAGACTCTTTCATCAACGTGTATGAAGAGACAAGAAAGAATTTTTATAAAAAATTCTTTCTTGTCTCTTTTTCAAGACTTATCTTACGTACTAGCTGATGAGATGATATACCGAGAAATAGAGAATTTGTTGCAGCAGGAGCATCGTAGCGATGGAAGAAGTACCACAGATTGCCAAATCCAATCCTGGTATCGTAAGAACAGCATCATTTAAGTTGGCGCAATTATCTAATACTAAATCTGCCAGCTCAAATAACCTCAATCCACTGCTATGTTGTGCTTTGATACTTCGTGACAAATCAAATCCCGTAATAACGATTAATAAATTTCCTTGTTTTTTGATCCACTGGGCTAATTCGATGATTGCTGGAGCTCTTCCTTCATTGGATAGTAGCAAAAAAATATCGGTTGGTTTGAAAGTAATTTGATCAATAATCGCTTGTCCAGTTCCTTCAATCATTTCATAAATCCCAGCGGCTGGGTGATGTATCCAATGGGTAGGTACCAATTCTGGACATTGCTGCCAAAACTCATAAGCTACACCTTGAAGTGTTCGGCTTGCAAAAATCTGTAAATGTCCACCTTCTTTAATTTGTTTTGCGATCCAACGTCCTGCTTGATTCATCAGTGGTTCTTCGATTCTTAGCTTCCTCTCAAGCTGTTGACAGAAATCAAAATAATGTAAGTTCATATTATTCTCCTCTTTATCTGTACTTTCGTAATAGAGACAGCTACCAAAAGAATACAAAAAAGATGAGGCTAGGAATAACTTCCCAGTCTCATCTTTCACCTAAACCATTTATCTATATACAAAGGTATTCTTCAAACATGCAATTTCATAAACGTAGCAGCGTTGATAAAAGTCTGATTGATGACTACTTTCTTGTAACAGAAATAAGCGATAGCTTTTTACCATGACCAAGCAATCCACAAAAAACACGCTCAATTGTTTCTGTCTTGTTCACGGTTAAAAAGTATCTTTTCTTGGCATAGTCACTTAAATGACAAGCATCCCTTAAAAATTCCATCTAGAAGTAGAAAATTCCCTTAAAATTAGGTACAATGAATAAGGTTGATGCCTCGCATTGACTATGGCAAAATGATCGGTCAGGGTGTAAACGTGTGACTGGTCATTCCTTGGTAGCTAGTTGCCGCTAACTACCAAGGAGCCTTTTTTTATTTAGCAGTTTCTATCTTCACTCATTGTAAGTAATCTTCTTAATAAGTTCAAGGGCGAACTTGAAAAACACTAGTTGTAAATTTTTTAAAGATGATTAAATGCCTTATTTTCGTGGTTCTGATCAACACTTTATTGAAAATAATTTCTTCAAAAAATCCGAAAAATCCGATGGTAGTTTGTCCTACTTTCGAGATTTTTTCGGATTTTTTTGAATACTGATCACCTAATCCTATGAACAGGTGGTTTCCTCCACCACGAAGCAATTTTCTAGCCTATCCAATAAGTGACGAACGTCGTTTATTTTTCTGATCGTATTTGTTTTCTTGATCGATACGATGCCGCATGTCTTCCTTTTTTAGTCACGTGGAGTTTATTTAGTCCATAAGGGAGATAAACTACTAAATATAAAAGGATAAAAATAGAAGCAAACAACAAAGCCTCCAATCCCCCCCATAAAAGGACGATGAGTAAACAACCAATAGAAATCGCTGCTAGATACCAAATGAAAATCAATAATGTTTCTTTTTTCTTGGCCATACTCACCATGATATACAAACAAATGAATAAAATCGGCAATAAAAACAACCAGTTGCTTCCCTCCATCAACCATTTCAATCCATCAAGGAAAGTTTGCGCAATAAAGATTAATATTTCCATCTTGTGTAACACACCTCTACTATTATTCTCTTACTCTAGAAAATCTGCAGATGATTTGGTTCCTTTATATATTTTTTCTAGAAATAATTTTATTCGAAGGACTTACTTAAATCAATGAGGTATTGTTTAAGCGGTTCACTAATTTCTGGATGTTTTAAGCCGTATTCAATACTTGTCTTCATATAACCAAATTTATCTCCTACATCATAACGTGTTCCTGTAAATGTTCTGGCATACACTCGTTGACTTTTATTTAATTCATCAATCGCATCAGTTAGTTGGATCTCATTTCCAGCACCTGGCTTTTGTGTTTCTAAAATATCAAATATTTCTGGTGTAAGTAAATAACGACCAATGATGGCTAAATTACTTGGTGCTTTATCAGGCTCCGGTTTTTCAACAAACTGTTGGACTTGATATAATCCAGACTGTTCTTCTGTTCCCGGATGAATAATCCCGTATTTTGAAGTATCTTCGTGAGGAACTTCCATGACAGCAACTGTCGCTGATCCTGTTTGTTCATAAGCTTTTATCAATTGTTCCGTCAATGGGGTTTCTGCCACCATCAAGTCGTCCCCCAACATAACGATAAAAGGTTCATTTCCTACAAAGGTTTTTGCCTGTAGGACTGCATCACCTAGTCCATTGGGATGAGATTGACGAATAAAGTGAAGCTTGACTTTCGTTGTTTCTTCCACCAGTTTAAGTAAATCGTTTTTCCCTTTTTCTCGTAAGTTCATTTCCAACTCAACGTTTGAATCAAAATGGTCCTCGATCGGACGTTTCTCTTTCCCAGTTACTATCAGAATATCCTCAATACCAGATTGTAATGCTTCTTCGACGATAAATTGAATCGTCGGTTTATCGACAATCGGTAACATCTCTTTTGCCATTGCTTTCGTGGCAGGTAAAAAACGGGTACCCAAACCAGCGGCAGGAATCACTGCTTTTTTTACTTTTATCTTCTTCCTCGACTTATCCATTCCATCCATCCTATTCGTTTACTGAAATTCGTTTTCTATTTTTCCATCACGCAACATAATTTCTTTTGCGGCTTTATTAATATCTTCTCCATGATATAACACATTATAAATCGTTTGCGTGATCGGCATTTCAACCCCTAGTTGTTCTGCCAATTCGACCGCTGCTTTTGTTGTAGAAACACCTTCAACGACCATCCCCATATTCGCTAAGATTTCGTCTAATCTTTTTCCTTGACCGAGTAGATTTCCTGCTCGCCAATTTCGTGAGTGAACGCTCGTACAGGTAACGATCAAATCACCTACGCCGCTTAACCCTATGAATGTCAATGGATTAGCTCCCATGGCAACCCCTAAGCGGCTGATTTCTGCCAATCCCCTCGTCATGATAGCTGCTTTTGCATTATCTCCAAAGCCTAATCCATGGATTGCTCCTGCGCCGATGGCAATAATGTTTTTCAATGCTGCTCCAGTTTCTACCCCAATCACATCATTATTTGTATAAATTCGAAAATAATCGTTCATGAACAAAGACTGGACATATCTGGCAGCTTTTTGATCTAAGCTAGCAGCCGTAATCGTTGTAATGTCATGAACAGCGACTTCTTCTGCATGACTTGGTCCAGACAGAACAACAATTGCTTGTCGCTTTTCTTCTGGGATCTCTTCAGCGATCACTTCAGAAATACGTTTATGCGTGTCTTGTTCAAGACCTTTACTCGCATGGATAATGATTGGTTTTGTCGTTAACTTACGAATCAATTCTTGTGCAACCACTCGGATTGCTTTTGTTGGGACCACAAATAATACCGCATCTACATCTTGAATTGCATCTGCTAGCTCTGTATAGCCAACAATCGATTCAGGAAGATGCAAATCTGGCAAATATTGCTGATTGGTATGATACTCATTGATTTCAGCTATTTGTTCAGGAATATTTCCCCAAATACGAACATCATGTCCATTTTCCGCTAATACTTGTGCTAAAGCAGTCCCCCAAGAGCCAGGACCTAGAACTGCAATTTTTTGTTTCATGAAAGTTCCTCCAAATTCCACTTGATATTCCCTATTATAGTATAGCTTTCTAAAATACTGGACTTATTTTCATTCTTTTAATGGTTTATTTAGGACTCTCCTACAAAAAAATGAAATAACCAGACATTTTCTCACGTTACTTTCATTCTAGGTGAACAATTAAAATGTTGCAATACTATACACTTTGAACATTTTCGGTTCCAGACAAATATACTATCCATGTAAAACAGCAATGCTTGAAGGAGGTTAGTACTATGTGGCAAGTCACACCACCAGTTCTTTAATAGTAGAATAAGTCCGTTTTAACTGAAGAAAACAATCCCGAAAGTGAAGGAATCTCAAAATAAGTCTATTTTGAATATTCCTTCTTATTTATTTCCATTGCTTAAACAACGACTATTTTGAAGGAGTAGAAGGGCTCTTCATCAAAAAGTTTGGAGTAAAGACGGGTAAATAAAAAACAAAAAAGGAGTATGCCAAAGAAAATGAGAATTAGGGGAGTAAATCATGGACTATAGGAATTATTCTAGAGGATCCATAAAAAAAAATGTTAAGAGTGTTATTTTTAGTACAAGTATTTTAGTAGGCGCATTGCTGGGAGGTAGCAATGTATTAGCAGATATCGATTATGCTTTTGTTGCTACATCTGATCCACAATATCCATGGACAGCAAAAACAGATGCTCAAGTTAGTCAATCAGATAGTGAGAAGAATGCTGAATCTCAATGGTTGATTTTAAACCAGTATAATAGTATTAACGATTATTCTAGAAGCATCGGAAATAAGGTAATACATACACATATCAATGGAGATGTGACAGCCTACGGACATGATTGGCAGTGGAATAAAATGGAACAATTATTCCAAACTCTAAAAATGCCTTATTCTTATGGTTTAGGGAATCATGATATTGAAAATAATTATGGTGATACTTTATTTGATAACGCCTGGCAGTTGTCATTTAAAAAGATGTATAATTTTAATCCATATTATCAGATTTCAAAAGATACATGGATTGAAAGTTATCCTTTCCAATATAAGTTTGTTGGTAGCCTAGATTATTCACAAAGAATCGGTGATTTTAGAATGATTACAGCGAACAACTATCCAACGATGAGCAATTCATCCACTAAGGGTGAGTACGTTTATTGGCTAACATCGGGAATGAATTATATTGAGAAACAGTTAGAAGAAGCAAAGAATGCAAATCAACCGGCTATACTTTACATACATAAACCTAATGACTGGAAATGGGGAAATGATTCAGAAGGAAAATTCAAATCAATTATAGAAAAATACTATAATAATGGAACGCTACGTGCAATTTTCACAGGACATTATCATTATAATTTAGGCAAGGTTTCCTATCCGGAGTATTTTGGCAATGTACCGATTTATTCTTCTGGTAGTGCCTCACAGAAATCTTATCTAACCGCAGAAGTAGATCACTCTAAAAACGAAATGAAAATATATAAGGTGGTTGGAAATGTTTGGGAAAACAAACAACTGATCGATACAATTGCAATCAATGCCAGAGGAATTACTACTGTGAATGACGCAACAGATTACTCACAGCAAAAAGATTTAGTTAATAGGGTTGGGAGTTCCTATCACCTCATTAATTCTCTTAATAACAGCAGAGTATTAGATGATTCAGCGGAGAGTGATGATTTAATCTATTTTCATGAAACCGGAGCCACTAATCAACAATGGAAATTTGTATTTTCTGATACTAAAAATTGCTTTACAATCAAAAATAGAGCAAACAATTTTTTGATGTATGAATCAGATAATAAATGGAATGGATTTTCTCAATTGAGAACAGGAAGTCTAAGTACTTCAGATAGTCGAGCCCAATGGCGAGTAGTAAGTGCAGGAAGTGCATATGGAACTATTCCTTTATATAAGTTTAGAAATGTTCGCAGTGGCAAAATTCTTACTTTAAATGCTTATAGCGGAAAGCTGAATGATGCTGGAATCGGTGGTACTTTAATTACTTCACCTGATTTTGGAACAACAGATCTACAAAAATTTATGCTTGACTAGTAGTACACAGGGAACCTTTATCAATGGGTATTAGTAAAGAGAGATCTTAAAATAATTAGTGAGCAGGAAGAAACCTTTTCTTTTTGCTCCTTTTTATTTTAATCTTCTGATACGATTATTCAACTATTTTAGGGAACATTTATGTACCACAAGCAAGGATAACGATGTATGGAAGCAACCTTTTAAAGATTTTAATGATCGTATCATAGCTTTTAAAAAGAAACGTTTTCCCTATGTTCTAAAATCCTTTAAATGTTTCGAACTCACGTTTTTTACCTATGTAACGTAAATCTTGATAGAGTCTATAGTCAAAGTGTGTAGACTAGGCAAATCTCAAAGGAAAGAATTAAAACTAGATATTTAAGGTATCTTCATAAATCGAGTATGGATATCTTGAACTCTCTTTATGACTTGGTTCGCCAATTTAATTTTATAGATCTTCTAGGTGCCTTTTCTATTTTTTATCAATAAAAAAGAAAAGGATGGAATTCATCTACATCAAAAAGTATAGCGAAAAAAACAGCAAGCTTGCGCTTGCTGCAGACTGTAGACAAAAGCATCAGTTTCCTCTTTACTAAGAGTGTAGACTGATACTTTTGTCTATTTTTGTATAATAAAAGATATGAAGACATATGCTTCCACTGCCAAGTGGCCAATTTTTTCAGGTTCATTGCGGCAAAAACAAGCATCGTATGCACCTGATTTTTTTCCAAGCCTCGATACTTGGTGTAGCGCATTCCATGCTTTTCCTTTGCGTCTGCAAAAACGCGTTCAATCGTTTCTTTTCTTTTTTTATATTTTTCGCGATTATACGCCGTATGGCGTAAATGTTCTGCTTCATCTAAGTAATCTTCCCAAATGTGTCTATGTATTTCTTTTTGGTGTTTCTGGCTTTCTGTACAATTTTTCAATAATGGACAAGTTTCACAAATAAAAGATTTAGATACATATTTTTTATAGCCATCTCGAGTAGTTGTGCGAAACTGAAGTGTTTGATCATTGGGGCATAAGTACCAATTATAATGGGAATCATAATCAAAATCTTTCTTTTTAAAACGTTCTTTGTTTCCTTTGGGTCGAGTATAAGGAAAAATGGGCCGTAGTTTTTGGTCGATTAAATACTTGGTATTCCAAGGTGTTTTGTACGCAGCATCAGCAGCTACACCATAAAAGGAGAAACCACGCGATTTAACACGTTCAATTTGTGGCACGAGCATTCGGCTGTCATGTAGATTTCCAGGCGTAATCATGACATCTAATACAAAACCATTTTCATCACAAACGGTATGAGCAGAATAAGCAAACTGTTTTTCTCGTTCTGTTTTTACATAATAACCACTTTCTGGATCTGCGACACTAATTTTCCTTTCTACCACCTCCTGACGAATGATTGAACCAAAAGGGCGTTTGCCTTCGGCAATTCTTGCCTCATTAATTTCTTCTTCCAATTGTTTTTGGTATAAAATGGCTTCTTTATGTGCCATTTCTCTTGTAAAAATACGTTTGTTCGCATTCGCTTTAATATGAGTTGAATCCATATACAAAATTTCTTCATGAATAAATCTAGCATCAACTGCTTGTTCAAGAATAACGATAAATATCTGTTCAAACAAATCGGTTTCTCTGAAACGCCGTGCATAGTTTTTACCAAAAGTCGAAAAATGAGGAACTTTATCAATTAAACTAAGCCCAAGAAACCAACGATAAGCTAGGTTTGTTTCAACTTCTTTAATGGTCTGACGCATCGAACGAATCCCAAATAAATATTGAATGAATACTAATTTTACTAAGACGACAGGATCAACACTAGGACGACCAATGGTCGAGTAAGTTGATTCAACAATTGGATAAATAAAATCAAATGACAATGATTTGTCAATTTTACGGACCAAATGATTTTTAGGAACAAGTGCATCTAGCGAAATTTTGGCTTCTTCCATTCGACTATCCATTGATTGTTTGGACATCATTATACATTCCTCCTCGAAAAGCAAACGTTTTCTTTAATTGTAACAAAAAAACTGTAGAACAAAGAAATTTTTTTCTTTGTCTACAGTCTGAAAGAAAGGATACCTTTCTTTCTGTTCTTTTTTTATTTTAGTAAGAAAATCGATAATAAATTGGCTATTTGACTTATCTTTGATGGACGGTGTCAGACATCTTGTGGCTCTTTATCAAATTAATTTCAAAGAATTTCATGGTGTTTTTTTCTTTTTTTGATCCATAAAACAGATAGCACTGAAGTACACTTATGTTAGAAAAGATAGAACCGTTTTTTTTAAATAAGCTATCAATTTTTTAATTTTTTCTAAAGAAATGCAAATGATAGTCACAAAGGCAATAAAATTCCAACAGGTAATATATACAAAGTATTTCAACAAAAAAGAAAATAGAAATAACATGATGAATGAGAAAATACATAGAAAAAATCCCTTTAATTTTTAATCCTTAATCAAGTCATAACGCCATTAGAACAAAATGGTAAAAAAAGGCATAACATCTGAACCAAATGCGTGTTTTTTTATTTGGGAACTGGAAATTTGAAATAAAAAGATGTCAGGAGAGCCTACCAGAATCAGAAATTATAGAATTATTTTATCAAAATTAGAAATATATTCTTTGTTTTTCTAAAGAAATGAAACTAAAGGTTACAAGAATAATAAAAACCACAGCATTTAATATATACAAAGAATATCAACAAAAAATATAAGATAAATAATACAACAGATGAGAAGATAGATAGAAAAAAATCCACTTAATTTTTAATCCTTAATCAAGTCATAACGCTATTGGAATAACACGATGAAAAAAGCATAACATCTGAACTGAATAAGTGTTTTTTTATTTGAATATGGGAAATTATAGTACAACTTACTATAGTCAAATTAAACTATACTTTGAGATGAAATTTGTATTTCCGATAAGTGGGGCAACTAATTATAAGGACAGAATAGAACCAAGAGTTGTATAAAAAAGACAGGCAACAAATGTTACTTTCTATCAAAAGAAATTTAGAGTTATTGTTCCCAATTTAGAATAATAGCTACAGACTTCTTTATTGCTAGATTTTACCAACAATATGAATATGGTAGCAAACAAACTTTTTTTGGAGTTAGAGGGCAACTACCCAAAGTTATTATGGGTGATTTAGTTTGGATGATTGAAGAAATGAAAAAAAGGGGATTTATTCCCCATCGATTACTTATTCTTAAAGGAAGATTAAAGGTTGATTCAATCATTCATTTCAATTAAATTCTCAATATGTATTTGATGCTCGAAGCTCAAGGAACTAGCGAGTACCGGTTCTGTATATCATTGTTATTAAGGGAATACAAATGCAAATTTAATCTTAAGTTAAGGAGTGGAGAAAATGCCAAACAGAGTTTCACAGGTTTATTTTGTAAATAATTATAGACAAAGATCAGGTCAGCACTACAACCAAATGAATAATTATCATAACCAAAGACCGATCAATCAAGCCGATATCAACCGTATAGCCCAAGGGGTGGGACAACGGCCTACAGTCAAAGGAATAGGTAAATATCCCTTGATAGCAACGCTTTTTTATTCGAGTTTGTTACTATTCATTGCCTTACAGCAAAATCGACAACTTAGAGACTTAAAAAACTCTGTTGCAGAAATAGAAGGGGGGCATTATCCAAGAATCGGTCCAGACTTGTCAAATAATAGAACTGACTTGATCCCATTCAATAATGAAACCAATATAGACTTATACAATAGTAGAACCGATTTGATCCCATTCAGTAATGGAGCCAGTGTAGACTTGTACAATAGTAGAACCGATTTGATCCCATTC
>NZ_NGMO01000002.1:815405-816051 GCF_002140175.1 Candidatus Enterococcus wittei
TACAATAGTAGAACCGATTTGATCCCATTCAGTAATGGAGCCAGTGTAGACTTGTACAATAGTAGAACCGATTTGATCCCATTCGGTAATGGAGCCAGTGTAGACTTGTACAATAGTAGAACCGACTTGATCCCATTCAGTAATGGAAGAGATGTAAGTGACAGTGCTAATGTGATAGCTATAAAGTATCGCGGGATTCTTAAAGGAGCTAAAACAAAGGTTGCGAGGAATTCGAATCAGAATATTAGTAAACAACAAGAAGACACTATAACGAACAGCCAAACAGTATCGCAAGAAACTTCATCAGGTCATAATACAAGAGTCGGACGGAATCATCTAAAGAGAATGGCGAAAGAACCACGTGAACAAGCAAGAAACACCGGAAATTCATTATATCCTGGACCGACATTCCAAACATCTCTAGCTACAGGAGCTGAACAACAATCTAATGAAAAACTTTTTGAATCTGAAGCAAAAATTCTGGTGGATGAAATATTGGCTGATGGAGAGCATATGTCTTTAACCTGTCTCTTATACACATCTAGATGTGTATATATACAAAGTATTTCAACAAAAAAGAAAATAGAAATAACATGATGAATGAGAAAATACATAGAAAAAATCCCTTTAATTTTTAATCCTTAAT
>NZ_NGMO01000002.1:816196-821990 GCF_002140175.1 Candidatus Enterococcus wittei
GCATATGTCTTTAACAGATATTCTAAAAAAAGTAGAAAAGATAATTGAATTGGAGAAGAAAAGTGATTTGACTCCAGACGACAGACAACAACCCAAAGGCAGTGAAGTGTCCAAGCAAGCAAGGGAGAATGAAACACCATGGCATAATGATCCAACATTCCAAACGCCTCTGGCTACAGGAGCCGAGCAACAATTTGATGAAAAACTATTTGAATCTGAAACAAAAATTTTGGTGGATGAAATATTGGCTGATGGAGAGCATATGTCTTTAACAGATATTCTAAAAAAAGTAGAAAAGATAATTGAATTGGAGAATAAAAATGATTTGACTCCAGACGACAGACAACAACCCCAAGGCAGTGAAGTGTCCAAGCAAGCAAGGGAGAATGAAACACCATGGCATAATGATCCAACAGTCAAAGCGTTTCTAGCTACAGGATCTGAATCCACAATTGATTGGAATGAAATATTGACTGATGAAGAGTATCTTTCTATAACAGATAGTGCTAGTCTGGCTGCTGCGCAAGAGAAGGTTATTTCTAGAATTCTAAAAAAAATAGGCGAGAATGATGAGTTGGAGAAGAAGACTGATCTGACTCAAGATGGTAGGCAGCAAACAAGGGACAATGAGATAGGTCAACAAGTCAGTTTGAACGAAACTTCATCACACAATGTAACAGTAATCGAAGAGGATTGGCTAAGGAAAGGATTAAAACCAACAAAACTACCTAATGACCGTCCGAGTTCTTTACCATCTAAGTATATCAAACAACCGAAAATCGATAAAAACGATAAAATCAATAAAATTAATATAATCAATAAAATCGATAAAATGGATGACAAAAAGGTTAATAAAGAAATAAACTTTTTTGTACTGAACAGTAAGAGCTGGATTGATGAACAAATTAGTGGATGGAACAAAGCAATGAAAGATCCGGAATTACAAGAGTTAGGGACGAACTTTGCAGAGAACTTTACTATAACTAAGAATGATATAAAGAAGGCGAGTGATTTATCACAGAATCGTAGTGAGCAACAGCAAGACAATAAAGCGGAATTGAACAATATGAACCCGTTAGATCAATTAATTGTCGAACTGATTAAAAAAACGAAACAGACGTTATTGGAAGGAAAACAGCAACAACTAATAAATGGAAAAACACCTTTTTCTATAAATATACAAGTTGCTCAAAAAATAAATGAATTCAAACATGTGATAGAAGGGTTGCGGAATTTTAAAAGGAAACTACAGCAAGTCAATAAAACAGTCAAACAAGAAACGTTAAGTGAAACTCCATCAAATCATAAAACAACCGGCAAACGGAATCATTGGAAGAAAAGGACTCCTAATCAATCAGCCATAGACCAAACGATGAATTCCTCCAAGGATAAGACCGAGTTGCCTCAAGACTCTAAACAACAAACAAAGGACAATGAGATAGAACAACAAGCCAGTTTGAACGAAACTTCATCACACAATGTAACGGTGACTGAACAAAGACCTCCAAAACTACCTACTCTTAAAAAATTAGTGCAACAATCCAGTGAAAAAAATTCTACTTCCCTAGAAGCAATGAATAAACTAAATCTTGAGGAGAAAATTACTAAATCAAATACGCTCCAATCGAACGCCAAATCTATCTTTAAAGATGTATCAAATACGAATAAAGGACAAAATACCGCAACGCAATTCTCGCAAAAGAGAAATATATCTAGCATTATGCGTAATAGTATTATTCAGAGTAACAATCATAATTTAACTGTAGGTAATCAGCAAACAGTCTTGAAGCGAAGTGATCTAAACCAAGCACTTGCCAAATAATGTTGGTGAAAAGAAATCTAGATTGATTGTTGAGGCTGAGGCATAAGTAAAAAAAGACTAAAATATTCGATTGATATTAGATGAATTGGACTATTCATCGTGAATTTACGATGAAGATCTACTGGATCGCAAGAGCAATATCAAGTTAGTTCGGATATTCAGTTTGTTGAAGAACTTATGTCACAGCCCCCTTCTTTAATGGATCACCATGTCAAATTATTATTAGCAAATTAAACTTATAAAACTGTGGAAGTCAGAGGTGTTTTCTTTGGATACATTGGTAGGATCATTTACACATCGTGACGGACTATTTTATTAGCCATAACGAAGGGAAAGTTTAGAAGAAGCTTTTGGAAATTCTCTAAGTCTAGGCTTCAAGAAAAATCATCATTTCATATTCGCCAATCCTTTAAGTGTTTCAACTTCAAGCCAAACAACTCATATAATCAAATTAGACTACCCTTTAAAATGAAACTTGTATTTCCGTTAAGAAGGGGGTGTAGCTATTAGAACAAAATAAAATCATGAACTCAGAGTTAACGATTATCAAAAAGATAAAACTTAAGATTTTCTTTTTTATTAAATAAAAAGATAAACAATATTCCGATTTAATTTTTCTAAACTTTTATAGTCAAATTGAAAGAAATTTCTAGTGGACAACGAGCAGAGTGGTTACAAATCGTTGTTTAGTTAGATGAATTTAAGCGATGAAATTGGTAGCTGTATCACTTTGCCTACCTAAACTATATTTAGAACGATCAACTGTTAGTTTTGTAGTGATTTTAAATATAGGAGTTATCTATCAGTTAGTATCATACATAAACACCCATAAATAGAATGAGGCTTATTGTTGTTATTTAAGAAATACGTAGAACAAATTTAACTTTAAATTAAGGAGTGAAAAAAATGCCAAGAAATAGTTCAAAAAGCAATTCAACTAGTGACTATAGAAGAACAATAGGTAGAAACTACAACAGAACACATGACCCACGTAATGCGGAAAACATCCAAGAGAATCTAAATGCTATCGCCAATGGCTCTCAGCAACCAATAAGAAATACAAATTCAATAAAAGATGTAGTAGTAAAATATTTATATTACTCGTATTCTATGTTAGCAAATGCTAGTGAAGAGGCAAGACAAAACAGAACCTTATCCCATAATCAGACAGGAGCGGGGACATCAAACAATCAAACGGTATCAGGGATACCGAGAAATCAAACAGTATCAGAGATACCGAGAAATCAAACACATATAAGATTTTACGATGAACTAACTGCAATGTTCTCAAACAATCAAACGATATCAGGGAAACCGAGAAATCAAACAGTAGTAGACATATCTAATAACAGTACGGATGTAAGAAAATCTAAGAAAAGTTCTGTCCATTCTGCTTCATCGCTGAAAAGTAAGAAAAAAAATCAAAAAAACAACAATAAAATTGATAAAAAATACGTTATGCCTGTTAGAGAACATGGTGAACAACAGCAAGTCAATCAGAAGACTAATCAAGCACTCAACCTATCGAAACTGAAAAGTAAAGGCTGGATTGATAAACAAATTTTCAATTGGAACAAAGCAATGAAAGCACCAGCACTTCAAAAACTAGAGATGGACTTTAAAGAGAAATTTACTATAACAATGAATGATATAAAGAAGGTGAGTGATTTATCACAGAATCGTAGCGAGGAACAGCAAGACAATCAAACGGAATTGAACAATACGAACTCGTTGAATCAATTAATTGTCAAACTAGTTAAGGAAAAGAAACGGATGTTATTGGAAGGGAAACAGCAACAACTAAATGGAGAAACACCTTTTTCTATAAATATACATATTGCTCAGGAAATGATTAAATTCAAGAGTGAAATAGAAGAGTTACAGGATTTAATTCGAAAACAACAGCAAACCAGTCAAACGATCAATCAAGAAAAGTTAAGTGAAACTTCATTAAATCATAAAACAACCACCAATCGGAATCACTTGAAGAGAGTGGAGCCTGAACAACCAGTCGTAGACCAAACGATGGATTCTTTCAAGAATAAGACAGATTTGTCACAAGACTCTAAACCACAACCAAAGGACAATGAATCTGTGGACCAGTCCAAGTTGGATGAACGACCATCATACAATGAAACTTACACGATTGGAAGAGAAAATGCTGGTAGAAATAATACTGAGTATCAAACGATGAGTTCTAAAAAGCATGAAGAAGGGGCAACTAGCCTTGGAAACGATCAATCAACCGAAAGTGAAAGGCAATTTACGTACCGAGGGAAAACCTACAAATGGGACAAGCAAACAGAAGATTTGATAATTCAAGAAGTTAAAGCACAGCCTGATGGCCCGATGGCTGGGCTTTTAAAAGAAGTTAGGAGCATAGGAATTAACAGTAAGACATTTATGGAATTAAATGAAAGTAAGCAGGTTAGTTTTATTTTTGCTAAAAAAATAAGTGAGAAGCTTGAGTTGGAGAAGAAGGCTGATTGGACTCAAGACTCTAAACCACAATCAAAGGACAATGAGGTAGTAGACCAAGCCCAAGCCAAGTTGGATGAACGACTATCATACGATGAAACTTATAAGAGTGGTAGAAAAAATGCTAGTAGAAAAAATGCTAGTAGAAAAAATGCTAGTAGAAAAAATGCTAGTAGAAATAATACTGAGTATCAAACGGTGAATTCTAAAAAGCATGAAGAAGAGGCAACTAGCCTTGGGAACGATCAATCAACCGAAAGTGAAAGGCAGAACGATCAATCAACCGAAAGTGAAAAGCAACTTATGCACCAGGGGAAACCCTACAAATGGGATAAGCAAACAGAAGATGTGTTAATTCAAGAAAGCAAGGCACGTCCTGATGGCCTGGTGGCTAGGTTTTTAAAAGAAGCTAGGAGTATAGTTAACAGTAGGATATTTATGGAATTACATGAAGATGAGCAGGCTATTTTTATTTTTGCTCAAAAAATAAGTGAGAAGCTTGAGTTGGAGAAGAAAACTGATTGGACTCAAGACACTAGCCTTTGGGACGATCAACTAACTGGAAATGTAAGGCAATTTATGCACCATGGGGAAATCTACAAATGGAGTAAGCAAATAGAAGATTCGATAATTCAAGAAATTAAAACGGATCCTAATGGCTCGAAGGCTAAACTTTTAAAAGAAGCTAGGAGTGTAGGAATCAACAGTAAGAAATTTATGGAATTACCTAAAAGCAAGCAGGCTACTTTTATTTTTATGCTAAAAATAAGTAAGAGGCTTGAGTTGGAGAAGAGGGCTGATCGGACTCAACACGATAGTCAACAACTAAAAGACAATGACCGAGTAGGTTCTAATTTACCTCCTAAGCATAGTGAACAACAGCAAGATATTCAAAAGATCAAGCTAGAGAGATTGAAAAATAAGGACTGGATTGATGAACAAATTAGCGAGTGGAACAAAACAATGGAAAATCCGAAATTTAAAAAAATAGGAGAGGCCTTTAAAGAGAACTTTACTGTAACAATGGATGACATAAAGGAGGAAGTGAGTGATTTTTCTCATAACCCTAGTGAGCAAAAGCAAGGCAAAGAAACGGTACGGAACAATATGGACTCGCAAAGTCAAAAAATTGCCGAACTGGCTAAGAAGACAAAACAGCTATTAGTGAAAGGAAAACAGCGACAACTACAACTGAATAACCAAACAGCTCTTTTTATAAATACGCCAATTGCTCTGGAATTAAATGAAATCCATCAGGAGATAGAAAGACTATGGAGGCTAGAACAACAACAAGCCAGTAAAACGGTCACTCAAGTGACGTTAAAGGAATTTCCATCAAATAATCAAACAACCATCAATCGGAATCACTTGAAGAGAATGGCACCTAATCAACAAAACATAGACCAAATAATGGATTCCTTAAAGAATAAGACAGATTTATCTCAAGACTCTAAACAACACTCAATGGACAATGAGATAGACCAACAAGTCACG
>NZ_NGMO01000002.1:823776-839229 GCF_002140175.1 Candidatus Enterococcus wittei
AAAAGCACGGACTTTGGATGAGAAACAACAGCAAGCCAGTAAAACGGTCACCCAAGTGACGTTAGAGGAATTTCCATCAAATAATCAAACAACCACCAATCGGAATCACTTGAAGAGAATGGCGCCTAATCAACAAACCGTAGACCAAACAATGGATTTCTTCAAGAATAAGACAGATTTGACTCAAGACGATAGACAACAACCAAAGGACAATGGGATAGGCCAACAAGTAAGGTTAAACGAAACCTCATCACATAATGCAACAGTAGTTGAGCAGAGACCTCAAAAACTACCTACTCTTAAAGAATTAGTGCAACAATCCAGTGAAGAAAATTCTACTTCTCTAGAAGCAGTAAATAAGTTCAAGTCTGAGGAGAAAATTACTAAACCAAATATGCTTGAGGCCCAAGCAGAAGATAAATCAAGCTACAAAGAGCTATCGAATACGAACAAAGGACAAAATACCGTAACGCAGCTCTCACAAAAGAGAAGTATATCGAGCATCATGCGTAATAGTATAATCCAAAGCAATAATCATAATGTGACAGTGGGTAATCAGCAAACAGCCTGGAAGCGAAGTGACTTAAACCAAGGACTTGCCAAATAACGTTGGCGAAGAGAAATCTAGAATGATAGTTGGGGGCTGTGGCATAAGTAAAAAACAGACTAAAATATCCAAATGATATTAGAGGAATTGGACTATTTATCGTGAATTTGCGAAAAAGGTCTACTGGATCGCAAGAGCGATATCAAGATAGTTCGAATATTTGGTTTATTGAAGAACTTATGTCACGTTCCCGTTTTTTTTGTTAAAAAATGTATTCTCATGACGAATGGTCATTGGCAAATGAAACTTATCAAAACTTCGGAAAACAGAGGCATTTTGTTTGGATACCTTACTATGCTTATTTGAAAATTTCTGTGGACCACTTGAGTAGCTAGAAAGGGTATTGATGTGCGTAAAAAAATTTTTGAAGATTCTCAAAGGCGTGGAGCGATTTCATGAAGAATCATTCTTTCCACATTCAACTATCTTTTAAACGGTCTAATCTCACTTTTTTAATTGCATAAAATAAATTTTGAGAGAGTAGATAGCAGTGTAGACGGAATAAAGCAAAATAGTAAATCGGCTATTTAGGTGGCTTTGGTAAGTAATATGGGCATATTGTATCCTTCTTGTAAATCGTCGCCAAATCAATTCTGAGGAATTTCATGACGTTTTTATTCTTTTTTACTCTATAAAAAGGATAGCACTTAAATCCAATTACATCAGAAAGTTTGAAAAAATTTTCAAGTTCTAGAGAACTATTCTTTAATTTTCTCTAAAGAAATGAAACTGAAGGTCACAAAAGTAATAAGACTCCGACAGTTAATATATATATAATTGTTCAACAAAAATAAAATATGAATAACATGATAAGTTAGAAGATACATAGAAAAATCCACTAAATTATCAATCTTTAATCAAGTCATGACGTCATTAGAATAAGATTATGAAAAAAGGTATAGCATCTGAATAGAACAGGCGCTTTTTAATTTGAAAAATGGAAATGAAATAAAAAGATGTCAGTAGAGTCTGCTAACAATCGGAAAGTGCAGAATCATTTTATCAAAATTCAGAGTATATTTTTTGTTATTTCTAAAAAAATGAAAGTTCAGGTCACGAAAACATCAAAATTTCTACATTTAATATATACAAAGAATTTCAACGAAAAATAAAAGATAAATAGTGAAATAAATTAGAAGATACATAGAAAAAATCTACTTAATTTTTAATCCTTGGTCAAAGCATAACGCCATTAGAATAAAACTAAGAAAAAAGCATAACAGCCGAACCGAATAGGAGCTGTTTTATTTGAATACGGGAAATTATAGTACATCTTACTATAGTCAAATTAAACTATACTTTGAGATGAAATTTGTATTTCCGATAAGAGGGGATGTGGTTATAACAACAAACTAAAACCATAAATTCAGAGTTTTAATTTAACAAAAAAATCAATCGACAGCTACTCTTTTCTATGAAAGAAAAGAGTAGACAGTATTCTATTTTGAGGATATTTTTTCTAAATTTTTCTCGTCAAATTTAGAAGAGTTTTGTAAAGAGTAACAATCATAATAGTCAAAAACAGGTCATATGTTAAAAGTTGAACGATAATTCGTTGATTATTTTCTTGTAGTTAATCCACCCTTAGATTGATTAACTATTGATTTCGTATTGGAGTTACTTGCTAGCTAGTTTTATACATAAACACCAATAAATGAAATGAATGTTGCTATTACTATTAAGGAAATACGAATAGGTATAAATTTAATTTTAAAAGAAGGAGTGAAAAAAATGCCAAGAAATGGTTCAAAAAGTAATTCAACTAGTAATTATAGAATAAAAATAGGTAAAAACCACAACAGAACACATGACCCACGTATTGCAAGAAACACTCAAGAGATCCTAAATGATATCGCCAATTCATATCAGCAACCAAGAAGGACGACAACTTCATTTAGAGATGCATTAGTAAAATATTTTTATTATTCGTATTTTTTATTAGGAAATGCTAGTGAAGAGGCAAGAGAAAACAGAACCTTATCTCATAACCCTCGTAATCATACAGCAGCAGGACGATCATCAAGCAATGAAATAGAGTTAGGCTTCCTTTCCAATAATCAAACAGCAGTAAAAGTATCGAACAGAGGAATAGACTTCTTCGATAATCAAACAGCAATAGGACAATCATCAAGTAATAAAACAGGAATAGACTTCTTTTCCAATAGTCAAACAGCAGTAGGCTCATTCAATAGAAGGAAGACTAAGAATAGAAGGAAGACTAAGAATAGAAGGAAGACTAAGAAAGGTAAAAATATTGTAAATTCTACTTCTTTAATGAGGAATATAGAAAGCAAACTTCAAAATGAAACATACGTTACGTCTGATAGCAAGTTTAGTCATAAACCAATAGCGTGGAAATCATCCGTAACTGAAGAATATACGGAGTCAATAGAATCTATAAATCCCCGGAGGAGACAAGGGACTACTCCGCAATACGATGGAGAATCTATCGGAAATCAAGTGGATGAAATGCAAAAACTTAAAGAATCAGGTTCAGGACAAACTTATAAAATCTATGTGGGGGCAGATATTTCTAACCTTCAAGCTAGAAGCAGGTCAATTCCTGAAAAAGCACAGCAACAAACTGATAAAAAATATTCTATCTCTGAAGCAGAGAAAATATCAGCTAACGAACACGATGATATTTTATCTTTTCTTTTTGCAAATGACAAAACTAGTAATTTTTATACAGAGCCAGAAGTTATTGATGGACATTCGGAAATAGTGAATCCAGGAGAAACGAATCATTTGGATCAGGAACTCAGTGGCCAACAGCCATCTCCTGAAACAGACAAACAAGCAACGTCAAGTGACAAGCCATTGAGCGATAACCCAACGGACGAAATACTAAAGCGATATGTGGAGCAGGCTAAGCGAACAGAATCTTATATAAATTCAATGAAAGATATAAAGAAATCATTTTCAGAACATACAACCAAAATCTCTCGGATTTCATCTGAAGGTAGGATGGATCACTCTATTTCAGACGAAATAACAAATAGGAATACTAATAATGATTTAATATATAATGATTTGGAACAAAAGGGTAGGAAGCAACAGCCATCCAATGAAACAGATAAACAAGCAACGCTTAATGACAAGGCATTGAGCGATAGCCAAACGCACGAAGCCCTAAAACTTAAAGAAAAGGAAAGGCTGTCTGAAATAGCAGAAGATTTAAGAAATATGATGATTCGCCGGGATCTTAATGAATCAGCTTTGATACGAAATTCTGAAGGACCACAGTTGAAATCAGATATCCCTAAAGAAGAAACAAAAATCCAAGCAGAGGAAATAGTAACTTCTAAAGAACAAAAGCTACAAGATGACAAGCCATTGAGCGCTAACCGATCAGACGAGATGCTAAAATTTAAAGAAAATATGAGACAGTCTAATATAGGCGAATCGGTAATAAACCAATGGGAACAAGTAATCAATTTAATGGAACTTAAATACCAGCAGATGAGAGTAAATGGAGAAGTATCGATGCCTCCAACAGAAATTCTTGATGAAGCGATAAGAGAAGTGGCTGAAGCAAGAAATGCGCATGATTTTTCTCAAAAAAATCCTAGTGACCAACAGCTACCAAATGAGATGGATATACAAAGACTGTGGCAAGAAGGTGGTATGGAATATTTCGATAAACTAATGGGTAAATGGCAACAATTCAAAGATTTATTGGTACTTAAAGTCAAAGATATGATAAATGGCGACCGATCGATGTCTCCAAAAGAAATTTTTGATGAGGCAATAAAAGAAGTGACTGGAATAGGAAATACGAAAGATTTATCTCAGAACGGTCATGAGCAACGACAAAGCAGTGGAACAGTCGAAGGGACAACGTTAAATGACAAGGCATCTAGCAATGATCCAATGGACGAAATGCTGAAACAATATGAATCTTATACAAATCCAATAAAAGAGATGCTAGACGCTAAGGTATTATTTCCAAAACATACAATCAAGTTCCTTCAAAATTCTTCTGAAATAGGTATGTTGCATCAGATTACTAGTCCTACTGAATCATATCTTGATTTGAAACAGAAGCATAGGGAGCAACAGCAAGGTAGTGTTGTGCGATTACCTAAAGAGGCTATTCTATGGAACAAGGTGAGGGAACTAGGGTCTGTTCAGCAATCCGATGCAGAATTCTTAAAAAAACAGAGGTTAGAAATACTTGAAAATAGAGGGCCAGTTTTGGAACAAAGGAACAAGCTGGAGGAACAAGAACTTACTCCATCCGATGCAGAATTTTTAAACAAACTGATGGCAGAAATACTTAACAATAAAGCATCAATTTCGGTACAAACCTCGGAAAAACCACTGATGCAACCATTTGAAGAGAAATCTTACCTTCTAGAACATGAATCCAATACAGGTACAAATACTCAGATTCCTTGTCGAACGGATAGGATGTATCAGCAAGATCGTGTTTTGCGACGGCCTGAAGAAGCTAAACTATGGGACAATCCCGCGGAACGAGAACTTGCTCGATTCAAAGCAGAATTGTTTAAAAAACAGATGCTGGAAACGCTTAACAACAAAAAAACAGCTCCGGTACAAACCTCGGAAGAGCCACTGATGCAACCATTTAAAGAGAACTCTTCCCTTTCTTTAAATGAAGGAACTAATACAACTGGTAAAGATCAAGCAGTTACGAGAGTTTCATCTCCTGAAACAGACAAACAAGATACAGTAAATGACAAGCCATTGAGCAATAACCGATCAGACGAAATGCTAAAATTTAAAGAAAATATGAGACAGTCTAATATAGGCGAATCGTTAATAAACCAATGGGAACAAGTAATCAATTTAATGGAACTTAAATACCAGCAGATGAGAGTAAATGGAGAAGTATCGATGCCTCCAACAGAAATTCTTGATGAAGCGATAAGAGAAGTGGCTGAAGCAAAGAATGCGCATGATTTTTCTCAAAAAAATCCTAGTGACCAACAGCTACCAAATGAGCAGGATATACAAAGACTGTGGCAAGAAGGTGGTATGGAATATTTCGATAAACTAATGGGTAAATGGCAACAATTTAAAGATTTATTGGTACTTAAAGTCAAAGATATGATAAATGGCGATCGGTCGATGTCTCCAAAAGAAATTTTTGATGAGGCAATAAAAGAAGTGGTTGGAACAGGAAATACGAAAGATTTGTCTCAGAACAGCTATCATCATCCAGTGCAACAGTGGCAGAAAAAAACTGAAATGGCTAAACAAACGGCTGATGGATATAAAAAGCAACCAACGTTTAATGAGCGAATTAGTGGAGTTATTAAACAACTTCCACAGAAATCCACTGATCTTTCCAAAGGATACGTTTACAATACAGGAACAGATTCTGTAGAGATGAAAAGCATTTCTAATCTTATAAAGCAGAGTCAGGCTGTAAGTAAGTCGATAAACTCAGCCAACCAACAATTTAATCAATCACGAAGCGATGTGGATCAAATTTTTGCCAAATAATTTTTAGTGAAATGTTAAATGATGAGTAGCAAGAGTTAGTTTCTTATCACTGAGTTAGATCATTGATTTGCTAATAAGATAAACATGAAGAGTGTTCTCGAGTAACGGGAATGCTCTTTTTTGGCTCTTTGTCAAACACACATGAATTCGCAAACTCATTCACCCTGAAGAATGAAAGGTAAGATTGTAGTACAATTATAGAGGAAAGGAAAAAAGCCGCCATTATTTTGGAAAAGCAAGTGATGCCGATTGTCAAACTGGCTTGCTTTATTTCTCGAGAACCTTGAAATATTGCCAATGAGCATGTGTATAAAAATTTGATTTTACATGAAATAAAGCACTCCTTTCCTAAAATCATGGGAAAGGAGTGCCTTTTTATGGAAATCATTTACGAATGCTGTGCTGGATTAGATGTCCATCAAAGTAATGTTGTTGCTTGTGTTTTACAAGGTCCGCTTACTTCTACCAGACCAAAAAAACATCTACAAAAATTTGATACGACCACCAAAGGATTATTAGCCCTACATGAATGGCTAACGGATTTTGATTGTGAGATTGTCGCTATGGAAAGTACAGGTATTTATTGGAAACCGGTTTGGCACATTCTTCAAGGAAATTTCGACTTAGTTCTAGCTAATCCGTATAAAATTAAAAATATTCCTGGGCAAAAAACGGATAAAAAAGATGCAAGTTGGATTGCTAAGTTGCTGCGAGTAGGTTTGATTCCCAAAAGTTTTGTTCCAGAGGAACCTATACAAGATTTGCGTGAACTCACACGGTTAAGAAAAATGTGGATCGAATCTAGAAATCGAGAAAAGAATCGCGCGCACAAAATTTTACAGACTGCCGGAATTAAAATAACTTCTTACATGACAGATATATTCGGATTATCTGGAAGAAATTTATTAAATCTATTGATTAATGAGGAAGATATTACTGCAGAAAAAGTTGAAGCGGCTGTTTATACTTCTTTAAAATTTAAAGTGCCGGAATTAGTGGAAGGACTTACTGGCTTTTTCAGAAGTCATCACAAGTTTTTATTGGCACAAATTTTAGATGTTATTGATATGTATAACAGTAAGATTGGTGAACTAGAAACCAAAATAGCCGAATATTTACTTCCTTACCAAAAACAGATGGACAATTTATTAACGATCCCAGGAATTAGTACGGATTCAGCTGCTGTAATTATCTCTGAGTTTGGCATTCATATGAATCAGTTTTCTTCTGCAGAAAGATTAGCCTCATGGGTTGGTCTGTGTCCTGGAAACAATGAAAGTGCTGGGAAAAGACGCTCTACGAGAATTTCCAAAGGAAATGCTTATGCAAAGAGGGTCTTATGCCAATGTGCCTATTCAGCTTGTAAATCTAATCATCAGAGATTCAAAAACTATTATCAAAGAATCTGTAGAAATCGAGGCGGTAAGCGTGCGATAGTGGCAGTTGCTCATCTTATTACTAGAATCATTTACTATATGCTTTTGAGAAATGAAGTCTATCACGAATAAGAACCACTGCTCTTTGAAATTTTTAGATTCTTAATTTTTATGGAGGAGGGTAGTTTTTTTTGCTTTTTTTCTAGTTGTTTCGTACATAGGTGCGGTGAAGCTTTCGTATAAAACGATGTTGGTGAACAGAAAGAACTATTTTTCTTTCTGTTCCTTTTTTTATCCCCAAAAGGAATCGAAAAATCGGAAAGAATCCTTCTTTCTGAACAGTTGCTACTATTTTTTTCACAAATAGAATAAAGGATATCAATTGATCCGAAGAATAAAATTGTTTAGGAATGAAAGCTACTTAATTATAAGTATAAGGGAATCTCTTCATGGATGAGGTGCTTTATACGTAAACGTGAGGAGAGATAAAAGCAGGATAAGCAAATATCCTTTTAAAGACCTTTGGATCTTATGAAGCAAACAGGTGTAGCGATAAAAAAACTAAATGTGGTCAGAAATTAGCTAACTTCTTTTGATAAAAGGTTTAGAATGATAAATCGTTCTATAGTTATTCTCTCAAATGTGTTAAAATAGATGAAGTATCTTCATTAAGAACGAAGAAAATGGTGCGGGAAAAGCATAGCTAGCTATAGTGGAAGATAGATGCTAGCGATTTGGACATTTTGTTGTATAATAATGTGGAATGGCTGATTGAGCCATCTGCTCAATCCAGTTTTTTGTGTATTAATAAAATCAGTCATCGATTCGTAAAGTGTTTGAAACCCCTAGAAGATTGGATGAGCGATGAACTTCCAACATCTAGAAGATCGGGGCTTTACTGATGAATCAACGACAGACTATATAAAGAAGAAAATAGATATCTTTAAACTTAGATGTCATAAGAAGAGGTGAAATTTGTGAGTACCATTAAGATTATCCCTTTAGGCGGTGTACGTGAAAATGGGAAAAATATGTACATTGCAGAAGTTGGGGAAGCAATTTTTATTTTAGACTGTGGTCTAAAATATCCAGAAAATGAATTATTAGGGATCGATGTCGTCATTCCTGATTTTTCGTACTTGGAAGAAAACGTTGAACGTGTCGCAGGAGTATTTTTAACTCATGGACATGCAGATGCCATTGGCGCTTTGCCATACTTGCTATCAAAAATCTCTGTCCCCGTATTTGGAACAGAATTGACGATTGAATTGGCAAAATTAAATGTTAACCGTAATGATGCGGCGAAAGGATTCAAAGATTTTCACGTAGTAGATGAACATACAGAAATTGACTTTGGCGAAACGATCGTCAGCTTTTTCCGTACGACGCATACAATCCCAGATTCAGTCGGTATCAATCTGAAGACACAAGAAGGAAACATTGTTTACACTGGTGATTTTAAATTTGATCAGACAGCGATCCCAATGTACCAAACAGATTATGCTCGACTTGCAGAAATTGGAAAAGAAGGCGTATTAGCTTTACTGAGTGAATCTGCTAATGCAGAAAATCCAGTACCTGTTGCTTCGGAACTACAGATAGCTGATGGAGTGTTCGATACAATCAATTACTGGGAAGGGCGCATTATCGTTGCTTGTGTAGCTAGTAACCTACAACGCGTCCAACAAGTATTGAATGCAGCTGCTAAAGCCCAACGAAAAGTTGTGCTAACTGGTCAAGATTTTGAACGGATCATCCGTACGGCGATGCGTTTAGAAAAATTACAATTACCGAGTGAAGACTTACTTGTCACTTTAAAAGATATGAAAAATTATGAACCTGAAGAATTAATCATTTTAGAAACAGGACGTATGGGTGAGCCAATCAAGTCATTACAAAAAATGGCAAATGGCGCTCATCGTAATGTCAAAATCAAAGAAGGTGATCTTGTTTATATTACAACGACACCTAGCATTGCGATGGAAACCATGGTTGCAAAAACAGAAGACATGATTTATCGTGCCGGCGGAGTAGTCAAACTGATTTCTGAAAATATGCGTGTTTCTGGCCATGCCAACCCAAATGATTTGCAATTGATGTTGAATTTCATGAAACCAACCTATTTTATTCCCGTCCAAGGTGAATATCGTGAACTTGCTGCACATGCAGATTTGGCTCATGCAGTAGGAATGCCTTACAAAAACATTTACATCACAGGTCGTGGCGATGTTTTAGAATATAAAAACAAACGCATGAGTGTGGCTGGAACGATTAGTGCTGAAAACGTGATGATTGACGGACTAGGTGTAGGAGATATTGGAAATATTGTTTTACGAGACCGTAAAATATTATCTGAAGATGGTATCTTTGTCGCTGTTGTAACAATCAGCCGTCGTGAAAAGAAAATTGTTTCCAAACCACAGATCACGTCTAGAGGATTTGTTTATGTCAAAGCAAGTCGTGATTTGATGAAGGAAAGTAGTAATATGATCGAAGAAATCGTTGAAAAACATTTAGAAAGCAATGATTTTGAGTGGAGTAAGTTAAAACAAGAAATACGTGATCATTTAGGACGTTATTTATTTGAGCAAACCAAACGTCGTCCAGTGATTCTACCAGTGATCATGGAAGCAACCCAACGCAGAGGAAAACGCTAAGTTCCATATAGCCCCTATAAAAATAACGATTGTGACAGATGAATCCAGTTAATGGATGTGTCTGGCACAGTCGTTTTATTTGTTTACTTCATACTTGGTACGTGAAAGGTTATCTGTTACAATTAATTTGTATATACTGTACTATTTATCGAATGAATCTCAAAAAAGAATGAATTTGTTGTGTGAGAAATTGTGAAAAAAGATGGAGGAGTGAGAAAATGAAAATTACTTATCATGGCCATTCTTGTTTATCTCTTGAAATGAAGAACGGACAACGAGTATTGATCGATCCTTTTATTACTGGAAATCCAATGACAGATTTGGAAATCGATAAAGTAAAAGCCGACTGGATATTAGTGACTCATGGTCACAATGATCATGTTGGTGATATGATTCCGATCGCTAAAACAAATGATGCGACGATTATCAGTATTGTTGAAATTGCTAATTATGCACAAAAGCAAGACGTAAAAGCCTTTGGAATGAATATTGGAGGAAAGAATACATTTCCTTTTGGAACAATCAAATTTGTACATGCGCAACATAGTTCAAGTTATGAAGTAGATGGGTCTGTTTTATATATGGGTGAACCCAGTGGGATCATCATTCAAGCAGAAGGAAAAACAATCTATCATGCAGGAGATACCGCAGATTTTAGTGATCTTGCATTATTAGGAGAACAATTTTCTATCGATGTTGCATTTCTACCAATTGGAGATAACTATACGATGGGACCAGAAGATGCGGCGCGTGCAGCGAAACGGATCAAAGCTAAGACAGTCGTGCCGATCCATTACAATACATTTCCTGTAATCAAACAAGATCCTGAAGTATTTCTTGACTTATTAAGCGACAATGAAGGAAAAATAATGAGCGTTTCAGAGACGCTAGAAGTGTAGGTAAAGGATATGGCAACGAAACACGATCTGATTTTAGAATATATCGAAAGTCTTCCCGTTGGAAATAGAATATCTGTCCGAAGTATCGCAAAAGAACTAAAAGTGAGTGAAGGAACCGCCTACCGAGCAATCAAAGATGCTGAAAATATCGGATTAGTTTCGACGATCCAACGGGTAGGAACGATTCGCATTGAGCGTAAATTGAAAAAAAATATCGAGCGTTTAACTTTTGGTGAAGTAGTAAGAATCATTGAGGGAGATGTCTTGGGTGGAGCCGAAGGGTTAGACAAAGTGTTGAATAAATTTGTAATTGGTGCAATGACGAAACATGCAATGGAACGCTATATCACTCCAGGCTCATTGATGATTGTTGGTAACCGAATGGAAGTTCAAAAACTTGCTTTAGAAGATGGTGCAGCGGTTTTGATCACTGGTGGTTTCGATACGACTCCAGAGATTGCACAATTAGCAGATGAACTTGCAATGCCTATTTTGCGGACAACATACGATACATTTACAGTAGCCACAATGATCAACCGTGCCTTAAGTGATCAACTAATCAAAAAAGACATCATGCTCGTTGGCGATATCTACTTATCCGCACAAAAAACACATTATCTGATGCAGACAGATACTATTGCGGATTACCAACGTTTATCGGAAGAAACGCAACATTCACGTTTTCCTGTTGTGAATCACAACATGCGTTTAATGGGAATCATTACTGCTAAAGATGTTGTAGGAAAATCCCCAGTTCAGGCTATCGATCGGGTAATGACTAAAGACCCAATCAGTGTCAAGAAGACGATGAGCGTGGCTTCGGTGGGTCACCAAATGATTTGGGATGGCTTAGAAATCATGCCAGTTGTTTCAGATGATTTGACTTTAGAAGGGTTGATTACTCGCCAAGACGTGATGAAAGCCATGCAATTGGTTCAGCGGCAACCGCAAATTGCGGATACGATCTCGGATCAAATCTCGGGGAATATCCAGACGATTGATACTGATCGTGAGGGAAATCGGTTAGCTTCTCCAAAATTTAAATTTAACGTATCGCCACAGATGGTGACAGGTGTAGGAACGATTTCTTTTGGTGTATTAAGTGAGATTATTTCTGACGTGGCTCAAAAAACGATGATACTAAATCAGAGACGGAATATTTTGTTGGAACAGATGAATTTACATTATCTTCGCCTGATTCAAATTGACAGTGAACTAGATATCCGACCAAGGGTTTTGGAAATTGGCAGAAGATCCGCCAAGCTGGATATCGAAGTGTTTATTGAAAATACGATCGTAGCGAAAGCAATTGTTGTGTGTCAGGTAATGGAGCGTTCTTAGAGAGTAGGGAAAGTTATGTCAATACAAGAAGATATTTTAAATGAAATAAAAAAATATAAACGAATCGTCATTCATCGTCATCAACGACCTGATCCGGATGCATTAGGATCGCAAGTTGGTTTAGCAGAAATTTTACGTCAAAGTTTTCCAGAAAAAGAAATCCGCCAAGTAGGTGAGAATGTTGCTGATCTTCAGTATTTAGCAGAAATGCAAGTGATTGAAGATGTATTTTACGATGGGGCATTGGTGATTGTGACAGACACAGCTAATGCACCAAGAATTAGTGACGACCGTTACTCATTGGGAAGTCAATTGATCAAAATCGACCACCATCCGAATGATGAACCATACGGAGATTTATCATGGGTAGATACAAAAGCAAGTAGTTGCAGTGAGATGATTGCTGAATTTGTTTTGATGTTCCCAGAAGAATTGAAATTGAACGCTGAGGCAGCACGGTTATTATATGCTGGTATCGTTGGTGACACCGGCAGGTTTTTATATCCATCAACGACAAAACGTACATTAGAAATTGCTGCCATGCTAAGAAGCTATCCATTTGATGCAGGCCAACTGAATCGACAGATTGAACAAATCCCAATGAAAGTAGCAAAATTATCGGGTTATGTTTATCAGTCCATTGAAGTTGATGATCAAGGAGCAGGAAAAGTAATGTTGTCACAAGATCTTTTACAACGGCATGGGATCAGTGACTCAGAAACAGCTGCCATTGTTTCGTTGCCAGGTGTGATTGATGAAGTGCTAGCATGGGGAATTTTTGTTGAACAGCCTGAAGGCTATTATCGTGTACGACTACGTTCAAAGGGACCCGTTATTAATGAGATAGCAAAACGGCACCATGGTGGTGGACACCCCCTTGCAAGTGGAGCGAATGCCAAGGATCTAACAGAAGTAGCAGAAATCTATCAAGAAATCCAAGCAATCTGTCAAGATTATTCAGACTAGTCTATAGCTTGTGTTATGATGTTCAATTTTGTGATAAGAGTTATCTGTCAGGAGGGTCATTTGATTACTAGTATTTTATTAGTTAAACAAACGCCAAATTATCGAATGTAAAGTACTTATTTATGATTTTGATAAACGGTATTTAAAATTCAATTCTTTTGATATTAAGTTGAAACTAGGTAAAATAGGTAAAGCTATTTTGGTATTTTCTATTTTGGCTAATGAAGCAAATCACTGGAATCACAACTTTATTGCTATTGTTATTTTTGACTTTTCAAATTAGTTTTTGTCCGTTATAATAATGCTCAATAACGAACAAAAAGGAGAAATGAAATGACATTACCAAATTGCCCAGTTTGTGGGTCTGAATATACTTATGAAGATCGAGGATTATTGATTTGTCCGGAATGTGGCAACGAATGGACACCAACTGAACAAGAAGAAGTTCTTGAAGGTTTAATTGTAGTTGATGCGAATGGCAATCGTCTAACCGATGGTGACAGCGTGACGGTGATCAAAGATTTAAAAGTAAAAGGTGCTTCTACACCTATTAAGCAAGGAACAAAAGTAAAAAACATTCGTTTAGTGGAAGGTGATCATAATATTGACTGTAAAGTCGATGGTTTTGGTCCAATGAAATTGAAATCAGAATTTGTCAAAAAGCTTTAAAAATTCAATCTCTTTTCACATTCCTTTCACGAAACCCATGGTAAAATAAAAGTA
This sequence comes from Candidatus Enterococcus wittei, assembly GCF_002140175.1. Lineage (GTDB taxonomy): Bacteria > Bacillota > Bacilli > Lactobacillales > Enterococcaceae > Enterococcus_B > Enterococcus_B wittei. Next base: position 837,818 of record NZ_NGMO01000002.1, read on the forward strand.
AGTGAAGAAAGGATGAAACGATAATGTATGGATATGGTCTTTATGGATTTCTTGATCCGACCTTTATATTAGTAATTATCGGCTTGGTCATCTCTGGGCTTGCTTCTGCATATGTCAATAGTACCTTCCATAAGTATGATAAAATCAGAAGTAAAAATAATGTCACAGGAACTCAAGCTGCACAATTTATCTTGCAAAGTCAGCATATCACTGATGTAGGTGTTCAACAGATTGCGGGTAATTTGACAGATAATTATAATTCAGGTACTAAATTGTTGAGTTTATCACAAGCAACAGCTCAATCTACTTCAGTTGCTGCGATTGGTGTTGCTGCCCATGAATGTGGACATGCTGTTCAAGATGCGGTAGGTTATGCCCCACTGAAAATAAGAGCTTCACTAGTACCAGTAGCAAACTTTGGCTCGATGATTTCTTTCCCATTGATCATGATCGGCGTATTATTTAGCTGGAATTCTACTTTGATCAATATTGGGATCTTTGCTTTTTCTTTGGCTCTGTTGTTCCAATTAGTCACACTTCCTGTAGAATTTAACGCTTCAAGACGAGCGATTCAAATTTTAAGTGAAGGTGGTTTATTGACCGAAGAGGAAGTACCGATGGCGAAGCATGTATTGTTTGCTGCAGCATTGACCTATGTTGCAGCAGCATTATCGACATTTTTACAATTATTACGTTTGATTTTGATTTTTGGCGGCAATCGTCGAGACTAGTCATGATAAAAAGGCAGGTAAGAATTTGATTTTCAATTTCTTACCTGCCTTTTTTCTAAACGCATAGCTGTGCGACTAGCTACATCGATTTTATTTTTTTGAAAATACTACTTCTAGAAGATAAAAGTGAAAAAACAGAAAGGAAGTTTTTGCTAAATCATCTTTCTCAGATATAATTTTTGGATCATTGTGACTAAATCTACCCACTGTTCTTTTTCTCTACTAGGATCTAGATAAAAGATCTTTCCATTTTGATAAGAATCATCAAACCAGTCAGTGATGATCAAATCTGCTTGTTCAGGGTTTTCCGTTAAGCGGATCATTCGTTCATCAAAGAGTTGTTGTAAACGGTTTTGGATATGGTAATTACCGGTTAGAGTCTTATTCATTTGAATATAGATGGTTAAATTTTCTGTGGATTCAGACTGTAGGAGGTTATAGATCAAACTACTGATATAGTAAACAATCAACGTCTTTTTTGGATGATCGATGAATATTTCATTGACGATTTGTTTTATTTTTTTGATATGCAAATTACCTTCATCGATTTCATGGGCCCCCTTTGGATAGTGAAGAGAATAGAAAAAAGGGGCTGATTTTCCTAAGAGCAAAATATAAATTAAGGATAACATGAGATAATAATTGTAAAAATATTTTTTCTCTGAGGAAGAAATGACTGGG
>NZ_NGMO01000002.1:839515-841042 GCF_002140175.1 Candidatus Enterococcus wittei
GTATAGGGGGGGACATAAAATGTGAGTGGAAAGTGTTTTCAATGTATGCTATTCTCACATAGTAATGGAATTTGATTATATAACTTGTTATTTTAAAAGGTATGGATTTATTGTTTATTCTATTGTTTATTTCTTAGCAAATTTTGTCAAGTTTGAAACTTTTAAATAAAGAAAAAAATAGATAAATAATAATACTTGATGATGACTAATGTTATTTCTTGGATTTTTTTTTAATAGAAATAGGTAGATAAATCAGAATTCTATTACAAATAGACATATTTATCCCCCCTAAATATGTTATTGATGTTATTTTTTTATCAGTTAGCCGAGAATACTCGAAACTTTAGTCATGTAGATAAATCATCTCGGCTTGTGGCATAGTTTTGGATAGCATCAAAAACCGTGAGAACTACGGAGATAGCTTGGTAAAAAAGAGGAATCACTGTGAGTGAAAAAAGGCTTGCAAGTATGCTCTATTCCCAAGAATTTCGTGACTTTAGTCATGAGAGGTTCAAGAAAACTTGTTGCTTCATGGTTTACATATTTTTTTCTAATTATAATACGTACTATAAGTGGGAAAATCAGCAAAGAATCATTAACGGATACCAAAAAGCAATTGGAAAGGATAGGTGGTTTCGTGGGAAGAGTGACGAATTTTAGTAAAGAGTATTTACTATTTAAAAGTATGGTGTATGCTGAAGAAAATGGACTATCAGCAATTACAGCAAGAAGTTTAGCTTCGTTTTGTGGTTGTTCTACATATCCAATTTATGCACATTTTAAATCGATCCGTATATTGAAGGAAAAAATAATCGAGGAGATCATTATATGTTTTGACCGATATTTGGCAGAATATGTAATCGATGATTTTTTTAGCATTGTTCATCTATTAAAGGAATTTTTCTCGATTCACGAAAGTATACGAGGGGTCGTCATCAAGTCTGAACTTGATATGGCTTCTTTATTTAAACGTACTTTTTCAGAATTTGTGCGAGAACATACAGGAATCAAAGAAGCATATTTACTAGAACTTCTTTGGCTAAATGCATTAGGTAGTTTGAATTCTGATAAATCGTCAAAAGAATTTTTTGAAACAATGACTTTAATCTGGAACAAACTAGCAGAATTAGAAGAAGATCTGCCGGAAATGTTGACCAATATTAAGTATGTGTCAAACAACTAAATATAAATTAGCTAGAATTGAATCAGCATCCAAGATAGGTTATAAATAGTAAACTCCTATTATTCTTTACATATTGAAGATGTGGTAATAGAGTTTAGCTTCTGGTGTTAAGGTTAAACTTCAAAAAACAGAATCCTGTCTTTTTGGAATTAAATTTAATAATCAGGAGCTTTTTTGTTTATATTTGTTTTTTAGAAAAGGATAGAGGAATCTATCTCTACTTCATTGAGTTCTTTTCCACATAAGTGAATTAGTTCGCTTATTTTTCTGTCTGTGCTATCATTAAAGATAGATAAAAGGAGCTGATAATTATGAAAACATCAACAAAAGTAACGATTGGATTG
>NZ_NGMO01000002.1:841142-855978 GCF_002140175.1 Candidatus Enterococcus wittei
GTCTTATTCATTTGAATATAGATGGTTAAATTTTCTGTGGATTCAGACTGTAGGAGGTTATAGATCAAACTACTGATATAGTAAACAATCAACGTCTTTTTTGGATGATCGATGAATATTTCATTGACGATTTGTTTTATTTTTTTGATATGCAAATTACCTTCATCGATTTCATGGGCCCCCTTTGGATAGTGAAGAGAATAGAAAAAAGGGGCTGATTTTCCTAAGAGCAAAATATAAATTAAGGATAACATGAGATAATAATTGTAAAAATATTTTTTCTCTGAGGAAGAAATGACTGGGAAAAATTGTGCGAGTTCCTTTGTTAATAAAGCTATTTGTCGACAGAGACGATTACTATTGTTCGCTACGATATAACCAAATAACATTTTTTGTTGTGTAGAAATTAAATTTGGAAAAAAACAATAAATCAAAAAATTGAAATGTAAAATTTCTTCCATAGCAGTATCCAGAGGGAGTAATGAAAGAAAATGATTTTTAAGATTACCAGAACAATCATGACTTTGTTGTAACAATTCCAAGACATTGCGAATTTCCGCCGATTCAGAAAGGATCAACGCATGCTGCTGGGTGCGGATTGTAAATAAAGCAATCAATAAATAAATGTTTTCTTGGTATTTTATTGAATATCTTGAAACTAATAGCTCTTTAGAGAGTTGTTTTTCTCTCTTAAATTGAGACAATTTAATTGTCTCAAATGGCCATTCCATGCCTTGAAATGCGTCAGAAAGAAACAGATATATGTATACACCTGTCTCTTATACACATCTAGATGTGTATAGATCATCATTTTGCTTTCTTGATATGAAGGATCAATTTTTATTTCTCCTTTAGGGGTTGAGTAGATAAATGATGAGATAGCTAATCGTTGCTCAATCGTTAAGTTGAGTTTCCTAATCAATTCTTTTATCGTTCTTTTTGGTATGCGTAAGTCATAAGAAAGCTCTTGTAAGGAACAGGTATCGTGTTGGGTAATAGCATATAGAACAAGCAATTCTTTTTTTTTTGCATCAATTAACATAAATAGGCTCCTTTTCTTTCGAATATTGTATAGGGGGGGACATAAAATGTGAGTGGAAAGTGTTTTCAATGTATGCTATTCTCACATAGTAATGGAATTTGATTATATAACTTGTTATTTTAAAAGGTATGGATTTATTGCTGTCTCTTATACACATCTAGATGTGTATAAGAGACAGGGATAGAGGAATCTATCTCTACTTCATTGAGTTCTTTTCCACATAAGTGAATTAGTTCGCTTATTTTTCTGTCTGTGCTATCATTAAAGATAGATAAAAGGAGCTGATAATTATGAAAACATCAACAAAAGTAACGATTGGATTGAGTATTGCAGCAGCTGCTAGTGTAGCAACAGCAGTGGTGGTTTCAGGTAAAGTCATCGAAAAAATCCATCATATAGGTAATCGTACAAAAGTAAAGAAATTCGTTTACGATAAATTTGATGGAAATGAAAAATTATTGGACGTGGTAGATCATTTATCAGACAATGATTTAGAATCATTAATGGGTATGCTAGAAAAGATCAAAATGGGTAAGAAAAAAATTTCCGTGTACGGGGATTCTATTAAAGATTCAACAGAAGATGCCAAAGGACGACTAATGAGCATTATTGAAAAAATGATGTAGGAGTCAAACTTAAATTAAAATATAATTTATAAAAAGTGTTATAACAGCAAGAGTTTTGTCTTGAGGAGTAAATCGGCTTAAAACAAAATCATGTTCCTTTTTTGAGTATTTGGCTCATTACAAAGAACAGCTGACAGAACACTGATTACTTGATATTAAAGAGCGTGGGACGAAAGTATTTATTTACTCTTGCTTCACGCTCTAAATACGTATAAACGGCGGAATCAGAAGCAACTCCTTCGATAATAAACTGGAATTCACGAAAATTGCTTTTCAAATTTTAGTGAATTCCAGCTTATTTCTCGGAGTAACCACTTCTGTCCCAGCCTCTTTTTTTGGTAATAGATGCAGATTGAAGATTTCTTAGGAATGGAGTAAAAGCAAGTAACAAAAAAGTAAATCATCAGGCTTTTTTAAATTGAAGCCTGATTGATCATAGAATTTTTCAATCCGATACTTTAAGGTATTACGATGCATATATAATGTTTTTGCGGTTGAGCTGATATTACCAAGATTTTTCCATAATTCTAAAATGATTTTATTCATTTTATGGTATTGGATCAACTCTTGATATTCAGTGACAAGTTGACTGCTGGCATTAATTTCTCTTGTATAATAGTAAAGTGCAATTTCTTGAATGGAAATTGTTTTCCCATATGTTTGAAGGTGATCACGCTCGCTGAAGAAAATTTTACGTTCCTCCGAAAAAACTGCAACAATATTTTGCTTAGGGGGATGAAAAGAACCGACAAACGCTTGTGTGGTAATATCAAAATCAGCATCTAATGTTAAAAAGATTCCTTTTAATTCTAAAGTATCCAAATAATCTTTATTTCTTTTTTCGATCATTAAAGCATCTTTCTCAGTATAAAAGAAAAAATCAGTCAAATGAGGAAATATCTCAGAGATGGTTTGCTGCCATTCTTCTTGAAGGAAATCGCCTCTTGCTTCAATATGGATTTGGATGATTCGATAGCTTTCTTCTAAAATATACGTTTTTGTTTCAAATAAATAATGATACCATGGGTGATTCTGCAAATGATTAGTTGTTTGGAATAGCGTTTTCAAAAGTTTCATTTCTTGATGGGAAAGGGAATTTTTTTCAATCCATAAGAAAGAATCTTCAACTACTAATGAAAGAATCTTCTTGTCGGAAGCAGGAAAATTCTTTTTTTGTGCATTTGGGTATAAGTCAATCAATTTTTGTATATCCACTATCTTCACCTCTTTCTTAGTTTAACATAGGACACTTATGTAAGGGAAAAACTCTTTGTCATTCAAATGAAAGCCAGTTATAATGTTTGAATATATGAAACAAGTAACTAGAAAAAGGTAGGGGAAATTGTGGAAGGTAATAAACAAAAAGTAGTTAGTAAAGAAGATTGGATGAGCTTAGCAATCGAAGAAGCAAAAAAAGCAGAAGAACTCGCTGAAGTTCCTATTGGAGCAATTGTTGTTTTGAATGGAAAAGTAATTGGTCGAGGACATAATTTACGAGAGACTACTCAAGATGCAACGACTCATGCTGAAATGATTGCCATCCAACAAGCTTGTGAGACAGTTGGTAGTTGGCGACTTGAAGATGCACAATTGTATGTGACTTTGGAGCCATGTCCAATGTGTAGCGGAGCGATGATCTTATCAAGAATCAAAGAAGTTTACTTTGGGGCATTTGATCCAAAAGGTGGAACCGCTGGGACTTTGATGAATTTATTAGAAGATGAACGGTTTAACCATCAAGCATATGTAGAAGGTGGTATTTTGGCAGAGGAATGTGGGAATTTACTAACGGTATTTTTTAAAAATTTAAGAGCTAAAAAAAGAAATCAAAAAAAGGCTAGTCAAAAGAACGGAAATGAGGTATACTAGTTCTTGCCGAAAGGCTAGGACAATGGTGGGCTTGTGAAGCGTGTCAGATCCGGAAGGAAGCAGCACTAAGCAGGTGCCGCCATGTGTCTGATTGATTGTTTACGAGCATAATGCTTGTTTTTTTTGTCGAAAAAATGAATGGAAGATTGATGAGTTTAGGTTTAAGTTGAAAACCTAAACTCTTTTTTTATGTACTAGAATTTTTTGGAAACATCAAAACATTTTCAAGTGAACAAACAATTCTGCTATGTTATGATGAAGAAAAGTGAGGTGAGTAATACATTGGAAGAAATCGTTCTTTTACACACCAATGACTTGCATTCCCATCTAGAAAACTGGCCAAGGATCAGACGCTTTCTAGAACAAAAAAAGCGAGAAAACGAAAAAAAAGCTACTACTACGACTATCACAGTTGATTTAGGTGATTTTGTAGATCGCTGGCATCCATTATCAGAAGCAACAAATGGTCAAGCAAATGTGGAATTAATGAATCAAATCGGATATGATGCTGCAACGATCGGAAACAACGAAGGTGTGGGAAATTCGAAGGATGAATTGAATCATTTATATGACTATGCGAACTTCGATGTACTACTTGATAATTTATTTGATGAAAATACATTGCAGCCGCCAAAGTGGGCAAAACCATACAAGATAATCGAAACAAAACAACAAACAAAAATTGGATTAATTGCTTTTACAGCACCTTTTCCATTGACATATAGTCCTAACGGTTGGGATATTCGTCAACCATATGAGATTTTACCAGAATTAGTTGAAAACCTTCGACCAAAAGTGGATGTATTGGTCTTAATGAGTCATTTAGGGATTCAAGATGACCTCCAAATCGCTGAAGAGATTCCAGCCATCGATGTGATTTTAGGATCACATACTCATCATCTATTCAAAGAGGGAAAAGTCGTCAATCAAGTACAACTAGCAGCAGCAGGAAAGTATGGACAATATGTAGGAGAAGTTCACTTAACACTTGAAAATAAGAAAATAGTCAAACACAAAGCAAAAGCAATCCCTACTGAAAGTATGACAGCTTTTACAGAGGATAAAGAAGAGATATTAGCTTACCAACAACGTGGGCATGAGCTGCTAGAACAAAAGAAAGTAGCAAATCTACCATTTGCTTTGTCTCTTGATATTTTTGATGAGCACTCCTTTATTCAAGTAGCGTTAGAAGCCGTGAAAGAAAGAGGACAAACAGAAGGAGCTATTTTAAACAGTGGTTTGTTCCTTTCAGCAATTCCCAAAGGGCTCGTGGATCAAGATCAACTTCACAGTGCTTTACCACATCCCATGCATTTGATTAAAGTCTCCCTAAAAGGGGTAGACTTGATCCGTCTTATCTTAGAAATTGAAAAAAATCGCCTTTTTTTACGTAATTTCCCAATGAGAGGGATGGGATTTCGTGGAGAAATCTTTGGTCAGATCGTTTATAGTGGGATCACCTATGATTCAATCAACCATCAAGTGTTTTGGTTGAATCAGCCGATTGAAGCAGAAAGAATTTATTCATTGACGACAGTCGATCATTTGATGTTCGTGCCTTTTTTTCCAACGATCGAGATCGCAGGAAATAATGAATTTCTATTTCCTGAATTTATCCGTACAGTAGTAGGAGATTACCTAAATGCTCACTACCCAATATAGTGAAAAGAAGGTATAATAAATGAATAGGTGGTGAAAGCATGTCGGCTAAACAAAATGACCAACATACAATTGACAATGAAAACAGTCAAAATCTAACAGAAAAAAATGCAGAAGAACAAACAGTCACAGAAGAAATAACTGCAGTTTTAGAAGAAATCATCGAAGAACCTAAGACAGAAAAAGTCAAAGGAGAGTTAGTGACTCTCTTAGATCAAACCAATTTATTGATTGGCGACAAGCAATACCGAATCGTTACTGACTACCGTGAAGGATTTAATGCTGAAAAGCTTGGAGAAAGATACAGTGAAGTACTATCAAGATACGATTACATCGTAGGTGATTGGGGCTATGAACAACTACGCCTAAAAGGCTTTTTTACAGCAACAAATCGGCGTGCCCACCCAGATCAACGTATCGATGCATTAGAAGACTACTTATATGAATATTGTAATTTTGGTTGTGCTTATTTTGTCATTGAACGTATTGGCGGGAAAAAAGAAAAAAATACTCAGAGACGTAAAAAGAAGAAAAACCAGAATCGCCCTTCATATGCACACATTGAAGAGAAAAAAGCACCGGTTGAATCTCGTAAACAACCTGTAATCAAACAGCGTAAACCGGTTCGAGGAAAGACAGAGGCAAAAGAAACAGAAAAAATGAATAAGCCAAAATCCAATGCGAAGAAAAACTTTACAATAAGACAAAGGGAAGAGTAATTAGATGACTTATAAAGGATTTTTGATTGATTTAGATGGAACAATCTATCGAGGAACGGAGCCGATTCCAGCAGGAAAAAGGTTTGTTGAAGAATTACAGAAAAAGGATCTCCCTTTTTTATTTGTCACAAATAATACAACGAAGACGCCTCAAATGGTAGCCAAACGTTTAGAAACTGAATTTGATATCCATGTCGCTCCAGAAACAGTTTATACAGCATCTCTTGCAACGATTGATTTTATGAAAACTGATGCAAAAGGAAACAAGGTATATGTGATCGGTGAAGCAGGTTTGACTGAATTGATCCTTGAAGCAGGCTTTCAATGGGAAGAAGAAAATCCAGACTACGTAGTTGTGGGCTTAGACAACTATTTGACCTATGAAAAAGTAGTGACTGCTACTCTTGCTATCCAAAAAGGTGCAACGTTTATCGGTACAAACCCAGATAAGAATATTCCAACGGAACGTGGTCTCCTTCCAGGTGCTGGCTCAGTCGTTTCTTTTGTCGAAACAGCCACACAAACTGCGCCTATTTATATCGGAAAACCAGAAGCGATCATTATGGATAAAGCAGTTGAAATACTAGGATTGAAAAAAGAAGAAGTCCTTATGGTCGGTGATAATTACGAAACAGACATTCAAGCTGGTATACGTAATGGTATCGATACATTACTAGTCTTGTCAGGGTTTACGAAGGAAGAAGATCTTCCGCATTTACCGACTCCGGCTACAATTGTGTTGCAGTCTTTAGATGAATGGAGTTTCTAGAATGCGCAAAAAACAATGGCAGTGGCTGGAATATGGCGGTATGGTCAGTTTATTTTTAACATTAATAAGCTTAGCTATTGCCATTACGATCAACTTTCGACTACTTTATGTGTTCGATATCAGGTATTTAAATATTTTAAATAATACAACCCTTGATCAAGCAACTCTGTTGCAGAATTATGATCAGTTAATGGCTTACTTGAACAATCCATTTCAAAAAGTTCTTGAGTTAGCTGACTTTCCAATGTCAGCGAGTGGGCTACAGCATTTTTATGAGGTAAAACAGCTGTTTTTACTGAATTATGCAGTTTTTTTGGTTTCGCTGATTCCTAGTGTTTTTTTTATTCGGAATTTAAGGAAAGAACAACGTTTATGGCGGCTGATCCGACCTTTCCAAATCGGTATGGGTGTTCCAGTAGTCATCGGTTTTTTTATGCTGATCGGCTTCGACCGTTTTTTCATTCTTTTTCATGAAACAATCTTTAATAATGATGACTGGATATTTGATCCAAGGACTGATCCCATCATCAATGTATTGCCAGAACAATTTTTTATGCATAGTTTTGTGCTGTTTTTTATACTCTTAGAAGTATTTTTCGCATTGGTGATCTTTATTGGGAAAAGAGAGTTTAAGAATCAGAAATGAAAGAATTAAGAGTGACTAAAAACTGGTTGGTTAGACCTTTTAATGTTAGAGCAAAATGCAGCAGTCTCGGTGTTAATTAATGACATTTTTGCTACATTCGATAATAAGACAAAAACATACTAAGATTAGTGGGTAAGATATTCGACGGAATATCTTACCCACTATTTCTCTTATTCGAGTATAGTGAGAGTGAAAGGAAGCTCGCTCATACGCTCATGGACCTTGAGTCCGAATCAAAAAACGAGCTCCCTCACTGTCATTCTAGAATCTGTTTTAAGTATGTTGGGACTTCGAGTCCGTGTAAAGGAAAGTCGAATCGGAATGAATCAGTGAAGGTCTTTCAATCAAATAATCAAGGAGAAGTCGCCTGTCATTTATTTTTGCTTTTGACGTATCTAAAGGTGAAAGTTACAAAGTACTTTACCATAATCAACACTGTCTATCAGAAGGGAAAGTCTCTCACAATCAAGAAGGGTTCCGTCAGTTACTTGAAGAAATCACCGCACTTCCAGAAACTCCTGAAATTGTTTTTGAAGCAACCGGTGTCTACTCTCGTCCATTAGAAAAATTCTGCCAAGATAATCGATTAGCCTACTGTCTTTTAAACCCTTTGGAGGCAAAAAAACAACTGGAAGAGGGGACACTGCGTAGTTGGAAAACAGATAAAATCGACGCACATAAATTGGCGCAAACTCATTGGAAAAATACCCGTTTGCCAAAAATACATCAAGCAGAAGTGTTTCAGGAACTACGGGATCTTGCGCGTTTTTATCAAGAACTCGAAGAGAAAATTTCTCGCGTGCGCATGGATCTTCATCAGGCACTTCAATTAACCTTTCCTGAGTTAGAAAACTTCTTTTCCAGTCGTGTTACTCCTTACGCATTGTCGTTAATCGAGGCGTTCCCTCACCCCATGTTCGTGCTTGCCTCTACTCGAACAAAAATCAAAAATCGCTTGGTAAAAAGCACCCGAAAACATATTTCTGATAACAGAGCGTGGCAGAAGGCGGATCAACTTTTCGCTTATGCACAAACTTCTTATCCTGCGGTAGATTCCTCCAGTATTCATTGTCAGAAAACGTGTTACTATGCGCGTCTCCTTCAAGATTTACTCGAACAAAAAGAACGCTTGATGGCGCAAATGATTCAATCTGCTCAAGCACTTGAAGAATTTGAAATCTATCAGTCCATACCTGGCATTGGTGCGCCCACTGCGGCTCTTTTAATTGGTGAATTGGGCGATATCAGACGGTTTCCTACCGCAAATCAGCTCAATGCATTCGTCGGTATTGATATTCTACGTTTTCAATCTGGGAACTATGTTGGAAAAGATCACATCAATAAACGAGGCAATCCAAAAGGAAGAAAAATTCTCTATTTCGCGATTCGCAATATGATCCGACAACAACACGCTGCACCGAATCATCTCGTTGATTACTATTACAAACTAAAAAAGCAACCCGTCCCTAAAAAGGAAAAGGTTGCCACAGTCGCCTGTATGAACAAGCTTCTGAAGTGTATGCATTCCATGGTCAGGAATCATACAATGTACGCTTATGCGTATACGGCCTCTAACGACCAATAAGGGATTAACCTTATAGACTCATTATAGCACAGACCAAGTAAAAAAATTTTCTTATTCCTTGGTTTATTTCGTATACCTTCATTTTCTTCTTCTGATTCTAGATCAAAAATAAATCATTTGATTTATAAATTTCTCTTGACTAATCGTAGGAAAGAGCGTGAAACAAAAGTATGATTTACTCTTGTTTCACGCTTTAAATACCTATAAACGGCGGAATCAGAAGCAACTCCTTTGAAAATAAGCTGAAATTCACAAAAATTTGAAAAGCAATTTTCGTGAATCCCTTTTTATTTCTCGGAGTGAACCACGTCTGTTCCAGCCTTTTCTTATTGATTGAATCAAGGTGCAACTGTTGCGAACCCTGATAAACGGTGGTCAACCAACAGACCTTCATCACTAAGTCAAAATCGCAAAAAAATATGAAAAGCTATTTTCCTAAGTCACGTCTTAATACTCGGAACTGAAAGGCTTTTTCACAACTTTATTGTGTCAAGCGACTTCTTTTTTCGGGCTCTTGGTGTGCCAACCGGCTTGCAGCGGAAGCAGCGATTGCGCCTACGATATCATCTAAAAAAGTATGAATATTTTTTCCATCATGGCTATTGAGGCGTTTTAAAATTCCTGGTTTCACTTTGTCGATGTAGCCGTAATTTGTAAATCCAATCGTCCCATACACATTGACGATGGACAAGGCTAATATTTCATCGATTCCATATAATCCTTCGTCATCTTCAATAATCTGTTGGAGTGGGGTCATCAACTGATTTTTTTCTGCCATGATATCTAATTGAATGCCTGTAATAATGGCATTATGGACTTCGCGTTTGGTTAAAACAGCATTAATGCTTTCAGCACAATCTGTTAACGTCAAGTCAGAGATGTAATCTTGCTGCAAAAACATAACCAATTCCGCAATATCCTCAATCGTTACACCTCGTTCTTCTAAGAGGCCACGTGCCTTTTCCTCTAGCGTTTCTTTTTTGATAACCATCTTTTTTCCTCCCATCATTTTTATCGTTCATTCTTTAATGGTACCTTACTAGGTTGAAAAATCAAAGAAACTTACAAAACTTTACAATAAAGCATAGAAAAGTAGGATCAAATGATAAGATTAATTGGAACCAAAAGTTTTATCGTATAGGCTAGTACTATGACCAGGTTGTGTGCGTTCTTTAGGATTGATAAAATGAAGGGCATTGTTTACAGCAGTGGGAGCTTCTCCAAATCCTGTTGCAATCAGTTTCACTTTACCTTCGTAAGAACAGATGTCACCTGCTGCATAGACACCTGGTATGGATGTCGACATATCTGAATGAACAGCGATGGCGTTTCTTGAACTTTCAAGTCCCCACGAAGACAGATGCTCTAAGTTAGAGGTGAATCCATAGTTAACAATCAAAGAATCAATCATCAAATGGATGGTTTCATCACTTTTTACTTTTTTTAACTGAAGTTCTGTCAATTCTCCATCCACACCAGACAAGCCATCAATTAAATATGGAGTCAATACATTGACAGACGAAGCATTGAGTTTACTTACGCTATGTTCAAGCCCTCTAAATTCCGCTCTACGGTGAATCAAATATACTTCACTTGCAATTGGTTCTAACATGAGTGCCCAGTCTATAGCAGAATCCCCGCCTCCAGCAATTGCTACTTTCTTCCCAGCATACTTCATTAAATCATTGACGAAATAATCCAATCCATGATTTTCATAATGTTTGGCATCGTCTAGGTTTAGCTTTCTTGGTTGAAACGATCCGCTACCTAACGTTAAAATCACAGCTTTTGAATAGTGGATCCCCTTTGTTGTAGTGATTTCAATAATGTCATCTTCTTTAGTAATGGACAATACTTCTTCATTTAAATGAAATGTGTGATTAAAAGTTGTCAACTGTTTTTTTAGATTGTCTACAAGTTCAACCGCCTTGATTGTTGGATATCCAGGAATGTCATAAATATATTTTTCAGGATAAAGGGTTGTTAATTGTCCACCAAGTTGTGGCAAACTATCAATAATATTTGTTTTTGCTTGGCGCATCCCCGCATAAAAAGCAGCAAACATTCCAACAGGTCCTGCTCCGATAATAGTGATATCATAAATTTCCACGTGAGATCCCTCCTCATCACACACTATAACAGAATTCAATTGAGAATTCTTCTCAAATAGACTGAAGGCGAAATATTCTTTAAGGTAGAGTACAAAAGAAAAAATAGCTTATTAAGAAATAGTGTCTCTACGTAGTCATTAAATATAAAAGAGTTCATTGCATAGATATATTTTGGTGAACCATTTTTTCAGACAACACGAACCCTATTGCTCATTAATGATAGAAATAATGACAGATCAATTCGTACGATTATTTTCTTGATTTTTTACACAGATAGATAAAGTAGCAAATAAGTAGCCACAGTTAAAAAAAAGAGTGTATAATAGTCTTTCCCATTTGTAATTGGATCTTTTTATTTTTAGTGCGTTTCATTTAGCAGTATATGATTAGATTATGTTATGATTGCTGATGAAGAAATAATATTTAGGAGGAAGATAATATGACATTCCCACAGTTAAACTTGTCGAATGAAAAGGGGCCTAAAGCCGTTATAAAAACCAATCGCGGAGACATTACAGTTCAATTATTCCCTGAACTAGCACCTAAAACCGTACAAAACTTTGTTGAACTAGCTAAGAAAGGATATTATGATGGAGTCATTTTTCACCGTGTAATCCCTGATTTCATGATTCAAGGAGGCGACCCAACAGGAACAGGTATGGGCGGTGAAAGTATCTATGGTGATAGCTTTGAGGATGAATTTAGCCGTGAATTGTTCAACTTGCGTGGTGCGTTGTCTATGGCGAACTCTGGACCAAATACAAACGGTAGTCAATTCTTTATCGTGAATAACACAAACGTACCTGAAAACATGCTTACTCAATTAGAAGGAGCAGGTTTTCCTGCAGAGATCATTGAAGCTTATAAAAATGGAGGTACTCCATGGCTTGATTTCCGCCACACAGTGTTTGGTCATGTGATTGAAGGAATGGATACTGTAGATGAAATTGCGAATGTACAACGTGGGCCACAAGATCGACCTGTGCATGATGTAGTGATCGAGAAAGTTGAAATTTCAGAATAAAACCAAAATTCTAGGGAGAGTAATCTCTCAAATAAGTGGACAAAGTAGTTCTATTTGAATGTTCAATATCATGAATAAGCTGAAGTATCTGAAAATAGCTTTTCCTAATTTCAGGGCTTCAGCTTATTTCTTAAAAAATAGGTATAACTATCATTTTCAGTAAAAGATTATTTTATGATCTTCTTCTTGTGAGGAAACAAGATGAGGGAACATACTAGATGAAAGTGGAACTGAGAATAGTTTTATTTACCTAACCATCTTTCAGTAAGTCATCTCCATTTTAAAAGAATTATTCTATTAATATTAATTGGAGATCTAAGATTAAATTTTAGAGATTTCACTTTTCTTGTGTTTATACATATTTTGAAAAATCTTGATGGATTAAACTGTCAGAATTTTCTTTAGCCTGACGATTGATTAAATCATCAGTTCATCTATAGAAGGGAGTTATCAATCCTATATAACAGTGAGAACTTTTCAACTTTGCGTTATTGATAATTTCTAAAAGAAGAATCTGATACGTGTCTTCGTTTTAAATCTTTATTTTACAAACTTCTTTTTTTTCAATAATTACAGTATAATGAGACTTGCGAAGAGAGGGAAGCATATGACTTATAGAATCGGACAAATAATTAATGGGAGAATTACTGGGATACAGCCATATGGTGCATTTGTATCTCTTGATGAAGAAACACAAGGTTTGATCCATGTCTCTGAAGTACAATCTGGCTTCACTAAAAGTATCCATACTTTATTGAAAGTAGGGCAGCCGGTAACTGTACAAATCATCGATATTGATGAATATTCAAAAAAAATCAGTTTATCATTACGTACCTTAGAAAAAAAAGCTACTGCCATTCCTTATCGAAGAAAACGATATTTTACAAATAAGAATAAAAGAATTGGCTTTGCTACAATTGAAGAGCAATTACCAATCTGGATCACGGAAGCATTATATGAGCTAGAACAAAAAAGAAAGTAAGAAATAAAAAGTGTATTTTTTCTGAAAATATGCTAAAATTCCATTATAAGCCACAGAACAAGTTGATCGAGGTGGAAATTTTGGCAAACAAAAGAGTCGCTGGTACAATTATGTTGCATTTGGAGGATGGATCTAAAAAATTTTTAGTTCATTCAATTGATAATAAGTTGGAATTCGCATTAGCAGACCTTTCAAGTGAAAAAACAGGGTTAGCAAACATACTTAGCTTTTTGAAGGAAATTGTTCATATCGATGTGAGCAAAATTAACTTAATGGAGTTGACGAATACACATATCAATCAAGAAAATATTCCTTTGTTTGTTTTTGAAGCAGAGCAAAAGAATCAACATGAACAATTAGGTGAAGGCTATCTTTGGGAAGACCCTGATCACATGCGTAAAGTTCTAGGAACATACGAAGTCGATGGTGTACCGTTGTTTTAACAGTCTAAGAAATATTTTTAAAGAAGTTTGATAAAATATCAAACTTCTTTTTTTAATGCTTTCATTGATTGAGAAGGGGATGAATGTTCATCTTTTAAAGATTTTTATTGGTTATTCAGTATGAAGAATTAATAAAACTTTAGTTTATACGAATGATTGGATTTTTAGTAGGTAGATTAAATGCTGCCAGAAGATAAAATATATATTGACGAGAGGTAGGGAACATGATAAATTAGAAAACGTTGGCTCGATGATTTAGTTACTGAAAAATATTGAGAAAACAATCAAAAAAACTATTGACCTCTGTAGGGATGCATGTTAATATAACGAAGTCGATTTTATTTGAACATCTATTGAAGTTGATCTGATAAAGAAATAAGTGAAAAAAGATGTTGACAAATAACAAAGGATGAGTTATGATATGTGAGTTGCTAAAACTATCTCATGAAAAATGAGATAAAAAACTTTTAAAAAAGTGTTGACAAACACTTGAGTCTTCGCTAAGATATAAGAGTTGTTACGGCAATCATAGATAGCGGATTTTTGATCCAATATCAAGTAGACCTTTGAAAACTGAACGAAGTAAGACAAACCAAATGTGTAGGGCGTCTTGATTGATTCAAGACAACAAACATTTTTAACAAGCAAGCAATATGCTAGCAACCAAATTGAGCTTAACAATCGCAAGGTTGTTCTAACTTTTATTATGAGAGTTTGATCCTGGCTCAGGACGAACGCTGGCGGCGTGCCTAATACATGCAAGTCGAACGCTTCTTTTTCCACCGGAGCTTGCTCCACCGGAAAAAGAGGAGTGGCGAACGGGTGAGTAACACGTGGGTAACCTGCCCATCAGAAGGGGATAACACTTGGAAACAGGTGCTAATACCGTATAACAATCGATACCGCATGGTTTTGATTTGAAAGGCGCTTTACGGTGCCGCTGATGGATGGACCCGCGGTGCATTAGCTAGTTGGTGAGGTAACGGCTCACCAAGGCCACGATGCATAGCCGACCTGAGAGGGTGATCGGCCACATTGGGACTGAGACACGGCCCAAACTCCTACGGGAGGCAGCAGTAGGGAATCTTCGGCAATGGACGAAAGTCTGACCGAGCAACGCCGCGTGAGTGAAGAAGGTTTTCGGATCGTAAAACTCTGTTGTTAGAGAAGAACAAGGATGAGAGTAACTGTTCATCCCTTGACGGTATCTAACCAGAAAGCCACGGCTAACTACGTGCCAGCAGCCGCGGTAATACGTAGGTGGCAAGCGTTGTCCGGATTTATTGGGCGTAAAGCGAGCGCAGGCGGTTTCTTAAGTCTGATGTGAAAGCCCCCGGCTCAACCGGGGAGGGTCATTGGAA
>NZ_NGMO01000003.1:0-601 GCF_002140175.1 Candidatus Enterococcus wittei
CCAGTAAGTCCCGAAGAGCTAAGAATAACTTCAGCAATTTCTTTACTTCTGGTTATCTTCTTCTCCTCGCCTTCTTTCCATACCCACCAATATAGCGCATTAATTAATTGAAGAGGAGATAAGCCGTCACAAGGTTCTTTTTGTTTACAAAGAAATTCTTTGATTTTATCATTGACATGATCTGTTTCATTCCGCTTTTTATACACCTCCGCATCATCCAACAAAAGTGGTAACTTCTCAGAGAGTGGTACAGGAGAAGCTTTTCCAGCAAAAAAAGCGGTGATGATACTATTTAACTTCATTGCATTCTCCGACAATTTTACAGAAGTACTTGAAGATTGCGTGATAGAAGAGGATGCCTTTTCTGCTTGGTCCTTCACAGAAATTGTTTCAATAGGTAGTTCTGTCACAGAGCTTGATTGTTTTTCAGTTATCGATGTGGGCGTATTGGTCAGAAAGACATTTAATGAGTCAGTTATTTCAGCATACATTGGATGGTTCTCTTTAAAATGATAGTTTTTAAAAATATTATTGTCTCGCCATTGCAGGATAATAGCTTCTGCCTCCAATGCAGTCAGATTTCTATTTTGGAGTCCAGAAG
>NZ_NGMO01000003.1:2233-54840 GCF_002140175.1 Candidatus Enterococcus wittei
CTCCAATGCAGTCAGATTTCTATTTTGGAGTCCAGAAGCCTTCCAAATTATCTCGGCGATTTTTTTCTTTCTAGTTCGAGAGAGCTTCGCGTCTCTTTTTTCTGTCCAATGTCTTATTTTTACATACAAAGTTTGTCCTGACATCTCTTGACACAGTTGCTTTTTGTTACAAATAAAAGCTTTCAACTCTTTATTCACTTTTCCGAGTTGATCGCGATTTTCAAAAATCTCTAAATCATACCAGAAAAATGGCAAATTTGGTGGGATCGTTTCACGCAATAATTTAGCAACCGAATAGCCATGAATATAGGTTTGAATGACATTTTCTATTTTTACTTGTGTTTCTTTCGAAATAACTCCAGAATATTGCAACTGTGGTTCATCCATCGTTGATGGTAATGGTGTAGTCGATGTCATTGCACTCATCTGGGTGTTTGCGTCATCGGGTGTGAGTGTTTCAGTCCTCTCTTCGGTCGTCACTACAGTTGTTAATTCAGTCATCATGGGTTCTTCTAAAATGGTTTGTTGCGATTCTTTTGGGGTTGTTTGTTGTCGATCTTCAAACGTGTAATCTTGAAAGATATTATTAGTTCTCCATTGTAAGATGATCCTTGTTGCCTTAGTATATTTCACCTCTATATTCTGAAGTTCTAAAGCTTTTCGAATGATCATAGCAAGATTTTTTCTTCTGTCCCTTTTAGTTTCCAGACCATCTTTTTCTTCCCAATTCTTCACGGCATCAAGTAATTTTACTCCTGATAGTCCGTCACATGGAACTCCTTGCTTACATAAATAATCTTTGACTTTTTGATTGACCCCTTGTATTTTATGACGCAATTGAAACGTTTCAAGATCAAACCAAAAAGAAGGTAAAGGAACGGTCTTCGATTCACTAGAAGGCCGATGTTCCAGATACGCATTCATAATTCGCTTGATTTTGGCGACCGTTTCTGTCGGGATTTTTGTGTAAGATTCCACAATCATTTCTTCATAATCAATCGAAGGAATAGCTGCATAATCAATCGAAGGAACAACTGCCGCTTCAGCCCCTAAATATGGAAATACATCGAAATTAAACTGTTGGATATACCCATCCACCCTGCCATAAAAATCTGCCGCCAGATGCCAAAATGGAGACAAAAGACTTTCTTCTCCAAGGGACAATGTAGGTGTAGCTTTCCCTACCAATTGTGAAATCATTTCTGGGGATAGTTCCTGAAGATTATTTTTTTTCTTTTTCTTCTTTTTTTGCGAAGTCTGGATTGGGAGCGAATTTTCCGTTGGAGGAGTGGTCATTGAAATTGATCGGTTCTTTTCTAGTTGGCGGTGATTGGGCATTTGTTCTCCATAGTTTACCGAAAAGGAACTCAGTAACCAATCAGCAAAATACGACAGCAACGAACCGTTTGTTTCTTTTTGTTCTTGAATAGGAGCTACGTGTTCATGTTGGGAAAAGAACTGGTAAAACAGCTTATTCAAGTCATTCCAAAACGTTTCAGTCACTTGATTATGTACATGATTTGTGGGATCTATTGTGGTGTTATGTTGGTTTTCAAAAGAAACTTGAAAGGCTTTACTTAGTCTTTGAGCTGTCTCTTGCGCAGAAAAAGGGTGGAACTCATGTTCAGTAGTATTGGTCATGTGGCCAGAAGAAAAAGTAGGATTCTCACTTTCTTTTTTCATTCCTTGGTTGTTTTGTGTCTCAGCTTTACCGATTGCTTCTTGACAAACCGTGGTAAAGCTCGTTTGTTCTACACTTTCTCCTGTGAAGATCAATGTGTTTACCTGATCCGTCCTTCTCATGGTGGTACAATTCACCAGTTGATAGAGGTCATGAACTTTCTGGTGAACAGAAATACTTAATTCATGTGCGATTTTCGCTACGTCGATGGTTTCCTGTGTGGACGTTGTCTGATTACGGAAAGTTTGGTTGGCAAAAAATGGACTGGCACTGAGAAACTGAGAGGCGATTGATGTTGACTGATGAGGTATGGTATGGGACGTCTTCAAGAACTGGATTCGCTCACGGTTGATGGTAGAGGTGGAAACAAAGGAATGTATTCTTGTCTGATTCCCGTCTCTTCTCACATCAATTCGTGTGTTCACTTCAAATGCTGGGGCGTTTTTTCTGATGACCGTCTGTTGTTGGGGAGGATCAACTAATCGAGCGTTTTGGAAGATACTGGATAAATAAAGGAAACCATCTAATGTCAATAAACTATCGGGGGCTAGTGTTTGTCCCGTATTATTGGCAATATAATTTAACTTTGCTTGGTCATTTCCTGATTTATTCTTGCCATTTCGTTTATTATTTCCCTTTCCAATTGTTTCTCTAGAGATAGCTTGTGGTAGCCTTATCTTCTTCCTCATCTTTGGTTTCAGTGATGTCCTTACTTTTGGTGGCATCATTTTCACTCCTTTATAATTAGCTATTGGATATTTTGTTATATAAGTGTTCATTTTAATAACACCTAAGGGTCTATGGTTTTACGTCATCCATCAAGCTTCTACAAATGAATCAAGCAACTCTGCATCATTTTCTCAAAAATAACAGTCCTTTCATGGCAAAAGCAGCAACTCAGCAAACTTAGAAAAATAAAAAAGAGATAAAAAAACAATAAAAACCTCTTTAGTGCGTCAAACTGAGCTAAGCAACATCCCTACGACTACTTCCTTCTTTTCTGTAAAAACTTTGAAACTTTTCTTCAAAGAATCCATTTTCATATAAATTATAAAATAAAAAAAAGAAAGTATCAGTACAGGATTTGTGACTATACCAAATATAAAATTAAAAAAGTTATATAAAAAATGGATTCTCTCATACTATACTATAGATAAAGGCTTTTTGGCTTTGTTATTGAAAAATCAAAAAGATTATATCAGACATAATAGGATCTTTCTAAGATTTCTCTACATCCATACCATTTGACAAAGAGCAAAAAAATAAGCTGTCAGATCACGAAATGATCATCCATCATCTCGGATCTTTCAGCTTATTTGATATCAATCATTATGAAACTTAAATCGATTGTTCTTTACCAAAGTATCGTTGCCATTTTTGTCTCATGGAAGCAGTCATCGGTTGTGCTGCTTCTTTTACTGCACAATATTTATCAACGAATGTCACGATATATCCTTCTTTGTATTTAGGAGGGGCAATCGTCGCTCCCCACATGTGTTTCAAGATGATATCTCGTTCTAAGTCGGATAGCTCAGTGATTTTTTCTGCATTCTTGACGGCAATTCTTGGATGCACATAAGCATGTGTTCCTTCATCAAATTTCGTCGTGCGCCAATCATAATAGAATAAATCATGTAAAAGCCCTGCACGCGCAGTTGCTTTTGCATCTCCACCCCATTTTTTGGCTAGTTTGTAACTATGATAAGAAACACTGATAGAGTGTTCCAGTCTTGTCGAATGAACATGTTGGGTATAATCTGCTAATTTTTGAACGGCTTCAGTTGCTAATAGATCTTCTACATAAGACATGTATTCTTCATCTTCACGCCATTTTTCTGTCATAATTTATCGATCTGCCACCTTTTTGAATTTCATTTATCTTTGAAATTGAATCTAGTATATCATCACGCCTAAGAATATTCTAGTGAATTTGGTGTAAACGACAAAAGCTTAATAGATCCTTAATCATAAAGAAAGTTGATACAACAAGATACCTGTAGCCACTCCCACATTTAAAGATTCAGCATTTCCCTTCATCGGAATATAGATATTCTGATCAGCTAAAGCCAATAGTTCCGAAGAAACCCCCTGACCTTCATTGCCCATGATGATGGCATAGTTTTCAGTTGGTTTTATTTTTGTCAAAGCAACTGCTTGTTCATTCAACTCTGTTCCATAAACCATGAAGCCTTTTTTCTTCAAGTCAGGAATTATTTGGTTTAGATCAACAGTAATTACCGGTAAATGATAATTACTTCCTTGCATGCTTCGCAATACTTTCGTACTATAAATATCTGCCGTTCCTTTACCTAATAATACACCAGACAAGCCGAAAGCATCGGCTGTTCGGATCATCGTTCCTACATTTCCCGGATCTTGCACATGATCCAACATTAGCCATCCCCCAGAATCGATCGATAGTTTTTTTTCTTCTAAATGCATCACAGCGATGATTCCTTGTGGTGTCGGCAAATCCGATACCGCTCTCATCACTTCATCAGTAACCAAATAACTAGGAATGGTTTGTTCATCCAACCAAGAACCCCATTCGGCCAGACCTCTTTCCGAGATAAAGACTTCTTTTACTCTCGCCTGTGAAACAACTGCCTCTTCGATCAGATGAAATCCTTCAAGCAGATATTCCTGTGCCTCCTCTCTCGATTTTTTTTTATGTAATTTCTTTAATTCTTTAATTCTTGGATTTTTTGCTGACTGAATTTTTTTCACGTTTTCCACCTCGCTTTATTATAGCATGGAATCGATCCTTGAGCTTGTTAGATCCGGAAAAAATCGTTATCATTAATTTATCACATAAGGAAAGAACGGTGAAAAAAATGAAAAAAGTCAAAATGAATGTTCAAGGACGTGTACAAGGTGTTGGTTTTCGCTATATGACTAAGATGGTTGCAGATCAGCTGGGGATAGTAGGAACGGTAAAAAACGAAGAAGATGGTTCAGTAACTATTGAGGCAGCTGGTGATGAAGAGACAATTGATCGTTTTATCGAAGAAGTCAAACAATCGCCTAGTCCAAGTGGACGTGTCCAATACGTTGACCTCCAGGAAAACCCAATGATGACTGACCGTAAAAAATTTGATGTGGTTGGTTAGTCTATTAGAAAGAAAAACTAATTCTAAAAAAATAATGTGGTTTTTATTTTTTAAGAGACATTGCTTTTGAACAAATATCAAAAGTAAAAACAGTGTTCCACTAGGATAATTTGAATTTTCTATGAAGTGGATTGAATTTTTCTACTATTTTTAGTATAGTTAAGTTTGTGTAAAAATTATAAAAGAGGAAGTATTATATGAATAAATGGAAAAATTGGTTACTAGGTTCAGGTCTTGTAACAATCTTACTTTTCTTATCCGGGTGCGTACGGATGGATTCGGACGGAAATCCTGATAAATCAGGAATCGTCTATCGAGTACTAGTTGAACCAATGGGTCAAGCGATTACATATTTAGTACAGAATTTCAACTGGACCTATGGTTGGGCTGTTATTCTAATGACTGTAATCGTACGTATCATCATCTTGCCTTTAGGGATCAGTCAATCGAAAAAAA
Source organism: Candidatus Enterococcus wittei (assembly GCF_002140175.1). GTDB lineage: Bacteria > Bacillota > Bacilli > Lactobacillales > Enterococcaceae > Enterococcus_B > Enterococcus_B wittei. The sequence continues at coordinate 7,481 of NZ_NGMO01000003.1, forward strand.
CAATGATCCAATCAGAAAAAATGCAAGCTTTGAAACCACAAGTTGATGCAGCTCAAAAAAAATTAAAGGCTGCGACAACTCGAGAAGAACAAATGGCTGCACAAGCAGAAATGCAACAAGTATATCGTGAAAATGGATTGAGTATGACCGGCGGGATCGGTTGCCTTCCCCTATTGATCCAAATGCCTATTTTCTCAGCATTATATTTCACTGCTCGCTATACTGAAGGTATTCGTGAATCAACATTTTATGGAATTGATTTAGGCTCACCAAGTTTAGTATTGGTCGCAATCGCTGGTATCGCTTATCTTTTCCAAGGGTATATTTCAACGATCGGTATCCCTGAAGAACAGAAAAAAACGATGCGTACGATGTTGATCGTTTCACCTGCAATGATCGTTTTCATGTCGATCAGCGCACCAGCTGGCGTGACACTCTATTGGGTAGTCGGTGGTATCTTTAGTTGTCTACAAACATTCATCACGAATGTTTTGATGAAGCCTCGCTTAAAAGCCCAAGTAGCTGAAGAGCTAAAACAAAATCCACCAAAACAAGTGGTTACACCAATTAAAGATGTGACACCTACGAAAGCTGACAAAGCTTCCAATAGTACAAAGACACAAGCACAAATCAGTACTTCTAAGAAAAACTCAACTAAAAATGGTCGTAATGCAGGTAAACAGCAGAGACGTAAATAAATTTTGGTAAAATAATTAAAGACTGGTCAATCTAACGGGGGACTTATCGAAAGACAACAATGTCTTGTGATAAGTCTCTTGTCTTTTTTAATGACAGAAACTCATCGAGCTTAGTAGAAAAAAACTCAAAGAGTAACAGTAAGAGATAGTAAAAAAACATCAAATTTTTATTTTACAATTTTGAGTTATCCTCAAAGTGATGTTTATTAAGTTTAATCGAACTAAAACTATTTGAAGGCTGTGACATAAGTCCTTCCACCAACCAAATATCCGAGCTATCTTTATAATTTACTTCTGTAGTCCAGTAGGCACTCGTCACAAATTTATGATGAATCGTGTAATCCAACTAATATTATTTGGCTACTTTAGTCCGTTTTTCACTGATGTCACAGCCTCGACAAAGAAAAGAAGCGCAAAAATGCTTTCCACATTCTTGCGCTTCTTCGTCTTATTGATGAATCGTTTGTCATTGTATCTAAAAACTATTTTATTCTCTTAGTTTATTTGGTGATGATTTGATCCAAGCTAGCAACAGATAACGCCATTTCAGCAATTTGCTGCAATTGAGCCAAACGGTTGTTACGAACTTTTTCATCTTCTACCATAACCATTGTTTGATCAAAGTATTGATCGATCAGTGGACGTAGATGAGTCAATTGTTCATAGTTTTCTTGTAGTGTTTGGTTCATAAATTGTTGTTTCACTTCATTCACTGCTTCATATAATTCTTTTTCTGCTTCATTTTCAAATAGTTCAGGATCAATTGCTACTTGGTCTTCTTGTTGGGCTTTTTTAGCCAAATTCACCACACGAGTCAAGGCTTCCATTGAAGGTTTGAAGTTTTCATCTTTTAGATGTTCTTTGAATAATTGAGCAGCAGCGAAGACTTTCGTTAAATCTTTTTGTTTAGCTGCTAAAACCGCATCGATAATATCGTGACGGATTTGTTTTGAAGCTAAACGTTGTTTCAAACGACCTTTGATGAAATCAATGACTTCTTGTTGACCATCAGTTAAGGAAATGCCAAAACGTTGACGATCTTCTTTGATGACTTCATTGATTTCTTGTTGTAACGTTGCTAATGGGAAAGCCCATTGTTTTGCCTCAATGATTCGAACAATCCCATACGCTTGGCGACGCAAAGCATATGGATCATTGGAACCACTTGGGATCATTCCTACTGTGAAGAAGGAGAAGATACTATCCAATTTATCGGCAATAGCTAATACCGCACCAATACATGTTTCAGGTAATTCACCTTCACTTGAAATAGGGAGATAGTGCTCACGAATGGCTGTTGCTACATCGGGTTTTTCCCCTTTTAACAAAGCATATTTTTCACCCATGATCCCTTGAAGCTCAGGAAATTCACCTACCATATTTGTAACAAGATCAAATTTATAGATTTCTGCTGCCCGTTGAAGATCAACCAATTCTTCAGCTGATAAACCTACAGATTTTCCGATGACTTCTGCAATCACTTGTACACGTTGCATCTTTTCATACATGCTACCGATTTTCTCATGGAAAGTGACTGTTTTCAGTTTGTTCACATAATGGTCAATACTGAATTTTTTGTCTTCATTATAGAAAAACTCTGCATCTTCTAAGCGTGCTGTTAGCACTTTTTGATTCCCGCGAACTACATTATCCAGTTTTACACGATCACCATTACGTACTGCGATAAAATGAGGAAGTAATAGTCCTTCATCATTTCTTACTTCAAAGTATCGTTGATGTTCTTTCATTGAAGTAACTAATACTTCTTCTGGAACAGATAAATATTTTTCTTCAAAATCACCAGCAAAAACCGTTGGATATTCCACTAAATTATTTACTTCTTCTAGTAACTCTTCATCAAAATCGATTTGCCAATGATTTTTTTTCGCTAGCTCTTGTGCTTGAGCGATAATCATTTCTTCTCTTTTTTTAGGTGCAGCGATCACAAATTGGTCGGCTAGTTTTGCTTCATATTCACTCGTATTTACAAAAGTCACTTCTTCACCTAAGAAACGATGACCACGAGAAGTACGACCTGTTTGTACATCCAATAGCTCAAATGGAATGACTTCATCGCCATATAATGCAACGATCCAATGAATTGGGCGAATGTATTCAAAATCATAGGATGCCCAATGCATCGTTACAGGAAACGTCAAACTTTTGATAACTTCCGTTAAGCCAGCGAATACTTCAACAGCAGGTTTTCCATGAGTATATTTTGTCACGTAGACATATTCTACTCCTTTGATCTCTCTAAAAGTAATATCGTCAGTTGTCATCCCTTGGCCACGGACAAACCCTTGCGCTGCTTTGGACCAATTTCCTTCTGCATCTAAAGCAATCTTTTTGGCTGGACCTTTTACTTCTTCTTCACTATCTTCTTGGCGTTCTGGCACATTTGTTACTCTAATCGCTAAACGACGTGGTGTTGAAAATGTTTCGATCGAATCATAAGACAATTGATTTTCCTCTAAGAAAGCCATTGTTTTTTGTTCTAGTTGTTTCATACTTGGTGTTACGACATGTGCGGGCATTTCTTCTAACCCGATTTCTAATAGCAAATCTTTTGCCATATTATTCAGCCTCCTTAACAGTACTTGTATCCCCAGTTTGGTTATTCAACAAAGGGAAGCCTAATTTTTCACGTTCTGCTACAAAGATCTTAGCGACAGATTTTGCCATATTACGGATCCGTGAAAGATAACCTGCCCGCTCAGTAACAGATACTGCCCCACGAGCATCTAATAAATTGAAGGTATGGCTACATTTTAAAATGTAATCATACGCTGGATGCACAAGATTTTCATCAATACACCGTTTTGCCTCTTTTTCAAAGCGGTCAAAGTTAGTTAACAGTAATTCTTGATCACTTACTTCAAAAGAATATTTAGAATGTTCATACTCTGGTTGGGTAAAGATCTCACCGTACTTCACACCATCTGCCCATTCTAGATCATAGACGCTTTCTACTTCTTGGATATAAGAAGCTAGGCGTTCTAATCCATAAGTGATTTCTGATGTGACTGGCTTACATGGTAATCCACCGACTTGTTGGAAGTACGTAAACTGTGTGATTTCCATCCCATCTAACCAAACTTCCCAACCAACACCAGCACACCCCATAGAAGGATTTTCCCAGTTATCTTCCACAAAGCGAATATCATGCTCCAAAGGGTCGATCCCTAGCAAACGTAAACTTTCTAAATAAAGCTCTTGGATATTTTCTGGAGAAGGTTTCATAACGACTTGGAACTGATGATGTTGATATAATCGATTAGGATTTTCTCCATATCGTCCATCTGCTGGTCGTCGTGACGGTTCCACATAAGCCGCATTCCATGGTTCTGGACCGATCGCACGTAAAAATGTATACGGACTCATCGTCCCTGCTCCTTTTTCTGTATCGTAAGCTTGCATCAACATGCAACCATTAGATGACCAAAATTTTTGTAATGTCAAAATCATTTCTTGTACAGTTTGTTTTTTACTCATATCCTCTACCTCTTTCATCTTAGCGACTATCGAAACATATAAAACAAAAAGTCCCTATGTTTGCATCTACAAACATAGGGACGAAAATGATCGCGGTTCCACCCTACTTCCGAATCAATCGGCAGCTTCTTTTAAGTGTACTCCCAAGTGCCTCTTCAAAAACCGTTTGCATCCGGCTTCCACTCTCCCGAACTCGCTAGTGCCACTTGATTTTTTACTGATCTTGTTCAACGTACTTATTTAATTACGATTTTTACTCATTAAAACTCCTGATAGCAAAAAAACTATCATTGCTCTAGGATTTATAATAGACGGAAAAGTATCCTTTTGTCAAATATTTTTAGATTTTTTATCAAATCTTTTTTAGTTCTCTGTACTCTCTTCATTCGAACTTTTTTCTGGTATTTCCGTTTTCTTTAATACATGCTCCCAACTTTTCATTTGATCAATAAATTTTTTGCTCTTCAAATGAATGCCGACATACTCTTCATAAAGCTGATCTATCAATTGACGTATCGCTTGCTTGGTTTCTTCTTTTACATTGATCCCACTAATACGATCATAGGAGATTGCTGAAAACATACGGACAAAGTATACAGCTCGAGGATCGGCATGATAGCGATGGTGATCTAAATGCCAATGTTGTTCACACAAAATACCACCATATTTTGACGAATAGTCAAATTTTCCTTGAGTTTCTCCACAAACACCACAGTGTGTCCAAATTGGTGATATGCCAAAACGCTGTAAAATCTGGATTTCAAAAATATTGGTAATGATTTCTGGATCATCTCCTTGATCCATCCGTTGTAATGCTTGTTGCGTAAATTGAAATAAATGGGGATCGTATTGACGGTCTTCAATTGCTGCATCTACTAGATTCAATAAATAGGTCCCATAACCACTCAAAAAGATATCTTCTTGAATTTTACGAAAGGCATGGACTTCTTTCACACTATTCAGAAAAGATAATCCTTCATTTTTAAACTGTCCAATATAAATTGCTTCAGTAAATGGAAGTAGCGCTGGCGCAAGCGGCTGGTTTTGACGATGAATCCCTTTGATGTAAAACATCATCTTTCCAGATGATTCCGTAAATATCTTAACCAGTTTGTCTTTTTCTTTATAATTACGGCTTGAAAGGATGATTCCTTTCGATTCTGCCAGCTGACTCATTTTCAATTCCTCCCTCTATCGAAAGATTAAATGAAATCTTTTGGAAAATAAGACGAAGCTCCCGAAAATATGCATGCATTTTCGAATTCTTCGCCTTATTTTCAGATATAAACTATTTGAAATCTACTTTTTTAGTCTTAATATTCATCTTGGCGATAGCCGAAATCTTGTAAATAAACTCGTTTATCTCGCCAGTCTTTTTGGACTTTTACCCATAACTCTAAAAAGACCTTGTCGCCTAACAGATTTTCGATATCTTTTCTTGCTTTGGTTCCGATGTCTTTTAGCATTTTGCCGCCTTTACCAATGATGATCCCTTTTTGGCTATCACGTTCAACGATGATCGTTGCTTGGATATGGATCTTATCATTTTCATTTCGTTTCATCGTATCAACAACTACAGCGACTGAATGTGGGACTTCATCTCTTGTCAAAAACAGGACTTTTTCACGAATCAGTTCTGAAACGATAAAATATTCAGGATGATCCGTTACTTGATCATCTGGGAAATATTGTGGTCCTTCTGGCATTTCTTCCACTAAAACAGACATCAGACGTTCCACATTGTTTCCTTCTGTAGCAGAGATCGGCACAACTTGTGCAAATGGCATTTGGTTCGAATAATCTTCAATGATGCCTAATAATTCGTCAGGATGTACTTTATCGATTTTGTTGATGACCAAATAAACAGGTGCAGAAACATTTTTTAAACGCTCAATGATAAAGTCATCACCGCGCCCTCTTTTTTGATCGGCACTTATCATAAATAGTACAGCATCCACTTCACGAAGTGCGCTATACGCTGTTTCAACCATAAAATCCCCTAAACGATGTTTTGGTTTGTGGATCCCAGGTGTATCGATAAAAATCAGTTGTGCTTCTGGAGTCGTATAGACTCCTTGGATTTTGTTTCTAGTTGTTTGCGCTTTATCACTCATAATGGCGATTTTTTGTCCGACGATTCGGTTCAACAATGTTGATTTTCCAACGTTTGGACGTCCGACGATTGCCACAAATCCAGATTTATGTTCTGACATAGTTACTCTCCTTCTTAATTAAAAAAACAATTGATAAATTTTAGGGATAAACAAGATCATCCCAACAATGACAGCAAAGCAAGCCGTTAATAGTACTGCCCCTGCAGCCATGTCTTTGATTTTTTTTCCGATTGGATGAAAATGAAAATCCGTAAACATATCAACGACGTTCTCAAATACCGTGTTCATGATTTCCACGATCCATACAAGAAACACCGCTAACAAAAGCCATAGCCATTCGTTGCGTTCTAATCGAAAGACAACGCCCATGATCAGCGCAAGTATTCCGAGCGCGACATGTTTTTTCATGTTGCGCTCTTCATCAAACACTGTTTTTACTCCTTGAACAGCAAATTCTACAGACATTAAAAAATGTTTATTTTTTTCGATATTTTGCTCTTCTCTCTTATCTTTTAAGTCCATAAGCATCTAAAATCTCTTTCTGTAGTCCAAACATTTCTTCCTCATCTTCTGGTGTCATGTGATCGTATCCATTGATATGCAGGAAACCATGTACAGCTAAAAAGCCAATTTCTCGATCATATGAATGACCATACTCTTTTGCCTGTTCTTTTGCACGTTCAGTTGAGATCATGATATCGCCAAGTACACGAGGCAGTGGATTCTCCATTTCTTCAAAAATCACAGGGATCTCATCTTCACCTTCTTCTTCCAATGCAAAACTGATCACATCAGTCGGGGCATCTTTTCCACGATATTCGCGATTGATTTCTTGAATAGCTGCATTATCCATAAATGTCACTGACATTTCAGTTTCTTCCGGTAACTGTAAATAATCCGCTGCGAATTGGAGTAATTCGTCAATTTCGTTGATTTTTTCTGTCGAAACAGCTTTTGTTTCATCGATAAAGGTTATATCCATCATCCATCGCTTCCTTCTTGCTAATCTTTTTCGTTCTTCATTTTTTCTGCTTCTGATTTCATTTTAGGATATTTGATCCTAGAATGGAATGTACTACTTAAACCACTGACTAATGATTTTTCGACTTTACGAATTTCTTTCAAGGTCAAACCACTATCATCTAACTGTCCATCAGAGATACGTTCTTCGATCAAATTATGGACAAAAGCTTCGATTTTTTCACTTGTCGGATGATCCATTGCTCTGACAGCTGCTTCACAACTATCCGCAATATTTACGATACCCGCTTCTCTCGTTTGTGGTCTTGGTCCAGGGTAGCGGAATTGTTCTTCTGTTATTTCTGGGTTTCTTTCTTTCGCTTTGATATAAAAATACTTCATCAAGGTTGTTCCATGATGCTGGCGACAAATATCGATCACCATTTGAGGCATGTTATATTCTTCTAGAATTTTTGCACCATCGGTCACATGACCAAAGATGATTTGCTTACTATCTTCTGGCAACAAGAAATTATGTGGATTTTCAGCACCAGCAGGTAAATTTTCAACAAAAAAGCTGGCATGCTTGATTTTGCCAATATCATGATAGTAACATGCCACTCGTGTTAACAACGATCGTCCACCAATCTCTGCCACGGCATTCGCACTAAGATTGGCTACCATCATACTGTGATGATACGTACCGGGAGCTTCTTCAAGCAATTGTTTCAATAATGGATGATTTGGATTGCTTAGTTCATTCAACACGATCACACTGTCATCGTTCACCATCAATTCAATGTATGGGTGTAACCCGATCGTTAATAAGTAAGAAAGCAATGCTCCCATAAAACTACAGATAATAGTTAGCCACGTTGTTCCATCACCAAAACTCATGCCTTGATAGACAACTAAAACAATGTCCATCATTAAAGGAAAAAGGATGATCCAAATCACTGCTGGAAACCACTGCTCAGAAACACGTTGGCGTTTTAAAATAGTCGCTAGTAATCCGGCAAATAAATAAGAAAGCAAAACCACCGTTAAAAAGTTGGTACCAATCGAATCATAAAAGATAAACAATGCCATAACTGTTTGAAATAGTGCTGCCATAATGCCTGCACGTCGATTCAGGAAGAAATTCAAGACTAATGGAACAAAAGCTGCTGGATAAAATAATGGAATATAAGTTGCTTGTTCCGTCTGAAAGACTTGGAAAAATCGCATCAATAAAATACTGATCGTCATCCCAGTGACATAAAATAAAAGATATTCCGTTCGTTTGAATAAATCTTTATATTGTAAAGAGCTGTAAAATAAAACAGCAATTTGCAACAACACTGCTAAGATCATGGCTACCAGCGGAAAAATGGATGTGGTTTGACTCGTCAATCCCAATAGTTCTAGTTTTTTCATAGCCGCTGCATCGATTTGATTTCCTTCACGTACAATGATTTCTCCTTGGAAGATCATTACTGGCTGGATAGAATCGCGAGCTTCTTGCTTCAATTCTTCCGTTCTCTTCTCATTTAATACATCATTGACAACAATCCCTTGATCCACTAGATAGCGAATCATTTGTTGTTGCTGTGCCGAAACATTCAAATACTGGATTTTCTCATCCGCTTCTTGCTTGAATGTTTCCAAGTCACTTTCACGTACCTGTTTACTCATCTGCTCATCGATCAACTTCAAACTTTCATCACGTATCGTAATAATCTCATTTTCTGATAGATTCATAATGGTTGCATAAAAATTATTTGGTAATTTTTGATAAAAAGCAACGTCATCTGCCGTTGACTTTTCAAAATTTTTCTTCAACGCAGCGATGCGTTCCTCCACTGTGGGCTTCGGTACATTTTCATTTTCTTTTGCTTTGCTGACTTTTTCTTCGTACTCTTTATCAATCGTCTCATTAGTCTTCTTGATCAATTCAAAAAGTTGTGTGATCCGACGATCTTGCTCATTTGCTAGATCTTGTTGATACGTGTATTCAGGGGTAACAGCTTCTGCCGCTAGCTTCCTTTTTTGTTCCGTTTCTTCTGTGTTCTCAATCGTTTTATTGGCTCGAATACTTTCTTCTGCGACTTGCCCCTCTTTAAAATCATTGGGTTTTTGCTTGACACTACTGAATGTTGCACCAAAAATCACGAAAAAAAACAAAATCAAAAGAAAAGGTCCAGCAGCTTTCCCTAGTGTTTTTTGTAGCTGCTGTAGTATTTTGTTCAACATATGCTAATCCTCCTAAGAAAGCCTATTCTAGATGAAGATCCGCTTTTTCATAAGCTTGGATGATCTCAGCTACTACAGGATGCCGAACCACATCACTTGCTTCAAAATTGACAAAATCAATTTTTTTGATTTGCTTCAATGTTCGTTCTGCATGAACGAGCCCACTCATGGTCCCTCTTGGTAGATCGATTTGGCTTGTATCGCCATTGACAATCATTTTTGACTGGTATCCAAGGCGTGTTAAAAACATCTTCATCTGAGCAACTGTCGTATTTTGCGCTTCATCTAAAATAACAAATGCATCGTCTAACGTACGACCTCGCATATACGCAAGAGGCGCAATCTCGATAATCCCTCTTTCCATTAGGCGATTCGTATGATCTAATCCAAAAATCTGATATAAAGCATCATAAACCGGACGTAAATAAGGATCTACTTTTTCTTTTAAGTCACCAGGTAAAAATCCAAGATTTTCCCCTGCTTCAACAGCTGGTCGAGTTAAAATGATTTTTTGTACTTCACCTTTTTTCAAAGCAGCAATGGCTAGAACAACTGCAAGGAACGTTTTACCAGTACCAGCTGGTCCTATACCAAAAACGATATCGTGCTTCGCTACAGAATGGACATATTTTTTTTGTCCGCTATTTTTCACGCGAATCGGTTTTCCATTTCGGTCTTTGACGATTTCTTCTTCGTACATCTCAACAAAATAATCTAAGGTTCCTTTTTCTCCCATCTTGAGTGCAGTCACTACATCAGGAGTACTGATATGGATCCCTCGCTTGATCAGTTCCTGCATCGTACGAATGACAGAAGCAGCCAAAGAAATGGCTGACTCTGAACCAATAATTTGGATCATTTCTCCTCTAGTATGGATTGTTGTCCCCGTTACCTCTTCAATCAATTTGATATGTTTATCATGCGCACCTAAAAGCATACTGACATCATCAGCAGCCGTTAATCTAATCTCCAAAGAACTAGACTCTTCTGTCAAAAATAGACATCTCCTTTTCTCAAATCATTCTTTCCTATTCTACCATATTCATGAAAAACTATATAGCAAATAAGAGAAGGTTCTAAAAAAGCGATCCCACTTTGAAATCAAGAGATTATGACAGTAGCACTCAGATCTGGATAATAAGCAAAAAAAACTACGAATACTAAGTATCCGTAGTTTTAATGCTAAAATTAAGATTGCAAAGATTCTTTAACGATCGCATTCACTTGATTGCCATCTGCTTTTCCTTTGACTTTAGGCATGATTACACCCATGACTTTACCAAACTCTTTTACAGATGAAGCACCTGTTTGTGCAATCGCTTCTTGAACAAGTTGGCGAATCTCATCATCAGAAAGTTGTTCTGGCATGTATTTCTCAACGATCGTAATCTCACTTTTCACTTTTTCAGCTAAATCGTCACGTCCAGCTTCTTCGAATTCATGTAAAGAATCGCGACGTTGTTTCATTTCACGAGACAATACTGTTAATTCTTCTTCTTCAGTCAAGTCGTGACCTACTTTAATCTGTTCGTTTTGAATCGATGACTTAATCATACGAATCACCTGTAAAGACTCTTTATCTTTAGCTTTCATCGCTGTTTTCATGTCATCGTTTAATCTACTTAGTAGTGACACACTACCAACTCCAATTCATCACAGAACTAGAATTTTTTACGTTTTCTAGCTGCTTCAGATTTTTTCTTGCGTCTCACACTTGGTTTTTCGAAGAATTCACGTTTGCGAGATTCTTGTAAAACACCCGCTTTTGACACGGAACGTTTGAAGCGACGAAGAGCATCGTCAAGTGATTCGTTTTTGCGAACGACTGTTTTTGACATGTTAATTCCCTCCCTCCGAGCTTAAAAAGTAACCGTAATTGTTATTGAAATATTAATCTCAAGAAACAAGTCTGTTCTATGAATATTATAGCTAAAGCTCTTATGACCGTCAAGTGAATCTTACCTTTTTTTTAAAATTACCAGTTGTTATTTTATTTATTTATTTTATTGACAACTTTCACAACGTCCAAAAATCTCAAATCGATGCCCCTCAATCGTGCATCCGCTCAACTGTTCTTCAAAATAATTCATTGGACACATATGGATTTCTTTTGTCTTTCCACAAACAGTACAGATAAAATGATGATGATGCCCAATCTCACCTTGGCAACAATGGAATCGGAATTTCATTTCACCATTGAGATCCGTTTCTTCTAACAAATCCAGTTCAGAAAAATCATGTAAATTACGATAAATCGTATCATAACTTACACCGCTGAATTCTTGATTCATATAGTCAAAGACTTCTTTTGCTGATACATAACGATTTCTCTTGATCAAATATGTCAGTAAGGCCTCACGTTTCTTCGTATATTTCAATCCGTTATTTTTCAATATTTGTAGTGATTGTTCCACCAATGTTTGTTTTTCCATGTTTCTCCCCCAAATCAAAATGATTACGAAGTATGTACACCCAAGTATGGTATAATAAACTTAAAAAAAATGCAAGAGAGGTTTTATACGTATGTCTTCCCAATCAAATGAAATCGTCACTTTTTTTGTTATCTCTGATTCTGCAGGTGAAACAGCGACTAAATTAGCTCAAGCAACCATGGCTCAATATCCTAGCGTTGAGTTCAATTTATTCAGACGAACGTTTGTCACAGACAAAGAAACGTTACATCATGCTTTGGTTGATGCATTGAATGAACAAGCACTAGTTCTTCATACATTGATCAACCAAGAACTGATCGATCTCACGAATAAATTCTGCCAAGACAATAATCTCTACAGTTTTGATGTATTGACACCGCCAGTTGCTGAAATCGAGCGCTTAACTGGGATCAAACCAACACGTCAACCAGGTGCTCTTCATCTATTGAATGAAAACTATTTCAAGCGGATCAAAGCAATGGAATTTGCTGTAAAATATGATGACGGGAAAGATCCTCGAGGCTTTTTGGAGGCTGATGTTGTATTGCTTGGGGTGTCAAGAACATCCAAAACACCTTTAAGTCTCTTTTTAGCCAATAAAAATTTAAAAGTTGCCAATCTCCCTTTGATTCCCCAAGCGCATATTCCAAAGCAATTATGGGAAATCGATCCTAAAAAAATTGTAGGTTTGACTAATAATCCAGATATTCTGAATAACATCAGAAAAGAACGCATGCGTTCCTACGGTCTCAATCCCGATACTGCTTATTCAGATATTGAAAAAATCCGTGCAGAACTAGAATTTGCAAATGATCTTTATGAAAAGTTAGGTTGTGTGGTCATCAATGTCGCTTCCCTTTCCATTGAAGAAACTGCCTCTTTAATTCTTAACGAGTTAGGTTTAGAGGATCACAGTTATTACGGGACAGAAACTCCTGAAGAAAAATAGAGAAGCAATAGTAAGCTATCTTAGATCGTACAAAAAATAAATAGTCTTTCCTAATTCTCAAATTTCCCATTTGGAACCTACTTTGCAAATGGGAAGAGTGGCTCAACTTTCACAAATCGAAAGTGTGACAAATAAGTATCAAGGCACTTATCAAAATAGGATGATAATAAGAATGAATCGACCAAGCATTCCTGTCCAACTAAAAAGAACAGAAATGCTTGGTTGGTCGATTATTTTTTTAAATCCTCAAAATATTTTTTCTATAATGGTATAAGTTATGATTATTATCCGATCATTTACATAAAACCAATCTACGGTACCATTCGTAGCATATTGCTTTTAGGTGTACTAAATAGGATGACGAAAGTAACATTCAACTTGCAATCTCTTCAAAAAAATACGGAAAAATATGAAGAGCTATTTTTCGATTTTTTCTTACTTTTTGGATCAGAACGCTGTTGTCACAACCATAATAAACGACATTCAAAAAGCTACAAGTTGGTCTTAATTCAAAAAATAAAAAATATGATAAGCCATTTTCTATTTTTTGAATTATGTTTCCAAGGTAAAGCACTTCTTTCATGACCTCTTATTGATGTTCAACGTGTTTTAGTGTCTGATCTAGTATATCTAATACATGGACATCATCGAGACTATATACGATTGCTTTTCCTTCTCGTCGTGATTTAACTACATGATTTTCTCTTAATAATCTTAATTGATGCGAGACAGCTGATTGTTCCATTTCGACAGCTTGACTGATCGCTGTCACATTTTGTTCTCCTTCTTTTAAATACAATAAAATATTTAAACGGGTCGGATCACTCAATAATTTGAATAATTGACTTACTTTATCTATTTTTACTTTCCGATCCATTATTTTCCTCACACCTCCATAAAAAAGACTGACTACTAAAGTTTACCACTTTTTTCGTCAGTCTCAACTATTTATTATTCTGTCATTGCTTTAATGCTCGCTTCATAAGCGGCAACTTTCTCTTCTGCCTCTTTGTTGGAAGCGCCTTTAACGCCGATGTAGAATTTGATTTTTGGTTCGGTTCCCGAAGGACGAATGGCAATCCAGCCATTCTCTTCTAACGTATATTTCAATACATCTGATGGTGGAGTGGTTAATTTTTCTGTGTGACCATTTGAATCTGTACTTGTTTGTGCTTTGAAGTCTTCTGTTTGGATAACCTTAGCACCAGCAAATTCTGTTGGTGTTTCTTTTCGGAATTTTTCCATCAAAGCAGCAATTTTTGCAGAGCCTTCTTGTCCACTCATCGTAACAGAGATTGTTTTTTCTGCATAGTAACCATAAGTTTCGAAAATAGTTTGCAAGCCATCGTAAAGTGTCTTGCCTTGTTTTTTATAAAATGCAGCAACTTCTGCTAAAAGAACGAGTGCTTGGATCGCATCCTTATCACGAACGAATGGTTTGACTAAGTAGCCATAACTTTCTTCAAAGCCAAACATGAATGTATGTGAATGATCTTCTTCAAACTGTTGGATTTTTTCAGCAATAAATTTAAAACCAGTTAACACATTAAACATTTCTGCTCCATAGTGTTTAGCAATCGCTGTTGGTAGTTCACTGGAAACAATGGATTTCAACACTGCGGCATTTTCTGGCAAAGTTCCTTTTGAGTGATGCGCCTCCAAAATATATTGTACAAAGAGCGCACCAATTTGGTTTCCTGTCAACACTTTGTATGAACCATCTGGCAAGCGTACTGCTGCTCCTAAACGATCCGCATCAGGGTCAGTAGCAATCAACAGATCTGCACCTTCTTGTTCCCCTAAACGAATGGCATATTCAAATGCTGAATGTTCTTCTGGATTTGGTGATTTCACTGTCGTAAAGTCAGGATCAGCAATCGCTTGTTCAGGAACTAATACAAATTGTTCGAAACCTGCTTGTTTCAAAGCGCGTTCACCCAGCATTTTTCCAGTACCATGTAATGGTGTGTAAACTAACTTTAAATCTTTCCCCATTGTTTGAACTAATTCTTGGTCAATCGTTACTGCTTTGATTTCTTCTAGATAAGCAGCATCGACTTCTTCACCGATAATCGTGACCAATCCACTGTGTTCTATTTCTTCATCTGTTAAAACTTCGACTTTAAGCGGGTTGCTGACACCTCGTACATAAGTAGTCAATGCATCCGCATCAGCAGGCGGCATTTGTCCACCATCTTCACCATAAACTTTATAACCATTGTAAGCCGCAGGATTATGAGAAGCAGTTACCATGATCCCCGCAAAAGTATTCAAATGACGTACAGCAAAGGAAAGTTCAGGTGTAGGTCGTAAGCTTTCAAACACAAAGGATGGGATGTTATGGTGCGCTAATGTTTTAGCTGCTTCCATCGCAAATTCTGGTGACTGATGACGTGAATCATAAGCAATCGCCACTCCGCGTTTTTTGGTTTCTTCATCTTGTGCATCCATGAAACGAGCAAGGCCTTCTGTGGCTTGACGTACAGTATAGATATTCATACGATTGATACCAGGTCCTAAAATCCCACGCATTCCCGCAGTCCCAAACTCTAATGGTGCATAAAATGCATCTTCTAATTTTTCAGGATCTTGGCTTAATTCTGTTAATTGATTTTTTAAATTTTCTTCTAATGATTCTTCAGTTGCCCATTGTTCGTAAACTTGCTTCCAAGACATGAAGCTGACACCTCTTTCTAAATTATGTTCCTTCTTCAGTATATCATTCTCTTTTTAGTTAGAAAAGTAAGAGGAAAATCAACTAGAGTTATAACTATAGCAATGAATCGTAACAGCAAAGTTTTTGTCCTAGCAATAATCAAAAAAACACTCATTTTTTGCCATCTATCGATAATTTTAGAATTTCTCTTTCTCAACATCATTTGACAAAAAAGCCAAAGGAGTTCATGCAAAAATAAGCCGAATGATCTCGAAGATATCAAAAGATATTTTCGGATCATCCAGCTCACTTCGCAAAACTGAGCGGGTAGGCCTAGTCTTTTCTTTTACTTATTCCGTTTAGTGATGTGCAACAAGTTCTACATACATCCTACTTGTACGGATGAACTTCTACTTACGCATTTGTTGTTTCTTCTAGCGATTCTAGATATTTATATACTTGTTGTCCAGCAATCCCGCCATCTCCAACAGCTGTGGTGATTTGACGCAAGTCTTTTTCACGTACGTCTCCGATGGCAAAAACGCCGGGAATATTCGTGCGCATATCTTGGTCTGTGGGGATCCAACCAGCAGCATTGGTCAAACCAGATTTTTTGAATGGCTTTGTTAATGGATCAAGTCCAACATAGATGAACACACCATCTGCTGCGATGTCGATTTCTTCACCGGTTTTTGCATTATGTGCTTTGATACCGGTAACTACCATATCATTACCAACGATTTCATCGGTGATCGTATCCCACATAAATGAGATTTTTTTATTGGCAAATGCACGATCTTGAATGATTTTTTGTGCTCTTAATTCATCTCTACGATGCACGATGATCACTTCAGAAGCAAACTGAGTCAGATACACAGCTTCTTCAACAGCTGAATCGCCGCCTCCAATTACAACTAACCGTTTGTTACGGAAAAAGGCGCCATCACACACTGCACAATAAGAAACGCCACGACCAGCATATTCTTCTTCACCAGGCACACCAAGTTTGCGATGGATACAACCAGTGGCAATAATCACTGTTTTCGCTTCATAACTTTTATCTTCACAAATCACTTCTTTGTAGCTTCCATGGTCTTTGATATCTTCTACGATCCCATAGATATTTTCTGTACCAAATTTTGTGACACCTTCATACATTTTATACGCTAAGTCTGGACCCATGATTGAATCAAATCCGGGATAGTTTTCGACTTCAGCCGTATTATTCATTTGTCCACCAGGTGCGCCTTGTTCGATCATCCCAACGGACAAGTTCGAACGTGAAGCATATAGAGCCGCTGTCATCCCTGCAGGTCCTGCGCCAATTACGATTACATCATACATATGTAGATACCTCCGTTTTAAAATCAAGTAAGCTTACTTTACAGCCATTGCAAAAAAAAGTCTATTGTTTTGCCTACTTTCTTCGAATAGATTTATTATACTCGAAGCACAAGCTGAAAAACAATAGACTTTTATGGAATGTAGCTTATTCGTTACTCAATTCTTCTCCATTTGAAGCAATCACTTTTTTATACCAATCAAAGGATTTTTTCTTAGATCGTTTCAATGTTCCGTTACCTTCATTGTCACGGTCCACATAAATAAACCCATATCGTTTTTTCATTTCACCTGTACCTGCAGAAACTAAGTCGATACAGCCCCACGTAGTGTACCCTAATAAATCCACTCCATCTAATTCGACCGCATCTTTCATCGCTTGGATGTGGGAAGCCAAGTAAGCAATACGATAATCGTCTTCTACATACCCGTTTTCATCTGGTTTATCCACAGCTCCCAAGCCATTTTCTACAATAAACAATGGTTTTTGATAACGATCGTAGATATCGTTTAAAGTCACACGTAAGCCAAGTGGATCGATCTGCCAGCCCCATTCGCTTTCTTCTAGGTAAGGATTCTTGGGTGAAGCAAAAATATTTCCAGCCGTTTGTTCCAATATCTTAGGATCAGTCGTAGCAACTCGTGAAGAATAGTAAGAAAATGAAATAAAATCTACCGTATGTTCTTTCAGTAATGCAAGATCTTCTGCTTCCATTTGAAGCTCAATACCGTTTCGCTCCATTTCCTTCAGTGCATAAGCAGGATATTCTCCACGTGATTGTACATCAATAAAGAAATAATTTTCGCGGTCTGCTTTTCTAGAAGCCCAAATATCTTCTGGCTTACAAGAATATGGGTAATAAGCTCCTGCTGCTAACATGCATCCTACTTTATTTTCTGGATCGACTTCATGAGCAATCTTTGTCGCAATGGCACTAGCCACTAATTCATGGTGGGCTGCTTGATATTTGATTTGCTCTACGTTATCGCCTTCTTCAAAATACAGACCTGCGCCCATAAATGGTGCATGTAAGATCATATTGATTTCATTGAATGTTAACCAATATTTCACTAGCCCTTTATACCGATTGAAGATCACATGGCAGAGATTTTCATAAAAACCGATTAATTCACGTGAGCGCCAAGCCCCATATTCTTTGATCAAATGCATCGGACAGTCAAAATGAGTGATTGTCACTAGCGGTTCGATCCCATATTTTTGACATTCTTTAAACACGTCTTCGTAAAATTTCAATCCTTCTTCATTCGGCTCTTTTTCATCACCCAATGGGAAGATACGACTCCATGCAATAGACAAGCGATATGTTTTAAAACCCATTTCTGCAAACAAAGCAATATCTTCTTTATAGCGGTGATACATGTCAATCGCCACTTTTGCTGGATAAAAATGCTCATCATCAAATTCGAACATTTTTTGTTGTCCTGTGATCACTGGAAAGCGGTCTTTGCCAATCGGTACTACATCCACGTTTGCTAAACCTCTTCCTCCTTCATCATATCCACCTTCACATTGGTTAGCAGCTGTCGCGCCACCCCATAAAAAATCATCTCTAAATCCCATTATACTTCCTCCGCTACTCTTTTATTTTCCGAAAGCTGTCTAGCTAAATCATCTTGCACAGTGATTCCTTCTTTTTTTAGGCGTGCAATCGTTTCTTTAAACTGTGGTAAATAGTCTTGATGAGCAATAAACAATTCATCCATCATTCGTTTGGCTGTTTCTCCTGAACGCACCAATGGATTGATAGTGAAGGCTTGAAGTGCTGTGCCATAATCACCAGTCACCGCTGCCTCAATCGTCAATAGCTCCATATTTTTCATGACTTGTAGCCATCCTCTTTCAGCTGGTGGTAATGAACCAAATGCTACATTTCGAGCACCTTGCGCCCCTACATAAGCGGTTACTTCTACAACACAATCTGCTGGAAGATCAGGTACTGCCCCTTCATTCTTTGTTGAAACAACAATTTGTGTTTCTTTGTTCCCATATATCGAAGCAATGGTTTCACAAGCGGCATCCGAATAATAAGCTCCGCCTCGTTGTTGGAGTTGTTCGGGTTTATGATCCAGGGTTGGATCTTTGTATAGTTCAAATAATTCAGCTTCTGTTTGTTTGACTTGTTGTGCTCTAGTCCCAACTGTTTGGTATTCTTCCAACGCATGGTTCAACATTTCTTCTTCTCGATAATAATAACGATGGTAGCCACAAGGAATCATTTGCATCTGAAGAAGTTGTTCTTTGAAAAATGGTACATCGAAAATATTTTTAGGCAAACCGTTATCTTCTGCGTAGAGTTGTTCGATCAAATCATTGGTACAATCATTTCCTTTCGCATCCGCTACCTTGTGCCAATGGAAATGATTCAACCCAGCAAATTTATAGATCAAATCTTCTTTCTTTTCACTGATCATGACCGGTTCAGTCATCATAGCCATCACAGGAACGTTACATAAACCAATGACTTTTTCCCACTTACCATAACGAACGACAGCTTCTGTTACCATCCCGCTCGGATTGGCAAAATTGATCAACCAAGCCTCAGGACATAAACGTTTCATATCTTCCACTACGGATAAAATGACAGGGATCGTTCGGAAAGCTTTAAACATCCCACCGGCTCCATTCGTTTCTTGCCCAAGCATTCCGTAATATGCAGGAATTCGCTCGTCCTTGACTCTAGCATTTAATTGACCCACACGGAATTGTGTTGTTACAAAATCAGCATCTTTCAATGCTTCTTCCCGATCAAGTGTGGCATAGATTTTCACATCATAAGGTGAAGCATCCCACATGCGTTGCGCCATTTCACTGACGATCTTAAGTTTTTCTTTTCCTTCTTCTACATCCACTAACCAGATTTCTCGAATTGGTAACTCTTCGTATCGTTTGATGAACCCTTCCATTAATTCTGGCGTATAACTACTTCCGCCACCGATCGTTGCAATCTTGATTCCCTGATGCATATGCTCACTCCTTTTCGTTTTTTACAATTTAATTATCATTTTTGTAAAAAAATATCTCAATACCTTACAAGAGCTTTGAAAAACCATTTACAAAAAAAGTGATTTTCTGTCTCAATATTGTAAATTTATTGCACATAAGAAATAGAAAAATCCCTCTTTCTCTTCAAATATAATGATCAAAACAGGTAAATATAAGTTATCCTCTTTCTTTCTACTCTATCTATTTATATTTATATACCTTATTCAATTATTTGACTCTATTTATAATAGCGTTTACAATATTTTTACACTGTTATACATAAAAATGTAAAAGAGGATAATATATGTTACTCAAAGAAAAATTAAAACAAACCAGTTTTTCCCCTTCCGAACAGCAAGTGATCCATTTCTTACAAAACAATGAACGTACACTTGGCGATTTGACCATCCAACAAATTGCTGAAAGTTGTTATGTCCATCCTTCCACATTGATTCGAATTGCTAAAAAAATGGGATTTGCTGGTTGGGTGGATTTTAGAGATGCGTTCATCGCTGAAAAAGAATATCTTGAAGGCAATTTTCAAGAGGTAGATGCCAATCTGCCTTTCTCAGAAAACGAAGGAATTATGACAATTGCTAATAAAATCGCTGCTCTAGAAAAAATGACGATCCAAGATACTCTCTCTTTACTTTTTCATGATGAATTGCAACAAGCCAAACATTTATTGCTGCGATCAAAAAAAGTCGTCCTTTTCTCTAGCGATTCCAATACATTGATCGCCCAATCATTCAAATTAAAAATGAACCGGATCAAACGAGAAGTGTCCATTGTTCCCACATCTGGAGAGTCTTATTATGCCGCTTATAACTGTAGATCAGAAGACTGTGCCATACTGATCTCCTATACTGGAGAAAATCAAATGATGTTGAGAACTGCTGAAATCTTAAAAGAAATGAATGTTCCGATACTCTCTTTAACAAGTATCGGGGAATCCTCTCTCTCTGTAGTCAGCGATGTTGTTTTGAGACTGACAACTAGGGAACGGTTGTATTCAAAAATCAGTAACTTTACGATCAATACGTCTATTTCTTATTTACTTGATGTCTTGTATAGCTGTGTATTTGCAGAGAACTATCATGAAAATTTGGATTATTTAATTAAGATCGGGCAAAAAGTCGATACCCGTCCCATCAGTTCCGCCATTATGAAAGAAGAAATCTTGATTGATTTTTCTATGAAAGATCATACTTGATTCGTCTAAAGAAACTAAAAAAAGGAAACATCTTCTCATCTAAAACAAACATCAGACTTAAATAGCTATTACAAAAATAAGTTGGAAAATATCGATGAGAAGAGCCAATATCGGATTCTCCAGCTTATTTCTTGTCATCAAGTAAGAGCTGTAATCAACTCGTCGCCATGCCCCACCATAGGCGCCTGATTCTCTAAAATTTCTAAATAATCTGCTGAATTTGTAATAATTACTGGTGTCTCCACACTATATCCCGCACTTTCAATCGCATGGATATCAAATCTTAATAAGGTGTCCCCTTGTTTCACTTTATTTCCTTGCTCCACAAATGATTCAAAATACTGCCCATTAAGTTGAACAGTATCCAATCCAACATGAATCAATAATTCTAAGCCATTATCAGAAACTAGACCTATCGCATGTTTAGTTGGGAACAACGTCATGACTGTACCGTCAAAGGGAGCAACTACTTCCCCTTTTTCCGGATAAATCAAAATACCACGACCTAAAGCACCTTTAGAAAATGCCTGATCCTTTGCCTCACTCAAAGAGGTAATTCCTCCTTTGATCGGTGTTTTGACGATTTCTTTATTTGTTTTTTGTTTCTGTGGTGTTTCTTCTATTTCTTGGTCTTTCCAAAATAGGAAAGTCAACGTAAATCCAGTGATGGCAGCAATCGCAATACCAACAAATGCATGATACATTCCACTGGCATCTGTTCCTGTAATATAATTCACTACACCAAAAATACCTAATCCTCCCATCGTATAACTAGTGGTACCAGCCATCATTAAGTACACGCCAGAAATTGCACCACCTACCATTGAAAAAATAAATGGCATTTTTTTCGGTAAAGTTATGCCGTAAATTGCAGGTTCAGTCACTCCAAAGATCCCAGAGATAAATGCCGGCATACAAAGCGCTTTCATTTTTTTATCTTTAAATTTAAAATACATAGCTAATACAACTGCTGTCTGTGCAAAACTAGCACCAAATACACCCGTCAATATCTGTGTGGAACCATCTTGGGTTATCTGCATAATCGCCAATGGCACGATACTCCAGTGTAACCCAAAAATAACCAGTACTTGCCAGAAGAAGCCAAGCACACCACCATATAACGCTGGTGAAAAGCCCATTAAAGCTTGGAACCCAGCACTTAATCCATCTGTCAATAAACTTACGATTGGACCAATGACTAAAAAACCAATTGGTAAGGAAAACAATAACACCATAAAAGGAACAACAAAAGTTTGTACCACAGTTGGGATTACTTTTTTTGCCACTTTCTGCACTTGCCCCGCAAAAGCGATAATAAAAATCACTGGTACGACACTAGACGTATAAGTTGCGCCCACCCATGGAATACCTAAAAAGCGTTCATACGCAGATAAACCAAGTAAACTGTAAGGAGCAGTTGCTGCTCCCGAGGCTGCCTCATAGCCACTTTGAAGAGCTGGACCTTGAACAGTCGGATAGCAAAGCGCTGCTCCAATCACGATACCAACCATAGGATTCAATTGGAATTTTTTTGCTGCGGTATAACCTAAAATGACAGGCATAAAGAAAAAAATCGAATCTCCTATACCATTTAGCATGATATATGTTCCTGATACTTGCTCATAAAAACCTAAAAAGATAAATAATGCATTTAAACCTTTGACCATCCCAGCTGCAGCCAACGCACCTAGAAATGGTTGGAAACAACCACTTAAAATATCAATCAAACGATTAAATAGATTGCCTTTTGTGACAGCTCCTCCCGATTCTTCTGAGATTCCAGCGGCCTTTATCACCTCAACATACACATCAGGTACATGGTTGCCGATCACTACTTGGTACTGCCCGCCACTTTTCATTACCGTTACGACACCATCCATATTTTTCAATATGTCATCTGATGCTTTACTTTCATCTTTTAGTTGGAACCGCAAGCGCGTGATACAATGGGTCAAACTGTTGATATTTTCTGTACCTCCTACATATTTTACGATTTCTTCTGCTAGATTCTGATATTTTCCCATTTTCTCTCCTCCAATTTTTTTATTGAAGGTTTAGCCAACTGAATGTCACTACCCTTGTCCTTTTTTATAAGGTTAACTATTATCTATCCCCCTTTACTTTTCTTTTAAATGATTATTGTCTACTAAACGAGCAAGATGAATTGTTAGATAGACGTTTTCATCATTAGACATTTGATAATGGAAGGTGTCATATAGAAAAGAACTGATTTTTTTTACACACTCTGAAGCTGTCTGGTATTTTCGCTGAATCATATGAATCAACTCTTCTTCAATCTCCCCATCCTGACTTACTGTCTCATTCATCACACGACTCAAGAAGAAACGCAGATGCGTAACAAAACGAAAAAAGTAAATCGATTCTTCATCGAAAGGTGTCTGATAGTAATAGCGCACAATATTTAAAATGTCTTGAATCGTTTTTGTAAAAAGATACATATTATTCATATGACTCTGATCTGTTTGAGCATTCACTAGGTGCAAAGCAATGAAACCTGCTTCATTTTCAGAAAGAGTAAAACCATATTTTTTATAAATTTTATCAATCGTTTTTAGACCGATTTGATACTCTTTTGGGAACAACTGCTTGATATCATACAATAAGACATTCGACAACCCTGTACCTGATTTGCTTCGCTTAATTGCATTGTATAAATGATCCGTCAATGAAATATAAATGGAGTCATTCAAACTGATGCCTAACGTAGATTTCGTATATTCAATGATTTCATAAGATAATTCGATATACTCTAAAGGAATATCTTCTGCTAATTTTTGAAAATGCCGAAAAAGACGGTCATCGGTTAAGTGGAATTTTTTATCTACTTCGGCTTCTAAGATGCAATCCCCAATCGCTTTTTTAAATGCTAAACCTTTCCCCATAACAATCATTTCTCGATTCAACTTATCCCTTGTGACAACGACATTATTATTTAGAATTTTTTCAATCAGCATAGTATCCCCTTCCCATGATTGTTACTTAATTTCAAAAAAACAAAAAAACCCAAAAAGCCTATCATAGGAAAACTATGATGACTTATTAGGTTTAGCTTGCGTGATGCAATCACTATCCAACACTATTTCTTTTCTTCATCTTAGCGAAAGGAAAATGATTTGTCAACGCTTTTTTAAGCGCTATCATTTCTTAGATAGTAAATAGAATAAAAAGGAAAGAATATATTCTTTTTTTCTATCTACAGGAAAACTTTTCTTCTTATCAGCCACTCACTTTAAAGCAATTTGTTGCAATCATATTCATCCCTAATGCACTTGGTTACGATTGAGTGAACTGCCCCACCTAGCTAAATCTAACGGTTTTTAACGCTTAACGTGGGTATTTCTTGGGAAAAGAGCATATTTAAAAAGGTTAGTGTTGTAAACTCAATTCTTTCTTGTTCTGGCTTATTGGATGATTGAATGACATCATTGACTTGGCCTTAATACTTCTTTCTGTACTCGTACCTACATAATCTAGGAAGTTTTTCTTCACTGTAGTTTCTGATAGTTCCGTACTTATTTGTTGTTCGACCGCAATTTGAGTAGAACTGTTGCTTCTTTCGATACTTGAAGTTACAAGGTTTAAGAAGCTTCTATTCGATGTAACACTTGTGTTTTCTACCACATCCGTGGTTCTTGTTGTGGTCTGCTCTTGCGCTTTATTGAATTGAAAAATTGTTTTGGAAATCCCATCTCCAAGTACAAATTTCATAGCTAGATATTGAAACATGGATTCAATTTCTAATCCTTCTTCACTGATACTTCGTTTAACACGTGGTCGTTGATTAAATGCTCTTCCATCGGCAAGATCTCTTAGGAGGACCATAAGCATTTCCGCATCTGTCATTTGGAAATTTGCACGCAACATAAAATTTGTCTCCATCTCTTTAGCGACAGTACTCATTGATATCGTTGGTTTGTTCAAAGATTTTGCCAAATGATTCACAAAAACCTTGAATGCCTCGGATTTTAATAAAGTCGGGTAGATATCGACATAATCCTTTAGTACATCTTCTGCACTTACAGTAAAGTTTTTTTCAACAGGACTATACCTGACCACATCTTCCGCAACCTCAGTATGATGTGTCACTTCATGTAAGATTAAATCACTCCCAACTATTCTTGTCTCTTTTCCTAGCTTAACGTCTGGATCCAAGTGGAAAGCATCCGCATAAATGAGTATTCTACATTCCGGATCATATTCTAAAATTTCTGCTTTCGATAAATTCTTTCGACAAAGTGAACGATATTCATTTGTTCCTTTTTTACGGACTAGATCGGTAGAGACGATCCAAATATTTTCAAAGCCTAGATCCGCTGTTTTTTGCAGGAATAGTTCTCCTTTTTCCGCTACCGCTCTTAGTTTTTTGATAATTTCCCTTAAGATTTCTTCTTGATTTGTCGACTTTTCTAGCTGAAAAAGTTGGATCAAATATTGCCCTTGTGGAGTTTCTACTAGTGTCCTTTTCTTTAACAAACTATTACACGTCTTTTTTGTCTTTGCACACTTTTCTTGCGCTTTCTTAAATTCTCCTACCAATTTTTCTCGTAAAAGTTTGATATACTCCGGCGCCGTATCTGCCTTAAGACCAACATACACTCGAAAGTCACGTCTATGCTTCGCAGATAAATTTTTATAAATCACCGATTTTAATTTTTTTTTCAACCACTTTTTATCATTGTAATACACAGCAGTTTTTTCTGGAAGAAAAGCAGAAAACTCACCCAGCATAACACTATCATCTTCCACTCTAGGAGCCTCAAATCCTGATTTGAAAGGAACTGCTTTTCTAAGCTTCGTCCATTCGTCCGAGTGTCTAGTTGAAGCTGGAAGTACATTTTGTGGTGGAAACCCCTGTTGTGAAACTATCTCCTGTGAAGTACTCGGCTCGGACTCCATTCTGGAATCACTTGATTTGTTTTTATTGGAGGGCGATTTCTCTTTTCGTTGTCGCACAGTTGATTGATCCGAAAGAAAAGCTTCTATGACTTGACTTCTTTCCAACTCTGTTTCCAGACGAAATTGACCTTTTTTCTCATCAAATCTTAAGACTGTCATTACTTCATTGTAATCCTTTTTCACCAAATGATACCGATTTAACTTCTTATCCAACAAGATTAATGGAATATAGTGCTCATTGATTTTGATGTAGGATCTGCTTGACTCATCCCACATCAATCCTTTTCTATCGGGTGCAGAAAGTCCACTAGGATTATTTTGCGTTTCAAATTGATCCAACATGCTAGCGATTTTTTTCTCCACTTCTATTGCCACGAAAGGAGTCGTTGGTGCTTCAAAATACCATTCTACGCCATTAAAATTCACTGGTAAGATCTTTCCCGCATGACGATCATAAACATCCAATCGGACCCCATGCTCCTTGATGGCTGTCATAGTCACCTCAATCAGTTTCCCTTTCATTCGAATAAAACGCTTCGTTTCTTCTCCTTCTTTTGCGACAGTTGTAATTTCACCTGTGCCATAGGCCTGAGGGTTCGGATTGATTTCCACGACAAATACCTGCTTTTTATCTAGCCTCACCTCCAATAGGTTGATCAAGTTTAGTTGTTCGGTCGTAAATTTAGCGGGTCTATAGGGTTCTATGCGATTGCCTTTTTTCATAAATAAACCACCAAATACCTCCGCAGTTTTCAGATTCGTCACCCGCATATACAACTGATTGTTCACTTTTCTCACTGGAACTTCCAAACCATTCCACTCTACTATTTCGATCGATTTTTTCCACGCTTCTTGCGCCTTCTCCATCGATTCGACTCTTTCTAACATTTCTTTCATTTTCTTGCCTACACGTAATTCATTTTTGAACTTCACTAATTTCTGAACGACCAGTCGTCCCCCACCTATGACCGTCTCAAATCCTGGATCAAGAGTCCGAGCGAATCCTAGTACAAGTTTTCTGATTTCAGCTACATTAGGAAGAAAATGGCGACTATTTTTGATGACACTTCGGATACCACCTCTGACAAATGCTCGGGCTACGCCTAACGCAAATTTCATATTAAGGGAAGCGATCTGTCCAAATACTGGAATGAAAAGTAATGCATCAATCGTACACGATGTAACTGCTTCACCCACATCTTGATTAATAATCCCTGTCACACAATCATAAAATGGGATGAAATGCTTAATGACATTCCAAGCTTTTTCTATATCCGCTTTGTCATTTCCCGAATCGTAGAGTTGGCTATACAGTTGGTCACTATGTTTACGACTGAGTATCTCAATAAATGGGTCCTTCTCTATCCCATATGATAACTTTTTGCTTCGATTGACATGAGCAGAAAACTTAAAGTATTTATTCCCTATATGAATCTCATTTCCTACTTGCTGATATCCTTTCTCCCAAAGATCTTTCCGATTAAATAACCCATATTTGAGATAGGATAAAGGATCTTGATCAACTCGATAGAGGATATATCCCCCTTCTTCATCGAGTCTCTTCAATGCATACCACCGTTCTTCCTCTCCATTGACCGCCACAAAAAGATCAGTTTTGTTTAAATTAAAAGTCGTGATCTGTTTTTTCCTGATAGAAAACAATTGATATATTCCCAGAGCGCTACTTATGACCGGCATCACATCTATATAATCACTTTCATTTTTCAACTCGGCCTTGGCCTCATATAGATGACTTCCTTCTGAGAAAATAAACGCTCGTTCCTTTTGATCAACTGCATCCAGCGCATATTCAATCAGTTTTTTATCCAATGGCAAATGCGCCTCTGAGACGTTTTTTGTCAATTTAGTATACTCGTCTTCTAACTTAGGCGGAAACCAATCGATATCCCGACAAGGTTCTTCTAAGCCCAAAAGATAATTTTGTTTCATGATATAAAAAGGCGCGCGAGAACCTTTTTCGCGACACTTCTCAGCGACAGTTGCGGCTAAGGCATCTTTTCGACGCCATTGAAGCAAAGCTTCTTGATAGGCTTTATACAAACGATTGAGCAGTTCTTGATTTTCGATAAGCTTATAATAGCCTGCTTCTTGATACCCAATAAACGTACTAATAGCGACTTCTTTGTAGGTTCCCTTGGACAATGCCTCCCGTAACAGATCTGGCTCTAGTTGAGCGACCGCAAGCAAGGAAGGCATTAGAAGATGTCGGAATTCTTCATAGCTAGTAATTCTTTTTTCAATGATCGTTTCCCAGAAATGTTGCCCCATCAACCGACTATCCTCTGGACTGAACGACTGAGGATAGCCTCCCTCTTTTAAAATTTTCGCCCCAGTTAGCTGCATCAAGGAAGCATGATCAGAAATCAATAAGTTATCCGCTAACCCACTGCTATCTAGGAAATAGTTAGGCAGCTCTTTCTGTAGAAAAAAGTTCCATAATTTATCAAAGAATCTCTTCTGTTTTTGAGAAAGAGTAGAGCCATCTAACTGAATCAATCCCTCTTTTTCCAAGTTTTTAACGGTAAATAGATCTCTCAAACGGCCCATGGTAAATTGATCCACATCAGGGGCTGACACTAGCGTTTTGACCATGTAAGCCTCAATCGAACTTCCTAATATCGTTTCAAAGGCCCATTTCATGATCGTTAATTCGGCATCTTTGTTCGAGATCTTCTCCTTATTTTTTCCATCTTTGAATTTCAATGCTTTCAAGATTACTTTCGCCAATGGTTGAATCCTTTTATGATTGAAGACTATTGTGTCATTTTCTTCTTGAGTGATCCGTTTTCCCATAGCGATCAATAATTCTTCTTTGGTTGGCTGATCCGAGAGTAATTTTTTCTGCTGAAAAAAGGCTTCCACTTGTTTCCGCACATTGGGATCACGCCATTTAATCCCATCAGTCTCAACGTTGTTTTCTTTGTTACCTGTACTTGTTGAATGGGGTGTACTCACCTCTTCTGGTTGTTCTGTAGTTTCTGCTACAAGAGCTAAAGCTGCAGGTTGGTTGTCTTTCATTGTTTCATAGACCCATGATCCGACAGTGAGACCTGCTTGTTCCTCTGAAATTACTGACTCTTCCCCCATTTCTAGAATTATTTTTGCGAGTTGTTTGACTTTCACCATATCCAGTGTTGCGGGAGAGGCTCCTTCAAGGAGTACCCACTCACCGACTGTCTCCACTAGTTCTTTGACATTAGATTCTTGACAGGCAATTCCATTTTCAATAAAAAAATCAACTAGCTTTTTATGTATGTTCTCCTTTTGTTCACTCGTCCACTCCGGCAAAGGGAGTTCTTGTTCTTCCTGAATAACTACCTTACTTGGATCATCTTTATTTTCATGCAAAAATGCTTTGATTTTTTTATTGATCTCCTCAGTGGCATCACTTTCCTCAGTTTGCATCACCTCTAATTCAGTCCCATTGACGTAAGATGTCGTCTCATTAACTAGACTATTTCCTGTAGTCGTTTCGATTATCTGAGTCTCATTGAGTGTTAAATAATTTTCTTCTAATTCTAGAGAAGGTATTCTAGTAGTTGGTAACGGTATTGCCTCGACGCCTAAAAACTGGAGGCCAATGGATTGTTGTAGAAAATGATCCACTACTTCATAAAAATCCGTTGCTAGCTGCCAAAGTTGGGATAAAACTCCCTCTTCTTCTGAATTCAATACAGGTACAGTTTTCAAAAGCGTTTCTGGTGCCATTTCTAATGCAGTTTTCGATACCATTTCTGGTGTTACTTCTGATAGCCTCTTTTTCGTTTGATTTGATTGATCAGAAAATGATGTTTTTATCTGATAATTTAGGTTCTTTTCTGATTGTGGGTGAGTGGGAATTTGTTCTCTATGATTTACCGAAAAAGCTTGTAATAACAAATCCACAAAATGCGACAGCAACGAACCGCTTGTTTCTTTTTGATCTTGAGTAGAAACGGTGTGTTCATGTTGGGAAAAAAACTGGTAAAACAGCTTAGTCAATTCATTCCAAAACGTTTCTGACAGTTGATTATGTACATGATTTAGGGGTTTTATCGTAGTGTTATGTTTGTTTTCAAAAGAATCTTGAAAGACTTTACTTAGTTTTTGAGCTGTTTCTTCTGCAGAAGGTGGGTGGAACCCATAATCAGTTGTATTGGTTATGTGGTGAGAAGAAAAAGTAGCATTCTCACTTTCTTGTTTCATGCCTTGATTATTTCGCCTCTCTGCTTGACCGACTGCATCCTGACAAATTGTAGTAAATCTCGTTTGTTCCACACTTTTTCCTGTGACGATCCATGTGTTGACCTGATCCGTCCTTCTCATAGTGGTACAATTCACCAGTTGATAAAGACCATGAACTTTCTGATGAAAAAAAACACTTAATTCATGCGCTCTTTTAGCTATGTCGATAGCTGATTGTGTGGACGTTGATGTCTGATTATCAAACGTCTGATTGCCAAAAAAAGAACTCGCACTGACAAACGGGGGTGCGATCGATGTTGAAGGATGAGACATGGTCTGGTTCATATTCAAGGACTGGATTCGCTCACGATTGATAGTGGAGGTTGAAACATAGGAATAGATCCTTGTATGATTTCCTTCTCTTCTCACGTCAATCCGTGTAGTCGCTTCAAAAGCTGGAGCATTTTTTTTAATGACCGGCTGTTGTTCGGGAAGATCTACGAATCGAATATTGTAGAAGATATTCGATAAAAAAAGGACTCCATCTAATGTCAATAAACCATTGGGAGCTGGTGTTTGTCCTATATTATTGGCAATATAGTTTAACCGCTCTTGGTCATCTTTTGACTTATTTTTGTCGTTCATTTTGTTGTTGTTCTTTTCAATGGCTTCTCTAGAAGCTGCTTGTGGTATCCTTCCCTTTTTCGACAGCTTTGCTTTTTGTGGCATTTTTTCACTCCTTTATTGAAATTAATTATAGGCTATTTTATTGTATAAGTGTTCACTTGAGTAATATCTAAGGATGAATGATTTTACGTCACCAATCAAGTTTCTATGACTAGCTCCAACAACTCTGTATCATTTTCTCAAAAGTGACAATTCTTTCAGGCTAAAAACAACCGTTCATCAAACTTAGAAAAACAAGAAATAGATAAGAACCATAGTATTAATTGATCACATTAGGCCTGCTAATCTAACTGCGGTTCATTTCTACCTTCTGTGGAGATATTAACCTCCCTTCTTTTTTAATCCGATTTCACATATATTGTAAAACAAAAAAAAGGAATTATCAGTACTGAATTTAGAACTATACCCATTATTAAGTTAGGAGTGTTATCCAAAAATAAGTGAGCTTTCCAGACTAAAAGCAGTCGTTTGATTAAAGGATTATTTTTCTTGTTATCAAAAACTAAAAAAACGTTACATCTGTTGTAATTATTCTAATATTTCTCTTCAGAAACGTCATTTGGTAAAAAGGCTAAAATTTCTTGTTATGGATATGATTCGCTATGGAGCGTTACTCATAATCGAGTAGAGGTCCGAATGCATAGATTCGCACCCCTCTCACACCACCATACAAGCCGTTCGGCATATGGCGGTTCAACTTATATTACAGTATGCACTTTTAGATAGTAATCTAAGGCAAAGGGGATCCCTCTTTGCTTTAGTCGTTCATTGGATAGGGCTCTGTGAATCACTTTCGATAATCCAATAAATCGATAACCTTTTCGACAGTAGGTTAAGCCTTTGGCTTCTTCCTCTGGTATTCCCAACTGAACCAAGGAACAGATTCTTTTCCTATAGTTCTTCCACTGCTTCCAGATAATGACTCGAATTCTTGATCGAAGTTTAGCGTCTATTTCTGCGAGTTTCCTTTTCATTTTCGCTTTACGAAAATAGTTTACCCAACCATAAATGACTTGTTTCAGTTTCACGATTCGCTCATCAAGAGAAATACTTTTGTTTCTTTTGGTGAGCTGACGCAATTTCCGCTGAAATTTTTGGACAGACTCCTCATGGGGTTTTGGTTGATATTTCTTTGTGTGTTTGTCGTAGTAAAATCCAAAACCTAAAAATTTTGTTCCATTCGGACGGCTGATTCTACTCTTTTCCGCATTGACAATCAGCCCTAATTTCTTTTCGATAAAGGCCGTTATGGACTGTAAAACTCGATGTGCTGCCTTTTCACTCTTGACAAAAATAATACTATCATCTGCATAGCGAACAAAATGTAGACCTCTTGATTCTAATTCTTTATCTAATTCATTTAACATAATGTTGCTTAACAGAGGGCTCAGATTACCACCTTGCGGGGTACCGATAGGTGTGTCTTCATATTTTCCTCTTTTCATTACGCCACTTACTAGATACTTTCGAATGAGAGAAATGACATCTCCATCTTCTATTGTACGCGAAATAATTCGCATAAGTTTGTCGTGATGGACAGTATCAAAGAATCGTTCTAAGTCAATATCCACTAGCCAATCATATCCGTTATTCATATAATCCACTGTTTGAACAATTGCCATTTCACAACTGCGGTTTGGTCGAAACCCATAACTATACTCACTGAATTGTTCTTCAAATATAGGTGTAAGAATCTGACTAATTGCCTGTTGGATAACTCTATCGACAACAGTTGGGATACCTAGTTGACGCATTTTACCATTTCCTTTTGGTATTTCAACACGTAAGGCTGGTTGCGGATTGTACTTACGTTGGCGAATTTGAGAACGAAGTTCTTCTTTGTGTTCCCGAAGATGGGATTTTAATTCCTCCACAGTAATTCCATCCACACCGCTTACCCCTTTATTACGATAAACTCGTTTGTAGGCTTCGTTCATGTTCTGATTACTCAAAATTTGATCTAAAAGTTTCATACTCGTTTCCTCCTTCCTCTCACGTAACGAAAGACATTTCTCTTTTGATTATCTTCTGAGATACGCTCATACTTTCATCATTAACACATTCAGAAATGTATCTTTCGTGCATTTGTGGTGCAGAAACACTATAAGTAGTTCAGTCCTTCGTGGAAAAGTATTTCCACTACTATGACGTCGGCTGACTTCTCACGATAAACCTTTTTCGACCGATTTTCTTAATAGGGAACTCCTTAATCGTTCGTGAGACCTCCCAGGGTAAGACAACTAACTTTCATCTTTTACTCGCCTGATTTACTAGATAAGCTTACGCACATCTTTTGGACTTTAGTTTGTATTGGAACCTCATCCACTTATCTAGCCTTCGTATCAGATTTCTGTTCGTCGAGCCAAGAGTTTGATACACGCTTCCTTCAGCCACATCCTCATGGATGCCACCTTGCGTTTCTCTAGCGATTGGTCGATGTGTACCCTCGCAGTGGACTTTCACCACCTAGTTAGTTGCCATGCCTGGCGCACAATTAAAAAGGAGAGGGATTTTTCGTCCTCTCCTAAATAATGCTCAAATCGTAACAGTACTGCCATAATTTGACTTTTTTCATTTTATTCGCTTTGTAACCTATACATATCCGCATAAAGCCCTTCTTTGGCTAACAAACTATCATGATTCCCACGTTCGACTATATCTCCTTTATCTAATACTAAGATCAATTCTGCATCTCGAATAGTCGATAAACGATGGGCAATGGCGATCGTCGTCCGGCCTTCTCTCATTTTTGCAAGGCCTTCTTGAATCAAGACTTCCGTTTCCGTATCGATATTGGCAGTTGCTTCATCCAAAACTAAAATTTTGGGGTCCGTAACAATCGTCCGAGCAAAAGTGATCAATTGGCGTTGACCACTGGAATAGCTTGCACCTCTTTCGATTACCTTTGAATGATACCCTTTTGGTAACTGATCAATAAAGTGGTCTGCCTGCACAAATTCTGCGGCTTTGCGAATTTGTTCATCCGTAATTTCTGGATTCATCATCCGAATATTCCCAGCGATATCGCCATAAAACAAAAAGGCATCTTGAAGCACTAGGCCCATTTTTTTTCGTAGTTCCTCAATCGGGTACTCACGAATATCATGATCATCGATCAGGATTTGTCCTTCATAAAATTCATAAAAACGCATCAAGACATTGATGATCGAACTTTTCCCGCTACCAGTATGGCCGACAAGCGCTACGGTTTCGCCAGGATTTGCAATAAATGAGATATTTTTCAATACTTTGTTTTCTCCATCATAAGAGAAACTAACATTACGAAACTCGATTTTCCCCTCTGTGATTTCTCGGTTGGCAGTTTCTTGTTGTTGAGGGGTATACTCTGTTGTATCCATGATTTTCAAAATTCGACTGCCTGCTACTGTTCCATCTGTAAAAACACTTAGAAAATCCATCATTTGAGACATTGGATTAAAAAATCCTTGGACATATGTCGTAAATGCAAAAATCAAGCCAACTTCAACTGGTGAATCTAACGCTTCAAAGCCAAATAAAGTCAAAGCTAACGCAATGGCTAATGCATATAAAAAACTAATGATTGGACTCAGTAAAATCGAATTGGTTTTGATCATTGCATAACGCGTCGCTAAATATTCCTCATTCACTTCACTAAATTCCTGAGCCAGACGAGCTTCTTGACGGAACTGCTGGATGATCCGCATCCCGGAAATAGATTCATTCAACTTCGTATTCAACTGACTCAAGCGCTCACGCATATTACGATAAATACGTGAACTAAATTGTTGATAATACCAGATCACTATCCCTAAAACAGGCAAAAAAATCAAGCACCATAAAGCAATTTTTTGATTAATCTGAAACATTGCTACAAAAGAAGAGACAACTGCGAAAATCCCTGTAAGTACCATTAAGAAAACATACCAAAATTCAAATAGTGTTTCAGTATCATTGGTGACACGAGAAACAGTCGAACCTGCAGGAGTCTGATCAAAATAGCGCATCCCTAATGTGTGTAACTTTTCAAACAACTTCACGCGAATATGCTGATATGTCTTTAAGGAAGCCATCGAATACAAATACCATTGAAAAAACCAAATGATGCTTTTGACGATCACACCAAATAAGTAAAGTCCTGCAAAGAAAAAAATAACTTGAGTCGTAGCAGACTGTTTTGCCAAATAATTATCCATAAAGATTTGAATGATTCTTGGTAATAATACATTGATGACAGATAACACTAAGGCAAACAAAATTGCGATAAAAAATGTCAGCCTGAATGGTTTAGCAAAGGTCATTAAACGTTTGATGATCACGGCTTGTTCTTTGAAGGTCATCGATTTCGACCATTCGGATTGATATTTATCTTCCATCACTTTCCCCCCCTTCAATTTTTGCTTCTAGTTGTTGTTTTTGCCACATTTTTTCATACCATCCACCTAGAGCTAATAACTCTTGGTGAGTGCCACGTTCCACGATACGTCCATGCTCAATAACAAGGATCTCATTGGCATGCATGACACTACTTAAACGATGGGCAGCAATAATCGTCGTTTTATTTTTTCGTTCTGCTTTTAAATTGTGTAGAATAGCTTCTTCTGTTTTGGCATCTACAGCAGACAATGCATCATCTAAAATCAATAGCTCAGGACTTTGGATCAAAGCACGAGCAATGGAAATACGTTGTTTTTGTCCACCTGATAAGGAAACTCCTCGCTCTCCAACCATCGTTTGGTAGCCTTCCGGAAGTTCTTTGATTTCTTTATTGATATAAGCAAGAGAAGCAGCTTTTTCTACCTCTTCAGCTGATCGTTTAGGATTGGAGAAACGGATATTATCCAAAATCGTCATCGAAAATAAAAAATGATCTTGTGGCACATACCCAATCGAACCTAAAAGTGCGTCCAAAGTATAGTCCTTGATGGATCGTCCACCAAATTTGATTTCCCCTTGGTAATGGTCATACTCACGCATCAACAGTTTAATAATGGTTGTTTTTCCTGCTCCTGTTTTACCAACGATTCCCAATGTGTCACCTTCATTGATAGCAAACTTGATATGTTCAAGGACAGGCGCTTCTTCTTTAGGATAGGAAAACTGAGTTATGGCAACATTCAATTCTCCTTTTGCTGGCGTCGTTTCTGCACCTAGTTTCTCAGTGATATGTGTTTTTTCATGGAGTAGTTCATTCACACGGTCATAGGAAGCATTTCCACGTTCAAGAACATTGAATAAACGACCAATTGCAAACATTGGCCACACTAGCATCCCGATATAGCTAATAAATGAAACCATTTGCCCGATCGTGATTGTTCCTTCCAACACATAACGGCCACCTAAAATAATCGTCGCAACATAGGATAATCCAATAATCAACGTGATAAACGGATCGAACAATGCATCAAGAAAATTCACTCGTTTGTTTTTTGCAATGGCATCATCAATCTTTGTCACAAAGTCTTCAAGATCCTCTTTTTCTTGGCCAAAGGTCTTGATTACCTTGATTCCTGTGATACTTTCTTGTGTTTTATCATTGATACTTGAGAATGCTTCTTGCGATTCACGAAACGCATCGTGTAGTTTTGAACCTAAAATTCTTGAAGTGACCGCAAGTAACGGCAACGGAATCAAAGCAAGCAATGTCAAACGCCAATCAATAAATAAAATCATGGCAACGATCGTTGTTCCTCCAGTAATGACAGAATCAGCAAAAGTTAAGATCCCAGCACCGGCAACGTTTTGGATAGCATTCAAATCATTGGTTGCGTGTGCCATCAAATCACCTGTGCGATATTTTTGATAAAACAAACTATCCATTCTTGTAAAATGGTCAAACAATCGTCTACGCAATTCACGTTCTAATCGTGCCGCACTTCCCCAAATATTCGTTCGCCAAATATAACGAAAAAGATATTGCATAAAAGCAGCAGCAATCAACAATCCAATCCACATGAAGATGGTTTGTAATGAAATGTTTTTATCAGCAATTTCATCAATAATGATACCAATTACTTTAGGTGGAATTAGTTGGACAAGTGCTACTACGAATAAAGAGAATACCCCAATCAAATAGTGCTTTTTTTCTTGTTTAAAGAACCATCCCAATTTTTTGAATATCGACATTTTTTCCTCCTTTTTTACCTTATAAATTTTTATATTCATCAATAAGCCAAGATGATGAGTTTCATTTTAGAAATTTAATTTTTGGGTCAGAAAAATCCTTTTATTTTTCTCTCTACCCTCTTAAAACTAAATACTTTTTATTTTAATATATGTTATTCCTAACATTCAAAAATAAATCTCAAAATTGAAAATGCGAG
Organism: Candidatus Enterococcus wittei; assembly: GCF_002140175.1. Lineage (GTDB taxonomy): Bacteria > Bacillota > Bacilli > Lactobacillales > Enterococcaceae > Enterococcus_B > Enterococcus_B wittei. The sequence continues at coordinate 44,666 of NZ_NGMO01000003.1, forward strand.
AATTTATTTCTGAATTTTCTGTCTTATTACTCGGTGTAAATACTGCTTTTGTGATCTCTTGATAAACGGTGTTCATAAGACAGCTCTTTCGATATGAAGTCCAAAACTTGAAAAAATATGAGGAACTATTTTCCCCAAGTTCCGTCTTCATACTCGGAGCTAAACGTCTTTTTCACGACCTCTGTTAAACGGTATTCATGAAGCTACACTTTGGTCATAAGTCAAAAAAATACAAAATGTGAAAAACCATTTTTCTATTTTTCTTTCTTATGCCTCAGTGCAGATCGCTTCTTTCACGACCTCTTGATTACAAAGGAAAATTTATTTTCGTGGTACTTTTTGATTATCGTTTTGCTTTCTTAATAAAACGTTTTCCCTACGTTAAAAAGAAAAAAGCGGACTGAATAGAATCAGCCCGCTTTTAATGGTGTCTAAAAAGAACCTATTTTTTACCTTGGCTCTTCATTTGTTGCATCATCTGACGAATTTTCTTTTCAGATGGTTTTTGCCCCATTGACATCATCATTGATCTTAACATTTCCTCATTAACGGGAGGATTTTTTTCTAAGTAGTCTTTCATATATTTACGCGCAAAAAAGAATCCACCAACTGCGCCAATTAACAAAGCAATAACTGCAATAAGTACAACGATTCCTGTTGATACCATGTAAATCTCTCCTTTCTTTTTCCTAATTGCTCTCAATGATTCATTTTACTAAAACTTTAAAGAAAAAGAAAGGCGTTTTCTTAAGAATCATCAAAAAAACTTATTTTTATTTCACATCGTTGGTTTCATACACTGTAGAAAGCACACCGTATTTATTTTTTAGGCTAACCAAATTTTTTTCTTTTATTTTTCATTATTCGGGTGTAGAATGAATTCGAAAAGAAAAGAAGAAAGGTGGGTTTCGTTTGAATCAACACTCACGTCAACATAAATTGATCGAACATACAAATGGGTTATCCCTTGCCGAAGTGAATGGAACTGTAAAAGTTCCAAAAGGTAAAAGTTTTTTTAAAACGTTACTAGCTTACTCAGGACCTGGTGCTTTAGTAGCTGTAGGCTATATGGATCCAGGAAACTGGTCCACTTCTATTACTGGCGGACAAAACTTTCAATATTTATTGATGTCAGTCATTTTGATGTCTAGCTTGATTGCTATGCTTTTGCAATATATGGCAGCAAAACTGGGAATTGTTAGTCGAATGGATCTTGCACAAGCTATTCGTGCCCGCACAAGTAAGGCTTTAGGCGTTATCTTATGGATCTTAACAGAATTAGCTATTATGGCTACGGACATTGCTGAAGTCATCGGTGGAGCGATCGCATTGTATTTATTATTTGATATTCCTTTAGTGATTGCCGTTTTTATTACTGTTCTAGATGTTTTTGTTTTATTACTCTTAACTAAAATTGGGTTTCGAAAAATCGAAGCTTTGGTCGTATGTTTGATCTTCGTGATTTTATTTGTTTTTGTATATCAGGTCGCTCTTTCAAATCCTGACTGGAAAAATTTGTTTGTAGGTTTTATTCCCAATTCTAAAACATTTTCAGACTCTCCAAAAATCGGAGGAGAAACACCATTGACTGGTGCCTTAGGGATTATCGGTGCAACTGTGATGCCTCACAATCTCTACCTTCATTCTGCGGTCTCTCAGACTCGAGAAATTGATCGGGAGGATGACGAAGATGTCGCACGTGCACTTCGTTTTTCTACATGGGATTCAAATATCCAATTAACTATGGCTTTTGTAGTCAATGCTCTACTATTGATAATGGGAGTTGCTGTTTTTAAAAATGGTTCGATCCAAGACCCTTCATTTTTCGGCTTGTATGAAGCATTATCTGATCCGTCTGCTATGAGTAACGGCGTATTGATTACCGTGGCTAAGTCCGGTATTTTGTCCACATTGTTTGCTGTAGCTTTACTAGCTTCTGGGCAAAACTCAACGATTACCGGAACATTGACAGGACAAGTCATCATGGAAGGCTTTATCCATATGCGTATGCCAATCTGGCTTCGACGACTAGTGACCCGCTTATTGTCTGTCGTCCCTGTATTGCTTTGTGTACTTTTTACTAGTACAAAAGGGACTATCGAAGAGCATACTGCACTCAACAATCTAATGAATGAATCTCAAGTGTTTTTAGCTTTTGCTTTACCATTTTCAATGATTCCTTTATTAATGATGACAAATAGCCAAGCTGAAATGGGTGAACGCTTTAAAAATTCACTGACTGTCAAAATACTTGGCTGGTTTTCCGTTATTAGTCTCACCTTTTTAAATCTTCGAGGATTACCGGGACAAATTGAAGCCTTCTTTGGTGAAAATGCTTCCGTTTCAACACTTCATCTAGCCGATCAACTTGCCTATTTGATCATTGTGGCTGTCTTAGCATTACTAGCGTGGACAATCGTCGATCTCTATAAGGGAAATAAAAAATATGAACAGCAATTGCAAGCTATTTCAGAAATAACAAATGAATAAAAATAGACCTATAAAAAAGCAGCTCTAACACAAAATAAGTGAAGGAGCTGCTTTTGTTCTGGTTCATTTTATTAAGAAAAAACTATGCCTGACTTTCCTCTATTAATAATTCTGGGAAAACTTCTGGATCAAAGGACTGTGCTTTGAACATCGCAATTTCTTTTCCATATGGAGCATAGGCCGCTTTTTTATCTTTGCCCACATATGGTGTCTCTAAGATTTTTGATACATGTTGAAACATCGGATCATGAACGATCTGATTTAAAGCATCAAAGCCAATCGTTCCAAAACCAATATTCGCATGACGATCTTTATGTGACCCTTGTGGATTTTTTGAATCATTGATATGCAATACTTTCAGACGATCTAAACCAATAATTTTATCAAATTCTTCCACTACGCCATAAAAATCATTAGCAATATCGTATCCAGCATCATTTGTATGACAGGTATCAAAAGTGACCGATAACTTCTCGTTTAAAGTTACACCATCGATAATCTGCGCTAACTCTTCAAAAGTCCGACCAATTTCGGTTCCTTTTCCAGCCATTGTTTCTAAAGCAATTTGTGCTGTTTGCTCTTTCGTTAATACTTCATTTAAGCCTTCAATGATCCTAGCGATCCCTGCTTCTGCCCCAGCACCTACATGAGCTCCAGGATGCAAAGTGATTTGAGTTGCTCCTAAAGCTTCTGCACGAACAATCTCTTCTCGTAAAAATTGCACAGCAAATGGAAACATCTCTGGCTTGATAGTATTTCCTAAATTAATGATATATGGTGCATGGACCACGATATTAGACAATCCATGATCTGCCATATATTGTTTTCCCGCATCGATATTCATTTCTTCAATCGCTTTTCTACGGGTATTTTGTGGTGCTCCTGTATAGATCATAAATGTCGAAGCCCCATAACTCGCTGCTTCTTCTGCTGCTCCTAAAAGCATTTTTTTGCCACTCATACTCACGTGTGAACCGATTAACATCAAATTCCTCCTAAAGCCTCACTCATGGGCTGTACTCATCATTTTTCATTTCCTTATTCATCTTAACTGAAAAAATAAGGAAAGAAAAGTTTGAAATCTGAAAATGAGTAGCTATCCATTCGCTTGAAATCACTCTTTCTGCTTCTCACACTTTTTAATAAAAAAATAATTTTAGTTAATATTTTTATGTTAAATACTTTATAGTCATTGACAATGATAAGTATCTTGGCAATTTTTTCTCCCTAAAAACAAATAAATGCTATACTAGATACTGTAATTCAAAACAGGTGAAATTAAACTAAAAAAAGTGATGGAGAAATCCTTTAACTGGTTTCCTAAAACTGGATAGTTTATTCTCACCTCCTGTTTTTTTGTCTTATTATTTGCTATAATTAGCGAAATAAAATGATTAGTTGAGGTGAAACCTTTTGCCACGTCAAAATACTCGTAGAAAACAGAATCGTAGAAAAAAAGAAGCATGGTTTATTCCAAAAATCATTTTTCGTGTTTTTCAATCTTTGACTGTTTTCATTATTGTCCTTTTTATCTTATTAGCTGCATTAGGCGTTGGGATTGGCGCCGGTTATTTTGCTTATCTTGTGGAAGATACAGATATACCTACTAAAACTGAATTAGCATCTGAACTAAGTAATATTACAGAAACATCAAAATTGGTTTATGCGGATAATTCCGAGATTTCTACGATCCAAACCGATTTGATGCGTACCACTGTTCCATCAACTGAGATTTCGCCTTTTCTAAAAACGGCTATTATCAGTACTGAGGATGAATACTTTGAAGAACATAAAGGTTATGTTCCAAAAGCAGTGATTCGAGCGCTCTTTTCCGAAGCTACTGGGATCGGCTCATCTGGTGGGTCTACTTTGACTCAACAATTAGTCAAGCAACAAATCTTGACCGATGAAACGACTTTTAAACGCAAAGCAAATGAAATTTTACTCGCTTCACAAGTCGAGAAATATTTTTCAAAAGATGAGATCATTGCTACCTATTTGAATGTCTCTCCTTTTGGTCGAAATAATAAAGGAGAAAATATTGCGGGTGTAGAAGAAGCTGCTCAAGGAATCTTCGGAGTCAATGCAAAAGATGTCTCGTTGCCACAAGCTGCTTTTATTGCTGGACTACCACAAAGTCCAATTACTTATAGCCCTTATACCAATACAGGCGCTTTAAAAGAAGACTTGTCAGCTGGCTTGGAAAGAAAAGACTTTGTGCTATTTAGCATGTATCGCGAACAGCAAATCACAAAAGAACAGTACGAAGAAGCAAAGGCATACGACTTGACCAAAGATTTTCTGCCTCAGACAATTGCACAACAGACAGAACGTGACTTCTTATATTATACCGTTATGAATGCAGCAACAGATATCATTGCAAAACAATTAGCGGAAAAAGATAAAGCCGATTTGTCTGATACTGATGTCTATAATGCCTATTATCAACGGGCGGAACAAACGATCCAAAATCAAGGCTATACGATCCATACAACGATCGATAAAGACATCTATGCCGCCATGCAAGCTGGTGTGGCAAACTTTGGTTATCTTCTTGATGATAGTACTGGCTCTCCCGTAGAAACTGGCAATATCTTGATGGATAATAAAACAGGACGTGTCTACGGTTTCGTAGGAGGGCGTAATTACAGTCAAAATCAAAATAATCATGCCTTTGATACGTATCGACAAGCTGGGTCCTCCATCAAACCCGTACTCGTCTACGGTCCTGCAGTCGATATGGGCTTAATCGGTTCCGAATCACGAGTCTCTGATTATGAAACCACTTGGCAAGAAGGAACGAACGCTGGAGAAAAAATCGTCAACGCTACGAATGAAGGTTCCAACACATTCCAAACAGTTCGTGAATCTCTTGAATGGTCTAATAACATTCCTGCCTATCACCTCTATCAGGATATATTGAAGACTGGCGGAACGAACCAATACGCTTATGAGAATTACTTAGCCAAAATGAACTACCCAACCAATGATAACTGGGGCGTGGAATCAGCGCCTTTAGGGACTGTCGATGTCACTACACTTCAGCAAACAAATGGCTTCCAAACACTTGCGAATAACGGAGTGTACCAAGAAGCTTATGTCATTGAATCTATCAAGGATAATGCGGGCAATGTGATCTATCAGCACGAAAATAAACCTGTGCAGGTCTTTTCAAAAGCAGCCGCTTCTATCGTCAATGACATGATGCGTAGTGTCATTGATAAAAAAATCACCACTCCATTCAAAGATGATATTACTAGTTTGAACGCTGACTTAGGGAAAGCTGACTGGATCGGTAAAACTGGTTCGACAAATGAATACCGTGATTCTTGGTTGATCGTTTCGACACCTTCAGTGACTATCAGTAGTTGGGCAGGACATGATGATAATACTGGTATGGATAAAGCAGCACGACTAAGATCTTCTCGTTATTTAGCTAACTTGATCAATCAAGTCTACCAAGTAAAACCTGACGTCTTTGGCACAGCTGAAAAATTCGAATTATCTTCCGATGTCATTAAAAAAGAAGTCGCTGCATTCACTGGAGAACTTCCTGGAAAAGTCACCGTAGACAAGCGATCGATGAATACACCAAGTAAAACAGTTGAAACATTTTGGGCAAAAAATGGACCTGAAAAAAGCACCTTTAAATTTGGTGTAGGCGGAACTGATGATAATTATAAAGAATATTGGAATACCGCCGCTAAATTTGCACAAGAAAATCCTCAAACAAAAAAAGAGGAGAATAAAAATGATTAAAAAAAGAAGCACGAGAAGGACCCTTCTCGTGCTTCTTTTCATTATTCAATTGAAGATACATCTCTTTATGAACATGACTTTTTTCGAACAGCTGCTGATGAACCATTTAGAAAACGATCACTTCATCGCTTATTTCGTCGAGCCTTTTTCTTCGATCCCGTATGGTAAGATGATCGTTTTTTCTTCAACTTCTTCTTTGTTCATCATTTTTGTTAATAAGCGCATAGATACCGCTCCTAAATCATACAACGGTTGCGTAATACTTGTTAAACGTGGACGAGCAACTTCTGTTAGTAAAGAGTTGTTGCTTGTGATGATTTCAAATTCTTCAGGTACTTTCACACCACGGTCAAGTAAGCCGTCTAGAATTCCGATGGCTAATTCATCATCCGTTACATAAACAGCTGTCGCACCACTATTATGCAGACGATCAACCAATGACAAACCATCTTTAAAGTTATAACCAGATTCAAAAATCAAGCCTTCGCTGTAAGTCAGATTATTTTCTTTCAATGCTTCTTTGTAGCCTTTCAAACGGCTTTGTCCATTGATTGGGTCAATCAATGCACCACTGACAAAAGCAATTTTTTTATTGCCATTTTTAGCTAATTTAGTCACCGCATCTTTAGTTGCAGAGGTGTAGTCGATATTTACGCTACCTACTTGTTCATCTGGATCAATAGAACCAGCTAAAACAACTGGTGTTTTTGAACGAGAGAATTCCCCACGGATTTCGTCTGTGATATGATGCCCCATAAAAATGACACCATCCACTTGTTTCGCAAGTAAGTTATTTAAGACATTGACTTCTTTCTGATCGTTACCATCTGAATTTGCCAAAATGATATTATATTTGTACATGGTTGCTACATCATCAATCCCACGAGCCAAAGATGCAAAGAACATGTTGCTGACGTCAGGAATAATTACACCAACTGTCGTAGTTTTTTTGCTAGCTAATCCACGAGCAACTGCATTGGGACGGTAATCTAACCGGTCAATTACTTCCAGCACCTTTTTTCTTGTGGCAGGTTTAACGTTAGGATTGCCATTGACAACACGTGAAACAGTAGCCATCGAAACATTTGCCTCTCTCGCTACATCATAAATAGTGATCGTTTGTTTTTCCATTATTGTGCTCCTATTCTATTTTATACGTTTTCTGAAAATACGATTTACATTTCTAAAACAGGATATCAAATAATACACAAAATTGCAACCGTTTTACCAGTGTTTTCATGAAAAAACTTTCATTTTTCACTTTGACCTAATTGGTCTTTCTTGGAATTAGTGGTACAATTAATGATCGAAACATTCTATAAATTCGAAAGAAGGATGTCAAATGAATCACGTAAAAATCAATGAATTACGTAAATGGATGGCTCAAAAACAAATCGAGTTAGCATACATTAGTGACCCTGGTCACATTGCCTACTTCTCAGGATATGAAAGTGAGCCTCATGAACGTGTACTTGCCCTTTTTATTCCTCTTGAACAGGATCCTTTCTTATTTACACCCGCTTTAGAAGTAGAAGATGCTCAAAACAGCAGTTGGAACTTTGATGTTCGGGGGTATCTAGACAATGAGGACCCTTGGGTATTGATTGGTAAAGAAATCCACTCTCGTTATGGTCAAGTCCAAGCGATAGGTATCGAAAAAAATGCATTAACAGTTGACCGTTTTGATGCTTTGTCTCACCAAATGAACGGAACTGCTCACTTTATCGACCTTACGCCAATCATCCAACGTCTGCAATTGATCAAAACTACAGAAGAAAAAGAAAAATTGATTGCGGCAGGCAAATGGGCAGATGTGGCATTTGAAATTGGTTTTAACGCATTGAAAGAAGGCGTCACAGAACAAGCAATCATCGCTGAAATCGAGTACCAACTAAAAAAACAAGGGGTTTCACAAATGTCCTTTGATACGTTAGTCCTTGCTGGAACAAATGCAGCTAGTCCTCATGGGACACCAGGAAGTACTAAAATCGTTCCTAATGAACTTGTGTTATTCGACCTTGGTGTCATTTGGGATGGTTATTGTAGCGATGCAACACGAACAGTTGCTTACCAAAAACCAACTGAATTTCAAGAAAAAATCTATCAAATCACACTTGAAGCACAATTGACTGCTCAAGAAGCTGTTCGTCCCGGTGTAACCGCCGCAGAACTAGATCAAATCGCTCGTAACGTGATTGATGGTTATGGATATGGTGAATACTTCAATCATCGTTTAGGACATGGGATAGGAACAACCGTACACGAATATCCTTCACTTGTTTCAGGTAATGATTTAGTGATTGAAGAAGGCATGTGCTTCTCGCTTGAACCAGGGATCTATATTCCCGAACAAGTAGGCGTGCGTATTGAAGATTGTGTGTATGTTACAAATGATGGTTGTGTTCCATTTACAACGACCTCAAAAGAATTGTTGATCATTGATTAAATGTAATCTCCAACTAAATTATGATCAGTTATGAGAATACAAGTCAAAAACAAATCAATATAAACTACTACTTTTTATAGGCTCTTCGACAAGTAGTGTTGGTGAGTTCAAATTGAAAGAATTTCATCGAGAATCAATCGAAGCAGAAATACGCTTCGATTGATTCTTTTTTGTTTTGGATTGATCTTGGAAAACCAAGCCCTGAATCAAGTAAATACGGTCACGAAAATGGAGAAAATTACGGTAACCATAAGCGACTCGTTTGATGACCTTGATTTTATTGTTTGTCCCTTCCAATGCCCCATTACTATAGGGTGTTTGGAAGGCATTTTTGATTCCTTTTCTGTATTTATTTAAGAAAGTGAGTTTCTTACGAAACCACTCAGGAAGCTGGGTATCTAAGGTATTCACCACTTCGAAAAAGTCGTTCGTCTCTTTTTGTTTATAGTGATAGAGAAGGAGTTGACAAGTGTCATAAGCTAACTTCAATGTAGAATCATAGCTGAGTAATTCATCGACGATCGCTTTTTCAGTCATCGGACGCTTAAAGGAATAATCATAGCGATAGCGTGAGCTATCTAATAGATAAGAATCCTTTAGGAATAACTTCCAGTAACGTTTAAATCGTTTATACTTCAGACGATCGTTCTTGCGATAAATGTTCATGATTTGAATCCGTAAATGGTTCAACGCCCGGTGAATATGTTGGATAATATGAAAACGATCCGTGACAATTTGTGCATGGGGAAAAATACTTTTTGCTAATTCAAAATAAGGAGCGTTCATATCCATGACGATATATTGGACATTCTCTCTAGCTTGACGGGTATAGCGAGAGAAATAGGTACGTAGATAAGCTAGTTTACGACTTTCAAGAAGACCAAGGATTTGATTCGTTTGACCATCCATGAAGATAAAACTCATTTTACCCACACAGGATTTCATTGCTTTAAATTCATCAAAGCAATGAACGGAGGGCAAGTAGTCAAAACGCACTTTAACGTTCTTCACAGCCGCTTTCATGATTCGTAAAATCGTTACATCCGATACGAAATATCGAAAGGCAATGTCTTTTCTACTGGAGTTGGTCGCTAATTCTGCCATGATTTTTCGTTTCAAGTCGACAGAAATCGAACAATTTCTATCGACTACAGAAGTTTCAGCCGAGAAAGTTGCGCCACACTCTTTACATAGGAATCGAGTTTTTTTAAGTTTTAAAATTGTTTTACGTGAATGGATCGGTAGTAATTGAATGGTGGTTTGGTGGGTCCCATATTTAATCACTTGTCCTTCATTTTTAACCCCACATTTTGTACAACAAGTGGGAGTATAATCTAAGCGTCCATGAATCACGTAGGAGGTAATGCCTCCTTCTTTCTTTTCAGAAAGCCAATTTGTAGGGAAAATGATATTTTCATCTGTTAAACCGAGTAATTTTTTAGTATGATAGTCCATGGAGATATCCTTTCTTGATGAGTTT
>NZ_NGMO01000003.1:54940-105793 GCF_002140175.1 Candidatus Enterococcus wittei
ATCAAGTAAATACGGTCACGAAAATGGAGAAAATTACGGTAACCATAAGCGACTCGTTTGATGACCTTGATTTTATTGTTTGTCCCTTCCAATGCCCCATTACTATAGGGTGTTTGGAAGGCATTTTTGATTCCTTTTCTGTATTTATTTAAGAAAGTGAGTTTCTTACGAAACCACTCAGGAAGCTGGGTATCTAAGGTATTCACCACTTCGAAAAAGTCGTTCGTCTCTTTTTGTTTATAGTGATAGAGAAGGAGTTGACAAGTGTCATAAGCTAACTTCAATGTAGAATCATAGCTGAGTAATTCATCGACGATCGCTTTTTCAGTCATCGGACGCTTAAAGGAATAATCATAGCGATAGCGTGAGCTATCTAATAGATAAGAATCCTTTAGGAATAACTTCCAGTAACGTTTAAATCGTTTATACTTCAGACGATCGTTCTTGCGATAAATGTTCATGATTTGAATCCGTAAATGGTTCAACGCCCGGTGAATATGTTGGATAATATGAAAACGATCCGTGACAATTTGTGCCTGGGGAAAAATACTTTTCGCTAATTCAAAATAAGGAGCGTTCATATCCATGACGATATATTGGACATTCTCTCTAGCTTGACGGGTATAGCGAGAGAAATAGGTACGTAGATAAGCTAGTTTACGACTTTCAAGAAGACCAAGGATTTGATTCGTTTGACCATCCATGAAGATAAAACTCATTTTACCCACACAGGATTTCATTGCTTTAAATTCATCAAAGCAATGAACGGAGGGCAAGTAGTCAAAACGCACTTTAACGTTCTTCACAGCCGCTTTCATGATTCGTAAAATCGTTACATCCGATACGAAATATCGAAAGGCAATGTCTTTTCTACTGGAGTTGGTCGCTAATTCTGCCATGATTTTTCGTTTCAAGTCGACAGAAATCGAACAATTTCTATCGACTAAAGAAGTTTCAGCCGAGAAAGTTGCGCCACACTCTTTACATAGGAATCGAGTTTTTTTAAGTTTTAAGATTGTTTTACGTGAATGGATCGGTAGTAATTGAATGGTGGTTTGGTGGGTCCCATATTTAATCACTTGTCCTTCATTTTTAACCCCACATTTTGTACAACAAGTGGGAGTATAATCTAAGCGTCCATGAATCACGTAGGAGGTAATGCCTCCTTCTTTCTTTTCAGAAAGCCAATTTGTAGGGAAAATGATATTTTCATCTGTTAAACCGAGTAATTTTTTAGTATGATAGTCCATGGAGATATCCTTTCTTGATGAGTTTGGTTTAGTCGACTTAATTCTATCAATTTGGATATCTCTTTTTCTATCTTTTTTTACAAAAAAATAGTGTTAGTAGAAAACAAAATTGTTTTCCACCAACACTAGATATTATAGAACCTTTTTATAAAAAGTAGCTTCTAAAAAAACCGAAGGATCTCGAAAATAGAAATAGCTATTTTCAGATTCTTCGGCTTTTTTCAAAAGTTAGGCATATAGCCTTAACCTTGTTATTTTTCTTAATTCAAATTATTTGTTTTCTTTGAATGTGTCTTTTAATTCATCTTTGGCATCCTTGGCATCTGCTTTTGCCATATCAGCCATTATTTTTGCATCTGCTGTTACTGGTTTTGCCTCTTCGATTCCTTCGTTGATCGTATTTCCTGCACGATCTGCAGAATGTTTCATATCAACTAACAGATCTTCTTTTGTGTCTTTTGCTGTTTCTCCTAGATCTGCCGCTGATTTTTTGAAGCGGTCTGATAAATCTGCTGATTGTTCTTTTAGATTCAAAAGAATATCTTCCGACTCATCTTCAGCTGTCATTGCAGAATCGCTGACTGTTTGTTTCACGTTACCTGCTAAGTCTCCTGCTTGTTGAGATAGATCATGTGCTTTTTCTTTGGCAATCTCTGATAAAGCTGTTGATTTTTCTTTCGCCATATCCGTATAATCTGATGCCATATCTAAAAAGTCATCTGCTTGTGAAGCTAATTCATCTCTTAATTCTTTACCTGATTTTGGAGCAAGTAACAATGCTGCAACTGCTGCTGCTGTTCCGCCGATGACTGCACCTAGTAAAAATCCACCTTTTTTTGCCATAATTAATTTCCTCCTGTCATTTCTGGTTGTTTTTTATGCTTGAAAAACTTCATCGCAGTACCACCAACTTTACCTACTACTGTTGCTTTAGCGGTTGTTTTGCCGATACCACCGACTTTCGTCACGATGTTTTTACTTGAATGATTTAATTCTGAAACACTTTCACTTAAATCAGCGACTGCTGTAAATAAAGGATCGATGGTTGCCACTTTACCGTTGATATCTAAAAGCAGTTCATTGCTCTTGACTAAGAGCCCCTCCACTTGCCTTGATAAAAGATCAACATCTTTTGTGACCACTTCAATCGTCGTATTTGCTTCAGCTACTGTTTGATCGACTTTTTCTAATGTCTTAGACACTTGCAACAATACACGTACAATAAAAACAACGAGTATGGCAAATGCCACTGCGGCAATCAAACCAGCTATTTCTCCACCTGTCATAGTCAAGCCCCCTTTTTACTCTACTCTCTATTAGAATAGCATTTTCACATTTTTTAAACAAATATAAAACAGTAAAGCTTCAACTACTTGTAGTTTGACGAGCAGCTGAAGCTTTTTTTAATCATTACTTTTTGTTTTTAGGTTCTGTTGGTTCCTTTACTTCATTGACCGGAGACGGCGTATCTGCTGCTAAAGACTTGCCCAGTTCCATGATATATTCTTTTAATGGTGCACCAACTTCAGGATGTGTCAGACCATATTCAATACTTGTCTTCATAAAGCCAAACTTATCTCCTACATCATAACGATGACCGGTAAATTTACGTGCAAATACGCGTTGTGTTTTATTCAACGTATCAATCGCATCTGTTAATTGGATTTCGTTTCCGGCACCTGGTTTTTGCTCAGCTAATACATCAAAAATCTCTGGTGTGAGTAGATAGCGTCCAATAATTGCTAAATCACTTGGTGCTTTACTTGGTTCAGGTTTTTCAACAAAGTCTTTTACATTGAAAAGTCCTTCTTCCAATTCTTCTCCTGGATTGATGATCCCATATTTAGAAGTATCTTTATGAGGCACTTGCATAACTGCAATCGTTGAAGCATGTGTGCGCTCATAATCATTGATCAATTGTTGGGTCAATGGAATCTCATCTTCCATGATATCATCGCCCAACATGACAACAAAAGGTTCATTTCCAATAAATGCTCTTGCTTGTAAAACTGCATGTCCTAATCCTTTAGGGTGAGATTGACGAATAAAGTGAAGATTGACATCAGTTGTTTCTTCTACTAATTTCAATAACTCAGTTTTTCCTTTTTCTCCTAGGTTTGTTTCTAATTCAATATTTGAGTCGAAGTGATCTTCAATTGGTCGTTTTGCTTTTCCTGTTACGATCAGGATATCTTCAATCCCTGAATTCAATGCTTCTTCTACAATAAATTGAATAGTTGGCTTATCTACGATTGGTAGCATTTCTTTTGCCATTGCTTTTGTTGCTGGTAAAAATCTTGTACCTAGTCCTGCTGCTGGAATAACTGCTTTCTTTACTTTCATTTCTTCTCTCTCCTTAAAAAAATGTTAATTTAAATTCATTTTCTGGCTTACCCTCTCGCAACATGATTTCTGTTGCTGCTTTATTGATATCTTTTCCTTCATAAAGCACTTCATAGATTGTTTGAGTAATCGGCATCTCAATATCCATCATTTGGGCCAACTCTCGGGCAGCTTTTGTTGTTTGGACACCTTCCACTACCATGCCCATGTTTTCCAAAATCTCATGTAATTCCTGTCCTTGTCCTAGTAAGTTCCCGGCACGCCAATTTCTAGAGTGGACACTGGTACAGGTCACGATTAGATCTCCAACACCACTCAAGCCAATAAACGTCAATGGATTAGCCCCCATTGCTACACCTAGACGGCTGATTTCCGCTAGACCTCTAGTGATGATTGCAGCTTTTGCATCATCGCCAAAACCCAGTCCATGGATTGCACCAGCTCCAATAGCAATGATGTTTTTCAACGCTGCCCCCATCTCTACTCCGATCACATCAGGATTGGTATAAATACGAAAATAATGATTCATAAATAGCATTTGTACAAAGTTAGCGGCATCTGCTTCAGTACTTGCTGCTGTGATCGTTGTGATATCGTGACGTGCGACTTCCTCCGCATGACTTGGACCAGATAAAACAGCGATGCCTTTTCTTTTTTCTGGTGGAATCTCTTCTGCTAAAATCTCAGAAATTCGCTTATGCGTACCCTGCTCTAATCCTTTACTGGCATGGATGATCACAGGTTTAGTTTGTAACACCTCGACCAGCTCTTGTGCTACCGAACGAATAGCCTTCGTTGGTACGACGACAAGAATTGCATCTGTTTCTGCTACCGCTTTTACCATGTCAGTGAAAGCTATGATCGATTCTGGTAATGGATGGTCTGGTAAGTAGCGTTTATTCGTATGTCGCTCATTGATTTCGGTCATTTGATCCGCACGGTGTCCCCAAATGCGAACATCATGCCCATTCTCAGCCAGCACTTGTGCTAAAGCTGTTCCCCAAGAACCGGCCCCTAAAACCGCTACTCTATATTTCATTCTACCACTCCTGCCATATTTTTCATTTTTTTAGCTTTTGAAACTCAAAGAAAAAGTTGATTTTGTCCTAGACTCCGGTCATAATCCGGTAAATCACCTTTTTTTCTTCGCCAAATAAATAATACAATTGAACCAATAAATAAAACAACCGATAATAACTGAGAAACGCGGATTGTATTGAAAAGATACAAGCTGTCCGTTCTTAATCCTTCAATGAAGAAACGTCCAAAGCTATACCATATCAAGTAACTAAGGGTGATTTCCCCTTTTTTCAAAAAATGTGGTTTCTTTCGTAAAAACAAAATTAATATAACACCTACTAAGCTCCAAAGAGACTCATAAAGAAACGTTGGTTGCCGATAGATCCCATCAATATACATATTATCAATAATAAATTGAGGTAAATGTAGATTTTCCAAAAAAGTTCTAGTGGTATCCGGACCATAAGCTTCATGATTCATAAAATTTCCCCATCGGCCGATCGCTTGCGCTAATAAAACGCTTGGTGCGGCAATGTCTAGAAATGTCCATAAATCAATGAAGTGATACTTTGTATAAAAATAAAGCGTGATTGCTCCAGCAATCAATCCGCCATAAATAGCTAAACCACCAGAACGGATATTAAATATTTGGATAGGATCTTCTAAATATTGAGGTAGGTCAAATAAGATATAATATAAGCGTGCACCGATAATTGAAATTGGTAGCCCCCACAACATAAAATCAGTGACATCGTCTGCTCTTAAGCCTACTCTCACAGCTTCTCGACTACTTAGCCACATAGCAATGACAATCCCAGAAACGATGATCAATGCATACCAATAGATAGGTATCCCTAAAAGGTCAAATGCGACCCGATTGACTTGTGCAACCATACTTCCACTCCTTGTTATTGACCTGCTGAATTTTCTTCAATCAGTCGGCTTAATCGTTCTTCAAATGTTTTCGTCGCATCAAAGCCCATCGTTTTGGCACGGAAATTCATCGCCGCTACTTCGATGATGATCGCAACGTTTCGACCAGTTTTAACTGGGATCTTGATTTGCGGAATGCCCACTTCTGCAATCTCTACAGAAGTATCTTCAGAACCTAAACGATCGTACTTTTTATCTTTGGCCCATGCTTCTAAATAGACCGCCAATTGGACTTGCATCGATCCTCTGACCGCACTAGCTCCGAATAGATTCATTACGTCAATAATTCCAATACCTCGGATCTCAATCAAATGTTCCAAGATTTTTGGTGGCTCACCAATAACTGTCAATTCGTCTTGTTGATAGACATCGACACGATCATCCGCAATCAATCGATGACCTCTTTTAATCAGCTCTAAGGCAGTTTCACTTTTACCAATACCGCTATCTCCCTGGATCAGTACGCCCAATCCATAAACATCAACTAATACTCCATGGACACTTGTCCTTGGAGCTAAGCGACCATCAAGATAACTGGATAATTCTCCCAATAACCGTGAAGTCGAAATTGGTGAGCGTAAAACAGCCATACCATATTCATTTGCTGCTTGGATCATCTCTTCGGGTGCTGCTAATCCTCTAGAAATAATAAATGCAGGCATATCTTCACTACATAACCGACGCATGATCATTAATCGTTCTTCGGGAATCATCCGTTCTGCAAAGCTTATTTCTTTACTCCCAAATAACTGAAGACGATCATGGGAATAGTAATTAAAATAACCAGTCAATTCTAGACCTGGTCTTGAGATATCACCTGTTACGATGACACGATTCAAACTTTCTTCATCGCCCGTGACGATTTCTAATGATAATTTTTCTACTAATTGGCTCACTTTTACCACTTCTGCCATTTGTGCTACCTCATTTCTATTAGACTGTTCTCTTTCATTTTAGCATTCTCAGGCTAAAAGTACTACCAATAAAAAAAACAGGCTTCATTCATCATTTTATTTATATTTTTTAGTGTCCCCCTCAAAGAAAACGCTGTTTTAAACGCACAAAATAAAAAAAGTATGGAACAAAAGTGTTATTTACTTTTGTTTCACACTCTAAATACACATCAACAGCGAAAGCAGAAGTAACTCCTTCGAAAATAGACTGAAATTCACAATAACTTGAAAAGCAATTTCGTGAATTTCTTCTTATTTCTCGGAGTTAAATACTTCTGCCCCAGCCTCTTTTGTTTGTTTATGGATTGCATTTATCCATTTTCTCATCGTTTCTTACTGCTGTTATGTCCACTTACAATGACATTTACTAAGGACATCACGATTGCCGCAATCAATGCTGCACCAAAAGAAGAGAAACTGAAATTGGTTGCACCGACAAAAAATGAAGTCATTTTCAACATCAGTGCATTGATCACAAACGTAAATAAACCAAAAGTAAGTAGCGTGAACGGAATAGAAAAGAACATAATGACTGGCTTGATCAGTACATTTAAGATAGAAAGGACAAAACTAGCAACTACGGCTGTCCAAATGCTATCAATATAAATCATATTAGGAAAGATGACCGCCAGGGAGATGAATGTCAACGTTGTTACAATAATTCGCTGAAAGTATGACATTAGAAGTCACTCCATTCATCATCGTTGACTTTCTCCGCCTCTTTTCGTTTACTTGATGGTTCACGATAATTATTTTTTTGGTAATAATCATTGTCATGTCCATACCGTCTTTGTGTATTCTTTGCTGATGGAATAATCAAAGCTAATAAGATATACAAAATGATTGGGCTACCAAATGCTACTAAACTTAAGAAGACATAAATGACACGTACCACTGTTGGATCAATTCCGATATACTCGGCAATACCCGCCAAAGTACCTGTCAAAACAATATTCTTGTTAGATTTCGTCAATTTTTTTCTCATTATTTTCACCTCTGTTCTATCATTTTAATGGAAGAAAGTTCTGATGACAATTCTACTTTTTCATTTCTAAGCTTTAAGTGAACGATCTTTACCCGTACCTGAGTATGAAGTAAAGATCTTCACTTCAAAGCGAAAAGGTATTACTTGTCTGTGTCTTTTAAATAGATACTTCCGGTTGTCGTTGAAAGTTGTATTTTTGCCATTTCTTTTTCGGAAACTCGACGGAACTGCAACATTTGATTGGTCCGTTCTTTTTTTTCCCGAATGATCTCGTAATCTGTCATGCGACTGTTAATACTACCTAGACTAGTCTTTGCATGACCTTCTACACCAAGAGTTGTTGGTAAAGCCACTTTGACATTTCCATTCACAGAACTTGCTTCAATTTTTTTCAATCGATCTTCTCTTACTGTTAGTCGTACATCGCCATTGACTAGTGAGATAGAAAGATTTTCTGGTGTAGCACCGAATGTAACTGTTCCATTGACTGTTTCAATGATCGAATCTAAAATATCTCCATTTTGCACTTCGATATTCCCATTGACTCCTTCGATTTCAAGCATGGTAGCAGTTAGATGATCCACAGTAATATTGCCATTCGTGGATTTAGCATAGATATCTTTTCCATCTAATTCTTCAATCACGATATTCCCATTTAATAACTTGATTGCTGTATGATCGTATGTTCTTTGAGGTAAATAGAAAACTAAATCCGCACGTATGCGTTTATTAGGGATTTGGAATGAAATATGTTCATCATTCACTTCGATTTGGCTACGTTCTGAAAAAGCTTCAAATGGTTCTGATCCCATTTTGCCGTATAGTTTGATTTTGGCTTCTACTTTCACATCTTCGCTATCCCATGTCTTCAACGTGACATTTCCATTAGCTGCTTTGATATCAAGGATGCTTCCTGCAGGTGCTTTATAATAAAATTCATGTTCGAATTTTGTGGTCGCAATACCTGGAACACGTAAATTGACATCTTTCCATTCCATATTGTCATTCACCGTTTCGGATACACTTTGGAATGTTTGCTTCAAGAATTTACCTAATTGTGAACCTGCTTCTGACATTTTTTCTCCAACTTGATTCAAAGTATCATTGGCTTGTTCTTTCCAATCTTCTGGTAATTCAAATTTTTCAGCAAGTGTACCTTTCTTTTCAGCCCATTGATTTTTACGAATATCTTTTAGTTCTACTTCAAGTCTTAGCTTTTCTTCTCTCAAAGCATCACCTGTTACTTCTAATTCTTTGACTTCGTTTTCTAATGTTTGACGTTGTGTTAATTCTTCGTCTGTTAGTTGATCAAGTTCTTCTTTCGTATTAAGCTGCATCAATATTTCCTGTTTGTTATTGTATGCTGCTTCATTTTCAGCTAATTTTTCATTGACCTCATCTAAATGGGCAGATGCCTTATTCGCATTCGTTGCTAATTCATCTAAAATTTTCTCTAAGTTTTCTTGATCTTCTTTTTCTTTTTGTTTTGGATCTTCTTTTACAGAAGTTGATTCCTTTGTGCCATTTTCAAATCCATCAACCAAGCGACTTGCTTCATCTTGTTCTCTGCGACTGGCATTTACTCGATCCGCGTCTTTTGCAATTTGTTTTTCATCTTTTTCAGTAGCCATACTTTCCAATAAGTCTAAACCTTCTTCAGTTGAAAGGATTCCTTTTTTTACTAATTCTAAAATACGTTCTCTTTCTTTCATGGAAATTGCCTCCTTAAGCAAAATTATTTGCATGCTTTTCCTTACATCCATATTATGCACCGATTTACAAAAAAAGTCATAGGACTTAAGTAGTAACTTTTTCTCATTCTCGCGTTGATCTTTCGAATCAAGCATAAGAAAATACAGAAAGTTTCAACAAGTAAATCATAGATGGAAACATTCTATTTACTTACACCAGTTCTTTTACTTAACTTGTAAAAACAAAGTGTTCCTCTCATCGCTATCTTTAAATAACGGATGAAAGCATCAAAAAAACTTCTAGAATTGAGTCAACTGTTTTCCCCTTTTACTCAGTTTTCTCCTATTGATACCCTTACATTCTTCTAAAAAAAACTGAGACATCAGTCGATTTGACAAACGTCCCAGTTTTTTTCTCCTACATATTAGCAATTGTGCTCTATTTCTATTTTAAAACATTTCATCATGATGAGAATTCAATTCTGTAATTTTACCAGTTGCTAAGTAGACGATCCATTCACAAATATTTGTGACATAATCACCAATTCGTTCTAGATAGCTGGCCACATTCACATAGTCAGTCCCACTAATGACCGTTTCTGGATTTGATTGCATATTTTTGATCGTTGTTTCATAGATGCGGTGGAAATAGTCATTGACTCGTTGATCCATATTTGCAATCGTCCGCGCATCTTTTTCATCTGTTTTCACGTAAGCAACCAATACATTATCCACCATTTTCTTCACATAATCAGACATGTCCGAGATCTCTTTTTCTATTTCTGGAATTCTCGTTTCTCCTTTGAGACGGATCGTTGATTTTGCAATAGAAACTGCATGATCAGCCATACGCTCCAAATCGGAACTTGCTTTCATGACCGTAATGATTGTTCGTAGATCTGTAGTAACAGGTTGTTGTAAAGCAATCATTTCAAAACTTTTTTTCTCTAAACGTGTCTCCATGTCATTGATTTTAATATCATTTTCAATCACTTCTGTCGCAAGTGTTTTGTCATGCTTGGTATATGAGCGAACAGATTTATGCACGGCATTACTTACCATCATCCCCATCTCATAAAATTGATTATGAAGGTTAAGTAACTCTTCTTCAAATTGCGTTCGTAACATTACATTTCCTCCTTATCCAAATCGTCCTGATATATAATCTTCGGTTTCTTTTTTCTCTGGATTCATGAAAATCTTTTTTGTTTTATCAAATTCGATCAAATTACCATCTAAGAAGAAAGCCGTCTTATCTGAAATACGTGATGCTTGAGACATGTTGTGGGTCACGATGATCATTGTATATCGCTCACGCAATTCTAACAGCATACTCTCGATTTTCCCAGTAGAAACTGGATCTAATGCACTCGTTGGTTCATCTAATAAGATGATCTCTGGATTTACTGCTAATACCCGAGCAATACAAACCCGTTGTTGTTGTCCACCAGATAAAGACAGTGCACTCTTATGCAATTTATCTTTCACATCGTCCCAAACAGAAGCAGCCTTTAGACTTTCTTCCACAACTTGGTCCAGCACACGTTTATCTTTTTCACCTTTAAGTCTTAATCCATAAATGACATTTTCATAAATCGAGAATGGAAATGGATTTGGTTGTTGGAAGACCATGCCGATTTCTTTACGTAAATCGACAATATCTGTTTTTGGTCCGTAAATATCTTTTCCTTTATAAACAACACTACCTGTAATCGTCACTCCAGGGATCAAATCATTCATTCGATTCAATGAGCGTAAATAAGTTGATTTCCCACAACCCGATGGACCAATCATTGCCGTGATTTCCCCTTTATTAAAGCTCAAATCAATCCCTTTCAGTGCTTCTTTTTCCCCATAATAGAGATGAAGATCTTTTGATGAGATAATTTCTTTTGTCATAGCGTGGCCTCCGTCTTAACCAAAATGACCGGATACGTAGTCTTCCGTCGCCTGGATTTTTGGTCTAGTAAATATCTTATTCGTTTTATCATACTCGATCACATTTCCTAAGTAGAAGAAGGCGGTGTAATCACTGATACGGGCAGCTTGCTGCATGTTATGTGTCACAATGATGATCGTATAATCTTCTTTTAGATTAACCAGTGTTTCTTCCACTGTCCCTGTAGATATTGGATCTAATGCACTTGCTGGTTCATCAAGTAGTAAGATATCTGGTTTCATGGCAATCGCTCGTGCAATACACAACCGTTGTTGCTGTCCGCCAGACAACGCTAAGGCGCTCTTATTCAAGCTATCTTTCACTTGATCCCAAAGAGCTGCTTGTTTCAAGCTTGTTTCTACGATTTCATCTAATTTATGTTTATCTTTTTCACCATGTTGCTTCAAGGCAAATGTAATATTGTCATAGATTGATTTACTAAATGGATTTGGGCGTTGAAAAACCATGCCGATCCTTTTACGCATTTCGTATACATCGATTTGCGGAGCATTGACATCTACGTCTTTATACATGATTTTTCCAGTGATTTTGGTATTGGCAATCCCGTCATTCATCCGATTCAACGAACGTAGATAAGTGGACTTCCCACAACCAGAAGGTCCAATCAAAGCCGTAATTTTATTTTTTTCAAATTCCAGATCGACACCTTTGATAGCTTCGTTGTCTCCATACCAAACATGTAGATCATCTGTATATAACGCAACATCTTTTTCTTGACCCATGGTGATGATGTTGGTTTCATTCAAATTATATTCTTTCATTTCACATCTTCTCCTTAGGCTGAAGTCATTTTACGGTGCAGGCGTTTTCCAAGAGCACGCGCGCCAAAATTGAATAGCAACACTGCAATGATCAACACAGCAGAAGCTCCTGCTGAAACGGATACACCATCTGGCATCGTTCCTTCTGTATTGATTTTCCAAATATGGACAGCCAGTGTTTCAGCTTGTCGGAAAATACTGATAGGACTAGAAACACTTAATGGGTTCCAGTTCGAAAAGTCAAGAGCTGGTGCACTTTGACCAGCTGTATAGATCAATGCAGCTGCTTCCCCAAAGATACGACCTGAACTTAAGATCACACCGGTTAAGATACCTGGAGTGGCTTCTGGTACCACCACACGCAAGACCGTTTCCCAACGTGATAATCCTAACGCTAGACCTGCTTCACGTTGTGTATAGTGAACAGCTTGTAAAGATTCTTCAACTGTGCGTGTTAGTAGTGGCAAATTAAACACAGTCAACGCTAAAGCACCTGAAATAATCGAGAATCCATATTGGAACTGGATAACAAATACCAAGAAACCAAATAGACCGACGACAACAGATGGTAAAGAACTAAGGATCTCAATTGATGTCCGAATAACATCAGTCAACCAGTTTTTACCAGCATATTCAGATAAATAGATCCCAGCACCAAGTGAAAGTGGAAAACTAATAATCATGGTGATGATCAATAAATAAATTGAGTTAAACAGTTGGATCCCAATCCCACCGCCTTCTTGATAGGCTTTTGAAGGCTCTGTCAAGAATGACCAAGAGATGTGAGGGATTCCTCGAACAAGAATATACAGCAGTAAAGCTGCTAATATCAAAACGATAACTCCTGAGATGGTGTACAGGACACCCGTTGCCACTTTATCGGAACGTTTTGCATTCATTATTTCAGTTCTCCTTTCTTACCAATCATCCGAATAACGATGTTAAAGAATAATGACATGAATAACAGGATCAATGCTAATGACCAAAGAACATTATTCTCAACAGTTCCCATGATCGTATTTCCGATACCCATGGTCAAGATAGAAGTTAAAGTAGAAGCTGGTGTTGTAAGACTAGTTGGCATCAATGCGGCATTCCCTATAACCATTTGAATCGCTAATGCTTCACCAAATGCACGAGCCATACCAAAAACGATCGCAGTCAAGATACCAGGTACAGCTGCTCGTAAAACGACTTTATAAATTGTTTGCCATCTCGTTGCACCTAATGCTAGAGATGCTTCACGATAATGTCTTGGCACAGCTTTTAAAGCATCCACGGTCATAGTCGTCACCGTTGGTAAGATCATGACGAAAAGGACAAATGTTCCGGCCAAGATCCCGAATCCAGTACCACCGAAAATATTACGAATAAATGGTACGATCACTGATAAACCGATAAATCCATAAACGACAGATGGAATTCCTACAAGAAGTTC
This sequence comes from Candidatus Enterococcus wittei, assembly GCF_002140175.1. Taxonomy (GTDB): domain Bacteria; phylum Bacillota; class Bacilli; order Lactobacillales; family Enterococcaceae; genus Enterococcus_B; species Enterococcus_B wittei. The sequence continues at coordinate 68,275 of NZ_NGMO01000003.1, forward strand.
AATGACAGGTTGTAACACCTTCGTTCCATTTTTTGGAGAAATTTCTGTCATAAAGACCGCTGCCCCAATGGCAAAAGGCGTGGCAATAATTGCGGATAAGAACGTTACAATAAAAGAACCTGCGATCATTGGTAAAGCTCCTACCATTGGTTTCCCGTCAGGACCTACCGCACTTGGATTCCAAGTTGTTCCAAATAAGAAATCAAACACATTGATTTTATCTACAAAGAATGTAGCAAGTCCTTTGCTGGCAACAAAATAAAAAATGGCTAAAACAACCACTACGATCAATGCAATACACAAAAAGCTAATAAACTTTCCGCGTTGTTCCATTTTCGAGCGCTTGGATTTTGTTAATAATATTTTTTTTACATCTTCCACAGATGATTCCTCCCTAGTCATTTAACATACTCATACAGTCTACTAAGTGAACATCAATTTGATTTTAATAACATGTAAAATTTATGCTAAGTTTGTAAATTTTTTGTAAAGATGATTAATTTACAAGGTTGCCTTCCCAATCACGTTCTACTTTCATGTCTGAGACAGGGATATAGCCTAGTTCACCAACGATATTCTTTTGGACATCTTCAGATAGCATGTAAGCCAAGAAGTCTTTCGTTAATTGATCTGTTTCTTTTTTTGTATACATATGTTCATAAGCCCAAATCGTCCAATCATTGGTCGTCACATTTTCATCAGTTGGTTCTACGCCGTCGATGTTCAATGTCGCTACGTCTTCTGTCACATATGAAAAGGCCACATAGCTGATGGCTCCAGGTGTGTCTGCTACAATTTGTCGCACCATACCACTAGAATCTTGTTCTTGCGCACGTATCGCTGTTTCACCATCTAACACCCATCTTTCGAAGGTTGCACGTGTACCGCTACCTGCTGCGCGATTCAAAATGACAATTCGTTGGTCTTTGCCACCCAATTGGTTCCAATTTGTGATTTCTCCGGTAAATATTTTCTTTAAGTTTTCCATTGAAATATCTTTGACACCCACGCCTTTATTCACAATTGGCGTTATTCCTACTACAGCCACACGATGATCAATGAGCGCTGCAGCATCGATACCAGATTTTTCTTCTGCAAATACGTCTGAGTTACCGATTTCGACAGCTCCTGATTGTACTTGAGACAAACCTGTTCCACTTCCGCCTCCTTGCACGTTGATAAACTTGCCAGGATTTTGAGCCTGGTACGACTCTGCCACCGTTTCAACAAGAGGTTGTAGGGCTGATGAGCCAACTGCTGTGATTGATTCCCCTTGATCGACCCATTTAGAACAACCAGTCATCAGAATAATTACAGCAATTATTGGGATAAATAAGCTAATTTTTTTCATTAGAAATCTCCTTCAATCCTAAAGTACATTCATTTTAACATGTTCATTCTAGCTTGAAAATGAATTGATTTTATTAAATAACATAAAAATAAATAATATTATAAAAAACACTATCTCATTATTTTTTTCTATGCTATACTGTCTTTGAAATGTGTCTCTTTAACAAGCAAACATTAGCTTATTTCTTGCTTTCCCCAAAAACAAGAAATACCCCAAAAGTTAATTTCCGCTCTTGCGAGACGCTTTCTCCATTTCTGGCGAACGTTTTTCAGAAATGGCCCCGATAAAAAAGGACGTGAACAGCTCATTCATATGAGTCAGTTTCATGTCCTTTTTTGTCACTTCATTTACAAAAGTGGCGAGACTAATCGAGCTAAGCCCTCTTTTAATTTAATAAGCATCCCACGTTGTTCATACAGTTCCTTTGTCAATTGTTTTGAGACTTTTGAATCATCAAAAAACGTAGTTCTCACTTGTGTTGCCATTCGTTCATCATAAATCAGTGCATTGACTTCAAAATCTAAACGAAAAGATCGCACATCAATATTTGCTGATCCTACCGAAACGATGCCACTATCGATGATCATTGTTTTCGCATGGATAAAGCCATTTTCATATGTTTCTATAATTGCCCCATATTGAATCAATTCCGCTGCAAAGGAATAAGTTGCCCAATATACTAAAGGATGATCCGGCTTATTCGGTATTTGAAGATGAACTTTTACTCCCGAAAGCAAGGCCAGTTTTAATGCCTCATGAATGGATTCATCAGGTATATAATAAGGTGTTTGGATCAGGATCTCTCGTTTAGCTAAAGAAATCATTTTAAGATAGGTCATTTTGATCTGTTCATGTTCTGAGTCTGGTCCACTAGTGACGATTTGCATGGCAATACTTCCCGTTGATTCCATCGTAGGGAAGAAACGAGGCTCATAGCTGACTTCTCTAGCATTTTGTGAATTCCAGTCCATCAGAAAACGATTTTGCAAAGCATAGACTGCTTCACCATAGATCCGCAGATGATTATCTCGCCAATAACCAAATTTTTTCACTAGTCCTAGGTATTCATTACCAACGTTAAAGCCCCCTGTATAGCCAATATGGCCATCAATCACCACAATCTTGCGGTGATTACGATAATTGATTCTTGGATTTAAATAAGGAACAAAGAGCGGGAAAAAGAAGGCCACTTCTCCTCCAGCTATCTTCAATTCATGAAAGAACTTTGAAGAAACTTGGGTCGATCCCCAAGCATCTAGCAACACACGTACTTTTACCCCACGACGTGCTGCTTCAGTCAATGCTTCACAGACCTCCAAACCTAACATGTCACTTCGATAAATGTAGTACTGCAAGTGGATGTGGTCTTTCGCCTGTTTGATATCTTCGATCAGCGCATCAAATTTTTCTCGTCCATCTGTAAATAGTTGGACATCATTTCTAGATGTATACAATGTACTTTCAAATACGGTCAACATATAAATCAATTGCTTCACATCCACCTGACCTGTGGGTGGATGTGGATATAAGCCGCGCATCAACGCTTGCTTGTCTTCTTCAATTTCTAGATTTTTCCCGATTTTCCCTTGGATTTTCAAATCAAAAATCTTGTCTTTTGAAATCCCTCTTCCAAAGAAAATGTAGAGAATAAAGCCAACGATTGGAATGAACATCAAAACTAACAACCAGGCCCATGTCTGAGCCGTTTCTTTTCTTTCACGAAAGACAATGATGATTGACAGTAATATGTTCGTAATCAAAATGACTGTAAAAAAATTTTCAACAATAATACCCATAGCTTCACCTCTTCATTTGACTACCTTCTTAAGAATAGCGAAGTTATTTTTTAAAGTAAAGAAAAAGTAACATTTTTCTTTCTGACCAAGGCAAAGCGACACTTCTAGAAAGATATTTTAAACTTCAAAATAGTTGATTTGTTTTTACCTTATCCTATTAATCCCACTATTAAAAAATAATAAAATAGAGAACTTACCCAAACTTTTACATTTCAGCTTATGATTTACCATGAAAAGTCTAGCTTACAAAAATAAAAAAATGAACAGAAAGATTTCTTTCTGTCCATCCATAGTTCCACGATTTATTTCTATCCATGAACACTAGATAAAGGAATTGCGCTCCTTTGACCCTGTATGTTCACGAATAAAGATTAAAATTTCAAGAATCTTCTCATTGAAATAATGGAACCTAGTGATCCAATAATGATACCGATACCTGCCATCAAGAGATTGATCTTCCAGATGATTTCATTTGGTTGAATCAAAGAATAATGGGAACGCAATAATGATGGATTGATCATTCGGAAAATCTCACTATAACCAAAAGTCATGATCAAGATCGGAATGATTGAACCAATCAACCCGATCCAACCGCCTTCTAAGAAGAATGGCCAACGAATATAACCATTTTTTGCACCCACTAAACGCATGATCTGGATTTCTCTTTGACGCGATAAGATCGTGATACGAATAGTATTAGAGATTAAGAACATTGCCACAAATAAGAGTAACGCTGCAGCAGCTAATCCCCAAGTCCGTACAGCAGCAGCAATTTGGAAAATTCGATCCGAAGATGTCCCACCATAATCTGATCGGAACACATTTTTTAGCTTAGCAGCTGCTTCAGATACTTCTTTCGTATGTGAAGGTGCAGTAGCCCTAACCACATATACATCATAAAGTGGGTTACCATCTCCTTCAAACAAACTCCAAGAATCACCCATAGCGTCTTGGATCTTTTTCAATTCTTGATCTTTACTTGAGAAGGACACGTTCTTCACATGATCCAATTCATTCAATTCTTTTTCTAATGTTTTCATATCTTTCTCATTGGTTCCTATATCAACGAAAACCGACACATCGACATTGTTTTCAACATCTTCAGCGAGTTTCGTCGCATTCAAGATGATCCCCATAAATACCCCCACAAGAGTCAGGGTAATCGTAACTGCACTGACCGACGCAATCGTCATCCAGCCGTTACGTTTTAAACTTTTGATACTTTCTAATACATGGCGGAAAAAGGTTCTAATCATCGTATCCATATTCTCCTTCCGCTTGGTCACGAATAATCCGACCATTCTCTATGGCAATCACTCGATGACGAATGGTATTAACGATATTACTATTGTGGGTTGCCATTACCACTGTTGTCCCTTGAGCGTTGATGCGATCTAATAATTTCATGATCTCCCAAGAGTTTTCTGGATCTAAGTTCCCTGTAGGTTCATCTGCAATCAACACTTTAGGTGTGTTGACGATGGCTCTAGCAATCGATACACGTTGTTGCTCCCCACCGGATAATTCACTAGGAAATACGCGAACCTTATGTTTTAGGCCAACCAGATCCAACACTTCCATCACTCGTTTTTTGATATCTCGAGGTTTTCTGCCGATTACCTGCATAGCATAAGCGACATTTTCATATACAGTTTTCCGTGGAAGCAGTTTATAATCCTGGAATACGACACCAATCTCACGTCGTAAAAGAGGGACTTCACGATCTTTGATTTTCATTAAATCATGACCTGCAACATTCAATGTTCCTTTTGAAGCTTTTTCTTCTCGATACATCAGTTTAATGAATGTAGATTTACCAGCCCCAGATGGACCTACCACATACACAAATTCCCCTTGATCAATCACAATCGAGAGATTTCGGATTGCTGTAGTACCATTTGAGTACTTCTTCATTACATCCTTCATTTCAATCATGGCGTTCTCTCCATATCTTTTCAGTCTTTAGTCATTATAGCATGGGAATGTTTCAACTTCCTTGCGAAACCTTACAATTTTGTTTCAATTCTCAACGAAACATTTATTAAAGATGCATTTTTAGATACCCATCAATAAACATATCTAAATCCCCATCCATCACTGCTTGGACATTTCCGGTCTCGACATTCGTTCGATGGTCCTTGACCATTGAATAAGGATGGAATACATAAGACCGAATTTGTGAGCCCCAGCCGATCTCCATTTGTTCTCCTCGAAGAGCAGCAGCTTCTTGTTCCTTTTTCTCTACTTCTAATTGATAAAGTTTCGCTTTCAACATTCCCATTGCCTGTTCTCGGTTTTTAAGTTGAGAACGTTGGGCTTGACTAGCTACTACAGTACCTGTTGGAAGGTGGGTGATTCGTACAGCAGATTCCGTTTTGTTGATATGCTGTCCACCAGCCCCACTTGCACGATATGTGTCGATCTTCAAATCATCTGGATTGATATCTACATCTATCGTTTCATCTAACTCAGGCATCACATCAACAGAACAAAAAGAGGTATGACGACGTTTAGCTGAGTCAAAAGGTGAGATTCTAACTAAACGATGAACACCTTTTTCTGATTTTAGATAACCATAAGCATTGTGTCCTTTGATCAACAAGGTCACACTTTTAATCCCTGCTTCATCCCCTGCTTGATAATCTAACATTTCTACCTGATACCCATGTTGCTCTGCCCAACGAGTGTACATTCTTAATAACATACTTCCCCAGTCTTGTGATTCCGTTCCACCTGCGCCAGGATGTAACTCAACAATCGCATGATTCCGATCATACGGACCATCTAATAACATAGCTAATTCGTACGTAGCCATTGCTTCTTTTAATTTATTCATACGTGTCTGTGCTTCTTCTTGCATCTGTGGATCTGGTTCTTCTTGAAGCATCTCAACCATCAAATCTAATTCTTCCAGCTCATGAGCTAATTCATTGAATTGATCATATGTTTCTTTTTTGGCATTGTTTTCATTGATTACTTTTTGTGCTTCTTCACTATTATCCCAAAAACCTGGTTCAGCCATTTTTGCTTCTGCTTCAGCAATATCTTCTTCCAGCTGATCTAAGTCAAAGAGACCTCCTAAAGCTTGTGACTTTTTCCTGCATTTCGGACAGGAGATTGCGAATTTCAGAAATTTCCATCGTTGTGTCCTTCTTTCTGTCTATGTTACATCATTTAGTCTATCAGAATACGGAGTGAACAAAAAGGGAAAACTGGTGGCAAGTTTGGCAATTGCTAGAGAAAACAATCTTATTGATCAAGTCAAGTTTTCTTTCTTAAAAAGCAACTTTAATACCTGGTTACTTTCTTCTTTTTTGTATGGCACTTGTTTTTATCAGTCATTCCTTTTTTTGTACGTCCCATTTGATTCAATCATTTCATTTATTACTACTCGGAAATAAGCAGGGAACTCACAAAAATCAAAAAAACAATTTTTGGAATTCCCTGCTTATCTAAAGTTGTGCGTGTTTCACTGCTCATGGAGCACACAATATGACCAATCGAAAATAGTACTAGCCTTTTCGGATGGTTGACTTGTTATCAAAAAATAGTATCTCTTACACTGTTCGACTTTAGAGCATTCAATGTCTCTGCTCTAATCTATTAATTGATTAGTTTTCACCTTTTCCATGGCAGTTTTTGTATTTTTTTCCACTCCCACAAGGGCAAGGATCATTTCGTCCAACTTTATTCACTTTGACCGGCTGTGATTTAACATTTAAACGACTGTTATCTTTCGCATCACCCTCTGTCGGTTGAACCGGTGTCCCTTGAGAAACTTGTTCACGTTGGACATTTTGACGAATCTCTGCCTTCATAAAGATTCTTGTTACTTCGTATTCAATCGCTCCCACCATGTCTTCAAACATTTTATATCCTTCTGTTTGATATTCGACAAGTGGATTATTTTGTCCATAAGCCCGTAACCCGATTGATTGACGTAATTGGTCCATCGCATCAATATGATCTGTCCATTTGGAATCGACGACACGCAAGATCACGACTTTTTCAAATTCAAGTAACTGTTCTTTCCCATTCAATTGAGAAGCTTTAGTATTGAAGACTTCTTGCGCTTTTTCATACAAGTAGTCTTTCATTTGTTCTGGCGACTTACCGTCGAGATCGGCAAGTGAGATCTCATCTTCATGAACCAACGTACTACCAGCAAAATCCACGATTCCTTCAAGATTCCAATTTTCTTTTTCCAATTGAGTATGAGCATCAACTACACGACTGATCGTTCGTTTGACCATATTCATCAATGGTTGTGACAAACTAGACTCTTCCATGATGACATCTTGACGTTGTTTATAGATTACTTCACGCTGTTCACGCATGACATCATCGTATTGCAAGACATTTTTACGTGTATCATAGTTATTTCCTTCCACACGTTTTTGTGCAGATTCTACTTGTTTTGTTAGCATCTTACTTTGGATGACCGCATCTTCTTCACCGATTTTCATCCGTTCCAAGAAAGCTTTGATTCTTTCTGAGCCAAAACGTTTCATCAAGTCATCTTCTAAAGAAAGATAAAACTGTGACATCCCAGGATCTCCTTGACGACCGGAACGTCCACGTAACTGATTGTCGATACGTCTTGATTCATGACGTTCTGTTCCGATAACAGCTAAACCACCTAATTCTCGCACACCTAATCCAAGTTTGATATCAGTCCCACGACCAGCCATATTGGTAGCAATCGTAACTGCTCCCTTTTGACCGGCATTCATAATGATCTCCGCTTCTTTAAAGTGGTTTTTCGCATTCAAGACTTCATGAGGAATACGCTCACGATTCAACAGATCTGAAAGCAATTCTGATGTTTCGACTGCGACAGTACCCACCAGTACCGGTTGACCTTTACGGTAACGATCTTTAATGTCTTGGACTACGGCATTGAATTTGCTTGTTAAGGTTGGATAAAGCAAATCAGGACGATCATCACGAATAATCGGACGATTGGTTGGAATTTGGATAACTTGAATGTTATAGATTTCTCTAAATTCTTCTTCTTCTGTTTTGGCTGTACCGGTCATACCAGAAAGCTTTTTGTACATACGGAAATAGTTCTGGAACGTGATTGAAGCCATTGTTTTTGTTTCATCTTCGATCTCAACGCCTTCTTTAGCTTCAATTGCTTGGTGCAAGCCATCTGAATAACGACGTCCGTCCATGATCCGACCAGTGAACTGATCAACGATCAACACTTTCCCTTCTTGGACAACATAATCAATATCAAGGATCATGATGTAATTAGCACGTAATGCTTGGTCGAGATGATGCGTCAAAGCAGAATTCTCAATATCATATAGGTTGTCTAGCCCAAATGTTTCTTCCGCTTTTTCGATACCAGCTTCGGTTAAACTGATTGTTTTTGATTGGACATCAATTTTATAATCTTCTTCTTCTTTCAAGCGTTTAACGAAATTATCTGCACGTGTATAAAGTGCTGTTGATTTTTCTGCTTGGCCAGATATGATCAATGGTGTTCTTGCTTCATCAATCAAAATTGAGTCAACTTCGTCGACGATCGCATAATTCAATGGTCGTTGAACCATTTGATGACGGTAAACCACCATATTATCTCTTAGATAATCAAACCCTAATTCATTATTCGTACTGTACGTGATATCACAGTTATATGCTTCACGTTTTTCATCGGATGATTTTGAATTGAGGTTCAAACCAACTGTTAATCCTAAAAAGTTGTATAATTCACCCATTTCAGAAGAGTCACGTGTGGATAAGTATTCATTGACTGTAACTACGTGGACACCTTCACCTGTCAGAGCATTTAAATAAACGGGCATAGTAGCAGTTAAAGTTTTACCTTCACCTGTGCGCATTTCAGGGATATTTCCATCATGAAGCACGATCCCACCCATTAATTGGACAGGATAAGGATATAATCCTAAAACACGTTTAGCTCCTTCACGAACCACTGCAAACGCTTCAGGCAGTAATTGATCCAAAGTTTCACCTTTTTTATATCTTTCTTTAAATTCATTTGTTTTTGCTTGTAGTTGTTCATCTGTTAATGCTGCCATTTCATCAGCATGAGATTCAATTATTTTAACAATACTTTCTAGACGTTTTAGTTCTTTCTTATCATTTTCGATAAGTGAACGAATAAAATTGGCCATGCGCTGTGTAATCTCCTTTTTTATATAATCCATACTATGTAGATTCTATTTTCTATTTTATCATTAGTTATCCATAATTGAAATAACTTAAGTCAATTAATATGAGAACTTCATAATAATTTCATATTTATCTCGGATAAAACAAGGTAAAAAAGAACTTGCAGCTTCCAATACTGGAAACTGCAAGTTTATTATTTGTTTAGATTTCGTTATTTATCAATCGGTTTCAATCAACCCATATTTACCATCTTTACGACGGTAAACAATGCTGATTCCGTTTGTTTCCGCATCTTCAAAGATGAAGAAGTTATGACCTAGCATGTTCATTTGCAAAACAGCTTCTTCACTGTCCATTGGTTTCAATGATAAACGTTTTGTACGAACAATATCTAGTTCTGACTCGTTTTCTTCCTCTTCTTCGTTGTTAAACAACACTGCTGCATCAGCCGTGTTTAGACCAGTTTCACGAGATTTGCGATTGATCTTTGTTTTAAATTTGCGGATTTGACGTTCCAATTTATCAACAACCAAATCAATACTTGCGTATAGATCAGGTGAAGTTTCTTCAGCACGTAATACTAAATAAGGTAATGGAATCGTAACTTCCACTTTTGCTGTTTTTTCAGTATAAACTTTTAAATTAACATGCGCCGTCGCATCGGGAGCATCACTGAAATAGCGTTCTAATTTTCCTACTTTTTTCTCAACATAGTCACGAATCGCTTCAGTTACTTCGATATTTTCGCCGCGTACATTATATCTAAACATAAAAACTACCCCTTTCGTCTACCACAGTCAAGAAGGAGAAGGACCACTCTTTCCCTCTTCTTAATTATATTATATCGAACTCTACTACTTTTGCAAACTAAATCGCTGTCAAAAACATGTGTTTCCATACAAACTCAACGTGCTAACGAAAAGCTTTGGATCTCTTGAGGTGCATTTCGTATTAAGCAACTTGCTCCGTGAAAGATGGTCTGGCCAGTCGTATAAACATCATCGATCAAAAGAATCTTTTGATTTGTCACATCAATTGATTGATTGGTGAATTCAAACGGTTGTGGCATCGATAGCCTTTGTTCTCTCGTCTTTTTAGATTGAGCTGGTAAATGTTTTTTGCGAACTAACAGTTCCTGAAAGGGAAGATCAGCTGCAATGAGCATTTCACTGACTTGGTTGAATCCTCTTTCACTTATCCGCTCAGCTGACAGTGGGATCGGGCAATAAATAAAATCTGGATACATTTTTTTTAATTGCTGCCATTCACCGACAAAACTTTTAGCTAACCGAATATCTCCAATAAACTTGTACTGTTTCAACCACTGTTGAAATGGTTCATCATACTTAAAAAAGGCACGATGACAAAAAGGGTATTCAGGATACTGCTTTTTCCATTGCAAGCAATCTTTACAGTACCATATAGTTGTGTCGTTATTTTTAACTATTTGTTGTAATGGATCTACCTTCTGACACCCCTCACAGCCTTGATCAACTGGTAGACTGTGAAAAAACGAGCGACACTCTTCACACATACCAGAACCCACCTTCGACCACCTGAAAATTTCACTGATTTTAAGGTTTCTTATTTGTAGTTTTTTACAATAAACACATTTCACAGCGTTGTTCCTTTCCTTTTTTGTTCATTTGTTTGATTTCTTGACAAGCTTTAACGATCGCTTTTGTTTTCTCTTCGTATAAAAAGTAGACTTTACTATTTGTGAACTTCCCTTTACGATCAGCCCTACCAGCAATTTGCACGAGGGAAGATTTTGTGAAAACTTGGTGATCGGCTCCTAATACAATCACAGAGATTCGTTCGAAAGTGACCCCCCTTTCTAAAATCAAGGTCGTCAAAAAAATATCGTACTTTTGATTTCGCATCCTCCGTACTTTTTGCGAACGATCATTATCTTTTGATGAAGCAGCTGTGATCCTAAAAGGGAGTTGTTGTTGCAAAACTTGCTCAAGTTGATTCATCAAATGGATACTCGGACAAAACAGTAATAGATGATTCTCTTTCACTAGCTGATGGATCAACTGGATCAATGTTTTATTCTTCCGTGGATGCAAACAATTTTTCCGCCAATTATTCCAAAAATAATTAATTGGTTCAGGTAATAAACGTTGATGAAAACGCAAAGCTAGGTGATGAAGTTCAAATGTTCCCCTTACCTTTTGTAGTAAATGATCATCAGGAGTGGCACTTAAATAAATCAATTGTCCTTCAGATCCAAGCGCTGTTTCTACCGCATACGCTAATCCTGAATCACCGGTAAACGGAAAGGCATCTACTTCATCAATCACTAGTAAATCAAAAGCTTGATAAAACCGATATAATTGGTGGGTCGTACAAATCACCAGTGTGCTGTAATCGTAAGCTTCCTTCCTTTTTCCATGGAGCAAGCGGATTGATTCATTCGGAAAAACTTGTCTGAAGCGTAGAAACAATTCATTACAGACATCTAGCCTTGGAGAGGCGATTCCCACTCTCCCCCCTTGCTCTAACACCTGTTTGACACTTGCATAAAGCATCTCTGTTTTACCAGCACCCGTTACTGCCCAGACAAAATGATGGCGCTTTAAGTGAGATTGAACTAATCTTTCTGAAATACTTTTTTGTAAAGGAGTCAACGTCTTAGACCATTCGAATTTGACGATCCTTGGTATTTCTTTCGGTTGTTCAAATAAATAAAGATCCTGTTGGCTGTCGCAACGTCCTAAAAAAAGACAATGAGGGCAATAAAAAAAAGTAGCACTGATTTTTGCTTCATTTAATCGTGTGCTTGTCCCACAGCGATTACAGTATAGTTCTTTTTTCTTTACTGTAACAGAATCTATCATTTGGTGATCTACAAAAGGCAACCAAGCCCTTTCTTCCTCTACTTCTCTTGTAAGTAATCTTCTATCATATAAATTTTTTTTGCTCATTGATTTCCCTCCACAAGATATATACGAAAAACGAAGCAGACAGAGTTATTTTTGAGCAAAAAAAAAACCGGTAAATCACGAAAATGATCTCTTATTTTCGGATGTTACGGTTTGCTTTTTTAGTTTATTTCATCGAGTGTGCGATTCATTTCAATCAAATAACCAGCTTGATTTTACTAGTTGGTTAAAAACGACATACTCTTTTTTTAAATTGATGACCACGACTTCATATCCCGCATTCAGCCAGCCATAAGCTCCTTTTTCTGGATGCTTGTAATCATTCGCCCACCAATCCGTACTTTCTCTTGCAGTCTTAGGTAAGCCACTACTTGGAAAAAGCAATTCATCAAATTGTGTAAAGGTTAATGTGATTTGGGAACCCCCGTTTGTTTTTAAATAATGTGTGATCACATCATATTTCTTTACCCGCTCTTTCATGTTAGCTTTCCCCTTTCTTTTCTTTATTATCTTATAATCCCTCGGTTGTGCAACTACTATCCCTATTGAAAGGAGCAACGAACTTCTTTATACTTGTTCACAGAGTGTCAGTAGAATAGATGAAAGAAGTGAATTTTATGTTAGAACGTTATCGGACGATTAAAGAAGACGGTCAAAGCGAAATCGAGATCAAAAAATCGCGTTTTATCTGTTCGCTGAAACGTGTCCAAACGGAAGAAGAAGCTAAAGACTTTATTCAAGGGTTAAAAAAAACACACTGGAAAGCAAATCACAATTGCAGTGCCTTTGTGATCGGTGAGAAAAATGAGATCCAACGTAGCAGTGATGATGGTGAACCTAGTGGAACTGCCGGAGTTCCCATATTAGAAGTCCTTAAAAAAAATGAGTTGATCAATGTGGCAGCAGTGGTTACACGCTATTTTGGCGGTACCAAACTTGGTGCTGGTGGATTGATTCGGGCATATGCACATGCGGTTTCTCATGCTATAAAAGAAGTGGGCATAGTAGAAGGTCGATTGCAAAAAGAAATTTCTTTAGCTCTTTCATATCCACAATTAGGAAAAGTCGAAAATTTTCTTGAGCTTCAACAAGTGACCGTAAAAGAAATCCTTTATACCGATAAAGTAAACATTAGTTGTATGATCAATCAAAAAGAAGTCGATTCTTTTAAAGACTCTGTGATCGAACTCTTAAGCGGCCAAGTGGCTTTTACAGAAGGTCCCGTTTCATATCATGAACAACAGATTCAGCTAGAAAATTAAATTTTTTTCAATTAAACCAGAGAAGAAAAAGTAACTATTACCTTCTTTCTCTGGTTTAATTTGCGTCATTTCTGTCAATCCACTTATTGATCCAATCAGCTTGTCACCTATAAAAAATGGTGTTCTGAATCATGAAAGCTAAAACACTCACTTTTTTATGACCACTTATCTTTCCAAATAAAATTCAAATCGATCACCAACATATTGTGTTCGTACATATTCAAAAGGCGTCCCATCTTCAAAGTACGAAATCTGACGCAATCTTAACACCGCATCACCACGTTTTACATCTAGATATTCAGCGATTTTTTCAGAAGCTAGAATCGCTGAAATCGTTTGATTCGCCGCACCAATCTTATTGCCACCTTTTTCTTCCAAGATCCGATAAAGCGATTCAGTGATTTCTGCTTTGCTGTAACCATCAATAATCGATTGAGGAATACTTGCAATTTCAAAGCAAATCGGAATGTCATCTGCAAAGCGTATACGTTCCATTCGTAAGATCGTATCCTCTTTTGATAGCTGAAGCTTTTCCATCTCACTAGAGCTGGGAGAAGTCAAGAAATAGGAAATCGTCCGACTAGACGGTACTCGGTTTTGAGATTCCATGATTTCAGTAAAACTAGTGGCTCCAGACATTTTTTCTTGCACTTTTTCTCGCGCCACATAGGTCCCAGAACCAATTTTTCTTTCTAAGATCCCCTCATCTGCTAAATTTTGAATTGCCTGACGTAAAGTCATTCGGCTGACATTGAATTTAATAGCAAGTTCTCTTTCTGAAGGGAGGCGATCACCAATTTTCCAGACACCTTGTTCGATTTCACTTTTAAGTTGATCATGAATTTGTATATATACCGGTAATTGATTCGACATAACGTATATCCGTCCTTTCGTTTCCTTTATTATAACTGGTATATACCTGATTCACAACAAAAAAACGTTTAAGTTGCGTACCATACACCTTTCTTTATCATCTCTAGACACTTTTGCCTCTCAATCAAAAAAGGTTCGAACAAAGGTTAACGAGCTGGTATACTCCTCTATTGAGGGAGTTGTAAGCTTCATTCCAATCTTTTTTTGATTGTTCTTTTTTAAGCTCCATCATTCTAAAATTAATAAAGACGGCATCTTTAGGAAAGCCGTGAATAAGCTTGTGGTCCATCCTTCTCTCATACAAAATTCACCAGATAATAAAATGATGATGGTTTAATTTTTACTAGTCAAATGTGGTTAAGTGTAGATTTTTTTGCTTATTTTACCAAGATTAAATAACAAAAACTCCAAAAATCACTAAATTGGGTGAATTTCAGAGTTTTTGTTATTATTAACGATTTTTTGCTAGCCATTTTTTCGTATGATTGGTAGGACGTTTTGCTTTGACTTGGATCATTTTCTCTGATTTTTTTGGTAGATGGACTTCTACGTCATACTTTTCTGATTTAATCAGATCATAAATTTTTTCTGCTGTCTCGTCTACTTTTTCTTTCCACTTCATTTACTCCGCCTCCTTTTTCTTATCTATAGTCTTACTCTAGCTTAATTTGCTCGAATCTTCAAGAAACAAGATGCTGAACACAAAAAAAGAGTGATCGCTATCGGATCACTCGACTGACTGGGGTAGCTGGATTCGAACCAACGCATGAGGGAGTCAAAGTCCCTTGCCTTACCGCTTGGCTATACCCCAATAAAAATGGAGGAGAGTGGATTCGAACCACTGAACCCTAAGGAACGGATTTACAGTCCGTCGCGTTTAGCCACTTCGCTACTCCTCCGAAAGGTTTGTATCAACCTGACTTAGTTATAATACCTAATTTTTCAGATGAATGCAACCCTTTATTGAAAATTTTTTTGATATTTTTTTAATCGTGAAGATTCCAGTGACGAATGACTGTTTCTATCGCATTTTCAAGGCTTTTTTCTTTCCCAAAATCTTCTTCTCCTAAGAAAATCTCAAATTCTTTAGGCCCATAAGCTAAGATTTCACCAATTAATTTTTTACCAATAAATAACTGAGTCACCTCATAGGATTTTCCTTTGATGTCTTTTTTTATTTCCTCAATACGAACTTCGATATCTTTATTTTTTTTTGACATATTTTTCCACCTCCCTCATAGTTTATCATATCTATTGGTAGAAAACATAGAGGAAATATGAGACGTGCTACTATCCTTCTAGTTGGGCAGAATAATTAGCTGCAGCTCCTATCAAATTGGCATCATTCCGATAATCACAAACTAAAATTTCAGGGTCAAAATCATTCAATCCTAGCTGGCTAGTCAATTTTTTCATCCGCCCATTGATTTCCTCGATCAATCCCTCTTTTGCAGAAATCCCGCCACCTAAAACAATGACCTCTGGATCAAAGGCAAATTGAATGCTAAAAAGGCCTTTTGTCAAATAATCATAAAATTTTTCTACTTCTTCAAGAGCGATCTGATCTCCTTTTTCAGCTAAATCGAAAACGTCTTTCCCACTATAGGCCTTCTTATCTACTCCTTTGCGCTCACAATAGCGCCAAGCCATTTGAACGGCTGTACCTACTTTACTAAAGGTTTTATCCCCATCGAGAAACATCAAGCCAAACTCACCACCATAAAGATGGGCACCTTTATTTAATTCACCATTGGTAAACATCGCACCACCGATACCAGTTCCGATTACAACAAAGGCAACATTTTGATAAGCTTGAGCAGCTCCTTCATAAAATTCAGCCATCCCTGCACAATTGGCATCATTTTCGATGGCAACAGGTAATTCAAACATCTCTTCTAATTCTTGGTAAATGTCAAAGCCATGGATATAAGGAATGGCACTGATCCCTTCAATCATACGGCGTTCACTGTTGACAACGCCAGGTGCGCTAAGAGCAACACCATCGATTGTTCTTTCTTTTGACAATTGATTAAATACTTGAAATAATTGTTTTTTCATTTCACTCCATGTTTCAGGTGTCGAAAAATTTGCTGTGTCTGATAATCTCTCTCCATCCCAATAACCATATTTTACAGCTGAACCTCCAAAATCAAAAGCTAAGATCCCCATAATCGATTCTCCTTATCCTTAATAGGATTATTGTAATGCAATTCAGCTAATTTTAAAAGCGCTTTCTAAAAAAGATTATAATTGTTTTTCTAAGGTTACTTGGTCCCTCAGAAGGACGCCGTCTTCATAAATTGGTTCTTTGTAGTTATGGATGAAATAATCCTTCTCTCTGGAAACTTCAACGAAACCTTTTTTCTGATATAAATGTAGGGCTTTACTCGTCACACTTCCTGTACGAATGATCACGCATCGTTGTTTTTGTTTTACTAAATGAAAGTATTCAAATGCGTAATCTAATAGTTTCCCTCCGATTCCTTGCCCTTGAAACGAAGGCGCAACAGAAACATTCATGATCTCAAATTCTGTGTCTCTTGTGATAAAAACTAATATTCCCAAAACTTCGCCTGCTTCTTCCCAAATAAAGCCAGCACCTTCGTCAATATATTTTGTAACTTTTTTCTTTTCAGGATCAGCTTCTAATAACAGTTCCCAAGGTAAGTTCTGCTTGTCTAGCCTTTTATACATAAGATCTTCTCCTTTCTACCAAAGAGTCAGATCTATTTTTTTATGTATTTTTTATAATCCGGCATTTCTTTGTCTATTTTATTACGGGTCAATGAAAAAGTGCGTGGAACGTAATCAATTCCTCCTTTTACAAATGGATGACACCGTAAAATCCGTGCAGTCCCCATCACGGTTCCTTTGATGGCTCCATGTACCTGAATCGCTTGGATCATATAGTTTGAGCAAGTGGGATAGTAACGACAACTAGGTGGGAATGCGGGAGAAATAAATCGTTGATACCCACGCACTAAATAAATCAAAATTTTTTTCATTTTTTCACTCCTGTGGAAAAAGAGGCTAGGACAACTAGTGCCAGCCTCTTTTCTTAAACTATCATAGCTTATTTGATTATAGGACAACATTTTTCCTTACCATAACGTAGATCACTGAGGTCTATCTAGCGTCATAAAGATAGGTCAAAATCAACTTAACAAAATGTTGAAGTCACTAGATCCAAGTCATAAGATCAAATAAACGGTGATTTGATTGCTGCATTTTTTGGAATCATTTTTTTACTTAAAGAAATCAAAAATATGCAACCATAAGCTTGGTTGAAAGACTTTCAATGGGCTACCCCCACCTATTAATCCATAACCAATCATTGTACCAATAATAAACAATAGGATGGCAAGGAAAATAACGACTAAAATCTTCACTAGATTTATTAAAATATATCGTTGATTTGTCATATCTGCCACATCCTTTAAGCAATTGTTTGTGTTGCTTTTTCTATCGGTGTTTCTTCTACTTCCACGCGTTCAACATCTGCACCTAATTGTTGTAATTTAATATGGAAGTTATAATAGCCACGATCTAGATATTTCAAGTTGCGAACACGTGTAATCCCATTTGCTTTCAAACCAGCTAATACAAGGGCTGCTGCTGCACGCAGATCTGTTGCATAAACTTCCGCCCCTTGTAGCTCATGATTGCCGTCCATAATCGCGATATTACCATCTATTTTCACATGAGCATTCATACGTCGCATTTCTTCTAAGTGTTGGAAACGATTCTCAAAAACCGTTTCAGTAACCATACTCGTTCCTTCAGCCACCAATTGGATAGCTGTCATCTGTGCTTGCATATCAGTCGGAAAACCAGGATGTGGCATAGTTTTCACATCTGTAGGTAAGATATGTTTTGGTCCAATCACTCGTACTCCACCATCTTCTTCAGTAATCGTTGCACCCATTTCAATCAATTTAGAGATCAATGGACGATTGTGTTCTGAAATAGCGTCAGCGATTAGTAAATTACCTTCTGTCATCGCAGCAGCTACCATAAATGTTCCTGCTTCGATCCGATCTTGAACGATTGAATGATTCACTGCATGCAAATGATCGACACCTTCGATACGCATCGTTTCAGTGCCTGCACCGTAAATATTTGCGCCCATTTTATTTAAAATATTGGCAAGATCGACGATTTCAGGTTCACGCGCTACGTTTTCAATAATTGTTGTGCCTTTTGCTTTTACTGCAGCCATCATGATATTTTGTGTTGCACCCACACTTGGGAAATCTAAATAAATCGTATTACCGATCAATTGATCTGCAATAGCTTCGATATAACCATTTTTTTGAATGATTTTTGCACCTAATGCTTGGAATCCCTTAAGGTGTAAATCAATTGGGCGTTTGCCAATTGCACAACCTCCAGGCATTGCAACTTTAGCATGACCATTTCTTGCAAGTAGTGGCCCCATTACAACGATCGAAGCACGCATTTGACTCACATATTCATAAGGTGCTTCAATTTCTAATTGTCTAGAAGCATCAAGTGTTACTTGATTATTTGCTTCATCAAATGCTACATCTACATTTAAATGACGGATCACTTGATTCATAGTGAATACGTCAGAAAGAATTGGCACGTTATCTAATACGGTCGTTCCCTCTTCTGCCAATAAACTAGCGGCTAAAATCGGCAATACCGCATTTTTAGCTCCTTCAATTCTTACTGTTCCATTTAATCGATTGCCACCTTTTACGATGATCTCTTCCATGTTGTTCCCCCCAAAAAATTCCAATGAGTATACATCTGCTCAAAATCTTTTTTATTATAACATTTCTACTTTTAAAATAGTACCTTTTTTTAATTTTATAGGCTGACGAAAAGATTTCGACATAACGCAATGATTTCTAAGAAAAAATTGCTAGCTGTATACCCTAAGAAAATTGAAAAAAGTACGATTGCCATTCGAATTTGTGTTGTGTGCATTGATCGAAAAAATGTCTCAACACGCAAAGAACGTAAAGACCAAAAGGCTAAATAGATGAAAGCCAGATGACTTACGATTCGGATGATTGCATCAATTCCGTATAATTGCATCAATACGTCCTTTCTAACAAATGTTTTTTTGATAACTAACACAATGATGATACCATAAATTCAATAAAAGTAGAAATTATTGATTGTAAAAATGATAAATATCGGTAATTTTCTTGATATTCTATGAAAATCATGTGAAAGATAACCACTGCTTTTTCATTTAATTACTTTATTCCCTCTATTTACAATAACTCGATGGATACGGTTTTTTTTATAAAAAAAGAAACCCAATAATCATGAAAGTAAGAAAATAGTTTCAGATTATTGGGCTTCTTTGTCAGAGGTAGACGAATAATGAAGAGTCTCCCCTTGAACTTTACTGTAATTTTGAGGATTTATTCTTACTGAATAAGGATTTGATCACTCATATCAATTCCCATTTTTAAGAATGTTTCGAGACTTTGATACGGTTCACTGCACGGTGCAATGCAACCGTAGCACGTTTCAATTCGTTTTTGTCTTCTTTTTGCTTGGCTTCTTCGATTTGTCGTTCGGCACGTTGTTTGGCTCTTTCCGCTCTAGTAACATCGATATCACGTTCACGTTCAGCACTATCGGCTACGATCGATACTACATTGTCCCGAACTTCCATGATGCCGCCATTCACAGCGATCCAATCCACGTGTGTATCTGAATCTGTCCGTTTTACACGAACTTCATCGATCGTCAAAGGCACGATGATTGGGGCATGTTTTGGTAAAATACCAATTTCCCCAGCTGTTGTTCGAGCAACAACGATCGCTGCATGGTGATCATAGACCAAACCGTCAGGAGTAACCACATTAACTGTTAAATATTGATCCATGGGGCACCCCTTCCTAGTAACCTAGTTTTTTCGCTTTTTCGACGACGTCTTCGATTCGACCAACACTTCGGAATGCTTCTTCAGGAAGGTCATCATATTTTCCTTCTAAAATCTCACGGAATCCTTTGACAGTTTCTTCTACTGGTACATAAGAACCTGGTAGCCCAGTAAATTGTTCAGCCACGTTGAAGTTTTGTGACAAGAAGAATTGGATACGACGAGCGCGTGACACCAATACTTTTTCTTGGTCAGATAATTCATCCATCCCTAAGATAGCAATGATATCTTGTAATTCACGATATCGTTGCAACACATGTTGCACTTCTGTAGCTACTTTATAATGTTCTTCTCCGACGATTTCAGGAGATAAAGCACTTGAAGAAGAAGCTAATGGATCCACGGCAGGGTAGATACCTTGCTCTGTCAATTTACGTTCCAAGTTTGTTGTTGCATCTAAATGGGCAAATGTAGTTGCTGGCGCAGGGTCAGTATAGTCATCCGCTGGTACATAGATTGCTTGGATCGATGTGATGGATCCTTTTTTCGTAGATGTGATCCGTTCTTGTAATTGCCCCATTTCAGTTGCTAACGTTGGTTGGTACCCAACAGCTGAAGGCATCCGTCCTAAAAGGGCCGAAACTTCTGAACCAGCTTGCGTGAAACGGAAAATATTATCAATAAATAATAGCACGTCTTGCCCTTCCACATCGCGGAAGTATTCCGCAATCGTCAAACCAGTCAATGCGACACGCATACGAGCACCTGGCGGTTCATTCATTTGGCCAAATACCATCGCTGTTTTTTCGATTACCCCAGATTCTTTCATTTCATAATAAAGGTCATTTCCTTCACGTGTACGTTCACCTACACCGGTAAATACGGAAATCCCCCCATGTTCTTGGGCGATATTGTGGATCAATTCTTGGATCAACACGGTTTTACCAACACCGGCTCCTCCAAACAAACCGACTTTACCACCTTTTAAGTAAGGGGCTAATAAGTCGATTACTTTGATCCCTGTCTCAAGGATTTCTGTACTCGTACTTAATTCATCAAAATTAGGTGCTTTTTTGTGGATCTCACTTCGTTGTGCATCCTCTGGGAATGGTGACTCCAAGTCGATGGTTTCTCCTAATACGTTGAAGACACGACCTAGCGTCTCAGTTCCAACTGGAACAGAGATAGCTTTACCTGTATCGATAACTTCCATTCCTCTTTGTAGTCCATCCGTAGATTCCATTGCGATCGTACGGATGACCCCGTCACCTAATTCTAATGCTGCTTCAAGAACAACTTTTGATTTTTGCTCATCATTTTTATAAACAACTAATGCGTTGTTGATATCTGGTAAGGATTGGTCTAAAGAAAATTCCACGTCGACAACGGGACCGATTACTTGAACAATCTTGCCTGAACTCATCTTTTTTCCTCCAATCTCCATACTATTCTAGCGCCGAAGCTCCGGCAACAATTTCGGTAATTTCTTGGGTAATTGCCCCTTGTCTTGCACGGTTATAGGAAACCGTCAAGTCATCAATGATCGATGCAGCATTATCAGTTGCTGTCTTCATGGCTGTCATACCAGCCGCATGTTCTGCGGTTTTGGCATCAACTATTGCGCCATAGATCAAACTTTCTGCATATTGAGGCAACAGTTGCGACAAGATTTCTTCTTTTGATGGTTCGAAAATATACTCTTGATCAAACTTCGTTGCTTCTTCAGGATCTAAATCTGAGATTGGGAGCATTTTTTCTACACGAAATTGACTAGTTAATGAATTGATATGATGGTTATAACATACATATAATTCGTCGAATACTTCATTTTGATACATAGTTGTCGCCATGTTGACGATTTTACGAACTTCATCAAAGCTTGGTTGATCAGATAAATTACGTAATTCATACGCTAAGTTGATTCCACGTGCTTTGAAAAATTCTGCACCCGTTCCACCGATAGCAATCATGACATAATCTTCTGGTGATTGATGATCTTCTTCAAGAATCGACATTGTTTGCTTCAATATCGAACTATTATAACCACCCACTAAGCCACCATCAGCTGTGATCACGATATAACCGGTTTTCTTCACGGGACGGCTGATCAGCATACTATTATAATTGATATCTCCTCGTTGATTATCTGAGGCGATGTCATTTAATTGCGTTGCTGTTAAATGTGTCACAATTTCTCTGACTTTGTTCGCATAGATCTGAAACTTCTGAGAAGAAGCTTCAGATTTTGTTAACTTAGAGGCAGAGACCATTTGCATGGCACGAGTAATTTGACTTGTCTTCTTTGTTGACGCAATTCGTGTCTTGATTTCATTTAATGAAGCGCCCATTCATCTCACCTCACTATGCATTTTGAATGGATTTCAATTTGTCTTCTGTTGAAGAACTATTTCCTTTTGTTGCCAAAAAAATATCTTTATATTCTTGGATCGCTTGATTCAACGTTTCTTCTTCTGGAAGATCTTTTGTTGTGCGGATCGTTTCAAAAATATCCGTATGGTTTGTATCTAGATATTCAAATAGTTCATGTTCGAAATCTAAAATGCTGTCCACAGGAATACTGTCTAAATACCCATGAGTCAATGCATATAAAATCACTACTTGTTTTTCAACGGCTAGTGGGGCATGAAGTTTTTGCTTCAAGATTTCCACTGTGCGTCGTCCACGATTCAATTTTGCTTGAGTTGCAGCATCTAGATCGGAACCAAATTGAGTGAAGGCTTCTAATTCACGGTAACTTGCCAAATCCAAACGTAGTGTCCCAGCAACTTTTTTCATTGCTTTGATCTGCGCAGAACCACCTACACGAGAAACGGATAATCCGGCATCTACAGCTGGTCGTGTACCTGCATAGAACAAATCACTTTCTAAGAAGATTTGACCATCCGTAATGGAGATCACGTTCGTTGGGATATAGGCAGAGATATCTCCTGCTTGTGTTTCAACAAATGGTAAAGCAGTCATTGAACCGCCACCTAAATCATCACTTAACTTAGCAGCACGTTCTAATAAACGTGAATGTAAGTAGAATACATCTCCTGGATAAGCTTCACGACCTGGCGGACGGCGAAGTAGTAAAGATAACTCACGATAAGCGACAGCTTGTTTTGATAGATCATCAAAAATGATCAATACGTGTTTGCCGTTATACATGAATTCTTCACCCATAGCAGTTCCTGCATAAGGTGCGATGTATAACAATGGCGCAGGTTGAGAGGCACCTGCATTCACCACGATGGTATAATCCATGGCACCATATTTTTTCAATGTTTCTACTTGTGTTCGGACTGTAGAATCTTTTTGTCCGATAGCTACATAGATACAGATCATATCTTGCCCTTTTTGGTTGATGATCGTATCAATTGCAATAGATGTTTTCCCAGTCTTACGGTCACCAATGACTAATTCACGTTGTCCACGGCCGATTGGGACTAATGCATCAATGGCTTTTAAGCCTGTTTGCATTGGTTCACTTACTGATTTACGTTGCATGACACCTGGTGCCATTGCTTCAACTGGGCGAGTTTTATCTGTTGCAATTTCTCCTAAACCATCGATTGGTTGACCAAGAGGATTCACCACGCGTCCAATCATTGCGTCACCGACTGGCACTTCCATGATTTTACCTGTACGTTTAACTTTGTCTCCTTCACGAATGGATTCAAAATCGCCCAAGATAATGATCCCTACATCATTTGATTCTAAGTTTTGTGCCATCCCATATGAACCATTTGAAAATTCAAGCAGTTCACCACTCATGGCATTTTCTAGTCCATGTGCACGTGCGATTCCATCACCGACATATGTCACTGTACCGATTTCTTCGACTGAAAGCACATTTTCATAATGTTCAATTTGTTCTTTAATCAAGGCACTAATTTCTTCTGCTTTGATAGCCATTCGATTCACCTACCTCTTTGTACTATCTATTTAGTTGATTACGCATTTTTTCCAATTGCGTACGAATGCTTCCATCGATGACTCGATGATCGGCTTCAACAATTGCGCCACCAATAATAGAAGAATCAACGCTTTGTTTTAATTCTACTTTTTGATAGTCCATTGTTTTTGCAACATTCTCTTCAAGTCTTTTTAATTGTTCATCTGATAATGGCACTGCTGTTTTTACACTACCTAGCAGTAGCCCTTTGTGTTCATTGTAACGGTGCTCATACTCATCGATCATTAACCCTAAATCTGACATACGGTTGTAATTATAGACAACTTCTAAAAAGTTTTTTACGATTCCGTCATAGCCACTGACAAGTTTGTCCATGATCACGCGTTTTTCATGAGGTTCTAAGCGGACATCACTCAGGATATTCCCTAATTCAGGTACAGAAGTATAAACTTGACGTAAACTCAATAGTTCCTGATAGATTTCTTCCTGATTGTTTGAAGCGATCGCCAGTTCAAACAATGCTTTTCCGTAACGTCTACCTACTGTATATTTATCTAGTTTCATTGGTTGAACCTAGACCTTCGATATATTGATTGATTAAAGATTCATGCATTTCTGGAGAAAGCTCTTTATTCAAGATCTTTTCCGCAATTTGAAGTGAAAGATCTGCAACATCATCTTTAACAGAATTCAATGCTGAATCACGTTCCATCGTGATATCAGCTTGAGCTTTGCTTTTTAGACGTGCGACTTCTTCTTGCGTATCCTTCAAAATATTTTGACGGCTTAATTCTCCGCTTTCTTTCGCATTTTTGATAATCTCAGCTGCATCTGAACGAGAGGCTAACAATTGTTGTTCGCGTTCTTGTTCTAGTTTTGCTGATTTGATGCGAGATTGTTCTGCAGAATCTAAATCATTGGCGATCTTGTCTTCACGTTTTTTCAAAATATCGCTGATTGGTCCCCAAGCAAAATGTTTCAATAGAACCATTAATATCAAAAATGAGCCGCTGACAACGATGATATTTCCTAACATCGCATTGCCAACTTCTGCAATTACCAATTGATTCAGCATAGATTAGCCTTCCTTTCTTTGTGGATCCAGTTTCTTAAAAACCGTTTAACAAGGTTGTGTAAGAAGTATGTTGAGATACAACAAACGTGTCAACCTGATTGATGATGCTTAAACGGCAAAAACAAGGATCAAGGCAATAACAACACCTAGAATAGGAACGGCTTCGACTAGCGCTACCCCGATGAACATTGTTGTACGTAATTGACCTGACATTTCAGGTTGGCGTGCCATTGATTCAATTGTTTTAGAGATTACTTGACCATTACCGTAACCAGCTCCGATGGCTGCTCCCATGATTGCGATTGCTGCTGCGATATAATTCATAATTGATTTCCTCCTAATAGTTAAAATAATCTTTTGATGAAATTGATGTTACTCTTCTACTTCTATCTTGTGACTCATATAAACCATTGATAAAGTGACAAAGACAAATGCTTGGATGCTTCCGATAAATAATGAGAACGCGATCCAAATCATCTCTAACGGAATTGCTAATGGCAATGAGAACCAGCCTAAACTTGTCATCATTTTTGCGATCAAAGTTAGCAAAACTTCCCCCGCGTAGATATTCCCATAAAGACGTAGAGCAAGTGTCAACAAATTCGTAAACTCTTCGATCACCTTCATTGGAAACATAAAACTGTATGGTTTCAGGAACGAATTGACAAAGTAACCTTTAAAGCCGAGCTTTTTCACCCCGAATAAATGAGTAAGTGTGATCATAATAAATGCCAAAGTTAAAGTTACAAACGGGTCTGCTGTAGGACTCTTCCAAAGGGTCGTTTCGTTAGGTAAGACGATCTTTGTCACTAAACCGATATTGTTTGCCACGAAAACAAATAGGAACAGTGTAAATGCCAAAAAATGAAAATTATTCAATTCTCTTCTAGGCAAGTTATCTGTCACGATCCCTCGTGTAAAGTCAATGACCCATTCGATCGCATTTTGCTTTCCAGTTGGTTTCATTTTAAGATTTCTTGTAAAGAAATAAACCAAGAAGAAAACAATCAAACATGTTAATAACACCATCAAACAAACAGTACCATCAAACCAAATCGGTCCAATATGGAACGTTAGCGAGCGTTCATCCAATCCATTTCACCTCTTTTCTCAGAATTTCACATAAAATCACTTTCATGTGCGTATCTGGTTTTTCTCTATCAGTTTCTAACCAAACGGTATCATACCACCATGAAAAAGAAATTTCAAAACATTTTCATGAAAATTAGACACTTTTTTGTTTCAGTCTAAAAAATGAAAAATCTGGTGTCAAATATCACCGTATTTATAGTAGAAAAACCTTTGATATTCATGTTTTATCAGATTAAATGCTAACAAATTTTATCATTAAGTAAAGATAAAAGCACTGAATATGCGAAAAAGGATAATGAAATTATCTAGAGAAATTTTTTAATGTTCGATCAATTTGACGATCCACATCTTTTCGTTTCAAATCTTCCCTCTTATCATAGGATCTTTTCCCTTTAGCTAGACCTATCAGTACTTTGGCATACCCATTTTTGATATATACTTTCAAAGGTACAATCGTAATCCCTGCATTTTTTGCTTCTGTCGAAAGCTTGATGATTTGTTTCTTACGTAACAGTAATTTTCTTGTCCGTAATGGATCATGATTAAAGATATTTCCTTGTTCATAAGGGCTGATGTGGACATTGTGCAAAAATGCTTCCCCATTACGGATCCGCACGAATCCATCTTTTAAGTTGATTCGACTATTACGAATCGATTTGATTTCTGTTCCTTGCAAAACCATTCCAGCTTCCATAGTGTCAATGATCGAATAATCATGGCGAGCTTTTTTATTTTGCGCGATCAATTTCCCCTCGCCTTTTGGCATGGTACATTCCCCCAATTCTTTCTCGTTTCTCGTTCTATTTTTTCTTTTTCTTATTTTTTATGCCTTTATAAAACGGCTTTTTCCCTTTTTTTCCTGAACCTTTTTTCCCACTACGTTTTTCATCTGAACGTTTTGGCCGTTTATTTTTATCGGATCTACGGTCACGACTTCTTTGTTGATTTTTGTCCTTGCCATTTTTTCGTGCCTGTGGTTTTTCTAAAGAAGTCACTTCTTCGGCAGAAATCAACTCAAAATCAACGGCTCGTTCCACAGGATCTGCTTTGACTACCTTCACACGAACTTTTTGGCCAATTTTAAAGGTCAATCCGGTTCGTTCACCGACTAATGCTAGATGGTTTTCAATAAAGTGGAAATAATCTTGTTTGAGTTCATTGATATGGATCAAACCTTCTACTGTATTTGGCAATTCGATAAATAAACCAAATTTCACGACTGAGCTGATGATACCATCAAATTCTTCACCCACTTTATCCAACATGTATTCTGCCTTTTTCATGGAATCGACTTCACGTTCGGTTTCAACTGCTCGTCTTTCCATTTTTGAGCTATGATCAGCAATCTCTGGTAACTCACTTGCCCAGTAAGATTGATTACTTTCACTTGGATCTTCGCCATACGAACGAATCAAACGATGAACAATCAAATCTGGATAACGACGAATCGGTGAAGTAAAGTGCGTATAATATTCTGCCGCTAAACCATAATGTCCAAAGTTATCTTCAGAATAACGTGCTTGTTGCATACTTCTTAGCAACATCGTATTGATTACTGCAGATTCAGGTTTGTCTTCCACTTGCTCGATTACCTTTTGCAGATCTTTCGGTGTGATCGTACCTTTTGTACCTTTGACTAAGATCCCTAGAGCAGAAGCAAAGTCAAAGAAACGTTGCATTTTTTCTTCTTTTGGTTGTTCATGGATCCGATAAATGAAAGGGAATTTTCTATCAGAATAATGTTGTGCCACTGTTTCGTTGGCAGCCAACATAAAGGATTCGATCAATCGTTCGCCAACCCCACGGCTTCTTAATTGGATGTCCAGTGGATGCCCTTCAGGATTGACCAAGATCCTAGCTTCACGATCTTCAAATGAAATGGCCCCCCGACGGATTCGCATCATTTCTAAGATTTCATGCAATTCTTTCATGGCCTCAAACATGGGTACCAGTGCTTCATAACGTTGCATCGTTTCTTCATCTTGTTCTTCTAAAATCTGATTGACTGCTGTATACGTCATCCGTTCACTTGTTTGGATCACACTTGGGAATATCTCATGAGAAATGACTTTCCCAGTCCCATCAATTTCCATTTCACAACTCATCGTCAGTCTCGGTACGTGTGGATTAAGTGAGCAAATCCCGTTAGACAACCGTTGTGGGATCATTGGGATCACTCGATCGGTCAAATAAACACTTGTCCCACGTTCGTAGGCTTCACGATCTAATTGACTGCCTTCAGTAACATAATAGGAGACATCTGCGATATGGACACCTAAAAAATAATGCCCATTGGCTAACTTTTTGACTGTTACTGCATCATCTAAATCTTTGGCATCTTCTCCATCGATTGTGACAATCATCTGGTCTCTCAGATCTCTACGTCCAATTAGATCTTTTTCACTGATCGCATCTGGCACCGCATCTGCCTCACTTAAAACGTCATCAGGAAATTTCGTAGGTATCCCATTAGCGACTACGATCGAGAGTATATCCATTCCAGGATCATTTTTGTGACCGATTACTTGTTTGATGATTCCCTCTAAGCTTGTCGCATAGCTTTTTTCTGGATAATGAGTCAGTTCGATCAATACGATACTCCCGTCAACTGGGCGTACCCCTTCAGCTGCTGCATAGACTTTAAAGTGACTCATCTTTTTGTCTTTAGGGATCACTACACCATAAAGATCTGTTTCTTTGATTTCTTCATCTGTATAGGCTACAAATTCTCCAGCAAGCTGAGTAACTGCTCGCTGACGGATCTCCATCACTTTCCCTTCAGCACCACGATCCATAAAGGTATCTGCTGTCTTGATGATATCGATGGCCACCGTATCGCCATCCATGGCATAACCAGTCGCCTCTTTCGGAATATAGATGTCATCTTCTTCTGGGTCGATCGTGACAAAACCAAATCCTCGTTCGTTCGCTCTAAAAATTCCTTCCACCAATATAGGTTGCAGTGGTAATTTGACTTTCCCTTTTTTTGTGAAGACTACACTTTGCTCTCTTTCCATCTGAGCAATCGTTTGTACGAGTAGTTTAAAATCTTCACTTTTCTGAAAACCTAGTCCTTCAGCAATCTCTTCCATTGAAAAGCTCTTTTTTCGATTGTTTTCAATAAAAAAGAGTATCTTTTCTTTTAATGTTTCTTTTGTCATTGTTATTCCTCATTCCAAGGTAGTTTCTCTAGAAAATCCAGCACATCTTTTTCGAATTCCTTTCGAGCTGCACCAACAGTAATCACATGTTTACTTTCTGGATACCAGTGCAGTGAAAGAGATGTTTGTGCTAATTTCTTAGCTGTGGTATACACCCCATATGGATCAATCATTTCGTCTTGAGCCGCTTGAGCTAAAAATACCGGAGCATGGATTTCTGACAACTTGCCTTCTGTTATTATTGCTTGTTTCTGTATTTCTTCTAATTGTTGGTTGATTCGCGGTCTCAACTCAAGCACCCGTTCTTCGATTCGATTTTCTGATTCACCTGTCATTTTCAACACTTGACGAACATACTTTTCAAAGTTTTCTGGCACATGATTTTCTACTGGTGAAATTGGTGAACAGAAAAAACCGCCACCGATCAACGACAACTCCGCTAAAGATCTTACCGCAAAAATCCCTCCCATGGATAAACCTAAAACAGCGATCTCAGTGAAGTTTTCCTCCTGTAAAAACTGGACAGCCTCTTTTGTATCTTGCCACCACGTTTGGGGATCTTGATCTAAAATATCTTTAGGCTCTAATGTTCCATGACCTGTGAAACGAGGCGCATAGATGGTATAATTGGACTTTTCTAAAAATCTGGCTAACATCCGCACATCATTGGGACTACCTGAATATGCATGCAACAACAGGACCGCACGCTTCCCATGTTTTTCATATAAAGGTTGTGGTAGACTTCTCATTTTTAATTCACCTCATTGACTCTATTTTACCATAGTTGAGAAATACCTTCTTATATAATGGTCTTAATTTTAATCACAAAAAGGGCCTGGGACATCATAAAATTCCCAGGCCCTCTATTTGATTGAAAAAATGAAACAATCTTTTATGACAATCTATAGCCAATAGTTTTTAAGACTGATTATTTTGAAGATAAAAGGACTAGTACGAATAATAAAATCATCCACACCGCACCCATCACAGCAGTTGAACGTTGCATCACCGCTTCAAAGCCACGTGCTTTTTGTTTACCGAACAATTGATCTGCACCACCGGTAAAAGCACTAGCTGCACTATTTTGTTTGCTTGGCTGCATCATGATCGCAATAACCATCAAAATAGACAGGACGATCACAATCCCTAAAATCACATTATACATTAAACAGCCTCCTTTCTCGAAATATCGTCATTCTAACTTTATCATATAACCAACACTGTGACAACAGTGTTTTGAACAAGAGAAATTCGTCAGAGGCTGCGATCTGTCTCTTACGGCTTTCATAAATCCTTTGCCTCACTAAAAAATGCGACAACTTGATATTAAAAATCATTTATGCCATACATCTTCATATTCGGTTTTTTGTTCAAATTCTTTTTTTGCATATGGGCATAAAGGGATGATTTTCTTTTTCCTTTGTCTAGCTAACTCTACGCCACTTAACACCAGTTTTTCGGCTAATTTTTGTCCCCGAAATGCAGGATCCACAAAAGTATGATCGATGATCATGAGATCTGGACCAGCATCAGCCCAAGTCATTTCACCAATTTCATTTTGTTGTTCATCAAGTAAGACCATTCGATTCTTTTCCTCTTTGATTTCCATTCTAGACATTCTCCTTTTTTTTTGCTTTTTGTACTTAGTCAAAAAGCACTAATTCAGAGGTTTTTCTTAAATATTCACCCTTTGTTCAATAAATGAAAAGATGACGGTCCAATAGGTTTTTGGATCTTTACTAACAGCTTCTAAATGCTCGGCTTCTGGCACTAACAGTAATGCTTTGTCGCCAGCAGTAGCATTTTGTATCGTGTAAGCTGCTTCTAGTGGGACAAAGTGATCCTTTTCTCCGTGAATGATCAGAACTGGCAAATGATTACTACCCAATTGTCTCGTTGCTGAAGCTTGTTTCAATGAATAACCTGCATATTTTTGTGCATAGCGGTTAGCATAACGCATGACGATTTTTTTAGGAAAAATAGTCAATTTACTTAACATATAACGAAATTCTGAGTAAACAGACACAAATCCACTATCTAGGATCAATCCTTTCACTGCCTTGGGTAATTTTTCACCACTGGCCATCATGATGGTAGAAGCACCCATTGATCCTCCATGTAAGAGGATTGAAGCTTCTGGTTCTTTTTTCACTATTTCATTGATCCAAAGAATCAGATCTAAGCGATCTAACCAGCCCATCCCAATGATCTCGCCTTCACTTTCGCCATGCGCGCGCAAATCGGGGATCAAGACATTAAATCCCTGTGCAGCATACTGTTTACCGATATAAGACATGTCTTTTTTGCCGGTACTACGGTAATCATGGACACAAATCACCCATTTTTTTCCCGATTCTACAGATATAAACATGCGTCCGCTTAGTTTTAATCCGTCATGACTTTTGATCGTAGTTGGCTTTCCTTGGTGCCAAAAGTCTTCAGACTGTTCTTCTAATTTTTGCCGTTGTTCCTCTACCGTGGTCAAAGAGGCAGGATCCATCAATTGATGACCTTTTTTTTCATACCACTTTGTACCTCTTTGTAACCCAGCTTCAATCAATTTTTTTGCGTAGAAGTATGCAAGAAATTGATAACAAATGAATAATAAAATACAAAGCAGCAAAATATAAAAAACAACCACTTACATCCCTCCTTTTCCCATTTCTTTTACACTAAACATCTGATGGATGAATCTTTTTAAAACAATGATCAATAAATAGTGATCCTTATAGTGATATCTTTTATCCTATCACTGATACCTATTGGTTGAATTGCTTTTTTTAGGGTCGATTCTACCTTTCAGCAACCAATAGTAAGATAACATTTACTTTCTTCTTAAAAATCAGTATACTAATGCCGTGCATTATAATCAAGGACTTACCTTGGACTGGTTCGGAAACTTCCCAGAATAAAAAACTAAGTGTCTCTATAGAAAGGAGATTGGAAATAATGCGAAAGGTAATCATCGATTGCGATCCTGGTATTGATGATACGTTAGCTTTATTGTTAGCGATCAAATCACCAGAAATACAAGTCATTGCAATCACCACTGTTTGTGGGAATGTTCCTGTTGACTTAGGAACAACAAATGTTATTAGATGTTTAGAACGATGCAATCGTTTAGACATCCCTGTCTATCAAGGGTCTTCTCAGCCGTTAAAAGAAACCTTTACTAGCGCACAGGATACCCATGGGATGGATGGATTAGGCGAAACAACTTTTCCGTTAGCTTCAGATAAGCAAGTAGAGTCACTCCATGCTGTTGACTTCTTAGCTGATTATTTTGCTCAACCATCTGAAACTTCAGTAATTGCCCTTGGACCACTGACAAATATCGCAGCTGCTTTGCAGCAAAACCCGCAACTTGGTCAGAACATGGATCGTTTCGTTTCGATGGGTGGCACTTATAAAAGCCATGGTAATTGCTCGCCAGTTGCAGAATACAATTATTGGTGTGACCCTCATGCAGCCGCTTATGTTTTTGAACACCTGGAAAACATGATCGAAATGGTTGGATTAGACGTCACTAGAGAGATCGTTTTCACACCTAAGCTTTTAGAATACTGTTGTCAAATGAATCCAGCTGAAGGAAATTATTTAAAAGCGATCACTCGCTTTTATTTTGACTTTCACTGGCAACAAGAACGAATTCTTGGTTGCGTCATCAATGATCCGTTAGCTGTTGCATATTTTATTGATCATAACATGTGCCAAGGATTCCCTAGTTATACTGCGGTCGAAACACAAGGGATCAGTCGTGGGCAAACACTTGTTGATCGTTATGAGTTTTGGCAAAAAGAAGCGAATAGCCAAATCATGACAGAAGTCGACACTCAGCTTTTTTTCCGTAAGTTTTTAACCATTCTTTTAAATGCACAAGAAGAATTGATAAAAAAAGATCTGGAAAGATTAAAGTTGGGATGAATGAAATGAAACAAAAAAAATTAACAACAAGAATGGTCACAGTTATGGCACTATGTATTGGATTGAATTTCCTCGGAAGTACGATTGCTTTATGGCTTCGTTTACCGATCTATCTCGATTCCATTGGAACGATTTTTGCTGGTGCTTTATTAGGTCCGATCCCTGGTGTGCTGACCGGTTTATCTAGCAGCTTATTGAGTGGTGTTACTACAGATATATTTTCTCTGTATTATTCCCCGATCCAAATCATCACTGGGTTACTAGCAGGTCTGATCTTGCCTTCAAAACTACAAAACCATGGATTAATAAACCGGCTTTCTTTGTTCCTTTGGGCACTCGTATTGTCTTTACCAGGAACGATTATTTCTTCCATCATTACAATCAAGTTATTCGGTGGTATCACTTCCTCTGGCTCGAGTATGATTGTCCAATTATTATACGGACTAGGATTGAATCAATCAGCCAGTGTTGTCTTGGTACAAACAGCAACAGATTACTTAGATCGCCTATTATCCGTTATAGCGGTCGCACTCGCTGTTTCTGCATTGCCACGTCAAGCCTTACTAGTAAATAAAAAATAGCATGCGATTCAGTTACGAAACAACTTCTAACTAAGTTATAAATAAAAAAAAGAGGTCGGTAATCGACCTCTCAGACTGTAGACAAAAAGGAGTGGCTTAATTTCCAGCTCCTTTTTGTCTACGATCTGAGCTAAAGTATACTAATATACTTTAGCCTTCTTTATTGCATAATCATGCTAATAGTTTACAGTTCTATACCGGATTGCCATTTTATAGGACTATACAAGGATACATAACGAATCTCATCGTAGCCGATTTTTGTTTCTTATATATATCCCTAATTCGTCAGAACCTTTAACCTTACCAGTAACATCTGGGTAGGAATTTCCATTTAGGTCTCTGGCTTCCATCTGAATGCAGACCGATTTATCCTTTAGTCTAGCTTCCTCTATAATTCTATTTACTTCATCAAGTCCCATTTAAGGTTTATGGGAATAGGAGGTTAGCCGCTTTTTATAATTTTTGTTTATTAAGTCTGCATGTTCAGAGAGATAGAATCCTGTTCATTTAAACATTCCACGATCATCTTATGAATCTCCATAGCTCATTTTAAACATTCCTTCCTAATGGCCGCCGACTTTAGTGCTACGGCTAACAGCTGTCGCGCCTGGCAACAAAGAGCTTGTATGGATCAATGTCCTAAATCCATATCTACTGCGAATTTC
Organism: Candidatus Enterococcus wittei; assembly: GCF_002140175.1. GTDB lineage: Bacteria > Bacillota > Bacilli > Lactobacillales > Enterococcaceae > Enterococcus_B > Enterococcus_B wittei. Next base: position 102,872 of record NZ_NGMO01000003.1, read on the forward strand.
ATCACGCAAGAAATCAAGTTTTTGGGGTACGGGATCGACAGTACGAAAAGTTGCGCCTTTTCTAAATCCGAACTTTTAGTACTTATCACTCGTCATAAAAGAGTCGTAATCCCCCGTTTTCGGCTGACTCATTATGCTGAATGGAATTCGATGATAGATTCTGGATTAGGTGGAATAAATAATATGAACAGAGATACAGAGAGTACAGCATTTAGATCAAAAGAAATAGACAACGAAGCTTATTTTTTAGAAGAAGCGAAACGTAAGAGAAAGTCAAAAAACAAATAAAAAGGTTCTATAATATCTAGTGTTGGTGGAAAACAATTTTATTTTCTGCTAACACTATTTTTTGTAAAAAAATAGAAAAAGAGATATCCAATTTGATAGAATTAAGTCGCCTAAAACAAACTCATCAAGAAAGGATATCTCCTTGGACTATCATACTAATGAAATTATGTTTGGGTAAAAAAATGAGTTTTATCTTCATGGGAGGCCAGACGAATCAAATTCTCGGTCTTCTTGAAAGTCGTAAACTAACTTATCTACGTATCTATTCTCTCGCTATACTCATCAAGCCAAAGAGAATGTCCAATATATCGTCATGGATATGAACACTCCTTATTTTGAATGAGCGAAAGTATTTTTTCCATGCACAAATCGTCACAGATCGTTTGCATATTATCCGACATATTCAGCGGGCATTAAATCATGAACACTTATCGTAAGAACGATCGTCTGAAGGATAAACGATTCAAACATTACTGGAAGTTATTCCTAAAGGATTCTTATCTATTAGATAGCTTACGCTATCGCTATGATTATTCCTTTAAGCGTCCGATGACTGAAAAAGCGATCGTTGATGAATTACTCAGCTATGATTCCACATTGAAGTTGGCTTATGATACATGTCAACTTCTTTTCTATCACTATAAACAAAAAGATACGAACTACTTTTTCGTAGTGGTGAATACCTTAGACACACATTACCTTACCAATATTTTTTTGAATGACCTACTTGAATTGGTATTGTGGAGTGACTTCTTGCCGATTGTGTGTTCGTTTCTTCGATACATTTTGACGAAGCGTATTTCTTTTTTCAATACTCCTAGTGACAAGATCTGAGAAACTTAGAGTCGATGGAGTTTGTGTTGGGCTCGTTACTCCTTGTTCTTTTATAATGAATTCAGTTGTACTGTTGTGACTTTTTGTCATACTAGTCGTTGTAAGGTCTGAGAATTCCTTTTTTAACATATTTTTTGCTCTGTATTTTAGATTTTTTAAAGACTCCGTGTGTACAGGCATTCTTGTTTCTTCCCTTATTTCTTTACTTGGGCTATCTGTACTCACATTATCCGTTACTTTTGTTGTGTCCTGTTCTTTCATTTGGTTTACTTGAAGATTTACCTCTAAATTTGAATTTCTAAACAGATAAGCCATTGCCGTATAGAGGAACAGAAATTTCAATTTCATTTTTTGGTTATCTGTACTTCTTGGGACACGAACGATTTCATCAATATCTCTTCCTTCGATAATGTCTCTTAAAATAATTGTTGATAATTCTGCATCTGTCAATAAAAAATTATAAAACAATACCTCATCTTCATACATTACCCTTATAACCTCAGACTTGGATAAGTTAGGTAAATTCAATTCTTTCGCTAAATGATCCACAAAGATACTGAAAGGTTGAGAATCTAAATTTATTATGTTATTGAGTTCTTCATAAAGCCGTCTTATTATTTGTGCTGTAGTCAATTCCGTCCCTCTTGGGGGACAACATTGAACTGCCAGATCTTTTGTATATGAAACAAGATGTGACCCTTCATGAATTAACGTTGAAGAAGGTCTTATTGTTAACTCATAATCTGGAGCTCTTTGAGGATCCAAATGATAACTATCTGCAAAAATAATGACCCGACATTCTCCATCAACTGGAAAAACCACTGCTTTCGGCATAGTTGGATTAAGTGTTGATACATAAACATCTGATCCCTCTTTCTTAACGAATGCATCACTCCAGACGAACAAAATATTTTCATAGTCCCATTCCTTTGATTGCTTATAGAAGTCTTTGGTTTTTTTCAACCTATTCAAAAGTTTTTTAATCGTTTCTGTTATGATGAGTTCTTGGCTAGGGGTCTCATCTATTGAAAATAATTTTGTTAAATATTTCCCTTCCTTAGATTGTGAAAGAGTTTTATCAAACTTAACTAATTCAATCGCTTTGTCAAGTTCAAATTGTGCCTGCTCGGCTTTTGCCACAGCTTCTTTAAGCTCAGCCTGTGCAATAGCTTTGTCAAGCGTAGATTCTGCAATCTGGACTTTTGCCACAGCATCGTCAACCTCAGCTTTTGCCACAGCTTTGTCAACCTCAGCTTTTGCCACAGTTTTGTCAACCTCAGCTTTTGCCACAATTTTGTTAAGCTCTGCTTTTTCAGTAGTTTTGTCAAGCAATAATTTTTCAAGCATGGCTATTCCGGAATCTGCAAAATTCATTAATTGTTCAAGATTATACTCTATATCTTGAACAAACGGCTTGAGAAAATCTGGCACTTTATCAGGCTTAACCCCAGCCATTGTTTTAAAGGTAGAATTGGGCGGCAAGAGCCCTTTAATTGTTGCCAAAATATCCTGTCTTATTCCCTCGTCACTATGATAATATGTATTAGGCAAATCTGAAACAAATTCAGTTAACGGTGCAAGTCGAACGTTAGGATCTTCTATTCTTGGAACTACATCTTCAAAAAGCTCTGCTTCTCTAAGTTTACTCCATAAATCACGTTTTCCTGCGGATTTGGGAATATCATTAATTACCACTTGACCAACACCTGTACTTGAAGTACCAGATGTCCCTCCTTTCGACACTCTTGATGTCCCTGAGGTGCCCAGTGTCTTTCCTTTCGACACTCTTGATGTCCCTGA
>NZ_NGMO01000003.1:105978-125007 GCF_002140175.1 Candidatus Enterococcus wittei
TCCTTTCGACACTCTTGATGTCCCTGAGGTGCCCGGTGTCTCTCCTTTCGACACTCTTGATGTCCCTAGAGTGGTACCCGTTTTTTTTAGTTTTCTTTTATGCTGTAAAACCTCTAACTTAGGGGAGTTTTCTTCCTTGCTTGTCTTTTCGATTGCCTCCACCTTGGCTCTTTCCAAATCTGTCTCAAAACGAAACTTGCCTCTTTTTTCATCAAATTTTAAGATGGTCATGGATTCATTGGAATCCTTTTTCACTAAATGATACCGATTGCCATCTTTATCCAGTACGATCAACGGAATGTAATGCTCATTGATCTTGATGTAGGATCTGCCTGATTCATCCCACATCCTCCCTTTTTCATCTGGCGCAGAAAGACCACTTGGATTTTTTCGTGTTTCAAACTGATCCAACATCCCAGCGATTTCTTTCTCTATGGATTTTGATATGAAAGGAGACGTTGCTTCTTCAAAATACCATTCCACCCCGTTAAAGTTCACTGGTAAAATTTCCCCTGCATGATGTGCATAAACATCTAATCGGATCCCGTGCTCTTTGATGGCTGTCATGGTCACCTCAATCAACTTCCCCTTCATTTCAATAAAACGTTTCGTCTGTTCTCCTTCTTTTGCGACAGTTGTGACCTTCCCTGTGCCATAGGCTTGAGGATTTGAATTAACTTCCACGACAAATACTTGATCTTTACCTAGCTTCACTTCCAAGAGGTTGATCAATTTTAGTTGTTTGGTCGTAAATGTGGCGGGTCTATAGGGTTCTAAGTGATTGCCTCTTTTCATAAATAAGCCGCCAAATACTTCCGCCGTCTCTAGATTCGTCACTCGCATATACAAAGGATCAGCCACTTTTCTCGCTGGCACTTCCAGACCATTCAACTGAACGATCTCGATTGATTTCTCCCATGCTTTTTGTGCCTTCTCCCACGCTTCGACTCTTTCTAACATTTCTTTCGTTTTTTTACCCACACGAAGTTCATTTTTAAACTTCACTACTTTTCTAATGACCCATCGTCCTCCACCTACAACGGTCTCAAATCCTGGGTCAAGCGTTTGTGCAAAAGTTCGCGCAAGTCTTCTGGTCTCGGCCACCGTTGGTAGGAAACTCTTACTGCTTCTGATCACATTGCGGATCCCCCCCCTAGCAAACGCTCGAGCCGCACCTAATGCGAATTTCATATTGAGGGCAGTGACTTGACCGAGTACCGGAATCATAAGGATGGCATCAATCGTACACGAAACAATTGCTTCTTCCGTGTTTTGATTAATGATCCCTGTTACACAATCATAAAAAGGAATAAAATGCTTGGTGACCTCCAAAATCTTTTGAATATCTGCTTTGTCATCTCCCGATTCGTACAATTGTTGATACAGTTGATCACTATGTTTACGACTAAGTACTTCAATGAATGGCGTTGTCTCAACCCCATGGGATAATTTTTCATTCCAATTCACACGAGTAGAAAACGTAAAAAGTTTATTCCCGATCCGAATCTCATTTCCTTCTTTCTTATATCCATTTTTCCAAAGGTTTTTCTGATCAAACAACCCAAATTTGAGGTATAACAGAGGATCTTGATCGACACGATAAAAACGATAGCCTCCTTCCTCATCCAATTGCTTCAGGGCATACCAACGTTTTTCCTTTCCATTGTCCGCTACAAACAGATCAGTTTTGTCTAGATTTAGAATCGTGTACTGTTTCTTCCTCATAGAAAGCACCTGATTAATCCCAAAAGCACCATTTATGACTGGCACTTTAACCTCATAGTCACTTTCATTATTCAACTCAGCATTTGCCACATATAGATCAATTCCTTCTGAGAAAATAAACGCTCGTTCCTTTTTATCGAACGCATTTAGTGCAAACTCTACCAGTTTTTTATCCAATGGAAAATGCGTCTCTGAGACGTTTTTCGTCAACTTAGTATACCTAGTTTCTAATTTCTCTGGAATCCAGACAATGTCAGGACAAGGATTTACTGAACCTGTAAGATAATTTTGTTTGATCCCATGAAAACCCATGCGAGAACCTTTGTCACGACAAGTCTGTGCCACAATCGTGGCTAAAGCCTCTTTTCGACGCCATTGAAGAAAGGCTTCTTGATAGGCTTGATACAAACGATTGAGGAGTTCTTGATGTTCGACTAGCTTATAATAACCTTCTTTTTGATATCCAATGAAAGTGCTGATCGCCACTTCTTTATAGGTGCCCTTAGCCAATGCTTCTCGTAATAGATCTGGTTCCAGCTGGGCGACCGCAAGCAAAGAAGGCATTAGAAGCTGACGGAATTCCTCATAGCTGGTCACACCTTTTTCAAGGATTGTTTCCCAAAAATGTTGCCCCATCAACCGACTATCCTCTTGACTGAATGACTGTGGGTACCCACCCTCTTTTAAAATTTTCGATCCTGTCAGCTGCATCAACGATTGATAATCAGAAATCAATAAATCATCCGCTAAGCCACTACTATCTAAAAAATAATTAGGCAGCTCTTTCTGTAGAAAAAAGTTCCATAATTTATCAAAGAATCTCTTCTGTTTTTGAGAAAGAGTAGAGCCATCTAACTGAATCAATCCCTCTTTTTCCAAGTTTTTAACGGTAAATAGATCTCTCAAACGGCCCATGGTAAATTGATCCACATCAGGGGCTGACACTAGCGTTTTGACCATGTAAGCCTCAATCGAACTTCCTAATATCGTTTCAAAGGCCCATTTCATGATCGTTAATTCGGCATCTTTGTTCGAGATCTTCTCCTTATTTTTTCCATCTTTGAATTTCAATGCTTTCAAGATTACTTTCGCCAATGGTTGAATCCTTTTATGATTGAAGACTAATGTGTCATTTTCTTCTTGAGTGATCCGTTTTCCCATAGCAATCAATAATTCTTCTTTGGTTGGCTGATTTGGTAATAATTTCTTCTCTTGAAAAAATGTTTCCACTTGTTTTCGCACATTGGGGTCACGCCATTGCACCCCATCAGTTTCAACTTTATTTTTTTTGTTGTCTGTACTTGTGGGTTGGGGCGTACTTGTTCCTTCTGGTTGTTTAGTCGTTTCTGCGACAAAATCTAAAGCCACAGGTTGGTTGTCTTTCAATGTTTCATAGATCCATGACCCGACCGTCAGGCCGGCTTGTTCCTCTGAGATCACTGTCTCTTCGCTCATTTCCAAGATCAGTTTTGCGATTTGTTTCACTTTCACCATATCCAATGTTGGTTGCGTTGCACCTTCAAGGAGTACCCACTCACCGACTGTCGCTATGAGGTCATTGGCATTAGATTCTTGACAAGCAATTCCTTTTTCCGTGAAAAAATCAACCAACTTTTTACGAATATTCTCTTTTTGTTCCTTATTCCACGTTGGAAGAGGTGTTTCCTGTTCTTCTTGAACCACTTCCTTTGATGGGCCAACTCTATTTTCACGCAAAAATGCTTGGATTTTTTCATTGATCTCATGAGTAGTGTCGATTTCTACAGCTTGTGTCACATTTGATCCAAGTGCTTTCGTAGGAATGGCTGTCGCATTCACTAGACTGTCTTCGAGAGACGTTTCAGTACTCACAGGAAGGGGCATTGCTTCTGCCCCAAATTGTGGAAAGATATCAAAGCTTACTACTTTTCCACAAAAATCTTCTGCCAGATCCAAAAGTTGTGTGAAGAAACTCACTTTTTCAGGAGACAGTATAGATGCACCTTCTGGTGGTGTTTCTGTCACTACCTCTGACGCTGTTTCTTGATGATCCTGTGCTTGTTTTTCCTTCTCCGATTTTTTTTGTGAAGGCTTGAATGGCGAGTCTTTCGTGAGATACGCCCTCATTGGTCTCTTTTGATTCTTTTCTAACTGGAAATCACTAGGTAGCTCTTCTCCCCAATCTAGCGAAAAAGTTTGTAACAATAAATTCACAAACTGCGAAAACACCGATCCGCCACTTGCGTCTTTTTGTTCCTGGGTATAGCTCGTATTCTCGTATTGGTGAAAAATCTGGTAAAAACGATCCGTTAATCCCTTCCAAAACGTGTCTGGGATTTGACTATGTACATTCGTGGAGGTCTCTGTTGTGGCATTATATTTGGTTTCAAAGGCGGTTTGGATGGCTTCACTTAGTTTTTGAGCCGACTCTTGTGCAGAAAAATAAGGAGAGCCTTGAGTTGTTGAAACATTCTTATGGTGAGAAGGATGTGTAGAATTCTCCCTCTCTTGTTTCTTTGGATCATTTTGCGCATTCGATCGTGTAGTCGCTTCTTGGCAAATAGTGGTCAATCTCGTTTGTTCCACACTTTCTCCTGTGACGATCTGTGTGTTTACCTGATCCGTCCTTCTCGTGGTCGTACAATTGATTCCTTGATAAATCTCATGAATCCATTGGTGCAACGAAAGACTTCGTTCATGCATCATCTCCGCGAGGTCAACGTACGGTGGTAGATTCGTGGCTGTCGCATTGGCAAACGTTTGATTGCCGTAAGAAAGCGTGCCATTGACAAACGGCAGGGTAAGCGATGGGGTCGAATGAGACGCCGTATGGTTGGCATTCAAGGAATGGATTCGGGCTGGATTGATGGTGGAGGTGGAAACAAAGGAATGAATTCTTGTCTGATTCCCATCTCTTCTCACATCAATCCGAGTAGTGACTTCCAACGCTGGCGAGTCTTTTTTAACAATCGGATGTTGTTCGGGAGGATCTACGGGTAGAAAATTCTCAAGAATACTTAATAGATAAACTGCTTCAGTAAACGTCAAAGCCCCATTAGATATTAACCATCTTAACGTGTGACTTGCTCCTTTTGCGACATTATTTAAAATCCTTTGTTCATCTCCTGGTCGATTCTCGTCATTGCGTTTGTTGTAATATTGTCCATTTGTTTTTCTAAAGGCTTTTTGTGGTAGTTGCAACTTATTTGATTGCTTGGACTTTTTTGATTTGTATTGGATCTTTACTTGATAGGGGTATGGCATCTCTTTCACTCCTTCATTGAAATTAATGATATAGATGGTTTATTCGTATGTAATAAACAAAAAGCACCTCCTAACCTCCCCCTTTTTTATAGCATATAATACAAACTTCCAAAAATACACTAAAAAATAAAACTCCTGACTTATCAAGAGTTTTAACTGATAGATTACAGTTTTGTACGTGCTGTTATAAATATACAATTATTTAGAACTCAAGTCTGATATCTATTGCCTTCTTAGCTAGTTTGTATCCTTTCTCATCGACTCCAGAAAACATTTCTAGCGGAGAAACGTTGTATCGTTTTCCATCTTCAAATTCATAGAAATCTTGATTATTGAATAAGTCACATGGCTATAGAAAACAAAAAAGCCTATGGCTTTTTATTTCAAATTTGTACAAAGACTAACAAAAAGGAGCTAGCAATTAAGCCAGCTCCTTTTTTCTACAGTCTGAGAGGTCGGTTATCGACCACTTTTAATAATCTTCAAAAAGATTTATTTGTTTTTCAAGTTGTAGAAAGATTTCAAACCTTTGTATTCTGCAACTTCACCAAGTTGGTCTTCGATACGTAGTAATTGATTGTATTTAGCAATACGGTCAGTACGTGATAGAGAACCAGTTTTGATTTGACCAGCATTAGTTGCAACAGCAATGTCAGAAATTGTTGAATCTTCTGTTTCACCAGAACGGTGAGAAACTACTGCAGTGTAGCCAGCTTCTTTGGCCATTTCGATTGCTTCGAAAGTTTCAGTCAAAGTACCGATTTGGTTAACCTTGATAAGGATTGAGTTTGCGATTCCTTTTTCAATACCTTCAGATAATTTTTGAGTATTAGTTACGAACAAGTCGTCACCAACTAATTGAACTTTGTCGCCTAGAACTTCAGTCAATTTCTTGAATCCATCCCAGTCATTTTCATCTAATCCATCTTCGATTGAGATGATTGGGTATTTAGAAACTAATTCTTCGTAGAATTTGATCATTTCGTCAGTTGTTTTTTCGCCTTCGCCTGAGTCAGCTAGTACGTAAACACCTTTTTCTTTGTCATAGAATTCTGAAGAAGCAGCATCCATTGCAAGAACAACGTCTTTACCAGGAACATAGCCAGCTTTTTCGATAGCTTCGATGATTACTTCGAAACCTTCTTCGTTTGAACCAAGGTTAGGAGCAAATCCACCTTCGTCACCAACAGAAGTTGCTAATCCACGAGATTTCAAGATAGCTGCTAAAGCATGGAATACTTCCGCACCCATACGTAGTGCTTCTTTGAATGTTGGAGCGCCAACAGGCATGATCATGAATTCTTGGAAGTCGATTGAGTTATCCGCATGTGATCCACCGTTGATGATGTTCATCATTGGAGTTGGCAATACTTTTGTGTTGAATCCGCCTAGGTAGTGGTATAAAGGTACTTCTAGGTAGTCAGCAGCAGCACGCGCAACAGCGATTGAAACGCCTAAAATTGCGTTCGCACCTAATTTACCTTTATTAGGAGTTCCATCTAAAGCGATCATAGCTTTGTCGATAGCCATTTGGTCACGTACATCGTAGCCAATGATTGCTTCAGCAATGATGTTGTTTACGTTGTCGACAGCTTTAGTTACACCTTTACCGCCATAACGAGCTTTATCTCCGTCACGTAATTCAACTGCTTCATATTCACCAGTTGAAGCACCTGAAGGAACCATTCCACGGCCAAATGCGCCGCTTTCTGTGTATACTTCTACTTCGATTGTTGGGTTACCACGTGAGTCTAGAATCTCGCGAGCGTAAACATCAGTAATAATTGACATGTTTTGTCTCTCCTTTGAGTTTGTTTTTTCCTAAGGGATTTCCCTCATATACGATTTTAGTTAATTTTGTGGATTAGTGCAAACATTTCTTGCATTTTTCACAAATTTCCAATAATTATTTTACAGCATCTAATAAAGCTAAGAATGATTCAGCTTCTAAGCTGGCCCCGCCGACTAATGCTCCGTCAACGTTTTCTTTTGCCATATATTCAGCGATGTTTTCAGGTTTTACAGAACCACCGTATTGGATACGGACAGCATCTGAAACTTCTTTTCCATAAAGTTTTTCAACTGTTTGACGTACAACGCCACAGATTTCATCAGCGATTTGAGCATCTGCTGATTTACCTGTACCAATTGCCCAGATTGGTTCATAAGCAATCACCATGTTGCTTACTTGGCCATCTGTTAAACCTTCAAGTCCAGCAGTGATTTGTCCTTCGATCCATTCTGCAGTTTTGCCTGCTTCATAAGTTTCTAAAGACTCACCACAGCATAGGATTGGAATCATGCCATTTGAGAAGATTGCTTTAGCTTTTTTATTGATGTCTTCATCTGTTTCATGGAAATACTCACGACGTTCAGAGTGACCGATGATCACATAGTCTACACCTAAGTCTGCTAAAGCTGCAGGTGAAGTTTCCCCTGTGAAGGCTCCTGAATTTTCCCAGTAGCAATTTTGAGCTGCAATTTTCAACTCTGTTCCTTCAGCTGATGCTTTTAATTCTTGTAAGAATAAAGCAGGAGATCCAATGACTGAATCTACTTTGTCATTTGAAGGGATATTGTTTTTAACTGCTTCTGCAAAGTCTTTTGCTTCTGAAGCTGTTTTATTCATTTTCCAGTTACCAGCGATAATTGGTTTACGCATGCTTTTATGCACTCCTTTTTTGAATAAAAGAGGAGTTTAGACCTCTAAGATCTGTTCCTCTTTATACTTTGTTTTGGGCGTTGATTGATGACTAAGCTTATTTGTCGTTGATTGCGGCTAAACCAGGTAATTCTTTACCTTCAAGCAATTCTAAGCTAGCACCGCCACCAGTTGAGATGTGAGTGAATTTATCAGCAAAGCCTAGTTGTTCTGCTGCAGCTGCTGAATCGCCACCACCGATGATTGTAGTTGCACCTTCAAGGTTAGCGATTGCTTCACAAACACCAATTGTTCCTTTAGCGAAGTTGCTCATTTCAAATACACCCATTGGGCCATTCCATACAACTGTTTTCGCACCTTGCAATGTATCTGCAAATAATTTAACAGAAGCAGGTCCGATATCTAATGCCATCAAACCATCAGGAATATCGCCTTCGATCACTTGTGTTTCTACGTCATTTGAAAATTCTGGAGCACAAACGTTGTCGATTGGTAAAACTAATTTGTCGCCAGCTTTTTCGATCAATTCTTTCGCTAGTTGAACTTTGTCAGCTTCTACTAGAGAGTTACCGATTTTGATTCCTTTTGCTTCGTAGAATGTGTAAGTCATCCCGCCACCGATCAAGATTTTGTCTGCTTTAGGGATTAAGTTTTCAATGACACCGATTTTATCAGAAACTTTTGCGCCACCTAAGATTGCAACCATAGGGCGTTTTGGTTCTTCTACTGCTTCGCCGATAAATTTGATTTCTTTATCCATCAAGAAGCCAGCGACTGTTGGAATACCTGTTGAAGCAATACCTACGTTAGAAGCATGTGCACGGTGAGCTGTACCAAATGCATCATTCACAAATACATCACCTAAAGAAGCCCAATATTTTCCTAGTTCAGGATCATTTTTGCTTTCTTTTTTACCGTCAATATCTTCAAAACGAGTGTTTTCAAAAACAACTACATCGCCATCTTTCATGTCGGCAATCGCTGCTTCTAATTCTGAACCACGTGTTTCAGGTACGAAAGTCACTTCTTTACCTAGCAATTCGCCTAAACGTTTTGCCACTGGTGCTAAAGATTTTCCTTCTTTGTCTTCTTCAGTTTTCACACGTCCAAGGTGAGAGAAAAGAATCGCTTTTCCGCCTTGCTCTAATACATAATTAATTGTTGGTAAAGCTGCTTTGATACGTGTATCATCAGTGATCACGCCGTCTTTCAAAGGAACATTAAAGTCAACACGGACAAGGACTTTTTTATCTTTTAAATCAATATCTTTGACTGTTTTCTTAGCCATTTGATTTCCTCCTAAATAAGCTTCTTATCAAAAAAAGCGGAGAAGCGCGATTGCTTCCCCGCTTTTAAGTGTACATGGATATAGATTACACTTGTACGTTTTTATCTTATAAGTTAGCGAAGTATTCTAAAGTACGTACTAATTGTGCAGTGTAAGACATTTCGTTGTCGTACCAAGCAACAGTTTTAACTAATTGTTTGTCGCCAACTGTCATTACTTTTGTTTGAGTTGCATCAAACAATGAACCGTAAGTCATACCAACGATATCAGAAGAAACGATTTCGTCTGTGTTGTAACCATAAGATTCGTTTGAAGCTTCTTTCATTGCTGCATTGATTTCATCAACAGTAACTTCTTTTTCAAGAACTGTTACTAATTCAGTTAATGAACCAGTTGCTACAGGAACACGTTGAGCAGCTCCGTCTAATTTACCGTTCAATTCAGGGATTACTAAACCGATTGCTTTAGCAGCACCTGTTGAGTTAGGAACGATGTTTGCAGCAGCAGCGCGTGCACGGCGGAAGTCACCTTTAGGATGAGGTCCGTCTAGAGTCATTTGGTCACCTGTGTAAGCGTGGATAGTTGTCATTAATCCTTCAACAACACCAAATTTGTCGTTCAATGTTTTAGCCATAGGAGCTAAACAGTTAGTTGTACATGAAGCACCAGAGATAACTGTTTCTTTACCAGTTAATGTTTCATGGTTTGTGTTGTAAACGATTGTTGGTACATCGTTTCCACCAGGAGCTGAGATAACTACACGTTTTGCACCAGCTGTTAAATGTTTTTCAGCAGCTGATTTTGAAGTGAAGAATCCAGTACATTCTAGAACGATGTCTACGCCTAGTTCGCCCCAAGGTAATTCTTCAGGGTTACGGTTAGCTAATACTTTTACTTCTTTTCCGTTTACGTTGAATGAACCTTCGTGAACTTCAACTGTTCCGTTGAAACGTCCTTGAGTTGTATCGTATTTTAACAAGTGTGCCAACATTTTAGCATCTGTCAAATCGTTGATTGCTACTACTTCGATTCCTTGTACATCTTGAATACGACGGAATGCTAGACGTCCAATACGTCCAAAACCATTAATACCTACTTTAACTGTCATTTAAGATTTCCTCCTTATGAAAATCATAAAAATTTATTTTAAAGGGATACCCCTTTTAAAATCTCATTTGCAGCAGCTTCATCTGTGATGAGCCACGTTTGTTTTGGTGCATTTTTCATATAAGCTCGAATCGCCTTTGCTTTGGACCGTCCCCCTGCTACTGCAAGAATGACTGGAACCTTTGCTAGGTCTTTTAATTCGATACCGATTCTTGGGACTTTATAAACGACTTCTCCTTTTTCATTGAAGAAATATCCGAATGATTCCGCAACGGCATTGGCTTGTTTCAGCATAATCAATTCTTCTTCGTTCATCTTTCGACGTGCTGCCATATGCAATGCCCGTCCAATACTATGAATAACACAATTTGCCTGACTAATCAAGTTTAACACTTCTTGGATCGACGGTTCATTGAGTAAAGAATTATACGTAGCCAAGCTTAATTGTTCAGGAACATATAAAGCACGATGTTTTCCATTTGCTTTGGCCGCCATTCTCGCACTGACTGAATTGGCTTGGACAGTTACAGCTTCACCGATCCCACCTCTTGCTGGGACAAATAGATTATGCCGTTTACTACTTTCCAAACTGGTCAGTTGCTCTGCAACGATGGCCATCGTTGTCCCTCCCATAACGGCGATAATATTATCACCTTCTGGAAGTAATAGATTCAAAGCCTCATCTACAGCTTCACCAAAAGCATCAGCCACTTTCGACTGCTCTTCACTGTTTCCTGATACGACGATACAGCGCTGATTCCCGAAATACTTTGCCAGTGATGTTTCGATCTGGTGCATTCCTAAAAGCTGATCCATAAAGCCTTCGAGACTTTGATAGACTTCTTCGCCTTTTTTCGTCAGCGTCATGCCGCTTTTAGAGGTATCAATCAAACTCAAGTGTTTTAATAAATCCGTTTCTGTTCGTAAGACACGTTCTGTGATGCCCATGCTTTCTGACAAACTTCGACGACCAATTGGTTGCATCCAGTAAATATTTCGTAAAATCTTATATCGCTCTTGTAAAACATCGATAATATCCGGTGCAACAGTTTCAATCAGTTTTAATTCATCTAACATAAGCGATCTCCTTAGTTGGACGATTTTCGTCCAATGTAGACTTAAAACGACCCATGTGCCCTAAAAAAAGAAATCGGACTTTCCAACATCAAAGCTATCCTTATAGGAAAATCTCAACCTCACATGTGTTAGTCTAACAGTTTATTTGGATTTTATCAACTAAAAAAACTAGAAAAAATCGCTTAGATTTTTCTAGTTTTCCATCATTTTATTTATCATAACGTTTTCTTTTCGATGAACTCGGGATTCCTAACAAGTCTCGATATTTCGCAACTGTTCTTCGAGAAATCACAATTTCTTCTTTTTTCAACAATTCCACTAGTTTTTGATCCGACAATGGTTTGCTTTTATCTTCTTGATCTACCAACTCTTTCACTTTCTTTTTCGCTGTATCTGCAGATAAATCTTCTGTGTGGGTAGTCGTTGTTTGTTGAATTCTCGTAGTGAAAAATTTTTTCAATTCAAAGACACCCATTTCTGTCTCTAAATATTTCCCATTGACTGCTCTACTGACTGTTGACTCATGAACATTGATCTCTTGAGCGACCTCTTTTAAAGTCAGCGGTTTGATTGGGCGTTTCTCGTCTGTGAAGAATTCTTTTTGATGAGATACGATTACTTGAGCGACTCGCAAGATAGTATCTCCCCGTTGCAAAATTGTCTTTTGTAACCACTCAAATTCTTGTTTTCGTTCTTTTAAATAAGCTTTCGTTTCATTATCCGCTTTTTTTTGCATTTGAGTAAAATATGCTTCTTGAAAGCGAACATTCGGTTGATTTCCTCGATTAGAAAAAACTTGGACCTCACCATCTTTTACCACTACTTTTACATCTGGAATAATGTATAAGCCATTGTTGTGATCAAAGATTCTTCCCGGACTTGGGCTAAGGTTTTGGATATAATCAAAGATCTTTTGGATTTCACTTAGGTCCACTGAAAAATGCTGAGCGATTTCTTTCCATTTTCGATCCACGAGTTGGTCAAACCATTCTTCTAAAACGATGTATGCAAGCTCTGGGGCAAAATCGTCCCGCTCGGTCTGAAGCATCAAACACTCTTGTAAAGTCCGAGCGCCCACTCCTGCTGGTTCTAATTGTTGCAATAACGTGAGCGCATCTAACATTTGTATAGGCGTCGCATTTGTCTGTTGCTGAGCCTCTTTTAAACTAATCGTCAAAAATCCGTTTAAATCGATGTATTCGATCAAATAAAATACTAACTTACGTAAGAAAGTGTCACGATAATTTAAATGTACTTGTTCAATCAATGATTCAAAAAGAGAAGCATTTGTATCAGGTATCTGATTTAAATAGCTACTTTCTTCTCCTTCATAATTAGTCGTTCGTTTTTGATAATCAGGCTGCCAATCAGGTTCGATCACTTCTACTAAGGGGTTTTCCAATGCTTGATTTTCAACAAAAGCTAACAGCTCTTCACTATTGTATTGCAAGACTTGGATGGACTGTTGTAACTGCTGTGTCATGGCTAGTTTTTGTGTTTGTTGTTGTTTTTGAGAAAAATTTTGTTCAAATTTCATTTTTTTGTCCAATCCCCTTGTAATTTATTTTTGCTTCCGATACAATTGTTCTTGTGTTTGCGTCCTTAGTGTAGTGGATATCACGTAAGATTCCGGTTCTTGAGACGGGGGTTCGATTCCCTCAGGACGCGTCTATTGCTATATTAGCATATTTGTGAAATTTTTGCTTTTAAAATTTCTAAGCAAAGAATAAGTAAAGTAGGAAATACTTACTTTACAAAATAAGACGGAGAATCCGAAAATAGTGGTCCTATTTTGGGATTCTCCGTCTTATTTCTTGAACTACTTTTTAGAAAGGCTACCGCCAGTGTCAGCCCAAAAGAGCAGCACCTACTTTAGCTTGTTTGAATGTAAACCAATGACGAAAAAAGTTCTCGCCTGTCGATTTCTGTAACACAAAAGCGAATGATTCTCATGATTGCTGATATCAAACAGGTGCTTGGATACGTTTCTCATAAGCATCTAACCATTCTTGCGTGATTGGTTGAATGATTGTCGTATGGTTTGGTCCTGGATTTGCTAGATAAATGGCTGGTTGCTCATTTGCTGTCGCTACACTGAAAGTGAACTCTACATTCGTTGCGGCTCCCCAATTCCCATCTTTATCCATGGCAACTAAGGAAAAAGCTCCAACTTTACCAGCACGTTGTTTCAGTAAGTCATTGAATGGATAAACTGCTCGATCGCATGCTTGTTGCACCTCCAATCCTTCCCCCATCAAACGAACGATTTCATAAGACAAACAGCCTTTCATCAAATCTTCTCCTAAACCTGTAGCTACCGCACCACCAATCTGACTATCTACATAAAACCCCGATCCAGCTAACGGGGAATCCCCCACTCTACCATGTTTCTTCATAAACAAACCCGAACTAGAGGTTCCAGCAGCCATCTCCTGATGCATATCTAACGAAATCACTCCCACCGTATCATGCCCATCATAAGGACTGATATTCGTCCGAGCCATTTCTCTCAAACGTTTTTCCCAAATCTTCTTTGCTCGATCAGTCAACATGTTTTTTCGTTCAAAACCAGCCAACATGGCATATTCTGTTGCTCCTTCACCTACTCTAAAACTATTAAATCTTTCCTCACTTAATTTTCTTGCTACAGAAATCGGGTTAGTGATATCAACGATGCCAGCCACCGCTCCGATTTTAAATGTGTTCCCATCCATGAAAGCAGCATCCATTTCAACGATTCCCCGTTCATTGGGAAGCCCTCCGTAACCGACTGATTTATAGAACGGGTAATCTTCTACCCATCGAATAGATGTCTCCACCGCATCTCCACATGTTCCATTTATTTCCAGTTGCTCTTTTGCGGCTAAAATCCCTTCATAGGCCATTCGCCATGTTGCAATCATTCCCCACACATTCATATCCTCCTACAACGTAATAATAGCGTTTGCATATCTCGTTTTTAGTATAGCTTATTTTAGATTTTACTAATTGATCGTTGCTTATAAATTCTTCTAGTTTTTTATAAGGCTCTTAAAATGATTATTCGATTAACGCTTTGATACTTCTTAAATAAATTTCTAAATTCATCCGAAGATCTGCTACAGTCATATATTCATTTTTGTTATGCGCAATACCTCTTTGTCCTGGAAAAGAAGGACCAAATGCAAAAACATTAGGGATCTTTCGTGCATAGGTTGCACCGGTTGTAGTAACGGGTGTAGGATCATTTCCAGTTATCTCTCGATAAATTTCTGACAATAATTGAATTTCTGGTAAATCTTTTTTTCGACAGATACTTGGAAGACTGCGAAAAATCGAAAGTGTCGCCTCCTGTGGCAAGTTCTGTTTAAACCTTGTGAGGATCTCTTTTTCTGTAAATGACACCGGATAACGCACAGCAATTTCCAATGCTAACCCTCTCTTTTCCTTTTGTAAGCTTACAGGTGTTAATAAAAGTTTTCCTGAATCTTCATCTGCTAAAGAAAGATTGACACCTTCGCCACCATGTTTGTGATGAAACCCCTGATAGATCCAGTAGAAACAATTTCTTAAATGAGAGGACAACGTTTGAACTTCTTTTAATTCTTTTGCTAACAGTGTGATAGCATTTTCTCCTAGTTCTGGGGCATTACTAGGAGATCGATTTCCCACTGCTTCATAACAAATCCCATGAATCCTGACACTTATCTGATCAGGCACATGATCTCGGTGTTGATCCCCATTGAAATAACTAATCTGGACAAGCTCATGTTCACTTAGAGGAAAATGAATGATCACGTTAACAACGCCCCGTTCACCATAAACTACTGGATATTTACAATCCGGTGTAAACCCAAATATGGGTGGTTTTTCTTTTTGTAAATAATAAGAAATATCAGACATCCCACTTTCCTCATCCGTTCCAAAAATGATGCGGATCGTTTTTGAAGGAGTAAACCCCATTTTTTTTAATAATATCAGTCCATAAAAGCAGCTAATGATGGGTCCTTTATTATCCAAGATCCCACGACCATAAAACCGTCCATCTTTTTCAGTTAGATCAAACGGTGGATAATCCCAGCCTGATCCTGCAGGTACCACATCTAGATGACCGATCACACCGATATAATGGTCATCATCTTCTCCCCATTGAACATAGCCAATCGCATCATCAATCACTTTTATCTTAAATCCATATTCAGCTCCTTTCAATAGAACTACCTCTAACGCTTTTCTTGGATTTTCTCCATACGGTGCATGTTGCTCTGGCTTGTCTTTCACACTAGCTATCCGCATGATTTCTTGAAGAAATACCAAATACTCTTCCCAATGTTTATCGATCATTCGTTCGATTACTTCCATATTCCTACCTCTTTATTTTGACATTTCTACACCCGTTGAACCATTAAGAAACAAATAATGTATTAAATAAAAGAACCCCTTAACTAAGTATAGCCTCATGGTTAGACGTCCTGATACACTTTTTATTTTTCACAAAAAAAAGAGGACAGTCAGCTCACTGACTTATCCTCAAGTTCTTTTTTCAGAACTACTCTCCATGGTAAGGAACATAATCTTCATAATTATTTGTATTATTCAATTCTTCATTTTCAAGTATCATATTTGCAGCACCCATCAACTCAGAATTCATTGGCATATCCATTAGTCGATCATTTTCTTCGATCATCCGTTGATAATCCTCCGAACTGATGATTGCTCCAGTTTTGATATTTTTATATTGTTCTGGTAGCGGTTCTTTTTCCAAGTCAAAACGGTCATTTTCAAAAACTTCTTCATTATAGGAAACAAAATAACCATGAGATAATTTCTTCTTGACCACATAATGACACTCTGGGCAGCGAATCGGCATTTCTTTTTTTCGATGATGGACTACATTAGTTACTTCATTATAATAAAATTTCGTCTGACATTTTGGGCATTTTAATTTGTCGTCTAGCATCATGATCGTCTCCTTCATATTTTGTATATCCTTATACTAACCCAAAAGTAAGAAATTGAATAAATAAAAGCTGTCCTCCATCCATATTTTTTTATATTTTCAAATAAAAAATATGACACAAACGTTTATATTTTTACACAGTAGCCCCCTTCTTTACACCTGAATCGTTTCTTATCTGCTACCATTTGCTCTCTAATATCTATCAATTTTTTTGCACAACTATTATTCCTCTTTCCGTTCACTTTTTTTTTACAAAATCAATTTAAAAATAGTAATAAAAAAGGCTGGAATAAATACCCATGAGGGCTGTGGTGCCTCTCATGGGTGTTTGTCCCACACTCTCTTACTTATTCAAAATTCAATACTTTCGTCTACAATTCCATATTCAATTTTCTTTAGCAGTAGAATGCCCGATCTCTGCCTCAATCAATTGATTAATGGATCTAGCTAAAAAAAGAATAGTTAAAGCATATATCGTTAATGAACCAATATATTCTACGATAAAGCTTTCCCCAAATAGTCCATTTTCGCCAAGAGAAACCGATACGATTCTTGGAAGCAGGAACAAGCTAATCCCCGCAATAAAATTGACAGAAAATTTCAAAATCGATTTAACCATTTTTTCTCCTTTGTCCATTTATTGGTATATTTTTTATTTCTTAAAAAACAATCCGACTTTCAACATATCTGTATTGATAATGGCTACTTGCGCCACTTATACCAAATTTTACAGTAGCCGAACCTCCTACTCCGATACTTACGCCTGCATTCCATGAGGTAGTACCATTATTATAAAAATCACCATTTACAATGTAAAAGATCCGATTTGCATCTTCTAAATTCACATAAACGTTACCTGTAAATTGTTTTGACAGCCCATTATATCCACGGATCATGTTAACTTCTAAGATTTTTTTTATCGCTCTAAAGCTTCCACTTTCACTTGTTTCACAATAAAACCGCATGGTCGGTTTATAACTTGTATTTACTGTAAACATTTGAGATAAAGTCCTGAAAGTCGCTTTCTCTTGAATAGCCTTTTGCGCCATATCCTCTGTATACCCGATTTGATTCTGAGCTTGTTCTTCAGAGATACCATAATCATAGGCGATTTCTTTGATCATTTGTTCATAAGTTAATACATCTGAAACAATTAATTGGCTCTCGGATGTATTAATACTTTCCTCAGAAAAATTCTGCCCAACCGCTGAGACACTAGAAGGAATAGCAAAAGCAACCAAAGCCAATAAATAACAAACGAATTTAAAGGTTTTTGACATCATAACAATTTTCTCCTTTTATTTTTTGTAATTGTTAACGATTACTTATATAATAATATCAGCGATAAAACGATTTTGCAATTGTTATTCACGCCTATACATAAAATATTTAACAAGGATAACATAACACGCAATTATTACTTTTTTTTATTTTGATTTGTCAAAATCGTTCTTATCTATCCAAATTTCTTTCTATTATCCCAGAAACATTTTACGACTCGACAAAAAAACTGTAGACTTTCCTTTTTTTAGGAATGTCTACAGTTTTTCGCACGATTGTTTATTCTTCAGGGAAGTCTTCTTCTTCGAATTCTTCCTCTTCGTCATCGTCTTCGATGATACTTAGATCCTCTTCGATGTTACCAGGCAATTCTTCTTCATCATCACCAGCATCTGCTCCTATTTCTTGTAGGTCAGAATTATATGCTGCGATTTCTTCATCATCGTCATCATCATCTTCAAAAAGATCATCATCGTCTTCATCAGCCAAATCAGTATCTTCAGGATCATCATCATTATAGTCGATTGCATCTTCGTCATCATTGATAAAGGCATTCACTTTTTTACGTTTGCGTCGACGAGGTGTATCTTCATCCTCTTCATCGATTCCATGGTTGACTTCTTCATCGATTGAATCGATGGCATACCATGAACGCAAGCCCCAGCGATTGTCGCCTAATGAAATAAAGCTACCGTCAATATTTAAGTCAGTATAAAATTGTGCGAGTGAATCACGAATGTCACTATCTGATTTTCCAAGATAAGTTTGAATCTCATTGGCTAAATCAGAGAAGTCCATGACGTCACCACGCTGTTCTAAGATCGCGTGTGCGACTTCGATCATTGATAATTCGCTTTTGTTTGCACCTTCAAATACACTAATTTCCAATCAGGACACGTCCTTTCACAGTCTACTCCTTATCATACAAAATCACGGGTGAAAAATCAAACGTTTCTTTGCGATTTATGCAGTAAAATCTAACCTTAACTCATATTCGCCGATTTTTTCAAGCCCCATAAACAAATCATAGTCGATCATCACTTTTCCAGCAGTTGGGCGATCTTTTAAACTGACGTGTAATTTCTTCGTAAATGTATCCACTTGGATCATGCCATAAGGAGTGCGATAACTCGTCTCTAATCTTTCACGATAAGCAAACTTCAAGCGCATACGCATCTCACCAGCTCGGATCAATTGGACATTTCCATCAGGCAAGATCTTGATCGTTACTGGAACATCAGCCAGCTCTTCTTGGATCTCTTTATAACGTATGTATAAGGTATCTCCAATCTTGACCATCTGACCTTTTAAATCAAAATAAAAATCTTGGTGTTCACCTTGTTGTGTCACCTTTGTTCGTAATTGTATCGAAATCGGTACTCCTTGTGATCGTTCCATCATTCATTCTCCTTTATTTCTCATAGGTACATTGTTCCCAGTTTCTACCCATTTGTCAACCAACTTGTATAGGAAACAATCAATTTTTTTCATATCATCTTTTGATAATTAGAGTATAATAAACAAAGAGGTCGTGAAAGAAGGGGGCTGATCTGAGCAGTAAGACAAAAAATCGAAAAATAGTTCTTCATATTTTACGATTTTTAGGCTTAGTGCCGAAGATCACCTTCTTGAACACCGTTTATAGAGGTCGTGAAAGAAGCGTTCTACACTGAGGCATAAGGAGGAAAAATAGAAAATGGTTCCTCA
>NZ_NGMO01000003.1:125107-140690 GCF_002140175.1 Candidatus Enterococcus wittei
GTTCTACACTGAGGCATAAGGAGGAAAAATAGAAAATGGTTCCTCATATTTTTTGTTTTTTTGACTTATGTCCAAAGTGTAGCTTCTTGAACACCATTTAGCAAGAGGTCGTGAAAAAGCCGTTCTGCTCCGAGTATTAAGGCGGAATTTGAGAAAATAGTTCCTCATATTTTTTCAAATTTCAACTTAATATCGAAGGAATTGGCTTTTGAACACCATTTAGCAAGAGGTCGTGAAAGAAGCGTTCTACACTGAGGCATAAGGAGAAAAAATAGAAAATGGTTCCTCATATTTTTTGTTTTTTTGACTTATGTCCAAAGTGTAGCTTCTTGAACACCGTTTATCAAGAGGTCGTGAAAAAGCCGTTCTGCTCCGAGTATTAAGGCAGAATTTGAGAAAATAGCTCTTCATATTTTTTCAAATTTTAACTTAATATCGAAGGAGTTGGCTTTTGAACACCGTTTATAGAGGTCGTGAAAAAGACCTCTAATCTAAGCATTGAGTTAGAGTGGCAGAAAATAGTTTTTCACATTTTTATTTTTAGAGTACCATCAAAATGCAACTTTATAACTCATTCGTATGAATAAACAAATGGGTGTTTAATAATGCCCCTTCCATATTTCACTAGATAGGAGCTGATTGGATGACCCCAATCGTATTGGATCAAAAGATCTACCATAAAAATGACTTTACTCCTTTTGCATTGACTGATATCTTAACAGAGTATGCCAAAAAGAACCAACAGATCTTTTTACATTTTTGGCAATATGATCAAACAATCATCCTTGGTATGAAAGATACTCGAACACCCTTCTTAGCAGATGGTATTCAAACGATCAAACAGGCGGGCTACATACCGATGATTCGAAATTCTGGCGGCTTAGGTATCGTTTCAGATACAGGGATATTAAATATTTCATTGATTTTCCCACAAAACGAGGAAAATAAATTTTCCATTGATGAAGCTTATGAAAAGATGTTAGCATTGACTCGGCATGCTTTCCCAGATGCTTTGATTGAAGCCCATGAAATTGACGACTCTTATTGTCCGGGAACTTATGATTTAAGTATAAACAATAAAAAATTTGCCGGTATTGCTCAACGTCGAGTCAAAGGAGGCATCTCCGTGATGATGTATTTAAGTGTCAATGGGGATCAAGAAAAAAGAGGCCAAATGATGCGTGCTTTCTACCAACAAGCCTTAAAAGATCAGTTTGGCAAAGATGGTTACCCAGCTGTCGCACCACAAAGTATGGCAACACTTGAAGAATTGCTTCATTTGCCACTGGCCATCTCACAAGTAAAACATTTATTTTCAGAAGCTTTTAATTCTCTTTTTTCAGCGAGTGTTTCTGTCGATTCACAAGAATGGCGTACCGTACATGTGTCTTCTGAAATATGGTCGGCACAGATTGATCGAATGGCCCAACGAAATTCCTTGAAGGAGCTTGCTTATGACAACACCTTACAAATATAAAATATTACCTATGGAAAAAGTCTTCAGAGACCCTGTCCACAATTATATCCATGTCCAACATCAAGTCATTTTAGATTTGATCAATTCAAAGGAAGTGCAACGTTTACGTCGGATCAAACAGCTGGGTACAGCTTCTTTTACTTTCCACGGTGCTGAACATAGTCGGTTCACGCATTCATTAGGTGTCTACGAAATTTCTCGTCGGATTTGTGACATTTTCTCTCGAAATTTTTCAGTAGAAAAAGTGGGCATGAATGGTTGGGATGATAGCGAACGTTTAGTTACTTTATGTGCAGCTTTACTTCATGATATCGGTCATGGCCCGTATTCCCATACATTTGAACACATCTTTCATACAAATCATGAAGCCATCACTGTAGAGATCATCACTTCTCCGGAAACGGAAGTTTATCAAATCTTGAATCAGGTTGAGGAAGGGTTCCCTGAAAAAGTGGCTAGCGTAATTCAAAAAACTTACCCTAATCCGCAAGTGGTCCAAATGATCTCCAGTCAAATTGATGCAGACCGAATGGACTATCTTTTACGCGATGCATACTTTACTGGTACTGAGTATGGAACATTTGATCTAACTAGGATCTTGCGAGTGATCCGTCCTTACAAAGGTGGAATTGCTTTTTCTATGAATGGCATGCATGCCGTCGAAGATTATATCGTCAGTCGCTATCAGATGTATGTTCAAGTTTACTTTCATCCTGTTTCACGTGGTATGGAAGTCATTCTAGAACATTTACTCCATCGAGCGCACGAACTTTATCACGAAGATAGCAGTAGCTTCGCTAACCATTCCCAACTGCTCTTACCTTTTTTAGATGGAACATTTACGCTAGAAGAATATTTAAAGTTGGATGATGGTGTGTTGAATACGTATTTCAATCAATGGAGTGATTCATCTGATCCGATTTTAAGTGATTTAGCCAAGCGTTTTTTAAATCGGAGACCGTTGAAATCGGCTACCTTTTCAGGCAATCGAAATTCAGAACTCATTAAAGAACTTACTGCCCTTGTTGAAAAGGTCGGCTATAATCCCCAATACTACACAGCAATCAACTCAAGCTACGATTTGCCTTATGATTTTTATCGGCCTGAAGAAGGACGGCATCGAACCCAAATCGAAATCTTGCGAAATGACGGAAGTTTGGTAGAATTATCAGAGGTAAGTCAACTTGTTGCTGCTTTGGCAGGACAAGAACAAGGAGATGAACGTTTCTTCTTTCCAAAAGAGATGGTCGACCCTTCTTTACGAAATCACTATGATCTATTTGATGAAACTTATCAAGAATTCGCACGTCATATTCTTAATGGTGCGCTGATTGAAGAAATAAATAACTAGGAGGATTTTATGTCTATCAAATTAGTTGCTATCGATATCGATGGTACTTTATTAAATGAAAAAAGAGAAATTACGAATGAAGTAAAAGAAGCAATCGCTCAAGCGGTAGCAAAAGATGTTGCCATTGTTTTATGTACAGGTCGCCCGCTGCCAGGGGTCCAAGACCAATTAAACGAGTTAAATCTTTACCAAGATAATGATTATGTCATCACTTATAACGGAGCTTTGGTACAACAAACAAAATCAGGGGAAATCATCGCTCGTCATGGTTTATCTTACGAAGATTTCCTTGAAATCGAAGTGATGGCAAGACGTGTCGGTAGCCATCTTCATTCGATCGATGATCAAGCAATCTATACGGCAAATCGTGACATCAGTGCGTATACGATCCATGAAGCAAGTTTAGTCAAGATGCCTTTGAAATATCGAACGGTAGATGAAATGACGCCTGATATGCAAATCGTAAAAATGATGATGATCGATGAGCCAGAGATTTTAGATGCTGCCATTGACCGCCTGCCTCAAGCCTTTCGTGAAAAATACACGACAGTTAAAAGCGCACCTTATTATTTTGAAGTATTGAATAAAGCTGCTAGTAAAGGAGCAGCTGTGGCTAACTTAGCTCAACATCTAGGAATTACTCAAGACGAAGTCATGGCCATCGGTGATAACGAAAACGACTTATCTATGATTGAGTATGCTGGTATTGGAGTAGCTATGGGAAATGCCGTACCATTAGTCAAAAAAGCCGCTAACCATATTACTACTTCAAATGATGAACATGGTGTAGCTGAAGTCATCAAAAAATATGTCTTATAAAATGCTGGAATCTCTTGTGTTTCAAAATAAAAGATACTTTGAATGATTGACAATCTCTTAAATGTAAATAACTGAAGTTCTGTAAGACATACCTTTATAAAATAAGTCGTAGACTTTCGAAAATAGTAAAAGCTATTTCCGTAAGTCTGCGACTTATTTCGTCAAAAATCAAATATATCATTCAAATTATTACACCTATTTTTAAAATCTGATTTGTCAAATTAAGCTAGACAATATATCTTTATCCATGCAGCTCAAAAATACTTCCAATGGTGTTTGGTAATTTAGTGATTTTCTTGGAATATGGTTTCTTTTCGAGGCAACGGATTGAATAAAGGTTTCATCCGTGTCTCTAAAGTCCATTGTTTTAGGTAAACCATCTCTTCTAAGCAAGCCATTTGAGTGCTCATTTAGCCTTCTTTGCGAAGGTGTTCCTGGATCTGCGAAAAAGATGGCAATATCGTTCGAGTTACTTATAGATCGCCAGTTGGAAAATTCTTTTCCACAATCAAACGTCATGGATTTAAACAGATGTTTAGGCATGGATTTGAACCAATCATTTAACCTGGTTTCGATATCTTCGGCTCGTCTGCCTATGGGTTTCAAAGTAATAATAACCTTGGATAAACACTCAACCAATGTAATAACAGCGCTCTTGTGTTTGACTCCCACAATGGTGTCGCCTTCATGTGGATAGAGACTGTTCCGTTCATGAATAGTTCTGCGAAAGGCCTGTTTCCCACGCTTTTCTTGATGATTATTTGGTTTGCGTTTTCCCTTCATAGGTAACGACTGCGTGTCAAAAAGGCCTTTTTTAAACATCCGATAGAGTGTACGAGCAGAACAATCAATTGGAAACTCGCTACGGCCGATAATCACGTCGGGGGACCATCCTTGAGCTACTTTCTCTTGAACATACGTTGATTGCTCATCAGATAAAACGGTTGAATGTCGTCCACACCGGGATTTATTTTGTTTGTATTGCCGATAATAATCTAGCACTTTTTTTCCTTGTTTGAGGAACGAATAAACGTTATAAATGGTTTGTCTAGAGCGATTTAAACTTTGTGCGACAAGAGCGACAGGTTTGTCGATATTGAAATAAGACGCTATCAAAACAAGTTCGTCTGTTGTAAGATGGGTATAGGTCATTTGTACTCACTCCTTATAATTCTTTGGTCGGAACTATTTTGAGTGTAGCACAAGTGACTTTTTTTAGTTGTCTAGCTTAATTTTACAATCGGCGAAATAAGAAAATTAAATCTGTTAAGCTACTTGAATATGTAGCATCTCTTTAACTTACTTGACTATTCTTTTGTTGCAAGCCATTTTTCAACTGCCCAACGATGACTACCACGTTTTAGTTTCGCTAAGGCTTCTTCTGATGTCACCCACCAAATTCGGTTGGTCTTTTCTGTCGGTTGGCCAATCTGGTACCAAGTTTTTGCTACATAAAAATAGCCAGGATTATGATAATACGTTTGACGATGATTCGAATAAAAATACTCAACAGCTTCTCCTAAATATTCGTCAATCTCAGCAGCAATCCCCATCTCTTCCATCAGCTCACGACGGATTGCTTCTTCTTTCGTTTCCTCTCCTTCAATCTCGCCACCTGGTAAAAAGAATGCCCCGTTTGGTGCTTCAATCACTGCAAGATGCTCATTCTTTGGCACAATTATGTATGCTGCATAACGATCCTGATAATCTGCAGTCTGGTTTTTTTCACCAAAAATCGGTTTATTCATGTTTTTTTATCCACCTTATTCTTTTTCCTACATTGTACATGAGAGTTTTCTCATAAACAAGCATGATCCCATTTTTCCTTTCTTATTTTTGATATGATAATAAAAAAAGAAAAAGGAGTTTTTATCTATGAAAATGGCGCACACTTGCGTACGAGTAAAAGATCTTAACGCATCTTTAGAATTTTATCAAAAGGCATTTGGTTTTGAAGAAAGCCGTCGTCGTGACTTCCCAGAAAATAAATTTACATTAGTTTATTTAACTTTACCTGGTGACGACTACGAGTTGGAATTGACTTACAATTACGATCACGAAGGCTATGACCTAGGAAATGGTTATGGCCATGTCGCTATCGCAGCAGATGACCTAGAAACACTTCACGAAAAACACCAATCAGAAGGTTTCAATGTCACTGATTTAAAAGGTTTACCTGGAACAGCACCTTCTTACTACTTTATCGTCGATCCTGATGGTTACAAAATCGAAGTTATCCGTGGTTAAGAAGTTCGCTAATAAATAAATCCATTAAAGTAACTGTGGGCTTGTCACGAGAAGACAAATCCACAGTTATTTTTACTATTCCAAAATACTATATATCAAAGGGGACTGTGATGTAAGTCTCTAGCAAAAGAGAGGCTGGGACGGAAGTGTTAAGCTCCTTCTTATTTCTCAGTGTTAAACACTTTTTTCCTAGCCTCTTGTTTACAGTCTGTAGATCTTTAAGTTTCGGTTACTTATTTAAAAGAATTTAATCGCCTATTTTAGATTAACTTAAGTACATAACATATGCTTTTTTCATAGACTAGGTGTTAAATTATCTCTCATATCTTTTGCGAATATCTCTACTCCTCTTTCCTTCATCATGTGAATATTTGACTGCGTATATAATAGAGGAAAGCTTCGTTGTTTAATGTTGTGGAACTGGCTCTTTCTGATTCTTGTTTATTGGTTGATTGGACGTTGCCGCTGGAGTGACTTGAGTACTTCGTTCTTTACTATTGATTACAAGATTTAGAAAACTATTATTTGTTATGGGTTGTGGAGCCCCTCTGTCTGTTTTTGTGGTTACGAGATCTATGGAACTTCTATTTGATAAAATTTGTGTGGGTTCTGTAGTTTCCGTCCAGTTCGCAGTTCTGACAATTCCTGGTACTTCTGTACTTGTGTTATCCGTTATTCTTGTTGAGATCTGCTCTTGCGTCTTATTCAGTTGAAGATCTTTTTCAAAGACTTCTTCTCCAAGCATGGACATCACTGCTAAGTGCGTAAACATAGAGTCAATTCCTAAGTCTTCTTCATTAATACTCCGTTTGACAATCGGTCGTTCGTCAAATGGCCTACCATCAGCGAAATCTCTGAGGAGAGTCATCAACATTTCTGCATCCATCATTTGAAAATTAGCCCGCAATGTCGGATTTTTCTCCAACGCTGTAGCTACAGTAATCATTGATATCGTTGGCTTATTCAATGAATAAGCCAAATGATTCACAAACTTTTTAAAAGGTAAAGATTTCAATAAATCTGGATATTTTGAGATAAAATTATTTATTACATCTTCTCCACTTCGGCGAAAACCTGCCTTAATAATATTATAACCAACTATATCCTCTGACACCGCAACATGATGTGTCATTTCATGTAAGATTGTCTCATGTTCATCTGGTCTTATCTGGAACCCTTCCTTAATACTTGGATCTAGGTGAAATGCATCCGCAAAAATAAGTATTCTACACTCCGGATCAAGTTTTTGAACGAAGGCCTCCGTTTTAATCCTTTCCCTATAAAGTGAACGATATTCCTGCGAGCCTGGTTGGCGAATCAAATCAGTAGAGACAATCCAAATATTTTTAAAAGCCAAGTCCGCCGTTTGCTGAAGAAATGCTTCCCCCTTTTTCGCAATTGACCATAGTCTCATGATGATTTCTTTCAAGATCACTTCTTGTTCGTCCAGCCCATCCAATTTAAATAGGTTGATCAAGTATTGACCTTCTGGAGTTTCTGCAAGTACTGCTTCCTTTAACAAATTCCCACATTTTTCTTTTACTGTTTTACAAGTTTCCTGTGCTTTTGTAAAATTTTTTACCAATTTTTTTCGAAATAGTTTGATAGATTCTGGCACATCATCTGAATTAAGACCTATGTATACTCGAAAATCAAGTTTAGGATTCGAAGGTAAATCTTCAAGAATACACTTCATAAACTTTCCTTTCAGCCACTCATTATCATTACAATAGATTGGTGTTTTTTCTGGAAGAAAAGCAGAAAATTCACCAAGTTGGACATTGTCATCTTCATATTTTGGCTTTATAAATGCTTCTTGATAATCAATTGCTTCTCTAAGCTTTGTCCACTGCTTCGAATTTCCGGGAGGATTTGATGGAAGCTGATTAATTGGTGGTAGCCCTATATTTCCATCCATCTGTGAAGCTACTCCTTGCGATGTACCTGGAGTTTCTTCATCTGAAACTCTCGATATTCTTTTACGTGGGACACCTTTACTTCTTCGCTTTGAGATTATTGCTTCTTCAAAAAAAATCGCTTCTATTGCTTGATTTCTTTCCAAGTCTGTCTCAAAACGAAATTTGCCATTTTTTTCATCAAATCTCAAGATGGTCATTGATTCATTGTAATCCTTTTTCACTAAATGATACCGATTTCCATTTTTCTCCAGTGTGATTAACGGAATGTAATGATCGCTGATCTTGATATAGGATCTACCTGATTCATCCCGCATCAATCCTTTTCCATCTGGGGCAGAAAGTTCACTTGGATTTTTATGCGTTTCAAATTTATCCAACATACTAGCGATTTTTTTCTCCACTTCTTTTGCCACGAAAGGGGACGTCGTTGCTTCAAAAAACCATTCTATTCCATTAAAATTTACTGGGAAGCTCTTACTAAGATGAGGGGCATAAACATCCAACCGGATCCCGTGCTCTTTGATGGCTGTCATAGTCACCTCAATCAGTTTCTCCTTCATTCGAATAAAACGCTTCGTTTCTTCTCCTTCTTTTTCTACAGTTGTGATCTCCCCTGTGCCATAGGCTTGAGGATTTGAATTAACTTCCACGACAAAGACCTGATCTTTATCCAGTTTCGCCTCCAAGAGGTTGATCAATTTTAGTTGTTCAGTTGTAAATGTAGCGGGTCTATAGGCTTCTAAGCGATTGCCTTTTTTCATAAATAAGCCGCCAAATACCTCCGCAGTTTTCAGATTCGTCACCCTCATATACAACTGATCGTTCACTTTTCTCACTGGAACTTCTAAGCCATTCCAATCGACCATCTCGATTGATTTTTTCCACGCTTCTTTCGCTTTCTCCATTGTTTCGACTCTTTCTAACATTTCTTTCATTTTCTTACCTACACGTAATTCATTTTTGAACTTCACTAATTTCTGAACCACCAATCGTCCTCCGTCTACGACCATCCCAAATCCTGGATCAAGATTCTGTGCAAAAGTCAGCACAAGTCTTCTGATCTCATCGATATTGGGAAGAAAGCGACTTCTACTTTTGATGACATTGCGGATGCCCCCTCTGGCAAAGGCTCTAGCCACACCTAATGCAAACTTCATATTCAAGGAAGTGATTTGGCCTAATACTGGAATCATGAGTAAGGCATCAATCGTACACGAAACAACTGCTTCTTCCGTGTCTTGGTTAATGATCCCTGTCACACAATCATAAAAAGGAATAAAATGCTTGGCCACCTCCCAAGCTTTTTTGAGATCCGCCTTGTCGTTTCCCGAATCGTACAATTGTTGATACAGTTGATCACTATGTTTACGACTAAGTACTTCAATGAATGGCGCTGTCTCAATCCCATGGGATAATTTTTTACTCCGATTCACATGAGTAGAAAACGTAAAAAGTTTATCCCCGATCCGAATCTCATTTCCTTCTTTCTTGTACCCATTTTTCCAACGATTTTTCTGATCAAACAATCCAAATTTGAGGTATAACAGAGGATCTTGATTGACACGATAAAAACGATAGCCCCCTTCGCTATCCAACTGTTTCAACGCATACCACCGTTCTTCCTTTCCGTTGACCGCCACAAACAGATCCGTTTTGTTTAGATTAAGAGTCGTGGTCTTTTTTTTCCTCACGGAAAGTAAGAAATGGATAGCAGGAGACCCACTTGTGACCGGCATCTCCTCTATATAGTCACTTTCATTTTTCAACTCGGCATTCGCTTCATATAGATGAGTTCCTTCTGAGAAAATAAACGCTCGTTCCTCTTTTTCGAAGGCGTTTAGTGCAAACTCTACCAATTTCTTATCCAGTGGCAAATACGCCTCTGCTACATTTTTCGTCAACTTAGTATACCTAGCTTCTAATTTTGTTGGAAGCCAGTCAATGTCTGGACAAGGATCCGCTGCACCTATAAGATAATTTTGTTTGATCACATCCAAAGAAGTGAGAGACCCTTTGTCGTGACATGTCTGTGCTAAAGCTGTAGCTAACGCCTCTTTTCGACGCCATTGAAGAAAGTTTTTTTGATAGGCTTTATACAAACGATCAAGAATTTCTTGATTGTCGATAATCTTATAATAGCCTTCTTGTTGATACCCAATGAAAGTACTGATAGCCACTTCTTTGTAGGTGCCCGTAGCCAATGCCTCTCGTAACAGATCTGGTTCTAGTTGAGCGACCGCAAGTAAAGAAGGCATTAGAAGATGGCGGAATTCTTCATAGGTAGTGATTCCTTTTTCAAGGATCATTTTCCAGAAATGTTGCCCCATCAATCGACTGTCTTCTGGATTGAATGACTGAAGATAACCTCCCTCTTTTAAAATTTTCGCCCCAGTTAGTTGCATCAAAGAAGCATAATCAGAAATCAATAAGTGATCCGCTAAGCCACTACTGTCTAGAAAATAGTTGGGCAGCTCTTGTTGGAGTAAAAAGTTCCACAATTTATTAAAGCGTCTCTTCTGTTTTTGAGAAAGAGTAGGAACATCTAGCTGAATCAAGCCTTCTTTTTCCAAGTTTCTGACGGTAAATAAATCTCTCAAGCGCCCCATGGTAAATTGATCTACATCAGGAACTGACACCAATGTTTTGACCATGTAAGCTTCAATCGAACTTCCTAAC
This sequence comes from Candidatus Enterococcus wittei, assembly GCF_002140175.1. GTDB lineage: Bacteria > Bacillota > Bacilli > Lactobacillales > Enterococcaceae > Enterococcus_B > Enterococcus_B wittei. The sequence goes on from NZ_NGMO01000003.1 coordinate 135,597, forward strand.
ATCGTTTCAAAGGCCCATTTCATGACCGTTAATTCGGCATCTTTGTTCGAGATTTTCTCCTCATTTTTTTCGTCATTAAATTTCAATGCTTTCAAGATCACTTTCGCCACAGGTTGAAGTTTTTCATAATCAAAGATCAATTGGTTGTTTTCTTCTTTTGTGATCCGTTTTCCCATAGTGACCAATAATTCTTCTTTGGTTGGCTGATCCGAGAGTAATTTCTTCTGTTGAAAAAAGGCTTCCACTTGTTTTCGTACATTGGGATCACGCCATTGAATGCCATCCGTTTCGACGATATTGTTTTTTTGTTTGTCTACACTTGTTGGTTGAGGGGTACTTGCTAGTTGAGAGCTACTCGTTGTTGATGGTGTACTTGTTCCTTCTGGTTGTTTTGTCGTTTCTGCGACAATCGCTAAAGCCACAGGTTGGTTGTCTTTGATTGTTTCATAGACCCATGATCCGACTGTTAGACCAGCTTGCTCCTCTGAAATTACTGCCTCTTCTCCCATTTCTAGGATAAGTTTTGCAAGTTGTTTGACTTTCACCATATCCAACGTTGGTGGTGTTGCACCTTCAAGAAGCACCCATTCACCGACTGTTTCCATTAGGTCTTTGGCATTAGATTCTTGACAGGCAATTCCATTTTCCATGAAAAAATGAACGAGCTTTTTACGAATGTTCTCTTTTTGTTCGCTATTCCACTTAGGAAGAGGGAGTTCCTGTTCTTCCTGGATCACTGTCTTTGTTGGGTCATCTGCATTTTCATGCAAGAATTCTTGTATTTTTTCATTGATTTCTTGAGTGGTATCAGTACTGTCGATTTGTACTGTTTGAGTCACATTTGATCCAAGAAATTCAATAGGAGTTGACGTTGTATCGGCTGAACTGTCTTGGATAGTCGATTCAACGCCAACAGGGATTGGCATAGCTTCAGCGCCTAATTGTGGAAATAGATCGAAATTAAAATATTGGAGATACCCATCCACCATGTCAGAAAATCCTTGGGCCAAATGCCAAAGTTGTGCCAAAAAACTCGTTTCTTCAGGATTCAATACAGGCACAATTTTCATAATCATTTCAGGTATCATTTCTAGTACAGTTTTCGCTTTCGTTTCTGGTGTTCCTTCTGTTTTCCTCTTCTTCGCTTGAGTTGTTGGGTTAAAAGATGGAGATTTCACTTGATGATTTAAGTTCTTTTCTGATTGTAGGTTAGCGGGAACTTGTCCGTCATAATCCACCGAAAAAGTTTGTAATAACAAATCTACAAAGTACGACATGAGAGATCTACCATGGACACCTTCTTGTTCTTGAGTATAGTTTATCTGTTCATATGGGGAAAAGAACTGGTGAAACCTGTCCGTTAAGCCATTCCAAAATATTTCTGTCTTTTGATTATGTATATTCGTTTGAGATACCGTTGTTGCTTTATGTTTGTTTTCATAATTTGACCGAATGAGTTCACTTAATTTTTGCGCTGCTTCTTCTGCAGAAAAATGCTGCAACTTATAAGCAGTCGTATTGGTCATATAATCAGAGGAAATAGTAGCATTCTCCATTAGTTTCATTCTTTGATCATTTTGCACATTCGACTGAGCGATTGCTTCCTGACAAACGGTGATAAAACTCGTTTGTTCCACACTTTCTCCTGTGAGAATCAATGTGTTTACCTGATCCGTCCTTCTCGTGGTACTACAATTCACCAGTTGATAAAGACCATGAACTTTCTGATGAAAAAAAACACTTAATTCATGTGCTTTCAGCGCTACATCGATGTCCTGTTGAGTAGATGTTCGTGTCTGATTATGTACTATCTGCTTGCCAAAAAGAGAACTCACACTGACAGAAGGTCCTGCAATTGATGTTGAAGAATGAGACATGGGATAGGTCGTATTTAAAAATAATGGAGAGTAGATTCGCTCATGATTGATGGTGGAAGTTGAAACAAAGGAATGGATCCTTGTCTGGTTTCCCTCTCTTCTCACATCGATCCTTGTATTCACTTCAAAAGCTGGAGGAGTTTTTTTAATGACCGTCTGTTGGTTGGAAAAATTTAATGGTGGAACCACCGCCCATAGGTTCAGCCATGTATAATACCAACCGAATGGGTGTGTTATTCCTTCGGGTGTGAGGGTCTGTCCTGTCCTATCAGCGATATGGTTTAACCTCCTTTGGTCATCTCCTGACGCATTCTTGTCATTCATTTGGTTGTAGTGCCGACCGCTTGTTCTTCTAGAAACATCTTGTGGTATTTTTAACTTTTTTGACATATTTGATTGCAATAGTATCCTTGATTTTTGTGGCATCTTTTTCTCTCCTTCTTTGAAGTTATTATTATGAATTTTTTATATGTACACAGCAATAAAAAAATCCTCCTAACCTCCCCTTTCTCTCTATAATAATATAAACTCTCAAAGACATGCTTAAAAAAACTCCTGAGTGATCAAGAGTTTTAAAAGTAATTTTCAGTTTTATGTGTGTTTATTTTGATTATACTGCAGGATAGAGATTCCCTCCGTTTTTAATGGAACTGGAGTCTAATAGCAATTGCATTCTTAGCTAGTTTTTTCCTCCTATCAATCCAGAAAATAGTTCTTAGATATTCCTTTTCATTTGGTTTGAAATAAATATTTTATTGGTTATTCAAATTCAACTTTTTCTAGTTCAAAATCAAAAAACTTTCCTGATACGCATCCTCCGTTCCATTTTTCCAACTCACTTGCCGATAAGATCCACAGTTTGTTCATCATGATTCATACCTATTTTTGTTGGATTAGTCATCAAATTAGTTTCTAACTGGTCAGATAAGAAAGATGATAACTAAACGCAAAATTTCTCTAATCCACATATTAGGAGTAGCAACGAACATAAAAAAATCCATAATAGATTGGAGACAAATTTATTCTCTAGACTTTATTTATGTTTACATAATATTTCATTAATAACTTCTCCATCTATATTTCCGCCTGAAATTACTAAGGCAATATTTTGTCCACCTATACGGTCAGAAAAGTCATTGACTGCAGCAATCGTTGTACAACTACCTGCTTCAGCGACAAATTTTTCTTGTGTAATCATGAAATCTACAGCTTTTGCAATTGATTCTTCTTTGACTTCAATAATATCATCTACATAGTCTTTTAACATTTCATAGCTAAGTTTCCCTACTCCACCAACTAGGGCATCACAATAGGTTTCTTTGCTTGGATATTCCTCATAAAATACATTATCTTCATAAGATTTTATCATCGCTGGACAGGCTTCTGTTTGAACTCCTACTACTTTGATCGTAGGTTTAATCGCTTTTGCGGCTACTGCAATCCCGGTGATCATTCCCCCACCACCAATAGGTACTACAATCGTATCGATCTTAGGATTTTGTTCTAAAATTTCAATAGCTATCGTTCCTTGCCCACTGTAAATCTTTGGATCATCATAATAAGCATCTATATAAGTCATATCATTTTCTTCGATATATTTCATTCCTAATTGGTGAGCTTCATCATAGTCTTTACCTAGACGCATTACTTTTGCACCAAAGTATTCTATTTTATCTGTTTTACTCTTAGGTGTACTTTCTGGGACAATGATGGTAGCTTTTTTAATGCCTAAAATCGTGGCAGCATAACTTACAGAACTCCCATGATTTCCAGAAGATACCGTAGCAACTCCTTTTGCTTTTTCTTCATCTGTTAATGTAAGCATTTTATTTAATGCTCCACGTATTTTAAAACTTTTCGCTTTTTGCATAGATTCAAGCTTAAAAAAATATTTCTTATCAGTATCACCTAAATAAAAAGACTCAACTAATGGTGTAGTAGGTAGATATGAATGGATTCTTTTGTATGCTTCTTGAACATCTTGATAATTAAATTTTTCCATATTTGTTCACTCCTTAAATTAAAATTCTACATTTAGAATATTTTTATCTTTGCTCGTATCTAAAGCAGCTTGGGCAGTTGCTATATCCATCAACGCCATTCCTGTTGCATCAAAAATGGTAATGTCTTCTGCTGTTTTTCTTCTCGCCGTTTTATTTAAAATTAAATCACAATCTCTCCTGAAATATCCTCTAATTGAATGATTTTGTTTTTTAAAGCTGTTTCCATTTCCCCCACTTGAGAGCTGTGATGCAAATCATCAGTAAAAATAGTTGCATTAGAAAAAATATTCTCATCAATTTCTTGTTTATCTTCCATATCAGCTCCCATTGTAGATAAATGAATACCAGGTTTGATCCATTCTTTTTTAGAAATGGTATTCTTGAAGGTGTTATGGTAATGATGATCTCACTGCTTTCAGTTGCTATTTGTAAGTCTTCTACGGGAACAATTTTGGTATTCGTTTGAGAGATACCCATTCATTCTTAATATTTCAAATATTGCTATCCCTCAATCGGTAGAAAATAGGTTTCTAAATTAAGTTCCTTGATAATTTTGTCTAAATCAGCGACTTTTACAACCATCGTTTGATCTGGGCGACCAGGTGCAAATACAAGTTTTTCATGCGAGAGCAATTCTTCATCAATAATTACAGGTACCTGTGTTTCATATCCAAAAGGAGAGACAGCTCCCGGTTTTTGACCAGTTGTTTCCTCCATAATTTCTGCGGTTACAACAGAAAGCCTTTTTCCCACAAGTTTACTTAATTTTTTAAAATCACTTCTTTTCGTAGTGAACGTTAGAAATATATAGTGATTGCCTTGTTTATCCTTTAAATATAAACTTTTTGTTTCTGTACCTTTAAAACCATGTTCCGCCTTCACAACTAGTGCATCCTCATTAGTATAAATAGCTCGATGATGATATAACTCAAAATCAATGTTTGCATGTTTAAGTGTTTCCTCTAGATTAATCAAATTCTCTCACCCCATCTAAATTATTGAATTTTCTATAGGTTATATCATGACAATTTTTTTGTAGAAAAGTCAACAATATAACTATATTTCCATACCTTACCTCTATTCATTTTTAAAGTAATTTATGTTATGTATATTGAGCAAAATTAGCTAAATTCCAAAAGTGCTAACCAGCTCGATGATTGAAAAATAAGGGAAAATTTTCAAGCTTTTGATTTTTCAACAAAACTATATAATAG
>NZ_NGMO01000003.1:143669-171613 GCF_002140175.1 Candidatus Enterococcus wittei
TCTTTATCAAACGAACTTTATATCCTTATAGTTCATATTTTAATGTATCTAAGACAAAGAAGATACCCTAATATCAAGGAGACTATTTTTTATCAGCTGATCTTTAAATCGATACATTATTTTTCATATAGTCGTTCGTTATTGTAGTACATTACTTTCTTTAGACTATCGAATATTAGTTTTCGTTACTACTTTCAAATGAACAACTATGATAAATTGTTTTCTACCCTATTTACTGTACTATTTTGGTTGTTCATTATCTTGATTGGAGCATAATAGGCACAAAATATCTATCTTGATTGACCAAAAAATAAATGTGACTTATCTACTGGTTGCGAGTTTCCAACAGTAGCACTTACTCAACTGTCATTCCTCTTGATCAAAGTAAGAATATTCCTGCCTATTTATATCAAATATGCCTATAAGTATTCTCTAAAAAAGAAGACTTCATCGCTGAGTCTTCTTTCATTTTGTTGTTTGTTCTTGTATTTTTATCAATCGTTCAATTAGTGCATAACCCTTTGTCGTTTACTCGCATGTTCATTCTCACCATTTCATCAACTAATCTTTCGTATACGAAGTTGTTTATCTTTACATTATTATTTCTACAACAGAACTCGATATTTTACCTAAATAAATAATGGTTATTGGAACTTTCTCCAGATTACATTTTATTGTGAGATTGTATAAATTTTTGATACCAATAAAAACTATCCTTCTTGTAACGCTTATAAGTACCATTGCCTTCGTTATCTCCATCAACGTAAACTACACCATACCGTTTATCCATTTCACAGCTTCCCGCAGAAACAATATCAATGATTCCCCAAGCAATATATGCACCTACATCCACGTTATCCAGTTCTTTAGCTTTCATTATTTCTTTAAAATGTGAATCAAAATAATCAATTCTATACGGATCATGAACTTGATTGTTTTCTAATGTATCTTTTGCACCAAACCCATTTTCAGATATGATTACCGGACAATTGTATCGATCGTAAACTTTATTTAAAGTGGTGCGTAGTCCGATTGGATCAATCTGCCACCCCCACTCACTGGCTTCAAGATAAGGATTTTTAGTGGTAACAACTAAATTACCAGCTGTTTTTTCAGCTTCTTCAGTAGTAACGACACTTGAAGAATAGTAAGAAAAAGAAATGAAATCACAAGGATAGTTGCTTAATAGTTGGGTATCTTCTTCTGTTATTTTTAAATCCACCTCATGATTTTTGAAAAATGATTCCATATAGTAAGGATATTTCCCTCGCATTAAAACATCGCTACAAAACCATTGATTTATTTGTTCTTCCTTTACTAATTTAAAATTATCTTCTGGTTTTGGCGTAAGAGGATAGTAACAAAAGCAAGAAATCATTGCGCCAAATTTTCCAGGAACATTTAACTTTTTAGCTAACTGGATCGTTTTTGCATTTGCAACAAATTGATGATGTAAAGATTCAAATACTTTTTGAGTACTATAATCTTCTTTGTCAGGTTTAATCAATCCCGTTCCATTATACGGACTGAAAAACCCTGCATTAATTTCATTAAAAGGCAACCAATAATCAACAGACTGTCCCCAACGTTTGAATACAAATTCAGCAAAATTCAAATAGTACTGAACCATGTCTCTATTTGTCCATCCTCCATATTGTTCTACCAAATATAGAGGTACAGCATAATGATTCATGGTTAAAAATATTTTTATCTTGTTCTTGTTACAAAAGTCAAAAATTTGATCATAATAATGAACGCCTTCTTGGTTAGGTTCATTTTCAATGCCTTTTGGAAACAATCTTGTCCAACTTAATGAAAAACGGTAAACTTGGATTCCTAGTTCTTTTAATAACTCTAAGTCTTCTTTTACATGTTCATAACCTTTGGTACCAACTCTAAACGGATAATACAACTCGTTTTTTTCTTGTTTTGACTCCTCAATGACTTTTTTCGTTAATAATCTTGTTTGGACCGTTGCATTGTTATTTCTCGGTAAATAAGGACGACAATCTTGTGTATCCATTCCCTCTTTTACAGAAAAACCGCCTTCATATTGACTCGCTGCGGTAGCTCCTCCCCATAGAAACATCTTGTAACCCCTTTCAAAGATAATAAACTTATTATACCTTACAAGAATATTTATTTCAATTTTTATTTAAAAATAAAGATTTTTTATTTCAAAAGTTTGTAGATTTCCGTTTTATAAATAATCTAACTCTTTTATTAGTGACAACCATATATACCTATAAAAAACATTGCTAATGTCTGAGTCAGTGATACAAAAAATTAAACAAGATGAATGCTTACTTAAAGTGATACTTGCTATTAACCTTTATATCAAAAAAAGAGCCCTAGATTCATGACACACGCAAATTTTTGAAGGACCGTCTAGTTTGAATAGAGAACGCTATCACTCTAGATGATGATTGAATGATACTCCATACAAAAAAGCATTCCTCATCCCAATATGAATGATGAGGAACGCCCAGAATTAATTGAAAAAAGCCAATAAGAAAGGAGCAAACAGCGCAGGTAATAGGTTCAACACTGGGATCTGAGTGATTTTTAAGATATTTAATCCCGAAGTCAAAGCTAAAATTCCTCCTACTAATTCCATTTCGTTAAAAATAGAAGGTGTGATAAAAGTATCAATAGGAAGAGCTGAAACATAAACGCCTAACTCAATCAACACTAAAAGAGGAGCGACAAAGATCAGGATGATCCCATAATTGGAGGCTAATGTTACGGCAACAATGAATGAGAAAATAATATTAACTAATATAAATGAACTATCTCCTTGTAACGCACTTTGTAAAGGACCCAGGATAGGTAGTGTACCAATACATAACAACGATATGCCTAGAACTAATCCTTCACTTTTTTGACCAAATGAGTGAAATCGTTGTAAAAAATCATCTAATCCTTTATCTAAATTCATCATTTGGCCAATAGTAGCTCCTAATATCAGCATCATAATAAAGACAATTTTATAGCTACTGGTTGCGACACCCTTTGTAATTGAAGTGAATCCAACTACTATTGCACTTAAACCAATAACGCTATTTAATAGTTCTTTATAATTTTCACTGAATTTTTTCCCAAACATCGTACCGACAATTGAACCTATGACGACAGATAAACCATTGATAAAAATATATTGCATTTCTACTCGCTCCTAATAGCTATTTAAAAGCTGGTCTATTTTAGGATATTTTTTTACTTCTTTCTTTTTCACTAATTGACCTTCTTTAAAGACCATCTCAACAGAAGTCAATGCACGCATTTCTTTAAGGGGATTTTCTGAAAGGACAATCAAATCAGCCATCTTCCCGACTTCAATAGATCCATATTCTTCTTCTATCCCTAATAATTTAGCATTTCCAATTGTTCCAATCTCAAGGGCTTGTCGAGTCGTCATTCCACCGTAGCGTACAAAATGATCTAATTCACGCCAATAGTCATAATGAGTGACAAATGACATGGAAGCATCATTTCCTGATCCAATACTGATGCCATGTTCAATGGCTTGATGCAAGCTTTCCAACATTCCTTCATACACAATTTTCCCATTTTCAAGGGTTACTGTGGAAACACCAGTTTTTTCTTGTTCTAGTAATGCAAATGGTGCTGCCGCTTGAAAAGTTGGCACAAGTGTCGTATATCCTCGATAGGATTTTGGATTATTCTTGTATAGCTCAATGATCTCCTCATCCATAGGTGAGCCATGTTCGATCGAATCCACACCAGCTCGTAAAGCAATCCGAACTCCCTCGGTACTTTCCACATGGGCAGATACCATCCGTCCCACTTTATGAGCTTCCTCACAAATGGCAGTGATTTCTTCTTCAGTAAACTGTAATGAGCCTGCTTCACCTATTCTGACTGCATCAGTCACACCACCAGTCACACAAATTTTTATCCAGTCTACATTTTGTTTTAGATTTTTCCGAACATTTTGACGCCCTTCCCAAGGTGAATCACTCTCAAGAGCTAAATAAGGAGCCCCATGTCCGTCTGTGATTGAGAGAAAGAAACCCGCAACTTGTAGTGTTGGACCAATCTTCTTTTTGCTTAGATAAGTATCTCTTAATTGAACATCTTGGTAGAAAAATTCTCCAAGGGATCGAATGGTTGTGATCCCCGACTGCAATTGTGTCTGTGCGTTTTTGTGCATAACCATTCGCAGCGCTGTATGTCCTAATTTTGTCTGTAGCAATCGATAACCTACATTTTTTAGTGAAGGAGAAAGATTCCCCTTAAACGGTTTTCCTGAAGCAAACAAATGAGAATGTGCATTGATTAATCCCGGCATGACATAATGGTTATGACAATCAATCACTTCATAATTTCCACTTATCTTAGTTCTTCCCTCAATAATCTTTTCAATACGTCCATTTCTATCAATAACAATATCTGCAAGGTACGGTGTTGCTTGGTTAAAATTCAATACTCGGCAATTTTTTAAAACTATTTTTTTCATTTGAGATTTCTTCTTTCTAATTTATGATTACTTAAATTTTTTAACTGTATTGAGAAAAATAGATACAATTCATAACAACTTTTATTCGTTTTTAAAGTAGATTAAAAATCATTGAATGCTTTGTCTCCATATTTATTTCATAGCCACATAATTCCTTTGTATAGTAGCGATAATCTTTTTCAGCTAATTGAATGATTTCATCAACGGTATATTCTTCATAGTTTATTAATTCCAGGAAGACCATCAGCTTAGAATCAATGCCTAAAATTTCAGGAAGAATTTCCCAAAAAGTATCCTTCGATATATTTTCAAGCAATTGATCCAGTCGGTTCACTTGTTTATCAATATATTTTTTTGCTTCTTCTGGCTTTCTATTGGTTTCTTTCAATGCTTGATAGAAACCAGAAATATAATTTTCTCTAGTTGTAACTTTCATTCAGTTTTCTCACTTCTTTTCATTTTTGTTTACGTTTAATTTTCTAAATTCTCAATTAGTTGTCTTTTACTTTTGGTAGCTCCGAAAGTGGCTGATATATCTGCCATATCTTTTTCATTACTGATAGTCAGCCAACTCGTAAATAGTTAGATAATTAGTTGTCTATTATCCATCAAATTGTTATCAAAGTTAACTGACGATGAACGTGCTTTTTAATCTATTTCTGAAGCATAGAGCAATTAATCAAGACAAAAGAGAATTCACTTGTTTTTGCGGTGCTTAACTGCTATGTTTCTATCCCCACAATTTAAAATAATTCTAAGTAGGATTAGCTTTAGTAGTCTCATTGTCCTTTTTCACTCTTTGAAAAAACTTCATTCACACACGATAATATAAAAAGAAGCGAAACATACTTTTAACTTCAACGGTTAGAGAACTATCTATATTTAGAGAAAACAGACGGATAAAATCCTCTTGTTATAGCGAATCGATAAATTGTTTTTCTTTGAAGGATACCAAGAAATAATACTGCCTTTTCTTATGTTGAAAAATAGTGATTTTATCAACTAGTCTAAGTCTTTGAGAAATATATATTGGTATTCATTCCACTCAATAAGAATAAAAAAACGTTTTGTTTTGGACATATAGATTACTTAATAAATTTTTTCCATACAGACACATTCCTTTTATTAAAGAAGAACAAGGAAAAGAGGTTATCCTCTTCTCCCTACTCTATTACTAGTTTTCGGGGACTGCACTTAATTCCCAAGTAAGTGTAGTTGAATATTTTGTTGCTTCTGGATTAGCTCCTTTTGGCACATCCAAAGCCACACTTTTATCAGCGGATTGAGCATCTCCAAAACGATACACCCAGGTTCCTGTACCTTCACTACCTTCTGCACGAATCAATGTTCGCTTATTACCTGGTATTAGTGTCAAAGGATTTTTAACTTGTAGAGATGGACTTTCTCCACTTTGTGCCGTTACTAATTGTTGATTCATTAAACGCAATTGCGCCCCTGTCAGTTCCTGACTTTTTTCTCCGATAAATTGCTTTTCTTGCGTCACGCCTAACTGCCAACCATTACGCTCACTTGCTGAACGACGATCGCTGACTTGGATATAGTTAGGTCGCTCTTCTTCTTCATTTACCGTTCCATCTTCATTCAATAAACGCTGTGTTTGTGCATAATAAGTCTGATCTTTAGCAGAGATTGGTTGTGAACCAAAGTTAAATCGAGAAACAAAATCAATGCTCAGCAATCCTTGATTCTCAGGAAGTTCCGGTTTATTCTCAGGGTCGACCTCTATTTCTGGATCTAAGGGATCAACAGGTGAAACAGTATTCCGTTCTTCCTCATAAACCGCTTGGATCGTGGCATCTTGTCCACCCATTGTAACGATGGTATCTGGATCTTTATCATCTCTAAGGGTCGCTTCTCCTGTTAACACTTCCCACTGGACAAATCGGTAGCCCTCATTAGGATTCGCTTGGATCGTTGTCGTCCCTCCTTGGGGTAGACTCGCTTCTCCTAACGTTGGATTTCCGCCTTCTTCCGGACTGGCCTGCAAGCTTAATTCATACTTGATCTGTTCGTATACGGCTCGCACTGTCGCTGTTTCCGATATTACTCTAACAAAAGTCTCTGGCCAATCTGGGTAATTAATTGATGCGTCTCCAGAAACTACTTCCCAGCGTAAAAATCGGTAGCCTTCATTAGGATTGGCGCGAATACGATAAACATTTTCAATAGGACCATTATCTATCTCTGACGTCGGATTTCCTCCTTCTATTGGACTTGCTTCCAAGATCAATCGTTCGGGAAGTTTTTCATAAACAGCTCGCACTGTTGCTTCTGAATTAGCTCCAAGTATCACGACAAAGGTATCTGGACTTAAAACATTACCAATACTTGCATTCCCAGAAACTATTTCCCAGCGCAAAAAACGGTAACCTGGATTGGGATTGGCATAAATTTCACTAGCTTCTACATGTACATTACTTGATGTTGGATTCCCGCCTTCAACTGGACTTGCTTCCAAAAACAATAGTTGTTTGTTTTGTTCGCTTGATTCATAGACTGCTCGTATTCTCGCCACTTGCATCCCCATGGTGATTGTGGTGTTTGGACTAGTTATATCGGTTACCCTAGCATCTCCAGATATTATTTCCCAACGTAAGAATCGATAGCCTGGATTAGGATTGGCATTGATGGCGGTAGAACCTCCTGATGGAACATTTACATTTGCTGCAGTGGGATTTCCTCCCTCTAGTGGACTTGCTTCCAAAGTCAATCTTTGATTACTCAGTTCATAGACTGCTCTTATTGTCGCATCCTGAGCGCCAATCATAACAGTGGTATTTGGATTTGTTGCATTAGCTAAAACCGCTCCACCTGAGACTACTTCCCATCTTACAAATTGATACCCTACATTGGGATTCGCACTAATGGCGGTGGAGCCTCCCGATGGAAGATTTACTGAAGTTGCTGTAGGATTCCCCCCCGCTACCGGACTAGCGTGTAAATTAAGTTTCAATTGTGCTGGGGGACCTGGTGGATCTATCCAGTCCCCTCCCTCTCCATTAAAAAATAACGCACCATATAAAGGATCAGAAAAAGTAGCTTCATACCTTTGTGCAAAATCATTTGGATCTGTATTACTACTTATAACAGTTCCACCATTTACTCCTCCAAGAACAACATCAGTACGATACCATGAGGTTAATGGTAGTGCAGTCATACTGTCAACTGACCGACTCATTGTTAGTCTTTCCGTTTGTATAATGATACTGCTTGAAGCATCCGATAAAATAGGTTTTAATCCAGAATTCCTTGTACTAGAAATAAATGAGCTAAGATATCTAGGAAATAAAGTTGGCTTAATAGTTAATGTCCCCCCTCTGAGTACTTGAATACCTGTCCCTCGTACAGTTACGCTAGCTCCATCAATCTGTCCAGAGTAGACAAGGATACGTCCACTTAGATTTATATTCTGTCCTCGGACTACAGCTCCAGCTGACCCAGTTCCCATATAAAATAAAAAATTATGAGCATCGATTGAACCACTTCCATTATGAATCACTACGGGATCAGTGCGCCTGTCTCTAACAAGAGCTCCACCAGCACCATCAGCAATTTCAACACCTACTATACTTAAGTTTGCAGAACCACTCATTATCAAACTATAACCGGAATTTGCAAAATTCACCCTTGTTAACTGCACACCATCAGATGGATCTGTGCCTTCAATCCTAATAGATGAGCTTCTTGTATTTATAGAATCCCCCCAAATCGAGCTATCATAAACAACGTTCTCATTCAAAATCACGATAGAAGTACCTGGATTATTCCAAGCACTTCTAAATTGACTCCAGTTACTCACATTGCTTACTGATCGGTTTTGGACATCCCTTGTTTCTTCCAAAATCCGTTCTTCTTCTGCTGCAATCAAGTCTTCTGATATGGATAAATTTTCTTCAATAGCAACAATTGGTTGAATGGTAGTTGAATCATTATGACTTTCTTTTGTATCACTTGATTCATTACTTTGTTCTTCCAATTCTTCAGATTGAGAATTTTCGGACTCTATTTCTTGCAGTTCATCTGATTGATCATTTGTTTCAGATTCTTTCAACTCTGTGGGTTGCTCCGTTGTCACTTCTGGAATAGAGTCCTCTACTTCGATATAAAAGTGATCTGCATCATGATCAATCGTAAGAAAATAGCTCCCTGTAGCTTTAAAAAGGATTGGGATTTCAAAAGAAGTTTGTTCTTCTTTTGTAGATAAAGTCCAATATTCCCCGTGAGAATGCTGGATAGATTCTCCATTAGAAAATTGAGATTCCAGAATTTCTCCATTAGAAGGAATACGGATCAGTACTTGATTCGCTGCTAATTTACTCGTGAAACGTATAGTTACTGGTTGATTTACGATTGTCTTAGATGTTTTGGTTACAAATGAAAATTCTTGAATTTCATCTGTACTTGGTTCAACAAAATCAGTAGGCTCAGTAGATCCGATAGAATTCAATAGATTATTTTCTTGTAAATCAACTGCTTCAACTTCTCCATTGGGTGTTGTTTCTGCCAAAACCAAACTTACAGGCATGAGTAAAACCTGGAGAGCCAAAATTGTAGTTATTAAAACAACTGTAGCTTTCTTTAAACGGGAACCGGTCATAGTATCACTCCATATTCTGATTATTTTTTTTGTTTTCTCGATTTTTCCGATAAAAAATATAAGAAAGGACTACTGCTAGAAGAAAGAGTAAAATGAGTGAACCAACCATCCACCAATTAACACTCGAGTCGATTGTGACATCTTGGCGATTTAATCTACGAGCCTCGTCTGCTTCAATTGTAAATGTCCGTTCCCACTCCCATTCCTCTTCTCCAGAAGTCGCTTTTAGTTTTAGAACATAGTCTCCACTTTGAAATCGATCTCCGGCTAACGAAATCGGGAAGTTAAAATTAGAGTTTGGGGCCATTTGCATTTGTTCTTGGCTTGCTTGATAGAGGATAGCTTTTTCTCCCTCTTTTTGAACGGTTGCTTCTACTTTTAACCGATTGACAAATGTCGGAGTAAAGTTTTGTAAATTCGCACTAATCACATTACGATAATTCAGTTGATCGGCAAAAACATCCAACAATTCCAAGTCTGGTTGAACAGATGATCGGCTATTACTTACCACCACACCTACGACATAAGCAAATTCATTTTTTATTGCTACACCTTCTTCATCTGTCGCTTCTTCTTCTTTTTCTTCTCTCACTTCACTTATTCGTAAACCTCCGGCTAAAAAACCTTCAAATGCTTCCTTCGGTAAAGTAAGTGGGATTTCAACAATTTTTGTTTCATTACCGGCTAACTCAATGGGTTCTGGAGTTTCCATTAATTCTGCTAAAGAATATGGCAAGGTGGGATCTGCTTCTTCAGCGTCTTTCCCATATTCCACGACCCCCATCACATTTGTAAATGCCGTATGGGGTGTGATCAGAATTGCCTTTGTTTTATCATCTGCATTCTGAAGTTTTAACGATAATTTCTCTGTACTTCCTGGTTCAGCATTCAAATTAAAGTATTGCTCACTTCCTTCTAATTGGCTTTCAGGAAATTCAGGTGTCACATAAAAATTCAAGTTAGCTTCTTCGGCATTTACAAATACTGGAGAAAACAAAAAAAGGGAAATTGCTACAAACAGCCATCTCAAAGGCGATCTTTTGTTCATTTGGTATGTAATTATTTGTTTCATTAAAATAAGTCCTTTCTATAAAAGCAACATCTGTCAAAAATAAACTCTTCCTCTTTTAAATCTAAATAATCGCATTAACAAACTACTCATTAGGAAATAATCCGGAGAAGAATCAAAAAATGAAAAGTTTTTTGATTCTTCGGATTATTCCTTGGAGCTGAGCACATAATTAACTACTTCTAGTAGAGTTACAATGATTGATTAACTTTTAATCCTTATCAAAGATTAGATCGTGTTGTCTTCACCACCATTGTCTTCACCGCCGTCGCCTTCTCCACCGCCAACATCTTCACCAGGCGTTGTTGATAACTCCCATGTAAGTTCTGCTGTATAGGTTGTCGCATCTTTTGCAGTTGATCCTGGTACGAACAATTGAATCGCATTGTTTGTGATTACGATTTCTTCAATTTCTTCGTCATCTTCAGGGTCTACTTCTTTATTTTTATCCTCGAATTGTGCATTTAAATCTACTTGATTTCCCCAAACAACAGAGGATGCTCCTGCCCCTTTACCTTCATCCGCAGTCATTACAGAAAGGCCGCCTGCTCCTGGGATTAATTTCATTCCTGCTGCATGTGCTGTAGGTGCATTTTGAGCATTACTACCTTCATACTGGATACGAGAATCTACAAAAGTGATTTCTGCTCCTGTCAATACATTATTTTGCGTATTTGAAGTGAAATCTGACAAGCTAACTTGTAGATCCCATCCTTCATTTGTCCCACGAAGGTCTTGTACTTGTGCAAAGCTGACATAAGGAACGAGTTCTCCAGTTTCTTTCAATGGTTGCATTTCAGCAACCATGTCATATGTTTTATCTTGGTTAGAGATTACTTGAGTACCGAAATTCATTGTGGCAGCTTTAACAATTGATAATGGTCCAGTCGTTCCTGGTACTTCTGTTTCAATTTCAACATCTGGTCCTGTTTCTGGTGGAATAACTTCTAGTTCTCCATCTTCATCTCCTGATGGACGGAATTGGACTTGACCTTCAGTGGTTACGTCACGTACTTCTGCAGCAAATACGGATGTAGCGCCTCCTGCTAAAACAGTGGCTGATAATGCTGTGATTGTTGCTAAACGGATAAATTTCATTTGATAATTCCTACTTTCTTTTTTTAAGTTTTTTTTGTTGTTGATCTTTTTGTTTAAATAGAATAAAAACAAAACAAATCATACATATACCTATCCAAATCAGTCTTCTATTTGTGAAATCATTGGTTTTTGGTAATGTCCCCCCAGGTTTAGCAATTTCTATCACCGGTGGTCGATGAACACTGTCTGGCGGTGTTGGATCTGGTGTCCCGATTGGTTCATAAATACCGGTAAAACCAATTGAACCTTGTGTTTCAACACTCTGTATTTCTTCACCACTCACAATAACTGTTGAAAATAAACACAGCATGATCATAGTTAGTGGAAAAACAAACTTCGCTTTTTTACTTCCCATGTCCCTCCTCCTCAAAAATAGTCCAAACAATTTGGCTTTTGATAGAGAAATCTTTACAAACAAACATTCATTTCGTTTCCCCATAATCAAATAGTACATTCCTAGGTAAACAAAATAAAATCGCCGTTTGCCTATGTATATGCAAAAAAACAACAATTGATGAACAACAACGAAATTCACCTTTTAATTGTCTGATAAAAAAGCATACGTTGAATTAAAACAAAAAAGCCAACTAGATTTCTCCAGTTGGTATGGGATAGTTTTTCATTTCCAGTCTCTTAATTGATTTGAAATATTTGACCAATCTTGTTCATCAGGTACATCTTTCACCAAGATATAATCGATATCATTAATAAAATCCGCTATATACCGACTATAGTTGGTCACTATCAGATCGATATTTTCGGCATTCAATTTGTCACGAGTTAAAGATTGGATGGGAACGAAGGTGAGCTCATGTTTATTTCCAAATAATTTCAATGCTTTAATCCGTATAGATTGATAGGCTAAGTGATTTCCTTCTAACAGGAAGTATACTTTTTTAGAGGACTCATAATAATCAAGCAGCATATCACTATATAAAGTAAGGCTTATACAAATATCTCTCATATATGTTTCAGAGATAGCAAAGGTCTTTTTATGTCCTTGTAAAAATCGATAATTTCTTTCATAATCTTCAGTATTATCAGAGACGAACTCGTCCAATATATCGAACATTACTTTATTTAAAACAGGATCGATTGTATCCTTTATTTTGATTGACAATAAAAAGGATTTAAGAAAAATGGCTAATTGGGCATGTTTATTCACAGGTATTTTTCTCTCATTCAAAAAAATCTCCGTCATTTTTGTAATTTCAGGCCATAAGTTAAACTGTTCAAAAAAATTTTTTTCGAATTTTTCATAATTAAATGTACGGTCACACATCGTTACTAAATAAACCCATGCAAATTCCTCTTTTGATAGATGTATGCCAAAAACCATCTCAATTTCTTTACTTACAGAAGATATTAATAAAAAATCTTTTTCTTCATAAACTCGCTCCAATATTTTTTTAGGTATGGTCACTCCGCATCCTTGTCCCACTCTTATGAGAGTAATAAAAAAATTATAATAAAAAGAGGTAGGTGTTGTTCCTGTAGCCACTTCATAGGTATCTATACTCAATTTATCAGCAACTTTATTTAGTATTAAATCTGGCAATCTTTGGTCAACCAAGACTGAATAAGGGGTTTCTACTCCTTCATAAAAAAAATCTTTAAAGAATTTACGTAAGCTCGCTTCACTTCCACTGATTGTCAAAGGATTGGACACCCATTTTAATCCATAACTATTTAATATTGGATTGCACTTCATCAGTAGTCGGCGAAAAGCACTTTCAGAATAATTGTACTGATAAGCTAATTCATCAATTCGTTCTAGCCTTCCATAAAAAATATCCTCCACCAGTTTAAATAATAGCTCATTTTCTAGCAGTTGCTTTTTTCTTTCTTTATATAAAGAACGCTCTATTTCTTGAAAAATATAGCCATTACTGGTAGAAGTGAATAATGCACTATCTTTGAAGTATTCTTTTAAATACTTAATGTCATTGGCTGTCGTTCGGTACGATGCATCATTTTGTTCGGCTAATTCCCCAATAGTGAACGAACGATTCCGTTCGATATAATTTAGCGTATTAAATAAACGAATCGTTGGTTTATTACTTATAAAAGACAATTGCAATTCTCTCACATAGGATCCTCCACTCCGAAATATTCTATTTTGTAAGTACACTATACAGATATTTCTATCATTAGAAAAGGATCTGCCTTTTTTAATGAATACTTCAGCTGATTGAAAATCAAGAAAAAAACAGTATGGTTTTGTTCTATTTAAAACGGAAAACAAAAAAACCTCTTTCATAGCAAGAGGTTAAAAAATAAATATCCTATTATTTTAAGGGGCTACTTGATTCTATTTTTGGTTTTATCTACATTCAATGCATACTTGTCACACGTTGATTCCTCACTTCACAGAAGTGCTGCCAACTTTCGTCTGATTGTCGTTCTCTATTGAAGAAAGAGGTGTTCAGAATCTCCATTTTTAGAGATTGGAGGTTACCAAGCCGTAGTTAGTATTTTATTTCAATAAAAAAATGTAGGAACTACAGGGATAGCTTGGTCAATAAGAGAAACCGCTGTGAGTAAAGACCTATATTTGCAAGTACGCTCTATTCCCAATCATCTCGTGACTTCAGTCGACTTCAGTCATGAGAGGTTCAATCTTTAGTATTCAACTATTCATTCAAAGATATTTTCTCAACAAGTTTTGTCAAAATCTCCATTCCAGGTCCTAATCAGTTCCTAACAGGTATAAATATTTCTAATGGGAATCTCTTCCAAAAAATTCGAGTAATACGTTCTACTCCCCCTCAACAAGTTCAAATTCGATCACTGTATCGATTTCATCTGGTAACGTATCATACCACGGTAAGTTTAAGAAAGCATCATTAGGAAATTTTGATACATTCCATGGGCGTTCCATATTCAATAGTGTCCCATCGGCTACTAATTTTGCGGATCGTAGTTTTCCTTCTAATCCTACCAGTGGCAATGGTCCTACTCCCCGTTCATAAATATGGGCATATAATTTAGCAGGTTGTCCATTTTGTGCTTCTTTGAATGTATAGCGTCCCCATTCTGGTTTGGGAAAGGGGGCAGCACCACAGCCGTAGATACTCTCTCCATTTTTTTCTAGCCATTCCCCTATCCCGTTCAACCGTTCCTGCGCTTTCTGAGGAAATTTCCCTTTGGCATCAGGGCCCACGTTTAGCAATAGATTCCCATTTTTACTGACCGAATCTACCAACGCATGAATCAGAGTGCGTAAACGTTTATAACCAAATGGGGTATTTGTATAGCCCCAGCTTTCATTCATTGTTAGAC
This sequence comes from Candidatus Enterococcus wittei, assembly GCF_002140175.1. Taxonomy (GTDB): domain Bacteria; phylum Bacillota; class Bacilli; order Lactobacillales; family Enterococcaceae; genus Enterococcus_B; species Enterococcus_B wittei. The sequence continues at coordinate 158,217 of NZ_NGMO01000003.1, forward strand.
AGGCTTCCCAAGGGACAAGTTCTCCTTTTTCATTCATCATGCCTGTTGGTGGAATGAGTTGTTCAGGAGAGGTGAAATCTCCCGCATATATTTCTGGTTCAGCTACTAGCATCCCGCCATTTGAACCTAGCCGATTATTATAGATGAGATTGGGTTGCAATTCGTGCATCAACTTTACTAGTTCGGTTGCACGCCAAGTTTCACCTTTCATATTGGGCAATCCCGAATCTTTCGGATTGTTGTAGGAAAAATCATACCACATCATATCGATTTCTCCATAATTAGACAATAACTCATGAATTTGGCCATGCATGTAATCTAAATAGCGATCTAGGTCTCGCTTAGTTTCCTTTGCTTTTTCTTCAACTGCGGTATTTCGTGGATGTTGCAGATCCCCATAGTGAGGAAAATCATCATGATGCCAATCAATGAGAGAATAATAAAAACCAATTTTAATCCCTTGTTCTCGAAAGGCCTCCACAAATTCCCTCACCAAATCACGATCAATCGTTTGCTTTGTCGTATAATGAGTCAATTGGCTGTCGAATAAACAGAAACCATCATGATGTTTCGTTGTGAGAACCGCATATTTTACACCTGCTGCTTTTGCGAAGGCTGCCCATTCCTCCATACAATTTTCCTTTGGTTGGAAATGATCGATATAAGTTTGATACTGTTCATTGGTCAACTTTTGATAAGCTTTCAGCCATTCACTTTTCCCATTGACTGCATAAGCGCCGAAATGTACAAATAAACCAAAGCGAGCCTGTTGAAATTCGTTGATATTCATTTGTTTAGCTCCTTATGAAATGATAACTATCCTACTGTTGGTCACTATCTTCTATTTTTAATCTAACCGAGAATACTCGTGACTTTAGCTATGAGCGGTTCAAACGTAGCCCCACCGCTGGGCAATTTTCAGTTGCCACAGTCACTATTCCTTCATTTATTTTTATTGCAGTCCCAGACAAGTTCTCTACACGTTTAAAAGAATCGTCTATTTTTAAGGAAACTGTTTCTTTCCCTTTGGTTAGAGTAAATCCATAAATCGTGTTCCCTTTAGCTGTAAAATACCACTCTGGTGCAGATAACTGATTGGTTGGCCGTGTACCATAGATTCCTTCGCCATAGGTATTTAGCCATTTCCCAAGCTCTTTCATTAATATCAATGCTTCTTCTGGCAACTGACCATCTGGTTTTGGTCCCACGCCAAAGATGATATTACCTCCTAATGCTACGACTTGAAGTAAATATTGTAAGATTTCGTCAAAAGATTTATAGGTGTCGTTAGGGACATACCCCCAATTATTGGCCAAGGGGATGTTACTTTCCCAGACTTTCGTTGGAGGAACTTCAGGTACTTTCCGTTCAGGAGTCACATAATTTTCATGTTTGCCACCAATCGTTCGGTCAACGATCAACATATCTGGTTTGATCTTCCGTAATTTTTGTACGATTTTATCCATCGAAAGCTTTTCATTTCGACTATTGACCCAACCAGCATCAAGCCATAAAATATCGATTGGGCCATAATCGCTACAGATTTCAACAAGTTGATTTTCCACAAATCTATCAAACTTCCCCCACATTTCTGGATCACTTAGCGGATCATAGCTAGCATATCGACCTTTCGCTTCTTGCCCAGGTACCCAATAATAAGGACAATGCCAATCTGCCTTAGAGTAGTAGGCTCCTGTTGCGATATTTTCTGCACGAAATGCTTCAGTGACATGTTTAAAAATATCCGCTTTCTGATGATCATGAAACTTGCTTTTCGAAGCAGTGATTTTATAATCACTATACTTGGTATCATACATATTGAAGCCGTCATGGTGTTTCGTGGTGAAGATCATGTATTTAAAGCCAGTAGCTTTCGCTTGTTTCGCCCATTCTTCTGGATTGAAGTTTACAGGATCAAATACTTGATTTAGCGCCCAATAATCCTTTCTTAGCGTATCAAGATCTTTACGCCAACTTTTCCCTCTTGCCCATTCATCTTCTTTTGACAATTGCCATGATTCGACGATCCCTGCTTCTGCGTATAGTCCCCAGTGAAAGATGACCCCGATTTTTTGGTCTTGAAACCATTTCAATTTCTCTTCAACTTGAAAAGGAATTTCCCCATATGATTCTCTTTCTGCCGTATCATTTTCTTCCACATCTTCTCTTATGTTTGTTGTCATTTTTACACCTATCTTTTCTCCTTGAATATTTCTTTGCCTTATTCCTGTCCTTTTTCTAATTCAGTGACAAACTTTGGTAATAAAATTGCCAGATCTGCCATGATTTCAGTTGTCGTTTTGGCTGCAAAATCATCACACCAGACACTCATGAAAGTTCCTTTTACTTGTTTCATTTCCTCTTCTGTCAAAAACTGATTTCCTGAAAATTTATTGTATTTGAAATGCTCTAATGTAGGATAGGTATATCCAGCTTTTTCTCCCAAAACATAGTACAAGTCATTGTCATCAAAATTGATGATGTTATAACCTTTTTTCAGCCAAAATCGTATTGAAGCCATGTTTTTATCCCAGTTAGTCCAGTAACAAACTTCGACATCTTTTGTTAATTCTACTATGCTCACATGATCCTTACGGAAAAAGCCATCATTCCAAATACGACAAGTAATTCCTTGTTCTTTCATCAAGCTAGTCAATTCATTCACGTAAGAGACATAGAATTCTAATCCAGTTGCTTTTTGTCCAAAAATTTCTTTGGATCGTTGAATCAGCGATGGATACAGTTCGATCGTTTGAAAATCAATAAATTCATCTCCACCAATATGCCATGTAGAACACCCTGAAAAAACAGCAATAAATTCTCGGTAAATATTTTTGATGAAGGCAACGGCTTCTGGATTACTAACATCTAATGCATCTTTTGCTGGTTGTTCATTTCCTTTTTCATCTATGTACTTTAAAATAAATTCGGGATGCTCTTTCAATACCACTCCTAAGTGTCCTGGACTATCAATATCAGGAATAATCGTAATGTTTTGTTCTTTCGCAAATGCTAAAAAATCAAGCATTTCTTCTTTTATATAACATTCTTTACTCGTAATCTCAGGATACATTTCACTTTTTAGACGAAATCCTGAAGAATCACTCAAATGTAATTGAAGATGTGTCAACTTCTCTTTTTTCAACAAAAGGATCAGTTTTCTCAAATCTTCTAAAGACCAGAATTTTCTACCTACATCAATCATCAGTCCTTTTTCCAACCTCTTTGCTCCTTTTTCACTGAAGATCGAACTAAAAATTTACTGAACCTAATCCACTATTCTAGCCAATCGCTCAATCTTTTCTAGTCCGGTCTTCCTTATTGTATAGTTTAAGTATTCTTCCAATTGTCGTAAGCTTCTTGATACACCTCGATGAATTTGTCCACACCGATTTGTTTCAATGTTCCTACATATTTTTCCCAAGATGCATCCGTTAATTCTTCTTTACCTGTGATCCATTTTGCTTCTTGGCCTTCCACATAGGTATAAAGGTCAGTTTGCATCGTTGATCCTAATTGATCTTGTTGTTCTTTTGACATGTAAAGAGTCGGCCACCCCACTTTTTCATAAGAGGCAACTTTTTCAGCCAATTCACCATCTAACCACACAGCAAAAGCTTTTGGTTCTACTTTTTCATTTTTTTCATTGATGAGGACGACGTTTTCAGCACCGATTTTTGGCACGACTAAACCATAATCAGGTGTCACTTTGGCACGAGCATCTTCGGTATTTGCTCGATCCACCTCCTCATTATAGACTTTGACTTCGTCACCATTGGCATTTTTATCATAATGCCAAAATCCGCCTTCTTCCTTATCTGGTCCAATTTTCAAAAACTGAGCTCCTTCATTTGAATAGAAATAATCGACCCAACGAATGGCTGCCTCTGGACTTTTTGCTTTATTAGTTATTGCAAATGCACCTGTTGAAACGCCATCATTCGTACTTAAAAAAGCTTCAGGACTATATTCAGAACTCAATGGGTAAGCCATCGGATCTTCAAGTGCTCCCGTATTTTCGTCCTTTCCTGAGGTGAAGTAGCTGAACCAGTCAGTGTAGGCACCTAATTGATTCGCTAACCCTTTTGCTTTTTTTTGATCATCTGATTGAGAAAAGACTTCTTGATCTAATAGCTTTTCTTTATATAATTTATGCATGAATTCGATATAATGACGATAGTTTTCATCAATCGCTCCATAAATCACTTTGCCTTGTTCATTGACTTGTTGCTCTTGTGAATAAAGACCGAAAGCATTCAAGAACCAAGGACGAAGTGAATCTAATTTGGCTGAAGATAAAGGGATTTCATCCGCTTTGCCATTCCCATTTGGATCTTCGTCACGGAATTTCACTAACATTTCATAAAATTCAGTAATCGTTTTTGGTTCTTTTAATCCTAATTTTTCCAGCCATTTTCCGTTATACCAAATCGTTCCCCGAGTCAATTCGGGTTTCTTTGCGAATTCTTCATCTTGGATATTATATTTCCCACTTAATGAAGGGAGCGAGTAGATATGTCCATCTGGCGCAGTGATCGATTTTCTGATATTCGGATAAGCTTCTAAAATTGCTTTCAAATTAGGAGCATAGCCATCATCGATATAGGATTCTAAAGGAATCAAAGTTGTCCCACCATATTGGATCTCTACAGCTTTAGATAAAGCTCCTCCTGTTCCTGCACCATAGATCACATCTGGAATATCACCTGAGGCAAAAGCTAAATTTAGTTTTGCAGATAAATCGGATGAAGGTGGTGTAGTATATGTAAATGAAATCCCCGTCTTCTTTGCGTATGTATTTAATGCCGCCATGTCCTCATATGCTCCTAATCCATTAGAAGGGGCAAACATGGTTAACTCTAACGATTCCTTTACAATAGGAAAACCAGATTTTTCGACTTTTACCTCTTCTTTCGTTGTATCAGACCCACCTTTTCCTCCACAAGCACTTAACATGCCTAGACTCAAAATCACCAATGCAGTCACTTTCATGAATCTTGTTTTTTTCATCTTTTATAAACTCCTTTCTTTTTTGATACTGCTTATCCCTTCAATGACCCTACTAATACACCTTTGACAAAATAACGTTGTAAAAAAGGATAAATGATAATAATTGGCAATGTGGAAACAATCATTACGCCATACTTGATAATCGCTGCCAGTTCTGTTTTTCTATTTAAAGCTTCTTGGACCTCTGAACTTGATGCGATCGTATTGGAGGATAAATCCTGCAAAATGAGTAATTCACGAATAATCATCTGCAAAGGAAATTTGTCCCGATCTGATAAATAAATCAAGGCATCATAAAAACCATTCCAACGACCCACACCAACAAATAAAGCAATAACTGCAATAATAGGCGCTGATAATGGCAAAACGATTTGGAAGAAGATACGAAATTCACTACAACCGTCGACGATAGCTGATTCTTCTATCTCTCGTGGGATATTTGATTGAAAAAAAGAACGTGTGACTACAATATTATAGACACTCGTTGCGCTCGGAAGGATCAATGCCCACATCGTGTTTAAGATCCCTAAATCACGAACCAGTAAATACGAAGGAATCATCCCTCCTGAGACAAACATCGTCACCATCATGAATTTCACAAAGATATTCTTTCCATAAAGTTCAGGTCGAGATAATGCATAAGCACAAGGAATCGTCACAATCAAATTGATCACAACGGAAAGAATGGTGTAAAGGATCGTATTTTGATAGCCCCGCCAAATATCAGTATTCGCTAAAATCTTTTGATAGCCTTCCAAGGTAAATCCTTTAGGAAACAACCACATTGCCCCAGTAATGACCATCTTGGGTTCGCTGAAAGAGGCGCTAATTATATAGATAAGTGGATAAAGAACGATCAAAGTCGCTACAATGACAAAAAGATAGTTAAAACTAACAAATATTCGGTCACCTTTAGTCATTTTTACAGTTTTTGTATTCATCTTCACGAATCACTCCTTTCTACCATAGTGAATTTTCGCTGAATTTTTTTGTCATTTGGTTTACTGTGATCAAGATAATCGAATTGATGACTGATTGGAATACACCTACTGCACTGGCAAAAGAATATTGTCCATTCAATAAACCTGCACGATAGACAAACGTAGCGATCACATCACTTGCTGATTGATTCAATGGGTTTTGCATCAAAATGATTTTTTCAAAACCAACATTTAACAAGCCTCCCATATTCATGATCAATAGAATAATGATCGTGGGCGTAATAGTTGGCAGATTAATATACCATGCACGCTGCAAACGACTCGCTCCATCAATCAATGCCGCTTCATGTAATTGTGTATCGACACCTGCTAAAGCCGCCATATATATGACGGAAGACCACCCCGTTGTTTGCCAAACATTGGTTAAGACATATAAAGTTTTAAACCATTGAGGGCTCTCCATAAATGCAATCCTCTCCCCGCCAAAAAAAGCAATGATATTATTGATCAAACCTGAGGAAGGATTTAAAAAAGCAACGATCATCCCAACAATCACGACCATTGAGATAAAATTTGGCGCATATGTAACAGTTTGGGCAAATTTCTTTCCAAAAGCATCTTTCATCTCATTTAAAGATAAAGCTAAGATGATTGGTAATGGAAACCCAACGATCAAAGAATACACACTGATACCTAGCGTGTTTTTAAGTAAGTCCCAGAAATAATAAGAATCAAAAAATTGTTGAAAATATTTCCATCCTACCCAAGGAGATCCCAAAATCCCCAATGCTGGAGAATAATCTTTCCACGCAATGATGACACCATACATCGGCTGATAACTAAAAACCAAGAAAAATACCAAAGCCGGCAGGATGAATAAGTATAACTGTGAGCTATTTTTGAGTTTTTTAATAGAAACTCTCGTTGATTTCTTTTTCTTTCTTTTCTTTATAGGTGGTTCTGATAATATAGCTGGTTGTGACAAAATAATTCCTCCTTCCAATCTACCTCTCCTTAAAGAAAGCGTTATCAATGTTGATATCTCCAGTTTATCAAATGAACTAAAAAAAGAAATACGTGATTTTTCATTGAAGAACCTTGATAAACCGCTCTTTATAACTAATTTTTAAAATATGACACATCTCATCAAAATAATTTCCAAGCTTTTTTATTTTCTGCCCTAAACAAAAAAGCTAGGTAAAAATCTGATCAACCATTCAATAGTTGATCAGATTCTTTTCCATCTCTTGTTACTCCAAAAATTGGGTATGAATCATGGTTGTCATCTCAATCAACCACTCTCCATTGATTTTTACAAACGTCACATTACTTGTAGCAATATGATCTTTGTATTTGTCTGTGGATTTATCCAATTTGACCGATTTTACCCTTGCTTCCGCTAATAAATGTTCGCCGTCATGTTTCAATAGTTTAAATGACTGTAATGTATTCTTTACTGTGTATTCATCAAAAAAATTTTCCAGTTCTTTTTGTGTATTTTTTCTTGCTTTAGGAATCAGTAGCGCGACATACTTTTCGCTATTTTCTTCATTTGAAGCTTCTAAGCTTTCTTCAAATAATGCTTGCACTGCTTGAACATCTTCATTCATCGTTTTCTGCTCATCTGGCTCGTTGTTTTCACCATTCAGGATGGCATCTGCTGCTTTACTAGAATCAATCACAAGGCCAACAACTCCAATCACACAAATGAGAAGAGCCACTATCAAAAGAATTTTTTTCATGGAAGTTTTCCTCCTAATCGACTAAATTTCCCAGGTGGGACTCCCACACTTTGGCGAAATTTTCGAGTAAAATTAGATAAATCTGTGTACCCCACTTGTTCCACAATCTCTTTGATAGACAAGTCAGTCGTCAATAACAACTCTTTGGCCTTTTCAATACGCAGATTTTGTACATATTTACTAAATCCATTGCCAGTTTCTGCTTTCACCATTTGGCTCATTTTTGATAAAGAAACATCAAATTGAGTGGATAGTTTTTCTAAAGAAAACTGTGGATCAGCAAAATGGGTATGAATGATGTGTAATATTTCTTGTTCCAATGCTGCCTTCTTTTCTCTCGCATTTTCTTGATAAGCATCCATCATTTTATTTGCTATCTTAACAAATTGATTATGTAAATCACTAAAGTCCAGGATCAACGCTTTCTCTGGAAGTTCAATTTGATTTTCTTGAGCATTCATCAATAGCCCATTTAAAATATAATAATAATAACTTTCTGAGACATTTTTGCGTTTTCCTTGTTCCAATAAATAGTTAATTGTCTGAAGTGCCAGATCATGTGCAGCAAAACGAATGGCTGAAAGAAGAGTGAACATTTCCTTTTCTGGAAAAACTGTTTCACTACTATTTCTTTTTTCATAAGATTTCTTTTTTGTTTGTGCGCTTATATAAGATAGATGAACGTTTAGAATATTTTCTACACAATCTCCAAAATAGCACTCAACCTTCGCCTGACTAATTCCTTCTAGATAATCTAAGAAATCTTTTTGGATCTTTTTCTCTAACATTTCGTCAAATTGCAAGACAAAAGCAAACATCCCTTGATGGATCAATTCAATGGCATCAATCTGATATCCACTACGTTTGATAGGTAAATCAAACGTCAATACTGATTTGATTTTTAAATTTTGCTGTGGTTCAGTACAAAAAGTTTCTGAATGGATTGCTACGATATACTTAATATTTCCCTGATAGGTACGGCCGATGTCTTCCAGTCCTTCTTTGACTTGGGTAAGTGTCTTTTTTACACCTGTTAATAGTTGCTCCCAAAACAAGGAAGTTTTCATTTGACGGAGATGCCATTCATCTTGAATCAAGGCTGTATTTTGGCTCACCATCAAATTTCCGATAGATTCAAAAAGATCCTCATCCTGGGCAGATTCCTGAACAATTTGTTGATATAGTTTATCTAATTTAGCAATGGGCTTATAGGCTTTATAACTGATGTAAAACACAGTGATGAATCCCATTACCAAAAACAAGATCAACAGACCCACCACAGTACAAAGAATGGGCACTACCATATCTAGAATATAGCTTTTAGCAGTCACAGAATACATCGTCAAACCTAACGTCTTGTCTTTTTTTTGAGTAATCAAAAAATCCGTTGCCCCTGTTTGCATTTTTTTACTAGTCGGCATTTGTTGGATTTTTTTATTTTCACTAGTTACAAATAACTGTTGATTCTCAAAAAAAACTATTGTATCTTGATACATGCCTTGGCTATCTTTGACAAGATGTGCAAATTCATTTTTGGGGATCACGTAGATTACCCGCCCTATACGATTACTGTTCACGTTGAAAGGTGCAAAATAAAAAATAAAATTTTTCGAAGGTAAGAAACTTGGTTTATTACTGTCCAAATTTGCCATAAAATTAGAAGGATTAATGTGCTCCTCTTTGTAACGAAGGGAGAATAGTAAGGATAAATCATTAGTTCCTGTTGTTGAATAGATCTTTTCTTGCTTATCATAATAAAGATAGATATTTTCAACAAATTGGCTTAACACAGCATATTGTTTTAGTTCTATCTCTACTTCATTTAATTGTTCGTCTTTTGGATAATTCAAGTACTGCATCACAGGATTCATAGACATATCAAACGCCATCGTATTCAACAGGGAAAACTTTTCATAAATGGCAAGGTGGACTGATTCTAACGAACGTTCATTTTGTCTTGTTATCTCTTTTCGCTCATTTTGAACTATGACATACGTGATACTGATTGAAAGGACGACAAAGGGAACAAGGAAACAATAAAGATAAGGGGAAATATGGGTTGGGCGAATATTTTTATTCAAGATGTTGATTAATTTCTGCATCGTTCTCTCCTTTCTTTACCGAAGATACACGATCATTGATTTTTCTCCAACTTAATCATTGCTTGGTAACTAAACCAAGCAACAGGCAAAAGAAATAATGGGATTGGCATAATGATGAAAAATGGCAGTAAGATCAAAAGAATAAGCACCAGCCCTATACCTAATATCATCGCAATCGTGTTAGTGATATTACTTAGTACTAAAAAAAAGGCTTGCTTAAAGCTATTGATCACTGTTAACTCGTATCTTGCCAAACAAGGAAAAAGATAGAGGAAACTCACAGCAACCACAGCAAATAGAACAAGTAACGGATAATGAAGATAATGATCTTGAATCAATTGAGCAGATATATGTAAATCGAGAAAAAAAATAATAAAAATAAGTAGTGCAAGGTACCCGACTTGATTCGCTTGTTTTAGATAAGCCTTTGTCTCCTTCAAAAAATTTTGTCGAGTCAGATCATTGATTCCTTCAGATTGTTGAAATACTTGATGTAATTTCTCAATCACAACCGTTGTTGCCGGAAAAATCCCAGCAACGACGAAATATCTGAACGTTGCGATCAACCAAAATAATTGTAGTTTAAAAATAAACAGTAACCGTTCTCCTAATTTGATACTTTTTAATGTTAAATTATCCATTTTCCCCTCCGTTTTTTATTCGTTGATTACAGACCTTTCTACGCATAATTTAGCGGATTCTCGTGTAAATGTACATATGTAATCTTTTATATTGTATGTATTTTTTTATCGCTAATTGAAGAGAAGTGTATGCCTAGGAATAAATCTTTGCACCTAAAAATAGCTTAGAATCAAATTGGAAGTTCGTTCTTTAAAACAAAATAGTTTTTCCAAAACAGACACAGACGCAACTTTCATGCACATGAAAGTTGACTATATGCGTAATGGACACCTAAAACCAGGATCTAACTTACAAATTGCGAAAGAAAATCAGTACGTCTTAGCTTATGATCTTTTCTCAAATCCAACAGATACAAAAAGATTGAATCCTTTCTTAGTCCGTTTTTTAGATCAACATAAAGAACTGTCGGAATATATTGTAGCAGATGCTGACTATGGCAGTGAAGAAAATGATAGGTATATCACTGATTTTCTGCACAACCTCTTAATCATCTATAACCGCTATTACAAAGAAGGCCAAAAGAAGTACGAGAGTAATCCATTTAGCGGTGAAAAATGACTCTATCTTGAAGAACAAGATGAATCTATCTGTCCGACTAAAAGACAGCCTTTAAAAGGAACAGCAGAAGAAATGACAAAGGCGGATTTATACGTGATTTTAAAGTATATGGATGTGAAAATTGTCTAGACTGTTCTGTTCGTAGCTAATGTACAAAAGCCAAAAGTGATTGGCTACGACAAATTTCAGTGAGTAACACGTGACGCTATTTCAAAGCAGAATATAAAAAGAAGCCTTTAGAGGAAAAACAGGTTCGGTTGATTGGAAACGAAAAGACCGATGTCGAAACAGTGTTTGGTCATCTAAAGACTCAATTGGCGTTCCATCGTTTCCATTTACGTGGAAAACAAGGAGTGAAGAGCGACGTTGGCTTGGTTCTTATGGCTCTAAATTCGAGAAAATCAGGGAAAGAAATATATGGAAAGAAAAGTGTATGTAATAGAAAAAACGAGTGTGACTTTGACAATATCTATCAAAGTCACACTCATTTTCATTTTGAAACAGGACTATTGTCCCACCCCTTCTACTTATGGAACTGCAGAGAAATTCATGTTTAGGTTGTATTGCACTTTCTGTCTCTTAGGAAGTAAGGAAGAGTTAATTTCTCCTTCTAAAGAAAGCGAAGTGCTACTTGGAACGGCACCACCGCCAATATCTGGCCCTAAGAGTGTCAATTTAACAGGCGAAGCACCAGATTGTAATTCTAATAAGTTAACCGTATCATCTGCAGCAGACTCACTGTACTGATGTGAGCGCAGTGAGAATATTTTGAACGCATCTTTCAACACAGACTCTGAGTTCCCACTTGTCTCTGTATTGGCATAATCAACATTGAAATCTGATAGACTGATTTCTACTCCTGAATTTGATGCATAGTTTTTGATCAAATAAGTATCCTTTGATTCGAGGGCATCATTGCCATTCACTTGGCCAAAAATCATTTCATCGGGCACTTCAACATCGATAAGATCCGCATACGTAGACTGCCAAACATAAGTATCCGCATGTTGAGCTCCGTCGTAGTTCGCCATGAACTCTGAAGAGGTCCAAATGTTTGAGCCCTGCGGCGCAGCAACTGTACCTGAGCCAACATTTTGCCATTTGCCAGTGTAGGACATATCAGATGGAACATCTGAAAGGCCTGTGCCAGCAACTTGAGTTTTAGCCCCTAGCCTCAGTTCTTTCAAAGATGTTAAACCACTCAACATCTGGGTCCTATAAAAATCAGTAGTTTTACTCATATCCCAGTGAGAAAGATCAAGACTTTCTAAACTTGAAGCGCCCTGGAACATATGAGACGTAACACCGACATTACTCGTATCCCAAGCGGACACATCAATACTCGTTAATTGTGAGGCATCACGGAACATAGCAGCCATACTAGTGACATTACTCGTATCCCAAGAAGAGACATCAACACTCGTTAATTGTGAGGTTCCACTGAACATATAAAACATACTAGTGGCATTACTGGTATCCAACTTATTCGCATTCTCAATAACTGTCAGATTAGACAGATTATAAAACATATTCTCCAAGGAAGTGTTGGGTGCGACATCCACATCTCCACTAAAGACGATTTTCTTCACATCGACCTTCGTTACCGATGCCCAATCTGAAGCATTGCTTACTGTACCTCCTGTTAAGGTGAGGATAGCTGATGCAGCGTCATAGTTATAAGTAACATCACCAAAGATTAATGCTTTAGATTGCCAAACATAAGTATCCGCATGTTGAGTCCCATCGTAGTTCGTCATGAACTCTGAAGAGGTCCAAATGTTTGAGCCCTTAGGCGCATCAACCGTACCTGAGCCAACATTTTGCCATTTACCGCTGTAGGTTTCATTAGATGGAACAGCCGGAAGACTGGTACTATCAATTTGAGTTTTAGATCCTAACTTCAGTTCTTTAAGAGCTGTCAAGCCCTTAAGCATATCAGTCCTAGTGGTTACTTTACTCATGTCCCAGAAAGAGAGATCAAGATGCGTTAATTTTATGGCGCCTTGGAACATATATCGCATATCAGTGACATCACTGGTATCCCAAGAAGAAACATCGACACTCGCTAAGTTTAAATCTTCATAGAATATACCCCTCATATTAGTAGCATTACTTGTATTCAACTTGTCCGCATTCTCAATAACAGTGAGATTGGTCATACTAGCAAAGAGATCCTGTAAGGATGTGTTGGGTGCAACATCCACATCTCCACTAAAGACGATTTTCTTCACATCAGCCTTCGTTACCGATGCCCAATCTGAAGCATTGCTTACTGTACCTCCTGTTAAGGTGAGGACAGCTGATGTAGCATTATAATCATAACTGACACCACCAAAGATTAATGCTTTAGATTGCCAAACATAAGTATCCGCATGTTGAGTCCCGTCGTAGTTCGCCATGAA
>NZ_NGMO01000003.1:171713-173244 GCF_002140175.1 Candidatus Enterococcus wittei
TAGATCCTAACTTCAGTTCTTTAAGAGCTGTCAAGCCCTTAAGCATATCAGTCCTAGTGGTTACTTTACTCATGTCCCAGAAAGAGAGATCAAGATGCGTTAATTTTATGGCGCCTTGGAACATATATCGCATATCAGTGACATCACTGGTATCCCAAGAAGAAACATCGACACTCGCTAAGTTTAAATCTTCATAGAATATACCCCTCATATTAGTAGCATTACTTGTATTCAACTTGTCCGCATTCTCAATAACAGTGAGATTGGTCATACTAGCAAAGAGATCCTGTAAGGATGTGTTGGGTGCAACATCCACATCTCCACTAAAGACGATTTTCTTCACATCAGCCTTCGTTACCGATGCCCAATCTGAAGCATTGCTTACTGTACCTCCTGTTAAGGTGAGGACAGCTGATGTAGCATTATAATCATAACTGACACCACCAAAGATTAATGCTTTAGATTGCCAAACATAAGTATCCGCATGTTGAGTCCCGTCGTAGTTCGCCATGAACTCCTCAGATGTCCAAATGTTTGAGCCCTTAGGCGCATCAACCGTACCTGAGCCAACATTTTGCCATTTACCGCTGTAGGTTTCATTAGATGGGACAGCCGGAAGACTGGTGCTATCAATTTGAGTTTTAGATCCTAACTTCAACTCTTTCAAAGATGTTAAACCACTCAACGTCTGAGTCTTAAAAGTAACTTTACTCATGTCCCAGTTAGACATATCAAGACGTATTAATTTTGAGGCATTATAGAACATGTAAGACACAGTAGTGACATTACTTGTATTCCACTTAGAAACATCAACACTCGTCAAACTTGAAGCGCCTCTGAACATATTAGACATATCAGTGACATTACTTGTATTCCACTTGGAAACATCGACACTCGTCAAACTTGAGACACCATAAAACATAGAACCCATATTAGTGGCACTACTGATATCCAACCTACCCGCATCCTCAATCGTAGTGAGATTGGTCATATTCGCGAACATATTCGATAAGGATGTGTTGGGGGCAACACTCACATCTCCACTAAAGGCGATTTTCTTCACATCAGCCTTCGTTACCGATGCCCAATCTGAAGCATTGCTTACTGTACCATCTGTCAAGGTGAGAACACCTGATGTAGCATCATAATCATAAGTGACACCGCCAAAGATTAATGCTTTAGATTGCCAAACATAAGTATCCGCATGTTGAGTCCCGTCGTAGTTCGCCATGAATTCCTCAGATGTCCAAATATTTGAGCCCTTAGGCGCATCAACCGTACCTGAGCCAACATTTTGCCATTTACCGCTGTAGGTTTCATTAGATGGAATAGCCGGAAGACTGGTACTATCAATTTGAGTTTTAGATCCTAACTTCAACTCTTTCAAAGATGTCAACCCCGACAGCGTCTGAGTCTTAGAAGTAACTTTACTCATGTCCCAGTTAGACAAATCAAGACGTGCTAATTTTGAGGCATTATAGAACATGTAAGACACAGTAGTGACATTACTTGTATTCCACTTAGAAACATC
>NZ_NGMO01000003.1:173344-179804 GCF_002140175.1 Candidatus Enterococcus wittei
TTTGAGCCCTTAGGCGCATCAACCGTACCTGAGCCAACATTTTGCCATTTACCGCTGTAGGTTTCATTAGATGGAATAGCCGGAAGACTGGTACTATCAATTTGAGTTTTAGATCCTAACTTCAACTCTTTCAAAGATGTCAACCCCGACAGCGTCTGAGTCTTAGAAGTAACTTTACTCATGTCCCAGTTAGACAAATCAAGACGTGCTAATTTTGAGGCATTATAGAACATGTAAGACACAGTAGTGACATTACTTGTATTCCACTTAGAAACATCGACACTCGTCAAACTTGAAGCACCTCTGAACATATTAGACATATTAGTGACATTACTTGTATTCCACTTGGAAACATCGACACTCGTCAAACTTGAGATACCATAAAACATAGAACCCATATTAGTGGCATTACTGGTATCCAACCTCCCCGCATTCTCAATCGTAGCGAGATTGGTCATATTCGCGAACATGTTCGATAAGGATGTATTGGAAGCAACACTCACATCTCCACTAAAGACGATTTTCTTCACATCATCCTTCGTTACCGATGCCCAATCTGAAGCATTGCTTACTGTACCTCCTGTTAAGGTGAGAACACCTGATGTAGCATCGTAATCATAAGAGACACCGCCAAAGATTAATGCCTTAGCCTGCCAAACATAAGTATCCGCATGTTGGGTTCCATCGTAGTTCGCCATCAATTCTGTAGAAGTCCAAATGTTTGTGCCCTTTGGTGCATCCACTGTACCTGAGCCAACGTTTTGCCATTTGCCCGTATAAATTTCATTAGATGGAACACCTGGAAGACTTGTGCCAGAAATGTTAGTTTTAGCACCTAACTTCAACTCTTTAAGAGATGTCATCCCCGAAAACATCGTTGCCTTATTGGTCACTTGACCCATGTCCCAGTTAGACATATCAAGCTTTCCTAAACCAGAAGAATAATAAAATACTGATTCCATATTCGTTGCACTGCTTGTGTTCCATTGAGAGACATCAAGGTTTTTTAATGCGCCTGTGCTCTGAAACATTCGAGAAAAAGTTGTAACCTTACTTACATCCCACTTAGAAACATCAAGGCTCGTCAAACTTGAGGCACCAGTGAACATATTAGACATGTCAGTGACCTTACTTGTATTCCAAGAAGAAACATCAACACTTGTCAACTTTGAGACATAATAGAACATAGACCCCATACTCGTCGCATTACTTGTATTTAATCTACCCGCATTCTCAATAGTAGTGAGATTGGTCATATTCGCGAACATATTCGATAAGGATGTGTTGGGGGCAACACCCACATCTCCACTAAAGGCGATTTTCTTCACATCAGCCTTCGGTACCGATGCCCAATCTGAAGCATTGCTTACTGTACCTCCTGTTAAGGTGAGGACAGCTGATGTAGCATCATAGTCATAAGTGACACTACCAAAGATTAATGCCTTAGTCTGCCAAACATAAGTATCCGCATGTTGAGTTCCGTCGTAGTTCGCCATGAACTCCTCAGAAGTCCAAATGTTTGAGCCCTTAGGCGCATCAACCGTACCTGAGCCAACATTTTGCCATTTACCGCTGTAGGTTTCATTAGATGGAACAGCCGAAAGATCGGTATCATCAATTTGAGTTTTAGGTCCTAACTTCAACTCCTTAAGAGATGTCATTCCATAAAACATCAACATCTTATTGGTCACTTGACCCATGTCCCAGTTAGATATATCAAGACGTGTTAACTTTGAAGCACCAGAGAACATATTAGACATAGAAGTGACTTTACTTGTATTCCACTTGGAAACATCAAGGGTCGTTGAACTGTTGACACCAGAGAACATAGAATACATATTCGTGACATTACTCGTATCCCAATTAGAAACATTAAGGGTCGTTAAACTGTTGAGACCAGCAAATAGATTTCTCATGTCAGTGACTTTACTCGTATTCCACTTGGAAACATCAACACTCGTCAAACTTGTAGCATTATGGAACATATAAGACATATTCATGACATTACTCGTATCCCAATTAGAAACATTAAGGGTCGTTAAACTGTTGGCACCAGAGAACATGTTGTTCATAGTAGTGACGTTACTCGTATTCCACTTGGAAACATCAACACTCGTCAAACTTGAGGCACCATTGAACATAGAAGACATAGTTGTTACTTTACCCGTATCCCAACTTTCTAATCCCGTGATACTCGTTAGTTTAGACAAATTTGTGAACATTCCAGTCATATTTGTTGTGGAGCTAACGTCTAATAATTCTAAGCCTTCTACACTTTCCAAGTTAGAAAATTGAGAAAAGAAAGCAGACATGTTAACGTTGGCCTTGATCTTAGAAGCATGAGTAATAAATCCTGAAAATTGGGTTTTTGCGCTATCTTCAAAAACTATCTTTTTTACCTCAGTTTTATTACCTTCAAAGTTTAAATTGTGTATTGTAGCATCATATCCATCCATGGCACTAGTTAAATCCGGATGCATATTCGATATTACACCGGTACGGAGACCTGTCAAAAGATAGAGAGTCCCTTGATAGACTTGGTACGCTACTCCCGTGCTTAATCCAGAATCGAATCCTCTATACACTTTCTCCAACGTATTGAATCTTTCACTGATGTTCCCTCCTACCTCCTGTGTTTCTTGAGCGCCATCATTTGAACTTTCACTACTGATAGCGCTGGATGTAACCTCACTTCCTGGCAGAGGATCAGATGGAAGCTCTTCTTTTGGAGCATCAGCTGTTGCTTCGCCTTCTTCAGATGTTACAACCTCTGGTGTTACAAAAGGATCCACCTCACCATTCACCCCATCTGGAAGATTTGCATTAGTACTTTCCGAAACTTCACCGGCAGATAGTGTATTTGCATGAATAACACTTGCAGGAGGAGAGAAAATCCCCCCAAGAATCACAGCCAAAAGAACTAAGTTAGAAAACCTAATTTTTTTTGTCTGATTATCTTCTAGCCTTTTCTTTCTTTCAAAAGAAAAGGCACAAAAAAGCAATTTAACCATTCTGTACCTCCATATAAATAATAAGAAAACTTGTTTTATTTAGGTAGAGCCTCGAACTCAAGTCCTAGCTCATACGTAACGGCAGTATTTGAAACTTTTTGACCATCATAGTCACCTTTGATATTCAATTCTGCTGTTGCACCTGACCCTGCTGGTGCTGTCGTTACTCCACCATTCCCATCCTCTATTGAACCTGGTGTTAAATCAAAGTTTTCACCTGAAGGCGCAAGCAAATCAGCACTCATAGAATTATTCACATCATCCTTAACATCGAGTGTCAAAGTATTGAATGCTTCGTTTAAAATCTCTATTGAATCTGTATCACTACCATTAAAGGAAACTATAGTAGTTTTAACACCACGTGCAGAGTGATTAATGATGTTATAGGTACCCGCAGGAGTTGCGACAGTGTCATTGCTAGCATCACTTGCGAAAACCATCCCATCTGGGAGTTCTACGTTAATCCAACGTGGATCACCTTCTGGGTATTGTGTTTCTGGATCCGTATTGTCACCACCCACTTCACCTGTAATTTTTACAATCGCTGAATCCTGAATCACCCCTGTTGGGTTGTTCGATGGATCTGAGTTGTTAATCACTTGTGCTGAGGCTGAAAGGTCTCCAAAAAGTGTAGACGTCAATGTAGCGAGTGCAAGTGCTACACCTAAAGTTGTTTTTTTCATATTTGTTCTCCTTTCAGAACGATAAGTGTTTGATTGGTATTAAAATTAAGTAATACCGTAATTCAATAGTTAAACAACGTGTAGAGTAACATTAAAGGTGTAAGCCATCCCCGTAATTTCTTGTTCCTTTTCAAGATCAAAAATTTTGATCTTGACTTGAGCTGGATATTCTCCTTTTTCCAATGATTGCTTCAAATCAAGGTGAGTATTCTCGTAACCGGGTTCCAACAAACCAGTTTCATAAAGAACTTTCCCGTTTTTATCCATAAGCACCGCTTGTTGCCCAACTTTGTTTGTGGGAATATTTCTCACATAGAATTCTCCTGTCTTCCCATCAGATTCAATATTAATATCTGAGCGTACTTGAAAGCGTGTATTCTTTACTGGTTTTCCTTTGAATGCTTCCAATTCTTTCTCGGAAAGACGTTCACCTCCTCGTGCAGGTAAACCTGTCAATGCAACAGGAGTTTCCATTGAATTCTGCGACCAAAAATGCCCGCCCACTGCTACAAGCGTTAAGATTACAATCGTAACTACAACTTTTATTCTACGTTTATATTTTGCATTCATGTCGTACAAAGTCATACTTTGTTCTCCTTTCAAATTTCCCTACGTTAATCAATTAGAGTCATTTGATAAAACTCTTTAATTGTCAATGAAAACGAAGTAGTGAAGTATTTGATTCAAAAAACAAGCCAAAGAATCTAATCCGAAAATATCTTTTTTATTTTCGGGATTCTTCAGCTTATTTCCAAAGAAGTTACTTACAGAACCCATTTATTAAATTCTAAAAAATTAGAATCATCTTGAGTCGTATATTCTTCGATCCATCTCATTAGTTTTATTTGATATAAATCTATAATTAAAAGAAAGTTTCTTTGCTATTATTAATAGATATTTTTAAGTCCTTTTTTAACTTGATTGAGTCGTTCTTTGCTTTTTTCTCTCAATCTCCACAGGGCAATAAAACAAAGGATGATTCCTCCAATCGTTATTAAAAATAAACGAGATTCTCCTAGTTGAGGAAGTTGTTTATCTTTTGATGGATTCTTCGCTGGTGGTTGCGTCATACTTGGTTTTTCAATGGTGGATGGAGGAACTTCTCCTCGATTTTCTTGCCCTAAATACCCTTTGACTGGAAGGCTGGTATCTGCTGAAACAGATACCGTTCCTCCAATCAATACAACGAAAAGAGTAAACAAATAAATTAATTGTTTCATAAGCTATTAAGGTTGAGGAATGATAACATTTCCATCGCCATCTACTGGCATGTCTGAACCGTCAGGAGCTAATGGTGTAAATTTCAATGTCAACTCATGATCAACCGTTGTTGGTGTTGTTAAAACAGTTGTAGCAGCTTTTCCTGAGAACTTGAAGCTGTCGCTAGACTTCCAACCATTTCCTTCTAAATTGGTGTTTTCATTTGGGTTTGTTGGTGTTGCAGAACCAGCACTTAATTCCATTAAGCCACCAGTTACAGTAGACTCCAATCCATTCCCATTTGCTACAGTAATATGTGCTGCACTACCAGATTTCAAACCTGGTCCATCGATATATAATTCATCGATATTATCAAAGTCATCTGCTGTCGTTCCTTTGTAATCTGTCACTTCCACCCGTACTGGTAAAGAAGATTTATTTTTGATTGTGTGTGCTCCTGAGATGATATTTTCATCATCAATTGCTGCAAAGCTGACAGAATTAGGAACTGAAACTGAAATCATGTAATCTGGATTGACTGGGAAGGTCGGCCCAGGCAATTCTGGATCAATATTATTCCCTAGTGTTCCTTCCACTGGGATCGTCACATTTGGTTGTTGATAGACCGTTTGTGTGCCATCTCCATTGTCGATGATATCTGCTGATACTAACGCTCCTCCTGTTGTTGCTAAAAGCATCGTTGCACCTGCTATAAGACTTGTCATTTTTGTATTTCTCATTATATTTTCTCCCCCTGTTTGTTTCCAAAAAATTATTATTATATAAAAGAACAAAGTTCTTTAATAACTAGTTAATGTGTTACTGTACCACGATAGTTAAGGCTGTGGTTGCCATACTTGAGTTGAGTAATTTTTTCTGTAGATCATAGCTTTCGATCGCTACTGTTGCTTTGTATTTCCCTGGTTGCAACGGTTCGCTTAACTCCACATTTTCGACTGCTTTACCTGGTTCCAATAGACCAGATTTATAAACTACTTGCTTGGTATCGTCCAGTGTAATTACTGCTTGTTGACCTACCGTATTTTCTTTCGCATTGTAAAACCACCATTTACCAGCTTTGCTATTTGCTTGTACATACATCAAAGCATAAGCGGTAATATCTTGGCTATCATTCGCCTTTTGGTCTAATTCTTTTTTGATTTGATCCCCATTCGCAGAGGTCGGTAAATCAATCGTTGATACTTGTGCAGGTTTTTGCATCAAGTGCCAAGTCAATAGACCAGCGAGTAGCGCCAACAACAATAGTAAAAGTAACAACCAACGTTTTTTCTTTTGTTTTTCTTCTTGCTTTTGTTGTGTTTGTTCCATTTATTTTGTCTCCTTCTTTATTACAATTGACATGTTCTTCATCATTTTAGTAAAGGCTTCTAGTCAAATCAAAGTGAATCGCCCTTTCTTTAACATCCTAAACCACATAACAGTTGTATACGTTAGGCTAGATATATAATAATTGAATTCCGTTATTAGTTGGTTTGTTTTTTTTTTTTTAAAATTTAATTTTTCGGACTGTAATTCTTTTATTACATTTCAATAATATTATACTGA
>NZ_NGMO01000003.1:179904-239893 GCF_002140175.1 Candidatus Enterococcus wittei
ATATTATACTGAGGCACAATGAATACGTTTTTTAATTTTGTTGGAAATCTTATGTTAGAAGATTTACCTATAGCTTTAACATAGGAATGAATCTTTTCTTTGTAAGGATATACACTTACTTAACTTGCCTCCAAAGTTCTCACTTCAAAAGAGTTATCAGGAACAAGTCAATCGACAAAACGGGATAACATGGACATAGCACAGCCATCAAGCTAGGTAATTTTTTTATAGATTTTCCTTTTTTCATCATATATGTTATATTTTTTTCAAATTAAGACAAAAAAAGGCTGGAACAGAAACGTTTAACTCCTTCTTATTATCGAAGTAGATGTTTCTGCTGTTATACATATTAAAAGCGTGGAACAAAAGTATATAATACTTTTGCCCCACGCTTTTACGCTTTAATCACTCAAGAAAAATTCTTCTCTAATAACTACCGCTCAAATTATTTTTTCTTTTTTTTTAAAACAGCTACATCTGAACCTTAGCCAATCAATACACTTTCTTCTGGATATTTGTATTTTGCTTCTGCTTTATTGCTTTTGACTAACAATGAAAAGACAACCGTCATGACACCGACACGCCCGATATACATCAAGGCAATGATCACTAATTTTCCTATCGATGTAAGATCTGGTGTCAATCCCATCGTAAGACCGACCGTACCAAAAGCAGAAAACACTTCAAAAGCAATGTATTCGATTCCAGAAGTTTCAGGGATTGTTTCGGTAATTGATAAGATCATGATCGCAGTCACACATAAAGTCAGCGTAATGAAAAACAAGGTGAGGGCACGTAATACTGCCGCTGGTCTGATGGTTCGTCCAAACGCTTCTGCACGTGTTTTCCCTTTGAATGTCGCATGCATTTGTATAAATAGGATTCCTAAAGTTGTCGTCTTTAGTCCCCCGGCTGTTGATCCCGAGGTTCCTCCGATATACATCAAAAACATCGTCATGATCAAACCAGCATGACTCATATGCAGATAATCGACCGAAGTATAGCCAGCTGTTCTAGGGGTGACACTCATAAAGAAAGTATTCGCTAGTCTTTGTGGCCACGTCCCGTCAACAAGATGTGTCGCATTCTTTTCTGTAAACAAAAAGATGATAAAACCACCAACAAGTAAAACAGCCGTAACCGTCAATGCAATTTTAGAATGTAACGTGATCTTTTTTATCTGACGAAAACTCAGTAAATCACGCCAAACAATAAATCCTAATCCACCAGCTACAATCAATGCAGAGACAACCATAATCAGGTAAACATTTTGCTGATCATTGATCAAACTATCCCCTAGTAAGTCAAAACCGGCATTACAGAAACTTGAAACTGCATGAAAAATACTATACCAGATTCCTTTTGACCAACCATACGTGGGTACAAAAGTGAAACTAAGAGCAAATGCTCCTAATATTTGGATCAATACGGCAAATTTCAAAATATAAAGCATCAAATTCATAACTCCTGAAACTTTTTCAAGGTTCAAGGCTTCCTTCAAAACGATACGCATACTAAAACTAACTTTCTTCTTTGCGAGTGCAAAAAAGATGATCGGTATCACCATAAAACCTAATCCGCCAATCTCAATCATCACCATGATCAAAAATTGGCCTGCTTCATTCCAATGAGCGGCCGTATTCAATGTGGTCAAGCCAGTCACACATACCGCAGAAGTTGCTGTAAAGAAGGCATCAAGAAAATCAGTTGGTTCACCACTATTACTAAAATATGGGAGAGACAATAGACTTCCACCCAGTAAAATCAATAAAAAAAAGCCAACAGCAATCAATTGTACGGGTAAAAGTTGCCTTTTCAGTTTCTTTTTTATTTCTATTCACTCCTTTAAAAGGATCATCATTCATTTATAAAGCCGGCACAAAAAAATAACATTTTTAGCTTATGTACATCATACATTGGTTTAACAAAGATGACAATAAAAACAAAAACTATTTTTTGATCATCTATATGTACAACACTGGCCCATTTTTCTCTTCAAGAAGTACTGATCATGTTGAACAAATAGCTCCAAGTACTCAAATGGGTAAGCATATAGAGTTTATCTAGTATGCGACCTATCATTATACTTGGAGCTAAAAAGCTTTTCACGCTATATTTTTATCTCGACTTCAAATAAAATAAACTTAAGCATTTTGTCCCATATTTTTCACTTTGATCAGACGAGTGACTTCCGCACGTTCATTTTCTTCAAGTTTCATTTTGATATAGTAAATCGTTTCTTCTAACTGAGGGATCGTCATATATTCCAACGCATTGACTCTTCGTCGTGTTTTTTCAATCTCACCTGCCATCAATTGGCAAGTTTTTTCTATTTCAGTCAATTCCAGCAACTTTGGCAAAAATGCTGTAAAACGATCAATCGAGCGGTCCAATTCAGCATTTGAATTAAGATACCCATACTCAACAGGTGTATCGCCCAACTGTTCATCGTATTGAAAATTCATGATTGGTACTTTAACGCTCATGATATTCTTTTCAACTACCGACAATTCTACATTTTCAGCTGGTAAAACAAACAATTCATCGATAAATGCTTCAGGGATAGATGCCTTTGCAAGGACAAAATCACTCATTGCAGCAGTCATCTCTTTTTCCACTTCTTGTCGCAATTCATTATTTTTACGAATCAATAAAATGAACTGTCGCATCAACTCATCTTGTTTGTCTTTCAGTAACTTATGACCTCTTGTCGCAGTGGTCATTTGTTTCTTCAGTCGCGTCAATTCCATTCGTGTGGGATTTACATTTAATCGAACCATTTGACACTCACTCCCCTTCTGGCAGATATTGGTCAAGCAGATCGTCTTTGATCCGTTTTAACTCCGTTCGTGGAAGCATCGCTAAAAGTTCCCAGCCTAGATCAAGTGTTTCGGCAATTGAACGGTTTGTGTAGAATCCTTGATTGACGTATTCTTTTTCAAAACGGTCAGCAAATTTTGCATAGATTTTATCAATGTCTGATAAAGCAGACTCTCCTAATACAACTGCTAATTCTTTTGCTTGTTTTCCTTGTGCATAAGCCGCAAAAAGCTGGTTCATTGTTGCCGCATGGTCTCCTCTTGTTTTCCCTTCACCTGTTCCTTTGTCTTTTAAACGGGAAAGAGAAGGTAGTACATCAATCGGTGGCTGGATCCCACTCTTATAAAGTTCTCTCGTTAAGATGATTTGTCCTTCCGTGATATAGCCTGTCAAGTCAGGGATTGGATGGGTTTTATCATCTTCAGGCATCGTCAGAATCGGGATTTGAGTAACCGATCCTTTCAATCCTCTGATTCGTCCAGCACGTTCATACAACGTTGCTAAGTTCGTATATAAGTAACCTGGATAACCACGACGGCCTGGTACTTCACGACGCGCAGCCGAGATTTCTCGTAAAGCTTCCGCATAGTTGGTCATATCTGTCATGATTACTAATACGTGCATGCCTTTTTCATAAGCTAAATACTCAGCAGCAGTTAATGCCATACGTGGTGTAGCAATCCGTTCAATCGCTGGATCATTGGCTAAATTCATAAACATCACCGAACGATCAATGGCACCAGTTTGACGGAAATCTTCCATGAAAAATTCTGCTTCTTCAAATGTAATCCCGATTGCTGCAAAAACAACCGCAAAATCATCGGAAGAATCTAACACAGTCGCCTGTCTAGCAATCTGTGCAGCCAACTCTTTGTGAGGTAACCCTGAACCTGAAAATACAGGTAATTTTTGTCCTCTGACTAAGGTGTTTAGATGATCGATCGCTGAAATCCCTGTTTGAATGAACTCATCAGGATAATCTCTAGCCACAGGATTGATTACTTCTCCATTGATGTCCAAATATTTTTCTGGCAAGATTTCTGGTCCATTATCTTTTGGACGACCTAAGCCATCAAAGACACGACCGATCATATCTTCTGAAACGCCTAATTCGAGTGGATGTCCTAGAAAACGAACAGAGGAATCTCTTAAGTTGATACCACTCGTTCCTTCAAAAATTTGCACCATTGCTTTATCTTCTTGTACTTCTAATACTTGTCCACGTCGGATCTCCCCGTTTTGCATACGGACTTCGATCAATTCTTCGTATTTCACACCGGAGACTTTCTCAACCGCCATCAAAGGTCCGACCACTTCTCCAATTGTACGATATTCTTTAATCATCGGTCATTCCCCCTTCTGAAACGATTTGTTGAATCGTCTCCTTGATTTCTGATTGGATCATATCCAGTTTGTTTAGTTCAGTTTCTGGAATGAATTTGCTTCGGCCGATCCGTTCTCTCAACATAACCGTACCTTTCATGATTTCGCTCAAATAAGCTCCTAGTGAAATAGCCTTTCTAGCTTCTTCACCAAACGTCAAAATCATTTTCAGCATTTTAAATTGTTTTTCTCTTGAAGTAAATGTATCCACATCATCAAACGCATTTTGCTGTAGATAATCTTCACGAATTGATTTGGCAACTTCTAGTGTCAAACGATCATTATCTGAAAGAGAATCAATCCCAACAAGACGTACGATTTCATTTAATTGTTCTTCTTGTTGCAAAATACGCATTCCTTCTGCCACCATTTCAGCCCAATTTGCTTGAAGGATCTGATCCATATAGCGACCTACTTCGGTAGAGTATAAGGAATAACTTTGAATCCAGTTGATAGAAGGGAAATGACGTTTTTGGGCTAAAGTTGAGTCTAAGCCCCAAAAGACTTTCACTACTCGTAAGGTATTTTGAGTTACTGGTTCTGACACGTCCCCACCTGAAGGAGAAACCGCACTAATCGCCGTAATACTTCCTTCACGTTCATCTGACCCTAAAGCAATCACTCTACCCGAACGTTCATAATACTCTGCTAAACGAGAACCAAGATAAGCAGGATATCCTTCATCCCCAGGCATTTCTTCCAACCGTCCACTCATTTCACGCAATGCTTCTGCCCAACGAGAAGTCGAATCCGCCATGATTGCTACATCATAACCCATATCACGGAAATACTCTGCAATAGTAATTCCTGTGTAGATCGAAGCCTCACGGGCCGCTACTGGCATGTTGGAGGTATTCGCAATCAACACCGTTCGTTCCATCAAAGACTCACCGGTATTTGGGTCAATCAATTCTGGAAACTCGTTCAACACATCTGTCATTTCATTTCCACGTTCCCCACAACCAACGTAGACAACTAAGTCTACATCTGCCCATTTAGCAATTTGATGCTGAACCACCGTTTTACCTGCACCGAATGGACCAGGAACAGCAGCTGCACCGCCTTTAGTCACTGGGAAGAATGTATCAATCACTCGTTGTCCTGTAATCATTGGTGCGTCAGGATTCAATTTTTCTTTGATTGGACGACCACGACGAACTGGCCACTTTTGTAGCATGGTCAATTCTTTGGAACCATCTGGTGTCTCGATGACACAGATCGTTTCATCAATGGTGAAAGACCCTTTTTCGATTCTTGTGATCGTTCCTTTTACACCATTTGGAACCATTATTTTGTGTTCAATGACTTTTGTTTCAGCCACAGTCCCGATAATATCTCCGGCACTGACTTCATCTCCCACTTTTTTCGTTGCTTCAAACCACCATTTTTTTTCATGATCTAAAGCAGGCAACTGTACACCGCGTGCTAAAAAGTTACTTTGGGTCGTTTCCATAAATGTATCCAACGGTCGTTGGATGCCATCAAACATCTGAGCAATAATTCCAGGACCCAATTCGACTGATAAAGCTTCGCCGGTTGAACGTACAGGTTCACCAGGTCCGATCCCTGAAGTTTCTTCATATACCTGTATTGATGCAACGTCACCGCGCATCTCAATGATTTCACCGATGACTCCTAACTCTCCCACTAAGCACATATCTTGGATGCTGGCATCCGACATGTTTTTTGCCATCACGAGAGGGCCAGAGACTTTTATAATTTCTCCAATTTGCAATGCACTATCTCCTTTACTTTCTATAAGATATTTTGTCCAACTGCTTTTTCTACGCTCTTTTGTATTTCAGCAACACCGATCCCCATGGCTCCTTGATGGCTAGGAATAAGGACGATTGCTGGCGTCATTGTTTCCTTATAGCGTTCAATCGTTTCTGGACTCATCTTGGCACATTGTTCCGTCACATAGATGACACCATACGATTTTTTGACCATCTCTTCAATTTTTTTTCTTACTTCTTGTTGACTTGTTGCATATTGTACATCAAATCCAAATAGTTTGAATGGTAAAACAGAGTCTTTATCGCCAACAACTCCAATTTTATGCGTCATAGACTTGTCTCACCCTTTCTCTGATCGTTTCTTGATCAAAATGGTTTCTTTTCCCAATGATCAACAAACGAAGGTTTTTCATTTCTACTTCTTTTGCATTTAAAAAAGCTAACAATGGTAAGGGGCCAAATGCTTGTGTCTGTGCAGCCTGATAAAGAGACGTCAGATAATCGTCTTTCATTTGTTCTAATTTGATAAAGTTTAGTTTCCCATCTTGAATGGCGGGTGCTAAAAATTGACGATAATCTGTCGTTTGTAAAAAGTTCAAATACGTCTCCTCGTCGCTTTTCACGAAATCCAAAAATGCTTCTTTAGGAATCGTGCCCGAACTTGATAGAACGGTTGACATAAACCCTTTTGAACGTTGTTGGATGATCCCCCTAGCCATCGTGGTGATATTGGTCAAATCAATAAAAGCAATGATTTCTTCCAATAATTCTGGGGAACCAAGCTTTTCTCCAAGCCGTCGTTGCTCGGTTAAAAAATACCGATCATAAATCACATCAATTCCTTGTAAAATAGCTGATTCTTCACAATACTCATGAACTTCTTTAATACTTTCAAGTAGTTGCGGTGCAAGTTCTGTTGACTGTTGGGTGTGAATCGCTTGCTTCAATGTTTCAAGAGAGTAAAAGCCGTCATTTCGATACAAATGATCCAGATTCTCTCCTGTCATTTCAGCCTTCGTTAATACTTTTAAATTATGGAATGTGTAACGCATGGTATAGATCCAGACGATTTCTGGCTCTGGTGCGTTTTCTTTCAACCAAGTGAATAATTCGCCTGACTCCTTCAATAGATTGGCTTCAAAATCATACTCAAACCCTTCATGGATATAAGGATGATAAACGGTTGTCTTTAAAATCTCACCTAGTGCTTCGATCGAATTGGCATGGATCATCCGTTCAAATTCCTCTTTGGATAAAAGTTCCAGTTCTCTGGCACGAATCAAGGGATTTAGTTCATGATAATTCATTGATTGATCCCTCCTTACTCAAATAGTTGTTTGGCAATTTCAAAACGCATCTTTTCTTGGACTTCCTGGATCAAATTGCTATATACAAAATTATATTGCACTCCTTGATCATCAATTAAAAAGCCTGATTGTTTAGGTACTACCTGTTCACTCAAACAAAGAGTAAAGGGAAGTGCTTGATTCCATTGTTCTACTACGTCTTTTGTTAGGAGCGAAACAGACTTCTCTCCTGGAATCAAAATGACTTCGCCAGACAAAGAAAGTGAGTGGAGACATGCTTCCATAAAATCAAGTTGTTTTGATGCTTCCCATGTTTCTAATTCTTGTTGCGCTTCTTCAAATAACCGACGCAAAAATTCTTGCTTTTCATTTAGCGCTGATTGTCGGACTTCCACTTGTTGTCGATTTCTAAGTTGTCGATACGTTTTTTCGATTGTCTCCAACTCTTTGGCTTTTTGTTTTTCATATTCTGCTTCTATACGCATACGTTCGGCATTGATCTGCTGATCGATTTTTGCCCGTTCTGCTTCTTCAAACGCCGCTCGTTCTGCTTGCGCTGTTTCATTCATCTGTTTGATGATTGTATCAATGGCGTTCATTCTTTTTCCCCCTTAATTAGGCATTCAAAACGAGTAGGAAGGAAATAACAAACCCTAAGATCGCATAGGTTTCCACCATAGCGGCAAAGATGATCCCTTTAGTCGCATGTTCCGGTTTTTTCGCCAAAATTTGAATACCAGCTGCTGCCACTTTCCCTTGAGCAATACCAGAAAACAAACCAGTGAATGCAATTGGTAAAGATGCACCTAAAAAGTTCAATCCTTGGACTACTGACATATCACTACCTAGATTGATAAAAATCAAAAAGGCGATAACGAATCCATAAAGTCCTTGTGTACCTGGAAGCAATTGTAGAATCAATGCTTGTCCAAATTTTTCAGGTTGACTCGTTGTCAACGCTGCTGCTGCTTCACCTGTCATTCCCACACCTTTTGCTGAACCAATACCTGAAAAAATTGTTGCTGTTGCCATTGCTAATACTGCAAATACCATTCCGCCATTTTGGCTAATTAAATAATCCATCATTTTTAAGATTCCTCCAACCTATTCTATTTTTTCTTATGATTAATATTTACGTATTTTTCCGCTGTTTTCAACGGTTTGAAGGCGCGCCCGCCTCCTGTATAAAATTTCCCGAAAAACTCAACATATTGTAACCTTGCGCCATGGACATAGGCACTCAATAACGTCAAAAACATGTTTAACGCATGTAAAGCGATAATCAATAAAATCCCAATACTAAAGCGGGCAGCTGGTGGCATAAAAGCAACCAACATGTTAAATGCTGCTGCAATACTTCCTCCAGAGATCCCTAATGCCATCAAACGCGTGTAACTGACCAAATCACCAATATAGCCAGTTAGTCCATACAAACTATAAGCTCCTTTTGCTATACCTTTGATTTTTGATGAAGATTGAAAAATCGGAATAATCAAGATACATAATGCCGAGAGAATAGCTAAGCCAGCGCCTAAATAAACCAAGGCATCGTTTTTAATCAGCATCGCACCAATCAATATCAATATCAGGCCAACCAATATCCCTTGCCAAGCAAAACCATCATTGACTGCATCCACGTAAGCTTTATGCTTGATATGCTCTTTAGCTGCAATAAACAATCCTACTAGTATTTGGATCAATCCAAAGATTACTGACAAAATCAAAATAGTGTTAACATCTTCGGTCGTGGATAAAATCGGAAAAGGTAAATGAATCCCAAATACCTCTTTTGGCAAAGCTTGACCAAAGAATGAGCTGTAAATAAATCCCCAGATAATGGATGGAAAGGCTAAAATTTCAAAAAATTTAGCGAACTGTTTCATCCCTCGAGGTAGAACCATTAATTTTTGGGCTGCAATCGCCCCAATCAACATGAGTAAACCATAGCCGATATCTGCCACCATCATCCCGAAAAATACCAGATAAAATGGCATCATCCAAGGAGTTGGATCGATTTCCTGATATTTAGGCAAACTATACATCTCTGTCAACATTTCAAAGGGTGCCACCAAAGGATGATTCTTCAATTTCGTTGGAACTTCTCCTTTGATTTCCTCATCGGTTGGTTCTTCAAAGCTGATAAAAATATCTTCCGCAGATAGTGATTTTGACAATTGTTGGTTCAATTCTTGTTTTTCTTCTTCACCGATCCAACCTTGAACAACGATTAAATAAGGTGCGTGGATAAAGCGGTCTTTCACTGCTTCACGTTCTGACATAGCTAATAAGTTTTCTTCTGCCCACTGCAATTCTTGGATATAGTTACTGCAGTTACCGATTTTCACCGCTAACTTTTTTTGTTCTTCCTGACAATTTGTCAGCTTATTTTTTATTTTTTGTAATTGTTCCTTGGGTGGTGTGTCATACGGATAGTCCTCTTTCACAAAACCATAGCGACCAGTGACTTCTTCGATAGAGGGTCTCATAGATTTCAATGAAACATAAGACAAGTAGACGAAATGCTCATTCGAACTGACCTCTTCCAAATATACACCATTGATCTTTTGGATTTCTTCTGAGAAATCTGGATAATTAGCTACATTGATACTACCGATCACTAAATCAGTCTCTTTACTGACCGCATGTTTTGGTGAAACATCTAATCCATACCAATGAACGAGCCATTCTTCTTCAGAAGCGAGCTCATTTCGTTGTTCAGTGAGTGTTTCCCATTGTTTCTTTAAACTTAATATTTCTTCTAATTTTTTCGTGAAATCTTCTTCTGAATAATTTTCAGCTAACTCTTGCAACGTGAGTTCTTGACGTTTAAGATGCTGCTTTTTTTGCTGTTTATCGCCATGATGCTCGATAAACTGGATGGCTTCTCTCGTCTGTAAGATACGATTCTTTAACGCATTGACAAGCGGTTCTTTTTCAAAAATAGCAACCTTTGGAAAATAAGTATCCACCCATTGATTGTTTGAGGTTTCTTGAAAAAGATCTCTAATTTCGACATTCTGGATCCCTTGAACAGCTTGTAATATCGCATCTTGATTACGTTTATCAGAAATGAGAGTGACTTTTTCCATCTTAGTGACGGCCATAAGTTTCTTTCACCCTTTCAATTATTGCTTCGACTGCTTCTTTGCGATATTTTTGATATTGCTCTTGCACGATCATCTGAAGTTTATGGGCTTCCTTCGCCAACTCTTCTTTTTCTCTAGTTACTTGTTGCTTTTCGAAGTCGGTTTTCTCTTCAATCATTCTTGCTAGTTGTAGACGCTGAGAGTCTTGTAATTTTTCCAATTCGTCTTCTTTTACTTTTTCGTAACTTCTTAATTCTTGCCGAAGTTCTTGAAATGTACGTTCATTCATTTCTTCCGCTTTTTGGATTTTCTCTAAAGCTTCTAACACGATTTCCACATCCTTTCTGTAAAAAAAAGAGGTACATTCTTTCTTTTTTCATTGAAAGTATGTACCTCTTAAAGATAACTTTAATAAATTAGGCACCTTCAAACAAATATTCTTCTCACCCCTTGAAGAAATTGATCCTTGAAGCTTGCGCCCAACCTTTTTATTTAATTCACGCTACCAATTATAACAAATCCAAGGGAAATTGCAACTATCCTAATTGAAATAAATACTAGTCTATCCTCTATTGATCGTTAAGTAAACAAGTTTTGTTAATTACTCCTCCTATTATATAATGGATGAGAAAAAAACGAAAATATTTCATACATGGTATTTTTATACTTTTCAAACAAAAAGTAGATGATAAAAAAAGAATGTAAGATGGAGGAATTTTCATGCAATCAACGATCGGAATTGCCGCCAATCAATTAACCAAAGCAATCGATACATTTCAAGGAAATCAAGTAACTTATACGCCACAAGGATTTGTCAACGCAGTTACCCAAGCAGGTGGCTTACCTATAGTTCTACCAATTTCTTCTCCAGAAAGCGCAGCAGCATTTATCCAAAAAATCGATAAACTACTACTTGCTGGTGGACAAGATATTAGCCCTGATCTATATGGAGAAGCACCACATCCAAAGTTAGGTGGAGTAAACAAGCAGCGAGATTTATTCGAACAAGCCCTGATATTAGAAGCTTTGAAACAAAAGAAACCAATTTTTGCTGTTTGTCGTGGCATGCAACTTCTCAATGTTACATTGGGTGGGACACTCTATCAAGACTTGTCACTTTATCCACAGTGGACTATTAAACACGACCAACAGCCGACTCCTCCACAATTTACAACCCATGAGATCAACGCCTCACCTGATACATTGCTTTCACCTTTAGTTAAAGAGAGTTGCTATGTCAATTCCTATCATCATCAGGCGATCAAAGACCTTGCTCCTTCGCTCAAAGCTATCGCCTTTTCACCTGATGGTTTGATCGAAGCAGTTGAAAGTCAAACAGAAGACACTCGTCTATTAGGCGTTCAATGGCATCCAGAATTAAGCCATCAAACAAATCCTGTGGACCAAGAAATCTTTGATTTTTTTGTACAAGACCTTTGAGTATATAAACTTACAAAAAATCCTTCAATATTAAGTGGGAACTTGAGAAAATATGCGAAACTATTTTTCGTTTTCCTATCTTATAGGCCCAGATCAGATCTCTTCTCTCACAAATACTGTTAAACAGTATTCTAGAAGGTGTTCTTCGGTACTAAGACAAAAAATCGTAAAATAGGAGAAACTATTTTTCGTTTTTTTGTCTTACTATTCAAATTCCCCCTTCTCTTACAACCTCAGATAAATGTTGTTGTCACTACCTTGATAATCGGCATTCCAACAGCTGCACTTTGGTCATAAGGTAGAAAAATAATAAATGTGAAAGCCATTTTCTATCTTACGCCTCAGTGCAAATCACTTCTTTCATGACTTTTTGTATGCTAACAATTCTTTCAACTGATTGATTTGGCGCTGTAGTTCGATTCCTTTAGTCGTGTCACGATTTAGTTTTCTTGGCAGTTGTTTATCAATTACTTTTTTGAGTTGAGCATGGCT
Organism: Candidatus Enterococcus wittei; assembly: GCF_002140175.1. Lineage (GTDB taxonomy): Bacteria > Bacillota > Bacilli > Lactobacillales > Enterococcaceae > Enterococcus_B > Enterococcus_B wittei. The sequence continues at coordinate 192,169 of NZ_NGMO01000003.1, forward strand.
ACTGTGATTTGCAAATTGTTCTTCAATCCCAATGAAGGGATAGTGTGTCACGATTTGGAAACCATAAGAATTGCAAAGCAAAGAATAACCAGCAATCCCTGTTGTTTTTTGATAGGCTTTAGATAAACCACCATCAATCACGAAGACTGTTCCGTTGGCTTTGACTGGTGACTCGCCTTTCCTTACTTTGACTGGAGTATGCCCGTTGATGATCACTGATCCGAGTAAATCTACTTCAAATTCTTTTCGCACTTTATCACTAAACCACTCTTCGTCACGTAATCGGTAATAACTATTGCTTACTTCCACATGGGTTTCTTTTTCCTTTAAAAAATAACGTTCAAAAGTAGCCATTTTACTTTTACCGAATAAAGGAGAATAAGGACCACTCCATGCATACCAAATCAAATCTGTTGCTAAATCATTTTTGGCTTTTATATCTTCCATACTTGTTCTGATCTGTCGCTCAAAAAATTCTAAAAGCTCCTTACCTGCATAAGTTTGCTCGCCTAAATGAAAGGCTAAAAATTCTCCTTTTTCATCTACAGGGATACAACCATGAAAGAGCACGCTCTGATTGGTTGTCAGATACATCCGACCTTTTTCCAAGAGGAAATCCATATGTTTTTTCATTCTCAAAGAATGTTGAAAAGAATACATCAAACTATCGATGACTTGCCTTTCCTCAGCTGATAGTATCTCAGGCGATTCTGGAGAGATTGTTTGAAAGCAAGCGCCATGTATTGAATATTCTCGTCCATCTAATGAAAGAAGGTGTTGTCCATAATCGATTTTTTGAAGAAGATCTCGGTCAGACATCTCAAATTCAGGCCTACGTTGTAAAAGCTGTGATTCCACCTTGAATTGCATGATGGCAAGGGCTTGATGACTTTTCTCCATCTCTTCTCTTTCTCGATCAGACGATTCTTTACTGTTTTTAGGCGTAAATGCTGTATTTCTTTCATATCGTTCATTTGCAAAAGAGAATAGTGGACGCAAGTTGAGACCGTACTCTTTTTCTAGTTCAAACAAATAATTATAACGCGCTGCGATTCGCAACAGCGTCAATAAGCAAGCTTCTGAACCACAAAAAGCGCCAATCCACAAAATATCATGATTGCCCCATTGAATATCAATAGAGGGAAAATCCATCATCCGATCCATCACCTTAGCTGCTTGGGTTCCACGATCAAAAATATCGCCTACGATATGTAAGTGATCAATCACCGTCTTTTGGATTGCATGAGCTAATTTTGTCAGGAAATTTCTTTCTTCCCCCATTTCCACTAATTGATCCAAGATTTTATCCACATATGCCTGTTTTCCTTGGATGCGATCATCGATGTAGAGTAACTCTTCGATAATATACGAATATTCTTTTGGAAGTCCTTTTCTGACTTTAGAACGAGTATATTTAATGGACGTAAAACGCAACAATTCAATCAACTGGTGAATCAATTCCGACTTATCTTGTTGTTCATACCATTTTGTCGTCAAAGTGTATTCAGGATAGGCCACAAAAATGGCTAATCGCCCTATTTCTTCATCGGTAAGCGTATTTTTAAATAAATCATTTATTTTTTCTTTTAAATTTCCTGAACCATTTCTTAAAATATGATCAAATGCTGAAAATTCACCATGCAAATCGCTTAAAAATAATTCTGTTCCTTTAGGTAGCTGTAAAATCGCTTCCAAATTTATGATTTCAGTGACTATTTCTTCTTTTGTGGGGAACTTTTCTGCCAATAATTCCAAATAACGATCCATCTAAACGCCTCCAAAATTGGTCTACTTACAATTATAGAAATCATACATTAGATTTACAAATTTTTAAACCGAAAGAATGTTCATGGCATACAATTTCAAACGAACAAATTCTTCATTTTAAACGAAAAAATCGATTGGAATTCTCTTTGGTTTAGATCAAAGAAAACAGCCAATCGATTATTTTTTTACTATGTTTAAATTTTTCTCAATAAACTAGTTCTTTTTTCGTTCATTTCGCATAATTGAAATAGATTGTTTCAAGGAACTCCATAATCCGCCTTCACTATATACCAAAACATTAGACTTATACATATTCGCAGATAAGAACATCAACACAAAAGTAACGATAACTAATGTGAACAATGAAATCAATACTCCCCCGGTACCTACCGTTTCATTGGCCAAACGAACAGGCATGACATAAGAAGATAGGAAAGGAATATAGGAAGTCACACGAATCACAATATTATTGGGATCTGAAGCTCCAAGGATCAACCCTAACATATAACCTCCTAATGAAAGGTAGGTCACTGGTAGGATCGCTTTTGCGGTGTCTTCTGCTTTATTCACTAATGAACCACATAATGCAGCTAGTACTGAGAAGATCAAAATACCAAAGATCATAAACACTAGTGAATACCATAGAAATGGACCAATAATCTTATCTAGAGACACTCCATCAAGGAATGTTTGGACCATTTCCATATTTTTGAATTGGTTGAATCCAACACCAAAAATGATGCCGTACAATCCCATTTGAGTCAATGCTACAAGTAAGACACCACACAGCTTCCCATAAAAATGCTTTTGAGCTGTCGTACTGGATAAAATAACTTCCATGATTCTTGTCCCTTTTTCAGAGGCAATTTCTTGTGCGATGATTTGTGCATATGTCAAAATAATAATGAACAATACAATCGTTGCGACATAACTAACTACATATTGAACTGTGGAATTATCTTCACCTATCGTCATTTTCCCGTCTGAATCAAAACTAACTTTTTGACGGGAGAAGTTAGCAGGTTGACTGAGTTTAGCCACTTCTTCAGGAGAAACACCTAAGCGACTCGCACGAAGCATCGATTGCATCCCTGTTAGTTGCTGTTGGATCAATAGTTGGGTTGTTTGTCCCAATGAATCTTCACTGAACAATTGACCCGATACTTCTTCATCTTTGATGGAAACAACCATATAAGCATCGATTTTCTCATCCGCTAGTTCTTTTTTAGCATCTGCTTCTGATTGAATCACTTCAAATTTAAACTCATCATTTTTGATCTGGCCTAGGTATTCTGAAAGTTCCTGATCTTCAGAAAGAATACCGATTTTGTTTATTTCACTATTTTGTTGCGCAAAATTCCCTGCTAAATAAACAATGCCCATCATGACGAATGGGACTAAGATCATAATAAGAAATGAAATGGATTTCACGTTTTTTATATAGACGTCTTTTGTAATGATCCAAAATTTACGCATCCAACTCACCTGCTTTCAGTTTGAAAATTTCTTCTAATGTAGGCGGTTGTTGATTGAACATAGGAATATAGCCAAATTGAGTTGCACGAGTAAAGATTTCTTTCCCCGCATCAGGATCTGATAAAGTAATTTCTAAGGTCTGATCCTCTTTCTCAACTACTTTTTGGACTCCCTCGATCCCAGCCACCTCTTCTTGAGATAATCCTGATTCAAGGAATAATTTCGTTCGTCCAAACGATTCACGAATTTCGTGGACTTTTCCATTCAACACCATTTTCCCGTTACGTAACATGATCAAATGATCACAAATCTTTTCTACATTATCCATATTATGACTGGAAAAGATCACACAAGAACCATGCTCCTTTAACTCGATAATGCCATCTTTCAATAATTCAGCATTTACCGGATCCAATCCGCTAAATGGCTCATCTAAAATAATCAACTTTGGCTCATGAATCAATGTAGCAATCAGTTGGACCTTTTGTTGATTTCCTTTCGATAACGATTTGACCTTATCTGTTTTCTTTCCCTTTACCTGAAACTTTTCCATCCAAAAATCGATTTTAGGTTCGATCTCTTTTCTTGTTTTCCCACGAAGTTCTGCAAAATAAATCAATTGATCTTGGATCGTTACCCTAGGGTATAGTCCTCTTTCTTCTGGTAAATAACCAATGATATCATAGTCTTTTTCACTTAATCGTTGGCCGTTCCACAAAACTTCTCCTTGATCTTGTGTTAAAAAATCTAAAATCAAACGGAAAGTCGTTGTTTTACCAGCACCATTTTGCCCGATTAAACCCATGATCTTACCATCTGGAATCTGAAAAGAAACATGGTCAACCGCAGTATAGTCCCCAAAAGTTTTTACCAGATCTTTCACCTCTAACATAGCCTCACTCCTTTATCCTCTATCCTTGTTATATTCTTATTTAAATCGCATACAAAAAATAAAAAAATAAATGAATAAAATTATTCCTTTTCTTCTCGTATATAAAAATGATAGGACACTTTACACGGTTTGTAAAGCGTCCCTAGTCTATTTCTCATGGAGTTTATTGAAAACGTTTTGTGCAACATTTTTCGGTAATCCAGCTAATTGTAGTTCTTCAATGGATGCCGCTGTGATATTTTTTAATGATTTGAATTCTTTCAATAATTGTTTCTTTCTTTTAGGTCCTAAACCTTCGATTTCATCGAGTCGTGAAGCAAAACTGTTTTTGCTCCTTAATTGTCGATGGAAGGTAATCGCAAAACGATGGACTTCATCTTGAATTCTCTGTAACAAAAAGAACTCAGGTGAGTTGCGTTCTAAGGGAACTACCGCTAGTTCATTCCCAAATAATAACTCATTTGTCTTATGCTTATCGTTTTTTGCCATCCCAGCAACCGGGATATCAATCCCCAATTGATTTTCCAATACGTCTTTAGCAACATCTACTTGGCCTTTCCCACCATCAATTAAGATCAAATCAGGCAATGGTAACTCTTCTCGAATCACTCGGGCATAGCGTCGATAGATCACTTCACGCATAGAAGCATAGTCATCAGGACCGACTACCGTTTTGATTTTATATTTTCGATATTCTTTTTTTGCTGGCTTCCCATCGATGAAGACCACCATCGCAGCCACCGGATCGGTTCCCATGATATTCGAGTTATCAAAGGATTCGATACGAATGGGTGTAGGAATATTCATCGCATTTCCTAAACGTTCAACGGCACCGATCGTTCGCTCTTGTTTTCTAGCAATCAGATCGAAGCGCTCATTTAACGCTACATTCGCATTCTTGTTCGCTAATTCAACTAATTTTTTCTTTTCCCCACGTTTTGGTTGGATGACTTTTGTCTCTAAAAGAGCCTCGACACTTGCTTGGTCGATTGTATTTGGAATCAAGACTTCTTTTGGAACGAAATGTTCATTTTCTTGATAAAACTGTCCAATATATGTTAAGAAATCTTCTTCAGCTTCATTATAGAATGGAAACAAAGAGACATCTCTTTCAATCAATTTTCCTTGACGTACAAAAAATACTTGTACACACATCCATCCTTTATCAACCGCATAGCCAAAAACATCCCGATCGATCAAATCTGTATTGGTCATTTTTTGTCGTGTCATGATCGTTTCGATTGCTCGGATCTGATCACGATACTCCGCAGCTTTTTCAAATTCCATATTTGCGGCTGCTTGTTCCATTTTTTCATGGATCTGACCTTCCACTGTTTCATGACCACCATTTAAAAACCGTTTGACCTCTTCAACGATCTTGGTATATTCAGCAGGATCTACATCAAAAAAATAAGGACACAAGCATTGTCCTAAATGATAATAAAGACAAGGCTCCTTTGTCTGACTTGGCTTACACTTCCTTAATGGAAATAAACGATCGAGGATTTTTTTTGTTTCATTAGCTGCCCCAACATCAGGATAAGGCCCAAAATAAACCGCCTTATCTTTTAACACTTTTCGTGTGATCACAAGTCGAGGATATTTTTCATTCGTAATTTTCAAAAAAGGATAGGTTTTGTCATCCTTTAGCATAATATTATATTTTGGGTCATTTTTTTTGATCAAATTGATTTCAAGTAATAAGGCTTCAATATTTGATTCTGTCACGATATATTCAAAGTCTTCAATTTCACTGACTAAACGTTCGGTTTTTGTATTATGACTTCCTGTGAAATAAGAACGTACTCGATTTTTAAGTACTTTGGCTTTTCCCACATAAATGATCGTGCCATTCTTATCTTTCATCAAATAGCAGCCAGGCTGATCAGGAAGTAACGCTAATTTATTTTTGATTCGTTCATTCATTTGGACTGCTCCTTTACCTCTCAGATAAAACTATTATATCATGAACATCTGTTCTATGTTTTAAAAAAGTCAAGATCACTTTTTTATCACTACCTTTATATTAGCCACCCAACTTTTGCTAAACAATCAGACTCATTTGCAAAAAAAACGAGACAACAATCAGGTGATTGTTGTCTCAGCTTTTATTCGTTTATTTTATAGGTGATTATCGATCATTTGACGCAATTGTTCTTTGGAATGAACACCAATTGCTTTTTCGACGACTTGACCGTCTTTTTTCAAAAGTAATGTTGGAATACTCATGATGCCAAATTCTTGAGGCGTTTTAGGATTTTCATCTACATCCATCTTAACGATTCTAAATTCATCTTCATCGTATTCTTCTTCTAATTGGTCTAAAATTGGTGCTTGCATACGACATGGTCCACACCATGTTGCCCAAAAATCAATCAATACTAATCCTTTATCTGTTTCTTGGTTAAATGTCGCATCTGTAATTACTTGAGACATATGAAAGACCTCCATTTCTTCGTGTATAGATAGTATAACACCATTTGACTGAGTACACGAGATTTTTGCTTACCTTTAGTAAGTTTTTATTTGAATTTTACAATCGTTGCTCCATTTCCTCCTTGATTAGCAGGAGCAAAATCGAAACTTTTCACACTACGATGATTTTTTAAATAATCAGTAATTCCCGTTCGTAATGCGCCTGTTCCTTTTCCATGGACGATCGTAACTTGCGGATAGCCCGCTAAAATCGCTGCATCTAAGTAGCGATCCACTTCATTCAATGCTTCTTCGTAACGTTTTCCTCGTAAATCAAGCTGATTTTCCACATGACTTTCCGATTCAGAACGAACGGTATGAACAACCCGCTGTTTTGGTTCTTTTTGACGGGCCACAGGCATGAGTTCACTTTCCGATACATTCATTTTCAAAATGCCAATTTCAACTTGCCATTGGTTTCCATTTTTTCGTAATAAAGTTCCACGTTGTCCATAAGTTGTCACTAAGACCTCGTCCCCCGGTTTTAGTGTTTTTTGTTCTTTGGCTTTTTTTAGTACCTTATTTTTCTTCAGCTGTTCTTCTTGATGCAAATTCGCTAATTGTGTCTTGGCATCGATCAGCTGATGTTCTTTGACTGTACCTTGTCCTACTTGTTGCTGTAATTTGCGAATATCTGCAATGATCTCTTCGGCTTTTTCCTGCGCTTCAGTGACGAGTTGATTGGCTTTTTGTTTGGCTTTATCAAGCTCTTTTTCTCGTTCTTCAAAGAAATAACTATAGGCTTCTTTTAAATCTTCATAAAGCTGTTGTGCTTCATCGACATAATGGCGCATCTCTAAATATTCAGTTTCTGCCATTTTTCTGCGATTTTCTAAATCAGTGATCATCTCATTTAATTCCTGACTTTCGTCATTCATGAGTTGCTTTGCTTCTTCGATTACTTGACGATCTAACCCTAATCGTCTAGAAATCTCAAAGGCATTACTTCTTCCTGGAACACCGATTAATAGATGGTAGGTTGGACTGAGGGTATCCACATTAAATTCCATACTAGCATTGATCGTATTTGATCGATTGTACCCATATACTTTTAGTTCAGGATAATGGGTAGTTGCCATCACATACGCAGATTTCTTTCCTAGATCATCTAAGATAGCGACTGCCAAGGCGGCACCTTCTTGCGGATCTGTTCCAGCACCAAGTTCATCAAAGAGTACTAAACTTTTCTCATTTACTTTCGACAAAATAGTAACTGTATTCGTCATGTGAGAGGAGAAGGTCGACAGACTTTGCTCGATCGATTGTTCATCTCCAATATCTGCAAAGACTTCTTCAAAGATACCAATCTGACTCTCTTCATCAGCTGGAATAGGAAATCCTGACTGTCCCATCAATTGCAATAGACCTAATGTTTTCAAGGTAATCGTCTTCCCACCGGTATTTGGTCCCGTAATGACGACGGCTTGGTAATTTTCTCCAATCGTAATGTCATTTGGAACAACTTTGGCTTGATCGATCAATGGATGTCGTGCTTGTTTCAGATTTACGTGATTTTCTGGACTAATTGTCGGTACCACTGCCTTCAGCTCTTTACCAAAGCGTGCTTTCGCATTCATCACATCTAATTTCCCTAATACATAGGCATTATGGAGGATTTCTTGACGATGAGGAACAAGCTCCGCAGATAACTCACTTAAAATACGCTGGATTTCGTTTCGCTCTGCTATTTGATATTGTCTTAAACGGTTATTGAGATCTACGACTTGTTTCGGTTCAACGAATAAGGTTTGTCCAGAAGCACTTTGATCGTGGACTACTCCACCAAACACTCCCCGATATTCTTGTTTTACTGGGATCACATAACGATCATTTCTCATCGTAATGATAGCGTCACTTAAATATTTGGCATTTTTTCCTCGAACGAGACTATCAAGTTGTTCTCTTACCGCTTGTTCACTTCGACGAATATTTTGACGAATGATCTTCAATTCTGTTGAAGCATCATCGGTGACACGACCGTCCTCATCGATTGCTTCTTTCAATCGACGATTTAAAGCAGGGATAGTGACCAATTGATCTGCCCAACCATACAATCGGTGAAATTCGATTTCACTATCGGCTAAATCATCCATAAAGCGGCGAAGTTCACTCGTCGTGGATAACACACGGGCCACTTGAGCAAGCTCCAGACCATTTAAATCTGCCCCGATCTCGATTCTTTTCATATGTGGGCGGATATTCTCCAACTTAGGAATGGGAATACCTCCACGCAGACGTTGGACTTTTAGCCCATCTTCCGTCTCATCCAGCCACGCTTTGATAGTTTCTTCTTCACTGACCGGTACCAAAGCCGCTAACTCTTCTTGTCCTTGTGCGGTGACAAGAAATTGACGAATATGTTGTTTTACTTTTTCAAATTCTAATGTTTCAAGGATACGGTTATTCACTTTATCACCTTAACTTTCACTAAAAAGAGGTCGTTTCTTCGAGAAATAGTCCATCAAGACTACTCAGCTCTGTCACAACCTCTTCACCAATTATCAAATTTTTCATATTTAAGAAAGGAGAACTTTACTGCTTGTTCCCTTAATGGATGATCTGGGTCACCCATAAATCATAGATCCTATTCGCTAAAACCGGCGTTTTCTCTACCATAAAACGAGCTAAGTTATTCCCACTGAATTGGTCTTGGATCACTGCAACAGGTACAAATGTCAGTAAACGTAAAATCAAAAAAAGAGTAACATATGTTCCGATTACTGCCAATATCCCTCCTGCAATCCAATCAACTTGTCTTAGAATAGGAATATAAGTCAACCCGTGGATAAAAACCCCGACAAAGCGTGTCAACAGCCAGCCCACAAATAAAATCATTAGAAAAGCTACCCCAGCATAAAAGGCTTCATCTAAACGAAATGAGAAAGCTTGGTCGAAAAAAACGAGTTTAGATGTTGACGTTACTGCTGGATAAGGAATATATAATTCCAATTGACTTGCCAATGTTTTATAAAAAGTACGTGCTGCTATAAAGGATAGGATATAACCGATCAAGTAAATTCCTTGCAACGCAAATCCACGTCGCGCCCCAGAGAAGAATGCGATCAGCAAAATAAATAAAATTAAAAGACTAAGCATACGCCCTCCCTTCCTCTTCTATTTGTTAGGTAGAAGACTTTTGTTTGATTTGGCCTTTTCTTTTTTCGTTTAAGATTTGTTGTGCTTCCACATGATTTTTTATCTCATAGTCTAGCTGACCATTTTCTTTCAATACTTCTCTTGCTTCATTTTCAATTGCTTCGATTCGTTTGATACGATTTTCCATCTCAGCAAATTTACTCATTTTTTCCTTTAACTCTGACACTTCTTTTTCTAATTCTAGATTTTTCTCTTGTTTCTTCAATTGATCAGAAAACGCATTAATCGCTAGTAAAATCGCAGCTTGTTCATTGTCTAATTGAGGCGACAATTCTTTTAACTCCGCTAATTGTTCATTGATTAGTTTCGTAACAATATCCATATGATGTTTGGTTTCTTGTCCAATAATAGTATATGTCTGGTCTGCAATCACCGCTTTATAGCGTGTTTTTTGTTGCGCCATGCGAATCAGTCTCCCCCTATTGCCAAAAGTATTATCTAGTGTACCATATAGTTAATCAGATAACATCTGTACACAACATTTCATTCTTATTTCTTTACTATTATATGATAAACTTGAAAAAAATGCTATGTGTGCTTAGTTTTCCTAGAACAGGAAATTATTGCCCCATATTATTCACTACATTTTCAAGTAACCATTCAGGAGGTACTCATGAGTAACGTGATCATTAAAGCAACATCAAAACAATTAGAAACAATGAAAGAAGCTTATCAGCCTTTCTTACAGCACAAAAATATCCCCTATACCCTTTTTTCGGCCAAAAAAAACGGGACGACGATTACTGCTTATACTTCTGGTAAAGTGATGTTCCAAGGGTCTTCAGCAGAATCAGAAGCCGCTCGATGGGGCAGTTTACAAACCGGTCCCGAAAAAAAAATAAAACCTACTGTAAATTTGCCTAAAGATATCCAAAAATTATCTGTTTTAGGTAGCGATGAGGTAGGAAATGGTAGTTATTTTGGTCCCTTGACCGTTTGTGCAGCTTACGTTGATCAAACAAATTTAACTAAGTTGCGGACATTAGGTGTGCGAGATTCAAAAGAATTAAAGGACACGCAAATCGTTCAATTAGCCAAAGTGCTGAAAGAAACGATCCCTTATCAACTATTAGTCTTATCTCCAAAGAAATATAATGAGATCCAGCCAAAATACAATGCAGTCAGGATGAAAGTAGCTCTACATAATCAGGCTATCCACTTATTGTTACAAAAAATTGCACCAACCAAACCCGAAGCAATTTTAATCGATCAGTTTACGCCAGAAGCAAACTTTAAAAAATATGCCCGTCTAGAACAACATCAAATTCAAGAAAAAATGTATTTTGTTACCAAAGGGGAACAATATCATTTGGCGGTAGCTGCTGCATCGATCATTAGCAGAGCAAGCTTTTTAGAAGAATTACAAAAAGAATCTACTGAATTAGGCATTCCACTACCTTCAGGGGCAGGTACGAAATCAGACCAAGTCGCAGCATCCATCCTAAAAAAAGGAGGCTTGTCTCTTCTAGCCAACTATGCAAAACTCCATTTTGCAAATACCGAAAAAGCCCAAAAAATGCTGGAAGAATAAGCTGGTGGTTAAAAAGGAAATTAAAAATTTTGTCAGCTCAACCAGTTATTGGATCCATCCATTCTTCAGTCCTACTTACCGTTTATTATTACAACACTTGTTGTGAATAAACCTCAAAAAAGAATGAGACAAATGTCTCATTCTTTTTTATGAATCCTATTAGCCAATCAATTCCCATGGTCCCCATTGCTCAGCACCTGGTTGATTTCCTTGTGTCCACCATTTTGCTTTGTATTTTTTACCATTGAAAACTGCTACATCACCATTTGTATAAACCTTTGCACTGTTCCAATTACCAGCTTCCGGTGTGGTCCCTGGTCCTTCTGGAGTTGTGTTATCAGAAATCAATTCCCATGGACCATATTGGTCAGCACCTGGCTCATTTCCTCTTGTCCACCATTTTGCTTTGTAGGTTTTCCCTTGATAAGTTACAATGTCTCCTGCAACATAATCCTTATTTGGATCCCACTCGTTGCCTTGTGGCGGTGTCACTTCTTCTTTCACAGTGACTTTACGTGTTGCTTTCGCTTCCGCTTTGCCTGATACAGATTTCACTGTATAGGTCACTTCATAGTTTCCTGCTTTACTTGTATCTACATTTGATTCTACTTGAATATCTTTTGTTACATCATTTCCAAGAGCATCAACCGCTGTTACACCAGCTTTTGCATCGAATGTCTCACCTACAGTCAATGTCACAGCTTGAACACCACTAAATGTTGGGGCTTGTTCTTCTTGAACTGTTACAGTGCGTTCTTTTGTTACTTTTTGACCTTCTTTGTCTTCTACTGAGTAAGTTAAGTGATACGTACCCACTTTTTCTGTGTCTACTGTACCTTCTACTTTGATACTTGCTGTTAGGTCCCCATCTTCTGAATCTGAAGCTGTTACACCTGCTAATGGGTCAAATGAATCGCCGATTGTTAATGTTACATCTGCTACACCAGAAATGACTGGTTTTTTATTTTCAGATGTTCCATCACCTTCGTAGTCGATCAAGTCTTTATAGCGGTTAACAAATTCCCAGTCGTACTTCTTACCACTTGCATCCAATCCATTATCCCAGTTTACTGACCAAGTCATCAAGCCTTTGATTTGATTGTTGTCTTTGATTAGGCGTTCCATTGCTGTTTGGACAGCTGCTGGATCTTTAACATAACCACTTCCTGCTGCATCTGCGTTAGACGGCAAACCGATAACTAATTTATCCGCTGGAATTTGTACAAATTTTGAATGACCATCGGTTCCATTGATCAATGCTGAAGTTAACCCATATAAAAACTCAGCTTTCTTCGCATCATCACTTTGTGATAACCATTGACCATTTTCTCCACTGATACCGTCGCCACCTTGGTTGTAATATTGTGGATTGATCCAGTCATAGTAACCATCTAAACCACTAATGTATGGTTCATATGAACCAGAAGCTCTCAAGTAAGGGAATTCTGGTGCCATCGTGATCAAGAAGTTTTTACCTTCTTTTGCATAATGATCTTTTACTTCTTTTAATGCTGCTGGAATCACTGTTTGGTTTTCAGCTGCTGTGATTGCACTTTGCTCTAAGTCAATGTCGATCCCATCAAATCCATATTTATCTACTTGTTTGATGATCTCTGCAACAAACGCATCTTTATCACTTTGTGTTAATTCAATATGTGCATCTGCCCCACCTAATGCCAAGATAACTGAACGTCCTTGTGCGTTCAACTCACCTACTTGTTGACGGAATTCTTCATCTGTTTGTTTGTAAGGCTTAAACGTTGGGATGTGAGAACTTTCTGAAGCTTTCATAAAGGAAACGTCTACGACATTATAAGCTTCATCGATTTCATCTAATTCCATTGCTAAAGCTGTTCCGCGTTGGTAACCATCATTTTTAGAATCCCAGTTATGCCAGTAACCAACCATTACTTGGTTTTCTGGATTCACCATTTCTTCTGCTGGATCTACTGCTTTTTCTTTGACAGTGATTACACGTTCAGCAATTGTTTCTTTACCAGTTTGTGAAGTGGCTTTATAAGTTAAAGTATATTGACCTGCTTCTGAAGTATTTACTTCACCAGTTACTTCAATATTCTCAGAAGAAATTTCGTTTCCTCTGCCATCAATGGCACTAACGCCTGCTTTAGCATCAAATGAATCACCTACAGAAATCGTCTTATCATTAATGCCACTGAAAATCGGCGCTTCTTCTGCTTCTACTGTAACAACACGAGTTGCTGTAGCTTCTACTCCAGACTCAGAAGCTACTTTATACGTTAATTCGTAACGCCCTGGTTCTCCTACATTCACTTCACCTTCAACAGTGATTTCAGAAGTAAGATCATTTCCTTTAGCATCGGTTGCAGTCACATCTGCCATTGGATCAAATGCGTCGCCTTCAAAGATAGTAGTATCAGAAATCCCTTGGAATTCTGGTGCCCGTTCTTCTTCTTTCATTACAGTGATCACACGATTGCCTTCTGCTTTTGCACCTGTAGAATCTTCGACCGTATATGTTAATTCATAGGTTCCTGTTTCTGATGTATCCACAGTTCCTGTAACTTTTATACTAGAAGTCAAATCACCATCTTCTTTATCAAAAGCAGTTACTCCAGCCATTGGGTCAAATGATTCCCCTACGTTGACTGTTTGATTAACCATTCCTGAAAGAACTGGTTTTTGATTTTCTGGTTCAGCTGCTTCACCGTAAATCACGTTAGAAGACAACATCGTTTTATTGTCATAGTACTGTTGCAATTCTACACTTTCTACATTGGCTGGATCAACTTCAGCTCCATTTTCTGTAGCAAGTTTAAAATCATAAGTTGCACCTGGCTCGATGTACTTCGCATCATAGACAGAACTTAAATCAACGATTGTTTTGCCGTTTTCAGCTGTTACAGTTCCTGCTTTATAATCACCTTTTGTCAATGTGCTGCCATCTTTCATCGTAATGATGAATTTTGCTTTTTTAATCGTACTATAGAAGTTATCTGCGAATTTTAATGCATCGCCACCATACGCTTCTAGTACTTCATTATTTTTCACAGCAAAACTATAACCATCTTTACCTGAATCAGTTGAAGTAACTTTGATGTTTAAGTCAACATTTAACCCATCATTCTTACCATCTTCGATTGTTTCTGGTAATTTAGCTGAACCAAATAGTTCTTTGGCCATCGTTCGAGTCAATTCATCACGCACATTGTCGCCATCATTGTCTTTATCTTGAGAACTTTGCCAAGAAATCATTCCGCCCAAATTATTTTCTTTCACATATTTTGCTTTTTCTGTTACAGATCGTTCGTTATCAAATGTATAGAAGTCGCCACTTGCTTCGCTATATAAGTAAGGAGCTTTTGCTACATCATCCCAGTATTCTTTCAATCCTAGATCATTTGCTTTTAATTTGTCGATGCTACGGTAAGACCAGACCCCGCTGCGACGTCCACCGTCCCCAACTTTTAGAGGAGCTTCATTCAACGCACCACGTGATGGAGTCATATCTGCATCTGTACCAGCAATGGCTGCATCTTGGAATAATCCTGGAAGCTGTGCATCGTTTCCTTTTGCTACAGATTCCCAACCACGAGTGTAGAAAGCTGCACCGATGACTACTTTTTCCATTTGAACATTTTCAGATTTCAAATACTGTACGACTGCGTCTACTGAAAATCCAGTTGGATCATTCGGATTCGTATACAAAGCAGTTTGGTGTCCACTTTGTTCATCCCAAGCGCCTCTCATGTCATAGGTCATCATATTCCCAAAGTCAATAATCTGGAATAATTTTTCTAAGTCTACGCCACCTTGTTTTAATTGTTTTTCTGTACCTGGTAAAGCAACACTTAATTCATACGTTTTGCCTTCTTCAATACCTTGTTTATCTAATGCTGTTCTGAAATCTTGCATTAAAGTTACAAAGTTTTCACCATCCGCTTCACTTGCATAAGGTGTTCCTTCGTCATTCATATTATCTACTTTGTCACCGTCACGAACAATTCCTGGAAACTCCCAATCCACATCAACAAAGTCCATCCCAGTATATTTGATGAATCTTAATACATTTTCAACAAAATGTGCACGTTTAGTTGCATCAGCAGCTACAGTTGCAAATTCTGCTGATTTAGACCAACCACCTAATGAAATCCCCAATTTCATATTAGGGTTTTGTTTACGTAATGCTGCTAATGCTGGAACAACACCTGATAGTTGGTCTCCCCATGTGTTATCTGATCCAACAGGGTTACCGAAAGCTGCATCTTTGTCTGTTAAGATAAGGTCTCCATTAGCATCGAAGTCTAGGAATGCAAAATTTAAATGTGTATATGTATCTGCTGGTAAATCTTTCGGATATTGATTTCCTTGGCCACCCCATACAGACCAGTCTCCATAATACATGACATTTCTATAAGGTGCTTGCTCTTGCTTTTCAGTTTTCTTTGTTTCCATTTTTTTAGAAACTGATGCTTTCTTTTCTGCTGCATAAGCATTTGTTGTCAATCCCATTACTGGTGTCACCAACGTTGTAACAGTTGATAAGACAACTAGTCCCATGGATACTGCAGAACGTAAATATCTTTTCTTTTGCTTTTTTGATAGTTGCATGGTTAATGTAATCCTCCCCGATTTGTCGATAAGTAACTATTTTTTCTTACTTATTCTTTCTAATTCATAAAATATTTCTTGAAATCAGTTACATCATTAGGCCCTCACTAATTTTAGTAACTGTTTTTTCTGTGTTAACTACTTCTAAATGGATCCTATCCACTTGAAGCTTTACAGCAAACTTCAAAGACACAATAAAATAACTTTATTTTCTTTTAAATTAAAAGAAACTCATTTTTAATGCAATCATATTTTCATTTATCCCGAAAAACAAGTATGTACTGATTTTTTTATAATATGTTATTTACACCCCTTTCTTTATGAGAAAAATGTGAAACACTATATTTAAAATAGTATTTCTAAAAGAATATTACCACCTGAAAAACGTATAATCAAGGAGTTTTTTATAAAAAACATTAAAAAATTTTAATTTTAATTGTTATTTTTTAATATATGTATATAGTATGGGAAAGAATTAGAACATCACAATTTTATAAAATAATCGTATAAGAAAATAAAAAATATTAATATTTTATCATTTTTTATATAAAATAAAAAATAACGACACAAATATAAAAAAAGCACTCCAGAACCCAGTGCGCATTCTCGGAGTGTTTCTTATTTTAATACACCATTTAAATATAAATCAATGAATTGTTCCACGCTAAAAGGGTTCTCTAGCGAACTGGTCGATTCAGTAATATAAGGTGCTAACAAAAGAAAGAAATGTTTGGCTGCCATTTCTGTTGTAATATGGTTTCTCAATGCTGCTTGATTCATTGAAAATACAATTTCAAATGGTTCTCGGTAACTTTTTTTCCATAAATAAAACAGGTGGGTTTGTAAGTCCGAAGAAAGGTGTAACTTTAAATCATGGAGCATCATAAACAAATCTAAAAGATGCGTTTGAACCAAATAGTTTGTCATCTGTATCAATGCTTTTTGAAAGTCCGTTTTATTTTCATCCAAGATTGCTCTCAAATCTTTACCAACGGTCAACAAATGTTCTTCTAATACTGCTGTATATAATTTTTCTTTGTCCCCAAAATAATGGTACAGATTCGGTTGAGTCACACCAGCATTTTTTGCGATTTCTCTTGTTGAAGTCGCTTGATAACCTTTTGACATGAATAAACGATTCGCTTCTTTTAAGATTCTTGATTGTGTATCTTTATTGTATCGATGGACCACGTTTTACACCTTCTACCTTAATTTTTTTCTCGAAAGACACCATCTTCTATCATAAATACTTTATCACATCTGTCAATCAGCCGTGTATCATGCGTCACCATAATAATCGCTTTATTTTTTTCTTTTGACTCTTTTGCCAAGATATTGACGACTTCTTTTGCCTTTTCCGAATCCAAGCTTGCTGTAGGCTCATCTGCAAGAATAATGGATGGATCATTATAAAGTGCTCGAGCAATAGCTACTCGTTGACGTTCGCCCCCTGATAAATCTTCGGGATACTTGTTGACTAATCCATCCACTCCCAATTGTTCGAATAGTTTTTCCGCTTCTTTTTGTCGATTTTCATGCTTCACTTTGTCTACTAAAGCCAACTGCTTTTTCACTGAAAGAAACGGCACTAAGTTAGAGGCTTGTAAAATAAAGCCGATTTCCTTAAATCTCAACTTGACTCTTTCTTTCTCAGGTCTTTCGCTAAAGGGTTCATCGTTGATAAAGACTGTCCCTTTACTTGGCGTTTGTAACCCTCCAGCAATGGTCAAAAATGTGCTTTTCCCAGATCCAGAAGGACCAATAACCGCAACAAATTCTCCTTTATTGATGGTCATATTGGTTTTTTTCAACGCTTGGATGACTTCATCGCCATCTTTGAAATTTTTTTCAACATTTTTAAATTCAATAGCTTTCATATTATATCCCCTTTTCTAACCAATTGCTTTCAATGGGTCGATTTTTACGATCGTTCTCACGGAAAAGAGCGCTCCTAAAATAGCCACAACCAGCATCATTACACCAAGCACTCCAAAGAATAACCAATTACTTTGAAACGGAACTGCGTCAGGTAAAACCAACGAAGTAACAAATGTCCCGAGCATCCCGAGAGCCACTCCGAAGAAAGATAATAAAAAGGTTTGTGCAACGACTGAACGTGCGATGAATCCTCCAGTAATCCCTTGCGCTTTCATTACGCCAAAAATATTGATCTTTTGCATCGTCAATACATAGATGAAGATCCCAATAACGATAGCCGCAATCACAATCAAGAAGCCAATCATAAAACCAAAAGTCAAAACTTGTGCATTGTACCCAGGAAGCTCATTGATAAACTTAGAAATCGTTATTTGTTCTAAATCATCTGGTAAGTTAGTCACTTCACCTCGCACAACAATTGCATTGATTCGAGCATTCTCACTCGTGTCTGCCTTTTCAAAACGAATCTCTTGATACGCATCAATACTAGTATATAAGACAGGTGAAACATTAAATTTAGCTTGATCCGTAAATCCTGTTAATTTAAATGTTTTATCACTGCCAGATAACTTAACGGTATCTCCCACCTTTAAGCCATACTCATCTTGCAAACTAATGTCACCAACCGCTTCATCATTTGTTTCAAACTCTTTTCCTTCAATAATATTGGGCATAATAAATTGATTAGGATCAATACCAAAGAAACTTACGTTGATTTTACCAGCGTCTTTCTGATCTTTACTCGTCACAACACCGGGTGTCTGTGCTAAGTAAGCGATTTGATCTCCTTCAACTTCTTCCGCTACTTTTTTTGTAATCATTGACATGCCTAAATTGGTATTTGCATCCTGCGATAATACAATCGTGTCCGCTTCCCATTTATCCACAGCTGTCCGATTATCTTGGGCTAATCCATAAGCTAATCCAGTCAAGAAAAAAACAAGATAGGCGATCAAGAACATCACCCCAGTAACTAATCCATAACGCAATTTTGAATGAATGATTTCATTTAATGCTAAAAACATCTAACTCCCCCTTATAAAAAAATTATCAAGTGATAAAATAATTTTATCACTTGATAAATTTTTAGCAGAATAATCTGCTCATAAATGAGTTTTTTATTATCGAATCTCCGAAATGCTTATGAAATAAAGATTAGATCATATCAGCAATCCCTTTATAGGTGCAGTTTCTTATAGCTTACTTAAAATTATTTTCTCTAATATAGCCTGCCTTGTTCAATATCGGCAAAAGGTACTGCTTTGCTTGGATAATTTGCTGTTCAAAATCCTGTTGTGCGCCGCACCACATCTCAATTAAAAATGGCCCCTCAAAACCAATTCTTTTTAGAGTCTTTAATAATCCTAAAAAATCAACACACCCTTCCCCAAAAGGAACTTCTCGGAACTTTCCTGCACTTGTTGGTGTTACTGCAAGTGTATCTTTTAAATGAACAGACGTAATATATTCAATGCCTTTTTCAAGTTCCAAAGCGGCATCACTTTTGTGCCAAGCTGCCAAATTCCCTAAATCTGGATAAACTTGAAGATAAGGGGAGCGAATTTGTTTTTTCAACTCCAAATATTTACTGATCGAATTCATAAACGGATCGTCCATCACTTCGATTGACAGGATGATCCCATATTGTGCTGCTTCTTTCACACTTGCTGTTAATCCCCTAATAAACTTTTCTCTAGAATCAATCGATTTTTCTTCATAATAGACATCATATCCAGCAACTTGGATAATCCTAACTCCTAAGTGATATGCGAGTTGGATGGCACGTTTCATCATTGTAAAAGCTTCTGTCCGTGTTTTTTCATTCGATGATCCAAAAGGAAATCGACGATGCCCACTCAAACAAATCGAATGGATCTGCACGCCTGTGACCTCCATGGCTTGCCTTATTCGATTCATTTCTTTCTCCGACCATTGAAGCCTGACTAATCGTTCTTCACTTTCATCGATTGACATTTCAATAAAATCAAACCCTAACCTTTTGACCAAATACAAACGATCGAGCCATGAAAGATCATCGGGCAAAGCCTTTTCGTAAATCCCTAATCTAGTCATTGTCATTCTCCCCAAATACGATTGATCTCATCTTTAAATGCCTGTGCCGCTACCATCGGATTCTCCTCTGAAGTGATTCCTCTGCCCACAATAAAGTTAAAAATCGGTAAATGCTGGAATAATGATAAGTTCTTCAGTGCCAAGCCGCCCGTGACTGACACCTGAAAACCCATATCAATCAAAGTTTTCACCTTTCCCAAATCCTGTTCGCCCCATGTTCCACCTGCTAGCAGCGCATCGCGGCTTTGATGATAAACAACTTGAGAAAGACCAATTTCACGCCATGTCTGAGCTTGTTCGAAGGTCCAATCCCCGTATAATTCTACTTGTAGTTCTTTGATTTTTTGTTGCGCAGCTTGCATCGTCGGTAGCGATGCAGAACAAATCACAGTCATCCAGTCTGCTCCAGAGCGAGCCACATTTTCTGCCACCGTTTCGCCTGCATCTGCACATTTAGTATCAGCAACAATGGTTTTATCGGGATACATTTGACGGATACAGGAAATGGCTTTACTACCTTCTTGTAAGCATAAGATCGTACCGATTTCGATAATATCAACGATTTCTCCAACTTTTTTGATATCTGCCAATGCATTTTCAAGCCTATTATGATCAAGAGCAATTTGTAGTTTAGGTCTTATCATTCGACTTCTCCCGTTCTTTCATTGTGATATACAATGTCGTTTCTTTAAATTTCTCGCCGATTTCTTTCGGCGACATCACATTCTTGATACCAATCACTGGAATACCTCGTTCTTTTGCCTGAGTGAACATCGCAATAAAGTTGATGGGTGTAAAGACAATATCATATTGACTGGCAGAACTCTTCCCTTCTGCTATTGAACAATGATGGATTTTAGTTATTGGGATAGCTAATTCGTTCATTGCTTTTTTAACACTTTGCATCATCATTAGACTTGTACCTGAACCATTGGCACATGAGACTAAGATCTTCATAAAAAAACCTCCTTATTAGTTATGTACACCAAATTTTTCTGCATATTTTTCATAGTCTTCCACAATCAAAAAATACCCTTCTGGATTTTTTCGATATTGTAGTTGTGGAATAATCAACAACCCAATCACAACTAGTGCCGCACCAGCATATCCTAAAACCTTCATCAAAATCGTAAACATTGGCCAAGCACTTGCCCAATCAAACATACCGATATACCCGCCATAACGTGACAACCCGATCCAAGTAGCAAACAATGCCGAACCTCCTACTTGAATCAAGCCCGATAAAAATGGAAGTAAACAAGCCGCCTTAAACCCACCTCGGTTATTTGCAAAAACTGCGATCACTGCATTATCAAAGAAAAGCGGAATGAAACCAGCAATAACGATTGTTGGTGACTGGAATACGATCAGTAACAAGATCATTAAAAACTGCCCTAATGCGCCAAAGAGAAAACCAATAGTGACTGCATTTGGTGAACCAAAACCAAATGTGGCCGCTACATCAATACCAGGAACTGCGCCTGGTAAAATCGTCTGGGATATCCCTTGAAAGGACTGGGTCAGCTCATCCACAAATGTTCGTACACCTAATTGTAAAATCGCCAAGTAAACTGCAAAGTTTAATGAAGTCGTTATGATATAGAAGACAAAGCTTTGCCCTGGCACCATGAACTCTGATTCAATCAAATACTCTTGCCCTAATACCAACAAAATGATGCCAAAAAAGAAAAGCATCAATAAAGCTGTAGCCACCATGTTTTCATTGAAGATCGATAAAAACCCTGGAAATTCCATTTCCTCGATTTTTTTACTTGCCTTTCCTGCTCCTGATTTTCGCCGACTACGTTCCCCCCACCATTCCGCTACACTTGCGGAAAGAAAAATCCCAAACATTTGCTGATGAGCGACAGCAAAACCAGCCCCTGCAGTTAATTCTTGAGTGATCCCTACTGTAAGGTTGGAAGCCACAGCCCAATAACAACCTAGGATGATCCCCATGAATACTAATACTTCGATTCTTCCAAGGTCAGGAAAGCAAAAGAGCAAGATCCAAAATGCCGTAGCTGCTTGTTGGATTTGGACATTTCCTGTTGTAAAAACAGCTCTAAGTTTCGTATATCTTTGAAACTTTACTAACAGAATATTTAAGACAAATGCAATCAAAAGGAGGATCATAACATCTCCAAATGTTCGACCAAATGTCTCCATTAATCCCGAATCTACTGCATTTTGACCAAAATAAGGATCTGTCACCATCGCATCTAAATTAAAGCGATCTTTCAAGCCAACTAGGATCGGGCGGAAATTATTCACGAGGCCAGCCGACCCTACACTCAAAATAAAGTAACCGACTGTGGCTTTTAGAAAACCCGCCAAACATTCATGAAAAGGTCGACGTAGCAATAAATACCCTAATAAAACGATGGAACCAATCAAATAAGCTGGTTGTGTCAAAATATTTGTAGCAAAATATGTCCAAATACTTAGTAAATACTCCCCCATAATTCCCTCCTATTTCTCATAATACGCCATCACTTCTCTATACTCGTCGATCGTTGTTGTAGCAAGTAGACTTTCGATCATCCCTTCTGTCATCAACAACTCGGTAAGCTGTTGGATATTTTTTAAATGTTCATTGGGTTCTTTTGCTGCTAAGGTAAAAAATAAACTGGCTGTATTTTTTGAATCATCAAATTGGATAGGTTGCTTGAATTTGGTAAAAGCAATTGCTGTACCAAATACATTCGGACTTTTTTGCGAAGAATGAGGCATCGCAACTTGTGGTGCGAGAAGGATATAAGCACCATATTGTTCCACGCAATCGATCAGTTCTTCGATATAATAGTGGTTGATTACCTTTTTTTCTAACAAACGCATACAACTTTCAGCAATAGCCTCCCGCCAATCACTGATGTCTTTTTCCACATAGTTGACTAAGTCATTCTTAAAAAAATAAGTCAGCATTTGATCATTTGGCATCAAAAATCTATAGTTATAACCAACATTTCCTGATTTCTTCGACCCATAGTGGTTACATTTTTTGATCCCTTCTCCTTGTATATTTAGATTACTCAATTAATCAGCTATTCCGTTTTAATTAGCTGTTATTTTATCTATAATTGAGTTAGACGCTGTGGACTATTACTTTCTCCACCAGATTCCTCTCTTTTATTTATTTCACTTCCAACTGCTGTAATCTGCTTCCTAGCCACGAATAATTTTCATGTTTTGAACTTTATCCTGTTATTACAAAAAAGATGGATAGGGTACATCATTTTCCTGTGCAAAAACATCACTAAATCCACGATCAAATTGAAACATAAGCTCCGATTTCTCTTCTGGATACGTGTATTTACCGCCTACTTGCCAAATATATGGCACAAATGGATACTTCAAACGGTCTTTTTTCATTCGCCATAATTCTGTGATTTCTTTAGGATCAGCTATAAAGTTGGACCAGATATCGTAATGGACTGGGATCAATACTTTTGCTCTTAGTGATTCCGCCATACGTAGAAGGTCACTTGCGGTCATCTTGTCCGTGATCCCTCTTGGGTTTTCCCCAAATGCACCAAGGCAAATATCAATTTGGTATTCATTCCCATGTTTAGCAAATAAGTTAGAATAATGGGAATCACCTGCGTGATAAATCGCCCCACCAGAAGTTTGGAATAGATAATTCACAGCGATATCATCCATGATTGGAGGAAGTTGTCCTTTTAGCTGGACACTTGGATTTTCTTGTGTGATCAGCGCTGTGCGGTCAAAAGCTTCTAATACAACGAGGTTGGTTTCACCAATCTTCACCACGTCTCCTGGCTGTACGATTTGCGTTTTCTTCTGTGGAATCCCCCAAGAAAGCCAGATGTTCACCACTTCTTTTGGACCAATGAAGCGAGCATCAGGACAATTTTGGTGTACTGCTGCTGCCGTATGGATATCTAAGTGATCAGAGTGGATATGCGTCACAACTAACGCATCGATTTGTTTTATTTCAAACGGATCAATCACAAAAGGTTGCATTCGTAAATTGGGTTGCATTTTTTTTGTGCCACTCATCCGCATCATTTGATGTCCTTTTTTCATTTCACCATTTCCATGACTACGTTTGCCTGTACCACACCACAAGTCACATAGTATATTCGTTCCTTCGTGAGTTTTGATCCATAGTCCAGTACACCCCAACCACCACATAGATACGTTTTTTTCTTCTACTTCTTCCATTTCAATTGCTTCATTCAAATACGTTCCCCATTCTGGAAAAGTTGAAACTAACCATTTTTCTTTCGTTACTTCGTTAACATGCATCCATTAATTCCCCCTTCGAATATTGACTTCTTTGTTCACCCTTAATGATAAAGCGCTAACAAAATCATTTAAATCCCTCGATATGACCGTTGTTGATTTTTATGATTTTTTCCATTTTTTTAATGATCGTTTCGTTATAATCAATCATATAAACAAAAAAAATTCCTCAGGAGGAAAAGCCATGAAAAAACCAATACATATGATCGAAAAAAGACACCGAGAAATCCTTGAACTTTTAGAAGCACGCAAAAAAATGAGAACAATCGAACTTGCGACTGAGCTACAAGTTTCCCTTAGTACGATCCGACGTGATCTCAGCATATTAGAAGACAAGAATGAAATTATTAGAGAATACGGTCATTGTCTATTCAATTTTGATAACAAACTGAATTTCGATGAATCTGGTCCAATCAGGCTCAAACGTCAGATTGCCCACCATGCAAGCCAATATATCCGTGATTACGATACGATTTTTATCAATTCCAGTTCCACCGCTTTAGCGATACTCGATTACTTGGCTTCTCATTATGTGACAGTCGTTACCAACAATTTGAAAGTCGTCTCTTCCGTCCACCATTCCAATTACACCTATGTATTGACTGGTGGAGAATTACGTGTTCCAAAAGAAGTCCTCGTCGGAGATATCGCAATCCGCACGTTGACAGATATGAACGCTGACGTATGTGTGATTGGCTGTAGTGGTGTGGATATAAAAAATGGGGTGACTACGAAAATCCTTAATGAATCAAAAATCAATGAGTGGATGATCAATAAAACGACTCGATGCAAAATATTAGTTGCGGATCATCGAAAAATCGGTTTGACCTCCAAGTTCAAAATTGCAGAAATTACCGCTTTTGATTATTTGATTACGGATGAATTTTGTTCACCTAATTTAGCCAAACAACTTGAAAAATTAGGAATCAAAGTTATTCGGGTCAATTTATAGCCTTCCATGGTCTCACCTTCTTTCATATAAATCAAAAAAATAGAACAGATTATTTGCCTGTTTAAAAAACAAAGGGTAAGATAAAATTTGTAACCGCTATCATACTTTTTTAATTATCTATCTTTAATTTAGGAGAAAGAAGGCATCAACATGGAAAAACATTATCAAGCTGGTACACATGAAGGAATGATTCAATTTATCAATATGGAAGATTTAGAACTTGCAGCGACTCAAGTCATCCCTAGTGGAGGCTATGGTTATATTAGTAGTGGTGCTGGTGATTTATTCACCTTCCAAGAAAACGAGAAAGCATTCAATCATCAATTGATTATTCCACACGTCCTTAAAGATGTCGAAAACCCTGATACGATGACACATTTCTCAGATGATCTATTATCAGCTCCTATCATCATGGCACCAGTTGCTGCTCATGGGTTAGCTCATTTCCAAGCAGAGAAAGCTTCAGCCAAGGGTGTGTCTGAGTTTGGGACGATCTATACTGCCAGTTCCTATGCTTCCTGTACACTTGAGGAAATTCGTGAAGCCGGTGGAAAAAATGCTCCTCAATGGTTCCAGTTTTACATGAGCAAAGATGATGGAATCAATCTGGACATTTTAGAAATGGCAAAACGTAACGGTGCTAAAGCGATTGTCTTGACAGCAGATGCAACAGTTGGTGGTAATCGTGAAACAGACCGTCGGAATGGGTTCACCTTCCCCCTACCGATGCCAATCGTTCAAGCCTATCAATCAGGTGTCGGACAAACAATGGATGCAGTCTATCACTCTTCCAAACAAAAACTGAGTCCTAAAGATGTCGAATTCATTACGACTCATTCTGATCTACCTGTCTATGTGAAAGGTGTTCAATCTGAAGATGATGTTTATCGTTCCTTAGATGCCGGTGCTCAAGGTATTTGGGTATCTAATCATGGCGGACGACAACTAGATGGTGGCCCAGCAGCATTTGATTCTTTGAAATACGTAGCAGAAGCTGTGGATAAACGTGTGCCGATTGTTTTTGATAGTGGTGTTCGCCGTGGACAACACGTCTTTAAAGCTATTGCTTCTGGAGCAGATTTAGTAGCAATCGGTAGACCTGCCATCTACGGTCTAGCACTTGGCGGAAGCACAGGGATCAAACAAGTCTTTGACTTTTTCAAAAACGAGTTAGAAATGGTGATGCAATTAGCTGGTACCCAAACTATTGAAGATATTAAAAATGTCACGTTGCGGGAAAATCGCTTTATCTAAAAATTAGAATTTCCTTATCATGTATTGAACCAAGATCAACCAATATTCTTACAAAAGAAAAACAAGGATATGAACACTATTCGTTCTTATCCTTGTTTTTCTTTTGAACTAAATAAATCAATCCCCACCTATTTCTATAAAAAGCAGAAACAACAACTTCTTCACAGATACAAGACCAATCACCAATGTTTATTGAATAGCAAATGAGGTAGACCTAGTAAATTCAAAAATTTCTTCACTTTTTTACCCATTAGACTTTTGATTCGTAAATCCTCTCATATAAATAATATTTATCATAGATAAACCTTTTGACTATAGTATTGTCAAGCACCTATACTGCGTTGGTATTAAAAATTAGGAGGAATCAAACATGCTTAAAGGATTAAACTTATTAAACAATCCATTTCTAAATAAAGGAACTGCCTTTACCAAGGAAGAACGCGCAAAATATGGAATCACTGGGATGCTTCCAAGCACTGTACAAACATTAGAACAACAGTCTGTTCAAGCATACGGACAATATTTAAGCAAAACATCCGATTTAGAAAAACGGATTTTCTTGATGAACTTATTCAATACCAATCGGACACTTTTTTATAAATTGATGGGCCAACATTTAGTAGAATTTATGCCGATCGTTTATGATCCTGTGGTTGCTGATTCGATTGAACAATATAATGAAATCTTCTTAAAACCTCAAGATGCAGCTTTCCTTTCAATCGATGATCCTGAAAGCATTAAAGAAAGCTTGAAAAATGCCGCAGATGGCCGAGACATTCGTTTGATCGTTGTCACAGATGCAGAAGGAATCCTTGGAATGGGTGACTGGGGCGTAAATGGTGTAGATATTGCAATTGGGAAACTAATGGTTTACACAGCTGCGGCAGGGATCAACCCAGCACAAGTCTTACCTGTATCCATTGATGCGGGTACGAACAACGAAGAATTATTGAACAACCCACTTTACTTGGGAAATAAACATGCCAGAGTTGAGGGAGCGACTTACTATGAATTTATTGATCAATTCGTAGAAGCAGCAACAAATCTTTTCCCTGAATTGTTATTGCACTGGGAAGACTTTGGTCGTGGAAATGCAGCAACGATCTTAGAAAAATACGAAAACAAAATCACTACTTTCAATGATGATATCCAAGGAACAGGGATTGTTGTATTAGCTGGTGTATTAGGTGGATTGAATATTTCTCAAGAATCATTGAAAGATCAAACGATCCTTACATTTGGTGCTGGAACTGCGGGTGTTGGTATCGCAAATATCCTTCTAGATGAAATGATCCGCCAAGGGGTGCCAGAAGAAGAAGCACGCAAACACTTCTATCAAGTGGATAAACAAGGCTTATTATTTGAAGATACAGAAGGTCTTACACCTGGTCAAATTCCATTTGCTCGCAAACGTTCTGAATTCTCAAACCATGCAGAATTAACAACATTAGAATCTGCCGTAAAAGCCATTCATCCAACGATCATGATTGGTACTTCTACACAACCAGGTGCCTTTACTGAAGAAATCGTCAAAGAAATGGCTGCACATACTCCACGTCCAATTATTATGCCTTTGTCTAATCCAACAAAATTAGCAGAAGCTACTGCTCAAGATCTGATTGAATGGACAGATGGTAAAGCTCTAGTTGGTACAGGTATCCCTGCTGCTGATGTAGAATACAAAGGTGTCACTTACCAAATCGGTCAAGCAAACAATGCGTTGATGTATCCTGGTCTTGGCCTAGGTTTGATTGCTTCAACTGCTACTCGTGTCAATGCAGAGATCATCTCCCAAGCAAGTCGTGCACTCGGTGGAATCGTTGATGTGACGAAACCAGGCGCTGCTATCTTGCCACCAGTCGCAAAAATTACAGAGTTTTCACAAATCATTGCAGAGACAGTCGCTAAATCAGTTGTTGACCAACAATTAAATCGCGAAGAAATCAATGACATCAAAGCAGCAGTTACAGCTGCTAAATGGGTACCAGAATACCAAGAGCTAAAAGACTAAGTGATAGTTAATCCTTCCTGATTATCTACTTTGACAAGTAATATTTAGAAGTTTTAAAAAAAATTTGACAGCACTAAATTGAATATCTGGCAGAGATTCATGTCTTAGACAACTTGATTCTTGATGAAACAGTGAATCGCTAACAAGCTATCTAAGACATGTCTTTTTCAGAAATCTTTTTATCTTGTTGCCTTTAAGAGAATGACTTGTCGTATGTGCTAACTACTTTCCACAAGGTATCCACAGTTTCTCTTACTTCACTCAAAGAAAGGATCTGTATAAATTGTCACAACAAAAAAAGCCAACTGATTTATCAGTTGAAGAAAATAAAAAAGAAGGGTTTTGGACAACAACTATCAGTGGTGTCAGCTTACCGATCTATTTAATCATGGTTCTCGTGTTGATCGTGGCGATGGCTTTAGGAAAATTGCCTACTAATATGATTGGACCTATTGCTGTACTTGTTATCTTCGGGAATCTCTTCCATTTTATCGGAACAAAAATCCCTATTGTAAAAAGTTATTTAGGTGGAGGTTCTGTTTTTGCTATCTTTGCCTCAGCAGCCATTGCGACTTTTGGGATCTTACCTGAGTATGTCGTGAAATCAACAGAGAATTTCGTCAATAATATGGGATTCTTAGACTTTTATATTGCTGCATTGATCACAGGTAGTATCCTTGGTATGAATCGAAACTTATTGATGAAAGCTTCCGTTCGCTTTATTCCTGTTGCCCTTATTTCCATGATTGCTTCTTTCTTTGCCGTAGGGCTTGTCGGGATGTTGATCGGCAACGGCTTTGCTAATTCTGTGCTTTACATCTCGTTACCTGCCATGGCTGGTGGTGTTGGAGCAGGTGCTGTGCCTTTATCAACGATTTATGCAAATGTTTTAGGAACAGATGCCTCTGCCATCATTTCACGTTTGATCCCTGCTACTGCAATGACCAATGTCTTAGCGATTATTGGTGCAGCTTTAGTGGCTCGTGCTGGTCAGTCTATGCCAAAATTAAACGGAAATGGGAAATTGATGGAAAAAGGCAACCTTGGCGATGGAAAACCTCGTAACGTCAAACCATCCATTCCACAACTCGGTGTTGGTTTGATGGTCTCTCTTACTTTCTTCATTTTGGGACAAATCTGTAATTACTTTGTACCAAAAGTTCATGCTTATGCGTTTATGATCATTATCGTGGTGATTTGTAAAATCACCAACGCTTTACCTGAATATTATGAAGATGCAGCGATCATGTTCAATAATTTGATTGTTAAAAACTTGACAGCCGCAGTTCTTGCCGGCATCGGTATTGCCTTACTCAACTTGAATGTACTAGCTTCAGCTTTGACTTGGCAATTCGTCGTTCTATGTTTGACTAGCGTGATCGTTATTTCCCTTGTTTCAGCATTTGTAGGTCGTCTGTTTGGACTATATCCAATCGAATCAACAATTACTGCTGGCTTGTGTAATAATTCAATGGGTGGTACCGGAAACGTTGCAGTTTTATCTGCTGCAAATCGCATGGAACTCATCGCTTTCGCCCAAATGGGGAATCGTTTAGGGGGAGCAATCGTCTTGATTATCTCTGGTTTCTTAATGCAATTGCTTTCATAAAGAGAAAAAGCCAACTTTTTGCGATCGTGAGAAGTTGGCTTTTCGTTTGTTTAGAAATCATAGTTCTTTCATATAATGCTTTTGCCATTTAGTCAATTGATAGCCGATATGTTCGTAAAATTGATGTGCTTGGATTCTCGTTTCACCGGAATTCAACCGTATGCCAGCAAACCCTCTTATCTTCCCTTCTTTCTCTAGCCCTTTCATAAGAGCTTTTCCTACTCCATGATGTTGTGCTTCCGTAATCACAGCTAAGGCCAACACATTGAACAAAGTAGGAGCTAAAAGCGATTCATATTTTTCAGCATGAACATAGCCAAGGACTTTTTCTGTTGAGGTGTCTTCCACAACATAGATACAGTGTTAATCTGGCTGTTTTAAAATACTTTGCATTTGTTGGATGGTTCGTTCCATTGAAACATCATAACCGAGTTCTTTCTCGTTATTTTGTTGATAGCTTGTGCATCTGTCATACTCGCCTGCCATAGCCTGTTAGCCTCTCCTTTGCTTACTATATATAGATTCATTAATCTTTGATAGCTTGATTTCTTACACATAAAATATTCTAACAGCACTATAGATTTGAAATCACTATTAAAAAAGCTGAATCTGATTATATCAAGCTTTTCAATGTTATTAAAGACAGATAATGTTTTAGTAGTTTCCTATCATTTTACTGGTGTTTTAAATAATCATCACCATTAATCACATTCTAACTTTACATACTATAACATCTCCTTAGTTTTCTAAATTATTATAGATTTACCAATATACTCCGTCTTTTTCAATCAAAAAAGGGAATCTAAAGTTATTAATAAAAAAAACTGAACCCCTATCTATCAAGGGTTCAGCCATCATTTCAGGTCTATTCTTCTTCTTCAGCCATGAACGTATTGAAAACTTCTTCGATCATATCCCATTCAGCGTCTGTTTCGATTTGTTCTAACTCGCCTTCAGTTCCATCTTCATTTTCGATATAAGCATAAGCTTGTAATTCAACGTCTTCATCTTCTGGTACACCAGCTGGATAAAGAAGTACGTAGTTACGTCCAAATTCTTCTTGTCCATCTACTGTTAACAAGATTTCATATAGTGTTTCGTTTCCTTGGTCATCCACCAACGTAATGTGTTCATGTCCTTCATGATCATGTGTATGATTATGTTCTGCCATAAGAATCCCTCTTTTCATTTTTTAAAATAGTTGTTTACCCGAACCATCTAAATAGTTTTGTAAAATCATCACCGCAGCTAACTTATCGATGACTTTTTTCCTTTTTGCTCTTGAAGTATTTGCCTGTTCGACCAACATCCGTTCTGCTTGAACAGTGGTTAAACGTTCGTCTTGATAATCAACTGGCAGAGAAAATAGTTCATGGATCTTCTCCCCATATGCCATCGAGCTTTCTGCTCTTGGTCCAATTGAATTATTCATATTTTTTGGCAAGCCTACAACAAAACGATCGACTTCGTACTGTTCCACTAGTTCTTTTAAACGATCAAATCCAAATTCTTCGTTTGCTTCATCGATTCGGATAATCTCTACACCTTGAGCAGTCCAGCCAAAAGGATCACTGACAGCGACGCCTACTGTTTTTGAGCCAACGTCTAAGCCCATCACCCTCATAGATTCACTCCATGATTTGAAAGATAGTCTTTTACGATCACTTCCATAATCTCATCGCGTTCATGACGACGAATTAAATTTCTTGCGTCACGATAACGAGGAATGTAGGCCGGGTCTCCAGAAAGCAAGTAGCCCACAATCTGGTTGATTGGATTGTAGCCTTTTTCTTCCAAAGCCCGATAAACGATCGCTAATGTTTCGCTGACTTCTTTTTTTCGACTATCATCAAAACCAAAACGTACGGTTTCATCTGTAAAACCCATGATTCTACACCTCTTTCCGCAGGGCAGTCAAATTACCCTCTACACCCTTATTTTACTCGAAATAGAACAAAACTACAAATAAATATTCAAACTTCCAGAGAAAATAAAAAAGGAAGTTTTTTGTGGCTCTATTCTATTTATCTCCTTCTATTTGACAGCAAGGAACTTTTAGTTAAGTATACGTTAAAATTCCTTAAAAATAAGTTTTTTCGCTGTTTTTTCAAAATATTCACAAAATATTCAAAACTACTTGTTTTTTTTATCAACCCTTAGTCGCTTGACCGGTTTGGTAATTGATCGTGTAACCATCTTGGACATTATAGATATAAACATTAAAAGAGATCTGATCGTCTTCGACACTTTGTGCTTCTAATTGGACCCCTCTTGCCACTAACTCTTCCCCTTCAAAATGTGGCGTAACACGATAGCGTACATGATGATTTGTTTCCTTGATATAAGAAGCAATATCATTTTCATGAGCAAGCATATATGGCGTATTCAATGAACGTGTACCTGTCATCAGATTTTTGATATTGTTATTTTGTCCGGTCAATTGAAAACCAATCAAGTGACTACGGTTGTACAACCATTGTCCGTTACTTAATTTTTTTTGTTTCCAACCAGTTGGGTCAATATAAAGTGCTTCGCGTTTTTCTTTTGGAAATAACGACTTACCAAGCATCGCATTAGCTTGTCCTACTCGGTTCAAGCGATCGATTGGCGAATAACTTTCCCATGTGCCATTTTCTAGCGTAAGATCGCTTTTTGTAAACATCGGCTTATTCTGATTTATCTCGATTTCTTGATGTTTCCCATCATACGCTGGGATATCAGCAACTTTAGAAACCTGTGGTGTGGAATCAAATAGTCCAGAGATTTGCTGAATGATGTCTGTCTCTTGTTGCATAGCCGAAAAACCTAATACTCCAGCTACCAATGCAACGACAACCCCCATTACTGTTTTGGTTGTTTTTTTGTTCATATATTTACCCCTTTGCTGAAAGAACTTCTATAAATATTAACATACGTTCCCCTTTTTTAAAATAAATATATTTCTAGTTAAGAATATTTTTCCACCTATCTCTTCTACTGTTATTATATACGTCTCTTTAGCTCTTATCTTTTTCAGATAAAAAGAAATCGATTTCCATCTCGCAGAAATCGATTTCTTATCTATATCCTGAACCATAAATGGTTAGAATCATGTCATACATTGTCAGTCTCTCAATTAAGCGGTTCTATAATATCTAGTGTTGGTGGAAAACAATTTTGTTTTCTACTAACACTATTTTTTTGTAAAAAAAGATAGAAAAAGAGATATCCAAATTGATAGAATTAAGTCGCCTAAACCAAACTCATCAAGAAAGGATATCTCCATGGACTATCATACTAAAAAATTACTCGGTTTAACAGATGAAAATATCATTTTCCCTACAAATTGGCTTTCTGAAAAGAAAGAAGGAGGCATTACCTCCTACGTGATTCATGGACGCTTAGATTACACTCCCACTTGTTGTACAAAATGTGGGGTTAAAAACGAAGGACAAGTGATTAAATATGGGACCCACCAAACCACCATTCAATTACTACCGATCCATTCACGTAAAACAATCTTAAAACTTAAAAAAACTCGATTCCTATGTAAAGAGTGTGGCGCAACTTTCTCGGCTGAAACTTCTTTAGTCGATAGAAATTGTTCGATTTCTGTCGACTTGAAACGAAAAATCATGGCAGAATTAGCGACCAACTCCAGTAGAAAAGACATTGCCTTTCGTTATTTCGTATCGGATGTAACGATTTTACGAATCATGAAAGTGGCTGTGAAGAACGTTAAAATACGTTTGGACTACTTGCCCTCCGTTCTTTGCTTTGATGAATTTAAAGCAATGAAATCCTGTGTGGGTAAAATGAGTTTTATTTTCATGGATGGTCAAACGAATCAAATTCTTGGTCTTCTTGAAAGTCGTAAACTAGCTTATTTACGTACCTATTTCTCTCGCTATACCCGTCAAGCTAGAGAGAATGTCCAATATATCGTCATGGATATGAACGCTCCTTATTTTGAATTAGCAAAAAGTATTTTTCCCCATGCACAAATTGTCACGGATCGTTTTCATATTATCCAACATATTCACCGAGCGTTGAACCATTTACGGATTCAAATCATGAACACTTATCGTAAGAACGATCGTCTGAAGTATAAACGATTCAAACGTTACTGGAAGTTATTCCTAAAGGATTCTTATCTATTAGATAGCTCACGCTATCGCTATGATTATTCCTTTAAGCGTCCGATGACTGAAAAAGCGATCGTCGATGAATTACTCAGCTATGATTCCACATTGAAGTTGGCTTATGATACTTGTCAACTCCTTCTCTATCACTATAAACAAAAAGAGACGAATGACTTTTTCGAAGTGGTGAATACCTTAGATACCCAGCTTCCTGAGTGGTTTCGCAAGAAACTCACTTTCTTCAATAAATACAGAAAAGGAATCAAGAATGCCTTCCTAACACCCTATAGTAATGGGGCCTTGGAAGGGACAAACAATAAAATCAAGGTCATCAAACGAGTCGCTTATGGTTACCGTAATTTTCTCCATTTTCGTGACCGTATTTACTTGATTCAGGGCTTGGTTTTCCAAGATCAATCCAAAACAAAAAAGAATCAATCGAAGCGTATTTCTGCTTCGATTGATTCTCGATGAAATTCTTTCAATTTGAACTCACCAACACTACTTGTCGAAGAGCCAATTAAGCGGGTGACGGGAATCGAACCCGCGACATCAGCTTGGGAAGCTGGGATTTTACCACTAAACTACACCCGCATCATCTATTGAACAGTATACGCCTTTTTATTTTAGACCTCAAGTTTTCTTTTTATTCGTTTTACTATATTTTTGTAGTAAAATAAATCTAAGAAAATAGTCATTGGAGAACAAGTCATGCCAGAAAAAGATTTAGATTTATTACTTAACACTTGTTTACTAGCAGGAAAAATCATGACAGAGAGCAATGCAGAAATGTATCGTGTGGAAGATACGATGAGTCGGATTGCCTTAGCCTCCGGTAATTATCGTCTGGTGAGTTATGTCACACAAACAGGCTTATTTATTGGATTAGATCGCTCATCAACTATCCGAATGGAACAGATCACTAATCGGACGATCAATCTAGAGCGGGTTGTCAAAGTGAATAGTCTTTCACGGCAATATGTAGCAGGAGATTTGTCTTTGGAAGAGCTATATCTTGCCTTGCAAGAAGTAGAAAAGGACCGCCGAATGTTTCCTATTTGGTTACAGATCGTTAGCGCAGCGATCATTAGCGGTACGATCATGATTCTATTTGGTGGTGATTTCAAAGACTTACCTGTTACCTTATTCATTGGTGGGATTGGATATATCACCTATCTTTGTAGTTTGAAGTTCTTTCGAATCAAGTTTTTAGCTGAATTCCTATCCTCATTGGTGATTGGGATCGCAGCGATTCTTAGTGTACATGTAGGAATTGGTTTAAACCAAGATTTCATTATCATTGGTTGTGTCATGCCCCTGGTTCCTGGCGTACAAATCACTAACGCCATTCGTGACTTATTAGCTGGTCATTATGTTTCGGGCGTTTCAAGAGGAACTGAAGCCATGATGACAGCTACCATGATTGGTTTTGCCATCGCATTTATTTTTCAACTTTTTTATTAGGAAAGGAACATCACCATGTGGCAACTCTTAATTGAATTTTCTTTTAGCTTCTTGGCAACTGCTGCCTTTGCCATCATCACGAATGTTCCTCGAAAAGCACTGATTTGGTGTGGATTATCAGGCGCATTCGGTTGGATGATTTACTGGATTTGCTTGAAATACGGTGGGAGTGCAGCTTTCGGCTCTTTACTTGGTTCATTAGGTGTTGCCTTTGCGAGCGATTGCTTCTCCAAACAATTAAAAATGCCTGTCACGATTTTTAATATACCGGGAATGGTTCCACTTGTTCCTGGTGGTTTAGCCTATCAAGCTGTGCGAAATCTAGTGACTGGAGCCTACCAACAAGCTGCTTACTTTGCAGTTCAAGCCATTATGATCGCTGGAGCGATTGCTTTAGGTTTAGTTATTTCAGAAGTATTCAATCATAATATACGGAATTTCAAAGTGAAGCGTGAAAGCATCCTTTTGAAAAGAAAAAAGAAAAAGTAACTACATTGCTTAAATAAACCACTTACTTCTCATAGTTATCTATATTAAGTAAAGAACCCCACCAGATAAATATCGGTGAGGTTCTTTATAGTTATTCGCACAATTATTCAAGATAAGATATGCCAATTTTGGGTTATCCATTTCACAATAGCTATTGTGAATGACAAAAAGTTCTCCTCAGACTTTTCTCTCAAAAGTTTGGCTCCATCATCAAATGTATCTCTTTTTTAGAATGCTCGGTAAACGTATTGGTTTTTAGGCGTGGGTATTTTTTGAGCTTCAGTAACATGAACTGTAGGGATTTCTCGTTTGAAAGGTGCATAAAAATCAGACTGGATCGTTCCTTTTATGCTATACCATTCATCATTTTTTACTACCATTTCTTTTGGCAAGTGGATGAGTAATCCAAATACCCCCGAGTCAGCTACACAGTGGATAATACCAAATCGGAATAAAAACGTATCTGTTTTCTCCTCATTTTTTGATTGATAGATAAATCCTTCATAAGAAATTTTTTTCCCAATGAACTCACTTGGAAAATTATAAATCAATTCCATGACCTCAAGATAATTTTCGTCAGTGATCTTAATCGTTTGATTCTTTTCATATTTTTGTTTCAGTTCATTCATCTGATCCTGATAATCGGATTGATTAAAATAAATACTCGTATCTGGTTTCAGGTATTGTGTTTGTACTTCTGGATCGCCAACCGATTCTTTACTCAATGGAAAATTAAATCCTTTTGCTTCAACAATGGTTGTATTTAAACTCACTGTTGGAAAAAATGTACCAACAACAATCGGCAACGCTAATAAAACATAAGCAATCAGTCGTTGATAGGGCTTTGTTAGACCATGCTCATGATCATGAGAAGAATGAGTCGCTTCTTCGGTATGTTTTTCACCATCTGCTTTTACCCAAAGAGCTAGCTGAACGAATGCAAGCAAAGCAGATAAGACCATTGATAGTGTGGCCAAATAGCGGTAATGGACATTGATATACTGATCTAAACGTCCGGATACTTGTAGATACATCATTAATTCAAAATAACCAGATAATATCAAAAATCGTAACATATACGCCCTCCTAAATGAACCATGTGTAAGTAATTACAGTGATAGCGATTAATGAAACCAATGCTAGGATAAACCGACTTTTGAAATAACGTTTCATCATTAAAAGATTTTTGATATCTACCATTGGACCAAATACCAAAAATGCAACGACTGGCGCTGTTCCAAATAGACTTAGTAACGAGGAGCCGATGAAAGCATCTGCTTCTGAACAAAGAGACATGGTAAATGCTAAAATCAGCATGATACTAATCGCCAATAACTTGGTCGAGCCTAACGTCAGCATCACCCTTGTAGGTAAATAAGTCTGCATTCCAGCTGCAATCAAACCTCCCAAAACTAGGTACCGTCCTGTATCAAAAAATTCATCAATAGCATGAATAAAAACATGTATCACTTGCTTAAATCCTCTATGTTTTTCCACTGAGTGACTCTTTTCTCTTCCATGTTGATGTGGATGAGGTATTTCTATCTCCATGCTCTTCTCAACATGTTCTTTTAAAATAGGAGTCTTTTGGATATAAGCTAACCATACACCAACAACTAATGCCACTAAAAAACTACCTAAGATACGCCAACCTACCATTACCCAAGAATTTCCAAAAGCAATAAATGTAGAAAAGATCACCACAGGGTTGATAATTGGTGCTGTCAGCATAAAAGCAAAAGCCGTATGGATCGGTACACCTTTTTTTACAAACTGATGAACGATTGGAACAATCCCGCATTCACAGGAAGGAAAGAAAAATCCCAATATGGATCCTACTACAATAGATAGGAAACGATTTTTAGGCAGCCATCGTTTCACACGATTGGGAGTCAAAAAAACTTGTAAAGCCCCTGAGATAAAACACCCTAATAAAACAAAAGGCAACGCTTCGATAATGATCGATAAAAAAATCGTCCCCATTTGTAAAACCGAGTTAGGAATAAATGAAAACATACTATTTCTCCTTGTAATTGAACTTCATTTGCCAAATCACTATACGCTTTTCAGCAAAAAAAAACAAGAAAGCTTAAACTTATTTATAGATTCTATTTTTGCATTAAGCACTTCCATTGACATTTTGTAGCATACACCTTATTTTTACAAAGAGGTTGTGAAAAAGCCGTTTAGCTCCGAGTATTAAGGAGTAACTTGAAAAAATAGCTTTCCATATTTTTTCAAGTTTCAACTTAATATCGAAGGAGTTGGCTTTTGAACACCGTTTATCAAGAGGTTGTGAAAGAAGTGCCTTGCACTGAGGCATAAGGATGAAAAATAGAAAATGGCTCTTCACATTTTTTATTTTTTGACTTATGACCAAAGTGTAGCTTCTTGAACACCATTTATCAGAGGTTGTGAAAGAAGCGTCTTGCACTGAGGCATAAGGATGAAAAATAGAAAATGGCTCTTCACATTTTTTATTTTTTGACTTATGACCAAAGTGTAGCTTCTTGAACACCATTTATCAGAGGTTGTGAAAGAAGCGTCTTGCACTGAGGCATAAGGATGAAAAATAGAAAATGGCTCTTCACATTTTTTATTTTTTTGACTTATGACCAAAGTGTAGCTTCTTGAACACCATTTATCAGAGGTTGTGAAAAAGCCGTTCAGCTCCAAGTATTAAGAAGAAACTTGAGAAAACAGCTTCTTGATGTTTATTCAAGTATTATCTTAGTTTAAAAGAAATAGAGGGGTATCCGTTATTTATTTTTAGGAATATCTTTATGGATATTTCTCCTCAATTACACGATCATATGATTAATTAAACAAAGAATATCAATAAAGGAGTAATTGCTGTGAAAAAAACAACAGATTTATCTGAGGTCCAAATGGCGATTCAAAACATGGAAACGGTCGTTGTAGCTATCTCAATGCCTAATTGCAGCGTCTGCCATGCAGTTCTTCCTCAGTTAGCAGATTTATTGATCCATTATTCATTCCCTGCCTATCATTTAGATGCTTATGAGACACCAGAGGTTTCAGGTGCTTTCCAAGTATTTACCTCACCTGTCATTTTAGTTTTCCATCATGGTAAAGAAATCGCTCGACATGCGCGCTTTATTCGCTTTGAACAGTTGAAAAAAAATTTTGATCAATTGACAGATGCCGATGAAAGCCGTTCTTATGAATCTTTATTCTCCGAATAAACAAAAAGAGCGTGGACAAAAGTATGATTTACTCTTGTTTCACGCTCTAAATACGTATAAACAGCGGAATCAGAAGCATCTCCTTCGATAATAAGCTGAAATTCATAAAAATTTGAAAAGCAATTTTCGTGAATCTCTTCTTATTTCTCGGAGTTAACCACTTCTGTTCCAGCCTTTTCTTCTATTCTGCTACTTCGCTTTCTTGTAAAGAAGCATCTGAATGTAAAAAGTAGATCAATGTCTGTAATTCATTCGTTAAATCAACATTTTGGATCAATACTTCTTCTGGTGCATTCAGACGAGCTGATGTAAAATTCAAAATTCCTTTTACGCCAGCTTCTGTCAAACGATTTACTACTTCTTGTGCTTTTTCAGCAGGAATCGTTAAGATAGCTACTTCGATTTGTTGGATCTTGATTTGTTCGATCATATCCTCCATTGGATAAACCGGAATACCATCGACAATACGTCCAACAATTTCAGGGTTTACATCAAAGGCACAACTCACACGGATACTATTGCTTTGATGGAATTTGTATTTTAATAATGCACTACCAAGATTTCCGACACCAATCAATGCAACATTTGTCAATTGGTCGTCATTTAATGTTTTAGCGAAAAAATGCATCAAGTCTTCTACATCATAGCCGTAGCCACGTTTTCCTAACTCACCGAAATAGGAAAAATCACGTCGGATCGTTGCACTATCTACTTGGACAGCCTCACTTAATTCTGTTGATGACACTTTTTTCTTACCCGCATTATTTAAAATTCTTAAATAACGATAGTATAAAGGCAGGCGTTTCGCTGTTGCCTTTGGTATGACATGGTCTTTCACTTTATTACCCCCACAATTTTCTAAATTCACTTCGATTTATACATCATAGCAGTACTTGCACAAAAAAATCAATTTCGTTGCTTGAATCTTGTGAATTTTTATTCTTTATTCATTTTTTTATCATTTGTTAGAATCTCGCAGGAACAAAAAATTTATGTTAGACTACTAAAAGATAAGAATACGATAATTCTAAGAGAATTCACAAAGTAGAAAAGAGGATTCGATGATATTATTACAAGCCAATCAAATCGCTCGCCATTTCGGCGCAGAGATTTTATTTGAGAATATTCATTTAGAGATTCAAACAGGC
This sequence comes from Candidatus Enterococcus wittei, assembly GCF_002140175.1. Classification (GTDB taxonomy): domain Bacteria; phylum Bacillota; class Bacilli; order Lactobacillales; family Enterococcaceae; genus Enterococcus_B; species Enterococcus_B wittei. Next base: position 232,587 of record NZ_NGMO01000003.1, read on the forward strand.
GCTCGGATCGCCTTAGTCGGCCGAAATGGTGCTGGAAAATCGACATTATTAAAAATCATTGCTGGGATTGAAAGCCCAGATCTAGGTAACATCGCTAAAAACAAAGCTGCTACTTTAGGTTATTTAGCGCAAGATACTGGGTTAGACTCCACGGAAACCGTGTGGAATGAAATGCTAAAAGCATTTGAAACTGTTCGACAAATGGAACGACGAATGCGAGAACTAGAGGTCCTTATCAGTGAAGGAAACCCGGATACGCCTGCTTATGCTTCTCATTTAAAAGAATATGACAAGTTACAACATGAGTTTTCTGATAAAAACGGATATAGCTATGAAAATGAGATCCGCTCCGTACTCCACGGATTCAAGTTTGGCCCTTCCTTTTATGAACAACGAATCGATACACTTTCAGGTGGCCAAAAAACACGATTAGCCTTAGCAAGAATGCTTTTGCAACATCCAGATATCTTGATTTTGGATGAGCCAACTAACCATTTGGATATTGAAACGCTCTCTTGGTTGGAAGGCTATTTACAAAGTTATACCGGCGCACTGTTGATTGTTTCACATGACCGATATTTCTTAGATAAAGTAGCTACTGAAGTTTATGAATTAAGTCGTAAAAAAATGCGCCATTACAAAGGAAACTACTCTAAATATCTTGATATGAAAGCTGAGCAGTTGGCTTCAGATTGGAAAGCTTACGAAAAACAACAAACCGAGATACACAAGTTAGAAGACTTCGTCGCTAAAAACCTTGTCCGCGCCTCCACTACTAAACGTGCGCAAAGTCGCCGCAAAGCCTTAGAAAAAATGGAACGTTTAGATCGACCACAAGGAGATGAAAAGCAAGCCCATTTTCTTTTTCATGTGGCTAAGCCATCTGGAAATGTTGTTTTACAAGTGGAAGATGCAGCAATTGGTTATGATGGAACCATTTTATCTGAGCCCATCAACCTAGACATTCGTCGTCAAGAAGCAATTGCATTAGTTGGACCAAATGGTATCGGTAAATCAACTTTATTAAAATCAATCATTCAAAAATTGCCTTTTATTCGGGGAAAGGAAACTTTTGGAACTAACGTTACTGTTGGCTACTATGATCAAGGACAAGCTGATTTGCACACTAATAAGACAATTCTTGCAGAATTATGGGATGAACATCCCACGGTGCCAGAAAAAGACATCCGTACGATCTTAGGCGCCTTTTTATTCTCGGGAGAAGATGTAGAAAAGACGATCCCGTTACTAAGTGGTGGGGAAAAAGCACGTGTAGCTTTAGCCAAATTGGCGATGGATCAAGAAAATTTTTTAATTCTGGATGAACCAACCAACCATTTAGATATTGACAATAAAGAAGTACTAGAGAATGCTCTCATTGACTATGAAGGAACCTTGCTATTTGTTTCTCATGATCGATACTTTATCAATCGAATCGCAACCAAAGTCGTGGAACTCTCTGAAACAGGAAGTAAGGTCTACCTGGGAGATTATGATTATTATTTAGAAAAGAAAAAAGAAGAAGAAGAAATTGCGGAGCTTTTAGCAAAAGACATCCCTGAAGTCAATACTCCTTCGACAAGAAAAACAACCTATCATCAAAGTAAGGAGCAGCAAAAGCTCATTCGTAGTTTACAACGTAAAGTTACCCAAATCGAAGAAGATTTAGCTAAATTAGATGAAACAATCGACCAACTAGAACAAGAAATGATCTCCCCTGAACTATTAGATGATCATGTTAAACTGAATGAATTGAATCAAGCGCTGAATACTGCGCGACAACAACAAGAAATAAAATTATCCGAATGGGAAGAATTAAGTTTAGAATTAGAAGAATACGAAACCGAATCCTAGCTCTCTAGGTGAGAAAGCAACTAAGCAACTCCAAGAAAAAACTCCAGAGTAGCTACAAAACTTACTTCTGAAACGATATTTATCCAACTTTATCATTTTTAAATCGACTTTTTGTTCTATCTGCATGTTAGGTAATAAGAGAAAATAGAATTCGCAAAATAGACTATAGGATGCAAAAATGAGCTGGTACTAGCTTCCTGGCACCCTATAGTCTATTTAATTGCTTTATAACTGTTTACTAGTCATGATCTTTTTCTTTTTAAAGCTTAATTGATTATTGACCAGTTTCTCAAGTGCCTCTTATTGTAGACTGGAAAGATCTATGGGATTTCAAATGATGTAGCTCATGTCATTTATCTAGAGTGGATGTACATCTCGTATGCTCGACTAATTCGGCTTGGTCGTTGTGATTGTTTAAGTATCTTTCTATTTTTGTTCTTGAACTTTTTAAAAATCCCACCACGGATAAGAAAACAACGTCTCTTACTATTCTTTAATGTGTTCTTTCTAGGAATATCTGTTGGATGTATGTATGATTGATTCGTTTTTTCAGTCTGTTTTTGTTGAGCTAAATTGATTTTGTCCGCTGTATTTTGGCTCTTTGTTCTAAGCATAGATATTGAATTTTTTCTAGGGACATTTTCATATGTAGTAGAGTCACTCTTACCAAAATCATCCTTGTTCTTTTGTTCTTTTGAAATGGTGCTTCTCAATGTAGCAGGAATATTTTCAGCTGAAGACTTCATTAGTGAGAGTGGTAGGCTCTTTGATCGTTGTATAGGATGGTTCTTATCCATTTGTTTCATTGAAATGAAGTCAACTGATTCTTCATCGATAGATTTCTCACTTTTTCTAACTCGCATTGAAGAACTTTTCGATAATCTCAATGATGGATTCTTTAGTTGCGCTTCTTCATATTTTAGATATCGTTCTACTTCGACAGTGGGCGAAAAATAAACGGCCCGTATTCGCTCAACGATTTCTTCCATAGAATCACCATCCAATTGCCGATTTATTTCTGGTCGTTCAAAACAGCATTTAAGACTTTCAAACCTAATTTTAATTATCTGTTGTAGCTCTTTCTTCGCATCTTTATAATAGAGTGCACTAGGGGAACCCTCAGCTATTGGTTTGCTTTTCTCCATATCTTTTAGTTTTTGGCAATCCAAGTTTAACCAAATATAGAGATAGTCACTCAAATAAAAATTTTTATAATAAAAACGAGCCATGGCAGTTTTTAGTTCAGCTTGTGTGCTATTTTCCAACTCTTTTGCTAATGCTTGAGCCTCTTTAATACGCTTAAAAGCTTTTTCACTAGTGGATACTTCCCCCTTTTCTAAATAGCGCTTTGATAGGTTAATTAATTCTTTTTCTACCTCATTTAACTCCTCTGTCGGCTGAATCACTGTTTGTATTTCCTTCACAGTACTAGCACTCTCCGCTTTTTTTGTTTTAGTTCGATGAAACACACTTCTAAATCCTTTACTTCTACTCATCTTCATCCTCCTAATCTAGTAATTCAATAAAAGTATACATGTGTCTAATCATTCTTAGAATCTATTTTTCCCTTATGTGGTAAAAAACAACATTACAATACTTGTAAGTTAAGTGACTCTCCGATTTACAAATGACTGTGTTTACCTTTTGATCAAGGTTAGCCTGAGGACAAATTATCGTACTTATTAATTAGTCCCATAGACTCACACCTTAATTCTAACAAAGGCTAAGTCACTCAAATGACTAACTCTTTTTTCTAAGAGACATTAGATATACTATGTAAGAAATAGATAATCATGGATAATGATTGCTGAGTACTGATTTAGCAATGTGTATTCTTTTTGGTTTCAGAGAATTCTACTGACATCTTTTTTTAAGTTTCTGATCTTATTTAAGTATTCTCAAAATTCATAACTGACTTCTGCTGTCCATTCTAGACTAAGCTAAACATATTATTTATACTTTTCACTTTCAACCAATTTTTTAACAGTAGCTGTTAATCTATCTCAGTTTTTCGCTCTTCACTAATGCTCCTGCGCCACGTTGCTTATCGTGTCCTTTTATTTTCATATACGATGATACAAAGCCATACACTACTTGTTTAAAGTTGTGGGTTTGTTTTCTGATTCTTGATTATTTGTTGATTGGATAGATTTTGATAGATCCGATTACTTTCATTGACGCTTGTAGCTACAAGATCTGAGAAACTTCTATTTATTGTAGACTGTATGGGTTTATTGTCTATTTGCTTGTTAATAGTCACTTGAGTTGAATTATTACTGTTTTCGGTACTTGTGGTTACAAAATTTAAAAAGCTCCTATTGGTTGTATTCCCAGTGATTTCTAAAGTTTTTATTGCCTCCATTTTCTTCCCATTTCCTACAGTTACTGGTATTTCTGTGTGTGGTATATCTATACCTATATTATCCGTTGTTCGTTCTGTGGTCTGCTCTTGTGTTTTATTGAATTGAAGACTTTTTTCGAAGATCCCATCTCCAAGTACGAATTTCATTGCTAGATATTCAAACATGGATTCAATTTCTAATCCTTCTTCACTAATACTTCGTTTAACACGCGGTCGTTGATTAAATGCTCTCCCATCGGCAAGATCTCTCAGGAGGACCATAAGCATTTCCGCATCTGTCATCTGAAAATTCGCCCGCAACATAAAATTTGTCTCCATCTCTTTAGCCACAGTCCTAATTGATATTGTTGGTTTATCCAAAGATATTGCTAAATGATTCACAAAAGCCTTGAATGCTTTGGACTCTAATAAATTCGGGTAGATATCGATATAATCATTCAGTGCATCTTCTGCACTAATACTAAATTTTTTGTCAACAGGATAATACATAACCACATCTTCTGAATCCACAGTATGATGTGTCACTTCATGTAAAATTACATCCCGTCCAATTGGTCTTGTCTCTTTTCCAAGCTTAACGTCTGGCTCCAAGTGAAAAGCATCCGCATAAATGAGTATTCTACATTCCGGATCATATCCAAAAATGGATCCCAGTGATAAATTCTTTCGACAAACTGAATGATATTCCTTTGTTCCTTTTTTTCGAACTAGATCGGTAGAAACAATCAAAATATTCTCAAAGCCAAGATCCGCCGTTTTTTGCAGGAATAATTCTCCTTTTTCTGCTATCAATCTTAGTTTCTTGAGAATTTCTCTTAAGATTTCTTCTTGATTTGTCGCCTTTTCCAACTGAAAAAGTTGAATCAAATATTGGCCTTGCCGAGTTTCTACTAGCGTCCTTTTCTTTAACAAATTATCACACGTCTTTTTTGTCTTTACACACTTTTCTTGCGCTTTCTTAAATTCTCCTACCAATTTTTCTCGAAAAAGTTTGATGTATTCTGGTGCTGTATCTTTCTTAAGACCAACATACACTCGAAAATCACGTTTACGTTTCCCAGATAAATTCCTAGTGATCATCGATTTTAATTTTTTTTCCACCCACTCTTTCTTATCATAATACACAACAGTTTTTTCTGGAAGAAAATGAGAAAAATCACCAAGCGCAACGTTGGCATCTTCAACTCTTCGTATTTCAAATTTCTTTTGAAATGGGATTGCTTTTCTAAGTTTCGTCCATTCTTCTGCGTGTCTAGTTGTATCTGGAATCACATTTTGTGGCGGTAACCCCCGTTGTGATGTTATCTTTGAAGTACTTGGTGCGGACTTCTCTCTGGAATTCCTTGTTTTACTTTTCTTAGAGGTAGCTTTCCATTTTCGTTGTCGCTCTTTAGGTTGTTCAGAAAAAAATGCTTCTATTACTTCCTTACTTTCTAACTCTGTCTCAAAACGGAATCGATCCTTTTTCTCATCGAATCGCAAGACGGTCATTGATTCATGATAATCTTTTTTCACTAAATGATACCGGTTCAACTCCTTATCCAGTAAAATCAATGGAATGTATTGCTCGTTGACCTTGATGTAAGATCTGTCTGCTCCATCCCATATCAAACCATTCCTAGTTTCGGGTGCAGAAAGAAAAACAGGATTCTTTTGTGATTCAAACTGATCCAACTGCTCAACGATTTTTGACTCTACCTCTTTGGGTATAGAGTGGGAAGTCGGGGCTTCAAAATACCATTCCATACCATTATAATTCACTGGTAAAAACTTTTTCGCTGCAGGATCCTTGATATACATTCGGACACCGTGTCCTTCGATGGACTGCATCCCCACCGGAATCAGTTTGCCTTTCATTCGAATAAAACGTTTCGTCTCTTCTCCTTCTTTTGCGACTGTCGTGATCATTCCTTCGCCATAGGCTTGGGGATCAGGATTGTTTTTAACGACATACATCTGATCTTTATCCAGTTTGAATTCTAAACGATCGATCAGTTCTAGTTGTTCTGTTGTAAATTTGGCAGGCCCTCTATAAGGTTCTAACTGTTTGCCTTTCAATACATACAAGCCACCAAATACCTCCGAAGTGTCCAAATTAGTCACCCGCATATATAGATCTCCACTCATCTTTTTTACGGGAACTTCCAAACCATTCAACTGTGCCATCACAATTTCTTTTTTCAACGCCTCTCGTGCTTTCTCCATGATCTCTATTTTTTCTAACAGAGCTTTGGTTTTCATTCCGACTCGAAATTCATTTTTGAACTTCAAGGCTTTCTGAATCACCAGTCGACCGCCACCTACGATCGTTTCAAATCCTGGATCAATCGCCTGTGCGAGACTCCAAACCAGTTTTCTGATTTCAGCGACATTCGGAAGAAAATGGCGACTATTTTTGATGACACTTCGAATCCCTCCTCGGGCAAACGCTCGAGCCACCCCTAACGCAAATTTCATATTGAGAGAAGTGATTTGTCCCACTATTGGAATGAAAAGCAACGCATCAATTGTACACGAAGTAACTGCTTCACCAGTATCTTGATTGATGATCCCTGTCACACAATCATAAAATGGGATGAAATGCTTGATGACCTCCCAAAGTTTTTCGGTATCCGATTTATCGTTTCCCGAATCGTAGAGTTGCTTGTACAATTGATCACTATGTTTACGACTCAATGTCTCAATCAACGGTTCCATTTCCACCCCATGGGATAACTTCTTGCTTCGATTCACACGAGCAGAGAATTGAAAGTATTTATCCCCGATGCGAATCTCATTTCCTACTTGTTGATACCCTTTCTCCCAAAGATCCTTCCGATTAAATAACCCATATTTGAAGTAGGATAAGGAATCTTGATCGACTCGATAAAGGATATAGCCCCCTTCTTCATCCAGTCTCTTCAATGCATACCAACGTTCTTCATTCCCTTGAACAGCCACAAACAGATCCGTTTTGTCGAGACTAAGCGTGGTATCCTCCCACGTCACTCGTCCTCTCAAATTAATCAGTAACATTCCACCTGTTCCTGGCGCACCACCTGTATAATGGGTTTCATTTTTCAACTCGGCAAATCCCTCGTAAAGGGTAGTC
>NZ_NGMO01000003.1:239993-244451 GCF_002140175.1 Candidatus Enterococcus wittei
ATAAAACGTTTCGTCTCTTCTCCTTCTTTTGCGACTGTCGTGATCATTCCTTCGCCATAGGCTTGGGGATCAGGATTGTTTTTAACGACATACATCTGATCTTTATCCAGTTTGAATTCTAAACGATCGATCAGTTCTAGTTGTTCTGTTGTAAATTTGGCAGGCCCTCTATAAGGTTCTAACTGTTTGCCTTTCAATACATACAAGCCACCAAATACCTCCGAAGTGTCCAAATTAGTCACCCGCATATATAGATCTCCACTCATCTTTTTTACGGGAACTTCCAAACCATTCAACTCTGCCATCACAATTTCTTTTTTCAACGCCTCTCGGGCTTTCTCCATGATCTCTATTTTTTCTAACAGAGCTTTGGTTTTCATTCCGACTCGAAATTCATTTTTGAACTTCAAGGCTTTCTGAATCACCAGTCGACCGCCACCTACGATCGTTTCAAATCCTGGATCAATCGCCTGTGCGAGACTCCAAACCAGTTTTCTGATTTCAGCGACATTCGGAAGAAAATGGCGACTATTTTTGATGACACTTCGAATCCCTCCTCGGGCAAACGCTCGAGCCACCCCTAACGCAAATTTCATATTGAGAGAAGTGATTTGTCCCACTATTGGAATGAAAAGCAACGCATCAATCGTACACGAAGTAACTGCTTCACCAGTATCTTGATTGATGATCCCTGTCACACAATCATAAAATGGGATGAAATGCTTGATGACCTCCCAAAGTTTTTCGGTATCCGATTTATCGTTTCCCGAATCGTAGAGTTGCTTGTACAATTGATCACTATGTTTACGACTCAATGTCTCAATCAACGGTTCCATTTCCACCCCATGGGATAACTTCTTGCTTCGATTCACACGAGCAGAGAATTGAAAGTATTTATCCCCGATGCGAATCTCATTTCCTACTTGTTGATACCCTTTCTCCCAAAGATCCTTCCGATTAAATAACCCATATTTGAAGTAGGATAAGGAATCTTGATCGACTCGATAAAGGATATAGCCCCCTTCTTCATCCAGTCTCTTCAATGCATACCAACGTTCTTCATTCCCTTGAACAGCCACAAACAGATCCGTTTTGTCGAGACTAAGCGTGGTATCCTCCCACGTCACTCGTCCTCTCAAATTAATCAGTAACATTCCACCTGTTCCTGGCGCACCACCTGTATAATGGGTTTCATTTTTCAACTCGGCAAATCCCTCGTAAAGGGTAGTCCCTCCCGAAAAAATAAACGCACGTTCCTCTTGATCAACTGCATTCAACGCAAATTCAACCAGTTTTTTATCAAATGGAACATGGACCTCGGAGACGTTTTTTGTCAATTTAGTATACACGTCTTCTATTTTCGGTTGAAACCATTCAATGTCTGGACATGGCTTGATCGAACCTTCAAGATATCTTTGTTTGATTTCATAAAAACTAAAGGAAGAGTCAAACCTATCGATACACGTCTGTGCCACAGTGGTGGCTAACGCCTCTTTTCGACGCCATTGAAGCAAGGCTTCTTGATAGGCTTTATACAAACGATTGAGCAGCTCTTGATGTTCAACCAGTTGAAAATAGCCTTCTTGTTGGTATCCTATAAATGTGCTGATCGCCACTTCTTTGTAGGTGCCCGTAGCCAATGCCTCTCGTAACAAATCCGGTTCTAGTTGAGCGACCGCAAGTAAAGAAGGCATCAGGAGATGACGGAATTCTTCATAGGTGGTGATTTTTTTTTCAAGGATGGTTTGCCAAAAATGCTCCCCCATCAGTCGAGCTTCTTCTTGATTAAAGGGGTATTGGTACTCTCCTTCCTTTAAAATCTTCGCTCCTGTTAACTGCATCAAGGAGGAATAATCAGAAATCAACAAATCATCCGCTAAGTCACTGCTATCCAAAAAATAATTGGGCAACTCTCGCTGGAGGAATAAATTCCATAGCTTGTTAAAGAAAGTCTTCTGTTTTTGAGAAAGAGTAGAAACACCCAACTGAATCAATCCTTCTTTCTCCAAGTTTCTAACGGTGAATAACTCCCTCAAACGCCCCATGGTCAATTGATCGATATCAGGTGCCGACACAAGTTTTTTGATCATGTAGGCTTCAATCGAACTTTCTAATATTGTTTCAAAAGCCCATTTCATGACCGTTAATTCGGCATCTTTATTTGAGATCTTCTCTCCGTTTTTTCTGTCATGGAGGTGCAATGCTTTCAAAATCACTTGTGCCATAGACTGAAGTTTTTCATAATCGAAGACCAATTGGTTGTTTTCTTCTTTTGTGATCCGTTTTCCCATAGCGATCAATACTTCTTCTTTGGCTGGTTTCGGTGAGAGTATCTTCTTCCGTAAAAAGGTTTCCACTTCTTTTCGTACATTGGGATCTCGCCATTGAATGCCATCCGTTTCGACGTTATTTTTTTGTTTATCTGTACTTATTGGTTGAGTGGCATTCATTCCTGTTGTTTGTTCTGTTGTTAGTTCTGTCGTTTCTGCAACCAAGTCTAAAGCCTTCGGTTGAATGTCTTTCATTGTTTCATAGACCCATGATCCGATAGTTAGACCTGCTTGTTCCTCTGAGATTACTGACTCTTCCCCCATTTCTAGGATGATTTTTGCGAGTTGTTTGACTTTCACCATATCCAGTGTTGCGGGAGAGGCTCCTTCAAGGAGCACCCACTCACCGACTGTTTCTATTAGGTCTTTAGCATTGGATTCTTGACATGCTATTCCATTTCCCATGAAAAAATCGACGAGTTTTTGACGAATGTTCTCTTTTTGTTCACTCGTCCATTCAGGCGGATGGGACTCTTCCTTTGTCTCCTGAGCTACTATCTTTGTTGGATCAGCGGCATTTCCCCGCAAAAACGCTTGGATTTTTTCATTAATCTCCTGAGTATCATTTCTTTCGCTAGATCCCGTCACCTCTAATTCAGCCCCCTTAACATAAGGAGTCGTTCCGTTGACGTGACTGCTTTCTGTAGTTGTCTCGCTTATCTGTGTCTCATTGAATGTTCCTTGATTTCCCTCTAATTCTAGAGTAGTTGGCAACGGCGAAGCCTCGACGCCTAAAAACTGGAGGCCAATGGATTGTTGGAGAAAGCCATCAACTACTTCATAAAAATCTGTGGCTAGCTGCCAAACTTGAGGCAAAAAACCCTCTTTTTCAAGGTTCAATACAGACTCATTTTTCATCATCGTTTCAGGTGTCATTTCTAGTACAGGTTCCGATACCATTTCAGGTATCATTCCTAATACAGGTTCCGATACCGTTTTGGGTGTTCCTTCTGGTTGTTTCTTTTTCGGTTGAATTGCTAGATTAGAAGATGGTGATTTCACCAGATAATTTAGGTTCTTGTCTAATAGTGGGTTAGAGGGAATTTGTTTTCCATAATCTATCGAAAAAGTTTGTAGTAACAAATCCACCAAATGCGATATCCAAGACCCACCATGGGCTTGTTCTTGAGTAGAAGCCATATTTTTATGTTGAGAAAAGAATTGATATAACCGTTCCGTTAATCCATTCCAAAATGTTTCTGTCACTTGATTATGTATATGATTTGGGGGATCTATTGTAGCGTTATGTTGGTTTTCAAAAGAAGCTTGAAAGGCTTTACTTAGTTTTTGAGCTGCCTCTTCCGCAGAAAAAGGTGGAGTTCCATGAACTGTTCGATCAGTCATAGGATCCGTAGAAAGAGGTAGGAGATCATTTTCTTGTTTCCTACCTTGATTATTTTGTGTCTCAGCTCTACCGACCGCATTCTGACAAACCGTGGTAAATCTCGTTTGTTCCACACTTGCTCCTGTGACGATCCAGGTCTTCACCTGATCCGTCCTTCTCGTGGTGGTACAATTCACCAGTTGGTAGAGGTCATGAACTTTCTGATGAAAAAAAACACTTAATTCATGCGCCCTCTTCGCTATGTCGACATCTTGTGGGTCGGTCGCTGATGTCTGATTCCCAAACGTCTGATTGTCAAAAAGAGAACTCGTACTGGCAAACAGGGGAGCGATCGCTATTGTCGGTTGAGACATGGTCTGATTCGTATTCAAGGACTGGATTCGCCCACGATTGATGGTGGAGGTTGAAACAAAGGAATGAATCCTTGTCTGATTCCCTTCTCTTCTCACATCAATCCGTGTAGTCGCTTCAAAGGCTGGAGCATTTTTTTTGATGACCGGCTGTTGTTCGGGAGGATCAACTAAGCGAACATTTCGAAAGATATGCGATAAAAAAAGTACTCCCTCTAATGTCAGTAAATTATCGGGGGCTGGTGTTTGTCCCATATTATTGGCAATATCGTTTAACCTTGCTTGGTCAAATCCTAACTTATTCTTGTCATTACGTTCGTTATTTGCTTTCCCAATTTTTTCTCTAAAGATAGCTTGTGGTATTCCTCCTTTGTTTGGCATCTGCGATTTCAGTTGTATCCTTCCTTTTTGTGGCATTTTTTCACTCCTTCAT
>NZ_NGMO01000003.1:244852-258055 GCF_002140175.1 Candidatus Enterococcus wittei
CTCCATCGAATACAATTTAAATTGTATTCAAATATTTGGGATTACCTATATTTAATATTCAAATATAACATGATATTTATTATTTTAGTACCTATTTATTTAATCTTTGTCTTACGTGTAGCAAGTTGGCTTTATCAATTTTTTCACTAATTTAGCTATATTTCCATTACCTTTATAATATCATTAATTTCTGGATAGCATGAATGACCAAAAGGAGGTAACTTAGTGTTACCTAGATTCATTCTTAGTGCTTTTAGTCCAATAGACAAAAGATAGTTTTACAAGTATCTTAACGCTTCAATCTTGAGGAATTCATCTTTTTACTAAAACTATTTTAAATAATCATTTACATCTAAAAAAATCACTAGAGAAATTTTTCTGATGAGTTTTTTCTCTATACGATTGGTTTGATTCCTTCCTAAATTTCATTATAGCCCATTCCTTCAATCCTATTTCTGTTCCAAACCTATCTCTCATTAAGTAGCTAATTAGATTCGCTTGAGGATCAAATTATTGCTTTTTATTCTCCAAAGTTTTTCAAACTCCTGTATGTCAATATTTCCTCTGGTAGAAAATCTCTGGTAGAAAAAATAAAATAACACAAAAAAAAGCGCCTAAAAAGACGCTTTTGGTAGAAATTTGGAAAACTGAGTTTTCAAAAGCACGTAAATAACGGCTTTTGATCCTTGAGTTTTCCCCAGTTTCACTGAGTTTTGCCATCATTTCCGATACATCTTAAACTCCAAGAATAAATCATTGTAGATACCTAAATATTTAGGTCCTAGGTTTTCATAGACTTCAAGATGTGAAATGGTCTCATCAGAAGGATAGAATTGCTCGTCTTCTGAGATTTCCTTTGGTAATAACGCTTTAGCTGCCTTATTAGGAGTAGAATAGCCGATATATTCTGCATTTTGAGCAGCGTTTTCTGGTTCAAGCATGAAATTGATAAAATCGTAAGCTCCTTCTTGGTTCTTCGCTGTTTTTGGAATCACGATATTATCAAACCAAAGATTTGAGCCTTCTGTTGGGATCACATAATGTAAATGTTCATTTTCATACATCATATCTGCAGCTTCGCCAGAAAAAGTAACGGCTACAGAAGCTTCTTCATTGATCATATACATTTTAATTTCATCTGCGACAATAGCTTTCACATTAGGGGTCAATTTATTTAATTTCCTTGAAGCCTCAAGTAATTGATCCATATCTTTACTATTCAAAGAATAACCTAAACTGTTCAAAGAAAAACCGATAACTTCTCTGGCCCCATCGATCAACATCAAACTATCTTTTAATTGAGGTTTCCACAAATCATTCCAATGTTGGATTTCGTCTTCACTAAATACTTTATCATTGTAGACGATCCCTAATGTTCCCCAAAAGTAAGGAATCGAGTAACGGTTATTCGGATCAAAGTCTAAATTCAAAAAACGATCATCGATGTTGTTTAGCCCTATGATTTTTCTATGATCTAAAGGTAGCACTAATTTTTCTTCAATCATCTTTTGGATCATATATTCGCTGGGAATGGCAATATCGTATCCAGTGCCTCCCTGTTGGATTTTCGTAAACATTGCTTCATTTGAATCAAATGTTTCGTAATTGACTTTATAGCCATACTCTTTTTCAAATTTGGTGATCAGACTAGGGTCGATATAATCTCCCCAGTTGTAGATCGTCACGATTTTTGCACCACTCATGCCACTGGCTTTTTCCAGTCGATTCACACCTATGACTAAGACCACAATGATCGCAATGATCCCGATGAACAGTGATTGTAATTTTTTCATCGTAGACGTGCCACCTCCTCTGGTACTCGACGATTTTTCCGTAAACGTTTTGGTCGGTTTTCTTTACTGATGAAGTAATACCCGATGACTAAGACCATAGAGAATAAAAAGACGAGAGCACTGAGCGCATTGATTTCTAAACTGATTCCTTGTCTAGCTCTTGAGTAGATCTCTACAGATAAAGTCGTAAAGCCATTGCCTGTCACAAAGAAGGTCACTGCAAAATCATCTAATGAATAAGTAAATGCCATAAAGTAGCCAGCGATGATTCCTGGTGATAAGAAAGGTAAGATGATATTTTTAATCACTTGAAAGTTATTCGCTCCTAAATCTCTAGCAGCATCCACCATCGAATCATTCATTTCTTGCAATTTAGGCAAAACCATCAAGACAACGATTGGAATACTAAAGGCGATATGTGAAAGCAAAACACTTTGAAATCCTAAACCGAAGCCTAATAATGTAAAGAAAATCAAAAAACTTGCACCGATGATGACATCAGGAGAAGCAATCAAGATATTGTTCATACTTAGTAACGCTGTTCTTGCTCTTCGCTTTTTGGTGTAGTAGATACCCATTGCTCCAAATGTACCAATGATCGTTGCCAATAAAGCAGATAAGAAGGCCAACATGAATGTATTCAATACAATGATGATCAGACGGGTATCTTCAAATACTGCTTGATAATTTTCCCAAGTGAAACCAGTAAACTGATTCATAGTTCCACCTTCATTGAAGGAATAAAAAATCAAATAAAAAATGGGCAGATACAGCAATAAAAACACTATTGCTAAGTAGAGATACGACCACTTGAATTTTTTTCTCATGAGCGTCCTCCTTTTTTCTTTTCACCTGTCAAAAGCATAACTACAAACATAGCAATAATCAGAATCACACCGATCGTTGAACCCATCCCCCAGTTTTGGGTCACTAAGAAATGTTGTTCGATCGAGGTTCCTAGTGTGATTACACGGTTTCCACCAATCAAACGAGTCAACATGAATAGCGATAGAGATGGAATGAACACTGCTTGTACCCCACTTTTCACACCATTGAGTGACAAAGGAAAGATGACTCTGCGAAAAGTTTCAAAACTATTCGCACCTAAATCGCGACTGGCACTTAATAATGAAGGATTCATCTCTTCTAATGCATTAAAAATCGGCATAATCATAAATGGAATTTCGATATAAGTGGCCACAAATAAGAAACTAAAGTCAGTAAACAAAATTTGGTAGGGGCCTATTCCAATAAATTCAAAGAAATGGTTGACACTTCCATGGGCACTGAAAATCCCAACGAATGCATAAGCTTTCAGCAATAAATTCACCCATGTAGGTAAAATGATCAGCATCAGCCATAGTTGTTTATGTTTTAGTTTCGATAAAAAATAGGCTGTCGGATAGCTGATCAGTAAAGTGAATAAAGTAATCAAAAACGCATACCAAACGGAGTTAAGTGTCATGGAAAGGTAGGTTCCTGAAGTGAAATAAGCGGCGTAGTTACTTAAGGTAAACTGTCCGTTCATGTCAAAAAATGATTGGTAGATAACTAATAGTACTGGCGCAATCACAAACAATCCTAGCCACAAGACATAAGGGATAGAGTAGATTCTACGCATTGTTTTCATGTGAAGTCCCCCTATTCTTCATAGCTTTCTAGTCGTGCATCAAATTCTTCTTCCGTTTCATTGAAACGCATCACGTGAATATTTTCTGGATCAAATGCCAAACCTACTTTACTTCCTTCACGAGCTTTTTTCGTTGAGTGCACCATCCATTCATTACGTTGCTCATCATAACAAATGATTTCATAATGAACGCCACGAAATAGCTGTGTATCAACTGTTACGACTAGATTTCCTTGATCAGGTGTCGTGATGGTGAGGTCTTCTGGACGTAAAACTACTTCGACGGGTTCATTGGTCCGCATACCACTATCGACACACTCAAAACGTTTACCGACAAATTCGACTAAATTATCTTCGATCATCACACCATCAACGATATTACTTTCACCAACAAAATCTGCCACAAAATGATTGATTGGTTCATCATAAATATCCACAGGTGTTCCACTTTGAACGATTCGTCCTTTATTCATTACAAAAATCTCATCACTCATCGCCAATGCTTCCTCCTGATCATGAGTGACAAAGATGAACGTGATACCTAAACGTTGTTGTAATTCCCTTAACTCGTATTGCATATCAGTACGCAACTTCAAATCCAGTGCAGAAAGTGGTTCATCTAGCAGCAAAACTTTAGGTTCATTCACGATTGCTCGTGCAATCGCTACACGTTGGCGTTGCCCTCCAGACATCTCACTGATTTCTCGATTTTCATACCCAGGTAATTGAACCATTCGTAATGCATCTTTCACCTTTTTTTCAATCTCTGATTTTGGCATTTTTTTGATCTTCAGACCAAATGCCACATTATCAAAAACATTCATATGTGGAAAAAGTGCATAATCTTGAAAAACAGTATTGACTTGGCGTTTGTTAGCCGGCAGATCATTCAATCGTTTTCCTTCAAAATAAATATCCCCTTCAGTCGCTTCTGTAAAACCAGCAATAATTCGAAGGATGGTTGTTTTCCCACAACCAGATGGTCCTAATAATGTATAAAATTTTCCTTGCTCGATCTCAAAACTAATATTTTTTAAAATGGTTTCATCGTCGTATCTCTTTACGACTTGATCAAATGATATGATTGGTTGCCCCACTTCTCTGCCTCCTATATTACAAGTACGATTCCGTTGCCACGATTAGTACTTTTGTTTGTTTTTCTTGATGATTGCGCAATTGATGTTGTTTGGTTGCTTGGTAATAGATGGTTTGTCCTTTTTTTGCAATGTATTCCTCTTCTCCTAAGCTTAACGCTAACTCCCCTTCTAAGACAAAGATAAACGTTTCAGACAAAGATGGCTCAAAAGTTTTATACTCTCCAGCCTTTTTAAAAGTCAATATTACAGGTTCCATCTCTTTTTCATTTGAATCTGCGACAAGCCACTGCAACTCATACCCGTTTTCTTCATCAAAGTAAACGGTACGATCTTCTTTTGAATAAACAACTTGCACGTTGGATGTGTCTTGATGAAAAAATTCCTCGGGGGTGACCCCTAGCACTTCAAGAATAGAGAAAAATGTTTCCATTGATGGTGAACTTAAATCTCGTTCTAATTGTGAAATATAGCCTTTAGATAAATCGGTTCGTTCGCCTAGTTCTTCTTGTGTCAAGTTCTTACGGATACGAAGATTTCTTAACTTCTCACCAATTTCCATAGCTTTCCTCCTACATGAAGTTTTCTAATAGTAAACTTAGAGTTTACTATCACCTGTATTAGTATACAAATTTTTCTTGAAAATACAACCCTTTTTCTACAGATTTCTAATCAATTATTTCAAAGACCAAAGTGGTACATTTAAGAATAAATTATAAATCGAACTGAACGAAAGTGAACCGCTTTATGGTATGATAGAAGAAAATTTTGAAAGGAGTGTATGCAAAAAAAATGAATACGTTTAAACAATTACAAGTAACGAATGAACCTCATTTTCAAACAGCGATTGTTTCAGCTGAACTACCTAAGCTGACGAATCATGACGTTCTAGTCAAAGTTGCTTATTCTGATGTGAATTATAAAGATGCCTTAGCTTGCACTGAAAACGGACAAGTGATTCGTCATTATCCGATGACTCCTGGTATCGATCTAGCAGGCATCGTGGTCAAAAGCTTAGACCCTCGTTTTGTGCCAGGTGATCGTGTATTAGCCACTGGTTATGGTCTAGGGGTTAGCCAACCAGGAGGATATAGCCAATATCAAGCTGTTCCAGGAGAATGGTTGGTCCCACTTCCTGAAACCATGGATTTACGCCAAGCGATGATTTTAGGTACTGCAGGTTTTACTGCTGCTTTATGTGTGAACGCTTTACTTAAGCAAGGAATGTCTCCAACAGATCCCATCATCGTTACAGGAGCTTCCGGTGGTGTCGGTAGTGTGGCAATTGCCATGTTACACAAGTTAGGCTTCCAATCGATTACAGCTTTTTCTCGGAAAGCAGACACACAAATTTGGTTACAAAAACTTGGGGCAAGTGAAGTCGTCCATCCAGATGACTTCTTACCTGAAAAAACGAAGCCTTTAGATAAACAGCAAGTTGCTTATGTTATTGATACAGTTGGAGGCGAACAGTTGACTCGCTTATTGCCTTTAGTCGCTTATGATGGTGCAGTTGCTTTATGTGGAAATGCGGGTGGAATCCAATTATCTACTAGTGTCTTACCTTTCATTTTGCGCAATATCCAATTAATTGGTATTGATTCGGTCAATGTTTCTCATGAACAACGTCTTCACGTCTGGCGCCAACTCGCAGAATTGTCTATTACTGATAAACTGTTAGTGACAGAAATCACCTTAGATGCAGTACCAAAAACCACTAAACATATCCTTGAAGGCACACATCAAGGACGAACCCTTGTTAAAGTAGGAGAATCAATATGAAGATATTAATTACAGCTGGTGGTACGAAAGAGAAAATTGATCAAGTGCGTTCTATCACTAACCATTCCAGTGGTCGTTTAGGAAAAGCGATTGCTGAAGCTTTTATCGCTCAGGGCCCTGTCCAGATCGATTATGTAACAACTAAATTTGTTGCCAAACCTAAGCTGTCTGATCATTTACGGTTCCATATTATCGAGTCAACAAGCGATTTATTCCATACATTAGAACAACTTCTTCAAGAACAAACATACGATGCCATCATCCATAGTATGGCTGTCAGTGATTTCACACCAGCTTTCAGCCTCTCAGAAACGCAATTTTCTGAGCGTTTGACCAAAGATCCGCTAACATCTGCTAACCTACACGACTGGTTGACAACAAGTGAACAATTGACTGACAATCAAGACAAGATTTCTTCAGATACCGATTACTTATTTGTTGCCTTGAAGAAAACACCAAAAATCATTGGCTTTTTGCGTAAATGGCAACCGAAAGCAAAAATCGTAGGGTTTAAATTACTTGTTGATGTACCAAAAAAACACCTACTTTCTGTTGCCAAGAAAAGCTTGGCTACCAATCAAACAGACTTTGTTTTTGCCAACGATCTCACTCAGATCAGTGAAAATAAACATCACGGTTATCTGATTTCTGCAACTGGTAGCATCGAAGAAGCTCATACAAAACAAGAAATTGCCCAACGAATCGTGGCAAATATTCTAAACTGAGGTGAAGTCAAAATGAAAAAAATCCTATTAGGCGTATCTGGTAGTATCTCGGCTTATAAAAGTGCAGATATCACTAGTCAATTGGTCAAATCAGGCTATCAGGTAGATGTCATCATGACAAAAAGCAGTACACAATTCATCACACCGTTGACCCTACAATCTTTATCAAAACGTGCTGTCCATACTGATGTCATGCAAGAGAGTAATCCAGCAGTGATCAATCACATTGAGTTGGCCAAACAAGCTGACTTATTCTTGATTGCACCTGCTACCGCAAATGTCATCGGTAAACTAGCAAATGGTATCGCAGATGATTTACTTTCAACTTTTGCTATGGCTCTACTACCTAAGACACCTAAATTGATTGCGCCAGCTATGAACACTAATATGTATCATCATCCGATTAATCAAAAAAATCTAGCTACATTGAAAGAAATTGGTTATCAAGAAATCGAACCAAAAGAAGCACTTTTAGCTTGTGGTGATTATGGCAAAGGTGCCTTGGCAGATATTCCAACGATTATAGAACAAGTCAGCTTACTGCTGAATCAGCGACAAGCTTGAGGCAAAAGGAGTTATTATGAAAAATACAAAAACTTTTACTTTGACGGCTATGTTTTTAGCAATCTTAATTTTATTAGCTGTAACACCATTAGGATTTATACCCATAGGACCACTCACCCCAACCACGATGCACATCCCTGTCATCATTGCTTCAATTATTCTAGGTCCTAGACTTGGCGCATTTCTTGGAGGCACTTTTGGATTGATCAGTGTGATTCGTAGTACGATGCTTCCCGGTCCTTTATCTTTTGCCTTCTCTCCTTTTATTCCAGTGATCGGTACAGATCAAGGAAGTTGGAAAGCGTTGCTTGTTGCCTTCATCCCACGTATTTTGATTGGTATTGTTCCTTACTTTGTCTATCATGGAATGAAAAAAATCACAAAGGAGAAAGCCAATCCTCTTTCTTTATTTATTGCAGGAATTGCAGGTTCTCTAACGAATACGATCTTTGTTATGAATATGATCTACTTTCTTTTCCAGCAAGATTATGCACAGGTACTTGGCACGAATGTCGATGCTGTCTATTCCGCAGTCCTTACAGTAATCTTCACTAGTGGTATTCCTGAAGCAATTGTCGCAGGGATAACGACTGTAGCAGTCTCTAGTATCTTATTGCGGTTAATCCGTTAACGCTTGTTGTATTCCTTGTTTAAAACCAAATAAATATTTCTCGTTACGCTATCTTGGATACAATGAATATTTTGTTCAAGAATACTTATCGTTAGCCCTTCAGCAGTATGAACACTATCAACTATCTTAGAAATTTATTTTTCAATGACCATGTTACTGAAGGGCACGATGTACATATTTTTTTATTTGTTCTTTGTTCCCACAAGTGTTTCATCCTGTTTTTTTTATCATTTGGTGTTACGATTACTGTTACAGATGAATCTGGAAAGGATGAGTGAAATGAATATTTTCGTAGTAGGTGCAAATGGACAGATTGGTCGGCACTTGATACAAAAACTAGCGACGACTGAACACCAAGTATATGCAGGAGTTAGAGATGTCGCAACTCAGTCCATTATCAAAGAGGATAACATCTCTTATGTCTCCTTTGACCTTACATGGCCTACAGAAAAAATGGCCGAAACATTCCAAACGATGGACATCGTCATTTTTACTGCGGGTTCTCAAGGAAAAAATCTCTTACAAGTCGATTTAGATGGTGCCATCAAAACCATGATAGCAGCCGAAGAAGCAAAGGTTCCTCGTTACTTGATGATCAGCGCAGCTTTTGCCGACGACCGTGCAAAATGGCCTGAGTCTATGATCGATTATTATATTACCAAACACTATGCAGATGAATGGTTAAAGAATCACACTGATTTAGACTATGTGATCATCCAACCGGTTTCGCTAACCAACGACGAAGAGATCACAACAATTCAATTAACAAAACCAGGTGATAAGATGGCTAAAACGATTACTCGAAAAACAGTCGCTGAAGTCTTAGCAGAATTAGTCGATCAACCAGCAATCACACGCACAACACTTGTTTTATCTGAAGGATCCTCTTCTGTCTCTGATGCTTTAGCTCATGTAGCCAAGGAGGTTTAAACATGCGTGCCATTTCCATCAAACATCCTGGTTCAGCCGAGGTCTTAGAAGAAATCAATGTTCCCGTACCTGTTCCACAAAAAGGCGAACTGTTGATCAAAGTCCACACGGCAGCCGTGAATCGTACCGATATCATGCGGCGGGAAAACCAGGAATTACAACCTCCTTATCCTATACTAGGTGTTGAAGTAGCAGGAGAAGTTATTGAAAATGCCAGTGGGCGCTCCGAATTTTCAAAAGGAACCAGAGTGTATGGGTTGGTCAATCTTGGGGGATATGCGGAGTATGCTGTTATGCCTGCCGATCGTGCGATTTTATTGCCTGAATCTGTGGATTATATTGCAGCAGCTGGTATTGCGGAAGTGTTTTTGACAGCTTATCAAACTCTCTACTGGCTAGGAAATCTTCAAAAAGAAGAAACCGTCTTAATCCATGCTGGAGCAAGCGGTGTCGGTACTTCTGCGATTCAATTAGCAAAACAACTTTCTCAAGCCAAAGTCATTGTTACCGCTGGTTCCGAAGAAAAATTAGCCTTTTGTAAAGAGCTAGGTGCTGACGAAGGCATCAATTATAAAACCCAAGATTTTGCTAAAGAGATCCAGCGCATTACTGAAGGACAAGGCGTCGATGTCATCTTGGATTTTGTCGGTGCATCTTATTGGGAAAAAAATCTTGCTTCCATCGCTGTCGATGGCCGTTGGATTTTGATTGGACTGTTAAGCGGAACAATCGTTGAAAAAGTCGATATTAGCCTGCTTTTACAAAAACGTATCCAATTGATCGGTACGTTACTGACTCCTAGATCAGATGAATATAAAGCGAATTTGACACAAGAATTTATGCGCGAGGTCGATCCTTACTTTGAATCAAATAAGGTCCGTCCAATCATTGATCGAACTTTTCCATTCGAGAAGGCCAAGGAAGCACAGGAGTACATGGAAGCCAATAAAAATATAGGGAAAATCATTCTTACAATCAGTGAATAACTGTTGTAAAGGCACAATGAACACAATTCATTGATCGGTGAATAACTAAAAAACATAATGAACCTAGTCCAACGATCATAAAAAACCCGAAGAATTCGAAAAGAGTTTCGTTCTTTTCTGAATCCTTCGGGTTATTTTTTTATTTATCACCAGTTCATTCTAAAACTAAATAATTGTATCATAGTCCTAAAGAAGTATCTTATTCAGACCGTAGTGTTTCTATTCTATCAAAAGCAAATTGTGCAGCTTGCTGACCCGCTTGACGACCAAAAATGATGATCTCAGCTACTGAATTTCCTCCGATACGATTTTCTCCATGCAGGCCACCAGCGACTTCCCCTGCAGCATAAAGTCCAGTAATTGGTTGCTCTTCTTTATCTAATACTTCAGTATTCGTATTGATTTTTATTCCGCCCATCGTATAGTGGATACCTGGAGCGATTTTGATAGCATAATACTTTGGCTTAGAAAGGTCATTGTCCATCGCTGTGGTACGGCCGAATGCTGTATCTTCTTTGTTCGCTACCTCTTCGTTCCAAGTAGTGACAGTTTTTGCCAATGTTTCTGACGGCAACTGGATTTTTTCTGCTAATTCTTCGATACTTTCACCAGCAGTCACATAGCCTTTTTCATCATAGAATTCAATAGCTGTCGCACGATCACGTACTCCTTGATCAAAAATCAAGTAAGCAGATTTTTCTGGCAGTGCAGTGATTGCCGCAGAAACTTTATCACGGGTATTCATCTCATTGACAAACCGTTCGCCTGCTTGATTGACTAAGATAGCCCCTTCGCCACGTACCACTTCACCAATCAGGACTCCTTCATCTTGTTGGACGGTTGGATGGATTTGAATCTTATCCATATCCACTGTTTGTCCTCCTAAATTCTCGATCATCTTGATCCCATCACCAGTTGATCCTATTTGATTTGTCGTCACATAACCTTTTAGATCAGGACGATAGCTATTGATTAGTTCCTCACTGGCTCCGTAACCACCAGTTGTTACAACAATTGCTTTACCTGTAATATCTTTTGGTTCTTCTCCCTGCACTTGAACAGTAACTTGGTTGACGATCCCATCCGTCTTCTTAATATCTTTGACTTCTGTATTTACAAAAATCGGAATGTTGCGTTCATGAACATTGCGCAACAAACCATCTACCAAATACCCGCCAATCGCCGAACCATCGGAAGGACGATGAGTCCGTTTTTCACTCATTCCACCAGTAATCGTTAAATTATCTAATTTGATACCATTTTGATCTAACCAATGGATCGCATCCGCTGAATGATCCACAAAATAGCGGAGTAATTCTTTATCATTTGTTCCATTTGCTCCTTTTAGCGTCTCTTCATAAAAAGCATCATTGGAATCTGTGATTCCTTCTTCTTCTTGGAATTTTGTTTCTGAAGCATTCATCCCACTTGAAGACTTCAATGTATTGCCTCCTGCTACAGGCATTTTTTCAAAAATCACTGGGTTTAGTCCAGCATCGCTTGCCTCGATAGCCGCCGCCATACCTGCTCCACCAGCACCAACAATGACAATATCATAGGAATCTTTCATCTCTGATGGATTTGTGTATGCTTGAACAGAAGCACCAGATGAAACCTCTGTCGTTTCCTTTGTAGACGAATTGCTTGAAGCTTTTTGTGAAGTATCAGAAGAACAAGCCCCTAGTGTGATGATTGTTGTAACTGTCAATAATCCTTTTATTACCTTTTTCATTCTTTCCCTCCTAAAATAAACACATGACTCCATGATAAGTGATATTTTTCACAATTTCAACCGTTCATCGTTAAATTTCCAATATTAGATATTTTTAAAATAACATATAACTTTAAAGTGAGAAGGATTTAGCGGTGATTTCTATTCATTTTTTTCTTATGATCAAAAAGAGAGATCTCCAGGAAATTACACTAAAAAAGCAATGGTGTTTCTTTAACAAACAAAAAATTTGGGGTTTATCTTCTGTACGAGTATAATCTAAATGAATCATGAAGGAGTTAAGAGATGAAAGTTGTTAAACATTTTTTTACTAAAGGAAGCAAATCCGCAGGAAAAGTCACCCATGCTATTTATATTATTTTACGAGTGATCGTCGTAGTCATGCTGATCGATCAAATCATCAATCAGAACATGGGAAATATCCTACTTCTACTACTCACCCTGTTATTGTTTGAAATCCCTTATTACCTAGAAAAAATATTCAAGATCCAAATCCCAAATATGTTAGAAATTATTTTATTATCATTTATTTTTAGCTCAACCGTTCTAGGGGAATTAAGTGATTTTTATGGCTATTTTTCGATGTGGGATACAGTGCTTCATGCCCTTAGCGGTTTTTTAGCTGGTGGTGTGGGTTTTTCTTTAGTTTATCTATTGAATAAAAACACCAAAACAATGAACCTTACCCCGTTATTACTCGCCTTAGTTTCCTTTTGTTTTTCTATGACAGTCGGTGTCGTGTGGGAATTTGTTGAATTTTCTGCAGATCAGCTGTTTCAGTTGGATATGCAAAAAGACACTTACGTTACACAAATCAATAGTGTCAAACTTAGTGAAGAGGAGAACACTGTCTACACAATCAACGATATTACAGAAACAGTCATTCAATATAAGGATGAAAATGGGAAAACACAAGAGTATACCATTGACGAGGGTTATCTAGACATTGGTATTTTAGATACGATGAAAGATTTGTTCGTAAACTTTATCGGTGCACTTGTCTTCAGTATTTTTGGTTACTTGTATAGTCGAAATGATTATCGAAAGTTTACCTTTATCCGTAATTTTATCCCAAGAAAAAAAACATAAAACATAGATGTTGGTGGATTCCACCGACATCTTTATTATTGTTCTAAAGAATAAAAGAGGTATCATAAAATCCTTTAAAAATGGAATAGACATATCCGTTCATTCAAACAAAATCCTTCGGTATAGAAATTTAAGTTGTCCATCAGAATTTTTTGAATAATCATCTCAAAATATTACAGTAAAATGCTTGTAGTTTCAAAAAATTATTATCATTTTAAATCTTGGAAGGTAATATACTAAGACAAAT
>NZ_NGMO01000003.1:259258-270686 GCF_002140175.1 Candidatus Enterococcus wittei
CATCTAATCCAGCACAGCATTCGTAAATGATTTCCATAAAAAGGCACTCCTTTCCCATGATTTTAGGAAAGGAGTGCTTTATTTCATGTAAAATCAAATTTTTATACACATGCTCATTGGCAATATTTCAAGGTTCTCGAGAAATAAAGCAAGCCAGTTTGACAATCGGCATCACTTGCTTTTCCAAAATAATGGCGGCTTTTTTCCTTTCCCCTATAATTGTACTACAATCTTACCTTTCATTCTTCAGGGTGAATGAGTTTGCGAATTCATGTGTGTTTGACAAAGAGCCACTATTACAAACTAAAAAAGCAACCCGTCCCTAAAAAGGAAAAGGTTGCCACAGTCGCCTGTATGAACAAGCTTCTGAAGTGTATGCATTCCATGGTCAGGAATCATACAATGTACGCTTATGCGTATACGGCCTCTAACGACCAATAAGGGATTAACCTTATAGACTCATTGTAGCACAGACCAAGTAAAAAAATTTTCTTATTCCTTGGTTTATTTCGTATACCTTCATTTTCTTCTTCTGATTCTAGATCAAAAATAAATCATTTGATTTATAAATTTCTCTTGACTAATCGTAGGAAAAAGAGCGTAGAACAAAAGTACCATTTACTCTTGTTTCACGCTCTAAATACGTATAAAAGGCGGGATCAGAAGCAACTCCTTCGATAATAAGCTGGAATTCACAAAAATTTGAAAAGTAATTTTCGTGAATTCTTTCTTACTTCCCGGAGTTAACCTCTTCTGTTCCAGCCTATCAATCGTTCTAAAATTTCTGTTCATCAACATCATTTAGCAAAGTGCCGTTATTCTAAAATTTTTCCTAATGCAGATTGAACAAAGCACCCTACTTCATTACTTGGTTTGACTCTTGATGATATCCATTGCTTTTTGATAGTCAGGATTGATACTGCCGTCAAATTTTTCAGTCATAAATGTAAATCCTAAATTTTGATAGAGTCTAACTGCTGGATAACTCCATGTTTGCGTACTAAGAAAAACTGGACCGTAGTTAGCAATCTTTTGGAAGCATCGTAAGACTTCGATCGTTAAGCTTTTAGCAATCCCTTTTCCTTGGTGTTCTGGCTTGACAGCCAACCAATGAAAAACAGGGTAATTTTTACCATGACGCGTTTTCTCCCAAGCTGTACACGTAGCCACTCGTTCATTATTCTGATCAACAACAAAAAACATCCGCTTGTTTAACTCTTCTGGATACGGTGTAAATGTTTTTTCAAAATAATCCATTGCTTCTCCGACAGACTCGAATTCTCCAACTGCCGTTTCGATACATGCCCAATCTTGTTCAGCACCAGGGCGATACATTTCAAAGTGATAGTTTGTGTCTAATGTATAAGAGGGTAATGACAGATCAAGTGGACGAGACATCCAAATCTCAGCATAAGGTACTGATTTATCCAACATTTTTTCTTCCCTCCTTTTCTTCCCTCACTGTTTTTCGCCAATGATGCGAACTTCCGTCTCCAACGTGACATCAAATTTTTCTTTGATCACTTGCTGGATATGTCCAATCAATTCTGTATAGTCTGTTGCTGTGGCGTGATCGACATTTACGATAAAGCCCGCATGTTTTTCAGAAATCTGTGCGCCGCCCCATTTCAATCCTTGTAAGCCTGCTTCTTGGATCAATTGCCCGGTGAAATGCCCTACAGGTCGTTTAAACACACTACCACAAGAAGGATACTCCAAAGGTTGTTTGGATTCACGTAATTCGGTCAATTCATCCATTCGCCCTTTGATTTCTTCATATTCTCCAGGGGTTAATTGGAAGCGTGCTTCCAAAACAATAGCATTCATTTCTTGAAGTTTACTATGGCGATAAGAAAAGGCCATTTCTTCGTTTGTTAGCGTATGGATCGTTCCATCTTCAAATAAAAGATCCGCTTGAGCAAACACATCTTTGATTTCTCCCCCATAAGCGCCTGCATTCATATAGACAGCTCCGCCGACACTACCAGGAATGCCGCAAGCAAATTCAAAGCCAGTTAATGATTTTGCCAACGCTGCATAAGTGGTGTCAATCAATTTTGCCCCAGCTTCCGCACTGACCATCGTTCCTTCGACATTGACTTGATTCATTTCCGTCAACATGATGACTACACCCCGAATGCCTCCATCTTGAACGATTAAGTTACTAGCGTTTCCTAGTACTAACCAAGGCACATCATTTTCTCGGCAATAATCAATGAGTCTTTTGACTTCTTCTTTTGATTTTGGAAAAGCTAATACATCAACTGGCCCACCCGTTTTAGTAAATGTATAGTGCATCAATGGTTCATCAAGCAACAGATTCAACTCTGGTAATTTTTTTACGATATCTTCTTTATTCACTGAGGATTTTCCTTTCTGTATCAAACGTCCTCATTATTCTATCACGCTTAAAACATTCTTGCCAGTCTTCTCAAAGTTGATGGCGAGCATGTCGTGTCAGCATCTCCTCACATAATGCGTGACTTTGTTCAATCCCTACTTGTTTTAGGTTTGATTTATCAGGATTTTTTTGTTGGATTTCACTGAAAAACAATTGAACCATTGGCGCAAAGCCTCGTTTGTCTAGAGTCGTTGTCCAATCACCAAATGTTTCTAATTCAACCTTCTCAAGACGACGAACGACTAGATCCGTCAGATTACTTAATTCATAAGTAGCATCTTTACTTGTAACTTGATAAGTTTCAGTGTTTGCTCCACTTGCTAAATCCATCGTCAAAATAGCTGTTTGATTTGCGGTTTCGAGAGACATCGTTGCAAGTTCCATATACTCTTCTGTTTCTCGAATATGAGATTTCACAGATAAAATTGGTTCGTCTAATAGATAAACAGCTGTATCCACAAGATGTAAAAATAAATCATAGATCACAAACTGTGTCGTTTCTTTAGAACGGATGCGATTTTTTTGTAAATGGATCAAACGTTTATTAGAAACCGCTTTTAATTTTTCGACCATTGGTGCAAAACGACGATTGAAACCAACCATCAAGATAGCTTGATTTTGTTCAGCTAATTTTTGCAATGAGTGGACTTCTTCTAAATGAACACTTAATGGTTTATCAATAAATACGTGTATGCCATTTTCAAGACATTTCTTTGCTAATTCATAATGAACTTTCGTTGCCGCATGGATCATGCAAGCCTCGATTTTTTCGTCGATCAATTCATCAACTGTTTTGTATAGATGCTTAAATCCGTAAGTATCTTTCAACCTTTGCTTCGTTGCTTCATTTCTTGTAGCAAAATAAAAATCGATTGTTCCTTGTTTTTTTGCATAAGTAGGTAAATATGCTTTTTCGGCAATATTCCCTACACCAACTACTCCTATTTTCATTTTCTTGCCTCCATTATTTATCATTACTTTTATCTTACACTATTTTTAAGAAAAATGAGGTACAATATAATCGCATAGAAATAATAAAAGAAGGAGTGTTGTTTTTTTGAAATTTATTTCATGGAATGTCAATGGATTACGTGCCATTGTAAATAAAAACTTTTTAGAAACATTTGCTGAACTAGATGCTGATTTTTTCTGCTTACAAGAAACAAAATTACAAGCAGGTCAAATTGATCTAGACTTACCTGGTTATCATCAATATTGGAATTACGCAGAGAAAAAAGGCTATTCTGGAACAGCTATCTTTGCCAAGCAACCTGCTTTAAATGTATCTTATGGCATGGGGATAGAAGAACATGACCAAGAAGGACGTTTGATCACTTTAGAATATCCTGAATTTTTCCTAGTAACTTGCTATACTCCTAATTCGCAAAATGAATTAAAACGGTTAGATTATCGTTTACAATGGGAATCAGCTTTTTACCATTATTTGGAAGAACTAAAAAAACAAAAATCAGTCATTGTATGTGGTGACTTGAATGTTGCCCATGAAAATATAGACTTGAAAAATTGGAAAACTAATCAAAAAAGTGCTGGCTTTACAATTGAAGAGCGAGAAGCATTAACTCATCTATTATCAAGTGGCTTCATTGATACCTTCCGATACTTTTATCCAGAAAAAGAAGGCGTTTATTCTTGGTGGAGTTACCGCTTCAACGCTCGAAAAAACAACGCTGGTTGGCGTATTGACTACTTCTTGACAAGCGAAGATTTGAAACCACACTTAGTGGATGCAAAAATCCATACAACGATTATGGGTAGTGACCACTGTCCGGTGGAACTAGTATTAGACTAAATCATTCTTGCAAAAAAAATCTATAAGAGGTTAAGCTTGTTTCTTAGCCTCTTACCATTTGAAAAAACAAAAACATTTTAAGAAAAGATTGGTTATACTGTATTTCATTTACGAATTTCCTTTTACATATCTCTAGGTTTCTTTGTTTATTTTATAACGAATATATGTTAGTCTTTATTTTTTAAGGAGGTTTTTTGAATATGAATTTTATTGCAATGGACTTTGAGACAGCCAATCATCAACCTCACAGCGCCTGTTCTCTTGCATTAGTAAAAGTTGAAAATAGTCGAATCGTGGATGAATATTATACATTGATCCAACCAGAAACGCCTTTTTTCTGGCGAAATATCCAAATCCACGGTATCCATCCAGAAGATGTCCAACAAGCACCAAAGTTTCCAAAAGTTTGGCAAGACATCCAAAAGTATTTCCAAAAAAATCGCTTAGTTGTAGCTCACAATGCAGCCTTCGATACCAAAGTATTAGCCGGATGTTTAGATTACTATCATCTACCAAAACCTAACTATCTTTCTTTATGCACAGTCAAAACAAGTCGGCGCTTGTTTCCAGAGATGCCGAATCATCGCTTGAATACGGTTTGTGAAAATTTAAATATCACATTGAATAATCACCATGATGCACTAGAAGACAGTAGTGCTTGTGCGGAAATCTTGTTATATCAAGAAAAATACTTTGGGACTGATCCCTTGAAAAAATTAGTTACTGTGAAATAAAAAGAAGCCTAACAAATTTGCTAAAGAGGGGATTGATCTACAGTCCCCTCTTTCTTCTACTGTTCCACACTATAAATACGTATAAGCAGCGGAATCAGAAGCAACTCCTTCGAAAATAAGCTGAAGTCCACTAAAAATCGAAAAGCAATTTTCGTGAATTTCAGCTTATTTCTCGGAGTTAACCACTTCTATCCCAGCTTTTTTTCTTAATCGTTCAAACCAAAACATTGTGATCACAACGATGAGAACTGTGATTTCAAATTCGAAAAAATATGGGCGCCATTTTCTATTTTTCTCCCTTATACCACAGTGTAGAGTGCTTCTTTCATGACCGTGATAAACAGTCTTCCAACAGCTGATCCTCGACACTAAGCTAAAGTCACAAAAAATATGGAAAACTATTTTCTGCGATTTTTTCTTACTTCTCAGATCAAAACGCTGTTGTCACAACTTTGATAAACGGTATTCAAGAATCTACACTTTGGACATAAGTCAAAACAATAAAAAATGTGAAGAGCCATTTTCTATTGTTTGTCCTTATGCCTCAGTGCAAAACGCTTCTTTCATGACCTTTGATAAACGGTATTCAAGAGCCAGCTCTTTCGATATTAAGTCGAAACTTGAAAAAATATGTGGAGCTATTTTCTCAAATTCCGTCTTAATACTCAGAGCTAAGCGGCTTTTTCATGACCTTGTCTTATAATTCCATCTTCATTTTTATGGTGGATAAGAATTCTCCTGCGTTACTTTTAGCACCATAGGGATTAGTTGCTACGATTTGAAAGCCTACTTTATGGTAAAGATGGATTGCTCTTTGGTTTCGTTCTTGTACCTCTAGTACCAATGCAGATAGTACATCGTTTACTTTTGTCCACAAGATTACTTCTTCAAATAAAAGCGTGCCTAGGCCCATTCCCCAATACTTTTTCAAAATACTGATCCCAATTTCTCCGACTAAACTAGAAGGTTTATCTGCTGTGGCTTCAACGGATACTACCCCAATGATTTGTTGATCCAACACTGCCAAAAATAAGAGATCACTCATACTATTATTGATTGCTTGCAATTCAGTTGCTAAAGCATCTAAGGACAATTGTAAAGCTGCCTTATCTACTAAAATATAATCTGTTTCTTTTTTTGTTTGCTGCAACATCTCTAGCAAAGCTTGTGCATCTTGAGGACGAGCCTCCCTTAAGGTCAATTGAACTTCTTCAGTCATGGATTTTTTTCCAATTATCCATGATTCGTTGCTCAAAAGCTTGACTTTGTGAGCCGTATGCTTGGAATTTCACATAGCGTTTCTCAAAATCTGTATCATTTTTTTCAAGAATCAGTTCCAAATAATCTTCAGGCAAGGCTTCTTCCAACAAGTTTCCCCACTCGATAACGGATAATCCTTCTCCTTCAAAATATTCATCTAATCCTAAATCAGCTCCACTAGCCGCCACGCGGTAAATATCCATATGATATAACGGCAACCTACCTTCATATTCGCGAATGATTGTATACGTAGGGCTTTTAATCATTTGATCAATTCCTAATCCTTTAGCAATTCCTTTTGTTAATGTCGTTTTTCCTGCGCCTAAATCACCGGTTAACACAAGATTATTCCCGGGTTCCGCTGTTTTTCCAATGATCTGAGCCAACTCCTCAGTCATTTCGACATTTGCTAATTCAATCATGCTCATTTCTCCTCATTCTTTTTTGTCAGTATAACGTTTAACTGAAAAAAATTAAAGGGAAAACGAATGTTTATGATAGAAATGATTTAGATATCTCCATAGAAATGTGGATGCTGTATTTGTTTGTAATGTTGGTATGGTGCTTTGCAGTCGGGAGTATCTAAACCATTTACTCAAGACAAAAAAAAAGCCGGAGTATCTAGAAAATTGACCCAATTTTCAAATACCCCGACTTCATATTGCTCGCTAAATTCCACTCATTATTTGAGAGAATGATTAACGAATATAGCTTGAGTTTGGAACTAAGTGTTTCACTCCGAGAAATCAGAAGGGATTCACGAAATTTGTTTTTCAAACTTTTGCACTTTCCAGCATATTTTCAAAGGAGTTGCTTCTATTTTCGCCGTTTATACATATTTAGAGCGTGGAACAAAAGTAAATACCACTTTTGTCACACGCTCATTTCCTACGATTAGTCTAATAAAGTTTGTGCACCTGTAATGATCGCAAGTTTGTACACGTCTTCTTCATTTGCTCCACGAGACAGATCACTGACTGGTTTGTTCAATCCTTGCAAGATTGGTCCAATTGCTTCAAAGTTTCCAAAACGTTGCGCAATTTTGTAACCAATGTTTCCTGATTGTAATTCTGGGAAGATGAACACTGTTGCTTGTCCAGCTACTTTAGAATCTGGTGCTTTTAATTGGGCAACAGATGGCACGTAAGAAGCATCAAATTGTAATTCACCATCAAATGTATATTGTGGTGCAAGTTGTTGTGCAATTTTCGTTGCTTCTACGACTTTGTCAACTTCTGGTGCTTTAGCAGAACCTTTTGTTGAGAAACTCATTAATGCGATTTTAGGATCGATATCAAATAATTCCGCTGTTTTTGCTGATTCAACGGCAATCTCTGCTAATTCTTGTGCATTTGGATTCACATTGATGGCGCAATCTGAAAAGACGTATTTCTCTTGATCTCTTCCGCGGACCATGATCATTGCTCCACTTGTACGACTCACACCAGGTTTGGTTTTAATGATTTGTAATGCCGGACGCACTGTATCACCTGTTGAATGGATCGCACCGGAAACCATACCGTCTGCTATTCCCATATACGTAAGCATAGTACCAAAGTAATTGACATCTTTTAAAATTTCTTCTGCTTGTTCTTTTGTTGCTTTTCCTTTACGACGTTCAACAAACGCTTCCACCATTTCGTCCCATTGCGCATAGTCATTAGGATTGATGATCGTAAAATTCGAAGTTTGGATACCACGTGCATTGGCAGCGGCTTCAATCTCTTCTTTACTACCAATCAAAATCGGTTCAATCAGTTCTTCAGCTTTTAAACGTGCTGCAGCTCCTAAAATTCTTGCATCCGTTGCTTCCGGAAAAACAATTTTAATACCGCGACGTACAATTTTAAATCTTAAACTATCAAACAATTCCACAAGATGACCTCCAGATATTTTGTTAAGTATAATCATACACCAAACAGAAAAAAAAGAACAGTTTATTTTTTCTGTATTAGTCAACGATTTAATAAAAATGAACTTTTTCACATATTCGACCAAAACTGCACTATAACAGGAAAGCGCTGTATCATCAAACTGTTTTAGGTAATTCCCAATCAATCGGTTTTTCCCCTAAAGCTAACAATGCATCATTAGTTTTCGAAAATGGTTTTGACCCAAAAAAACCACGATGTGCTGATAATGGACTAGGATGGGCAGATGTTAGGATAATGTGGCGACTCTGATCGATCATTTTACTTTTCTCTTGAGCTGGCCGGCCCCATAAAATAAAGATGATTGGCTTTTCTCGCTCATTTAACTTTTCAATAATCTTGTCGGTCAATTGCTCCCAACCTTTTCCTCGATGAGAAAAAGCTTGTCCTTCTCGTACAGTCAAAACCGTATTTAACAATAGCACGCCTTGTTTTGCCCAAGATACAAGATTCCCATGAGATGCTGGAGCAATGCCTAAATCGGCTTCTAACTCTTTGTAGATGTTCACTAAAGATGGGGGCGTTTTCACCTTGGGTTGTACAGAAAATGATAAGCCATGTGCCTGATTTACACCATGATACGGATCCTGCCCTAGAATCACTACTTTGACCTTTTCATAAGGAGTGAGTTCTAAAGCTTCATAAATATGATACATATCAGGATGAATTTTTTCTGTTGTATATTCTTGTTTCAAGAACGTTCTCAAATGCTGATAGTATTCTTTTTCAAATTCATCAGCTAAAATATCTTGCCAACTATTATGGATGATTTCTTTCAAATCGTTCCACCTCCTATTTCTCAGAATACCTTACAAATTCTTTCCAAACAAGTCAAAAAGTTCCCTCACACTTCCCCTTGAGTATGTTAAACTAAAAGGGAGAAAAGGAAAGGAACGAGAATGACTATGATCAAATTAATCGCCTCTGATATGGATGGTACTTTATTAGATGCCCATATGAGTATTTCTTCCCAAAATAAAGAAGCCATCCAATTAGCAGAAGACATGGGTATTGAATTTATGGTAGCGACTGGACGTAATTATCAAGAAGCTCGAGCTGCATTAGATGAGGCAGCTATTGATTGTGCCATGATCACGTTAAATGGTGCGCAAGTGTTCGATAAATCAGGAAAGTCGCTTTTTACTGTTCCTATACCACATAGCCAAGTAATGACTGTCTTAGATATCTTGGATGCCAACAAAATTTACTATGAAGTAGCAACAAACCAAGGGTTATTTTCTGAAAGCCAAGCAAAAAGGATCGAAAGCTTCGCCTCTTCCATCGCTTCGCATCTGCCCCATTTGACTTATAAAATGGCAATTGCAATGGCTTCCGCCAACCTTGAATTATTGCATATCACTTATATTGACAGTATTCGTGACTTATTGAAAGATGAATCATTAGAAGTATTGAAAATAATTTGTTTCCATATGGAAGGCGCTCATATTTTGGGTCCTGTAGGAAAAGAAATCAGTGACTTGGGTGATCTGGCTGTTACATCATCTGGTCAAAACAACCTTGAAGTCAACCACAAAAATGCACAAAAAGGGATTGCCGTCGCTCATGTCGCTCATGAACGTGGGATTTCTTTAGATGAAGTCATGGCAATTGGTGATAACTTCAATGATGTCAGCATGCTTCAAACTGCTGGTGTCAGTTTTGCCATGGGAAATGCTGAAATCGAAGTCAAAGACTATGCCAAATATGTCACTGATATAAATCTTGAATCCGGCGTTGGAAAGGCAATTTTAAGAGCAATCAACGAAAATCTATAGAGGTTTGGAGAAGAGAGGGATCAATCATGTCAGAATTTTTCATTCAAAAAAAGCAATTGAGCCGGTCTACTCGGACGATCGTCAAGGATGAAACAGGTAAATCACTTTTCTTAATGGTCGGTCGTTGGGGAACAAAAGGTGATGCATTGTCTCTTTATGCAATGAATGGTGATTTGATTGCACATATCAAACAAATCAGTCTGACATTCGGTACACGCTTTGAACTTTATAAAGATTTCGAAAGAGTCGGAACGATGCAAAAAATTTTTAATTGGCCTGGTGATTTCTATTACGTACGGCGTTTGCATTGGACAGTCCAAGGTGATATTTATAACCATCAATATCAGATCCAGCATTTTAATGAACGTATCATGAAAATGGACAAAGCCTCTCTTTTTACAGGAGATTATTATGTATTGGATATCCCAAAAGAAGAACATGCGCCTATTTGTATTTGTATTGCAGCTGTTCTTGATTATTGGCTCTATCGAAAAAATAAAAATAGAGAAGCGCCTTTTTCGTACCGCTTCGATGTGAATTAAGTATAAAAATAATCGACCCTGTATTAGCTTTATAGCTGAGACATGGTCGATCATTTTTTATACTTATTTTTCACTTAAGATTATGTTACTAGCTCACTCTTTTGCTC
Organism: Candidatus Enterococcus wittei; assembly: GCF_002140175.1. Taxonomy (GTDB): domain Bacteria; phylum Bacillota; class Bacilli; order Lactobacillales; family Enterococcaceae; genus Enterococcus_B; species Enterococcus_B wittei. Next base: position 269,819 of record NZ_NGMO01000003.1, read on the forward strand.
TGACTATCTATCTCCTCACTTATTTTGTCACAAATCAAATTTTATTTCTTATTTGATTTAAATGCTTAGTTCAGAACTCTTTTATTGTTGTTTTTATTAACGATCCACTATCACTTTCCAACAACCCCCCCAATAAAAGTTTTTTTAAAAGAATTAAATAACAAACAATTTTATAAATCCAAGGCTTTTTACTTTGAAATTTGATTATTTAATTATAGAATAACAATAAACAGATAACTTAAAAATGATCTTTGACATCGTTTTCTTTCTTGCCGTTAAAGTATAGGAAGGAGTTTTAAAATGACAAAAACACAAGACCTATCCACTTTAATCCACGCTTCACTTCAAATTAGTGAGATCAATTTTAATAATATGCGAACAGAGATGCTAAAAACTACTGAAGGTCCCCTCATCCTGTTGAAATACAACAATGGAACACTAACTGAAGGTCCTTACTCTATGCTCGAAGCTCCCCCTTCTGATTCATTGATTGTTCAACGCGCTATAGTAGACATCCTAAACCAAATCGACTTAGAGAGCCTATGTATGAATTTAGAAAGTTCCGCTTCCCTCATTGACATTTCGTATAATGCATGTAACGGGATTTACGAAGGAGATGCCCATAAAAATTTATATAAACTTCGAGTCGATATTTACAATGCCGTTGCAGACTCTACTTCCTTAGCCAATCAGTTTAAAATCGCATCTAGTGCAGTCGTTGGAAATTTACTAAATGTGTATGAACAACTTTCATCAGTTGATCTATTAGATATTGATGATATGAAATATTATCTTAATCAAGTTAAAAAAGTAGCGAAAGGAATGTCTGGATCAGCTTTAAAGCTAGCAGAACGCTTTGAAGAACTAA
>NZ_NGMO01000003.1:270786-292839 GCF_002140175.1 Candidatus Enterococcus wittei
TGAAATTTGATTATTTAATTATAGAATAACAATAAACAGATAACTTAAAAATGATCTTTGACATCGTTTTCTTTCTTGCCGTTAAAGTATAGGAAGGAGTTTTAAAATGACAAAAACACAAGACCTATCCACTTTAATCCACGCTTCACTTCAAATTAGTGAGATCAATTTTAATAATATGCGAACAGAGATGCTAAAAACTACTGAAGGTCCCCTCATCCTGTTGAAATACAACAATGGAACACTAACTGAAGGTCCTTACTCTATGCTCGAAGCTCCCCCTTCTGATTCATTGATTGTTCAACGCGCTATAGTAGACATCCTAAACCAAATCGACTTAGAGAGCCTATGTATGAATTTAGAAAGTTCCGCTTCCCTCATTGACATTTCGTATAATGCATGTAACGGGATTTACGAAGGAGATGCCCATAAAAATTTATATAAACTTCGAGTCGATATTTACAATGCCGTTGCAGACTCTACTTCCTTAGCCAATCAGTTTAAAATCGCATCTAGTGCAGTCGTTGGAAATTTACTAAATGTGTATGAACAACTTTCATCAGTTGATCTATTAGATATTGATGATATGAAATATTATCTTAATCAAGTTAAAAAAGTAGCGAAAGGAATGTCTGGATCAGCTTTAAAGCTAGCAGAACGCTTTGAAGAACTAAAAACAAAAACATTCAAAGAAGGGGAAAATATTGTTCTAGTGGGGAGTGAGAACCAAAAAAAATATCAGCTCCGGATGAAACAATTAGCAGATTATAAGGCACAATTGGATGCTTATTACGTCTCTAAGTCGGAACTTGAAAAACAAATCAAAGAAGCACAAACACTTTATGCAAAATATGACCAAGAAGCCCGTGAGTTAAATGATAAAGCAAATACACTGGAAATTGTCGGCGCAGTTATCGGTGGCTTAGGGACAATTGCAGGAAGTGTTGGTACTGCTATCTCTGGTTATTATGGTTCAAAAACACCTAAGATCAATATCAATACACAAGCCCCAGAGTCCCCTGCCCAACCTAAAGAAAAAGAACCTACTCCATCATCACCAGATGTTACCGCACGAGAAACACGTCTAGGCACAAACAAAGCTGAACTAGAACTCCTAACGACTCGATTAAATAACTATCCTTCACGTATTGAAACCTATGAAAAAGAAAAGCTAGAAGACAAAAGAAGTAAGGAAGAGATTGATAACGATATCCAAAAACTAAAAGATGAACAAGAAACTGATACACAACGTAAAAAAACACTAGAAAATGAGATTTCTTCTGATGAAAGTTATTTAAAAGCAAAGCTGGCGACTGAACTTGGTCTATCCGTCGGCGAAGCATCAAAAGAGTTAGAAGAACGGATGGCAACAATCGGAAACAATGCAAGAAGCGCTGCCGCAGCCAAAGATCTGTTAGCACAAGAAATGCTACGCTTGAATTTCGACTTAAATTCTAAAAATACAGAAAATCTGGCAAGGATTGCTGAATTCACACGGAAAATAAAAAATGCCAATATCGATATCATTGATACTGAAGTAGTACTAAATTCCCTGCAATTAGCTGTCACATGCTTATCCACAGTAGGTTCAACACTTACCACCGTTGCAATTTTTTGGAAGTCCATTGAAAAAGCGTGCGATAACCTTTCTAACGATGATGCTTTAGCCATATTAGAACGACAATTAGATACTAAAGCAGATAACCTCCCCACTCTAGTCAAGTATGCCACGACAAATGTCCAATTCAATCGCCATTGGTTTGTGATGGGCAGTAAATGGCAAGCACTTTATCTTGTATTTGATGCCTATCTTTCTTCTAGCAACCAAGCAAAAGCAACCCTTGATATTTCCTTTCAACGTGCAGAAGATGATCCTCGCTCCCATTGGAAATTAGCCCAACAGATGGCGAAAGAAATAGAAGAAAAATTACAAGTCACTCTTCGCTCTTCCCAAAGCAAAGATGCAGACTTCAAAAAAAGAGTGGAACTAGCTCAACAGGAAAAAGAAAAAATGCTACTGGAATTTGTAGAGGTTGGTGAATGATATGAGAACCACACAGTTTTTAGAACAACTTAAAAGCTTGAACCAACTGACCAATGTATTTACAAAAACTCCTGATCACCCAAAGGCACAATCGGTTATTCCAGGTTACTCTCTTTCTAGCTTAAATGAAGTTCCACTAAAACAAGCTACTTGGAATACCGTTACATTGCTTCTAGATCAAGCGATAACTTCATGTACAGCCCTTATAACGGCACATGAAAGAGTAAAATTGAAACTTGAATCATATGGTGAACTGACAGCCTCAAAAAAATCAGAAGAAACTGCACAACTAGAAAAGAACAAAAAAAAGATTTTAGAATTACAAGGAATATTAGCTGCGGTAACAGAAGAAATTTCATATCATGAATCTCAGCAAGCTAAAAGTCAAAGTACATTAGCGTGGCTTCGGACACGTAGTAACGAAATTGATCGACGAGTAAACAGTTGTAACCACCTCATTCCATTTTACGGGATTGCCTATGCTGTTGAAACAAATAAAATGATTGACGACTACAATCGTAAAAGAAATGATTGGCTCATCTTAAATGAGAGCGTGAATAAAACAAGTTCAAAGTATTATCAGAACTTGGATAAACAACGAAGTATCCTTTCAGAAATGGCCCATTTAACTGCAAAAAATCTTGATCTTCAAGGAAGGAGTGTCGATATCAATGAACTTTTAACGATCGTCAACCATTTAATCGTGATGTTCCAAAATTTTTTAATCGAGATTCAGCAGATCAAATATCAACTAGATTATCATTCTGCCAAAACAGCGGAAAAACTAAATGAACTTGTTGACAAATCTTATCAAGAAATCAGTCAAGCCCAACAAATTTTAACCGCAAAAATAAATGAGTACCGTAAAAAACTCCCCGTAGAACTATTAACTGAACTCAAAACAATAGAATAAAAATAAACAAATAAATAAGGAGGAAGTTACCATGCCAATCAAATCTAGAATATACAATGCACACCTTCAAAATTTAGCAAATGCAGGCTCAATTAGAGCTCGCAAAGGACATCCAGCACATGATGATAAGGATGTGCCAAATGATTATGGACAGTCCTTAATTGATGAGGCACAAGCAGATGAAAGAGATATGCTTAAAGCAGGCAAAGTTAAAGAAGCAGCTATATTGCATGAAGCGATTCAGAAAGCAAAAGCGGATTTTCGTTTTGTATGATTCCTCTACTTCCACTATTTAGAGACTCACTACACTTTTTTTAATATTTAAATAAATACATGTAACAAAAAAATTATTTTATTCCAAATAGAAGAGGCTGGGACAGAAGTCGTTAACTCCGAGAAATAAGAAGGAATTCACGAAAATTGCTTTTCAAATTTTTGTGAATTCCAGCTTATTATCGAAGGAGTTGCTTCTGATTCCGCCGTTTATACGTATTTAGAGCGTGAAACAAGAGTAAATAAATACTTTTGTCCCACGCTCTTCTACCAATAAGTAGATTCTTAACGTTCTTTTTTGCCCAGTATTCATTGATGGCATTTTTTAGGCAAGAGAACTGCTATTTTCTCTTACTCGATTCTCTTCGAACTCTCCATGAAAAGAAGCAAGTCCTCCAGTTCAATCGAAAAATGCCCCACCATGCAATTCATTTGAAAGTTGTTGTAACTGAAAATCGATTTGCTTCAATGAAACAGGTAAGATACGTGTTTTATCTGAATCAAATCCCGAGAGATACTTTGAAACATCACAAAGTACTAAGCGAGTTGCACTAAATAAGCATTCATCAGGTAATTCATTTAAGAAATGATAAATACCAGAATTGATCTTTATTGCTCCACTCAAATAAATATCAAGCTTTTCTCTATAAAACAATTGTTTCGTCACGTTCTCCGTCACAATAAAAATCTCGGATATCGTATTTTCTGTTCGATCGCTGAGGGTTAGAAAACTTTCTTTAATAAACTTCCTTACTAAATTAGCGTTCCATCGAATCTTCAAACCATTTTTCCTTTTCCAATCATTTAAAATCTTCCAGGTCTCTTGATAGAGTCCTTCTTCTTCCTTTGTTAATAAATAGATTTTTTCAGGAAGAAAAACTTGGCCATCTGCCCAAAACGTACGAATAAATTGCAAAAAGGACTTTTTGAAGAGAAAATCATTTGGATCTATCCCATGTAGTCGATCAGCGATCATTGTAAACAACTCATTATAATAAGTATCATTATTTAGAAAACCCTCAAACACTGTAATAAAATCTTTATTTAATAATTCCATATTTGAATTAGTATAATTGCGCGTGTTAAACAAATAAAAAAGATAATAAACATCATCTTCTTGAAAATCTAGAGAGCTTTTTTGTTCTTGTAATCCTCGGCAAATCAATTGGAACAAAGGTTTCGCTCGTGCTTCATTTTTATCCTTTTCACTGAAAGAAATAGGAATGTCGTTCCTCCCAATAGCAATTTCGATTCCACGAAAGATCAAGAATCGTTCATCCTGTAAATATCTTCGTTTGAAAAAATGAGTTTCAACATAATCAATCAATGCATCACATGATTCCTTGATTTCTTTATTTCTACTTACATATCCTTCCCAATTCGTATAACGAACTAAAGCAAGTAAAATATTTCTTGAATCAAATTCTGAAATTATAATTTCTTTGTCTTTTAGATAACCATTTTCCTTGAAAAAATCCAAAACTGTTTTTTTAATACTGTATACTTTGCTCAATGAAATGTATTCCAAATCCGAAAGTTCTGTACTCGTAAATCTACCTTCAAAATAATAGCTCAAAAACTTTAATAAGTAAGATTGTCCGTATAAAAATTGAGTTAATTCAGAAAGCATGATGCCTTTTTTGAAATGGATATGATAGATATGTTTTTCTTTCCAGTGTTCTTCTATACAATATTCCAGTGATTCAACCATACTTTTCAAATCACTCATAATCGTCGGTAGGGTTACTCCTAGCAAATAAGCAGTTTGTTCCATATCGATTTTTCGATATTCAAATAACTGTTCACACAAGTATATCTTTCTAAAGATATTGTGTTCAATATACCTTTCCAACATCTTACAACCTCCTACATAACTCCCCCTATTATTTAAGCATATATAAAAAAAACATGCTATTTATTTTGCTAAAAGTAATCGATTCCAAAACTAACAAAATAAAAAAACAGGAATAAAAAAATTAAATAACTCTTTATTCCTGTTTATTCTTCTATTTCGATAACGATTTAGTGATCATTCAAAAATATCCGCATGTAATTCTTTCACTACATCTGTCAATAATTGGATACCCGCTGCACTATTACCATAAGGATCCAATGCAGGGCTAAAAACACCCATCCCATAGCGATTTGGCACAGCCGCCATCAAGCCGCCCCCTACACCACTTTTAGCTGGTACTCCCACATGGACAGAAAATTCTCCTGATTCATCATATAATCCTGCAGTGGTCATAATCGATTTGACGATCGTAGCACTTTCTTCAGAGATAATTTGTTGTTGATTCCATGGTGCTACCCCTTTATTTGCTAATACAGCGGCTAATTTTGCAATCCCTACAGCTGTCACATTTACAGAACATTGTTTGAAGTACACATCTAATATTTCTGGAACATCTCCTTCGATCATTTGATTGCCTTTCATATAATAAGCAAGAGAACGATTGATATCTCCTGTTCTTGATTCTGAATGGTAAATCTCTTCATTTAAAGTAATCTCGGGATCATCACAAATTTCCTTCATAAATGAAAGAATGCGGTCAAATTTATCCTCTGCATTTTCCCCAGCGATTAAAGAAGTCGTTGCAATAGCGCCAGCATTGACGAATGGATTCATCGGATGTTTTCGATGATTGATCGTCATATTCATAATCGAGTTGAACGCAAAACCGGTAGGCTCTGTGTTGATTGTTTGAAATACTCGTTCTAGACCGTTATCTTTGATCGCCAAAAGCAAGACCGGTACTTTCGACATACTTTCAATAGCAAATCGGACATTCGAATCGCCTGCTTCAATCATCCGATCATTTTTCAAATCATAAATGGCCATTCCTAGTTGTTTCGGATCAACTTTTGCTAAAGCAGGAATGTAATTTGCCACTTGTCCTGTTTGATAATAATGAAAATTTTTCCCGATCAATTGTTTTAATTCTTCTACGTCCATTTGAATAACCAGCTTTCATTTTTATTTTTTTGCATGTTGGAATTTATGACGGCATGCATAAATCGTAAATGGAATCACTAATACAACAAGATAAGAAACTACCAGAATGATTTCATAAATACCATGTTGGTTAGATGCAATACTTGCAGGAGGAACAAATGAAATACAAAAGGCAAAAACCGAAGTCAACAGACCAAGACAGGCAATAATTGTTTTGGCGACCTTTCCTCCTGGCACTTGATAAGCTCTTTCAAGAGTTTCATCTTTATAAACCAATTTTAAGTAACCGATGAAAAACATGAAATACAACATCAGATAAATCACAACAGTCAGTGACATCGCTGCTAGAAAAGATAAATTGTTGCCTCCACCGCTTAGTGTGAAAACACTAGCCCAAATCGTTGCTACGATACCATTAGCAATCATTAAATGTGCTGGTACACCATGTGCATTTTCCTTTGCAAAATACTCAGGTAATAATCCTTCTTCCGCTGCGACATGCAGTGCTTTTGAAGGGGAAGTCACCCAAGAAGCAATTTCACCGATCACACCTAAGCAAACCAGTATAGCTAATATTTTCGTGATCCATGCAAGTTGTGGATCAATATGACGCAATAAAAACTCTAATGATTGGATTACTCCTGTATTAAGAGATAACCCATTTTGTGGAACTGTTGTCGCCACCGTCAATCCGCCAAATGTATCTAGAATAATTGCCAAAACAACTAAAACAAACATCGCTAATGGATAATCTTTTTTAGGGTTTTCCATCTCATTTGCATGGCTAGCAGAAGTTTCAACTCCCATGTAAGCTAAGATGAATGAGACAAACACCACTAATGTTGGTAGTTTTGAAAAATCAGGAATGAATGTTTTCATTGACAACGTAGTTTGTAATGGTGCGCCTGAAGCGATATATTTAATACCTAAACCAAATAAAACCAAAGCAGGAAGTAAGATCCCTGCAACAAAACCAATACGCGCAATTAGGGAAGTATACTTAGTTCCTTTTAATTGTGAAATTAAAATTGCCCAAAAAATAATCAGTAAAACAGCTAATTTAATGAACTTGTTATTTTGGATTGCTTGAATTCCAGTTGCATAGGATAAAGCACCGGTCAAGAAATACAACATAGTCAAATAACCAACCGTGATCTCAAACCATTGAAAAAAGATTGCAGCAAATCCAAATCGTTTCCCAAGAGTACGACTTACCCATGTATAAACGCCACCTTTTTCCCAACCTTTTACCGTAGCCATTTCTGCCGCGCATAAGGCTACTGGAATAAACCATAGCAAACCACCTAGTAATAAGAAAAAGACTAAACTAAAACCAGAAGTTGCAAATGTAGGGTATTCATATAATGAAACCACCATCGAAATTGTCATTGCTAAAAAGCCAAAAAATGTTAATTTTTTTACAGGATTTTTTGCTTTACTTTGTTCCATGAAAGCTCCTCTTCTCTTTTTTATTTCCCACTAAAAAAAGTAAAATCTAAACCTTTTTCTTGTTCTACTTTTGTAGTAGTAATCGTTGTAAAATGCATACTTACTTTTAAAATGAGAGTAGTTAGCACATAAGCATACGTAGCAACGATAATAACACCTAGCACTTGGACACCTAATAATAGCCAACTGCTTGGATCAAGTAAATTACCACTAGCAAATAAGCCAATGAGAATCGTTCCAGTAAATCCGCCGATACCGTGAACTCCCCAAACGTCTAATGCATCATCCCATTGTTTTTTCTTACGATAGTTCACAGCTGTATAACAAACAATACTTGCAATGATCCCAATAAATAGAGCATCTTTAGGTGCTACATATCCGGCACAAGGAGTAATCGTCGCTAGCCCAGCCACAGACCCAGTTAATACATCTACAAAGTCAAAGCCATGGCCCTTCACTTTTGCGATGATCAACCAAGTGATCATTGCAAAGGCAAGTGCGATAAAAGTAGAACCAAAAGCATTTGCTGCTTGATAATCCGCACGAAAAGCACCACCTGAGTTAAAGCCAAACCAGCCAAACCAAAGTAACCCTGTCCCAATTGCTGTAGCCATAAGATTGCTGTGTTGATTACGTTGTGCCTCTGGAATCTTTCTTTGGCCTAAAGTAAGAATGCAGGCTAATGAACCGAATCCTGCGGTTGTGTGGATCACTGTCCCTCCAGCAAAGTCACGAAAGCCAAGTTGGGATAAGAAACCACCTCCCCAGATCCAATGACAGACTGGAAAATAAATCAAAAGATTCCAAAAGATCACAAGTAAAACATATCCTTTTAAATTCAACCTACCTGCAAAAGCACCGGTCATTAACGGAACGGTAATGACAATAAACATCAACTGATAGAAGAAGAATAATAAAAAAGGGATCGTAGCTCCATGAAGTAAGTTAGGAACAGAAGTCACTTGTCGCATCATGAAAAAGTCTAGTGGATTACCAATCACTCCACCAATGTCACTTCCAAAAGCAAATCCAAATCCACCAAAGAGCCACATGATCGTAGTAATGCCAACTGCTATAAAGGATTGTGCCATAATGGTTAGAATATTGTTTTTCCGAGCAAGACCGCCATAGAAAAATGCAAGTCCAGGTGTCATCAGACAAACCATTGCTGTACATAAGATCATGAAGGCTGTATCCCCTGTATTGATTGAAAAGTTATTCATTTTTCTCACCTCTTTTCTACATTGGTGAGTATAGAACAAGAAGTTGATGTTATTTCTTCTACTTTTTTCTGTTTCAAACGCAAAAAAGCATAAAACAAAAAAAGATTTCAGTGGATGTATTGATACATCAACTGAAATCTTTCAAAAATCCAATAATAGATGATTCATATGTGCCTTATATATCCTCTTATCTGCTTTTCCTAGCCAAATAAATTGATAAATAGATAGATATTCTACCTCTTTGTTTTCGTAAATTTTCTTTATTTTTTTAACAATTAAAACAATTACTGGAAATTTCCCGAAATTTTTCAATTATTGTTGATTCTTTTTTGCATATGATCATACAAATGTCCACTGATCTGTCGCTTTCCAACCACTTCAAATCCATGACGTTCATATAATTTTTTTGCTTTCGGATTCATTTCATCTACACTCAATCCAATAATCTCGCGATTTGATTTTTTGGCTAGTTTAGGTAAAGCTGAAATGAGCGCAGAACCAATTCCTTGCCCTCTAAATTCTTTAGAAACAGAAATCGAATCCAAGTACCATTCATTGGGAAATGTTTCATGATCAAGGAACAATTTTTCCTCAACATTGATCCCATTTTTTTTCAGGATTGCTTTTAATGGTTCATCAATCACTGACTCTTCTTCATCCGTATATCCAAAAGCCACACCAGCAATTTTGCCTTCTCGTTCCTCCACAAGTCCACGTGAATAACTATATCTATAATTTGGATCAGTGATAGCTTCTTTTAAGATTACAAGTGTTTTTTCTTCTCCATACTTTAAAAGGAATGGTAATTCCATATCCTTTAAAATAACCATGATCAACGGTGCAATTTCTGCTGCATCTTTTTTTTGTGCAAAACGAATCATTCTATTCATCCCCTTTTTACCATTTTAACATACTAAAAAGGGAGGACAAAATCGTCATTTTAAATAATCTTCGATTTTTTGTGTCACAAAATAGCCATGAGAAATGACTTTCTTTACTTCTGATCGGCAATACGGACAAACGATTGGCATTTCTTTCTTTACATGTTGTACGATATTATTGACTTCTTCATAAGTGAATTTTTTGCCACAGTTAGGACAGATCATTTTTTGCATAATTTCTCAACTTCCTTTCTTACTTGTCATCTTTAGATTACTCTCATCACCAAAAAAAGAGAAGTGAAATCACTTCTCTTTCAAGCATTTATTTGTATTTTTTGTGAGTAATCTGCATCCAGGATCTGTACTTCATAAATCAATTGACCATTTTTTTCTGTGATCTCCCATTGTTTCGCTTTACTATGTGCTTTCCCAGTTTTAGCTATGGCCTCTTTCATGGCTATTTGTGGATTTTTTATTTTTTTTATCGTATCTACATTAAAACTTTTTCTCGTTTTATTTTGTTTTCCTGAAGCTACTTTAGTCGTTTTTCCAGACACTGGATTGATCGCAACAACCTGTTTAGGGGAATAAATAATATATTCATAAGCTGTATTGGTCAGTTGTTTGCTTTTGGCTGGGATCGCAAATTCAATATGTGTGATCTGGTGTTCTTGGTATTCTTCTTCAAAAATATCCACTGCTTTTTTTAGCGATACATGGTATTCTTGTCCACTGATATCATCATAAGAAAACGTAGCATCGAGTAGTCCGAAAGAAGCCGCTACTCCGATCACACAAGCAATTAATCCACCATATATAATTTTCTTCATTTCCTATTTCTCCCGTTTTTTTCTAGCATAACAAGAATCAATTTAGGAAAAAATCGAATGACAGGAAGAAAAGGTGACAAATTTGTTATCTTTATTCATGTAATTCTAAAGGTAAACCATCTGGATCAAAGAAAAATGTCATTTTTTCTCCAGTAAATGTGTCTATGCGGATTGGTTCTGATGCAATTCCTTTCTCCTTCAGCTCAGCCACCACAGCTTCAATATTTTCTACTTTAAAGGCAAGATGTCTTAACCCACATGCTTCTGGATAACTTGGTCTTTTAGGTGCATTCTTGATGCCAAAAATCTCAAGTTCTGCATTTCCCAATCGCAAATCTAATTTGTAGTCTCCACGATCTTCTCGATAATTTTCTCGAATCACTTCAAATCCTAATTTGTCTACATAAAAAGCACGAGATGTTTCATAATCAGAAACAATGATCGCTACATGATGAATCGTTGACAGATCCATAATCTCACATCCATTTTTTTATTTTCTTCATTTTACCAATTTATCCTATTTTAGCCTATTTTTTTCATTGAAATGAAAAAACTCTACATCTGTAACAATAAAAACAGCTACAGAGAAATCTTCACAGTCAGATTACTACCAAAAAAATAATTAAAAATTATAATAACACACATTATTTTAAAATGTAAGACTAGATTTTTATTTTGAAAAGAATACAATAAGTTGTGTTGCAATAACTAAGAACATACTATATTTAGTGGTTAAAGGAGTTTTTATACATGAGATCTTATTTTCGTTTTTTAGCACATCAACTCAAAGGTTGGCCTCAACAAAATTATTATCTATTTTATTTCAGCTTAGGATGCCAAGTGATCACCCTTGTTAATAATCCGATCACCTGGTTGTCCCTCATCACCTTTATTGGTACAACACTAGGTGTATTATGTATTCTTTCCATCAATGCCGCAAAATCGGTCAATGGCCTTCTGGGAATCCTCTCAGCACTTTGCTTTATCATCGTTGGTTTCTCTGCTAAAAATTATCTAAGTATTGGCGAGCAAATTGCCTACATGGTCACACTCGATATCCCAGTACTTTTAAGTAAAGAATGGAACCATAATATGGCTTCAAAAATCCGAGCATTTACAGGAAAAAGCTGGGTAATCGCAATCAATGGTACAATTCTAGTTTATATGATTTCAGGATACTTGATTGGCACCTACACAGATGACCCACGCCCATGGATCGATGCGATTGCATTTTCAATCAGTTTATCCGCAGGCATTATCAGCTTCTTACGTTATAACAATCAATATTATTGGTGGCTCGCTTCCGGACTTGCCCAAATGGTTCTATGGTACGTTTCCTATACCCATGGTTCTGCAAGTCTAGCAATGTTCGTCAACAGTTCCGTCTACTTATTAAACGATATCTTAGCCTTCACAATCTCCCCTTGGTATAACAAAAACGAACGTAAACGCATGCAAAGCATGGAAGAAGAATATTATCAAAGGTCATGAGAGAAGGGTTCTGATCTGAGCAATAAGAAAAAAAATCGAAAAATAGCTTCCCATATTTTACGATTTTTAGGCTTAGTGCCGAGGATCAGCTTCTCGAATACCGTTTATCTAGGTCATGAAAGAAGCGTTTTGACTTATGTCCAAAGTGTAGATTCTTGAATACCGCTTATCTAGGTCATGAAAAAGCCGTTCAGCACTGAGTATTAAGACGGAACTTGGGAAAATAGCTCCTCATATTTTTTTAAGTTTCGGCTTAATATCGAAAGATCTGGCTTTTGAATACCGTTTATCAAAGGTCATGAAAGAAGCGTTTTGCACGGAGCAGTAAAGAAAAAAGTTAAGACAACAGCACTCTGATTTGAGTAGTTAGTTCCAAGTGGGAAAATCGTTGCTACAGTACTTTGATTGAAGGAATAAACCATAACGAAAAAAGTCAAAGAATCATAAAAAACAAAGAGGCTGTTTTCTGATTCTTTGACTTTTTCTCTATTATCAGACACGTGGTCTGTTTTCGATCTTTCTATCTATAGTCGGTTTCTTAATGCGTAGTTCCTGCATTTCCAGAAATATCTTCTTTGTTTTCAATCGCTGCTTCTACCGCATAAGTAAGGGAGGCAGCAATATCATCAAGTGACATAGCTGGTGTTCCAACTGGGCGATCGATGACTTGGTCTGGTGAAAATGGTACATGGATAAAGCCACCACGGATCGTTGGAAATTCCGTCTCGATCAGATGAAGCAAACGATACATGATATCATTGCAGACAAATGTTCCAGCTGTATAAGAAATATAAGCAGGCAAGCCATGTTCTTGCACATTTTTCGTCATGGCTTTGATTGGTAAAGAAGTAAAGTAAGCCGCTGGTCCTTCTGGTTCCAACGCTGTATCAAATGGTTGATTTCCTTCGTTATCTTCGATTCTTGCCTCAGCTAAGTTGATAGCTACACGTTCAAAAGAAACAGCAGAGCGACCACCCGCTTGTCCAACACAAATAACGATTTCAGGTTGGTGTTCTTGGATTGCTTCTTTCACTACTTGGCTACTTTTACCAAAAACTGTTGGAACTTCTACTTTAATAATCTCTGCACCAGCAATTTTTTCCGGCATTTTTTTGACTGCTTCATAGGCAGGATTTACTTTATCTCCACCAAATGGATCAAAACCAGTTACAAGTACTTTCATCTTCTATTCCTCCATTATTGAAGAATGTGTTCCTTCCGATCATTGAAAGAATTATCCGTAAAATCAATTCTTTTTGTTTAAAAACACACCCTGTATTTTTTACGTACTCTTTCTTTATCCTTACATCATAACAAAAAACAATCTATAACTAAACGAATCCGCAAGCAAAAAAAGAAACGGGTCACTCTTCTACAACGAGAAAAGTCGTTTTTTTCTTCAAAGACTATTTAAAAAGGATCATATAGGCAATTTGGAACACAAGCATGAATATAGCGACAAATAATTGATTCTTAATTACGCCATATTTATCCTTCATTTCCAACATAGCAACTGGAACGATGTTAAAGTTAGCTGCCATCGGTGTCAATAAGGTCCCACAGAAACCACAAGTTAAAGCTACCATGCCGACTAAGGCTGGATTTGCGCCATAGCTAAAGACAAAAGGCGCACCGATGCCTACCGTCATCACAGTGATTGCAGCAAATGCATTTCCCATGATCACAGTAAACAAGACCATTCCTAAAGCATAGATGATAATCCCAATGTTCACATTTCCTTCTGGTACGATTGTTCCAACAGCATTAGAGATGACTGTTCCAACGCCTGCACTTGTGAAGACCGCACCTAATGAAGCTAAAAGCATCGGTAACATACTTAAAGGTCCAACTGTACCTAACATTTCTGCCGCATCATCTAAGAAAGTGGTTGGGTGATTGTCTCTTGAAAAGAACATCAAGATCAACATCGCTACAAATACACCAACGCCAACTCCGACTAAAGCTCCTAAGTCAGTGAACAAAGCAAACAAGATAGCAAACACACCAATACTCAACGCAGGAATAAAAATCTTCAAACCTAGTTTATCGGACATTTTTTCCATGTATTCTTTTGCAGGTAGGCGACTTTCACCCTTGCTGACTTTTTTAGCAATCGCTGGAATAGTCATCGCAAAAATCAACAGACCATTCGCCATTGGCGGCAACCATCTCCCTCCGGCAATCACGATTCCTAATACTGTCCAGAAAAAAGCAGAACCATATCGATGAGGATTACTTTTGTCATTGATATTACGAAGACCAGTATAAACTAACACTAATCCCATAATGATATATAGTATTTCTAATAACTTTTCACCTAGTAGAATCTCAGGATTTGTAAAAAAGTCCATCTTATTTCTCCTTTCCTGAATAGTACTTCTTCGCTAATTTCTTTTCTTTTAAATAGAAGTAAACACTTGCTACAACTAGCGCTGTTAAAGCTACAGGTATTTGGACTAAGGCTAATTGACCTAAAGTTACTTCATAACCTAGATCTTTTAATGTTGACTGAACAAGCAAGGCACCGGCTCCACCAACGAATAATACTTGACCAAAGAACCAACAAATATTTTCCATCGCAGAAGACATTCCTTTTAATTCTTCTTCATGATCAGGATTGATTTCCAATCCTTTTGACTCAACCGTTCCTAGCGCCATTGGCATGATAATTGGACGAACAAATCCAGCTACTCCTCCAAAACTAACATTAAATGCAGCAAAGATCATTCGGAAAACCCCGTAAATATCAATAATCATCCCTGCGGACACTTTTTTGAAGCGTTTGATCAAGGAAGCAGCAGATTCCTTCAGACCATTTCGTTCCAATGTCCCAGTTGCTAACATGATTATGATGAATATGGCCATTCCACGATTATTCACGAAGCTTGTTCCTAAAGTCTCTAACATGCCATTTATTCCAAGTCCGCCAGTTAAAGCAGTAACAACCAGCGCAACCATTACGATCAAAATTGAATCCAGCTTAAAAGCAAAGCCGAGAATAACAATTAATACGCCTAAAAGACTAAGATAATTCTCCATATAGTATCCCCCTAAAAATTACATGATATTTTCTAATTATAAAATAAAATTGACTAAAAATACAGATAATTTTTGCAAAAAATGCAATTTTTTTAAAATTCTGTCAAATTAAAAAAAACATAAAAATGAGACTGGAAACAAGTATTTCCCCAGTCTCAACAATAATAATATTTATTTTTTTTGCAAGAGCACTTATACTAACGTGGTTCTTTATAAATGTAACACCCCTGTGACGAATAAGACAGAAGCCGTAACTCCAACTAATGAAATAACAATCAATAAGATTTTATCTAACTGCAAATGGGGAATAGGTTCATGTTGTTCTTTTCTTGCTTTTAGATAGAAGAGAATACCTGGTAAGAATAACACCAATACTAACATCACTTCATTAAAAGCCACCACCAACATCGCCCATACTTGAAACGCACTAGCTAAAAAACCTACACTAAACTGGACCCATTCTTTTCTTTGGAAAGACAATTTCATTTGATATAATCCTAGAAACAACCATGTAAAAAATATCGCAGCCGTTCCCAGTGTATAAGCAAAGTTATAGGCACTATCTGTAAATAATAAGGAAAGTAAAAAGGCATTGGTACAAAGGGTCGTTAACACGATGGCATACGTAGGCGCACCTTTTTTGTTAACTTTTCCCCAACGTTTTGGCAATAACCCATCATCTGCCATATTTCGCATCGTTTCAATCGGTAAGATCGTCCATGATAACCAGACACCAACTAATGAAACAATCAGCCCTCCATTGATCAAGACAGCCCCCCATTTACCGACCATCATTTCAAACACATAGCCCATTGCTGGTTGTGTTTTGATGGTTTGTAACTCGTGCATTGACATCGTTCCATAAGGTAGCATCGACACCAAAACATACACAATGATTAAACCAAAGATTCCTAGAATCGTGGCTTTTCCTACATCAGATTTTTTCTTTGCCCGAGACCCTACGACAGAAGCTCCTTCAATCCCAACAAAAACCCAAAGCATCACCATGACACAGCTTAATACTTGACTAGAAAATGGGATAGATTGCCCATTTGCCGATAAAATGATGTCACTAGAAAAATTATTGATAAACTGTTGGATAGAAAATGTACTAATTGCTACAACAATAAACAAGAACAAGGGAACGAGTTTACAAACAGTGACAATCGCATTGACATAACTGGCATTTTCAACCCCGCGATTCACCAACCAAGCATAGCCCCATAAGAAAATCGTACTCACAATAACAGATATGACATTTTGTCCCCCATCAAATATAGGGAAAAAATAGCCAAGAGCACTCATTAACAAGGTCGCAAAAGCTACATTGCCAAGCCAACAAGTCAGCCAGTAGCCCCAGCCACTGATAAACCCTGCAAACCGTCCAAAACCTGCTTCCGCATAACTAAATATGCCCCCTTTTAAATCTGGACGTTTCTTATTGATATTATTGATCGATAACGAAAGCATCATCATTGATGTACCTACGAGAAGCCAACTAAAAAGTGCTGGACCTCCAGCCGATCCTGAGAGGTCGGTCATGATGCCGAATACGCCACCTCCAATCGCTGATCCGATAACTAAAGCTGCTAACGGAATTAATCCAATACCTTTTTTCTGTTGCTCTGTGTCCATGTAAGCATCCTCCAAAATAAACCGCTTTATGCAAAGTATAGCAAATATCGATTTGTTTTTCTTTTTTCATGAAAATTCTAATTGAAATCTAATTGTACCCATTTTTCTCTAATTATACAAGAAAAGTGAATACTCCTTTTCTCCAACCTATTTCCCCACAAACTCGGAAAAATGCTATACTAAATAAGAATGATTGGAGGAATAACTATGAATATCCTATATATATCTATTTCGGGAAATACTCGTGGTTTTGCAAAAAAAATAGCGGATTATGCGCAAGCACAACATGAAAGTAATCCCGACTTCCCTTGTATCACGCTAAAAGAAATTCACGAAAATAGTGATTTTGAAAAAGAAACACAACCTTTCTTCACTTTTGTCCCTACTTATTTAGAAGGAGGTAATGGTGTAGACAACGGTGATAAGGAAATTTTGACTGAAACAATGCGTGAATACTTAGAATATGAAAACAACTATGCGCAATGTCTTGGGGTTATCGGTAGTGGGAATAAAAATTTCAACCATCAATATTGTTTGACTGCCAAGCAGTATGCCCAACAATTCGGGTTCCCTTTTTTAGAAGATTATGAATTAAGAGGAAACCCATCTGATGTCGAAAGAATCTATCAGAAATTAGTAGAAACCTATCAAAAATAACTGTAGAGTAAAGACCGAACAAACATTTAAAGAAAAATTCTTCAATCACTTTCCAACATTCATTTATGAGCATTCGTCCTTACTTTGAAATAACAAAATCATCACACAGTGGATGACTGTGCCCTTCTAAATGTGAATATGTGAATGAAGATTCTTTTTACTCGGCCATTCTTAGAAAATAAAGATGTAACAACTGTGTCAACTTTCTTTATATAGTAAAAATGTTGTAGTTATTTGTTACTATATTCTCTTTCAAATAAAAACATTACAAGTATACAAATGTTTTATTTACAAATCACAAAAAAGAGGTGCTAGTTTTATTTCTAGCACCTTTACACATCTAGATGTGTATAAGAGACAGATATGAATGAGCCAAGAATTTATTCGTCCTATAGCAGATAAATCGTTTTAAGATTATGTACAAGAGAATATCTCAAAATTAGTTAAAGTGAAAGTATCTTTAGCTACAATAAATCATCAAATGACAATTTTTGGTGTTTATTTTGTCATTTAACGAGAAAAGTTTGTACCATTTAAAAAGAAAAGTGAGACAAATAGATATTGTCAAAAAAATAAGCCGAAGGATCCGAAAATAGATATTCTATTTTCAAGATTCTCCTGCTTATTTTTTTCATCACTAAACATTACCAATTACTTTTTTTAACGAATCGACTCAACATCCATAACAACCGTTTTTGCTTTAGTTGCTCCTGTTTTAGTTAACACAAATTGACGAACATGTTCCATATTTGTTAATAAAACCATCATCGAAGTTTCTTTACCTGCGGCTTTAATAGCGGCTAAATCAACTTCTGCTAGTAGTGTATCTGGTGTAACTACTTGTCCTTCGGTAACTTTGACATCAAAAGGTGTACCTCCTAATTCCACTGTGTTGATTCCCATATGCACTAGCACTTCCAAACCATTAGGTGTAGTAATTCCAATGGCATGTTTTGTAGGGAACACAGAGCTGATTACACCACCAGTAGGAGCATAGATCTGACCATTTGAAGGTTCCACTAGATATCCTTCCCCCATCATTTTTTGAGCAAATACTGGATCTTTAGCTTGGTCAATCGCTAAGACAGTTCCATCTGCTACTGCAGTTAAACTGATTGCTTGTTCTTGGACCAACGCTGATTCTCCAGTCACTGCTTTTGTTGGCGTTTCTTCTGCTAATTCCTCTTTTACTAGTTGTTCTTTAGGGATACCAAAGAAGAAAGTAGCTGCGAATCCACCTACGTAAGCTGCTAATAATCCAAGTACATAGCCATACCATTTCCCATCTGAAATCAATGGGATTAATGCTACGCCAGAAGGTCCGATTGCAATTGCTCCGACATTTCCGATCATGCCAATAACTGCACCTCCAATACCACCACCAATACAAGCTGTGATAAATGGACGACCTAATGGTAAAGTTACACCATAAATCAGCGGTTCACCGATCCCTAAGATCCCTACCGGTAGAGCTCCTTTGATCATTTCAGTTAACTCTTTATCTTTTTTACAACGGATCCATAATGCTAATGCAGCCCCCACTTGTCCTGCACCAGCCATTGCCAAGATTGGCAATAACAAAGTACGTCCAGTTTCATCGATCATTTGTACATGAATCGGTGTCAAGATTTGGTGTAACCCAAACATCACCATAGGCAAGAACAATGTTCCTAAAACGAAACCAGCAAATGCACCACCGACACCTAATACCCAGTCGATTCCACCAACCATACCATCAGAGATAAATCCAGCTAACGGCATGATCAAGAAAATTTCGATCAATCCAATCGCAATCAATGAAAGTGTCGGAGTTACGATTATATCCACTGCATCTGGCACTACTTTATGCAATTTCTTTTCGACAATTGAAAGTAACCAAACAGCAAAGATAACACCCAAGATCCCACCTTGTCCAGCTGCTAAAGGTTCACCAGTGAACAAGTTAGTCAATGGCGCTTCAGGATTCATACCTGTAAGCATTACGACTGCCCCGATTACTCCACCTAAAGTTGGTGTTGCCCCAAAAACTTGGGCCGCATTGATCCCTGTATAAATCACTAAGTAACTAAACATTCCGTTTTTCAGAATATTCATAATATCAATGTATTGCTGCCAAGTATCTCCACTGATCGTCCCTGCTACCACAAGGTTCGTTAAAACAGCTGCGATCCCAGCCACAATCCCCGTTCCAACAAATGCTGGAATCATCGGTACGAAAATATTAGAAATATCTTTTAGAATCGATTTGATTTTTGACGGTTTTTGTTTCGATTTTTGCGCATTCTTCATTTCTTGTGCCCGTTCATTGACTTTATCTTTTCCAGATAAGCCCGAAGTTGCACTGGCTGAAGGTTTTCCAGGAATTTTTTCACCTAATTTTACTCCAGCTTGATCTACCATTTTTTGAGCTACTTTATTGACTTTTCCTGGTCCGATGATAACTTGGAGCTGTTCATCTTCTACTACACCTAACACCCCGGGTACCGCTTTCAATTTTGCTACATCAACTAGCGATTCATCAATAATCTTCATGCGTACACGGGTCATGCAATGAACAACGCTTTCCACGTTGTCCATTCCACCTGCGCCAGCATAGATTTGTTTTGCTAATTCAGCTAAGGACAATTCATTTTTTGCCATCTTCATTTCCCCCTTATAAAGTTCCCTTGACAAAACCATCCGCTGCAATCAATTTTTCTTGAGCGCTTTGTTTATCACTATTTGTTAAGATCATGACAATCGCTAATTTTACATTTTGCTCAGCTTCTTCAAAATATTTTTCTGCGGTTTCATAATCAACTTCTGTTGCCTGTATGATAATGCGTTTGGAACGTTCGATTAATTTTTTATTGGTTGGTTTGACGTCCACCATTAAATTATTGAACACTTTCCCGATCCCGATCATGCTGATCGTTGAGATCATGTTTAAAATCAATTTTTGTGCCGTTCCAGATTTCAAACGTGTAGAACCTGTCAGAAACTCTGGGCCAGCATCTACTTCGATTGGAAAATCAGCATGTTTACTGATTTCAGCTTCTTTATTACAAGCAATCGTCGCTGTCTTTGCGCCAATAGAACGTGCATAATCCAATCCACCGATCACATAAGGCGTACGCCCGCTAGCTGCGATCCCTACGACTAAATCATTTTCTGTCAAGTGGAGTTTGACCAAATCTTCTTTCCCAAGTTCCAGTGAATCTTCCGCTCCTTCGACTGCAATCGTCATTGCCTCTTCACCACCAGCAATCAGACCGATGACCATATCAGGCTCTACCCCAAAAGTCGGAACACATTCTGCTGCATCTAATACGCCTAAACGTCCACTTGTTCCTGCTCCCATGTAAATCAAACGACCATCTTTTTTAAATGAGTCGATCGCTGCTTCAATGACAGGTTCAATACTTGTTAATTCTTTAGCAACTGCTTCTGCGACTTTTTGATCTTCTTGGTTCATCAGCTGGACAGCTTGTGAAATACTCATCTCATCTAATCCAAATGTTTGCTGATTTCTACGTTCTGTTGTCAGATTATCTAAATTGATCATTATCTTCTCTTCCTTCTTTACATATAAATTTATAAGTAGTTCCCGCATGGATCTGTTGGATCAAAGGCAAATCTTGGGTGATGACTTGTGCCACACAATTGACCTTCTCATCTGCTGGTAAATCCACTTTCATTAATTGGATTTCCCCCATATAACGAAGGTACTTGTCATTATCCAGTGTGACCATGCCTCTTTTTCTTTCTTTTGTGTGTTTTTGGGTGATTGTTGGGATTTCTCTAAAGCGTGCATCTGCACTACGGATCACATCTCTTGCTTCATCTTGCCGGTTCGTATGCTCTCCTAATATATACTCGCCATACTGCGGATCGATCTTTTCGACATGAAGCAAAATCCCATCATTCTCTTGATAATACGCAAATTGCTCACGAACATCTGAAGAAATTCCTTCATCCCCGATATAAACAAGGTCTGTACCACAAGCCAACAACTCTAACGCAGCTGCCAATGGATGCAGATAACGATGACTCTCTAATGTCGGCAATCCCTGATACAAAGGTCCTCTTAGTTTTTCGTTGCCAGCTACAAAGCCTTGTACGGTAAAGCCTTGATCGGCCAGCCATTCATTTTTTTCCCGATACCACTCTTTATCCAACCCTGTTTCCGGTCGTGGATAATAATTATGCCAAGCTTCCATATTGGCAAAATCTGCTCCGGCTGATTTTAATTCTTTCACATCATCTTCAGTGATCGTACTGGCATTCAAACTGATTTTTAATTGGTGAGACCATTTAGCGATCCGTTCGTTGGAAATATGATAATCCATGCGCAGGCCTGTAACACCGATTTCTCGTAGCGGTTTCAAATCCTCTAAGGAAAAGCCCGCCAATGCTAATGCTTCACCGGAAATATCCACCATTAATTCTAAATGATTTTTTTTAGCTTCATTCCCTAGTTCTACCAACCGTTTCTTGTAAGCAGAACGATCATCTTCGGGAATATGCATGGAAGTAAATATACCAATAAATCCATGTTCTGCCATGAGACGAATCCTATTTTTTTTGTTTTCTGATAAATCTTCATTCATAAAAACTGAGAAACCAAACATTGTCATCCCTCACTTGTGTATCCGTATTCATTTATGAGTTGATTATATACCT
>NZ_NGMO01000003.1:292939-329773 GCF_002140175.1 Candidatus Enterococcus wittei
ATATAAATATAAAAAATATTTAATATTATTTCTTATAACCTCAAATCATTCTCTGCTTAACCTTATCTATCAGTAATGGACACAAAAAAAGGAGTAGCCTAAGCCACTCCTTTTTCACAATAAAAACAATTTGTACAAAGACAGTAAAGTCCGTTTATTGATTACTGATTAGATGAATGATTATTCACTAACAGTAACATCGCCTGTTACTGAAGCACCATCTTCATCAAGTTTTGCTGAATCTTTGTATTCTTGTTTTTCAAATGTTACGTTGCCTTCTACTTTAGCACCATTTAAGACAAAGCCATTTGCTTTTACAAGTACATCACCTTTGATTGTTCCGTGAACGATGTTTGTATTTTCAGATTCGATGATCAATTCAGGAACTGTCATTGTGTATTCAGCTGTCACATTACGGTCATCATCTTGTGAGTATAATGCAATTTTTCTGTAGATATCTTGACTATCGTCATCTTTATCATGGAATTCACCAGCAACTGTTACGTCATTTGTGAATGTTACATCGTTAGTTGCTGCAATGATCCAGTTTCCATCAGCAGACATTGCTTTTTCTAAAACTGTTGGGTCATCACTGATTGAAGCAGTTGAAACAACATCTGCTGTGCTTTCAGTAGTACTTACTTCTGTTGTTGATGCTTCTGAACTTGAATCTTTTGATGTATCATTACTATCAGAGCTACATGCACCTAACACTAATAATGCAGTTGCTGTAAGACCTAAAATAGATAGTTTTTTTGCTAACATAAAATCGCTTCCTCTCTTTTTTTAACTCATAGAAAATTATACCATGGATGTTTCTCCATGTGAAATAATTTTCATAAAAAGTATTTCATCGATAAAATTTCTTTTCACTAACTTCTCGTTCCTTTGTCTCTTAGCTATGGAAAACTATCCATGATCTTAGACGAGTCAATCTATTGATCAAAACCGATCAATTCTGTATTATCAACAAAGAAATCAAAGAACCCTGAATTCGGCATTGGATGAAAATATGCATTGATCACACGAATCAGTGCATTGTGACACACAAGTAAATACACATTCTCTTCATCTGCTAGACATTCTTTTAGTAGCGGAGTTACACGAGCATATACATCCAAGACGGATTCACCATTGGGAAACCGTACAGCAAATTCTGTTCTTGCTTCTTGAAAAACCGTTTCTTGGCTAGGCATTCCATCATACTCACCAAAATCCATTTCCATCAAACGATCATCTGATGTCATTGGTAACTGGATCTTTGTTGCCACTGCTTGAGCGGTATCTTTTGCACGTTGTAGCGGTGAATGGATAATCTTAGTGACCGGTATATCCAATTTTGCTACCTTTTCCGCCAACATCTCTGCTTGTAACTTTCCTTTATCTGTCAACTCGATATCTGCTCTTCCACAGACTAATCCTTGTGCATTCCAAGTTGTCTCGCCATGTCTTGTTACATATAGCATTTAATCATTCTCCTTTATCTCAATCTATTTCGATTGTAGCATAACTTTCTTAACGTAGTTGAGAGATCGATTTTACGAATGAATTCACGATTCCCATTTCCTATTGCTTCGAATCTTCTTGTAATTCGATACGTTGTGTCGCCACTTTCTCTAAAAAACGCTGATCATGATCAACGATCAACATCGCAGGCCTTACTTGTAAAAGCAATTGTTCGATCTGCTCTTGATTGAAAACATCAAGGTAATTGAGCGGTTCATCCCAAATATATAAATCAGCCGTTTGTGCCAGTGACTTTGCTAATTCAACCTTTTTCCGCTGCCCCATACTCATCTTCTCGATCCGTGTATGGAACACTTCACGTTCCATTCCTAGTTTACGTAAATTATTAATAAATAGTTGGTAATCCAACTGGTGCTTATCCGAAAATTCTGCCAACGTTCCTGTATTGTCTTCGTAATCTTGACGTACATAACTAATCTTGAGATTTGCCGGTTGTATGACTTCCCCTTGACTGATTCCACCAAATGTACCAAGTAAAAATTGGAGGATCGATGATTTTCCTATTCCATTTGGCCCTGATAATGCCACACATTGCTGTTGTTCAATAATAAAATTGATTGGTTCAAATAGCCAATCTTCATAACCTAACTGTAAATTTTCCACTGTCAATATGCGTTTGTGATGGGAACGATGAGGGTTCATTGCTAACGCATCAATGTATTCGATATCTTTTAATAATTTTTCCTTTTCACTGATTTGAGACTCCATGCGCTGAACGATTGCTTTTGAACGTTTCATCGTTCGTGCAGCATCTGCCCCCACTGCACCACGATCAACCCTTCTGGCTTCTGTATCAATAAAGCCGACTTTTTTCTTTGTCTTATCCTTTTCACGTGAACGGGACCATTCCGCTTTTTCTGCGGCTGTTTTCTTTAAGCGCGTCACTTCTTTTTTGATTTTATTGTTTTGAGCCAATTCAAATTCGTCTTTTTTTCGTTTTTGTTCCTCATAAATGGAATAATTTCCTTGATAGATCTCCACTTTGCTTTTTTCGATCACCAATAGATGATCCACGACTTCATCAATAAATGAGCGGTCATGACTGATCACGATAAACCCTTGTTGTTTCTTTCTAAGATACTTCGCCACCTGTGCTCGCCCTACTACATCTAAATGATTCGTCGGTTCATCGATCAAGGGGAAATGCTTGTCGTCGGTGAACAATAAAGCAAGCAAGACTTTTGTTTTTTCTCCGCCAGATAATGTTTCAAATGGCCGCCAGATAATCTCAGGGTCTGTTTGCATCAATGTCAATTCTCGTTCGATCTCCCAAAGTTCAAATGCCCCGAGCTCCATCAAAACGTCATACGTCAGGCGATCAACAGCTTCGACTGATTGAGGGAAATAATTAAAATTTTGTTGATGGATCACTTGTCCTTGATAAGGAACCTGATTTTGCAAAATACGCAATAAAGTCGTTTTGCCCCGACCATTTCTGCCAATCAAGCCAAGTTTCCAATTCGTGTCCAAATTCAAACTTACTTCGTCAAACAATAATGTTTCCTGGCTATCATAGCCAAACGTGACATTCTTTAATTCAATAGTTGTCATACTTTTCACCTCGTAAAAAAAGACCAGTCCTATTTTCAGAACTGGTCAAAAAGACGGGTAAAAAAAAGACCCATCCATTGAAACTAGCCAATTCTGAAAATCTGCATACTGCTTCCTTGTTCTTTCAAGGTACAGTAAATTTGCAGCTTCAACCAATTGACTTAGTTTTTCAATGCACGGATCCCTCGTTTCATTTGATTTGCCACTAGATTACCATAGATATTTTAAAGGTGTCAACTAAATTCATTAGTAAAAAGATGAGAAAGTGCAGTTGAAAGTAATTGGACTTTTTCCAGTGTCTCATGAGGATCCATCGCTTCCGCCAACGTTATCGGTCCAAATTGGATACTGAAAATGCTAGGGAGAAAGCGAGTCAGTTCACCTAACTCCTTTTCTCTGCTTCCACAAATCCCAATGATTTTTTTATGGTGCTTTTTTGCAAGAAGAGCGACCCCATATGGTACTTTTCCATGAATCGTCTGTTGATCGATTCGTCCTTCACCGGTGACAATGATATCTGCTTCTTTAACTTGCTCTTCTAAACCTACTAACTCAGCCACCAGCTGAAACCCAGATTGCATGGTCGCCCCTAATAAAAATAAAGCACCCCCAATACCTCCAGCGGCTCCACTTCCAGGTAAATCATCCAAGTCAAGAGATTGGCTAGTCTTTATTTGATCCACTATTGACTTTGCTTGCTGATCTAAAAAGGCTAATGTGTCGGGCGTTCCTCCTTTTTGTGTTCCAAACAATAAAGCAGCTCCGAGTTCTCCTGTATAGGGACTCGTCACATCTGAAGCAATGGTCAATTTAGTCGTGATCGGCATTAATGTATGAAGATCCAATTCTTTGACGGAGAGCAAAGGATTGCCTTCTGTCACACCGACTAGTGTAGCTCCAAGAGACTGCAACAATCCTAAGCCACCATCTGAACAGCCACTACCGCCTAATGCAATAATGATCTCATCTGGTTGTTGTTTGATGGCATCTTTGATCAACTCACCTAAACCAAAACTCGAAGCAAGACGGATCGTTTGATCTGTCGGTTTAGATAGTAAATCGATGCCCACTACTTCTGCTGACTCAATAATAGCAATCTTCTTATGATTATACATAGTTACTAAGTATCGAGATTCCTTCTGACGAAAAAGCAGATCCATCCCTTGCACCTTTTTCCATTCTCCACCCAGTGTATGATATATTGCTTCAGTCGTGCCTTCTCCGCCGTCAGCGATCGGTTGATTGCTCTTTTTTCCATTAGTCATCCAGCCATTTAAGACCGCTTGGTTCAACTCTACCGATGAGGCACTTCCCTTGAAGGAATCAATCGCCGCAAGTACATTCATTTTACCTCTCCTTACAGTTTCAACTTTACTTTCCTTGTCCATCATATTCATACCATTCAAATACCTGTGGATCAACACCTTCGAATCGTTTGGCCCAAGTTTTCGCATCAAAGAACTCGATGATTTCAGAAGCAACGGGTCGATAAGGTGTATTCAAAAACTCAGGCAATTCCTTTAAGTCTCTTTCTTGCAACAAAAAAATATTTTGGGGATCATAGAAACGGTATCCAGAAATAGCTAGGTTGTCTGTCACTAATTTTTTGTTAAAAAAAATAGACTCAAATGTTCGTAATGTCACACCACTTTGACCTTCTCGAAGCAATTCCAAGATGCCTCGTGAACCACTCGTTAATTTTAAATAGTCCGCATAGGTTAAATAACCAGCTTGATCATTGCCACGACTTGGCAATATATAATAATGACTAGTGATCCCAAGTTTATCGAATGCTTTTTTATAATGATCTGCTCGTTCTTTTCGACCATTGTCGGTAGCACCGAAAAATAAATCACTCGTTTGTTCACTATGTGGTAATTGCATCTGTTTAGAATAAAAAGAACTGTTGTGTTTAAGACCTAAAGCCTTTGCTTCTAGAATATCAAAATGATAAATATCGTCAATGGCAGAAGATTGTTGAGCGTTTTTCAAAAGTTGATGATGCTCCTCCCGAAAATGGTTCCAAAAAAACAAAATGATTTTTGCATTCGTATAAGGACGCACACGCTCAGCAAATTGGATCTCAAATCCATAATCCAAAAAAATAATCATTTGATACGCCTTTAAACGAGCTTGAAAGGAAGACATCACTGATGGATCAGTTAATTCTTTCGCTGAAATCACATCCAGAGAGTCAATAGATGGAAAGAAATAGAGAGATTTGTTTTTCGCTACAAGTAAAATTGAATGTTGGTTCATGGTTATTTCCTCCCTTTGCTCCTCTAAGATAATCATTGTTTGAGTTCTTTCATCATTAAATAGAGGGTGTTTTATTTCTATGATAGCCTTTTTTAAATATAAAAAGCGAGTGAAACGCTTTCTACGACTTACTTTACTTCTTATTTCAAAAGTCAAGAAGAGTACTTGGGCATCTTCTAAATTTAAGAATACGCTCACACAAAAATATTTTTTCAGAATAGTTGAAATTATCTGATAATTTGTTATGATAAGACATATTATTTTATGATGGTGAATCAAACGAACACATAGAAAAGAGGCTGTTTATGGAACATACAAAAGAGAAAACATTGAAAAAACAACTAAACTCTAGACATATCACTATGTTGGCACTTGGCGGTGCCATTGGAGCTGGATTATTCAAAGGAAGCGGTGAAGCAATTGGTATCGCTGGTCCTGCTGTCTTATTGGCTTTTTTGATTGGCGGCGCTATTTTGTTTATCGTCATGAACGGATTAGGCAAACTCGTTTTAGATGGTGGCGATACGCATCACGGATTATCTGGACTGATTCGTCCATACTTAGGGAACCATTCCGCAGATTTTGTGGACTGGGTCTACTATTCGATGTGGATGATCAATATTATTGCTGAGGCTGTAGCAGCTGCTTCGTTTATGCAATTATGGTTTCCTCATGTACCCGCTTGGTTTTTCATCTTGATGTTGGCCATTTTGACAACATTGATCAACCTCTATTCCGTTCGGTTATTTGCCGAAACTGAATACTGGTTAGCCTTTGCAAAAATCAGCGTCATTGTGTTATTGATTATTTTTGGACTCTATTTAGTTGGGCAACAAATGTTGGGTACCGGCGTCTTTCCTACATTAAGCCAGCTAACTTCTCACGGAGGCTTTACTCCTCATGGGTTGAAAGGAGTCATCAGTTCATTATTAGTCGTTATTTACTCGTATGGGGGCTCTGAATTAATTGCTATCACCGTCAGTGAAGCGGATGATCCTAAAAAAGCGATTCCTAAAGCGATCAAAGGGGTCATGGGGCGGATCGTTTCTTTTTATTTGATTCCTTTATTTTTATTATTGATCCTTTTCCCTTGGAAGACACTTGCAGGGTCCTCTGTCAGTCCTTTCGTGATGGTCTTTGAACAGATGAACATTCCATTTGCCGGAGACATTGTGAATTTTGTCATTGTACTGGCCTTATTTTCTTCCATTAATTCTGGAGTCTACGCTTCTTCTCGTCTTTTATTTTTCCGATTAAAAGATAAGAAAGGAAATGTCAATAAATTAGCGAAATTAAATAAACATCAAGTTCCCCAACGCTCTGTTTTCTTTTGTACAAGCGTGTTGTATATCGGTGTGATTCTTTCCTATTTTGTAGGAGATAAGTTATTTGGTTATCTTGCCGGTTCTCTTTCTTATACGATCTTAGTCATCTGGATGATGATCAGTGCTGCAGCGTTCCACTTAGCTCTCAAAAAGGGAACCATAAAAGATAAAAGCTTTAACTTGTTCGCATTGATTGCTTTAAGCTTGATATTTATTGGTATTTTGATGACAAATACATTAGGTGTTACAATTTTGACTGCCCTCTTATATGCCATGATTTTCTTTAGTTATCAAAAGAAAAATGATGTTTTCCATTTAGAAAATGAATCTTTTTCATCTGTGAATTAGTCCCATTTACAATTTCCACTAAAAAAAGCCGAAGAATCTGAAAATAGCTTTTACTATTTTCGAGATTTCTCGGCTTTTTTTGGCTATAAAATATAATTGTTACTTTAATTTCAAGAGACTTATACTGATTCTTTAGCGATTTTCAAAGAACTTGTTTCTTCTTTTCGTTTGGTCACTCCTAGCCCTGTAAAAGCACTAACCAATGAAAATACTGGCGAAAGTAGACTGAAAAAGACAAATGGCAAATAATTGATCGTTGGTACCCCAAACGTACTCGCCACAAAGCTTCCGGCAATTCCCCAAGGTATTAAGTAATTGATTACCGTCCCACCATCTTCTAGTGTACGCCCTAAAACTGTTGGATCATACCCAGCTTTCTTGTAGGTTTCTTTAAAAGCATTCCCAGGTAAGATTACTGATAAAAATTGTTCGCCGATAAATAAGTTAACACCGATACTGGTCATCAAAGTAGTAAAAATCAGTCTTGGTGTATTGGTCATCTTTTTGGATACCACTTCCATGACTGTGGCAATCAACCCAAACTCTATCAGCAATCCACCTAATGAAAGTGTCAAGATGATGAGCGAGACTGTTGGCATCATACTTTCGATACCACCGCGACTTAATAAAGAATCGATTTGCGTATTACCAGTCGAAGATACGAACCCTGATTCAATTACTCTAGCTAACTCAGCAAATGAAGTGTTTGGATTTTGTATGAAGATCATTCCTATAGCAGCAACAATATTTAATAGAATCGTTAAAATTGCTGGTACTTTTTTCCATGCGCAAAGCAACATCAACAATAAAGGAAGAAATGCCCAGAAAGAAATCGTAAAGTGGTTTTCAAGTACTGCAGTTACTTCTTGGATTTTATTCAAACTTGTTCCCTTGTCAGTATGTCCCAAAACCATAAACAATCCTAATGAAACAACAAAAGCTGGAATAGTCGACCACATCATATGTTTAATATGTTTAAATAGATCTGCTTCAACGATAGCAGCTGTGAGATTCGTTGATTCTGATAAGGGAGACATTTTATCCCCAAAAACAGCTCCCGAAACAATTGCCCCAACAATCAATGGTGGATTGAGCCCTAAAGTGACACCAATACCGAAAAAGGCGATACCAATTGTAGACATTACAGTAAAGGCACTTCCAACAGCGCTTCCGATGATGGCACAGACAACAAAGATCGAAGGAACAAACCAAGGGATACTGATGAATTTGAATCCTACCACCATTAAGGTAGGAATGATCCCCGCTTGAATCCACACAGCAATCAAGGCTCCAACTAGCATAAAAATAAATATTGGGATGATGCCCGGTTTGAGCCCTTTAATGATCCCTTCATGCAACAAATCGCTTGGATATTTCTTACCTACCGCATAGAACATAACCAAACTGATTGCGATTAAGATAGCGACATTAGGTGAAATCTTCAACCCTACTACCCCAATTGAAATCGTGGCTACAATGATAACTAGCATAATAACTGCTTCTAAAAATTTTGGACTTCTTTTATTCGTCATATTCATTCTCCTCTTTTAGTTTACTAAGTCTAAAAAAAGAGCAGATATCGTATCACTCCGCCGCAATTCATTGGCATTTCCTCCTTTGATAAGACAAAAAGATCTGTTTTCAACTAAGGACGAATGACTCCGCGGTACCACCTTAATTAAAAACAGATCTGTTTTTCACTTTATATCACTTATTCAATTTTATGACTTTCCATGTAATTCATCAGCTAGGCTTGATCGGTTCACAGCAACCACCGACTTTCTGAACAAAACACCTAATCTGCTACTTTGTGAAAAGTTAACTTTCATGAAGTTTACCCTCTCACTTCTTTTTTGTCAATAGGTAAATTACATCGCTTTCCATCTTTGCCCCGATCAATCCCCTTCTTTTGATCTTTCAGATGTAGTTATAAAGAAGCTCCTTTTCCTTATATAGTAAGATTGATCTGGAAAACGAAGGGCTTATCACTTACGCTTTTTTATTATCAAAGATTATTAGACTGTTTATTTTCCATCTTTGATTCTCATCGTTACTTTTGTTGAAGGATTTCTTGATGCTCTACTTTTATTTTTTTTAATAGATTCGGTTGTTCAAACAGATCCAAAGCTGTTGCGGCTAGTAGTTCGGCTGCAATCGCAATCGAGGCCAAGCTTTTTTCACTTTTAGCTGCTGCTTTGAATTCTTCTGAATGTCCTGCAATATAACTGTCAGAGATAGACACAGTGGGTTGGATTGTTGGAATTACCTGACTTACATTTCCAACATCTGATGAACCAAGACTCGTCTGTTCTGTGGCATCAATTTCTTCACTTGGTACACCAGCTTCTGTGGCATGCTGGAAGAACAATTCATCAAAAGTAGGAGTCACGATCACATCATCAACTGCATTCTGGAATAATCCAAACTCATAGCTAGTTCCAGTACTTAATGCTGCCCCTTTCACGATGTTTTCTACTTTTTGATACACTTCATCCAAGGTTTGACGATTTTTTGCCCGTAAATAGAATCTTCCTGCAGCATACTCAGGAATCACATTAGCGGCCACGCCGCCATCTGTGATGATGCCATGGATATTGACATCTTTTGGTAAGTGTAACCGTAAGGCATTGATTCCATTAAACACTTGGATCAATGCTTCTAAAGCATTTACTCCTTTTTCAGGTGCCGCTGCGGCATGGGAAGCTTTTCCATAGAACTTAATATCTACTGGGTCGTTAGCTAATGATTCTGTGGTTTTTCCATAACGATAAGCAGGATGGACACAAAGAGCCGCATCTACATCTTCAAAAAATCCTTCGCGAACAAAACTTCCTTTCGCGGAACCATTTTCCCCACCTTCTTCACCAGGTGTCCCATACACACGAATCTCTCCTCCTGTCTCATCAATATGCTCCCGCAAAACACTAGCTGCCAATACGGAATAAGTGCCAAATAAATTATGGCCACAGGCATGTCCGATTCCTGGTAACGCATCGAATTCTGCGAGAAAAACGATTGTTGGTCCTGCTTTTCCAGAAGTATAGCGTGCGTCAAAGCCTGTCCGATGACCGGCTACATTTTTTTTGACTGAAAAACCTTCTTTGACTAATTGATTGACCAAAACTTCTGAAGAATAAAATTCATAATTACTCACTTCAGGATGTGCATGGATATCTAAGGCGAGTGCTTGATAGTCAGTTAAACGCTGCTGGATCGCTTCTTTAAAAGAATGTGTAGGTAAAGTAATTGTTGTCATAGTGGTTCCCTCCTGATTTTTGATTATTTACGTCCAAATGTTTCCCAAGCTGGTACACTGGAACCCTTAGATGTTTTTTCGATAACTTTCGCTGTTTCATCTGTTTGATAGGTATCCACGATTTTTTGATAAATCTCATCATCCGCATCTTCTTTTCGTGCCACGATAATGTTGACATAAGGTTTTGCACGATCATCCACAGGTTCTAAAAAGATCGCATCACTTGCTGGATTCAAACCAGAGTCTACAGCGACCCCACTATTGATGACAGATAAATCAACATCATCTAAAGCTCGCGCTGTTTGTGAAGCATCTAATTCCGAAATCACTAATTTTTTCTTATTTTCGGTAATATCAGCGGTCGTCGGTGTTTGTCCTTTTGTTGGATCTATTTTGATCAACCCAGCATTTTGCAATAAGAGCAAGGCTCTCCCACCGTTTGTAACATCATTAGGGATTGCTACTTTTACACCTTCCTTGATCGAATCGATGGATTGGATGGAATTGGAATAGATACCTAATGGAGCATTCACTGTATTCCCAATTGAAACTAAATCGGTACCGTGTTCTTCATTGTAGTTATCCAAAAAGAACTGATGCTGAAACGCATTCAAATCAATCGAGCCATCCGCCAATGCTGCATTTGGTTGATTGTAATCGGTAAATTTTACATATTCTAAATGAATGTTTTCTTTTTCTAAACGCTCTTTGACATCATCCCAAACATCGGTATCTTCTCCGATAACGCCTAATTTGACTGTGGTTTCTTTTTTAGTATCTGTATCAGCTTTTCCTTGACTACAGCCAGTCAACCAAATAAGTGCAACCAATGAAAGTACGGTAAAACGAATAATTTTTTTCATATCTATTCCTCCAGTTTTTAATGTGAGATTTTCTTTATCAGTAAATTACTGATCCATTGACTCAAAAAGACAAGGATCAAAATGAGTAATGTCGCAACAATTGTTACATCGGTCTGAAATCGATTATAGCCTCGTGAGATCGCTAAATTGCCTAATCCTCCTGCACCAACTGCACCAGCCATCGCCGTCAAACCAATCACATTGATGATCGTAAGGGCTGATACACGAATGATCCCTGGCAATCCTTCAACTAAATAAACTCTAAAAATAATCCCAGCAGGGCTTGTTCCCATTGCCTGTGCGGCTTCAATTACTCCGTGATCGACTTCTAGTAACGCTATCTCCACTTGTCGAGCAAAGAAAGGTACGACCCCAAAAATCAATGGTACCAACGCCGCTTTTGCACCGATCGTCGTACCTACTAAAAAACGAGTGGTAACAGCAAGTAAGGAAAGTAAAATAATAAATGGAATGGAGCGGACGATATTGATCATTTTATCTAAAATGCCATAAAATATAGGATTCTCAAGTAACCCATTTGGACGAGTGACGACTAACACAATGCCACATAAAAGACCAAGTAAGCCACCAATAAGTGCGGTCCAAAATGACATATATAATGTTTGTTTGGTTGCCTCATAAAATTCATCCGAAATTAAATAGGCATTCGGTAAATAGGTTTCAAAAAATTGTGTCATTTCATCGTCCTCCTTTAATGATTTTTATTTTCTCTAGAACTTCATTTTTTTGTAAAATCGTTGCTTGCACACCTGATTTGACTAAATATGCTAGTGCTTTTTCCCGCTGATGATTTTCTCCTGACAATGTCACAATCAATTGGCCTAAAGGTGTCTCCTGTAATAGTTCAACATTTCCGTATAATATATTGGCACTTACTTGATATTTACTGTATAACTGTGCAATTAACGGTGCATTGGTTTGATTCCCAACATATTTCAATTCCACTAGCCATTTATTAGTAAGCTGATCTGCAAAAGCTGGATGTGATCGGATTGTTTCCAAAGCTTGATCGATATGAGTGGCTGTCCGAATAAATTCCTTCGTTAACTCTTCTTTTGGTTGACTGAAAATCTGAATGCTACTACCTTTCTCGATCACTTCCCCTTTTTCCATCACCGCCACCTTATTGCAAATCTCTTTAACTACTTGCATTTCATGAGTAATCAAGACGATTGTTAGTCCTAATCGCTGATTCAACTTTTTCAATAATGCTAAGATTTGATGAGTCGTTTTAGGATCAAGCGCGCTGGTCGCTTCATCGCAAAGCAAAACTTGTGGGTCGTTTGCTAATGCTCGAGCAATGGCTACTCGCTGCTTTTGACCTCCTGATAATTGTTTAGGATATGCAGAAGCTTTATCTTCTAGGCCAACAATTGCTAGGAGTTCATTCACTTTTTGACGACGTTCCTGTTTCGATTTTTTCGTGTATTTCAATGAAAAATCGACGTTGTCAAAAATCGTTCGGCGTTCCATCAGATTAAAATGTTGAAAGATCATCCCAATGGTCTTACGTTGACCTCTTAGGTCTTTATTTGAAAGTTTACCTAGATCCGTATGATCGATCACGACTTTCCCACTTGTTGGTTTTTGCAGGAAGTTCATCACACGGACCAAGGTACTTTTCCCTGCACCTGAATACCCTACAATGCCGTAGACATCCCCTTTTTCGATTGTAAGATCGACATTCTTTACTGCGTGAATTGTTTTTTCTTGCTGTTGAAATGAAACACTGACCCCTTGCAACTCAATCATTTTTACTCCTCCTCTATGTTAAAATAGCAAAAGGCGTCCTCAAGAAAATGAACGATCATTTTCTTGAGGACGCCTTTTTTAGCGTGTTACCACCTCATGTTTGAGCTACACTCACATATAGCTCCTCTTCAAGTACAAACATACTCTAGCAATCTAACGGTTGCGCCCGTCACCGCCTCACAAATTTGCTCGGGATGAAATGCTCAATAGCCATTTTCCAAACTTTCCACCTTGCTTCTTCTCAGCTACCAAAGCTCTCTGTTAAAGGTTTCTTTGCTTGTACTTACTATCTCATTGCAAAAAATATAAAAAAAAATCCTTTTACTGATCAAAAATCAGTAAAAGGACGACGTATCGTGGTACCACCTTTATTCGGAAGTTTCCTTCCCTCAGTCCAACATCTCTATAAGAAAGATTGGTTGTCATTTTAACGGTCGACATTTTCCGAACCTGCCTACTTATCGACAGATTATTCTCCAAGGCCATTTTTCAACTTTTCAAACTTGACTCTTTGCACCAGACAGAGCCTCTCTTTGAAGTATCCAAGTTTACTTTCCTTATCAACGAAAACTATATTTAGTTATTGAGGATACTTTATCGAATTAAAAATAAAAAGTCAAGCAGAAAAATTAAGAAAATTTAATTTTTGCTCTTATCCAGCATATCAAGCACAGCTAAAAGATCTTTTCCTTCCGCTAAAAGCAATAAGTTAGCTTTATCATTAGCAGAATAGTTACGGTTAAAACTTGAGTCTGGTATCAAGACCACACCAAGACCTGCTCTAGATGCAGAGGTGGCGCCTACTAAAGAATCTTCAACAGCAAATGCTTCTGTGGGCAAAAGTCGAGATTTTTCTAATGCTGTCAGATAAGGGACAGGCGAAGGTTTATTCTCAGAGACTTCATCCCCAAAAGTAAAAGTATCAAAATAAGGTGTCAATGCAAAATGTTCTAATATATCCGTTGCTCTTTTTGTTACGGTTGTCGTTGCTAAACCAAGAACTAATCCTCTATTTTTTAATTCTTTTAACACTTCTATAGCATGAGGTTTTAATTGGATCGCATCACTTTCAAGTTGTTGATAAAAATACTCTTCTCGTTTTTCTCGAACTTTTTGAACCATTTCTGGACTTCCAGCGATATCAACTAAAATCTCATAACTTTGTTTCCAATTTTTTCCACCCCACGCATCAACGATTTCCTGAGACATCGTCAGATCAAACTGCTGGAATCCCCACAGCCAACCATCACGATACGTTTTTTCTGTATCGACTAACAAACCATCTAAATCAAATATTGCGCCTTTCATTACTCACAATTCCTTTCAAAAAAAACAATAACCACAGTGTATCATGTTTTTTTCATGAAAACCAATTAAGGTTGTGAGGGAAGCGTTCTGCACTGAGGCATAAGGAGGGAAAATAGAAAATGGTTCCCCACATTTTTTATTTTTTCGACTTATGTCCAAAGTGCAGCTTCTCGAACACCGTTTATCAAGGTTATGAAAAAGCCGGTTAGCTCCGAGTATTAAGAAGGAACTTGGGAAAATAGCTCCTCATATTTTTTCAAGTTTCGACTTAATATCGAAAGAGCTGGCTTTTGAACACCGTTTATTGAGGTTGTGACAACAGCGCTTTGATCTGAATATTAAGACAGGAAATTGAAAAATAGCTTCCCATATTTTACAATTTTTTTGCTTAATATTGAAGATCAGCTGTTGGAATACCGTTTATCAAGGTTGTGAGAGAAGCATTCTGTTCTGCCTCGCAAGAAAAATATTCTTACAATGAGCATTACAAATGAACTGTAGAAAATATGCTTGATATATCTTATTTTCTTCATTCATGTAATTATATTTTTTCTGAAATTTTCTTAATTCTCTTATCTCTTCTAATTACTGTTAGCTGAACGATAAACTTCCCATCGGTTGTTGGTTCATTACTCATTTATAATAATTCGCCAAATTTATGGATATAGATTTTTTTCACAAAAGTAACAAGAGCTAAATAGGCCACCACTGTGATAATCAACCAAATCCAGTAATTACTTGGCAATGGTAATAAGCCTAACTCTGAGCCAAAATTCGTAAAGGGTAAAATAGACCCAGCAACGATTCCTAACGTTGTGATCGAAACCATTACGAAGGTTCCATTACTTTGCAAGAATGGTACTTTTGGTGTCCGTAAAGCATGCAGGACAAGTGTTTGTGTCCATAAAGATTCAACAAACCACCCTGCATGAAATAATGCAATAAACACGATTTGTTGGGAAGCTGTCAAAGTATGGAAACTGCCGCCGACAACTGCAGGACAAATCACAAAGTACATGAGCAAATACGTAGTGATATCAAAAATAGAACTTGTTGGTCCAAAGTAGATCATAAATTTCCCGATACTAGAAGCTTCCCATTTTTTAGGTTCATGCAAATATTCTTTGTCCATTTTATCCCAAGGAAGTGAAATACATGAAACATCATAGATCAAATTCAAAAATAGAATCTGTAAGGGTAGCATAGGTAGAAAAGGTAAGAAAGTGCTGGCAATCAATACTGAAAACATATTCCCAAAATTTGAACTTGCAGTTGCTTTGATATATTTCATAATGTTCCCAAATGTTTCTCTACCAGACAACAAACCATTTTCTAAAATCATCAAATCTTTTTCTAATAGGATCACATCTGCTGATTCTTTGGCAATGTCTACTGCTGTATCCACTGAGATTCCAATATCCGCAACTTTCATCGCTGGTGCATCATTGATGCCATCTCCTAAGAATCCAACTGTATGACCATTATGACGGAGTGCTGTGGTCAAACGTGCTTTTTGTTGAGGATTCAATTTGACGAATACATTATGCGCTTCAGCTACTTCTTTTAATTGCTGATCATTCATCTGTGCGATTTTTTCTCCAGTAATCAACTCATTGATTTCTAATCCCACTTGACGACAAACTGACCTTGTCACTAATTCATTATCACCGGTCAGTACTTTGACAGCTACGCCGTGATTTTTCAGTGCTTTGAGGGCTTGTTTTGTTGTTTCTTTTGGTGGATCTAGAAAAGCAAGATAACCAATCAAGACCATTTCTGACTCATCTTTGACAGAAAATTCACCTACAACGCTAGAATTTGTCTTTTGCGCAACACCAATCACTCGCAAGCCATCTTCATTCATTTCTCTTACCTTTTCTAAGACCGTTTCTCTTTGCTTCAACGTTAGTGGAGAAACCACACCACCAAGATCAATGTACTCAGAAATGCTCAACATCTCTTCAATTGCACCCTTGGTAATCATTTGTGTTTTCCCAGTTGGATCTTCTACAACAACACTCATACGCCGACGTTCAAAATCAAATGGAATTTCATCTACTTTTTGATAATTGATTGTATTAGTATCCAATGTTTCCATTGCTTCATCAATGATCGCCACATCCAACAAGTTTTTCAACCCAGTTTGATAATAGCTATTCAAATAAGCATGACGTAAGACACGATCATTTTCATTTCCTTCACAATCCATATGGTATTCCAAAATAATTTTATCTTGTGTCAATGTTCCTGTCTTATCCGTGCATAAAACATCAATCGCGCCAAAGTTTTGGATGGCATTCAGATTTTTGATCACAGTTCCTTTTTTGGCCATGATACTTGCACCTTTGACAAGATTCGTCGTCACGATCATCGGTAACATCTCAGGTGTTAGACCAACTGCTACTGACAAACCGAAAAGAAATGCTTCTAACCAATCCCCTTTCGTCAATCCATTGATAACAATGACAGTCGGTGCCATCAATGCCATGAACTTGATTAACAGCATGGATGTTTTTTGGATCCCTAATTCAAAATTCGTTTTCACTGGTTGTTCAGATAAGGTTTGTGCCACATGACCAAACATCGTATGTTTCCCCACAGCAACAACGACGCCTTCTGCACTACCACTAATTACGTTGCTTCCCATAAAAGCAATATTTTCATAACTTGCTTCATTTTGACTTTCACTTGTACAAATAACGGCATGTTTTTCTACTGGATAACTTTCTCCAGTCAATGCTGCCTGTGATATAAATAAATCTTTTGCGGTAAGTAAACGAATGTCAGCAGGAATCATATCCCCAGCAGATAGACGAACTTGGTCACCGCAGACAATTTCTTCCATGGGGATTTCTTGATAGCTTCCTTGGCGTTTTACTGCAGCAGTCACTTTTACTAAAGATTTTAATTTTTCAGCTGCTTGATTGGAACGAACTGATTGGATCAACGTCATCATGCCGCTAACTAGTACCATTGTGAAAATAATTGCTACCCCAAAAAGATCTTTGTCACTAGGTGGTGCCATCACATATTCTGTCATGAATGAAATCACACCTAATGCAATCAATACAAGGGTAAACGGCGTAATAAATGCTTTGATCACTTCAACGAAAAGAGAAGTTTTCTTGCCATATGAAATACTATTTTCGCCATATAAATCTCTTGCTTTTTCAATTTGATCGTCAGACATTCCCTTTTCGGAAGTATGAAATAAGTCGAATAATTCTTGTTTCGTTTTTGCTGCAAATGTCCCATAATTTTTTTTTGTTTCATGTTTTTTTTCCATCTTGATCTTCTCCTTGTACTCTATCTAAAAGAAGCAACTTCTTTATTACTCTTTTTGACAGATTTCATTTTCAGATATCAAAGACGGAGCTTTTAAGGCGCTGAGAACAGATAGATAATAGTCTCAATTGCCAACTCCTAGTCTTTTTATTTTCCGGACTGTCATCCATTTGTTCTCATCTCCTTTATTGTGTAAGTCCATATATCCTTTCTCATTTTCAATCCAACGATCAATTTCCCAAAAAAAACACCTCCTTGTTTCAATTGGAGCTACTAAATAAGAGAAAAAGCAAAAAACCTTTCGCCAAAATTCAGCGAAAGGTCGTAAAAGCACACAAAAAAAGCTTCAATGATCTCATCGTTGAGTTTTGACACTGTACAACGTAAAAAGCAAATTACTTTGCTTTTAGCTACCTTATGAAAAGCCTTAAGTCGACAATTCCTGTTCTACCCATTGGCGTCTCTCGACGTTTTTGGGCAGTAGCCTGTGTTTGTATAGGAGCCTCACCTAACAAATCTTATTTAGTTTTTCCTTTTCCAATGTAACAACTATTCATGTAAATGTCAAATCCATTTCCAAAAATCTTTAGAAAGAGGGATTCGTTTGTCACACTTGATTTCTCTCGGTATAATAAAAGCATCTGAACAGTTAGGAGTGAAAGACATGGAACGTACACTTGTTATTATTAAACCAGATGGCGTAAGACGTCATTTGATTGGTGAGATTATTCAACGCTTCGAAAAGAAAGGATTGGCCATTGCGGAGATGAAATTTGGAACAATGACTAAAGAATTAGCAGAGGAACATTATCACCATCTAGCTGGCCGAAGTTTTTTCGACGAACTAATCGATTATATGACTTCCGGTCCTGTTGTCTACCTTGTCCTAACAGGTGAAGACGTGATCGACATCATCCGTAAAATGGTTGGTGCAACAAAAGCAGTTGATGCTGTATCGGGAACAATCCGTGGTGATTATGCCTTACCTGGAACAGAAAATATCATTCATGCCTCTGATTCACGGGATTCAGCAACCATTGAAATCGCTCGCTTTTTCCCACCCTTTGATACAAAAAAATAGAAAAATAATCATTTAGCCTATCCCCAAAAATTATAGGATCAGTCAGAAAATCGAAAAGATTTTCTGACTGACTCCAAAAAATCAAAGAGCCCTAAAAACAATGGAATATTCTCTTTTTAAGTATTTTTTTTATATGCCAATAATTTTTCCTCTAACTGCTCTCGCTCTTTTTGCCCCAATGTATATTCTATGACTGAAAATAACGATTCCATCTCTTCAATAATCACTGGTTCTCCTAATGCTGTAGCAATCAAGCGCCGATAATAATCAGACATCAACTTCTCATAAATCACGCTAGATTTCTCTTTATGAGCTAAGCTTCGATACATATCTTCATTGATACTTCGCGCTTTCTTGTATCGTTTCTTATCGATGTAATAAAGTGTCAAATTTTTAAGAAATAGGAATAAACAACGATCATACCCTTGCGGATCAATCACTTGACGCATCTTTTTTTTGATTTTCAAATAATTATTTTCAATAAACGAATCACTGAAAATAAAAGGAAATTCTGCCAATAATTCCAATTCAAACCGTCCATATTCTCTGATCTTCATAAAATAGTCTTCAATCATTCGGCATTCGTATCCTAAAAATTCTAATTGTAAATCAGGTTTAACTGTTGCTTTCCAATACATATGTATATTTAATACTAGATAATAAAGATCTGCTGTCTTTTTATAATGTTTGCGATTGTTAGCAATT
Organism: Candidatus Enterococcus wittei; assembly: GCF_002140175.1. Taxonomy (GTDB): domain Bacteria; phylum Bacillota; class Bacilli; order Lactobacillales; family Enterococcaceae; genus Enterococcus_B; species Enterococcus_B wittei. The sequence continues at coordinate 312,221 of NZ_NGMO01000003.1, forward strand.
TCTTTATATGGATCGAAATCTTCTTCCTGTACTTTGTTCAACAAGTGACGGCTTTTTTTGGCTTTCTTTGGCTCTTCTAACTGGTTGCGTAAGCACTCATATTCTGACAAGCTTATGTTTAGCCGATCCAAGAAAGCTTTTAAAGTCAAAAATGAAATTTTTTTGACTGTCTGGCTCTCTATTCCTACTAGTGAAGTCTTTGAACAAATCCCTTGAGCCAATTGTGTTTGCGTTAGTTTTCGGCTAATACGTAATTTCTTGATCAACTCTCCATCGTGCATAATCTTCCTCCTTTAATGATTGCATAAATTTATTTTTTTCAATAACTATTCTATGCTGTCAAATGATATATATTTGAATCATTGTTAAACTATTTCTTTGGATCCTCTATCGATCCTATCTCACTTCCTACCTTCATCTAATCGATCCATTGAAGAAATAATTATTGAAAAAATATACTGCATTCACTAATTAAGTACGCAAAAATAAAAAAAGTATTTGAAAATTAATCATCCCTCCCTTCAAAAGGATGGTTTGCACTAGGGCTATAAGTCCTTTACACCGACCAGCGCCTAAAGACGCTGGCTTTCTCATTTCATGTTCAAGCCATATTCCCTTTGCCACTTTTGCTCACCTTTAAAAAGGTGCTTGTATTACTCTCTAACCCTTAAAAGGGTCTTCATATTTTCGAATACTCAATTTATCTAGTGCTATATCATGTTTTTCTTGTTCTTGAATGTATTTTCTTATGGTTGTTTCATTCAATCCCCCTGTACTTACATAATAACCTTCTGCCCAAAAATGTCGGTTACCAAACTTATATTTTAAATTTGCATGTTTGTCAAAAATCATTCACGCACTTTTTCCTTTTAGATAGCCCATAAAACTGGACACACTCATTTTTGGTGGGATACTCAATAACAGATGAACGTGATTTGGCATCATATGTCCTTCTAATATTTCTACCCCCTTATATTTACATAACCGTTTAATAGTCTCTTGAATACTTGCTTGATATTGATTATAGATGATTTTTCTTCTATACTTTGGTGTGAATACAATGTGGTATTTACACAGCCACTTTGTATGGGCTAAATTATTTGCTTTATTAGCCATTTCTTATCCCTTCCTTTCGTTATCAATATGACCTGAACAATCATATTTTAACGATTTGAAGGGCTTTTTGATAGAACCATTTATTCCCCACCCGCATAGTAGGTGGTTTTATGTTTCACTCGCTTTGCGAGTTCAACTAGGTCTAAAGACAATAATAAAAAACCTTTTAAAAAGTTAAAAAACAACTTTTTAAAAGGTTTCATTTTATTTAGATGTTTGAGTACCATTTTTTTTTGTTGGATAAAGTCCTACAGTTGACTGATTGTTATTTTCAGAATAGACACTTGTCGATTTTTTGCCCTTTTCTTTTTCGATTGCAGCATTTTTCTGCACTTGATTCTGATAATCATATTTTACAGGATCAACCGGTGTAAAACCTTCAGGTGTATAGAAACGTAACAGATTTTCCTGGTTGAGCTTGTCAGAAAGGTTCAATGCTGTTTTTACTTGATCTTGCTTTTTGGCAACTTCCTTTTCGACTGTTTCATTGCCTTCGATCAGCTCACCTGTTTGAGTGTCATAGACCTTCCCACCTAGAACTGTATAATCTGGTGTAACAAAATTACCATTTCTAAAAGCAACAACTTGATCATGTTGGGTAGATAAAAGATCTGTTCCAAAATGGATATAATTTTTGTCGTCTATTCCTAATAAATGCAATAGTGTAGGTAAAACATCGATTTCTCCGCCGTATTCATGGTTGACCTCCCCTTTTGTATAACCAGGGATATGGAACATCAAGGGGACTCTTTGCATTTGCGCATTATCAAAGTCGCCCCATGTTTCTGGATCTTTACCGAGTGCTGAAGCTAAATCTTTGTTATCTGTATTTGAAATCCCAAAATGATCTCCGTAAATCATAAATATAGAATTTTCATAAATACCAGATGCTTTGAGATAATTGAAAAATTGTTCTAACGACTGATCCAAATAATGTGCTGTTCGGACATAATTATCAACCGTGCTATTTCCAGTATTCAACGCTGGGAAATCAAAATTTTCATCATCTGTATAATATGGGGTATGATTCGTCACTGATAAAAATTTCGCATAGAAAGGTTGTTGCAGATGTTCAAGATATTGTGCAGATTCTCTAAACAGGTCTTTATCTAAAATCCCATAGCCAAGCATTTCATCTGTTTGGTCAAAGTAGGAACGATCAAAGAAATTATCATAGCCAAGATTTTTATATACATGGTCACGATTCCAGAAACTGCCTACATTTCCATGAAATACTGCACTGGTATACCCTTGCGTTTGATTCAAAATTGCTGGTGCTGCTTGAAACACATTATCAGAACCTAATTCCGTAAATAACGAACCTTGTGGCAGACCAAAAGTACCAGTTTCCAACATATTTTCTGCATCACTGGTTTTACCTTGTCCAACTTCATGGAAGAAATTATCGAAACCGATGGTTGCCTGATCTTTAAATAGACTGTTCAAAAATGGCGTCACTTCTTGCCCATCCACTTTCATATTGATAAGAAACTGTTGAAAGCTTTCAAGATGGAGCACAATCACATTTTTCCCTTTGGCTATTCCAAACGTTTCAGGATTTGGTTCTGCGTAGTGGGAATTTGTGTATTTTAATACTTCTTCTAACCCATTGCTGCTAGCATGGGCTCGGATATTACTAGCGATTCCTGTTTTGATCCCATCATAAACTGTATAAGCATCCAGTCCTAAATATTTCACGATATACGAACGATCAAACGTTCGTTGCAATAGTTGAGGACGATTTGCTTCGCTCAAAGCCAAGTTCCCAGAAAAAAACAATACCGAAAAACAGGTGACTGCCACCGCTACTGTTTTTCGAACTGGGTTAGCTTGCAAAGGGACTTTTTTGACCATCATTCTAATCAACAAAACTGCGAAAATCAAAAGATCAATCCAGTACAAGATATCATGAGGCTTCATCAACGAAAAAGAACTCCCAGACAGCCCTTGTGAAACTTTTGAAAAGCCTAAAGCTGATTTTACAGTGATAAAATCTGTAAACTCCCGATAAAAAATAATATTGCAATAAAGTAAAAAAGTATTCAACAGGTCGATAGTAAACAGAGCTATTAAACCTTTCTTGCTATCTTTGATATATAAAGACAAACCAAAAAGCAAAAGCGTCGTTGCAATCGGGTTGATCCACAAAATAAAATATTGCATACTGCCCTCGACACCTAAAGAAAAATCGATGGAATAAGCAAAGATTGTTTTCAGCCAAAAGAAAAAGCTTGCCAGTAAAACGAGCAACACACGATGCTGAAACAATTTTTTTAGTTGGTTCACGATTATCACTTCTCTCTCATTCTTATTCCTATTTATTTTGCTCCTAAAATAGAAGATTTTCTAAAAAAAGAGAAGATTTTAATACTTTTTTAGAAAATAAAAGAATGCTATGTCCATTCTTAAATGAACGCCAAGACGTAGACGACAAGGATGATTTTGAATTTTTATTGTTATGCAAATCCCAAACAGATTGTGTCAAAAAGAAGCTTGTATCAACAAATATATAAGGAATAGCTTAACATTACTGTTGCAACCTATCCCTTATATTTTCTAAAACAAGCGACTTAGATACAATCCTTATAAGCAATTGAATAAGAAGAGTTGTGGATTCATACTTGATGTCACTTTTCTATTTAATGGCAAATTGCTTTCTCCTTAAATGACAAATATAGGATTTATTTATAAAAATAGATCTATACTTTTTGATATTGGTAGTTTCCACCGTCATCTTATTAATGAAAAGAAAATAGTTTTTTCTTCTCATCCATCATTCTGAGATTTCTCTTTACCCATATCATTGAACAAAGAGCCAAAATTTTTAAATGTCAGACTTTTTTAATGTTTTTAGAATTTAAGAATGATTTTCCCCACCCCTTCTAACCGAACTTAAACACATAATCTATGCCTTTTAACCCATTATCAGCAACTAGCTGTTACTCTCTCTTTATCATATTTTCACTAACCTTTGCTCTAACAGATTACTATTTATTTACCTTCGTCTATGTTTGAGGAATGACCTACATTACTTGGTTAATGCTGTGGGATGTTTTTGCTTATTGGTTGGTTTAGATCCATCCTTGGATTGATTCTAGTGCTTCTTTCTATACTAGTGGCAACAATGTTTAGGAAGCTTTTCTTCTCTGTCGTCTTTGAAAATTCTGTATCTATTTGTTGATTTGAGGAGGAGAGGCCTATCATATTGCTGTTTTCTGGACTCATGCTTTTAAGCTCTAAGAAACTTCTATTTGAGCTATCCTCTGTCAGTTCCATGTGGTTTGAAGCTATCTCTCTCTTTTCTCTTTTCCCAATTGTCGAATGATTGTTTTCATTCGTCACTGCTTCTGTTAGATCGGGATTGTCAGTAGTTTGTTCTTGCTCATTTGCCAATTCAGGGGCCTTCTCGAAATTGCCATATGTGTATGTATTAGCAGCCACTGCTAAAAATATAAATATCGATTCATCTTCAATTATCGAATCTTTAAGACTTCTCGTTTCACGAAGTACGCCATTGAAATCTCGCCCATCCGCAAAATCTCGGATGATGAGCGTCACCATCTCTGCATCACTCAACTGTAAATTCACCCGAAATAAATCACTTTTTATTGTTTCTTGCCACACGGTCGCTAATGATAACCCCGGTTTGTTTTGATATATTATTATGGAGTTCACAAACATTTTGAAACCCTCACTAGAATATATTTTGTAACTTTGCTTCTTATATTCCTCTAACAAGACTTCTCCAGATTTCCTAATACCTAATTTATTTCTAGAATATGCCACGAGATCTACTGCGGTCGAAACAAGATGAGAGGTTTCATGTATGAATGTTCGACTCTTTTCTGGGTTCATTTCTAAACCTCGGTTAAGAACCGGATTTAAGTGGTAGGAATCCGCCAGAATGGTTATTCTACATTCTGGATCATATGGGAATACAAATGCCATAGAACCTATGTATTCACTAGAGGTTGAGCGGTATTTTCTAATGCCTGGCAGCTTAATTAAATCACTGGATGCAATCAAAATATTTTCATAGCCCCAGTCCGCGGTTTTTTGAAGGAATTTTGCCCCTTTTTTTGAGACAGAGATCAATCTATTTACAGCTTCCAATAAGATAGGTTCTGGATTTCGTACTTTCTCCAGGCTAAACATTTGGATCAAATATTGGCCTTGCGGAGTTCCTGCAATTTTTTCTTTTGTTAACACCTCTTGTAACACCTCTAATGCCTTTTGAAAACGTTCTTGTGCAATTTTATAATCCTCTGCCAGCTCTATCACAAATGATTGGAGAAAGTCTGGAGTCTTACTTAAATCAAGACCCCTATATACTCGAAATTTAAGTGGAGGATCTTTAGGGAGATCCTCAATTATCGTATCCAAAATCTTCCCTTCATTATAAGCTTCATTATTATAAACAAGCATTCTCGGTTCTGGAAGAAACTTTGTTAGCGGATCCATACGCACAGTATGGTCTTCCTCTTTAATTGGGGGAAGTGTTTCAACTTCAACATCTATGGTATTTCTAAATTCATTCCATTCTGCTCCTCTTCCTGGTGGATCTGGTAAAGTTCCATATGGTGGAAGTTCTCCTTCTTTCCCTTTTAGTATACTCACTGCCTTTGAGAGCCACGTTTTTTTTTGTCCTAATCTCTCTTCCCTCAACTCCTTTTCTAAACTTGTCTCAAAACGAAACTGTTCAATTGCAGGGTCGAATACCCATAGGGTCATCGGCTGATTGGCATCTTTTTTCACTAAATGATACCAATCCCAACCCTTATACAATTGAATCAATGGAATATAATGATCATAGATCTTGATGTAAGATCTTCCTAAACTATTCCACCTTAGTCCTCTTTCATCTGGGGCAGAAAGAGCACTGGAATCCTTGATTGATTCAAACTCATCTATATTCTTTATCACTTCGTCTGCTGACTCTTTTAAAACAAATGGAAAAGGCATTTCATCAAAATACCATTCTCTCCCATTAAAATTCACGCGATAAATATTCTCACCATCTATCACATCATAACGTACACCACGCCCTTCAATAGGGATTACTCTCACGGGAACTGTATGACCGTTTATTGTAATGAAATACTTAGTTGTTTTCCCTACTTCCGAGACAGACATCACTTCTCCATTGCCATAGGCATTGGGGTTCAGATTGGGTACAGTTACAAAAATCTGATCCGAATCAATTTCTTTAGCTAGCCGATTGATCAATGCTATTTGTTCCTCCGTAAATGTGACAGGCTCCGTAAATCTCTCTAATCGGTTCCCTCTCAACCAGAAAGGATTGCCATAGACATCTCCGGTTTTCAGATCAGACACCAACCGATAGGACCCATTTTCCATCCGTTTAGCATAAATTTCTAAGCTCTTTCCTGGTAAGTAAGTCCTGATGACATCTTTCGGTAACGTAGGTGTCTCCTTTACCAAACCATCAATTTTTCCCAAAAGTTGTTTGACATTTTTTTTCACCCAAATTTTATTTTTTAAAGCCACTAACTCTTTACACACAAACTTACTCCCGTCAGTGATTGTGGTGATCCCCGGATCGAGGTACCGTCCAATATTGGCTAAAACCGACTTGACTTCTGAAATTTTAGGAGTAAATCGAGCCCCTTGACGGATCGCATTTCTTATCCCCCCTGTCGCCATCGCCTTGGCCATTCCAAAGGCAAATTTCGTACTAAGTGCGGTCACTTGTCCAAAAACCGGGATCAAAAGGACGATATCAATCGTACAAGCTGGAACAGCAGTTGCAACATCTTTATCAATGGAAGCTGTCACACAATCGTAAAAAGGGATAAGGTGCTTGGCAACATCCCATATTTGTTCTAGGATGGCTTTATCATTTCCCGATTTATATAACTCATCATACAATTTATCACTATGTTTCCGACTGAACGCATCAATCAAAGGTTGTCTCTCCTCCCCTTGAGATAATTTCTTACTTCGGTCAATGTGCGTGATAAATGTAAAGTACTGCTTTCCTATTTGAATACTGTTCCCTACCTTTTTGTAGCCTTGTCCCCAAATGTTTTTCTGGTTCAGCAGTCCATATTTAAGATATGCCAACGGGTTTTTATCGACTCGATAGAAAACATAGCCCCCATCCTTATCCAATTTTTTCAAAGCATACCAGCGCTCTTTCTCTCCTTGGACTGCAACAAATAAATCGGTTTGCTCTAACTGAAGTTGAGTCAGTAAAACAACAGGAAATGAGGAGGTAAATGGGGTCACCTGAGTATGTTCTAATTGAGCAGAGGCTTCGTAAAGTTCTGTTTCAAGGGAAAAAATAAACTCCCGTTCTTCAGGATCAACTGCCGCCAACGCAGACTCAATCAGTTTTTGATCCAATGGATAAAAACTATCGGACACAGCTTTGGTTAATCGCTTATACCATTCTCCTAAATCAGGTGAGGTATAGTCATTGATACTCAGACTCTTTCCTAGAAGATAATCTTGTTCCAACACAAAAGCAGGGAATAATGCTTTTCCCTTTGCATGTTGGAGGTAAGTCTGCACCACTTCTTTTGCTAATGCTTGTTTTCGTCGCCAGTTCAAGACTTCTTTTTGATAAGCGGTAAAAAGGGCATGAAGTGTGTCTTGATGCTCTTTCAGTTGTAAATACCCTTTTTGATGATACTCAATAAAAGTACTTAGAGCCACTTCATAATAGTTCCCTTTTTCCAATGCTTCCCGTAATAAATTTGGGGCTAACTGAGCAGCCGCAAGTAAGGCGGGAAGAACCGTATAACGTAGTTCTTCCACTCTTTTTATGCCTTTTTGGCTAATTTTATCCCAGAAAAATGTACCGAATGTTTGGATTTCTGCTTGATTGAATTGGGTTTGAATACCTAAATCTGCTAATAACTTGGCCCCTGTCAGCTGCATCAAGGAGTCATAATTAGAAATTAACAACTCATCTGCCAGCATACTGGTCTCAACAAAATAATTCGGCAATGTATCCTTAAGTAACAGGAACCATAACTTTTTAATAATCGGTTTCTTATCTTCCGTATATTTAAGGATATGTAAAGTAAGAAGACTTCCTTCTCTCAACTCTTCCACTTCAAATAGTTTTCTGAGACTACCGATCGTAAATGTAGAAGGATCGGGAGAATCAAGGATCTGTTTCATCATATAGGTCTCCATTGAGCTTCCCAGTATATTCTCAGACACCCATTTCATGATAGTGAGTCTCGCATCCTTATCGGAAATGGTTTCGTTTCCTTCGCCACCATAAAACTTCAATTCTTTTAGGATCACTTTAGCTAAGGACTGGAGCTTGCCATAGCTGAGAATCATTTCTCCTCTTTCTTCTGTGAACCATTTTCCCATCGCAAAGAGGATATTTTCTAGGGTTGACTCCTCTTTTAATACCCCTTCCTGGCGGAAAAACTGTGCCACCTGAATCCTCATGTTCTTATCACGCCAATTAGGCGCTTCATACTTAGGTGGTTGTTTTCCACTAACGGATGGCTGCACGGTGGTTATTTCTGTTGATTCTGTTGTTTGGGCTGTTTGGATTGTTTGGGTTGTTTGGATTATCTCTTCTTTCGATGGTTCAGTAGAAGTGTAAGTAGTTGCTTTATCTTCAGACATATCAAACAGCCACTTCATAAAGGTTGCTTGTGCTTTCTCCGCCGAAATCACTGCATCCTCTTTTTTTCCAAGGATGATATTCGCTAACATTTTTACTTTCGTGAAATCAGTCGTCTCTTTTCCTTCTACTTCTTTGGTTGCCCATCTTGCCGTTTTTACTACTAACTCATTGGGTTTAGACGCATCCACCTCGATACTCTTTTCCCCTAAGAAAACAACGATTTTTTTACTGATTTCCTCTTTTTGTTCCTTCGTCCATTCACTTAGAGGTTCTTCCTTAGATTCGTTAGTGACTTCAGTGAAGCGATTCTCCTTATTCTCACGAATAAATGCCTCAATTCTTTCTTTTTCCTCTTCATTCGCTTCAACTGCACTGATTTCGATGGCTTCAAACGTACTCGTGTCTTTATAGGTATACCCCACTTGTGCATTGTTGTTTTCCCACTGCAGTAAGAGATAGCGTGCCTCTTTCACCGTCACCTCTTTTTCTTCCAGCCCATAGGCTTTTTGCAGGATCTGGGCGATTTGTTTTTCTCTTGCTAGAATCGTCCCATAGTTGGTTCCTTCAAAGAGCCACTTTTGCATCCCACGAACCAATTCACTGGCGGATGGATCCTTAAAAGAAACTTTTTGTTCAAGCAGGAATTTTCGGACTGCTTCATTCACGGCTAGTGTTGCCATTCGCTTTTCAAAAAGCGTACGATGATAATAAATGGTTTGGATAGGCTGATCCTTAGAGATTGTGGGCGTGCGATCATGGATAAAATCTGCGTAGATTTGTTGGCATTCTTTTTTTTGTTCTTTCAGATGGATCATTGATGGTGCCTCTGCTTGAGACAATTGGTGGTGGATCGTTGTATAAGTGATCTCTTGGTATGTATACCCATCTAATAACGTATTGGCCTTCCATTGATTCAATATTGCTTGCACCTTGATAGACGACCGAAACTCCCCAAGTCTAAGATCTTCTACACCATAAGCTTTTAGTAGAAAGTAGGCTAAAAATTGTTTTCTTTCAGATATGTCAGAATCACCCTTGGTACTTTCTTTTTCAAGCCATTGTAATATGGCTTTTTCTAGATCACTACTAGAGTTTTTTTTAATTGCCATTCCTTCCTTCGTGAAGAACTCTTGCAATTTTTTATTGACAGCACTCGTTTCATTTCGCTTTTGAAAAAGAAGGAGATGGTAATAAAAGATCGGTAGAGGCTCTGAATAGCGTGTCGCAGGAACCACATTTTCCGTCACATCCATCACGATTGTATGAACGGGTTCTAAGTCTGAATCTACAACAGTTTCTGGTACTCTTTTCATTTCACTGTTGTCTGTGAGGGTCTCATTACGAAATTGGCTTTCATCTAAGGAAGATTGTTTGAGTTCAATAAAGGTGTAGTCTTTGAACACATTGTTGCTTTCCCATTGAAGGATCGTGTTGACAGTCTCCGTTGCTGTAAGATCGCGACGAATACCATACCCCTCTAGAATAATAGGAGCCAGCTGTTTTTGCCTGGCTAAAATCTCTGCATCTGTTTGTTCATTATGGACCCATTCATAGGCAATGATCGCTGAGGGTTGAGCGGGCAAGCCTTCACTAAACTCTTGTTGTTTAGTTAGAAACTGATTGACTACTTCATTGACTTTCTCTGTTTCATTCCGTTTTTGAAAAAGCGCAAAATCAAACCAGAAAGGGAGGAGGGGTTCGTAGGTCGGTAGCGTCATAGGATGCTTATTAAGGTAAGCCAAATGGAATTTTTTTACCATTGCCGCTCCTTCTAAAGATAGTACACCGTAGGTATAGATATTAGTAGAAATGATCGCTCCAGCTAATCCACTAGTTTTATACGTTCGATCATCTGAAGAAGGTTCCTGAAACTCGTAATCCTTAAAAATATTATTGTCACGCCATTGCGAGAAAATAGCATGGGCTTGATGGTGAGAGATCGGATGGCTCGCTAGTCCCGAGGCGGTAAGAATCAGCTCAGCGACTTGTTTACTTCTGATTTCTTCTGTTCCCTTTCCTTCTTTTCTGATCCATCTCTGTGTCGCAGTAATCAGTTGAAGGAGGGATAATCCCTCACAGGGTATTTTTTGATCACAAAGTAATTTTTTGATGGCAGCATTGACCTTTGGTGTTTTATGTCGCTGTTGATACACCGCATAGGCCCCCTCATGATAGTAGGTTGGGAGTACCACAGTGGGTGGTACACGAGAGGGTTTTCCCTCTAAAAAAGCAGTGATAATACTATTTATTTTTTTTGTGAACGCTAAATACCTTTTATCATGCGTATCTGGAGATTGGAATTTAGGCGTGGATGATTCGTCAGACCTTTTGTCAATGGGCAATCCTGTTGTTATATTGGAGCTAGGTAGATCAAATCCATTTCCTTTTTTCAATTGGCTCGCATGGTTCGTTGTGTTGGGCTGATTTTCATTCAACACAACAAATGTATCATGCACCCCTATGGGTATTTCATGATGCGTTTTCATGAGGTAGTTAAATTGATACCCTTGGAAGATATTATTCTCTCGCCATTGGAGAATAATAGTGGCTGCTCGATCCTCGGATACCTCTTGTTCAGCAAGTCCCAAAACGCTAAGAACAACTTTAGCAACTTCTTTACTTCTAGGTAATCTCCCCTTATTTCCCCCTTTTCTTATCCACTCCTCTGTAGCCGTAATCAATTGAGGAGGAGCTAATTTTTCACATGGCACTTTTTGTTCACAGAGAAATTTTTTGACCTCCGCATTCACCCTTTGTGTTTCATTACGTTTTTTATACAATTTCTCGTCATATAAGATCAGAGGTAACTTCTCAGAAGTGGGTATAGGAGAAGGTTTCCCCTCAAAATAGGCGCTTATAATACAGTTTATTTTTTTCATATCATCCGAAGTATTTTCAGAAAAAGTGGAAGGTTGTGCGGTAGGAGGAAGAATCTCTTCCACTTGATACGTCAGAGAACTTGTTTCCATAAGCAGTTCTGTGGTCAAGTTGGACGGATTTTCCTTCAATGAGGCAGTTGTTTCCGTATGTATTTGCTTGGCTTCTTTAAATTGATACCCCTTGAAGATATTATTGTTTCGCCATTGTTGGATAATCGCCGATGCTCGATCCTCGGATACCTCTTGTCCAGTAAGTCCCGAAGAGCTAAGAATAACTTCAGCAATTTCTTTACTTCTGGTTATCTTCTTCTCCTCGCCTTCTTTCCATACCCACCAATATAGAGCATTGATCAATTGAAGAGGAGATAGTCCGTCGCAAGGTTCTTTTTGATTACAAAGAAATTCTTTGACTTTAACATTGACATGATCTGTTTCATTCCGCTTTTTATACACCTCCGCATCATCCATGAAAAGTGGTAACTTCTCAGAGATTGGTACAGGAGAAGATTTTCCAGCAAAAAAAGCGGTAATGATACTGTTTATTTTTAATGCATCCGCCGACAATTTGACAGAAGTACTCGAGGATGGCGTGGTAGAAAATGATGCCATTTCCACTTGGTCCTTAACAGAATTTGTTTCGATGGTCCGTTCTGTTGTCACGTTTGACTGATTTTCATTTAATGAAACGGTCGTTTCCGTATGTATTGGAGCGATTTCTTTAAACTTATAACTCTTAAAAAGATTATTGTTTTGCCATTGGAGGATAATGCCTACTACCTCTGGGTCTGTCAGTTCTCTAGCTGGGAGTCCAGAGGCCTCTAGAATGGTATCAGCGATTTTTTTCTTTTTTGTTCGCACAGTCTCAGCATCTTTAGACTTTTCCCAATGTCGTATCTCTAGAAACATGGTCTGCGCTGACATATTTCGACACCGTCTCCCTTTATTACACACAACAACTCTCACCTTTTTATTCACTTTTTCGACTTGATCACGCTTTTTAAAAACCTCTAAGTTATACCAGAAGGGAGCCAAATTGGGAGGAATCGTTTCACGCAATAATTTAGCAAACGAATAGCCATGAATATATGTTTGAATGACTTTTTCTAATTTCATTTGTGTTTCACTAGGAATCTCTTCCGAATATTCCAACTGAGTCGTATCTACCTCTGGTGGTGATAGCGTAGTCGTTATCGTTGCACTCGTCTGGGCGTTTGCAGTGGTTGCTTGAGTCGTTGCAAGTTCTTCTAAAGTTGTTGGTTGAGATTCTTTTGGGGTTGGTGGTTTTCGGTCTTCAAACGAGTATTCTTGAAAGATATTATTATTTCGCCATTGGAGGAGGATGTTTGTTGCCTGGGTATATGTCAGATCGATCTTCGGAAGCCCAAAAGCTTCACGAATGACACTCGCTAATTGTTTTCTTCTATTTACTTTCGTTTCCTGTCCTTCTTTTCCTTCCCAATTCTCGATGGCATTCAGTAATTCCACACCTGATAATTCAGCACACGGAACTCCTTGTCTAATCAAATAGTCTTTGACTTTTTGATTGACTTCTTGTATTTTATGTCGCAATTGAAATGTTTCATAATCATACCAAAAATCAGGGAGTTTCACTTCTTTTGGTGCAGTAGAAGGCAGATTATTCAGATAATCGGACATGATTTGATTTATTTTTATTGTTGCCCCTACAGAAAGTTTTTTCCAACTTATCAGAACTTCTCTTTCTTCCACAGGTGCCGGAATCGGCCTTGCCTCCACACCTAATTGGGGAAATACATTGAATTTGAAATGTTCAATAAATCCATCTACCTTTCCGAAAAAATCTTCTGCCAGATGCCAAAATGGAGACAAATAACTTTCCCCTTCAGGAAGCAAGACTGTTTTGGCCTTCGACACCGATTCTGGAACTATTTCTGGTGATAGCTCCTGTTGATTGTTTTTTTGCTTTTTCTTCTTCGATTTTTTTTGCGAAGACTTGGTTGGAAGCAAGTTTTTTGTGTGGCGGTTACTCACCTGAACATTTAGGTTCTTTTCTGATTGTGCGCTAGTGGGGATTTGTTCCCCATAGTTTACTGAAAAGCTACTCAGTAACCAATCAGCAAAATACGACAGCAACGAACCGCTTGGCTCTTTTTGTTCTTGAGTATAAGCCATCTGTTCATGTTGGTAAAAGAACTGGTAAAACAGCTTAGTCAAGTCATTCCAAAACGTTTCAGTCACTTGATTATGTACATGATTTGTGGGATTTATTGTGGCGTTATATTTGTTTTCAAAAGAAGCTTGAAAGATTTTACTTAGCCTTTTTGCTGTCTCTTCCGCAGAAAAATATGGGGAATCTTGAACGGTTCTATCAGTTATCGTATCAGTAGAAAAAGGGCGAATTTCACTTTCTTGTTTCATTTCTTGATTATTTTGTCTCTCTGCTTGACCCACCGCATCCTGACAAATGGTTTGAAAACTCGTTTGTTCTACACTTTCTCCTGTGAAGATCAATGTGTTTACCTGATCCGTCCTTCTCGTGGTGGTACAATTCAGAAGTTGATAGATATTATGGATCCTCTGATGAACAGAAAGACTTAATTCCTGGGCTCTCTTCGCTATGTCGATGTTTTGTGGTGCAGATGTTGATGTCTGATGGTGGACCGTTTGGTTGGCAAAAAATGGACTGGCACTGAGAAACTGAGAGGCGATTGATGTTGACTGATGAGGCATGGTATGAGGTGTTTTCGAAAACTGGATTCGCTCACGGTTGATGGTAGAGGTGGAAACAAAGGAATGGATCCTTGTCTGATTCCCGTCTCTTCTCACGTCAATTCGTGTGTTCACTTCAAATGCTGGGGCGTTTTTTTTGATGACCGTCTGTTGGTGGGGAGGATCTACGAATCGAACGTTGTAGAAGATATTCGATAAAAAAAGGACTCCATCGAATGTCAATAAACCATCGGGAGCGAGTGTTTGTCCTATATTATTGGCAATATGATTTAACTGTGCTTGGTCATTTCCAGAATGATTCTTGTCATTACGTTTGTTGTTTGCCTTCTCAATTGTTTCTCTAGAGGAAGCTTGTGGTATCCTTCCCTTTTTCGACATCTTTGATTTTAGTGGCATCTTTTTCACTCCTTCATTGATATTATAGGGATATTTGGTTGCATAACTTTTCATTTGAATAATATCTAGAATCTATGTTTTTGCGTCACAAGTTTCTATGACTGGCTCCAACGGTTCCACATAATTTTCTCATAAGCAACAGTTCTTTCATGGAAAAAGCAACAGTTCATCAGATATAAAAAACAAAGAATAAACAAAAATAAATATGGAGCTATCTTTAATTCATCCAACTAAACGAGCAAACGCATTTATAGTTAGTTCCTCCCTTTTACGAAAGTCTTGAAACTCCCCTTTTTAGAGTTCGCTTTCATATAGATTATAAAACAAATGATTCTAAACAGCATTCTAGAATTTGTGACACTCTCTATCATTAAGCATATCATCATCGCAAAATTACTTCAGTTAAGGATATCAAATCTACATCTTTTAAATCACATTTTTATGAAATTAACGTTCTCATTTTTAATTCTTTACTCTTACGTCTCTAAACACAGCTTAGTAACTGTCTCTTATACACATCTAGATGTGTATAAGAGACAGCTTTCATTTGTGATATCATTAATGCTCAAATTTAAATCTGTTAATAAACTTATCAATAACATCTAAAATTTGTGCCAATAAAAACTTGTGATGACTTCTGAAAAAGCCAGTAAGTCCTTCCACTAATTCCGGCACTTTAAATTTTAAAGAAGTATAAACAGCCGCTTCAACTTTTTCTGCAGTAATATCTTCCTCATTAATCAATAGATTTAATAAATTTCTTCCAGATAATCCGAATATATCTGTCATGTAAGAAGTTATTTTAATTCCGGCAGTCTGTAAAATTTTGTGCGCGCGATTCTTTTCTCGATTTCTAGATTCGATCCACATTTTTCTTAACCGTGTGAGTTCATGCAAATCTTGTATAGGTTCCTCTGGAACAAAAATTTTGGGAATCAAACCTGCTCGCAGTAACTTAGCAATCCAACTTGCATCTTTTTTATCCGTTTTTTGCCCAGGAATATTTTTAATTTTATACGGATTAGCTAGAACTAAGTCGAAATTTCCTTGAAGAATGTGCCAAACCGGTTTTCAATAAATACCTGTACTTTCCATAGCGACAACCTCACAATCAAAATCCGTTAGCCATTCATGTAGGGCTAATAATCCTTTGGTGGTCGTATCAAATTTTTGTAGATGTTTTTTTGGCCTGGTAGAAGTAAGCGGACCTTATAAAACACAAACAACAACATTACTTTGATGGACATCTAATCCAGCACAGCATTCATAAATGATTTCCATATAAAAGCACTCCTTTCTCATGATTTGAGGAAAGGAGTGCTTTATTTCATGTAAAATCAAATTTTTATACACATGCTCATTGGCAATATTTCAAGGGTCTCGAGAAATAAAGCAAGCCAGTTTGACAATCGGCATCACTTTCTTTTCCAAAATAATGGCGGCTTTTTTCCTTTCCCCCATAATTGTACGACAATCTTACCTTTCATTCTTCAGGATGAATGAGTTTGCGAATTCATGTGTGTTTGACAAAGAGACTATATTTTTCCTAAATTAAAGGTTCTGTAGTATTTTCAGAGCCTTATTTAATTGACCAACAATATTTTCAAAAACTTCATACTGTTCTGGATCAAAATTTTTCATATCAATCGTGTCAATTAAGCTAAGTGCTGCCGCTGCTTTCAAGTCATCATGCCAAAAAGGTACAGCAGAAGGACCTTGAATACTAATTTCAATTTCATGGAGTGTTTCATCACTCATTCCCGAAGATGTAGTTTTCAGTTGCACAATTTTAGCATAGGGATTAGCAAGTAAATTATCAACAAAATTATCTTTTTTCTCGTTTCCTCAGTTTTCAAATGACATCAATCTAACCTCCGAATTAATTTTTTTCTAGAATATAGCATAGAAATGAGAGCACAAATGTTCAAATATTTAAAAAATTGTTTTTTTAATCAGTCCGATTTGATAAAAGCTGAAATTAGAATCTCTCTTTCTCGTTATGTATTTTTGTATTGGATGTTCTATCAGAAGTGGTAACTATTCCCGTTTCACTTACAGCTTTTGCTCTATTAACATGTTTATACAAAGGGAGTTGGCTACGTATTTGTGATCTCTGTACAGGCTGCTCTTGATCTTTAACTACCAACTGATTGGTTTGGAGGTTTTGCTTAATCCCATGCCAACTTTTAGGTTGATAACTTTTCCATACTTTTTGATATTCCCCAGCAACCCAAGGTGCAGGCACTTCTCTATTTTTCTCAAAAAATACAATTTTTTCTTTTGCTTCAGACCACCGGCGATAAACATATCGGAGTTCATTTCCTGTGTAACTCGGATCATAAGCTTTTGATTTAGTTACAACAAGGTCCATATCTATACCATCTAATACAAAATAAATCATAATGTTTGGATAAACGATAGCCATATCGACTCCATTCTTACATCCTTGTTTGATAGGATCCTCTATAAATTTTCCTTGAGTTTTTGATGTGATTTTCATGCAACTATAATATTCTTCCCATAATGGAAAACTTTTAGGTTTATAGAGAAGAATATCATTCAACCAAATTTTCCATTGCTCAGGATCTTGTAAAAATCTCTTATTAGTACCCATATTACTTACTAATGAATCAACATAACTATCGATAGTATAAGACCCAAGAAGAAACTTATTACACCTCTTATCTGTTCTAAATGCCTTCTCTTCAAGATTGATTTTTCCATCCATAATTCCACAAAAAAAACGAACTCTCTCTTCGCTTAATCCATATAATAAAATATCTTTTTCCATAAATCTCTCCTAAATCATTATTTTATCTAATTAGCTATTACTTTTTT
>NZ_NGMO01000003.1:332372-337853 GCF_002140175.1 Candidatus Enterococcus wittei
ACTTTATCTTTCCCCTTATTTTTGATTCGTCTTACAGCCTGTTGTATTGACAATTAAACACTGGAAACAAAGTAATTCTTTTGAATTATATTTGTAAAAAATAAACTCAAAGTCATACTAAGTTTGTTTTTTACATTTTATCTGAATGCTTATCTAAAATGGAGGAAGTTGTCAATTTTTACTGGTAAATTTTTTCTTCTAGTTTGCTCAGCTCTTTGAGCAGCTTTTTTTATTTGCTGATCAATCTTTTCCTTTTCTCGAATTTCTTTATGGTTGTTCAACAGCCGTTCCTTTCTCAGTTCTTATTTAATGACTCTGTTGATTTTGATAGTTTCCGCATGCTATCTTTTAGTGATTTTCGTCTTTTCATTGTCGGATATTATTTGTTTGAAAAACTCAGTCCCACTACAATCTCCCCATTTACTATTTTATACAACTAGTATACGTAATAAAGTGAGGAAACCATAGCTAGTTTTTCATAAAATGGAAACAATAGTTACTGTATGGATAAATTCTCTCAACCGATCACAAATGTATATTTTGCACAAAATCATTTTAGTACAATTTCTCTACTGTCTTATTTAGGTATACCTTAAATAGACACTAGCAGAACATTAAAGCATTTAGTGTCAATTTTCTTTTTAAATAGTAAATTATTTTCGGTTTATTTGATAAAAAAGCAAGGGACAAAAGCATTATTTACTTTTGTTCCACGCTCTAAATACATATAAACGGCAAGAGCAGAAGCAACGCCTTCGGAAATAAGCCGAAATTCACAATAGGTCTTCCCCCAATTGCGTACTTGGTACTTGTCTGTAAAACCATATTTGTCGGCAAGAGATCCATACCCACTCATGCCATTAAGATATTCTTAAATGATTTTCAGTTTCAATTCAAAACGATATTTTGTCATAAAAATAGCGCCCCCAAAGTTAGATTTTTTGGTCTATCTTTGGGGGCGTTTCATTTTTGATATTTTTTGTCATTTAAAGATTAAAATTTTTGTCATTTAAAAAGAAAAGTAACATATTTGAAATTATTTCATGAATACTAACCCTTTAATAAGCATTTTGTGTATCAATTTCCTCAGATGTTCCTGTACTTTCTATCACACTTGGATTAGTTTCTTGTAACGAGGCAGGCTTCTCTGTAGACTTTTCTTCCACTTCTTCTACTTTTTCCCTCGTTTTTTTCCATTCATTTAAACGCTCTTTGATGACATCTGCATTTACTTTATCAGAATAACTCGTTAGAACTTCTCCATTTTTCAAACAAGCGACTTTTTCTTCTGCCCCTGTCAAAAGTAAGACTGTAAGATTCTTGTCACCATGTTGAACTTGCCTAATTGAAATAGCACTCAATACATCATTAACATTGATAAACTGATTTTTCTCCTTATCTTTTGGCAAATAGATTTCCAATTCGCCTTTCTCATAGTTAACTGCAATTTTATAGTCTTTCCACCAATAGGTCGAAAACTCTTTCTTAAATCCATCTAAGGATGCTTTACTTGCAATGGTTTTTTCTGTCTGTCCTTGTGCGATATTTGCTGTCATTTTGCCAGAAACAGCTGCGGATAATAGAAGTAATAAGAAAAAACCAATTAACCAAAAGAAAAGAAAAGGCCTTTTTTTTCTCATACCTTCTCCCACTCCCATTCAAATTTACCTAATCTATTATATACAAAAAATGAATAGTAAGATGAAAAATTAAAGAAAAAGATAAAAAATAACAATTAAATATAACAGAAACAAAAAAAAGCCTGAGATATCAAGCAATCCCAAGCTTTTATTTTTAACAAAATTTTCATAAAAAATGAGAAACGTTCTTTGCACCTTTAGAAAACATTATCAATTAGACTGAAAAACCATTCTGTTGAGAAACTTCTTTAAACCAGTGACCTGATTTTTTTATTGTTCGTTTTCCATCTTCTAAATTGACAGAAATAAAACCGTAGCGGTTTTTATAGGCATTTGTCCATGACCAGTTATCCATGCATGTCCACATATGATAACCTAGGCAGTTCGCCCCTTCTTGAATGGCTTGGTGGACATATTTCAAATGATCTTGAACAAATTCGATTCGATAATCATCGTGGATCATTCCATCAGACTGGATGAAACGAGCTTCATTCTCTACGCCCATCCCATTTTCAGAAATAAAACAATCAATATTCCCATAGTTATCACGAACATTGATCAAAATGTCATAAATCCCTTTTTCGTATATTTCCCATCCACGATAAGGATTCATTTTTCGACCAGGCATTTTATAATTATCAAAATAATCTTCTGGCATTGGTGCACCACTTCTGATTTTTTCAGTTTCTTTAGCTTTTACTCGTCGTGGTTGGTAATAATTAATCCCTAATAAGTCCACTGTATTTTCTTTAATGATTGTTAGATCTTCATCTTTTATTTCTGGTAGGATATCTAATTCTTTGACGATCGCAATTAATTCTTGTGGAAATTCTCCCTTGACTGCTGGATCTAAGAAAGAGCGATTGAAAAAAGCATCTGCAATTTTTGCCGCTTGCACATCCGCTGAGTTCTCTTCATCTCTCGGGTAACTTGGTGTCAAATTTAAGATGATCCCAATCTGTCCATCTTGCTTTTGTTCATGATAAGCTTTGATTGCCAAAGCAGAAGACAGCGCTTCATGATAGCCGACTTGAACAGCCATTTTCATATCTGACTCTTCAGGATAATGCCAGCGATACAAATAACCAGCCTCAACTGGAACTATTGGTTCATTGTGAGTAAACCATTTTTTGACTTTTGAACCAAATAATTCAAAACAAATTTTTGCATACCGTTCATACGCATCTACTGTTTCGCGATTTAACCAACCGCCCTTTTTTTGAAGGTACATCGGCATATCAAAATGATAGAGATTCACAAATGGTTCAATGTCATTTTCAAGTAGTTCATTAAAATAGCGATTATAAAAATCAACTGCTTGCTGATTGATTTCCCCTGTTTCATCAGGAATCAAACGACTCCACTGAATAGAGGTTCGAAATGAATTATGTCCCGTTTGTTTCATCAATTGAACATCTTCTTGGTATTTTGTATACACTTGTGATGTTTTTTCTGGCCCTACCTGATCAAAGAATTTCTCTGGTTCTTTGGCAAACCAATAATCAAAAATATTATCTCCCTTACCATCACCGGCAACCCGACCTTCTGTTTGTGGACCACTCGCCGCAGAACCCCACCAAAATTTTTCTGGAAACTGATAATTTGTCATTTTTGCACCTCATCAATAGTCTTCTGTTAGAATTTTTATGTAGCTTCTTCCTCAATATAGCAAACGTTTTCCTACGATACAACCATTATTTACATACTCTTTTTTGAAAAAAACTAAAAAACGACTAGACCAATTAAGCGTTTTTTTTAACAACTGTGCGTAGCATTCGAAAATCTATCCACTACTGTAAAAATAACTTGCTTGATACATATCTTTTATTACCAGTCATTTCATGTTTTCTGATTCAGTGGTATAATGCCTTTATTCAATAAACTGGAGGCATTACTTTTGAAAAAGTCAATTATAGTCATCCTTACGTTGACCTTAGGCATGTTAACCTTTTCTGGTTGTAGTAGCGTTGAGCATTCAACGGTTCAGACAACCGATAGTACCGTATTACAAGCAGCCTCAGCCGATCTTACTAATAGTACTTATACATTAAAAGTTCGTAAAAACATGGAGCTCGTCAGCGGTCAACTAATTTTTACGAAGGACAATATGGAATGGACCAGAACCTACACCATCGGAGAAACAGAGACTTCTCAAAATACAATCACTTTAACGAATGTTAAAATCACGACAGAGAACGATCAATATAAAATCGTTGGGAAAGAAAAAGACAAAGAAGTGACCATTATCTTTACAAAAATTGGAAACTATCGAATCCAAGACGAAGAAGGAAATATTTATAGTTTATAGAAGAAGTCGTGACAATAGCATTATGGTACGAGTATTAAGACAGAAAATTGAAAAATAGTTCCCCATATTTTACAATTTTTTGACTTAATACCGAGGATCAGCTGTTGGAACACCGTTTATTGAGGTCGTGACTACAGCGTTTTGCACTGAGTAATAAGAAATAAAAATCGAAAATGGTTTTCCCCATTTTTGATTTTTTCAGCTTATTACCGAAGTGCAGCTGTTGGAACACCGTTTACCAGAGGTCGTGAGAGTAGGGTTATGACCTGAGCAGTAAGACAGTAAATTGAAAAATAGCTTTCTATACTTTACGTTTTTCTGTCTTACTACCGAAGATACATTATATTCCTTACATTCACCTTTATGGAAATTGTTGGTAGTATTTTTATATAACATGTACGTCCTGACTGCATGACAGGTGAGGAGTTAGACGCTATTTTATCTAAATCAAAGAAAAGAAGAAATGATTTAATGTGCATTACTTCCCCCATTCAAGTTCTCCTAACAACATCCAGATTCAAAAAGAGAGTAAAATAGAACGCGAGATAGTGCGAGTCAGAAATAAGTACTATCAAGCTTTTTTAGACAATATTTCAAATAATTAATGGAACAAACTTTCTTAATCTACCTTAGAATCGCTTTGTGAGTGCCACTTGTTAAGAGAATGAAAGAGAATTGGAGGAATAGTCATGTGTGGTCGATATTTCTTTGACTTATCATCATCAGAATTAAAAAACTATTACGATCAAATAGTACCAACCGCTACGAATAAACATCTTCGTGTCGGGTACAATGAAATTTTCCCTTCTAATCATGTCATTACATTAGGCCTTAACCAAGAGTCAAATGTCGTTCCTGGAATCACACGATGGGGGTTCGAAAGTTTTAAAAAAGGACAGCTGCTGATCAATGCTCGTGCAGAAACAGTGGAAGAGAAGAAAACCTTCTCAAAGCCCTTCAGAGAGACACGCTGTGTGTTTCCAATGACGGGCTTTTATGAGTGGGATTCAAACAAACAAAAATTATTATTTACTTCAAGTGATAATGAAGTTATTTTTGTTGGTGGTTTTTATCGTATCCACAAGACTGGTACAGGTTTTGAGACTGAATCGATTATATTGACAACAACTCCCAATGATTCGGTAGCTCCTATCCATGATCGTATGCCATTAATCATTGTAAAAGAGCAGGTCAAAGAATGGATCACAAACTTGGATTTTGCAAGGAACTATCTTAAATTTGAAATGCCTGAACTAGAACGAGCTGAAGTCAAAAAATAAGAAAAACAAATTCCTATTCAAAGATAGCTGACTAGAAATTGAATTTGTTTTAAAAGAATCTAAAACAATACCAAATATATTAACTTTTTCATAATTCCTTTTTTGTTTTCAAGTTATCTGTTATATTAAGAGAGCACTTGGATGTGTTTCAGAGACAGCAAATAACCAGCCTCAACTGGAACTATTGGTTCATTGTGAGTAAACCATTTTTTGACTTTTGAACCAAATAATTCAAAACAAATTTTTGCATACC
>NZ_NGMO01000003.1:337953-368127 GCF_002140175.1 Candidatus Enterococcus wittei
TACTTCAAGTGATAATGAAGTTATTTTTGTTGGTGGTTTTTATCGTATCCACAAGACTGGTACAGGTTTTGAGACTGAATCGATTATATTGACAACAACTCCCAATGATTCGGTAGCTCCTATCCATGATCGTATGCCATTAATCATTGTAAAAGAGCAGGTCAAAGAATGGATCACAAACTTGGATTTTGCAAGGAACTATCTTAAATTTGAAATGCCTGAACTAGAACGAGCTGAAGTCAAAAAATAAGAAAAACAAATTCCTATTCAAAGATAGCTGACTAGAAATTGAATTTGTTTTAAAAGAATCTAAAACAATACCAAATATATTAACTTTTTCATAATTCCTTTTTTGTTTTCAAGTTATCTGTTATATTAAGAGAGCACTTGAAGAATAAAGGAGTAGACAATGAATATATTTAATAGCCATGACTATTGCTCATGTACCAATACTAAAAACATCCATACAGAATTCAGTGATCAAGGCAGCCTTAGTATTTGCGACCACTGTCACAAATTAATTGAGGGATCTGTCAGATCATTTGAATCTTATAAAATCGAATCACCACAATTACAGCCAAAAACAGTCTGATACTTTAAGTTGTAAGTGAATGACTTCTGAATAGTAAAGAGCGTGAAACAAAAGTATTAGTTACTCTTGTTTCACGCTCAAAATACGTATAAACAGCGGAATCAGAAGCAAATCCTTCGAAAATAAGCCGAAATTTACAAAAATTTGAAAATTAATTTTCGTGAATTCCTTCTTATTTCTCGAAGTTAACCACTTGTTCCAGACTCTTTTTTTAGACTTGGTTTCCGACTTTTCGCTTTTCGTTTAATGATGTGAGTAAAGAAAACTCTTATTGTTTGTGAGACACAGTACTATCAAAAAGTATCACGCTAGTTTTCAGTGAGCAGCTACCAAAACGTGAGTAGTTGAAATCTAGTGATCATCATCTTCCTCTACTTTTCAAAGCTGAATCTTTCCTTCATACGTTCTAAAGGATCAACCTAAGTACTGTCCTTTTGCATGCCTATTATCCGTGAAATAACTACCTGCTTTTTGATCTTCTAATTCTTTTAATTTTTCTTGGATTTGTTGGATCACTTTTTGAGCATCCTCTGGTTTTTCTACAAAATCAAAGATATCCCCATCAATTTGGATCTTAGGGCAAACATCGAATTCTTCATACCATTGATTATAGCGCTGATTCAATGCTTCATAATAGCTGTATAACGTCTCGTCACTTTCTAATTGTTCATAGTCACGTCCACGTTTTTTGATACGTTCCAACATTGTGTCCAACGATACTTTGATATGGACCATTAAGTCGGGACGTTTTTTAGGTGCAACATCATCTAATTCATTGAGCATCGTGTCCAATAAGTTATCATATTGTTGGACTTCAATATCTGTCACACGACCCAAATCTGCATTTAAATGAAATAACAAACTATCTTCATAAATAGAACGATCCAAAACATTATCATCACTGACTAACGCATTTTTCATTGCTAAAAAGCGTTTATTCAAAAAGAAAATTTGCAGTAAGAATGCATATTGCTCTGGGTTAGAATAAAATAAAGGCAATACTTCATTATCTTCGACATTTTCATAAAATGGTTTTGAATCGATTTCTTTTGCCAACATATCCGTTAAACTACTTTTACCTGCGCCAATTGTTCCTGAGATTAATATCACTGACATACAATCCTTCCTCTTCTATAGATACTTTCCTTGATATTTTTTTATCGGTAATGATTGAAAATCATATATCCGAACTTCTTCGATCGATTTTAAATAGCTGTGCAAGCTTTGGGTAATCATCAAATTGGTGGGAACAGACTCTTCTTGAAAAACGATCAGCGGTTTTTCCATCATTGTCGCTGCACCTAATTCATAAGCAGTTCCCGGATCGATTGTTTGATGCTCGTAATCAAGGATAGCCACCACGATATCCGCTGCTAATAGTTCAGCCATATCCCTTTCATATACTTCTTGCGCCCAGCCAGCACTGAACATCTCATACTTACTTTCTTGATGATGCCTTGGTGAATAGACTTTTGTTGCTGTATTGTTCTTAGCTAACGCTTCTTCGATTCGACTGATCCGCTCAATCTGCTCTTCAGAAAAAAATGGCCCTGCCAAATAGATTCGACTCATTATTCAGCCTCCTTACATAAAAGCATTTCTTTGTCCACCTGTGACCGTAACGTGTTCACCAGCACCAAAGGATTATTGGAAAAAAAGAGTTGGTCCAACCATTTACTGTCCATAAATCCTTCTTTTGTAAACGTTCCGATCAAAGTTCTCAAACCTGAATAATAGCCACCAATATCTAAAATACCAATGGGTTTATCAGGGATCAGTCCGATTGCCATCCATGAGAGTAGTTGGGAAAACTCTTCTAAAGTACCCAATCCTCCCGGAAAGACCAATGCGGCATCTCCTTTTTCAAAAAGCAAAGTTTTACGTTCATCAATGGTCTCTGTGGAGATAAATGTCGTGAGATCTGTTTTCGGACATTCTTCACGAAAAAGCCCTACAGGATAAATACCTGTCACTTTCCCGTTATTTTCAAGCACAGTTTGACTAAAAATCCCCATGATTCCACTATCTGATCCGCCATATACTAGCTCAATTTCTTCTTGAGCCATATATTTACCTAACATTTGGGCGATAAATTTATAACTTTCCTTATTACCAAATCGTGAACCACAAAAAACTGTAAGTTTCAAAAAAAAACACATCCTCATGCATAAATCTATCTTAATTCTACGCTTGTTTTTTTAAAATAAAAGACTAGATTTTGTTAGTTTTTAGTGGTAGACAAAATAAAATCCATAACATATATCAATAACGAAGAATGGTTGAAATAGCTTTTGCCTTTACTTATATATATTTGTTATGTTTCATAGAAAAACAGGACTATTTATTCAGGATAGACCTGACCAAATGAAAAAAGACGAATGAGCATTCAACACCTGACCTGCCTTAGCAAAAAAACGACTATTGCTGTCTTCCTCACTAATCGTCCTCGGGTGTAAGTGTCGGACAAAAAAAGAGGATCAGACGTGTTGTCCAATCCTTTTTCGGCATAGAAAATAAAACGCATTCAATATTATTCATTTTTATCGACAAAAAGCTAGATTTCTTCTTTAAGATTCGATACAATGAACACGGTCGATGGTTTCCATTGACTATGGCAAACTTGATTGGTCACGGTGATGACTATTCAAGCCCTCAATTTTTAGCTGCCACTAGAAATTGGGGGGCCTTTTTTATTTGGTCGGTTCTATCTGCCATTTATATTACTGATTCCTTCACAGGTAGTCAAGCAAATCCAAAAAACTACATAAAACTGTACCATTTTTATCCCATTTTTTTGTATGGCTCTCCTATACTTTTTAGCGGTTCAAATCAATAGCGGGATTCATTAGTAATTGATTGACTTGTTTTCTTGTAGTCAAAGGGACATCTCCTTGAATCGTATGAGCTAATCGAGCATTCCCTAGAGCAAAAAGAATTGTTTGTTCCAGTGTCCAATTCTCTGCATAGCCCAATAAAATACCAGCTGCAAAGGCATCTCCTGTACCAATACGATCTAAACTATCTAGCGTATAAGCAGGAGTTTCAACGAATGCTTTTGGTGTTAACAAATAGCCACTTAACTGTTTTTTATCCTCAACTGTCTGTCGGTTCGTCCCAGTGAACCATTCGATTCCATAATGTGTCAAAACTTCTTGGAAGGATTCTACTGTCACTGCTTTAGACGTATCCACTGGCCACTCCAACAGCTCGGTCAAATCTCGAATCGACCCAAATAAAATCGTACAATAAGGTAAGATCTCCTCGTAGCGTTGTTTTAACACTGCTCTTTTTCTAGGTTCACGATTCAGACTGGGGCGAAAATTAAAATCAAAGCAAACTTTTTTTCCTTGATGGTATGCTTTTTTAGCTACAGCTATGGCTACTTCTGCGCAATGATCTGTCAAACTTAAACTGATCCCGCATATATGCACTAGATCAACCGTAGCCACAAACTCCTCAAGTTGATAATCTTCGATATTTGATAAGCCAAAAGAACTGTATTTTCGATTTTGATACGTAATTTCTGTTGGACGAACACCATGACCCATCTCTGCAAAATAGGTTCCAATATGTTGCTCTTGTTGAATCACATAGGTCGTATCGATACCTAAGCTTCTTAGATTAGCTAATGCGGCATCTCCTAGTCGATTTTCAGGCAATGCAGTCAACAAGTAACTTGCTATACCAAAATGAGCTAAATTCCCTACTAAATTGACCCCAGTTCCTGTGTAGGCCACTCGCAAGGTATGTGTCTGTTCAAGCATCAAATATTCAGGAGGTGTTAATCGCAACATGACTTCACCAAATGCACCGATTTTCATATTAGTCTCCTTGTTTCATCAATTTATTCATTATCTGTAATAGCTTGTTGACATCTTTTGGTTTCGTATCCCCGGTAGTCGGGTCAATAATTGAGCTATAGACATGAGGAATCACTTTTTTGACACCAGCTTCTAGTGCGATTTGAAGGATTTCTTCAAAATTTTCTAAATCGATACCGCCAGTAGGTTCCAAATAAAAATCAGTTCTTGCACAAGCTTGCGCTACTGCTTCATATTCTTTCATGTGTGCTAAACCTTTCATCGGAAAATATTTGATCGAACTCCCCCCCATATCTTGGAGCAAACGAATGGCTGTCTCGATCGTCACAACCCCTGCTGGTGCTTGAGAACTCAATGGTCCCGTAGCAATATTCACATAACCTTCTTTACCTGTTGGGGATACTAATCCATTGACGACTGTTTCAGATTGTCCTAAGACAGTTCTAGTAGCACCTACACCAGTGAATACTTGATTGACATGTTGAGGTTGCAGTTTTTGGGCTAATCGGGTCACCATTTGACTTTGCTTTGGATCACCAGCTCCTAAGCCGATAGACAAAGCATTATTCGTTGCTTCTTGATAGTGTTCCATCGCATCAATTGCTTCTTCATCATCTGTATAATTCTTTGAAAGTACACCTAATAAAACGTGTCCTTCTGCTGCTTCATAACATTCTTTGGCATTTTGTACAGAATTTGCTAAGACATTTAAACAAACTCGATCGTTTAAGTAATTTGGGATCAATGACATGATGTTGACTCCTTTGTCTGTAGGATTTCTTTGAGACGTTGCATGATTTTTTTCATTTCTTGCTGATTGACAGAACGAATATCAAATTCGATGATTCCGTTATTTGCTTGATATTCTCTCGTATAGATCACTGGAGATTTTTCTTTGAGTTGGGCAATCACTTCTTTGGCTGAAACTTGCATCAGTTGGACGCTTGCGCGATAGATGTCTCTTCCTGCTGGATCTTGGACGATGGTCGCTTCCAAGAACGGTAGTGTATTCAATTGTTGGACAAATGGCTCCAGACGTTTCTTCATAGAAGCACCTGATTCACTCCCCTCAGCTAAATAATCTTCCACAGCTTGGACAAATCCTAATACATTTTCTTTGCCGATTTTCATGGAACGACCAATCCCTTTTGATTGAAGACGAACCCACGAAACAAAGGGATCTTTCCCAATGACCATTCCTGCACTTGGTCCTTCGATTGCTTTGGCACCAGAGTAAATCACTAAGTCAGCTCCTAAATCCGTGTATTTCATTAGATCTTCTTCAGCAGCTGCATCGATGATCATCGGCAATTGGTGCTGATGGGCAATTTCAATTGCTTCTGCAATACTCAACATACTTTTTTGGACAGTATGATGGCTTTTGATATATAAGATCCCGGCTGTCCGTTCTGTAATCATCATCTCTAAATGAGCTGCTGTACATTGATTTGCATATCCAGCTTCAACGACACATCCGCCACCTTGTCGGATCATTAATTCCACAGGTACACCATAATCCACGTTATGACCTTTGGGCAAAATAATTTCATTTCTAGTGATGGTTTGATCATAGGGATGATACAGATGATGTAGTGAACCTTTCCCGATGACTGCTGCAACCGATTGGGCAATCCCTGCTGAAGCACAAGAGACGATCTGCACATCTTCTACTTCTAGAAGTTTTGCTAAGTAAGCCCCAGTTTGTTCCATCAATTTTTCCATTTCAAAAAAATGTTCGCCACCAAATCGTTGCGCTTTTAAAACAGATTCACTAAGTGTTGATACTCCTAAAATAGTCATTCGCCCTGATGCATTGATGACTTCATTTAATTTGAATTTCTCATAGCTTACACTCATGTCTCACACCTCCAATAATCACACTCACAGGCTTCAAGTGTTGAATGGACTCCCTTTGATTTCCATTAGAATCCGTGAGTACTCTTTTTTGTTCATGGATTTCAAAAATCGTAAAATCTGCATCAAATCCTTTTTTCACTTGACCTTTCGCTTTCAAATGGAAATGTTTTGCTGGAGCATTCGTTACTTTTTCCAAAATTTCTATCCATGAATACCCCACTATATGCATTTTTTCCATTGTTGTGGCTAAATCATAGACAGGGCCGTTCTCTCGATTTCTAATATAGATATCGGTACTGATGGAATCAGCGATGATCCCTGCTTGAAGTGCTTTTTCGGCAACATGAAAATTAAAACTATCTGTCCCATGACCGATATCAAAAACCACTCCTTTGGCTTTTGCTTTTTTTACAAAAGGTTTGATTTCCTGAGTGACAGGATCTAAAATGCCATTGCCTTTGCCATTAAAACAATGAGTCAACACATCGCCCTTTTCCATAACTGCTAGAATATCTACTAACTGAGGAGGCGCCGAACCAATATGGACCATCAATGGTAGCTCTTGATTTTCTTTTTGACACTTTTTAGCTAATTGAAGGGGAGTAATATCGTTCTTTCCAACAACTGTTTGACTCATTCTCGCTTTCAACCCGATAATAAAATCCGAAAACTCTTTGATTTTTTGTTCAATAAGTGTCAATTGGATCTTTGATAAATCAGCTAATTCATCTTGCTTGATGATCCCTTTTTTAGATATATTTACTAAGGCGAAGACATTCGTTGTGGCTTTCTTAGCATATTCATAGAAATCACTGATATTTTCAGCACCCGTACTTCCTGCATCAATCACTGTCGTCACCCCCATATCTACTCCGATCCGATCAGGGTAATCATAATATAACGACATTTTTTCAAAACAGTGTACATGGTCATCAATCCAACCAGCAGATAAATACTGACCATCCTTCAAACTCAGTTCTTCTCTCCCCAACCCTTCGATCGTTGGAACAACTAACTGAATCTTACCAGTAGTTACCCCGATATCCATTGTTTCTCCTGTTATAAAACGTGCATTTCTGATTACTAAATCATACATCATAACGCCTACTTTTCTATAAATTTAAATTTAGACCATGGTTGGATAAATGGGAGGAGTAACTTCTCTTGTGAGATAATCGATCCAATTTTGTTTTTTCTAATATCTCTATGAGGTTCTAACACAAGTTGCAGTTCATTTTTATATTTCCCGAAAAGATTATTTCCAATGACTATATCACCTATTTGGAATTCCTGATCATTATCGTGCGGTACGTTTGTCTCTGAATGGTATTTTTTACGCACTTCTGTCGAACGAATCACTTGATTTGTAATATCTCCTCTTCGTACATGTTGCTCATTTAAGACGATCTGTCGTTCGATTTCATTTGTTTGAGGAAGAAACTCAACGTTGAATACTGTTTGATAACGATTTATTCGTCCTAAGATCCGCAGCTCATCTTCTGAGGCATATGCATTGCCAATGATCACATCATCAATGAGATTTGTAGCAAACAAATGTTTTGCCGCAGTTTCCACTGGCAGATGACGATGCATCTCTAAGGTCGGTAATCCATCATTGATGTCCCATGGCCCAATTTTTCCGACTTGCGAGGTGACAAATGCAGCTGTCCTGATTCCATGTTGTTTAAAGCGTTGACTACAAGATTTGAAAAAATCATAAGGCAAGCCAGTTCCTGATTGAGGATAAAAATTGTGACAGCCATAGAGAAAAGGGGTATTTGCTTGATGGCTGAGAATATTTTCTAGATACGCCACATCATTGCTCATATTTAACTCAATGGCTAAATCGTAGGGATTGTAAGTCAGTAGCGCTTCTTTTCTTCCATCAAATCCTAGATCCAAACGAATTCCATCAGCCCCGAGTTCATCGAAATAACTCAGATCATCGTAAGAAATACCTAATTGTTCAAAAATAGCCGGTGAAACATCCAAAATCGTTTCAA
This sequence comes from Candidatus Enterococcus wittei, assembly GCF_002140175.1. Lineage (GTDB taxonomy): Bacteria > Bacillota > Bacilli > Lactobacillales > Enterococcaceae > Enterococcus_B > Enterococcus_B wittei. The sequence goes on from NZ_NGMO01000003.1 coordinate 346,227, forward strand.
ACCCCAATGAAGTGGCAAAAGTAATCAGTGTTTGAAACTTTTGCTTTACCGCTTTTGGTTCTTTTGTAACTTCTAACATACTCATAAAAATTCGAGTGAACCCATATTTGTGTGCCAATTCAAGGTAGGCACAGTCCTTTTCTTGATCACTATGATCCGGATAAAGAGAGACTCCCACTGAACGTTTCATTTTTCTCCTGCTTTCTTTTTATTTAGCTTTCTTCTGACACGACAGATTTTATGATCGTTTCATTTTCTGAATTTTCTTCTTCTGCTTTTTCACGAGCAAGTTGTTGTTTTTCAAATACTTTGAAGAAGGGATAATAGATTGCTAGTGTGATCAAAAAGTTAACTACTACTAATACGCCAGCAGCGATGCTCCAATTGGTACTCATCCATGCAGCCAGTGGCGCAGGCATCGCAAAAGGCAACCTTGCTACCATCATAGGTATCACCCCACTAACAGTCAAAATATAAGATAACGTTGTGGTCACTAACGGAGCCAAAATAAAAGGGATCCCTAAGACTGGATTCATGACGACTGGTGCACCAAAAATCATCGGTTCATTGATATTGAATAATCCTGGTAAGAAAGATAGCCTCCCCAAACTTTTCAGATATTTTGATTTAGAGAACATGAACAAGACCACCAAAGCAAGTGTAGTACCGGCTCCACCAATCCAGACAAACCATTGTAAAAACTGTTCAGTAAAAATATTGGGCATCTCATGAACACTGGCACCTGCATTGAAGGCATCGATATTTTCTGCAATTGAAATGTCCCAAAATGGTCGAATCACCGGCCCCATGATCGCGGGTCCATGAATGCCTAAGACCCAGAAGAAACAAATCAAAAAGACAGTCAAAAGTCCGCCAAACAAACTATTTCCTGCAAGTACGCCCTTTAACGGCATCAACAATTGGCTTAAAAATCCGTTCAAGTCAAACCCTAGCAAGTGACGGATAAGCCAAAAAAAGATCAAAATAACTGCTCCAGGGATCAACGCAACAAATGAATTCGTCACTTCAGGGGGTACACCTTCTGGCATCTTTATGGTGATTTTTTTGACAATAAAGAAGCGATAGATTTCCACAGAAACAATCGCCGTAACGATTGCACCAAACAATGAGCCTGATCCTAGATTAGCAATATTGATATATCGACCAGCAGTAATCCCTTCCAGATCTTCCAAGACTTGGGTGGGTGGCGCTGCCACGATCAGAAAGGACATCAAAGCTAAGATACCTGCAGTCAATGAATCTAAGCGGTAACTCTTTGCCAAAGATGAAGCAATCCCAAAAGTTGCGTACAACGCTAAAATCCCTACAGTATAACGAAATGGAATATCTAAGATCGCCCGATAAGGTTCAATGGCAGTTGCTACTGAGGCAATTGGGATATTTAATAAAATCGTGAAGAATGAGCCAACGATCGTCAACGGCATCGTTGCAATGATTCCTTTTCGTATTGCAGTCATATGTCGTTGTGAACCAATGCGATTCGCAACCGGCATAATCTTTTTTTCAATTAATGCTACCAGCTTTTCCATGTCTTATTTCCTCCTCAACCAAACATTATAATGTTTAACCAAAAGATAACATACCAACAATCCTTTGTAAACACTTTCATAAAAATCAGCAGGAATTATTGATTGAACGGATAAAAAAGCAGCCAATCTCACTAAAAGGATCTTGACTGCTTCTTTTCTAAAACTAGCATACGTGTCCTCTCCAACTTTCAAACAAAAGTCTAGTTAGACAACATTTATATTTTATTATTTGGCATAAAGATGCTATGTTATGAATCATTATGTTTCATAATCGATATGGTAAGGGTGTAAGTCTGTATGGTAGATGGCTTCAGAATATTCAATGATTTCATTCAAATGATTAGTGGACTGACGAACTCGTTTCATCCCAATTTCAGCAGTTGTTTGAAACATTGCTTTTTCTTCTTCACTTAAAAATACAGCAGAAAAGTCATCTGAAAATGAATCAATGACATGCCCATTTTGTGTCAATAATCGATACAATGATTCTTCTTCAAACTCTTTTCGTTGAAACTTGCTCATATCTTCTGGCAAGTAATGCACAAAATAAATATAAGGTTGCTCATTCAAATAATAAAGTCGTTTGAAACAAACAGTATATGGACCAACTAAGGAATGTAGAGGATCTTCTTTTTTTACCGCGATTTTATCTAGTGTAATTATTTCTTTACGAACTTTATACTGTGAATCTTTTAGAATCTGTGTAAAACTTGCTGCTTTAGATAAACGATTATAAGGACGGTTACTTAAAACAGTTGTTCCTCGCCCACTCTTTTTTTCTACATATTCGTCAGCAGCTAATAATTCGATTGCTTTTCGGACAGTAATTTTGCTTACTTGGAAAATTTTTTCCAATTCATTTTCCGTTGGTAACATTGTTCCTACAGGATATTTTCCTAAAAAAATATCTTCTTTGATTTTATCTGCAACTTCTAAGTAAAGTACACGCGTTCTTTTCATAGTTTCACCTTTCACCATTGTATTAATAAAAGAATAACACATTATACTAAAAAAAAGAATCGAAATATCTTTAGAAGATTGACCTATACAAAAATGTTGAAACGTTAAATTATAAACTTAAGTACTTACGAAATAAGCCAATGAATCCGAAAATATACCTTCATATCCTCGTGATTCTTCGGCTTATTATTTAGTCTAATCAATCAATAACATCATTCATTCGTTTTTATGAACCCTTATTGTTGGTATTCCAATCTTATTTCATTTTGGTTTTAACTATGATTATCCCAGGATTAAAATAACAATGGATGTTTTTAAATCTTCTTCCCTAACTATTTCCCCCTAAATAATTGCCGTTAAAACCATATAGAATAACATAGTGGCATGTTTTTATAGTTTTTCACCATTTGTAGCGATCACTTCTTTGTACCAGTCGAATGATTTTTTCTTCGAACGGTTCAATGTACCATGGCCTTCATCGTCTAGATCCACATAAATGAACCCGTAGCGTTTACTCATTTCTCCCGTTGATGCACTGACTAAATCAATACAGCCCCATGGTGTGTACCCAAGAAGATCGACTCCATCTTCCACAGCCTCCCCCATCGCTTCGATATGTGAGCGAAGATAATCAATACGATAGTCATCATTGATCGAGCCATCATTTTCCACTTCGTCGATAGCACCTAACCCATTTTCAACGATGAATAACGGTTTTTCATAACGGTTATATAATTCATTCAAAGCAATCCTTAACCCTTGGGGATCGATTTGCCAACCCCATTCACTTGCTTCAAGAAATGGATTTTTAACTCCTCCTAACAAGTTCCCAGCAGAAGTTGCCACTTCAGAATCGGTCTCATTGACAGCAGAAGACATATAATAACTAAAGCCAATATAATCAACAGGATATTCCTTTAGTAATTGGATATCTTCTTCTGTTTGTTCTAGTTCTTCTACAGAAACACCATATTTTTTATACGTACGAGCCGTATAGGCAGGATACTCTCCTCGAACTTGAACATCTGTACAAAAGAAATTGAATTCTTGATTTTGGATCAACGTAGCTACTTGGTTCACTGGATTGGCATCGATACTATAGGTGGTAGCATAAATGATCATGCAGCCAACTTGGATATCAGAACGTAATTCATGGGCGATTTTTACAGCTTTACTGCTCGCCACAAATTGATTATGCCAAGCTTGAAAGATGTTTTGATAGTCACTTGCCCCATTACTTTTTACTAACCCTTGGCTAAGCGCAGGAAAGTGGAAGGCAGAGTTGATCTCATTGAAGGTCATCCAATATTTGACTTTTTGGTTATAACGTTCCAATACGGTACGAGCAAAACGTTCATAAAAATCAATCAGTTGCCGATTTTTCCAGCCGCCGTATTCTTTTGCTAAATGAAGTGGCATTTCATAATGGGAAATCGTGATCACTGGTTCAATCTCATGTTGCAAACAGGTATCGATCAATTCTTCATAAAAAGCTAAACCAGCTTCATTCGGTGTTTGCTCGTCTCCTTTAGGAAAAATACGTGTCCAGGCAATAGAGAAGCGGTAGCATTTGAAGCCCATCTCTGCAAATAATGCAATGTCTTCTTTGAAACGATCGTAATGTTCGATGCCCCGATGATTTGGATAGATATAATGTTCCTCATCAATGGTCCAATCAAACTCCTCACTTCCGATGATGTCGAAACGTTGCTTGCCTCCTGGCATCGCATCAGCCACAGATAATCCTTTGCCGTCACGATCGTAAGCACCTTCTAGTTGATTTGCTGCTGTTGCGCCACCCCATAAAAAATCTTTTGAAAAACGTGTAGTCATAACTGATTCCTCCTCTTATTTTACAATTGCTAAAAAATCTTCACTCGCAATAATTTCATCCTGATCCAATTCTAAAACGTCCGCAAATTGATCTGTATTTGTCACAACGATTGGTGTAATAACACTATACCCCGCAGTTTTGATTTGATCGATATCAAAAGTAACTAGGACATCCCCTGCTTTGACATGATCGCCTTGCTTCACGAATGTTTCAAACCCAGCTCCTTCTAATTCCACCGTATCCATACCGATATGCATCAAAATCTCAACACCCTCTGTAGTGGTCAATCCTACTGCATGTCCTGTAGGAAAGATCGTTGTAATCTCTCCGTCTGCCGGAGCAATCAACTCTCCTTTATCGGGATCAATAGCAATCCCCTTGCCCATGGCACCAGATGAAAACACTGGATCAGGTACCTCACTTAATGGAAGGACTTTACCCGTTAACGGACTTTTTAAATTAAGACGAGCTGAACCGATCGCATCTCCTGCAGTTGTTACTTTTGTTTCTATTGTCTGTTCACTTTGTGGACTTTCATCGAATCCTATAAGAAGTGTTCCAACAAAAGCGAGAACAAAACCTACTGCCGTCGCAATGACAGCCATCATCACACTTGATTCTACTGCTTCATTTGTACTGATAAAGGTTGGGATCGTCAACAAGCTGACCAATCCACTGGAGAAAGCTTTCACACCTGAAACCCCAATGATCGCGCCACCGATCCCCCCAGAGATACAAGCGACAATAAACGGTTTTTTCAGTGGCAACGTTACTCCATAGACAGTGGGTTCAGTGATCCCAAATAACGAAGTAATCATAGAAGAGATCCCCAATGAGCGCAATTTTGTATTTTTTGTACGTAATGCCACTGCTAACGCAGCACCACCTTGGGCTAAGATAGCTGGTAATAGCATCGGCATCAAGACATCAAATCCGTATTGTTCAATATTTAAGAACATGATTGGCACAAATCCCCAATGCATGCCGAACATGACGAACACTTGCCATAAACTACCCATGATCAAGCCAGCAACTAAAGGACTAAATCCATAAATCGAGTTGAATAATCCTCCTAATGCGTTTCCGACTACTGTACCAATTGGTCCTAATACTAAGAAGGTCAAAGGAACCATCACTAACAATACGATCATCGGTACAAAGATCATTTGTAAAAATTGTGGGATCGCTTTTTTAACTAATGGTTCAAACTTGCTTTGGACCCATACAGCAAGTATGATCGGGATCACAGAAGAAGTGTAGCCCGATGGTGACAAAATAATCGGTAAACCAAAGAAATCAATAGCTGTGCCAGCACCAGCTAATTCGGTCATTGCTGGATAAACTAAGGCCATCGCAATCGCCACAGACAAAAACTGATTGGTTTTGAATTTCTTTGCCGCTGTAAATGCCAACATAACTGGCAAGAAAGTGAAGACTCCATCTGCTGCTGCAAATAGTACTTGATAGGCTCCACTGTCTGCTGCTAACCAACCTAACACGAGCGCTAGTGATAAGAATCCTTTCAGGATCCCTGCTGCTGCCATGGCACCTAAAAATGGGGTGAAAATACTAGAAATGATATCGATCAAACGGTTCAATGGATTTTTACTTGTATCTTTTTCATCTGTTGTACCTGTCAATCCTTGTTCCTCTACGATCGACTGATAAACATCTGATACATTACTACCAATGACTACTTGATATTGCCCACCACTTTGGACGACTTGGATCACATCGGGATCATTTTTCAATGTTTGTGTATCTGCCATTGATTCATCTTTCAATTTGAAACGTAATCTTGTCGCACAATGTACTAAACTGTTGACATTTTTCTCACCGCCGACTGCTTCCCAAACTCTCCGTCCTACTGCTTTGTTGTCCATCTTTATTCCCTCTTTCTTTATTTATCTAAAATAAAAAACCTAGATTGAAAAAACGGTCACGGATATTCGTGTCCATATTTTCAATCTAGGTTTTGCCTGCTGATACAGTAACAATCCTTATGATTGGGTACTTTGTTTTTCATTTACTACACGTTGGATATGGATGGTCAGGTAGATCTGTTCACCTGCTCCCATTTCTTTTTGTTGTGTTTGGATAAGATACTCATTGATCCGCGTTACACAACGAAAGGCTTTTGGGTACTTTCCTTGCACCAGAGCATAAAGGAATTCATCCTTTTCCTCTGATGGTTCACCTTTTAAATAACGTTGGCTAAAAAACTGTAAATGTGTAATGATCCGTTGATAATTGAGTGAGTCTTCATCAAAACTGATACCGAAAAATTTGCTGATGATACTCAAAATATCCCGAACCAATTTGGTGGCAGTCATGGTTCGTTCCATATCCCCATTTCCTTGTTGACTATTCACAAAATGAAAGGCAATAAATCCTGCTTCTTCCATTGGTAACTGGATCATTAATTTTTCTTGGATTAATTCGATTGCTGATTTTGCTGCTTGGAATTCCTTTGGATAGAATTTTTTTGTTTCATAAAGCAAAGGATTTGGTAACTCGATTTGTTCCTTGACTCGCCTGATCGCATAATGGATATGATCCGTCAAAGTCAGAAAGATATTTGGTGATAATGGGACTGCTAAGGATTCTTCTGCAAGATCCACGATTTGTTTGACAAGCTCGATTTCTTCTAAAGGAACATCTGCCATTAGTTGTTGAAATTGATGCGTGGCAAATGAATCTTTTAATACGAACTCTTTTTGGATTACTTCAGGCGATATATGCTCTCCAGATCTTTTTTGAAAGGCAATCCCTTTCCCCATGCAAATAATTTCTTCCCCTAATTCATTTTTTGAAATGACGACATTATTATTCAACACTTTTTCAATGACCATCTGCTTCGCCCTCTCAAATAAAAATAAAAAAACCTAGAATCCGCCCCTTACTACTAGCTGAATTCTGGTTTTGCCTGCCGTACAGTAACAATCCATTGATTAACTAAGATTATCTTACCATTAGAAAATGTACTATGCAACCCTTTTCATTATGTTTTTTTATCATTTTTAAGAAAAAACCAAAATAAATCCGTAATCCACATCGTACTTTGACTATTTATCTAATGTATGAATATTGTCTGATTTGTAACAAAGAACATCATCAATTGACCTACCGCATCCAACCGATCCTTCGTAAGTGATGGAGTATTTCCACAGACTACCTCTTCTTGCTAGGTAAATGACAACCTACTTCCAGTTTGCAATGTGCCATTCTCTATCTTACAGTCATCAGCTAGCCTTTCATAAAATATGGAAAACCTTTTTACGAAAGGCTTGCTTATTGCTCAGGTCAAAGCACTGATGTTGTTATTACAGTCTTTTTTAAAAAGTTCTTGTGGGCATATCAAATGCCACTTTCATTTCTTGGGTTGCTTCTTTCATTGGTGTAATACTTTCAAGTTCACCTTGAACAACTAATCGGGTGATCGCATCCATATCGCCACAAGTTATCAAAGTAACCAGTCTTTTCCCTTTTTCCACATTCAGTAATTCTGTTGCTGTAGGATCTACTTTTTCCTTGAATGTCGCCTTATACGTATAGACGTTTTCTAAATCAACAAGGTAAATTAGATCCCCAAGGTTCAGGTTTTCTAACGGTGTGAACAACAGCTGTGGATTGTTCGCACGATGGCTTGCCAACGCATAGTTTCCTTTACCCATTTCTTGTTCTGGGTCTAACGTGCCGGCACCGTATAGAAGATTCGCATTATCCAAGCCTCTAAAGATCGGTATATTGATCGCCACCGATGGTACCGCAATGCTGCCAATGACCGGTAGCTCTGGTCGGCTCAATTGTGCTCGCAACACCGCTTCTGAACTCATGGATTCAACAGCATCAAAATCAAAACTAGCATCTTTCTGATTGTTTTTTTCGATTTCATCTCGTGTAACATTCGCAATCGCATACTGATCTCCTGTCTGTTTCACAAAGAAATCCTTAATTTGTTCGTTAAAAATCAACGCTAATCCTACTAATAATAATAGAAACAAAAGGAAATTAACTAGCCACTTCTTGACCCTTCCTTTTTTTTTCATCCACTTTCCTCCAATTCGTGTACTTCTTACTAAAGATTCGTGTACTTATCTTTTTTCCCTTTACTTTTTGTTACCGGATATTTTAGGTTATTTTTCTTTAACTTCTCTTCAATGATCTCATCGATGTCCAAATTCAGATTATCCGCCATCATATAGGAATAGATCAATACGTCAGCTAACTCTTCTTTGATTCGTTCAAGTTCCTTTGTAGTGACTTCTTCTGGCTGTTTCCATTGAAAGAGTTCTAATAACTCAGAAGCTTCTAATGAAATCGAAATTGCTAAATCTTTTTCATTATGGAATTGTCGCCAATCCCGCTCTTCTCTAAATTGATTAATTTTTTCCATACTATCCATTTGTTTGATCGATTCTCCTATTTTTTCAATTAGCTTATTTTAATCATATCATGATTATAAAAAAATAGTTTATCATTATTTTAATAATTTATTATATTTTGTGCTATTTTTTAAAAAAGGAATAACATGGATTAAGATTGCTCTATTTAACTCTTAATCATGTTGCAGATTCATTCTTAAATCCCTAACACCAGACAATGACATGAGTACAAGTAAACTGAGTAAATAGATGCCACTTAAAAACAAGATCACCGCAGTCAAACTATAATGATCCATTAAAAATCCAATCACGATCGAAGAAAAACCGCCCACAGCTCGTCCTAAGTTCATAATGAAGTTATTGGCAGTCGCTCTGATTTCTGTAGGATACAGACTACTAATGATCGCACCATATCCACCATACATCCCATTGATAAAATAACCGACAACAACTGCTGCTGCAACTAAACTCCACTGACTATGTGCCCAAACTAGTAAAAAGACTGAAAGTGAAGAGCAAATCAGAAAAAGTGAAAAAGCAATCGTGGGTCCCACTTTATCCATAATGATTCCAAAGGTCAACATCCCTAAAGACATCCCTAAAATCGTACTGATCATCCACAACGATGAACCAGAGACAGATAATCCTAGTTGTTTTTGCATAATAGAAGGCAACCAATTCATCAATCCAAAATAGCCAGCAATTTGAACCGTGACCATGATGCACAAGCCGATCGTTTGCCAAGCCAATTGCTTTGTACTGAATAATTGACTAAGACTGGTCGTTTTACCAGAATTTCTTGTTTCTTGGAATACTTCTGGTTCCTTCAATCCTTTACGAATAACTAATACCATTAATACTGGTAGCACACCGATCACATAAAGCATTTTCCAACCAAAAGTTGGGATGATCACGGCTGCTAAAACAGCTGCTAAAGCCGCTCCTACTTGGGCGCCGATAGCAGCAACCGATGAAGCACGTCCGATTTGTTTTTTCGAAAAACTTTCAGAAATCAATGACATACAAGCGCCATATTCTCCTCCAGCACCGATTCCGGCAATAAATCGAAAGAGGTAAACAAGATAAATATTCGTGGCAAAATACATCAGTAAAGAAGCGATTGAAAATAAAACTACTGTCTGAGAAAATACCTTTACTCGCCCATATCTATCAGCGATTAGGCCAAAAAAAATACCTCCAACGAGCATCCCCAAATTAGTGACGGTAGCAATCATACCTGCCTGCATTCCACTAAGCTGAAAAGTTGCAATCATTGAAGATAATGAAAATGCTAAAAACATGATGTCCATATTCTCTAAAGCAATTCCCGCGGATGTTGATAATAATACCTTTCTTTGATACTTTGTCATTTCATTTACCCCATTTCTCCAAATTCAACCCTAAATTGTTAAAATCATATCCAATCTTTAAGGAAAAATCAATGTTTTTTCCTTAAATTTCAGAAAAAACCAGCAGAATGTTCGTTTTTTGCCTTTATTAAATTGGAAACGATAGTTATTTTTTCTTTACAGCATTGAAAGCGGATGCTATATTTTGGAGAGTAAGAAGTGCAAAAAGAACAGAATGGAGTTTTTGCTATATGGACAAACAATTGTTTCTTGAAAAAATCGCTAGTGGCTTGATTGTTTCTTGCCAAGCTTTACCCGGTGAAGTATTTTATACGGAAGAAGGAGGCTTGATGCCTTATTTTGCTTTAGCAGCAAAAAAGGCTGGTGCTGTGGGTATCCGTGCCAATTCTGTACGAGATATCTTACAAATCAAAGAAAAAGTATCTTTACCAATAATCGGTATCATCAAACGCGACTATCCACCAGAAAAACCGTTTATCACTGCCACCATGCGTGAAGTGGATGAACTAGTAGAAACTGGAGTTGAAGTAATCGCTCTTGATTGTACCTTACGTAAACGACATGATGGATTGACGATCAATGAATTTATTGCAGAAATCAAACAAAAATATCCTGATCAATTACTCATGGCAGACATTGCGACATTTGAAGAAGGGATCAACGCTTATCAAGCAGGAATTGATTTTGTTGGGACAACGCTAAGTGGCTATACTGAAGAAAGCAAAAAAATAGCGGGACCTGATATCGAATTGATCCAACAGCTAGTTGCTTCAGATGTTTGCGTGATTGCTGAAGGAAGAATCCATACACCTGAACAAGCCAAACAAATCAAGGAGTTAGGTGTCGCAGGGCTCGTTGTTGGTGGCGCCATCACACGTCCGCAAGAAATTACACAACGCTTTGTGGATGCTTTGAAGTGAGCGTGGAACAAAAATATGATTTACTCTTGATTCATGCTCTAAATACGTATAAACGGCGGAATCAGAAGCAACTCCTTCGATAATAAGCTGAAACCCACAAAAATTTGAAAAGCAATTTTCATGGATTCCTTCTTATTTCTAGGAGTTAACCGCTTGTCCCAGCCTCGATCACTAACAAACAAAAAAGAATCAAGAGTATCCCAACAATCATTCATCTCTTAAATCGAGAGTGATCGTTTCAAGAGAAATACTGCAATCATGAGCAAGCGAACAGATTTATCTCCGTTTTTTATCTTGTGTCTCAGTGCAAAGAACTCTTTCTACTTTCTTGATTCTTTCGTTTGTTCGTTTATTTACGCACTCAGAACTCTTAGCAATACACATTTAAGTGCGAAGGTAACACACTGATCGTTACTGGTAGCTTATCCCCTTCATCACCATCTATATTGGTTGCTAATTCTTCTTCATCAACTAATGAGATGTCTATTTTTTCTGCTGTTTGGTACGCAAGATTATCTGTCGAATGGTCCACTCCTTTTAATAGATCAGGTAATGTTTTCAAGGTATCGATCATCGAGCTATCCTTTAAATATACCAAGTGCAGTTTTCCGTCATCAATTTTCGCTTCAGGAAGGAAGGTTTCAAAACCTCCTACAGAATCCGTTAATCCAATCAACAATGTACTGCTTTTGATTGTTTCTTTTGTTCCATCAACCACTAACTCAAAAGTATAAGCATGAGTATTTACTAATTGTTTGATTCCAGAAATAAAATACGCCATTTTTCCTAGCTTTGTTTTCTTTTCAGGATCCACGTCATTGATTGCTTCAGGGATCGTTCCAATCGCCACGATATTCATGAAATATTGTTCATTGATCTTACCGATGTCTAGAGATTTGATCGTGTCCATGGAAAAATGCTGGATGGCTTCTTCCGGATCTAACGGTATGTTCAATGCTCGTGCCAAATCATTAACCGTACCAAGTGGAAAGAAACCAAAATTCGGGCGATACGCTTGCTCAGCAAGCCCACTTATGACTTCATTAACGGTACCGTCTCCCCCCATTGCAAATACGCTATGAACTTGTTCTGCTGCCGCTTCACGAGCAAAATTTGTAGCATCTTTTGCTTTTTCTGTATGCAAAACTACGACCTCATCAAAATAGGTTTGCAACTTTTCTTCTGTCATAGCTTCATATTCTTTTGCTTTTTCTCCTCCAGAACTTGGATTAACAATCAATACAGCTTTTTTCATATGACACTCCCTTTCTAATCTCTTTATTTTACAATAACATAAAATTTATAATTACTACTGGATAAAGCTATGGATGAAAAAAAATGACTTTGTTGATAATTTCCTTAAACAGTTATTTTAGAATAAAGAATTGGAAACGCTCAAAAATATATGACTCTCATAAAACATTTTCTTAAAAAATAGTTATTAATCTATCTCTACTTGGCCCACTTTACTGATGTTCCACAGTCTCTTTTTTCATCATGTGATCATTTGTTTTCGTTTCTGATGGAGAAAATTTATTCTACTTGCTAAGTTGCGAGTTTGATTTTTCCTGATCCTTACTTATTAGTTGATTGGTACTGTTGCTTCTTTCTGTAGCAGCTTCTATCAAATTTAAAATACTTTTACTCGGTGTTGTAGTTGAGATTTTTGTTCCTTCTTGTTGTACCAATATAGATGAATAGTTACTGTTGCTTCTTTCCGTACTACTTGCTATCAAATTTAAGCTACTTTTAGTTGATGTTTCCTTTGTGACATCCATGGGATCCACAGTATGCCGGGTAGCCGTGGTCTCCGTCATTTCCGTGACAGCTAGAACTTTCATAGAATTTGTAGTATCTATACCCTCTTCCGGCTCCAACGAATCCGTCGTGTACACGGTAGCTTCTTTTGTTTCACTAGTCTCTGTGGTAGATGGATTCTTTTCTGACTCTATCGTATCTGTCATTTCCGTGATAGTTAGTACTTTCATAGAATTTGTAGTATCTATACCCTCTTCCGGCTCCAACGAATCCCTCGTGTACATGGTAGCTCCTTTTGTTTCACTAGCCTCTGTGGTAGATGGATTCTTTTCTGACTCTATCGTATCTGTCATTTTCGTGGGCTCGGTAGCTTGCATTTTTTTCGTATGTTCTGAGATGTTTGCTACCTTCGTAGGCTCCGTACTTTCCCACGATTCCCACACTGATGTTGTAGCACTTACGTTATCCATTGACGGCATAGAAGGATCTGTCGTTTGCTCTGTCTGTTCTTGAGTCTTATTCAATTGAGGATTTTTCTCTATGATTTGATAACCGCTTATATGAATCAATGATAAAAATAGAAATAGAAATTCAGTTTCTAAATCTTCAGTTTCAATACTTCTTTTGGCACGAGCTAGATCATCAAAACCTCTTCCATCGACAATATCTCTGAGGATAGTCATTACTAATTCGGCATCTGTTAACAGAAAATTAACACGTAACATAGGATCTACATCTAAAGATTGAGCGACGACTTCTTTTGATAATGCGGGCAAATTCAGCTCTTCAGCCAGTTGTGCAACAAATTGGGTTAACGCTTTAGATTCTAACACATCTGGATAGTAGACTTTAATTTGCTCCATTATCTCTTTTCCATTATGAAGACATCCTTTAGCTGGATATTTGAATTTCATTAAATCTGTCGTTTTTGAAGCAAGATGTGTTACTTCATGTATAACCGTTTCATGGACAGCTCCTGTTAGCTGTGCAGAGGTATCAATTTCTGGATTTAAGTGGAATGAGTCAGCTAAAATGACGATTCGACATTCTGCATCATTCATTAGCACAAATCCGCCTGGTATATCCTCTTTTAGTTGTGATTGATACTCCTTCGAATCCCTTATTGGCTTAAGATCAGTGGAAGCAATCCAAATATTTCCAAACCCTAAATCTCCTGATTTTCGAAGGAAATTTTTTCCATTTTCCGCTATTAATGCCAATCTTTTTATAGATTCTTTTAAGATTTCTTCTTGATTAGGTTCTCCATGTAACTGAAACATTTCTGTCAAATATTGGCCTTCCTTCGTTTCTGCAAGTAGGTCTTTTTTCAATAATTTTTCACACAGCTTTTCTCCTTCGCTGAAGTAATTATTAGCTCTCTTGACACCTTTTGCCGCTTTTTTGACAAATTTTTTGAGAGAAGGTGGTACATTATTTGACTGAAAGCCGGCAAACACTTGAAAATCTCTTTTTAAACAGCTCTTAATCTCCTTAAAAATCTCTTTTCTCATTCCATCATCATCAAATAAAACAACGGGTGTCATTTTGGGGATAAAAGAAGATAGTGGTGAAAGCTTCACACTTTTATCCTCCACTCTTTCAGGTGCTTTTTTATAAGCTATCGCTTGTCTGAATTTCGTCCACTCACTTGCTTTTCCTGCGGATGGTGGGAGGACATTATATGCCGGAAATTGTGTATCTTTATTTGTCTGCGAGGCTAATCCCTTTGAAGTGCTTGGTTCTGGTTCCTGTAAATCATTTATTGATCTTTTACTAGGAGAACCTTTTTTTCCTCGCGCTAGAATTTCTACTTGCTCAACCAAATCCATGTCTAGACTTCCTCTTTCTAAATCTGTCTCAAGACGAAATTGGCCATCTTCTGTGTCAAAATTCAACACTGTCATCGAGTCATTAAAATCAGTTTTGACTAAATGGTATCGATTCTTCTCAGTATCCAGTAAGATCAGCGGGATGTAGTGATCATTGATTTTGATGTAAGATCTTCCAGTTTCATCCCACATCAACCCCTTTTCATCCGGCGCAGAAAGACCATTTGGACTCTTCAACGTTTCAAACTGATCCATCCCATCGGTGACTGTATTCTCTAAATCATTCGACACAAATGGGGAAGTCGCTGATTCAAAATACCACTCCATACCATTGTAGTTCACTGGAAATATATTTTCTCCATCACACACATCAAATCGAACTCCATGACCCTTGATGGGTAGGATTCTCACGGGAATAAGCTCGTTGTTCATTGTGATAAAATCCTTCTTCACTTCTCCTTCTGTTGTTATCGTTATGACTGGTCCTTCTCCGTAACCTTTAGAATTCATATTTGTCGTGACGAAAAATATTTGCTTTTCATCTAGCTTGACCTTTAGCCGATTGAGCAATTCAATCTGACTATCCGTAAATGTCACAGGTTCTTTATAAGGCTCTAAGCGCTTCTCCTTCAACATAAAATAGTCGCCAATCACATCTGCGGTTTCTAGATTCGTCACTCGCATATATAAATGTTCTTTCACCCGTCTCACAGGAACCTCTAGTCCACTGTCAGGTAATTTTGCCATCACAATATCTTGAGATAAAAGAGCTCTTTTCTTTTCCAATATTTCTACTCTTTTTAAAAGAGGTTTTACTTTATCATCCAACGTCAGTTCATTTTTGAATTTCAGAATTTTCTTGATCACCAACCGCCCGCCATCAACTATACCCCCAAATCCCGGATCAAGGTAGCGTGCAATACTTATCAGGAGATTCTTGATTTCAAGTGCATTAGGTATGAATTTGGTACTATTCTTGATTACATTTCTGATTCCTCCTCTTACAAATGATCTAGCAATCCCTAAGGCAAATTTTACATTAAGAGAGGCAATCTGCCCGAATACTGGAATCAAGAGCACAGCATCAATAACGCAAGAAGGGACAGCCTCAGCTACATCCTCGTTAGAGATGGCTGTCACGCAATCGTAAAAAGGGAGAAAGTGCTTGATGATATCAAATGTTTTTTCGATAACGGTTTTGTCATTTCCCAAATCATAAAGCTGCTGATATAATTGATCACTGTGTTTACGACCTAGTATCTCAAGCAGTGGATCTATTTCGATACCATGGGATAATTTTTTACTCTGATTCATACGAACAGAAAACGTAAAGAGATTACTACCTATCCGAACATCCTTCCCTTCCATTTGATACCCTTTCTCCCAGATGTTTTTATGATCAAATAGTCCAAACTTGAGATATGATAGAGGATCCCTATCTACTCGGTATAAAACATAGCCCCCTTCCTTATCTATTTTCTTAAGCGCATAAATTCGTACCTCATTTCCTCGGACAGCCGCAAACAAATCGGTCTTTTCTAGATTAAGCACAAGATTTTTTTGTTCATTTAGAACGGAAAAATAGAGATGATTAAGTCCCCCTATCAATGGGGGGCCACTCATATAATCGATTTTATTTTTCAACTCGGCAAATGCCTCATACAGTATGGTATCAGAGGAAAAAATGAACTCGTATTCTTTTTTTTTGATCGCATTTATCGCAAATTCTATCAACTTTTGATCAAAAGAAAAATACGCCTCCGACACGTCTTTCGTCAGACGAGTATACCATTCTTCCAAATTAGGTGCTTTATAATAAGCAGGGCAGGGTTCCAGTCCTCCGAGATAAGCTTGTTCCAATACAAACTTGAGCGGAGTTATCTCAGGCTTGATACATTTCTGAATCACCTCTTTTATTAAAGCAGCTTTACGTCTCCATTTAAGCACAGCATCTTTATAAATCTGGTAAAGTTTTTTGAATATTTCATAATTTTCGATGATCATGAAATAGCCATTTTGTTGGTAACCGATAAATGTGCTAAGAGCAACTTCTTTATAAATTCCTTTCTCCAACGCATTACGTAACAAATCCGGCTCCAGCTGAGCGGTAGCAAGTAAAGCAGGAATAATCATACAACGTAATTCTTCAAGATCAGTTACCCCATTCTCCATAATCGTCTTCCAGAAGAATTCTCCCATAGTTTTAATTTCAGCTTGAGTGAACTCCTTACGATACCCTGCCTCCTCTAAAATCTTCGAACCTGTCAACTGCATCAACGAACCATAATCAGAAATCAGTAAATCATCCTTTAAATTACTACTATCTAGAAAATAATTTGGTAGCTCCTGACTGAGTAGGGTCTCCCATAACTTATTAAAAAAAATTTTTTGTTCTTGCGAAATATTGGGGCTGTCTAACTGAATAACCCCCTCCTTCTCCAAAGTTTTGACCGTAAATAAATCCCTTAGACGACCAATAGTAAATTGGTCCAAATCGGAAACCACCAAGAGTTTTTTTACCATGTACGCTTCGATCGAGCTTCCCAACACGTTTTCAAATATCCACTTCATGACCGTTAATTCAGCGTCCTTATGGGAGATTTTCTCTCCTTCTCCTCCATAGAGCTTCAATTCTTTCAGAATGACTTTAGCTAGTGGGTGTATCTTATCATGAGTAAAGATTATTTTATTGTTTTCTTGCGTGAAAAATTTCCCAATAGCAATCAATAACTGTTCTTTGGTTGGTTTATCAGATACTAAATTCTTCTCTTGGAAAAAAGCTTCGACTTGTTTCATAACTTCGGGATCACGCCATTGAATAGTTTTAAAGCGCGACTTAGATGTTCGTTGTAGCACAGATGAATCAGTAGTTGTTGGCAAAGGCACATTCGTCACTTCTGTTTCTTCTGTCCCAGTAGATTCTGTCGTGTTAATAGTATTTAAATGGTTCATCGCATTTTTCTTCGTATTAATCATCCATCTCGCTAAGGTTAATCTTGCTTCTTCCTCTGAAAGGATTGCATCCTCCACTTTTCCAAGGAGGATTTTGGCTAATTGTTTTGCTTTTGTAATATCTAGCATTACCTGAGCTGATTCTTCAAGGAGTGACCATTCTGCAACCTTTTGCACCAATTGATGGGGATCGGCTTTCTCAACATCAATCCCTTTCTTAGCAAAGAAATCCACGATTTTCTTGCGTTGATCTTCTATTAATTCCTCATTGATTTCAGGTAGATCCTCTTTCAGCTCATTTTCTATTGACTCATTTTTCACCATCTTTGTTGGGTCATCGGCATTTTCACGCAAAAACAACTCAACCATTTGGTCCATTTCATAATCCGTCTCTGTCTTCTCCAAAACGCTGCTTTCCTTATAAACGTAGCCTTCCAGTAACGTATTGGCTTTCCATTGCATAAAAATTCTTTGAAAGTTTGTTACCGATAGAAAGTTCCCCAATCTTTCTTTCGTAACTTCATAGGCGTTAAGAAGAACATACGCTAAGAATCGCTCTTGTTTAAACTGGTCATCTCCTTTTTCTCGCTTCTCGATCGATTTTTCAAAAATCTTGATTAATTCTACATCATCAGTGAGGGTCGTATTTGTAAATCCCTCGTCAATGAAGTGTTGATTTAGCTTTTCATTGACTTCGTTTGTTTCATTACGTTTCTGAAAAAGATCGTGATCAAAATAAAAAACCGGAAGTGGTTCTTGGTAACGTGTCTTGGGTCTACGAATATCAATGATATCTTCATTGATTTTATTTACTTGTTCCCATGCAGTATCAGAGAAGGTGTTTGAAGTTTCATTCTCCTGACTGACTGTCTCGTTGTAGTTGTTCATTTCACTCAATGTCGCTTTATCGATTTCTACAAACACAAAGTTTTTGAAAGCATTATTATTCCGCCATTGAAGTATAATTAGTTCACCGTTACTGTCTGTTACGTCTTGTTCGTCCAATCCAGAGTACTGAAGGATGATCCGTGCTACTTGTGTTCTTCTTTTGGACACTTCTTCTTCTGTTCCCTCATGATTTATCCAATCCTTTATAGCCAAGAAAATGGCGAGATCTGATAGATTTTCACAAGGTACTTGATGCTTACACAAAAATTCCACCATCGCCTTATTGACTTTTGGAGTTTTTCCTCGCTTTTTGAACACATCAAAATTATACCAATGAGGAATCAGTGGCTCAGAAGGCAATACGGGTATGGTTTGATTATTCAAAAATCCTAAAACGATACTATTTGATTTTGAGATAATATCTACAGGAAGCTTTCCATATGATTCCGTTAGTGGTAATTCAGGAATGGGCCTCCCTACTTTGCTTACCTCTGGTAACGTGTCCGTCATTTCCTCTTCCAATTGATCTTGCATCTGATCTTGCAACTGATCTTGCATCTGGTCAAATTCATTGCTTTCTCTATATGTATAACCTTCCAATAGTATATTGGCTTTCCACTGCATGAAGATTCGTTGAAAATTTGTTACTGATAGAAAGTTTTCCAACCTTTCCTTGGCAACTTCATAGGCATTAAGAAGAAGATACGCTAAGAACTGCTCTTGTTTAAATTGGTCATCCCCTTTCTCTTTCTTTTCGAGCGATTTTTCAAAAACGGTTATTAATTCTACACCATCAGTGAGGGTCATATTTGTAAATCCCTCGTCAATAAAATGTTGATTTAGTTTTTCATTGACTTCACTTGTCTCATTTCGTTTCTGAAAAAGTTCACGCTCAAAATAAAAAACCGGAAGTGGTTCTTGGTAACGTGTCTTAGGTCTACGGTTATCAATGATATCTTCATTGATTTCATTTATTTGTTCCCATGCAGTATCAGAAAAGGCGTTTGAAGTTTCATTTCCCTGACTGTCGGGTTCGTTGTATTTGTTCGTTTCGCTCAATGTTGATTTATCGATTTCTACAAACGTATAACTTTTGAAAGCATTATTATTCCGCCATTGAAGTATGATCATTCTACCATTACCATCTGTTACGTCTTGTTCGTTCAATTTAGAGTACCGAAGGATGATATTCTCTACTTGTGTTCTTCTTTTTGCTACTTTTTTTTCTGTTTCTCCATTATTTATCCAATCTTTCGTAGCCAAGAAAATGGCGAGATCTGATAAATTTTCACAAGGCACTTGATGCTTACACAAAAATCTCACCATCGCCTTATTAACCTTTGGTGTTTTTTTCCGTTTTTTGAACACATCGAAATCATACCAATGAGGAATCAGAGGCTCAGAAGGTAATACGGGTATGGTTTGATTATTTAGAAATGCTAAAACAATACTATTTGATTTTGAGATAGTATCCACAGAAAGTTTGCCATATGATTCTGGTATTGGTAATTCAGGAATGGGAATAGGCATCGCCATAGTTCCTACATATGGCCATACCACATTTTGAATGAATTGATCCACCGTTTCCCCCAGTTTTTCTGCTAATTGCCATAGCTGTGTGAGAAAGCCGATTGCTTCAGTATCTAAGCTAGAAGCTGTTTCTCGTACAAATTCCGCAGTAGTTTCTAAGACGACTTCTGGTGTTACTTCTAGTTCTGCTTTTGATTGTTGCCTCTCTTGATTTTTGTATTTCTTTTTCTTCTTTTTAGTTTGAATTGGTGAATTAAAAGATTGAGATCTCACCTGATAGCTTAAGTTCTTTTCTGGCTCGGAGGTAATAGGGCTTTTTTCACCATAGTTCATCGAAAAAGTTCGTAGTAACCAATCAACAAAATGCGACAACACCGTCTCCCTGCTCAACCCTTCTTGCTCTTGGTTAAAAGTCATATTTTCATGTTGGTAAAAGAACTGGAGAAACAGCTTAGTCAAGTCATTCCAAAACGTTCCTGTCACTTGATTATGTAAATTCTTTGGGGTATCTATTGTAGCGTTATGTTTGTTCTCAAAAGAATCTTGAAAGGCTTTGCTTAGCTTTTGAGCTGCCTCATCCGCAGAAAAATATGGAAGCCCTTGAGCTGTTCTAGAAGTCATAGGATTAGTAGAAAGGGGAACACTCTCACTTTCTTGGTTCATTCCTTGATTATTTTGTGCCTCAGCTCTACCATATGCTTCCTGACAAACCGTGGTAAAACTCGTCTGTTCTACACTTTCTCCCGCGACAATATAGGTGTTCACCTGATCCGTCCTTCTCGTTGTGCTACAGTTTTCCAGTTGGTAGAGGTCATGAACTTTCTGGTGAACAAAAATACTCAATTCATGGGACCTCTTCGCTATGTCGATAGCCGATTGTGTGGACGTTGATGTCTGATTGCCAAAAATAGGAGAGGCAATCAGTTGTATACCTAATGATGACAGATGAGACCTTTTATGAGTCGTATTCAAAAATAATGGGAACTGGATTCGCTCACGATTGATGGTAGAAGTTGAAACAAAGGAATGAATTCTTGTCTGATTTCCTTCTCTTCTCACGTCAATCCGTGTATTCACTTCAAAAGCTGGGGGAATTTTTTTTACGACCATCTGTTGGTCAGGAAAATCTAATGGTGGAACCACCGCCCAGAGGTTCAACCATGTATAATACCAACCAAATGGGTGCGTTATTCCCTTGGATGTTAGGGTTTGTCCTGCCCTACCGACGATATTGTTTAAAATCTTTTGGTCATCTCTTGACTTCTTTTTGTCATTCATTTGATTGTAGTACAGACCACTCGTTCTTCTATAAGTCGCTTGTGGCATCTTTGACTTCTTTGGCATCTTTTTCACTCCTTAGATAAAAAAACAAATAGTTATTTCGCTTGCCTTCCATTTTCTCAACTAATAATGAAAATTGATTATTATTCGATTGAATACATTGCCTTTTCCTACATGTTAGTTTGAGTATCCTTATTTTATAAGTTGAGGTATTTTTTCTTCATCTCACTTTCAATGTTTGAACTAATAAACTCCCCTTCACTTTTTAATTGGTCCATTTATTTTATTCAAATTATAAGTATAGAGAAACAAAAAATGGTTGTTCAATAAAGTGACGAACATGCCCCTTGTGAAAAGTGTCCCTTTCAAAAGTAATGATATGTATTAGGCTTCTTCTTCCCTAGCCTATTTCTCTTCAAATAAATATTAACTTCTAAATATACTAGAGGACTTGGCTATCTCGGAACAAGATCCATACATAGAACAATAGAAATCAGATAGAAGAAACTTGCACTTTTCTGATTCCTTGTTTTTCATAACCCCATAGCTGTTTATTCTCAATTTTCACAAAAAATGTTAACCTTGTTATAACGCAATAGATAGAAAACGTTTTCGTTAGAATTATACAACAAAGACAATAAAAC
>NZ_NGMO01000003.1:368313-392085 GCF_002140175.1 Candidatus Enterococcus wittei
TTTTCGTTAGAATTATACAACAAAGACAATAAAACTAATATTTTAAATTCAAATTATTTTTTATATTCTGACATAACCAATGATAATAAAAACAAAAAAGCAAATCATTCAGAGTTGTCCTGTTTTTCATAAGCAATCAAAACCATTTCACTAAAAGCCTGATTTTTCAAGTTTAGAGCTAAATTTCAGAATAAAATATATGTAAAACAACGAGAAATAAGGCAAAGATTCTCGAAAATGTGGACATGCTTTTCGGATTCTTTACCTTATTTTTTGTTGTTTAATATGTCAGTAGCTCCTCAATTACTTATTATATATAGAAATTTCTATCGAATAATCGAGCGAGACATCATTGCAATGGTATGACGATTTCCACGAATGGCTCGACTCATCGCCATAATGTTTTCAACAGGCGCAATCCCTGAGTAACCAGCATCCCCAATATGTTGGACATCCACACCACAAATTTTATTTTGGATCGCTAGTTGTTTGATCGTATCTGGATCAGATGATTCTTGGCTCGTTCCAATAGCAGACATGGCGAGCCCTCCAGCAGCGTGTATCCGCTTAACTGCTGTTTTTAATTCTGTCTCATCAAATCCTGGTACTGTTCCTACTGCTGGCACTAAAATCACATCTGCTCCAGCATCGATAAAGGATTGAATTGCTTCCAAATCTGCTACCGGTTCATCCACACCCGCCCCATGCATTTTTCCAGCAATAATCAATCCGCCAAAGTGTTCTTTCGCCCTAGATATAGCTTCTGTAATGGCACGATTCGTCACTCCTGAACCCGGATTTCCTGTGAGACAGATAAAATCTAAGCCTAATTGTTTAGCTGCTTTCATTGTTTCAATTGTTGCCTGTCGACCTTTAGGAATTTGCAATCGATCTTCTGCCATGTTTGCTGCTAAATCAACCGGCTCTAAGTTTGCGCCTATAGGTCTGCCTACTATTTTACGCAAGGTTTGAATAATACTTTCTGACTGATCTTCTATTGCTTTTAATCCTGAAACGACTGGATCCAAGGCATCAAAAGCATTCAACAGAATCAAATCGGCACCATAAGCACGGGCAATTTCAGAATTCGTAACTTCTTCAATATTACTATCACGAACTACGACATTTTCTGAACAAATGATCCGTCCTTCACTTGCTTTTATCGATTGTTTCAGTTCAGATCCGGTCATTGACAGGATCTCGGATACTTGTGCACTAATAAATCTTTTTACCATACTGGTTTCCTCCTATGATTCTTGTAATTCGCTCATGCGATTTTGTTTTTCCATCACCCCGAAAAATGGCAGATAAATCAAAATATTTAAAATCAAACAGATGATCTGGATGATCGATCCTGATATATGGCCTCCTGTCGCTAGAAAACCAGATAGTATAGGTGGCATCGTCCAAGGTACAGCAATCCCTACTGTTCCATGAACCCACCCCAGAGACATTGCAAAGTAAGTAACGACTGCATTAGTCATGGGAGCTAAAATAAAAGGAATCAGCAATGTCACATTCAAAACGATCGGCATCCCAAACATCGCTGGCTCATTAATATTAAAAATCCCTGGTGTTAACGTTAGTGGTACCATCGTTTTTGTCATTTTCGAGGAATTTTTTCTCAAGCCAATGATTGCAGCCGCGATAACTAATCCTAATGTCGCACCCCCGCCTCCCATATAAACAAAGTTTTCCATAAATGGTTGGGTAATGATATAGGGTAATTTTTCTCCTGCTTCCACAGCGACTCGATTAGCATCTGTATTCATTAACCAGATCGGCATGATCACAGAGTTAACTACATTCGCTCCATGAATTCCCATAAACCAGAAAAGAGAAACCAAAAAGATTGAGATCATTGTTCCACCTAGCGTCCCCCCAAGCAAACCTAAAGGTCCTCCAAATATTTCCATCAAAAGCTGATGGATGTTCCCTGAACCCCAGTCAGTCATTTGGAAAATCGCATACACCACTAACCACAAAGTAATAATGGCGGCTCCTGGGATCAAGGCGGAAAAACTTTTTGCTACTGCAGGTGGAACCGACTCAGGTAGGCGAATCTGAATATTATGATCGATAAACCATTTGAAGATCAGCGTGGAAAAAATCGCAATTACCATTGCTACAAAGAGTCCTTGCGCCCCCATAAAAGCAGTTGGAATCCCCACGCCCTCTTCTGACAAGATTGTGGGTGTAACTAATAAGAATGAAGAGATGGAAATGATTCCTGCAGATACTCCATCTTTTTCATATTGAACAGCTAAAGCATTGGCAATCCCAAAAGCTGCAACTAACCCCATAATCCCAAAACTAGCATTCACCCCTTTGTTCAAGTATACATCTATTCCATTAGCACTTAAAAAGTTAGTCCATGCATCGATTGGAAACGAAGAAATGATTAGAAATAACGAACCTGTAATAATTAACGGTAACGCTAGAGTTATCCCATTTCGAATCGCAATCAATATTTTATTATTCGAAACTTTAGCAGCAATCGGCAACATCTTATCATTTATAAACTCATTCATCTTCTGAATCTCCTATCTTTTTCATTGTGGGTTTTTCTTATCAAAAATAGTTTCTATATCTCTTACTATATAGAATAAATAAAGCCCTTACAAATCACTCTTTGTGGACTTTTCTGCTTCTTATCATTAAATTTTAACAAAATAGAATTTTAAACCAATTTATCCGAATATTTTCTTACAACGATTCCTTTATTCACTAAACTGGTATACTATAATATAGACCAGTTTCATTAAAATAAAATTCCCCTCATAGTAAAAAAAACAGAGGAGTGCTGAAACAAATGAAGAAATATAAGGATATTTCGAATCAAATCCTCGAAAGGATCCACAAAGGTCTCTACTTACCAGAAACCTTTCTACCTAGTGAAAGAAAATTGATGACAGAATTCAACGTGGCTCGTCAAACCATTCGTTCTGCTCTAAAAGATTTAGAACAGAATGGTTATATTGAGAAACTTCCAGCAAAGGGAAGTAAAGTGATCCCCCATGATAAGATCAATTTTTTTGTTAGTGATCTATCCGGTACATCCGAAAAGTATCATTTTACAGACCATCAGCTGAAGACAGAGATCTTGCAATTGAAAAAAATAGATGTAGATGAAAAACTCCGAGAGAATTCTGGATTTAGCCTTGGAGAGACGGTCTGGTATCTCATTCGAAAAAGATCATTGAATGAGCAAGCAGTCATTTTAGAATTCGACTATTTACGTCTATCTATTGTACCCACATTAACAGAAGAAATCCTCATTCAATCCTTATATCATTATTTAGAACAAAATCTTCAATTAAAACTACATTGTTCAAAAAAAGAAATCTCCGTTGAAAACATCGAACTACCTGTTGCACAACATTTAACGCATGATCATCGAGATAAAAACATGATTGTTGTGAGGAATTGGGCTTATTTAAATGATTATACACAATTTCAATATACAGAAAGCTGGCATCAAGTCGATTCCTTCAAATTTGTCTTACTGGCTGATCGTCCATTACATTAAACAAAGAAGGCTGGGACAGAAGCGGTTAACTCCGAGAAATAAGAAGGGATTCATGAAAATTGTTTTTCAAATTTTTGTGAATCCCAGCTTATTATCGAAGAAGTTGCTTCTGATTCCGCCGTTTATATGTATTTAAAGCATGAAACAAGAATAAATAATACTTTTGTCCCACGCTCCTTAAAATGTTATTCACGAAATAAAAAAATGAACAGAAAGAAATTTCCTTCTTTCTGTTCATCAATGATTCTAAGATTTCTCTTCATCAACATTATTTGGCAAAGAGCTTTTTATCTTAATACTATTTGTGCTATCTGTTTACTTAAAATAAGACAGTGGCAGGGTCAATCAATTGATCTTGTGATAAACTGCTGTCTCGGCTAATTTCAAAGTGTAGATGGCTTCCTGTACTATTCCCAGTCGAACCAACATATCCAATAATTTGGCCTTGTTCTACCTTATCTCCAACTTTTACTACGTATTCTTGTTGGTGAGCGTATAATGCAGTGGTTTGATCTTCATGTTCGATAGCAACATAATTTCCCCAAGAAGCATGGTACTCAGATTTTATTACCGTTCCTGCTTTACTAGCATAGATTGGTTCACCTTGAACAGCGGCAAAATCTAAGCCTCGGTGAAATTCTCCCCAACGAGGACCAAACGGACTAGAAATCGTATAATTTTTAACCGGTACGATATATCCTTCTTGGTTAACGGTTGGACCAGCAACTTCTTTATCATATTGTGTGAGATCATAGGTTTCGATTAGACCATTCAATTTTTGATCATACTTCGTGTCTGTTGCATAACGACCTGTTAAAAATTTAGTCGCTTCTTGGTAAGTCTCAGCATTTTCTTTCCAGACACCATTGTAAAAATCACTGTTTCCAGTTAAACCTTCCTTCATCAACTTAGCGTAGTCATCCAAACTTTCTTCATAGTTCTCATATTTTCTGAAAGTCGCTTGAGTAGTATAAAGCGATCCGTCTCCAGCATCTTCTTGTGTAGCAAAAGACACGCTGTTGTTTTTATGAGTGCCTTTGATCCCAAATAGATTGTAATTGGGCGCTTGTGCTAATTTACTTTGACCACTTGCTGATTCTAAAATCGCTTGTGCAATCATGACTGACGCATACAGATCGTTTTCTTGTCCGATCTTTCTTGCCGGTTCTCCAACTTTGCGGATAAAACTTTCAACTGATTCATCTTTTTCAAAATGGATCACACCGTCTTCGGTTTCATTACTTGATGGTACTAGGTTTTGGATCGGTGCTGTTGCACTTGGTTGATGCACCTCTGTTTGAACTGACGCAGTGTCAGCTGCTCCAGTAGTAGATACCGCTGATTCCTTAGAGGTTTCAGCTGGTTTTGTTGGCTGATTCGGTTGTTGTTCTACTGGTTTCGTTTCTTGTGTTTGTCCAGTAGAATCATTCGTTGTTGGTGTTTCTGGTTTACTTGTTTCTGGTTTACTTGTTTCCGGTTTACTTGTTTCCGGTTTACTTGTTTCCGGTTTACTTTCTTCAGGTGTAGACTCTGGTGTACTTGAGTCAGGTGTTTGACTTTCTTCACTAGACTCAGACGTTTCAGGTGTGGATGATTCAGTCGAACCGTCTGTTGAAGGTGCTTCTGTTTCCTCTGAACTACCTGTTGTTGAATCTGTCGTATTATTATCATTTATGTTCTCAGAAGAATCTGTTGTTTCTGTTTGTTCTCCAGTAGTTGTCGTTTCTTCTGTTTGTGTCCCAATCGTACTTGTCTGTTCAGATGATAACAATTGCTCATCTGCTAATACTTGCAAAGGCGTAGTTAGCAACATTTGTGAAAGAAAAACAAATGACACTAATTTATACGTAGACTTTTTTTTCAATATTTTAACTTCCTTTTCTTTAGATAGTAATAAGATACACACTAATTGTGAATTTTTTGTTAAAAAAATAATAATATTTATAAGGAAATAACAATTACTAATCTTACATATATATTTTAACCTATCACTTCCTCGATTTAAACCTAATTTAATAAACTTTATTTCTTATATTAGGAAATAATACTAGTTATTAAAAGAACAAAAAATCAATAAAAAATTAGAATAATTTTAGCACAATCTAATGTTTTCACTATTAAATATCCCAAACAACTTGTTAATTCTTTATCTAATTTTTTGACGTGTCGTAAATTTTCTATCTAAGTCTATGCTTTTTGATAACAACAAAGATGATTTAAGTAATTTTCATAGAAATAAAATTTTATATTACTTATCATTGAGCATCATATGAACAGTTTTCCGACTTTTATATTTTTCTACTTTTAGCTGCTTGGCTCTCTCAAAATTATTTATTACTTGGAGCTAGTCCCTTGATCAATACTTCTGTCCACTCTGGAGTATACGGCAAGATCTTTTCATAAATCAATGGACTAGCAATTCCTTCGACTAATGCTTGAAAGTACAGTAAAAGAAACTCATCAGAATATTTAATATCTACTTTGCCTTCTTTTCGCCCTTGATGAAAGAGATCTAACATCATGCTGAAGCTCTCATTCGTATATTCTTCCATCAGCTTTGAAAAACTACCGTTATTTTTATCGGTATAAAAATCCATTAAATCTAAATAAAATTGTTTGTGTACTCCTTCTAAATATTTGATCTTATTTTGACTCATAGCGATCATCGTTTCTTCAAATGGCAAATGTTGGGTCATGATTTCTCGAGCTGAATTCCGCATTTCTGTTAGGAACTGTTTGAACACTTCTTGAATGAGCTGTTCTTTACTACCGAAATAATTAAAAATAGATGTTTTCCCTACACCAGCCTCTTTTGCGACCTCTTCTATCGTGACGTTGGCAATTCCCATTTCACTATTCATTCGATTAAAAGTTGTATTTAGTACACGTTGTTTTTTCTCTTGCGTTCGCTTTTCAAAGCCATTCATCTTGTGTTGCCTGCTTTCTTATTTCTTTATATCCATTATAGAATGCCTATTCTGAATTATCAAATGGAATGAAGTTCAAAAAATAACTATTTCAATTGACTATTGTAATTTTAACCGATAATATTGAATTCTAAACTGTCTTTTAGTTTCAAATTAATAACTAAAAGATTAATTATGAACTATATATATAAACGAATACAAAACTGTCTTATTGACAGTGAACTAGGTAAGGAAAAGTCAGCTACTCGCAAGGGAAAGGAACTGATATAAATGACAGAAATTGTAAATGTTCAGGGGGTACAAAAGAATTTTGGTAAATTCCAGGCACTACAAGAAGTAAGCTTCACTGTGAATGCAGGCGAAGTCGTTGGTTTTATCGGACCAAATGGCTCAGGTAAATCTACTACCATCCGAATATTATTAGGCATCATCCAACGAAATGCTGGAACGGCTGAGATTTTTGGTAAAGATGTCTGGAAAGAAAGTTTAGCGATTCACGAACGAATCTCTTACGTTCCAGGAGATGTAGCACTGTGGGGGAACTTATCAGGTGGAGAAATCATCGATCTGTTTATGAAACTTCATGGGAAAGGAAATCCTGAAAAACGAGATGAACTGATCCGCCGTTTTGAACTAGATCCTAAGAAAAAAGCAAAAAGCTACTCAAAAGGGAATCGACAAAAAGTTGGCTTGATCGCAGCCTTGTCCGTTGATTCTGATTTGTACCTCTTTGACGAGCCTACTTCTGGCTTAGACCCTTTAATGGAGTCTGTTTTTCAAGAAGAAGTAGAAAAAATAAAAAATGCTGGGAAATCCATCTTACTGTCTTCCCACATCTTAAGTGAAGTCGAACGCTTAGCCGATAAAGTTGTGATCATTCGGCAAGGAAAAATCGTCGAAACTGGTTCCTTAGATGAACTTCGCCATCTCACACGTTCCACTGTCACACTAGTTACCAAAGAAAATCTGGTACATCTTTCCCAACTCTCTGGTGTTTATGATTTTCAACAACAAGGAAATCAAGCGACTTTTTCTGTTGATCATTCTTCAATGAACCAGCTTTTGATTGAAGCAACAAAATTAGGTGTGGAAAAATTTGAAGCTGTCCCGCCAACATTAGAAGACTTATTTATGCGCCACTATGAAAATTAATGGGGAAAGCGGAGGAAAAAAACATGAATGAAAAATTTGAACGTTGGGAAACTCTGTTACTCCAGTACCTCAAACGAGATTGGAAAAAAATCATTATTTGGGTGATTGGGTTAGGATTATTTTCCAGTGCCTATGTACCAGCTTTTGAAGAAATCGCAAAAGGTCAGGGACTGATCGGGATGTTTGAAACCATGAGAAACCCAGCCATGATCTCAATGGTCGGATCCACCCCAATTAAGATAGGAACAGAGTATACAATTGGTGCTATGTATGCTCAACAAATGTTATTATACTGTGGCGTCTTTGCTATGATTGTTTCTGCATTACATGTGATCAGTCACACAAGAAAAGAAGAAGATTTAGGATTAACGGAACTGGTTCGTTCTTTTCGAGTAGGACGTCAAGCAAACTCTTTGGCTGTTTTAGTTGAAACGATCCTTATTAACTTAATATTAGCATTGATGATTGCAGGTCTGATGAGTAGTTTTGATGCAACTTCAATATCCGTTGAAGGCTCTCTGCTATTTGGAAGTGCCATTGGTTTTTCAGGGATTTTAGGAGCGCTCATGGCGTTAGTCCTCGCCCAAATCATGCCTACTTCAGCAGGGGCAACTGGTGGAACACTGAGTTTTATCGGATTGCTTTATGTAATCAGAGCAGCCACTGATGTCTCCGCCCCTACACTATCGAATTGGAATCCGTTAGGCTGGGTTTATCTCACCTATCCATTTACAGAAAATCGTTGGTTCTTTCTCTTGTATGGTCTTCTGTTTGGTATCGTCCTTCTAGTCAAAGCCTTCTTTTTAGAAGAAAAAAGAGATATGGGCTCTGGCTATTTGCCAACAATGGTAGGTCGTTCTCATGCTCGTCGTACGTTGCTATCTGTTCCAGGACTACTCCTGCGGCTCAATCGAGGGCTTATTATTAGTTGGCTTTTAGCCTTTTTGATCATGGGTGCTCTTTATGGTTCTATCTATGGGGATATGCAGACATTCCTAGAAAGTAATGATTTGATCAAGCAGATGTTTGAAGTCTCCGGTGCCTCTATTGAAGCCTCATTTACCAGCACCATCATGATGGTACTAATCAGCTTAGTTGCCATTCTACCCATTGCAATGATCAATAAACTATACGCAGAAGAATCACGAGGCCATTTTAGTCAATTCTATGCCACAAAAATGACTAGAGGTAAATTATATTGGACTGCGATTAGCTTAGCAGTATTATCCGCCACTTGTGGTATCTTGTTATCTAGTATCGGCCTAGGAGGTACCGCCCTTACAGTGATGGATACTGACACGAGCATGACGATTCAAGATTTTCTAGCAGCTGGCTTCAATTTCTTCCCAAGCGTATTATTCTTCATCAGCTTAGCAGCATTAGCCTTAGGATGGGTCCCTAAATTAGGGAAAATGATTTATGCTTACTTAGGCTATTCCTTTGCGTTGAATTATTTCTCAGGGATATTAGATTTACCAGAAGTTGTAGAAAAAACAGCTATACAAAGCTGGTTTCCTAAAATGCCCGTTGATTCATTTGATGCTCCTCTTTTTATCATAGTAACCTTATTAAGTAGTTCACTCATTCTATTAGGTTTTATTGGTTATAAAACACGAGATCTAGAGAATTAATCATAAGTAGCCTACAAGGATGAAAAGGGTACTTAAGTCTTCTAGTTCAAAACTTTGAGACTCTGACTAAGCCCTGATGGAGAAATCAGTCATCTTAGTATTGAGACAAAACTTAAACAAGTATAAAAAATTATTGTTCTCAATCTTTTATCAAACAAAGTTGAATCATTTTTACACCGTTAATAACCTCCTAAAGATTATCCCTTTAAAAAAGGCAGGGTAACTTGAAAATAGAAAAACTATTTTCAAAATACTCCGCCTTTTTTATGATTAAATCCATTTTTTTGACTACTTTAACACGATTCATCCCGAGCCTGATTCTGACGATGATGGTAACAACCCCAAATGAATATTTCCTTTATTCATCTACTTGAATCAAATAGTTACATCATCAACCAACTACGATAGAAAAGACTACCAAATTGCCAAACAGCTAAAATCGTGACAATCGTTGCCACACTAATAATCACAGTATTCGCTCGTTCTTTGAATAGTTTGTCCATAGTTTGATAAAAAATCATCCCAATCAGGCCACCAAACGTATTATTGATCAAATCAGTGATATCACTGATACCCAGAGTAAAAATAAACTGAATTGTTTCAAAAAATAAAGACAGTAGAAAAATAGTCATAAGCTTTTTCCAAAATGACCATTTAGGGTGCCATAGACTGAGATAGATTCCAAAAGGTATAAACAACAAGATATTATAAATAATCTCTCGCCAAATACTACCTACCACATCAAATCCAACAAAAGCACCTTGAAATGGAATAAGGTTGATTACTCTGGAACCACTGTAGAAACTAGCCGTATAAAATGGCAATTTAAATAAAATCACACCACTCAGCAATAATAGATAAACTAAAAATAACAAACTAAACAGGATATCCTTCCTTTTAAACATTACTTTGCCTCCCTCCTCTTTTTTCCATGAAAGATGACTTGTTCCTATCCTTAGAAATATTTTTTGAATCTCCTACGATTCTCTTCTACTTCAAACGGAAAAGAAAAGGACCAATCAAAATAATCAAAATTCTGATTAGTCCATACTATATCATTAACCTTATAAAGAGGCATACTCTTTTTTCAAAATGCTAAACTCTTTTAAACTTTCCTAATAAATCGTATTTTCAATAAGTAACTTTTTAAAACGATTTTGATTAAATAACATAAGATTTTGATTCTTTACATAGTTAAAAGAATCATAAAAAAACAAGCAGAAAAACTATTCTCCACCGTAGATAATGGCTTGATAACCTTTAATCATGAAGACCAACACCTGAATTATTTTTTTGGAATTTACTTGAACTTGATGGAGTACCTAATCAATAATTATATAAACCCTTCCATAAGTTAAAAAAATAGAGAAACCCATCATACCTTGATTAGGCATGTTTGAGTTTCTCTGTTTTTTAATCTATTTAAACACCATTATTCAATCAGCCACTGACTACGCCAAACACCTAGTTGAAGTTCTCCTACTTCTAAATATCCAAACTTATTCTCACTGTGCATCATCTGAACAAATTTGAAGTGGTTTACAAAACGAACATAACTTCTCGCAGTTTTTTAAGTGATAGGCACGTGCTTTCTTTTTTAGAAACTGAAATTCTCTCATAAATAATTCGTAAAATTAGTACATTCTAATTTTCTCAGTTTAGTTCGTAGTTCTAACTGTTTTTCTTTGCTTTTTTCCAGATCAATAGGCTACCAACGAAAAATAACAGACCTAAACCTAAACTTGATAGATGTGATACTTGATCACTAGTATTGGGTAATTTTCCTTTATTCTTGGATACCATCTTTATCTTGCTATCTTCTTGTTTTTTCCGAGTGTTTTCGTTATTTCTAGTTTTTTCGTCGTCTCTGCTATTTTCATCTCTGTTATTTATACTTTCCCTACCAGAATTCACGTCAGGATCAAGTGTGACGTCATTTAGCGGATCATCAATATTAGGAATATTAGGGACAAGAACATCTACCACAGGCATATTAGTATCCGGAGTAAGATTGCTCAAATCTAAAGCCATCACTGTTACTTGAATGATTTTTGTCACACTCTTTCCAGCAATCAAACTACTTAACTCTATCTCATAATCACCTGTCATCATTCCCAGATCTGACACAGGTTTCTCTGGATCAGATAAATCTACAATTTTTTCTACTTTGATTCCTTCTTCTACTTTGCGTGGTTGCGGAAAATAAACCATCTCATTATTTACTAAAATAGCTTCTGAATGAGTTAAGATATCTTCATTACTAAGAGAGTTGCCTACAGGAATTGAAAAGTTATTTGCCATGATCCGCCACTCTAACAATCCTACTCCAGGAGTATTAGGTGTACCTGTAATAACAGATAAATCTTTATGAGTCACGATTACTTCAACTGCCAAATTAAACGTTTGCCCAGCAATCTCTGCATAAAATGCAACGTCAAAAATACCTGTCATTGTTCCTAGCTCATTGACTTCTTTTGTTGGATCTGCCTTATCTGTGATGGATACAAGTTCAATTTCATCTCCCGATGCTTGTATTTGTGGTTCTTCACTTTCTAAATAAACATTCGCTCTATCAAAAATTTCTTCTAATGTTAAAGCATTTCCTAATTCCATTGAAAAATCGGAAGCTTTAAGTTCCCACTTTATGATACCTTC
This sequence comes from Candidatus Enterococcus wittei, assembly GCF_002140175.1. Lineage (GTDB taxonomy): Bacteria > Bacillota > Bacilli > Lactobacillales > Enterococcaceae > Enterococcus_B > Enterococcus_B wittei. Next base: position 380,208 of record NZ_NGMO01000003.1, read on the forward strand.
TTCAGGTGTATTAGGAATCGGATTGATATTCGTTAGACTTGACTCTTTCACTGTGACAAACACAGTTGTCGTCAAATTTTTACCTGCTATTGTTGCTTGAAATTCCACTTCGAACCTACCAGTCATTGGTCCAAGTGCCCAAATTTCTTTATCCAAAACTTCGGTATCTCTAATTTTCGTGACTCGAATGTCATTTCCTGACGTATCAATCCCAGGCTCTTCACTTTCAAATTTCACCTGTGCCATATCCATAATTTCTTTATCTGTCAGGGCGTCTCCTAATTCCATCGAAAAATCATTTCCCTTTAATCTCCATGAGATATCATCCACATTAGGTGTCGTTCCATCAGGGTCTAGCATAGATAGATCTTCTTCAGTGACAGTCACTTCAATATCTTTGGTGACCATAGGATCTTTATCAACACTTAATGTTACGTTGTACTTACCTGTCATTGCGGGTATTTCTTTTCCACTTATTACAAGAGGCTTTGCTGAAGGATCAACTCCATTTAAATCAGTAACAGTAGCCTGAGACAGTTTTAAAATATCTACACCGCCATTTTTATTTACCTCGAATACCTCGTTTAAACCAATTGAAAAATCAGTGGCAGAAAGTTGGTAATCAGGAATTTCATTCACTTTCACATCTACTCTTTTGCTAACCGTATTTCCTGCTCCTGTTGCTCCTAGTGTGAACCATACATCTGATAATTTATTAAAAACATACTTTCCATTGATCATATCAATATTATTTGTATTGGTAACGGTAAGGGTCGGATTTGGATCTACTTGATTTTTATCAACAATTGTTGCATTTGCTATTTTCAAAAGTTCCTCAAATGTAAACGATTCTTTCTTAGAAACCTCAAAATTAGTGGCTGTTATTTCATATAACGGATCTTTTCTTACAGAAATTTCGATATCTCTAAGTCGGACAGAATGATTGATATTAAACCCATCTTCTGTGTACGTCCAATTAACTTCTGCATGATATATCCCATTATCCGATTCTAAAAAATTAGCAATTTCAAACAATGGACCGGAACTATAATTCTGTCCATTTTTTTTCCATTGAATATTTGTTTTTGCCTCAATAGGTACAGACCATTCCTTAGTGTTTTTGCTATCCTCTATTCTTTTATAAAGTTTAAAGCCATCTGGTGACACAGAGAAATTAACAGCATCGCCTTTTTCTACTATGTAGTCAGTTGCAGGGTTGTCTTTATATTCGGCATTAAAAGTGTAATTCCCCCCATTTTCATAAAGAACGATCGAGGAACCAGGCTTCATTCGAGTCCACGGTAAAGGCCCGCTTATAAAAGCACTATTCAATAAATTCTTTAAATGTTCTGCGCCACCTTGATGGGTTTCAATCTTTTCTAAACTAATATATCCAACTTGTGGGGAACGCCCCATCATCCAATCACCAATGCTATTTAAGCTGGTGGTCCCACTAAAATCTATGTACCAAACCCGACTGTTAGCTCCTCCGAATGTACCATCACCACCTATTCGCTGTAGTTTTGAAGCACCTGTGAAATAGATTTCAGTAACGTTTTTAATAGATCCTTGATTCCCTCCAAAAGCAGAATCCCCAATTGTTTCCAAAGTTCCTGCAATTGGCCGGAAGTCAAGGACAGTATTCGACACATTTGGTGTACTAGAAAAAGCAGAATTTCCGATTTCAACAATTTTTGTTCCTGAAAAACTAGGAATAGCTTCTAGCGACTGACAATTATAGAAAGCATGACTTCCGATAACTCGTAGTTCAGTCATTCTAGATAAATCTACACTGAGGATGGGAGCAGTAACTGTTCCTCCATTAGAATTGGAAAATGCATTGGCAGAAATCTCAGTTACCCGATAAGTCTCTCCATTATATGTAACTCTTCCCGGCAAAGATAGACGATCACGATAAGTCGTTCCGTCAGAAGTACGTCCGTCAATACTTGCTGTACCGTCTGAACGAAGTTGATAAATATACCCACCATCGTTCACTCCATCAGGGCCAATATAACTTCCTGGGGAATGCCAAGTGGTATTAATAAATCGTGAACTTGGAGATTCATTCTGAAGCTTTTCTTCTATAGGTAAATCGGTGATTGGCGTACTTTCTTCAGTATCTATTGAAAGTGAGGGTGTTTCATGTGTACTTGTAGTTCCTCCAAGAAAATCATCAGTCCCTGTCTCAGAAGTATTGGTGCCAACATCGCCTTCTTCAACATTACTATCGCTACTCACCTCAGGACTATTGGTACCATCATCACTTTCTTCAACATTACTATCACTACTCACCTCAGGACCATTGGTACCATCATCACTTTCTTCAACATTACTATTACTACTCTCCTCAAGACTATCTATGCCATCGTCCCTTTCTTCAATATTACTGTCACTATTTTCTTCTTGCGGAATCTGCTCTGCTTCTGTTGTCACCAGCTCAGTTTCATCAGAAATACTTTCTGCTTGAACTAGATGAACAGGAAGATATGAAAGCAATATTAAACTCGTGGTACTCGTAGATATTATTTTTTTTAATTTCAAATTCCTTCCTCCTTTGATTCTCAATCATCAATTGACTTTTTTATTTTTTAGCAATGCTTTCTTCTAAAAAACACTCTTAAAACAAGTATAGAAACACATAGATACGAACCTCTTAAAATAACTAATATATTTAATTTGATCGTTAATAAAAAAGAGATAACACTAGTTTTCTATAACTATTTCAAGAATATAATATAACTATATACGATTGGCAATTGGGAAACAAGTATAATTTCAGTATGAATTATTCATGGAAAGGAACAGTGTAACGTTGATCACGTACTATTTCATTTGTTCGTTCACCTACCTTAATTATTTTTTAGTGTGATAACTACAGTTGCTCGTTGATTTTCATTTTTTATAGTAATTGATCCATTCATTTTTTTTATCATCAAATCTGACATATAAAGACCTAATCCAAAATGCTCTTTTTCTCTTTGAAGTTTATTGGAATAAAATGGGATGAATTCCCCCTCTAAATATTCAGCTGAAAATAGAGAGCCTGTGTTATTAATAGAAATTACAGTTTCTAAAGAATTTTGAATAACTGAACATTCCATTTCCCCACCTATATTGACATGCTCCACTGCATTCGATAAAACATTTTGAATAATTCTTGTAATCATTAATTGATCACCATATATAGCTACCAGATTATTTTTATAATTCTCTCTAATCTCGATTTCTTTCATTTTACATAATGAAGAGAACTCTAATATCGTACAATGTAAAATATCTCTTATATTAAGTTCTTCGTATTTTAAAGTGTAGCTGTCAGTATTTAAGCGAGTGATTTTGAGAAGTTCCGTTAATAATTGATCGATTCTAGAAACTTCAGAAGTAATTACAGAGCACCGTTCCTGAACAGTGATATCTTTCGACAAGATCCCCAATAATTCTGCCTCAGCGTTGATTATCGTTAACGGTGCCCTTACATCATGTGCAATGGATGAAAATAATTGTTTCTGCACGATAGATTTTTTTTGAGATTCATCCAATAAATCCTTCAATTCAATCCTCATTTTATTGACCTGTCTAGATAATTCACCAAATTCTCTGTCATAAAAATGAGGTAGTGGTGTGGATAAATTTCCCTCCTCGATTTCTTTTAAATGAGTTTCTACTATTTTAAATTTTGAACGAATCGCTCGATATAACTTCGTAGTAAAAATACTCAGAAAAATGACAAATAGTACGAATGGACTAGCCACGATAAAATATTGCAATACCACATTTATATAATCCACTGTCTGATTGCCAGTGGAAAAAGCAGGATAAACCATCAATATTTTGACGGTTGGATAATAGTTAAATACTTTAAAAGAATACATTTTATTATTTTTCACAAATGGGTGAGGCCCATTAGATATTTCATCTAAATCAATCACATCTGTTGGAAAATCGTCACTTTTTATTTGTTTCTCTCCATCAATTATTATTAAATATTGAAATTTAGAATCTTTATTTGGAATATTCTTATTTTTCCCTAATAAAAGATTAGGGATTTCTTTCTCTACGGAGTTTAAAAAAGATTCCGAATAAACTTTTTCATAATAATCTCTAGGAAACACCGATATCCAAATCAACCAGAATATAAGAATAATGACAAATGAAGCAGCTGTTGATACAACTACTTTTATGACCAATAAGTGGAATGAATGTTTAAGTGAATAGTTATTTTTCATATTTAGGCTCCCAAACATAACCTAATCCATATTTAGTTTGTATATATGTAAAATTAGCGTCATATTCGGCTAGTTTCGATCGTATCTTTTTGATGTGTTCTGTCACTGTACTTAAACTACTTTCGCTATCATATCCCCAAATCGTTTCAAAAATTTGATCTTTACTTATAACATTTCCAATATTACTCATTAATTTTTCTATAACTAAATATTCTTTTTTCGGAAATATAACAACAATATCATTTACAATCACCTGTTTTTTTGCTTTATCCAAAATTACGTTTTGAGTACAAATCGTTTTTTTTGGAACGTTGTTTCTATTTTCTCTTCTTAGATGGCTATCTATCTTTACTTTCAATTGTTTCATGCTAAAAGGTTTAGTAATGTAATCATCTCCACCGCTTTCCAAACCACAAATGATATCTTCCTCTAATCCCAAAGCGCTAATAAAAATAATTGGATATGAAACGGAGTCTCGGATACGTTTACAGATATCAATACCATTAATAATAGGAAGCATAACATCCAGTAACATTAAATCAAAACATGAAATGTCTATTTCCTCTAATTCTTGATATGAATGAGCAACTGTTACTCTATAGCTACTCATTTCTAGATATTGTTTTACCAATTTTGTGATTTGGATATCATCATCAATATAAATAATCTCAACCATAAAAATCTCCCCTTTCACTTACCTAATCAAGTAAAAATACTGCATCCCAATTGGTCTTTTTGCTACCCAACATAGACAAAATAGGGAGTAATACACCAGTTACACCATCAAGTATCCCAATAGTGTTAATCATTTTCATCTCTTGCTGGTTTTGATCATTTGTGTTGTACTCCCAATTAGGAAATCCAAATGGAAGATTTTCATCATAAAAAGATAGAGTTTTATTCATTAATCGCTTAGATTCAAGATTGAACGCCTTGATTTTAGTCACTTCATAAAACTTCTTATAAATATATGAAACTCCAATATAGCCATGACAGAATGTGGGCGATATCAGCCCAATTTCAGAATCAATAGCAGATTTCATTGTTTCACAAGCTATATACAACAGCTGACTGTTTTTTAAAGCCTGTGAAGCTTTCAATAAAGAATAAGCTACTCCAGGTCTGCCATAACACCATGCATCTCGACTATCGTCAAATACTTGGTTTTTATTACTTAACTTTCGTATATCTATCATGCTAGGCCAATTGTTATGTTTTGTATCCAAATTAGCTATTAGTAATTCACTTATTGATAGAACAGCCTCTCTAAGTCCAGGGACTTTAATATTAGAATTAAAAGCTTTAGACATCACAATTAAAGGACCTGCGATACCATGAGACAATCCAAGATTAATTGCTCCTTCTGGAAAAAGCTCTCTTTCTTCTTGCAGAAACAAATTTTCTGCAGAAATACGCCAATGAGGAATATCAATGCCCTCGTAATTATATTTATTTGATAACTTTACAAAATAATGGAGAATCTCTTTTATTTGTTCCAGAAAATATTTTTTGTTTAGATCATTCATCAACATATAATTAAGGATACCGGATAAACCTTGGATCGTATCATAATTGAACATCAAAGTTTCTTCACTTGAATGAATCAACTCAAGCTTCACTTCGATTAAATCTTTAAGAAACGCATCTAGACTTTCTTTGAATTTTCCATAATATTCCCCATTATTTGAACACTCACAAATGGCCAAGCAAATTCCACTACAACCAGAAAATAATGAAGGTTCCTCAATTCCATAAATCTTTATCAACTCTATTAATTTTTGTATATAAGCATTACAATAGTCCATCCATCCTTCATTTGAATATTGTCTGTCAAGTTCTGCATAGAGTAAGCATAATCCCGGAATTCCATGACTCATTGTCAAAGGAGCATCAGGAAACAGTTTATCTTTCCCATAATTTAAATAGTTATCCTTTTCTAATAACACTTGTTCTACATAATCAAATTCTTTTAGTTTCCATGCTACTTTTTTTACATAACAGTCTATCTTATCCATCATATGCCTCCTTTTAATAAGAAATTTCTTTCTCATAGAGTTCTTTATAAGTCGGACAACTAGATAAAAGTTGTTCATGCGTCCCAGTCCCAACAATAGAACCATTATCTAGAACAATGATTTTACTTGCACTTTTAGCAGCTCCAATTTTATGTGTAATAAATACACCAATTTTGTTTTCAGATCGATTGAAAAATTCATCAAAAACTTTAACCTCAGCTGTAGAATCAAGAGCAGCACTGGGTTCATCTAAGAGATAGACATCACAATCCTTGTAGTGAGTTCGTGCTAATGCAATTTTTTGCCATTGTCCACCAGATAATTCTTGTCCATCATCAAACCAATTACCTAATTGTTTATCCAGCAAATAATGATGGCCAAGTGGACTTTCTTTTAAAAAATCAACTTCTAGCTTAGTTAATATTTCATTCATCTTATGGCGATTTTGTTTATCCGATTTTCCCCCTAAAGCGATATTATCTGCCAAACTCATTTCAAGTTTCAAAAAATCTTGAAAAAGGACCGATATTCTTGCTCGATAACTATTTTTATTTAGAACTTCAAGTGAAGCATCATTAATATAAATTGACCCAGAAGAGGGTTGATAAAGACCAGATAAAATTTTTAGTAAGGTTGATTTGCCCGATCCATTTTTACCTATAATCGCTACTTTATCTCCTTTTTTTATTTCAAAATCAATATTCTGTAACACTAAAGCGGATTCATAAGTATAGGATATCTGTTCAAATTTGATTGACTGAATCTGCTTTATCTCCTTCCCATGATTTGATCGATCACAAGGTAATTCCATAAAACGATCAAATAAATTCATATACATATTACTATTATAAATGGAGTACAGAGAAGTTATGATTGACATTGTATGACTTTGAATCATACTAACAGACTTAATATACGAAGTAACATTTCCAAGAAGAAGTTTTCCTTCAAAAGCTTCTATAATTGCCAAAACCAATACAACAGAACTTACTAACTCTTGCAATATATTGAAAAAGACGGAAACAAATCCTTGTTTCTTATTGATCGCATTCTCTTGCCTAATGAAATCACTTTTTAAGTTCCAATATTTATTTAAAAAGAAATCTTTAAGATCATTTGCTTTTATTTCTTTAAAGGCAAAATCGTGTGTCATAAGATAACTAAGATACCAACTTTCCCTCTCTTTATTACTTCTACTATAGCGCATTTCAAATTCTTGTTGCCCGATTTTCAAGTAATAAAAAGCGGATACAAAGGGGACTGTGATGATCAAAAGAATGGTCCAGGGCTTCCAAAAAAATAAAATAGATGCAACGGATAGCAAAGTGGCGAGTGATGATAGGAAGGATAAGATGGCTTGAAAAGTTTGATAAGGTTTCGTAGAAATGTCATTTTCTAATCGTGTAATTTGATCATAAGTATCAGAGTTCTCAAATTGTTCAACTGATAGCTCTCCACATTTTTCCATAACCTGATAATTGAGTTTATAGTTTAGCAGTATCTGCAGTTTACTGGAGTAATATGAACCAATACTGCTGAATAAATCTGCAATTATTGAAAATAAGATATAAAATAAAAAAATGACGATTGTTGTTGTCATCCCTTTTGTTTGTACTTGTAAATTATTTAATAACGATTGAGACAGTAGTACTGAGATTGTAGGCGATAAACCATTTAGTATTGTCAAGATAAAAACAATAACTGACAACTTTTTATTCATTGAAAAAATCAAATAGATGGTTTTGAAGATACGTTGGACATTACTTTTGATTATTTTTTTCATTCTCTATCATCATCTTTCGCTTATATCTTTGTCCTTTTAGTGTGTGAAGTGCAAAGAAATAAATTTTTCTTTCAAATTCTCTATCCGTGCCAAACAATCTATTGCAGTGCAAGTGAACCACGCTAAGAATGATATCTTCAAGGTAATTTGTTAAACTATCACTTTCTCTCAATAATTTGGCATATTCTTGGATAGCATTTTGACGTAAATCCATTAACTCAATAAATTTCCGACTTTTTTTGTCCTTCTTAAAAGTCTCCCAATGATTATAAGAATCTAAGAGATTGATATAGTCATTTTTTATATCTTTGAAATCTGATGTAAAATTGTCGTTGCCGACGCTTGCTTCTAATAGCTCTATTTGCTTTTCAAAAGTTATTCCAAACGAATTGAGATAGTGAAGAACTGAGACCACGCCTATTTCTTCTTTGTGTTCAACAATATCCATCAGTTTGACTACTACTTTGCTGTCTATTTGAAATATTTGTTCAGCTAGTGGCATCAGTTCTTGTCCACCATATCTTTCGTTCTCCGGATAATAAGTATCGATGATGTACTTCGATACTAATCTTGAATGTTGTAACGGCGCAATAAAGTGATTAAATCGTTCTGCTATTTCAAAAATATGCGGCTTTTCAGCCTTAATACGTAATCGAATATGTGGTAAAGGATCCGAGTATCTCATGAAATAAGTAGTTATTACAGGTAGATTTACAGAAAGTTCTTCAGTAAAGTAATTAACAAATTTAATAATTTCTTCTTCATTCTCATTGGAACAATATATTTTATAAAATAGCCAATTTTCAAAAGGTGAAAAACCATTACTTCCATTAATATTGTTACTTATTTTTGTATTTATTTTTGCTTCCATTGAATTTTCAAGATTTCTATAAAATGGTAGCACTACTTCAACTGGTTTTTCTCCATTACAAATAGATTTTAAATTTTCACCTCTTTCAATTCCACGTATCATTATTTCTCCCTGCTGCTTGTATTTTCTATAAATCAAATCAATATAAACTGGTTCATTTATATCTACTAATATTCGATTATCAGCACTCTGTAAATAAAATACATCCGGAATTTTTAATTTCGTTTTAATTGCCCTAAAGTGCCTAATAAACTGTTCTTTTTTTGTTTTTTTATTTGGGAGTTCTAAAACATACTTATTTATCTTCCATAATTCCGTTTCAATCACTATGTTTTTATATTCAATTTGTGGAACATATGAAAACATGCTATAAACTTCACTCCAAGGAAAATGACTCCAAGATAATTCATCTTGTAATGATACTTCTTGCATCAATCGAATCCCATTGTCTGCCATCATCGGGTTTAACATATTATTACTAGTGACTAGTATTTTTTTGTTATCTAAACGATTTCGAAGGTACAACTTATCCTTCTCAACACCTATTAGAATATCTGTCATTTTAACTTCATTTTCTCTATCATAAGAATTTGTATGTAGAGAGATATTTTTATGATTAATTGTAAAATCTCGTGTAACGTTTCCAGATCTTATATTCTTTGGAAGATAAACTAGTTCATACACTTCTTCTTTGCTTGAAGCAATAAATTGATCATCAAATTCTTTCATCACTTCTAAAAATTGCTTTGAAAAATAAGCAAATCGACCAAATGTTTTTCCCGCTTTATTGGATCCCACATTAGGTCCAAGATAAAATTTTTTCTTATTTCCAAATTCTTTCACAAGAAAATTAAGTTCTAAATTTTTAGGAACTCTCTCATTCCTCTTGTTTTCGATATAAGAGGATATTTCTCTACCATCTAATGTAATCGACGTGTTCATTTTGATTGCTCGGATATATTTATTTATGAAGTAGTCCCTTAACTCATTTTTTTCAGCTAAATTTTTCAGAGGAGTGATATAACGATTTTGAGGTTGAGAATAATTCAATGGTGCCCCTATTCCTAAAGTTTCATCTAGCAGCTCATAGATAGGAACATCGATGTATTCGCCATATCTCTCTAAAAATCTTAACTTGAATTCTTCCAGATATTTATTTTTTTGATACTTAGATATTTCTAACAGAAAAGAGGCAAAGTCCTCCAATTGATTCAAATCTTCTTTTACCAAAACTAACGAGTTAGTTTGGATCTCACAGTCTACTTGAAGATAACTTTTTGAATGAATCTCCTCTATGCTTTTCAACTTGCTCACAATGGTTTTATATAACACAATACCTTCACCAATTTCAGTATTTTGATAAGTACTTATATCCTTTTGAATATCCATTAGTAGATTCCTATAATGTTTAACAGCTGAAAAATCATTCAGTTTAGAGATTACCCAACCTAATTCGTCTGTATTAGATAACGGTGGACGTAGACTTGAGATTAAAAACTCTTTTTCTATTAAGGTTTTTAAAAACAATTCAACTACTTCTTTATTGCGTTCTGGATACTCCGCTTGTAGATAAGCAACTAGATTATCAAAACTCAAAAAATCTCCTCGACGCAAATGAGTATAGACCATTTCAAACGGTTTATTAAAATTAATGCTAATCTTATCTGTTTTTGAATCTGTATTATAAGGTAAAAATACTCTATTTCCGATAATATATAAACTACTATTTAATTGGAAATCCAAACTTGGATAATATTTTTTTTCAATATATTTAACAAAATTTATTAACCATTCCAGATCAATTCTAGCATGCTTAATAAATTTGGTTTTTTCATTATTTAAATTATTTAATCTATTTTTATTTATATCAACTAATCCAGCACCTGAGAATAATCCAAAGGGTGTTGTACGTGTGGCTGATCTATTTATATCTGTCTCTTATACACATCTAGATGTGTATAAGAGACAGATCCAAAGGGTGTTGTACGTGTGGCTGATCTATTTATATCTGTCTCTTATACACATCTAGATGTGTATAAGAGACAGCCTGAGAATAATCCAAAGGGTGTTGTACGTGTGGCTGATCTATTTATATAGCTTGTCATGGAAGCAATAAAATTTCTCTTCTTTTTTGAAGATAACTCATCGAATTTATTTTTTTCAAACAATTCATATAATGATTGTGAAGCAATTAATAATTGTTCACAAAAAATTGAATTTTGCTTCAGTTCGTCTAACTTTTTCTGTACATCTATCGCATTATTTTTAAACTGTTCATCTTGAAAAGGTAAACGTACCATAAATTTATTATTTGCAAGTACTAATTTCTTCATATCATTCACTCCCTAAAAAAGCGGACATGAAATCACCTCTCATATCCGCCAAATTATTGTTTAGCAACCACCTAAAGAACAGAGAATTGAACCCACACAACAATTTGATTTCAAAGTGGAGCCACCTTTACAAGTATTATTACATGTTCCTGGTGTACACCAAAATAAACTAGTAACACGCGGTTCCTGATTTGGATCAGAAACATTTTGTTTTAAGTTTAAATCAAAATCATCATATTTAGGCATTATTTTTTTCTCCTTTCATTTTAAGCACACGTCCAACAAGTTTTAGTGACGCAGACGTTAGAACACAACCAATTAGTTTGTGGACAGTTGCTATTACACGTTCCTGGTGTACATGCGATAAGACTAGTCACTCTAACATTTTTTTGATTTGAACTACTTTGTTTTAGATTCAAATCAAAATCATCATATTTAGGCATTTTTCTCACTCCTTTATATTTTTATATCAACGTAATCGATTACTAATACACATCTAGATGTGTATAAGAGACTTTCTCACTCCTTTATATTTTTATATCAACGTAATCGATTACAACTATCAGTATAGATTCTGTCTCTTATACACATCTAGATGTGTATAAGAGACAGCATATCCCCAAATCGTTTCAAAAATTTGATCTTTA
>NZ_NGMO01000003.1:392185-428890 GCF_002140175.1 Candidatus Enterococcus wittei
GTTCCTGGTGTACACCAAAATAAACTAGTAACACGCGGTTCCTGATTTGGATCAGAAACATTTTGTTTTAAGTTTAAATCAAAATCATCATATTTAGGCATTATTTTTTTCTCCTTTCATTTTAAGCACACGTCCAACAAGTTTTAGTGACGCAGACGTTAGAACACAACCAATTAGTTTGTGGACAGTTGCTATTACACGTTCCTGGTGTACATGCGATAAGACTAGTCACTCTAACATTTTTTTGATTTGAACTACTTTGTTTTAGATTCAAATCAAAATCATCATATTTAGGCATTTTTCTCACTCCTTTATATTTTTATATCAACGTAATCGATTACAACTATCAGTATAGATTTACAATATAAAGTTTTTATAAACTATTTCTTTTTTATTTGTTTATAAAAGGTTTATTGTTTACTGCTAAACTAAAATAATTCAAATAAGAGAGGAGCATGTAAAATATGGATTTACTGTTGAAAACAGATAATTTAACAAAAAAATTTAGTAAGCAAGTGGTTGTTAAATCACTCTCTATCCATGTAAAAAAGAATTCGATTTATGGTTTAGTTGGTCCCAATGGCGCTGGGAAATCCACAACTTTAAAAATGCTAACTGGTAGTTTAAAACCAACAAGTGGAAACATCTTCTTCACTAGAGAAACAAGCGATGGTCCTACGATTGGATCATTAATTGAAGATCCTGCACTATATAAGAATCTAACAGCTGAAGAGAACCTTTTAGTATTAGTAAAACTTTTCGGTTTAAAAAAGGACCGCATTAAAGAAGTTTTACATCTTGTAGATTTAGAAAATACTGGAAAAAAAATCGTTGCTAGATTCTCTTTAGGAATGAAGCAACGATTAGGTATTGCAGCCGCACTGATCAGACAACCTAATCTACTTATCTTAGATGAACCCACAAATGGGTTAGATCCTATTGGTATTAAGGAACTTCGAAATTTAATTAAATCATTTCCTAAACTTGGAATTACAGTTATCGTGTCTAGTCATAATCTAAACGAAATCCAACACATGACTAATCATGTTGGTATTATGAATGCTGGTGTTTTGAAATATGAAGGGAGGATACCTGAGGGCATTGATTTAGAAGATTTCTTTCTAGATCAAATAAATTCTGATGAGTATGGAGGAGAAGCAAAATGAAAAATTATATAATGGCGGAATACATTAAAGGGAAACGATCTTTCAGTCATTTTTTCTTTATGTGGCTTCCACTGATTGTCGTCCTCATCTGTATTCCATTTTCTCAGTTTATGTATTTTGATATCAATTTTTTTGTTCCCCTTATTTATAACTGGTGGCCAACACTTTTCTTGCCTACGGGATTGGCAGTTTTAGGGTATCAGTCCATACAGAGAGAAAAAGAAAGTCACACTCAGAACTATTATTATTTATTGAGCCAAAATACATTTTGGAAAACAAAATTGATTACATTAGCTGGATACTCATTGATAGCTAACAGTTTGATTGCTCTTTTGACCATCCTTTTTGAATTCATCATGTATGATGCATCAACTATCATCATTATGAATGTATTATCAGCATCACTGGTTCTTTGGATTACAACATTATTTATTATTCCACTTTCGATTTTATTGGCACAGTTGCTCACACCAATCATTTCTATTGTTGTAAATCTTTTTGGTATGATGGTAGGCATTTTTACGGTTGCAGGAAGTTACTGGTATATCAGTCCTTGGGGATGGTCATTACGCTTGATTACACCTATCATTAAGACAAACCCTAATGGCACATTACTCCAAGAAAATGATCCATTAAACACACCTTCCATCGTCTACCCTGGGCTTGGCCTGGCACTTTCTATTTTCATTATTCTCTTTGTTAGTGTGCCATTCATTTTATCAAGAACTAGGGAGAGTGATTAGCGATGTCTTTTTCTTTTAGTGCGGAGTGGCTTAAAACAAAAAAATCACTATTCAGAACAACTTTATATGGTTCTCCAATTGTGTTTAATTTATTGATTTTTGGATACATCATTTTCGCTAATCAAAAAGTATCCGAAAGTAACTTTTATTTTAATTATTTCTCAATCCTCAATTTTTTATTACCATTTACTGTAAGTTTCATACTTGCATTGATGAATAATTGTGAACGAGAAGCTGGAAACTTCAAAAATATTTTTGGGTTAAATCGTCACTACTATTTTTTATTATCTCAAAAATTCATTTTTTCATATTTAGTGATTAGTTTTGTCTTCCTATTTAATTTATTATTGACAATTGCGTTACTTAAATTTACCTTCAACGTACCTACCACAAGTTTCAACTCTCATTTTTTATACGGTTCTACTTTCATATGGTTAGCTTTTATGACGTCATTTGTCCTATACTTTTTTCTGAGTATCATTTGTAGCTTTATCACAACACTTTTCATTGGATTAGCCTCCTCACTATTAACAGCTATTCTAGGCTTAACAGCTTTAGGCAATGGAATTTGGCAATTCTTTCCATTCACATGGGGAAGCCGTGTGATTCCAATGCTTATGAACAATTCCTCCTTAGTTGGATTTTTTTATGAACACACCTATTTTAGCTATGTTCTTTTGTTCTGCCCCTTCATTTGTTTTTTTGTATCCCTAATTATCTCTGTCTCTTTATTTAGAAAATAATCAAAGAAAAAAGACTTTTATTCCCACCTTTAAATTTAATGAACCCACAAGAAAACTATCAACTAGTATGGGGTAGTTTTTGAGACTCTATGCTTTTTGATGTCGGTGATTTTCACCAACAGTTTTTTTATTTGAAAAAACAGAATAGACACCTTAAATACTTTGGAACTAAATATCTAGTTTTTGGAAAACTGTTCAACAAAAAAGTACCAAGCTCAAATCGCCTAAAACTAACTGAAATAGTTGAGCGCCTTCTCAGTGATTGTCCTAAGCTATGCTCTGGTTGTCAACTAACATTACTTTTTGCAGTAAAAATGTGAGATTGAACCGTTTGGCAGTATAAAACAGCACATTCTGAGGCCTATGATATGCCCTTGGAAATTTTCTTCACACTCTCTTCGTTAACTCAAATATTACAGTTGTTTGAATAAACCTATCTAGGGATTATAACAAAATGTTTCTGGTTTCCGAACCTTTTAGAGTTTTAAATGACGGATAATCATTCGACATGGAAAAGTGTTACCCATGAAATAAAAAATGAATGGAGAGAAACTGTCGTTTTCTTTCCATTCACCAATGATTCTAAAATTTTCCTCGTTAGTATCGGACAAAGAACCAAAAAAGTCTAACTTTTTTGGGTGCCTACATATCCGAGCATTTTAACAGTATTAACTCTTGTCTATTATCTATTACAGCAGCTGAATCATTTAATAAATCGACAAAAATAGGAATCATAATCGTTGATATTTATTTTATGTTGTTACTTATTTCTACAAAATTTCCTTATTAAAACTTTTCCTTACGTGGCTCAATAATAAATAAGTAATCAACGACTTTCTAGGTATTTTCAACTTATAATTTCTTTTTTTATTAGGTCAATGAAGAGAAATGATTTCTTGTTCCAATTTAATATTCTTTTCTAACATTATTTCAAATACTTCTAATGGCTGTTTCTGGTATAAAATTTTCAATCTTCTATGATCATTTGTACTTAATTTTTTTCCGTAACTTTGATATTTTAATAACGTATCTTTATCCATAGCTAAAGTTTGAAAAGGAATACCTGTCATTTCCTTTAAATGAAAAAAGATTTCAAAACCGCCTACATCAATATCACCAAAATGCAAATAATGCTTCGTAGGAAATTGACGATAGATTAACTTTAAAAATTCTCTTCTGATTCGATTATGAAAGCCACCTAGATAAAGGACTAATTGATTATTCGGTATAAAATCATGAAATGAGGTTAAATTTTCTATGGTTATCACTTGCTTGCTTAACAACTCTTTAAGCTCGATTTTGGGAACCATTTCTGGAGACAAACCTATCGCACCATCATCTTCTCTGAGAGCTATAATTGATTGCCCGACACTAAAAGTCACATTTCCTTTCAAATAAATAAAACTGGGATTTTTAGCGATATTGAAATACTCTAGTAATTCTTTTGATTCAAGTAATGGGACAGAATCATCTACTTGTTGAATGAATTGTATGATCCTATTTTGCATTGATGAAAATTTTTTTGTATCAGAAAAAATTTGTTGAGAAAATCGCCGTATCGAGATTTCCTCCTCTTGATTATACAGAGCCACCAAAGTATCAAACAGCTCTTTCAATTCCTTAACACTCTCTGTTGGAACATATTTTTTTATTGAATATTTAGTTTTCAATTGCTGATCAATAAACAAGCAATATGGTTTGATGATTGGATGTTGTTCTTGATATTGCCAACAAAAAGAAAGTAACTCTTTTCTTTTTTTATTTGGTTCTTCTTTACCCAAATAACGATAAATCTCCACTAGTTTATCCAGATTCAAGAAAATTTGTGTCGTATATTGTTCTTCAGTCTTCAGTCGGATCCATTCTTCACTGACCAATTGAGCAAATAACGCATTATATTCCTCAAATCGTTGGTAAAAGTTTACTGTATCAAAATAGGTACCGTCATATTTTTTGATAGATAGTGCTATTTGCAATTCTCGATTCGAACCTTTTCTAGATAACACACTTTTTTCATATTTATCAATTAAAGCTTCTACTAATACTTTTTTAGCTATCTTTTTCATGACATAACTCCACTGCAAATGATTGATTTCCTTTTCTGATGACACCAACCGTAGTCTGTACGTATGGTAAAATAGTAGACAAGCGATTCGGTGGTACAACAATGATGATTTGAATGTTTAAATTGTTATAAAATTTCATCATCGCTTTTATTCGAGCCTCATCCATATTATTAAAAGCTTCATCAAATAACACCACGCAACCTGCCTCTACAATATTCAGCTTGTGTAACATCTGTTCAAAACAAGAAGCAATGGTGACATAAAAAGGTGTTTGTGTTTCCCCTCCTGAGTTTTCCTTAATAACATTTGATAGTTTAGTGATGTCTCCATTTTCATTGGTTACAATGATATCATAAGACATATAATTACGATAATCCGTATATTTTCTAAGTTCGCGCTCATCTTTTCTTTCATCGTCAAAGTAGGCTAATTTATCGAACAACGTTTCCATCAAATCACGTTCATGATCCATAAGTCCATCTAAAAATAAATTGTCCATATATAAAGCATTATTTCCCGTAACAATCTCATAATACTGTTTAAAAGCCGGATCAGAATTAGCTTCATAAACAAATTTATAGGTGTCTCCATTAAAGCTTTGTTGCTCTAATCCTTTATTGAGTTCCTTGATGCTTTTCTTTGCTTTATTGATATTATCTGAGAGCTTTGCAACAAAGCTCTCGTTAAATGCTTTTTCGCTTTTTTCTTTTGCTAAATTAAGACTGTCTTTAGTACGAATAATGTCGATTTCATTTAATTGATTAAATTTATCTAGATATTGTTGGATATTGTCTAAAGAATTTCCATATCCAAGTTTTGTTCGATTGTTGAATTTAATCATACTATCTTTTAACCATACTACTTTATCTTCATTGTCACGTCTTATTTTTAACTGTTTTGCTTGAATGATTTTACTCGTTTCGTTCAGAGCATTTTTATTCTCAGCTAAAACTTTTTTTAATTCTAACTGTGCTTTTTCAAAAGTGTCGATGTCTTGTATGCTACAAGTTTCCTTAACTTTAGAAAATAACTTAAGTTGTTCATTTACACTAGCTAAATCTCTTTCAGACTGTTCAATTTCCTTTTTATAACCCCCTTTTTGTTCTTTTAGTTCGTTAACATCAAGTTCATAACTATGTACAACAGATTTCAAATTTTCTAATGCTTCAATTTTAGAAAAAAGTTCATCTTTTTCTTTAAAGGTAGAGAGAAAATCTTCTAAAGAGGCTTTGCTCTCTAGAGAAATCCAATAATTTTCTAACTGTTCATCCAACCTTTTTAATTCAGTAGGCTTGATTCTTTCAAGAGATGAAAATAATCTATTTGTTTCTGTTCTTTGGCTTTCTATCCTTTGCTTCTCTTCTCTTAATGCAATTAAAACTTTCCTTTCATTTTTCAATTGCGTTTCAAATGCTTGTTGACCTATATAAGGCTTGTTGTAAACTTTAGGATGAATCGCATAGACAGAATATTGATTGTAAGTCATACATTCTTTGGTGATCGCTACTTTATGATTCCTTAAACATACTACTTCATCTACACACTTTACTCGTCCAAGTAAAAAGTTGATGTATCCTTGTGCAAATTGGTTTTTACATTGTAATTGCTTTGCTAACGTACCCTCTTCTGCAGAAAATTCTTTAGTTTTACTTACATCAACTACACGTACACCAAATATTTTTTCTTTTTGAGTATATTCCTTATAAAATTCCATTGCTTTGAGGAAATATTTTGGTTCGACAATCAAATTAAAACGATTTTTCCCTAAAAATCCTTCTGCTGCATTCCGCCAAGATTCATCATGCATTTCTAACAACTCACACAATGGCTTCACTTCGATGGGTTCTTCATAAAAATTTTTTAACTCTCTTGTCAAAATCTCTTGTAGCTTTTTAGTTTCATCTGGATACTTGAATTGGCGTTTTTCAAGTGAACGAATCAAATTCGTACTTTCCTTAATTTTCAGATTTAAGTCATTCATGCGCGATTCAAATTGGAACAGTTCTTTCCTGTATTGCTCTTTTACTTTATGTAATCCTTTTGAGAATTCTTCTAAATGACCGATTCTTTTTTCTTGAGCTGACTCTTTAGAGGTAAGTAGCTTTACATCCAATAATAAATTGACAGGCTTCAAATAAAGATTCGCTTCTTTCAATAACGAGAGATACTTTTTATAACCAGTTTCTCTTTGCTCCACTTCTAACCTTAAGCGGTCTAATTCTCTTTCAGTATCCCTAATTACTTGTAAATCATGGTCATGTTCAAGTTGAAACTTTTTTTCTTGGTTTTCTTTTAAATATTGTTCTTTGATTGGTAACTGTTCGTCAATTTGTTTCAATTGACGCTTTTTCTTGGTGATTTCTTCTATGTTTTTGCTCTGTTTCTTGATAAGAAATTTTTCTTTTAATAACTCTTCCATCCTATTTGCAATGTTTAATTGTCTATTTCCTTCTTCAATTTCATAATAACAATTTCTAATTTGTGTTAATTCATTTAAACTTTTTTCTTCTTCTACCAACTTTTGATTAATCGAACGATAACTACGGATATTTTCTCTTAGTGTATCGATGTCGACAGGTTCATCATCTAATAAAAATTGAAATATAAACTTATTTAAGTCTTCAACAGGTTTAAACGCTAATGCTTTTGGTACTAACTCCATATACTTTGATTTAACCCCCAGTGCAGTGGTAAACATGATATTTTTTTGCGTAGCTCTACTTGGAATATCTATCTGGATCTGTTGATTTTTAAAATACGCACGAAAAGCGACCATATCTCTAACGTTCTTGTTATCAACAAACCACTCTTCTTGAAGGGCTGAATTAATTTTGTAAAAATGGGCTCTTGGTTGTTGATGTTTTTCAGCTTCAATAACAGCACCTAAAACAAAATAAGAAGTCATATCACTACCAGTTTGAAACTCCAACGCTACATGAGCAACAACAAAGTCCTCTCGCAAAAATTTTTTTCCTTCAACGCCTAACTTTCCTCGCACATAGCCTTCCAAAGTTCGTGTACTACGTTCATTAGCAGCCATATTAAATTTTGCTTTACCCGCAGTCAAAATAAATTGGATTGCATCAAGAACGGTTGATTTTCCACTCTTATTATCCCCAGACATTAAAACATTATCTTTGATTTGTATCGTTTGATTCTTGAACATGTGCCAGTTAATCAATTTGATCTTCGTCAGTTTCTTCATCAACTCGTTCCTCTTTTCGTTCATACTTCTGAATTTGTTGCTCTACTTCTTCTAACGTTTCTGTGGATACGACATAAATAATCGCTGGTTGAATAATGATAACAGTTTCTAAATCAGCTAAGTCCCCAGAATAGTCACATAAATTATGCCGTTTAAATAATTGAATAATTTGTTTGAACTCTGTCTTCGGGATAACATTTTCAAATAAGCCTGTGACTAGCAATTCTTGATAAATTTCTTCTGCCGTGGTAACTATTTTATTCATAGATGAGATTTCATGTTGTCGTTTAAAATAGATTTTTCTAAGAATCAACAATGCAATCGTTTGAATTTTCGTGAGATTTAATCGATTCAAAGAATTTGCTGGGTACAGTCCGATCACACCAAGAGTTTTATCGAAAATCATTTCATAATTTAATATTGAAAAGTAATTCTCGAACATTTTCTGATTTGGAAGAATGGCGTAATAATTTTTTTTATCTTTCTCGTGATCTCTACAAATAAAATTATGATTCAATAGACGACTGGCTAACATTGCAAATTGTTCTTGCTCTTTTTCTTCCAAATGACGATAGGCTAAATAAAAATGCTGACTATTTCCTGCTAAATTCATGTCTTCCTCCTAATGACATAATCTCTAAAAACGGTATCTTCCTGCGAAAACTCCTTGTCTAGATCTTCTACGGTATAGCTAGCTTCATAAGAAAAAGCATAAATATAAATGAGAACATAATATGCTTTATTATTTAAAACATATTCTGAAACACAAATTTCAGAATTTTCTTCCAGTAGATCAGTAACAAATTTTTCTATATTCACCTGTGAAAACTCACTAGATTGCATTAATGTCTCTTGAAAAATACTCTTTTCATCCTCTGTTAATTTCAACGGATGACCAATATTACTTTCCCCAAGTATTCTCTTTCTTCTAGGTGTCGCCAATGAATATGGATCCATTAATTTTACTTGGCTTAGAAATAACGTTTCAAAATAATAATCTATCTGACTTATTTTGCGAATCAACATGTTGATACTTCCTTCAATATCCTCTGTTTCACTTAGTAAAAAGCTGATTCGATTAATTGCTGAAGAAATAAACCGCTGATTCTTATCGTTTATTTCCTTCAAAATATCATCGACGGATTCAAATTGTTCTTTGATGAAAACTAATTTTTCATACAATTCATGATAAATTTCAATATAGTCTTTTTTGGTTGTAACCATTAACCTTTCAGCAATCTCTTCTAATAATTCATCATCCAGTAGCCAATTAATTGCGTCAATAATCTTCCCTTTATACTTATTTGGATGATCATTTGTCATTAGGTGGTAGTATGCCTTATCTACCACGTTGAGTTGGTATTCATTCGCTAATAATAAAAATAATTGGTTGAGATCATCTTTTATTCCATCGTCTAAAATCTTTTGTATGTATTTTTTGATACTTGTGTTCAATTGCTTTAATTGAGAAAAAAATTCTTTTGTTTGATGATAAGCTGATTCAATACTTAATTCTTCACGTCTATCAGAATTAAAATTTTCAAATAACTTATAGATTGTATAAACGTTCCTCGAATAAGATAGTTCCGAACCTTGTTTAAAATTGTATAAAAATTCTAAAAAAGAGTAGCCAATATCACTCAATAAGATAATCACTTGGTAATTCGCATTGCGATCCTCACTCAGCCAGCCAGTATTTTTAAATCTACTTAAAAAAGCCAATGCACGTTCTCTTGAAGTTTGTTTTTTATCTTCAAACAAATTGACTCTCTCTGAAAAATAGTTTTCAAATATTGAAATGACTTCATTCTTCGTTAGTGTATGTTCTAATTTTTCATTGACTTGTTTGTATAACAAAAGTAAACAATCACTATATTCCTCTTTATTTTCACCACTCAATACATTAAAAAAATTTGCTGGAACTACTTCGAATATGCTTTTCATATACCCTCCCTCGCACAAAAATAAAGCGCTATCATTTTCCGTTAAGTTATCAAAGCTTAGTACACTAATATTTAGAAATTTAGACATACTACTGTACACCTAAAATCATATCACAATTTATAAAAATATTTCTAAAAAACATAAAAATATGGAAGAAATTTCCATATACTCTTTTCTGTCTTGCTCATATTTTCCCTTTCCACTAAGAGACACACACTAATCATAGATATTACAGATTATATGGTATTTTTCTCCAATCGTTATTTTAAGCAAAAAATTGCTCTTACTATCCAAATATTGATTTTGTAAGTTTGCTTTCCTTAAACAGGCTAAAATATTTATTTTTTGATAGATTAATTCAAAAATCATAAGGAACAACATCATTGTACTTATTTCCTGAAACTAACTATCGATAAAACAAGTGCAATAATGATGTTGATTAAAGAAACCTTACTCACTAAAGGAAGGAATATACCCCAGACTGCCAGGGATACTACTCCTGCTTACCCGAAAATCGCAAGAGCAAATTTTTTACTATTGATACACTTCTCCCTATGATTGAAGTTTGGACCTGTTAAAAAATCTTTTACATAGGTTTTACTATTTTCAGATTCTGGGATATGATTAAAATAAAATGTACACAACAAAAAAATCAGTTGACCGATATCAAACCAATAGGATTCTGCCTGGTTTCTTGATATTAATACTTCAATAATGAAGAAAACGAGTACAAAACATGCCATTTTCAATGATGAATAACATGCAAAAAGTATTTTTTATGTATTTCTGAAAGGTCTTTTAGAATAATGCTTGATGAAAGAAGCATTCTTTACTAGTCGATAACGAAGTTTGACTACCTCAGACATGGTTCAACATCACTCCTATCAATAAAAATATTTAATTTATAGCATAAAAAGTACTAGCAGCGCATAACAGCTTCTTTTTTTCACACATTTCAAACATCATCTTCTTAAATAAATCAATTTGGGAAGCAATGAAAGGAATCTAGATATACAAACAATTTTAATCTGTAGACGAAATTTTAAGTAATAAACATAAACATTTTTTGATATTTTTTTCTAAAAATGAAAGGAAGTAACCTAATGGACAAAACAACCTATAGAACAGCCAATGAAGGTAGTAAAAAGGTATATATAAATAAAAAAATAATGATTTTTGACATTATTTTTAGCTTCATCACAAATGAACCTATACTTCAGACACAATTTCTACACAGAAAACTAGAGTTACTGATGAAGGAAAAGGGCATGAATATTGATATCGAAACCTATAGCTCAAATAAAATAGATCAATATGGGGGACAAGCTGATCTTATATTATTAACCCCTGTATTTGGACATGCTAAAGAAGAATTTGAAAAAAAATTCCCTGAAACACCAGTCATAGCTATTTCCAAACAGGACTATGGTTTGTTAAATATGGAATCATTGTATAACGGAATAATAGACTTATTAAAATAAGACTGCTAAAACATCCATATGCACTATTACTAAAAGACAAAGATTTAATGCATAGCTCCTCAGCTTTTATTCGACCTATGTATATGTATCCTGTTACTCTTCTTTTGTGTTTGCTGAAAAGCCAAAACTAAATACACTAATAGCAAATCCTAACATGATGGAGAATAATTTATGTTTTTATAGCTTATCCTTCCTGACTCATTGATTTTATAGTATCATTCCTCACCCACTATAGAAATCGTTTTCTTAAAAGAGTAGTTAATATGTCAGGTTTAAATAGTTTCTTTGTGTTTAACTGTCATTTAAATTCCCTCCTCCAAACAAAAGTTTACTTTATAATAATGAATTTATAATTTTCAGTAATTTTCTATTACATTTACTGATAATCTATTTACCTATGAAACATTATATTCACGATGTATAATCGGCTCAGTATTCGCTATCCTTCACTTCAAAGGCCACAAATCTTAACGGGAAGACGGTAAAACGAAAAGGAATAGGCAGTTTTTCCTGACTATGACTCTGCGTGTTTAGGGTGAACATCACATGCACTAACCTGTTACCTTCACTATAACTTGGATGTAACTTTTAAGGAAATGAGTCAACATACTTTGTAAATGATTGATTTAGTAAGCATTTTCTATAGTGAATATTGGATTAGCTATTTTGAGTATGCGATCACCTTTATTAATATATTTGAAGTATTTTTTTACATAATAGTCATCATGAAGCGAGCTTTTTTTCATCAGATTTAATCGTAATTTTTCTTTTTCCAAAATTGTTAGATGATGCATAGAATCAATTTGGTTATTGATTGCATTTCTAAGCAACACGCTTTCCTCGTCTTCATAGCTATTTTTTAGCCCATGTCCAAATAATTTAAGGATGGAGATTTTTATTAATCCATTCTTTCTAGAATCATATGAAGAATCCTGACTGGAAAATTCATCCAAACAGTATAAGGAAATTTATCTGTAAGGTCGTGTATATATAGTGCTGTTTCATTAGAATAAATCCCTTTAGGCAAAATCATCTGACGTACCAGAAATCATCTACATAACTGTTCGTCCTAATATAAACGCCATAATATACTTCTTCAAGAACCCCGCCTTTTATCAAATCGTTAATAAAATCTTTTGAAATATCTTTCTTCAAAAAATCTTCATTAGTGAAAATAATATCCGACTTAATCAAGTTTTCTGCTTGCTTCAACTGTTCCTTTTGTACTTCAAAGAACTCCATACTTTCACCTTCTTTTTCTTAGTAAATTAAAATTACTAAGAAGAATATGGATAGTTCTTATATAAAAAGCGCAAAAGAAAAAGGCTTACGCCCTTCATCAAAAAACTATGCGGAGTATTTCTCTCTACGCCATGTGATTGCAATGTTGTTCGGTCACACATTCTACAATACCGTACCAGTCGGAGCGACCGCTGGCATATTGCAGCCTTACGAGATGTGGTCAGGCATGACAGCCTACAAATTTCACAGGGGCATTCGGTATATTAGAGTATCATCCTTTAATTTACCGCCTACTGCTACTCTCACGCGTTTCTTGTCTTATAGATTATTTCTAATCACTTCACGGCGAAGGACTTCTTTGGATGTTTCCGTCAGTGCTAAATGCCAATCCCTTAGCAATTCTCTTTACGGAGGGGCTAAGTCTTATCAACCTAGCTTTCTATTGTCGTCTCGACAAGTTCGCTACCTTACATTTGGTCACACTTTGCACACGTTCTTTGCGCTCCAATGCTTTTACACTGGCTTTCCCCTTGTTACCAAGAATACTCACTTGATACGCAACAGTATCCCATTACGACACCAACAACGACTTATTACCAAACGTTCCTTGACGAGTTGCTTAAACTCTCATACACAAGGTTCTGCATCAGTTTTTTGATAAAAAGAATAAACTTTTTATCATTTTTCAGGGAGTTTATTATCCCATATATCAAAATAAATTGCAAACGGATTCTTAAATAATATTTGACTTATTTATTAATGATTCTTCAATCTTTCAATACGCTATGCACGGAAAACTTGTGTCACAAGATCCAAATGACTAGTGTTTCAAGCAGACCAACTTTATTTTCTTCAGCCATTCTTCCAATTTCCTCATTTTCATTTTCAAAAATCACAAAAATGATATTAACTTGAAAGTCACTAATAAAATAAGCCTTACAAAGTAAAGGGTAATCCAACAAAATAACCATTCGCTCTACGTACTACGTTTTGGTAATCCTGCATTTCACTCGGTAATTGGTAATAGTAATTTATCGTCTTTACATTGCCACTTTCAATATACTCTGGACTGTCTAATATCATAGCATACTCATAAAGTTCTTCACCATCCTTATTTTCAATCGACCATTGTTGCGGAC
This sequence comes from Candidatus Enterococcus wittei, assembly GCF_002140175.1. GTDB lineage: Bacteria > Bacillota > Bacilli > Lactobacillales > Enterococcaceae > Enterococcus_B > Enterococcus_B wittei. Next base: position 405,915 of record NZ_NGMO01000003.1, read on the forward strand.
GTATCGGATTTTCTGTATCATTTTTCAATGTATAGGTCACTTGTAATACACGATCATGCTGTGCAAATTCATTTCTTTTTTCGGTCAATTCAAAATTTCAGATGATGATACTTATGAAAAAATAGTTCCCAGTATTAAACTAAAAGCGATAGTGGGGCTAAAATTTTGATGTTAGTTTAGAAAAAGTGAATAATATTTCTCATACATTAACATAAACTAAAAGGATGAAATACAAGAACTAGAAATACTCTTTATAGGTATTTTTTCAATAATATTAAAATTCAAAAAACTTACATCATTGAAACATCTAAAACACAAATGACTATAAAATCACTTTTAAGGCAATATAAAAAACTTCAAATGCTGTTTTATCAACATTTGAAGCTCGTACTATATGATTATCCCACTGACCCTTCCATCTCATAACTGATCAATCGGTTTAATTCTACTGCGTATTCCATTGGTAATTCTTTGGTGAATGGTTCAACGAATCCCATGACGATCATTTCAGTCGCTTCAGATTCGGTCAAGCCTCGGCTCATAAGGTAATAAAGTTGTTCTTCAGAGATTTTTGAGACTTTTGCTTCGTGTTCCAAAGAGACTTGGCTGTTGTGGATCTCGTTGAATGGGATCGTATCGGATTTTGAGAGTTCATCCATGATGATCGTGTCACATTCAATATGGGAGATCGATCCAGCACTCTTTTTGCCAAATGTGACTTGGCCACGATAGTTTACTTCCCCGCCGTCTTTTGAGATGGATTTTGAGACGATCGAGCTAGAAGTGTTTGGTGCATTATGGATCATTTTTGCACCAGTATCTTGGATTTGATTCGCACCGGCAAATGCGATAGAAAGCATCGTGCCACGAGCGCCTTTTCCGTCCAAGTACACACTTGGATATTTCATCGTTGTTTTTGCGCCTAAGTTTCCATCGATCCATTCGACCGTTGCCCCTTCGTAGGCTTTTGCTCGTTTGGTGACGAGATTGTAGACATTGTCTGACCAGTTTTGGATCGTTGTATAGCGGCAGTAAGCATCTTTTCTCGTAAAGATTTCTACGATAGCTGCATGTAGACTGTTGCTTGAATAGGTTGGTGCTGTACAGCCTTCTACATAATGGATGCTTGCACCTTCGTCAACGATGATCAACGTCCGTTCAAATTGTCCAGTGTTCTCCGCATTGATCCGGAAATACGTTTGTAATGGGACATCGACTTTGACTCCTTTTGGTACATAGATGAACGTACCACCTGACCATACCGCAGAGTTTAATGCGGCTAATTTATTGTCAGTTGGAGGTACAAGTTTGGAGAAATATTCTTTGAACAATTCAGGGTATTCTTTAAGTGCAGAATCCGTATCTGTAAAGACGATCCCTAATTTTTCAAATTCATCTTTCATATTGTGGTATACGACTTCTGATTCGTATTGGGCAGAAGCACCGGCTAAATACGCACGTTCCGCTTCTGGTATCCCGATCCGTTCAAAGGTTTCTTTGATTTTATCTGGTACATCATCCCAGTCACGAGCTGGTCCGTCACTTGGTCTTTGATAATATTTGATCGCATTGAAATCGATGTCTGACAAATCAGGGCCCCAAGTTGGCATCGACATCTTATGGAATGTTTCTAGAGATTTCAATCGAAATTCTAACATCCATTCTGGTTCGTCTTTGATTCTAGACATTTCACGAACAACTTCTTCAGTCAAGCCTTCACCTGTACTAAAAACAGGTTCTACATCATCGTGAAAGCCAAATTTATATTCTTCTAATTCTGGTACACCCATGTTCTCACTCCTCTTCCTTGTGGTCATGATGGAAGGTTGCTGTACCGTCTTCTTCCATTGCTTTACCTAGTGCTTTCCAGGCAAGTGTCGCACATTTGATACGCGCAGGGAATTTAGCAACACCGCTAAGGATAGCGGCATCCCCTAACTGATCTGGATCACGTGTTTCTTTTCCTTGCACTAGTTGTAAAAAATCTACCGTCAAATGCATCGCTTCTTCGATGGTTTTGCCAATGACAGCATCTGTCATCATTGAGGCACTGGCAGTACTGATTGAACACCCACTGCCATCAAAAGCGATATTATTGATTCGTCCGTCTTTGATGTCGACTTGTAACTCGATGACATCACCACAAGTGGGATTGTTCATCTCGATTTTACTCGTTGCTGCACTCAACGTTCCGTGATGATGGGGATAAGCTGAATGATCCAAAATCACTTGTCGATAAAGGTTGTCTAATTTAGATAGTCCCATGTTGGAAAAACTCCTTTGTAGCAATGATTGCTTCAACTAAACGATCGGCATCTTCTTTGGTATTGTAAATATAGAAACTAGCTCTTGCTGTAGCAGCGACTTGCAAATATTTTAAGAGTGGCTGTGCACAATGATGACCGGCACGAACTGCGATCCCTTGCATATCGAGCGCTGTGGCTACATCATGAGGATGGATCCCATCTAAATTAAAAGCGATCACACCTGTGCGTAAGGCAGGATCTTGGGGTCCATAAATTGTCAAGCCTTCAATTGCTTGTAATTTTGGTAACACGTAGGCAGAAAGTTCTGCTTCATATTGATGAATTTTTTCTATATCAAGGGAATTCAAATAGTCGATCGCCGCACCTAATGCAATAGCACCGGCAATATTCGGTGTACCAGCTTCGAATTTCCAAGGAAGTTCTTTCCAAGAACTATCTTCAAGACCGACAAAATCAATCATTTCGCCGCCAAATTCGATTGGTTCCATTTGTTCAAGCCATTTCCGTTTCCCATATAAAACACCAATCCCCGTAGGTCCGCACATTTTGTGCCCGCTAAATGCAAAGAAATCACAGTCCAAATTTTGAACATCGACTTTCATATGTGGGGCAGACTGTGCGCCATCAACGACGATTACGCCTCCTTGTTCATGCACGAGTGTTGCTAGTTCTTCAATTGGATTGATGACTCCTAGAACATTGGATACATGAGCAATAGCGACGATTTTTGTTTTATTTGTAATCAACTCTCTGGCATGAGTCATATCTAATGTGCCTGATTCAGTCAATTCGATATATTTTAGTGTTGCACCAGATTTTTTAGCTAATTGTTGCCAAGGGATGATATTGGAATGATGTTCCATATAAGAAAGCACAATTTCATCACCAGGTTGGATAAAGAATTCACCAAAACTTCTCGCTACCCAGTTCAAACTAGTCGTTGTCCCTCGAGTAAACAAGATTTCTTCTGTTTCTTTCGCATTAACAAAGCTTCTGACTTTTTCTCGTGAAGCTTCATAATCACGGGTTGCACGTTCCGATAAGGTATGGACTCCACGGTGAACATTCGCATTATTACTTGTATAATAATGATTCAGCGTTTCTAGAACTTTCTTCGGCTTTTGACTGGTTGCTGCATTATCCAAATAAACTAAAGGTTCGTCATTGACATCTTGAAATAAGATTGGAAATTCTTGACGAATTTTTTCTGGAGAGATCATACCTCTAACTTCCCTTCAATCACTGACACAAGTTCTTTACGCACAGATTCCACTGGGATAGCCGTCAAGACTGAGCCTAGGAACCCTCGGATCACTAAGCGTTCTGCTTCTTCTTTCCGAAGACCACGACTCATCAAATAATACATTTCTTCTGGATCCACACGCCCTACACTAGCCGCATGTCCTGCTGTCACTTCATGTTCATCAATTAAAAGGATCGGATTCGCATCGCCTCTTGCCTTGTCTGACAACATCAAGACACGACTCTCTTGTTGAGCATCTGCTCCCTTGGCGTTTTTCAAGATATGACCGATACCGTTGAATGTCAACGTGCCTCGTTCACGAATCACTCCATGTTGCAAAATGTGGCCGATGGTATGAGGGGCCTTATTCGTTACTCGAGTATCGATCCCTTGAATTTGTTTACCGGAACTAATAGCGACGATCTTCACTTCTGCGTGGGCACCATTACCTACTAGATCCGAATCAAAGTCAGCTACGATATTGCCGTCATTCATTACCCCGATAGCCCAATCAACAAATGCATCTCGTAAAATATAACCACGACGGTTCATATAAGCAGTCACGTTTTCTCCTAGTTGATCAACAGCAGCATATTTCACTTTTGCTCCTGCTTTAGCGATCACTTCAACAATGATATTGCCTGAAGCTTTTTGTAGTTCTTCTCCTGTAGTTTGGAAACGTTCCAAGTAAGAAAATTCACTGTGTTCGTCAGCTACGATCAACACATGTTTAAAGAAATGTTGAGCCAAACTTCCTTCTTGCATAAATAATGCTTCAATTGGTTCTTTGATCACAACATTTTTAGGTACATATAAGAACAAGCCACTGTTCATAAAGGCAACATGTAATGCAGTCAATTGGTCTTCATCCATTTGTACTGCTTTAGTCATATAATATTCTTGGACCAGTTCAGGATACTCTTGTATAGCAGTAAACAGATCCGTAAAGATCACACCTTGCTCAGCTAGTTCTATAGGTAATTGTTCAAATACCGTCCATGTTCCTTGTTGCACCACCACTGGATTGTCTTTCATCGCATCAAAAGCTGCTACATTTCCTGCATCCAAATTGGCATCAGCGATCGGTGCAACATCAAACAACGGCCAACGATGGAATTTCACGCGGTCGATATGAGGCAAAGGTAGCTCACTTGCTTTTTTCAAGGCCTCTTGACGGAAGTTCGTCATCCATTCTGGTTCTCCTTTGATCAAGGATAAGTCAGTGATAGCGTCAAGATAATCGAGCCATTTATTCTCTTTCATAGATGTGCTCCTCCTTACGCTTCTTCTTCTTTGTAGTCGATTCCTAATTCTTTACTGATTCCTGCATATCCTTCTGCTTCAAGGCGTTTTGCTAAATCAGCTGTTCCAGTCATCACCACTCGACCATCCATCATGATATGCACCACGTCAGGTGTGATATAGTTCAAGAGACGTTGATAGTGGGTGATGATCAATGCGCCAAAGTTTTCGCCACGCATTTCATTGACTCCTTTAGCAACGACTTTCAAAGCATCGATATCCAATCCTGAGTCGATTTCATCTAAAATCGCAAATGTTGGTTCCAACATCAACAATTGTAAAATTTCATTGCGTTTCTTCTCACCACCAGAGAATCCTTCATTCAAATAACGCTCTGCCATTTCTTCTGGCATATTCAAAAGTGCCATTTTTTCATCTAATTTTTTTAAAAATGACATGACAGAAATCTTATTGTCTTCATCACGTGTGGCATTGATTGCAGCACGCATAAATTCTGCATTGGTAATTCCCGGAATTTCACTTGGGTATTGCATGGCTAAAAATAGACCTAAACGTGCCCGTTCATCGACTTCTAAGTCTAAGACATTTTCACCATCAAAAAGGATTTCACCTTCCGTCACTTCATAGTTAGGATTTCCCATGATTGCCGCAGATAAGGTAGATTTTCCTGTTCCGTTTGGTCCCATGATCGCATGGATCTCACCGGTTTTCATTGTTAAATTGACGCCCTTAAGGATCTCTTTATCCTCGATCGACACATGTAAATTTTTAATTTCTAAGACAGACATGCAAATTCCCTCCAAATTCTGTTTCGTTCTCACTTATTTTAGACTAATTGAGAATGAATCGCAATGATCATCCTTATTAAAAATTGAATAAATTTGATTTATTCCTATTAAACCCTTACTTCTAGATGATAATTTTTATAATCTAAACAAAGGATAAAAAATCGTAGTGAAAAATCTCATACTCTATAAAAAAATGAATGAAATCAGTGTCAAAAAATCGAATTGACTATTTTTATATATCGTATATCTTAAAATCAACATAATTGCTACAACAATGACTAAAATTCCGACTGAAATATAGTTCCTTTAACTCCTTTATTTTTCATTTTTACTCCTCTTTTAGTTAAGAACTGTATTTTAGATTTTTTGCTTCAAGTGACTCCTATTTAGAAAACGGGTTTGAATATTTCCGATCATTTTATCCAAGTTTTCTAAAATAGTTTGTTTGACCTACTCATGGTTGGAAATATGTATATAAGTTTGAAAAAAAATAATAAAACTTAGCTTTACGAGAAAACTAGATCTAAAAACAATACAAAAATATCGTAAAACATTTTTCATGCTTTACGATATTTTTTGTTACCTATTTAGAACAAAAGCTTCGTGCACAACCATTGGTAAACGGTGTTCAAAAGCCAGCTCTTTCGGTATTAAGCCGAAACTTGAAAAAATATGAGAAATTATTTCCCCAAGTTCCTTCTTAATACTCAGAGCTAAACGGATTTTTCACAACCTTAATAAACGGTGTTCAAGAAGCTGATCTTCAATATTAAGCCAGAAAATTGTAAAGTATAGGAAGCTATTTTTCAATTTCCTGTCTTAATATTCAGATCAAAGCGCTTCTTTCACGATCTCTACTTTGCGTTTGCATCGACTGGTTTGACGGAGCCTTCCCATTTCTCTTTGATCCAGTTTTGAACGTCTTCACTGTGTAGTGCATCCATCAATTTTTTGATTTTCTCACTGTCTTCATCGCCTTTACGTGTAGCAATGATGTTGACATATGGTGAGTTGTCTTTTTCTAATAAAACGGCATCTTCTAATGGATTTAAGCCAGCGCCATAAGCAAAGTTCGCATTGATTGCTACTAGATCACCTTCGTCATTTTGGTACGTAGAGGCTAATAATGCAGGATCGATGGTATGATTGAATTTCAAGTTTTTAGGGTTTTCATCAATATCGTCAAAAGTGGCTGTTTCTAAATCAACCCCATCTTTCACTGTGACTAGACCTGCATCTTTTAAGATTGTGATGATCCGACCCCAGTCAGACTCAGAATTTGAAGTGATGATCGTTGCGCCATCTTTCAATTCAGAAATGTCATCGATTTGTTTTGAATACAAGCCCATTGGTTCAATATGGACAGCTCCTGCATTGACAAAGTCATAACCTTTTTCTTCGATTTCTTTGTTCAAATAAGGGATATGTTGGAAATAGTTCGCATCGATGTCGCCTTCTGCTAATGCTTGGTTTGGTAACACATAATCATCGAATTTAACGATTTCTAAATCAATTCCTTCATCTTTCAATATTGGTTTCACATGTTCTAAAATTTCAGCATGAGGAGTCGGTGATGCGCCTACTTTTAAAGTAGAATCATTTTCTTTGCTGGATGAATCACTACTTTTATTTTCGCTCCCACATGCCGCTAAACCAACTGTCAGTAAAAGTGCTGCTGCAAATCCAAAAATTTTCTTCTTCATATCCTATATCCTCCTATTTCCTATTATCTTTTATCTGTTTTTTTAGTTAAAAAGTCTCCAATTCCTTGAACAATAAATACGATCACTAAGATAATCAATGTAGCGACAAATGTCACCGTTAAATTACCACGTTGGTAACCTTCTTGCCAAGCTAAACCACCTAGTCCACCGGCACCGATCGCACCAGCCATAGCAGTGAACCCGATCATCGAAATAGTTGTGACAGTCAACCCAGAGATCAATGCTGGAACACTTTCTGGGATCAACACTTTCCAAATGATTTGCCAGTAGCTAGCACCCATTGCATCTGCTGCTTCTAGTACACCTGGACTGACTTCACGAAAAGCAATCTCCACTAAACGAGCATAAAAGGGAGCTGCAGATAATACCAACGCTGGGATAGCTGCTTGAGCACCAAGCATAGTTCCTACAATAGCTTTAGTAAATGGAATGATCAGCACCATCAAGATCATAAATGGCGTGGATCGGAAAATATTACTGATGATCGACACGATACCATAGATGATCCGTGCATAAGGTTTGTTTTGACGTCCGATCGAATACAAGATCAAACCTAATACTAATCCGATGACCGTCACTAATACCATGGAAACTAAAGTCATATAAAGTGTATCGATGATCGCTTGTTTCATTGTTTCCATATTGATTTGACTAAAATCCAAATACGTTTCTGCAAAGCTTTTATCCATGGTGGATCACCTCCACCCCAACACCTTGTTCTTTGATAAATGTTTCTGCTTGATCCAACTCTTTTTCCTCTCCTAGCATCAATGTCGTCAATGAGCCAAATGAGCCATCTTTTGTTTGTTTGATTTTCCCATAAACCACATTGATATCTACATTATAGTGGCGAATAGCTTGGGAAATAACAGGTTCATTGGCATTTTGTTCATTGAATGTCAATGTCACTAAACGACCATTAGGATTTTCTTTGATCAATTCAGCTAACAGCTCCGTAGATTCCGCTTCAGGTTCGATATCTTGTTGGACAAAGCGCTTTGTCACTTCTTGTTGCGGATGACGAAATACAGTCAGTGCATCGCCTTCTTCCACGACCTTTCCACGTTCCATGACAGCAACTTTATTACAAATTTTGCGGATCACGTTCATTTCATGAGTGATCAAGACGATCGTCAAATTCAATTTTTTATTGATCGCTAATAAGAGATCTAAGACTTCTTCTGTCGTTTGTGGGTCTAGTGCGCTTGTCGCTTCATCACAAAGTAAGATTTCAGGATCATTGGCTAATGCCCGAGCAATCCCTACTCTTTGTTTTTGCCCACCGGATAATTGTGATGGATAGGCTTGACCTCTACCTTCTAAACCGACTAAACGTAATAATTCTTCTGCACGTTCTTTGCGAGTTTGTTTAGGCACTCCTGCTAACTCCAAGGGTAATTCGATATTTTCAAGAACTGTTCTCGACCATAAAAGGTTGAAATGTTGGAAAATCATACCGATTTTTTTACGAAATACTCTTAACTCTTTATTTTTCAATTTTGTGATATTTTGCTTATTCACAATAACTTCTCCACTTGTCGGCAACTCCAGTCCATTCAATAATCGGACCAAGGTACTTTTTCCTGCGCCTGAATACCCTACGATTCCGAAGATATCGCCTTGCTCAACACTTAAAGAAACATCGTTGATGGCGTGAATCGTCCCGTTTTTCCCGCCAAATGTTTTCTTGACATTCGTCAATTGGATCAATGACATATCCTTCACATCTTTCTTTTCAAATTTTTCCTGAGGAACAAAAAAACTTCCGTCCTCTGCGTTTAGCAAAAGGACGAAAGTTTAGACTTCCGTGTGACCACCTTGATTCGCTGCTATTTCACAATAACAACCTCTTTCAGTACTTGAACTCTGTCGCATACTGCTGTGCTGTAACGGGCACTCCCGTAATAAGTTTGCTGATGCTCACTTATTCTGCTCTAAGACCATCTTCCATCTCATTTCTGTTACCCCTTCTCAGCAAATAGGGCTCTCTTGGAACATCCGTGACATGTACTCTTCTTTTCAAAGCTTTCAATATAGTTGTTATGATTATATCAGCAGAAAGAATGTGTGTCAATCTTTTATCCGAAGCATTATTATAGCGCTGCGAACTCTTCTGGATCGACGCCTTTGAAGCTTAAGATCCATGCATTCATTTCATCTTCATCATTTAAAATAGCAATATTTTCGTTGATTTTTTCATTTACTGAAGAAATCGTGCCACTTAGTGGACTGACAAACTCATTGACTGCTTTTTCAGCTTCTACTTCGATCAATGAATCCCCTGCTTTGTATGTCTTACCTTCTTTAGGCAGATTCGCAAAAGTCACTTCTCCTAATTCATCTTGAGCTTCTTTGGTCAAACCCACACAATATTCTTTCCCATTAAATAAAATCCATAGGTTATCTTTTTTCTTTAAGTGTTTCCCAGCCATTTTCAAATCAATGCTCCTTCGTATGTTTTTTCATTAAATCCAATTGCGACAAGTTGATTTTCTTTGACGATCAGTGGTCGTTTGATCAGCATCCCATCCGTGGAAAGCAACTGACTTGCTTGGGCGATCGAAAGACTGTCGACTTGGTCTTTGAGACCAAGCTCTCGGTATTTCATCCCGCTGGTATTAAAAATACGGCGAATTGGTATATCCGAATGCTTCAGCCATATTTCAATCGTTTCAGCAGTTGGCGGATATTGGATCATATCAATCGTTTGATACACGACTTGGTGATTGTCAAGCCATGTTTTGGCTTTGCGACAAGTAGAACATTTGGGGTACCAGTAAAAAGTAAACAAGTTGCGTTACCTCCTTGAAATTTTTGCTGGTGCTTCCTTTTGGTATCTCATTGATAAGATCAAACCAATCCCGATCATGTTTCCTAAAATAGATGACCCCCCTTGACTGATGAACGGCAATGGGATACCTGTTAATGGAAGTAAGCCAATGTTTGCCCCGATGTTTTCAAATACATGGAACAATAGCATCATGATCAGGCCACTAGCAATGTAAGCATAAAATTCATTGTTTGTATCGAAACAAACTCGTATCATACGATAAATCAAGACAAAATACAAGAAAATGACAAATGCGCCTCCGATAAAGCCAAAATTCTCACCGATAACCGTGAAAATCATATCTGACTCTCGGACTGGAACATAAATATCACTCACATTAAATCCTTTTCCAAGTAATCCTCCCGTTCCAATGGCAAGAAGTCCTTGTGCAGGTTGATAACTCATACCCGATGTATCATGGAAAGGATCTAACCAAGAATCGATTCGGGCGAATTGGTAAGATTTGAACCCGATATTATAAAGTAATTCTCTACCGCCTTCTGTCGTCACTAAAAAGATCGTACCGCCACCTACGATGACCGCTAAAGCAAAGACTGGTGCGATGATTTTCCAAGAAATCCCTGACATCAAGAACACACCACCAAAAATGGCTAAGAAAACGAGCATCGTCCCAAAGTCATCTTGGGCCATGATCAATGCCAAGACAGGTGCAGTGACAAGCAACATTTTAGCAATCAGCCAAAGATCTGATTTGATCGTTCGTACTTTGACTTGTGTATTATGCTTTGTGACGATCAATGCCATCATCAAAATATAAGCGATCTTCATCAGCTCGGCAGGTTGAAACGTCACCGAACCAAAGCGGAACCAGTTTTTTGAACCCGTACTTGCTGCCAAATTTTGATCATAAAATTTCAATAGCAGTCCCATCACGACTAACCCTAGTCCATAAAGATAAGGCGTAAGTTTCCAGATCCATTTTGAATTGATCCTCATAATGATGACAATAGCCAATGATCCGACTAAGTACCAAACCAACTGCATACCAACACCTCTTACGACAGATGGGTGATTCGGATCGTGACTAAGTGCCACATATAAAGATAATAGGCCAATCAAACACAGTAAAAATACCGGTAAGATCACACCATAATCAATTCGATTATCATTCGAAGCTTTTATTTTTTTTTCCATCTTTCATCCCTTTTCCTAAAAACCATACTGCCCTATATTATAGCTGTCTCGACTTATAAAGAAAAGCCAAAGCAAATGAGATTTGAGAAAAATTAATCTTATTTCTTACTTCTAGGTTCGCCCCACTGAACTTATTCCTAAAATCAGTGAGAAAAAATTTTATCTATAACAATAAAACAATAATCACCACTTGTATTTAGAACGGCACATTCCTTTTATCAAATCTAAAAATGATGGAGCAAACCAGCATTTCGATAAAATACTGCATTTTATTATCCATTTCTTGTTTTCCACTTTTTTTATTTAAGAAACAGCTAGTGACTATTTTCTAAAAACTGGATTTTTTTATTATAAATAACCCTATTTCATCTGTAGAAAAATTTTTTATTTATAATACTTCAAAATCTCTTGTCCAACTTCCAAGATACGTTCAGATGTGAGATGGGTTCGTTGAATCAGATAAAAATATCGTTGGTTATCAAGTGGTTCAAAAGGTACGTCTTCTGGTACTGCTCTTTTTGATAAAATAGAGCGGCCAATCCCTTCTTTCAACATAGCTGCAATCACTTCATTACTTTTAACAACCATTTTCTTTTCTTGCTTGTTCTTTTCTTCAAAATAACGTTGCGTATAATGGAAAACCCCTGAAGAAGTTTCTCTGACTAACCACAATTTGTTTTCTGGACTCCCTGCTACGACTAAGTCATCTTCGATCAAAGAGTATCTTTGAACACCAGAGGTTTCTAGTGGCTTCTCAATAAAACCAAAATCCGCTTCATGTTTTGCCACTTGATCCAATGCATCATGAGAATTGGCAAAATCAATCGAAAAATTGATTTTAGGGAATTTCGCTAACAGTTCTTTCATTAATTTAGGCAATAAATAAACTGCAAACGTATGGGAGGCAACAATGCGACACAATTCCTCTTCGTTTTGCTCATCCAATAATTTTTGTTGTGTGTCATCCCATTCTTCCAATAAGACTAATGCCCGTTCATAAAGTAGATCAGCTTGCTTTGTTGGTTGCATTTCTTTTCGACCATTACGTTGAAATAAATCTACTCCTAACTCTCGTTCTAGTTGTTTGATCTGATTCGAAACAGCCGGTTGGGACAAATACAAAAGCTCTGCTGTTCTCGAAAAATTTCTAGTTTCATAAACGACACGAAAAGTTGTTAGTAATTTAAACATCTATCCACTTCCATAACATAATTTTATAGTAACTATAATAACTATTTGATTTAAATATAACAGAAATCCACTATAATGATAAGTGTAAAGCAAAGGATATGAAAGGAATCTTCTGCACCAAGTAATCAGACAGAAATATTCAACCTGTTTTTTCATCTTTGTGCTTTATTAGCGAAATATTCTGTCTAGTGCAGTATTCAGACTATTACAAATCATTTTCTATTTTTGACTAGTCTGATGGATGATCATCCCTTTCACCTCCAAACAGACAGCTTGATGAGTAACGATAGATAGGTAGATACTACATGCGATTTGTTTATTTCCCGTTAGATGTCTTACAATTTCTTCGTAACTATCAATTTTTCCCACTATCTAACGTTACTCTTAAAGCCTGTCTACTTCTATCAAATCATAATCTTAGAAAAAGGGAGACTGGCTATGAAACACTTCTTAAAAATTATTCCTATTCCGATTTGTGGAATGATTCTTGGTTTAGCTTCTTTGGGAAATCTTTTCAAAGATTATCATCTTATCCCATTAGGTAATTTCATTGGTGCGATCAGTACCATTTTGATCCTTTTAATGTTTGGTAAATTATTTCTCTTGTTCGAGCATACAAAACAAACGTTACATGATCCAATTATCGCATCCGTTTCACCAACTTTTACAATGGCGTTGATGGTCATTTGTACGTACTTCGTTCCATTTAAAGAAATTGCTCCTTTCGTTAAATTCATTTGGCTATGTGCAGTGCTCTTCCAAATCGTCTTAGTATTCTATTTTACGTATCATCATGTCATCAAAGCGGATCTATCGATTGAAGCCATCTATCCAAGTTGGTTCATTATCTATGTTGGATTTGGTGTAATCACAGTCACAGCTGGAAACTTTTTACCAGTACTTGGAAAAATCTTCTTCTGGATCTCGCTAACTTGCTATGCATTCTTGTTGCCGATCATCATCAAACGAATCTTTTTCGTTAAGAACATGGCACATCCAACACTACCATTGATTGCGATTCTCGCAGCGCCTGGTTCTTTGTGTTTGACTGGCTACTTAAAAAACTTTGTACAACCAAATATTTACTTAGTTTTATTACTATTTGTTATTTCACAAGTCTTGTACTTTATCGTCCTAGCTATGTTGCCACATTTGTTGTCTCTTGACTTTTATCCAAGTTACGCAGCATTCACATTTCCATTGGTCATCTCAGCGACCGCTTTATTTACGACCGTTCGTTATTTCCATACATTAGGCATTCCAACTGGTTTATTAGATGCCTTGAAAGTAATAGAATGCTTAATCGCTACAGGAATGATCCTATACGTATTTGGACATTACCTACGTTATCTAATCAAAGAACATCGTAAAAACAAACCAATCATGACAAAAGAACTAATCGATTAATCTTTTACTATATGAGTTGCGACTTGTACAACTCCCACAAATATGCCGAAGAATCCGAAAATGATTTTAGACATTTTCGGATTCTTTTTTTAGGTTGTAAGAGAAGGGAGCTGACCTGAGCAGTAAGAAAAAATCTCAGAAAATAGCTCCTCATATTTTGTGAGATTTTAGCTTAGTGCTGAAGGTCCCCTTCTCGAACACCGTTTATCAAGAAGTTGTGAAAGAAGCGTTCTTCACTGAGGCATAAGGAAGGAACTTAGGAAATGCCCCCTCCTATTTTATGAGATTTTAACTCAGCGACTTGGATTTTTAGATCAGATCAATGATTATCCAATCTAAACATTCTATACACGCTCTATCTACCATCCTCAAAATTTTGTGTTTTATTAAAAAAGGATTTAATGCTAATATATTTTAGAAATTATTTTTACTATTGTTTATGAAAGGACTCAAATCAATGAATGCTTTACTTTATTATCTCAATGCTTTAAAAAACTTCGGATGGAGAAAAATTTTCCCTGGGTTGCTACTTGCTTTTATCGTTGCTGTTATCAGTAAACTACTAGCACTTTTTGTTCCCCAGATCGGTGCTGCGACACTTGCGATTCTTTTAGGTATCGTCTTGGGAAATACCTTTTTTAAACAACCTACTCTTTCGATCGGAACAAAATTTGCTGAGAGCAAGTTATTAGAATTCTCTGTTTTTTTATTAGGAGCAACCGTAACCGTCCAAACAATTGCACAAATCGGGATAAAAGGTGTAACCTTTGTTCTCCTCCAAATGGCTGTGACTATCGTGGGTGCTTATCTTATTGGAAAAAAACTACTATTTAGTGATACTTCTTCATTGCTGATGGCTGGTGGGAATGCAGTCTGTGGTTCTTCTGCGATTGCCTCGATTGCCCCAGGTATTCATGCATCTGAAGAAGAAAAAGGACAAATCATTACTTTGGTGAATTTATTAGGTACAGTGATGATGTTGACACTACCATTTCTTGGCTTGCACTTATATGGCGATCAACTGATCGAAAAAAGCGCCTTATTAGGAGGTACGCTACAATCTGTTGGTCAAGTTGTAGCAGGTGCAAGTTTATTGGATGCTTCCGTTGTCCAATTTGCTATGCTTTTTAAAATCATGCGTATCATGATGCTAGTAGTTGTTGTTTATCTGTTTGAAAAATTTATGCAAAATAAACAACCGGCTGTTACTTCCGTCTATGCACCAAAAACCAAACAAAAATCGCTACCATTACCATGGTATGTCTTAGGTTTCCTGATTTTTTGTTTGATCAATAGTGCCTTCACTCTTCCAACATGGATTGATCAGTCTGCTCATTTTATCAGCAATTGGTTTGAAATTACCGCTCTAGCTGCTATTGGGTTAAGATTGGATTTTGCTAAATTCATGAAAGAAGGTCCACGTTTCTTAACCTATGGATTATCCGTTGGAATCTTGCAAACCATTATGGCACTATTCTTTATCTGGTTGATCCAACTTTAAACTACTACAATTAAAGTCACGAGTATTCTCGAATAACTAATAAATATAAAAACTGTGATTAAAAGAACATCATTTCCAAAAAATAAACAGACATCAACGTTCGTTTTGAGGAAACTATGCACTTAAATCACAGCTTTTTATTTTGACAAAATATTTTCTAAGATCAATAATTTTCGTTTGATCAGCAATCCATTTTCGGCACTCCCCATGTAACCAGTCAACTGCCCATTTTGGCCAATGACTCGATGACATGGAATGATGATAGGCAAAGGATTTAGCCGATTAGCTTGACCAATGGCTCGTGCAGCTTTTGGACGATTAACCGCTTCGGCAATTTGTTTATACGTACGACTCTCTCCATAAGGGATTTTTCCGAGTGCATACCAAACACTTTGTTGAAATTCACTACCTCTTTGAATGGATAATGGGACAGTAAATACTTGTCTCGTTCCAGAAAAATATTCTTCTAACTCTTTTCTTGCAAGAGCAAGCACTTGTGGATCTGCTTGCTGATTTTCTTGAATCAATTGAAATGAGACAGACGTCAAACCCACTGCATCCGCATCTAGCCATAATGGACCAATTGGTGTACTTATTTTCATAATGTTCGCCCAAAAAATAATGGGCTATCCTCCTCTATCCTCATTGTTTTTTGTTCCATCATCCATGATATTCCGAGAAAAATCAATCTAAAAGTTTATTAAATGAAAGATAGATGGTACACTAATTAAGGTGTCTATAACAGCAAACTTGTTGTGTTTAGTTGTTATTTATCAATAGACTCATGTTTCATGATGCTATTGTAGATAAATTATGTGTGAAAGGATCGAAAGTATGAAAATATCTATTATCGTCCCTTGTTTTAATGAAGAAAAAACTGTACCACTTTTTTTTGAAGAAGTCGAAAAATATAGAGGGGATTACGAGTTCGAATATCTTTTCATTGATGATGGTTCAGAAGATGGAACATTATCTGCAATAAAAAAATTAGCAAGTAGCCATGACTCTGTTCGCTTTGTTTCTTTTTCTCGGAACTTTGGCAAAGAGGCTGCTTTATATGCTGGATTACAAGCATCTACTGGTGACTTGATTACCGTCATGGATGTGGATCTACAAGACCCTCCAGAATTGTTACCTGTCATGATTGATCGTGTGCTTCACTCGGATATCGATTGTATCGGTACACGTCGTTCCACTCGAGAAGGCGAACCTGCGATTCGTAGTTTTTTTGCGAAGAAATTTTACCAATTGATCAATAAAATCAGCGATACTGAAATGGTTGACGGTGCAAGAGATTATCGTCTGATGACAAGACAAATGGTAGATGCAGTATTGGAATTATCCGAGCATAATCGCTTCTCAAAAGGGCTATTCAGTTGGGTCGGATTCAAAACAGAATACATTTCTTTTGAAAATCGTGAGCGTGTAGCTGGTGAAACCTCTTGGTCTTTCTGGAAATTATTCAATTACTCGATTGACGGAATCGTCAATTTTTCGGATACGCCTCTTAACATCGCTTCTTTTGTTGGCGCATTATCTTGTGTAGGATCGGGTATTGCCATCTTATTTATTATTTTACGAGCATTACTTTTTGGCGATCCAACGTCCGGTTGGCCTTCACTTGTTTCCATCATCTTATTTATCGGTGGTGTGCAATTACTTTGTCTAGGAATAATTGGAAAGTATATTGGAAAGATTTTCTTAGAAACGAAACAGCGTCCCGTTTATATCGTCAGAGAAACAGAAAAGCAAAAAGCGCATCAAATCAACGAGAAAAACTAAAAATTTCCACTTACCTCTATGAAGCTGTCCCAAGTTACTTGGAAGACAGCTTTTTTATTTATGATAAGCTTTTTGAAAAACTGTCGTTATCAATGTAAATTCTCTTTAAATCATTTCAGGCTTATGGATAGTGAAATATAATAGAAATGAAAAGTTACAGACATTCACACTTATAAATCATTGTTCTCCATATTATTTCCTAGTTGGTTAACCAATGGAGAAAATATCCCCATGAAAGTAGTTTCAATCACTACTAACACTCCACTTTCCGTCCTACACTCTTTCACTTATTAGTCTTTGGATCTTGCACAACTTGAAAATACACAAGCATTCAATAATAATTGCTTATCAACTATCATCTAATTTAAATCAACTAGATAACTCTTTACGCATCAGACTTTGTGTCAAACGGTTCAGGCCGTCTTCGAGTTTTTTCCTTGGACAGCCGACATTTAAGCGCAAAAAGTTTTTCCCTGATTCACCATAAACCGCACCAGACATAATTGCGACTTTACCAATATGGATCATCCTAGCTTGGAGTTCTTCCATACTAACAGGTAACTTCGAACAATCCAGCCACATTAAATACGTCGCTTCACTTTTTGTTACGATGATCTCTGGATGATGTTGCTTCAGATACTCAGTTACAAAAATAATATTGTTATCAATGTAGTGATTCAGTGCATTGACCCATTCTTGTGATTTCTCATAAGCAGCAATGGTTGCGGTCAATCCGAATACACTTGTGGAACTCAACCCATCCGCTTCCTTTAATTGTTGAAGAAACCGTTGGCGTAAGTCACTATCAGGAAGGATAGCATAAGAGAAGATCAAGCCGGGAAAATTAAATGTCTTGCTGCCAGAAGTAACAACGGCTACATTTTTTTGGATAAAGTCGGTCAGCGGTCGATGGACTTGCCCTTCTCGTAAAATATCCATATGAATCTCATCTGAAATGATAAATACTTTATGTGTTTGTGCAAGTTCGATGATTGCCTTTAATTCTTCTTGTGTCCAAACTCTACCAGTTGGATTATGAGGACTGCACAGCAATAAGATTTTATTTTCAGGTTTGGCCATTTGTTCAGCCAACTCAGGTAGATTCAGGTGATATTTTCCCTCACTATAAATCAGATCATTTAAAATGATGTTCCGCTGATTTCCACGGATCACTTTATAAAAGGCATCATAAGCAGGTGTCTGGATGATCACGCCATCTCCTGGATTACTAAGCAAGGTTAATAATTGTTTAATACTATAAATGACAGACGGACTATAGACCAGCCACTCTTCCTTGATAAAACTTGAGAATCGATTTTGATACCATCTACTGACAGCGGATTTGAAATCTGTATGGTTCCATCTTGTATAGCCAAAAACAGGATGATTCATCCGTTTTAATAATGCTGACTCAACTACTGAAGGAACTCTAAAATCAGTATCTGAAATAGTGAAAGGCAACAAGTCTTTTTGCCCAAAGCGATCTTCGACATAATCCCATTGCGTACAATGAGTGCCTTTGCGATTGATTGGTTCATTAAACATTCATCTTTCCTCCTTTGTCTAGTTCCCCAACTGCTTTATAAAATCGCATCTAGCTGATTTCTCACTGTAGTTACTTTTGTTCCAATGATGACTTGGACATTGGTATCATCTAGGTGGACCACTCCTAAAGCACCGAGTTTCTTCAGACGCTCATCGTCAATAATCGATCCATCATTGACTACTAGACGTAAGCGGGTGATGCAGTTGTCAAGAGAATGGATATTTGCTGCACCTCCCAGGGCTGCTAGTATCCCATGGGCATCGAACGCCCCTTTGGCTTTATAGGAAACTTCTTCCTCTGAGTATTCCACCCCATCTGTACTCTCCTCACGACCAGGTGTTTTCAAATTCTTACGCAAAATAACTGTTTTGAAGACAAAATAATAAAGTGCAAACCAGCCAATCCCTACCAACAATACTAACCACCACTTAGTATACGTTCCTTGCATGACACCGAAAATAATAAAATCTAATACCCCACCATCTGTATTTCCGATCGTAACTCCTAAAAGACTCATAAGCATAAAGCCAGCTCCAGTCATGATCACGTGGAACACCCATAACAATGGACTTAAAAATAGAAACAAGAACTCAATTGGTTCAGTAATCCCTGTCACGAAAGTCGCAATCACCCCAGAAATCAGTAATCCTTTGATTTTCGGGCGATTCTCAGGTTTTGCTGTTTGATACATGGCTAAAGCTGCCGCAGGTAATCCAAACATAAATGTTGGCATTTTCCCTTGTGATAAGAAAGCTGTAGCACTTGGTGAGATCGCTAACCCATGTTGTAATTCATTGTAGAAAATATTTAATGCACCAAAGACTTGTTGGCCGTCAATCACTTGACTACCTCCAGCTTCTGTAAAACGGATCATTGATACCAAAATATGATGCAAGCCAAATGGCAAGAGCAACCGTTCACCTGCCCCAAATAGAAACGGTCCAAAAGCGCCTGATCGTTGAATCAAATGACCGATCCCGGTAATCACTGTAGCAAAAATGGGCCAGATCATCGGGATAATCACCCCGACTATTGCCAAAGTAACGGAAGTAATGATCGGCACAAATCGAGTGCCTGAGAAAAAAGCAAAACTATCTGGCAGTTGGAACTGATAGAACTTGGTATGTAGTTTGTACACAATCAATCCAACGATGATTCCCCCAAGAACTCCCATTGATAAAGTCTGGATACCAAAGACCATTTCTTGTCCCGCTTCCCGCAATTGATCCGCAGCAGCCAATTGATTTGTTTCTTGTAAATAGAAGTTGATGGATAATTGCATCACTACGTATCCGACAAATCCAGAAAAAGCGGCTACCCCTTTTTCTTTACGAGCAAGACCTAAAGGAATCGCCATTGCAAACATCACCGGTAAATAACTAAAAGCGAATCCCCCGATCGTTGACATAAAACGAAAAGTGACTTGTAACCAAGAAGCACCTAAAGATGGCAATACTTCAATGGCAGATTCAGATGAGAACGCACTCCCAACCCCAAGAAATAACCCCATAAATGCCAATAAAGCAACTGGCAACATAAATGTTTTCCCTAACCCTTGAAAGATTTCCATCCAACTTACTTTCTTTCCTTTTCCCATATTTTTTCCTCCTCACAGTTTTCTTACTTTTAAAATGTAAGCGATATCAACAGATATTACAAGTGTGCTTAAAAAAGAAGAATGCCCATTCACAAATTGGAATGAGCATTCTTTTTTTAGAAATCCAATTGATTGGCATATTGGATAATCAAAATATCAAGTAATATATCTATAGAAACTCTCGGACTCAAATCAATGTCTTGATGATAGATTGTGATCATTTCCGCAATAAACGAGATTGTCGACAGTTCTTCTAATGTACTAGCTGATTGCCCGATAAAAGACAATAAAGGAACACTATGCTCTTTCAATCGCGTGGCATCATTGAGCATCCCAATTGTTTCTCCACTATGACTAATGAAAATCGCTAAATCTTGTTCTGTCAATTGGTGACTAATAGCCGTTAGTTCATCCCAATCTGTAGAATGTCCTACGTTTTTTCCTAAAAAGCGCAATTTACGATTTACAGAGACAGCAACAGGGATACTTTGACCCAAAGCAAAAATCTCGATCCTCTTTGCTTTTTTGAGCATCGCTACTGCTGATTGAATTAGTATCGGATCAATTTTTTCCAGTGTGCTCGTAAATTGTTGACTGATTTCCTTAATTAAAGGGGCTAAAGAATAGTTTTCATCTGATGTTACTTCTTTCCTCTCAAAAGACTGATATCCTTTGATCGCAAACTTGAATTCCTGAAATCCTTTAAATCCAAGTTTTTTTGCCATGCGTGTAATAGTAGCTTGACTGGTAAAGGTTTCGATCGCTAATTCATCCGCAGTCATTGAAGAAACTTTTTCAGAAGTATGCAAACAGTAATCAAGAACATTTTTTTCCACACGATTCAACTCAGGGATTTTATACTGGATTCGTTTATAAAAATGATTCATCCCTCTCCCCCTTTTCTTATCTGACAGATATTTTGAATAGGTATATACGTTTATTTTATTTAATTAAGTTTCCCACTCAGGCAAATCCACTAATTTACCGTTTAGGATAGAAACTTCTTGGTTAAATTTATCACATTCTATAAATATGATGAGGTGTTTTTCAACTTTTCATCTTATCAACCAGATCAAAACTTGCGATCAAAATCTCTGTGGAAATCCGTTGTGCTTAGTTATCATTAGCTCGTCAAGTGATAACTTTCCTCTAACAAATTAATGATTTGTTCGGTTTCTATTGATCCGTCTAGAATAACGGTAATCCAATGGTTCTTATTCATATGATAAGCAGGGAAATACCCAACGCCTTTTTTTAATATAGAAATCATTTCTGGATCAAGCTTTAAATCAATGTTTTCTACACTATCAGTAGAGGCTAAACCTAGTTTGTTTTTTTCAACTGACATCAATAATCCAAACCATTTCCCATTACTTTTGTGTCGGAAAACTTCATAGTCAGGAAATTTTTTAAATGGTTTATCCACTTTTGCATCTTTTAAAGTATGTGTATATTCAATTACTTTCTCTCTTATTACCATAGCCATTCTCCTCTCTCATTTAGTCATTTTATCTTAGAAGAACACAGGGTACAAAAGACAATTGATACAATGCCTTACATAAAGTTCTGGAATCAAAACCTTTTGATTCCAAACTGATATTTCAAATTCTCGCATTTCTCAGAAACGAAGATCGTGTTTCACACTTTTGAATTTCACATGAAATTCAAAATATATGTTTGCTAATATTCTCACTGATATAAAGGATAGGATTTAACCTTTATTTATCTCATACCCTTCTTTTCGCATAATCCCTTTAATTATTAACCTATATCATTTTATTAACACCAAGGTTATATCGCTAAAGCTATTCCATCCACATTTCTACAAGTGTAACTAAAGGAATTAATAAAAAAAGTGATTATCGAAATGATAAGCCTTAATATCGATGATTTTATTTAGTATGCCAGCTGTAGGTGATATATTTAAAACACACTTGATATTGGTTCCCAAAACTTTGAATATCCTATACATATTCTAACATTGTTCCAATACGTTAATAATTGTTTAAAAAATTTTTGTACAGATAATCTTATTATAGATATTGTCCAAGTGAAAAATCCATACATATAGTCCAATACAAGGACAAACCATACTATTGTTTCTACTTTTTGAAAAACTAGTTACCGATATCTACACTTTATTGCATATACTGATTGTATAAAGAGAATAGGATTGATTAATATGAACCAATTTTTTGAATGGTTGAGAAATATTTTTATGAAAATGAACATGTTAAACAACAATGGGAATCAGAGCCGTTGGTGTATTTCCAACACCTCAACCGTAATAACAAAAAAGTATGCGAATTAATAGTTTTAGAAGCTAAACAAAATAGCAAGCATCAACCAAATCAATCTAAAAATGAGATTGATTTTTCCTCTCTATCTCGTGAGCCGAGAGTATAGAATTTATTATATATATCCTAACTCTACACAACTTATCATGGAACAGTTGGCTTTATCTCATATCGCAAACGATTGTTTCCATTTTCAATAAAAAATGTTTCACCTCCCCTTTGCGATGAAGCATATACTCTTTAGAGAATATACATAGATAGGAGAGATTAACAATGGGACAAGGTTCTTCGAAAGAAAGTCAGGATAATACTTACCAAGGAATAGTACAAGGGAATTCTAAGGATAATACTTACCAAGGAATAGCACAAGGGAATTCTAAGGATA
>NZ_NGMO01000003.1:429535-439574 GCF_002140175.1 Candidatus Enterococcus wittei
TACTTACCAAGGAATAGCACAAGGGAATTCTAAGGATAATACTTACCAAGGAATAGCACAAAGGAATTTTAAGGATAGTACTTACCAAAGAATAGCAGAAGGAAACTCTTTTGAAGATTTAATCAAAGAAGCTATGCGTAGACAAAAACAACAGAGAATAATATTTGCCATTGAGAGACAAAATGGATACAAGAGAAGTAAAAATTCTAAGTATGATCGTGGAAGCGAACTATGAATTTACTTTATAACATTGAAGAATCCGCTCAACCGAACATGGTTGAGTGGGTTTTATTTCGTATAGCAAACGATTGTTTCCTCTTTGCGAAAAATCAGCCACGTATCTTTCGCTTCATTGTGTATACTTAGTGTATGAAACGCTAAAGGGGGAGATTAGAATGAGCCGATTTTTCGCATGGTTAAGAAAGGTATTCACAAAAAAAGACATAGATGAACAAAAGTATAGAACTCAAACAAATTATCAGAATAAACGTCGAAACGCGATTAAATTAAGGGAATCTAAAAAAAAAGAAGTTGTCTATAAAATAAAACAACAACAAGCATTATCCAAAAGGCATCAAGCAACAACAACTAACAAACAACCTATCAAATATGCTCAATTTGAAACAAGGCCTTTTAAATTAATGGAGTTAGACGGGAATTTAAGTAAGAGCGGTCCACTTCTTAAAAGACGCTTGGCGGCTAAACAACGTGCTACTTCGCATGATGATCCAGCACAACAAAATACAATTAAATTAGAAGGGTCTCAATATCAGACGCTAGAAGAATTGATGAAACTATTGACGAAATGGATGAATGCTGAAATGGAAGCTGAAAACCAGCAGGTGTTAGAAAAATTGGATCAAGCGATAGCCTATGGCGAAAAATCGATCAATCAGGCTTTACTAAACGAGGCTAATCAAGAACCCTTCCATCATGATTGTAAAGAAGATCGGGAATTAGTAAAACAAGTGAATAATCTACCTAACCCTGATCGTAAAGCGTTAGAGGCAACATTTGATCAGCTAACAAATATAGACTCGGAATCATTAAAAGGATCGTTAAAGCTTAAGATATCAGGATCATTATCCAAACTGAACAAAACTAACCTTAATAAAGCACCGTCTAAAAACAATGCTAAACGCTCATCTTTTTCTCATGAACTGAGAGCTTAATTTCTAATTTCTATACATACACTAAAAGTGAAAGTAAATTTTTGATAGGCTGAAAAAGATTACAGAGTAACAAATAATCGTTTTTCAAATCTATTTAACTAAAAAATACGTTGTTTAACTTTTAGTTTTAAAAATCTCTGCCACGTTCTGGCCTACAAAACATAAAACGATAATAAAAAAGCCATCATCATCGAGGGATAGTCCTTGATATGACGGCTTTTATTCGTATGCCAGCTGCAGGGATCGAACCTGTGACCTACGCGTTACGAGTGCGTTGCTCTACCAACTGAGCTAAGCTGGCGCTTCCATAAGGAATTATAAACGCAATTTATGAGAATGTAAAGAGATAACAAGTGAATTTATTTTAATTTCATGATTTTTTTCATCAAATGTGTTATAATTAACAGGAAAGGCAGGTTTTATGAAAATGGCAACTTTTGGAAAATTTGAAACAACGATCGTACCATCTGAAACTGGAGAAAAATTCACTACCGCAACGCACGTCGCCTTTACGATTCATGGGCAACAACAAACTGGAACGATTACGAAGCAGTTGAAAAATTCCGCTGTTGTTGAGATTGATGAAACTGATGAAAATGCCAACTTGATGACCCAAAGCAAAGGTTTAATTATTATCAATTACAAAGATCTAACAACGATTTAATCTTTTTCCATCCTAACTTTTTAGGGTGGCTTTTTCTTTTGAAAAGCAAAACAGAGCGCAAAGTCTTTTTCATTTATTATTCATGCGCCCATCGTTCTTCGATGTTATACGAAAATCTAAAATAATAGATGACACTATTTTTTATCTTTTGTCTTAATCCTGCTAGACGTATGGATTTATTACATAGTATTTCTATGCTGAATATATTTTCTAAAAAAAAAGGGTTCTATAATATCTAGTGTTGGTGGAAAACAATTTTGTTTTCTACTAACACTATTTTTTTGTAAAAAAAGATAGAAAAAGAGATATCCAAATTGATAGAATTAAGTCGTCTAAAACAAACTCATCAAGAAAGGATATCTCCATGGACTATCATACTAGAAAATTACCCGGTTTAACAGATGAAACTATCATTTTCCCTACAAATTGGCTTTCTGAAAAGAAAGAAGGAGGCATTACCTCCTACGTGATTCATGGACACTTAGATTACACTCCCACTTGTTGTACAAAATGTGGGATTAAAAACGAAGGACAAGTGATTAAATATGGGACCCACCAAACCACCATTCAATTATTACCGATCCATTCACGTAAAACAATCTTAAAACTCAAAAAAACTCGATTCCTATGTAAAGAGTGTGGCGCAACTTTCTCGGCTGAAACTTCTTTAGTCGATAGAAATTGTTCGATTTCTGTCGACTTGAAACGAAAAATCATGGCAGAATTAGCGACCAACTCCAGTAGAAAAGACATTGCCTTTCGTTATTTCGTATCGGATGTCACGATTTTACGAATCATGAAAGTGGCTGTGAAGAACGTTAAAATACGTTTGGACTACTTGCCCTCCGTTCTTTGCTTTGATGAATTTAAAGCAATGAAATCCTGTGTGGGTAAAATGAGTTTTATTTTCATGGATGGTCAGACGAATCAAATTCTTGGTCTTCTTGAAAGTCGTAAACTAGCTTATCTACGTACCTATTTCTCTCGCTATACCCGTCAAGCTAGAGAGAATGTCCAATATATCGTCATGGATATGAACGCTCCTTATTTTGAATTAGCGAAAAGTATTTTTCCCCATGCACAAATTGTCACGGATCGTTTTCATATTATCCAACATATTCACCGGGCGTTGAACCATTTACGGATTCAAATCATGAACACTTATCGCAAGAACGATCGTCTGAAGTATAAACGATTCAAACGTTACTGGAAGTTATTCCTAAAGGATTCTTATCTATTAGATAGCTCACGCTATCGCTATGATTATTCCTTTAAGCGTCCGATGACTGAAAAAGCGATCGTCGATGAATGACTCAGCTATGATTCCACATTGAAGTTGGCTTATGACACTTGTCAACTCCTTCTCTATCACTATAAACAAAAAGAGACAAACGACTTTTTCGAAGTGGTGAATACCTTAGATACCCAGCTTCCTGAGTGGTTTCGCAAGAAACTCACTTTCTTAAATAAATACAGAAAAGGAATCAAAAATGCCTTCCAAACACCCTATAGTAACGGGGCCTTGGAAGGGACAAATAATAAAATCAAGGTCATCAAACGAGTCGCTTATGGTTACCGTAATTTCCTCCATTTTCGTGACCGTATTTACTTGATCCAGGGTTTGGTTTTCCAAGATCAATCCAAAACAAAAAAGAATCAATCGAAGCGTATTTCTGCTTCGATTGATTCTCGATGAAACTCTTTCAATTTGAACTCACCAACACTACTTGTCGAAGAGCCAAAAAAAGCCGAAAAATCTCGAAAATAGAAAAAACTATTTTCAGATTCTTCGGCTAAGTTTGTGAACTCTGGATATAAGGTACCTCAATCAGCGATCAGCAAAAATTATTTTGTACCAAACAAGCGGTCACCAGCATCACCCAAACCAGGCACGATGTAACCTTTCTCGTTTAATTTTTCATCTAATGATGCAGTATAGATATCAATATCTGGATGTGCTTCTTGTAATGCTTTCACCCCTTCTGGAGCTGCAACAAGACAGACAAATTTAATATTTGAGGCGCCGCGTGCTTTCAATGCATCAATTGCCATGATAGCTGAACCACCAGTGGCTAACATTGGATCTACGACGAATAGTTGACGTGCATCAATGTCTTCAGGTAATTTTACAAAATATTCATGTGGCGCCAATGTTTCTTCATCTCGGTATAGACCAATATGACCTACTTTTGCTGCTGGGATCAATTCTAAGATGCCATCAACCATGCCGATACCTGCGCGTAAAATCGGGATAATTGCTACTTTCTTACCTGACAATGTTTTTTGTGTCGTTTCTGTAATCGGTGTTTCGATGACGATGTCTTCTAATGGCATATCACGAGATACTTCGTATGCCATCAACATAGCAATTTCATCAACAACTTCACGGAAAACTTTTGTCCCACAATTTTTGTCTCGAATAATCGTTAATTTGTGTTGGATCAATGGATGGTCGATCACTTGAAATTTGCCCATTTTTTTGTCTCCTTTTTCTCTTGTTTCTTTTTAATTGTAAAACAAAAAAAGGTAATTGACTAGTCTAACTCGCCATTTTCCAAAAGAAATTCAGACAAATAAAAAAACAAAGCAATGTTCTTTAAAAAATAACAAAAACACCCATTAACAGGGTGCTTTTTTGTTATTTTATCCCACAATAAATATAATAGATAGTAACTATTTTTTCAGCCATTCTGTAGAAAGCGTCATAGCTGCTCGAGTAGCGTTTGTTTGATCCATAGCATTCACCATGACAAAGTCGTGTATGATTCCTTGGAATCGCACTTGTGTCACTTCTACACCTGCCTCTCGGAGTTTTTTTGCATAGGCTTCACCTTCGTCTCGTAAGACATCAGCTTCACCAGTTAAAATCATAGCCGGTGGTAAATCACTTAGTTCTTCCGTTGTTGCACGTAAAGGAGAAGCAGTGATTTCTGCTCGTTTCGATTCGTCTGTTGTGTATTGGTCCCAAAACCAAATCATTCCCTCTTTTGTCAGAAAATAGTTTTCTGCAAATTCATTGTATGAATCTGTATCAAATTTAGCATCTGTCACTGGATAGTAAAGAAGTTGTTTATTGATAGGCAGACCTTGCCGTTTTTTTGTGAGAATCGTCATGACCGTTGCCATATTTCCGCCAACTGAATCCCCTGCTACACTTAACCGCTCCAAATCTAGTCCTTTTGCTTCAGAAAGCTCAGCCAATTTTTGCAGGATAGCATAATTTTGTTCAATAGCAATAGGATACTTTGCTTCAGGAGAACGGCTATATTCAGGAAAAACCACGACTGAATTTGTTCTTACAGCTAACTCACGCACTAATTTATCATGAGTGGCAGCACTTCCAAATACCCAACCAGCCCCATGGATATAAAAAATCACTGGTAGTTTTTCAACATTTCCTTCTGGACGAATAAAACGGACATTGATTTGTCCCCATTCATTCGTTGAGAGCTTCAAGTCCTCTATATCTACAGATAACTTTTCGATTGGTGACTCTTGGACTTGTTCAAGTAGGTCACGACCTTCTTCCGGAGGTAGTTCATAGATACGTGGATGTGGAGCATTTGCATCACTAAATTCAACAGCTTCTTTTTCTAACGAAATTCGATCGGTCATTTGGATTCCTCCCTCAAGTTGAAAAGCAATAAACAAAATTACACCTCATATACTAGAGAGCAATAGAATAAAAGTCAAAAAATCCGATTATAGAGAGGTTGTTCGAGAAGGGTCCTGACCTGAGCAGTAAGGTAGAAAAACATCAAAAAGAACGGCTCTATACTTTTTGATGTTAGTGGAGTCCACCAACATTTTTTATTGAGAAAAAGATAGAAAAGATACCTTGAAATCCTTTAGAATTAATTGGTCAACCAATTCACAAGGAGAATTCAAGATGTCTCATACTTAGCTTATCAAAGATACCTTAAATATTCTAGACCTTAATATCCACTTTTAAACTCATAAAATAAAAAAAGAGGCTGGCACAAAGAGCCATGAGGGCTTTGGTGCCCTCACCAAACAGAATGAAAACAAAAAAGAATCAATCGAAGCGTATTTCTGCTTCGATTGATTCCCGATGAAATTCTTTCAATTTGAACTCACCAACACTACTTGTCGAAGAGCCGAAAGAAAATAGTTCTTTCTGTTCACCAATCGTTCTAGAATTTCTCTTCAGCACTATCATGTGGCAAAGAGCCAGTTTTTTCTTTGTCACATGATAATGCTTGGTATTTTAAATTTATATAAATTAGGCTGGTACATTTGTATTTTCAGTAAATGTATAAGTCAACGTATCTAAATATTGTCCTTTTTCTGGTGCTTTGCCAGTTAATGTGGCAACCCCTGTATCTTTCTTTACAATATCCCCATTCCCTTGACTCACTCCAAAGTGTTTTGTAATGTCTTGTTCCTGATCGTTTGCATTAAATGATGAGCCATTTCCATCCATTTTTAGTGTATAAGAAACGTTTTTGTCTCCATCTTTTACTAGATTATATCCGTTTGAAGATTTTATTTTTACACTAACATCTAATTCTTGCCAATCATTATCCAAATCATATCCATTAACGCCAACAATTTCTAATGATGCATCAGCTTCTTTTTTGTCATCTGTAAATGAAATTGCTGTCGGAATAACCATGCCGTATTGTCCATTTCCATCCGGTAATACATTTCGATTATCATAGGTTACTGGAGTCTCTCCTACAGAAGGAGCAACATATGTTTGAGCATTTGCGATTGTTCCTCCTGCTAAAAGCATACTTAATACTGCTACTGTTCCCATCATTTTTTTATCTATCATTTTATAAATTTCTCTCCTTTAATAATTAATTTTTTACAAAACATAGTTAGCTATGTTTATAACAGTTTTATTTTCGTTCAATATAAAAATGAACATTTCCTTGCCAACGTCCTTTTACTCGCTCGGTTTCTTTTGTTGATGCAGAAAACATTATATTTAATCCGTTACCTTTAGTATTAGTTAAAGATAAACTTCCTAAATCAAGAATATTATTGTTCCAATTTGTGTGAGCATTACTTGACGTAGCTGTTACTACAAATTTATTAGTATTATCTAAAACGTTAATCATTTCGAATGTTCTATCAACTGATATATTATATTGAACATTCTCAGCATTTTGATAATTCGCAAAATAAACTTCTGCCTTCGCTGAAAGTTGACTGGAATCTTCTATATCTCTTTCTAATTCAATCCCTTTAGGAATAACAACAAATCCCGAAGCACCATTAGTTTCTATCCTTTCCGGAGTATCGTAACTCCAAGGATTTTCAGTAACATTTAAAGAAAAAATCTGTTTTATTGTCCCATTTGCATTTTTAAACTGGAGGGTTACTTGATAAGATCCTACTTTAGGATTATCTTTTTCTAAGTTAGCATCAAGCACTATTTCTGCCCCATCCAAATTAGAGATATTAACCCCCATAATTTGTGCTATCTCTTCTTTAAGTTGTTTTTTTAGTTCTTGTTCATTAAAAGAAGCAATCTGTGTCTCTGATATGCTAGCATTATAATTGGTTACAATAATTGTTGAACTATCTCTTTTTACTTCTACACTGACTATGTTTTCAGTTGGAATATAATACCTTTCACCAACATCAATTTTTTCTAAATCTCCAGAACTGCTTTTTATTAATCTAGTTCTCTTATCATTACCATACGGTAAAACCAAGTTAGCTTCCCATTCAGGCTTAGTATTAATAACTGCACCAGATGGTAAATTTACTGTATTTGGATTAATTTTTGCATCCTGAAAGTGAACAAATCCAAAAACTAATTTATCATCTGAAACTTTATTCTCCATTTCTTCGATTTTTATTCTATTATCAAATTTAGGTAATTTTACAATATTACGATTAGCCTGAGCGGATCTTCCCCACGAGTCAGTAATAGTATATCTACTTGTCCATAAACCTGATTTCGATTCTTCAGGAGGTAAATTAGTTACATCATACTTCATATTAACTTCGCTACCATCTAATTGATATTTTCCTCTAACATATATTCCGTTATCATTTCTATCATCTAAAAACTGAATATCAGTATAGACTGGAGCCTCTTGTAATTCTCCTTTACTCAGGTCCCCCTGGTCATACAAAGCAAATAACGGAATATCAATCCCTTTAATAAGTGGAACTTCATTATAAATCTCTTTTAAACCTTGACCTGTTATTTCATAGACTGAATTACTCCATTTTTCACTGGGAATGTTTCCATTAGTATAATCAACAGTATTTACACCGTCGCTAGCAATAATAGGAGATCCCGGAAAATTAAATTTGCTCTCTGGTGACCAAATTTGAATCATATCTCCTTCTTCAAATCTAAAACCCTCTATTTTTTCAAACTGTGATTTGTTAGGTCTATCTGTCCCCTTAACTTCAAATACTACTTCACCTGTGTCGTATAG
This sequence comes from Candidatus Enterococcus wittei, assembly GCF_002140175.1. Classification (GTDB taxonomy): domain Bacteria; phylum Bacillota; class Bacilli; order Lactobacillales; family Enterococcaceae; genus Enterococcus_B; species Enterococcus_B wittei. The sequence continues at coordinate 437,797 of NZ_NGMO01000003.1, forward strand.
CTTAGCATCCTTTTTATACACTGTTATCCTATAATATATTCCATCGAAATAGGAATGGTATCCTGTACCTGTTTCTAGCACTGTCCCTGTTATCTTATAGGTGGAGGGATCAATATTAAATTTAGCCTTGTTAAAGTTTCCATAAAATCCTAGTCCCTTTAAGAGAATTTCTTGGGGATAAGCGCCTTGACTATGATTGTTTACAGTATTTATTACAGAATCGACTGTCTCATCTAAAATATTATCAGGCTGTGATGTATCGTCTAAATCAGCATCTGAATTATTAGAAAATGTTTCTTCTAATGTTTCTTCTGTTGTATCTATTGTAGTACCAAAATCTTCTTTTAAACCCGTATTATTATCAAAACTATTCATATCACTAATTTCCGTATGGCCCATAGTTTCATTTTTTTTAATATCTTTTACCGGTACTGTAATTTTCATTTTTTTCATATTTTGATCAGATTCTCTCTCATCAAAAGCTATTTGAGAATAAGCAATAGTAAAATCATAAGTACCATTTTCTTTCACTAAATAGTCTGTAGACTGATTAAACGAATTACTATCATAAATGACTTTTTCTTCCTTTTCACTAGTGATACTTTCAATAAAATATTTGTCTTCTGCTACACTATCTAAGTCAAACACAATACTTGCTTCAGTATGATCGTCATTATAAATTACATTTGATTCAATCAAATGATCCTTCGTTAATGCTTCCACAAAACTATTCATATGGAACGAACTGAATATCACACATAAAATTATTATCGAAGCAATACTTCGATAATAAAGCATCCTTAATTTTTTCTTTTTAGTCATTATTTCACTTCTCCATTATTCCACGACATTAATTTTCACATCAACATTGGATGAGTTGTATGAAATTTTGGTGTCTTCTAAATCAAAAGTCTGAAAAAGTAAGGTAGCTTCGTAAACATTGACTTCATCAAATTTTTTATTCAATTTGACAGGACTAATACCTTTTCCAGGAGCTACCAACTTACTTTCATACAAGAGTTCTCCACTATTTTTATCAATCAAAGTGAACTTGAAGAAGCAAGGATTATTTTCTGGATTGAATAATACTGTGTCAATGGTGTCACTTCCTTTTTTCAAAGTAAATGTCCCATAACCCGGAATAACAATTTTAGAATCATCAATATTATCTGGTCGTTTCAACTGTGATTGATAATCTTCTGCCTGCGGATCTATATTTGCTTGTTGGTTTTGTTGGTTTTGTAGTTTAGAATATTGAATTCCTAACCCTAAAGCTAACAATAAGATAATCAATATAAAAATAATTTTATTTATTTTTCTTTTTTTTACAGCGATATATTCTTTTTCCTCATATTGGATAAACCCAATTGTTCGATATTGAGATTCTTTATAAGTACCTACAGGATAGATTGTTATCTGTCTCTTATACACATCTGGATGTGTATAAGAGACAGGGATAAACCCAATTGTTCGATATTGAGATTCTTTATAAGTACCTACAGGATAGATTGTTATTTCACTGTTAAATATTTTTTTGCTTATTCCTTCTTTGTGACTTTGTCTATTTTTAACATCTACTTCACCAATTACAGTATATTCTTGATTTTCCATCTCCTTAATTGATAAATATTCTATGTAACTGTCTCTTATACACATCTAGATGTGTATAAGAGACAGACTTAATACTGCTACTGTTCCCATCATTTTTTTATCTATCATTTTAAGATGTGTATAAGAGACAGGTTTATAACAGTTTTATTTTCGTTCAATATAAAAAT
>NZ_NGMO01000003.1:440046-446808 GCF_002140175.1 Candidatus Enterococcus wittei
TTTACATACTTAACTATCTACAGGCATTTGATATTTAAGTTATGAGAATAAAAAAATGAACAGAAAGAAGATAGTTCTTTCTGTTCACCAATTATTCTAAAAATTCTCTTCACCAAGATCATGTGACAAAGAGCTTTTTTTGTGAAATATCATTTGTTTTATATAACACTAACTAAAAATTAAAATGCCCTGATAAAGAATCAAAAAATAAAATTTCTCCTATTTTTTCAAGCTCCTTTTTAATATTAAAAAGAGTTACGTTTTAAATAACTTTTCCTAAAACAGTGAAAACAGTCACCTTTTGTACAATACAATGACTTTAAAAAACCAAAAGACTCTCTCTTCGCTTTTCTTTTGCTTATCCACTATTTTATTGAATGACTTCTTGCACCCATTTAAACAATAAAAATCTAAATGCTTATTTATAAAGTGGGTATTTTTCTGTCAATTCACGTACGCCTGCACGAACTTCTTCTAGTTGTTCTTCATTTTCTTTAGATTGCAATGCTTTCACTACTAATTCAGCTACTTTTTCTGCATCTGCTTCTTTCATTCCACGTGTAGTGATCGCTGGTGTACCGATGCGAATGCCACTTGTCTTGAAAGGACTCAATGTTTCAAATGGAATGGAATTTTTATTGACTGTGATATTGACACGATCAAGAATTGCTTCTGCTTCTTTCCCATTTAATTCCAAGCCACGCACATCAATTAATACTAAATGGTTGTCGGTTGCGCCAGAAACCACTCTCGTTCCGATCGATTGATTAAACACTTTGGTCATGGCTTTTGCATTTGCCACAATTTGTTCAGAATAATCTTTAAAATCTGGATGCAGTGCTTCTTTGAATGCCGCTGCTTTTCCAGCGATGACATGTTCTAAAGGTCCCCCTTGGATGCCAGGGAAAACAGCACTATTGATTTTCTTCGCTAATACTTCATCATTCGTTAAGATCATCCCCCCACGTGGGCCACGCAATGTTTTATGCGTAGTAGTGGTAGTGATATCTGCATATGGGATTGGGCTAGGATGGACTCCTGCTGCGACTAAACCAGCGATGTGAGCCATATCTACCATCAATTTTGCATCGACCTCATCTGCAATCTCTCTGAATTTTGCAAAATCAATCGTTCGACCATAAGCGCTAGCTCCAGCTACGATCAATTTTGGTTGATGTTTCCGAGCTAAGATGCGCACGACATCATAGTCAATGACTTCTGTTGTTGGATCTACACCATACGCCACAAAATGATAAGTCTTTCCACTGAAATTGACAGGCGAGCCATGTGTCAGATGTCCACCGGCTGAAAGATCCATTCCTAAGATGGTATCACCAGGTTCCACTAAAGCTAAATAAGCAGCTGTATTGGCTTGAGAGCCAGAGTGTGGTTGTACATTGACAAATTTTGCTCCAAATAATTCTTTTGCACGATCAATTGCCAAGTTCTCAACGATATCCACAAACTCACAACCACCATAATAACGGTGTCCCGGATAACCTTCTGCATATTTATTTGTCAAGATACTTCCTTGAGCAGCCATCACAGCTTCAGAGACAAAATTCTCAGAGGCAATCAATTCCAAATTATTCTCTTGTCTTTCTTCTTCTTTTGCAATTGCTGCCCATAGATCAGGGTCAAACGTTTTGTAGTCTACCACAAACAACAGCTCCTTTAATAGTGTTTTTGACACATGAAAACCGTAGTTAGATCTTGTATAAGGGAACACGATTTTACTACTTTACTTCATATATCAACGATCATTCCATCTAAAAAAAACGAACAATTTCCTTTAAATGACAATTTAAGTTTGTTTCCTAGATTGTATCATAAAAAAAAATCAGAGTATGCCTTTGCGAATTATTTTTTAAAATAATTTTGCCCTGCGGCTTTTTTTAAACGATTCATGTAAGCAATGCCTAGACCTTCTTCAGGCACAACTTGGACAAAAATCAAATCTAGGGCTAATTTCTTTTCATCTAAGCCTCGTAGTCCAGCAAATAACCCTTTTGTGGCTGCAGTCACAGAATCATCTTGATACATATAAGTTGCTGCTACTGATTCACGCACATTCTCAACAATTGTCGGACCTGCTAAAACCCCTGTCCGAAAATGCTGGTCTTTCGCCCATTCTACAGCAGCCTCCCAATCGTCATTTTCAACCATCAAAACACGTGTATCTGGTGAATAATGCTTGTATTTCATTCCTGGTGCTTTTGGTGTTTCATCCGCTTGGACTAGATGACGGTCAATAGTGACTGGCTTTTTAATCACCGCTTCTAACGCTTCCTTTGTAACAGCCCCTGGTCTTAAGATCATTGGATCAGCTGTCGGATCACTTAAATCGATCACTGTCGACTCAACTCCGATTCTCGTTGCTCCATCATCAACGATTCCAGTAATTTTTCCATGTAAATCATGATACACATGTTTCGCTGTTGTAGGACTTGGCTTGCCTGATGTATTCGCACTTGGCCCAACAATTGGAACACCAGCTGTGCGAATGACTTCTAATGTTTTTGTGTTATCTGGCATACGGAAAGCTGCTGTGGATAAGCCTCCCGTAACAATGCTAGGTAAACTGTCTTTTTTGATCTTAAATATCAGTGTTAGGGGACCAGGCCAGAAGTTTTTCACAATTTTTTCAGTTGCTGGATGAAAGTTATCCACATAGGCTTTCACCTGTTCAAATGAAGCCACATGAACTATCAACGGATTATCTTGTGGGCGACCTTTGACTGTAAATACTTGCTTGACCGAGTCTGGCAAAAGGGCATTTGCACCTAATCCATAGACTGTTTCAGTCGGAAAAGCAACCAGATTTCCTTTTTTTAATTCTTGTGCCGCTTCCACTAATTGTGTCCCATCATATATTTTTGTTTCCACAGTTTATCCACATCCCTATATTTTAAAATTATTGATTTATGCACCTTTTCATCTCAGTTATTAACAAATTGTTGATAACTATTTTGTCAATAGTGGATAAGTCTGTTGATAACTGATATATTCGTTTTCATTACTATTAAATCAATGTTTTTTTATTATAAAACAACAATAAAAAATTTTTTCATCCACAGGCATCAATCCGTCACATAAATCATTCGATCATTCCCAGCCATATCTTTTTTGATAACAACTTTTCTTTTAGGAAAAGCCTCTTGGAAGATCTTCTTAACCGCAAGACCTTGCTTAAAGCCTATTTCTAAAAATATCTTACCATTCTCGGCTAGAACTGTTTTCGCTTCTTTCGCTATTTTCTTATAAATCGCTAAACCCTCTTCTTCAGCAAACAGTGCCAGTTTTGGCTCGTAGGTGCGTACACTTTGATCCATCATATCCCATTCATTCACGCTGATATAAGGTGGATTGGCAATGATCACATCAAAAGTTTGTTCTATGACTGGCTCTAACGTATTTCCCTGATAAAACTTCATTTCTGTCTTTTCAATTTCTGCATTTTTTTTGGCTACTGCTAATGCTTCTTTGGATAGATCAATTGCAGATACGTGCCAATTTTTTCTCGCTGCTTTTAAGCTGATTGCGATCGCACCAGTACCTGTTCCGATATCCACTACTTTTAACGCTTCTACTGATGTTTCTTGTAAACAGAGTTCCACGAGTTCTTCTGTTTCAGGTCTTGGGATCAACGTATCTTCTGTAACAAGCAAACGATGACCATAAAAATCAGTATAACCTAACACATAATGAGGAGGATAATGTTTCAAAAGCAGTTGTAAGTCTGCTTCGATCATCGCTTTTTCGTCATCCGAAATAAAATCGTTCATATGCAACAGCCAATCGATTTTTTTCCACTGTTTTCGTTCAAGAAACAAAAATTGAATACTGTATCCTTCAATTCCTTGTTCTTCTAAAAAAGAAGAAGCCCATGTAAGGACTTCTCGATACGTCTGCTTATCCATTTTGCATAGCTTCCAATTTGGATGTTTGATCGTACATGATCAATGCATCAACAATTTCATCTAATTTACCGGCTAAGATTTGATCAAGTTTTTGGATCGTCAAGCCAATTCGATGATCGGTCACGCGATTTTGTGGAAAGTTATAAGTTCGGATACGTTCTGAACGATCTCCTGTACCTACCGCTGATTTTCGGTTCGCATCATATTCACTTTGCGCTTCTTGTTGTATTTTATCATACACTCTAGCACGTAAAATCTTCATTGCTTTTTCTCGGTTTTTCAACTGAGAACGTTCATCTTGCATTGCCACAACGATCCCTGTTGGAAGGTGAGTTAATCGAACGGCGGATGCTGTTTTATTGACGTGCTGTCCACCAGCTCCTGAAGCATGATAGATATCTGTACGGATATCTTTATCTTCTATGTCGATTTCTACTTCTTCAGCTTCTGGCATGACTACCACTGTTGCAGTAGAGGTATGGATACGCCCTTGAGATTCTGTTGAAGGAACACGTTGTACTCGGTGTGCGCCACTTTCATATTTTAATTTAGAATACACATTCTCTCCAGAAATCATCATGATTACTTCTTTATAGCCACCGATACCTGTCACGCTTGCTTCCATGACTTCTGTACGCCAACCTTGAGATTCTGCGTATTTTTGATACATATTGAAAAGATCACCAGCAAATAGCGCTGCTTCATCTCCCCCTGCTGCTCCACGAATTTCCATGATGATATTCTTATCATCATTCGGGTCTTTCGGAAGAAGTAAGATTTTGATTTTTTCTTCTAATACTTCTTTTTCTTTTTTCAAGTCAGACAATTCTTCTTTGGCCATTTCTGCCATTTCATCGTCTAGTTTTTCGCCTAACATCTCTTCTGTATCCTTGATTCCATCAACGACTTCTTTATAGCGACGATAGACTTCTACTGTTTCACGTGTGCTTGCCTCTTCTTTGGAAAGCTGCATAAAACGTTTTGTATCCGAGATCACTTCTGGATCGCTTAGTAACTCTCCAAGCTCTTCGTAACGGTCTTCGATTGATTGTAATTGATCGTACATGCTTATTCTCCTTCTGTAATCATCAATGGGTGAAAATAGTGTTTTCGACAGACCGGATAATAGGCTTCATTCCCGCCGATTTGTACCTGGTCTCCTTCGTACACCGGTTTTCCATCGATATAATGTAAATTCATCATTGCTTTTTTATGACAAAACCAACAGATCGTTTTCATTTCTTCAATTTTATCTGCATATAGTAATAAATATTTTGAGCCTTCAAATAATTCGTTTCGAAAATCATTTTTCAATCCGAATGCCATAACCGGAATGTTCAATTCATCCACAATCCTCGTGAATTCAATAACATGTTTTTTCTTTAAGAATTGCGCTTCATCAATCAATACACAATAAGGTTTATGATCCATTTTTTGAATGACCTCAAATACATCCGTATCTTCAAAGATAGGTATTGCCTCTCTCTTCAAGCCGATTCGACTTGAAACTACGCCGACTCCGTCTCTTGTATCAATTCCGCTTGTCATCAAAACAACCGGCTTATTTTGTTCTTCATAGTTGTGGGCTACTTTTAAAATTTCAATCGTCTTTCCACTGTTCATTGCGCCATACTTAAAAAATAATTGTGCCATGTCTTCTTTCACCTTCCAGTTTGTTCCTATGGTATTATACTTGATTTCCGCTTTTTTTTACAGTGAGAATTTTCGAATAGAAAATAAAGTCTCAAAAATCTCTCTTCTCTCTCCTACAGAATCTATTTTGGAGGCAACAAACAATAGGTGTCGGGAGATTATTTTGGTATACTCTCTTTAACGAAGATAGGAGAGATCATATGACCGATATATTCAATCATTTAGCGAATCATTACGATACACCAGAGCGATTGGCACTTGCTAAAATCATTCGTAAAGAGATAGAAAAAAATCTACCTGAACAGACCCTTGACAAAACAATCATTGATTATGGAGGAGGAACTGGATTAGTCAGCTTACCTTTTGCAAAAAGATTCAAAGAATTGACTATCGTGGACTCAGCAGAATCAATGTTAGCCATCACTGATCAAAAAATCAAGACATTGGCTATTCCAAACGCTCATACACTTCAGGCAGATGCTTCACAGCAATTACCAAAAATCAAAGCAGACGTTCTTTTAGTTACTTTGGTGCTCTTGCATATTCCAGAAACAGAAACGATTTTGACGAAACTTTTTCAACTGTTAAACGATCATGGGCAACTTTTCATTGTTGACTTTAACAAAAATGATCAAATCGAACACCCAAAAGTCCATAATGGCTTTGACCAAGTCATTCTTTCAGAACAATTGACTCAAGCAGGATTTCAATCAGTCTCTAGCTATACCTTTTATCATGGCTCGAAATTATTTATGAAAAAAGATGCTTCATTGTTTCTTGCCACAGGTATAAAGCGATAGATATTACATGATGTTCGATTGGCGCATGATTGAATTTCATATGCTTCCTTATATTTAACAAAAAAAAAACAAAACATATTTCATGCTTTGTTTTTTAGGCTCTATACTTTTTGATGTTGGTGGATTCCACTGACATCTTTTTTATTGAGAAAAAAAGATAGAAAAGACACCTTGAAATCCTTTAGAATTGATTTGGCATAACCATTCATAAGGAGGACTCAAGATGTCTTATACTCAGCTTATCAAAGATACTCTAAATATTCTAGACCTAAATATCCATTTTGAGGAAAATTGCTTAACGAAAGAAAAGTACAAAGGCCAAATTTGCATGATCTATCGTGGGAGGCTTCGCTATTCACCTGAAAAATGTGTTCATTGCCACTGTGTCG
>NZ_NGMO01000003.1:446908-481247 GCF_002140175.1 Candidatus Enterococcus wittei
ATTAGATTTACAAGCTGAATAGGCACATTGGCATAAGACCCTCTTTGCATAAGCATTTCCTTTGGAAATTCTCGTAGAGCGTCTTTTCCCAGCACTTTCATTGTTTCCAGGACACAGACCAACCCATGAGGCTAATCTTTCTGCAGAAGAAAACTGATTCATATGAATGCCAAACTCAGAGATAATTACAGCAGCTGAATCCGTACTAATTCCTGGGATCGTTAATAAATTGTCCATCTGTTTTTGGTAAGGAAGTAAATATTCGGCTATTTTGGTTTCTAGTTCACCAATCTTACTGTTATACATATCAATAACATCTAAAATTTGTGCCAATAAAAACTTGTGATGACTTCTGAAAAAGCCAGTAAGTCCTTCCACTAATTCCGGCACTTTAAATTTTAAAGAAGTATAAACAGCCGCTTCAACTTTTTCTGCAGTAATATCTTCCTCATTAATCAATAGATTTAATAAATTTCTTCCAGATAATCCGAATATATCTGTCATGTAAGAAGTTATTTTAATTCCGGCAGTCTGTAAAATTTTGTGCGCGCGATTCTTTTCTCGATTTCTAGATTCGATCCACATTTTTCTTAACCGTGTGAGTTCACGCAAATCTTGTATAGGTTCCTCTGGAACAAAACTTTTGGGAATCAAACCTACTCGCAGCAACTTAGCAATCCAACTTGCATCTTTTTTATCCGTTTTTTGCCCAGGAATATTTTTAATTTTATACGGATTAGCTAGAACTAAGTCGAAATTTCCTTGAAGAATGTGCCAAACCGGTTTCCAATAAATACCTGTACTTTCCATAGCGACAATCTCACAATCAAAATCCGTTAGCCATTCATGTAGGGCTAATAATCCTTTGGTGGTCGTATCAAATTTTTGTAGATGTTTTTTTGGTCTGGTAGAAGTAAGCGGACCTTGTAAAACACAAGCAACAACATTACTTTGATGGACATCTAATCCAGCACAGCATTCGTAAATGATTTCCATAAAAAGGCACTCCTTTCCCATGATTTTAGGAAAGGAGTGCTTTATTTCATGTAAAATCAAATTTTTATACACATGCTCATTGGCAATATTTCAAGGTTCTCGAGAAATAAAGCAAGCCAGTTTGACAATCGGCATCACTTGCTTTTCCAAAATAATGGCGGCTTTTTTCCTTTCCTCTATAATTGTACTACAATCTTACCTTTCATTCTTCAGGGTGAATGAGTTTGCGAATTCATGTGTGTTTGACAAAGAGCCTTTTTTTATTACGAAACATCAGTCTTTTCAACATCCGACTTGATATTGAAAATAGCCTTCTATAACATTAGACCCCACCGATCTCATTCAATGGCCAGTAACGGAAGACCACTTTTCCTTGAATCATATCTTCATCGATAAGTCCGAACATACGACTATCTTTAGAGATCAAACGATTATCACCAAGCACCAAGTATTCACCTTTTGGTACAGTAAATTCAAAATCGCTTGTAAAATTTTGGGCATTTTCAGCTTGTGATTGGAATGCGTTGTTGTAAGAATATTCATCTTGCAACTTGTCATTTGAAAACTCTTTTTTATATTCCTTTAAATAGGGTTCATCATATGTTTTACCATTGATGGTTAATTGATCATTTACCATTTTAACTGTATCTCCTGGCATGCCAATGATACGTTTCACAATCATTCGGTCTTCATCCCCAGGTTCTTTGGTCGTAATGATATCCCAGCGATCGTAATCTGATATTTTTGATGAAATCAATCGTTGCCCGTCACTCAGTGTTGGATCCATCGAATGGCCACTGACTGTAACAGGGGTAAACACGTAAACTCTAGCAAAGACGATGGCTGCTAGGACGATGATCAAAATCCCCCAATTTTTTAAAAAGTTTTTCACAATATACCTCCCATTTGTTATTCAATTTCACGTTATTTTTTATTTATATTTAACTAATCTTATTTTACATTTTTTACCAATTAAAAGAAAGGATAAGTACTGCTAAGTTTTAGGAGCAACTCGTATATGACACCACATGTAAGTCGTTTCCCTGAAAATACGAAGAACTGTCTATCAATAAACTAACCTGCGTTTGCAGATCAAAATATTAAGCGACTATCGATTATGTCCAAAAATGTGACTTTATCTCCCTGGAAAAATCGTATTTTTCACAATCCCAACAATGGCATCCATAATAATCAAAAGGCCGAACAATCAAAAACATATTGCTTTTGACTGTTCTCCTTATCCGCTACAAAATATACTGCACTTTGTCAGCTATGCTTTGCATGTTTTCTTCGCTGACTTCGGCTATAAGATCCTTCCGCTTCTTGCATCTGTTCTTTTTTCACAATCAATTTTAATCGGTAAGGTTCATGATATCTTAGCCCATCTTTGACAAAATCGCCGCCCACGATAAACAACCCTACTGGATCGATCGTATCATGTGCTGAATCTACCGCAATCGTGCCGATCTTATCCATGGTTGCATAATTTCGACCAATACTTAATTGATATTTTTTATCTGCAATTTTTTTTACATAAAAATAGGGATAGAGCGTATTTCGGTCAACCAAAAAGCCATCCATTCGGCCAAGATCATTGACTTTTATCTCTCCTTTTTCAATCAAATAATGCATGTTCTCTGCTAATTTCAACTGATAATCTTCATCAAATAAAACATTGGCTTTTTCTGTGTTGACTTTATCGATCGATCCGCCATTTTTACGTATCTCTTCTCCTTGGATGTTAAAGGCTTCATCCGGTAGATATTTTACGATTACTTGGGTCACATCAGCTTTAGAGTTTTTATCAAAAAAGTAATAGAACACATTTAAAACGATAAAATACAAAAGAACTAAAAATCCAATACCATATAAGAAAAACTGTAAGTAATTTTGATTTTGCCATAATCCATACACGATCCGCAAAAGATACAGAGTTGGAAAAATACTCAAGACTGTGTACCCACGATTCAAGTATTTGGGACTAATATCCAGATACCCTAAAAATTTATGGATTCCGTTGATAATATCTAGTATGAATGTCATTCAGTTTCACCTTCTTGCTGATTATACAGCTGTTTATTCGCTGAATTTTGTGTTGGTGCGCCATTATCTACATTCCCATTGTTTTGTGTCGATGAACTTGGCGTAGTCCCATTTGGTGTGTTGGTACTTGGCGTAGTGTAGCTTGGAGGCGTACTTGTATCAGAGCCATCGCTTGATACGCCAGTGCTATTTCCAGTTGTTTCTGGATTTACTTCATCAACCGTGGAACTATCTGGTATGGATGTCTGATCATCCGTTGAGTTCATGATTCCTTGATCTGTAGTTGATGGTGTTGTTTCATTTGTCTCTTCTGTTGTTTGACCAGAACCGTCCACATTCGAAGAGGAATCAATCGTTTCAGCTGGTTCTTCAATACTAGGTGCACGATAACTCGAACTGTTCACAATTCCTGTTGTCGTAGCAACAATCGTTGAAATCGTCAACACAGCGATTGGTTTCAAAATAGGTGCCACTTTTCGCATCTTATCTCATCCTTTAATTTTCTCATGTTTTCCCTAATTTCAAGGGTTCCTATTTATTTGTATCATAAATTTCTTATTTTTTTATTATTTTTTCTTGAAAGTTTCTTGTAGAATCACTCAAACTCTACTTGAGAAGTCTTTAAGTAAGCCTTTGCTTCTTGATTGATTTTTTTCAAATCACAGCCTTGTTGCTTTGCAGCAAAAACACAACCACAGTAGCATTGGCGAAAGATATCATAAGCTTTACACATTTCAATAGAACGCTCATACCCTTTATTTTTCTTAAAATCACTTGGTAAATAATGAGTACCATAGATTTTTTGAATGTCCATCCCAATTTGATTAATCAATGCAGCATTTTTCTTGGGAGATATGGTCAATGCACTGCCAAAATAATCATAGCCCAATTCTTGTGCTTTTTCAGCCACCAAATCTAAGCGCATCGTAAAACACGCACTACATCGAGCCCCGCCTTCCTTTTCATCGGCCAGATCACGTCGGATGACCATTTGATTAAATTCGTTTGGCCGATACTCATCCACAATCAACGTTACATGCTTATCAGTTTGTTCATTGAATTGATCGACAAAACGTTTTTGTTCATGTAGTCTACGCAAGTATTCACTTTCAGGATGGATATTGGAATTAGAGAAAAAGAGAGTCACTTCTGCATGTTGACACATGAATTCTAATGTATGCGTACTACATGGCGCACAACAAGTGTGGATCAATATCTTGGGCCTCGTTTTTTCTGCTTGCCATTGTTTGATCATCTTTTTTAGTACAGTATCATAATTGATTTTTTGGTTCTTCATTTTTTCAAGAATCATATTTGCATCGATCATCTATTATTCCTCGCGATCTTCACTAAATCTATCGTCTAATTATATGCTATTTCTTTGAAGTTCAAAAGCATCTAATAAATTATTTATCATTTCTTTGTGTATTTTTTTCAATGTAGGTATACTGGAGGAAATGTCTTACTAAAAGGGGGATTAGATTCGTGCAATTGTCCTTATTTCTTCGAAAATGGCGACGACGAGGTCTACAATATGCCTCTAGTCATTTTTCTTCTATCCAAATCATTGTATTTTATTATATTTTAATGACGATTGTGTCATTAGGTTTATTTTATATCCCATATTTTCGTGAGCCAAATAGTCATGTCCCATTTATCGACATGGTATTCATGGCAATCAGTACAATCAGTGTCACTGGGTTGACTACGTTTGATATCAGTTCTGTCTTCAATCAGCGAGGGGTATTATTATTGGAAGTTCTGTTTCAAGTAGGTGGATTAGGGATCATGATGATTACCACAGCATTTTTCATCTTCTCGAAACGGCGGATCACTTTACGACAAAGACAATTGATCATGACGGACATGAATCAACCCCGTCTCTCAGGGATCGTTCGTTTGATTCGGATCACTTTTTTCATTTTATTGTGGTTCCAATTATTGTTTGGTATCTTTTTTTCTATTTATTTTTATGTTCGTGGTTATTACGACTATTGGCATGAAGCAATCTTCCATGGATTTTATCAGTCTATCTCTGCTGTCACAAATTCCGGATTCGATGTCACAGGTTATTCGATCAAGCCTTTTGCACATGATTATTTGTTTCTATTTAGTATTATGTTCCTGATTTTTGTAGGAGGCATCGGATTTCCGGTATTGATGGAATTTAGAGAGTGGATCTTATACAAAAGGACAAAAGCCAAATTACCTTTTCGTTTTTCATTATTTACCAAGCTAGCAGTACTGGCTTTCGTCATTTTGTTCATTAGTGGAACGGTATTGATCTATCTTCTTGAAAAAGACCATCTTTTTCAAGATTCAGGCACTAGCGTTAAATGGATCAATTCCATGTTTTATTCGATGACCACACGTAATGCCGGTCTTCAAATCCATGATTTAGGCAATTTCCAGATTACGACGCTGATCGTCTTTTCTTTATTGATGTTCATTGGTTGTAGCCCTAGCTCCGTTGGTGGTGGGATTCGAACGACAACTGTCGCAATCATTGGACTGTACCTGTATTCTTTTCTAAAAAGTGAAGACAATATCAATATCTTTGGGCGTAGGATCAATGAAGAGGATGTCCGAAAATCGGTGGTAGTGTTTATGCTTTCATTAGGTATGTGTTTCTTCTGCATCCTCTTCTTATCAGCTACCGAAAATCAACCATTGATTTCTATCATCGTTGAAGTGACTTCTGCTTTTGGAACAACTGGCTTATCGTTAGGTATTACTGGCGATCTATCCGATATCGGAAAAATCACTATTGCGATGCTCATGTTTATCGGAAGAATCGGTATGCTTTATACATTAATGTTATTTGTACCAAAAGAAACACGAGATTTAGGTTATGAATATCCTAGTGAAAAGATCATTATCGGTTAATCTATCTGTTCTACTTTTATTAATAATCATTGCTGAACCTTTGGAAATAACAAACGTTTTCCAAAGGTCCACTTTTTACCTAGTAACGATTCACAATACGAAATAGTTATGTTTTTTCATTCATAGCCCATAATCTTTTGTTAAAAAAAAGCAAAGCAATTTAACCTTTTTTTCAACATATGGTATGATTAGTTGAATTTACTCATTAATTATGATGTTTTGGAGGTTACATAATGGGAATACGCAGTCAATTTGCGATTGCAGTTGGAAAAACAACACAATGGGGCTTAAAGACCTTCTTTAAAGGAGGCTCTAGCTTACCTGGTAAGCTTGCTCTTAAAATAGATCCGCACCTTTTAGATTCATTAGCAAAAGATTACCAAGTAGTCGTGGTTACTGGGACCAATGGAAAAACACTGACTACTGCATTGACCGTTAATATTTTGCGCCAACAATTCGATGAAGTTTTAACTAATCCTACAGGTGCAAATATGGTTCAAGGAATTGTCTCAACATTCTTGCAGGCCAAACCGAAAAAGGGACAAAAAAAATTCGCTGTACTTGAGATCGATGAAGCAAGTCTCAGCAAAGTTACGGAATATATCAAACCTGAATTATTCTTATTTACAAATATTTTCCGTGATCAAATGGATCGTTATGGGGAAATCTACACAACATATAAAATGATTGTTGACGGAGCCGCCAAATCACCGGATGCCACCATTATCAGTAATGGGGATTCACCGATCTTTAATTCCGTTGAAACAGTGAATCCAAGAAAATATTATGGGTTTGATCACGAAGAAGATCATGAACAACTAGCTCATTACAATACAGATGGGGTCTTATGCCCAAAATGCCATCATATTTTACATTACAAAATGATCACCTATGCTAATTTAGGAAAATACTATTGTCCAAATTGCGATTTCAAACGACCAGAACTTGATTATTCATTGACTAAAATGAAACGGATGGACAATGTCTCAGCAGATTTCATTATCGACGGACACGAATACGGTATTGAAGTTGGCGGGTTGTATAATGTGTATAACGCACTAGCAGCAACCGCTGTCGCTGAATACTTCCATGTTTCTCCTGAAAAGATCAAAGAAGGCTTAGGCTATGATGAAAAAGTCTTTGGTCGTCAAGAAGTCTTTGAAATCAACGGCAAAAAATGTACTTTAGTTCTAGTGAAGAACCCGGTTGGGATCAACCAAGTAATTGATATGATGGGACATGCACCTTATCCATTTTCACTAGTTGCTTTATTGAATGCCAACTATGCAGATGGTATCGATGTGAGCTGGATTTGGGATGGCGATTTTGAACATTTTGCTGATATGGACATCCCAGCAGTAGTTGTTGGGGGCGATCGTCACACAGATATGGCTTTACGTTTAAAAGTAGCTGGCATTTCTGAAGACAAATTAACTGAAACAAAAGAACTTACAGATGTGATTGAAAAAATCAAACAACTTCCTACAGAACATGTCTATATTCTTGCTACCTATACTGCGGTACTACAGTTACGAAAAGAATTAGCAAGTCAAGGTTTTATCAAAGGAGGCTTGAACCGTGGCTAACTATGAATTGTCGATTGCCCATCTTTATGGGAATTTAATGAATACTTACGGAGATAATGGAAATCTGTTGATGTTACAATATATCGGTAAAAAAATGGGCATTGTTTGCCATACTGAAATCGTCAGCATCCATGAACCATTTGATCCAGATAAATATGATTTAGTATTCTTTGGTGGTGGACAAGATTTCGAGCAAATGATCATTTCAAAAGATATCCAAGAAAAGAAAGAATCATTGATCAAATATATCGAAAATGACGGAGTAATGTTAGCTATTTGTGGAGGCTATCAACTTCTAGGTCATTACTATATGGGGGCAAATGGCGAAAAAATTCAAGGAATCAGTGCTTTGGATCACTACACGTTGAGCCAAGAAAATAATCGATTTATCGGTGATATCGTTATTCATAATGAAGAATTCAATGAAACTTATTATGGTTTTGAGAACCATAACGGTCGGACATTTCTTGGTAAAGGTGAACGTCCACTTGGAAAACTAGTTAAAGGACAGGGAAACAATGGAGAAGATCAATCCGAAGGGGTCATCTATCGCAATGTTTATGGATCCTATTTCCATGGCCCGATCCTTGCCAGAAATGAACACTTAGCGGAACGTTTGATCCGTCTAGCTTTAAAGCAACGATATGGGAAAGACCTTGATTTACCTGTTGTGTCAGCTGCTCCAATCAAATAAAACAAAAAATTGTGTGAAGTTATGTCAATCATGCTTACACAAAAACAGAAACTCTTAGTCAATGGATATTGGTGAAAAAAATCATAGAATGATGGACAAAAAGACAGAGAACTTTTCTTTCTATCTCCTTAAAAAGGGTTTGATGGAAACCACCAACATCAAAAACAGAGAAGCCAAAAAGAAGGCACCGAAAATATGGGGAGTATTTTCGGCGCCTTCTTTTTATTTTACATTCACCTAGTCAGGCAACTTGTTTCGCATAACGCACTACGTTTTGCTTAATGTTCCCAATAGTGATGGGATCGTTAAGACCCGTTACTTCTTGAATCAACTGGTCCATATTTTCATGTACTTTCATTTCTTGTAACTGACGACTTTGTTCATCTTCTGGATCGTAATAATTGAAGATGATCCCAATCGTTGCAGTCAAATGCGAACAAGTCAAGTTGTGTTCTTGCAATTCTCTTACTGGACGTGTAAAGCGTTCTTGATAGCCTAATTTTCTTAACGGTGTACGTGCCACACGTGTAATAGCATCTGAGATGTATTTATTTTGAAAACGATGAATGATTTTATCAATATACGCTTCATGTTTTTTTGCATCAAACCCCCATTTGGCTACTAATAAACTACCAGTTTCTTGTAGGACAGATTTCAATTGAGCCACAACGAGTGAATCTTGCATGGCTTCATCAATCGTTTTATAGCCTAAGAGTGCACCCGTGTATGCAACCGTCGCATGTCCTGTATTGACACTAAATAGTTTACGTTCGATATAAGGTTCAAGATCTTTGACGTAAAGTACGCCTTCTAAGGTCACTTCTTTATTTTTTCGTTGCGTTTCATCAATCACCCATTCTTTGAAAGGTTCTACTTGAACAAATAGTGGATCACTGTGTTGTTGCAATGGTACGATCCGATCGACAGCTGCATTAGGAAAACCGACCCACTGATCAGCAAATGTTGGATCAGTTAAATATTGATACACTTCACTTTTTAAATATTCTGAACCACCGATCATATTTTCACAGGCAATGATGTCTAATGGGTTCTGATTATTATCCTTTTCTCTTTGTTGAATCCCTTTGGCAATCAGTTCGGCAATCAAGGGTAAAATATTAGGTCCAATTGCTGTTGTTACAATGTCTGCCTTAGCAATTGCTTGGATCACTTGATCTGGTTCTTCCTGATTATTCAAGCCTCGAACATTTTCCACTGTTAGTTGCTCTTTAGTCTCATCAGCCAATTCAATCGTATAACTTCCACATTCATTTAACGCATCGATCACTTGTTTATTGACATCCACAAAGGTGATTTCAAACCCATTGGCAGCTAATACTTCGCCAATGAATCCTCTACCAATATTTCCTGCACCAAAATGTACTGCTCTCATTTATCTTCGCTCCTTAAGCAATTGCTAGATTTTCCGTGATTTCTTCCTTACTCAGTGCATCCGCCAATTGCACCACATTATCCATATCACTACAATACAGTGCGATTTGCTGAACTAATTCCAAGTGATCGTCACCTACACCTGCAATTCCAAATAATACCGTCGCAATTTTTTCATCTTCTTCTGTTCCAAAATTGACTCCATCTGGTACTTGGATCACGCAGATACCTGATTTCTTTACGAATTTCTTCGCTTCATCTGTTCCATGAGGAATGGCGATAAAATTCCCCATATAAACAGAAAGCATCTCATCTCTTTCGACCATTGCCTCAATATAAGGTTCTTCTACGCAACCAGCTTCTACTAATTTTTGGCCACAGTATCGAATCGCTTCATCTTTTGTAGCAAATGATTGGTTTAATTCGACCATTTCAATCGCTAATGCTGACATATTAATTTCCTCCTCTAGGCTATTTTTTTTAAATAGTATGCAATCGTTTCATATTTCTGAGGACTGACCATCGTAGCCACTGAAAAATGAAGAGCGTTCGGTGCAGCTGCACGTACTTCTTGAGCCAGCGCTTCTTTTGAAACAATCAATGAGTCAGGATGTTCAGTTAGATCATGGATGTTGATTTTTTTCAGTGGGATATCTAATTGATTTTTCTTTAAAATATCCTTTAATAACGACAGTCCCATAGTGGCAGAACCAGAGCGATCATCATGAACAAGTAAGATTTCTTTGACTTGCTTCAAGTGAGTCAAGTCAAAATCTTCCATGGTTCCAGTGGCCTCTGGAGAAGATTGAGTCGTAGGTTGTTCTTCTTTATCTCCTAGTTTCTGAACGATTTCCTCGTATTTTGGTGAATTCAAAAAGTTCTCTACAGCTACAAAATATGCGTTCGGCGCTTTTTGCTTAGCTCTTTCTTGTAACTCGATTTGTGTGACAATCAATACATCCGATTCATCTGATAATTGACTGATTGCTTGATTCACTACCGTTTGCGGTAAGCCTTTTTCTTGGACTTTCTTTCTTAAGATAGAAGCCCCCATGGCACTAGAACCCATTCCTGCATCACAAGCAAAAATGATCTTTTTGATAGCAGATAATCCCGGTTGACCAAGTGTTTCACGATCAGTACCTTTGGCAGCTAATTTTGCCTCTTTTGTTGCTTCAACTGATTTTTCGAAATCCTCACTTGTTTCACGAGCATCAGCTTTTAAGATGACTGCTGAAATACCAAAGGAAACAGCAGTTGCAGCCGTGATCCCTAAAAGAACAGGCAGATAATCACTTAATGGTGCCATAGCTAAAATGGCAATGATCGAACCTGGTGAAGCTGGAGCTCTTAACCCAGCATCCATTAGTTGGAAAACAAAACTGCCAGACATTCCACCAAAAATAACAGATAAGAATAATAACGGCTTCATCATTACATATGGGAAATAGATTTCATGGATTCCACCTAAAAACTGAATGATGATTGCTCCTGGTGCAGAAGATTTCGCAGCACCTTTACCAAATAATGTGAAAGCTAACAACACGCCTAGTCCAGGTCCAGGATTTGCTTCTAATAAGAATAGAATCGATTGACCCGCTGAAGCCACTTGTTCTGTTCCTAAAGGTGTCAAGATACCATGGTTGATCGCATTGTTTAAGAATAAAATTTTTGCTGGTTCAATAAAAATACTCGTTAATGGAATCAAATGAGCATTTAAAATGATTTCTACTCCTGCTGCCATTGCTTGTGTCATCGTATCCACAATAGGGCCAACAGCTGAAAATCCTAATAATGCTAAAGCAAAACCGATCAACCCTGCTGAAAAGTTATTGACTAACATTTCAAATCCAGATTTGATATGCTTTTGAAAAACTTGATCAAATTTTTTGATGGTATAACCACCTAATGGTCCCATGATCATTGCGCCTAATATCATTGGGATATCCGTACCTACAATTACACCCATCGTAGCAATTGCACCAACTACAGCTCCACGGTCACTGCCAATCACTTTCCCACCAGTATAACCAATCAATATTGGGATCAAATAAGTCAGCATTGGACCAACCATCGTAGCAAAAGACTCATTTGGTAAATAACCATCAGGTATAAATAAGGCCGTCAACACACCCCAAGCAATCAACGCGCCAATATTTGGCATAACCATGCTTGATAAGGTGCTTCCTAATTTTTGGACTTTTGCCTTTAGTGAAACTTTATTTTTAGGTATTGACTGTTCCATTTTGTCCTCTCCTTTTCTCTTTCTATAACCAAATTGTATTCGCTTACTAAAAAGATAAATAGTCGTGTTTTGTCACAAAAGTTTGTGCCAAAACATGGAGATGTTCCAAAAAGAACAGAATTACTTATATTTTTATGTGCTTCCAATCAAAAAAGATCATGGATTTCCTAAAGCTGACAAACGTTGTTCCCAAAGCTCTAGATTTCCTTGATCTTTTTGTTCCTGGTATAAAGCAATAAAATCAAGAATAACCGAAGCATGGTCTATATAAACTTGTAAGGATTCCTTTAAGTCTTCTGCATGGATCTTATGGCTATTTTCTTGTGCTTTCTTTAATTCCTTTTTCCTTAAAAAAGCTAAACTTTCTTGTAGATAGGCCTGATCTAGAGCCAATGTGACTTCTTCATTCTTTATATGTCGATTCAGCAACTCAGCTTCTTTTATTTGCCCAAGCTGAAGGTGAGCAATGGCCAATTTAACTTGGCGTTTTTTAGTCAAATGCTCCACTTGAGTTTCTATTACACTACGCCATTTTTTATGATGATAGGCTAATTCAAAGCGTCCATTTCCTGTTGGCATTTTTTCATTGATTATCTGTAATGAAAAAAATCGTTTCTTCTTTGTTAAATAATCGATTAATTCATGGATTCTTTCTGGATAAAGAGAGAGGGCTTTTTCATAGGATTCTTTCTTTAGTAATTGTTCCCATGAAGCAGCTGTTTGTGTTTGTGGCTGAGACTGATGAGAAGCGGCGCTAGTGGAGTAGATCTTACCCACAAATATCAAAACAAAAACGACTGCTACAGCAATGAGCAATCGTTTCAGCCATTTTTTGAAGCGAGAAGAGGTTGTTTGTGCTAAATAGTATGGATCATGATTCATTTTTGGCTGATGTAGTTGGATAGTTTTTTCAGACCCTACTTTCTTTTCTATCATATCGTTATTTAGTATCTCCTCAATTTCATCTTCTAGAGGAAAATAAAGAATCAACTCATTGAGGATTTTTTGTTTACGGTCATAGATCTGAATTCGACACTTGCCTGAGGATCTTTCTTGAATGATCCGATGGTTCTCCTGTTCTAAAATATCTAGCGCATCAAACAAATACAATTGTGCTGGTTTTATTGCTAACCCTTTGACTTGATCAATCCGCACCGTTTCTTTTGCCATAGTTTCCCTCTCTTTTCAACTACATCTTCTACTAAAAATTACGAAATGATTGAACTCCTCATGACTAAAGTTGTAAGTATTATCGGCTATTTGAGAAATGTTAAAAACGCTATTTCATCCATCAAAAGATTCCAGATTCTCATAATCAGTGACTAAAAACAGGTTCTTTTTTGAATCATAAACATAAAAAAGCTTTAGCATTGCCTGATTATTAATCCCTTTAGTGATAACTGTCCCTTCATCATTCATCAAAGATGTTTTAAAATAAACAATACAGATGACTTCTACTTCATCCCGTTCATCCTTCTTGAGATAGATCTCGCTTTTGACATATTCTCCATGGCCAAAAAATTGAGGGTTCGTTTGTAACTGATTTCTTTCAGCCTCTTTCATCTGCAATTCCTTAGATAAAAGGTCTTTATAGTTTCCGTAATTATCCCCAACTTGTTCAAATGTATAGAAGGAACGTAAAAAATCGATTACTTGCTTTTCTTTGAATAGATCCACTGGCTTTATCAAGGATTGCTGTTCTTTTTCTAAGGACTTCATTGCTAGTGATCTTCCTATATTCAAAGAAAAAATGATGACAATCAGAAAAACAACGAATAAACCAATAAAAAGTCGATGATTTATTTTCATGTAGATGACTCAGGTAGGATTCGGTAATAATAAATGGGTGCTAAATGAAGTGCTCCGGCATATCCTTCAAAAGGAGTTATTACAATGTCCCCTTCTTGTCCAAATCCTTTATCTGTTGCTGGTGTACAGTGAAGAATCGTTTTACCCCCTTCATCTAGGAAAAATCCTGTATGCCCATAATCACCCGAAGAGCTTCCTTTCTTCCCCCACACAAATAGATCCCCTGGTCGAACTTCTGAACGAGCAATCGGTTTCAATAAACTATCCTCCAAACCGTATAATGTTTCTGTGTTTCCAAAATTCACAGGTAAGCCGACTTCTCTCATCACCCACAATACAAAAGAAGAACAATCATGATAAGGAAAAGCCCCACGATTAAATCCTTGAGAGTACT
This sequence comes from Candidatus Enterococcus wittei, assembly GCF_002140175.1. Taxonomy (GTDB): domain Bacteria; phylum Bacillota; class Bacilli; order Lactobacillales; family Enterococcaceae; genus Enterococcus_B; species Enterococcus_B wittei. Next base: position 460,954 of record NZ_NGMO01000003.1, read on the forward strand.
GGACATTTTTACGATAGAGAGTTTTTGCTTGTGTAATGATTTTTTCACCTATTTGATGAGATGGTTCCCACAATAAGCTCATTTCTTTTGTTCCACCTAATTGGATCATCAGTTCTTGAACTGCTGGTACCCATGCTTTATTGAGTCCATAAGGGTCGTTGTTAGCTCCCACAGGACAATAAATACTGCCTAGCTGTGCAACGCTACGTAGATTTTGTTCAATAATCAACTGTTTAAGCGTACGTCCCATGGCAGCAATGCCTTCTATAAGTGTTTCATATTTCTGTAATTCATTGTTAACCATTAGACCTCCAGGATTATTTTTTTCTCGAATCGCCTGACTGGTGCCCCATGCGCTTTCATGGATCATGATTGCAACAAAGATGATAGGGGAAATACCATTTTTTTCAGCCTCTGCAATGATCGTATCTGCATACTCACTGAATGCGTTACAATGGAATAATATCAATTGACGGAATTTCTTTTCATTAAATTCATTTGTTGAGCTATTTGATGAATAAATGGGTTCGTTAATATATTCAGTCTTTGGAAAATAAAATTCAGGGTTGACCCATTGATTCTCTTTTCTATATTGAATGATAAAATCACCAGTTTCATTGACACTTCCGATCCTTTCGCCAGCTTTGATAAACGTTTTTTTCTTGACATTACCTCTGACATTTTGATAAACAACTTCTCGCTGTCTATCTTTGATAACCACTTTATTTGGTTGATAGTCAATTTCTCCTGAAATAGCTGCCCTCAACTCTTCTTCGGCTGATGCTTGGACTTTTATTCCTGGAAAATGTTTCTTTTCTCCATCAGAGATATAGTAACCAAAACGTTGCTGAATGGGTAAAGATTCTCGTCCTTTCAAAGGACTTCTTAATTCTTGGTAAGCTGCATATGGTCCGACTTCAGCCATGAGTTTTGTCCGATCTTTCCATTCTGGTTGCCAAGTTACCACGTTGGATAACGGCTGAGTTGTTATTACTGTATTGCCATTTTTATTCGAACTCTTCCACATCATTTGATGCAGTGATTTGATTACTTCTCGCATACTTCTTTTTTCTTTTGAGAGTAAGCCATCCAGCTGATACTCACCATCATAAGCAGTATCTAAATAAGCTAACACCTCGTGAATATCACTGCTTAAAGCTACTTCTTGTCCTGTCGTTCCTGGATTTTCTTCTCTTAACTTTTCTTTAAAAGCAAGTATCTCCTCCGCATCTAGTTCCGTCAGAAAATTCCAAACTTTGGTTAATTCAAATTCATCTGTTTTTATCGTTGAAGAAGAGACAAGACCGATTAAACTAATAAGTGGTGTGATAAAAAAAATCAAACTACCTATTCCCCAGTAAAGATGATTGGATTTTTTTCCTTTGGAAAGTCCCTTTCTTTTTTGTAAATTCAATAAAGAAGCAGCTCTACTGTTTATACCTTTATAGAGATCTTTAAATAAGGGATAACTTCTTACTCTATTTCTACGAATTGGCGGATGGATTTTTGCTTTTTTAATTAGTGATTCCCCGCTATTTTTTGATTTTTCTTTTTTAGTTTCCATAAGGATTTCCCTGACGCAATTTTGTTCGTTCTGCTGGATCAGTAGTCATCAATTCATAAAGTTTCGTTGTAGGATCCACGGTATTTGAAAAGGGTACAATTGCATTTCCTGCTCGGATAAGTCCTGCCCCTTTTATAGGATTTAGTAGTTGTTTTTGCTGCTGGCTGGATAGATTAAACAATACAGCCAGTTCATCTAAATCACTTTTTGCTTGCTTCAACATAATGAGAAACTCGGTATTACTTAACATTCTACGAGCTTTATCAGACAATAGTAAAGTTTCAACATTTTGAGTGATGCCTGTAGCAATCGCTCCCCATTTGCGAATTCGACTCCATAGCTCAAAAAAATAGTTTTCACAATACGGATCATTCAGCATCAACTGCATCTCGTCAATATAGATCCACGTCGTAATTCCCCGTTCACGATTACGAACCACACGATTCCACACTTGTTCCAATACGACCATCATACCGAAAGTCTTCAATTGATTACCTAGCTGTTTGGTATTGTAAATGACAAAACGCTTATTCAAAGCCACATTTGTTGATTTTGAAAAGATAGAAAGTGAGCCTTCTATATATAATTCTAAATCTAAAGCCAAAGATTGTGCTTCTTTTTCCGGCTGTTCCTTTAATAATGGAAACCACTCCCCAGATAAAGTAGGGATTGGCTTTTCTGGTGTTTGCTGATGATTGAAATAAGTCAAACGTGTCACTCGATCAATGATAGATCGTTGCGCAGAACTCAATCCTGTTTGTCCTCCAATCAATGCTTCACATGCAGTTAGTAAGAAATCTGATTTTAATTTGATTGGATCTATTTCACTACGTAAATCTTCTGAAATATCCAATAAATTGATAAAAGTATCTGTATTTGGAGCAATCTTTATGATTTGCGCATCAAAAGCTTGACCGATCACTGTATCTTCGTCTTCTGGATCAATTGAAATAATTTCATCATGTGGGTTTTTCAATAGTGTCGTAATCTCTTCATATTTTTTTGCTACCCCTTTTCCAGAACCAGAACTCCCTAAAATCATGCCACTTGGGGTATTCAATTTTTTCCGATTGATCTTTACCACATTTTTAGTGGTCTCATTCATTCCATAATATTTACCGTCTTCATGATTTAAGTCTTGAGCGGAAAAAGGAAGAAAAATCGCTGTACTTTCCGTTGTTAAAGTTCGCTTTATTTCCACCCAATTTTTTCCTAATGGTAACACTGAGTTTAAGCCTTCATCTTGCATGTAATCTAATGTATTAAAACCACAGCGATGTTTTCTTCCGACATGTCTTACTTGTTCTGCAATATCTTCTAATTTTTGCTTAGATTTTGCTCGAAAATAGACAAGAATTGTCACAAAAAACAACTTGTGACCAGACTTTACTAAATCATCAAGTAATGCTTCTGCTTCTGCAATACTATTGGTCAATTCATAAGGAACACTTGTATAAGGATCATATCCCTTTTGTGTTGCTTTTCTTTCAGCTGTTGTTTTGTCTCCTTCCATATAGGCTTTTTTATTCTGTACAAGTCGATTTGCTTTTTCAGGAGCAACTGGATCAATATGGATTGATAGGGTCAATTCTTCAGCTATTTCCATTAATTCTAATATCAGCTTATCCGATACTGTAGCAGGATAGTCTTTCAAGTAAATCACTTGTCCGTACTCCGTTCCTATCTCAAAATAATTTTTATTCTTAAAATTGAAACTCGTAGGCGTGACTGCTGTCTTTGTAGATAGACGACTATAGACAAGATCTGTATATTTAAAATAAAAGAAATCATCCGGCTTTAGTAATTCGTGAAGTAACTCTAGTCGTTCGATGCCATTCATTTCACTACACTGAGAATCAATTTCTGAAAAGCTTTCCATCAGATTTTGTTTCATGCGATTTAGGGCATGTTTGGCTTGGTCAAAATCTGTTGCTTGGACACTGAATGTCAAATAATTTCTTTTAATAAAATTATTCTTCCCTTCCTGAATTGTCTGATTAAGCATCCCATTTAATTCTCGTCGGTATTGGTCCTGACTTTCACCTGTTTCTTCATAAAATAGTTGCTTTTCAAACTCTGTCATAGCTATTCGTTTCTTTAAGAGTGTCAAGCTCAAATGGACATGATCATCACAACTATTTAATAGTTCACAGTATGCTCTAAAAATATTCATTTGGTCTTCTGATTGAGCAATTTGATAATTCACATCTGAAAATTGAATACTTTTTGAATAATAACCTTGTGCGATCTCACATAGTCCATTTTCAAACATTTTGCTGTATCTCAATCTACTTTGCGCACTTTTCAAAGGAGCTGATTTCCTCTGTTGCCGCCCTCGCTTTTTCTTTTGCTTTTTTAGTAACTTAGCAAATAATTTTTTCTCAATTTCCGTATTCCCTTCTTCGACTTTCTTTTCTCGATCGTTTACCCATCGTTTCATAAAACTCCTCCAATTGACAGCTCTGATACGGATAACTTTTAGCTAACTTGAGATATCGCCAACGGACCTGTAAATATTTCTCCATGGGTAGTTGATTTTTTCTGATCCAGCCAATGGATAAAATTGGGCCACTGAATACCATTAAAACAAAACCGAGATCATCGATTGAACGTTTCCAAATCAAGTGATTAAAAACAACGATAGGCACAACAATCGACAACGTACAACTGATCGCTATTAGTTGTCTCAACGAAAACCCAAAAAATATTTTTTCCTGATACTCTTTTATTTCTTTACGAACGGCAACTTCTAATGCCAATAAACTCACCTCCTTTCTCTCTTTAAAGAACATCAAACATAGACTAAAATTGTCTTTGACCATTTCATCGTATAAACCAAACACAAACTTAACGAAAGACAATTCCCTACAATTGCGCCAATGATTGCCATCATTCCATGATTTTCTTCCATGGAAAAAGCCGTACCAATCAATAGAGGATAAATACTTAAAACGATAAACAATAATACTCCCTGTAAAGAAGCTGCACCAAACATTCGCAGAAAATTTTTCCCGAAATGTCCGACTTCAGTATTCAGTAAAGCCACAATCGGCAATGGGGAGATACTCAAGTACACATACATCTCTAGAAATCGTAAAAAAATAATAACTTTAGCCAATACCCCGACTATGATCGAAAAAATTAGAGGAATGAGTAAAATGAGCAGTAAAGTCAATTTCTCAAAGAATCCGAAATCATAAATTTCTTCCATTATCGTCCCCACATTCAAAGTTGGTCTCGGACTTTCCCTGATCTCTATGCGACTAATTCCTTGGCTGATTGTGATCCCAATTTCCATAATGGTATTTAGAAAAATCATTAAATTTCGCAGAACTAGTAAGGTTAGACCAACTTTAATAAAGAGAGGTAAAAATAAATCCAATCCACCAAATTCGGATTGTTTCCCATAGAGATGATGAGCAATTTGTTGGAACTCTATTAACAGTAGAAATCCTAGCAATGAGTAAGCTATTGGTTTGATTACGATATCCATGATGGTTATGCTATACTGATAAATTTCAGGTAAATAGTTTTCCAGATTTTGTAACAAACTATTTTTATGATTAGTAGTTAGACTCAGCTGTTCAGCAATAGCTTTTAGGAGAAATTCAATTGCACCGTCCATTTCACCTCACTTCCTCACATTGAGATATTTGCAATCCATGTACCGGCAGCCAGAATGACCGCACCGCCAACGATTTGAAAAATAGCATGTTGCATCCCTGGTCCATTATGTTCTTTGATGGCTGTACCAAGTTGAATAATCCCCCAAACAGTCAATAAACTCCCCGCTGTGATGATTCCTTTTGAAAATAAAGACATCGCTTGATCAAAATAATCCATATCCATCTCCTTAAGTGGTTTTTATTCTACTACTTTTTCTTCTTGGATTTGATCTAAGACTGTCACTTTAAACGAGGTAGTCACTTCATCAAAAGTGTCTTTAACCATCAAGTCAATGATGTATTCACCAGGAAGAGTAAGATCAACATTTCCTTTAAACTTGACATCTTTTACTGAGAGCTTTTCCTCTCTATCATAAACAGAAATCCCTTCTAAAAGATCAAACTCACTTGTTCCGACGAGTACTTCTCGATCAGCAACACCTAAAAAAACAGGAGGTTCATTCACAATTTCTATCACCCCTAGAGCTTTTGTTATTTTCCCATTCGAATCTATTACTTTTATTGGTAATTTGTACGCTCCTAAACGAGTTGGATCTACTTGTTGCCAAGCTTGTTCATCCATTTCGACCGTTAATAGATCTTCAGGATCTTCACGATCAGAAAGCATGAACTGAGATAAGTACATTTCTTTTGTGATAGATGTGAAAACCGGAATGGTTAACTCCGTATGAGAAATTGTTGGTGCTTCATTTGTTAATTGAATATGAATAGACACTTCTTTAGCAATCTTTCCATGACGGTCTTTAACATTCCCGATTCTCATAAAGTAATCTCCTTCTTTTTGAAAATCAAGGTTTGTTTCTATAATATTCGCTTTTGAAAGAGGAATTCTGCCATCTTCCAAATCATACGCAGTAAATTGATCAAAGACAGCACCTACTTGGTGAATCGGAAAGCTCAGACGACTTGGACCATTAATTACTGGTGCTTCATTGGTAATCTGGAGCTCTGTCTTTACTTCAGCACTAGCACCTAGTTGATCCGTAACGGAATAAAGAACCTCATACATACCTTCTTTTTCTGGTTGTAGATTTGTTTTTACGGTAATTTTAGAAGTTATCTCTCCTTCTTCATAATCAAAGGCTTTCACACCATCAAGGAGATCAATTGGTGCTCCGACTTTTGCTTGAAGCGTAGATTGGTTTAATTGAATGATCGGTAAGCTGTTGAAAAGAAAAGTAATGGATTCAGTCGTCTTCCTTTCTTTTGAATCTACGGCTGTGATATGCATCGTTTGTTGTCCCTGACGCATAGAATCAATCGGGGTAATATGGAGGGTTGGTGCAGGGTCGCTTCCTGTTATAAGGGTAAAGTAGGAAAAAGGATCAAATGCAATTCCTTGTGGTAAAACAATCAATGAATGTTCCACTTGAATTTTAGCATCATACCATTTTTCAGAAGGTTCGAATGCGTGAGGTGGTTCAATTAATTCTGGATTATGGGGGGATTGCTGAACAATAGGGGGTTCTTTATTTTCCGTTTCTGTCACAGTTACTGGATTTACTAGCCTACTTTCATTGGCATAGGCGATGCGTAGTTGATTCGTTTCGTCCTTTAATGTAGTCATCTGTTGATTCATTTGTTCTCTAAATCGTATCACAAAATCCAATGATGGTTGAATGACCTCACTATCTTCCTTTTTTTGATAAGTAAAAACTTTATTGTTATCTATTAATTTAGTGTTTTGAGACGAAGATACAGATTGAGTTTGTGATACCTCTACTGAGGGATTTGTCTCAAGTAGATGACAGCCACTTAGTATAAAGAAGCTGTAGCCTGTTATAATCGCCAAAATAGTTTTTCTAATGTTTCGATCCCTCTGACAAGGTCGATGCTTATTCTGTTTCTTCTTAAAAAATACCTTTTGCAATCATATCTTCCTCCTTTTATGTTTATACAAGATTACTCCGTGTAAAAAGAGTATGAGGCTTCCTAACATCATAAAGTTTGTTGATTGGTTATTTCCCGTCTTAGGTAACATTTTTTGTGGTTGTTCTTGAATCAACGGTAAATTTGGCTTAACAAAAGACAATGTTTGTTCCTTATTTGTTAAATCATCTTCACGAGCTACTTCATTTTCTCTGGCTTCTTCATAGTACAAGACATGAGTGGCAGTTAATTGGTCTCCTTCTTTTAACGTATTGGCTTTTAGATCGAAAGTAACTTCAAATTGATCTTCCTTGCTTTTAGCAGTGAAAGTAGAATGCTTCTCACTGACTACCTCGCCCGTCTTCGAATGTTTATACTGTGTCACAACGGTATACGTATGCTCGATCTCTAAAGCTTTTCCCTTTACCCATACAGTATCTTTTAATTGGTTATCAATCGATGGATCAAGCTCCTTATTCCCATTGATATCTGTAAATCGGCTAGTTAATTCTAGAGTTTCTCGTTCATTGTAGGCTTCTAGCACAATCAATTCTCCATCCTTTTCGACTGTCACTGAAAAATCCAGAGTATTTTCTAAAGGTAAGTAGCCTTCAAGCGGCTCATTTTCCATAAATTTATACTTTCCATAAGGTAAGTTTTCTACTAGAATTTTCCCTTCTTTGTCTGTGCGATACTCGTTGATCCATACTTCCGATTGTTCTCCCTGTTCATTTGTTTCTATCTTATAAAGGCCAAACGCCACATTTTCTAAAAGCTGCTCATTTAACCGATCCCGTTTGATCAATGATACACTTTGTCTTGCTAATCGATTCGGTACTTCTAAACGGATAAGTGCATCAGCATCTTCTTGTGTCACACTAAATATCAGGGGCTTTTCTAATGGTAAGTATCCTTCAGGGGCTTTAATTTCATGTAGTTCATACCGGTCTACTCCCCAAGGTAAACTTTCCGTCGTGACAATCTCACCTTTTTCATTGGTTTCAAAAATATCTGTATTTTCGGTATCATTTGGACGACTCATGGAGATAAACCCTCCATCACCCTCATTAGCCCACGTATCAAAGATTTTGAATTGCGCTCCCGCATAGGGAATGGTTTCACCGGTTTCTTCATCTACTTTAATAATATGCAATCGTGATTCAATGACTTTGTCTTCTAGTAAAAAGAAATGGGTATAGCCTTCTTCAGTGATCGTAACATCGAAAGGTTCGATCAATAAGTAGCCGTCTACTCCTTTGGTCTCAGCGATCGTATACGTATCATAAGGTAAACCTTCGAATTTAAAGTAGCCATTTTCACCGGTCACTTGAAGATACTCTTGTCCTGTTGTGTGAGAAGTCGCTGTCAACTCAACACCTACAAGAGGTGGTTTACTTTCTCTGGTTGACTTGGTTAGAGTTTCTAAAACCTCAGTCATTTTTGTAGGAATCAGCGGTCTTGAACCAAATTTATACCCTTCTACATACCCTTTGATTACGCGATCGGTCACCGTTTTATTGTGAAGAGCCACCGTTTCATTTTGACCAGCATATGTTAAATCCACTGGATATGTGGTTGGATCTAGATTGTAACCTTCTGGTGGTTCAACTTCTTGTAGCACATAGGAACCTAGTTTCAAGCCTTTCAATTCTGCTTGAATCGTTCCATTCATTTCTTCCATCGTTAATCGCCCAACGACTTTTCCATCCGCATCCCTTAATTCATAAACCGCTCCTACTAGATGGGCTGCACCTTGTGGCTGACTACCAGTTTCTTCATCTTCTTTGATCACTGTTAAATTTGCTAGCTGTTGTTGGTTATCCAATGTAATCGTTGTGGTTTCATTAGCTTTGATGATGATTGTCTGTGGATTCGAATTCAAAATATAACCATCTGGTGCTTGGATTTCTTGGATCGTGACCTCCGTATCCACTAATAGATCATTCCAAGTCGCATAGCCATCTGAGCCCGTGGTTAATTCTTTCGTCTGACCGTCTGACGTGGTAAATCGAAAAACAGCACCCACAAGTGGTTGTTTAGTGGTTTGATCCACTTTTCGTATTCTAGCATTTCCCTCTTTTTGGACATGTATCGTAAAAGAGGTTTTAGTTAGTTCAGGAACTCTACCGACCATCATATTTTGTGTGTACGCATGTTGATACACGACGATCGCTCCTTGATACGTATTTGGAATATTGTACTTAAATTCAATTCGACTGATTTCTGGTGCTTCTTTTGTTGCAGTAACTGTCACTTTTTCACCTTGCTTTTCAATGATCAGTCCTTCACCCGATTCTGTCGGTGTCGCTATATAGTTAGCAAATGCACCTGTCGTATCAACATATGTTTGACTTTCTCCGACATTTAAGGTCATCATTTGTCCGTGAAAAGAGGGCTGGGTATAAAAAAGGTTCACTTGATTCATTACAGTCGTTTTGAATGACTGATAATCTGCTAATGTGAATTCTCCAGAAATACTGACAGGAGTAATCCCTTGTTGCTCCCAAGTGAGTAATTGTGTCAGCAATTCCTTTTGCATCGTGTAACCAGTAGAAATGACCCCATAATATTTGATCAATGAGATTTTTTTCAAAAGTTCTGTCACTTGGATACTTGAACTATAACCACCATTTTCGCCAATATTCAGTACAGCTCCTTGTTCGATACATAAAGCGATCTCTCCGTTCACTCGTTTTCCATACCAACCATATTCACGCGCCCCATTTGACAATCGTATGTCAATATCGGCAATATGAATTGTTGGATCGACAACAACGATCTGGTTTTCTAACGGATTCCTTTCTATGTTTAATTGGGGGTCAATGGGTGTCTGTATATAGTTGGAAGGTCCTGTTGTATACAACTTTCCATCAGGGGATTGAAGCAACTGATTATCTTGAAGAAATGTAGCCCAACTACTTTTTTGACTTTCAATCTGCTCAGTCAGATTCGAAATGGATGACTCACTCTGAGCATCCTTCAACAAATCGTTTTGTGGTGTAGTATTCGTAAACGAAGTTGCGCTTATATGGCTAGATTGAACAAAAAAAATCATCATGAAACTTAACGTAAATAATATTGAAAGTAAACTAGTATATTTTTTCATCACGTTTCCCTTTCTTTATAAGTGAATCTCTCATGACTAAAACTACGAATTTCTTGAAAATAGAGAATACTTGTAAGTGTATTTACTCACAGCCATTCTTTTTACCAAGTGGACCCAGTAGTTCCTACATATCTACTGCTATGCCCTAACCGAATCTGACACATCTGCACGACTATAGTCATAAGTATTGCGAGTATTACTCGGTTAATTGATAAACTATAAACAACAGCTAAGTGGCCTCTAACTCTTTGAATGGTTGGATTTTCCCAACGTAGTGCCTCCTTCACTCTATAATTACGAATTATCGAAGATTCTCCCAAAAAAATCGAAAAAAAAAGCCATTCAACTTCGATAATGAATCAGAACCAGAAAAAAAACTCCCGATGGTCTGCCTTTTTATCGAAGGAACAGCCTGTAAAAACTATTTATTCAGTTGTTATCTACTTTTTTCATCCTGTCACTGGATTTCAAGAATGCTTAACATTTAAAAGTCAGCAGCTTTTTTTAAAATGATTTGAATTTCATCGACTGTTTGTGCATCACTTAAAGCCATTACCTGATCGACATCTGAACATAAAAAAGCAAGTTCTTGTAAATTTTCTAACTGGTGCTTTTCTTTCAAAACGACAACAAACAAAATCGTTGCTACTTCTCTTTCTTCTTCTTCTGCTCCAAAATCTACCCCATCTGGTACTTGAAATAAAAAAATGTTTTCTTTGATGATATGCTCATCTTTTGCTAAAGCATGGGGGAGTGCTACAAAATTTCCGATATATACACTGGCTAACTTCTGTCTGTCAATCATTGAAGCAATATATTCTTTCGTGATATAACCTGCTTCTCGTAGGATCTCTCCTATCTTGTTCAATGCTTGTTCCCAAGAGTCAAAGCTTTGATTTAGCCAAATAGATTCATTTGAAATTTCAATCATTCCACTAGCTCCTTTATTTTTTCATTTCATCGATCAATATTTTGGATAATAATTGATAGACGATTTCCTGATTTCCTGAACGAAAGATTTCAGTATTTAAATCGTTCATGATAAGTGCACCACTAATTTTCCCAAGTAATCTTCCTGTAATTTCATCAATTGGAGAAGGTGCCAATATCACGAGCATTCTGGATAAATAAAGGGGCTTCCTGTCCATTCCTTCAATCTCAAGTTCATTTTCTAGATGAAAGATACAAAAAACCGGTTCAGTGACTTGGGAACTAGATGTATGAAACAATCCCATATTCGTATTAGGGATACCTACGGGAGATTGATGATATCTTTGCATTAAGCGTTGATAGACTTTTGTCTCATCCTGAATAATCTCCTTTGGAAGGTAGGAGAATATCTCTTGGACCGTCTCTTCAATTGTTGTAGCATTTGAGAGTTCCTGAATAAAGAACTGACCTAAAAGTCCATTGATTTTTTCCATCATTCTGACTGTTTTTTCATAGTTATCTTCAATTGTTGGTTGCGATTTTGAAATTTGGCTTTTACCTTTAATTCTTTTTTCTTCTAGACGAGCAAATTCTTCTTTCAGTTGTTTCACCTCTTCTTCAAGAAGTAAAGGTGAAACTAATAGATACTTGCCATCATACCCAGTAAGAATCGATGTGGAAATAACTAGATCATATGTTTCTTCTAGATCGATATTTTTCAAGTCAGCGATCCGATAAAAATGAATGTGCTGGATAAAAGGAAAATAGCGTTTTAGTCTCAGCTCAAGCATACTTGTCGAAGCCAATCCACTTGGTGAAAAACCAGCGATTTTAATCGTACTATCTTTCGGTGCTTTTTCTAATGAGTTCGCAAAGTGTAAAACCATATAGGCAATCTCTTCTTCTGATAACTTTTTTTCTTGAAAAATCAATTCGATTGCGTAACGAATACCTTGGGCGATTTCTTGGTACTGAAACATGATTTTTTCTAAGATAGGATTCGTCAACTGTTCTTCTTGTAAAACAGCGCGTGAAAATACACCTGATAGATGTGTCAGCAACATTTTATACAACATTTCATCCTCGTAAAAAGGGCTATTTGTCTCTTGACTGACAACTTCGATTAATTGTTTTACTAAATAAGCTAACTGTGTATCAAAAGTCTCTTCAAAAAAATTTTGATCAAAGGAATTTGAAAAATCATTTAATAAACTAGCAAAAAAAACAATTTCGTTGACTGGATAGAGTTGTTTGGTTTCAATACCGACTTTTGAAAATAAAGCTTTGGCGATCCGTAATAAATCTTTGTTGACTAAGCCAGTATAAGTTTCATTCGTTAGTAGATATTTTTTCGTTACTCGATCGATCGTAATGCTTAACATCAAAACTAAATGCTCAAGTTTTCGATCACTGAGATCTGTCTGTTGTTGAATCAATTCATCATGAATCACTTTACGTGCCAGTAGAAGATATTTTGTATTGATAAAGCGAAAAAAATAATTCGTCGTATCCTCAAATTGAGCACGATGAAAAATCTCATACTCATTGATTTCTAGCGCCATGACATTGGCTATCAATAAACGTCGATATTTTTCTGGACCGGTGATTTCATAACCACGATTACGAATGATTTTTAAGGGAAGTTGCTTCATATTTGTTTCCAATTGTTTGATATCCCCGTAAAAAGTCGTATTACTAATCAAATACTGTTCCATAAAATAGTTCAATGACAAAGGTTGATCTGTGGTTAGCAATTCCAGTAAGATCGCATGCTGCCTTTGTGAAGTAGACAGTTCTAAAAATTGTTCTTCCATTTCTCGTAGGAGCAAGTGCTTGATTTCTTCACTTGCCTTTATCGTAAATGAACCACGTGAAACTTTTTCTAAAGTAGCGCCAACTTCTTTTAACGAAAGTTCAAGCTGTTCAAGTTCTCGATAAACAGTTCGTCTGCTCATTTTCAAAAGATTCATCAGGCGCTGGATCGAAACTGGTGACGGACTAGTGATGAGTTCTGTCAGTAGTTGCTTCTCTCTGGGTGACAAATACATCGATGTCCACTTCCTTTACTAATTTTGCATATTCTTGCGTCCCTACGAAATGATCAACAATCAACAAATGTTTCACACGCTCCTCTAAGCTATAATTCTTTGCTATCATTTGGTCTGTTACATAAAGGATTTGTTCCTCTTCTATCAGCTGTTCAATTGCTTCTTTTTGGATATCGAGGAACACTTGATGCTCCTTAGCGATCCGACTCAAGACTATCATCCCCATTGTTTGTGAACCACGACGATTTTTTTCATATAAAAAAACCACCTTTTGTACTTTACCTTTTCTTGATTGCACCGTTTGTTTAGCCAGTTCTTGTGAAGGTTGATTATTGATTCGCTGTTTGATCAATGGTAAATATTCATCTATTTCTAAAAAATGTGTCACTGGTAAAATTTGACTGTCTTCTACCTTTTCTTTAGCTAAAGGTAAAAAATTTTCTTGAACAACCACTAACTGTTCTGGATTTTTTTTTAATTCCGCAATGGATCGATAAGTGATTGGGATACGAATATGATCAAATGCCAGTTGCTTTTGAAGAAGTGCGGCACCCATTGCACTAGACCCCATTCCTGCATCACAGGCAAATATAATTTCACTAATTGATTCGTTATTCATTGAGAGCTCCTTTTTTGATGAGGTTGATTTAACAGGGGTTGGCTTGTGTTTTTTTAGAAGTATAGAAGCACACGTAAATGTAACCAAAGCACTAAGGAATATCCCTAAAGTCACTCCTAATATCTGTAGTGGCGGTGTATTCGCTAAAATTACGACTAAAGAGCCAGGAGATACTGGGGTACTCAAGCCAATGTCTAACCATTGAAAAGTCAATGTTCCGGTTGCTCCGCCTAATATCACTGCAAAAAAAAGAGCAGGTTGCATCAATACAAATGGAAAATAGATTTCATGAATACCACCGATTGCTTGAATCATTAATGCGCCACTAGCTTTTATACTCTTTTCTTTTTCTGCAAATAAAATCATTGCAGCCAACACACCGACACCTGGACCTGGGTTGGCTTCCATCAAAAATAAGATCGAATGACCTGTTTTTTGTGACAATTCGAGACCTAGAGGAGTCAATATTCCATGATTAATAACATTATTCAAAAAAAATATTTTTAAGGGTTCAATAATCAGACTAATAAAAGGCAATAGATTTTTTTCAATCAGCCAATAAACAAGAGCACCTATATTCATCAAAGATCTTTCTACCACTGGTTGGATAATTAGAATCCCCATGATACAAGTAAGTCCCCCACTGACTCCAACCAATAGATTATTCACTAACATTTCATATCCAGGTTTTATTCTTGGTGAAACCCATTTGTACAGCCATTGAAATCCACTACCGGTCAATAAGCCAATCACCATGGCTCCAAAGATTGGTGCAAAATCAGAAACCACAATCATCCCCAAGGAGGCTATTGCACCAGCTACGGCTGCCTTTTGATTAAAAATTTTCGCACCAGAATAACTAATCAATATAGGCAACAATAAATAAGTCAACCAGTGGTTCACTTCAAGTAAATTACGCTGCAACTCTCCAGATAAGTTATTCGTTATTATAGATAACAAACCCCAAGTAATAAAGATACTGAGATTTGGCATAAGCATTTGTTTAAAATAATGCATCAATTGAGAAAAACACTTCAACTTAATTCTCGACCGAACAGGAAGCGCCTTCAAAAATTCAACCACCTGATTACCAGCTCTTTTCCAAGCCAGTTATTTAGGCTTTAATATGGATTTCAGAAACATTTCTTTCTGATAATCCTATTCTAACAGTTTCCGTTATCTTTTTTCTACAAAAAAATTGATAAAGAACAAGATTCATTCTTTACCAATTTCGTTTTATATAAGAACTGTTATTGTTGCTGCAGCTAAAATAAGCACCAAACCAATAATTGTGACAGCCATTTCTTTTTTGGTTTTCTTTTGTCCTAAGAACCAGATTCCAGTTAAAGTAGCTAACACAACAGAAGTTTGGGATAAAATAAATCCTGTTGCTAAACCATTCATATCTGGTTGTGCTGAAATAAGGTAAGTCAAAGCAGCAAAGGCAAAGAAAAATCCAGAAAAGATTTGTTTATAAGAAACCACTTCAGTAAAGGCAGATTTTTCACCTTTTTTAAAACTTAAAGCCGCTGTATAAATGACTGCGACAAGAAGCATACCGATGGCTTGGGGTAAGAACGCATGCATTCCATCAATTGAGGTAGCTTGCGGAGCCGCGGAGTAGGCCCAGTAACCAATTTCACCAACAGCTAATAAAAGGACTGCTTTTTTTAATAAGCTGCTCTTTTCATTCGATTTTTTTTCTGTCCAAACGGTCATCCAAGCACCGATAATAATCAATACAAGCGCCAAACCACCTAATACTTTTGCCGTTGTTCCTGGCCAATTTCCTAAAGCGAAGACTCCCCATAAAGAAGCTCCTAATAGTTGAAAGGCTGTTGTGATTGGCATTGCTCGTGATGATCCAATCAATGTAAAGGATTGGAAAGTAATGATTTGTGCCGTTGCCCAACCTACACCTGAAAGAATTGAAAAGACTAGGTCCATTCCTGTTGGTAAGCCCATTCCTTTTACTAATGCGAAAATAAGTGCAAATATCAATGTTCCCAAAGTAGATCCTAAAATTTGATTGACTGGTCGGCCACCGATTTTAGAAGCAATCGTTGGATATAGCCCCCAACCCAGTAGTGGTCCTAAACCAATCAATAATGCTGTTGCATTCATTTTAATTTCCTCCTATTATTTAAAATACGACGCCACTTTCTAATAAGATATTAGCATATGGTGTCATTTCTCCAGTTCGGATAAATGCATGACAATTGTTTAATTCTGCTTTCATTTCACTGTGTGGGATAAAAGTAATTGGTGTATCTGGCAATTCTTTTTTGATTTCTGAAAGAATATCAGGGTTTTCTGTTTTGATTTCTTCCGCTAGATAGATACGTTGAACTTCCAATTCTTCTAACACATTCGTCAATACATCCATAAAACTAGGAACTCCATTAGTCACTGCCAAATCAATTTTTTCAGTAGTCATCGGAACCGGCATCCCAGCATCTCCGATACTTAATTTGTCAAAGTGCCCCATTTGTGCAATCACGCGTGAGATATCTGAATTAATAACTTTTGTTTTTTTCATTGTAATAACATCCTTTCTTTAGTTCAATTCATTTTTATAAGGAATTGATGGTTGCGCACCAAAACGTTGAACAGTGAGTGATGAAGCCTTATTTCCATAGCGAATGGCTTCTTCTAGATTACTGAAATCAGTCGCTAAGATGCTACTCATTGCACCAATAAAGGTATCTCCAGCTGCTGTCGTGTCAACTGCATTCACTTTGAATGCTGGTACGATACCACTCGCTCCATTTTCAATATCATAATAAGCCCCTTTGCTACCAATCGTGATGATGACTGCTTCAATCCCTAATTGATGGAACGCTTTCGCTGCTTCTTGCAAACTCGCTTCATCCGTGATAGAGATACCAGTTAATATTTCTGTTTCTGTCTCGTTTGGAATGATCATGTCTGTTACTTTCAATAATTCCGTTGGTACATTTTCTAGTGCAGGAGCTGGATTCAAGATCGTTTTGACTCCCGCCTTTTGAGCAATCGTGAAAGCTTCTACCGTACTATCTAGAGCGCTTTCAAACTGTGCGATGACAAAATCACTTTTTTCAATTATTTCTTTACTTTTTTTGACTTGATCAGGAGTAAAAGCATTATTTGCACCCGCATGGATCATGATACTGTTTTCCCCTTGATCATCCACGATGATATAGGCTTGTCCTGTAGCTTGATTTTCCAATGTGACCACACCGTTTAAATCAATTCCTTCTTGTGTCAAAAGATCAGTCATTGCTTTGCCAGCTTCGTCTGTTCCTACTGCACCGATAAAATAAGTTGTTGCTTCTGAACGAGTTGCAGCTACTGCTTGATTGGCTCCTTTGCCGCCTCCTGCTGAAAATGTTTCTTTTGTATGGATCGTTTCACCAGGTTTAGGCATATGTTTCACCCGAATCGTCCGATCTAAATTAATACTTCCTATAACTGTAATCGTATTCATTCTAGTTCTCTCCTTTTTTTCATCAAATGAATAAAAAAGCTTTAAAACGTTTATTAAAACGTTTTAATTCGACACCAAAAATATAGCACACTTTGAAAGCTATTTCAAGGATGAAAAACAAAACTATTTTATTTTACGTAAAAAAGAACGTAGAACAAAAGTAAATAACCCTTTTGCTCCACGCTCTAAATACGTATCAACGGCTGAAACACAAGCATCTCTTTCGAAAACAAGCTGAAATTCACAAAAATTAAAAAAAATGATTTCCGTGAATTACTTCTTATTTCTCGGCGTTAAACACTTGTCCCAACCTCTTTTATCTATAAGCCAACTCAGTCATATTTTCTTATTTGATTCTTGAGATCCAATGATCATTCAAACAACAGGAGAAGTACTTTTCACCCATACATTTTGATAATGAACTATCTGAAAAGCATCTTCATCTCCTATTCTCCTGATTTTTTTCTTAATCGCTCGAGAATCCGTCACAAAGACCTTGACTTTCTAAACTAAAATTTATTTTCCTGGTTCAGAAGCGATGATTGATACTTCCCCTTGAATCATCCATTCATTGACTCCATCTGGAATGATCGCACTGGTTCCTCTTTCTAAAGGATAAGAGGTTCCATCAACAACCAAGTCACCAGCCCCGTCAATGACCGTCATCAATGTATAAGGCGCTTGTTTTTTAAATGAAGTGATTCCTTTAATATCCCACTCATAAACATTGAAGAATTCGGTTTCCAAATAAGTCACAATCGAAGAATTGCCTTTGCGTATCTCTTTGATTTGTAATTCAGGTGTTTTAGCAGGAACAGTTGTCACATCAATTGATTGTTGGATGTGTAATTCCCGAGTGTTTCCTTGATCATCTTTCCGATCATAGTCATACACACGATAGGTCGTATCTGAACTTTGTTGCGTTTCTAAAATCATGATCCCTTTCCCTATCGCATGGATTGTGCCACTAGGTACATAAAAGAAGTCCCCTTTTTTAACAGGTACTTTTTTCAATAAGTCATCCCAACGACCTGCTTTGATCATTTCAGCTAATTCTTCTCTCGTTTTTGCATGATGACCATAAATGATTTCTGCTCCTGGCTCAGCATCAATGATATACCAACATTCTGTCTTACCTAGCTCTCCCTCATGTTTCATACCGTAAGTATCATCGGGATGGACTTGAACAGACAACTCATCTTCCGCATCTAAAATTTTAATCAACAAGGGGAAGACTGGTTCAGTGGGATGCCCGAATAACTCTTTATGTTCTTTCCATAATTCATCTAGTTTCCAGCCTTTGAAAGAGCCGTTTTCGACCACACTTACTCCATGAGGATGCGCACTGATGGCCCAATCTTCACCGATCTTATCGTTTGGTATATCAAAGCCAAAAACAGTACGTAAACGACTTCCACCCCAGATTTTTTCTTGAAAAACAGGTTTTAAAAACATAGGTTCTTGCATATCTCAAACTCCTCTCAATTTTCAATGTTATTATAGCATTATTTTTTGTATAACGCTTTCTCTTGTAAATAAATCTTGATAATTTCATCTCGACATTTCACATATTCTTCCCGATGATCATTTGGATGTATCCGATTCGATAAAAAAATAAACGCTTCTTGTTCGAGAACATCGATCAATAAAAAGGTCCCGGTATATCCTGTATGAAAAAGGATATTGTGGGAATCAGTCAAATCTGTTTTTAAGTCCCACCCAAGTGAACGTCCACCCTCGTTAGTAGGCGTTTGATCTTCTAATAAAGACCGAATGGTTTTTTCCTCTAAAAAACGTCCTTCCTTTATTGTCCCATATTGAAGATACATTTGGACAAACTTGATACTATCAGCTAAATTAATAAATAAACCAGCATTTCCTGCATGCTCTGCTAGGACCCGAGCTTTTGGATCATGGGTGATACCATGGATCAATTCACCAGAAGAAAGTTGTTCCGTAGGTACGATTTTTTCTGAAGGCATCGGTAAAAATAAACTATTTATCATCCCAAGAGGTTCTAAAACCTGTTCTTGAAAAAGTTCAACTGCGTCTTCTTGGAAAATCTCTTCCAACATTAAACCCAAAAGAATTGTTCCTGCATCTGTGTATTTCACCACTTTTCCCAACTGGTCTCCTGGTTGAAGTTGAAGGTAAGCAGAAATCAATTCTTCTTGGGAAAGTTTCTCACGATTTGGGATCCATGTTTTTATATCAGACGTATGTGTCAGTAAATGACGGATCGTGATTGTTTGATTTTCAAAACGTGGTAAATAAACATTTAAGGGAGTGTCTAAAGCGATTTTCCCATCTTCCAATAAACGTAGAACTAAACTAGTTGTAGCAATCACTTTTGTCAACGATGCGGCATCGAACAGCATGTCTTCAGACATCGGACGGGTGACTGGAACGACTTGTGCTTCTCCTGAGATCAATTTATCTACTTGGTTGTCTTTTAAAAAAGCAGCCACTATCCCCGGATAATATCCTGCTTCCAATTTATTTAGAATAATTTCTTTTGTTTTGGGATACATACAGCACCCTCCTTACTTCTTTTTATGTAAATATACTAACTACCCAAGCATATAGCTTTCTGGAAAAAGAATCAACCGTCATAAAGTCTTCGATTGAATTGTTTTTTTGTAAAATAAAAGAACGGTTCTATAATATCTAGTGTTGGTGGGAAACAATTTTGTTTTCTACTAACACTATTTTTTTGTAAAAAAAGATAGAAAAAGAGATATCTAAATTGATAGAATTAAGTCGTCTAAAACAAACTCATCAAGAAAGGATATCTCCATGGACTATCATACTAAAAAATTACTCGGTTTAACAGATGAAAATATCATTTTCCCTACAAATTGGCTTTTTGAAAGGAAAGAAGGAGGCATTACCTCCTACGTGATTCATGGACGCTTAGATTACACTCCCACTTGTTGTACAAAATGTGGGGTTAAAAACGAAGGACAAGTGATTAAATATGGGACCCACCAAACCACCATTCAATTA
>NZ_NGMO01000003.1:481347-483554 GCF_002140175.1 Candidatus Enterococcus wittei
TTAAAAACGAAGGACAAGTGATTAAATATGGGACCCACCAAACCACCATTCAATTACTACCGATCCATTCACGTAAAACAATCTTAAAACTTAAAAAAACTCGATTCCTATGTAAAGAGTGTGGCGCAACTTTCTCGGCTGAAACTTCTTTAGTCGATAGAAATTGTTCGATTTCTGTCGACTTGAAACGAAAAATCATGGCAGAATTAGCGACCAACTCCAGTAGAAAAGACATTGCCTTTCGTTATTTCGTATCGGATGTAACGATTTTACGAATCATGAAAGTGGCTGTGAAGAACGTTAAAATACGTTTGGACTACTTGCCCTCCGTTCTTTGCTTTGATGAATTTAAAGCAATGAAATCCTGTGTGGGTAAAATGAGTTTTATCTTCATGGATGGTCAGACGAATCAAATTCTTGGTCTTCTTGAAAGTCGTAAACTAGCTTATCTACGTACCTATTTCTCTCGCTATACCCGTCAAGCTAGAGAGAATGTCCAATATATCGTCATGGATATGAACGCTCCTTATTTTGAGTTAGCGAAAAGTATTTTTCCCCATGCAAAAATTGTCACGGATCGTTTTCATATTATCCAACATATTCACCGAGCGTTGAACCATTTACGGATTCAAATCATGAACACTTATCGCAAGAACGATCGTCTGAAGTATAAACGATTCAAACGTTACTGGAAGTTATTTCTAAAGGATTCTTATCTATTAGATAGCTCACGCTATCGCTATGATCATTCCTTTAAGCGTCCGATGACTGAAAAAGCGATCGTCGATGAATTACTCAGCTATGATTCCACATTGAAGTTGGCTTATGACACTTGTCAACTCCTTCTCTATCACTATAAACAAAAAGTGACGAACGACTTTTTCGAAGTGGTGAATACCTTAGATACCCAACTTCCTGAGTGGTTTCGTAAGAAACTTACTTTCTTCAATAAATATAGAAAAGGAATCAAGAATGCCTTCCAAACACCCTATAGTAACGGGGCCTTAGAAGGGACAAACAATAAAATCAAGGTCATCAAACGAGTCGCTTATGGTTACCGTAATTTTCTCCATTTTCGTGACCGTATTTACTTGATTCAGGGCTTGGTTTTCCAAGATCAATCCAAAACAAAAAAGAATCAATCGAAGCGTATTTCTGCTTCGATTGATTCTCGATGAAATTCTTTCAATTGGAACTCACCAACACTACTTGTCGAAGAGCCAAAAGAACAAGAATCATCCAGTTTTTCCTGAATCATTCTTGCTCTTATAGCTACTTCAATCGATCATGGCTTTTTTGTTTCTTTCGTTTCATCAACAAACCACCATTCAATTCCGATGGCATCATATAAAGTCAGTACTTTTTGTTTTTTGTCCACATAGAAATCCACAGATTCTGTTTTTAAATGCGTGAGCAATCGTTGCATATTTTCTTGATCGACAACAAATTTCAAAAAATCCAACCCAAGTACTTCATCCGTCGGAAGCGCAATGACTTGGCTATCAGACTCAGTTAACCCAATGTGGAAATCTCCTTCATTTAAGACAAACTCTTTATCCACATCGTCATGTACATTTAGACCTAAAATATTCGAAAGAAAGGCACGCTGTTTGTCGATATCCAGTACATTCAGATGGACTTTTTCAAAATATGAGCCAGAAGATAATCTTTTGAAACGCCCATTTGACAAGCGTAACAAAGCTTCCTGATCCATTTTTTCTGCATCTGCTTGATGCGTTGCGTTCTTCGCTTCATAATAAATCTCAAGTTCATTTCCTTCTGGGTCCTTTAGTAAGATCCCTAAGCGTCCATCACTTTCCAACGCCTCTTCAATTGGATAGTTTTGCTTGTGAATACGAGAAAGCATGTCTGCCATTTCTTCTTCACTTGGAATAATCAATGAAAATCGATTGAGCTTTTTGACTTCCCCGAAGTGATCATTTGCTCTAGGACTTTCTTCCAACCATAACATCTCGCTGTCATTTTCTTGTGTTCCAAAAATAGCTAACTCATTTTCTTCTCTCTTTAAATCAAAACCGACCGTATCCTTATAAAAATGAATCATTTTATCTCGGTCTTTTACCCGAATGGCTATACTCTTCAAATAAATTGTAGACCCCAAATTAAAAACTTTCATATTTCTTGCTCCCCTCTAAGTCAAGCTTTATTTTAACGATGCTTTTCAATTCTTTCAAGCAATATATGAT
>NZ_NGMO01000003.1:483798-503799 GCF_002140175.1 Candidatus Enterococcus wittei
ATTCTATCCATATGTAAAGGAAAAACCGCAAATTTTATACTAGATTTCCCTCTATAAATTTGCGGTTTCCATAAAAATTATAAGTTATTTTATGATTGTCTGAACTCTGTCAGATTGAGTATTTCATCGACAAATATTTTATGTTTCGTCTTCTTCTGTAAATTGACTATTATATAAATCTGCATAAAATCCGTCTTTTTCCATTAATTCGTCATGGTTACCTGTTTCAACTATAGATCCATGATTCATGACGATAATATTGTCGGCATCACGAATAGTTGAAAGACGGTGAGCCACAACAAAGCTAGTGCGATTTTCTAATAAACGATTCATGGCTTTTTGGATCAAGATTTCTGTCCGTGTATCCACACTTGAAGTGGCTTCATCAAGAATCAAGACATCTGGATTCGCTAAGAATGCTCGAGCGATCGTGATCAGTTGTCGTTGTCCTTGTGAAATATTACTTGCATCTTCATTTAAGATTGTGTCGTATCCATCGGGTAACTTGCGCACGAATTCGTCCACATGAGCTGCTTTTGCTGCTTCAATTACTTGCTCATCTGTCGCATCGTCATTTCCATATTTGATATTATCGTAAATTGTTCCCGTAAACAACCATGTATCTTGTAGAACCATTGAAAACTGTGCACGTAAGACATCACGAGAAACATCCCTTGTATCTACCCCATCGTAACGAATGCTTCCTCCAGAGACATCATAGAAACGTTCTAATAGATTGATCAACGTTGTTTTACCTGCACCGGTCGGACCGACAATAGCAACCATCTGTCCTGGCATGACGTCAAGATTGAAATCTGTCATCAGTAAATTATCTGATGAATAGCCAAATTGGACATTTTCAAAACGTACTTTGTAAGGTGTATTTTCTTCAACTGGCAAACCTGATTTTTCATTGGTCATTTCTTCTTCATCGAGCACTTCAAAGACCCGCTCAGCTGATGCTACTGTGGACTGGATCGTGTTCATCAAACTCGCTAATTGTGTGATTGGTTGAGAGAATTGCGTCGTATATTGCAAGAACGCTTGAACATTCCCTAGCGTCATATTTCCGTTTGCTACTTTGATCCCACCCAGGACTGCAACAAAGACATATCCCAGATTTTTTACGAAATTCATCAAAGGCATGATGATTGCGGAGATAAATTGAGCTTTCCAGCCTGCCGCGTAAAGATTTTCATTTTCTTTTTCAAAGATTTCTTGGTCTTGGGCAATATGGTTGAATGTTTGAACGATCGTATGCCCGCTATACGTTTCTTCTACTTGGTTATTCAATAGCCCTAAGCTCTTTTGCTGATCGGCAAAGAAAATTTGTGATTTAGGAGCAATGACCATCACGATGATCAAGCTCAACGGAATCATCAAAAGGGCTACTAACGTTAACTGCCAACTGATGGATAACATCATGACGATGACCCCAATCAAAGTGACCGCGCTCGTTACGAATTGTGTCAAATTTTGTTGCAACGTACTAGCAATATTATCCATGTCATTGATGGCACGAGACATGATATCACCATTTGTATGCGTATCATAATAAGAAATTGGTACACGATTCATTTTTGCCTCTAAATCATGACGTAATTCATAAACAGTTCGTTGAGAAACTCTTGTCATTATAAATTGTTGTAAAAAATTAAAGACAGCAGAAATCAAATACATCAAGATTACCGTGACGATGATTTGGGCAATTTTATCAAAATCAATAGGAAACTTTGTCACTTGCTGTCCTGCTTGCATCTGTCTTGCACCTAACATCACACCATTGAAAATCTCAGTCGTTGCTTTCCCTAATACCTTTGGTGTTTGTATTTGGAAAATGACTGCGGCAACTGCTAAGACAAATACAGCAATGATTGCGACTAATCGTTTAGACATATAGCCAAATAACCGTCTGACGGTTCCCCAGAAATTTTTTGGTTTTTCTCCTTTTGCACCAATATGGCGTCCTGGACCACCACCCATAGGTTGAGAAGGTCGATTGGTTCCTTTACTCATGCTAAGTCCTCCTCTCTTAGTTGTGAACTAACGATTTCTTGATACGTTTCATTCGTCTCCATTAATTCTTTGTGAGTTCCTTTTCCAACGAGTCTGCCTTCATCTAATACTAAGATGGTATCGGCATCCATGACCGTGCTGACACGTTGTGCCACTAATACAGTGATACTATCTTTCATATTGTCCTTCAAAGCCTGACGAAGCTTGGCATCTGTCTTAAAGTCTAATGCAGAAAATGAATCGTCAAAAACATAGAGATCTGCTTCTTTCACTAATGCTCGAGCAATTGCTAAACGTTGCCGTTGTCCACCAGAGAAGTTTCCGCCACCTTGTTCCACATGGCTATCAAGCCCTTCTTCCAATTCTGAAACAAAATCTTTTGCTTGTGCAATCTCTAAAGCTTTCCAGATGACTTCATCGGTTGCATCCGCTCTTCCGTATTGCATGTTTTCACGGATCGTTCCAGAAAATAGAATCGATTTTTGAGGAACAAAGCCCATCAAATCGCGTAAGTTGTACTGTGTCATTTCATCAATTTTCGTCCCATTGATCATGATCGTTCCAGATTCAATATCATACAAACGTGGGATCAAATTGACCAAAGTTGTCTTACCAGAACCAGTTCCACCGATGATAGCAACGATTTCACCAGATTTTGCAGAAAAATCAATATCTTCTAAAGCTAGTTTTTCGGCGCCATGGTAACGGTAATTCACATGTTGGAATACCAAGCTTGCGTCTTTACCAGCTAAAGCCACTGATTTAGGTTCTTTAGGATCACTAATGCCCGCTTCTTCTTCTAAAACCTCATTGATCCGGTCAGCAGAAGCTTGCGCCCGTGGGACCATGATAAAAATAGCAGATAGCATCATAAAGCTGATCAAAATTTGCATGGCGTAAGTCATAAACGCAATTAGATTTCCGACTTCTAACGTCATATCCGCTATGTAGTGTCCTCCAAACCAAGTAATTGCTACGTTTGTTCCACTCATGATCAAGGTCATCAATGGCATCATCAAAGCCACGATCGTGTTTACTTTGATAGCAGTATTCGTGTAATCTTTGTTAGCTAAGTCAAAACGATTTTCTTCAAAGCGTGTTTTGTCAAACGCACGGATCACTCGCACTCCTGTTAATCCTTCACGAAAGACTAAGTTCAAACGGTCGGTTTTCTTTTGCATACTCTTGAATAATGGTACGGCAAAATACATGATTCCACCGATCAATAGGATCATGACAGGAATGACGACTAAAAATATTTTTGTCAGTTGTTGATCTTTTTGATAAGCCAAAATGCTGGCACCTATAAGCGTAATCGGTGCATTGATCATCATCCGTAAGAACATTTGCATCACCATTTGGATTTGAGTAACATCGTTGGTGGTACGTGTAATCAGCGTTGCCGTACCATATTTATCAAATTTATCTTTGGTTAGGCTTTCCGCTTTCTCATAAACTTCTGTTCGTAGTTGTTTGCCAAGTTTTTGTGATTCACGTGTGGCAAAAAAAGTGTTGGCAATGGCAGCAAAAATACTGATCAACGAAAAACCAATCATGACGAAACCTGTTCGCCAAATGTAATCCACATCACCTTGTGCGACTCCTTTGTCAATGATGTTTGATGTCAGTGTCGGCAAATAAAGATCAGATAATACTTGAATCACCATGAAGACTGTTGCAGCAATTGCTGAGGTCAATGAGATCCGTTTTACGATTTTTAACATCCGTTTCCCTTCTTTCTATTTATATGCACCGTTTTTTAACCATGCAAGTTTCAATTTAAATTCTTCAATCGCTTTTTCAACAGAATATTCCCCAGAATGCGAAAACGATTTATAAGAATGAGCGATCGTAGTAAACACTGTACTCATAATCAACTGGATCAGCAACTCCATTTCATAGTCATTGTTGACTTTTAAAGTTGTCCGATCAATCAAACTAATCAACTCATTTATCTCTTTTCGATGTTTTTTATGGGGAGACGAATGGTCATGGGTATGAGGAATGACCTTTCTTGATGCTCGATAATCCATATTCATAAAAAGATGTTTATAAAATAGCGCATTTTCCCCTTCTAGAATATCTCGAATCATCTTCGTGAAGTAAAGTTCAAAGCCTGCAAACAAATCTCCATTTGCTTCTTTCATGATTTGGATCATATTTCTCGTACTATTCTGACGGACCATTTCAAAATAGTAGAAATACAGATCTTCTTTATCTTCAAAATATTGATAAAAACTTCCTCGGGAAATGCCAGAGAGTTTGACAATATTGGCAATTGAAGCATCCTTTAACGGTACTCTTGAGAATTCGACCTTTGCTGCTTGTAAAAGTCGTTGTTGCTTTTCTTCTGGTAAATGAAAAAAAGTCTGTGTCGGCATATTTCTCTTCCTCCTCACAAAAAATGACACGCTGTCATATGACACCTTGTCATTATAACATTGAGATTTAGTTTTGCAAGTTATTTTCACTCTTTTTTCATATATAACAATCAAAATTAAAAAAGGTATAAATTCTTAGTATTTATTTGAATGAAAGGTTATTTCCTTCTAAAATAGGGACATTATCTATAAAGGAATGAAGCCCATGAGCCAATCAATTACAGTGAATGAACTCCATTTCATTTACAAAAGAGAAGAGACAGTTATTTTAGATACGCGAAAAACCTCAGACTATGTAAAAAATCATCTGAGTAATTCCCTATCCATTCCTGCTAAATATTTACCTGATTATTTAAAAATCTTCTCTCCTGAAAAAAAATACTATGTTCTTAGTGAAAAAGATGAACATTCAAAAATCATCACAGATTATCTTGCCAAACAGGGATTACAGGCAACATATATCATGGATGCAAATACTTTGTTTCAAGAATCAGAGTTATCTGAGACTTGCTAAATGAGCAAATACAGAATAAAAAATATTCATCTTACTTTTTATTAGTAAAAAAGCTTGATACCCTTTTCTCTTTCAAGTACACTAGCATTGTTAGTCTACAAAAACTGACATTTTAGTCAAAAGGAGAGAGCATATGGCATCATTATTAGTAATCAAAGGACATCCATTAACCGAACAAGAATCACGTTCTGTTAAAGCATTAACTACTTTCTTAACAAGTTATAAAGATAATCATCCAGACGATGAAGTGACTGTATTAGAACTTTACCGTGATGATATTCCAGAAATTGATGAAGAATTACTTTCTGGCTGGGAAGCGCTTCGCGCAGGGACTGTATTTACTGATTTATCTGAAAGCCAACAACAAAAAATTGCTCGCTTCAATGAGCTGACAGAGCAATTCTTAGCGGCAGACAACATCGTTATCGCAAATGCTTTATGGAATTTAAATATTCCAACGAAATTAAAAGCATGGTTTGACACGATCAATGTGGCTGGGAAAACTTTCCGCTACACAGAAAACGGTCCTGAAGGGTTAGTGACTGGTAAAAAAGCGTTGCATATCCAATCAAGTGGTGGCATCTACAATGGGCAAGATTTTGCTTCACAATATGTGAAAGGCATTTTGAATTTTGTCGGAATCGATCAAGTAGAACAACTATTCATCGAAGGTATTGATTACACACCAGATCGTGCAGAAGAGTTGATGCAAGCAGCTTTAGATCAAGCAGTAGCTTTGGGAAAAGATTTCTAATTTTCTAATATAAAATAGTAAGATTATGACATAAATTATTTATCCGCCTACTGTTTCATTCATCAGGTAAAAAAGACAGAGAACCAGAAATAGCTAATCCTATTTCTGGTTCTCTGTCTTTTTTGTGTTATATCCGTCGACCTAGTCTTAGCATCTTTCGTATATTTCTTTTAATTTTCTACATTTCTGACATAGTCATCAAAATATTTGATTAAATCATTTTTAATTTTTTGATACTCTTCTTCACTGTATTCTTTATCTTCTAATTTCCCTTGAAAAAACGGAATTTCCAGTTCTTCACGTAATCGATCTAATACATCATCTCTTCTCATTTTCCATGCTCCTTAATCGAAGTACACACAGACACATTCGGGTGCGTATACATCTTTTTGTAAAAGTGTTAATTTCCCAGTAGTTGCATCTCGTTTGTAAAGGGAAAGATTATCCGTATTTTGGTTAGCACAAACAACATAGTTATTGTCTGAGTCTAAAGCAAAATCTCTTGGAAAGTCTCCTTCGGTAGATATAGTCTGAATGGATTCCAGTTTTTCGCCATCTTCTGAAATAGAAAATACGGCAATGGAGTTATGTCCTCGATTTGAGGCGTAAAGGAAACGTCCGTCATTGGAGATCCGGATCGCTGCACCACCATTTTCTCCTTGATAATCTTCTGGCAGTGTACTGATTTTTTGCAACTCTTTGAACTGTCCTGATTCCTTATCATAAGAAAGAACACGAACAGTACTATCTAACTCACCAAATAAATAAGCGACGGTTTCATTACTTGGATGGAACACTAAATGACGTGGACCTGTTCCTGGTTCGACTGATAACTCTGCAACTTTCGTTAATTTCCCTTGATCGTCAACATCATAAGTATACACACGGTCAGTTCCTAGATCACAAACAACTAAGCGTTGATCTGGTGTTAAATCAGTGTAATGAACATGCGCATGGTTTTGATTTTCATGAGGTCCAGTGGCTTCTTGGTGGAAAACAGCATCCGTTGCTTCTAATCCACCATCTTCTAAGATGCGATACACATTTACTTCACCTTTATGATAATTAGCACCGTAAACTAGTTGACGTGCTTCATCAACCGCTACATAGCATAAGGGCGCACCAGATTCTGTTACCGCATTCAAAAAATTGTACGAATCATCATATGACCCTACGCCACCTAGACCATCCCTACTCGTCACTGTATAAAGATTTCCTGCTTCACTCTTGGTAAGATACGTTGGACTGGTTTCCTTTGTTACTAATGAAAGATTGTTCAATTCTTCTTTTTGCGTATCTAATTCGATATGATAGATCCCTTCGCTTTTTCGTTTTGTATATGTTCCTAGAATGATTCTTTCAATCATTTGACCCCTCCTCAATAATGATACTTTCTTCCTTTTTTATTCTATCACATAACCATTCATGAGGGTAAACAAAGAGAATATGTTATACTGTTTTTGTAGCTATTCAAGGAACGATATTTACGTAGTAAAGGAGAGAAAAAGATGATTCACGCTATAATCAAAGAAGTAGGCACAGCTGCCTTTTCCGAAAAAGAACCCCTACTGATTTTATTTGATCAGTCCGCAACTGCTGCACTACGCAATTACTCGATTATCCAAGAAATCACATCAGAAGTAGCTTTCTCGCTACAAATAGGAGACTCTATCTCTTTTGATGAGCAAGAATACTTGATTGAACATATCGGACCACTAGCCAATGACAATTTGACAACAGTTGGTCACAGCACATTGATTTTTGGTCAACAATCAGAAGAAAATAAAATTGCAAATGGTATTTATTTATCGCCTTATCAACTTCCGAAAATAAAAGTAGGAACAAAAATCGTCTATAAGCAGGTGAACTGATGGAAGAAAAAAATAAAAAGACTAGACCCGTCTCTTGGTTCTGGCGATGGTTCTTAAACAATCAAGTGGTCACGTCTTTATTAGTCGTACTCTTGATCTTACTGATCGTTTTTTTGTTTACAAAAGTATCCTATCTCTTTGAACCTGTTTGGCAATTTTTAGCCATTGTCAGCTTACCGATTATTTTAGCGGGTATCTTATACTACCTGATGAACCCAGTCGTGGATTATTTAGAAAAAAGACAAGTTTCCAGAGTCTATAGTATTATCGGTCTGTTCATCGTTGTTGTTGCCTTGATTATCTGGGGATCAGTAGTGATTATCCCGAAAATCCAAGAACAAACCGTCAGCTTTGCCAGCAACTTTCCTCAATATGTTGATACGATTGATACGAAACTAACGGAAATTTTGCGAGATCCACTCTTTAATCAATTTAGAGATCAGTTGGAAGCTACGGGCGATCAATTGATGAGCTCGGGAAGTGATATCCTTAAAGATCTCTCAAAAAATACTGTACAAAGTTTAGGAAGTTTTGTCGGTGCTGTAGCAACAGTCATTGTTGCATTACTGACAATGCCATTTATCCTATTTTATCTATTAAAAGATGGCAAACAATTAGCCCCTTATATGGTGAAATTTTTACCGACACGGATGCGCAAACCTACTTTAAAAGTGCTATCTGAAATGAATAGTCAAGTTTCCTCTTATATCCGTGGTCAACTAACGGTAGCTTTTGCCGTTGCAATCATGTTTATAATCGGGTTTGCCATCATTGGCTTAGAATATGCCGTTACCTTAGGGATCGTAGCTGGATTTCTAAACTTGATTCCTTATCTCGGCTCATTTTTAGCAATGATTCCGGCAGTCTTTTTAGCCATCGTTGCAGGACCTATCATGCTAGTCAAAGTACTGATCGTGTTTGTAGTCGAGCAAACGATTGAAGGCCGTTTGATTTCACCACTTGTTTTGGGTAATCAATTATCGATTCACCCAGTTACTATCTTACTTGTCCTATTGACCTCAGGAAAGCTTTTTGGGATCATAGGTGTGATCTTAGGGATTCCAGTATACGCAGCAGCTAAAGTACTGGTACAACACATCTTTGAATGGTATACAACCATTTCTTCTCTGTATGAAGAAAAAGGGAAAGAATAAAGGGAAAAGCCAAAACGGTTAAAGTATTTCAGAAATAGCTTAATTAAAAATAAGCCGGTGAGTCTCGAAAATAGTAAATCTATTTTCGGATTCGCCGGCTTGTTCTTTTAAAGCTACGCACATAGACACAGTTTCATTTGTTTCGATTTAGCTCTATAGATTGATTATTTTTTCAATAACAGATTCGTCATTTTTTGGATAGCTGCAGAAATATCGTCAGTTGCTTGATCTTGTTTTGCTTCAGCAGCATTAAATAATTCTGCATCTACACCCTTTTCAAGCTGGATACTTTGAGTCATTTCTTCACAACCTGCTACATAAGACAAATAAGCTTTTTCAAATTTTTTATGGATTCCCATTGCTTTTGCGGGTGGACGAAGTGAACTGATTTTCTTTAACAATTCACGATATTTTTTTGTTCCATTTTCAAATAGCTCAACGGTTTCTTTTAATTCCTCATGGCTTAATTCCGTAAGTTTATTTTGATCGATTGCTTCTCTGATACGTTCGTATTTTGGGTGCATGCTTTCACCGATTGTTTCTGTCTCTTTTACGATCTGATCGACAGATTGTACATAATAACCGATATTCGGTACCATTGTTTTTCCCACTTTCTATGTTTAGATAGTATCTATTTTACTTTGTTTTTCCACTGAAAAACAAGTAATTGAAAAAATGAACCGTTACTTTTCGTAAAAACCATCATTCAAACTATATTGTTTCCCGGAAACAATATCATATTGAATCAATTGATAGTCTTCGTATACTTCTTCTTGCGCTTTATTCAGCTGTGCTTCACTTCTCCATTGACCTTGTTGGTAATACAATCCTCGTTCAAATGCCGGAAGGATATCAGCCATGTTTAATAATAATTGATAAAAACCTGTGGTCTTTAGATTGGTTTGTTCCAAAAGATTCGCTGCAAAGTAAAAAGGACTGGTAACGGCATCCTGCGTATCTTTATTTTCTAGCTTTCCTTCGCTATCATACATCAAGAATTGTGTCTCATGTAACAGCTGTTTGTCATTTTTGTTTTGGATCTCTTCAGAAT
Source organism: Candidatus Enterococcus wittei (assembly GCF_002140175.1). GTDB lineage: Bacteria > Bacillota > Bacilli > Lactobacillales > Enterococcaceae > Enterococcus_B > Enterococcus_B wittei. Next base: position 493,540 of record NZ_NGMO01000003.1, read on the forward strand.
AAATTCCAGGTAAATGATCACCCCAGAAAACAACTAAGGTTCGTCTAGGTAAGTCTTTTAGTTTTTCTGTAAATTCTTTTAACGCTTGACTACTATACGAGATATCTCGTACATAATTTTCCAATGTATCCGTGCCACTCCCATCATCTGTCGTGGCAGAATAAGGGATATTCGAATATTTCCCTCCATAGGGCATGTGTGTCTGCATAGTCACTAAATGAACGAATTGTGGGGCTTTATTTTCCTCCAAGTGTGTCATGATCTCTTGATAGGCTGATTGATCAGATATATAAGGATTATTCTCAATAGTATCTGTATACTCCATGCTTTTCTCGCTTAAAAACGTGTCGAAACCTAACGTTTTATAGACATCTTCTCGTTTATACATGGAAGTATTGTACGGATGGATAGCTGTCGTTTGGTAATCTTGTGCTTTCAATGTAGAAACTAAAGAGGGTAACTGATCCATTTTAGGAACAAGCATCGTATACGGAGTAGTCAGTTGAGTATTGAACAATGCCATGGAAAAGCCTGTCAGTGCCTCAAACTCAATATTCGCTGTTCCTCCACCATAATTTTGCGAGAGCATATTCCCACTGTATGTTTGATTCGCCACTGCATAATAATCTGCTAATGGATCGCCAGAGATGTTCACTCCATTTAATCGATTGGGATCAGAGAAGCTCTCACTCATGACATAAATAATATTGGGTTGCTCTTCACTTGCCGTTTTATTTTTTTCATTCGCTAACTTCTGATATTTTTGAGTGATCTCTTCGATTTTTTCTTTAGAGTATCCTTTTGGCTGTTCCATTGGTTCTACTTTTAAATTATATAAAAACCCACCAATAAAACCTGTATTATAATAGTTCATCTTTTGACTATAAGGAATCCATAGAGCTGTTTTGTTATATGCTCGGCGTAACAGATTATCTGGATTATTGAAATGACTAAAGTATCCAAGCAATAAAAGTGTCGATGCTAAAAGGAACATCCGATTGATCTGGAATTTCCGATCCTTTTTTAGACTGCGATAAATCGCCCAAATCAATCCACTAAAGGCCACTAGGATCATTCCTGCAAGTAATATAAACATCGTAGTCCCTGTCATATCTTTTAACAATCCAAATTCCGTGATCATTTTCAAATCGTCTGGATAAATAGGCTCTTGTCGGTAATTCATTTTCATGTAATTCGCAAAACCTAAGATCCCAATTGTAACACTATAAAAAAATGCACCAAAAAGATAAGAACCAGTAATAGCCATCAAAAATAAAAGTAACGTTAGCAAAACCAGACAAGCAAGTAAAAATTTTTCTGTATGCCACGAAAAAGCAAATTTCAAGGCCAAATCAATCGAAAGATTATTTTGACACCATTGTAGATACAGATTACTCAGCATCACTAATAGTATTACGCCTAATCCCATCGAAATCATGGTCAATATCTTTCTTTGCTTGATCGATAATTTATTTAAATATCTTTTCAAGAGTGTACTCCTTCGTTTTTTCTAAAACTGTTTCTATCATTTATTTTATTCTAGTCGGATATAAATTGAAAGCAAAGCTAAGAAATAGACACAAAAAAAGCAAAAATTGTTCAAAAAGCTTTGACAATCAATCTACAGATACAAAAAATAAACCGAAGAAACTCAAAAAATCGAACAAACGATTTTTGGATCCTCCGATTTATTCTTGGAACGAAAGGTGCAGTCTCAACTTCATTTTTATGATGTATGTTACTCGACATGAGACAAAGTTATCTAACCACTAATTCCTAATGGCTTTGCTCATTACTCTAAGTTCATTTTATTACTTCAGCATAAGGTTCTGGTTCTCCAAATAAAGGAAAGCCTTGTTCATCCCAAGTAAATACTTGTGCATTGGCATGACGATTAGGATTATCTAACGGATCAATTCCCTTATTTTTTTCAGGACGAGCATGGTATACTAGCACATCTTCTGTTCCATCTTCTGAGACCGTAAAAGAGTTATGTCCTGGTCCAAACTGTCGGTTTTTTTCTGAAGAAACAAACACTGGTTCTGGTAATTTATGCCATGCAAAACTATCTAACGGATCTGCTGATTCATCCATCCATAACATGCCCATTGCGTAGTTTTCATCTGTCGCACTTCCTGAATAAGTAATAAAAATTTTTCCGTTACGGATAATGACCGCAGGACCTTCATTGACCGAAAAGCCTTGCTTCTCCCAGTCATATTCGGGAATAGACAATAATAGTTGCTGGCCTTTCAATGTCCAAGGATTTTCCATTTCAGATAAATAAAGATTGGAATTTCCAGGGATTTTAGGCTCAAGCTGCGCCCAAACGTAATATAAACGATCTTGATGTGTAAACACTGTGCCGTCTAAACTGAAATGATCGAAAGCAGTTATGATCTGTCCTTTTTCCTTCCAATTAGTATTCATTGGATCAACTGATTCATTTTCAATGACGAACATGCGATGATGATGATCTTTGTCTCTTATTTCTTCATGATCACTCGCAGCAAAATAAACATACCATTTCCCCTGAATATAATGAATTTCCGGAGCCCAAATTAATTGGCTCATCGGACCAGATTCATGTGCATGCCAAATGAGCAATGTTTCTGCCTCTTGAAGCGTGTCAATGCTTTTCGCTCGCCTTAGTTCAATAGACTGATATCCAGGTAAGGAACCTGTAAAGTAATAATAGCCATCTGTATGTTTGTAGATCCAAGGATCTGCTCGTTCTAGTACGATTGGATTTTTATAGGTCGTTTTTCTCATAAAGGTTCCTCACATTTTTTTATTCTGATCACATTCCACGAATATCCTTCGATAATGAATTCAATCCTATTTCCACCACCAATATTCACCTTCTCTTCTTTCGGCAAAATTACATGAGGTGTATCTATCGTATTTTTATCTAATAGATTTTGACTTTTCAAAACAATCTGCCTTGCTTCTTGCGCAAGACAAAAGTCATGGTGAAGATTGATCTCACTTGCTTCTTTTGTACGATTGACTAAAAAAATCACTAACTCAATATCATTTACAACGATGACACTATCAACCACCGGTACATCCTGCACTTTTTCACAATCATATGTTGGGCATACTATGCGCTGATCTAGTACATGCCCTTTAGCGTAGGTTGCCAAGTGTTGCATTACGTAATAAGTGGGGTTCAGCCAAGCTATCCCACCTTTTTCTGTCAAAATCAAAGGGATCGTGTTCACGAGTAAAGATTGACAAGCAATTTTTACCCTATCAGCATGTCTGAGGATAGCAAGACCTAATGTCCCAAACAAAAGAGTATCTTCCATAGTAAAGTGACACCAGTCAATCGGTGACCCTACTTCAAATGGTTGATATACTTTTTCAGGTTGTCCATGGACATTCCATTCATCAAAAGCCAAGTACATTGTTTTTTCACTTCGTAGATATCCTTTTACATAATCACAAGTCGCAATGATTTCATCAATCTGTCGATCAAAGCGATAGGCTTTCGCTAAGTAGGTTGGTGTATCATCTCGTTCTTTCTTCGGCGGTTTGGTCAAATCTTCTTCATCATACTTATCGATATAGTTATGCAAAGCAATATAATCGACATTCTCGTAAGCCTGCTCTAAAGCAATCCGATCCCACTCCGGATAAGTCTGTAAAAGTGGTGTCGAACTCCCCACTAAAATCGTTTCGATCGAATCATCCACTAGTTTCATCGCTTTTGCCGCTTCATTTGCTAATCTCCCATACTCATACGCACTCTTGGCTCCGATCTGCCATGGGCCATCCAACTCATTGCCCAAACACCAAAGTTTGACATCAAAAGGATGCTCTTGACCATTTTTTTTTCGTCTATCACTCCAATAGGTTCCTTCTGGAAAATTACAATATTCTACAAGATTTTGTGCTTCAGAAATCCCCTTCGTTCCCAGATTGACAGTCAAAATAGGTTCAACGTCGATTTGTTTGATCCATTGAAAAAATTCATGAAGTCCAAATGTATTTGGTTCAATCCCTTGCCAAGCAAGTTCAACTTTTCGTGGGCGCTCTTCAACTGGGCCAATCGTATCTAACCAGTTATACCCTGAAGTGAAATTACCACCTGGGTAGCGGATCACTCCTAATGATAAATCTTTTACGTAAGTCAGAACATCTTGTCGGAATCCATGATTATCTGCGCTAGGATGATCTGGCTCATAGATTCCTGAATAAACAACACTTCCCATATGTTCTACAAAAGAACCAAACAAACGAGGACTGATCGCTCCTTGATCAAATCCTTGACGAATCTTTATTTCTACTTGCTTCATTGCCATACTCCTTTCACCCTTTGATTATTCATAAGTTGGTAGATGAGACACCAAACACCACCAGCCAGCAGAAAAATAATTGGCGGAAACATAAACACGAATAATGTAAAAGTCAATAACACCACACAGCAAAGACCATTTTTCAAAAAATTGATCAAAACGAACATAGTGCTTTCTTGAAATAATCGGACAATGCTCTGTTGCTTACTTTGACTTAAACATATCAGCCAAGAAAGGAGAAACATCGTATAAATGATCATCACGACATAGCCACTGACCACTAAAACAATCGAGGATTCTTGTACCATGAGATTCGTCAAAAAGTAGATGCTACCTGTTAAAAAACTCAATACTAAGTTGATTCCCAATTTCTTTTTAAATCCTTGCCAGAAAAAAAATACTACTCGACCACTTTCCCCATTTGACCAATGTGTCATCGTTTCAAATACAGCAGCACTTGCAGGAATAACTGTAATAATCGGTAATGATACAATGACCCAAAGAATCCCCAGTAGAATATAATCAGAAATTTGGATAAGCTGACTGTACCATTTGGTTTCGACAAATTTCATCTTCTCACTCTTTCATTCCAGACATTGCAGTTCCTTGAACAAAATACTTTTGGGCAAAAATATAAATAATCAGTAGAGGTAGCATAGAAATCACTGTTCCTGCCATAACTGGTCCATAAAATGAAATATTTTGACCGGTAAACAAAGCTAAACCTGCTGGCAGCGTACGCATTTTGGAACTAGTTGTTAAGATCAATGGGTAGAGTAAATCGTTCCAACTATTCATCAATGTAAAAATACCTAATGACAATAACGTTGGTTTGCTAAGCGGTAACATGATCTTCAAAAAAATCTTGAACTCGCTTAATCCATCAATACGTGCGGCTTCTTCTAATGAATCTGGTAAAGTAATAAAGAAAGAACGCATCATAAAAATACCAAAAGCGGTCGTCATACGTGGGATAATCAACCCTGCATACGTATCTAACATCCCTAAGAAATTAACTTGGATAAAAAGTGGAATCATAAAAACTTGAAAAGGAATCATCATCGTCAAAAGTACAAAATAAAATAATACAGATTTTCCTTTAAAACGCATCCGTGCAAACGCATAGCCAGCAAGTGAATCGAAAAAAACCGAAGTAATAACTGTTCCACCAGCAAAAATGACTGTATTTTTGATATAGTCCAATAAGGGAATCGTAGACCAAACTTTGATGTAGTTATTAAATGTGTATTCATCCGCAAAAATCCTAGGTGGAAAAGAAATAATGTCTTTCTCATACTTAAATGAGGAAATAATCAGCCATAAAAATGGAAAAGCAATAATCAGTAACACCAAAAGCATTCCTATTGTTCGTAACCATTTTTTTCCATCAACTGTTTTTTGTTTACTTGTTGAAATACTTGTATAACTCTCTGAAAGCATCCGAATCCCCCTTATTTCATTTGTTTTTCTTTACGTGACATATACAAATTGGTTGAAATGGCAATCGCTGCTATGATCACAAACAATACAGAAGACAACGCTGAAGCATAGCCCAATTCATAAGGAGCAGTGAAGCCTCGGCTGTAGATATATTGCACGGCCGTTTCTGTTTTAAATTGCGGGCCTCCATTTGTCGCTACATATACTTGGTCAAATACTTGCATGGACCCAATTAAATTAGTCAAGATACAAAATCCAAGTGAAGGGATGATCTGTGGTAAAGTAATATTAAAAAATTGCTGACGATTCGTTGCCCCATCCATTTGTGCCGATTCATAAAGAGAAGGAGAAATCCCTTGGATGGCAGTGATCAAAATGGTCATTGTTACACCGAAGTTTTTCCAGACAGTCATAATAGCGATTGTCGGCATCGCTAACGTTGGATCACGAAAGAATTGTGGGATAGGCAAACCCAATTGAGAAAATAAATAAGGAATTGCACCGACGTTTGGATCAAGTAACATGGAAAAAATAATCGCAATAGACGTCAATGAACAGATTACAGGGATATAAAATGTAGATCGGCAAAAACGATTAAAACGAGTATTTTTTGACAGTGCAACTGCTGCGAGTAACCCCACAATAATCTGTGTCGGTGTTTCTAGCAACGTAAAATATAATGAATGAAGCAACGAATTAATAGCTCGTTGGTCACTAAAAATACGTAGGAAATTACTCGACCCAACAAACTCTCTCGAAGTAAAGAAGATATTCAGATCTGTAAAACTAATAGCGAATGTTCCTAATAATGGTACAACAGTAAACACGAGTAGAATCAAAAAAGACGGCACTAAAAACAAGTATGCCGCCCGATCAGGACGATTCCAATATCTAGCAAATGCCTTCATGTGTATACACCTCTTTTTATAGGTTGTGTCAGCAGCGTTTTGACCTGAGCAGTAAGACGGAATCTCAGAAAATAGCTTTCTATATTTTTTGAGATTTTGGCTTAGTGCCGAAGGTCAGCTGATGGAATACCGTTTGTCTAGGTTGTGAAAGAAGCGTTTTACTCCGAGGCATAAGGATGAAAAATACAAAATGGTTTTTCACATTTTTTATTTTTTGACTTATGTCCAAGGAGTAGCTTCTTGAATACCGTTTATCTAGGTTGTGACAGCAGCGTTCTGACCTGAGTAATGAGACGAATATTGAGTAAATAGATATCCTATTCTTCAATCTTCGTCTTATTACCGAGGACAAAACCTTTTGAATACTTATTATTTTGTTCTAAGAAACCTAGCAAAATAGATATCATAACTGTGAAATAATAAAAAACACATTATTCTTTCAACATTTGATTAATTTGTTTATCTGCATCATTCATTAATTTCTCAGGATCTTCACCTGCTAATAATTTTTCAATCAATGGATTGATGATGTCATTATTGATAGCTGCAATTTTTGTGAAGCCTGGCAAGTAAGGTTTTGCATATTCCATTTGTTTGGATAGTTCTGTAACGATTGGATCATTTTTGACTTCTTCATCATTTTCTACAGAAGTCAAATATGCTGGAAAACCATTCTCAATACTCCATTTTTTTCCGATTTCGCTTGTATTCCAATATTTCAAGAATTCATAAATAGCTTCTTTTTTACTACTATCTGTACTAGCTGGAATTGCATATCCCACTCCATCTAGAATAGCTGTTTTTTCACCCGTACTACTTTCTTGCGGTAACGTGGTCACACCGTAATCGATCTCATTCGCTTTTAATCCATTGTTCAACCATGGGCCATTGATTTCGATTGCTAATTGTCCTGCATTCATCAAGTTATCCATCTCTGCACCAGAAATAGATTCTGGTCCCGCTTTATCGGTGTGGATCATTTGTTGGATCGCTTTTAATGTCTTCAAGTTTTCTGGCGAAGCAAATTCCGACTTAGTATAGTCTTCATTCACAAGTTTGCCTCCATTGGCTAACATCCAGTTATAAAGTGGCGCAGTCCCATCTTTATTGAACACGAAGCCAGAAACATTTTTTTCACTATTTGCTAGTTTAGGTGCCATTTCAGTCAGTTCTTTCCAAGTAGTAGGCGGTGTTGCATCATCTAGACCCGCTTGCTTGAATAGATCCTTGTTCCAATACATGTACATTCCTTGAACTTGCATAGGGATGAAATACTGTTGGTCATCTACAACTCCAAGATCAACAGCGGTATCTTTGAAATCACCTTTATCCACTCCTTTATAATCCCAAAAATCATCTACTGGTTGAACTGCACCATTTTCCACATATTGAGCAAAATCGGCATAATTCAAAGCAACAAAGTCAGGCGCTTTTTTTGATGAAATAGCTGTTGGAAGCTTCTCATTCAAATTGGCCCAAGTCATAATATCCATTTCAATCTTGATATTTTTGTCATTGTTTTCATTAAAATCATTGACGATTTCTTGTAATATTTCCCCATCAGAAGCGGTAAAACCATTCCAAAACGTTAGTGTGACATCTTCACCATCTTTACTTTCAGATGAAGCACCACTCCCACAAGCACCTAACAAAGTTGTTGCAGCTAATACTAGTGAACTGATAATGATTTTTTTTCCTCGCATGATATATCCTCCTTAAATTTTAGGGACTACACTCATTCTAATCACATTCCATGATAGCGATTTCAATAAACAATGGATTTGTTGATCCTTTTGTTCATAAGCGGTGGACTTGACTGGTTTAATTTGTTCTTTATCTGGTTGATTGACTGTCTTTATATCATGACCAGACATTTCTGAAAAATCGCTCACTTCCGTTACCTGGATATCGGAAAAATCAAGCGATAATTCCATGTTTTCTTCCCCTCTGTTAACGGCAAAAACAACTAATTCATTTTTGTCATCATTCATTACAGCTATACTTTCTAGATAGGGTACTTCCTCAAAGTCGCTCGTTGAATAACTATCTACTGTGATTTCTGGTCGTAAAGCAACTCCTTGACCTAACGTTGCTACTTGCATGAAAGGATAATATATCGTTTGGCGCCATGCAGAACCATTTTCTTCTGTCATAATGGGAGCAATCACGTTGACCAATTGAGCTAAACAAGCAATTTTTACACGATCAGAATGTTTCAACAAAGTGATCAATAAACACCCTAAAAGGAGTGCATCTTCAAAATTATAGTGATCTTCTAATAAAGGAGGAGCCACTTGCCAAGGTTTGACTGTTAAATCATGCTCTGCAGAATGATACCAGATATTCCACTCATCAAATGACAAATTGATTTGCTTCTTACTATGTTTTTTTGCTTTGATCGCATCACACATTGCGACCACCCCAGAAATAAACTGATCCATATCTAATGAACGAGCCAAATAATGCTTTAGATCATCAGTCGGATTTCCATAGTATTGATGCAAAGATAAATAATCAACTTGCTCATATGCCTGATCAAGCACTGTCAACTCCCACTCACCAAATGTCGGCATACTGCTACTTGAACTTCCACACAAAACAACTTCTATCGAGTCATCCACTAATTTCATCGCTTTAGCAGTCTCTTCTGCCAAACGACCATATTCTTTAGCAGTTTTATGACCGATTTGCCAAGGACCATCCATTTCATTCCCTAAACACCATGTTTTGATCGCAAATGGTTCTTCTTGTCCATGTTCTCGTCTTTTTTCACTCCAATAAGTCCCACTAGGATAATTGCAATATTCGACAAGATTTCTTGCAGCATCCAATCCACGTGTTCCAAGATTTACTGCCATATTGATCTCTGCTCCGACTTCTTGACACCATTTTGCAAACTCATGTAACCCTACTTGATTGGTTTCTATGGATCTCCATGCGAGATCAAGTCTCTTCGGACGCTGATTCCGAGATCCAATACTATCTTCCCAATCAAATCCAGATACGAAATTCCCTCCAGGATATCTGATCAATGGAACAGATAATTCTTTCACCAACTCTATGACATCTTGACGAAATCCTGCTTGATTAGCAGATGGATGTGAAGGTTCATAGATTCCTCCATAGACAGCACGTCCCATATGTTCGATAAATGAACCGTACAATCGGCGATCCACCGTTCCTATACCCTGTGTACGATTGACTGACATTTTGGCTTTCATGTTTCCCCTCCTTTAATTCATAACTGAATAATACTCTTCTCTTATACACATCTAGATGTGTATAAGAGACAGGTGTACGATTGACTGACATTTTGGCTTTCATGTTTCCCCTCCTTTAATTCATAACTGAATAATACAGATGTGTATAAGAGACAGATTCATAACTGAATAATACTCTCCTTTGTAAGCTGTCTCTTATACACATCTAGATGTGTATAAGAGACAGATAATACTCTCCTTTGTAAGCGTTGTCAATAATATTTTAATTAAATATAAAAACTATTAAACCTATATAATTAACACATATATTAATTATATATATTTTTATTTATAAAATACATACTATATTAATATTTATGTTAATATATAGAAGAATAATAACCCTAATCG
>NZ_NGMO01000003.1:503899-516741 GCF_002140175.1 Candidatus Enterococcus wittei
GCCTAGTTCCCAGTAGGTCTGCATCATGTTGATTTGGTAAAGATCAGTATGCAGTGTCAAACTGTCATCTGAGTAAATTGTAGTCATCTTCTTCTTACTCCTCTTAGCAAGTTTTCATTTCCTATCCATTATAACAAAAAATAGCATGAGTAAAAGAAAACTTGTTCTATTTACTGAAAAAGCAGCGAAAAACAACAGGAAATTTGCTAGTTGCATTCGCTTTTTTCATTTTAATAGAGGATGTGACAAACACCTATGAGCACCGATACACTCCTGTTTGTCTACAAACCTCTTCATCATTCACTGAGTAGCAATATAAAATATAAGAACCAGTGGATTGTTCACTAGTAGGAACAATCCACTGGTTCGAGCTCATTTGTATTTTTTCAACAGTATCTATGAACTGACAACTGCTGATTGTTCGATAATCACAATATCTTTATTTGGTCGCTTGAATTGGACACCGGCTCGCTCCAACTCTTGTTTTACACCAATATGAACGTTTACTGTTTCACGTTCAGCTTTAAGCACACGCTTCACTGCACAATCGATTTCTTGTTTTGTAATTTTCTTCTTCGGATTGATCATAATTACTTGGATTCGATCATATGTATCAACCAATAAGATTTGTGTTCGATCGAGAGAAAAAAATTTGTAAAATTTAATCGCTGAGTTTCTAAAAAAGAAACTGATGATTTGTGGATAAAATGTTTTGATATTTAAGTTACTGGTTATAGGTGTTTCGATTAATTTCATTGCATTCCTCTTTTCTTTTGATTTTTAATCGGTTCATCAACTAACCCTAGCAATCGTTTTCATAAAAATAAAAAACAAATTTCCCCTTTTTCTTGTATAATAGTATAACATCTGTCTCTTATACACATCATATTAATATTTATGTTAATATATAGAAGAATAATAACCCTAATCGTGAGGTGAAAGGCATGCAATTACACATTGATGAAGAATCATTACCTGTTTATGAAGCTTTAGCAAGCAAAACCAGAATCAAAATCATCCAACTTCTATCTAAAAATAAAATGAATATCAAAGAACTTGCACAAGCACTCGGTGTGAGTAGTGCAATTACAACTATGCATGTAAAAAAATTAGAAGAAGCAAACATCATCAAATCCGAAAAAATCGGTCAAAAAAAAATAGCCAGTTTACGTGTGGATAAGATCAATATCACGTTTCCAGAAAAAATATTCAATGCGTTTGATACGAAAGAAACGACGATTCCGATTGGTCACTATACTCGGTATTCCATTGAACCAACTTGTGGATTAGCAACGATCAACGATTTTATCGGTAAAGTCGATGAACCACGTTACTTTGCTGATCCTCAACGAATGGATGCTCGTATTTTGTGGTTTACTAGTGGTTTTGTTGAATATCAAACACCTAATTTCTTAAATGAGGAAGATACCTTAGAAATGTTAGAACTTTCTATGGAACTTTCTTCTGAATTTCCTTTTTCAAATGATAATTGGCCCTCTGATCTTACATTCAGTTTAAACGGGGTAGAATTAGGCAGTTGGACTAGTCCAGGAGATTTTGCCGATATTAGAGGAACGTACACTCCTGAGTGGTATCCAGATAATCTAAACCAGTACGGCCTACTTAAAACCATTCGGATCACAAAACACTTAACGAATATCAATGGCGAACCACTTTCGAATATCACGATCAATGACATCCCCCGAAATGAAGACACATGGACATTTCGACTTGAAGTAAAAGAAGATGCAAAAAATGTCGGAGGCTGTACCCTATTCGGTAAAGGCTTCGGAAATTATGACCAAGACATCAAAATGAAAGTCTATTATAGTTAAAAGAAGGTTGTGAAAAAGCCGTTTAGCTCCGAGTATTAAGACGGAACTTGGGAAAATAGTTCCTCATATTTTTTCAAGTTTCGACTTAATATCGAAAGAGCTGGCTTTTGAACACCGTTTATCAAGGTTGTGAGAGAAGGGCTCTGAGCTGAGCAGTAAGACAGAAAATTGTAAAATAGCTTTTCATATTTTGCAATTTTTGACTTAGTGTCGAAGATCACCTTCTCGAATACCGTTTATCTAGGTTGTAACAGCAGTGTCTTGAGCTGAGCAGTAAGAAAAAATCTCAGAAAATAGCTTTCTATATTTTTTGAGATTTTGGCTTACTGCCGAGGATCAGCTGATGGATCACCGTTTACTTAGTTCATGAAAGAAACGCTTTACACTTTTGACTTATGTCCAAAGTGTAGCTTCTTGAATACCATTTATTTAGGTTGTGAAAAAGCCGTTTAGCTCCGAAAGTTAAGACGAAACAGAAAGCAAAAAAGTAGTTCCTCATATTTGGCTTTTTTCCACTTAGTAAGAAAATCAACAATAAATCCCTACTCACTGATGATGTAGGAACCCTATATTTTCACTCATACTCATAATCCGGTGAAGCAACTAAACCAATAGACCATAGTAAACGAAAGTAGCCATAAAATGGTCAACTTTAGATTTACTATGGTCTTTTAAATAGTTAAAAAACTAGATTATTTCCAAAAATCATCAAAGATCGAAATGGGTAAATGACGTTTATGTTGGGTTTTATTCCACCATTGCTCGATTTTTTGTTGAGCGTCTGCGGAAACTTCTCTACCTTCCAAATAATCATCAATATCATCATAAGTCACACCTAGAGCCACTTCATCAGCCACCATCGGTTTGTTTTCTTCAAGATCAGCAGTAGGGATTTTTGTGTAGAGATGCTCAGGAGAACCCAAATCTTTAAGCAACTGCTTACCTTGTCGTTTGTTCAGACGAAACAATGGTAAGATATCTGCTCCACCATCACCAAATTTTGTAAAGAACCCTGTAATATTCTCAGCCGCATGATCCGTTCCGATAACGGCTCCTGATCGGTCTCCAGCGATAGCATATTGAGTGATCATCCGTTGACGTGCTTTGATATTTCCTTTATTGAAGTCACTGATTTCTACACCAGCTTCTTTCAAGGCTTGGGTTTGGGCATCTACTGCTGGCTTGATATTCACTCGTAGCTGAACATCTGGCTGGATAAAGTCCATAGCATCTTTGGCATCTGCTTCATCAGCTTGTTCCCCATAAGGTAAACGAACAGCAATAAATTGATAACTACTATCTTTCGTTTCTTCACGCATCTCTTCCATGGCCAATTGCGCCAAGCGCCCAGCTAACGTTGAATCTTGTCCACCACTGATTCCTAAGACGAGTGTTTTCAAAAAAGTATTTTTCTTTAAATATTCTTTCATGAAGTCGATACTAACACGAATTTCTTTTTGAGGATCAATCTCAGGTTTAACACCTAGTTCGTTGATTATTTCTTGTTGTAATCTACTCATTTTTTCTCCTCCAAATCTTCATTATACATCTCAGCTACACTTTTTTTCATGCGTTCCATCAATGCCATCTTATGATTCCAGCAATCCGTTGATAAGTCGACAGGATATTTTTGTGGATTTAGATCACGTTTATATTCTTCCCAAAGTGATTCTAAGTTCACACGAGTGTATTCTTTGATCTCTGATAATTTCGGTAATTGATAAACTAATTTTCCTTCAATAAAAATATCTTGTAAAACTGGTCGAGCGGTAAAATCACGAACTGTCTTATTAATAAACGTATGTGTCGGATGGAACATGAAAATCTCTTGTTCCTCTCGAGGATCTTCGTCCCACAAGGTCACGTAATCTCCTTCAGATTTCCCATCAAAGTTACGAGTGATCCGCCAAACTTGCTTTTTACCTGGAGTCGTTACTTTTTCAGCATTACTAGATAATTTAATAGTATCGATCATTTCACCATGTTCATCTTCGATTGAAACAAGCTTGAACACTGCACCTAAAGCCGGTTGGTCATACGCAGTAATCAGCTTTGTTCCCACGCCCCAAACATCGATTTTTGCTTTTTGCATTTTTAAGTTCAGAATTGTTGCTTCATCTAAATCATTGGAAGCATAGATTTTTGCTTCCGTAAAACCAGCTGCATCCAACTGTTCTCGTACTCGTTTAGAAATGTATGCCATATCGCCACTGTCGATACGTACCCCTTGGAAATTAATTGCATCCCCAAGTTCCTTGGCAACTCTAATTGCACTTGGTACTCCAGATTTTAAGGTATCATAAGTGTCCACTAAAAAAACGCAATCCTTATGTGTTTTAGCATACGCCATAAATGCCTCATAGTCATTTCCATAAGCTTGAACAAGCGAATGTGCATGTGTCCCGCTTGCAGGAATGCCAAAAATTTTGCCAGCACGGACATTACTTGTAGCATCAGCACCACCAATATAAGCTGCACGTGTTCCCCAAATGGCTGCATCCAATTCTTGTGCGCGTCTCGTTCCAAACTCCAATAAAGGATCTTCTCCGATTACTGATTTGATTCTAGCAGCCTTTGTTGCAATCAATGTTTGGAAATTGACCATATTCAAAAGAGCTGTTTCCACTAATTGACAATGAGCTAACGGACCTTCTACTTGAATCAAAGGCTCGTTGGCAAATACAAGCTCTCCTTCTCGAGCAGAACGAACAGTTGCTTTAAATTCAAACTCACGCAAATACGTCAAAAAACCTTCAGGATAAACAGCCATTTCACGAAGGTACGCAATATCACTATCACTAAATCTTAGATTTTCCAAATAATCCACTAAACGCTCTAAGCCTGCAAATACTGCATAGCCATGATTAAAAGGCATATCTCGGAAATAGCATTCAAAAACAGCATGTTGATCAGCTCTGCCTAGTTCCCAGTAGGTCTGCATCATGTTGATTTGGTAAAGATCAGTATGCAGTGTCAAACTGTCATCTGAGTAAATTGTAGTCATCTTCTTCTTACTCCTCTTAGCAAGTTTTCATTTCCTATCCATTATAACAAAAAATAGCATGAGTAAAAGAAAACTTGTTCTATTTACTGAAAAAGCAGCGAAAAACAACAGGAAATTTGCTAGTTGCATTCGCTTTTTTCATTTTAATAGAGGATGTGACAAACACCTATGAGCACCGATACACTCCTGTTTGTCTACAAACCTCTTCATCATTCACTGAGTAGCAATATAAAATATAAGAACCAGTGGATTGTTCACTAGTAGGAACAATCCACTGGTTCGAGCTCATTTGTATTTTTTCAACAGTATCTATGAACTGACAACTGCTGATTGTTCGATAATCACAATATCTTTATTTGGTCGCTTGAATTGGACACCGGCTCGCTCCAACTCTTGTTTTACACCAATATGAACGTTTACTGTTTCACGTTCAGCTTTAAGCACACGCTTCACTGCACAATCGATTTCTTGTTTTGTAATTTTCTTCTTCGGATTGATCATAATTACTTGGATTCGATCATATGTATCAACCAATAAGATTTGTGTTCGATCGAGAGAAAAAAATTTGTAAAATTTAATCGCTGAGTTTCTAAAAAAGAAACTGATGATTTGTGGATAAAATGTTTTGATATTTAAGTTACTGGTTATAGGTGTTTCGATTAATTTCATTGCATTCCTCTTTTCTTTTGATTTTTAATCGGTTCATCAACTAACCCTAGCAATCGTTTTCATAAAAATAAAAAACAAATTTCCCCTTTTTCTTGTATAATAGTATAACATAGAATTATTAAAAAAAAAAATTCGATTTTTCTTGACCTTCTCGTTACGTTAAGGAGTATGCTGAATTTGTCAGGAGGGAAAAAATGGAATATACAATAAAAAAAATCGCACAATTATCTGGTGTCAGTACGCGGACACTTCGATTTTACGATGAGATTGACTTGCTAAAACCAAATCGCACAAATTCTGCTGGCTATCGAATTTACGGTTCACAAGAAATCGATCGCCTACAACATATCTTATTTTATCGATCTCTTGGATTCCCACTAAATCAGATTCGTGAATTATTAGATGATCCTAATTTCGATCAACAACGTGCATTAATGGAACATCAAAAAATGTTAGTGGAAAAGCGAGCACAAATCGATGCCCTCTTGACAACTGTCCAACAAACGTTGGCACAATATGAAGGAGGAGAAAAAATGACTGATCAAGAAAAATTTGAAGGTTTCAAGAAACAAAAAATCGTAGAAAATGAAGAAAAATACGGACAAGAAATTCGTCAAAAGTATGGTGAAGCAGCTGTCAATGATTCTATGAAGAAGTGGCAGAATATGAGCCAAGAAACCTTTGAAGAAATGAATGCTACTGAACAACTACTTCTGTCTGATTTAACTTCTTATTTAGCTGACCCTTCCAACCAAGAATTGGCAGAAAAGATCTTTCAAACCCATAAGAAGTGGTTATCCTACAGTTGGCCAAATTATCAGGCCCAAGCACACAAAGAGCTAGGAACACTTTATGTATCCGATGCACGTTTTACTGATTACTATGATTCACGAAGTGGTAAAGGTGCCACCGTTGCTTTGAATAAAATCATTCAAGAAAATGCATAGTAAAAAGTGAGTATATATTGTTTTATAGAACACAGTACAAGCCAATAAATCTCCGTTTTTCCTATTTTAGAGATTCATTGGCTTGTTTTTTTCTGCATACTTTTCTTTAGGCATCTCTATTTTATTTTTACGCATAAATAGAAATTCTGTGACTCTATTTTATCTTTTATCCTATTTATTCTTTATAATTAGTTTTTTATTTATTCCTCTGGTTCACCCATATTAGGATCTAAACGATTGGATGCTAATATGAAAGGTGCCCAGATTGCTGCAGCCACAATCAAATTAACAATTGTCAAAACAATTGCACGCCAGTCTCCAGCCGTTGCTAAGAATCCACTTATTATCGTTGGCATTACCCAAATCACATTCACGACAACTGGGCGAACAAGTCCTGCCATTGTAGCAAAGTAAGCAATTGTTGCAGTTGCTAGTGGAGCCAAAATAAATGGAATCATCAGTAAGGGATTTAGCACTACAGGTAACCCAAACATCACTGGCTCATTGATATTGAATATTCCAGGAGCAATCCCTAATTTCCCCACAGTTTTATAATCTGCACGTTTAGAGAAAATAATGATCATAACAATCAGTACTAATGTCACACCTGCTCCGCCAGGCCACACAAAAGCTTCAAAAGAACCTGCTACCCATTTAAAAGGAATCGGTTCGTTATTTTGAAAAGCATTCGTGTTTTCCACCATTGCTGTTCCGTATAATGTTTGTAAAACAGGTGACATGATATTCGTACCATGAAGACCGAAAAACCATAAAACATGAACGAGTAAAACAATAATAAAGACTGCACCATACCCTTGAGATAAGTTCATCAAGGGCCTTTGAATCGCTTCAGAGATCCAATCAATTAAGGGCACACCAGCTGCTTGTCTGAATATATAGTTGATCATACCAACAATATATAATGAAACAACCGCTGGAATAATCGCTGCAAATGCTCTAGCAACTGCTGGTGGAACTGAATCAGGCATTTTGATGATGATTTTTTTATGCATCAAGATTGAAAAGAGAATAACTGAAATAAAACCAAAAATCATTGCAGTAAATAAACCTGAACCACCCATGTACTTTCCAAAATTGAAATATCCCCATGCACCCATAGATAATGTTTGTCCACCTGCTGCACCATCAGCGATAGTCCCACCTGCTGTTGTAATCATCTCTACTGCTTCTTGTGGCAACTTTTCTGGCAAAGACAAAACCGCAGTAGCTGCATCTGGCAATCCAATGATAAATGCCACTAACGAAACAATACTACCTGATATCGGATCCACTTCGTATGCCTTTGCTAAATTCGCTCCAAGTGATAAAGCAAAAACAATTGCCATAATCGCCAGTGTCCCATTCCAAATCAGTCCATTGATACCAATCATTGGTGTAAAGAAAGTTGTAATCGCATTTCCTTCACCCAGATAGGTATTGGGAAAATCACGCATAAATGCATTGAGCAAAACAGCAATCGCCCCAGCCATTGTTGCTGGCATAGTCCCGATAAATGCATCACGTAAAGCGACCAAATGTTTTTCAGAACCGATTTTTGTAGCAACTGGTAACACATACTTCTCCATCCATTCCATCAATTTTTTCATTTTTTCCCTCCTAAAATTTTTCATCCAACATCCGCCGTGAATACGCATACATTATAATGTTATTATCAATATAGCATACATTTTGTATTCTGCCTATAATAAATTTAAATACTAACGGAAAGAATGTCTGAAAGAAATCGAAAAATTTTTTTAACTGCTTTGGGAGATAGCAAAAATTGTTGTCGTGAAATTCACCCATCAAAGCAGCTTCTTCCAGTACGAAAATGTAGCCTACATCTCAGAGAAAATATTTTTTGCACAGCTAGAGAATCTTCACTCTCATATCAATTGATTGGTGCACTCCGTTGCCAAAAATCTATAAATATTTCTAACCAACTATAAAAGTTGTCAGATTTATGTTTATTTCCTGTTTCTACATGTCCGATTTTGCCACTTGCTCGCTACTCTCGTTTGCTTTAACACTCCGCAGGCGTTAATTCGGATACAACGAATCCTACATATCTACGTTTCTGTTTCAGTAGAAGCTCGTAGATTAATCAATATAACTCGCTAAATTTAGACTTGCATTATAATCTCTATCCGCTGTATATCCGCATTCTTCACAATGATAGGTGCGATCAGACAATTTCAAATCTACTTTCTTATATCCACATTCGTGGCATAGTTTTGAGCTTGGATAGAACTTATCTGCTTCTACTAATTCAATGCCATAGTCTTCACATTTATACTGTAGTTGGCGTTTGAACTCATAGAATTTTTGTTGTGCGACTGATTTAGTTAAATGCTTATTTTTCATCATTCCCTTTACATTCAATGTTTCGACAACGATTTTCGATGGTTTGGTTTTCACTATCTCCGTTGTTGTTTGATGGATGTGGTTCTGACGAATATTTCCAAGTTTTCGATGGGTATGCCGAATTTCTTTTTCTAATTTATAGATGTTACATGTTTTGACAAATCGAGTTCCCTCCTTGTTCATCTCGTATTTTCGAGAGACTTTACGCTGTAACCGACGTAATCGTTTCTCAATCTTTCTTACTTTGCCTGTTTTGTTAATATTTTTGTAGACTTTACCATTAGATACAATCGCTAAGTCTTTGATACCAAGGTCAATCCCCAGTATTTCTCCTGTTAAGTTCTGTGTTGGTTGCACTTCATCAATACCAACTGAAACATACCAATACTTCCCATCAAAACTAATTCGTGGATTAGAATACTTTGTATTCATTGGGATTTGTTCACTAGTTTTTACCCAACCGATTTTTTCAAGTAAAACGGCTTTTGACTTCACTTTCAGCTTGATGTTGTCATTATAAAAAGCTGGTTTCGACTTCTTTCTTGACTTGAATCGTGGTTTTTTAGCCCTTAAACGACTTTTGCCCGTCAAACCATTTTTTATAGACATCACAAGCATCTTTAACTGCTTGTTTGGCAATATTATTTGACACGTGGTTCAACCAAGCGTACTTAGGACGCTTTTTCATCTTAGTGATATGTTTTCGCAAATTATTGTTGGCTATAAATTTACCACTGAACCTATGGTTCATTTCTTGCATTTTCAATGTCCAGTTAAAAATCCATCGAGCAGTCCCAGCCGATTGCCATAGTTGTTTCTCTTGTTCCTCAGTCGGGCGTAGCCTTACTTTCTTGGCTCGTATCATCTTCCATCAACTCCTTAATCATTTTCTTCGCCTTATTCGCTCGTTTTCCTTGTAAACGGCAACTAAATACGGTGACAATCTGAATTAAGTCCTCAACTAGTTCTTGCTCTTCAGTCTTTTCCGTATTGTCTATTATTTCGATTCTCGTGCCATATTTATTACAAAGATTTTCGATAAGCTCATAACCAAAACGAATTAATCGGTCTTTATATAGAATGACTACCCTTTCGATTTCTCCGTTGGTAATTCTATCTATCAATTGATTTAAGCCTTTTTTATTGTAGTTAATCCCACTTCCAATATCTCGAATAATCTCGAATTGGTAACCTCGTGCAATCATGTAGGTTTTTACATTCTCAATCTGACGTTCTAAGTCATCTTTTTGTTTGAACTTACTCTACAATAACCAATAGTTATTCGTTTCGGTTTCTTTCTTCCAGCGATTCCTAAAAATTGATTTCGTTGTTCTTCAGAATAATAACGAGTACCACCTTGTGAAACATGGGCAGGTTTCAATTCCCCTTTTTTATCCCAGTTTCTCAAGGTTTGTGGCGTTACGCCTATTTGTTTTCCAAATTCTCCTATTGAATACATAGTCATAGTTTTCACCTCAATAGGAGTATACAAAAAATCGCTAATATAGCCTATATTTTTATAGATATTTATATATTTGTTTTAACTATTGTTACCCTCCTTTGTCTCTATCAGTTTTGCGAATATGTAATTTAGTAAATTTATGATCATTAGCAAAATTTACAAACATAAAAAACTAGTTTACTAACTATGATGCCCATAGATTCCTCTATCAGTCCGATTTGATAAAGAGTCTAGGATAGCCAGATAGATTCATCCAATATAATATTTTGAGATCATCTCTTACATACCTATTTTCAGGAACAAAAAAAGAGAACCCTGTAAAATCAGGGTCCTCTCTTAATTTATTACATCATGCCACCCATCATTGATGGATCCATTGCTGGTGCAGCAGGTGCTGCTGGTTCAGGTTTATCTGCAACCACAGCTTCTGTGGTTAATAATAGTGCAGAAACAGATGCAGCATTTTGTAATGCAGAACGAGTTACTTTGGTTGGATCAACGATGCCGGCTTCTACCATGTTTACCCATTCGCCTGTCGCAGCATTGAATCCTGTTCCTAATTCAACATTTTTCAATTTATCAACAATGACTGATCCTTCATAACCAGCATTTTCCGCAATTTGACGGATTGGCTCTTCTAAAGCACGGGTAACAATCTTGATTCCTGTTGCTACATCGCCTTCTGCTTCAATAGCAGAAACTTTACTGATCACATTTACCAATGCAGTCCCACCACCTGAGACCATGCCTTCTTCAACAGCGGCACGTGTCGCATTCAATGCATCTTCAATGCGTAATTTCAATTCTTTTAGCTCAGTTTCAGTAGCTGCTCCGACTTTAACGACAGCTACACCACCAGCAAGTTTTGCCAAGCGTTCTTGTAATTTTTCACGGTCAAAATCTGAAGTTGTTTCAGCAATTTGGTTTTTGATCAATTGAACACGAGCATCAATCGCAGCTTTGTCGCCTGTGCCTTCAACGATTGTTGTGTTGTCTTTGTCTACAACAACTTTCGAAGCATTTCCTAAGTTTTCGATCGTTGCATCTTTCAATTCTAATCCTAAATCATCAGTGATCACTGTACCACCTGTTAACACAGCAATATCTTCAAGCATTGCTTTACGACGATCACCAAAACCTGGTGCTTTCACTGCAACCACGTTAAATGTTCCGCGAATTTTATTCAAGACAAGTGTTGGTAAAGCTTCTCCATCAACATCATCGGCAATAATCAACAATGGACGAGATTGTTGTAGGATTTGTTCTAACAATGGCAAGATATCTTGGATATTTGAGATTTTCTTGTCAGTAATCAAAAGATATGGATTTTCAAGAACAGCTTCCATCTTGTCATTATCAGTTACCATGTATTGAGATAAGTAGCCGCGGTCAAACTGCATTCCTTCTACCACATCAAGCTCTGTTTCGATTCCTTTTGATTCTTCAATCGTGATTACACCGTCGTTTCCAACTTTTTCCATTGCATCCGCAATTAAGTGTCCCACTTGTTCAGAACCAGAAGAAACAGCCGCTACTTGTGCAATTGCTTCTTTTGAATCTACTACAGTAGAAATATTGTGTAATTCTTCTACTGCTGCTTTAGTTGCCACTTCAATCCCACGGCGAATGCCTAGTGGGTTTGCACCAGCAGTAACGTTTTTCAAGCCTTCACGTACGATTGCTTGTGTCAGAACAGTGGCAGTTGTTGTACCGTCCCCAGCAATATCATTTGTTTTTGATGCGACTTCTGAAACTAATTTTGCACCCATATTTTCAAAATGGTCTTCTAATTCGATTTCTTTCGCAATTGTCACTCCGTCATTTGTAATCAATGGAGAGCCATAAGATTTTTCTAATACAACATTACGGCCTTTTGGTCCTAATGTTACTTTTACTGTATCCGCTAATTTATCTACACCACGTAACATTGCTGCACGAGCATCTTCTGCAAATTTCAATTCTTTTGCCATTTATTGTCACCTCATCGATTATTTTTTGTTTAAGTGTCTTATTCGACAATCGCCATGATATCTTTTCCAGAGACGATTAAATATTCTTTTCCTTCAAATTTAACTTCTGTACCGGCATATTTTTCAAACATCACTTGGTCGCCTACTTTCACAGTGGCAGGAACTTTTTCACCGTTTTCTAACAAACGGCCTTCCCCGACTGCTACAACTGTCCCTGTTTGTGGCTTTTCTTTAGCTGATGAAGCTAAAACAATTCCTCCCACAGTTTTTTCTTCTTCTTCCGCAACTTCGATGATGACGCGATCACCTAATGGTTTTAACACGATAAATCCCTCCGATAACTCTTTTTTGAATTCATTAGCACTCTATCACTTCGAGTGCTAACCTACATTTTTAATAATACTCATTCTCCGATTTTTTTGCAAGCTTTTTAAATCAAAGAAAAAAGTTTTTTATAAAAGGTTGTGACAGCAACGTTTTGATCCGAGCAGTAAGAAAAAAAAACACAAAATAGCTTTACATATTTTGTGCTTTTTAGGCTTAGTGCTGAGGATCAGTTGATGGAACACCGTGGTTAAGGTTGTGACAGCA
>NZ_NGMO01000003.1:516841-539112 GCF_002140175.1 Candidatus Enterococcus wittei
GCTGAGGATCAGTTGATGGAACACCGTGGTTAAGGTTGTGACAGCAACGTTTTGATCCGAGCAGTAAGAAAAAAAAACACAAAATAGCTTTACATATTTTGTGCTTTTTAGGCTTAGTGCTGAGGATCAGTTGATGGAACACCGTGGTTAAGGTTGTGACAGCAGCATTTTGATCCGATTAGTAAGACAAAAAAACACAAAATAGCTCTTCTCATTTTTATTTTTTTACTTATTATCTTTGGTGAACGGACAAAAGTCTAGATTATCATCATCGCTTAGCTATAAGATACTAACCAAAGTACTTAAATAAATGTCACTGATTACATTCTTAACTGACTATCTTTCAGAACTAAACAGGCATTTTCCACCTATATTATGAGAGTTTCACTTGTTTGTACTTTGTGCTAAATCAGTATCTGTCTAACAGAATGGTTGATCAGCGATTGATTCACTTTCAACTATGCAATAGGCAACAAGAAAGGTATGGTATAATAAAATACGTTCTTTACTACAAAGTATTCCATTTTCGACTTATTATTCAAGGAGGCGTTTTATGTCACTAAAAAAATACAGCTTTCTCAGTATATTTTGTTACGGACTTGTATTTATTTCTCCCTTAATCCTTACTTCAGTTGGACTTGTACGAACAACGACTGATTTGATCAATGCTACTACGATTACTTACATTTTAGGCGCATTGGTCTTAGGCTTCTTATATGCAAAACAAAAAGAGCCGTTAGCAATAGAATCAATGATTCCTATCGCTTCTCGTACAAAAATCATCCTTTACGGAATTATAGGTATTTTTGCAGCATTGATTCTACAAAGCATCGCTGTCATGATTGAAAGTTTTTTATTTGGTGAAAGTGGTCCATCAGAAAATACGCAAAATATTATTCAATTGATTTTAGATGCACCTGCATTTATTGTTGCTACAACGATTGCAGGACCAATCATGGAAGAATTTGTTTTTCGTCGTAGCATTTTAGGGATTATTGGCTATTACACCAATTTTTGGATAGGTGCTGTCGTCAGCTCGCTACTTTTTGCATTCGCTCATAATGATGGTCATTTACTTGTCTATTTCCTATTAGGTTTTTTCTTTAGCTGGCAATATAAAGCAACTGGTCGCATCTGGACATCCATGATTACCCATATTGGGATGAACACACTGGTGATTCTAGCACAACTTGCCCTTCAAAAAGGACTAATCTAATACAGATATTATTAATTATTTTCTCTAACGATTGCTCACCTAAAAAGAGGTCGGGACAGAAGTGGTTCACTCCGAGAAATAAGAAGGCATTCACGAAAATTGCTTTTCAAATTTTTGTGAACTTCGGCTTATTTCCGAAGGAATTGCTTCTGCTCCCGCCTTTTATATGTATTTAGAGCGTGGAACAAAAGTAAATGATGCTTTTGTTCCACGCTCGACTAAGAGAAATAGTGGGTAAGATATTCCGTCGAATATCTTACCCACTAATCTTAGTATGTTTTTATTTTGGAAATGCCTATTCGAGTTTCTGACTAAGACTCGATTTTTCTCGACATCTTTCCCATGGCCTCAGTTGAACTGAATGCTTCTTCTTTTTTTATTTGAGTTATTAGATGTGCTAAACCCCGTCTTTATTTTTCTAACTAAATGGAGAATAAATCTGTGGCAGAGTCTGGGTCGGTATCGCAAATATCAAAATCGTATCCCACACCCATATCCTTTTCTCTAAGGATATTTTCCATCGTGAGATGAGCTAATTCTTTCATATTGTTTTCTTTACTTAAATGACCTAGATAGATTCTTTTTGTTCGATCACCAATGACATCCGTCATAACGAGCGCACCATCTTCATTGGATAAATGACCACGATCCCCTAAGATCCGTTGTTTTAAATTCCAAGGATACGGCCCCATCCGCAACATCTCCAAATCATGATTACTCTCCATAAGATACCCGTCTGCATTTTCAATGATCCCTCGCATATAATCGCTACAATAACCTGTATCAGTCAACATCACGAAGGAGCGATTCGCTTTGTGGAAACGATAGAATTGAGGGGCTGCAGCATCGTGGGAGACACCAAAGCTTTCTATATCTAGATCACCAAACGTTTGGACTTTTCCCATTTCAAACAGATGTTTCTGTTCGATCGGCACATTACCAATCATTGGTGCCATCGCTTCCCATGTTTTTTCATTGGCAAAAATATCCAAGTGATATTTACGAGCTAAAACTCCTACGCCATGGATGTGATCTCGATGTTCATGGGTCACTAAAATCCCATCAAGTTGGTCTGGTGTTCGGTCAATTTGTGCCATTAAGGAAGTGATTTTTTTCCCACTCAGTCCTGCATCTACCAGAAGTCTTTTTTTATCACTTTCGATATATAGCGAATTCCCTGAACTTCCGCTTGCAAGGATGCTGATTTTGAAAGCTGTTTTTTCTTCAGCCATTTTATTACTCTACTTCCCTTCTTACATTGTAAACTTTTTTCATTATACCTACTTTTTTAATGATGTTCCACCTTTGGGATCGAATTATTTGTAATAATCGTATTACTAAAAGCATTGACTGTTTCGATTTGCTTTGTTTTATCTGCAGTTTCAATCGCTACATACCAGACAGGTACGTAAACATTTTTTTCGCGTACTTTCAAAATACGTGAATAAGCTAATTGTCGCCAAAGAATTTTTGACCCTCTTGAAATCTTATTATTTACATACAAGGTATTGATTGCTTCTTCTTCTGTATGTAATTCGGTTTTTTCTCTGAGTTGTTCAATGTGGGAGAGGTGCGTCTGCGTGTACTTACTGATGTGATATTTATCATCCACCTCATCTAGCGAAAGAACAATTTTAGCCGTATCATCATAAAAAGGAAGTCCTTCATAGGTTTGACTAGCTGTGATTTCAGGAACATCACTATCTAGTTCAGAAAAATTTTTCATATAGATGTATTCAGAACCAAATAATACATCTGATTTATTATCTAGAAAAATATTCAATGTACTGGCTAATCGATCAGGGTTAAGATCTGTATTTTCAGACTCCGAATTCGATAACGTTTTTATTAACAAATTGTCATTAACTGACACACCACTATCTAGTAATCCTTTGTTCTTTGTTTCTTTTTGTCTATATTGAGAAAGCGTCTGACTTAAGTTTGTTTCTTCAGCACTCAAATAGTAACCTTGCTTATTTTCAGAAGAAAAATGACCGATATAAGATATATTATCACTTGCTAGACGTTGTTGAATTGATTCTGTCTGATCTGAACGAATCACATTATTCTCTTGATTCGCTGTCTCATGATAACTACTGAATAAAAAGATATTCAAACCTAGAAAGGCGACGAAAAAAATCCACTCGATCTTTTTAAAATCCATTTATTCCGCCCCCGTTCCAGATAATTTTGCTAATAAATCATTCGCAGAATACCAATTATCTTGATATTTCACATACCATTCAGGCAATAAGTCAACCACTCGATTGGTTTCTTTAATATTTTGCCATGTATAACCAACAATAATTAACCCAATATCTCTCTCTTTCGCTCCTTTATCGATTAATGACTGAAAGACATCATCTGTATTTGGTAATTCCACTTCATCTTCTGAAGGGATAGGAACTTGGATCGTATTCAAACTGGTTTGAATATTGACTTGTTTATTTGCTTGTTCCTCACCAATCTCCATACTGATCTTTCCTTTACTTTCAGAACCAAATACTGGGAAGCCTTCAACAAAAATCCGATAATCAATTTGGTTTTTGTTTCGATCAAAGTAACGGATATTCCCTAAAGCACTGCCTAACTTGCTAACATAAGTGAAACTTTCATCGAATATATTGGCGTTTTCCTCATTGGTAAGTAATTCTCCCCGAAAATCAACGATTTGATTAGCTGAATGAATCGTTAACGTTTCATTCCCATCATAAAAAATCAGTTCATTACTATCATCATTATTTTTGACCTTATCTGGAGTTTCAAAAAAAGCATTTCGAAAAACAGTATAAGGTTGTTGTGAAAGAATATAGCTGTATTTTTTCAACCTGATTGGTCCTTGACTATTGCGTTGCGTTTCAATAGGAGAAATTGCTTTCGACATTGGTGTCCATCTGATATCGGGTGTATTTAATTTCTGTTCCATTTCTTGCCAGTCCATTGAAAGGCTAGCTTCGTAAATCGTATGCTGCTGATAATTGACAAACCGGACTTTTTCATCCTTTTTATTAAATTGGACACTGTTAAAGTAAATATCATCCGCACTTTTAGTTTGACTAGTATCAATATTTAATCCAAAGGCATCTTTATATTCACTTAGTAAAAACGTTGCATTGTACGTAAACACAAAGCCATCAGTGATGGCTTTCGCCTGATCAAATTTTTCTTGGTTTGTTTCTACTATCTCAGACAGATTACCAAATCTGGCATCACCAATTAATGTATGAATCTGTGAAATCAGATTTTCACTATTCGTCTCTTTGATTTTGCCAGACTTAAACCATGTAAGATGTAAAGGTAAAAATATTTCTGAAACCTTTCGATAATTTTGCGATTCCACTACTTGTGAATTACTTTCTTCTAAACTGACGGAGGTTTTCCCAGCTGGGCTTAGCCAAATAGCATAAGAAAAGTATAGGCTTAATCCAATCATCGAAATCAAGCCGATTCGTATGAATTTTTCAGAAATCTTCATTCCCACCATTCCTCCTCATATGGTTCATACGGTAAAGAAATATAGAATGTAGAGCCTTGGCCTTCTTTACTTTCTGCCCAAATTGCGCCTCGGTGTGCTTTCACGACTTCACGAGAAATCGCAAGACCCAAGCCCGTACCACCTTGTGCTCTTGCTCTTGCTTTGTCCACTCGGTAAAACCGCTCAAATACCCGATTCAAGTCTTTTTTAGGGATGCCTAGTCCTTGGTCTGTGATACTTAAAATAATGTTATTATGTGTTTCTAACAAACGACAAGTAATCGCACCGCCATCTGGGGAATACTTAATAGCATTATTCATAATATTATCGATCACTTGAATAATTTTATCTGTATCTATTTCTACCCAAAGATCTCTTTGCGTAAATTCTCGTCGAATCGTATAGTTTTTCTCCTGATTTCCTACCATCATATCAAAACGATCAAGAACAAAATTGACCAATTCATTAAAATTGACATATTCTAGCTGCAAATGTGTATTCCCTGTATCCATTCTTGAAAGATTCAACAAATCATTGATCATTCGAATCATTCGATCCGTTTCATCCAGCGTTACTTTCAAGAAATTCGGCGCTATTTCTTCATCTTTCCATGCTCCTTCACTCAATGCTTCGATGTAACTACGCATACTTGTTAAAGGTGTACGCAATTCGTGAGAAACATTTGATACAAATTCACGACGTTCACGTTCGGTTTTTTCTTGTTCCGTCACATCATGCAAAACAGCAACTAAACCACTGATAAACCCAGATTCTCTACGGATCATTGAAAAATCAACGCGTAAAATCATTTGATCCTTTTCCATTGCCCCTGTCGAACGATCAAGAACCATTTCGTTCGGATCTTCCAGAAGCTTTCGTAACGTATATTCTTCTTCAATATCTAACAATGTCAAGATCGATTGACCGATGGCTTCTTCATTTTTCACATCTAATAATGAGACAGCCATGTCGTTGATTGTAATCACTTTCCCTCGACGATCTGTTGCTATGACTCCATCTGTCATGTGAGATAACACACTGTCTAAACGATTACGTTCAGCTTCCATTGTATCTTGGGCTTCTTCGATTCGTTCAGCCAACTGGTTAAATGTTTCTGCTAACTGACCTAACTCATCATGCCCATGGACCTTTACTTTACGGCTATAATCTCCCCTCGCAATACGGATCGCCTGTTCCCGCATTTCACCAATCGGTTGTGTAATGGATCGTGCGACTAGGACCGAAACAACCATAGATATAAAAGCCGCAATCAGAGAAGCTGTAAAAAATATCAAAGCAGTATTATTGATTTCAGAATACTTTTGTTCAATATCGCTTTTCACGTAAAGAGCCCCGATAACGGCGTCGCCGGTCGGGGACAGGATGGGTTGGATATTGATATTCACTCGTCTGCCTTCATCATCCAAAGCCACATAGCGCTTTGTTGTAAAATCATTGATATCTACATAGTCATTCTTCTTGCCGACAGATCCTTGTTCACTTACATCGGTCGTTGCACGGATGATGCCTTTTTCATCGACTACTCGAATTTCAATAATATCACTGGAAGCACTTGTTTCAATAAAACGTTTGATATTCGAGTTCACATCATCGATATCGATACTTTCATTTTCTTTGCGATTCAGCTCTGGACTGATCGTTGTTGCTAAAGTCTCCACTGTTTGGTTCATATCTTTAATGAAGGTGTTGATCGTTGAACGTTCTAGCCCTCTTATAAAATAAGCACCAATAATTTCAATTGAGATCAGTAAAATCAAAATAAACGTGATCGCTATTTTAAAATTGACTGATCGAAAAAAACGGACTTTTCCTTTCATCCAACTACTCCTGTTCCTGATTACGTAAGTAATATCCTACGCCTCGACGTGTTACTAAATAATTAGGATGACTCGGATTATCTTCAATTTTTTCCCGTAATCGACGGACAGTTACATCTACTGTACGAACATCACCAAAGTAATCATAGCCCCATACAGTTTGGAGTAAGTGTTCTCTTGTCATCACTTGACCAATATGTTTTGCTAAATAAAACAGCAATTCGAATTCACGATGGGTCAATTCGATCGTCTCGCCTCGTTTTGTGACCATATAAGCATCTGGATGAATCGTCAAATCACCAATAATTAGTTCTGAAGGGGTCACTTCCTCCGCTTCTTTTGATGCAGTAGCCCCCCGACGAAGGTTTGCTTTCACGCGTGCTACTAATTCACGATTTGAAAATGGCTTCGTGACATAATCATCTGCTCCAAGTTCTAAACCTAATACTTTGTCAATTTCAGAATCTTTTGCTGTCACCATGATAATAGGCATATCATACGTTTTGCGGACTTCCCGTGCCACTTCTAAGCCATCCATTTTTGGTAACATCAAATCTAATAAAATCAAATCAGGTTCCACTTCAGCGACTTTCGCTAACGCTTCTTCCCCGTCATACGCAGTATAAACATCATAGCCTTCTTTGGCTAAATTAAACTTAACGATATCCGAAATCGGCTTTTCGTCATCGACAACTAAAATCTTTTTCATAAAGAGCCACCTCTTATTTAATATTGTCATTCTTTCTCATTATACCGCATTTCGCATCAGGTTTCATCTTTCTAAAAAAGAGCTAACGATTTCTTACAAAAATCCAACACACTTAAGAGGTACGACTATATATTTATTTTGTTAGACTTGCTGACGTAGCGATAGTTTGGGCTATTGAATCTCCTATATTCGTTATCAAGCAGGCGACAGCTAGTTTCCATGTAAACTTATTTGAACTGAGAATGAATAAAATTCACTCCTTTTTATTGTATTCATTTATAATCTGTCCCGTTATCTCTAAGTAAATCTCACTCTGTTTATCAGTTTATACTCATTTTCCTGTGTAAATATAAAAAGAGCTATGCACAAACATAGCCCCTTCAGTATACTTAAAAAGACGGATCAATATTCAAATTTCTCCTTTTTGATTATCAGTTATAAGGAGTTGATAACTATTTGAGGAATCCATTATCCGAATACTAAAATCGCAAAAAACATAGAACTACTACCAGCAGTAGCCATTGCTATTTACTGATTATTGTTTTTAAGTAGGATAAATGCTCATCTGCTTTGTAGCTATCTTCCAACATTTTTTCCGAGATAATGAAGGAACCACCGACAGCAATGACTTGATCGTGCATTAGATAATCTAAACAGTTAGCAGTAGTCACACCGCCAGTAGGTAAGAATTGAATATCGTAAAATGGACCGCTCAAGGCGTGGATTGCTTGTACGCCACCATAAATATCTGCTGGGAAAAACTTAACGACTTTAAGATTATGAGACATTGCTCGTTGGATGTCATTTGGAGTCGCTACACCAGGAAATACTGGTATCTGATTTTCTAAGCAGTAGTCAATCACTTCTGGTACGATGGCCGGTGATACGATAAATTGGGCGCCTTTTGCGACAGCTTGTTCAGCTTCAGTGACTGTTCTGACTGTGCCAGCTCCTACTATTAGTGCACCAGATCGTGCTAATCGCTCGATAGCTGTCAATGCATGATCACTACGAAATGTAACTTCGATCAAACGGAGCTCATGCTTAATCAATAGTTCTTCTAACCTTTGTAAATAATACAAGTCGGTAGCTGTGTAAAGTGGCAAGACTTTCGTAGCAGCTAGTTCCTCATATACATTTTTTGGTATTTTATGCATGAAAATCACTCACTTTCTCCTTGCAATCGACTTTTGATAACAGCTTCATGTAACCCTTGTAAATAGCTGATCCCAATAGCACGATCGTATAGGCCGTACCCTGGCATTGCTACCTCTCCCCAGATTGTTCGACCATGATCGGGACGAATCACTCCATCAAATCCAACTTCTACTAATGCGTTCATAATGGCATACATATCTAAAGAACCTTCTGTCGTTAGATGCGCTGATTCTTTGAATTTATGATCCCCCATAAAAAGAACATTTCGGAAATGGACAAAATTGATACGATCACCCACTTCATGAATGATTTTCACTAGATCATTTTGAGGATCAGCCCCTAGGGATCCTGTACATAAAGTGATTCCGTTATATGGAGAATCTACAATGGCCAAAATTTTTTTCAAATCGGTCACATTTTTAGTGATACGAGGCAAGCCAAAGATCTCCCATGGTGGATCATCCGGGTGAATCGCCATTTTTACATCCATTTCTTCACACACAGGAATAATGCGCTTTAAGAAATAAGCTAGATTATTAAAGAGATTCTCTTCATTAACACCTTCATAGATCTCCATCAATTGATGGAACTTTTGCAATCGTTCTTCTTCCCAACCAGGCAACTTGAATCCTTTTGATTGACTGTGAATCAGCGTATACATCTCACTAGGATCCATGTCATCAACGACTGCTTGATCATAGAGTAAAGAGAAACTGCCATCTTCATTTTCATAGAAAAGATTTGTTTTTGCCCAACCAAAAATTGGTTTGAAACTATAACAGATCAGGTTGACACCACAAGCAGAAAGATTTTTGATGGTCTGGATATAGTTATCGATATAATGATCGCGTTCTTTCGTTCCTGCTTTAATGGCATCGTGGATAGCTACACTCTCAATTCCTAATAGATTGAGTTCTTCTATTTGAACGGATTGTTTTAATTCTTCAATTTCAGATACTTCCCAGACGTCTCCAGGCATTTTATTCAATAAAGTACCGATCACACCGTTGATTCCAGGTATTTGTCGTATATTTTTTAAAGGAATCGAATCCCCTTGTTCCCCATACCATCTAAACCCCCATCTCATCGTCAACATTCCTCCTTAAAAATCATCTTCATCTTCTTCTACTGCTACTTTTTGCGATAACGCATGCCACAAATCGATACTATCTTTTCCTTGTTCCATCACTGCTTTTGCAGCTGTAGCGATTGGTGTGTGTAATAATTGATGATTGATTGCCTCTAACAACATTGGCAAATTTGTTCCACCAATAACATAAGTCTCTTCCTTAACCCCTTTTGCTAACTGACTGACCGCCAAAAGAGACTGATTGTATGGACTAGCACTCACAACATCCACTAAAACAAGTACTCCCTCTTTTTGATCCACTTGATAAATCGCTTTTGTGATTTTTTCACCAAACATTTGTACATCATCTTCTTGTTTTAAATTGACGGTGACCATGTTATTGACCGAACCCATAATGACGTTGGCTGCATCTTTTAAACCATCACTGAGTGTGCCATGTGTTGCAAGTACGATTCCTAACACTTTTCCCCCTCCTTTGATAAAATGATCCTCTGATTTAATATACTTCACTGAAATAAAGCAATAACCTTATTTAAATTTTCCGTATTCATTTCTTTTTGTCGTAACGCTTTTTTTGACAAGTAGTAGTGGTTATTTTCTTTTTGATCCCCACTAAATACATAGCTGATCTTGTTTTTTTGACTGACTCCATGAGTGATGCCTAAACGAGTCAACTCTTCAATATCAAATCCCTTTCCCAAGGCATGTAATGGAGCTTTTGCACCAATCGAATCTAAGTAAAAAATCGTCGCCTTTTCATTGGTAGAATCAAGTAGAACTTCTAGCCCACGCTCACCATAGCTGCCCTCATCTATAAAAGCAAAAGCAGTATCTTTTCTTGCATTATTTTGGATCAACAACAGTAACGCTAAAACCGAAGAGGTATTACGAGTCAGGTTCCGTTGTCTTAACATTCCTTTTGTCACTCGACTTAAAAATATAAAATAAAGGGCAAAAGCGAATGCTATAAAAAACATTGGCCACGAAAAGAAAACCAGGTCCTTTGGTGTGTTTTGGCTATAAAACCAAGTGACACTTAATCCTATGAAAATAGTCACCAAAGTACTGATGGAAATAAAGCGAGTCGTTTGGCGTCCTTGTTTTTGCCGATCAAAGAATGGATAGTCACCGACATGTTGCGGAGGTGTATCATAGTAAGTGCAGATGACCCGCTTAGCTGTGGCAATATCTCCTACATATACATTTCTTGACACTGCCTTTCTTTGTTGATCATACTCAATCACTTGTATGTCTTTCCTGATTTGTGCAATATCCATCACCAATGCCTTTAAAAACTTTCGTTTGCTACGATCACTTAATCGGTAACGGTAGATATAACCATAACGAAATAACCAATCATTGAAGACTGCACTTTGTACCATGTCCACTCCTCCTTTCCTTGAGATTCACTAGTAAGTGTGTATGGGTTTCAAAATCCTAGTGGCTTGCAATATATTGCCTGATAAGAAAACTGTTTGAAACGTTGATACTGTCGAAATTCACGACCTCTCCTTGTACTTGATCATTCAAATTGTTTCAAAACATCTTTCAACGTTGATTTTGGTGCGGAAGGTGTGGCTTGGAAATAAATCGTTTCAACACCATACTGCTCATTCATTTCTTTTAGTTTTTCAGCATCTGATTTATTCAAATAAACAGACTTAGTCACCAGTATGTCCTTTTCGGGGTCTTTTTGTGCGATTCCTCCGATATTCAACTCTTTCATGGGTACTCCATGTTTGACGAGGTCATAAATAACGCTGACAGTTTTGGCAATCAAGATGCAGTTATAGTCTTTAAAGGCATATTCGTCCCAATAAAATTTAGCCTTTTCTGGTGTTACAACGATAGTTTTTTGTCCAGTTCGGCTTCCAGCATTTTTGTATAGTTCTCGCATAAATTTATCCTTGGCAACTACATCGTCAACTACAAATATAGAATTGACTCCACTTTTTTGAGACAACGTCATCATCACTTGTCCATGGATCAAACGTTCATCTACTCTTGCTAAATTTATTACACCCATTATTGACACTTCCTTTTCTATAAAATACCGACACCGGCTAAAATAATTAGAATCAACGTCAACCAAAGCAAAGCTTGCGTGACTTTCAATCCTTTTTTCGTATAGAACCAGTAGACTCCCATCACTACTGCTAACGGCAAGATTCCTGGAACGATCTGGTCGAGAATATCTTGGATGATAAATTCCCGTCCTGAAATATCAAATTTTAGTGAAGAGGAGACATTCACATAGTTTCCTGCAAGTACCCCCATCATAAACAACCCAAGCACTGACAATGTCTCAATTGCCGTCTGAACTCCTGTACTTTGCATCAATCCTGTCGCATTACGACCCATAGCAAAAGATTGTCTGGCAAAGAAAACTCCTAAACAAGCTTGGTATAAGGCAAAACAAACAAAAGGAAAAATCGCGCCTAACGGACTACCTTGTTGCGCCCAAGGAACAGCAATTGCAATAAAGATATACTGTACCGTTCCCGAATCGATGGCATCTCCTATTCCTGCTAAAGCACCCATTAATCCAGCTTTTGTGTTATACATCAAATCATCTTGCATCATAATCTCTTGGTTTTTATGTTCTTCTTCCGCTCGTTGTTGTTCCATGGAAGACATCAGTCCTGTGATGACTCCACCACCCCAACTCAATTGTGTATTAAAAAATAGTAACTGTCGTCTGTAAGCAGCTTTCAGATCATCCTCATTTTTATACAATTTTCGAAGAATCGGCATCATCGCATATAAAAGCGAAGGGGCTAAGTAACGTTCAAATGAATGGGGGATCTCATTGGCAAAATGCCATCTCAGATAAGCTTTAGTTACATCTTTTTTGGTAATTTCTTCTGGAGCTTCGTGCGTTATTTTCTCTGCTTCTGTCATTTTTATTCCTCCTTTTCTCTTAGAATCCATCGTCATAATCGTCATCATCTTCAAATGATGGACTTGACGTATTTGTAGCAGTAGTAGGCGCTAATTTTCCTTTTTGTGATTGAACAAAAATCAAAGCGAACAAGACCCCAAAGATGGCATAAGTGACCATTGTGATCTCTAAGGATTTCAACACGACACTCATGAAATAAGCTAAGAAAAAGAACACCATGTAATCTTTACGACCGATGACATACACTGTTGTAGCAATCCCAATAGCTGCTAATCCGCCACCGACTACTTCTAAGATATGGATCACTACTGTTCCTTCAAGTGCATGGATAACATCTGCAATCAGTGGCGCTCCAAGATATAGTGCGATAAAAACAAGTGGGACAAATAAAATAAATGATGCCACGGTTGGATATAGAATAATCGAACGTTTGATTGCTTTAGTGTTTAAATCTTCTACTGCTTTATCTGTATATTTTCCTAAAAAGGTATTGATAAAGAAACGAAACTGATACAGATAACTTCCTAACAATCCTACTGGAACAGCCACTGCAATCGCAGCTTCTGGTTTCAGATTTCCTAATAACGCTACAGGAACTGCAATTGCAGCAGCAATGGATGGTTCAGCTGGCATCGATCCCCCTGGAGAAAAAACGCCCATGTAAATCATTTGTAAAGCGGCAGTAACAATCATTGCTTGGGGTACATCCCCCATCACAATTCCTACAACCAAACCAGTCATCAATGGTGAAAAACGAAGCGTCAAAGTCGCGCCTCCTCCTAGCCATCGTGACATGACCGAAGCAACCCATAAAGCAATCAGTAAACTTTGTGTCATACTTAATGTTTCCAATTTTTTCTCCTCCTAACACTGTGCTATATAATTTTCTACATCAAAAATAGCTTGTTTCAGTCGTTCTTTAGTAGTAGACACTGGAATCAAATGAACTTTTTCTTTCGAAGCGATAAAATCTACCAACTGATCAATGATTTGAGGATCTTCAGGATAGATTGCCATTTGATGTAACGACATTGGTAATTTAAACTCTTGATAAAAAGGGAGTAACTGATCGATTGTTGACCATTTTTCTTCAATGGCTAACTGATAAAAAATCCCATAAGCTACTTTTTCCCCATGTAAAAACCGATGACTTTTCGGCAGATACTTGCTGATAGCATCATGCATGGCATGAGCAGCAGCATTGCGTGCATATTTATCTCCCAATCCCCCCACTAAACCGGATGCTGCCATGATCATCTCTGATAGATGAATAAACTCTTCTGTCACTTCTTGCGTTTGTATCCCGCAAATTGCCTTTTGCGATTGTGTCATAATAGCTGATTCACAAAGCTTTGCTGTATATCCAGCTATTTGCAAGAATGGTTCATTTTGTAGTTCGGGTTGCGCTAAAATCGCTTCTGACTCATACCACTTGGCTAATGTATCTGCTAAACCTGCAATAAAGTATGAAATAGGGGCATCAATCACTAGCTGAGGATCGGTGATCAAAAAAGCCGCTTGTCGTAAGAAATGTTCCGATTTCCCTTCTGATTCACCATTTTCTTTGTACATCACAGCTAACGGTGTCCAAGGAGCACAATTACTCGCTAAGGTTGGAACCACTCCAAACGGAATATTTGCAAGGTGTGCGGCATAACCAACTAAATCCGCTAATTTCCCACCACCTACCCCTAAAATAAAATCGATCTGTTGTTGTTCTACTTTTTGCTTAATCATATCAGCCCCCATGTAACTGCATTCTCCAGTATATGAATGGAAAAACACCTCTTGTGCTGGATCATCCAAAAAAGTTAATCTTGGTCTAGCCTTTTCCCACGAAACCGATCCATGAACAACAAGCAAACGTTTCACTTGGTACTCTTTTAACAATTCGGGAACAAAATCAAGTGCACCTTCGTGATAACGATAAAACTGAGGTCCTGCCTTTACTTTTAAGTCGATTAACAATTCCTCCACTCCTTCATGAACGTACAAGGAAATCACTTTGAGCTTGTACCGCACGTTCTGGTAATTTTTTTTGGACGATCTGTTCGATATCACTCACGCATTTTTCGCCCATCTGCTCCAGACATTCCATTGTATAAGCAGAGGTATGCGGAGTCATAACCACATTTTCAAATGCAAGATAAGGATGATCTTTACGTCCAGGCTCTTCTTCGAGAACGTCTGTTGCTAAACCGGCAATCTTACCTGTATATAAACCGCTTACAATCGCTTGTTCATCTAACAATGCGCCTCGAGCACTATTTGAAAGATAAACATTTTCCTTCATTTTAGCGATTTCTTCCGTAGAAATCATATGATAGTTTTCTTCAGTCAAGTTCGCACATAGACAAATGATATCGGAACGAGTGAGTAACTCATCTAAATCCACTTTTTTACCACCGTAACTTTGGATGTGTAGCGCTGATTTATAAGGATCATACGCTAACACTTCACAGCGAAACCCATTACGCAAGATCTCTACTACGCAACTTCCAGTATTGCCGACTCCAATGACACCTACTGTTTTATTGAATAATGCCCGACCTACAAAATGTGCTCGTTTTTCCCATTGATCTTGCCGAACTTTGGCATTTGATTCGACTGTACATCTTAAAAGAGCAAGTAGATTTGTCACATTGTTTTCAGCCACAGCATCTCGTTCCACTAACGCCGGTATGATCGATACGATCGTTTGATGTTTTTTAGCGGCTTCTAGATCAATATTGTTATACCCAATCCCATGACGAGTGATTAGAATCAGTTCATCTTTATGCTCAAAAAATTCTTTGGTAAAATAAGGCGTAACACTGGCAACAATGAGATTATAACCAGTTAAAAGGGTTGCTAATTCTTTCCCCGAGATTTCACTATCTACATCAAAATGAGTCACTCCTCCAATTTTTTCGAGTCTCCGAATATGTTTTGGGAATATTTTTCCAAAGCTACTGGAATTGACGATGGCAATCTTATAGTTAGTCATGTTTCCCCTCCTCTATTAAAGTCTAAACTTTTTTCTAACTACATAACATTGACCTCAAAAACCTAGGATGCTATGTAAAAAAATCTCTTCCACTCTCCTTCTATTCAAACATTCATAAATACGATCTTTTCAACT
Organism: Candidatus Enterococcus wittei; assembly: GCF_002140175.1. Taxonomy (GTDB): domain Bacteria; phylum Bacillota; class Bacilli; order Lactobacillales; family Enterococcaceae; genus Enterococcus_B; species Enterococcus_B wittei. Next base: position 532,351 of record NZ_NGMO01000003.1, read on the forward strand.
GTTCTTCATCCAATTTTTTACAAATATGTCTCAGTGACCAATTTATTTTTCAAATGACTTATTTATTTTTTATCTATATCTTTCTCCAAATAAATTATAAAACCAAAAAGGATAGCGCTTTCATTTACACTTCTCATTATACAAAAAAATATTTTTTTGTAAACATAAATTAAAAAAATATTTTTTATTTGCATTTTGATAAAAATAGTTGTACCTTAAGTCAGAAACTACTATGATTGTTATCAAAAAGGAGAAAAAACAATGACTGTTTCGATTCGCTTAAAAATCAAGACCCTTTATAAAGACTTGAGTCCTAAAGAACAAGCAATCGCTGATTATATCCTTGAACATCCCAACAAAGTTATCCATAGTTCTATTAGTGATCTCGCTCACGAACTAGGGATTGCTGATTCTACTTTTTTTCAGTTTACAAAAAAAATTGGGTACAACGGTTTCAAAGATTTCAAAATGGCCATGCTCATGCAGGAAAATGATTTATCCGCTCTTTCGATTCACGAAAATATCCAAAAAACGGATAGCCCGTTGACAATGGCTCATAAAGTCTTTGATTCAAATATCAGCACCTTATCAGACACACGGAAATTGTTGCAAGAACAAGATTTAGATAAAGCAGTTCAACTGATCACCCATTCAAAAAGACTCTTTTTCTTTGGTGTTGGCGGATCAGAAATCGTAGCTACAGATGCATACCACAAATTCTTACGCTCGCCTATCCCTGTCTATCACAGCACTGATTATCATATCCAGTTAATGGAGGCAGCGTTATTAACGCCTGATGACTGCGCAATCTTGATTTCCCATACCGGAAAGTCAAAAGAAACCATTGAACTCGCAAAAATTGCTAAAGACTATGGAGCAAAAGTGATTGTGATCACAAGTCATGCCGCCTCACCTTTAGCTAAATTAGGAGACGTGGTTTTCATTTCCATCTCTGAAGAAACTGAGTTCCGTTCAGAAGCTTTAGCTTCAAGGATTTCTCAATTAAGTATCATGGACTCACTTTATGTTATATTGATGTTTATGAATCGAGAACAAGCCCAAGATTCCATTGCGAAAGTTCGACGCGCCATTTCCAAAATCAAAGAGTGAGCAATTACTATACAAAAGCAATAAAAATAGGAAGAAGCAGTTTCTTAACCTATTACTTGATAATCTACCTAAAAAAAAATGAAAAGATTTTTATGTACTGGTTGATACTTCTAAACTAAGAGCTTCTTAGCATATTCTAAAATAAAAAAGCTTGATCAATCGTTTCCTGTTACATGTTGGAAACCCATCCATCAAGCTTTTTTGTTTTCTAGTATTATTTCTCTATCTTAAAAGTTTTTCACAATAACAATCAGTCAAAAGCTCTATTTGACATGGTTATTTTGTCTCATTACTGAATACTCCCGTAATCGAAGACCACAGACCACTAAAGAAATCTTTGACGTTTCCCCATAATCCTTTGGACTTTTCTTCGATTTGTTTACGTGCTTCTGTAAGGTCCAGCTCTTTGACGAAGTCTTCAAAAATATTTTTATCTTTCATATCATTCATCAAAGTCGTCAATTCAGTCACTTGATCAGAAGTAACGATTCCCTCCAAGCCATTGTCTTTCAATGCTTTTTCGACAGTGGTTTGGATGTCGCTTTGGGTCAATTCTTTTCCATCCGCCGTTTGAGCCGCTAGCTCTTCTTTTGCTTGCTCTTGTGCGGCATTCAAAGCTTCATCTGAATATCCTTCTTTATTTTTATTTTCTTCTGTAATCGTTGATAAGACATCCATTTCGTTTTGGGCCACGCTCACACGATCTTGATTGATGATACCACCTGACTCTTCAACAATTTTATACACGCCCGCCAATGCACCAGAACCATCGATTGGAACAGCAGAAGCAACGGTTAATTTCGCATCAGTAATCCCAGCAGTTAGAGCAGCATTTTGGTATTGAGCGGCAGTGATCCGTGTAATATTCTCTGGAGTGGCAATATCTACAATGATTCCTTCATCTTTATCAAGTGTCTGCATTCTTACTGAACTATATACTGCCCAGTCTTTAGTAAACCCACCATCTGGGATAAAGGTCATTAAATCAGTTCCGGTAGTCTTATAAATAGGAGTTTCTCCTTTGATACCTAACTTATCCAAAGTATATTCTTCTTGGTCTTTTGTAAGTGCATTACCAATCGCTACTGCATTGATTTGTAATCTTTCACTCGTATTATCTGTCGTCTTTGTTTCAGAAGAAGTTGTTGAAACAGTCGAATCAATGGTTTCAGAAATTGGTACGATTTTTTCACTTGATGTTGTTTCAACTGCTAGGACAGTTGGATTTGTTAATAAAACTTGGCTTGAAACCAAGAGAGCTGTAACGATAATTTGTTTCTTTCGACTTATATTTCTCATAGTATCCTCCATATTTCCATCAGTTGTTTCTAATATTGTACTATACAGTTTTATTTAAAACCTACGGCTCAAGTCTCATTTAAAGAGAAATTTATATTATCCTATACTTTCAAACAAAGGTCATATTAACAGACTCATATTGCCAAAGAGTACAAAAACCAAATAGTTAGAGGGTAGAACCATCCATCAATGTTTCTACCCTCACCATGTTGTTTAAAATATATTTCCGATAGCAAGACTTGCTTTATTTCTATTTTTCATTAATAAATGTACACTTGATAGATCATTGAGACAGAAAAATATAGTAAATGCTGTATTATCTATTGACACCACTCTGATTAGAAAGGATTTGACCTTCTTTTTCCCCTCCCTCCTTACTCAAGTAACTAAAAATAGTATATTTGATAAATAAACTTAGTCGAATAAATCCACCAAACCCAAGGATCTGTGAGGGAAAAATGACCACTGCGATTATGATAACTTATGGATATTTGGAGAATCGTACTAAATTATTGGAGAAGCACTTTTGATTTGCAGACCATTTACCACTTTAAAGAGTTATGATCACTTAAAATGCAACATAACTCTAGCAAAAAATGAACTGATGTCATGGATTCAACTTCCATAAAAAAACGAAGGATCCTAAAAATAGTTTTACCTATTTTCAGAATCCTTCGTTTTGAATTTTTAGTCTAGTACTGAAAATCAGCTGATGATGCAGCATACAGTTTTAAGTTCTGAACAGTTAGCTTTATTCGATGATTTGTACACCCACTCCTAATAAACCTGGACCTGTATGAACGACCAAAGCCGGTGAGATTTGGCCAAAATAGATTTGATTAACATTTGGAAATTCTTTTTCTAGACGGGCCTTCATTTCGATGGCTTCTTCCTCTGCCGCACCATGTGCAACGGCTAAATTGAATACTTTCGCATTCGCAATTCTTTCTCTCACGTAAGAAACGGTTTTTTCCAAACTCTTTTTTCTTCCTCGTGCTTTGCCTACTGTATAATAAATGCCTTCTTCGTTACAAGAAATAATCGGATTTAATTTTAATGCATTTCCTAAAATAGAGGCTACCAGTCCGATACGACCACCTTTTTGTAAATATTCAAGAGTCGCTACATTGAAAAAAACTTTTGTCCGCTTAACTAGTTCATTCAAGTTTTCTATTAACGGTTCCCATGCCATATCATCTTCCAACCATTTAGCTGCTTGGATAGCGGCAAACCCTGCGCCAATTCCGATATTTTTAGTATCTAATACATAAGTTTCCAAATCTTCTTGTTCCTGTGCTACCAAGCGTACAACATTATATGTGCCACTTAGTCCACTAGAAATCGTGACAGCTAAAACCTTTTCATAGCCATCACTTTTAATTTTTTCATAGATTTTAGTGATAGACTGTCCATCTGGCAGTGAAGTTCCTGGGATTTCCTCTGGTAAACGCTTAAAAATCTCTTCCGGAGTGATATCGACTTTATCTGTATATTCGCGATCTTTATAAATGATTTTCAAAGGAATTACATACATATTGTACATATCAATTAGTTCTTGTGGAACATCTGTACCTGAATCTACTAAAATTGCAACTTTATTCTTCATTTTTTTTCTCCTCATATAAGTAACTTGTTTCGAGACTAATGGTTTTTTCTGCTAATAATTTCATAGCAAACGACAGCGTTGCTGATCGAACAGCAATATACTCGACGGGTATCTCTTGATTAAGAATTTGTTCATGTTGTTTTCCTTGAGCTAATTGACTGATCATTCGTATCGCATTTTCTTGCTCATCACAAAATAAGTTATAAGCCTCTCGTATTCCAACTGTTTTCCCCTGAAATAAGATGCCTTCTTTTATTTCTGGAATCGTCAATACTTGCTTTAGTGTCGTAATTGCAATCAAGAAAGCCACATGTTCTTTGTTATATCTTTTTTTAACTGGTGCTGGCACTAACCCTAATTTCACATAATTGTTCACCATTGATGATGTAAGTAGCGGATGCTTCTCGCCTTGAATCACTGGGGACAAATATCTATCTACCAGAGTTTTCACTTGATCCATATAAAGTTCCAAATCAGGAAGTTCTTCCCAATGTGGTAAGCGAAATGTCTCAATGTTGACACCCCATTCAATTAATTGCTGTCGCATTTTTTCCATTATTAGGTCTCCTTTAATATTCTCAATAATATCTTATCAAAGTTATCAAAAACATTCAATCTAGTTATCTTGACTAGATAGATTGATAACAAAAAAAAAGCTAAAAAATCGTCATAATCCCGATCATTCATCCATTTTTAGATTTATAAAAAAAAGAGTCCCGCCGCAGAAGCGACGGGAAAGGAGTAAAAAATGAAAAAGTGTTAGGGTTTGTTCTTTTGCAAGAACTTTGTTGGTTGGGATGCTTTTATCATAGCGAGTATTTATGAATATTCTATGAATGAATTCCTAGGAAGGTGTAAATTTTTTTTGCTTTTATTTAAAACGAGTCTTGCAATTTAAAAATCATAGTGCTACTATAATTAAGTACTTTAGTTGGGCCGTTAGCTCAGTTGGTAGAGCAGCTGACTCTTAATCAGCGGGTCGCGGGTTCGAGCCCCTCACGGCCCATTGGGTGCCAAACCCACGTCACCAGTACACTCTTGGCTACTTCGGTAGTTTGGAAAAGAGTGTGCGTGGTGGCATTTTTTTGTTCTCGGGTATAAAATTCGGGTATGGAATCTTATATTTTTTTAATCATAAAATAGTTTAGCCAAATTCTCCCTAAACTATTCTTTCCATTTTAAAAAAAATTATTACTCTTGTCTATTATCATTAAATTTATGCTGTTCATACAAACCAGATTGAGGGCATTTAAAGCAAGGAAATTTTTTCTGAATAAGCAACAGATCAATTCAAACAACAATCATTCGAAAGAGAATTGCCAGCTAAAAAATCATTGAAGTAAAGAAACACAAAGAGCTAGGTACGCAAAAAAGGTAATGAACAACTTGAGAATAACCTAACTGATCCGAAACTGAAAGTTCATAAAAACAAGGAATTTCATTCCTAACGTGAAATGAATCTCACTCGACCAATCATGGTTGAGTGGGGTTCATTTCGTATAAAAACGATTGTTTCTAATTTGCGAAAAACTAGCCATAGATCTCTCGCTTTATTGCGTATACTGAGTGTATAAACTAACTAGGAGAGATTAGAATGAATCGATTTTTTGCACAGTTAAGAAAATTATTCACGAAGAAGGAGGTAAGTGAACAAAAATCTAAAGTTCAAATTAAATTAGGGGAATCTGAAAAAAAGGCGCTAGCAGAATTGAATCATTCGACAGCATCTGGTGAACAATTTATCATTCATAAACAAAATAAAATAAGAAACGTTAAATTAATTTATTTCAACGAGAGCGATTCTCTTCTAAAACAACATGTATGGGCTCATCCTCATCCTAGTTTCTTGCATTCGCATTATAATAGAATACAGAAAGAAACTACCCATCAAACAAAGCAACCTCAGCGATTATTAAATTTAGAACAGCAGGTAGTATCAGCAGTATCCAGGCGGAAACAGTCTAACAGTAACCAAACACCGTCTAAAAATAATATTAATCTTTCGACTTTCTCACATGAGTCGAGATCTTGAACTTAAATTTCTATGTATGGAACTGCGCCATAAGTCTTTCAACAAGTGAAATATCAAAACTATACTGATGTTTTTTCTGATAGTTAGTTCTTGTTATAATTCATGATGAATTGCGCAGACCATCTAAATATAGTTTGGATATTTTAGTCTAGTTATGGCTTATACCACGGTCTCAATTTTTGTAGATTGAAAATAATTGGAGAGTAACACCTCAGCTAAAATTGTTACTCTATACTTCTTTCTGTTCACCAATCATTCTAAGATTTCTCTTCATCAACATCATTTGGCAAATACAAAAAAAAGCCACCTCAACCGAGGTGGCTAATATTCGCTATTATTTTACAATATTGATTGCTTGAGGGCCACGTTGACCATCTTCAACATCGTAGGTCACTGCTTGACCTTCATCTAGTGTTTTGAAGCCATCACCTTGGATAGCTGAGAAATGTGCAAATACATCATTGCCATCTTCACCAGTGATAAAACCAAAACCTTTATCTGCGTTGAACCATTTTACTGTACCGTTATTCATATATATTTCCTCCTGATACGTATATTATACGTGTTTTGTTGCAATTAAATAATACTTTGTAAAAGGAGTTTTTATAGTGTGAATATATCGCTCAGATTACGTTTCAAATTAGATTACTTATTTACTATAACATGGATAATTAAATAATACAAGAGCTAAAGCAAAATTAATTTATATTAATAA
>NZ_NGMO01000003.1:539619-582717 GCF_002140175.1 Candidatus Enterococcus wittei
AAATAAGGGGAATTTATCCTATTGCTTCACTATATAATCAGTTCCACGATATGAATTTACATTCGTATCGTGGTTTTTTATAATCTATTCTTTGAGTTGATCTATTTTTTCAATTGAAAGTACTCAATTGATATAATTATCTTCTAATAAACTCGAAAGATGCTGGATGAAGTACTGGTTACTGAAATAGTTCATGTTAGTATTGTTTGCTACTTGGGTTACGATACTTATAAATATATAGAGCTCTTATACACATCTAGATGTGTATAACTTATTTACTATAACATGGATAATTAAATAATACAAGAGCTAAAGCAAAATTAATTTATATTAATAAAATAATTTATTGCTATTTATACTAATAAACAACAATATTGATATTCAAAAGATTAAAATCAAATCATTATTCCTATAATTTACTTACGATAATATAGAATGAAATGTGAATTATTAATTAGTATTCAATATCCATCTATTACAGAGAAAGGTAATTCTCTACTGAAATAAATAGATGACCCTACTACCTTTTAAATTTCAATCGAATAAAACTGTCCTATTTCCAATCACACTCAAACTTATCTGGCTTGTTACATATAGTATTGATTTTAGAAAGAAAAAACTCATACTAAGAGTTAAATGCTATTAATTTCTCTCTATATATTTATAAGTATCGTAACCCAAGTAGCAAACAATACTAACATGAACTATTTCAGTAACCAGTACTTCATCCAGCATCTTTCGAGTTTATTAGAAGATAATTATATCAATTGAGTACTTTCAATTGAAAAAATAGATCAACTCAAAGAATAGATTATAAAAAACCACGATACGAATGTAAATTCATATCGTGGAACTGATTATATAGTGAAGCAATAGGATAAATTCCCCTTATTTTTTCCAGCTTTCAACTGTTTCTTGATTTTTACTGATCCAGTCTTTTGCTGCCTGTTGAGGGTCCTTACCATTATTGATTTCTAACATGACTTCTTCCATGTCTTTCTCAGACCATGAGAAATGATCCAGTACTTCGTAAACTTCAGGTTGATCCTCTTTCAACCCAGGGCGTGCAATTGTATGGATTTCTTCTGCATCCCCCATGGCATGTTTTGGATCTTCTAAATATTTCAAATCGTATTTTGCAAACATCCAGTGAGGGGTCCAGCCTGTAATTACAATAGGTTCTTGTTTTTTGATTGCTTGTCCTAATGCGACAGTCATAGCACCAGAAGAAGAAGTTTCTACTGTCCAATCTGCAAGATTATCATATTGTTCCAATGTGTTTTCTGCTGCATTCACAACCCCTGCACCTGGTTCGATCCCAGTAATTTTCTTTCCAGCTTGATCTGTTAGATCTGCAATCGAGTCAACGTCCATATAGGTAGGAACAGCCAGCCCGACTTTTGCGCCTGTCAGATTTGCTCCTAGATCGTCTACTTTATTTTTGTACTGTGCATATTGTGAACCATGGGTGTTAGGTAACCATGCTGAAACCATCCCATCGGATTCACCTTTAGAAACAGATTCCCACATAATCGAATTATCAAGGGGGGTGATCGTTACATCATAACCCATTTCTTTTAAAACTTCTGCTACAACATTGGTAGAAGCAACTTCGGTATCCCACTCTACATATGAAAGATTGACTTTTTTCGTTTCCTTCGCAGTTGATAAACTTCCCAAACCAATAGCTCCTAAGAGAATCACTACAGCAGCGCCAATCATTATACCTTGACGTTTTCTATTCTTTTGCTTAGCTGGTACTCCAACTTTTTGTATTTTTGGTTGGTTTAAGTGTTGTGTGAAACGGTCAATGATGATTGCCAAAATAACTAACGCAACCCCATTAACAAAACCATTACCGACTTGCGCACGCTGTAAAGCAGATAGAACACCACGTCCTAAACCAGGAGCTCCGATCATTGAAGCGATAACGACCATAGAAAGAGAAAGCATAGTTGTTTGGTTGATCCCCGCCATGATCGTACTTTTAGCAAGTGGCAACTCTAGTTTCATCAATTTTTGCCAACCTGTACTACCAAACGAATCAGAGGCTTCGACCAATTCTTTTGGTACTTGACGGATCCCTAGATTCGTAAAGCGAACAGTTGGAGGTAAAGCAAAGATCACAGAGGCGAAGACCCCTGGAACCATCCCGATCCCAAAGAAAGCAACCGCTGGTATCAAATAAACAAAACCCGGCATTGTTTGCATAAAATCTAGTATTGGCTTGATGATTCCTTGTGCCTTATCACTTTTAGCCATCAAAATACCTAAAGGAACCCCAATAATAATTGAGATCAAACTAGATAATAAAACAAGCGTTACTGTACTCATCAAATCGGTCCATAACCCTTGATTGTAAATAAACCATAATCCAATCAAGGTAAATATGGTTAAACCTGGTCGTTTTTTTGAAACGAAAAAAGCAACAATTGTCAACAATAAAATAAATATAGGAGCCGGAATAATCAATAATAAATTAGTGATTCCCGACATGACGGCTTGACCGATTGTTTGTAGAAAAGAAAACAACCCAGCAAAAGTATTCGTAAACCAATCGGTGATATTTTCTACCCAATCAGCAACTGGTAATTGATAGTTTAATAAATTATTCATCAGCGCTCACCTCACTCGTTTCTGCTAAGGCTTCAATCACACTTCCGCGAATGACAACCCCTTTTAGTTTTCCATTATCCACTACCGCAAGTGGGGTTGGAGAATCATAAATAATGTTGAAAATATCACTAACAACCATATCTTTGCCAATAATCGTTACATTCTCATCCAAGAAATCAATTAATGGTCGTTTTTGTCTTCTAGCTTCTAATGCTTGATCTGCAGTGATGATCCCTTTGAGATTTCGTTTTCTATCCACTGCCATCAACATACTTACTTCTTCCTTACGCATACGCGTCAATGCCACGTTAGGTCCGTCAGATTCAATATTTGTTGTTAATGCTGGCACCATGATGTTTTGTGCAGTCAAGACTTTTGAACGATCGACTTCTCCCACAAACTCACGGACATATTCATTGGCTGGATTTGTTAGAATTTCTTCTCCTGTCCCAATCTGCATGATTTCTCCATCTTTCATCAAAGCAATTCGGTCTCCGATTCGTAATGCTTCATTTAAATCATGAGTGATAAAGATGATTGTTTTTTGAACATTGGATTGCAATTCCAACAATTCATCTTGCATCTCTCGACGGATTAATGGATCAAGTGCCGAAAAAGCTTCATCCATCAGTAAAATTTCGGGATCATTTGCTAACGCACGAGCTAACCCTACACGTTGTTGCATCCCACCTGACAACTGACTAGGATATTGGTCTTTAAATGACAATAAACTTGAATTTTCTAATGCTTGTTCAGCTTTTTGTTGACGTTCTTCTTTTGGTACACCGCGAACTTCTAATCCATATTCCGTATTCTCTAAAATCGTACGATGAGGGAATAGTCCAAAGTTCTGGAAAACCATATTGATTTTGTGACGGCGAACTTCACGAAGTTCTTCTTTACTTAATTTTGAAATATCTTCGCCATCAATATAAATATTTCCCGAAGTTGGTTCGATCAAACGATTTAATAAACGGATCAAGGTAGATTTCCCACTACCTGAAAGCCCCATAATGACGAAAATCTCCCCTTCTTGTACATCAAAACTAGCATTATATACCCCTACTGTTGCACCAGTTTTCTTTAATATTTCAGTTTTTGGTTGATGTTTCTTCATCATCTCCAAAGCGATTTGGGATTTTTTTCCAAATATTTTTGTTAAATTCTTTACTTCTACTTTTACCAAACAAATTCTCCTTTTTTATGTAAATTCATTTTTCTTTCTGAAAAAAGTGACCACACTATGTTAACACCATGTAGTCACTTTTGTCAAAACGGGGAACTTGTTTTTCCTTTTATAAAAATAAAAAAAATGGTTGAAACCTTTTCTGTAAAGGATTCAACCAATCTTAAATTTTGATGAGAAACCAAAAATATCTGATGGTTTCACAAATAATCTATTGATTTTCTGGATAGAAAAAATTTGTCATTCGTTGTAGTGTATACTCATTCCCAATAAAATGGACGGTATCCCCTACTGTAAACTTTGCATACGGCCCTGGTGATACTAATAACTCTTCTTGATGAGAAATTGCAATAACTGTCGCACCAGTGGCTTGCCAAATGTTCAACTCACTAATCGATTGATTCAAGTGAACCGCTTCTTCTGTCAAAGCTAATTCAAATGGCAGTAACGGGTTCATCTTATGTATTCTTTTTGTCTGACTAACCAGTTGATCTAATAATTGAGAGAAATGATTCAATTCCTCTTGTTGCTTTTTCACGCTTTCCATGATTTCTGCTTTTGTTTCTTGGATGGATTGTACATCCTGATATTGTAAAAGAAAATCTTTTGCTTTTTCTTTGGATGCGACAAAAGCTCCACTCCCATGGCGTACTTCCATGATCCCGAGGTCTACCAATACATTGATTGCTTTTCTCGTCGTTTCAGGGGAAGCATTATACGCACTTGCCAACGTTGATCTTGCATGAATTTTTTCGCCGATTTGATAACGATTTTCTACGATCCGTTCGGCTAAATCCACAGCAATTTGTTGATAACGTGGCCGAACTACTTTTTTCTTTTCAGTCATTTTTTTCCTCTTTCTTCTGTTTGTCAGCTACCATCTTACTATGGTCTGACAAAAGAAGCAAAAAAAGCTAGTTTATGTTTTACAAAAAGAAAAAATTTATATATTTCTCCTCCTATAATCGTTTAAAGAGACTCACAATCCAGATTCAAGTATAATCAAACATTTTTATTCTAATTTTTTACTCAACCGCTATAGTTAAACGGCTTGTTCATCCCTTTAAAAATTTTCTTTTTTACCAAATACAATTATCGAAAAGCAACGAATCATTACGTGAATTTTTTCAAATAATCTGAACTTATATCAAACTGACGAGTAGGAAACTCCGGAAAATACAGATCGCTCGCCCACTGCCAAGCTGCGGTATCCGTGTGCAAAGGATTTTTATCTGAAGGATCATATGGCCACTGTGCAACCCAGCAATTCTCTTTACCTAGTCGAGTCATATCCAAGATTCCTTCAGAAAACCAAGAAACACTAGAATAATGAACCACTGTCTGATAGCCAAATTGCTGGATCATTTCTTGAAAAACAAGGGAATTCTCGGTTACTTTTTCGATATTCATTTGTGGATTCTCACTGTCATTCACGACGACTGTTGATAAGGGTAGAGCTAACTCTCTCATATAATTCAATAAGAATTCAGCTTCACTTTTCGTATCAGTAGCTTCATTAAACCAAGCATAATGATAGATACTCACCTTTAACCCAGCATCCGTTGCATGAGCAATTTGCTCAGGAGCAAGCGGATTTTTATAAGAATCGCCTTCTGTCAACTTGATGACTACTCCTTTGATTCCATATTTTTTCATCGTTTCAAATTCTTTTACGGAAATCACTCCATTATGTGAGGAAATATCTACAAAATCTTTTGTCGGTCGTCCAGGTTCAGCTGCCGAGATCCCTGTATTTATAATAGATTTTTTGTTCAAACCTTGAGGTAGTATATTTTGGCCACCTAAAACATGTTGATTTTGTTCAGTAATTTTGGGCTTTGCTGAAAACGTTTCAGCGCTTACCTCTATATTTGAAAATATAACAAATAAAAAACACAAAACACCAATCATTTTTTTGATTCTACGCACATCGATTCACTCCTTAAAGATTATTTTAATGCAATCAACAAGTTATCTTGTCTATTTTATTTAACCAAATATATTAAGATAAAAAAAACATAAACCTGTCTCTTAAGTAATTTTTAAATAGATAGTTGTGAGAAAAGTCTTCCACACTGAGGTATAAGTCAAAAAAAATAGAAAATGGCTCCTCACAGTTTTTATTTTTTTGATTTATGACCAAAGTGTAGCTTCTTGAACACCGTTTATCTAGACTGTGAAAGATAGGTTTTGAACTGAGCAGTAGGATAAAATAGCAGAAATTTCTCCCACATCTTACGTTTTTTTAACTTACTGCCAAAGGTCACCTTCTTGAACACCGTTTATCCAGCTATGAAAGAAGCACTTGAACTGAGTAATAAAACAAGAAGTTGTAAAAATGTCAACCATTTCCAAGTATTTAGTCCTAATTTTAGAAAAAAGACTTGTAGAATTTTTTTAATCTAGTTTTCCGATTTATTTCCTGGCTTTCAATTGAATTATTTCGATATATTCTAAAAATTTTTTTAGATCCAAATGGATTATTCAATATTCATTTCACTTAAAAAAATACTGGCCTTTTTTCTTTTGTGAAATCATTTCTTTATTGTTTTTCGTTCATTCTCTTCTTTAATTAAATCATCCCAGTAATTAATAGAAAAAAATACTAATCTTTGTGAGTGATTGATCGAATATTCATTTACTACTAAAAATGAGGTTAAAAAAAATTTTTTCACTTAGTTTTCCACAGCCTCACTTCACTGAAATCCAGTTAATTCATAGCAAATACTTGTTTTCACTGTTTTTCAAAAAACACAAAACATAGTATTCCACAATTTCCACAACACTATATATAGTGTTTGTTGATTGACTTTTTTACTAATAGATTTATACTATTGATTATAGATAAAACGTAAAAGTCAGGAGGCAAATTAGAATGAACGTAAAAATATTCTCAAAAAACAATTGCATGCAATGTAAGATGGTCAAACGCTTTTTAGCTGAAAATAAAATTGACTTTGAAGAAGTAAATATCGATGAGCAACCTGAAGCAATTACTTGGTTAAAAGACCAAGGATACCAAACAGTTCCTGTTATCACATCTGATTCAGCCACAGTTATTGGTTTCAGACCTGATCAACTACGCAATTTAGCAAGCTAATCTGGGAAAAACTAATCCCGTTGAAAATAAAACAGACAGTAATCAGACAGCTTGAGGATCAAATGGATCCTTCATCTAATTGGATTTGATGGACTTGCGGAATTTATCCGTAACCTCCCCAAATCCTTTTTTAAAGCATTGAATCCCACTATATCTTGTGGTGTATCATCAAAATCAAAATGAAGGTTGGGCGTATCTATGAGTCTTAAAAATTTAAAAGATGTCAGCTACTTTAAGCTAAACAATGAAATCAATCGACCTGTAAACGGACAAATCCCTTTGCATAAAGACAAAGAAGCATTAGCTGCTTTTTTTGAAGAAAATGTCAAACCAAATACAATGACCTTTCCTACAATAATGGATAAAATCAACTATTTGATTGATAATCAATATTTAGAAGCTGAATTTATCCAATTATATAGTGGACAATTTATTGAAAAACTTTACCAATTTTTATTTAAGCAAAACTTTACCTTTAAATCATTTATGGCTGCGTATAAATTCTATTCACAATATGCCTTGAAAACAAATGACGGTTCTGCTTATTTGGAGACTTATGAAGATCGTGTCGCCTTCAATGTCCTTTACTTCGCAAATGGCGATGAAGCATTAGCTCTTGCATTAGCGGATGAAATGATTCATCAGCGCTACCAACCAGCTACTCCTTCTTTCTTAAACGCTGGACGTAAACGTCGTGGGGAATTGGTTTCTTGTTTCTTAACACAAGTCACAGATGATATGAATTCGATTGGCCGTTCCATCAACTCTGCTTTACAACTTTCACGAATCGGCGGTGGCGTTGGGATCACTCTTTCTAACTTGCGGGAAGCTGGTGCTCCGATCAAAGGTTATGAAGGTGCAGCAAGTGGCGTGGTTCCTGTGATGAAATTATTTGAAGATAGCTTTAGTTATTCAAATCAATTAGGTCAACGCCAAGGTGCCGGAGTTGTTTATCTAAACGTTTTTCACCCTGACATTTTAATGTTCCTTTCAGCTAAAAAGGAAAATGCTGATGAGAAGATCCGTGTCAAAACATTATCACTTGGTGTCATCGTTCCTGATAAATTTTATGAACTAGCTCGCAAAAACCAAGAGATGTATTTATTTAGCCCTTATAGTGTAGAAAAAGAATATGGCGTACCATTTTCTTATGTCGATATTACGGCTGAATACGACAACTTGGTAGCCAATCCGAATATTCGTAAACAAAAAATCAAAGCACGTGATTTAGAAACTGAAATCTCTAAACTACAACAAGAATCTGGTTATCCTTATATCATTAATATTGATACAGCCAACCGTGAAAATCCGGTAGATGGAAAAATCATTATGAGTAACCTGTGTTCTGAGATTTTACAAGTGCAAACACCTTCTGTTATTAATGGAAAACAAGAATATGAAGTTTTAGGAACAGATATCTCATGTAACTTAGGTTCAACTAACATCGTCAACTTAATGGACAGCCCAGATTTTGGTCATTCCGTTCGTACGATGACACGTGCCTTGACATATATCACAGATGCTTCAGATATCGATGTTGTCCCACCGATCCAAAACGGTAATCGATTAAATCATACGATCGGATTAGGTGCCATGGGACTACACACCTTCTTTGCAAAAGAGCAAATGGAGTATGGTTCTACTGATTCAATCGACTTCACAAATATTTACTTCATGTTATTGAATTATTGGACACTTGTCGAAAGCAACAATATCGCTCGTGAAAGAAAACAAGTTTTCCATAACTTTGAAAAATCAGCATATGCCAATGGTACTTACTTTGATAAATATGTGACTGGTGATTTCCAACCACAATCTGAAAAAGTAAAAGCGTTGTTTAAAGATATCTTTATCCCAACTGCTGAAGACTGGGAAAACTTGAAACAAGCAGTCATGAAAGATGGCTTATATCATCAAAATCGTCTTGCAGTTGCACCAAATGGTTCGATTTCTTATATCAACGATACAAGTGCAAGTATCCATCCGATCACTCGTATGATTGAGGAACGACAAGAAAAGAAAATCGGGAAAATCTATTACCCAGCACCTTATCTATCAAATGAAACGATTCCTTACTATACTTCTGCTTATGATATGGATATGCGTAAAGTGATCGATATTTATGCCACTGCGCAAAAACATGTGGATCAAGGGATGAGCATGACTTTGTTCATGCGTTCAGAGATTCCAGAAGGTCTTTATGAATGGAAAACGACGACAAAACAATCTACTCGTGATTTGAACATCTTAAGACACTATGCCTTCCACAAAGGAATCAAGTCGATTTATTATGTACGTACCTTCACGGATGATGCAGAAGAAATCGGCAGCAACCAATGCGAAAGCTGTGTCATTTAACTCCTATACACAATGAACTGTTACTCGATTTTTAATAAAGGAGCATCCTCATGTCAGAAACTTATTATGAAGCGATAAACTGGAATGAAATAGAAGATATCATCGATAAATCTACTTGGGAAAAACTGACCGAACAATTTTGGTTAGATACACGTATCCCCTTGTCTAATGACCTAGACGACTGGCGTACCCTTTCGCAACTAGAAAAAGATACTGTAGGTCATGTATTCGGTGGGTTGACTTTACTTGATACAGTCCAATCAGAAAGTGGGATGGATCAATTACGTAAAGATGTACGTACCCCCCATGAAGAAGCGGTATTGAACAATATCCAATTCATGGAATCTGTCCATGCAAAGAGTTATTCTTCTATTTTCAGTACCTTGAATACGAAAAAAGAAATCGAAGAAATCTTCGAATGGACAAATACAAACCCTTATTTACAGAAAAAAGCAGAGCGTATCAACGAGATCTATAAAAATGGCACACCTTTAGAAAAGAAAATCGCTAGTGTGTTTTTAGAAACATTCTTGTTCTACTCTGGTTTCTATACTCCCCTTTACTATTTAGGGAACAATAAATTAGCCAATGTCGCAGAAATCATCAAATTGATCATCCGTGATGAATCTGTTCATGGAACCTATATCGGCTATAAATTCCAATTAGGCTATAATGAGCTACCAGCAGCTGAGCAAGAAACATTAAAAGACTGGATGTATAATTTGTTATATGAATTATACGAAAATGAAGAACGTTATACCGAAGAATTATACGATCCAATTGGTTGGACGGAAGAAGTGAAAACTTTCTTACGATACAATGCGAACAAAGCATTGATGAATCTTGGGATGGATCCACTGTTTCCAGATACAGCAAATGATGTAAATCCGATCGTGATGAACGGGATCTCAACAGGAACAAGCAATCATGACTTCTTCTCCCAAGTCGGTAACGGCTACCTATTAGGAAATGTCGAAGCAATGCAAGATGAAGATTACTTGATTGGATTAGAATAATCGATATTTAAAACAGAAAAAAAGAGCTGAGGTTTTTCAGCTCTTTTTTGTTGTTCGAACAATTTATTAGATCAGCTCGTCCAATGACTCAGCTGTTCGATCAAAGACCTCTCCTACTTTGGCACAAGTCAGTTTTCCTTTATAGGTACTCACTCCTGGCAAGAGTTCAGGATAATATTGTACTGCTTTTTCAAGACTTTGAGAGGCTAGGCATTTTACGTAATCTAAAGTGACATTGGTCAATGCTAAGGTTGACGTTTGCGGTACCAAACCTGGCATATTGGCAACCGAATAATGGATTACGCCATGCTTCACAAAAGTCGGATTGTCATGGGTAGTGGGGTGACTGGTCTCAAAACATCCTCCCTGATCAATAGCAATATCTACTAAGACTGTTCCATCTTTCATTTTCTTCACTAATTGCTCGGTCACTAGATGAGGGGCTTTTTTCCCTGGTAATAGAACAGAACCAATGACAATATCACTAGCTAATGTGGCCATCTCGATATTAGATGGACTTGAATACAATGTTTTCACTTGACCATTAAATAGTTCAGACAATTCACGTAATCGTGCGACATTATTATCTAGGACCGTCACATCTGCTCCTATGCCATGTAAATAGTAGGCCGCATTGACACCAGCGACTCCACCACCTAAGACGACTGCTTGAACAGGAAGTACGCCTGTAACACCTGAAATCAATTTACCACTTTGTTTGGCTAAAATTTCCGCTCCTAAAAGCCCTCCTAAACGACCTGCCACTTCACTCATTGGCGCAAGTAATGGAAATGTCCCATTTTTCGTGACCATTTCATAGGCAATAGCCGTTGTTTTTGCTTCAATCAGCGCTTCTGTTAATTCAAGATTGGCAGCTAGATGTAGATACGTAAAAATTGTTAAATCTTCTCTAAAATAGCGATATTCTGAATTCAACGGTTCTTTTACTTTGATCACTAAATCAGCTGTCCAAACTGCTTGTGCGTCTGTTTTGATTTGTGCCCCAGATGCACGGTACTGGTCATCTGAAAAACCAGACCCCTGCCCCGCTCCTGTTTCTACATATACTTTATGACCCAACTTGATTAACTCTTCTACCCCAGCTGGTGTCAGTCCGACCCGTTTTTCAGAATTTTTGATTTCTTTTGGTACACCGATTACTGTCATACAACTATCTCCTTTCAGTTTCACTTCCTTTTCACTTATCAGGAAGTGAATGTTAACGTTATTTTTATTCCCCTATAAATCAATTATAGTATGGAACAAATGAAAAAGACATCAGTACCCCTTTCCCATTCACTTTTTCTAAATCACTCTAAATAAAAAAGGAACAAGTGAAGACAGCCTAACTTGCTTCACTTGTTCCATAGGATGAAGAAAAGTAGCTGATCCTTCTTAAAAAAGCATAAAGTGTACTTCTACTCTTCAATATTTTAGGAAAAATCTCAAAAAATATCGAAAGTGAGCTTCGATAATCCCCTCATTGCTCTGATCAAAACGCCGCTATTATAACATGTTATTCTAATCAACTTAAGTGTAGAGATCGGCCTAACTTTTAGGTGTTCGTGCTAAAACCCGCTTTCTAAAACACTTTCTATGAAAATAACCAAATGAATCTTGAGTATACGAAAAGTTATTTTTTGATTATTTTATCTCTTGGATCTAAAAACGTTGTTTCAAACACTATTTTTTAAATCCCCTATTTACTTCACTACAATCGTTTTACTTTCAAATCTCGAAAAATCGATCGTAAAAGTATGTGTTTGATCGTCATATACGATTCCCTCACTCATTGAAAGTACTTCGGTAAAGTCATTCGGCAAAGTGAGTTTGATTGGTTCTTTGGCTTGTGTTGGATTAGCAATGGTGTAAATCTGCTGATTCGTTTTTGTTTGTTTCAGTAATGAAATTGGTCGATTGGTTTTGATTCCTGCCAGTTCACCACCTTCTTCATACCAAAAATTAATCCCAAAATATCCTGCATCTTGTACTTCTACTGCTTGGATTTCTTTTGTATTTTTTAAAATGCTCACTGGTTGTTGATTTGCATAAGTTGCTATTTCAGATTGATTGACTCCGGGAAGCATAACGTAGGCATAATTTTCATCTACCGGGTGTTTACCATGATCAATCAAGAATTTACGGTACTCTCCTGTATATTGGGTCTCACTAGGGAACGCTCCATTGATTTCGCCATAGCTTCCTTTTCTCGTTTCATTAATAACCTGAACCTTTTCTTTTTGTGGAAAATAGTAGCCAATCGAAGCATTGGGACGATCTGATTCTAATAATAACCATTCTTTCTCACTTTCCTCATTTGTCTGTGAGATTGTTCCCTGATCTGAATGTACTTGATACAGGTATTCATCATTTAAAAGCCGATTGTCCACAACTGTTTCGATCGAAGCTGTAGTATTACCCGTAATACCAGCACCTAGAGCAATGATTTGTTTGTCAAGAATAAACCATGACTTTTTGGCTTGCAAATCCATAGGCAGTAGCGCTCCATTGTTTTTAGTTCCTCCTTTATTCAATGCCATTCCCACTATTGCTTGTTCATTCGCCGCTACACCACCGACCCATTGTTCCTTAGAGGTCACCGTTGTAAATGCTGACACTTCATCTTCTAAAGATATCGTATCAACAGTTGTCCCTGGCAAACGATACGGATCGATAGTTGGCCAGTAACTATTGCCAAATTGCACTTGATCGTCATTGTAAAGATAGATCATCCCATCAGAAGTATGCCATCCACGTTGATTTTCTAAATTTCCCGCTTCAAAAGACGAAATTCGATTTGAGTACATGCTTAATCCAAGCATATAATTGTGCGTTCTTTGAACAAATCGATCCATTGCCCCATACATCTTCGTGCCGATAAATGGTAGTTGTTCTCCATTTATACTTTGGTCGGCCATTAACGCAGTGGTCATTAGTAGATCATTAAAATCTCTAGTATTTGTTAAGTAATACTCTGGATTGAAGGACATCCAATGCTTGACTGCTTCTTTCAACACTTTTTGTTGTTTTTCAGGAGCAAAGTTCGCTACAATCAATAAATTATACATTGTTGTTGAACCATACCCTACTTTTGTACTTGCTGGCGCACGTGAGATCGATCGACCATTCACTAAAGGAAGCATTTCACCCTGATAAATCAATGGAATGAATGCTCTTTGGACATTCTCCACAAACGTTTTTGTCTCTTCTTCAGCTAAAGTATAAGAAGAATCTCGAATAATGCATAAAATTTGTCCCACTCCTTTTACCAATACATTCCCGTAAGATCCGGTATAAGGAATCGTTTCATGTTGGATAAATGAACCATCTGGGTAAAATCCGTCCCCACTATCCACCAGTTTGAATACTTCTTTGATACTCGTAACCGCTTCTTGCACTTTCCATACATCTTTTTGTAAAATTCCGATTCCTAAAACGGTTTGTGCTAAATCCGTACGATTGGCACCTGTGGTGGAGAAATTTGGAATAAAATCTAGGTTTACAAATGTTCCTTGTGGCTTCGTATAAAGTTGCTGATAAGGATTTGGGACATATTGACTTAAGGCTTGTGTGTACTTTTGTCTTTGTTCTTCTGATAATTGTGTATCAAGAATCATGAGAATATTAACGAACTTTTGAGGCACTCCGATTTGCCAATCCCACCAATTCCCATGATATTTATTCCCATCGTATCCTTTTTTCGTAATCATAAAATCCAAGCCATCTTTAATTGCTTGACTGATTTCTTGGTTTTGATAAATACTTGTTCCTTTAGTTCCATAAGCTAATGCTAGTTTTTGCAATTTGGTAAATTGTGTCGTCAAATCAGCAGAAGGTGTATTCCCTGACTCTAACGGCCATAAATAAGTACGATCTGTTTCCTTATTCAAAGTATCATACAGTTGTTCTGCTTCTTTTGATAAAGCGGTTACATATTTTTTGATAGCTGAATGATTTAGATCAATCTCTTCAGATACAAGTTGCTTTCTCCAGTTTTCTTTCATTTGTTGGAATTGTGGTGTAGGATCTTCGACAGTGATGCTGTTCACCTCACCGCTTCTAATAGAGCGCACGTTCAGATCGCTTTTTTGGCCAAATAAACGGATTCCCGCATACCCTGACCAGTCTCCATCAATCGATGTTCCATCTGGATAAATCACTTCTTCATTCTCGTAAAGCAACTGTTGATTCAAATAGACTTGGATTGCTTTTCCTTCATAGCGTATCAACAATTGATAAGTTTGTCCTGAAATCAATTCAGGGCCAACAATAGAAGTCAGCCATTTACCTCCTGGTTGACCTAGTTGCCATTTGCCATCACGCATGTACGCAAAAGATTGCCAGCGAGACGATTGATCAGGATCACCACGAAACACGAGACCAAAGTTTGCTTGCCCTTCATACAAGAAAGTAAATTCTACATCACCCGAAGTTCGTATTCCTGTATTCAAATGAAGAGAGACCGATTCATATTGTGCGTTTAGCACCTGATTTGCAATATGTAACCCAGAAGAATCAGTTACTTTCTCTGCTTTTCCAACGATATCTTGCCAATCACCTATTTGCTGTGTAAAATCCGACTCATAATCTGCATTTGTAGGATTCACTTGCACTACCTCCTTTATTTCTTCTGCATTTATTTGCCCTTCGCTATTCATGCCAATACTTAAAATAAACATACATCCTAAAGCCATGAAACCTTTATTACTTAACCAGCCTCTCATTATAATTCTCCCCTAAAAAATTTATTCATTCAATTAAAAAGTCAAAAAAAAAAAAATAGTAATACAAAAAGCTACTACTTCAAAAAATAAACGGAAGAATCCAAATACATGAAAAGTGATCTTCGGATTCTTCGACTTATTTTTTGAAGCTAAATACCCATCTGTATAAATAGAACTTTTGAAGGCGTATTCAGTGAAAAGGATGAAATTTTGATCCATTTTTCTTATTCCACATTCTTCTCACTTCGTTTAATACATTACTCTTAATACTCTTTTTTGGATCTGTCACAATCTTTTTCCCAAAAATATTCTTTCGTATTGTGTTATCCTACAAATATCACCCTAGAATCCCTGCGGCGCTTAAAGCGATAGAAAGAATCAAAATGATCCAAATGACACGTGTCGAATTTAATTTTTTCTGACCTAACATCCAATATGTCAGTAGTACTAATAATACAGGGACCAATGAAGGTAAGATGGCATCCATCGTATCTTGGATCACTAGTTCTACCCCATTCTTTTTATAAACAAAAGGAACAGTCGCTTTGATCACTGAAGGAATCAACGCCCCTATGACTGTGATCCCTAGAACCGTCGCTGCGTTAGTAAATGCGGCCAATTTATTTTTTAAGGTGGTGACTAATTTTACCCCTTGCTTATAACCAAGTGGTAATAATGCTGCACGACCAAAAAGCAATGCGATATTTGCAATGATCCAAATGACACAACCAACGATCGAACCACTTTGTGCTAATGTCCCAGCAATAGATCCAAAAATAGTTCCCCAAATCACGTGAAATAATGAATCACCGACTCCAGCAAGCGACCCCATCAAGGCTGTCTTCAAAGCAATAATTGTATCTTTTGCTTTATAGCCATCTTCTTCTTCAATCGCTACATCAATCCCCATAATCAAATTACCAAAAATTGCATTCGTATTGAAAAACTGATTATGAGTTTTCAACATATCTTGTAATTGTGACTGGTCTCCCCCATAAAATTTTTTTAACACCGGTAAAATACCATATAAATAACCCGAACTCATCATTCGTTCATAGTTCCAGTTCAATTGACTTCCAAGGATATAACGCCAACTGATTGCGTTTAATTCTTTTTTTGTTAATTTCTGGTTATTCATCGCCATCAAATCCTCCTTCAAATGTTCCTGATGTTGTCATTGTTTGGACCTCTGCCTCTTTCGCACTGTCGCGCTTGAATACTAACATTGCAGCAATCACGCCTACGATTGAAATTCCAAGCATTGGTACTTGCAAATACGCAGATAAAAAGAAACCTAGAAGAAGATACGGAATATACTGTTTCGTTGGAAGATAATGAAGCAAAATCGCTACCCCAACCACTGGTAATACCCCACCAGCTGTTCTTAAACCAGTCATCAACCACTCAGGTGTATTATCCGTGATCGTTGATACTGCTGCATCACCGACTAGTAACATCAATAAAATCGGAATCGCACGTGAAAATCCCCAAAGAAATGAACCAGATAAAACTAAGCGCGGAATACGATTGATATTCATTCCTTCAATCGCTTTATCGATACGGTGCAAAAGAAAAACATTACAGAAACGAGCCACAACATCTAGTTGTAACATCAATAGTGACACCGGCACAGCTAAACCGATCCCGTATTCTGCCCCTTTACCAGAAATAACCGCAAAAGCAGTTCCAAGTACAGCCCCTGTAAAATAATCAGGAACAGATGCCCCACCAAAAGCAGCAATTCCTAAACGCATCAATTGTAATGTTCCCCCTACCATCAATCCAGTTTCGAGATCTCCCATGATCATCCCGGAAATCATTCCTGCAATTGCTGGTTGTGTTAAAGTATTTGAAATAAGTGAATCATTAATCGCAATAAAAGCATAAACAGTTATCAATAAAATTTGGTACATGGCTAAGTGTTGCATCTTGTTTCCCTCCTAAATCACTTTCTTAGTCTTTCCATAAAGTCAATCACTGGATCATTTGGTACTAATTGAGCTGTGATTTTAACATTTTTCGCAGCAATCGCTTCAAATACCTCTTCTTCTTCTTTCATTACTTTGATACTTTTAGTGACTTCTCTTGCTCCATCTTTATAACTCATATTACCGACATTGAGTATGGATAGCTCTCCACCAGCTTCTAAATATCTTAAGGAATCGGTCGGGTTTTTGAATAATAGAAACAGGCGTTGCTTGCCGTATTTACCTGATTGGATATTCTTTGCTGCATCTTCAACCGTTAAAACAGATAAACGCATAGATGTAGGCGCTGCCATTCTTAACGAAGATTTTTGTAAATGATCCATTGCTGCTTCATCATTGATTACGATAATTCGTTGTGTATTCAAACTTGTCGACCAAATACCAGCAACTTGTCCATGGATCAATCGTTCATCGATGCGGACATTCACAATATTGGCTTTTCCTTTGTATGCTTTGTATAAGTCTAGATCTTCTTCAGCTGCTTGTTCTTCTTGAATCTCTGTTTTCTTCATTTTTTGTTTGACATCTGTAATGCCACCCTTCGCAAGCTCGATCAAAGTATCAACAGTTGCCTGTTGATTCAATGTAGCTTCCATCACGAGAGGAAGAGACATACCGGCAATAATCGCTACTTCTTCATTTTCTAAATAATTTTTTAGTGCGGTGTTACAAGGTGTACCTCCTAATAGATCTGCTATGATCAAAGTCGATCCGTTAAGGGCTTTCATTTTAGTTAGTAATTCATCCTCAAATTGTAAATTATCCCCGTCTGGCCTTAAAGATAGTGCATGGACATGTGGTTGCTTGCCTACGATCATTTCTAAACTTGCCTTGACACCTTCGGCCATACTACCATGGCTGATCAATAGGATATTATTCATCACTCTTCCTCCTTTGTTGAAATTAAACCATTCACTTAACATGTTAGCTGTTGAACAAGTACACTATATCACATAACAATCAAAACGTAAACCTAACATCTTAACATATTATGTTTTTCTATATATATTTTTTTACAAGGATTATGATTTGATAAAGCCAAGTTAACATGTTATGGTAATCATTAGAAGAAAATCAATAAACTGGAGGATGTTTATTTTGATTCCTAAATATGAACAAATTAAGCAAGAGTTACTGACTGAAATAAAAAATCATTTATTCGTGCCTGGTGATAAATTCTACTCAGAAGCTGATATCAAACGAAAATATTCCGTTAGCTCGATCACTGCCGTTAAAGCTTTGAATGAACTAACGACTGCAGGGTACCTATATAGAGTTCAAGGAAAAGGAACGTTTGTCTCAAAATCAAAAGTTTCCCAATCCGTAAAATTTTCTGACATCGAACTCCATTCTTTAGACAAAGAAAAAGTCAAAGTCCTATCAGTCGAAGAAGCAAATGATCCAGTGATCTTAAATGAGCTAGGGCTACCAAAAAATGAATCTTATTATCGTTTTAAGCGAGTACGTTACTTTGATGACACCCCTTTTCTCGTACACGTTACCCATCTACCGAAAAAACTTGTCAAAGAACCAATCAATAAGGACTTGTCAACCTACTCTAGCATTTACGAGCGAGTGAGAAAAGATTTTGGGATTGATTTATTCTCTCTTTCTTCTATAGAAACTGATGAGATCATTTTCCCCCAAGATGCTGGATTACTTAATTTATTACATCTGAGTTTTAGAGAGCCGGTGGTCAAACAAGTGAAACATTCTTATCTAGCCGACCGAAGTGTAGCAGAATATATCATTAGCTACAAACACTGGAAATATTTTAAAACAAAAATCGAAGTAGAAGCTGAATAAGCTTCTTTTTTTATTGTTCGAATCTTGATCAGCTTATAATTCCCCCATGAAAGAATTTTTTCCTCAAGAGTCGCTTTTTTTCTTCAATTAGGTTATACTTAGTCTAGTTAATATGTTAACAAATTAATAGGAGGAGGCATTATGAAGCTTAACCAAAATAAAGAACAACTTATTTCATTAAGCAAAAATGTTAATGAGGCATGGTTAACAAAGCAGATTGCTTGGTGTTGTGACAAAATCGAAAAAAATATGGATCGGTTTCTATTAGATTTCCCTTCCGCTTGTGCGACACACGGAAAGTATCGAATCAAACCAAATGACGATTGGACCAATGGCTTTTGGACAGGGATGATCTGGTTAGCCTATGAATGGACTGGACAAGAAAAGTTCTTAGTACGTGCCATGGAGAATATCCATAGTTTTCAAGAGCGCCTAACGAATCATTTCGTTCTAGATCATCATGATATCGGTTTTCTTTATAGTTTATCTGCTGGAGCTGGGTATCGCCTGACGAATAGTCAGCTATGTAAACAAGAATTATTACAAGCTGCTGACATCTTGATCGCTCGCTTCCATGAAAACGGAAACTTCATTCAAGCTTGGGGTGCTTATGGCGATCCTCAAGAATATCGTTTGATCATTGATTCATTGATCAATTTGCCTTTGCTCTTCCAAGTAGCTGAAATTACCCATGACCCACACTACAAAGAAATTGCTAAAAAACATTATGAAACATTGTTGCAGACGGTGATTAGAAAAAATGCAACTACTTTTCATACTTTCTATTTTGATCCAGTCACTGGTAAACCTAGCCATGGTGCAACTCATCAAGGAAATAGTGATGAATCAATCTGGGCACGAGGACAAAGTTGGGCAGTCTTAGGAATCCCTCTAAATGAATCTTATTTGCATTCAGAAAGATTCCCAACAAACTACAAAGAGATAGTGGATGTGTTCATCAATCACTTGCCAAGTGATCTTGTACCTTATTGGGATTTCGATTTCAATGATGAATCTCCTTCTGCAAAAGATAGCTCTTCTTTAGCAATCACTGCGTGCGGTTTATTAGAAGCAGCTAAAATGGAAGCGTATCCTCAAG
Organism: Candidatus Enterococcus wittei; assembly: GCF_002140175.1. GTDB lineage: Bacteria > Bacillota > Bacilli > Lactobacillales > Enterococcaceae > Enterococcus_B > Enterococcus_B wittei. The sequence continues at coordinate 559,513 of NZ_NGMO01000003.1, forward strand.
CAATTGAATTAGCAAAAGGCATGATCTATCAGTTAGGTGAGATTTATTCATCCAAACACGACCCGGAAAATGAAGGTTTGTTGTTGCATGGTGTTTACGCATACGCGGAAGGAAAAGGAATCGACGAACCCAATCTTTGGGGCGATTACTTCTATTTAGAAGCATTAATGCGCTTAGCAAATCCCACATGGAAAAAATATTGGTAAGGAGAACTAGATATGAAAACATTTGAAATAAAAGAAGAATTTCTGGTGGATGGACAACCCGTCAAACTGATTAGTGGAGCTATCCACTATTTTCGACTGCCACAATCTCAATGGGAAGATAGCTTATATAACTTAAAAGCGCTTGGCGCAAACACCGTAGAAACTTATATTCCTTGGAATCTCCATGAACCGCAAGAAGGTCAGTTTGATTTTGAAGGAATGAACGATTTCACCACATTTGTAAACATGGCTCAAGACTTAGGTTTATTGGTCATCTTACGCCCTTCTGTTTATATTTGTGCAGAATGGGAGTTTGGAGGATTACCTGCTTGGTTACTAAAAGAACCAGGTATCAGGCTGCGTTCGGCTGATCCTCGATTTATGGAAAAAGTCAAAAATTACTATAAAGTATTATTGCCAAAAATCATTCCTTTACAAATTACACATGGTGGCCCTGTCATCATGCTTCAAATCGAAAATGAATACGGATCATATGCAATGGACAAAGAATATTTGCGACAAACCAAACAATTGATTGAATCCTATGAGATTACTGTCCCATTATTTACTTCAGACGGAACTTGGTTGGAAGCTCTAGATGCAGGTACATTGATTGAAGACGATGTTTTTGTTACAGGAAATTTTGGCAGTCAATCAAAAGAAAACAGTCAAGTTTTAAAAGCTTATTTCGAAGAACACGGTAAGAAATGGCCATTGATGTGCATGGAATATTGGGATGGTTGGTTTAACCGTTGGGGGGAACCCATCGTTAAGCGAGAGGCTAAAAACTTAGCAAACGAAGTCAAAGCAATGTTAGAAGTTGGTTCTTTAAACTTGTACATGTTCCACGGGGGAACAACTTTTGGTTTCTATAATGGTTGTTCTGCTCGGGGCAATAACGATCTACCACAATTAACTAGCTATGATTATGATGCTTTGCTTACAGAAGATGGTGAACCAACTGAAAAATATTATGCTGTCCAACAAGCAATCAAAGAAGTTTGTCCTGACGTCTGGCAAGCAGAACCCCGTAAAAAATCTCTGCAAGATTTAGGAGATTATCCGATAACAGCTAGTGTTTCTCTTCTTCATACAAAAGACAAGATGATGGATGGTCTTTCATCGCTTTACCCCCTTACGATGGAAAATGTGAGTACTGGTTATGGGTATGTCTTGTACTCTTTAGCATTGAAAAATTATCAACATGAAAATAAGCTACGAATTATCGAAACAAACGATCGCGCACACGTTTACGCAGATGGTCACTTCCAGTTAGTTCAAGATCAAACTACTCTTGGAGAGGAGTTCATGGTTCATGGTCAAGCAGGAAATGAACAAATTCAACTAGATGTATTAGTTGAAAATCACGGAAGAGTCAACTACGGAGCAAAATTAAATAATCCCGCTCAAACAAAAGGGATACGCGGTGGTATTATGCAAGATATCCACTTCCACCAAGGTTACGTCCATTATCCATTACCTTTAGACCAAGAACAGCTTCAAAAAATCGATTATGATGCTGGGAAAGATCCTTCACATCCTTCCTTTTATCAAGTCACTTTTGACTTAATGGAACCAGCAGACACATATATCGACTGTTCTTCTTATGGAAAAGGCGTGATCATCGTTAATGGCTTCAATCTTGGGCGTTATTGGAATCGTGGTCCGATTTATTCTCTGTATTGCCCCAAAGATTTTCTTAAAGCCGGAAAAAATGAAGTTGTGATTTTTGAAACTGAAGGTGTAGAAATCTATACCCTGAAATTTTCCGCTGAACCAAATATTGAAACAGCAAACGAGCAATAATAGAATCAATGTATGAATAAAAAATGGCTCTTCGACAAGTAGTGTTGGTGAGTTCAAATTGAAAGAATTTCATCGAGAATCAATCGAAGCAGAAATACGCTTCGATTGATTCTTTTTTGTTTTGGATTGATCTTGGAAAACCAAGCCCTGGATCAAGTAAATACGGTCACGAAAATGGAGAAAATTACGGTAACCATAAGCGACTCGTTTGATGACCTTGATTTTATTGTTTGCCCCTTCCAATGCCCGGTGAATATGTTGGATAATATGAAAACGATCCGTGACAATTTGTGCATGGGGAAAAATACTTTTCGCTAATTCAAAATAAGGAGCGTTCATATCCATGACTATATATTGGACATTCTCTCTGGCTTGACGGGTATAGCGAGAGAAATAGGTACGTAGATAAGCTAGTTTACGACTTTCAAGAAGACCAAGAATTTGATTCGTTTGGCCATCCATAAAGATAAAACTCATTTTACCAACAATCGAACCACTTTTCACTATTAATACTTTTTTGATCAAAAATCATTTTACATAGATTAAACTTAAATTTCCGCATCATGAAAAGGCAATAAACATTACCTTACCAATATTTTTTTGAATGGCCTACTCGAATTAATATTGTGGAGTTGCTTCTTGTCGATTGTGTGTTTGTTTCTTCGATACATTTTGACGAAGTTTATTTCTTTTTTCAATACTCCTAGTGACAAGATCCGAGAAACTTAGAGTCGATGGAGATTGTGTTGGGCTCGTTACTCCTTGTTCTTTCATAATGAATTCAGTTGTACTGTTGTTACTTTTTGTCATACTAGTCGTTATAAGGTCTGAGACTTCCTTTTTCAACCTATCTTTTGCTCTGTATTTTAGATTTTTTAAAGACTCCGTGTGTCCAATCATTCTTGTTTCTTCCATTATTTCTTTACTTGGGATATCTGTACTCACATTATCCGTTACTTTTGTTGTGTCCTGTTCTTTCATTTGGTTTAATTGAAGATTTACCTCTAAATTTGAATTTCTAAACAGATAAGCCATTGCCGTATAGAGGAACAGAAATTTCAATTTCATTTTTTGGTTATCGGTACTTCTTGGGACACGAACGATTTCATTAATCCCTCTTCCTTCGATAATGTCTCTTAAAATTAATGTAGATAATTCTGCATCTGTCAATAAAAAGTTATAAATCAATAAATCATCTTCACACATTACCCTCAGAACCTCAGACTTGGATAAGTTAGGTAAATTCAATTCTTTAGCTAAATGATCCACAAAGATACTGAAAGGTTGAGAATCTAAATTTACTATGTTATTGAATTCTTCATAAAGCCGTGTTATTGCTTGTGCTGCAGTCAATTCCGTCCCTCTTGGGGGATAATATTGAACTGCCAGATCCTCTGTATGTGAAACAAGATGTGACCCTTCATGAATTAATACTCGAGATGGTCTTGCTGTTAGCTCATAATCTGGAGCTTTTTGAGGATCCAAATGATGACTATCTGCATAAATAATGACTCGACATTCTCCATCAGTTGGAAAAACCTCTGCTTTCGGAATAGCTAGATCAACTGTTGATACATAACCATTCTCCCCCTCTTTCTTAACGAATAAATCACTCCAGACGAACAAAATATTTTCATAGTCTCGTTGCTTTGATTGCTTATAGAAATCTTTGATTTTTTTCAACCTATGCAAAAGTCGTTTAATCGTTTCTGTTATGAGGAGTTCTTGGCTAGGAGTCTCATTTATTGAAAGTAATTTTGTTAAATATTCCCCTACCTTAGATTGGGAAAGAGTTTTATCAAACTTAACTAGTTCAACCGCTTTGTCAAGTTCAAATTGTGCATGCTCGGCTTTTGCCATAGCTTCTTTAAGCTCTGCTTTTGCAATCGCTTGGTCAAGCGTAGATTCTGCCAGCTGGACTTTTACCACAGCATCGTCAACCACAGCTTGTGCCACAGCGTTGTCAACCACAGCGTTTGCTACGGCTTTGTTAAGCTCTGCTTTTGCAGTAGTTTTGTCAAGCAATAATTTTTCAAATATGGCTATTCCGGAATCTGTAAACTTCGTTAATTGTTCAAGACCATACTCTATATCTTGAATAAACAGCTTGAGGAAATCTGGCACTTTATCAGGCTTAACTCCCGCCATTGTATTAAAGGTAGAATTGGGCGGCAAGTGCTCTTTAATTGTTTTCAAAATATTCCGTCTTATTTCCTTGTCACTAAAATGATATTTATTAGGCAAATCTGAAACAAATTCAGTTAACGGTGCAAGTCGAACGTTAGGATCTTCTATTCTTGGAACTACATATTTATAAAGCTCTGCTTCTCTAAGTTTACTCCATAAATCACGTTTTCCTGCGGATTTGGGAATATCATTTTTTTTCACTTGACCAACCAATGTGCCCATTTTGGAACGATTGACCCTTTTCTTTTTAGTACTTGAAGTACCAGCTGTCTCTCCCTGAGACACTCTTGATGTCCCTGAGGTGCCCGGTGTTTCTCCTTGCGATACTTTTGATGTCCCTGAGGTGATATCCTGTTTTTTTAATTTTCTTTTATGTTGTAAAACCTTTAATTTAGGGGATTTTTCTTTCTTGTTTGTCTTTTCGATTGCCTCCACCTTCGCTCTTTCCAAATCTGTCTCAAAACGAAACTTGCCTTTTTTTTCATCAAATCTTAAGATGGTCATCGGTTCATTGGAATCCTTTTTCACTAAATGATACCGATTGTCTTTTTTATCCAGTGCGATCAATGGAATGTAATGATCATTGATCTTAATATGGGATCTGCCTGACTCCTCCCACATCAACCCTTTTCCATCTGGCGCAGAAAGATCACTTGGATTTTTTCGTGTTTCAAACTTGTCCAATTCCCTAGCGATTTTTTCCTCTACGGATTTTGATATGAAAGGAGAAGTCGGTGCTTCAAAATACCATTCTACCCCGTTAAAATTTACGGGCATGATCTTTCCCGCATGACGGGCATAAACATCCAATCGGAACCCATGTTCCTTGATGATTGTCATAGACACTTCAATCAGTTTCCCCTTCATTCGAATAAAACGCTTCGTCTCTTCTCCTTCTTTCTTGACAGTTGTGATCTCCCCTGTGCCATAGGCTTGAGGATTTGAATTAACTTCCACGACAAAGACCTGATCTTTATCCAGCTTCACCTTCAAAAGGTCGATTAAGTTTAGTTGTTCAGTTGTAAACGTGGCGGGTCTATAGGCTTCTATGCGATTGCCTTTTTTCATAAATAAACCGCCAAATACCTCCGCAGTTTCCAGATTCGTCACTCGCATATACAAATGTTCGTTCACTTTTTTCACCGGCACTTCCAACCCCTTCCACTCGAGCATCTCAATTGATTTTTTTAGCGCTTCTTGCGCCTTCTCCAGTTTTTCGACTCTTTCTAACAAGTCTTTGATTTTCTTGCCTACATGTAATTCATTTTTGAACTTCACTAATTTCCGAACAATCAACCGCCCTCCACCTATGAGTGGCTCAAACCCTGGATCAAGATTCTGTGCAAAAGTCAGCACAAGTCTTCTGATCTCAGCCATGGTGGGGAGGAAACTCCTACTGCTTCTGATCACATTGCGAATTCCCCCTCGGACAAAGGCTCTAGCCACACCTAATGCGAATTTCATATTGAGGGAGGTGACTTGACCGAGTATCGGAATCATAAGTAAGGCATCAATCGTACACGAGACAACTGCTTCTTCCGTGTCTTGGTTAATGATCCCTGTCACACAATCATAAAAAGGAATAAAATGCTTGGTCACCTCCCAAGCTTTTTTGAGATCCGCTTTGTCGTTTCCCGAATCGTACAATTGTTGATACAGTTGATCACTATGTTTACGACTAAGTACTTCAATGAATGGCGCTGTCTCAATCCCATGGGATAATTTTTTATTCCGATTCACATGAGTAGAAAATGTAAAAAGTTTATCCCCGATCCGAATCTCATTTCCTTCTTTCTTGTATCCATTTTTCCAAAGGTTTTTTTGATCAAACAATCCAAGTTTGAGGTATAACAGAGGATCTTGATTGACACGATAAAAACGATAGCCCCCTTCGCCATCCAACTGTTTCAACGCATACCACCGTTCTTCCTTTCCGTTGACGGCCACAAACAGATCCGTTTTGTTTAGACTAAGAGTCGTGGTCTTTTTTTTCCTCACGGAAAGTAAGAAATGGATAGCCGGAGACCCACTTGTGACCGGCATCTCCTCTATATAGTCACTTTCATTTTTCAATTCGGCATTCGCTTCATATAGATGAGTCCCTTCTGAGAAAATAAATGCTCGTTCCTCTTTGTCGAAGGCAGGTAGTGCAAACTCTATCAGTTTCTTATCCAGTGGTAAATACGCCTCTGCTACATTTTTCGTCAACTTAGTATACCTAGTTTCTAATTTCGTTGGAAGCCAGTCAATGTCTGGACAAGGATCCGCTGCACCTATAAGATAATTTTGTTTGATCACATCAAAAGAAGTGAGAGACCCTTTGTCGCGACATGTCTGTGCTAAAGCTGTAGCTAATGCCTCTTTTCGACGCCATTGAAGAAAGTTTTTTTGATAGGCTTTATACAAACGATCAAGAATTTCTTGATTTTCGATAATCTTATAATAGCCTTCTTTTTGGTAACCTATAAATGTGCTGATGGCTACTTCTTTATAGGTTCCCGTAGCCAATGCCTCTCGTAACAGATCTGGTTCTAGTTGAGCGACCGCAAGTAAAGAAGGCATTAGAAGATGTCGGAATTCTTCATAGATGGTGATCCCTTTTTCAAGGATGTTTTCCCAGAAATGTTGCCCCATCAACCGGCTATCTTCTGAACTAAACGACTCAAGGTAGCCACCCTCCTTTAAAATTTTCACCCCTGTTAGCTGCATCAAGGAAGCATAATCAGAAATCAACAAATTATCTGCTAAGCCACTACTATCTAAAAAGTAGTTAGGTAACTCTTTCTGGAGTAAAAAATTCCATAACCTGTTAAAGAACCTCTTCTGTTTTTGAGAAAGAGTAGGGGTATCTAACTGGATCAATCCCTCTTTTTCCAAGTTTCTGACGGTGAATAAATCTCTCAATCGCCCAATGGTAAATTGATCCACATCAGGGGCTGACACCAGTATTTTGACCATGTAGGCTTCCAGAGAACTTCCTAATATCGTTTCAAAGGCCCATTTCATGATCGTTAATTCGGCATCTTTGTTTGAGAGATTCTCCTTGTTTTTTTCGTCATTGAGTTTCAATGCTTTCAGGATCACTTTTGCCAATGGTTGAAGCCTTTTGTGATTGAAGACTAATGTGTTATTTTTTTCTTGAGTGATCCGTTTTCCCATAGCGATCAATACTTCTTCTTTAGTTGGCTGATCCGAGAGTAATTTTTTCTGCTGAAAAAAGGCTTCCACTTGTTTTCGCACCTCTGGGTCACGCCATTGAATCCCATCAGTTTCGACGACTTTGTTTTTTCGTTTGTCTACACTTGTTGATTGAGGGGAACTTGTTGTTGATGGTGTACTTGTTCCTTCTGGTTGTTTTGTCATTTCTGCGACAAGCGCTAAAGCTACAGGTTGGTTGTCTTTGATTGTTTCATAGACCCATGTTCCGACAGTTAGACTTGCCTGTTCCTCTGAAATTACTGTCTCTTCGTTCATTCCTAAGAGTAGTTTTGCGATTTGTTTGACTTTCACCATATCCAACGTTACTGGCACTGCATCTTCAAGAAGGACCCACTCACCGACTGTCTCTATTAGATCTTTGGCATTAGATTCTTGACAGGCAATTCCATTTTCCATGAAAAAATCAACCAGCTTTTTACGGATGTTCTCTTTTTGTTCCCTGTTCCACGTTGGAAGAGGAATTTCCTGTTCTTCCTGAACCACTGCCTTTGTTAGGTCAGCTCTATTTTCACGCAAAAACGCTTGGATCTTTTGATTAATCTCTTGAGTGGTAGCGATTTCTCCAGCTTGCGTCACATTTAACTCAGTAGCTTCACTAGGAGTTGTCGTCACATGGATCGGGTTGTTTTCGACAGTTGTTTCAATGCCAACAGGAATCGGCCTAGCTTCAGCACCTAAGTGTGGGAAGACATTAAAATTAAAATATTGGATATATCCATCCACTCTTTCAATAATATCTACTGCCATATCCCAGAACTGTGCCAAAAAACTCTCTTCTTCAGGGTTCGATACAGCTGCCGCTTCCGATGTCGCTTCTGGAGGGGGTTCCTGATGGTTGCTCACTTGCTTTTCATTCTTCGCTTCTTTTTTCGAAGTCTTAGTTGGGAGCGAATGGTCCATAGGATGAATATTCACTGGAACTTGTCGATTCTTTTCCGATTGAGGTATCGGTATCGGGGGAATTGGTTCGCCATAATTCACCGAAAAGGCTCGCAAGAACCAATCCACAATATGCGAAAATAGAGTTTCCTCGCTTCCCCCATCTTGTTTTTGGGTATAAGACGTATGTGCATGTTGGGAAAAGAACTGGTAAAACTGCTCGGTTAACCCATTCCAAAACGTTCCTGTCACTTGATTATGTACATTGGTTGGCTCATCCTCTGTGGCATTTTGTTTGTTTTCATAAGCAGCTTGAAAGGCTTTACTTAGTTTTTGAGCCGCTTCTTCTGCAGAAAAATGAACTGGATTATTCATGTGCTGAGAAGAAAGAGGCGCATGCTCACTTTCTTGTTTCATTCCTTGCTCATTTTGCGCATTCGATCGACCAACCGCATCCTGACAAATCGTTGTCAATCTCGTTTGTTCCACACTTACTCCTGCGATGATATAGGTATTCACCTGATCGGTCCTTCTCGTGGTGTAACATTTTAAAGCTTGATAGATCTCATGCGCGCTCTGATGAACAGAAAAACTCAATTCATGCGTGATCTTCGCGACATCGATGTCTTGTTGCGTGGCTGTGGCTGTCGTTGTCTGATTATAGAAGGTCTGATTGCCAAAAAAAGGACTGGTACTGACAAACGGTAAGGCAATCGACGTTGACTGTTGAGGCATGGTCGTATTCAAGGACTGAATGCGCGCCGGGTTGATGGTGGACGTGGAAACAAAGGAATGAATTCTTGTCTGATTCCCATCTCTTCTCACATCAATCCGGGTAGTAACTTCAAAAGCGGGAGAATCTTTTTCAACAACCGGATGTTGTTCGGGAGGATCTGGTAAGTGAAGGTTTTGCAAAATACTCAATAGCTGAACTAATCCAGTAAATGTCCATACACCATTGCGTGTTGCCGTTAGACCATTATGATTGGCCATATAGGTTAAAACCTTTTGATCCGTTCCTGACGGATGTTCATCATTCCGTTTGTTGTTGTTATTTCCAATTTTTTCTCTATAAGCATCTTGTGGTAACTTGGGCATCTTTGGCACTCCTTCATTTAAATTAATGATATAGATAGTTTATTCGTATGTAGTCAACAAAAAACACCTCCTAATCTCCCCTTTTTATAGAATATAATACAAACTTGCAAAGATACACTAAAAAAATAAAACTCCTGACTTATCAAGAGTTTTAAACTTTTTTGACCTTTTGGTACGTGTCCACGTACATACGATTTTTGAACACTCCGTTTAATACAATTCATCATGTAAAATCTATTGTCAGGTATTTTATTTTGCACAGCATACTTGGCCGTCAAGGATCATCGATAGATTGAAATAAAATGGGTGACTATTGGGGTATACCCTGTTGGACATATGTACTGAAATTCTTAAATATTATCCGACATTTACAGATTTTCAAATACATGGATGTTCTATTGACTCTGATCATATATCATATACGTTTAAATTCTCATGTGAACATATTTTTTTCTCAATTCATTGTTTCTACATAGATATTCTTCCTAGGTTTGTTTAATAAACCGAATCCAGTTGTGTTTCTTTCACCAAAGTAGATTTCTTACCTATTATTAGATTAATTATACAAATGAACATAATTCTTCATTGAAATTATACGGCTGATTTATTGTATGTATACCACAAACAAAAAACTCCAAAATGTCTTTCTTTTTATAGAATATTATAACCCCCCAAAAAATAAAATACCTGAATTATCAAGAGGTTTGAACGACCCACAAAAGTTAGGCTAAAATCTAACTCTTAGGGGTCGATGTTTTTATGGAAAAATAAAGTTTTGAGTTTATCTCAAGAGTATCTTGATGGACAAGGCAGATGTGGGTATCTAACCAATCTGGAGATTAATGCTTACAAAGAATTTGAGGGAAGCAAGACCTTAGTAAACGTCAGAATAAAAGATCGTCGGATAATCAATACTTGATTCTTTTAAATTTTTACAAACTTCTACAACAACAATTTTTTTGTGTAGGCCTAGCGCTGTGGTTGTAAATTTTTTTGGTTGAGTATTATTGGATTCGCAGTCTTACATATTTCTTTACTCGTACCTATAAGATTTAATAGGTTCTTCTTTGAATTGAGGTTTTTAACTTCTACAGTGTGCGCAAATTCTCTAATCTTCGAGGTATCCGAAATTCCTGTTATTTCCCTTACTATTCTTTTTTCATTTGATTGTCTCTCACCATTATTAATCCCTTCTAGTGTTGGTATAGGATTATCCTTTGTCTTATTTAATTGAGGTTCTCTCTTAAAACCTTAATATCCATATACATAAGTTAATGCTGTAAATAAAAAAATTCTACCTTTTCTTAATTTAACATCATTCAAATCTCTTGTAATGCGAAGCTCGTCTTCAAATCCTCTGCCAGAAGCAAAATCCCTGAGGATAACCATCACCATTTCTGCATTGGTCATCTGAAAATTAGACCACAACATGGGATCTATTTTTATTGCTTCAGCCACGGTATCGTGTGACAAATTCGGCAAATTCAGTTCTTCAGCTAATTGATTTACAAATTTATTAAAAGCATCTATTTCTAAAATATCTGTGGTTCCGCTAATAAATTCCTCTAACACTTCTTCTCCACTTCGTCTAAAGTTTTTTTCAGGGTAATTATATTTAACTACATCTTCGGTACCCGAAACAGCATGTGTAGACTCTTGGATAATTACTTCACGTGTAGACAAACTTAATTCTACCTCTGAATCAATATCTGGATTTAAATGAAAGGCATCAGCAAAAAAGAACATTTTGCATTCTGGATCATGTTGTAACATGAAAGCTTCTACATTCATTTTTTTATTAAATTGCGAGTAATATTTCTGTGCAACCACTTAGTAAACTAAATCAGTAGAAATAACCTAAACATTGTCAAATCCGAAGTCTGCTGTTTTTTGAAGAAAATTTTCTCCTTTTTCTGCGAGCGACTTCAGTCGTTTGGTGATTTCTCGTAGGACCGTTTCTTGAGTTGGGACGCCCTTCAGTCTAAACATTTGGGTCAATAAAAAATGAACAGAAAGAAAAATAGTTCTTTCTGTTCACCAATCATTCTAGGATTTCTCTTCACCAACATCGTTTGACAAAAAGCCTTTATTTGTACTCTTATTTTTCTATTTCAATCGTTGGTTTGATTCCTTCAGAAACATTCTCGAATTTTCTCAATAAATAGATTTTACGGATATTTAAGACCAGAGTTTTGATCACTGCATATACTGGGATACAGATCAACATCCCCATGATCCCTGCCACACTGCCTGCTCCGATTAATACCAAAATAATCGTCAAAGGATGCATATGCATCGTCTTACCAAATAGTAATGGTTTAATCACATTCCCATCTAATTGCTGGATCACTAAAATTGATAGCGCCATGTAGAGTGCTTGAAATGGTGAGATGAATAAACCAACAATAATCGCTGGAACAGCTCCTATGAATGGACCAACATAAGGAATGATATTCGTGATCCCACATACTACTGCTAGTAGTAAACTATAAGGCTGTTGAAAGATCGTCATTGCTATAAAACTCATCACTCCAATAATCACCGCATCCACGATCGTACTACTGATATAAGCCGACAATGTTTCATTTAATTCTCTAACTGTCTGTCGCAATTCTCCACGAATCGCTTGTGGGAAAAAATGGGATAAAGCATCGATAAATTTGTGTCCGTCCTTAAACATGAATAATAAAATAAACGGTACTGTAAACATCAAGATAAAGAATTGCATCATAAATGAAAGGATTTTTGAGACACTATTCGTTAAGCTAACGAGCACGATATTGAGTAAATTACTTAAAGTTAAATTTGCTGAGGCGAATTGTTCTTCTAAATTGAATCCTCTAAATTCTTCACGTTGCATCAGATCATTTAACCATTTACTTGTCTCATCTGCATAAGCTGGGATACTTTTCGTTAACTGCACTGCTTGATCTACCAGCTGGGGTAAAACATTCATGACTGTCAATAATACAATCACGATCAAGATAACCAGTGTCAAAAGATAACCAATCACTCGAGGAACGCGATGTTTTTCTAAAAACAAGACGACTGGATTAAACATATAATAAAAAAAACCAGCAATGATCAGCGGCAATAAAATAGCAGATAGCATTTTTAATACGGGTTGGAACACATTAGGCATACGTAAAATAAAATAGACACCGATAATCGTCAGGACCAATTCCACAGTCCAAAACAACAACTTTGATTCTTTGAATCTTGAATACATAGATTTCCTCCAATTTCAGTTATAACCGTTATCATTATTTTACCATTTATTATTCAATAAAGTACTATTTTTTATTTCCAATTTGTTATTTTAAAATAAAAATAATGTATAGTAGTTTTTATGACCGATTACTGTGGTAGGCTCACTAAATGAAGTTTGGTGATATTTTTATAAACTGATAATTCTTCAATCACTTCGGCATAAGTCAGACCTTTAGGCAGGTTTACTGTATAGACATTCTTGTAGACACGATAATCATCAATGAATTTCACATCGAAATTGACATCTTCAATCGTGATTTTTCGTTCCTCAAAATATTCTGCCAAGAAATCTTTCGTTTCTCTACGATGAATAAATTGAATCTCTAACTTTTTAGTCGTTGGTACATGGATGATCTGCTTGACAACAGTTAATGCGATAACAATACCGATAAAACTTACGATCGCGATGGCGTAAAAGCCCATCCCGATGGCAATCCCTAATCCCGCAATGGCCCAAAGAGAGGCAGCTGTTGTCAGACCTGTCACTGATTGTTTTGTGACAATGATCGTACCTGCACCCAAAAATCCGACACCACTGACTACTTGGGCGATCAAACGGGCTTCGTCCGAACGAATCGTTCCGACTAGTTCAGGATGTTCTAATGCATCTCTCAACGCACTGCTGGCAATTTCTACTTGTATCAAAGCAATGATACAGGCGCCCATACAGACTAAAATATGCGTGCGCATCCCAGCTGGACGATTTTTATATTGACGTTCAAAACCGATGGCTCCTCCAAACAATAATGCAATACTTAACCGCAAAATAATTTCCGGAATAGATAAAATCATCTCATCCATGAAACCCCCTCCTTCAATCAAATATAGCATGACTAAAAAAACAGTCAAAGTATATTGATTGCTAAAGGAGGTAGAAAAAACCAGTCACTACTGCCGCAGTTTTCTTCAGTTATTTGAGAAAAACTGGCTGTGACTGGTTATTATTCTATTCTCTTATAGTTTACTTGCAGCAGCTTCGTCTACAATAACCACCACGTTCTCATGATTTTGTAGAACACTTGCTGGCATATCGGTTGTGACAGGACCTTTGATCATTCCTTGGATGGCCTCTGCTTTATTTTCACCATACGCCATCAATACGATTTTTTTCCCCTTTAAGATAGATCCGATTCCCATCGAAACAGCTTGTGTCGGTACATCTTCCACTTTTTCGAAAAATCGTTTATTCGCATTGATCGTTGACTCAGTAAGTTCCACGACCGAAGTCTTACCATCAAAAGATGAACCTGGTTCGTTAAACCCAATATGGCCATTTTCACCAATCCCTAAAATTTGGATATCAATTGGATGTTTTTCAATAATTTGATCGTATTCTTTACATGCAGCTACCAGATCGGCCGCTTTTCCATCTGGAACAAAGGTTTCTTTGAATGGCTTTTTATCAAATAATTTAACATCCATAAAATGACGATAGCTTTGGTCATCCGAGCCACCTAATCCTACATACTCATCCAAGTTAACAGAAGTCATGTTACTGAAATCCATGTCGCTTGAAGTCATTTCTTTGTATAAAGTGATTGGCGTACTTCCTGTGGCTAATCCCAAAACTTTTGCACCATTTTCTATTCCATCTTTAATTATCTCAAAAGCTTTTTTTCCGCCTTCTTCAGCGTTTTTCACACGAATGATTTCCATAACGATTGCTCCTTCATTTTTGGTATAGCCCAATTATAGCATGGAATCATTTCTTTGGCAATATTTGTATAGACCAAATTTTTCGTTTATTTGCTAAAAAAAGTCGATACAGCTCAATCAAACAATGAATTCCACAATCATATCCAGTCAAATTTAAACATTGACTTCTATTTAGAAGTGAAGAAGCCTTTTAGCATAGATTGAAAAAAACAACCAAAAAACAATTTTTCCACGTTTTTCGGTCGTTTGGTGATTGCCTATTAACTAAGATGCAACTCTTTAGTAGCTTTTTAGTATAATAGTCAAAAAGATTGAGATCATTTTTTTATTTTTCACGCTTTATTTTTATTGGATGTCGATAAACTGTTGATTGAAAGAAAAAAGCACAAAACTGGAAGAACAATCCTGCCAGTGTCACACCGAGCCAGCCATAATGCTGCCACATGGTTGTTCCTAATAAGGATCCAGTAGCTCCACCAATAAAGTACATAAACATAAAAATCGTATTATTCCGAGTACTGGCTACTTCTCCTAAACCTTGAACTCTGCTTTGATTTGCTACTTGTCCAAATTGGTTCCCTACATCTAATAAAACGATGGCTACTAATAAAACAGCAATGTAGTCTCCAGCAATCAATAAGAGTATAAAACTGATCGTTTGCATCACTAACCCCATACCGATGATTCTTCTTTCAGAATATGAATCTGCCAAACGTCCTACGATAGGCGCTGCAACTGCACCTGATAAACCAAAAATAGCTAAGATTCCTGCTTCAAATGTTCCCCAACCATAAGCAGGACTACTAATGTAAAAAATCAAGGTGGACCAAAAGATTGAAAAAGTTCCAAACATAAAAAAACCGCTGATAGCTGATTCTCTAAGCAATCGTTGTGATCGGATCAAATGTGGTAAACTTTTTAGCGAGTCGACGTAAGAAAATTCATGACTTTTTGCCTTATTCGTTTGTGTCCGTGGCATCTTCAAGTAAAGTAAGGCAGTCAAAGCTACCACTAAACATAAGGCAAATAAATAAACAATTCGCCAAGAAAAGACACTGGCAATTAGCCCTGATATAGTTCGTGAGAGTAAAATACCCACCAACAAACCACTTAATAAAATACCCATTATCCGCCCTCTTGCAGCTGGCCCTGCCAATACTGCACCATAAGGGATGATGATTTGCGGCACGATTGAAAGTAATCCAATCAAAAAAGAGGCACAAGCAAATAGTATAAAGTTTGGTGCAAAATAGGCAACTAATAAAGAAATTGCCGAAAGAGCTGCCATTCGAATAATCAACTTAGGACGATCCATCACATCTCCTAATGGTACTAATAACAGCAATCCTAGCGCATATCCTAATTGTGTCAACATTGTCAACATCCCTACTGCACTCGTACTAACCGATAAGCTAGCTGCTACCTTTGTGCCAATTGGTTGAATATAGTACATATTCGCCACAACGACACCACATGTGATCGCTAAAAGTAAGATGAGTGATCTTGATAACGGTTTTTGTTTCTCCATGTTCATTTCTCCCCCATTTCCTTTCTTAGTTTACAACTTCCAAAAATAATTGGAAACAGGAAACATTTAGAAAGAGGACGAAACATCAAATACTTTCAATTTACTTGATGTTTGCGTCGATCTTTATAGATAACTACGACAAGTACTGTCAGAATCAGCACACTAGCGACTAACAAAAGAGCGGTTTTATGATTCCCATGAAACAGTGCTTCTCCTCCACAAGCATACAAAAGCGAAGAAGGAATTACTCCGATCAAAATCGATAAGAGAATTTCCCTTATACGAAGATTTAATGTGATAGCCGCAAAGTTAATCAAAGATGAAGGAATGATCGGTACCATGTACCCAATCATCACACCAATCTTTGGATGCCTCATATGACGAATCGCTTTAACCCAGCGATTTTCTTTTTTCGATTGATCAAATAAAGATAGATGTTGCATCAAAAAAATAGATAAGATATTCCCTAACGTATTCCCTAAGACATTGATCAACGTTCCCAAAAATGGTCCATAGCTCAAGCCAACGATTACCCCCACAACCGAAGTGGGTATTCCTGGAATCGCACACATGAGGCTAATCATAATGATCAAGATGACAGCTGCCGATAGACCATGGGAACGAATGCTGTCCATCAATTCTTGGCGACTGGCTTTAGGATCAAAAAACAAGTGAATATCCGGTTGATACTCTATATATAAGCGATAACCAACAAACAGCATCAAAAGAACGCCTATGATGATTAAAGCCCAACGAATCTTTTTCTTTTCCATAGCTCCTCCTATTATGAAAGCTTTATCTGACATCAGTTTAAACTAATCAACTAAAAAGAACAAATGTGATACAACTTAAACTCTGTTCCTTCTACTACTTTATTAGAAAATTGATACGATCAAAAATTCCTTTTTTATAATCATAGATATTTAGTTGGCCTCGGATATCTCTTATCTATTCCCACTCATTCACCAAATACAACAATCACTTTTCCTTTTTTACGAAGATAACACTAAGTTATTCTTATTGTCACTATCAGACTTTCGAAAAATTCAAAGAGAAAAGTTTGCAAAAATAATACATTTTTTCAACACAAAATACTCAATAGTAATCACTTGCTCCCAAAAGCAAAATATACTCATTAATGTCGCATATAAATATTCTATGGTTTCAACTCATCAGAAAATATGAACCTTTCTAATAAATAAACTTACGCAAAAGAACAAATAAAAAAGTAGAGAGAAACTTTAGCATTTCTCTCTACTTTTTTATTTTAACTCTACCTTCATTCACAAAGAGTATGAGTGGCACCCTTTTATTTAAACTTTTACTAATTGAATTGATTCAATTTTCTACTCTATTTCGTAAAGAATCATTGATTCTGTGCCATTTCTCTTCTTTGTCGATAAAGCTTAGTCAGTGCTAGGAGGGAAAGGAGGCTACCTAAAGCAATCAATAGTAAGCTTCTCCCCTCTCCCGTTTTAGGAAAATTTGGTTGAGTAGGCTTTGCGCTATTCACTGGTGTTTTTTTTGGTGGCGATAGCTCCTCTGCAGGAGGTCTTTCACTCTCACCTGAAGTACCAATGTAACCAGTAGCGGAAATCTCCATCTCTGTTCCATGTTCACTCCCATTAATCGTTGCAGCATAACTAATTACAGGAGAAAACAAACCTAACATCAGTAACCCCACCAAAGCTAGGGATAACGTTTTTTCCTTCATAGATATTCTCCTATTATGGTAGTTCTGGCCCTGTATTCGTGCGATTTTGTGCTTCGAAATGAAGTCCTAATTTAAAGTCGACTGTTTGTGAAGTATCTTTATCTGTAGGATCAAATTTTGTTGTATCTGTTTTACCAACAACTTGTAAAGCAACGGAAGTTGGTCCTGTAAAATCAGTTCCTGTCGCATTTGGACTTGCTAGTGTTGTCAAAGCGGTTGGGGAGATGGTTTGTTCTTGTCCACCAACAATCAAATCTAAGATTTTTGTTCCTGACTGGTTCAATGATAGTGTATCCACTACCCCACTTGGATTGTTGACATTTTTTAATTCTTTCACTTCAATTTTTACTGGACGTCCAGAGTGATTGGTGATTGAATGGTCAGCAGAAACAATATCTTCATGATCAGAATTTTCAGTAGAGTGGAAAACAAAATTCGTTGGTACACTGACATTAATCCACTGGTCTGGATCTACAACGCTCCCATCCGGGTCAGTATTGTCCACTGCACCAATTGAACCTTTGAATTGCCAATCCCAGTCAGTAACAATCGGATCGGTGCTGTTATCAATCGTGGTTGTTCCTACATTATCCACTGCATCCGCAAATACTTCGCTTACTCCAATCAATGATCCTGATACTAGTACTGCTCCACAAAGTAAATTTGCTAGAATATTTTTTTTCATCAATATATTTCTCCTTTTTATTTTGCATTATTTTTTATGAACACTATATATGTAAATCCCTTTTTTTGGGAGATTACCACTTTTAACTGTGAACTGTAATATCTACACCCACACTGGTCTCACCGACCTTTTTCTTTGCTTCTAAATCGTAAAACTCTAGTTTGACATTTCCCTTATAAGCCCCTGGATCCAATGCTTTATCTAATGATACATTTGCGATTTCTTGTCCCGGAAGAATCATACCGGACTTCATCAATTCTTCTCCAGTATCCGCATTTAACAAAATTGCTTGTTGACCGGTGGTATTCGTGGGCAAATTTTGTACACGTATAGTAGCTGTTGTTCCATCAGCCTCAACTTCGACACTCGGATATACATTGATCGTCACGCTACTTGCATCCGCTAATTCATCCATGTACTTTTTCAACTCATCATCTTTCATATCTTTTGCTAATCTCCCATCAGGAAAGGAAGCAGATACAATTGCTACTGGCTTTGAGGACAGGTGATACCAAACCCCACCAGCCACTGCCAAAAGCATGGCAAAAAAGAGTAGTAGTAAGAGTCTTTTTTTCTTTTGTTCATCTTGTTTTGTAATATGTTCGTTCATAACTGAAATGTTTCCTTTCTGTGTATGGTATCTCTTGGAACTCCTGCATATCTCAAAATGTGACCCTTGTCCAGAGTCGCTAATACTTGATGATAGTCAAGTTTCGTTTTTACCCTTTTTATCATCATACTAAATTGTTTAACGTTCTATTTGTAAAATCATGAGCTGTGATTTCAGTATATAGACTGTTTGGTAAATGCCTATTCGCCCTCTTTGACAGGTGTTGTTCCACCCCCACCCGTATCATTTCCTGCTTCAAAATGCAAGGTCAATTGTACGGTAACTTCTTTTGCCGTTTGCTCTTTTGTTGGGACATCACCAAAGTAAGCCCCTCCTAGGGAAACCGTTCGTGCTTCTTTTGGGTCAAATAGAATGCTTTCATCTATACCACCTCCATTATTATGCAGGTAAATGGGGGTGTCTCCTTTATCAAGATTCAACTTCAAATGCATCGCTTCCTCCCCAAGATTTGGCGTTACATTAGGAGATAAGAAATCGATATTATGGACATTTAACACTGAAGAAAAATCATTATCTACATTGAAACTGACATTCAAGGAACGTTCAGATAGATTTTCAATCGTTTGAGTGTTGCTCTTGATGTTTTCATCGGTGGTTTTTTTGAGTGCATTGTCTACCGAGAAAAACATTTTTGTTGGAAGTTTTACGTGAATCCATTCTTTATTAGACGGTTGCTCTACAGACACACCATCTAGATTGACGTAAAGTGAACCGGCTGATGCTCGATCAATATCAACAAAACTAGCGAAATAAGATACATATGCACGTTTAACGCTAATCCCCGCAATGTACTCAAAGCTTCGCCCTGGTGTGCGTAACAAAATATACTCAGAATCTAAATTTCCTTGCTCATTTTTGATATTGGCAAGATATTTATATTGAAAAGCATTATTGTCTCGATAATATTGTCCTAGTGTACCCTCTACCCAGTCATCACCATTGGCTTGACCCAAATTTGGTATATCTTGAACACTTAATGCAAAGGCTTGACGGTCATTAAGTGTTCCATTTGTTAACACTTTGGTCGACCAATCTTTTCCTACACTTGTTTTAGCTGCATAAATAATCCCACTTGACCATCTGTCATAAGTAGTAAAAAACCAGTAATCATAACCAGTACCACCAACCAAGTAATCGTTTTGTAAAACTTCTTCAAGAGTTGGGGTCTTAACTTCTACAGGAAGGACATAATCTTCAGCATCTGTACCAGCTACTTTTGTTTGATACCAATTATCTATCATTTTTTTTAAGTTGCTTGTATTGTAACCATCATCATCTTTATCGTTTTTATAAAAGGTTGTACGCTCTGAGGGTTCTACGAATGCTCCTATGCCTGCATGTTTTAAACTACTTACTAATAAATTATCATTTTCGTCTTTTTTGATAACCATCATATCTTCAACTAGAAAACCACGTATCACATCATATGGCTGAATATCACTTATTTTTTCCACGCGTGTCCAATTTTCTTCATTGGTGGTTACATTGCTATCTTGACTATCAGGAATCCGAAATATTTGAATAGGTTGGATCCGAAATTCCTTACTTGTTACTTTGACTTCTTTATACCCATCTCCTGCTGGAATCTCCACTACTAACTTAGCAAGAATATCTGAATCTTTGATATCTAAATTGTCTAACTCCTCTTGTTTGATTTCGGAACCATCATTGGTGTGAACCAAACGGTAAATAGCCTTTTCTGATAGAACTTCATCTGTACTCTTGCTTGTCTTATCTTCAAAACGTACTAGTTTTTGTAGTGATTTTTGAGATGAGATATCTGCAGTTCTTGGGATATCTCTTGGCTGTGTTACGAAAATTAAATTTCGTTCTTTAAGCGGTATCTTCTCTTCATTAGCAGATGTATCTTCTTCCTCTGTTTGTTCTTGAGTACTTTCTATTGTCTCACTTTCATCTGTTAATATGTCGGTCTCTGTTTCTGAAGTACTATCTTCTGTTTTACTTTCATCTGTTAATATATCGGTCTTTGTTTCTGAAGTACTATCTTCTGTTGCACTACCTTCTGTTGATATGTCGGTCTCTGTTTCTAAAGTGGTATCTTCTGTTGTACCTTCATCTGTTGGCATGTTGTTGTCCGATTCTAGCGTGTTATCTTCAATTTCTTCTGAGTCACTAGAAAAAGCATCTTCGATTGGCGTTGCTTCATCATTTCCTGAAGAAGGAGCATCATTTTCGATTACTAAAGAATTATCATCGACTTCTTTTGTATTTTCTGCAAACACGCCTAAAGTAGGATTAAGAGAATGTAATACCAAAATACTAAGTATTATCAACGGTGTCATCTTTTTAAAAATTTTTCTTTTTTTATTTGGATAATTCATCTTTTGTCACACCTTACTTTTATGTATATAATTTTTACAGTAAAAAATAGCATTACTACAGTCATACATTCATAATAAAGGTGAACTCCCAAAAAAAGTCAGATGTGTATAAGAGACAGATCATAGATATTTAGTTGGCCTCGGATATCTCTTATCTATTCCCACTCATTCACCAAATACAACAATCACTTTTCCTTTTTTACGAAGATAACACTAAGTTATTCTTATTGTCACTATCAGACTTTCGAAAAATTCAAAGAGAAAAGTTTGCAAAAATAATACATTTTTTCAACACAAAATACTCAATAGTAATCACTTGCTCCCAAAAGCAAAATATACTCATTAATGTCGCATATAAATATTCTATGGTTTCAACTCATCAGAAAATATGAACCTTTCTAATAAATAAACTTACGCAAAAGAACAAATAAAAAAGTAGAGAGAAACTTTAGCATTTCTCTCTACTTTTTTATTTTAACTCTACCTTCATTCACAAAGAGTATGAGTGGCACCCTTTTATTTAAACTTTTACTAATTGAATTGATTCAATTTTCTACTCTATTTCGTAAAGAATCATTGATTCTGTGCCATTTCTCTTCTTTGTCGATAAAGCTTAGTCAGTGCTAGGAGGGAAAGGAGGCTACCTAAAGCAATCAATAGTAAGCTTCTCCCCTCTCCCGTTTTAGGAAAATTTGGTTGAGTAGGCTTTGCGCTATTCACTGGTGTTTTTTTTGGTGGCGATAGCTCCTCTGCAGGAGGTCTTTCACTCTCACCTGAAGTACCAATGTAACCAGTAGCGGAAATCTCCATCTCTGTTCCATGTTCACTCCCATTAATCGTTGCAGCATAACTAATTACAGGAGAAAACAAACCTAACATCAGTAACCCCACCAAAGCTAGGGATAACGTTTTTTCCTTCATAGATATTCTCCTATTATGGTAGTTCTGGCCCTGTATTCGTGCGATTTTGTGCTTCGAAATGAAGTCCTAATTTAAAGTCGACTGTTTGTGAAGTATCTTTATCTGTAGGATCAAATTTTGTTGTATCTGTTTTACCAACAACTTGTAAAGCAACGGAAGTTGGTCCTGTAAAATCAGTTCCTGTCGCATTTGGACTTGCTAGTGTTGTCAAAGCGGTTGGGGAGATGGTTTGTTCTTGTCCACCAACAATCAAATCTAAGATTTTTGTTCCTGACTGGTTCAATGATAGTGTATCCACTACCCCACTTGGATTGTTGACATTTTTTAATTCTTTCACTTCAATTTTTACTGGACGTCCAGAGTGATTGGTGATTGAATGGTCAGCAGAAACAATATCTTCATGATCAGAATTTTCAGTAGAGTGGAAAACAAAATTCGTTGGTACACTGACATTAATCCACTGGTCTGGATCTACAACGCTCCCATCCGGGTCAGTATTGTCCACTGCACCAATTGAACCTTTGAATTGCCAATCCCAGTCAGTAACAATCGGATCGGTGCTGTTATCAATCGTGGTTGTTCCTACATTATCCACTGCATCCGCAAATACTTCGCTTACTCCAATCAATGATCCTGATACTAGTACTGCTCCACAAAGTAAATTTGCTAGAATATTTTTTTTCATCAATATATTTCTCCTTTTTATTTTGCATTATTTTTTATGAACACTATATATGTAAATCCCTTTTTTTGGGAGATTACCACTTTTAACTGTGAACTGTAATATCTACACCCACACTGGTCTCACCGACCTTTTTCTTTGCTTCTAAATCGTAAAACTCTAGTTTGACATTTCCCTTATAAGCCCCTGGATCCAATGCTTTATCTAATGATACATTTGCGATTTCTTGTCCCGGAAGAATCATACCGGACTTCATCAATTCTTCTCCAGTATCCGCATTTAACAAAATTGCTTGTTGACCGGTGGTATTCGTGGGCAAATTTTGTACACGTATAGTAGCTGTTGTTCCATCAGCCTCAACTTCGACACTCGGATATACAT
>NZ_NGMO01000003.1:582817-585429 GCF_002140175.1 Candidatus Enterococcus wittei
ATCTTTTTAAAAATTTTTCTTTTTTTATTTGGATAATTCATCTTTTGTCACACCTTACTTTTATGTATATAATTTTTACAGTAAAAAATAGCATTACTACAGTCATACATTCATAATAAAGGTGAACTCCCAAAAAAAGTCAGAACTACGCAAATCTGCAAATTATGGCAAAAAAATTAAAAATTAATTAAAAATTAATTTTATTTTTTGTTTTATTTTAAATAACAAGTATGTTATCCCATTCAAAAAATGGCAGCCCTATCAAAATATCTTTACTCAGAGATGATATTTTAATAAACATCTGTTATTAGCTATGTTATTGACTTACACTTTATTAGCATTTAATATTAGTAATATATAATTAGATGTTTTTTTATGTAATATAAGGAGTAAATATATGAGAAAAAAGCAAAAAAAATTTTTAATATATGAGAATTGGAGGGAAAATAGATGAGATACGATTTTGGTACAGTTTTTAAAAATTTGAGGAAAGCAAAGGGAATCTCTCAAAAAGATATTTGCTCAGAAAATTTTTCAGTGGCCACTCTATCACGAATAGAGAATAATTTATTGATTCCACCCTATGACCGTATGATTTATTTATTGAACCAACTCGATATCAGTGTTTCTGAATTCGAGTATCTTTGTAGTAATTATAAAGAGGATGAACGAAGTCGAATCATTTCCACCTTTCATAGCATCCACAATCATGCAAACCTTCCGAACTTGCAAAATTTATTAGCTGATTGCAAAAGATACTTATTAATCAATGACGATCTAAAGATTTTAGAAATCCAATCGATTTTAGAGATTTTTGTACATAGTGTAAATGAAACGCCTTTGAAACTTGAAAGTATATCTAATGTGCTAAGTGAGCTAATTTGGACTCGTTTGAAAAAAAGTGATATTTGGACGTATAGCGACCTTTTTATTATTACCAGTCACCTACACTTGCTCCCATTTGAGACAACTACTGCTATATTTCCAAGAATTGTAAAAGCGTTCAAACGATACGAAAATTTTGAAAACGCAAGGACCTTAAATGTTTGCTTACATCTAAATTATTCAGCCATTTATTTAAAACATGGACTGTTTTCAGAAGGAAAAAACATTGTTGAAAGAATTTTACCTGTCGCTCATCAAATTAACCGAGTGGATTTTATTGGCATCTTACTTGTTCACTTAGGAATCTTTACAGAAGATACTCACAAAATCGAGGAAGGATTAATGGTTTTACGAATTGCGAAAAAAAAGATGATTATTGAAAAGTTAACCAAAGTAATTCCAGAAAAGCTTGCTAGATCCATACTAACAATTTGTTAACTGACTCCGTATTAAAGGTGCCCGATTTCACTTGCATAGTGAACGGCCACCTTTTTTACATAAAATCCCTGACGTTTTATTTAGCAATTGATTTTAGAAAAAAATTTTTATTGAGATCATTTTTACTTATAAAAAATCGCATTTTACTACTGTCATTTTCCTTATAACTGATCATATAAAATAAAAAAAGCACTAATTGTCATTTCGATAGTACTCAAACATGTTCTAAGAATAAAAAAAGGGGTTGTGACATAAATTTTTCAAGGAAATGGATATCCAAACCATCTTGATACCGCTCCTATATTCTAGTAGGCTCTCGTCGCAAATTCACGATGAATAGTATCATCCGCCCATATTATTCGGATAATTTAGTCTGGTTTTACTTATGCCACCACCCCTTTCATTAGGACCTCTACTCCAATTCACTGAATCTTACAGATCGTAATCAAAAGTAGATTGATTGAGTTACCTTCTTAAATTCAATTTTATTTATTTTTTGACTGTTATGAAAAAAGCAAAAAAAAACTTCACAAAACAATTTGCTAATTTTTCTACATTTTAA
Organism: Candidatus Enterococcus wittei; assembly: GCF_002140175.1. Taxonomy (GTDB): domain Bacteria; phylum Bacillota; class Bacilli; order Lactobacillales; family Enterococcaceae; genus Enterococcus_B; species Enterococcus_B wittei. Next base: position 584,703 of record NZ_NGMO01000003.1, read on the forward strand.
AAAGTTGATTCAAAAGTTAGGCTCTATACTTTTTGATGTTGGTGGATTCCACTGACATCTTTTTTATTGAGAAAAAAAGATAGAAAAGACACCTTGAAATCCTTTAGAATTGATTTGGCATAACCATTCATAAGGAGGACTCAAGATGCCTTATACTCAGCTTATCAAAGATACTCTAAATATTCTAGACCTAAATATCCATTTTGAGGAAAATTGCTTAACGAAAGAAAAGTACAAAGGCCAAATTTGCATGATCTATCGTGGGAGGCTTCGTTATTCACCTGAAAAATGTGTTCATTGCCATTGTGTCGTCCCCTCTCAGCTTATCCGTTGGGGGACGACAACCGTTCGGTTGTTACTCAATGATGTTTCTGAATACCGAACTTATTTAGAATTGAAGAAACAACGCTTTAAATGTAAGTCTTGTCATAAAACCTTTGTTGCCGATACTTCAGTTGCTGAAAAGCACTGTTTTATTAGTCAAAAGGTCCGTTGGTCTGTCGTCACTCGTTTAAAGAAGAACACTTCAATGACCGAAATTGCCTACCAAAAAAATATTTCTGTCTCTTCCGTTTATCGAATCATGAAAAAATTTTATCGTCCATTGAATCCCTTGAAACAAAGCTTACCAAAAACTTTATGTTTCGATGAATTTAAGTCTGTTCGTAGTGTGTCTAGCGCCATGAGCTTCATTATGATGGATGGTGACACCCATGAACTACTGGAT
>NZ_NGMO01000003.1:587747-589540 GCF_002140175.1 Candidatus Enterococcus wittei
AGTTAATACATATTTATAGTAATAAATAAAGTCTAAAATTAAAAGCACTATTTTTTTTCATCATTACTATCTATAAATTGCTCTAAAGACTGTCCTTTAGAGCAACTATATTTTTCTTGTATTCGTATACCTATTGAATTATAAGTAAAATCATCAAATTCTCGATTATTAAAATCAAACACATAGCCACCATCATTTAAAACTTTCTTCGCTAATGATTTATCAATATGATTTATGAACATATGAGATATTCATGCCTTTCTTCTTATTATTTCTTAAATTTAAAAATCACTTCCATAATTGCAGCATAAACATCATGATTCTCAATAATAGCTAATGCTAATTTTTCTCTAGCTCTAGATATATTTACATAAATTTCTTTTTCTAAATGATAATATTCTCGATTAGCTTTATTTAAAATCCCTTGAGTTGAATATCTTACATTACTATCTATATAAGTTACAACATAATCTAGTTCACTGCCTATAATTTTATGTGTGTTTATATGTTCAACATCTAAAAATTCATCTACACTAGCATCATTATAGCTATCTCCTGTAGGTGCAATAAAACTATATCCTTGTTTTTGAAGAGACATAATCCATGGTTTAGCCTCAGCAGGATTACTGAAAAATCTAACTTCAATCTTATTACGCAATTCTAATATATCAATATCTTTTTTAGGGCACTTACATAAATTTTGTAATTGCTTAACGAAAGATGCTATATATCTATTTGATCTGATATTTTCGCTTAATTTTAAATATTCTCCTTTCCTATCATTTTGTAGAGTATTGAAATACATATTAAGCATAGTCCCTATATCTTTAGGACTAAGTGTTTGTTCACAATCAAAAAAATAAACAATTGTTCTATCTTCTTTATTACTTTCTCCCCAACTACGAATGAGTCTAAACTTTTCAGGGTACATTCTTTGCGACTCGTCTAAAATTACATAATCATAATCATTAAGCGTTTCTTCTTCAACGTCTTTAGTAGACAAAAACTGTACGCTATCGAACCTTTTTTCCATTTCTTTATGTTCTTCTCTCAACTTACCACAGAAGATCATTAAAACTTTTGCCCTACCATCTATTCTTCTAAGCAAGTCGTATGCAATTAAAGTCTTACCACTTCCTGGGATACCTGTAACACCAAAAACTCCATTTTTACTAATAATTTTATTAACTATACTTTGTTGTTCATTGGTTAAATAGTAAACTCCTTCAAAAAAATTATCCATATCATCTAATGGTGAAATTAGATATTCTTTTGGAGTCAAATTATTTATTCTATTTTCCCTAGAATTAGAATAAATATCGAGTAAGTCAACCAATTCTTGTATATTAGATTCTTTTAATGTATCATTTTCTAGTTCATAATAAAAAAGCTCTTTATTTTCAGCAAAAAAAACAAAGTTTTGAAACTTACATTTGAATAATTGTAAAATATGTTTTTGAGATCTAAATTTTTTCTTCAATTTTGTTTTGTCCGTATTTTCAAATGTAGAATGTTTTAACTCTATATTTGTTATAACTTCATCAGTAAAGCGTAATACATCAAAATCTGGTACCACCCTTATATCCGTACCAAGATACCAGCCATCGATATCTATATCATTATTTATCACTTTGAGTATTTCTTCACATAGAATACTAAAATCTTCTAATTCATGTGGCTTCGCCTGCATTTGATGATAGCTCATAGCATATTCCACATTAATATTTTTTTCTTTGTACAAAGATAGAAATTGCCTTAAAGTAAAGTCATTCATTAACTATGCTCCTTAATTC
>NZ_NGMO01000003.1:589640-633369 GCF_002140175.1 Candidatus Enterococcus wittei
ACTACTTAAAAGAATAAAAGAGTCCTTTTAATCCAAGAACCCTTTTATTAAATAGTCTATTATTTATATCGAATATTTTAAGATGTTCCGTTATTTACTCTTTCTAATAGCTATATATTCCATAAATATTCTATTTTTTACCTTTTAGGAATATTCAAATACCAACGTCTATCATGAAAATCTTGTGCTCCGCCTTTTATGTTACCAGTTGGATCGTTTGTGGCACGCATCATGACATATACTTTTTTATTAGAGAAATTACGCATGTTGAATGATATGTGATAGCCAACATTTCCATAAGTTTTATAAATTTGGTTCACATCATCACGAGAAATACCATTTGCTTTTACTCGTGCTAATTCTTTACCAGTATTGTAATCCATAATAAACAGATATTCATATTTGTAATTAGCGATATGCCAACCTGCAACATGTAAGTTAGCATTTTCAATTTCTCCAAACTGATCAATATGAGCGTAATTTGTACCATCTTTAAGAGTAGGATTTACAGAGCCTGCTCTAGTTGGATCAATAACTGGTTGATTGTCTGATATTGTTGGATTATCATCAGTAAAGCCATGTGCTAAATCATAAGCTAGTTTTTCTTTACTTACCCCCATTTCAGAAAGATAACCATACGGATCTGTGTGGTTCCCCCAAATATTTTGTGTTACCCATAAATGTGACTTGATTCCTGATTGATTGTAAGGAGAATCCAATGTTAGTGGAATACTAAATTTTGTTGCAGAATCACGTGCTAATTCAACGTAGGCTTTATAGTTCTTCTCAAAAATTGCTTTATCATGAGTATGTTGTAACTCAATTTGTACAGGACTATTTGCATTAGCATAGGAACCAGCGCCGTATTGCACATACCCTGGTTGTCCGACTTGATAAACAATTCCACCATCTCCCACGATATAAGCAGTATATGCACTATTCCATGAACGTTGCATATATTGCGCTTCATTTCGCCCTGTTGCCGTTTCATTTGCTGTTTCATGTAATAAAATATATTTCCTGTTTGCTATTAGAGAGCTACCTTCATTTCTCTCTAAGTTAAACTCATGATTAATCGTATAAGCAGACGCATTCACAGGCAACAAAAAAAGAGCCGCAACGGCTCCTACTAAAATTTTCTTTTTCATGTTTTTCCTCCTATTTTTTTAAATTAGTTTGCGTATAGATACCGCTAGCAATCGCACCTGCAACAATTCCAGACATAGCTAGTTGTTGCCAAGATCCTAAGTCTGGATAAGTTAAAGAAAGTACGATAGCAAACAAAATCCCCACAAAACAAGCTGATGGTGCTAGCCATTTTGAAGGGATTAGTTTAGGCTTTTTCATTACTTCAACCAGTATAATAACGATTGGACTAATGATGATACCCGTTCCTAAAATTTCGTTCATTGCTTTTTCCAAATCATTACCTCCTTCCTAAATTTTAAATAGAACCTTTACAATATAAGCGATAAAAAGACCAGCTACCGATCGCCATAGCCACATTTGATTATCTTGCATTTTTTTAATGTCTTGCTGGTTAGTTTCAGAAATATTTAGAGCTTTCGTAGCTGTATCTTTGACAGTATTTAACCCCTCGGTATTTCCTTCAATTCTCGCTAACCGTTGAAGAATTTCACGTATTAACTGTTCATCTTTATCCATAATTCACCATCTTTTCGTCGTGCTTAAAAAACAGGAGTGATTGTCAATACAACAACGCCGAAACCTGTAAAACTTACAGATGCATTTGTTTCAGTAACCACGCTTATCGTTGCGTTTTCTGGGACAGTAGCAATAACTCTTCCAAAAAAGTCATTTCTGTTTTTCACCGTGTTCGCTCCTAAACCGCCAATCCGAGGATTGACCGGACGACTCCCGTTGATTTTTAAGTTTAGGTAAAAGTAACCGTTAAATTCGACTGATGGCTGTACAAAATTCGCACTCTCAAAGAGATATGTTCCAGCTTTCAAGCACAATAGATTGCCATCTCCGCCTACTGTAAAAAAAGGTGGAATTGAAGGGTGAGTGCTTTTTTCACTCCCTTCCTTGAACGGGAGAACTGTTTCAGATGTACCTGCGCCTGTCAAAGGTCGCCCTTCCACAATGGTGGTTTGCAAAGCTAACCCAGTTTCAATCTCTTTAAAATTCGCGTTTAGATCATCCTGTGCATTTAACTGACCACGTTCAAAATTCGTTTTCATTTTATCTATTCTCCTTTATTTTGATTTGTAAACTTTTATTTCCTTCTACTAGTAAGAACATATCTGGCTTAATTTCTGTAACTTTAGGAAGTGACATTTTCCAATTATTCGGAACTTTTACAGTCACTGCATTTTTAGAAGGATAACCAATTTTTGTTGGTATTGTTTCTGGAACATCTCCTAGCCAATTTTCTTCGCCTAAAGCAGTTATACCAAATCCATTTGTTAAAGCTAAAACTTCAATTTTTGGATATTCAAAAGGCAGATCATTCTTGGAAAAAACTAACTGATCTGCTCTTAAATTCATGATTTGATTTTGAAGGTTTAAAGTTATATCTTCATTCATTGCAGTAGAAATAGTTTCAAGAAATGTTTGCCAATCTATTTGCGCCTGATTGATATAATCATTGCCTAACGCAATAACATTTTTCATATCTGATTCAAACCTTACTTTTTCATCTGATACATATTGATTTACATTAGCAAACGTAGCTTCTAACATTGACGTATACTGTTCTTCTAACCCTGATACATTTATTTTTTCGTAAGGACTTGTATAACCACACGCATTATCATCTGCCCTAAAATCTTTAATGTTTGCATTTGTAACTCCAGAAGCGTTACGTACTACTAAGATTTCAGCTAGTTTTAATTCATAAACTTGTTCCGTTCGTTCTAAATCCGTTGTGCCTTGTTTATACACAGCACTCATTACACGATTATTTAGATCTAAACGAACAACTACACAATCTTTTCTATCTTGTGTAGTAGAAGCAACTGGTACATCTATCGCTAAATCTTCCGTATTAAAATATTGGCGCCCTTCAACCACAGCCACACCGCTAGAAACAATAATTCGCATACCTTTATTAGGTGCTTCTTTAACCTTCAAGGCGTTGGCAATGGTTATTGCTACCCCATTTCTAAAAATATTTTTATAAAATAGCGAAAAATCAGAATCACTATAAGTTCTATCATTATTTACTGATAGAAAAGGAAAAGCCCATTGTGCCATTTTTTACCTCCTTCCTAAATAATCAAGTATGGTTTTACTTTCTTTCCCTAATTGAGGTGTAATATGATAACCTTTTTTGTCCCACGTTTCGGTGATCCCTAAAAGTCTTGTGGTATATGATAAATGGTAAATAGCACTTCTCACTTTCACAATGTCGCCTATTTGATAATCTTTCTCTAAAATAAATAGCACTGAATGGCTATTTATATCGCCTTTCAGTACTAATATCTTTTCATCTTCATTAAGCTTTTGTTTCCCTCGTGTAGTCAGTGCTTCTTTGTATTGTGCATCTGTCAAAGTTTTATCATCTGTCGTTTGCTGTAGGTCACGAGCATCAACATAGACTTCTTTTCTAGCAAAATCAGTTAAATTGTCATTGATTACTACATTCTTCCTAGATGTGCCCTCACCTTCACCAAATACATAGGCTACACTTGATTCTGAATAGTTGTTCATCTCGTATTGTTCATTCATTATATTTTCCATACTTGTAGAAAATTCAATATTTTTAGATTTATCAATACCTGAATAAATAACTAGGTTTACTTTAGGCTCTTTTTTACTTGCTATAATTTCTTTTATACCTAGTTCATATTCATCCAACAAACTGGAAATCTCTTCTAAAACGTTCCCGTAACTATTTTGATAAGCGATCTTACTACTTTTAGTGTCTTGATTGATTATTGAATTAAACACACTTATTTTTCTTTTCGCATCTGTATCAATGGCATTATTATTAATTAAATCAAAAATAATCTTACTAACCATTGTTGCTTGGGTATCATAAATCTTTTGGTTAATCCTATATTTAACTAATCCTAACAAACTCTTACCTTCAATTGATAATTTTTTCCCATCATCACTCTTAACACTATCCACAAATAACCAATATTTATTATTGATTAATAAAAAGGTATCATTGTCTGCTGTATACGTTTTGAGGTTATTCTCATTTACAGAAAGAATAAGCGTAAAAGTATCTTCTTTTGAATAGTTTCTTTCTAAACTAAAGTTTTTAAAGGTATCAAGTACTTCTACACTTTTATATCCGTTATCTAATCTTTTAAATACTTCAATTACTATTTCATTAGCCATAAAAAAATTAAACCCCCATCACTAAAGGAGTAAAAGTTAAATCGACTATAACACCATCTACACCTGAATCAGCTTGTACTTGTAAATAGTTGCTACCTTTTTCTAAAGAAAGGAAGGTTGAATTTTCAAGACGTTCACTCATTGCATTTTCTTCTGTGCCGTTCACCATTTTTATTACTTTTTTCTTTCCTCTACGTGTATCAATAAGAAATTCTGTTCCAGCTTCATAGGTTCCTTCAAAACCAAAAAATGCTTGAGTAAGAACGTTATAAATTCTTGGATTTTCGCAAATGGTAAAAGTTTTAATTGAAAACACACCCCCTGTTGCAACATCTCCATCATTATTAACTTGGATAATATCACCTGATTTTACCGTAGCAAATATAAAATCTTTAGTAATACCTAATGGAAATTGGAACATATTGACTACTTTTGATAGTGGAATTAACGAATCATAAAAGCTTACATCTCGCCAGTATGGGTCTAATGCTTTAAATTGAAAACTAAAGTCTAATAAATCTGGGTGAGATTCTACAGGCTTAAATGATGGTGAAACCACCGCTAGCACATCAATTTCATATTTCTTTGTATTGGTTTCCACTATAAATGTAACAGATTTTTTAGGGTTACCAACCTCGATTAATCCCCTACGTAACTCTTCCACATCGCTTTCATGATTCCCAATAATGCGCCCTTCTACTCGTAAATCTCTTACACCTAATTTCTGGCTAACAAAAACTGCGCCATCTAGATTATATTGTTCATCTGTTTCTATAGTATTTTCTACGGTTTCTATTCCTTCAATTGAACTTAAAATAAAAGGGTAGCTGTTGCCAACAGTAACAGCTACCCCATCGTTATTTTTTATTGTAATTATCATGCTGGCTTGAACCCCCTCACTAAGTCTGTTAGTTGTCGTTTTGCTTCTTGCTGTAGCTCTCGTTCAGTCATTTGTGGCGCTTGTTCTAAATACTGATTAACAGTTATTGGTTCAGATTTAGTTACTAACATCACCATTAATTGTATTAATTTATCCAATTTATCTTCAATGCTAGTGTTACTTCCAGTTGTACTTATACCTAAATAATTTGCTGTTTTATTTAATAGCTGAACGGCTCTACTTCGTTTTGCTTGTGCCAATGGAATAATTGCTTCTGCTCCATTTTCGGCAATAGAAGCAAATTGAGGGAATGATACAATACCGCCGTTTTCGTAGCCATGACCATGTCCGATCACTTGAAGCATGCCTTCTTTACCATATCTGCTTATGGCGTAACGCATACCAGCTAAAAGGTTATCTAATCCATTCATACGATTATTATGACCGGGCATTTTAAACGCTTCAAAAGTTGCACCAATTACCTGAACTAACCCTTTCGCTAAATCACCAGTGATAGTATTAATATCGGTATAACCCCCTTGGACTGCTTTTTCATTCCCGCCTGATTCTGTTTGAATCTGACTTAACCAAGCATTGGTATAAGCATCATTTGCTGGCAATCCAACCATCCCTAAAGCTTTCTTAACGGTTCCTCTCCAACGCTCTACACCTGTACCAGCTGGGGTAGAACTGTTCTTTTCATCTTCGGCAAAGAGATTTTTAACCCACCCAAACATTGTATTTTTAGCCGTACTTACTAAACCTTTTCCCATATCTAAGAAAATTCCACTTAATCCGCCAAAATTTACAAACTTATCTACTACAGTACTAACTAATTTTGCCGGATTTTTAGCATAATCAAAAATATCTAATGCAAAATCTTTAACATTACTGGCTGTTTGTTTCACTCCATTCCAAATTCCGCCAAAGAAGTCACCGATACCATTTTTATAAGCAAAAGTTGGTGCTGTATATCCCATAACTTGTGCTGTTTGTTCCGCTGGTAAAACTTTCATTCCTTTAGGAGCATTAGGAATGAATACATTTTTCCCTTGAGGTAAATACATGCGACCATCTGGCATTTGGATTAACTCAGCCCCTGCGCCATCATTTACAAGCGCATGTCCGCCTTTGTGTTCGTCTGTTCCTTTTGCATATGGGTGCCATTCTTCAATTTTATTCTTACTACCAAATTTCCCTAAGATCCAGTTGGCTCCGCCAATGACCATGTTTACAGAGACTGAAATAGCTTTAACTGCACCTTCCCACATGCCAACTAATGCTTTTTTCAAAGCATCGCCACCATTTCTAATACCATCACCCATCATTTTAGGTAATCCTTTTACTTTATCAACAATACCAGTAACACCATCGCTAAAGAAATTTTTAATACCTGACCACATACCTTTTACAACATTTTTAGCACTTGTACCCATGTTTCCCAAATGTGAACCGATATTTTTAATAAAGTTTAGTGTGCTACTTACCGCACTGCCAATACCACCAGTGAAAAAACCTTTAATTCCTAACCACATATTTTTTATGATAGCTTTAATACCTGTACCAAACCCACCAATACCTTTGGTTATTCGACCAATGAAAGAAATATTAATCCAATTCCAAAGTGTCTCAATTGCACCAAAGAACATCTGTTTAATGCCTTCCCACATTTTTTTAAAGTCACCAGTAAACATCCCTGTAAAAACTTTAATTGCTCCTTGAATAATATTTAAAACACCGTGGATAAACCCAATTACCGAATCAACAAAGGAACTAAGAATATCAACTACTATTTTTAAAACTGGTTGAATAAAGACAAGGAAGTTTTTAAATGCTTCTATGAATTGTTTTCCATTCTCGTTCCAAAAGCTCTTGATTTCACCAAATATTTCTGAAATAGCCGAACCTATTTTTTTAATGATTGGCATCAACATAGGAATAAGTGTTTTTACTAGGCTATTAAAAATAGGCGATAAACTTTTAAAAGTTGCTGAAATGGCATTCTTAACTACGTCCATTCCTTGTTTCACTTTTCCTATAGCACTTTCAACTTTTTTTACGCTTGTTTCTGGCATTAATTTAGCTAAGATATCATGTCCTTGTTTTTTTCGATCATCATTACCAGCAATTTCAAAAATAATTCCTTTAATCCCATCCATGGTTGGTTTTAGCTTTGTCTTTAGGCTTTGAGCACCTTTTAAAATATTTTCTCCTAGTTTGTTCCCAAGCGGTGCAATAGCAACACCAATATCCGTAAATGCAGTTGTTGTATTACGTTTCAATATTTCCCATGGTGAAATATCTTTAACATTGTCTGCCACATTTTTTGCAGTATCATTTACATTATCATATTGTTTATTTACATCATTTAAACTTTCAACAACTTGTAAGGCGTTATCTTCTCCTAGTGCACTCCAAATATTAGAAGCAAGCGTTGCTTCATCTTGTTTATTTTTCATATTCTCAAGATCGCCAATTAACGACATCATGACATCTTTTGAAGTAGCTTTCCCCTTTCTATATTGAACAAAAAGTTCCTGTGTGCCTTTAGAGAAAGACCCTAAATTTTCTTCAATGCGCCCATCATTTAGACTAATACCAAATTCTTTTACAAAATCATTTACTTTATCAAGGTTAAAAGCGCCATTTTGTAACCCATTATTTAATACGCTCATTGTATCTTTAGCTGTAAACCCCATTTGTCCCAAGACTTGAGAATATTCTGTCATATTGTCAGCTAATTCACCTGATACATTTAACCCTGTTTGGGCACCTTTATTTAAATAGTTAAATGCTTCTGTCCCTGAAATTTTGAAGTTTTTAACCATATTAATAGCGCCACGAAGACTTTCATTTAAATCTGAACCTGTAGCTTTAGAAAATGCTAGTGCATCTGTAGCCATTTGTTTTAAACTACCGTCATCAATATCTGGTAATAACTGCTTAACAGTCACTAATGATTCTTGAACATCGTCTAATGATTCACCAAATCCTTCTGAATAAATAGTTGTTGCGATATTTACTAAATCCCCTGTCGCCTTATCTGCTAAACCTAATTGTGCTTTTAAATCTCTGAAACTTTGGCTTGCATCACTGATACCTTTAACAATATCTACAATTTCATTTTTTACCGCTTGGATCCCTGCTAAATAGAAACCGCCTTTCAGTATGCCTTTCAGTCCACCAAATCCTTCTGATAAGGCACCTAGCCCTTTTTCAGTTGGCTTCATACTTTCACTCATATCTAATTTCTTAGAATTATCACCTGCATCTTCAACGCTATTACCCAGTGCCTTAAATTCTTGTTTAGAACTATCTGCTTGGCGTTCTAATTTAGCAAGAGCATTTTTGGCATCTAATGTTTCAGCTGAACTTTCCCCAAACTCTTTACTTAATCGTTCAACTACTTTTCTTTGTTCTTCTACCGCTTGTTTAGATAAAGAAACTTGACGGGATAAACCTTTTTGCTTCACTTCCATAGCGCCTGCTTCATCACCAGCACGTTTTAAAGCTGATACTTGGCTATTTGTTTCTTTTTCGTTATCTTTCATTTCTTGAGATAACTTATTAACTTCTGTCGAAGCATACGCCATTTCTTTTTTTGTATTATTTAATTGACGTTCATATAAAGTATATTTTTCTGTCGCTTTATTTACTTGGACAGCTAAATTTTGTGCTTGTTTAGAATTTTCACCATATTTTTCAGAAGCTTCTTTATGTCGTTTAGTCAGCTCCTCGACTTTCTTGCGCTGTCCTTCCATTACTACTTCTAAATCTTTCGCATGCTGAGAAAGACCATCATAGCTTTTACCAGCATCTCCCAATATTTTCATATTGGTTTTCATTGCTGATTCTGCTAGCTTAATTCCTCTTGTGATTTCGTCTAGTGTATTACCAAATTGAGTGCCATCAAGCGTTAGAACACCACCAATACTCCCTATTGGTTTACCTTTCTTTGCCATACATTGCACCTCCTTTTAATCCTTAATAGCAAAAAAAGATAGCTAAATAGCTATCTTTTTAGATCATATTAAAGAAGTCTTCTGCATTCATAACCTCTTGATTTGTTTTTTCTTCGTAGAGACTTAACAATAAATTTATATCGCATTCTTCTATATCATTTAACGTCCAGCCATTTTCTAATAGCTGACGGTATAAGTCATCTAAACTTTCTAAAGCTTTTTCAATAGTTACTGTTCCGCTACTGGCTTTTTTTCTTCTTTACCCATTGCCTGATTTAGCACATCACGTAATGTTTCAGCCATTTTTGAAGCTTCAATTCCATCCCAAATAGTATCGAAAGTAACCAAGTCATTATCAAATAAATTAGCAACAGTATTCACTAGTTCATCTAACATTTCTAGCTCGTCTACATTTTCTTTTTCTACTTTTTTGAAGAAAACTAGCATGTTACGCAGTTTTCGACCACTAACAAATTCTTGAGTAAATATTTTTGTTTCTCCATCTTGTTGTTTCAATGCTAATTTAATCATTTAGATTCTCCTTCTGGTACTGTAATTATTGTTGGTTCACTCCATGCTGAACCCAGTTTATTATTATTTAAGTAGGAAGCTTTTTCTATGTCATTTGCGCCTTCACCTAATTCGTTAAAGGTTTGTACATAGAAATAAAGTTTATCTCCTGTAGTATTCGCTGGTAAGTCTTCTTTGGATAATATCCATGTGTTAGTTTCCGTATATCCCATAAAAATTGCTTTTTTCGGATCAGATTCATTAGCATTACCATAATGGATCACATATGATTTAGCCCCTGCCACTGCATCAAATAAAATAGTTACTGAACCGTCTTCATTCAATGTACTTTGTGGATTTTGGGGCGCATTAGGGTGTATTCTGTTCTTCTGCATTATTAAATACAAAAGCTTTAAATTCTTCTAACGCTTGATCATTCTTCCCTGCTTCTCCTTTTGCTTTAACATAAGCATATCCATCTAATCCACGATTTACAAAGTTCCCTTCTATGCTGTCTGTTTGCAATTCTGCCCCTTTATCTTCCGACGTTTTCAACTCTTCATCTGGCGCACCAAATTTTCCTTTCGTTAATGCAATATATAGTTCATTTCCATCTTTATCATGAGAAATAAAAATAATTGATACATATGGTGGACGTGTATTCTTACCTAACGCTGTATATCCTTGTGGCGTTTTTTCTGCTCCCGTAATTGCGTCATATAATTCTGGATATAAATCCGCAACTTGTAAAGCACATTTTGGAGAACCAGAACCAACTGCCGACACATGGAAAGCACCATCAGAAGCAAACGTTGTATTACTAGCAGCTGCTAAACCTGTAATCTTTGCATCAATGGTACCGCCCTGTTGTGAGTTGATTTCAAATTCTTGTGTTACTTTTTCTGAATCGGTATTTTTTTCATGCACACCGACAATTGCACGTTCAAACCCTACTGTTGCCATATTCTAATCTCTCCTAACTAATTAATTTTAATTCTTTGTATTGTGTAATATCGTTTGATAATCCTAGGACATTTTTCTAAATCTACATCTGTCGTTAATTCTGAATAAGCGCATTGCCAGTTGTTTTTTCTCATTAATTTATCTATTAAAAAATAGTATTTATTCGCTTCTTGTAAAGAAGAAAACCATAAATCCACTTGAATGCAAAACTCTAAAGAAAGTGGGTCATTAGAAGCATAGTCTATATAAGTTGTATCTATTTCTACTAAGCGACCTAATGGTAATTTTTCTAATAGCTGTTCTGCTTCTGGAATGTAATTCAAGTGAAAATTGATTGTTTTCAATTCTTCTTGTTCACTTAGAATATCAAATACTTGTTTAATAGGAATGTTCAACTTAAGCCTAGCTCCTTTCTTATCACTTCCGCCATCAAGTCAATAACAGTTTCTTCCATCTCCCGCATGGTTCTTTGGACAATTGCTTTAGGTACCTGCTTTATCGTTCCAAATTCTAAAAAGTGCATACGCCAAGCAACTTCTTTGTCATAGCCTATAAAACTTTCTCCATTTTTTGGTTGAGAATATACGACATTATTTCTTGCGTGTTGGTGTCCGTTTTTACTTTTAGGCGTTCTTTCTGCCAATTCATCCGCTATCAATTCCGCAGCTTTTCCCACTGCCAAATTTTCTATTTTTTCTCTTTTGACACCAAGTATTTGTAAACTTTCTGCCAAATCACTTTTAACAGTAAAGGACATTACTCTATCGCCTTCGCAATGATTGTTGTAAATCGGCGCTTACGTGGATCGGGATTAATTTTTTCAATTTCATATTCTTGTTCACGCCATTTGATACGCATCGTACGAGTAATTTTTTCTCTCTGTTGATAACGAATAATAAAGGTTGTTGTATCTTCTAACACGGTTCCAATTGTACTTTTAACATCGCTTAAAAACTGCTCTTGTACACACGCATAACATTCATGAATAGTTTCTTCTAATACGATATTCTCACCAAAATCATCTTTGCTATTTTCTTTTTTGATAAAAACTATACGTTCGTTTAAATCACCTGTATTAACAAATCTACCCATGGGACAACCCCCTTAATTGCTGGATTAAACTTTCAACTCCAAATGGAATTGCATTTAAATTTAAATCTGTGGTTGATTCTCTGTTAGCTAGCCAATGACCAACTAACAGAGCTACAGCATGTTTAAAGCGAACATCTTCCGTTTCTTTTACTTCAATAGCACCTAAAACATAACTTTCCGCTACGCTTTTTAAATGTACTAAAATAGTATCTTCGGTATCATAATCAATTCTAAGAAACGTCTTTAATTCACTTAGTTCCATTTAAGCTACCACCTTATTTAGTTTGTGGTGTCTCTTCACCTTCAACAACTGGTTTCAAATTAACAACAAATCCTGCTTCTGGGTCTACTTGTTTGTAATCCGAACGAACACCAACGGCTAAACCTTTACTGTAAGAATCGAATTTTTCCCATTCCGCAGTAATTTCTTTTCGTTTAAATAAAATACAAGCTTCTTCTAAATCACCAATAAAGATAAATCCAACGGTATCTTTTGGTGTAGGTGCTACTTTGTTGCTTACTACAATCACATCATGTCCTGCAAATTGTTTGCCACTTGGCGCACTTAAGCTTGGTTGCAATAAATAGCGACCTTCAATATCCTTTAAAGTATCTAAATAATTATAGGCATCTTGATTAACCAACAATTTAATATCTAATTCTGGATCTAATTGCACATTAATAACATTTTTCAATCCATCGGTATCAGTTGCAACAGTCGCTGTAAATTTTGATAAAATAGCTAAAATATTTTTATTATTGGTATTTTTAACCATACGTTTCATTTGTTTTTTAGAATAATCAACAACATTTACTGCTGCATCTTCGATTAATTCATTAGAAAACATGATTTTACCAATACGGGTTTCTACTTTATAATCAACTTCAATAAATAGTGGCTCATCGACATCAGCAATTTCAGCTAATTCTTCTTTGGTTGCTAATACAGAAGTAGCTCGTTTTGCCACTGGGAACTTACCAGAACCCGTACCAACTTCTTGCACAGTAATGTATTGTGATAAGTCATCTAAGTTATCTTTTAGTTCTAATACATCTGTAGAAATATCTGTTGGCACTACTACAGATGTGTTGCTTGTATTTAAGCCACGTTTTTCAACACCTTCTGTACGAATGAAATTTTCAAAGGCTTGTAATTGATTATCTTCCAAATTCTCAACTTCTCGTAAGGTACGCTTTTCTACTTTACGGCTTCGGCTCCGCTTTTCTACTGGTTTAATGGCATCAAGTTCTGCTTGCATTTTTTCTTTATCTTCTGTAGTACGTGTTTCTTCTTCTGCCTTGCTTGCTTCTGTCGTTAATTCTTTGATTTTATCCATTAATTCACGGGCTTTTTCTAATTCTCCACTGTCAATTGCTTCTTGTGCTTGTTTTTTTAATTCTTCAATATCCATAATATTCCTCCTAAATTTTAGATATAAAAAAAGCCTTTAACGTAACGTTAAAAGCTCTAATTCCAAACTGATTTTTTCTTTTTCATATTTTTCTTTTGCTTCATCTAGCGAACGTTTCGCCACCTCTACCGAAGTATCATTATAAGCTGGCTCTGGTACAATACTGATTTCAGTAAGTTCTGCAATCTCATAAATGTATCGTGTAAATGTTCCATCAGAATTTCTAACAATTTTTTGCGCATTGGTATTTTTCTTGTCCACTAAAAAACCGAAAGAACATTCATTAACATCCCCCCTTTTTATTGATTCGTAAAGGTCTTTTGCATATGTTGTATTAGGTAACATACACTTAAACATTAATCCTTTATTATCAATAATTAATTCTAAAGTTTTAGCTTTTGTTCTACCTAAAACGGCGCTAGAATCATGATTGAAGTAACATTTTACATCACTTAAATCTGTTTTACTTAACGCCTTTGAATCAATAACTTCATAATAATTACCAAGCAATTTACTTTTTTCATCAAATTTAATGGCATAACCTGAAATAGTCATATCATCTAAAGGCTTAACATCTTCTACACTACGTGTTTCAATTGATTTTTGTTCCATTCTTGTTCTTCCTTTCTTAACTCAATAATTTTTCAATGGGAATTGAAGCGGAATTTTTGTATATTTCATCTCCACCTTGCACTGGTTCTTTTCCGTAAAATTCCCGCACTTCGTTAATAGTTAAAACGCCTTCACCATTATTTTTTTCAATCATTTTTGTAAACATGGTGTTTCTATCTCTGCCTTTCAGTGTGGAAAAATCCATATCAAATAAAATAAATTGTTCACCTTCAAAAATGCCTAGTTTCCAATCTAACTCTTGGCACATCATTTTTTTATAGCCATTTAGTGTGGAAGAAATATAAGCATCATTTGCTTCTGTCTCCGAGGTGTTCACCATTTCCATACCAAAACGGCTTAAGGGAATACCAAACGTTTTAGCAATTTGTTTTGTACTATAAACGTTATTTTGAATCATCTCTAAAACTTTAGTGTCAATTTCAATTCGTTTAAATTCCTGTGTTTCATCTAAAACAATTACACCGCCAGCATTTTGAGCACCTGCGTTGACTTCTTCAAAATCCTTTCTAATTTGCTTCTTGGTTTCATTATTTAGAGTAGATTTTTTTAAAGTTAAAATACCGCCTGCTTGTACTCCTTTCTTGAAGAAAGAAGCAAGTAAATGATTACCGTTTTTAAGCATGTTTAATTCTGGCTTTAAGGAATATAAAGGACTAATTCCTTTCTTCCCGTTGGTGGTCATTGCTTTAAAATGGATAATCTCATTTTCATTGCATAAGATTGTTTTAGTATTTTGTAGCATCACACTATAAAAAATTTCTTCTGTCTCTTCATCTTCTTGTACTGTAACCTGCGATGGTTTTAAAAACGTTAATTGATCACCATTCACTAACGCATAAGCATTACCTGTTAATAATAAATTAGCAATCATTGCATATTTAAAGCTAAAAGCAGTCATATGGTCATTAGGCTTATTGTTTAACATTCGCAAAACTTCATCATCTTTACCCTTTGATAAAACTATTTCAGAACTTGCAATATCTGAAGCAATAATTCTAACTGCTGTGAAAATGTCACTCTGTAATAACGCCGTTTCACCTTGAACACTAGCCAACGCACTAACATCAGACATAGAAATATAATCAACGGCTTGTGCTATGTTTGAAATACTACGTTGTTCGGTTCGCATAAAAATGCCCATCTACTCACCTACTTTCTTTTTATTGGTACATTTTGATATTCTCGGCTTAAAACAAAACAGGATACCAAAAAAGCTACACCCGCAATTACAAAACCGAAAATAAAGTTAAATAAAAATGCTCCCACAATGAAGGAGAGCATACCTAAAATATAAAGAATAGTTGTTATTATATAAATTTTCTCCATTTTTTCCCTCCTAGTACCCAAAACCGTATTCCCCATTTTCTACCAATTCATCTACAGTAATCGCATTAAAATCAAAGTACATAATTCTTGTATAGGCGTTTAATAACGCAGCCAATGGGTCTATTTTATTGCGGTTCATTTTTTTATCAATCATCCACGCATCATTTTGTTCTACAACTATTGCATTATTTATTGCTCGTGTAAGAAGTGGATTTTCTCCATGGATCGCCACTTTATTTAAAATATCTTCCTTAAAACGTTTAATTGCTGGTGATAAGGTAATATAACCTTGTCGCACTTCTATTAACTTATTTCCCCAACGCTCTTCTAATAAA
The DNA here is from genome assembly GCF_002140175.1 of Candidatus Enterococcus wittei. Classification (GTDB taxonomy): domain Bacteria; phylum Bacillota; class Bacilli; order Lactobacillales; family Enterococcaceae; genus Enterococcus_B; species Enterococcus_B wittei. The sequence goes on from NZ_NGMO01000003.1 coordinate 605,068, forward strand.
GGAATCAATTGATTAAAGTTATACGGGTCATAGCAAATAGCTTCTACAATCAATTCATTAGATTCAATAAAATCTTCTAACCATATCAGCATGTCTTTATGGTCTACTAATCCAGATTCGAGTGTAGTTATTTCACAATATCCAGCTTTTGCATATTGTCGGTAAGGTGTTTTATCTTCTTTTTCTTTGGCTTCAATCCCAGCTTTATTACCAATGAAAGAATGGCTATCAATATAAATTTTCTCTAACTCTTCAATTGGAATTGCCCAGCTTATAGAAGTAATATCCCCAACCCTAGACAAATCCAGTCCAATAAATATTTTTCGTCCTTTTAAACTTGAATTTTCAATAACTTTCTTGGCTTTGTTCCATTCATCAGCAGACATAAAACTTTCTTTTGAAGCTTGAACCCATAAATTAAAATGCTTGGTCAAAACATTCGATACAGTACCTTTAGCAAGACCTTCTTTATACAGTTTTCTAATACGTTTTATTGTACGTGTGACAACTTTTTCATTCTTAGATTCAAGTAAAGGATTGGATTTAATCCATAGTTTTTCATCAGTAATTTCTTTTACATTATCTTGTTCCCAACAAAGTGCCAAATACTCATCATCTTCCACTTCTCCGCTTAATATTTTTTTGACATACTTATATTCAATATCGTACATTGGATAATTTAGTTTGTTGCTGGCAGTACTGATAATAATTACTAATGGTTCATCTTGCTGGCTCATAGAAGTTTCGATTACGTCCATCATTTCAGTAGTTTTAGAATAAGAATATTCATCAAAAATGCCTAATAACGTATCTAAACCATCTAATGTATCAGCATCACTAGATAAAGGTTGCATAAAGCTTTCATCTTTGGTAATAATTTCTTTTTGAAGTATTTTCGTACGTTTCTTCACTTCTTCACTGCTACCTCTTAAGGCTTTCAGTTGTGACTTAACCATATTAAAAACAATTCTTGCTTGATCTTTTTTATTAGCTGTAGCGTAAATTTGCCTTGCACTTTTTGGGTTACGTTCATACAACAAACAATATAAAGCAATCCCTGAAACCAATAATGATTTACCATTTTTGCGGGCTAATGATATATAAGCTTTTGTAAATCTTCGGCAATTTGTCTTTTTATGTCGCCACCCCCAAAGCAAGCAAAGGATAAAATTTTGAAATTTCGCAATTTCATTTGGTTCTCTTGTTTTAGGGTCTGGAAGCATTCCAATAAAAGCTATAATCATTTCTGCTTGCTCTGGTTTATAAACATATTCAAAATTCGTATCGTTTTCCATTCGCCATAAATCTCTTCTATGCCTATCAATAGCCTTTTGTATCTTTTTACCTACTATGATTTCGCCAGATTCTACGGCATCAATATAAATTTGAACATAATCTTTAACCACCATTTTCTTCAACCCTTCGGAACATTTCAGCGAAAGGGTCTACTTTTTGGGGTTCGATTTCAGAAGGATTTGCTATTTTCATACGTGCATTAATGGTTAATCCTAGTGAATTAGTTAATGTTTTCAATTCTTTACTAGCTCCGTTAATCGTATCTATTAAAGGATTACGCTTATCAAAAACTATAATAGGTTCTTCGTTCAATTGATTACCAGCCTCTTCAATTAAGGCAACATAGTAACAATATAGCTCTACTGATTTTCTATCTAATTCTGAAATTGGTAGTTCAGTCAGATATATACCAATTCTTTTCCATTCCTTTTTAGCTGTCTTATTTAACCACTTGGGAATCTTTGAAAAATCGAGGGGGGTATAGTTATATAATACTTCCTCCTCTTTCATCTTTTTTTCTTTTTCTTCTTTCGTCAAATGCTTCTTCGTTACATCCAATAATTTTTTATCTCGCCCCAAAATTTCCCCTCCTTTTTGCCAAAAAATTGATAAAAAAATGATTTTAGAAAGTAATTTCGATTTATTTTTTTAAAAGTCACTTTCCTTATAAGTAGTGTGTTTATTGATTTTTGTTTCATTTTTTCACCTACTATTTTTTGAAAACTTCAAAAAGGGAATTTTTTTCCTTCGAAAGGGGGACTTCGATTTACAGAAATTTAAAAGGGTACGGGGGTAAAAAACACCCCCTCTAAAATAGATTTATTTTGTTTTTTTATTCTGTCTATTTTTCTTATCAATTTTATTGTGACAAATCGTGTTTACCGATTCTAAATTTTCTTCATCAAGTCTTTTTTCCCAATTGTCTTTTAGTTCATCTTTGTGGTGCACCATATTCGCTTCATGAATCAAACCTTTTTCTTCTAAGCATGGTTGGCAAATGTAGTTATCTCTAATTAGTATCTGCTTCCGTTTATTCTTCCACTCTCTTGAGTTATAGAAGTCTGCATACTGCTTATTTTTCTCTGAATATCTAACTGTATTGTTATAATGCTTGTTTCGTACATAAGCTTGTTCTTGTTTTATTTGTTTATGTTTCATGCAATACATTTCGCTGTAATCAATCAGTACATTACATGATGCTACAGCACATTTCCGTTTAGGTTTACTCATTGCTTCATCTTCTTTCTGTTATTGTATTCAATGGTCAACTGGCTTTTTCTCTTCATTTGGCATTGGCTCGTTTGTTTACTTGAATGAAAGAAGCGTTGCTTTTCTATTGTGTAACGTTTGTAATTTGGTTCATAACAAAAGCTAATACCATTCATACGATCACAAGCAAGTAATGGTTTCCCACAAACTTTGCATAGTTTGAACCGCTTCTTATTTAACTTTTTAAAGTCAGAAATATCTAAAGCTAAATCTGTATAGCATTTTTCACAAAAGTATTGAAGAACTGGTTCATATAAGTTAGATTCTTTAAATCGTTGAAAATCATTCTGTAGTTGTTCTTGATGGTTATAAATATCTTTGGCAAACACTTTTAGTAAATAGCGCTGTAAATTCAAATAAAAATTAATTTGCTCTGCTTTCTCTAACTGATTTACTTTATTGATAAATCCAACCATAAAACCACCTCTAAATTTCTCTTGTTGAATAAACAACATTGTTTTGTTTATCTTGATTATAAAAATAGTCATTGCCAGCATTTTTCTTACCACTTGATTCTTTATGAAATGGGTATTGTTCTTCTAGCGGTCTACTGTCCTCTTCTCTATCAAAACCATTTACCAGTTGTAAAAGCCCGTCACAGGCTACAATATCGCCAAATCTTTCGGCAAGTAACATTAACAAATCACGTTGTACCGCTAAATTAATATCAAAAATGTTTATTTTTCCGTCTACTAATTCACTGAAATATTGCCAAAGAGTTCTAGCTTCTGATTTTTTTATTTTTAACATAGGTTGCTTACAGCCATTCATAACAGCTTCAATTGCTTCACTGGCTTCTTCTAATTCTTTCTGCAACTCCATAAATCCGAAATTGAATAAAGTTACTACTTGTTCAATATTTAGACGTAGCCCGAATAGACAGCCAATAATTAAACGTTGCTTGCCAGTTAAAACAACGCTATTTATTGCTCGTTCAAAATCTATTCTTTCCTCAACAAAACAATTCGTATTTAGTTCAATTGTTTCTTCTAACATGCTTTGAATAAATAATGGTGTATATAATTCTTCTTCCAAATACTCTCCCTCCAAAATAAAAAACAGAAAGCACACAAACAAAATTGTTTGCATACCCTCCGTTTTTCGGTCAGATATATTTTATATAATTTACTTTTGCCATTTTTCCCGCTCATTATTCACAATATAAATAATTTCGCCATTTCGTATTTCTAGAGTGATTTCACCATACATTGGTAAAACTATTTCTTTTTCTTTATCCTCGCATCTAATCGTTATTTTCTTTTCCACCAAAACACTTCCAGTCAAAGTTTCATGTTTAAATTAAATGAATGATTACAAAGCCTAATAGTAAAAATAATAAAGCTTTTGCTATTGTTGATACAAACACTTCATAATTTGAACGTTTGTCTTCGCCTTTATTCCCTCCATATGTTAGATAACTAACAAAAATATCCAATCCCAGTGCTTGCCAAAAATTCAATATATTCAATCCAAAAGTTTTACTTATAATTCCATTCCATAAATACATTGTTATGCAACCACTCAAAATCAACGCAAACGGAATAATTATCCATGTAACAAAACATCTAGTTAGCTCTTCCTTAATTTCTTTATTTTTCATTTTAATCCCTCCTACCTTTAATTCCTAAAACGACATAACCATCTTTCTGAGCATAATCAGTGATATAAGTAATCTCTGCTTTGTATGAATTTCCTGTATAATTAAGCATCGATTGCTTTCGTCCGCTAAAAAGTTCTTGTCGAATATATTCTTTATATTCACGTAAAACAAGTTGATCACCAACTTTAAAACCACGATCATTCTTTCTAACCTCAAACTGCTTCCGTCCACTTGTAACGGCTTCAAAATATTCGTGTAAAATTTTTAACTCATGAATCATTTTTTCCTCCTTTTTGTCCGATTTTCGGGACAATTTTTTGTTTTTTATTCTTTAGTGTAAAAAATGCTTGATTTGTCATTTATTACATCGGATTCATTTATCTCTGTTTTCATTCCGTTGCGTAACTCTCTATTAAAAACCATTTCCCCTTTAATGATTGGCACCATAATTTCCCATCATTTCCCATTTTCATCAAAAAATTTCCTTTCTTTCCAAATACACGAATAATCATTTTTCTTTCACCATTTTCCTTAATTGGGTATGCACCTTCAAAAATAAGGTGATTTCTTTCAAAATACTTTTCTAAAATGATTTTTAACCTTTCCTCATTTAACAAGCTTCTACCTCCTCTTTTTCCTCCACATTCTTAAATAAAAATGCCATCCTGTATCCTCATAATAAATTGGTTGAACTTCGGTAATATCATAATTTTTATAAATACGTGTTAGGCGTTCTTCTCCGTAATCATTTGATAAAGCCATTTTTTCTATTTGCTTTGGTGTATATTTATAGTCATTTGTAATAAGTGTTGGTCTTTTTAGGTTACGTGAACTTGACCACTTCTTTTTACCTCGTTTGCCAAATCGTGGCTTCATCACGTAATTAGCAATACCTGCAATACCGTTATTATCAAATTGTAAACGGCGACAATTTGCCCGCCCGATCATTTCTTTATTTTTGCCACGACCTTTTGACCAGCAACCTTCTATCTCTTCACGATCTAAAACACCATTAACTATTAAATGATGATGGAAGTTTTTTACTTGGTTCCCTTCTTCATCTACTTCATATTCCGTCACTAAAATATATTTCAATTCTTTCTTTATTTTTCTACAACGGTAACTTAAACGTTCTAAATATCTTTTTATTTCTTTTTCTGCTTCTTCTAGTGTTTTAGGTAAAAACTTAGGTTGATAAGTTAATGTTAACCAATAATCTTCATAATTTTTAAAATTCCCATTTGCTAATTGTGTAATACTTCTTGCTGAATTTTTATGATTTACTTTTTCTTGTGCTGGTCGTGATAACTTTTTCTTTTTTGCTCGAACACCTCTTACTGCTCTTTCTGCATGTGCAGTTCTAGGAATCAAATCCACTTCTACATAATCTCCACAAGCCAATACTTTTTCTCTTATAAACATATTTTGCTTACCCCTTATCACCTTTGATATTTTTCACTTTATAGTTTCCCGTGAATGTTAATACCCTATACAAGGACGTTAAACGCCTTGAAGTCTGGCGTTAACTCTTGTTGCAAAAGCAAAATTATGTTATAGTTTTCTTGTCGAGAGAACTATAGACTTGGATTTGCTTTTGTAAATCTCGGTCTTTTTATTTTCAGCAAAACCAAAGCCCGAACACTTTTTCGGGCAATGGTTTTGCTATTTTTATTTGTCAATTTATGCAATTATTTTTATGAATCCATCTTCAATTTCTTCTTTTAACGCTGTTGCTAAATATTCTTTAATATTGTTCATAGCTTCGTACTTCCATAAACCACCATCCGCATCAAATAAAGCACAATCTGCACGATCATTAACCCTAAAAATAAACGGACTTTCTGGTTGTTCTACTTCTAAAAATGTTCTGTATGGTCTTAAAATTGCTGGGCTTGGTACTTTCGCTTGCTGGACTGTAGCCCCTTGTTTAACTGCTACTACTTGAGAAGTCCCATCATCTTTAATATCTGCTCCCCCTTCAATTCTTAAAGAACTTGCACAAGCTCTAATTGCTTCTGCATCATCTGTTCTATCAAACAATGACATGATATTAATAATGAAGCTTTCGGAATCCATGAAACGACTGAATGGAAATTTATCTAAAATTGCTTTGGCATAAACTAAACATTCCCGCTTTCGATCTTCGTTAAGTGGACTTAAAACTTTAACTAATATTGGGGATTCTACATGTAAAATAAGTGGTGAAAATAAACAATCTGGGCGTGATTTTAAGTAATCAACTAACCCTGTTAGCGAATTAACTTCTAATGAATTAGCATATGGAATTGGGTATAGTTCTTTTAAGCTAGCTTTATTTGCATCATAAAATGTTTTTCCATTCGGCTGTTCATGAATAACCTTTTGTCCTTCTGCTAAATTTACTGCATACTGTAAAGCTGATTTAATATTTTCTTCTGACATGTTCATTCTCCTTTATATAATTAATTTGTTTTTCTAAAATCAATAACGGTTGGTTCTACTTGTTCTTTGATAGTTTCCTGTTTTTCTACCTCACTAACTGGTTGCCCAGTATCTATTGCTGGCTCTCCTTTTTGGAAATCCATGTAAGTTTGTCCTTTTACATTGCTTAAAAGTTCGTTTGCTTCTGGATATCCCGTTTCAAAACTTCTGTTAACAATCATTCGGGCGGATACTTGTGTACGTGGTACTAGTTTTTCTTTAGTTTGCATTTCAATATTTGTAACTTCCCGATATTCATCTGGCATAAAATCTAGCTGAATAGTTATAGAACGTTTCTTTGTTGCTTCTGTATTCAGATCAAGAATGTTTTCAATTACTTTTTCCATTGAAGCAATAAAACGCTCTTGTAATGCGCCTTCTCCAATCGTTGATAAATCTAAATTGATATTTTCCACTTGCGTTACAGTCCTTTCATGCTATAATTTAAACAACTTAACTTTTTGTTTGCTGTGTAGTTTTCCCTGCACAGTTTTTTCTTTGTTCTTTTTTCCATAAGAATCAACTAACTTTCTAAATAAGCATGTACTACTTTGTCATGCTCAAAATTTGGTGCGATATAATATTTAACATCGCCAACTTCAACTAAACGCCCTTCTACTAATCTAAGCAATTTGGAAACGACACCTTCACATATATTAAAGAAAAACTCTGTAGCACTAATTGTTGAAATACCATTTTCGGGATCTTCAACAATAATATTTTCAATTGTGTTTAATGTATTTACTTTAGCCATTCTTTCTACCTCTTTTTTTCATTTCTTCAAGTAATGACTTATATATTCTATTTACTTTCTTTACTTCAACTTCATTCAATACTTGGGTAGGCTTTTTGAAATAGCCTTTTTGTTTTTTCTTTACCATGCGTTACAACTCCATTTCTCAATTGGCATTTTCTGCCCAAACATCTCCATTACTGCTTCATCAATTCCACATAGTGAACAAATAAAAATATCTTTCACATATCTTGATTTAGCATTCCCTCTTGGATCTTTTGTTAAGTAATTAATCCCACAACGTGGACACAAACATTTTTCATCACTTTCTAAAACTATTTCATTGTATATTTTTACGTCCATTTCCTTCTCCTTCTGATAATAGTGCGATAGCAAATAAAGCAATCACCATTATAATTCCTGCAATTGTATTGATCGTTGTTAAATAAATGATTACCAGCAATAAAATAAGATCTGGTAACGCTCGTTTTATTTTTTGTTTCATATATTTATCTCTCCATCCTTTTTTCTTTCCATACGCTGGCGAGCGTTTTTATATTTTTCTACTATTTAAAAACATTTTTAATTCTTCTTTATCAATTCGATAATCATTGGATGAAAATTTTACTAAGCGTAAGCCTTCTTTAAACCATTGATTTAACTTATCTTCCCCTATATGAAGGATTTTTTTCACTTCTGCTTTCTTTGCATATGGTGGTAAATCTTCTAATCCCTGTGCTGTTTGGCTAAATACATTTAAAGCTAAATTTTTAATATCTTCTTTTAGTTCATCTTTAAATGAATCTGGTAATTGTATAGGTAACATTACTTCCATATTGTCACTTCCCTTCTTTCATTAATTTGTATTGTATTTTCCATCTCATTTATTGCTATAATTAATACGAAAGTGAGGTGAATGTTATGGGACAGCAATTTCAAAAAGTTTGTATTAATGGACATCAAATTAGCGTTGTGTCCACCGATCCAAAAGCCCCCGAAGAATTTTGCCAAAAATGTGGAAAAAAAGTTATTTCCACCTGCCAAGAATGTCATTATCCAATTGAGGGTTACTATAAAGTAGAAGGTATAGTTGACTTACGTGCACGTACAGCTGAATTACCTTATTACTGTAAAAAATGTGCTAATCCGTATCCTTGGACACAGTTAATAATGGAAAGTGCAACTGAATTACTCGCTCTTGATGATGAAATTTCTGACACTGACAAAGAGCTAATCAAAACAGCAATTCCAGATTTACTAGTTGATACACCTAAAACAAAGCTTGCTGAAGCTAAATTTAAAAAAGGTTTTTCTAAAGCTTCTGCTTTGGTTAAAGATTCCCTATATAATTTGCTGGTAGATGTTCTTTCTGAATCAGTTAAAAAAACTATTTTCCCAAATTAGATTTTCCACACCACTGGCAATAATTGGAATTTTTCTTAATTGCACGATTGCACCAATAACAGTTGGTATAATCGTGTTTTCTTTTTAGATATTTAAAATATAGATTTTTATAGAGCATCTTCTTTGCTTTTTTCTTTACCTTTCTTTGCATCTTCATATACCTTTCTATCTGATACCTTATTTAAACTAAAAGGGTCTTCTATTAAATCGTTTATTTTCTCTTCTAACTCATTAAACATCTTTACTTGTTCTTGTCTTAATTCACGGTTAACCTTAGTGTCTTCCGCAATGATATTAAGGCTTTTTGCAATACTTTCTAAAGCTCTCGCTATACGTTTTGTATCAAGTTTATTCATCTTCTCACCGCCTTTCTGTATATTTATTTTTTACTTCCATAGATGTATAATCTTTATGAAAGTGAGGTGATACTATGAATATAGAAATTCCTAAAGAATCAGAATACGTTTTAACAGCCATGTATAAAGAGTTCTTAATTCGTTTCAATAACGGTGTCCCTAGAGATAAAGCTAAAATTTTCGGACATCAATCAAACATAGCTGAACTAGTACCAGAAATTTGGGAAGAAGATGTAAAGGGTTTACTTGACGAATTAAAGCAGCTCGACTTAATTACTGGAACTGTCGGTTCCGATATCTATCAATATGTTTCTTTAACAACAAAAGGTATTAACTATATGGAACACAGAACTGGAAATAAAATTGAAGATGTTCTTAAATCTCTAGCTTCTTTAAAATCCTTACTACCTTCTAAAAATTAATAGGTACCCCAATCATCTGCTTGTAAATCCTCCGCTGTAGGTTGCCATCCTAAAAGAAGTTTTTGTTCTATAGGTTCTGCATTACTAAGCAAAATCATACAAGCAGATGTATTTGTAGGAATCACCCATAACATTCTTTCTTCTTTCTGCCATTTTTTTCTACTGATTGCTGTTCCTTTAGGTAAAGCAATATCAATAGCTTCTTTAATATTCATCTTCCCACCACCTTTCTCAATTATTTTCAAAAAAAATATTTTTACAGTGATATACTTGATTTATAGAATGGAGGTGAATTACATGTTAAATATTTATTTAAAAAGTGGATCTTCAATTACTGTAAATGATTTTACAGAAGTATCTTTTTATTCATCTGGTAACCTAGTAACTGTTACGAAAGATACTATTGATAAATTTTTTATTTCTCCTAGTATTACTTACAAATTTAAAGGTACAAACACTATTGTATTGAATGGCGATGAAATTCGTTTCTTAGAACTTAACTAGCACTTTCAATAGCTCTGAAATGGCTACAACCATTTTAGGGCTTTTCGTTTGTGTTTCATCTTTAAAGTAACTATCAATGTATCCATAAATAGTTTTGATTACTTTTTTTCTTTCTTCCATCTATCTTCCCACCACCTTTCCAATCTTAAAGTTAAAATATTTGAACTTTTTCTTTAAAAAAATATTTATGAATATCCGTCATATCTAAATCTAATAGTTTACTAGCCTTCATAATTTCATTGTCTTTCCATGGAACTTTATCATTTAATTTCAAAGAAATACTTCTTTCAGATAAACCCATAGCAATCGCAAAATTAAATTGAGTCCCGTATTTCTCTACAATTTTTCCAAGAAGTGATGAGTAATCATAACACATAAGTTTTCCTCCTCTCCTAAAGTTAAAATATTTGAACTCCATGAATACATGATACAATAATAGAAAATCTCCGTCAAGATAAAAAGTTCAATCTTTTTAACTTTTTATCTTGAACTTAAGTTCATGGTTCTGTATACTTAGCGATAGAAAGGGGGATATTCAATGGAACGAGTTAGTCCCGCAAATCGTCTTAAACAACTAATGTCGGAAAGAAACTTAAAACAAGTAGATATATTAAATATGTCTATCCCTTATCAAAAATCACTCGGTATAAAAATGTCTAAAAGTCATCTATCCCAATATGTTAATGGAAAATCTAACCCAGATCAGAATAAGTTATATTTATTAGGTAAAACTTTAAATGTTAATGAAGCTTGGTTGATGGGCTTTGATGTTCCAAAAGATAGAGTACCTGATGAAAAGAGAAATGATGAAAACGACACACAAGAAATTAATATTACTCCCATTTTTAACCAACTAAATAAAGAAAACCAACAAGACATATATAACTACGCTGAACAAAAACTTGCTTCTCAAGATAGCAAGATAACTCATATTCCTAAAAAGGATAAAGAAGAAGTAATTGATTTAGCCGCCCATTCTGAAATTGATGGACGTGTTTATTCTAAAGAAGAAATAAAAGGGATTATGAATTATTTAGATCAATTTATTGATAAATGATGAAGTAAGTGTAGGTGTTGTTGTATGAATGATTATGAACTGTTGGTGGATAAGTTTAACAAAGAACTACCGATAAAAGAAGTTAGCCTTATCGAAAATACAAAAGATACAGGCTACTTCTATAGAGGTACTATTTTTATTGAAAAGTCTTTGAATACTATTGATAAAAAAGAACGACTTTATGAAGAGTATGCCCATTATAAAACAAGCGCTGGAATTATTCTTTCACAAAATATTATTGAAAATAGAAAACAAGAAACCTTAGCAAGAAATTATGGTACTGAACTTGCAATAAGCTTTGATGATTTAATTGATTCTTGGAAACTTGGACACACTTATTATTGGGAATGCGCTGAATTTTTAGGGTTCACTCCTGAATATGTTTATAAAGCGATTAAGCATATTAGAGAAAGATATGGCACTACTTTTATTTATAAAAATTTTTCATTTACATTTATAACTGATTCTTGTATTAACATTCAAGAATTTTAATTTCACAAAAAAAGAACATACATTCCCTACACATTTCTTTCTATACGCTGGCGAGCATTGAAAGTAAAGAAAGTAGGTTAAATGAAATGGTTCAAAAGTACAGTAAATCAATAAAAGAGTATACAAAAAAAGATGGTACAAAAAATTATATGTTTCGAGTATATTTAGGTACCGATCCATTAACGGGAAAACAAAAATTTACTACAAGACGAGGATTTAAAACAAAGAAAGAAGCTGATCTTGCTCTTTCACGTTTGAAAATTGAAGTGGCTGAAAAAGGAATATCAAATAGGGATTTAAAAATTAAATATACTTTTGAAGATGTGTATAAACTGTGGAAAGAATCGTACGAAAGAACAGTAACACCAAATACTTTTATACGAGTAAAAAGCTTGTTCAAAAAGCAGATACTTCCCGTTTTCGGCGCTCTCCGCATCGAACATATTAAACCCGCATATTGCCAAAAAGTTGTAAATGATTGGTACGAAAAGTACGCAACTTTTGGTGCATTAAAAGCATATACTACTAAAGTATTTAATTATGCACAGAAATTAGAGATAGTCTCCGATAATCCTATGAAAATTATTGATACACCTAGAAAAAAGGTTGCTGAGGATCGTATTAAATTCTATGAAAAAGATACATTAATAAAATTTCTTGAAACTGTAGAAAAAATACAACCTTATCATGTATTCACATTTTTTAGGCTAGTTGCTTTTTCAGGATTAAGAAAAGGTGAAATGTTAGCATTAACTTGGAATGAAATCGACTTTTCAAAATCTGAAATAACTGTAAAAAGAACTATAACTAAAAATTCCAAAGGTGAATTAGTGTTAGGAAAAACGACTAAAACAAAATCATCTAAACGAACGTTAAGCATAGATAATAAAACGATGATGGTGTTAAAAAAATGGTTTATGCTACAAAAAGAAGAATTTTTTAAACGTGGGATTTCTTTAAATAAAGAACAATTATTGTTTACTACTGAAAAAAATGGTATTGTAGCGCCCACCACTCCCAATCGTTGGTTAGAAAAAATATGTAATGAATACGGTTTTGAGAATATAAAAATCCATGGGTTTAGACATACTCATTGTAGCTTGCTTTTTGAAAGTGCTATGGAACAATCACAAGATGGTGACATTAGTCAATGGCTAAAAGTGATCCAAGAACGAATGGGACACTCCAATATTCAAACAACACTAAATATCTATAATCATGTGACGAAAAAAGCAAAACAGAATTTTGAAAAACAATTTGCTAATTTTGCTACATTTTAAAACATAGTCAATTACATGGTCAAAAAATAAGTAAAAATAGAGAACCCTTGTCGCCCAAGGGTTCTCCAATACTCAACGAATGAGTCAATTATTTAACTGTTACAGAAGCGCCAACTTCTTCAAGTTTAGCTTTTAATTCTTCAGCTTCTTCTTTAGAAACGCCTTCTTTAACTGGTGCAGGAGCGCCATCAACTACAGCTTTAGCTTCTTTCAAGCCTAGGCCAGTTGCTTCACGAACTGCTTTGATAACTTTCACTTTTTGGTCGCCAGTTGCAGTTAATTCTACAGTGAATTCTGTTTGTTCTTCAGCAGCAGCAGCGCCACCAGCAGCAACTGCAGCTACAGGAGCAGCAGCAGATACGCCAAATTCTTCTTCAATAGCTTTAACTAGGTCGTTAAGTTCTAGGATAGTTGCTTCTTTTAACTCAGCAACGATGTTTTCAATGTTCAATGCCATTATAATTTCCTCCGTTTAAATGTTCTATTTTTTTATTTATACTATGCGGCAATTAAGCTGCATCTCCATCTTCTTTTTCTGCCACTGCTTTGACAGCGTAAGCCACGTTGCGGACTGGCGCTTGTAGTACAGATAAAAGCATAGATAGAAGTCCTTCGCGGTTTGGCAATTTTGCCAACGCTGTGATTTCTTCCAATGAAGATACTTTACCTTCGATGATACCGCCTTTGATTTCTAATGCTTTTGCTTCTTTAGCAAATTCGTCCATGATTTTCGCTGGTGCTACTACGTCTTCATTACTGAAGGCAATAGCTGTAGGTCCAGTGAATACTTCGTCCATGCCTTCTAGGCCAGCTTTTTTAGCGGCACGAGAAAGGATTGAATTTTTGATAACTTTCATTTCTACGTTAGCATCACGAAGTTGTTTACGTAAACGTGTGATTTCATCAACAGTTAGACCACGGTAGTCAACAACGACTACAGATGCTGCTGCTGTGAATTTTTCGCTTACTTCATCAACGATTGCTGCTTTTTTTGCGATAATTGCTTCACTCATTTTTGAGTTTCACCTCCTGAATTTTGATGGAAGAGTTTATTTACAACTGGATCAGTTGTATCTGTTCATCAGCTACTCACTTCGTGCCTAGTGATTCACAATAAAAAAACTCTATGCCACCGCAGACATAGAGGGACTATTGAATATATTCAATAAACGTCCTCGGTAGGAGATTAAGGCATAAAGCCACCTACTGTCTTCGGTACAAGTTAATTATTAACCTCAACTAGCTTAGCATGCTAAACTAGTTGAGTCAAGAATTATTTTTCAGTTGGATCAATCAACGTTCTAATTATGAATTAGAAAGAAGCTTGGTCTACATGGATACCAGGTCCAAATGTTGTTGTTACAGTAATATTTTTCATGTATTGACCTTTAGCTGCTGATGGTTTAGCTTTCACTAATACATCATGGATTGTTGTAAAGTTTTCAACCAGTTTTTCATTGTCGAAAGATACTTTACCGATTGGTACATGGATGTTTCCAGCTTTGTCCACACGGTAAGTTACTTTACCTGCTTTTACTTCATTCACAGCTTTTGTTACGTCCATTGTTACAGTACCAGTTTTAGGATTTGGCATTAAGCCTTTAGGTCCTAATACACGTCCTAGACGACCAACAGTAGCCATCATATCAGGTGTTGCAACAACTACGTCAAAGTCAAACCATCCGTTTTGGATTTTTTGGACCATGTCGTCGTCACCAACGAAGTCCGCACCAGCTGCTTCAGCTTCTTTTGCTTTATCGCCTTTAGCAAATACTAAAACAGTTTGTGTTTTACCAGTTCCGTTTGGTAATACTACAGCTCCACGGATTTGTTGGTCTGCTTTTTTAGGGTCTACGTTTAAACGGTATGCAACTTCAACTGTTGCATCAAATTTTGCAATGTTTGTTTCTTTTGCTAAAGCTACTGCTTCGGCAACAGGATAAACTTTACTTGAATCAACTTTTTTCAATGCTTCTTGCATTTTTTTGCTCTTTTTAGCCATTTTGGTTCCTCCTTGATTGTGGTTATAGCGGTTGTACCTCCCACGTGTTCTATATCTTTCAATATAGAGCCAACCGAGAAGCTACTTTCTTAGGGTGTAGAAAATTATTCTACAGTGATCCCCATGCTTCGTGCAGTTCCTTCAACCATGCGCATTGCTGCTTCAATGTCAGCTGCGTTTAGGTCTTCCATTTTTAATTCAGCGATTTCTTTTACTTGATCGCTAGAAACTTTAGCAACTTTATTTTTGTTTGGTTCGCCTGAACCTTTTTCGATATTCGCTGCTTTTTTCAATAATACTGCAGCTGGTGGTGTTTTTGTAACGAATGTGAATGAACGATCTTCGTATACAGAAATCACAACTGGAATGATCAAACCTGCTTGATCAGCTGTACGAGCATTGAATTCTTTTGTGAATCCCATGATATTGATACCCGCTTGACCTAGTGCAGGACCTACTGGTGGAGCTGGAGTTGCTTTCCCTGCAGGAATTTGCAATTTAACGATTTTTTCTACTTTCTTTGCCACGAGACATACCTCCTTAAGTCCGTGATGTGGTTAATTGGAGATGCATATTTCTCCTCCCACGTACTATCTTCTAATCCTAAAATTATCCGACATGTTGTGCGCACGACAAATGCACACTGATATAGTATAGCAAAATTCTATTTTTTTTCAACCTATTTTTTCTGAAAATAGTTCTATTTTAAAGGAAATCTCTAAATATATCGTTAAAAATACCGGAAATCCCTTTTTAAATGCTTGATTTATGCTAAACTTACGGCTGGATAGAACATTTACATAATGATTCAATAAATACTAATGGGGTGAAAAAATGAAAGAGTTAAGATACAGAAGTGTCTTTGATATTATCGGTCCTGTTATGATCGGCCCAAGTAGTTCTCATACAGCTGGTGCTGCGAGAATCGGAAAAATCGTCCGCAGTATTTTTGGTGAACAACCAGATTCAGTCGATATCTACCTTTACGAATCTTTTGCAAAAACTTATCGTGGACACGGAACGGATATCGCATTAGTCGGTGGTTTGTTAGGGATGGAACCAGATGATCCACGATTAGCTGATTCATTGAAAATAGCCTATGATACTGGAATGGAAGTCTTATTCGTTCCTAAAGGAGAAAAAGCAGAACATCCTAACTCAGTGAAGATGGTACTAGCAAAGGGAAAACGTAAACTTTCCGTGACAGGCATCTCTATTGGTGGCGGAAATATTCAAATTTCTGAATTAAACGGTTTTAAAATCTCTCTCAGCATGGGAACACCGACCTTGATCATCGTTCATCAAGACGTTCCTGGAATGATTGCAAAAGTAACCAATATTCTTTCTGATGCGAGTGCAAACATTGGTACAATGACCGTTACACGCGAATCAAAAGGCGAAAATGCCATCATGATCATCGAAGTAGATGATCCGCCAACAAGGCCGACGATTGACAAGCTGAAACAAGTATCCAATGTGGACAGCGTGAATTATTTTGATTAAAGGAGACGGCAAAACATGTTTTTATCAATTGAAGAATTAGTCCAACAAGCAAAAAACTATCCAAGTATTGCAGAACTGATGATTGCTGTTGAAATGGAAATGAGTGGTCGTTCACGCCAACAGATCCTTGAGATCATGGAAAAAAACCTTGCTGTTATGGAGCAATCCGTTACTGAAGGTAGCGAAGGGGTTACCTCAGTGACAGGTATTACTGGTGGAGATGCTAAAAAATTAACTGATTACCTTGAGCAAGGAGATTTTTTAAGTGGTGAAACGATTCTATCAGCTGTCCGTAATGCTATTGCTGTCAATGAAGTCAATGCTAAAATGGGGTTGATTTGTGCCACCCCGACTGCTGGTAGTGCAGGTGTCGTTTCTGGTGTCTTGATGGCTGTTCGCGAGCGACTCCAGTTAACACATGAACAGCAACTTGATTTCTTGTTTACAGCGGGTGCTTTTGGTTTAGTCATTGCGAACAATGCTTCGATTAGCGGTGCAGAAGGCGGTTGCCAAGCAGAAGTCGGATCGGCAAGTGCTATGGCTTCAGCTGCCTTAGTTTGCGCTAAGAATGGCACACCTCATCAAGCTGCTCAAGCAGTGGCTATCACTTTAAAAAATATGATGGGACTGATTTGCGATCCCGTAGCAGGTCTTGTCGAAGTTCCATGTGTAAAAAGAAATGCACTAGGCTCTTCTCAAGCTTTCATCTCTGCAGACATGGCTTTAGCTGGAATTGAAAGTGTCATCCCACCTGATGAAGTCGTTGCTGCCATGTACCAAGTAGGTAAACAAATGCCCTCTATCTTCAAAGAAACAGCAGAAGGCGGTTTAGCAGTCACACCAACAGCGAAAAGATTAACAAAAGAAATCTTAGAAAAAAGAACTTAAATTTCTGGATTTAACATTTTCTTCACTCTATTAAGAACAGACTCGTTTTGAAAAATAAGATAAAAAAATAGCTTCTCCTATTTTCGATTTACTGACCGATAATCGAAAGTTCGCTTCTTGAACCACTATTTTAGCTAAGGTCATGAAAAAGTCGAATCATTTGGATGACAGAGGATTTCTCATGCTCCCCTTCGTCCAGATGATTCGACTTTTTGCATATTATACATTCAATTTCCAAAGATCCAACTATATGTCTGTCCCTCACTGAAGCCTACTCTATTATATTTCTCCATACTCTTCACAGTGGCATTTTCATAGAGCTTACATACGCTTTTTCGCTTCTGAAACAAACCGATTCATTTGCTCATAGAGTGCCGCCTTGATATGCCCTAAATCATGATGAACCAATTGATGATTTTTCACAAGCTGTCTTCCGTCTACCCATACATGCGCCACATTAGATGGATTCGCAGAGTATACCAGTGCAGAGTAGGGATCAAAAATAGGAAACATATTGACTGAGTTTGTTTCAACCATCACCAAATCAGCTTTGTTCCCTACCACCAGTTTTCCAACCTCTTTAAACTTCAAAGCTTCTGCTCCACTTCTAGTCGCTAGAGTGACTATTTCCTTTGCAGGAAAAATAGCACGATCTTTTTCGAATGTTTTATGGAAATTCGCAAATAATTTCATTTGTGTAAAAAGATCCAATGTATTGCCACTGCTTGGTCCATCTGTTCCTAGCCCCACTGTCAAACCAGCAGCAAGCATTTCTTTCACAGGAGCGACACCTTTCGCAGATTTTGTGTTGGCACCAATACAATGAGTAATCGCTACTTGATCGGCATATTTAGCTGTCAAATCAATATCATCATTCGTCATATGGATGCAGTGAGCCATAATTAATGGTCGCTCCATAAAACCTAATTCTTTTAGTAATTCAAAAGGCGTTTTCTGATAACTCTCTGCCAGTTCCTTCATCTCATAGTCCATTTCCGCTACATGAAGGGTGATTGGGACATCAAAACGTTCACTTAGTTCCACCGTTCTTTGTAATCCTTCATAAGAATTCGTATTAGGTGCATGTGGCGCAAGTGCTGGAGTAATCAATGGATGTTTTTTCCATTTAGGTAGAAAAGTTTCACAATAATCTAATCCACCAGAAGGCTTCGGGTTGTCACAAACCGGCATATCAATGATCGTCTCACCCACTATTGCCCGAATATTGAATTGATCACAAACTGTTGCTACCTGATCTTCGAAGTAATACATATCGCAAAAACCAGTCACGCCACTAAGCAACATCTCACTAATTGCATAAGCCGCACTAGCAGCTACGAGTTCTTTTGTCATAAAGCCTTCTAGCGGAAATAAAAACCGACGTAGACGATCGGGAACATCATCTCCCAAGGAACGAAAGGGAATCATCCCAACGTGGGTATGAGTATTGATGAAACCCGGCAATAGTAATCCTCCTTCTCCATCAATCACTTCTTCCGAGGAATGTAGCCCTTCTTGCCATTCACCGATAGCAGCAATCCGATTACCTTCAATCAGAACATAGCCATTTTTATATTCAGTCATCTGGTCATCCATTGTCAGAACATGGACGTTTTTGATTAGAGTACTCATAAGGCAGCCCCATCTTCTGGAAAAATCAAAGGATAGAATTTCTGAGTCTTTGTCTCCATCATTCCTTTGTCCGTCATTTTGATTGCTGGGGAAACTGGTAAGGACAAGGTTGAAAAAGACATGATTTCATTTCTATTTTTATAGCCTAATCTTTGCATTGCTTGACGTACTGCTTTTAGATCCTGACCTAGTTTTTCAATAGGCGCTTGCGAAATGATACCACCAATCGGTAAAGGACAATGGGCGACTATTTGTCCATCATTTACTACTACATATCCGCCTTGCATTTCCAGCAATTTTTGCTGCGCCAGTAAGATATCCCTCTTATTGTCCCCCATTACCATCATATTATGGTGATCATGTGCCCAAGTCGTTGCAATACTCCCCGGTGTGACAATCGGTTTTTCCATCAATGCATAGGCAATATTACCATTTTTACCATAACGCTCCATAACGACTAACAAAGAACAGTCGGAATTCTCCCAGTCCAGATACCCATTTGTCACTGGGATTATTTTCGTCACTCTTTCAGTAAATGTCCCAACTTCATGTTTGCGAATCACATTACAGCGAACACTTGACAAATCCGTTCGTACTGCCACTTGCAAATCTTCTGTTGTCAGTGACTTACAATGGACAGTTCGTCTATAAGAAATTGGGAATGGTTCAACTGTTTCAGGAAAAGCGATAGTTTCACCTTTTTGATAGACTTGCTTACCAGATTTATACACAGCTGCAATGGAAAATGCATTTAAATCGTCTAAGAGAATGAAGTCTGCCAGTCGTCCGGGAGCAATCATGCCTCGATCATTTAAACCCATTCTTCTAGCTGGTGTATAGGTCGTCATATAGATTGCTTTTTCGATAGTCAGGCCGGCAGCAACAGCTTTCTTCAGATTTTCATTTAGGTGGCCTTCCAATAGGTCATCCGCCATCACATCATCCGTAACGATACAAGTATATTCATAATACTCATTCTCTATAATAACAGCTATATTCTCTGGGGTGATCGATTTATTTTGAAATTGGATAAACATGCCATTTTCAATTTTTTCTGCAAGTGATTCAGGAAACTGATGCGTGTGGTCGGAAGAGATCCCGCTATACATAAATGCAGCCAATTCTTCCCCATAGATTTTTGGGCAATGACCTTCCAATGGCATCGTTGGACGTTTTTCTTTGCATAAATCAATGAGCTGTCGGATCAACGAATCTGGCTCATAGGCAATCCCATGAAAATTCATTGCTTCACCGAAGCAAATCACTTTGGGGTGTGTCAACAGCGTATTTACTTCAGCTAAACCGATCACTCCTCCCGTCGTTTCTAACTCAGGTGTTGTTGAAGGGACTGAGGAGGGAATGGCATGAAAAATATCCAGTTCCGTTTTAGCTTCCATAAATTCCGTCAAGCCCTCGATCCCAAAAACATTTGCCATCTCATGAGCATCCGCAATCACTGTTGTTACACCAAATGGTAAAACTGCTTTTGAGAAAATAGTTGGTGTTGTCATCGAGCTTTCAATGTGCATATGACTGTCGATCAGTCCCGGAACCACGTACTTCCCTTGTCCATCAATCACTTGAGCAGCTTGCAAATGGCTAACGTCTGTCGGTGTAATATAGTAAAACTTTTCACCGATTACAGTGACATTTTTTGTCTCAAAGCACTGTTTCACTGTATTAAACACTTGGGCATTTTTAATTAATAGATCAATTTCCACTTCCGTCCACCCTTTCTTTTTCTAATGATCAGATAATAATAGGGCTGGAACAAACAACGTCCTCAGCCCCATTAATTATTTATCAATAAGTTTTCATACAGCGTAAGAGCTTATTGGTTGATCAAACGATTCCACTGATCGATCCAGTCGGTCATCTGTCCATTGACAAAATCAAAGTCTACTGTTTTCGCTCGATCTGCAATAGCTCCATAGGTCATGTTACCAGCTTCTTCTTCACTTAATTCCACTTCATTATTGATTGGTGCTTCATTTAATGAAAGTGCCTTTGTTTTTTGCGATTCTTCGCTGATACGGTAGTTAATGAACTCATAAGCTAATTCTTTATTTGCCGTTTCTTTGGGGATATTGATGGTATTGTAGTTGGCATACGTGCCACTTTCAGGAACAACATACTCGATTGTATCAGAATCACCTTTGACGATATCATAAGCAAAATCCATCACAACAGCAGCTTCAATTTCTCCAGCTTGGAACATATTTGCTAAGTCAGAAGATTTCGCATAGGTCTTAACAATATTAGGCTTCAACTTTTCTAGAGATTCAAATGCTGCCTCACCATTATCCTTTTCAATAGCCACTCCTGCGTGTTCACTTGCAATATACATCATCAATGGACCAGCAGTGGTAGTGATTTCAGGAATAGAGAGTTTTCCTTTCAAAGCGGTATCCCATAGATCCGACCAGTCAGTGATTTCTTTACCGACTTTTTCTTTGTCATAAACAATACCAACACTATTGACTGCAATTGGAACACCAGCTCCACTTTCAAAGACTTCTCTTGCTCCTTCAGTCAATTCACCTAAATGAGGAATCTTCGTTTCATCTAATTTTTCAAATGCTTTTTGAGATGCTCCATCCGCTGAGTTGGCCTGGGCTAACTCAATGACATCGATCCCTTTAGGATTACTGATCAGTTTATTAAAACGATCCCCACTATTTCCAAGATCCAACGTGATCTTGGCATCAAATTCCTTTTCAAAAGGCTTCATGACATCACTTTTAACAATATCTTCGCTTAGACCAAATGTTGATACAACTAAATCTTTTGATTCTTTTGTTTCTGCTGAATTTGCTTCCTCTCCGCTTTTACAAGCTGTCAATGCAAACATACTGGCTAAAACTAACGAACCTACTAGAAATCTTTTTTTCACTTTTATTCCCCTTTTCTCTTCTTACTTTATTCCTCTTCCAAAAGAACGATTTTATCTTTTGGAAAATGCAGGCTGATTTGGTCACCTGCTTGATAGATTTGCTTATCAGTACCGTTCACTAAAAATGTACCTAAGTTAGTGGCTACTTCATATTGATAACTTTTTCCAAGAAATGTTCTGACTTTTACTACACCTAAGACTTGATTTCCTTTCTCTTCTGAAGCAATTTCAATATCTTCTGGGCGAATCGTTGCTACAATATCCATTGCTGGTGGTTGCGGATAAGATGTTTCAAATACATCTCCTTTTGCCTGATAGCGATTTTCTTCCACTTGCTTCACAGAAAAGAAATTTTCAAAACCGATAAAATGAGCGACAAATCGCGTTTTAGGATGACGGTAGATCATTTCAGGTGTGTCATATTGCTCGATCACTCCGTTATTCATCACTGCTACTTTGTCAGAAATCGAGAAGCATTCTTCCTGATCATGTGTAACAAATACTGTCGTAATCCCAAGCTGCTGTTGAAGACGTTTGATCTCGATCCGCATTTGGACACGTAATTTCGCATCTAAGTTGCTCAAAGGTTCATCTAACAACAAAAGTTTCGGTTCAATCACCAATGCACGAGCTAGAGCCACTCTTTGACGCTGGCCTCCGGACAGTTGTTTCGGGTATCGATCACCTAGTTTTTCCAAGCCACAAATTACCAACATATCCGCTACTTTTTTGGCAATTTCCTCTTTGCTTTCTTTTCTCAGCTTTAATCCAAAAGCAACATTTTCAGCAATCGTCAAATGAGGAAATAAGGCATAGCTTTGGAACACCATCCCAAAATTACGCTTGTGAACAGGCACATTCACTAATTCTTGCTGGTCTAAAAGAAAGGAGCCTTCATTAGGCGAAATTAATCCGGCAATGACACGTAAGGTCGTCGTTTTACCACAGCCACTAGGCCCTAATAAAGAAACCAACTCTCCTTTTTCCATCGAAATAGATAAATCTTCTAATATATTTTGTTTTCCGTCATAAGTCACACGGATGTTGTTCAAATTTACAAAACTCACGGTTATCCTCCTCTTGATTTCCCAAACATTCTCATGTGTTCACAGTTTTCTTCAAAAAAACTTCAGGCAATCGAAGCTAACCCTAGTGTTTTTTCAATCATAAACATTAAGAAAACCGTTAATACCATAATCATTACTGAAATTGCCGACACAGTAGGATCATAGGTATACTCAATATAGCTTAATAACGAAGTAGGTAACATGGACACACCAGGTCCAGACAAAAACATAGAAACTGGTACATTATTGAATGAATTGACGAATGCTAACATGAATGCTGCGAAAATCCCCGAGGAAACATTAGGCAAGACAACCTGCATAAATGCTCGAATTTTTGTGCATCCTAATGTCCAGGCGACCTCTTCAATTGAAAAATCCAATTGCTCCATACTTGAGCCTACTACTCGAATGATGTATGGCAAGCTGATTAAAAAATGCCCAATCAATAATGCTTGGATTACCGGTAAACTCAATTTAATAACAATATATTGGAATAGAGAATACCCGACTACAATTCCTGGGATCATGGTTGGCGATAAGAAAAAACTTTTAAATAGCTGTTTGCTTTTCACGTGGTAACGAGACAACGCATAGGAAGTTGGAATGCCAACCAGCAAAGCAAGAACAGTGGCTCCGAAGCCTATTGATAAACTTAATTTAAAACTATCCATAAATGTTTCAGAGTTTAATGCTTTTTGATACCAATCCAATGTAAATCCTTCGATTGGAAATTGGATTGTAGATGATTTTCCAAAAGAGGTGGCGATCACGATCACCAATGGCAGGAATAGAAAAGCAAAAACGAATAATGCGATGAGTGTCATTCCTTTATGCTTGCGCATGGTCCATTTCCCTCCGATCTAAACGAGTAGCAATCATATTCAAACCTTTATTCACAATTAGGGTGGTGACGATCATAATCAGTGCAATGACACTAGCTGAAGTCCAATCACCTAAAGTCGAAGCTTTTTGATAAAGAAATGTGGCCATCATCATATTTTTATTTCCACCTAGAAGCTGTGGTGTGGTATAAGCAGTTAATGTACCTGTAAACACCAAGATACTTCCGACAATCACTCCTGGTATACAAAGAGGCAAGACGATTTGATAGAACGTTTTAAACGGGCTAGCTCCTAAGGTTTCTGCTGCCTCAATCGTTTCTTTTTCAATATTTTCCATGACCCCCACAAGAGTCATAATCATAGTTGGCAAGAATAGATAAACAGAGCCAATAACAATTGAAAATTCTGTATACAATAAGGTCAAAGGTTGCTCGATAATCCCCATTCGCATCAACAGATTGTTAACGACACCAGTTTTACCTAGAATGTTGATCCAAGCAAAACTTCGAATAACAGAGTTCGTCAGTAACGGGAACATCGTCATTGCCATTAGCAAGCTTTTCCATTTTTTACCAATACCGGCAATAAAATAGGCTGTTGGAATCCCAAAAATGGCAGAAATCAACGTCACAATCACAGAAACGCGAATCGTCCGAAGAAAAATTTTCAAATTGTAATCATCCGTTAAAAAATGAACGTAGGCACTCAACCCTGCCCCCGTTTCAGTGAAAATCGTTGGCCAAATAATATTGACCAATGGCAAAATCATAAAAAATAGTAATAAGATCGTCCCTGGTGCAATGATCAAATACGGAACATTCTTCTTCATTTCCTTCCTCCTCATTCGTGTTCCGTATCATTATAAGAAAAAGAACGAACATTTTCAACCTTTTTTATATTTATGTTCATAAATAACGTGTTTAACCTTAAAAAAAATGCTCTTTTTTTAAAATGGTTCGTGTTTGTTGGAAATTTATATATATATGCTCATTTATATATAAAGAATTAGCCCTATTTTAATGATCTTTCTCACTATTTCCCAAATATAAACTAGCGAATATTGGGTCTTACAATAAATTAGGTTTTAGAATAAAATTAAAAAAACGAACAAAAAAGGATTTACCAAACATTCAAAAAAGAATGTAAAGTAAACCCTTTTTGCAATCAAACAAAATACCAGTTCATTTAGACGACTTCTCCCATCAGCAAAACAATCCTTCGATATTTACAGCTCGTATAATTTCAAATTCAGGACAGGTAACTAAAGAAATCCCTTGACCTATTTTTCTTCGTAAAAAACAAAAAATTCACTTATCAGCTCACTCCATTATCCATCGGTTTTCCAAAGAAACTGATTAACTGCTTGATCTACTTCTTTATTTTCATGTAACATACTATGCGATGCATTTGTTCCTTGAATGATTTGCTCTGTGATTTCGTTTCCATGTTGTTTTATTAACGCATAGACAGCTAGTGCGCTGTTTACAGGTACTGTACCATCACTAACATCCGTTTCACTGATTTGACCTGCAATTAATAAAACCTGTGTCGTGGTTGGAAGGTTCCCAACTAGTGTCTGATAATCTTGATAACGGGAAGAAACTACGGCTGGACCGTTGGTTAATTCATCGGTTACGGACTGACCACTATCATCTACAAAATCATTGAAAGGAGCACCTAGTGCAACAAACTTATCGACTTTTGGTAACGAAGTGTCTTGTCCATAAGTCACTAAGTAACGCAAGCCACTCACACCACCCATGGAATGCCCGACAATATTGACTTGATCCACTTGATAAGTTATTTGTAGGTAAAGTAGACAAGCCCTAATCCAATCCGTTTGATTCCACTCATTGTTTTCATTATCTTCAAATATGACTTGTACCATCGGATTCGTTGCTTGTTTCGATAACTCACCTTCAGCTCGGACATTGCCATTGGCATCTACATACAGAGTCAATTCTTTTTTTCCATTATCCTGCTCTTCCAAACGTTGAAGCATCCCCTTGAATGAGTTAACCGTGCCTTTGTAGCCATGAATAAACAAAGTCGGTGTCACTGTCTTTTCAATCGCTTCTTCTTTACTCAAACTCGTCATAGTAGTTTCACTTGTAGTACTCTTTTTTTGAACGGTGTCTTTTCCTGTCTGACACCCTACTAGAAAAATCAAACCGATCAGTAATAAAATACTAAACCCCTTTTTCAACTTCCATTTGTTGCCAAGTATCATCCTTGTCCCTCCGCTCTCACGTATAATGTCACAAAAAAAGAGTTGAGATACTCAAGCTATCTCAACTCCCCCTTTATCTTAAAAATCTAAAAGCATATTGATCTAGCCTATTAGTCGATTTTATCTACTTGATCAAAATCAAGTTCAGTACTTGTTTCACGACCAAACATATCAATGTTCACTTTTAGTTTTTCTTTTTCTTCATCTACTTCAGTTACTTGTCCTTCTAAACCAGCAAATGCACCTTCGATGATTTTCACTACTTCGCCAACCTCTATCTCCAGTTCGCTTTGACGTAGACTCATACCGATTGATCGTAAGATGTGATTCACTTCTTCTGGTAATAATGGCGCTGGTTTGCTTCCTGCACCATGAGAACCAACAAAACCTGTAACCCCTGGGGTATTCCGTACAACGTACCATGATGCATCAGACATGATCATTTCGACTAAGACATATCCAGGAAATGTTTTATGAACGATTTCTTTTTCTTTTCCATTTTTTACTTCTGTTTCTGTTTCTTCAGGAACAACCACACGAAAAATAAAATCAGCCATTTTCATACTTTGCGCACGTGACTCGATGTTTGCTTTTACTTTATTTTCATAACCAGAGTATGTGTGAAGCACATACCAATTTTTTTCAAAAGATTCCATTAAAGGCGCCTCATTTCATTGTAAAATAAAAAAACCCCAGTTTCCCGAAGTTTTTCCTCAATTGGATTATAGCACCGTTTTTGTTTTTTTACCAGCTGCTTATTTTAAAATCAAGTCAAATACAGTTTGAATCGCTGTATCCATCACGAAGAACATCAAGCCAAAAATAATGGATGTCTCAATAACGACCAACGTATCTTTACGTAATTGCTTTTTGCTAGGCCAAGTAACTTGTTTCATTTCAGCTTTAACACTTTTTAGAAATTTCATGCTGCCCCTCCTACTTATTATTTTGTTTCTTTATGTAATGTGTATTGATTACAATATTTACAAAATTTGTTGATTTCCAAACGCTCGCCGCTTTTTCCTTCGCTAACCGACTTAGTGTAGTTACGAGAACCGCAAACGGAACATGCCAATGCTGCTTTTTTCTTTGCCATCCGTTCCAACCTCCTCACTGAAAATCAAATTTATACCATATAACAGTATCACGTAAACTATTTTCTGTCAATTAGCCCTCGTACGCTCTATTGTTTTTATTTTACTTATGATATGATTGATGAGAAATGAATTAAATACAAGACATCTGGGGGTATGGATATGCTATTAAAAACACTTGTCTATAAAAAGAAAGATTTAACGACAGTCACTGAAACCAACACATTAGAAGAAGCCTTGGAAATCTTAGAATCTTCTGGCTATCGTTGTGTACCTATTTTAGATACTTCCGGTAATATCTTCCGTGGAAATATTTATAAAATGCACATTTATCGTCATAAAGCTAACGGTGGTGATATGACGTTGCCTGTCACTCATCTATTAAAAAATGCAACAAAGTTCATTTATTTGGATACTTCTTTTTTCAAAATCTTCTTTACTATCAAAGAACTTCCTTATATTGCAGTACTTGACGGGAACAATCATTTCTATGGTATTTTAACTCACAGTACATTGCTTGAGATGCTTTCCCAATCATGGAGTGTCGAACAAGGGAGTTATGTATTAACGATTGCTTCAACTGGTCAACAAGGAGACTTAGCTACAATTTCTAAAATTATCGCTAAATATAGTAGCATCGCCAGTTGTATCACTTTAGATATTGAAAAAGATGAATTCATTCGTCGTACCTTGATTACATTACCTGCTAACACAGATCAAAAAGTATGCGATACCATCGTGAAACACTTGGAAAAGAAAAATTACAAAGTGATCGAAATCGAAAACTTACAAAGCGAAAGATAAACAAACTTTCGCGTATCAACAAAAAAGTCATTAAAAATGAATACGGACAGTTTTAAGTGTAAAAGAAACCACTCTTCAAAAAAAGATATTGAGCCTGTGTGTCTAGCTCAGAGTAATAAGCCGGAAAATCCGAAAATAGATTTTTTTATTTTCGTGATTTCCCGTCTTATTTTTTGAAAAAACGACTTCTTTCTTCCTATTGATTTGGGATATCAGCTTTTGTTTTCGCCTCTTCTTTATCATCTGAAAAGAAAAAGAGTCAGGACAGAAGCGCTTATTTCCGTTTAAATTGCTTTTTCTCCCGCCCTTTATATGTATTGAAAGCGTAGAACAAAAGGGCTCTATACTTTTTGATGTTGGTGGATTCCACTGACATCTTTTTTATTGAGAAAAAAAGATAGAAAAGACACCTTGAAATCCTTTAGAATTGATTTGGCGAAACCATTCATAAGGAGGATTCAAGATGTCTTATAC
>NZ_NGMO01000003.1:633613-697921 GCF_002140175.1 Candidatus Enterococcus wittei
AGATTCCATATTGTCCAGCATATTGGTAGAACATTTCGCAATCAACGAATCAAAGAAACAAATCGGTTGCTTAAACATCCTTCTTCTTCTCAAAAAAGCCTAGGTAGGAAGCTAAAACGTTACTGGAAACTTTTACAAAAAGAAGAAGGAAAACTAGATTATGACAAACGCACTTGGCGAGCCGGTTTTAAAGAGTATTTAACTGAAACCGAAATAGTCGATCGCCTTCTTAGAGACTGTCCTAGTCTACGCTCTGGTTATCAACTCTATCAAAATCTACTTTATGCAGTTAAAAAGCGGGAAATTGACACGTTTAAAGAATATTTAAATGTGGGAAAAACAGACCTTCCTGAAATCTATGATAGAACTTTGAAAACCTTTAAAAAGTTTCTTCCACAAATCGAGAACGCCCTACGTTATGGCTACTCAAATGGCCCTTTGGAGTGTTTGAACAATCATATCAAGGTATTAAAACGAAATGCCTATGGGTTCCGAAGCTTTTACAACTTTAAATTACGAATCATGATTCGGCATGGGAAAGCATTACTCATAAAATAAAAAAAGGAACAGAAAGAAAAATAGTTCTTTCTGTTCACCAATCATTCTAGGATTTCTCTTCACCAACATCGTTTGACAAAGAGCCAACAAAAGTAAATAACACTTTTGCCCCACGCTCTCTAGTCTTAATCTATTAAAAAAACTATCTCCCTGAGTTGAAAAGGGAAATAGGATTATCTTCTATCCTTTAGCTTCCTTATCGCAACCTTCACACACGTTTTTCAAAATTAACTGCACGATCCAGATAATACATCAATGGTGCAGAGATAGCCATAACGATAAATTCGCTTAATGCCAGTGTTCCATAAGTCGTCCAAAAAGGCTGCCCACCTGTTGGTACTAACATATACGCAATCAAAAACATGCTTACTGTAAAGAAAGCCGTATTCAATGCCAAACGGATTTTTACATTTTTCACTTTATTTTGAATAAGAGCTGTTAGGCCTAATGCAAGTAGCGTTTGTCCTCCACCAAAAATCACATCCATGATACCAAAACCATAAAACGCATTATAGACGACTACGCCTCCAAGTACACCCCAAAGCAACTTCCGATTAAACACCACTAAATGATTCAAACTTTCAGAAATACGAAATTGGACAGGCCCTGAAGATACCGGTGCCACCAAGATCGTTAATGCTAAATATAAGGCCATGATCAGACCATTAACTACAACGACCGTTAGCCGTTGCCTGCTTGTTGTTCTCTCCATATTATATTCCTCGTTTCTCCTAGTTTTTTTAACGCGGGATGGTTGATGAACCGCTTCGATTATTATAGCATATTCATGTTAGATTAAAAGTGTTGATATATAAGTGTTTGTAACCATATCTATCTGGATTATTTGCTATAGGTTTACTTACTCTCTCTAAAACCAAAATGATAATTGGCTTGAATTTTGTTGCCCCCTTAGAAGATTAGCTTTTCTCAACCTTCGTATCTGTCCATTCAACCTAAGTTCTTTTTCATTTTGCTACTCCTCTGCTATAATAACCAAGAATCAAAATGACAAACGCTGGCTTATTTTTCCTTTATTCCTATCTTTACTAATTTAAAACGTTAGTAGATGAGGCCTTCAAAAAGCTTCAGTGTTTGTTTCTTTATATTATTGTTTAAACAATTGCACCAAAAGAGATGCTTTTGTGAACTTCAGGAGGCAGAAATGAATTTTCATTATCATATATTAATCAACCCAAATGCTGGTAGCGGCAATGGGAAAAAGACGGCAGGAAAAATAGTGCCGCTCCTTGATCAAAAAAATATTTCTTATACACTTCATTACAGTGAATATAGAGGACATGATTGTGATATTGCGGAACAACTTGCAAAAGAGACTCTTGTTGAATGGTCCGAGGAAACACAAGAAACACAAAATCCATTCCCTATTTTGCTCGTTGTTGGTGGAGATGGAACACTTCATCAGGTACTCGCTACTTTCTATCAATTGGATGTCGAGTTTCCTGTTGGTTATATTCCTGCAGGCTCTGGCAATGATTTTGCAAGAGGTATTGGTTTACCACTTGATGCAGAAAAAGCGTTGGAAAATATCCTTTCCGTCACGTCCCCCAAAAGGATCAACTTACTAAATTATCATGAAAAAATTAGCGACCATCAAGGAATCGCTATCAATAACTTTGGCATTGGATTAGATGCTGCAGTAGTTCATGCGACAAATCATTCAAATAATAAAAAATACTTGAATAAATACAATCTAGGCTCATTTTCTTATATTCTATCCATATTACGTGTTCTGATTTTCCAAAAAGGGTTCCCGATATTAGTAGATGTGGGAGGTAAAATGATCCCGTATAAAAAAGCTTTACTTTGCACAGCAACTAATCATCCATATTTTGGTGGAGGGATTCCGATTGTTCCTACTGCGGATATGTCAAAATCCACAATTGATTTGGTGATTGTAGAAAGAATCAATCCGCTAAAATTAGGCTGGCTAATCTGGCTATTACTCCAAAAAAAGCAGCTTTGTTCAAAAAACTTTCACCACTATACGACTAGCAAGCTCCGAGTGATCTCCACTACTCCTCAGTATGGACAAGAAGATGGGGAAGACTTGGCTAAACAGCCATTTGATTTACAGATCACGCCAACATCACAACTTTTCTGGGGCGAAACAACAGTTGCTACAGAAGAAACACTCACAAAAAAATAAAAAGCAGAATCCGAAAACAGCTACTTATTTTCGTGATTCTGCTTTTTTTGATCTTGGTTCTAAAAATATCAAATAAAAAGGATCGTTGGACAAAAGTATGATTTACTCTTGTTCCACGCTCTAAACACGTATAAACGGCGGAATCAGAAGCAGCTCCCTCGACAATAAGCCGAAATTCAAAAAAATTCAAAAAGAAATTTTTGTGAATTCCTTCTTATTTCTCGGAGTTAACCACTTCTGTTCTAGTCGCCCTATAATCAACCATTTATCAAAATCACATGCCTTAATCGACTTCTGCTGGCTTTATATTTCCCATACCAATCATTGGATCTATCAATTGGTGGTCAATTGCTTCCGTGGTCAATCGGTAGCTTTGCACTATGTCTGTCTCGTTTTCATCTTCCACAATTTCCATTTTTTTCTCTGGAACACTCTCAAAGAGATCTAGTTCTTGTTCTGTATCTTCCCTATCTTCTTCTGTGCGTTCTATTTCTGCATTTTTGTGTACTTCTTTTGTTTTTGGTAAATCGCGAACCGATATATAAGTACCTTCTTCAAATGGATCATCTCCGGTCAAAGAATCTTCATATGCAGTCAGTTTCGTTCGCAAAGCTAGACTCATATCATTATCTTCGATTCGCTTTTTCAGTGTTGTCAAACGACTAGCTGATTCATTTTCCACACACGTCAAATAGGCTTGTTCTTCTCCCAGCAAAATCAATAATTCTTTACTTCTGGTGACAGCTGTATAAAGCAGATTTCTTTGGAGCATCCGTTGATATTGATGAACCATCGGCAGGATAACCATTTTAAACTCGCTACCTTGTGACTTATGGATCGAACAACAATAAGAAAGGGTGATTTTATTCCATTCATTTCGTTTATAAGTGACTTCATTGGCATCAAATTGAATGATTAGTTCATCTACTTTATCTTCTGAGTCTTTTGCTAACACTATCCCAGTGATTTCTCCCATATCGCCATTGAATACATTCAACTCTGGTGTATTGACCAGATGCAAGACTTTGTCTCCAATCCGATAGATCGTATCATTAAAACGAACTTCTTTTCGTCCACTATAGCTAGGATTGAAAATATTTTGCATCATTTTATTTAACGCATCAATTCCTGCTGCCCCACGATACATCGGTGCCAATACTTGAATATCCTGTGCAGTGAATCCTTTATTTTTTGCCTTTTCGACAATCTTAGAAATCAAAGGTTCAATTTGATACGCATCACTGCGGAAAAACGATCGGTCACTTTGATTCTTTGTAAAATCATTTGGCAATTTGCCTTCTTTGATCTCATGGGCTAATGGAATGATACTTGAACCATCGCCTTGACGATAGATCTGGTTTAATTCGATCTTAGGGATCTGCTCAATCTCCAATAAATCATGAAGTACCTGCCCAGGCCCTACAGACGGTAATTGATCTTTATCCCCTACTAGAATAACTTGCATATTTGTCGGAATAGCTTTGAACAAAGTATTCGCCAACCAAGTATCCACCATAGACATCTCGTCGACGATCAACAAACCACCATCTAATTCTTTTGTACTGATCGAAGGAGATTTTTCACGACCATTTAATCCTAAAAGACGGTGAATCGTACTAGCTGGTAGCCCAGTCGTTTCATTCATCCGTTTGGCTGCTCGACCAGTAGGAGCAGCTAAAAGAATTGGAAAAATTTCTTGAGTATATTTGGCAGGATCAAGTTCTACACCATTCAATTCAGCAAATAAATGGACAATTCCATTGATAACTGTGGTTTTCCCAGTACCCGGGCCACCCGTTAAAATGAACAAAGGTGAACGGATAGCTTCCGAAAGTGCTTGTTCCTGTGTATCCCCGTATTGAATCCCAAAGATTTTTTCAATCCGTCGTATATTTTTTTTGATTTCTTTCTCATCATACTTGATTTCTTTTTTACGACTCAGTAATCGTTGAATCGAATTCCCAATGCCCCATTCAGAAAAATACAAGCTATTCTCATACAGATTAGTTTCTTCCTGTTGGATTTTTCCTTCTTCGATCAATTGGATGATAACACTAGCTACTTGGTCGGGATCAATCTCAACGGGCCTACTTGTTTCCAAAATTTTAATGGTTTGTTGAAGTAACGTTTCTGCTGGTACATATGTATCCCCAGTTTGAATAGCCTGTTGAAAGATCTGATGTAAGATTGCCGCACGTATTCTTCGAGGTGAGTCCGCTGCTATCCCGATTTGTTCAGCGAGATTATCCGCTCGCTTAAAACCGATACCTTCGATTTCTTCCACTAACTGGTAAGGATTTTCTTGGATGATCTCTAACGCTTCATTTTTATAGGCTTGATAGATACTAAACGCCAACTGACTACCAAACCCATAGCGATTCAATCCCATAATGACTTGATCCATGCCATGATTCAAACGAATCGTCTCTGCGATCATCTCTCTTTTAGGCTTCGTCAATCCAGAAATTTGCTTTAGATGAGAAGGGTCTTCGATAATTTTTTCAATCGCATCTTCCCCTAAAAGATCTACTATTTTTTCAGCAGTTTTCTTTCCAATTCCAGGAAATTTGTCACTTGATAAATAAGCCACGATCCCATTTGCAGTAGTCGGCTTTTCCTGTTCATACCGCTCCACTTTCAATTGTTGTCCATATTTTGGATGATTGATAAGCTCTCCAAAAAATCGATATACTTCATTTTCTTGGATTTCCCCGAAACTACCGGTCACCACAATTTCTTTTTCACGATAATCTGTGCTGGTTTCACTTACATGGACCAGTAATACCTTATAAAAATTACTAGGGTTTTGATAAAAAATTGCGGCAACAGTACCGACAAAATAGGGCATTTCTTCTGGCTGCATCGAAGCCGCCTCCTTCATTTATAGTAAGGGCTCTGGTTTTCCATTCTCCAAAAAGTCAACGTTGTTCCATACTTTGATGTCATAAGGCAGTAGATTTTTTGGTTCGCCTGTTTCAAGGATTGTTAAGCTACTATTGAATAACCCGCCCATTTCTCTTAATTGAGGCAATTTTTTCCCGCTCATCCACTGGATTGCAGCGGTTAGGGATGCACCATGTCCTACGAATAAAATCGGGCCATGATGTTGTGCTACAGCATCAGCTACAACCGTTTCAATACGAGCAATCGCATCTTCTATAGGTTCTCCGTCAAAAGGCGTCGGATCATATTGGTCTAAATGATTTCGCAAATTAGGTAAGTTCTCAGGAAATTCATGATACATTTCATCGATCGACTGTCCCTCTAATTTTCCCAATCCTAATTCTCTCAATTTATCTGTATAAATGATTTCTACTGGATTGGCCAATTCACGATTGATTCCTTCCGCTGTATCTTTTGCCCGTTTAGCCGTGCTAGAATAAATGACTTCAAAAGGGATATGCTTTACTTTTTTTCCAAAGGCTTTGATTTCTTTATAACTTTCAGGCAAGAGCGGAGAATCACCTTGACTGCCTTGAAAACGACGTTCTCGATTCCATTCAGTTTTCCCATGCCTTGTAAAATATAATTTCATTTGCATCCAACTCCTTACTCAATGAGTAATCAAAACAGATATAGCACATTTTTCTATTACTTATGAATACTTTCATATCAAGGAAAAACCTTTCTTGATATGAAGAAAAAAAGTCAAGAATTGTAAATATGAGAATTTCTCATCTCTCTTAACTCACTGAAAAGTTTATCCAAACCCTAGATTTTGATAAATAGACAATCAACAATTAGCCTTCTTCCATCAGTCTGTGTAAGTAATAATAGAGGAAAGGCATCCAGCCTCTTTGCCTTAACTTTTTTCATTTATAACAAGATGTTTATTTCAAAATTACAAATAAAAGGTGTTCCAGCAGCTGCCCTTCGGTATTAAGTCAAAAAATCGTAAAATATGAGAAGCTATTTCTCGATTTTCCTTCTTAATGCTCAGGTCAGAACGCTGTTGTCACGACCTCTAGTCTAGCTTATCATTTTCGTAGTGATGTGTTAACTCTAAATTTGGGAATCCTTGTTGGCGTAGAGCTTCATAGACGACCATTGCGGCAGTGTTGGATAGATTCAATGAACGGACATGGGTATCATTCATCGGGATGCGTAAGCATTTTTCTTCGTTTTCTCGCATGAATGTTTCTGGTAGTCCAGTTGTTTCTTTACCGAATAAAAAGAAATGATCTTCTCCATCGTTGAAATTTTCGTCACTATAAACTTTATTGGCAAACTTAGAGATCAAATGAAGCTTACGATCTCCTAGATAATCTAAAAATGCAGGTAAGTCGGAATGGTACATAATGTTGACATCGTTCCAATAATCAAGCCCTGCTCGTTTTAATTGTTTATCATCCGTAGAAAATCCTAAGGGTTCAATCAAATGTAGTGGGGTATTCGTGGCAGCGCATGTTCTCGCAATATTTCCTGTGTTTGCAGGAATCAATGGTTCAAATAAAACAATATGGTTCATAAAGACCATCCTCTCATGTGTATGTGAAATCAAGTTTTGATTCATTTATCTGATTTGTGCATAAAAAAAAACGTATCAACTCGGTGTCAGTCACTGCGAGTCGTTACGTTAGTGAAGCTCTTCTCACTAACTTTTATCAGAACAGGAACCTGATAAAAACCAATGAAAAAACAACTTGTTGCTACTATATCACCAATAAACGCTTTTTGCAACCGTTCCTCTGCAATAATCTCACAGAAATCGTTTTCTCTTATTTCCTTTTAATAATTCTACGTCAATTGTAATTTTTTTCAAAGGATTCTTGATTAATGCTTCTTTTACCCCTTGCTCAACCTGCCATTCTAAAGGTGACATCGCTAATAAATCTTGCCGATTTTCTAATGGAATATCAAACTCGTAGCTGACACGTTGACGTTCAACTAAGTCCATAGATTCCATAAATTTTGAAACAACACGTTCATTAGAATAATGGTGTTTTTCTGGTTGGTCTGGATAAAAAGCTTGTCGTAGTTCTTTCAAATAACCTTCTTGCGGTACCACTTTCAATACAGCCCCATCATCTGAAAGGACACGTTGAAATTCTTGATAATGGGAAGGAGAAAAAATATTTAAAATCGTAGTAAACTGTTGGTCTGAGAAAGGAAGATTCGTTAAGTCAGCCACACACCAAAATGCAGTGGTATTTTGTTCTGTTGCAGCATAAACACCTTCTTTAGAAATATCAAAGCCAATTGCTTGCTTCATCGGGTTTAACTGATCGACCGCAGCTAAAAAACTTCCCTCTCCACAGCCTACATCTAACACGCGAGCTTCTTTAGGAACTTGTTTAGCTATTGCTTCAATCACTGGCTGGTACATCCCTGATTGGATCATTCGTCTTCTAGGTGCAAACATTTTCTGATCGTATTCAGTCTTAACCCCATGTGATAAAAAATAAAGCGTTCCTTTTTTAGACAAATCAAAGCGATGATTATTTTTACAAATCAAACCGTTCATTTCCGCTGTAAGTGGCCCTTTGCATAAAGGACAGCGAAATAAATGATCATTTTCAGATAAAAAAAGACGGCTCTGATCAATTTTTTTCAACATATTAGTTCTCATTCCTTTTTATAAGTTCAAAGAGAGTAACTTCACTAGTATTTCTGTGAAACTGGATACATGTTGATCTCTCTATTCTTTTTCGATAATCAGTGAAGATTAGACTATAATAAAGTTTTTTGCTTTCATCCTTCAAGTCAACGTCCTGTAATCCTATTTTCCTTCATTCATTTTATCTTACCGTTAGTTGAAAGCTTTAGCAACCGAAAAAACTATGGTACAATTCCTTTAAATAAATGGCAAGGAAAAGGAGCAAGAAAATGATCAAAGAATTTTGTGCAGAAAACTATACAGCCATACCTCTAGCAATTGCTAAAGGCGCTGACCGAATTGAGTTATGTGATAATCTAGCAGTTGGTGGAACAACACCAAGTACAGGCGTCATTGAAGAAGTATTAAGTTATGCAAATGAAAAGGAAATTCCTGTAATGACAATCATCCGACCACGAGGTGGCGACTTCGTTTATAACGATATTGAACTAAAAATCATGCATACGGATTTGATCGAAGCAAAAAAACTAGGAACAGATGGTGTTGTGCTCGGTTGTTTAACCCCTTCTGGCTGGTTGGATGAAGAAGCCCTAGAACTATTGATCGAAACAGCGGAAGGCTTACAGATCACCTTCCATATGGCCTTCGATAGTATTCCAGAAGAACGACAATTTGAAGCGATCGATTGGTTAGCAGAACATGGAGTGGATCGCATTTTAACACATGGTGGGCCTGCTGGGACTCCCATTGAAGAAAATTATGACCATCTAAAAAAACTGGTTTCTTATGCAAAGGATCGTTTGATCATCTTGCCGGGGGGTATGGTGAATTACAAAAATGCAGAGGACGTCGCCAAAGAACTAGGGGTCAATGAAGTTCATGGAACAAAGATCGTCCCTTTAGCTGATTAGTTTCTTTCTATGTCAAAGAGCAAACATACGAAAGAAAGGACGGGAACTAGTGTCTAACTCCGAGAAACAAGAAGGAATTCATGAATATTGCTTTTCAGATTTTTTGTGAATTTCAGAGTGTTTCCGAAGGAGTTGCTTCTGCTCTAGCCGTTTATGTGTATTTAGGGTATGGAACAAAGGTAAATAGCACTATTGTTCCATACCCTTTCAAGTGAACACCCAATATTCTTACGCATTCATTCATAAAATCGTAGAGTAGTTTTTTCTCGTTTATGTTTTTTCAGCTTGATCATTTCAAAGCATTCCATACTCAACTCAATTCACCTATAGTAAGATATGGATTTCTTACTATCAGGTTAGATAGTCTTCCAAAAAAGCAGTTCCTCTGGTAATGAAACCGCTCGTTGACTTCAAAAAAAAGCAATATTTTTTCCTTTAGATAACTCTTGAAGGAGCAAAAATTGCTTTTTTTGTTTTAATGAATTAATATTTTTCAATTTTATTTACATAAAATAGCCCATAAATAAAGAGGCGATGTTAAAGTAAATCAATACACTGGTCAGATCGCTAAGTGTAGTAATAAATGGTCCACTGGCAACAGCGGGGTCAAACCCTAAGCGATCCATCAGCATAGGGATCAAACTTCCTGCCAGATTCGCTACCGTGATAGCAAACAGCATAGCAATCCCTATAACAAAACCTAAAATAAAATTGCTCTTCCAAAAACCAACGATCAAGAAAATCGTCAATCCAGTAACTGCTCCAGTCACTAAACCCGTCAAGACTTCAGCAAGGATCAGTTGAAGGAACCCATTTTCTTTTTCATCCGAAATCGCTAATCGACGAACTGCTACCGCTAAAGATTGTGTACCAGCATTCCCTGCAGTTCCTGTGATTAATGAAATAAAGACAGCAAGAATACTTGCCTCACTGACCAATTCTTCGTAATGGCTGATTAACGAAGCAGTAGACATTCCTAAAAATAACAATGTAATCAACCATGGCAATCTACGACTAGCGGATTTCACTGGATTTTCATTGATTTCTTCTACGTTGACCCCAGCTAAACCAGAGTAATCACTGGCAGCTTCATCATCAATAACATCAATGATATCATCAACTGTTACAATCCCTAATAAATGATCGTCATAATCCGTTACTGGCAAAGCTAAGAAGTCGTAATCACGGAACGTTTTTGCGACTGCTTCTTGATCATCCCCAACATGGACTGACAAGACTCGCTCACTCATAAGATCGGAAATCATCGCATCATCATCATTCACGATCAAATCACGTAAAGATATTACTCCAACAAGCTGATTTTCTTGATTGACGACATAAATATAATAAATCGTCTCTGCGACATCCGCTGCATTTTTCAATACATACATAGCCGAACGAACTGTTTGATTGGCGACGATCGAAACAAACTCTGTCGTCATGATTGCTCCAGCAGTTTCATCTTCGTAATGCAATAATTCTTTGATCTCGCTTGCATCATCTGTCGACATCAAACTGAGGTATTTAGCAATTTGAGTTTTATCTAATGTGTTCAGTAAATCAACTGCATTATCGGTATACATTTCCGAAAGCATATCCGCTGCATAACTTGGTCGCATTTCAGCTAAATATTCTTTCATATGTTCATTGTCTTCTTCAATCACATCAAACATGTCCGCCAGTTCCTTTGGCGAAAGATAGGTATAAATCAATTGACGATCTGCTTCTTTAAGGGATTGGTAGAATTGCCCCTGTTCATAAATGTGCATCTCTAAAAAGTTGCT
The DNA here is from genome assembly GCF_002140175.1 of Candidatus Enterococcus wittei. Lineage (GTDB taxonomy): Bacteria > Bacillota > Bacilli > Lactobacillales > Enterococcaceae > Enterococcus_B > Enterococcus_B wittei. The sequence continues at coordinate 644,591 of NZ_NGMO01000003.1, forward strand.
TCTAAATGCCTGAATGTTGTTTTCTCTTAAATCTTGAGATAACTGGGCAAATCTTTCCTCTAGTTCTTGATTTTCATCCAAATCAATCTCACCTCACCTTAATCTTCAAACCGTTTTATTACTGCCTCCATATCTTCTGCTAAAGGCTGCTTAAACTCTAATAATTTTTCCGTAAAAGGATGGTAAAAACGTAGGTCATAACAATGCAATGCTTGCCTCGTTATTCCTAGATCCATTCGTCCCTCATACATTTCATCTCCTAGAAGAGAACAATTGATAGCTGAAAAATGGACTCTGATTTGATGCGTCCGTCCAGTATGCAATTGGATATCCACTAGCGCAACTTCTGTAAATTCTTTTTCTAACCAGTACTCTGTCTGTGCGCTTCGTCCGTTTTCAGCGACCATTCGCTTCAATAATGACGAGGTATCTCTTGCAATTGGCAGATCAATCCATCCATGTTTTTGAAGATGAGAAACATCGCCACTTACTAAAGCTTGGTATTTTTTTGTGAACTTCTTTTCACGAAGTTGTATATCTAATTTGGCATGCGCATAACCATGTTTTGCAAATAACATCAATCCAGAAGTATCCCGATCCAGTCGTGTCACTACATGGATTACTTGATTCTCGTAACCCTGCCGTTTATAGTACGCCTTTACCCGATTCGCCATTGTACCATTGGGATGATACTGTGCTGGAATCGATGAGACTCCCGCTGGTTTATTTACCACTAAAATATGTTCATCTTCATAAACAATATCAATGGGTGTTTCATCTAGCAAGACAGTTTCATGTTCGCCTTCTGGGGGGATCACAATGGTTACCTTATCATTCTCCGACAAAGAAAACAAGACATTCTCGATCCGATCATTGACCATGATCGTCCCACCTTGAAACTTGATTTTTGCTAACAATCCTTTAGAGATTCCTTGCTCTTTCAAAAAATATTTGATTTGTTGCGGATGTTTCTTCTCATAGACCCATGTAAATTCCATCATTAATCCTCACTAATAAACGCATCTTTTACACGATGCCAGAAATGCATATGCCGATAAGAGGCAAAGTGGATACGCTCTTTAGCAATCCGATAATAAATCGATCGGATATTCGTTTTTGGCATATCTAGTTGATCTATCGTGACCAAGTAATCCGCTGTATTTTCCAAACGGATCTCTACCCATTCATCTTGGGCGATCACCATCGGCGAACCAAGCGTTCGAAATACTCGATTATTCAATGAAGCAATTTCTGCCAATTGAAAAGCATTAATGCTGGGATGGATCACAGCTCCGCCGATACTCTTATTATAAGCCGTCGATCCAGTCGGCGTGGATACTGCTAAACCATCTCCACGAAAACTTTCAAACAGCTCATTTTTAATGTAAACATCGGCAACCATGGTGCGATTTGACCGTTTGATCGTTGATTCATTCAAAGCAAAAAAACATTGATCAGGCTTCTCATCCAAATAGCTAACTCGAACTTTTAATAGTGGATAGCTGACACTTTGCTCACGATTAGTCAATAAACTATCAACTAGTTCTTCTAGTTCATAGTCGCGCCAGTCTGTATAAAAGCCTAGATGCCCTGTATGGACACCTAGGAAACGCACTTCATCTAAGGCATGACTAAACTGATGGAACGCCGCCAACAGCGTCCCATCGCCTCCTACTGAGATCACTAATTCAGGTTTGTGCTCATCGATTCCAATGTTTGCTTGAGACAAAAGAGTTTTCAATCGTTCGGTGACTTCCAACGTCTTTTTTTCTTTATTATGAACGATCGCTACCTTCATCTTTTGCCTCCTCTTGTGCTTTTTCTTGATTGATCAACGAACGATAATAAATATCATCTAATTTCCCTCTCCCATGAGAGAATAAACGTTGTGCTTCTTGGATCTCTTCCCGAATATTCGACATCTCTTCATCCAATTGGTAAGCTGCTTCTGCCGCTCGTTGTAAACGTTCACTCATCTCTTCGGGAAATACTCCTTGATATTTGTAGTTCAAAGAATGTTCAATCGTTGCCCAGAAATTCATTGCGAGTGTACGAATCTGAATCTCAGCTAAAATTCTCTTTTCTCCATTGATCAATTGAACTGGGTACTCTATCACTAAATGATAGGAACGATAGCCACTCGCTTTTTTGTTCGTGATATAATCTCTCTCTTGTAAGACCTTCATATCTTTTCGGTTACGAATGATCTCAACAACCTGATGGATATCTTCGACGAATTGACACATAATTCGTAAGCCGGCAATATCAGACATTTCCTCTTCTAAACGATTCATCGGTATATGTCGTAACTGAGATTTCGTCACAATACTCTCTACGGGTTTTACCCGTCCTGTCACAAATTCAATTGGGACATGTCGGTTTTGTTCTCTAAACTGTTTTCGAATACCGCGTAACTTTACTTTTAACTCTGAGACCGTTTGTTCATACGGTGCTAAAAATTCTTCCCAATCTCGTTCCATAATCGCTACCTCTACTTTGTTAACATTCATTGCTATTCTACCATATTATTGATGGTTTTTTGTAGCATGTGATTTTTAAGTTGACCTAAAAGAAAAAAATAGGCAAAATAAGAATAAGGAGGTGCTCACATGTCTGAAACACTTGAAATTGAATTTAAAACACTATTGACCAAAAAGGAATATCAGCGTTTGATTGATTATTATCAGTTATCTGACGATCTATTCCATGTCCAAACGAATGTTTACTTTGATACACCTGACTTACAGTTAAGGAAAAAAAATTGCGGACTGCGTATTCGGCTACTAGATGATCATGCTGAATATACATTGAAAACACCTGTCCAAGAGGGAAAATTAGAAACAACTGATACATATACACCAACACAAATCCACATGATACTTGAACAACAAACACTTCCATTGTCAGGTGCTGTCTTTCAAAAACTCACCGAACTTTCAGTTGATCCTACACAACTAATCCGTTTGGGAGAGCTAACTACCAAACGGGCTGAATTGTCAATAGATGAGGGATTATTAGCCATTGATGAAAGTTGGGGGCAACAACTCCATGATTATGAATTAGAACTAGAAGTTGCTGATGCCAAACAAGGAGAATTTGCGTTTGAGCGTTTATTGAAACACTTTGCTCTGCCTTACCGTCCTGCAAAAAACAAAATCCAACGAATGTTTGAAGCAAAAAATTAGAATTGTATCATTTTCATAAGACTCTTGAGTTCATTTTTTTGGTCATTTCTGTTAAGTTATAGGTTGTGAATACTATTCACGTTAGATATAGAATCTATTTTGGGGGAGATTCGTATGATTGAAATCTATTTATTTGTTAATCCATTGGGGAAAAACTGCTTTCAGTTAGAGCAACAATTGATTCAATTTATTGAAGAAGAATACGGGGAAAAGTCAAAAGAAAAAGTACAATTTCGCTTTCTTCCCTTAGTTAACTTGCAGACAATCGGGGATGTCATGCAAACCAACGGGATTTCTCAAACAAATCTGAATGAACGAAATCAGTTATTCTCAATAACATACTCTGCGGCGCTAGACTGTAAAGCCGCACATTTTCAAGGCAAGAAAAAAGGGCGGCAGTTTTTAAGTAAACTACAAGAAGCTGTCTGTTGTAAAAAAATTCCTTATTCGAAAGAACTTGCTGAATCCATTTTTTCAGAAATCGGCGATTTAATGATGTTCAAAGAAGATCGGCAGTCTGAGTTTGTTAAAGAAGCGTTCTTCTCAGATCAGAAAATGGCCCGTGAGATGGGTATCAAAAAACATCCATCCGCAGTCGTCTACAACTATTCTGATGAACACAATTTTGGCGTATTAGTTGAAGGGTTATCTACTGTTCGACAAATCAAAGCCATCTGCCAAGGAAAAGAAGACAGTTATCAAATTTTTGACGGTGATCCTTTTCAGAACAAAGGTGCACAGCTTCAAACAGGAAGCAGTCATTTATCCTTACTTTCAAATTAATAGCCACAGAATTGGCACTGACACGAACAAAAAAGGGCGTGAGTCATAGTCACTCCCCGTACTGCTAAAAATAAAGAAACAATAACCAAAAAGCTGGATTTTGCTGGGAAGATCAATCAAAAAAATGAAATAGTTTTCGCAAGTTTCATCACCCTATCATAAAGCAACTAGCTTACTCACAATCTTCTGCGTGTCAAAAATAAAATCTTAAAAGCCAAAGGCTCCGAAAATCGAAATATGATTTTCGGAGCCTTTGGCTTTTTGTCGGAAGTTGACTCATTTTGATAGATCTACTTTATCCTACTTTTCTGATTCCATTAGCATACCATTCGAGCCAAAGTTCATTGGATCTAGCACCTCTTCACCTATTACTTTAACGTTGTTACTTGTTTATAAAAGGACAGTCACTGAGTACTTGCACTTTTCCACTACATACCCTTCAATCAACTACAGTACTTGATTTCTTATTCTTCTTAAGAATCGTTAAGCCTATCAGCACAGCAAGCACTGCGAAGATCCCGAAAACAATCGCGATTTGTCCACCGATATTCGCCAAATTCCCTAAGAAGATTCCTGCCACGCCATAATCTGTATCAGAAAATGTCGATCCTTGAAAACCAAGATCCCCCATGACTGGCATCAATAGCATCGGCATGAAACTAATAATGATCCCATGGATAAAGGAACCAACAACCGCCCCTCGTACACCGCCCGTTGCATTTCCATAAACACCTGCTGTCGCCCCACAAAAGAAATGAGGAACAACCCCTGGAATAATGACTGTTGTTCCAGTAAATATCATAATGACTAAGCTAACCAATCCACCCGCAAAACTTGTTAAAAAGCCAATCAATACTGCATTGGGTGCATAAGGAAATACGATTGGGCAATCTAACGCTGGAATAGAATTAGGTACTAGTTTTTCAGAAATCCCTTTAAATGCTGGAACGATTTCAGCTAAAATTAGTCTTACTCCCGCCAAAATGATGAATACTCCTGCTGCAAATGATCCTGCTTGCTGTAAAGAATAAATAATATAATTTGTTCCACCACTAAGTGTTGCTGTAATAAATTCACTGCCAGAAAACAAAGCAACGATGACATAGACGATTGCCATGGTAATCGTGATGCTTACAGTTGAATCTCTTAAAAAAGATAACCCTTTAGGAAAATTGATATCCTCTGTTGATTTTTCTTTATCCCCAACATACTTCCCAATCAGGCCACTTAACGCATAACCAAAATTCCCTGTATGACCTAATGCGACAGAATCATTTTTCGTGATCTGTCGTGTAAATGGTTGCGCAATCGCTGGAAAAATTGTATTGCAGATCCCTAAAGCAAGCCCTCCAAATAACACTAGACTAATGGTGTTCATTTTGGTTACACTTAAAATCACTGCAATCATGCATGCCATATAAAGCGTAGCATGGCCTGTTAAGTAAATATATTTATACCGTGTAATCCTAGCAATTAAGATATTGAAGGCCATCCCTGCTAACATAATAAGTGCTGTATACGTTCCATATGTTGTTAAAGCAAGGGCAACGATAGCTTCATTATTAGGAATGACTCCTTGCATATTGAATGCTTTCTGAAACATTTCCCCAAAAGGTGCCAAGGAACTTTCGACGACTCCAGCACCAGCGGTCACTACTAAAAAGCCTACGAATGTTTTAATCCCACCTTTAACCGTCGTGGCTATGTCTTTTTTTTGTAAAATGTTACCAAGAATGGCAATCAATGCGACTAAAATCGCAGGTGTGCTAGCGATATCGATTAAAATACCTAGAAATCCTTTCATCATTACTTCCTCCCCTACCTCGTTTTTAAATCAATCCTTTTTCTTTACACGTTTGACCCACTTTGTCTTTTAATTCATCTAGATCAATAATACTTTCCAGTACCACAATTTCTCCAAGGTGTTGCGCACTATCTGCTAGATCTCTTCCTACAAAAAAGACATCTGCTAATTCGGGTGTAGCACTTCCTAAATCATAATGTGCAACTTCTACATCAGATACACCTAATTCATTTAAGACAGAATTGATATTCATCTCTACGATAAAACTTGACCCCAACCCTGATCCACAAACTGCTGCAAATTTCATTCTTCATCTTCTCCTTTTTTGATTACTTCAATAATTTCTTCCGAATTTGTTGCTGTAAGTAATGCGGCTAACTTGTCTTTATCCGATAATATTTTAGTCAAACTTGCTAAAGCTTTTAGATGCATTTCATTATCAATTGCAGCTAAACAAATAAATAATTCAATGGGGTGTTGTTCATCTTCGTTCAACAACACGGGCTCTTGCACCTTTAATAAAGACATCCCGATCTCATTAACCCCATCTTCAGGACGCGCATGGGGAAGGGCGATCCCTTTTCCAATATGGATAAACGGTCCATAATCAATGACTTTGTCGATCATGGCTGTAATATATCTTTCTTCTATTTTCTTCTCTTTTTCCAACGGTTCAGCTGCTTTTGCAATTGCTTCTTTCCAAGTCAATTGCTGATCAGTAAACTGAATTGTTTCTTTGGTCAGTAATTCAGATAACATCGGACGTTGATCTTCCCTTCTATTGAGTTCTTTATTTATTTTTCTTTGTAACACGCTTCGCAACTTCTTCTTCGTCACCCCTTTCTTTAATTCGATATATGGAAAAATGACCTCTAATAGATCATCAATGGAGTTCATACCAACTACTGAAGAAAAAAACTGGTCGTTGACTTTTTTCACTAATTCATTTTTTTCTAATGGCGTCATAATCGGGCGGATGACATAATTAGGACTTGCTGTTTTGATTGGAACACTTGAAAAAACTAAGTCGGTTTCTTCAATAAAATGATAACTTTCATACTCTCTAGTGGACATTGCTGGTAAAAATTCAATTTGTGGAAATAAACTTTGTAATTCCGATTTCATGATCAAACTAGAACTGATACCACTAGGACAGACGACCATTGCTTTAAGACGCTGATAGTTTTGACTCTCTTTTTGTTTGCGTATCTCACCACCAAATAAAATCGTGAAATAACCAATTTCTATATCTGGTATTTCTCCTACGAGTTGTTGAAGAGGGCCAAGTGCACGGTGTGTCAATTCATATAATTCTTTGTACTGTACTTTTATTTCTTCGATCAAAACATTATTCAATGAAAAATCATAGCGAATCCTAAAGTACGCCGGAACTAAATGATAGAAAAAATTGAGAAGGAACTCTTGGTAACCGACAAACTGGACTGCTGCTAGCCGCTCCATCTTATGAATGATTTTGCTCGAACATTCCAGCAAAAACTCCAACGCATCTTCTTTGAGATCTCCTTGAATGACAGATTGAAGGACCATCGTCAAATAGAAAATTTCTTCCTCAGAGTTTTTGATCTGTTCAATAGACGATAAAAACTCTTTACTTGCTTGATAAGTTTTCAGCGATTCTAGTAGACTCCTATCTTCTCTTTCTATAGCAACCTCTTTTTGTGTGATTCGAAAAACTAAATAGTTGATAAAATAAAGGATTTCTTCAAAACGGCTAGGAACAATCGTCATCTCAAAGGTAGTTAATGCCGTGGATAGATCATCTCTCATCGTGACATAATTTAGATCAGAGATACTATAGATTCCTTCAAATAATAGCCATTCACCATTTTCTTCTGCTACTAGTAAGCTAATTTTCGAATAAGCAATCGAACGAATTCTATACTCCTCTCCTTCGAGAAAAAAGCCTTTTTTTCTTGAATAAAGTAAATTTATATTAGATTTTTTCAGTTCACTTCTTAAACTTTTTAGATCCTTCAATATTGTATTTTTACTGACACAAAATAATTCTTGAAAACCAAAGACAGATAAGTCTTCTACCGTTGAAAAGGCAAGAAGATAAATCATCGATTGACGCTGCGTTTCAGAAACGTATCGTTCAATCTTTTTTTCACCAAAAAGGATTTCTGGCCATCTTCGCCAAATCACATCTGGAATCATCAATTCGCCCTTCTCTTGAGTGACCTTTTTTCCAAAGAAGTTTTCTGATACTCGATTGATCTTGGAAAGTTCTTCTGTAATTGTTCGTTCATCCAAGTGAGTTAGTTTGATTAATTTTTGTAATTCCTTTTCTTTAAACATATAACTAAGTCTATAGTTATTCATCCTATTCCTCCCTCTAAAATATATCTTCTCACCAAAGAAAGCGCTATCTACTTTTAGCACAATCTTTAAGCCTTTTTTTATAATGACTGGACCAAACCGATCATTTAGACATAAAAATCCCTCGTAAGTTTCTCAGATATTTTATGAACAATGTGTACTGCTCCCAATATCTGACAGCTATCAAGCTTAGAACTTTCTTGAGTTATATCAAATTCGAGCCTAAATTTATTACTCATGCCCCATTTTTCACTCGTCTCACGCTTTTTTAGACATATAAAAAAGAAGCAACCTGTGACAGGCTGCTTCCTCAAAATGTTAGCCATTCATATAGATAGTGTTTAACAGTGCTATAATTTCTAAGCATGATAAAATTTTATGCTAAAAAATCTTACTTGTTTTGATATCTATAGATGGTCTAGTCCAACTCGACAAAGAATCCTTCTTACATGACCAACAATGACTTAATCGCTTCTCTTTTATCCATTGCTTCATAAGCTTCTTGTACTTGATCTAATGGAAATTGCTTTGTAAAGACTTTTCCAGGATGAATCTTTTCAGTCAATACTGCTTCCAAGAGTTCTGCTCGATCATGTGTTGTTACCGCAGCAATCCCTCCACGTAAGCCAATATTTCGATAAAACAATTCATTTGTATCTAGTTCATCCACGTGAGGCACTCCTACACGCCCAACAACTGCTCCAGGACGACCAACTTTTACAGCAGTTTCCACTGACTGTTGTGTGCCAACGCATTCCAAGACTGCATCTGCGCCTGCATTTGTTAGTTCCATGACTTCTTTGATCGCCTCTTCACCACGAGAAGCAATAATATCTGTCGCACCAAATTCCAAGGCTAATTTTTGACGGTCTTCATGTCGGCTCATGGCAATAATCTTCGATGCACCAAGTAATTTTGCAGAAATCACGCCACACAAACCAACCGCACCATCACCAATCACTACGACAGTATCCCCTTCTTTCACTTCCGCACTTACTGCTGCATGGTACCCTGTCGCCATCACATCCGCTAATGTCACAAATGATTTCAACATGTCCTCTGAATAATCTTCCGGCTGACCTGGGATTTTGACAAGTCCCCAGTCCGCTCCTTTATAACGAAGATATTCTGCCTGATAACCGGTTGATCCTGAAGTATCTGATAGGCAATCCCCATCAAAGCCAGCCAGACATGCTTCACAATGGCCACAACCATGAGTAAAAGGAACGATGACAAAATCACCTGGTTTGACATTCGTGACATCTTTGCCAACTTCTTCTACAATCCCGATTGCTTCATGTCCTGCTGCAGTTCCTGGTTCTTTTGTCGAAATCCCACGATACCACCATAAATCAGAGCCACAGACACTCGCGCGTACGACTCGGATAATCGCTTCATTCTCTTGTTTGATTTCTGGTTTTTCTATTTCTTTGACAGCCATTTTACCTGGTTCTAAAAATACTGTTGCTTTCACAGCTACCACTCCTTTTATCATTCTTGTTTTTAGTATATCCTTTAGAGTATACTCCAAGTCAAATAAAAACTTTTATTTCACTTAGGCTTAAAAATGTTACGTATACCTATTTTATTCCAACCCTTTTCATCTATCGGCACTAGCAAAGAAAGATCCTATGTTAGACAAGACCATGCTCCTATGATGCAATAATTGAACACATCCTTGAATCAAGTTAAAAACGCACTGGATAACGAAAGTTATTTTTAAAGTCAAACTATTTTGATGTTTGTAACATTTACTAATTCCTTCGGTTCTATACTTTTTGATGTTGATGGATTCCACCGGCATTTTTTATTGCATAAAAATAGAAAAGACACCTTGAAATATTTATGAATCAATTTAGCAAAATAAAATTCATAAAGAGGATTCAAGATGTCTCATACTTCATTTAAAAGACCTTATTATTCATTCTAAAGAAAATGATTCAACAAAGAAAAAATTTAAAAGCCAACTTTGATAAGTGATGCAAATTTTTTAGCTAGTTTCCAAAAATTCGCGCACAACTCACCTTTTTTCAATGAAACACTAAGAAAGATAAATCAAATTTTTATAGCTGTTCGATCAATTCTTCTAATTCATTTAAACGTTGTTCAAACATCATCATCGCATCTTCAATATAAGCAGATTGGGTCATGTCCACCCCAGCTTTTTTCATGACTTCAACTGGATAGTCACTGTTTCCAGATTTCAAATACGTAATATAAGCTTCTAATGCACCAGGTTCTTTTGTCCATATTTTCTTCGCTAACGCAGAAGCTGCTGAAAAACCAGTAGCGTATTGATACACATAATAATTGTAATAAAAATGTGGGATCCGCGCCCATTCATAATTAATTTCCGAGTCTTTTTCAACTGCTGATCCATAATATTTTGCATTCAATTCCCCATAGCTTTCACTTAGATATTCACTCGTAAGTGGTGTGCCTTTAGCATCTTCTTCATGCATAAAGTGTTCAAATTCAGCAAATTGTGTTTGTCGGAAAATCGTTCCTTTGAAACCATCTAGATAATGATTCAATACATACGCACGTACACGTGGATCCTCTTCCGTAGCCAACAGGTGTTCCGTTAAGATATTTTCATTTGTAGTAGAAGCAATTTCTGCAAGGAAGATCGAGTAATCACCGTAAACAAAAGGTTGATTCGAACGAGTGAAGTAACTATGGACACTATGACCCATTTCGTGGACAAGTGTGAATAATTGATCTAATGTATCATGCCAATTCATCAAGATATACGGATTGGTATCATAACTGCCAGAAGAATATGCACCACTGCGTTTTCCTTTATTTTCTACCACATCGATCCAACGATTTGAAAAAGCTTCTTTAACAACTGCAAGGTACTCTTCCCCCATTGGAGTTAATGCTTCCAATGCTTTATGCGTAGCTTCTTCATACGTAAATTTGATTGGTGCTTCTCCTAGTACTGGAGTGTAGAGATCATACATGTGTAAAGTATCTACTTTTAACAGGCGTTTGCGCAGTTCCATATAGCGGTGTAATAAAGGAAGATGTTGATTAACGACATCGACCAAAGTGTCATACACACTTTCAGGGATATGATTATTGCTTAAAGAAGCTTCTCTAGCTGACGTGTAATGACGTGTCTTTGCTTTGAAGTTGTGGCCTTTGATGTGTGTGCTCAATGTAGATGAGAAAGTATTTCTAAACTGCTCGTACACACTATATAATCCTTTAAATGCGGCTTCGCGCACCTCACGATTGGTACTTTCTAATAATTGACCATATACACCGTGAGAAAGTTGGATCTTTTCTCCATTTTCTCCTGTAATCGTTGGAAAGACTAAATCGGCATTGTTCAATACAGCAAAGGTATCACTTGAAGCCCCAAAAATCTCCCCAGCGCCTGCAAGCAAAGCTTCTTGATCAGCCGATAAAACATGGGCACGATTATCAACCATTTGTTTTACATAGTGTCTGTAAATCTCTAAGCGAGGTTCTTCTTCAAAATACTGCCAGATTTGTTCGTCTGTCAATTGCAATACTTCTGGTTCATACCAAGCAATTGCCTCACTGACTTTAGATAGTAAACTACCTGCGCGCGCATACAAAGCTTGATAAGTTGTATTCGCTGTATCTTGATCATTTTTCAAATGGGAGTATACATAAATGACTTCTACTTTTCGATACATTTCCAATACAAATTCTAATGCTTCTAAAAACTCTGTAGGTCCATCCGCAAGCGTTCCTTTATAACGATCAGAATTTTTTAACTCTTCTGTCAATTCTTGATACTTTTCATCAAATTCTTGGTCACTAGCAAAGATGGACGTTAAATCCCAGGTCAATTCCTCAGGTAATTCATCTCTTTTTGGCAATTGGGTCGTTTCACTCATTGATTCCACTCCTTATGATTTTTAGTAAACACACTTTTCTGAATATTTAATCAGATACGCTTTCTTTGAATATAAAAAGTGATGATCACTTTTTAGTTACTTCTTTAAGTCTATCATAAACCACTGATGTTTTGCACACGGAATCTTCCGCTATGATTCTTTTCTCTAGCCGTATAAGCGGACACACTCTTCATAAAACAACTGATAAATCGTCCACTCATCAATCAAAGGAAATCCCCACTCTTGTTTATAACACCAGATTTTCTGATGCCAGCTAAGAAAACAGAAAGAGCTTTTGATAGATTGGTATTTCTCTTTTTCTTCACCAAATAGTAGACGGTATAAAAAAACTTTCTCTTTAAAGAAAAAGAAAAAATGACTATCCTGATAGATCCATCTATCTAAGAAAAGGAGATGTTTCTCTCGGAGGTAACACTGTTCTTGCAAGTGCAACACACTCCTTCGTTTACGAAGAAGTTGTTTTGCTAACCAATCTTTAGAAGTGTTAGACATGGGGCCAACACTTTCTTTTACAATATTTCTTTCAGTCAAAATCGCTAGGAGATCTTTGTCAAAAAAAGACCATTCCTGAGAATTGAAGCTGATTTTCCCTTCCAAGTTCTCTTTCACTTGATTATATAAAATAATTTTCTGGTTGACCCAATCGACTTGCCAAAAGTGGACTTGTCGGTGCAAATCAAAGGAACAAAACTTTTTTTCTTTGGTTAAACGAGCCTTCTTTTGAAAAAAAGCAGATCCTAGCAACCACCACACCACATAATCATTTTTTCGGTAGTTCACCGTCCGCTCGACAAAACGAGAAAAGGAAAGCTCAGAACATTGGATCTCAAATACATGTTTTCCATATAAGATATCTGGACGTTGCATAATCCCTTTCAGATATGCTTCCATTTCCACGCGATGGTAGGGCCTATTCAACCATTGAAAAAATAGTATTTTCAATTGGAGATGTTCTTCGGATTCCGACTCACTAAAGGTGTGACAATCAAGAATTTTTTGATGTGAAAAATGCGGGAAACGGTGCTTTCCTCTGCGTAATAAAACTTTATTGAAACAACTTGGGCAACTGTATTCCGCCTCTCTCACCGCCTCAGTCGCCAAACAGAGTATACCGTCTTGATTTTTTGCCCACAGCATCTCTTCACACTCCTCTAGATTAAATTTTTATTGTGCTGGTTCATCTTATAAATACACTAGAAAATACAATTTACCTCAAATAATGTAAGCCTTCTACATCAATCTCTCTTTCAGTAAGTAGCTAAAAATTATTGAGAACTACTTTTACTGATGATTACTACACCCAAATGGGAATTTCTAAACTAAAAGCCAAATCCAGCGACAGTAACATAAAAAAACGGCGATCAATAAGAGTTGTCTGCAACACCTCTTTTGATTCACCGTTTCTTTTTTACTTGCTCATTCAAAATAAAATTTAATGCGTTCTAAAGCATTTCGTTCCATTAATCGTTGCCCATACTCAGTTAATGTTTCAGCTGTACGATTACTTTTTTCAGCAAATTCCAACATTCGTGCGAGTTGATTTTCTACATCTACTTGGTTTAGATTTTCCATCCAAAAATGAACAACTAAATAATAGCGTCCATCTAATTGATATAGATCAGTAGAAGCAGATTCTAGAGTAACATCATGTGCTAATTGAATCGCTTGTTCAAAATCATTGAACATAAAAATCGCTTGATGTTCACTTTCTTCCGTAGAAACGTTTTCCTCTCCCTTGGCAAGAATTTGCTCTTGAAGGAATTCACTCACATCTGCACTATCCAATGTCGATTCATTCGATTGCATGATTTCATCTTCTGACAAATTTTTACTGATAAAAAGTTCTAAACCGTCTCCTTTTGGTAAAACTTGGAAAGTGACAGCTTCGCTACCTTGGAACTCTTCTTCAATATCAACTTCTTCTAAAATACTGTAGAAAAAGTTTTCAATTTCTCTATGATTACCTAATAAATCTAAAAAAGAGACACCACGTTCCTCCAAGTCATCGTGACCAATCATTACTCGGATTGTATTCTCATTGATATGTTCCATTTCCATTTGCTACACCTCACTTTATCCAAAAAACCGTATAATTCAATTGTAGTCAAATAAGAATAAATGTAAAGAAAAAAAATTATATAACGGTAGAACATCATTTTTTTCCAACAAAAAAACTTAGAAAAACAAAATGTTTTCTAAGTTTTTTATTAAGTGTTTTCTATAAACCAGCCATTAGCTGGGCTTGACGTAATTCTAATTGTCGGACATCTCGTGGTAAAAAGCGACGAATTTCATCTTCATTAAAACCAACTTGAAGACGTTTATCATCAATCATGATTGGGCGTCGTAATAATCCAGGGTTATTTTGAACAAGCTCCAATAGTTCTTGTAAAGGCAATTCATCTAGATCCATGTTTAATTTTTGGAAAACTTTTGAACGTGTTGAAATAATTTCTTCCGTTCCATCTTCAGTCATTTGTAGAATTGCTTTAAGTTCTGAACTATTTAATGGTTCAGAAAAGATATTACGTTCAACAAATGGAATCTGATGTTCTTGCAACCACGCACGAGCCTTTCTACAGGAAGTACAACTTGGGGAAGTATATAGTGTTAACAACGTGCACCACTCCTTTTTGTGATTATAGCCACATTTTTGTAACAGAAGATCATTATAATCTTCTATCTGTTCCTATTATACATAATACACTTTTAAATAGCTACCCTTTTTTTATAATATTTTCCAACAAAATGAAAGTTATCTAAGATTAATATGAGTTTTCAAATTGTTTTCCCACATTCAAAAATAATAAAACAGCAACAAAAACTGTACTAATCTTTTTATGAAGTTTGGCAATGAGAACGTTTTTCTAACATTTTATGTTTTTTATTTATTTTAATTACTTCTTCTCTTTTATTCTTAAAATAATTCAATGACTGAATAAATGTTGATTTTAACTGAAAAATAAAACTAAAATATAACTATCCTTATACTAAAAAAATCAAAACAGCTGCACAATATTCAAATTTACGTTATTTTATTTTTTAATACTTTTTTTAAATCCTGTCTCTTATACACATCTAGATGTGTATAAGAGACAGGTTAATGATACAATGTACGACCAGCAACAACCATTTAAAAATTCAGTCCAACGAGTGATCCCACTAGTTTCAGAAAAAGATATGCATCCTTTGTATATTCGTTTTCGCTATCATAGTGATGAAAATTTCCCAAAAGTCATGGCTGGTGAATGGACACTGGAATATATGCGCACACACCGCATCAGTCAATCTTTAATAGACTTAGGATACCCCACGATTTCAGAAGAAAAAGGACTTTATTTCCAACAAGTCTATGAAGAGGAGTTAGCGAATATTTGTCTTCATCAAGAAGTAAAGAAAACATTGGATTTTTTAAAGGAAAAAAATATTCCAATGGGAATCATTACGAACGGACCGACCGATCATCAAACAAAAAAATTAGCACAGCTTCAATTGGCGAACTGGATACCTTCCCATTGTATGATCGTTTCTCAAGCAACTGGCTTTCAAAAACCTGACAAAGAAATCTTTCAACTTGCAGAGAAGAACTTTAACATGTCGGCTTCAGAAACTCTTTATGTAGGGGATAATTACGACAATGATGTTTTAGGAGCAAAAGGAGCAAATTGGCATACACTATGGTTCAATCATCGGAAACGGACAGTTGGTGATAAAACAGCTTGTGATGTAGAAATCGAGGAATTCAACCAACTACTGCCTAAAATCAAAGAGCTTATCAACGAAAGTCATTCTGTTGATTGCAACTAAAAAAACATTGACATTGTCTTGATATGTTATCTAAAACTCGCTAAAATTTAGATTTGTTTTTTTACGTGTACTTAGATCTATGACACCTAATCGTTACTTTCAATTCGGATAATAGATAAATTTTGTACCAACTAAAAAATCAAAATAGAATAAAAACGAATCTACACTCTTTTAAAAGGAATAGTGTATAAAAATAAAGACATAGAATCACGAAAATAGGAAAAGCTTTTTCGTGATTCTATGTCTTTTTTCTCCAAAAATCAATGCATAATCACAACTACTTTATCTATTGAAACAAAATGATGATCGATTTATGAACAGGGAAATGTAAAAGTAGCACTTACATGATCAACCTTTTTTTACTCTCTTACCAAAGTGTTGATTCATTCGCTTTATTCTTCCAAATCCCCAATACTTAAAATCAAACGGATATCCTCTTCCGTCAGTTTTGTTAGCTGTTCTTCATTACCTAAAATGACTTTTTGGAACAATTCTCGTTTTTCTTGCTGTAAAGAATTCATCCTTTCTTCGATTGTTCCTTCTGCGATCATCCGCCATACTTCTACCACATTTTTTTGACCAATACGATGTGCTCGTCCAGCCGCCTGTTCTTCAATTGCCGGATTCCACCAAAGATCATAAAGGATAACAGTATCCGCTCCTGTTAGATTTAAGCCGGTTCCTCCTGCTTTAAGAGAGATCAAGAAGACATCTTTTTCTCCCTCATTAAAGGCATCGACCATCGTTAGACGATCTTTCGACTTCGTACTTCCTCTTAGATAAAATGTACTAATCCCTAAATCGTTTAACTCTTGTTCTAGAATCGTCAACATACCTGTAAATTGAGAAAACAGTAAAACGCGTCGATTGTTCTCTTTAGCAGCAAGTAACAAGTCTCTTACTTGCTCTAATTTACCAGAACCGCCTTGATAGTCTTCAATAAACAAGCGTGGATCACAACAAATCTGCCGTAATCTAGTCAACCCAGCTAAAATACCGATTCGGTTTTTCTTGAAGGACTCAGAATCCATAGAAGAAATTTCTTCTCGCATTTGTCTTAAATAAGCCAAATATACTGTCTTTTGTTCTTCAGTTAAAGCAGAATAAAGATTCATTTCTGTTTTTTCAGGAAGATCTTGCAATACCGTTTGCTTGTCTCTTCGCAAGACAAAGGGGCGAATCATTTGTGCAATTTCTTCTGTCGTAAGCTCTCTAAAACGTGTACGATTCGGAAAGAATCCTGGCATGATCGTTGCAAAAAGAGACCACAATTCTTCAAGATTATTCTCTATCGGAGTTCCACTTAAAGCAAAGCGTTGCGGAACTTTTAATTCTCGCAGTGCTTGGGCTGTTTTTGTTCCACTATTCTTAACCATTTGCGCTTCGTCAAGGATAAGGTAATTGATTTCAGAAGATTGATATTCCGTTAGATCTTGACGTAGACTAGCATATGAAGTCACTCGGATATCAACTGGGTCTGCCAATAAGTTTTCTCTTTCTTTCTTATTTCCGTTGATTACTTGTACACTTAATGTAGGAGCAAATTTTTTAACTTCGGCTTGCCAGTTATAGATCAAACTTGCTGGTGCAACGATCACGGCAGATAAGTTTCCTTTTTCTTCTTTTTCAGATAATAAGAATGCAATAGTCTGTAAGGTTTTCCCTAATCCCATCTCATCTGCTAGTATTCCTCCAAATTGATAATGTCCCAGCATCTTCAACCATTGGAAACCATGTTTTTGGTAATCACGTAACTGTGCTTGTAATGTTTTTGGTAATTCTACTTGATAATTTGTCGGATCGATCAAATCACGGATCATTTGTTGGAAAGATTCCCCAAACGTTGCATTGCTACCCGCCAGTTTCTCTTGGATCATCAAACCTTGGTTTTTAGGAACCTGAATAATTCCATCTTCTGAATGGATCGACTCTCTGAATTGTTGTAATATCTGACTTGTTTGTTGGAATTCTTCAGAATCAAATGATAATACTTGGCCGTTTTCTAGTGTATAAAATGCATCATTTCGCAACAAGCTCTGTAAAACACTATCGATTTCTTGTTCGTTGATCCCTGTGACATCAAAACGAATATCCAGCCATGAACCAGTTTCTTCTACGTCAATTTTTGGCTGATGTTTTTGCGCATCCAAATACAATTCACGTAATTTTTTACCAATACGAACTTCACCAAATTGTCGAAAGACTGCTAATTCCGTTCGGAAAAAAGCGTATAATTCTTCTTTTTCTGGCAAAATGCGCTCATAGCCTGTTTCGTTTTTTTGATAACGGTACATTCGGAACAGATCAAGCACTCGCTCTTCTTGCGCCTTATCTCTTAAAATTTCAGTTGTTTGATCTTGTGTATTTTCATGTCTCTGATCGGTAGAATATATCACATCTCCATATACAAAATCTACGCGAGCTTGGATGTTCCCTTTTAATTTTTTGAATACGAATACGAATTTCACTGGAATATCTTCGACTTCAGCTTTGACTTCATTTGCGACGTCCACTTCCCCTATTTCTGAGAGAAAAGGTAAAATTTCTTTGAATAAGGAAGATAACTCTTTTTTGTGGAACAACACTTCAGGCGTATCAAAGCGACGCATGAGTTGTTTCCACGTCAAATAGATCGTCTGTTGATGTTTTGTCACTTGATAAAACGTCCCTTGATACATTCCCCATTGGTAATGCGATAAGTATAAATCAAAATCATTCAATGCTTTTAATTGATAGGCTTCGTTCTGTTTCGTCACTGAAAACGCCAGAGGTTTTTCTTTGTCGGAAAACTCAATACTTTGATAATTTTGCTCATTGATCTGAACTTGCAAACGAGTTGTTTGATTCATTTTCTCCAACAAATATTGGGCTTGTTCAATCGGCAATAGCAAATACCGTTTATCCAATTTTCCTTTTACTTGAACACCATTTGCGCCTAACAGATGTTGCGTTTGTGCGCAATCCACCAAAGTATCTAAAAGTTGCTGGTCTTCTTGTTGAAATACCTGTCGTTCTAAACGGAACTGATATTGTTTATTGATGGTGTAGATATTCGCTTCAGTATAATCATGTAAAAAATCATAGATATTTTTAACGATATAGGTCTTTTTGGCACTGTCCAAAAAACCTACACGTAAAGAAACCGCAAGAATAGATAGTTCCGGATGATATTGATTCGTTTCGATTTGATCAACTTGATAATCAATAACTAAAGGAGGTGGTGTTTTAGAAGGTCTTTTCATCTGTAATTTAGAAAATCCTTTTGTGATCAATTCACCTTCACTACTTTTTTTAACTGGTTCAATCATCGGTTGATCATTTTTCATGATTCGAGATAGATTTTTTGAACGCAAATATAATTCCACAGCCACAGTATGCTTACAGTAATGATGTTCTTCCCAGTAAGGACATTGACAAAAATCCACTTCTTTAGCTGTCCCATCTAAATCAACTAAATATAATTCACTACCTAATACTTCCGCATGCCAAATTTTTTGTGCTTGATCTGGGACAACCGATAACACGCGATCTTCTTGCAAGTATTGACGTCCTCTTGCAATAACTTTTTCCGGAATACTCCATTTCATCGTTATCAATCCCCCTAGCCAAAATGATAGCGTATGTGGCTTTGACCGCTACCTTTTGTATCAATTCGTATTTGTTGTAAAATTCGTTCTTTCAGCTCCCTGACATGACTGATAATCCCAATCATTCTTCCTTCGCTTTCAACTGTCTCTAAGGCTTCCATTGCCATCTCCAAGGCTTCATCATCTAAAGAGCCGAATCCTTCATCAATAAAGAGTGCTTCAATAGTGACACCACCAGTTTGAGTTTGGATCACTTCTGCTAAAGATAATGCTAAGGATAACGCTGCAATGAAGCTTTCTCCACCTGATAATGTATGGGAGCCTCTAGTCATTCCTGCTTCATCATCATAAACATTGATTTCCAGCCCAGTTTTCCCACGATAGCTACCAACCTCATCCGCTAATTCAAACTGATAGCGACTTTTGGTCAATCGTTTGAGATGCATGTTGGCTACTTGCAAAACTTCTTGCAAATATACTTGTAAGACATATCGTTCTAGGCTGGTCTTTTTCGGGTTCTCGCCATTCATTGTTTGTGACAATTGCTGTAATTGGACCAATTCATCTAATTGCTGTTGACTTTTTTTGTAACGCAAAGTAAAGTCTGTCATGATCTTTTGATTGTGCTTATATTGTTCTTGCAAACGATAGATCATCGCTTGTTGATTTTCGATGGTCGATTTAACTGAATCGATCTGAGAACTGATTTCTTCTAATGATTGTATTGTTTCATCAAATTGCACATTTTTCAATTGATTCAATCGTGTAGTAATAATCAACTGTTGCTCTTGATATTCACTCACTACTTTTTTATCCTGTTCGTATATCACCTTTTGATTGAGTCTCTCCATTATTTCTGCTTGCGTAGCAAAATAGTTTTGCTGGCTCAAGTAATGGTCGATCTTCTCTTGCTCTTGTTCAATCTGGCTAGATGTTTTTTTGCTTTGTTGTGAAAGTGTCGCTACTTGACTTTCTAAAACTGCTATCTTTTGTTTTAGTGCATCGCCTCGTGATTTTTCTTTTGTTAGCTTATCCACTTCGTTTTGTATTTGAGTTTCTAATCCTGCTACTTCTTCTTCCAAAATGTTAGTTTCAATCCCTGAAAGTTGATTATTCAAGCTGTTGACTTCTCCTTGCATCTGTTGAAGTACTTCGCTGACACTTGCTTTTTGTTTTTCTAATACCAACTGTTCTTGCTTGAATGTTTGTCCCTCTTCTTCCAAGGATAGCTGTTCTTGTTTCGCGTTTTTCAGCTGTAACATTTGTTTGTCGATCGATTGCTTGACTTCCTTCACTACTTTGACGATAGGATCCAGTGAAGTAGTATGAAACACCTGAAACAAGCATTTGTTTATTTCTTCTTCCAATTGTGCCAAAAGTTGTTGATTTTCAGTTTGTTTTTGTATGTTTACTTCGATTTGTTGTTGGATCTTTGTTGCTTCTGTTTCTTTTCGACCTATTTCCTGATGTAATTGTTCAACGGATTTTTCTGTCTTATTTACTTTTTCTTCCAAATTAGCCAATGTCTCATACGATAAATCACTTACCCCATGTGCGATTGGGTGTTCTGTAGACCCACACACCGGACAAGGCTCTCCAGGTATAAGCAAAGCTTGTAACTTTGCAATTTGTTTTTTTGCCCAGTCACTTTTTTGTTGTGTCATTATCTTCGTTTGTTCGTCTAAGCGTTGACGGCTTTCAGCTAACTGCGCGTTGATCGTCTGCTGTTGTTCGTCAAAAATCTTTTGTTCTTTTTCTAATTGTATTTGCTCTTGCTGCTTGTCTGTATAACGCTGTTCTTCTTGTTTTAACCGTTCATAGATTAGACGTTGTTCCTGTAATATTTCTTGCTGATTTAAGGTTTCTTGAATCATCTGTTGTTTTTGTTGATTTGTTGATTGCTGTTGGATCAACTGTTCAATTTTCTCTTGTATCCCTTGGCTCTCTTTTTTGTGAAGGAGTAGTTCTTTCTGAACTTGTTGATATTTTTTAGCCAGCGGAATCAAGCGTTGTTTTTCTAAAAGGGTTTGCTGAATCGTTTCCACTACTTTTTGTTGTTCTGTACGTGTTTTTCCCTGTTTTTGCCATTTTTGATATAGGAAAGTTGCTTCGCTTAGTTGGTCGGTCAACTGCTTAATTTTTTCTTTTTGGTCGATTTGTTCTTCTTGATATTCTTGTATACGTTCGATCGGTAATAGGAGTTTTTGGGCTTCTTCATAGTGTTTCAGCCATTCTTGCTTCTTTGCTATCTCCTGTGCTTGCTCGGTTAATTTTTGCTGTTTTGTTAATAGTTCTTGCTTTTCTATCAGTGCTTCTTTTTGTGATTGCCCACGATAATAAATCGTTTCTAATTCTTTTTGTTCATTTTTAAGACTGATAAGTTTTTCTTTTTCTTGAGTGATCTCTTCATTAATTTGTTCTTGCTGGATTTTCCAGTGAGAGATGGTCATTTCAAATCCGGAACTTTCCTCTTCTAGTCTATCATTCTCATAAGGAAGGAACTGTTTTTCTAACAACAATAGCTCTTGTTCCAAATGATCCAACTGTTTCTGTTGATTTTTGGCTTTTTCTTTTAATTGTTCATTGAATTGTTGGAAAAATTGTGTGCCAAACAAATGACGTAAGACGATCTCTTTTTCACTACTAGAAGAAATCAAAAAATTACGAAACTCTCCTTGTGGCAATAACACGATTTGGGAAAACTGTTTCGCATCTAAATTGAGCAATTCTTTGATTGTTTGATCAACTTCACTACGTTTTGTCAATTGACGGAGTTCTTTTCCTTTTTCATCGAAAATCGTTAAACTTACTTTTGCTGCTTGTTTTCTCATCCCCTCACCTTTGCGTTTGGCTAACATTTGCTCAGGTTTACGTTCGATTTCATACCTAAATTGATGATGTTCAAATGAGAAAAAAACACTCGTTTCTTCTTCCGGTGTAGCAAATAATGAACGCATTTCTTTACCAGAGCGCAACCGTCCAGAAGTTTCGCCAAATAAAGCATAGGTCATACCATCAAAGATCGTGGTTTTACCGGCACCTGTTTTTCCAGTGATCAAAAAAAGCGCAGCTTGAGACAACTTGGAGAAATCAATCGTTTCATTGATAAATGGACCGAAATTTTTGAGTTGTAACGTTTGTGGTTTCATTCCTGATCATTCCGTTTCTATAAGTTCTTGCAATGTTTCTTCAAGCCATTGTTCTTGGCGATCTGTTAGTTGTTCTTCGACCATCTCTGTGAAGAAATTTTCAGCTAATTTTTTAGGATCTTTCATCTCGATCTTTTTTCGTTTGATTTTGGTTTCATTTCGTCCATTCACCCGTTCGATCCCTAAAATTCTCGGATAGATCTTTCTTAACTGATTCATCATATTAGGGATAATTGCACGATCTTTTAAATAGATCTGCAAATAATTTTCAGTATGGATTGCTTGATAAAATTCTGGATCCAGCAATTCTTTAAAACTAGCAGTTACTTCTTCGATGTCATATAAAGGGGTGATTTCTTGAAAATCTAAAGATAATCCCTCTGCCAAGTCTACGATCCAGACACCTTTTTTTTGATTGATTTCAGAAAGAGAAAATTTGATCGGCGATCCGCTATAACGAGCATTTTCTTGCCGTAATGCTCCTTGATGATGAAGATGACCTAATGCCACATAATCAAAAGGGGCAAGCAACTCTCCAGGTACTGCATCCAATCCCCCCACCTCGATTTTTGTTTCAGAATCGCTTTTCGTACTTCCTGCGACAAAAAAATGACTGATCAACACTTGTTTTTTTTCTGGATCAAAGGCCTCTTGCATTTTTGAAATGACCCTTTCCATTGCTTGCTGAACCGTTCGAATCCCATCATCTTCAAAATAAAGCCTTGCAGAAATTGGTTCAAAATAAGGTAATAAGAAAAATTGTGTTTCTTTGAACTCAATAGGTTCGAAAGCATCTTCAAAACGCGTTTGTAAAAAATAATTAGTATGACTAAACCAGTCTGAACCAGCTGACAAGCGGATACTACTATCATGATTGCCCGAAATCGCAAAAATCGGGAACTTCTCTTTTAAGTTCCACTCGATCATTAAATCATTATAGAGCTTAATTGCTTCCACTGCTGGTACACTGCGATCATATAAATCACCAGCTATCACGATCGCATCCACATTTTCTTTTTTAGCAATCGTCAAAATTTCAGCTAATGCATATTGTTGCTCTTTTAGTAAATCGTATCCTTGTAACTTTTTCCCTATATGCCAATCAGCTGTATGTAAAAAACGCATATCATCACCTCAAAAATTTCCTTCTTACTATTATAACACTTCCCCCAAAGACATGACACCTGAGTTCGCTTATAAATCGGTTGTTTTACCACAAAAAAAGGCAGTAAAGAAACGCTTCCTTCGGTATTACACCAAGAGGAAGCAATTCTTTACTGCTTCTAAAAAAGCATCAACGGCTAAGATTCATTCTTTTTTTGGATTTCATATTTGAAATCAGGATTGACTTCTTTGTCCAATTGATCAAATGCAGCTTGTGTTCTACGCTCGATCTCTGCCATTCCTTCTTTATCTGTTTTTTTGATATCTGATAAATCGATTGGTTCACCAAATCGGATTGTTACACGTTTACGTTTAAATAAATCACCCAAAGTCAATGGTCCTTGGTAAACGGCAGGTACGATTTTGGCTTTCGACATTCTTGAAATCAGAGCCATTCCACCTTTTAAATCGGTCGCATGTCTTGTTCCACTTGGAAACATGATCAAACCTAAGTCAGTGGATTTCAAAATTTTCACCGGTGTTTTGATGGCACTTGGTCCAGGATTATCTCTTTTGACTGGAAATGCATTCGCATGGATCAAAATAAAACGTAATACTGGATTTTTGAATAATTCTTCTTTCGCCATAAAACTGAATTCCTTCGGTGATGCAGCTACAGCTAGATACAAGGGGTCCCACCAAGTACGGTGTGGTGCCACTAGTATGTAATTTTCGTCTTTCGGTAAGACTTCCTTATTCTCGTAACGGGCATTCCCATTGATGATTGCTAAAATCACCCTGACGACCCCGCGCATAAATCGATAGAACATGTTCTCTTCCTTTCTTTCTTGTTCCTATAGTATGCCCAAAAATACCCAGTTTGACAAGTTCTCTTGGTTCTTTTTACAAAAAATAGTATACTACATACGATTAGTTTTTTCATTTGGAGGGATCAAATGCTTCACGAAAACGAACGTATTGACCAATTATATGCAGAAGATATTCAAATCATCCAAAGCTCGCAAGTCTTTTCTTTTTCTTTAGATGCTGTTTTGCTTGCCAACTTTGCACGACTACCAAAGAATGGCCAAATCGTGGATTTATGTGCAGGCAATGGCGCAGTGGGTCTTTTTTTAAGTAAACGCACCAATGCACAAATCGATGCGATCGAATTGCAACCTCGTTTAGCCGACATGGCAAGACGCAGTGTCGCATTAAATCATTTAGAGCAGCAAATCACGGTACATACACTTGATTTGAAAGACAGTTTGTCTGTAGTTAGACATGATTCCTGTGATGTCGTTGTCTGTAATCCGCCTTACTTTAAAGGTTTACCCACAAATAAAAAAAATCCCAATGAATATCTCGCAATTGCTAGACATGAGATCCACACCACGCTCGAAGAAGTGATCGCAACCGCTGGGAGATTATTAAAAACGACTGGTCGACTCGCACTTGTCCATCGTCCTGATCGTTTTTTAGAGATCATCAACATTATGCAAGCTTGCAAGATCGCACCAAAGCGTGTCCAATTTATTTATCCTAAAGCCGGTAAAGAAGCCAATATCTTGTTAGTAGAAGGCATCAAACAAGGAAAGTTAGATGGTTTCAAAATTGCTCCTCCTTTGTTCACTTATGACGAAGAAGGAAATTATACAGCAGAAATTCGTGAAATCCTATATGGCAAATAAACATTACTTCTATGTCCTATTGTGTCAAGATCAGACATTTTATGGCGGATATACCACTGACCTTAATCGTCGTTTACAGGAGCATAATCAAGGAACAGGTGCGAAATATACTCGCTTGCAAAAAAGACGACCTGTCAAGATGATCCATGCCGAAGAATTCGCAACAAGAAGTGAAGCAACGAAAGCAGAAGCAGCTTTTAAAAAACAAACACGTCGACAAAAAGAACGATACTTAAAAACACATGAAACAATCACTTTACCTAAAAAAGAATGAAAATAGTCGTGCTTTCAAAATTGTCTAATAGTTGTCATCTCTTGACCACACTCTCTAAACGAAAGCCAGAAACCGGAGATTCCCGAAAATCACATGAATGATTTTTAAAAATCTCCGGCTTATTTTTATAGTTCAAAATTAAAATTCAAAAGAAAGTGTTGTGCTATATTAACAAATTCCCTTTTAGATAGTTTACCTAAAATCTCTACTTTTCGCCCCCCCAGATTCAGAATAATCTAAAGTATAGACTTGTTTTGTATTTACTTTACTTCCTGGTTTTAATTTTTCATTTTTAATTTCAACAAAGTATGGACGCTCTTTATCTGTACTTGTCAGAGGACAAACAATAATTAAATTTGAGCTGTAACTATACTCATCTCTACTAATCACTATGGCAGGTCTTAGTTTTTTTATCTCACTTCCTCGTGACGGTTCAAAATCTATATATATAATAGAACCTTGTTCTATACTATTATTCATCAAGCAACCTACTTTCAACACTAAAATTCATTGCTAACTCATCTTCCTTATCAACGAATTCATTTTGTTTTGCTGTAGCAAAATAATCTTCAATTTTTGGTATTAATGATATTGTTCCATCATCTTCTTTACTAATGTAATAGGTTTTACCTGCTGGTATTCCATATTTACTGGCCAGTGTAACCATAACAGCATTTCCTTGTTTACGTGTTTTTACTGTATCCATTAATAATCACCTCTTCTCAGCTTATTTGTTGCTTTATTTTAACATGTAATTACAGTAATTACTGATTAGAAAATTTATTTAGTCAATCATTCTCCTCGTCTCATTCCCGTTAATTATAACCAAAATATTTAAAGAATATTGGGATGGGGGAAAACAGACTTTCCCGAGATCTATGATAGACCTTTGAAAACCCTCAAAAATTTTCTTCCATAAATTAGAACCCCCTACGTTATAGCTACTCAAATGGTCCTTTGGAGTGTTTGAACAATCATATCAAGGTATTGAAACGAAATGCCTATGGGTTTCGAAGCTTTTATAACTTTAAATTACGAATCATGATTAGGTGCGGGAAAGCATTACTCATAAAATCAAAAAATGAACAGAAAGAAAATATTTTCTTTCTGTTCACCAGTCATTCTAGGATTTCTCTTTACCAACATCATTTGACAAAAAGTCGCTATTTTCTCTATTCACTTGTACGACTATCCGATTCCAATACATTGCTCGTTTCGTCAGATGAAGCCGCTTGTTTATTCTCACTTCCACCTAACAAGGCTTGGCTGACTAAATGGATATAATTTGTCATGCCATCTGGATTAGGATGGACTTGATCATCATAGAACCATTCACTGTGTCCATTACTATAATCATACCAATCGATCACAGTCATATTGTCATATTTCTTTTCCATTTCTGCCAGCATCGCATTGACTTCATTTTGCCAACGTTTTGTTGGTACTCGCACATTGACCCAGTAGACTTTCCGGTCACCGATTGCTTGCATCAAACTATCAAATTGCGACTCAGAAAATGATCCGTTCGTTCCTAAGCCAATGAGGACAGTATCTTTCAACAAGTCACGTTTTTTCAATTCCTCAATGTAAGGCTCACTCGTGTATAATTGTCGACCGACATCCCCATCTACAACGACTTTTGGGTATAATTCTTTTAAATCTGTGGCGGCATCTAACATGACTGAGTCTCCGAAAGCTGTTAATTCGAGTTGTTGTGCTTTTTCTCCTTGTGCTTTCGTCAAATCATATTTATCTAGTACTGCTTGATCCACTGAATGAGATGTTTTTTCTTGATCTTTTTGACTTTTTTCAGCTAATTTTTTACTTTCAGCAATATTTTGCTGTAATTGCTTCTGATCTGCTGTCACAGCATTTTTAGGCGCTGTGACAAAGCCAACCAAGGCAATGATTACGACTAAGGTCCCTGGAACGACCCAAGGCTTTTGTCGGCTAATGATTGGTTTAGTGAACCAGCCTTTGACCACACCAAACGTCCGTCCATAATCGAAACGTGCCAATGGTCGTTCGATAAAACGATACGACAGTTCACTGATGATCAAGATCAACGCAATTTCAATCGTCATATGAAGCAAGACATGATCCGCAATTCCTGAGACTTTTGCTTCGTAAAAAATCATTACTGGGAATTGATACAAGTAGATGCCATAGCTTCTCTTACCGATCCATGTAAATACCGGATTGGTCAAGCACTTATTTAAACTTGCGCCTGGATGAGCAGTCACAGCTACTAAAACCATACATAAAAGACTGACTAAAAATAACCCTCCGTAATAAACAAAGTTCGAATGATCATCTAAGAAAAAGAAGAACAAGATCAATGCGATCAATGAGGTTCCTCCAGCTAGATTCAGCACTTTTTTTGCCTGTTTAGGAATATTTTTCTTCAAACGCGTACTTGGCCAGATGAAGGCAAGCGCACTCCCCATCCAAATGGAAAACAATCGCGTATCCGTTCCGTAATACACACGTGTAGGATCGCCATTTGGTGTATATAACACCATCATCAAAATTGCTGAAGCAATTGCTCCACCCATGATTGTGTAAAAAATCCAATTTTTCTTACGAACAAAAACCATCAATAAAACAAAGAGTATCGGCCAGATCAGATAATTCTGTCCTTCTACTGCCAGTGACCAAATATGTGTAAAAGGTGATTCATTGGCAAAACGATCGAAGTAAGACAATCCATTATCGATCTGCCACCAGTTGTTGACATAAAACAAACTACTCAATACGACTCCACGAAGATTATTTAATAACCCACGCTGAAACAATGTGATATAGGCTGATGCAGTCACTAACAAGAAAACTAGTCCCGGATACAACCTCTTCATACGACGTACATAAAACTGCCAAATGTTGATTTTCCCATTTTGTTCCCATTCTTGCCGTAATAAATCAGTAATCAGATAACCTGATACAACGAAGAATATCGGTACCCCCAAAAAGCCACCTTTCATACTTGTCGGTAATAGGTGGTACAAAATCACTCCTATTACGGCTAAAGAACGAATACCATCAAAACCGGTGATATAGCGGCTGTTTTTTAACCTTTTTTGTTTTTCCATTCAATATTCCAACTTTTCATAAACTTTTTTCATTCGTAATATACGTGTATTAAATAAAAATAGCAAGTGAAATAACACAAAAACTCACTACTTTTCTCTATAATCCCATAGATCAAAAAAAAATCCTACCATTTTTTTTGAACTTTAATAAAATTTCAAAGTTACGTTTCCTTTTTTGATCGATCTTGAGGATCCTCACAAACATCCTAATTTCTAAAACTAAATAGATAAGATCTAATAAGCAATTACTCAAAAAAACAACTTAAAGAAAAAATCTGTAGCTACGTGATCCGATTTTTAAAAACAAGTCGAAGAATTCAGAAATAGCTGAACTATTTCCGAGATCCTTCGACTTATTTTTTGAGGGATGTCCTGTTATAAAAAGCTTTTTGACTCTATCTTATACCGCATGTTCTCTAAGTTTTAAATGCTATCTTCATAAAAACGGCCAAGTATTTGTACATTTTCTGCAATACTAACAAATGCTTGTGGATCAGATGATTTCATCGCTTCTCTGAGCATCGGTAACTCATAGCGTGTCACGATCGTCATCAACACTGTTTGTTTATCATGTTTATAAGCACCTTCTGCTTCATTGATAATCGTGATCCCACGTCGCATACATTGTTGGATCGCTTGAATCACTTTTTCTGGTTGTTTTGTCACAATCATCACTTGCATCTTTTTTTGTTTTGTATAGACAACATCTGTTACTTTCCCACTCACAAAAATCGACAATGCACTATAAAACATATATTGCCAACCGAAAAGCAAGCCCGCTACAAAAACGATCAGAACATTGAAGTAAATCGAGATCGACCCAATAGACTTACCCGTTTTTTTGCGGATCGTAATACTCACTATATCTAACCCACCAGATGACAAGCCATTTTTTAAAGCCAAGCCGATCCCAGCACCCATCACGGCTCCGCCAAACAGCGCACAAATGATTGGATCTGTTGATAAAACCGTTTGTGGTAAAAGGTGGATACATAAAGAAGTCAACGTCACTGTAATAAACGTGAAAATCGTAAATTTTTTCCCGATTTTGAACCAAGCTAATATAAATAATGGGATATTCAACAAATACAAAGTCGTTGAAACAGGTATTTCAAAACCAATCAATGATTTTGAAAGTGTCGTTAAAATTTGCGCAAGACCAGTTATCCCACTGGAGTAAATATTGCCTGGTTGATAAAAGAAATTCAATGCTACCGATGCAATCAGCGCATATACGATTGATACCGAAAGCTTGGTCGTATAGTCATGATACGCCCAATTTTCGAAAGTTTTTTTCATGAAAAAAGGCCTCGCTTCATCTATTATGGCTTTATTATAAATCCTTTTAAAATTAAATCAAGATGAGTTTGTGACAAATCATCTCAATCCTCACTAAGCGAAGAGTAAAAGAAGGAATGATAACGGGTGATTGCTTGAAGCGTATCCGAGCAATTTTTCGTCTGTTGTCATTCCCAGCTTTTCTTTACTCATTGTAAAAAAACTTTATGTTACTCTACCTCTGTCACGTCGATATTTAATTCAAATAATTGTAGATCGGAAACCGTACTTGGTGCATCACTCATCACATCAGCAGCTTTCCCATTTTTAGGGAAGGCAATGACTTCACGAATGTTTTCTTCTCCTGCAAGTAACATAGCAAAACGATCTAAACCAAGAGCAATACCCCCATGCGGAGGGAAACCATAGTCCAATGCAGTTAATAAGAATCCAAATTGTTCCTCCATTTCCTCTGCTGAGAAACCTAGCGTTTTTAAAACTTTTTCTTGTAGTTCTCGTGTATGGATACGTAATGATCCGCCACCTAATTCATACCCGTTCAACACGATATCATAAGCCTGAGCATACACTTTTGCAGGATCAGTCGCTAGTAACTCTATATCTTCTTCTTTTGGCATAGTGAATGGATGATGGGCAGATACATAACGTCCTTCTTCAGCGGAATATTCAAATTGCGGCCATTCTGTGACCCATAAAAAATTGAATTTTGATTCGTCAATCAATCCCAGTTCTTTTCCTAAACGAGAACGGATCGCGCCTAACGTTGCTGCAACGATCTCTGATTTATCTGCGCCAAACAATAAGATGTCACCGACCTCAGCATTCGTTGCTTGAATCAATGCTTCAGAAGCTTCCCCCATAAATTTGGCAATTGGTCCTTTCAAACCATCTTCTTCCACTTTCAACCAAGCAAGACCTTTTGCTCCAAATTGTGTGGCATACTGTCCAAGATTGTCTAAGTCTTTACGAGAATATCGACTTGCTGCATTTTTCGCATTCAATGCCTTCACGACGCCACCATTTTCAAGTGCCATTTGGAAGACTTTGAATTCTACTCCTTTGACTACTTCACTTAGATCAATCAGTTCCATCTCAAAACGCGTATCTGGTTTGTCACTTCCATAACGATTCATCGCTTCATCATATGTCATTCGTGGGAATGGCAAGCTCACTTCGATACCACGCACGTCTTTCATGACTTTTGCGATCAAACCTTCCGTATAGTCTTGGATCTCTTCTGCACTTAAGAAAGTTGTTTCAATATCCACTTGAGTAAATTCTGGTTGACGGTCTCCACGCAGATCTTCATCTCGGAAACAACGAACGATTTGGTAGTATCGGTCAAATCCTGCATTCATCAATAATTGTTTGAATAATTGCGGAGATTGTGGTAACGCGTAGAAATGTCCAGCATGGATGCGTGAAGGAACTAAATAGTCTCTCGCACCTTCTGGCGTTGATTTCCCAAGATACGGAGTTTCAATGTCTAAGAAATCATGGTCATCTAAGTAGTGACGAATCGCTTTGGTTGTCTCGTTTCTCAATTTGATATTTTTTGTCATCTTCGGACGACGTAAATCTAAATAGCGATATTTCAAACGGATTTCGTCACTGATCGTTTGATCATCTTCAATCAAGAAAGGCGGAGTTTTTGCTTGATTCAAAATCGTGATCTCATCAGCAATGATTTCAAATTCACCTGTCGCCATTTTTGGATTGATTGCCATTTCTCCGCGATTTTTAACTACCCCAGTAATCTCGATCACATACTCGCTACGACATTTATCCGCAATCTCCCAGGCCTCTTTATTGATTTCTGGATTAAAAACGATTTGGACGATCCCTTCACGGTCTCGTAAGTCGATAAAGATAACTCCACCTAGATCCCGTCTTTTTTGTACCCATCCTTTTAAGGTAACTTTTTGTCCCAACTGGGCTTTAGAAATAAGTCCACAGTAAATTGTTCGTTGTGCCATTATTCTTCCTCCTGTTCAATAAATAAAGTCATTTCATCATAGACTTCATCAAAATGTTCATAGATTTCTTGTAATGAGAAACTTTTTTCTTTTCTACTTCTCATTGCTTTTACGTTGATGGTTTGATTTGCTAATTCATCTCCACCAATCACTAAAACTAATTTTGCATTGGCTTTGTCCGCTGTTTTGAATTGTGCTTTTGCCTTTCTTCCCATAAAATCACGATCAGCAGAAAAACCAAAATCACGAATCGCCTGAACGATTTTTAAAGCTTCGATATTCGTTTCTTCCCCTAATGCAACCACATAAGCATCTAAAGAATTGAACGCAGGAATTACTACTTCTTCAGCTTCCATCGTCAATAATAGACGTTCGATACCCATGGCAAAACCAAAACCTGGTGTTTGAGGGCCTCCTAATTCTTCCACTAAGTTATCATAACGTCCCCCCGCACAAATCGTTGCTTGGGCGCCCATTTTCGGTGCATCACTCATGATTTCGAAAATCGTATGTGTGTAATAGTCTAAGCCACGTACCATGTTGCTATCGATTTCATAGGAAATATCCAATGCATCTAACATTGCAATCACTGTGTCAAAATGTTTTTGTGCCTCTTCACTCAGATAGTCTAAGATCGAAGGAGCTTGGGCTACAAATTTTTGATCACGTTTATCTTTACTGTCTAATACACGTAACGGATTTTCATGTAGACGACGTTGTGAATCTTCACTTAGTTCAGCTTCAAAAGGCACAAGGTAGTCGATCAATGCTTGGCGATATGCTTGCCGTGTTTCTTTATCTCCTAATGAATTGATGACTAACCGAATTTGAGTGATCCCTAACTGTTTGAAGAAATCTAATGCCATCACCATGCTTTCAACATCTGTAGCAGGATTGTCTGAACCAAATGCTTCTACTCCGATTTGATGGAACTGACGTAATCGACCTTTTTGTGGACGTTCATAGCGAAACATCGGGCCCATATAAAAAGTTTTGAAAGGTTTCGTGTGTTCTGGTCCAAACAATTTATTTTCTACAAACGAACGAACGATTGGCGCAGTACCTTCGGGACGAAGTGTTACATGTCGTTCACCTTTGTCATAAAAATCATACATTTCTTTTGAAACAATATCTGTCGTATCCCCTACACTACGAGCGATTACTTCATAATGTTCAAAAATCGGTGTGCGAATCTCATTGTACTGATAATCTCGAAATAGTAAGCGGGCTGTTTCTTCAACAAATTGCCATTTCTCAGATTCTCCAGGTAAAATATCATTGGTGCCTTTTGGTCTTTGGAAGCTCATTTTTTTCTCTCCTTTTCTTTACTATATGTACTCAATGGAAACAAAAAACACCCTTGTCCACAATGAACAAGGGTGAATGACTATTTCATACACGGTACCACCTAAATTTGAAAGATTACTCTTTCCTCTCACGATTAACGCTCGTCAACGGGACGGCTTTGCACGCGTCCATCTCCAGAGTGTCTTTCGGAAACTAACCTATCTAGGACGTTTTCAGCCACGACGTCCCTCTCTTATAAAGCATTAGTTACTTACTCGCTCTTTCACAGATATTAGATATTATCTATAACCTACTAAAAACCCCACCTAAAGTCAAGGGGGAACTGATGGATTTTATTTGATTATTTGTCGAAAATACACGCGACTTGAGTCAGGAGAGTTTCAATGAGTGAAATCATTTTGATTTCTCTTTTTCTCAATTTGTTTTAGACTAAAATAATAAAAAGAAGGAGGTAGCATGATGTCAGAAGTAAGAATTGGTCATTCTCAAGTATATGCTCAACCGATTGGCCTTGGCGCAAATGCCATCGGAGGTCATAACCTTTTTACAGGATTAGATGATGAGATTGGTAAGCAAGTAGTTCGGGCAGCCCTCGATAACGGATTAAATTTGATCGATACTGCCTATATTTATGGAAAAGGACGATCCGAAGCACTAATCGGAGAAGTATTACAAGAAGCCCCATACGATCGTTCACGAATCGTGATTGCGACAAAAGCCGCTCATCTTCCAAACCAAGAAAAAAAATTCGATAACTCACCTGAATTTCTAAAACAATCTGTGGAAGAAGCGCTAAAAAGACTACAAACTGATTATATCGATATTTTTTACATTCATTTTCCAGATGAAAAAACACCAAAAAACGAAGCTGTTGCTGCTTTACATGAACTTAAAGAAGCAGGAAAGATCCGAGCAATCGGCGTTTCTAATTTTTCTTTGGCCCAATTGAAAGAAGCAAATATGGATGGTTATGTCGATATCGTACAAGATCATTATAGTTTGATTCACCGTAAGGCAGAAACGGAGCTGTTTCCTTATCTTAAAGAAAATAATATTGGTTTTGTTCCTTATTTCCCACTTGCTTCCGGGCTATTAACAGGAAAGTATAACTTAGATAGTCCGAAATATTTTGATGAAGACGATCCAAGAAAAAGGAAAGCAAATTTCCAAGGTGAGCGCTACGAATCAATTATTCATTTGGTTGATCAATTAAAACCAATTGCAGAAAACTATCAAGCCACTACTGCACAACTAGTTTTAGCTTGGTATATCGCTCACCCACAGATTACCTTCGTGATTCCTGGCGCAAAGAAACCTGAACAAGTCGCTGATAATGCAAAAGCGTTGGATATCCATTTAACTGCAACAGATGCACAGATAATCAATGAGCTATTTCAAGGATTCTAAAAACTCTCCATTAACGATAAAATTTGGAAATTGTTACACCGACTTTCCTTATCTCTCATCATCTCAGTAAATATTATTCAAAAAGCTACACTTAGGTCATAGGCAAAAAAACAAAAAATGTCACAAATATTTTTGATTTTTCTGCCTAATGACTAAGTGTAGCTTCTTTTAGGATTATTGCTTGTCTATTTATTTATACAGTAACACACGACTATTTGGGTATGTTGGAAATTGATTAAAAGGAATTGTCCAATCTTGCTCTGGCACAGAGAACTCAAATTGATTCACTAATTGATCCGAGAATACCCGTAAACTGTGTAACGTGATCCATTCTCCTGCACATCGATGCATCTTCCGAAAATCTCCTCCACCTTGAGCAATCATTTCATACTCTTCATCATAAGAGATCTCTTTGGCTTTTCCTACATAACGATTGATCAAAAAAGCATCAGGAGATTCAACCGTCCGTTCATCATGGTTAGTGCCATAAAGATCCAAAATGACCCAACTATCTTTCGAAATAAGGTACCCATCCACTTCCACATCTCTTAAAGCAAAAGCTGGAAGCATCGGGAAAAACGGATAATATCTCCGCATTTCTTGAATAAATGGATCTTGCAAGTTTGCAAAATCATTTTTTAATTGTTGTCTTAAATCAGGTCTGCTGAAAAGCGCATGCCCCATTAAATCCACCCAGACAGTAAGTGCCACAGTTGGACGAATGATATTCAATAATTCTACTGCTGCTATTTCTATTGGCAACAGATTTCCTTCAAGATCTGTTGCATTCGCAAAAGCATATAAAGCGACATTTTCTTTACCTGGCACTGGGTTTTCGCGCGCTTCTTCGATTAATTTTTGAGCCCATTTTTCTGATTTTTTCCGATGATCCATCCCTTTGAAATGGTCGATAGGTGAAGTCACAGTTCCACTGATCATCGAAATTTGGTAATCCGCTAATTGATTGATTTCTTCTTTGGAATAGTCCGCTAGATTGATCCCAGACCATTCACAAATAGCGGTAAAGAGGACGATTTTACTTAAGTCAAATAACTCAAATGTTCCTTGTTGCTTTTCTAACTGCTGTTTCAACACACGATCCACAATACGATGGTACTCTTCCATCCGTTCTGGTGTCATCAGATCCATAAAAATTGCTTTACGGTGATGATGTTCTGCCCCATCCAATGACTGGACACCGTCCTTGCCAAACAGTGTTTTTAAAACCATCTTCGGCATAGCACCTTTTCTCTTGAAATTCCTTGGGTCATAAAAGATTTTCGCTGCATTTTCTCCATAGATGATCACAGCCTCTTTGTTGAATATCTTGGCTTTTACCACGGGAGCATTGGCTTCTTCTCTCAGTTCTTGAAGCATTTTATAACCTTTATCATAGTATTTCTTAACTTCTGTCATTTTGACATCTACAACTGGTACTTCTTTCATCCTCTTTTCCCCTCCCAATAAAATAACTCTGGATATCAATAGGATACTCCATAAATGGGAAGGCTGACAAAAAAAGCGTTTTGATGTCCTTCTGCTTGTTTGTGGATCCCAAAAAAGAGGCTAGGCCAAACATTTAACTCCGAGAATAGGAAGGGATTCACGAAAATTGCTTTTTAAATTTTTGTGAATCCCAGCTTATTTTCGAAGAAGTTGCTTCTGATTCCGCCATGTATACATATTTAGAGCGTGAAACAAGAGTAAATCATACTTTGTCCCACGCTCTACTATTTTGAAGTATTTTTTAATGGATAAACCGTTCACAAGCCCATTCTAAAAGAAGATATTTTGTCGAAAATAAAGTGACTCTTTTTTCTCAACCTTGTTCCTTGTTAAGTTTGATCTACATCTACTTATTCTGTGAGTCAATAATGATAGTCACAGGCCCATCATTGATGAGGGATACATCCATATCTGCACCGAACTGCCCTGTTTCTACAGGAATGCCCCGCTGTCTTAGACCTTCATTAAAAGCTTCGTATAACGGAATGGCTGTCTCGGGACGAGCGGCTGCGATAAAACTAGGACGATTGCCTTTCCTCGTATCTGCAAATAGAGTAAATTGAGAAATGCTCAATAACTGTCCTTTTATATCCTCAATGCTCAAATTCATTTTTCCTTGTTCATCTTCAAAGATACGCATTTGAGCGATCTTTTTGACTAGATAATCCACATCAGCTTGCGTATCTGTTTCATGAATTCCTAATAAAACCAGTAGCCCTTGGTGGATTTCACCGACTACTTGCTGGTCGATTGACACAGACGCTTTGCTTACTCGTTGAATAACTGCACGCATGTATGAACCTCCTAACCATTCGTACGTCGTACACTGTACACATCTGGTACTGTTTTGATCTTATCTACAATGCTCTTGAGATGGGCTAGATTTCGAATACCCACTGTCAAATGAATCGTCGCCATTTTATCTTTATTGGTCCTTGCTTCCACACTATTCAAGTTTTTAGTCATCGTATTGACTGTCTGCAAGACATCGTTCAACATACCGGAACGATTATAACCATAAATTTCCAAGTCCGCATCGTATTCTTTATGGGTGTTGGATGTATCTTCCCATTCCACTTCAATCAAACGTTCTGCGACATTCGGTTTGTCGGGTTGAACATTTGGACAATCCCTACGATGGATTGAAATCCCTCTCCCCTTGGTGATATATCCGACAATATCGTCTCCGGGAATTGGATTACAGCAGCGACTGATTCGAATCAACAAGTTTTCAACCCCTTGGATCACCACGCCACCTTCATGACGAACTTTCATTTTTTCAGGTTCTTTCCTTGGTTGATTCATCAACTCTTCGACTTCTTGTTTCTGTTGTTCGATCATTTGTTCTTTTCGTTCTTTTTCTGTCAGACGATTAGCCATGGTTAACGGACTAACTTCTCCATAACCGATCGCAGCATACATATCTTCTTCTGTTTGAAAGTTCAAGCGTTCCAAAGATTCGTGCAATTTATTTTTAGATAAGACTTCTTTAGGTGCAAAGCCTAGATCAGTGATGCTTTTTACAATTGCTTCATGCCCTTTGACGATATTTTCTTCACGATCTTGGCTTTTGAAGAACCGTTTGATTTTATTTCTAGCTTTACTTGTAGCCACAAGTTTTAGCCAATCACGGCTAGGACCAAAGGAATTAGGTGAAGTTAAGATCTCGATGATATCCCCATTTTTCAATTTATAATCTAGTTGGACCATTTTTCCGTTGATCTTTGCGCCAGTTGTTTTATTCCCGATGTCTGTATGAATACTATAAGCAAAATCTAGCGGTCCAGATCCTTTAGGAAGCTCTGTAACATCCCCTTTAGGTGTAAATACGTAGACTTTATCACTAAAGATGTCCCCTTTTACGCCTTCCATGAATTCTGAAGCATCATAGCTTTCATCTTGAAGTTCAATGATTTCATGAAACCAACTTAACTGTTTCATCATACCGTCTGGTTCAACTTTATCACTTTTTCCTTCTTTGTATGCCCAGTGTGCGGCTACCCCAAATTCTGCGATTTCATGCATTTCTTGCGTACGAATCTGGATTTCAACTGGATTTCCTGCAGGCCCGATCACTGTAGTATGCAAAGACTGATACATATTTGCTTTAGGCATAGCGATATAGTCTTTGAATCTTCCTGGCATTGGTTTCCATTTCGTGTGGATTGCTCCTAAAACGGCATAACAATCTTTAATGGATTCAACGATTACTCGAATCGCTAATAAGTCATAAATCTCATTGAATTGCTTTTTCTGATCTTTCATCTTTCGATAAATGGAATAAATATGCTTTGGTCGGCCATAGATTTCGGCAAAGATCCCTAATTCTTCAGTTGCTTGACGAATCTCTTCGACAGTCCCACTGACGTATTTTTCCCGTTCTTCTCGTTTTGTCTGCATTAGATGCACGATTCGATAATATTGTTTAGGATTTAGGTAGCGTAATGCCGTATCTTCCAGTTCCCATTTGATCCGACTGATCCCTAAACGATGAGCCAATGGTGCATAGATTTCTAACGTTTCTTGCGCAATACGACGTTGCTTGTCTTCACGCAAATGTTTTAACGTACGCATGTTATGTAAACGGTCAGCCAATTTAACCATAATTACACGTAAATCTTGAGCCATAGCTAATAACATTTTACGGTGATTTTCTGCTAACTGTTCCTCATGTGATTTATATTTGATTTTTCCTAGTTTAGTCACACCGTCTACTAACATTGCGACATCGTCACCAAACTCTTTTCTTAAATCTTCTAATGTGACTTCTGTATCTTCGACAACATCATGTAAAAAACCGGTTGCAACCGTATGGGGGTCCATTCGTAGATCAGCTAAGATCCCAGCGACTTGGATCGGATGGATAATATAAGGTTCCCCGGATTTGCGAAACTGACCATCATGGGCAGCCGTCGCATATTCGCATGCTTTTTGAACAAAAGCGACATGCTCAGGACCCATATATTGGCGTACCATTTTGATCACACCAGGGCCAGTTAAGATTTCTTCTTTTGGCATGGGAAATGTCCCCCTTTCTAAATTCTAAGACTGAAATGATGGAAATAAACCATTAAATCTACCTTTTATTCACTGTTTTTCTAAAAATAGATAATTGTTTTTATTATACAGATTCTTATCCTTTTTTTCAATGGACAATGGTAGAAGAACGCTCTTCTACTAAAGACCCCAATAGACAATCACTGTTTATATTCAAGCAAGTTTCAAAAAGAGACACTACCTTAAAAAATAGACTAAAGTAGTTCCAGCTGATAACTCACTGCACTTAGTAGATATAATGGCGCTGTTTCCGTCCGTAAAATCCTTGGTCCTAAACCACATAAAATCCCACCTTTTCCTTCGAAAGTGACGATTTCCTGCGGTGTAAGCCCACCTTCTGGACCAAACACAGCAAGGATGCGACAACCAACGTGATTGTTATCAATGATTTCCTTTAGCACCTTAGCTAAACGAGAGGATTCTCCTTGCTTAGCGGACTCTTCATAGGCGACTAAAATGACATCGTAAGCATCCAGTTGGGCATACAATTCTTTTTCTGTTTCCAAAAGTGTCACTTGTGGGACAACTTGACGATGGGATTGTTCCGCTGCCTCCTGCGCAATTTTCGTTAATCGTTCCTGTCGTTTCTTTCTTTTTTTCGCATCCCATTTCACGACAGAAGTAGCCGCCGGAAAACCAGTAAATGCATGCGCCCCCAGTTCCGTTCCTTTTTGAACGATCCAATCCAACTTATCACCTTTTGGGTAGCCACTTGCAATCGTTACCTGACAAGGCAATTCCTTTTGCATATTTTCTTTGGCTAATTCTACTAAATAAACAGCTTGATCCGTAATCTCAGTGATCTCGGCAATAATGACCTGTTGATCATTGAAGGCGAGATACACTCGTTCTTTTGGTGACATCCGCATCACTCGTACGATATGATGGTAAGCTTCTCTTTCTAACACAAAATGATCTTGGGGTTGATATGCTTCATCTAAGAAATAACGTTGCATCTAGTCCACCTCAGGCTTTTTCAGGATAATCGCATACCAATCTTTTTGTTGAAAGATCTGATCCACAATGAATCCTTGGTTTTCCATGGCTTCGATCACCATTTCTTTTTTATCTTCGATAATTCCTGAAACGATCAACGAACCAGTTTGTTTTAATAAGCGCCAAGCATCAGGAATCATCAGTAAGATAATATCTGCCAAAATGTTAGCCACGATCACATCACTTTCGATCTCAATCCCTTTTAATAGATCATTGGCCGATACATGTACATCTTTAGCTACTTCATTGAGAGCGATATTTTCTTTAGCAGAACGAACAGCGACTTCATCCAGATCATAAGCATAAACATCTTTCGCACCTAAATATTTGGCCGCAATACTCAATACGCCCGATCCAGTTCCAACATCTAATAGAGTTTCTCCTCCACGTAAGGTCACTTCCAAAGCTTGCAAAGTTAAAGCAGTAGTCGGATGTGTCCCCGTTCCAAAGGCCATCCCGGGATCTAAGGTGATGATTTTTTCTAATGGGTCTTCCGTATGATAAGTTTCCCAACTTGGCACAACTGTCAGCATTCTTGTCAGACGTACAGGATGATAATATTTTTTCCAAGCAGTTGCCCAATTGCTTTCT
Organism: Candidatus Enterococcus wittei; assembly: GCF_002140175.1. Classification (GTDB taxonomy): domain Bacteria; phylum Bacillota; class Bacilli; order Lactobacillales; family Enterococcaceae; genus Enterococcus_B; species Enterococcus_B wittei. Next base: position 685,440 of record NZ_NGMO01000003.1, read on the forward strand.
TCTACTTCACTGACAGAAACGATATTTTTCCCGATTGCTAAGCCAAACTCAGGCAATTGTGTGACCCGATTTTTAATGAAAGGCAAGATTTCTGGTAAAAAGATTGTTTCTGGAAAATAAGCCATCACTATTGCGCCTTCTGTCAAAGTCGTGAATCCTTCTTTGGTCAAGATTTCTCCATAAGGATCTGATTGGAAGTTTTCAACATCTAACGAATCTTCGATTGCAACGCCACTCGCTCCTGCTTCCATCAAAATATTTGCGACCGCTTCAACAGCCTCGCTGGCAGTTTCAATTTTTACTTCATTCCATTTCATGTACTTTTCTCCTTAATAACTAGGGTATGGCAGATCGTATCCTTGACCCGTTGCTTGTTTTTCTTCTACTAGACGTGCAAACACTTGGTTGTCCCATTTCAATTCAAAGACGGCATTATCATCTTCTTCGTCCAAGAAATCCATCAGATCACTTTGTCCTTGTGCCAATACTTCGTGGAGGTATTCTACCAACGCGTCTATTACATCTGTTGATAAACCTTTTTTCCCAGCATAAGGGATGACCGTCAAGTAATCATTTTCATCAAAACGTGATTTTTGTGGATTAAACAATAAAATACCATCTTCAAATTCGATGATCGCTTCTTCAGAGACTACACCTTGAGCATCGTCTAATTCAAGATGTTCTTTATTTTCTGCAAATAAACGAACAACGATTTCGATCGTATGATTTTTCGTATCCCAATCTAATGCCACGTCATAGTCTTGAATATTCTTTTCAATCGCTTGATCAAGATAGTCCAATAAATTTATTTTTTTCATCTTCGTTCCTCCAACCCCAGTCTTTATCGATCTGAGTTTTTTTTTGTAAAGTAAGATACGGATTTCCAGCAACAACAAAGCGCAGCGGTTTATCTGTCCATTCTCCTTTGTTCGGAATGCCGATTCTAGGTAATGCCTCTATTTTTTTAGGGGTACGACTTTTTTCGAACACTAGACGTAAGGCACTGTTTCGAATCGATTGTCCATACAAATCTGGCGAAAGCCCAAGTGCTGCCACAAGTTTTCCCGGCCCATTACTGATATTCGGTCCGACCTTGTCGCCTCGGTTCTTACTCATTTGTTCAATCCCATTTACCGGTTCGATCGCCCGAATCATTACTCCTTGGGGGATGCCTTCTGGCTGAGTGATGATATTCAAGATCAAATGGGTATGCATCGTATAGAGGTAAATGGTTCCAGGTTCTTCATACATCGCTCGAACTCGTGGTGTTTGCCGCATCCCATAGCTATGAGCGGCTTGGTCAAGAGGGCCAAGATAAGCTTCAACATCTACAATATAACCACCTAGTGTCCCTGAGGTAGTTTCATATTCTAAATATTTTCCCAAAAGATCGCGAGCAACTTCCGGTGTGGTTTTATTGATTAAAAGTTCATCTAATTGTTTTTTATTTGTCATTCATCTCACCAACCTTATCATACACAATAAAGGAAAAAGAAGCTATGAAAAAAGAGGCGAACAAATCCCTTGATCCTTTGCAGTTTACCAAGAAAAATATCCCCTCTCCTCCATTTGCTCTTCCTTGTTAAAATGGCCGAAAAAAGATGGAATCTTCTCCTTCCCTAGTCAGTCATATCGCAAAAAAATTGGGTGAATTCCTATCTTAAAAATGGAGATAACAACTTTTGACAATTGTTATTCTATTTATAACAAACGACGTTACCGAACCTTTCATACATACAGGGGATTGACTCATGAAAAAAAGGTCATAGAATGAACAACAAATAAAAACGAAGATACCTTCCCCGCTTTTTAAAAGGAACTATATAGATTAATCCATTTCTTTATGAATGACGCCCATTATTGGTCCGTTAACGGAGAATACTTGCGACATTAGTCATGAGAGGTTCAAGGAGATATGGTATAATAAACGAACGAAAAACTAAAAGGAGGAAAGACGATGAAACAACCCTTGGCGTATCGAATGCGTCCTAAAAACATCGATGAAGTTGTAGGACAACAACATCTTGTAGGCGATGGTAAAATTATTCGCCGCATGGTTGATGCCAAAATGTTATCATCTATGATTTTATACGGGCCTCCAGGTACCGGTAAAACCAGTATCGCAAGCGCCATTGCAGGCTCTACGAAATTTGCTTTTCGAATGTTGAATGCTGCAACAGATTCAAAAAAAGACTTACAGATCGTAGCCGAAGAAGCAAAAATGAGCGGAACCGTCATCCTCTTATTAGATGAAGTCCATCGTTTAGATAAAACCAAACAGGATTTTTTATTGCCACATTTAGAAAATGGACGGATCATCCTCATTGGTGCAACTACTGAAAATCCCTATATCACAATTAATCCTGCGATCCGCAGTCGTACTCAAATTTTTGAAGTAAAACCTTTGGATGAGCAAGATATCCAAACTGCCATCCATAGAGCATTGGCCGATCAAGAAAATGGTCTTGGCCAGCTGAAGATCCAATTAGATGACAATGCCTTACTCCATTTATCCCGAGCAACTAATGGCGATTTGCGAAGTGCCCTCAATGGTTTAGAGCTAGCTGCTCGATCAACCAAAGAAAATGAAGCTGGAGTCATCCATCTGACACTTGAAGTGATTGAAGAATGTATCCAACGAAAGGCACTGACCCATGATAAAAATGGTGACGCCCATTACGATGTGATCTCCGCCTTTCAAAAATCCATTCGTGGAAGTGACGTTGATGCTGCTTTACACTACTTAGCACGTCTAGTCGAAGCCGGTGACCTTGCCAGTATTTGTCGCCGACTGATGGTGATTGGTTATGAAGATATCGGATTAGGAAATCCTGCCGCTGCTGCCAGAACAGTCAACGCCGTTCTTGCTGCTGAACGTTTAGGCCTTCCAGAAGCACGAATCCCCCTTGCTGATGTTGTGGTTGATCTGTGCCTTTCACCAAAATCAAACACAGCGTATACTGCCCTTGATGAGGCTTTAGCAGATATCCGTTCGGGTAAAGCTGGAGAAGTTCCCGATCACTTGAGAGATAGCCATTATCAAGGAGCGCAATCATTGAATCGTGGAGTTGGTTATCAATACCCTCACAATTTTGAAAATGCTTGGGTGGACCAACAATATTTACCAGATAAATTAAAAAAAGCGCAATATTATCATCCAAAAGACACTGGTAAATACGAACAAGCCTTAGGTCAACAGTATCAGCGTATCCAAGAATGGAAGAAAAAGAATTGAGCTAACGGATGGAAACGTTTGTTTTTTCATAAGCACACTCATTGCTCTTTTTAATGTCATATGCTACTATAAGGGTGGGAAATCTGTGATGTTCGAATTGTCCTCTTTGTGTGTTGACCGAACATTTTTATTGATATCTTGGGACCTGTCTTGTGTCACAGCTGGTAACATGCCTTATCATTTGGTAGTTCGATGCTACGACCATGGGACCCACCTGCTTGAATTCGCGGGATCAATACTACAGGACGAACACCGGCATTAACGGAGATTCCATTTTTTGAATCATAAGGAGCTGTACCCATTGGGTGCAGCTTCTTTTCTTTTTTGTGGTATGATTGAACAAAGAATGTAAATGAACAGTTACTATAGGAGGGTCCATGTATGATTCGAATATTGATGGCAGTCGCTGCCTTATTATTATTATTCGTCAGCTATTATTTATTTAAAAAACAACCGATATTCTTTGTGTTAATCGAAAACAATAAAAAAAATCAAGGATTTCTGCAATTCTTTGGCTCAGCCTATGCTTTTTTAGGTATTTTAGGACTTGTCGTTGCAGGAATCAATCACCGTTTTTTCGCTTTACTTTATCTAGTGATTGTCATCGTAGTTGCCTCTGTATTCAGTATCAGCTTTGCTAAAAAAATGGCGAAACAAAACAGTAAATAATTCTCTTTTTTCTTAAATTGCTTTACAATAGAAGTATGAAATACGTAACTTTTGAAGAGGAGTGGACGCTTATGTTACAACAATATAAAAAAATCATGGTAGCTGTCGACGGGTCAGCTGAAGCTGAATTGGCTTTTAAAAAAGCTGTGAACGTTGCGCTTAGAAATAACGGAGAACTTCTACTAGCCCATGTCATTGATACGCGATCTTTCCAAACGATTTCTTCATTTGATGGCATGTTAGCGGAACAAGCAACTGAAATGGCGAAACAAACGTTAGCAGACTATGAAGCGACAGCTAAAAAAGCTGGAGTCCAAACAGTCTCTACAGTAGTAGAATATGGTTCACCAAAACACATCATTGCCAAAGAGATTCCTGAAGATCATCATGTTGATTTGATTCTTTTAGGAGCAACTGGTTTAAATGCTGTTGAACGATTGTTTATTGGTTCTGTTTCTGAATACGTGATTCGTAATGCAACCTGTGATGTACTTGTTGTTCGTACAGATACAGACAACAAATTACCAGTGAATGAAGACAACTAACTCATCTAAAAACGATAGTTGAAAAAATGATCGATCAATTTCTTAAAACGAAGTAATGAATGTTTTCTAAATTTACACAATGAGGCTGGGACAAGCGTTTAACTCCGAGAAATAAGAAGGAGTTGCTTCTGCTCCCGCCTTTTTATATGTATTTAAAGCGTGTAACAAAAGTAATAACACTTTTGTTACACGCTTATTTTTTGAGAGTGATGCCTGTAAGCTCCTCGTTATTTTTTATTAAAATTTTTTATTGCTCTTTTTGTACACCTTCTAAAAACAGTAATTTTTCTTTATTTTTCACTGTCTTTTTATCATTAAACATAAATAACAAAAAAGAGGACAGCTTCATCCTAAGATGATTCTATCCTCTTTTTTAGTTTTTCTTCCACATTATATTAACCACAAAAAGAAATTCCCACTAAAGAATGCTATGTCCAAAGATATTTTTAAACTTTTATTCAATCAACATCGCACATTTTTACTTATATTCTCTTTTCTTTTTATTGGCAATATTTCTCTATCTAATATAAAAAAGTATCGTAATGAGCTATCTTCTATAAAACAGCTCACTTCTATTTTAGCCAAGACTTGTCCAAATATTAGATGGTTGTTTTTGGGACTTTAATATTCATGAAGCAGACAGGGGCGTCTGCTTCATGATACTCGTTACTTTTTTGAACTAAAAGCAGAAGATTCTTTTTCATTTTGCATTAGCCTTTGATGTCTTTCCTCTTACTTTCCATAAAGAGTAACTAGCAATCACTACTGCGATTCCAGCAAGAATCCATGGGCCTGTATCTCCTCCTGCCACAGTGATGGTTTGTTCTCCTAGATTGCTATTACTGTAAGTGATGGTCTGACTGCTTGTTTCTTCCACTTGCAACTGATCAAAAGGAATCGCAACTTCTACTTCATCTGAATAGGACGTATCACTAAAAGCAGTTTTAGTCCGTGTCAATTTCCCTGGAATCGTTACGTTGACAGAATTATCCTCCGCCCAAAAGTTGACTTGGACATCTTTTGTTTGCCCAATGACCGATAAGTCTTCACTGGAAAATGTTTGATTGAATGTCATCCAGAACACTTTATTTCCAATCTTCAGCTTGTGACCACTTGGTTGCAAGTTATGATAATTATGGCCTTCTGGTGCCATACTCAAATAAAAATACAACTGGCTTTCATCAGTTACCAGACTAGAATATTTGATATTTTGACCATTTTCATAAGAAAAAAATAACTTTGTTATTGGTAGACCTGACCAATCATTGAAGGCACCATCGATAACAATTCCATATTTATTATCCGCATGAGCATTGACTGGTAAAAAAACACTTACTATCCCCAATACAATGAGAATAGATTGGTAATATTTTTTTTTCATCTATTTTTTGCTCCTTCAAATTCGCTTTAAAAATCATAAAAAGTGAATTTTCATTTGTTATAGCCATACTGTTATCTAAAATAAAGATAGAAAAGAATGACTATTCATAGCTAGAAGATATGTTTGATTTCTCCTTCCATAAAGATTGCATTGCGCCCTTCTCGTTTAGCAATATACAAATACTCATCTACCCGCTTATAAAGATCTTCTTTATTAACATCTGACTTACGACAACGGGAAACACCGGTCGAAAGGGTTACCCGCACTTCTTCACCATGGACAATCAAAGAAGAATTGCTCACTCTTTTGCTGATCACTTTTAGTATCTCTGTAATAGTCTGCTGATTTGTTTCTTGAAACAAAATCCCAAATTCTTCTCCACCAATGCGAAAAACCTGACTTTCTAATGGGTATTCAAAAAGAGTTTCACTGATTATTTTTGCAACATTCTTTAAAATGAGATCACCAGTATCATGTCCATAATCATCATTGATTTGTTTGAAATAATCGATGTCGATCATGGCAAAAAACAAATTTTCTTTCGAGCGTGAAAAAGCAAATCGTTGAAAAAACTCACGATCAAAACTCAATCGATTCCCTACACCCGTTAAAAAATCTGTTCGTGCTTCAAAAGATAAATTATCAAACTTCGTCAATTGCCTCCGTAACAATTTATTGATCAATCGAACCATAAGCATCAAAAAAATAAAGTTTAACAGAAAAAATAAATACTCAACAAACTGAAAATCTAAAGCTGGATACATTTTCAGTCCCCAAGCTGAACCGTAAAAAACTGTAAGTAAAAAGTACCTAACGACACTATTCTGATTTTTATCTTTTAAATATAAGACGATACAGCAACAAAGATAAATCAAACCAACAATGATAACTGCTATGATATAGCTTTGAAGCGTTGTGTATTCACCTTGATACTGGTAGTAAAGGGTAATACCAATAGCAATAAATAAATTGACATTCAGCATCAATGTTCCTTTAAGCATATGCAAAAAATAGAAAAGGACGATCAATTGCAAGTCCATATTTTGAACCAGCATTGTGTAACGATTCTCCAACCGACCATTTGTAAGAACCGGAACGCCTTGCAAAAGCGCCAAACTGAGGAGGATGATACAAATCCAAGCAATTTTTTTAAGGACCACTTGCTCTTTAAAAAAAGCTGATTCTTTCATCGACAAATAAATCAAGTAATCAAGAAAAACAACCCCCAAAACAATAATTAAACGAACGACTGTATAATATATCCATAAAATGATATCCATAAAACACAGCACACTCCTTAATAATCGATGGACACAATTTTCTCTGGTGTCGAGTAGAGATAGCCTTGATGGTAACAAGAAATATTCGTTTCTACCCACTTAGCAAATTTTTGATTTTCAATTCCCTCAACGACAAATGTCTTATCTAACTGTCTAGCAACATCGGCATAGAGTATGATGATTTTTTGCAGGATTTCTTCCGAAACTCTCTTTTGAAATGACAACGCTGAGAACTTGAAAATATGAAAATAATTCTTCAGCTCAAGGACATTATCCAAAGAATTGATTCCTTGACCAATGTCATCTAAAGCAATTTGGTAACCTAACCGAACGATTTTTTTAAAGGCTTCCACATTCACAGAAGAGAAATAAGGATAATTTCTCTTCATAGGTGGCTTCTCTGTGATCTCAATGATCAATCGTTTTTTATATTTTCTCAATTCTTCAAGTAAAACAAAGGTCTCTTCGTATTCCAATTCTTGCGGATCCAAATTAAAGCTGAATCGTTTATCAGGATTGGTTTCTAGGATTTGGATCAACGTTTTCTGTAGCCATTTCACATAACGTTTGTGTTCTTCCTGATGGCTGAGCATAAATAAATAAGAATCTTTAGGAAAAATATTTTCATCCTCTTCTTTTCTCAACAATAGTTCAAAAAAAATAATTTCCCTCGTTTTGGCATGATGAATTCCCTGTTCAAAAAATTTCAACTCATCATAATTCATTCTTTTCCTCCTCAGTCACTTGTTCCACTGTAAAAATTCGTTTGATAAGATTCGTGCTATAGTCTATAGAAAGACTTGCTAGTAATAAAAACATCGGTAGAAACTGGATCAAATAGCGGCTACGTCCGCCTTCAAACAATAGTAGAAAAATGAAGCCGCCGATTAAACTTAATCGAAGCATTTGTTCGAACTTTCCTTGTTGCTTCCAACCTAAAACAATAATGAATAGAAAAACTCCCCACCAAACTTGAGCCATAAAACGATAATCTGCGATTCGATCGCCATATAAGTAATACTGTTCTTGTAGCCTACGGGTATATCCTTCTCCATCAGGCACTTCTCCATTTTTAATGAAAGAGCCTTCTTTTAACCAAGCAAATGTACCATCTGCTGTATTGTTGCGGTGCTTTTGAAAAATAAAATCTAAATAGCCAAAAAAACCTTTTTCTTTTAATCGTTCTTGTATTTTTTCTTTGGAATAAGCAATCTTAGCTTGTTTGGTCGGTAATCCAGCCATTGCCTGTGCATCTTCAGAACTATACCCACCATCTTCTGTTAATCCAATGTTCATAAAATGAATCATCGGGATCTTTCGACTTTCATCAATAGAAATGTACGCTTGCTTTTCTAATTGCTGAATGCAGACACTATAAGTTAGCCCCGCAGTGAGCAAGGTAATCGTTAAAAAGATCAAGCGCCCTTTAGATTGCCATTTTTTTGAGAAGAAACTGATTATTTCAATCAACAAAATAGCGATCATGGGAATCAAAGCAGTCGGTTTGATAAAATAGCCTAAGATTGCTACCATCCCTAGCCCAACTGATCCTAGCAACTTGTATTTCCAGTTAAGCTCTTTTTTAGATAGCATGGCATAAAAAAACAAACTGGCAGAAACGAAAGGCAAGACCCACGTATCTGTATAAGGAACGATGATCCAAGGAAATACAAGTAGCCAAATCCCATGAAGATAAATCGCAGGTAACAGGTGTTTTTTAGATACTAAGCAAATAGTTAATAAGTTGAGTAAAACAGAAAGATCAACTAAAACCAACGTCACATAATCAAAGAAGAGCCAGGAAGTGGTTGAGAACCATTCAGCCAATTGGTGTTGCCACAACAGAATGGGGAGATTGTTTTGATTCAAACTATAGTAAGCGACAATCTCCGGATCCGTCGTATCTGTCAAAGCATCATGGACGGCAGACACATCCCAACCGATTGCCGGATGCAAAAACAAAACGAACGTGATTTGCCAAGCTAAAACAGCAATAACAAATAAGGTAGACGTGATAACGCGTTGCTTTATAAAAAGCCAAACCAATAATTTTTGCACTTTAGGGTAGCAATATATCACAATGACCAACGTAACTGCTCCTAAAACAAAATAAGCCGTAGCTAATGTTGTGCTTGTTCCAAAGGTTGGATTGTCCCCGATAATCAAATTAGGCGAAGTCAACGCAAATAAGAGAGCCAAACCAATAAAGAGAAAAAAAAGACTAGTGATAAGCCTATTTCCGGCTTTAAAAAATTTTGATTTCATTTCCCACCTCAATCTACTCTTGTTTTTCAATACAATAAAACCGAGTAGGTGATTCCCCTACTTCGATCCGAATCAATTCTGTTTGGATTTCTGCGAGCCTAAGCGATAGTTGATCATAGAAATAATTAGCGACATTTTCAACTGATGGGTTAATCTCAACAAACGGAGGAGTTTCATTTAAGAAACTGCCAGAGAAAGGTTGAAAAAAATCCTTTAAAACACTTTCTATTTCTTCAAACAGATGCATTTCATCATCATTGGACTTGATTTCACAAATGATCTCCCATGTATGATTGTGCCTTGCACCCATACCATCTTCCCAGCGCATCGCATGACTGGCATTTACATGTGACTTAAATTTATAGATACAACGTTTTTCTACCATTGATGATCACTTCTTTCTAATTTTTATTAAATCATTGGAAATCGTTTCTTTTATCTTTGATATTTCTTTGGAGATCGGTGTCGTATTCCATTTTGAAGGAGAAGTAATCCCATTAATGATCCCGATTAAACGAAACCATGAAACCATGAAATTATAGAACGGAAAGGTCATGACTTCTGCCCATAGTTTCAAGTAAAATTTTTGATCAGTTCTAAAAGAACGTAACAACAATAAAATGCTGATAAACTTGAGTAGTGAGTCAAATAAATAAAGCAGATAAATAAGTAAATAAGACAGCATCAATATTTTGGCTGTATAACCAAAATAGAATAAAACGACACTAGCAAAAAGCCAAATCATTTTAGGGAAAATAAACGTATGGTCAATAATCAGGCGACGTACCAAAAAATTTTTAAAGAAATTGCCTAAGCCAACTTGCTCTTCAGAAAATTCTTTGGCTACTTCCATCTCACCACGTTGCCATCTTTGGCGTTGAATATAGAGTTCATCAAAACTTTGGATCGGTTCCACATAAAAAATAGCATTCTCACACAGTGAAACTTTTCCTTTTAGCCGATGTCTGATTTGAAAGGTCATGTCTGTGTCTTCACCGACAGTATCTATATTGTAGAGATAAGTATTGATCAGGACCTCTTTTCTAAAACCAGAAAATGCTCCTGCCATTGTAAATAGTCGGTTATTCATTGCTTCTACATTACGACCAGCTAAAAAAGACTGTGCGTATTCTACAAATTCACTTTTTTGCAACCAACGAATCAGTGGAGATTTGGTTTTCCGAATTACTTCTTTTTGTGTTAAGACTGTGCCAGTCATTGCTGAAATGCTGTAATCATTCTCAAATTTCAAAACCATATTCATTAGTGCTGTGGGTTCTAAGTAACCATCGCTATCGATATTGATAATATATGTGCCGATACTACTATAAATAGCAGAATTCAATGCTTGAGCCTTTCCCTGTTCTGTACGAATCCAGTGCATATTGAGTTGATTGAAATGATTATGTGCCTCATTGAACACTGCAAAACTGTCATCCGAACTACCATTATCTGCTAAGATAACTTGGATATTTTCATTAGGATAAGTTGAAGCATCAATGGAACGGATACATTCGTACAGTGTATCTGCCGAATTATAAACGGGGATGATGACAGATATGAAGGGTAATTTTTCTGAATATTCCATCTTCTTCATCCGAAATTTTTTGATGAATAAGTAACAAGTGGAGTATATACCCGGTATAATCTCCACAAGCAATGGAATCATCAACCAAATGATCCAAAAACCCATCTGAGTTAACGTCAAATTAAATAAATACTCCATCACTTTCCTCCCTTTTTAAACAAGCGATTCTTCTTTTCATATAAACTTCTAGCGACTTGAGAATACGTAAAAGTATGGTAATACAAGATGATTACTAATCCATAAAAAATCAATCTTCCTAGAATCGAATGAGCAAAGAAATAAAAATCACTACCGCCAAAGTGGACGAATGCAATAACAAGAAGTAGTCTTATCACATTGCTAATAAAAATCCATAGAATCCCAAAGATGCCATAAAAAAACTTTTCCTTTCGGTTATATAAAGGATAAAAAGCCAGTAATCCTAAAAATGCCGAGGTTTCGATAACACCTGAACACTCATAATCTACATACAAAGACAACGGTTCTTTTGCGCTATGGATAAAAATCAGGCTATACTGGCTGAATTCTTCGGTAATATTAGGAATTGAGCCAAAGAAATCAACCGTTTTAATTACCAGCTGAGTCAAGAACCAAACCCAATAGGGCCGACTAAATAATATAAGCAAATAAAATAACCCTACGCTTCCTAAAATAAAGTGGAAGGCTAAGAGCCGAGAACGTTTCATCACTGATAATATATACAACCAAATAACTAGACCAATCAATATATATAAGTTCATATTCCCCTCCTTTTTCTATTTTTTACACATTTCATCTTAAATACTATTGCAGTCAACAGCGCTTGAGATAACAATTGTTTTCATAAAGCCACAATAGATACTTATTCTATTTCAACTATCACTAAAGATATAACTAACCTAAAAACTTGAGAAAATATCACGTTTTTATATTATAAGTATGAAGAGGTTTCTTGGCAATAGTTTATTGTGGATTTAATCACAACCTTCTGTCCTTAATGATTTTTTTGGTCAATCAGTTGTTTAACGTTGCTAATACACTGCCACAAACTAAACCAAATCATTTATGTGAATAAAGCTGAAATAATTATAGACCAATTCACAAATGGTCCATCGATTTTTGTTTTCTTCTAAAACGTTCATACAATATCTGAGAAAACTTATTAAGGCATCAACACTTCTTCAAAAATATTAATTTCTACTAGTAAATCACAGATAACATTCATCAGTAAAAAGACTTTATGATGAAGTAGAAAATTCAAAGTTGATGCTCATTGTCTCATAAACAAATTCAGGGAATTTCAGACGATTATTTATCGAAAAAATATGTCATGAGAATATTTGCACAATTATCTCTAGGTATTAAAAAGTACTTATAGCATTCGAACTTTTTATAACTTTAAATTTTAGATCATGATGCGAAATGATACAGTGTTACTCACAAAATAAAAAAATGAACAGAAAGAAAATAGTTCTTTCTGTTCACGAATAATTCAAATCCCTCTCTTTATGAATAGCCTTTGACAAAAAAATTACTTTTA
>NZ_NGMO01000003.1:701544-702682 GCF_002140175.1 Candidatus Enterococcus wittei
ATAATTTTCACTTGATAAAGGAACAAATATAAACCTGTCTCTTATACACATCTAGATGTGTATAAGAGACAGAAGATACTGGAATAACAGAAAACTTTTTAAGTCTTACAACTGTCTCTTATACACATCTAGATGTGTATAAGAGACAGAAGGGATATACATTAAAATCAACATGAACGTAGATAATAAATGAATCTGAGTCATCAATGCAATAGATAAAGATACTGGAATAACAGAAAACTTTTTAAGTCTTACAACTGTCTCTTATACACATCTAGATGTGTATAAGAGACAGATATATCCTTTAAGTCTTACAAAATCGATCATTGGAATCATACATAAAGGATATATACAAGTTCCCCAACTAGTAAATCCTTGATTGATCGTCCAATACTGAATAGAGTAAGTGCTCATAAATAAAACCGAAATTGGCACGCTTACCCAATAAGATATCTTTGCATGCTTTAAAAAAAGTAACATAGAGATACCAGACAATATATAAAGAATAAAATTTGACAATAGTTGATAGTGAAACCAAGTGCCTGAAATCAATACAAGGAGCCCTTGAAAATATGCAAAAAAAGGACCGTACAGAGCATTTACAATCCTGCCACTTTGTTGAAATCCATACAAAGAAACAAAATACTGAAAGTTACCGTTCTTTATCTGTTCAGAAGCATCATAAAAACGATTAAAATGAAATACACTATCTGCCCCTATTATCATTTTCTCTGTAAATAATTGTGGAAAAATAAGCAAGAGTGACATACAAATAATTACTAGTACTGGTAAAAATTTTTTCAATTAGCTAGCTCCTAACAGTCTTTTGGATCATTGTTTAATAATAGAGTTGGAATTATAATAATGGAATATAACCTTTTTTTGATAATTCCTGGTTCAATAGCTGTCTCTTATACACATCTAGATGTGTATAAGAGACCATTGTTTAATAATAGAGTTGGAATTATAATAATGGAATATAACCTTTTTTTGATAATTCCTGGTTCAATAGAAGTTAAATATACACATCTAGATGTGTATAAGAGACAGCTATAAAACAGCTCACTTCTATTTTAGCCAAGACTTGTCCAAATATTAGATGGTTGTTTTTGGGACTTTAATATTCATGAAGCAGACA
>NZ_NGMO01000003.1:703210-716477 GCF_002140175.1 Candidatus Enterococcus wittei
CAAAATACTGAAAGTTACCGTTCTTTATCTGTTCAGAAGCATCATAAAAACGATTAAAATGAAATACACTATCTGCCCCTATTATCATTTTCTCTGTAAATAATTGTGGAAAAATAAGCAAGAGTGACATACAAATAATTACTAGTACTGGTAAAAATTTTTTCAATTAGCTAGCTCCTAACAGTCTTTTGGATCATTGTTTAATAATAGAGTTGGAATTATAATAATGGAATATAACCTTTTTTTGATAATTCCTGGTTCAATAGAAGTTAAATAAATTAAATTCTTAAACTCATAATTTTAGCTATATTAATTTCCTAAGATAAAAATCCACTATATATAATCGTTTATTCGATTAAATATTATTTCGGATAAACTTAATCAATATGATCAATAATATCGATAAGATTTTTTTAATAGTATCCCTCCTAAACAAATTGATGCTAGATTTTATTAATCATACTCTTTTATTCCATACATTTATAAAGTAAAATCAAGTAAATAAGCAAAGTGAATCATCACTTTGCTTATAACTATTTTATAGGTATTCATTACGGTGCCTTAATCAAATTCCAGTTAACATTACCTGTATATTGATTAGCTTGTACATTTTTAACTTCTGGAAGAACTAATTCAGCTTGACCTAAAGCGTAGTCATAAACAGCATCCCGTGCCCCTTGGCCACCTTGCATTACGGCAACTTCTGTTTCACCAATTTGAAGATTAGTTTGTCCAGTTACTTCTGTGGTAAGTTCAAAGTCAGTATCTTGGACAGCTGACTGACCATCATTCTTGTTCTTGTGGACTTGCCCATTAGCGTTTTTTGATTGGATATAGCTACTATCCAATCCAGGGGTTTGCCAAACTAATTGCGCATTTAATTGCCAGCTAGAATTTGATTGTTGATCTTTAATACCAATATGGAAGTTATTTCCATCTACTAATGGGATAACTTGTTCTCCCTTATTGTTCAACTGTGTAGTTGGGATACTAAATTTATTTGGAAGATAATATAACCCTAATTTTGAAGTACTATCTGGGAGTGGCTTAAAGCTTCCTCCAGGAGCATTAGGCCCAGCAACTCTGTTCCATTGTGCTTTAAATGTAGTATCAAGTATTGAGAAAATGTCTGTTACATTTTCTAAGAGATTCCCTTTGTCATCTAACCAATTTTCAAAAGTAGCGCCTGATTTTGTTGGATGATTTTGTTGCGCAAATTCTTTTACTAAATCCATGTTCAACCTATCTGGTTTGATTGCCAGAGTAAAGTAATATACTTTCGAAACATTCCCTGAGAATTGACCTCCGTTTGCATCTAAGTTTAATTGACGTGGCCTTCTTTGTGGAAAACCATTAATTTTATCTAGTACAAGATCGTTATTTGTTAGTACCATCAATGGAACTAAATAACCAGCGTTACCTGGATCTAATGGTTCTATTGAGTTTTTAAATCCTTCGCTTACTTCCCAATTGGTTAAATCTAATACTGACAAGTTTGCCGTCCCTCTGAAGATTTGATCTGCCTTTTTAAGTTTCAATAGCTTCCAATTGCTCAAATTCAAATACTCAAGTTTATGAGCTTCGCTAAACATCAAACTTGCTTCCTCAACATTAGACACATTCCAATTTTCCAATCCAGTTAGATTTTTTACATTAGAGCCAGCAAACATAAAATCCATGTTTACTACTTGTGATGTATTAAGAGTTTCTAATCCTAATACCGTCTCGAGTTTATTAGTGGCCCAAAAAAGACCTGACATATTCGTCAACTTGGAGGTATCCCATCCAGTTATATTTATTGTTTTTGCATTAGAGAACTTAAATAGATTAATCATACTAGTTATATTAGAAACATCTAATCCTCTTAGATCTAGTGTTTCTAATTTGGGTAGCCTCGTTCTATCAAAACCTCCTTCTGAATCCTGGAAATCCAGAGTAGTTTCTACTAATCCCACAGTCCCAGCTAATCTTATACTCGTTACTTCTTCATTATTAAAAAACATATATCCATCTAATACTTCAAGTTTTGTAGGTAAATTATTTAATCGATCGGGTATTACAATATCTGTATCGGAACCTTCATACCATTCAATTATTGCATGTCCTTCTTCTTCTCTATACCTCCAACCATCAATTGCTTTAGTATTACTACTTGGGACAGTTCTGTCTGATAAACGTTTTGGTTTTTCTGTTTTAGCATTGCCACTTGCTTTGTCACTCTCTCCTTCAACTTTTTGTGCAAAAGTTTCAGAAGTGACACTATTAGAGTCTTCAGTTGTATCTGTAGGGATATCACTTGAATCTGAAACTGCATTGTTCGTTTCTTCAGTTGTATCCTTAGTCACTTCACTTGAATCTGAAACGACGTCATTAGAGTTTTCAGTTGTATTCGTAGGGATATCACTTGAATTTGACATAGAATCCAGTTGATGATTTTCTTGATTAGAAGATTGTGTCATACTATGATACATCGTCTGTGCCGTTGCTGGCTCAGGAATAGTTACTAAATCTTTTTGTAAATTACTGTTTTTATTTTGTCTATTTTCAATTGGTGAGAGTTGGTTCAAGATGTTTTTTTGTTCTTCTTCCGAAAATTGACGCATGGCTTGGATATCGATCGAAGAATCGGTTTTTGCTAAAACATCCGTTGCTACTAACACTTGGCTTCCTAATATAATCGTAGAACAAAATCGTACTAGGTTTTTCATTTTCATAACCTCCTAGTTCCTCCTTTATAATTGGTTGTTAATGATGAAAATATAAATGATGGATAGAATAGCCGTACTAAGTGCACTAATTAATCCGATATAATTCATATATACAGTAAACCTTTGAGAATCGAATGTACTAGCTTTCTTATATTGAATCAAGAAATAATGGATCTGGATACCTAGAAAAACAATTGCCATGATCAATAAGCAAATAGGCAATACATACATTAATCCCCCACCTCATCTCTGTGTTTCGGTTTGCTGATAAAAAGCAGGAAGAAGGTTGAAAGTAATACACCTAAGCCACTATATAGTAACAAGTTACTTTGAATTGTTCCTGTCTTAGGTAATAATTCCGTTTTTACGATAAGATCATTTGTTTTTTTCTGTTCTAAAGAATCTGAACCTACAGCTATTGTTGGTGTAGAAGTATCAATATTTTTATTGCTTTCATCTTTCGGTGTTTCTCCCGGCAATACCTCTGGTGTAATTTTTTTTCGTAACACCACTTGGAGTTCTGTCTCTGCCTGATCTTGTGTATCTGCAGCTACTTTAGTTACACCGCCCGTCAGACCTGAACCAAGCATTAAGCTACAAAATAGTCCACTAATTAGCAATTTCTTTTTCATTATTTTCCTCCTCTAAATAAAATAAATAGTGTACTGATTATCGACACCATCACAAATAACCATAAACTCCAGATCAACCATGATGGGATTTGGATTTTAAATACAGATTTTTTGTTGATTGCTTGAGTTTCTTCCTCTGAAACCGTAAATTTTTGTGTGAATTCCCAATTTTTTTTCTCTGAGGTCACTTTTCCTTTAAAAATATAGTTTCCTGGTTTTAATTCTTCTTTTTTCCAATCAAATTGGAAAGGATAAGCAGAGTATGGAGCCATTCGAACATTTTCTGCTTTACGTTCTTGTACAACTTTGTCTCCATTTTCTTGAATGATTTTTCCTTCTACAGTTGATTTTTCTAGAATATATGGATTAGGATTTAAAATATCTGCTTGAACGATCTTTTTCCCTGAAACAAGTTTTGCTTCTACACGTTCTAACACTAAATCTATCCCTTCACTCACACTCATAGCAGCATCTGCTTTATTGGCTAATACAACGCCCAAGGTATAGCTATATGTATTTCCTACAGATAATTTAGCTTCTTCTTTTTCTTTCTCCGTTAAATCTGAGACAACAATTCCTCCTAGAATTATCCCATCTTGTTCTTCTTCTGGCATTTTCAAATCTAGTGTCGCAATCACTTCACTATTAGCAGGGACCTTGACCTTCTCTTCTTGTGGCTTTAACAACGAAGTGAGTGGTGTTTTTAATGTTTGATGATCCTTTAGCTTTCCAGTGTAATCGATCAACCCATTCGAATTCGTATTTCCGTTCGTTACTTTAACTTGTAGAATCTTCTCACTGTCAGTTTGATTGATTAATTTCACTTGTAATTGATCCGTTGCACCAGGCAACTCATGTAAATAGAAATAACTAACATTAGGATCAATTTGACGTTCATTGGCAACCCCTTCAATATTATATCCACCATTTGATTGAGCTTTTTCCTCTGCTTCAACTGAGATGCCTAACCAGCTACTTACACAAAGAAGTATGGTTAAAAAAAAGATCTTGCTTTTTTTCATTTACAACCGATATCCTTTCTTTATTGTTGATTTATTTCCTAAAGACAAACAGATTTTGGGGAAAGCGAAAATCTGTTTGTCTTTAGAGAATAAAACCATTTTGTTTTATTCTCTAATAAAACTTAGATTAAGGAGCAACAGCTAAATCCCAATTGATTGTTCCAGTATAGTCATCAGCTGGAACTACACTTGCTTCTGGAATATTAATTTTGAAGTTATCTACAGAGTAGTCATAAGTTCCGTTTTTCATAGTAGCAGTAGTAGTTTCCATGATAGATGTAGCTGTCTCACTAATTGTTAGATCAGTAGCTGAAGTTGTAACTTCACCGTTAGCGATTGCTGAAAGGTTACCGTTTCCATCATTTTCTTGAACAGTCCCATTTTCACCTTTAATTGTAACACCATTAAATTTAGCAGCGTTTGCTCCAGTCCATTCCAGTGTCGCAGTTAAGTTCCAAGCATCTTGTTGACGCAACTTATCTTTCACACCGACGTGTATTTTTGATTGAAGTTTAATATTTTGCTCTCCATTTTCTTGCAATTCAGCTGTTACTGATTGAGTTCCAGGATAATAAACAATCCCACGTCCTTGTGGTTGTGGAGCAGGAACTGTTGGTGGTACAACAGCAGGATCATTAGGATCTGGATTTGTTACTGTTGGTGGTACAACATCCTTGTCAGTAGGCAATGTTAATTTTGCATTCACAGGTGTCTCACCTTGTGTATCACTTGTTGCAGCAAAAACTGCGCCTCCGCCTAAAATAGTGGTTGATAATAATGTTGTAGATAAAACTGATGCAAAAATTTTCTTCACTATAAATCTCTCCTTAGTTACTTTTGTTTTTTTCGTCAAAGTGCTATAGGGCATTTGACACTCTATTAATATACTTGATTCTTAAAGAGATTTTTTTTTATATTGTCAAATTGCAAAAAGACAATTTTACAAATCTTAAAATAGTGATTTTAAAAACTTTTCTATACATTTCTAAGAAGAACACAAAGCAATTACTCTGTGTTTATCAGATTTAGAAAGAAGTAAATAATTATTTTAGCGAAGTATTTTTTCTTTTTTTATAAGAACGAATGTAATTTTAAATTCCAAACAAAAAAACAGAAGTTTTTTACTTCTGTTTTAAAAGTAATATTAGCAATAATGAACATTTTGTATTTAATGTTTATAGACAAGATTCACTATTCGAGCTGATCTCATTTATAGACTTCGTTAGTTCCATTAGAAGCAATGATTTTTGGGTAACTAATTCTCTTTGAACACCACAACTAACTAATACAGTATGATTATAAATTGCTTCGATTTTTCCTGTGATCGAATTTCCATTAACAGTGGTGGCCTTAACCACTTGTCCAATTTCCATACTTATTCTCCTAGCATCCTATTTAATGATTTAATAACCTATTTACTTTGCTGATTAGTCAAATATATCAACAATAAATTCAATACTCTTCCAGAAATAAAAACTAAATATTATATTTAATATATAGATTACTGAGAGTATTATGATTCCTATCATTATCGATAATATATTTGTGATTCTCAAAATCCTCATCTCCTTTTTTAATATACTTTCTAGCTATCCTTTCCAGCTATACATATTTATATCAAAAAAATAGCGCTACATTTTTTTTTATTAACTCAAAAGAATAATCAAATTTGTCATAATGAATAAAAAATAATAGTTTTTGATTCATTATATGCTTATATCTAAATAACTAGTAAATTGGTTTATGGAATGTTGGTTTGGTAGTATTATTAGTCATTTCTGTTTTTATTCCGTATTCAGCACCTATTTCTCTTGGTGTACTGTTCACTTGGAAAGATAAAGTCACTTATAAAGTATTTATGCGATCATTTTTCTTTATCATTTCACTAACTACAATAGAAATTCTAGGTATAATTTTTGTATCATTCCATTTTTTATCCTGATATCAATTCTTTGATCTCCACTGTAAAGAATCATCTTTGATTTAATGACGAATCAACTGTAAATTGTACCAAGTGCCACAAACCAACATATGTAGATTTAATATAATGAAGATTTTCCATCCAATAATTTCCATGCTTTTACCCTTCTACACAAAACAATGTAAAATATTGATTAAAAAACTTTATTTTTTGTCTCTCATTTACTAATACTTCACTTACTTTTTCATTTTTCCAGCGTAAACAAAGGAGTCAAGCATCACTTGAATCACCAGTGATTTTATCCACTTACTATCTATTTATTGTTTAACTAGTATATTTGAACAATTATGCCTTCAAAATAAGCTTTTGTGAAGATATTCTCTTTAACGAAAACTGTTTTGTTAAAATAAATTGTAAATGTGTCTCTTACAACACATCTAACTAGGTGAAAGCGGTGAAGTCAAAAGAAAATTTATTCTATTAAAAACATCCTTGTCTTGTACTTTTGATAAAATCATTATTAGCTAGTGTAATCAGAATCTCTGTAGAATATCTAATAAATAGAGATTTTATAGGTTCTGGTTTTTATACCGTTTTTTTTATTTCTTCTCAAAGCACTCTCCATTTTTAGAAAATCAAAAATTTCTTACCCATTGACAGAGTTACATAATAATATTCCAATTTTGCGTGACAATGATAGGAAATTTATTCTTCGTCATTTTAAGCATTTCAATTCATCTATTAAACATTAAAGTAAATAGTTTTTATGTATAACTGATAATTTTCACTTGATAAAGGAACAAATATAAACTTTTGTAAGAATTTAAAATCATAAGAGTTTTGATTAACAAATACTATACTCAGAGAAGGGTATACATCTACTGTGAATATAAAAAAGAAAGTAGGCGATTTCTATGAACACTAATATTCATCAATGGTTTGTAGCGAGAAAAGAGAAAAGAAAATTAGAGCTAAGAAAAAAGAATTGGAAATTAAGACAAGCAGGAAAAGATCCTAATAAAGGTTGGAATTCGATGGTAGATTCTGGATTAGGTGGAATAAATAATATGAACAGAGATACAGAGGGTGTAGTATTAAGATCAAATGAAATCGACAATAAAGCTTATTTTTTAGAAGAGGCGAAACGTAGGAGAAATTCAAAAAGTGAATAAAGATGAGCATGGGACAAAAGTATGATTTACTCTTGTTTCATGCTCTAAATACGACAAACGGCGGAATCAGAAGCAACTCCTTCGATTATAAGCTGAAATTCAAAAAAATTGAAAAACAATTTTCATGACTTCCTTCTTATTTCTCGGAGTTAACCGCTTCTGACCCAGCCTTTATTTAATCACTAGGTAAGATAACCTCCGATATTAAGTTTTTGCCACAAGTGCTAAACCATTATAGACTGTTGCTCTACAGCAACACTTAATTCTTTTTCACCCTACCTTTATAAAGGGTCAAATCGTCTTTGAATTGGCCCTCATTTTGACATTTCAGTATCGAATCCTAACTATCCACGATATAATATTCCGTATACTTATTCTTGATTATAAACATATAGAGCTATTCCTTTTATCCCTATATTACTTCTAGAAACAAAAACTAGTTGAACAATCTGATTGTGTCATTTTCATCAAAATGGGTTTCTTGCCTATTTTTAGGGTAATCCTAAAAATGAACATAATTTGTTTTTTTAACCAATATTCGTAAATTATTGGTTAACCGAGCGCTACTTGTGCCCACTCGCTAGTTCCCCGTTTCTTTTTTCCATCATGTCATCACATTTGTCTTCGTACTTTACTTGATTGAAGCATTTAGTTAGTGTTGTAGCCTTAATTCTTGCTGATTCTGGCTTATTTGTGTGGAATCGGAATTTTTCTTAATGCTTCTTTCTACACTCGTGACTACAAGATCTAGAAAACCTTGTTTTGCTGTAGTCTTTAGAGGTTCTGTGTCTACTGGTTGATCTGAGACGGATGGAGTGATACCGATGACTGCTTCTGTATCAGCGACTAAATTTAAGGCGCTTCTATTTACTGTCTCTTTTGTGATTTCTACAGTTTCTGTTACTTCCTTATTTGTTATATTTACACTTACATCATCCGTTGTTCCCATTATCGTCTGTTCTTGCTCTTTATTCAGTTGAATGTCTTTTTCAAAGCTTTCCTCACCAAGGATATGAAGGTATACTAAATACGTAAACATGGATTCCATTTTTAAATTCTCTTCATTCATATCTCGTTTGATAATTGGTCGTTCCTTAAATGCCCTACCCTCAGCGAAATCTCTGAGGAGAGTCATCACCATTTCTGCATCCATCATTTGAAAATTCGCTCGCAACATAAAATTTTCTTTCATCTCTTCAGCCACAGTCGATATTGATATCGTTGGTTTGTCCAACGAATTAGCTAGGTGCTTGACAAATCTTTTGAATGGCTTAGATTTTAACAAATTCGGGTAGTTAAAGGTAAAATCATCTATTGTATCCTGTGCACTCTTACTAAACCCTGCCTCTACTCTATAATAACGAACCACGTCTTCGGTATCCGCAGCATGATGAGTCATTTCATGTAAGATTGTTTCACGTGCATCTGGTATTATCTGTTTACCTTTCCTAATATCCGGATCTAAGTGAAAAGCATCCGCATAAATAATCATTCTACACTCTGGATCAGCTGTTACAACGAATGCCTCGCTTCTCAGAGTTTTTTTATAAAGCGAACGATACTCCTGTGTGCCTGGTTGACGAACCAGATCAGTAGACACGATCCAAATATTTTGAAAACCTAAATCGGCCGTTTTTTGCAAGAATTCTTCTCCCTTTTTCGCTATTGACCTTAGTCTCGAGATAATCTCCTTTAAGATTTCTTCTTGATTAGGAGCATCTTTCAATTTAAACATGTCAATCAAGTATTGCCCTTCTGTGGTTTCTGCAAGTACTCCTTCTTTTAACAATTTATCACACTTTTCTTTTGCCGTTTTACAATTTCCCTGTGATTTTATAAAATTTTCTACCAATTTTTTTTTAAACAGTTTGATATATTCTGGCACCTCCTCTGATTTAAGACCTACATACACTCGAAAGTCTAGTTTTGGTTCCGAAGGTAGATCCTTACGAATTCCCTTCATAAACTGGCCTTCCAACCACTCATCATCATCATAATAGATGATAGTATTTTCGGGAAGAAAAGTAGAGAAATCACCAAGTTGAATGCTGTCATCTTCAGGTACTGGAGCTTTATATTTCTCTTGGATAGAGATAGCTTTTCTAAGCTTCGTCCATTCCTCCGCATGTCTAGGTGGATTTGGTGGAAGTTGATTAGCTGGTGGAAGTACCACATCTTTAGTCATCTGTGATGCTACTCCTTGTGAGGTGCTTGGAGATCCTTCTTCAGACATTTTTAATCTTTTTTTACCCAAGCCCCCTCGGGATCGGACTAATCCTGGACTGAGTGTGGCTGCTTCTATTGCTTGCTGCCTCTCCCATTCTGTCTCAAAGCGGAATTGGCCCTTTTTTTCATTGAATCTTAGCACTGTCATTGCTTCATTGTAATCTTTTTTCACTAAATGATAGCGATTCAAATTTTCATCCAGTAAGACCAACGGAATATAATGCTCCTTGATCTTGATATAAGACCTGTTTGATCCATTCCACATCAAGCCATGTTTACTATCTGGACCAGAAAGAAAAATAGGATTTTTTTGTGTTTCAAACTGATCTAACAGCTCACCGATTTTTGTCTCTACCTCTTTTGAAACGGAACGGGAAGTCGGGGGTTCAAAATACCATTCCACGCCATTATAATTCACTGGTAAAAACTTTTTCGCAGACGGATCTTTGACATACATTCGTACACCGTGTTCTTCAATAGACTGAATTCTCACAGGAATCAGTTTCTCTTTCATTCGAATAAAGCGCTTCGTCTCTTCTCCTTCTTTTGTTACTGTCGTGATCATTCCTTCTCCATAGGCTTGAGGATCAAGATTTACCTCAACAATATGCACCTGATCTTCATCGAATTGGACCGCTAACTGATCGATCAATTTAAGTTGTTCCGTCGTAAATTTAGCAGGTCCTCTATAGGGTTCTAACTGAAATCCTTTCAACATATATAAGCCACCAAATACATCTGCAGTGTCCAAATTTGTCACCTTCATATATAAATCCGCATTCATTTTTTTTACAGGAACTTCTAGACCATTCAATTTTCCGAGCACAATTTCTTTTTTCAACGCCTCTCGTGCCTTCTCCATGACCTCTATTTTTTCTAACAGAGCTTTGGTTTTCGCACCGACTTGAAATTCATTTTTGAACTTTAATACTTTCTGAATCACCAACCTTCCTCCACCAGCGATCGTTTCAAATCCTGGATCGATGGTCCGAGCAAGACTATATACAAGTTTTCTGATTTCTGTTACCTTAGGGAGAAAGTGACGACTACTTTTGACGATACTTCGAATCCCCCCTCGGGCAAGCGCTCGAGCCACTCCTAACGCAAATTTCATATTGAGGGAAGTAATCTGACCTACTACCGGGATGAAAAGCAACGCATCAATTGTACAAGAAGTAACCGCTTCTCCCACATCTTGATTCTTGATCCCTACCACACAATCATAAAACGGGATGAAATGTTTGATGACATCCCAAGCTTTTTTGATATCCGCTTTGTCATTTCCCGAATCATAAAGCTGGTTATATAATTGATCGCTATGTTTACGACTAAATGTCTCAAGGAACGGTTCTATTTCCTCTCCATGGGATAACTGTTTACTACGATTCACAGAAGCAGAGAATTTAAAGTATTTATTACCTATACGAGTCTCATTTCTTACTTGTCGATAGCCTCCCCCCCAAAGATCTTTTCGATTAAACAGCCCATATTTGAGATAGGCTAGAGGGTCTTGATCAACTCGATAGATGATATAGCCACCTTCTTCATCGAGTCTCTTCAACGCATACCACCGTTCTTCATTCCCTTGAACAGCCACAAACAGATCGGTTTTGTCTAGACTAAGTATCGTATCTTCCCACGGTACTCGACCTTTAACATTAACAAGAATCATTCCACCTGTCCCTGGCGCACCGCCTTTATAGTCATGTTCATTTTTCAACTCGGCAAATCCCTCGTAAAGAGTAGTTGTTTTTGAGAAAATAAAATCTAATTCCTTTTGCTCGAGTGCATTCAGCGCAAATTCAATCAGTTTTTTATCAAAGGGAACATGCGCCTCTGAGACGTTTTTTGTCAATTTAGTATATTCGGCCTCTAACTTAGGTGGGACCCATTTGATATCCGAACAAGGAGTAGAACCCAAAAGATAATTTTGTTTTATGACATAAAAAAGCTTGGAAGAACCTTTGGTACGACACATCTTGGCAACATTTGTGGCTATGGCATCTTTTCGACGCCATTGAATCAAGGCTTCTTGATAAGCTTTATACAAACGATCGAATAGTTCTTGATGTTCAACGAGTTTAAAATAGCCCTCTTGTTGGTATCCTATAAACGTGCCGATTGCAACCTCTTTGTAGGTACCCTTAGCTAATTCCTCACGTAATAGTTCGGGTTCCAGTTGAGCGATAGCCAATAAGGAAGGCATTAGGAGAGAACGTAGCTCCTCATAGTCATTGATCCCCTTTTCAAGGATTGTTTGCCAAAAATGTTCTCCCATCAATCGAGCCTCTTCTTGACTGAAGGAATGTTGATACTCGCCTTCCTTTAGAATCTTCGCTCCTGTTAGTTGCATCAATGAAGCATAATCAGAAATCAACAAATCATCGGCTAAACCACTGTTATCCAAAAAATAATTGGGTAACTCTTGGTGAAGGAATAAATTCCATAGCTTGTTAAAGAAGTTCTTCTGTTTGTGAGTAAGAGTAGCATCCTCTAACTGAATCAATCCTTCTTTCTCCAAATTTTTAACGGTAAATAACTCCCTCAAATGTCCCATGGTAAATTGATCGATATCAGGTGCCGACACTAGTTTTTTGACCATGTAGGCTTCCAGCGAACTTCCTAGTATCGTTTCAAAAGCCCATTTCATGACGGTTAATTCGGCATCTTTGTTCGAGATATTCTCCTCTTTTTTTCCACCATAGAGCTTCAACTCTTTCAGAATCACTTTTGCCACTGGTCGAAGATTTTCATAATCTAAGAACAATTTGTGGTCTTCTTTTTTGGTAATCCATTTCCCCATAGCAATCAATACTTCTTCTTTGGTTGACTGTTCTGTGATTAGCTTCTTCTGCTGAAGAAATGTTTCGACTTGTTGTCGCACATTAGGATCCCGCCATTGAATGTCATCCGTTTCGATGTTACTTTTTTGTTTGTCTGTACTTGTTGGCTGTGGGGAAATCGTTGATGGTGGAGTACTTGTTCCTTCTGCTTGTTCTGTTGTTTCTACCACAATAGCCAAAATATCAGGTTGATTGTCTTTCATTATTTCATAGATCCATGACCCGACAGTTAGACTCGCTTGTTCCTCTGAAACCACTTCTTCTTCTCCCATTCCAAGGAAAAGTTTTGCAAGTTGTTTGACTTTCACCATATCCAACGCTGGTGGCGTCGCACCTTCAAGAAGCACCCACTCATCGATTGTATCTATTAGTTCTTTGGCATTTGAATCTTGACAAACAATCCCTTTTTCAGTGAAGAAATCAACGAGTTTTTTACGGATGTTCTCCTTTTGTTCACTCGTCCATTCAGGGAGAGGGAGTTCCTGTTCTTCCTGAATCACTGTCTTTGTTGGATCATCGGCATTTTCCTGTAAAAACGCTTGGATCTTTTCATTGATATCCTGAGTGACTTCACTTTTCCTAGCTGACGTCATCTCTAATTCAGGCTCTTCAGCATAAGGTCTCGTTCCATTGACTTGATTGTTTCCTGCAGTTGTTTCGCTTATCTGGGTCTCATTGAATGTTAATTGATCTACCTCTGATTCTAGAGAAGGTATTCTATTCGTTGGCAACGGCATTGCCTC
>NZ_NGMO01000003.1:716577-734492 GCF_002140175.1 Candidatus Enterococcus wittei
TCATCTCTAATTCAGGCTCTTCAGCATAAGGTCTCGTTCCATTGACTTGATTGTTTCCTGCAGTTGTTTCGCTTATCTGGGTCTCATTGAATGTTAATTGATCTACCTCTGATTCTAGAGAAGGTATTCTATTCGTTGGCAACGGCATTGCCTCAGTACCTAAAAACTGGAGGCCAATGGATTGTTGGAGAAAACCATCGACTACTCCATAAAAATCCGTGGCTAGCTGCCAAACTTGAGGAAAAAAGCCCTCTTTTTCTGGGTTCAATACAGACTCATTTTCTTTCATCATCGTTTCAGGTGTCGTTTCTAGTACGGGTTCCGATATTGTTTCTGTTGTTACTTCTGGTGGCTTCTTTTTCGTTTGAATTGCTGTATTAGAAGATGGCGATTTCACCTGATAATTTAAGTTCTTTTCTGATAGTGTGTTAGTAGGAGCTTGTTTCCCATAATTCACCGAAAAAGTTTGTAACAACAAATCCACAAAATACGTCATCAGAGATTCACCATGGACTCCTTCTTGTTCTTGAGTAGAAGTCGTATTTTTATGTTGGGAAAAGAACTGGTAAAGCTGCTCCGTTAATCCATTCCAAAACGTTTCTGTCACTTGATTATGTATATGATTTGGGATATCTATTGTAGCGTTATGTTTGTTTTCAAAAGAATCTTGAAAGGTTTTGCTTAGTTTTCGAGCTGCCTCTTCCGCAGAAAAAGGGTGGAACTCATGATCAGATGTATTGGTCATGTGGTGAGAAGAAAAAATAGCATTCTCACTTTCCTGTTTCATGCCTTGATTATTTTGTCTCTCTGCTTGACCGACTGCATCCTGACAAATTGTAGTAAATCTTGTTTGTTCCACACTTTCTCCTGTGACGATCCATGTGTTCATCTGATCCGTCCTTCTCGTAGTGCTACAATTCACAAGTTGGTAGAGTTCATGAACTTTCTGGTGAACAGAAATACTTAATTCATGTGCCATCTTCGCTACATCGATGTCTTGTTGTGTGGACGTTGAGGTCCGATTGTGTAATGTCTGATCGCCAAAAAGAGAGCTAACACTGGCAAACGGTAATGCAATCGATGAGGATGGGTGAGTCCTTGTATGGGTCGTATTCAAAAATAAAGGGGGCTGTATTTGCTCACGATTGATGGCGGAGGTTGAAACAAAGGAATGGATTCTTGTTTGATTCCCGTCTCTTCTCACATCAATCCATGTATTCACTTCAAAAGCTGAGGGAGTTTTTTTTAAAACCATCTGTTGGTCGGGGAAATCTAATGATGGAGCCATCGTCAATAAGGTTCCCCACGTATGAACCCAGCCCACTGGGCGCTTTATTCCTTCGGGTGTTAGGGTGTGTCCTGACCTATTAGAGACATTATTTAAAGCTCTTTGGTCACCTCCTGCCTTATTCTTGTCATTCATTTGGTTGTAGAACCGACCACTTGTTCTTCTGGAAGCATCTAATGGTATCTTTAAGTTTTTTGGCATTTTTGACTTCTTTGGCTTCAATGGTATCCTAAATTCCTGTGGCATCTTTTTCACTCCTTCATCTGAATTTAAATGCTATTTAGTCGGACGAACTTTAACTCAAATCTAAGATAGGTCATTTTCGATTATCAAGTAAATATTTTGCTTGGTTCACAATAAATGTAGCTATTTTCAAAAAGTGATATTTCTCTAATCAAAAAGTAACAATTCGTAAAATGAGAAAAATCAGAAATAAAATTAAGAGTTGAAACGACTTCAAATGAATAAAATAAGCCCACAATTTCGTCTATAAATGGTTGATTTTCCATTCTATGAATTTTTTCGGCTCCCCCTTTTTTGAATGCGCCTTCATAAAAATTATAAAAGAAAAGATGAAAAATTTCATTCTAAAAATTATAGATCTTCAATTTATGAGACTAATAAATCAGAAATGACAGAAAAAAATATTTCTTTCTGTTCACCTAATAATACTATGACTTCTCTTCACCAATATCACTTGCCAAAGAACCTAAAAAACGAATGATTTGAGTAAATTACCCAAGTCATTCGTTCAATTGATTGATTATACTTTCTTTAATTTAAAATACGAAAGTGATTCCATCAGCTACACTAACTATCTTTAAAGCCAACCTGAACATATGAATTATAAGCTGGTGCATCTTTAGAAGCTGTCTTAGAAGATAAAGATCATGAAAATTTCGAATAAGAATCATAGACATCAATAGGACGAGACGTAGAGACTTTCGTTTGAAATACTCCTACACCTTTCAATGTAATAATAGTATATTCAAGAATATTTTTTATACTTAGCCTAGAAGATACTGTACCATTTATAAGTCGCACGAAGTTAAGGAATCATATTGCTTTCATGGGGCATCTCTAAATATAAATTTTCACTTACTAAACCTTGAACGGCATTTGATTTACTAAGATTTGTAAAGTTTATATTTTGGAGTTTACTCATTGTTGATTCAAGATTTTCTTTCAAATTTTCTAACTCCGTTCTCGAAACCGAAATATCTTAAGCAACTTGCATTCACTCAGAACTGTTTAATTCGGAAATAGAAACAGTCGGTGCTACATTTATTTCTGGCACCGCACTTACTAAGAGAACTGAAACAACTAATGGAAAAGGCTACTAAAACGATACTACCTAAATTTTTTTCTTTTCCTATCCAACACATCTTGCTTAATTTTTGTCAAAAGGTAATTTTCTTAGTTAAACTATCTAAAAATCAGGCAAGTCATTCTCTACACTATGCTATTACTGGATTTCTAAGGTATTTTTGATATTATCAATTTGCTCCGAACCTGTCGGAAGGCTGAGTAAAATCGCTGAAATAACAGTTAGTTGAAATACGAAAGACACAATTGCAATAACTTTTATCCAACTAGGACGGTCATCTTTTTGATAACTTTTCAAGACTATAATAGAAAATATTAACCCAAATATAGGAACTAAAAACGCTAAAACGAGCATAAAAAATTAATCCTACTAAAGTAACAGGATTGATTTTTTTAAGCTCTTTTTCAATATTATTTTTAACCAAAACCTTCTCTCCCTTCAAAAAATCGTCCAAAGATATCTGAATAGTTCGAACCGAAGTACAATTGATTTCAAATCGGGGAAATTTTTGTTATTTTCCCAATTCGAAACAGCTTGTCTGCTGACAAATAATTTATCTGCAATATCTTGTTGAGTAAGCTTATGTTCTATCCTAAGTGACTTCAAACGTTCATGCAGTTCTTCCACAAAATCCAGCTCTTATCTTCATTATCGTCCATTCATAAACATTGTGATAGCAAGTATCTCTTGCGCCTATCATAAAAAATAAATTTAACTCAAGCTTATTCATTCAGCTTTCAGATCCAAATTATGTAAAAATTATATCCTAAAGCTAGTAGTTCGGTTTCTCCGCCTGATAATTCTCTGTAAAACCAAACTATTGGATGTATTGATCC
Source organism: Candidatus Enterococcus wittei (assembly GCF_002140175.1). Taxonomy (GTDB): domain Bacteria; phylum Bacillota; class Bacilli; order Lactobacillales; family Enterococcaceae; genus Enterococcus_B; species Enterococcus_B wittei. The sequence goes on from NZ_NGMO01000003.1 coordinate 720,029, forward strand.
TTTTTCAAAATCAATTCATTTTTTCTACTCAAAAATAGTGATTCATCTCAGATAGAAGGAACCTCAAAATCCTCCAATTTGTAGATTTTATATGTATTGAGACAAGCTTATTCCATTGAGAAAAACATGTCTACATGAAATATTAGGCCTTAACATGAGCTTGGTTGTAACAATCTTTCTATCTACATAAATACTAAAAAGTAATTTTCTATGAAAACAAAAAAACTGTAAACAACATTCCAGGTTCATGAATTTATCTACAGTCTAATACTGCTATTTCTCATAGTTAGGAATAGCTGTATTTTTTTAGTTTTATTCCAATGTTTATCTGCTAAAATCAAGAAAAGGCTCGGAAGGAGAATTGAGGAATGCTTTTATATAAACTTATATTTACGCTAGTATATTATGAAAGTGTAATTTTATTCTGTAAGATTGCTCAGATCCAGCAGGAGTAATTAGAAATTATGGTCGAATATAAGCAAGAGAACGATCTTTTCCAAATCTTACTGAGCAAGAACAAAAGAAACAAAAAAAGCAATTTCACGATATTATGTGAAAAAGAATCCTTCTTTCACTTTAAAAAGGAAATTTTTATTTATCCATTACGTTATTTTATTTATTTTTTATACGCACCATTTGCGTCCCAGTTCTCGAAGTTATGTATTCAGTTCAATACTGAGTTGCCGTGTTATCAGCTTTCAGTGAACATACAACTTGTGCTTGGTAATTCTTATATCCTTAGAGAATGGAAATACCAGGCATTGTATCGTGACCCAACTATCCTTCTTCACCATTGAATAAATAAGGGTTTGAGATCCACCAGCTAGATCCTGAATTAGTAGCTACTTCTTGCCCCGCTAAAGGATCATTATCTATAACATAAGAATCAATACGTGACTGCACTGCTTGCTTCATGATTTTGTTCCCCTCAGCTGATTGTTTCTTTATTTCTGTTTTTTGTTGTTCTACAGGAAATTTATATTCAGTTAAAATTTCTTTCTTCACGTTTATAATATTTCGAATCTCAACTGGTGTATCAAAATCTAATTGGTCTACTGTTAGATAGTTCGTAACCTTGCTATCCCTGCTACCTTCGAGTTTCAAGAAAATACCTGTTTCTTATTTAAAACGATCAGCTTTTAATTTTTCACCCAATTCTTTAGGATAATTCCCTTCAGCCACTATAGCTTGTCTTCCTAAAAGAGTGTCCTCTCCTACTAAATCCCAGTTATCAAAGTCAGAAAAAAATTGTGCTCCATAAGTTTGCGGAAATACTGCATCTGCTGACATAGATAGCGGTAATGTACTATTTCTTTGAAATAAAACATTTTCTCCTACACTGGTTATTCGTTTCTCAATAGGATACGATTCAATCAAACGGTTTCCCTGAGTGGAATCGTAGTCATATTGGCTTGCAACATAATCTTTTTCTTTGAAGTTGATATCAAGTAAATTTTTATCTTGGCTCTTATCATAAAGAGTAGCTTTTTGTTCGCCTATGGTTCCATCATCAAATTTTTCAACAAACTCTTCATCTAATAATCCTTTAGTAAAATCCATTTTGGCTTTCACCTGATATTCTCGATCAGATAAATTTCCATACCTTTCTCTGAAAGTAATAGTTACTCTGTCAAAATAATCAATGGAATTGACAACTTTGTTAGCAATTTCCATTTTTTCTGAATCTGTTTTTTCAATACTACTTTTCTCATCTCCATAAATACTGACACCTGAAAATAGAACGCTTACCAAAAAACCAAAAAAGAAAACTTTTTTCATGTACTCCTCCTCCTCAATTAAACATATTTTGTTTCAAATCCATTGTATGACACAACAAAATAAAAACGAAGGTTTTTTTTAAAGTGAGAATATATGTCATTTTTCTAGTCAATAAGACGGGATACTTTTTCTACTTCAATATTTCTTAGTTTTTTAATCTGCATTTTGCAATCTTAATTACCAGTACTTACTCTTGAGTAACCATAAATTACCAAAATCGTACCAGCTTCTATGAACATGAGTTTTTGAAACTAGTCAAAGGCAAGTATATCAATAAAAATAAGAGGACTTGATTAATAAAATCATAAGTATATTTCCAATCGACGTTATAAAAAGCAATCTGAAAAAATATTGTTATCGTCTATTTTGAGTATTTTTTATTCTCAATAATCTTCTCCTAGTTGTATAGCTCTCCAAGAATCTTTACTGTTTCATTTTAAGCACCTTATTCAGTGGTTTAAGATACAACAAAAAACACCCAGTTTTTTGAAAGTCTCAACAAAGCATGAGACGCCTTAAAATCCACTTGAAACAAATCGGTAAAAAAAGAGTTTAAACAGTTGATTTAATAATCTTTTTACGTAGAATAAAGGTATTCATCAACGGCCGTTCGATGCAAAATTTTTTAAAAAAAGGAGCATCACTATGTTAAAAAAAGTACGCTATACGCACCCTATGAATACTCGAGATGAATATCCATTTAGCCTAAAATGGTTATCCTACATTGACCAACTTGATCTTAATCATCCTCTTATATTTTTGGTGGGAAATAATGGAATTGGTAAATCTACTTTGCTTCAAGCTTTAGCAATACAAAATCAAATTCCACAACTTACAAACGAATCTTATGAAACTGATCCAAATTACGATAAAATGCTTGCCTTTGCTGAGTGTTTAAAAACGGAATGGAGTGTGAAATCGAAAAGCGGTTTTTTCTTTCGTGCAGATGATTACATCAGTTTTGTTCGAAAGAACGCCCGACTAAGAAATGAACTGCTTCATGAGCTGGCTCTACTAGACGAAAGAGGTGTACCTAAACTAGCTTTCGAACGCCAGCCTTACGAGAATTCCCTAGCAGCCTTAAAAAGAACCTATCCAAAAGAATTGCACGAATTATCTCATGGACAATCCTTTTTAGCCCTATTTAAAAGCCGGCTCGTTCCGAAAAGCTTGTACCTTCTTGATGAACCAGAAACCCCGCTAAGCTCACAAAATCAACTCGCTTTATTGCATATGATTGATGCCCAAATTAAACAAGGTGCACAGTTTATCATTGCGTCGCATTCACCAATCTTGACAGCACACCCCGATGCAGTTATTTATCGGATGGAAGAAGATCAAATAAACTCTATTTCCTATGATGAAATTGAGAATGTTGCGTTTATGAAAAACTTTATGACAGATCCAAAGCGTTTTATGTACTATACGTTAGAGAACCAATAATTTTTTCTTATTCATCTTTACGAGTTTAACAACAACCTATTGATCAATTTGATACAGGAAATATTCAATAGCCAAAATGACTATAAAAAAGAGTGATTAGAAAATACCTGAGAGTACTCTTTTTTATAGTCATGCAATCTTCGCTCGATTAATAAATAGAACACATTGTAAAAATAAACTTTGTGTTTACTATCTATACTTTTACTCTATCAGAATGTAAAGCTGTCACAATCATTTAAGTTTCTGACCTTTTTATGCTGTAGTGAGATCTATCAAGAGAATGCTTTAGTGCCAAGCAACTACAAAATTTTTTGGCATTTAAAATGAGGGTAACATTATTTTGATGATTTTTATCTGACAACCATATATTTTTTGCTTACCACTTGATTCTTTATGAGGCGGTTCATATTTTTTTATCAATTAAACAATGGACGCAATGGCTAGAGTTTCCGTTGCACGTGAGATTGCTGTGTATAATCGGCTTTTCAGGTGATCATCCAGTTCTTCCATCACAAATCCACACACGATCACATGGGGAAACTCCAGACCTTTTGCATGAGCGATATCTATCAAACTGATTCTTTGATCTTGCACAAAATGCTCGGATAGTTTTTGTAGGATCGCCTCATTCTCACAAATAATCATCACCTGAGTCAACCCGTTTTGATCTAAATAGTTCAGACAAATTTCTTTAAAATCTGTGTATGTGTGATATTTTAAACATGTAATTTCTTGACCTAAGGGGCGAACTGGAACGATTTCGAAGGTTTCATGCCCCATTGAGAATTGCGAAAAGAAATTCGTAATGTTCCCTGTTGACCGATAACTTTTGGTTAAATGATAATATGCCGTAGATTTTGAAGAAAAAATTGCTTGCAGTTTCTCAAAAGAGACAGTTGTATTAAAAATAGCTTGGTTTTGGTCGCCAACGAGTGTATAGCTACTTTTATCAAAAATAGTTTTTAAGAATACGAGCTGCGCTTGCGTATAATCTTGGACTTCATCAATAAGAATGACCTTAAACAATGGTAAGTTCAACGGCTCGATAAGTTTGTGGTACATATAAAGAAAAGAGATTCCATAATCCAATGTCTTTTTTGCCTCTTTTGGAAGATCGAAATGAGCATATGCTGAAAAAATAGTTGAAAATAAAGCTTCTAAATGAATCCATTGATAGTGATCAATCCCATTTGTAATCGATCGATAGCGTTCATTTAGTAATTTTAGAGCATGCTTTTGCAATTTTTGGGAAGAATCATCACCAATCAATCGACCAAATTTGCGTATTTGTTGTTGTTCTGTCAATTGTAAAATCTGTTGATGGATTTTTTCCGTTTTACTTTGTCGCATAAGTAGTTGTTCCCATTCTTGCATCAACCTTCTCTTTGTAGCAGAGATTCGCTTAGAATAAGACATCGAGTCAGGCGTTTGGTCAAAAAATCCTTCTATTTGGTTTGCTGAAATAATGACTTTATTTTTGAAGACCAAATCACGGAATACTGGGGTGAAATCTTCGTATTCATTGATTGCATCTAAAAAATCAGCAGATTGGAGAATACTAGATGTTTTCGATACATATGAAGAATTGATACGTTCAAAATATTCACTTTCAGTCTCTAGTTCCAACTCACTTACTCGCTTCACAAAATCTAAAAGAGTATATGTCGCAGGATTTTCTTCTCCAAGCGAAGGCAAGACTTCTGAGATATACTTTCCAAAATACTCATTAGGAGACAAAATCAGAATATTATCTGCACGGTAGGTTTCACGATTGGTATACATTAGATAAGCAATACGTTGTAATATGACTGAAGTTTTCCCACTACCAGCTACCCCATTTACTACAACTACTTCCGATAACAAATCTCTGATAATTTTATTTTGCTCCATTTGGATCGTTGCTGTAATATCCTTCATTTTTTTAGAGGAATCGCTTTCCAGAGATTCTAAAAGGACGTCATCCTGGATAGCAGTGTCTGTATCAAACCAATTCAGTAACTCTGAACCTTTCGTAATCAACTGTCGACGATTATTTATTTTTACTGGGATTTTTCTGTCCTTTACCTTGTAATGAGAGTTACCCAATTCATTATTATAAAATAGCTCTGCAATTGGCGAACGCCAATCATAGATCAAGTCTTGGTTATCTTCATTCGTAAACCCATTGATCCCAAAATAAAAAACATCGCTAGACGCATCATCGATAAAGTCAACAGAGATTTTTCCGAAGTACGGAGAAGGTATCAGACGTTTCACGCTATCTAATTTTCTTTTAGCACTTTCTAACTTGTAATTATACTGATCAATCTGTTTATTTAATGATTCGATATTGGCAAAACTGTCTAACTTTTCTGAAATACTCGCTAAATTCACTCGTGTTTCAGACGATAATTCCCGTATCGTCTCTAACCCTTCCTGATTATTGGTGGCTAAAAATTCAGTCAAACGAATTTCCGAATGGATTAACTCTTCATGTACAAATTTCAAATGATTTGCTTCTTTCATCTCTTCCTCATGCGTTGAAAACATTTGATCACGTCCAATCTCAAAGGTGTAGAATTGATTTTATGCTCTTTTCCACGAAAAAAACAGTCTGTTTTTTACTTTTTTTATGGTGTATACTATTAGTAGAGAAGAGGAATGTATCTATTAAACAACGTTCCTGAAAAAACAGCTTTATCTGTTGGCACACCTAATGATCCTTGGGTGGCTTTTTTTTGTCATTCCCCAATTGTTTTACGCTTCTATAAGTAGTTCATTGTTCCAAATCTCATGAAGAAATATTCTACTTAAATTCGTCGAGCAAGGATTGTATATATTCCGTTGATTTAATCCTCATTGATTGGACCTTCGTCTTATATGATCTAACTTCACAGAATTTGTTCCAACACTTCCTATCTTCCAATTTCTTGATTGAAAATTTTCTGATGATTTCATTTTGAGAAAAAACAGCACTATAATTACTAAGACTGATATAGATGACTCTATCAGTCCAATTTGATAAAAAGCCTGAAAAAACAAAAAACCCACTAAATCCAATACGATTTAGTGAGATTTTTCAATTTGATACATATACTTTTATACTTAAAAAGAATCATTAAACATTCAAAAAATATGCTTGTGAATTCACTCCATCAATCATGTAAAGCTTTCTTATGGACGCAAACGTTCCACATCACGAGCAATCATTAGTTCTTCATCAGTTGGAATCACTAATACTCTCACTTTTGAATCTTTTGTAGAAATATCTAGTTCTTCACCACGGAGTTTGTTCAATTCAGGATCAATCTCACAACCAAACCAAGTCATTCCCTTGATTACTTCATTACGAACATGTCCATCATTTTCACCGATTCCTGCTGTAAAGACAATCGCATCCACGCCATTCATTGTCGTGACATAGCCACCAATATATTTACGGATACGATCAATAAAGATGTCATAAGCTAAGCGAATTTCTTCTTTTTCATAGTTGTTTTCAAGATCACGCATGTCACTTGATAGACCTGTCAAACCTAGAAGACCTGATTTTTTATTTAAAATATTAACCATTTCATCAATATTGATGGATAACTTGTCCATTAAATATGGTAAGACTGCAGGATCGATATCCCCAGAACGTGTCCCCATTGTTACACCTGCTAATGGTGTGAAGCCCATAGAAGTATCTACTGATTTTCCACCATCCACTGCTGTGACCGAAGCACCATTACCCAAATGACAAGTAATGATTTTTAATTCTTCGATTGGTTTACCTAACATCTCTGCCGCACGTTCAGAAACATAGCGATGACTTGTACCATGGAATCCGTATTTTCTCACTTTATAATCTTCATAATACTCGATTGGCAGACTATAAAGATAATTGTGTTTAGGCATCGTTGCATGGAAAGACGTATCAAATACCGCTACACTTTGGATATCCGGTAAGATTTTCTTGAAGGCTTTGATTCCCATCAAATTTGCAAGGTTGTGCAGTGGCGCAAATTCTGCTAATTCTTCGATACGTGTCATTACTTCTTCGTCCACGATCACAGAGTCAGGAAATGTTTCGCCACCATGTACTACACGATGTCCAACACCAGTAATTTCATCATGAGAATTTAAAATATTTAATTCAATTAAGTGATCTAGCAACATTTTTACAGCAATTTCATGATCATCAATATCCATGATTTGTTCAAATTTTTGGCCTTCACCATATTTGATTGTAAAAATTGAATCTTTCAATCCTATTCTTTCGACAATTCCTTTAGCGATTACGGTTTCTTCTGGCATTTGGTATAACTGCCATTTCAAACTTGAACTCCCAGCATTGATTGCAATTGTTTTTGACATGTTACTCTCCTTTTTAATGAATATTTATAAGAACGATGATTTCCAATTTTCAAATTCTTTGAAAAATTTGGTCACCTTCTCTGGATCTTTCAGTGAATCAAGTTTTACGAGTAGTACCTTTTGAGTTTGTTTTGCCTGTGGACCTTTTTTCTGTAAGATCAAGATACTCTTTTGTGACTGCTTATTACGGAATAATTCATCTGGTAATTGGATCATTCCTTGAAGATAGCCCTCTTCTTTGAACCATTTCTTAATATGCTCACTTTGTTCTGTTTCTAAAAAATTACTTGGCATCAAGAACAAGCCGAACCCATCTGGTGTTACATATTTCATCGCCTGTTCTAGCAACAGATGATGGGCATAACTGTGTCCTTCTTCAGCGCTTGTCAAAAATTCTTTTGCTTTTTGATCATTAGGGTAATAGCCGATTGGTAGGTCACTGATTGCGACATCCACTGGTTCGATCAGTAACTCTTGTAATCCATCTTGGTGGAAATATTGGACTTCTGCTTCTGTCAAAGCGCTTGTTGAAGCAGCCACAGAAAGTAATAAATCATCAATATCTACTCCAAAACCTGCTAATTGATACCCTGCACTTTGTAAGTTTAAAAGAACTGTTAATAACAAATTGCCCATTCCTGCTGAAATATCCAGAACATTTAGTTTTTCTGTTTTATTCGTGAACAGCTGTTCAATTAGAAAAACAAATAAGTAACCGATACTATCTGGTGTTAATTGATGGTTTGCTTGTAAATGTTCTGTTTGACTTCCTTTTAATAATAACAGCTGTGAAAGTCGACGCCATTCTTCCGGTTCAAAAGACAATCCCTTCAGTTCTTGATAGATTGCTGAGATTTGTTGAGCTGTCTCTTCATTTGGCACGCCATCCACCACACGCACTTGATAATTATCGAGTAAATTTTCTGCATTTTCAACATAAGCTTCTAAAAAGGAAGTTCCCAATGCATTTTGTAAAAGCTGAATAGCTTTTAGGTTTTGTTCAAACCCCTGTTCCATTTTTTCTGGTAACATGGTGCACCTCATTTCTAGATATTATAACAATTATTTTACCTGTTTAATTCTAACGAACAATCATCAAAATTTCAATCGTTTTCACCCTTTTTTCTTTGTGAAATGGCAAACATTATCCAGCGAAAAAACAGCGCTATAACAGAAAAGAGTGCGGTTTCATCCGAAACAACTATTCTGTGTCACTTTCTGTTACATTATTTGTTTTTTCAGTAAATTCAAATTGAAATGGTTTAACTGTTATGATTAGTTTTATGATCTGATTTTCTTTTTCATACATAACCGATCCAACAGTATAATCATACGCTCCTTTTCCTTCTTTCACCAACGAATCAACTTCACTTAAAAACATTTCCTTGATGATCTTTGCCTGATAAAATTTTTCTATACGCAGATTCGTATCAATCGTCAAACGATAGTTTTCAAGTAATGCCTGCATCAAAAAAAGACACATTAAAAATAACGTCAATGTGGAAAATAAAATATTCCCTGCCAGTCGTTTCTCTCTTTGGTTTGGTCCAAATACCATACATACTTTCTCCATTCTTAAATGTAACGATCAATGAAATGGAATTTTTTTCTTCTTTCATCTCTACTTCCTCAACCCCAGTCAACATGGGTTGATGTCCACCAGACATACTGCGTTTTCGAATCATCTCTTGATGACTTTCAAGAATATATATTTTTTCTTTTTCATAATATAAGCGATTTTCTTTTACGTACATATTCGTACTATGACTGACTTCTTCATCTAATTGCGCTAAGAAAATCAACCATTCTTTTTGTTCTTTGCTTTGTAAAAAAAGATTGATCTTTTCTGTTTGTCGTATAAACAGACTGAATGTTAATAAGATACTACTTAACACCACCAAAGAAATGATACATTCAATAAGCGTAAACGCTGAATACTTAATTCTTACGCGCAATTTCAATCACTTCTTCTCCATTACTGATCTGTGCTTTCTGAATATTTTCCCCATGGTGTTCAATCACTGTTTCCCCCTCTTGCCATTTCTCATTCCTGACTGGCAACTCTTGAAGTAAACGGAAATGTTTCACGTCTTCGTATAACTGGCGTAAAAGAAGCACTTCTTGGTGATTTTCTTTTTCCTGTTGGATCAAAAACAAATTCCCCGAACTTATAAAATAAATACAGCTTGCAGTAATTACTAACGCCGTCATACCTTCAAGCAATACAAAGCCTTTTTTATTCGATTTTTTTGAGATAGCGTCCACTTCCCATCTGGAATTGATAGCTGATTCGTTGCTTTTTTCTTGTCCAATAGAACGTATATTTTTTCAGAGAACTTTCATTCCCTGTTTCTGCTTTAAAAGTGATGATTCCATCTTGCTCAACTGTAATTCCATCGGGTATGGGTAACACTTGCCACATCATTGAAGAATAACTTGGAGCTTGAAACAACAAATAGTTTTTTTCTTGAACATAAGAAAAACTAGTATTTTTCTGGTGAACGATCGCACTTTTTTGTACAGCATAGATCCTTCTTTCAAACTGGATAAAAAATTGGTAGGCAGACAAATCGTTTTTCCAAGAGGTAAAAGCGATGATGGGAAAGAGGAAGAAAAAGAGGGTCAGAGTGAGTACGATTAATGTTTCTATTAGCGTATATGCACTGAAATGATGTGGCTTATTTTTTACGATAAGCATCTGCATGCTCCTGTTTGATATAACCTTCTTTCAATAATTCATCAATACTAGGGATCTTACCATCATTTTGTAAAGAATATAACTCTTTTTGCGCATCAATCAATTGAAGTACAGCTTCACGTCCTTCTTTATTAACATGGTCACGGTAACGGGAAATGTTTGGAATAAATAATAAAACTAGCGCACTGATGACTAACAGAACGATCAGCATCTCAATTAGTGTGAAACTTTTTAATCGTATGGTTGTTCTTCTTTTGGCTTGGGTCTTCATGTGAATACCTCCTCGATATTTCCATAAACAGGCAGTAAAATAGCGGCATAGATCATAAGAATCAATCCTGCGATCCCTAAAAAGAGAATGGGCTGGATCCAATACAGACATCGATTCATCTTTTGAAAAAAGTGCTTTTGGGTCAATTCACTGTAAAATAATAACTCTTTCCCTAGATTTCCCTTTGCTTCACCTTGTAACACGATTTTACTGAATTCTTCTGTCAGAAAAGGATAGTACTGAAACTGTTCCGCTAATGGTACTCCCGTTTCAAGTCCTTCAGTTAGACGATAGGCTAACAGTTGGAGCAAACTCCCTTTTCTTGTTTCTTTTAGACAGTGAATAATCTGTTTAAGTTCTAATCCTTCATAAAATAATTTACCTATTTCTAATGACAAATAAGCGGATTGATACAATGTGTAAATCCTGCCTATGAGGTGTATCTTACTAATCCATTCGCTTCTTCTGATAGCATCCCACTTTTTTAATCGAAGATACACCAGAAAAAGAAATAAGATAAGTCCAACGAAACATCCTAAAAAAATAAGATGAAGTGATTGTAAAAGGACAATTCCCCAATGTGTCGCTGAGACCATCTCGGTTTGTAATAACTGTGGCACAACTAATTCCCTCAGACTCACCAATATTCCTATCAGAAAAATAAGTAATAGACATGGATAGCTGACTGCCTTTTGAAGTTCTTTTCGGAAATTCTCCATCAAACGAAATTGATCAGCGATCCCTTTTAAGGTCTCCACTAAATTACCATGTGTCTCAGCTAATTCTACTTGTACGAGCTGCTCTTGCTTGATGCCTAATTGTTGCAAAATGTCAGAAAAAGGCGCCCCATCCTTTAAACGATTTTTCGCTAATTGTAAATGCACAGGTGGAAGTATATTGATCTTGTCAAGCAGTTCGATGGACTGTTGTAGACTAAAACCGTTCAATAACATTTCACCGATCATTTGAATAAATCGTAGTTGCTGCTTTGGGGTCATCTTTTTAGAAACGATGAGATTGCCACGTTTGATTTTGCGCTTGTTCATAACTCGTCAGCCACTCCTTCTTTTCGATCTCATTGTTAGTGAAACGATAGGCCCATAAAGCTGCCGGTACTTGATTGTGATCTAAAAGCAATTCTTGATAAATAATTCCAGACAGGCATTCAGTAAAGCTGTGATTTTGTGTTAGTTCTTTGATACGTGTCTGTGTTTGATTCAGGTCTCGTGCATGCACTGTCGCAAATACTCGATGACCAGTTAAAGCTGCTCGTATCGTTGCATCTGCTGTTTCCTTGTCTCTGATTTCTCCTACTATCAGTAAATCAGGCCGATGACGTAAAGCGAGTTTCAATAGCTGATTATAGCTTTGTTCGATTTTCATATTTACTTGTAACTGCAAAAATGTAGGTTCTTCGATTTCGACTGGGTCTTCTATCGTGATTACTTGCAGATTCTTTCTACGAGCAAGATGATACATAAGGGAAGTTTTGCCTGATCCCACTGGACCACTAAATAAATAGAGTCCACGTTCACTTGTGCTTCTTTCAATCACTTTAAGATCTTTCGGAAAAAAACAACGTAAATGCTTTTCTGATAAGTCATACAGCAGCCTGATCACTAAGCTTTCCCGTTGTAAATAATCACCTACGGAAGATAAACGTAAACGAATCTTACGCTCTTCTAAAAGGTACGTCATAGAACCCAGTTGTGCTTTTCTTTTTTCGCCGATATCCATTTGGCCTAAATATTTAAAACTTGCAATCAATTGTTGGCCTATTTCGTTTGTCAACTCTTGTTGGAATGTTCGCTTTTTGCCATATCTAAAAAAAACCTTATATCCACTAGTGTAAGGTAGGATATAGATATCTTGCACCTTATTCTTAAAGCCTGTATAGATAATATTATGAGATAAATCTTTTATCTGCATCTTTTTTCCTCCCAAAAAAATATACGCTTTTTTCAGCTTATAATTTTAAATTTCTTGGATTTCAGAAAATCTATTGGCAAAAACCGAATTTATGTTATACTAGTAAAAATTATTTTTGGGAGGCAAAACTGTGGATTCACTGTTAAAAAAACAAATTGCTGTAGCTGGGAAAAAACAACCAGCAGATTTGGTAATAAAGAATGCAAAAATCATTAATGTTTTTACGAAAACGATCATAGAAAAAGATGTTGCCATTTGTGAGGGGAAAATTGCAGGAATCGGCAATTATGAAGGAAGAGAAGTTTATGATGCAAATGGGCAGTACTTGGTTCCTGGTCTAATTGATGGACATGTTCATATTGAAAGCTCGCTTTTATCACCAAAGGAATTTGCAAAAATCTCTTTATTACATGGAGTTACTACTGTCATCACAGATCCACATGAGATTGGTAATGTGGCTGGAAGTATTGGCCTTGAATTTATGCTGGAAGATGCGAGAGATGCCTCGATGAATATTTTCATCATGCTTCCTTCTTGTGTACCTGTCACTCCTTTTGAAACTAGTGGGGCTGTGTTGGATGCCCGTTCCCTTGCACCATTTCTTGAATATCCAGAAGTCTTAGGATTAGCTGAAGTCATGAATTATCAAGCAGTTGCTTCAACTGAGCAAACGATTCTTGAAAAATTAGCCTTGATGCACCAGTATCATAAAAAAATTGATGGGCATGCTGCAGGTATCCATGGAGATGATTTAAATGTTTATTTAGCTGCTGGAATCCGAACAGATCATGAAGCAACTACTGCTCAAGAAGCCAAGGAGCGATTAGAACTAGGTATGTACGTAATGGTTCGAGAAGGAACAGTCGCAAAAGATCTACAGGCCCTTCTTCCCGCAATCACTCCTGATAATTCCAGACGCTGTTTATTTGTAACCGATGATAAACTCATTGATGATCTGGTTTCAGAAGGATCAATTGATCATATCGTCCGCCAAGCAGTCCAAGCTGGAATGGATCCTTTACAAGCTATCCAAATGGCTTCCTTAAACGCAGCAGAATGCTTTGGCTTACAGCAATTAGGAGCTGTCGCACCTGGCTATCAAGCCGATTTCTTTTTGACAAACGATTTGTCAACTCTACCGATAAACAATGTATTTTATCAAGGAAAACTTGTCGTAGAAAATCAACAACTGACAGCACAAGTGGCTTCTGTTACACCTAACCTAGCAATCACTGCTTTACCCAACATACACGTTGTACCATTTGATACGCAAGCATTTGAATTAACCTTGCCTTCTTCTACTGCACACGTGATCGAGATCATCCCAAACAGCCTATTGACGAATGATTTATTAGAAGAAGTCCAGTTAAAAAATGGTACATTCCACCCATCTATCGAACAAGATCAATTAAAAATCGCAGTGATTGAACGCCATCATGGTACTGGAAATATCGGTTTGGGAATCGTTAAAGGCTTTCAATTGAAAGAGGGCGCTTTTGCTACAACTGTTGCTCATGATTCACACAATATCGTTGTCGTAGGAACAAATGATGAAGATATGCTTTATGCAGCCAATCAATTAATCAAAAAAGGGGGAGGAATGATCGTTGTGAACCAACAAACAGAATTAGCTTGTCTCCCACTACCTATCGGTGGATTGATGTCTCTTGAACCTTTTACAACAGTCAACGAGCAATTGATGTACCTAACTACCCAAGCAAGACAATTAGGAGCAAGCAATGAATTCGATCCTTTCTTAACACTGTCATTTCTAACACTATCAGTCATACCGGAATTAAAGATCACCGATAAAGGATTATTCTCATTCTCTAAATTTGCATTAATCCCTCCTTCTGAGTAGAGGTTGTGAAAAAGCCGTTTAGCTCTGAGTATTAAGAAGGAAATTGAGAAAATAGTTTCTCATATTTTGTGAGATTTTAGCTTAGTGCCGATGGTCACCTTTTCGAACACCGTGTATCCAGGTTGTGAGAGAAGCGTTCTACACT
>NZ_NGMO01000004.1:0-27870 GCF_002140175.1 Candidatus Enterococcus wittei
ACTTATTATTCTTTAAACAAGTAAATATAAAAGTTCAAAAAATGAAAATCCAACTTGGTCATCCGGTTGTTTGATTGTTAATTCATTTATCAAAAAGTATCTATTCTATTAAAAATATAGATAGTACGATCCCACCTCTCCTTTCATTAGAAAAAAAGAGGCGGAACAGAAGTGGTTAACTCCGAGAAATAAGACGGAATTCACGAAAATTACTTTTCAAATTTTTGTGAACTTTAGCTTATTATCGAAGGAGTTGCTTCTGATTCCGCCGCTTATACGTATTAAGCGCGTAAAACAAGAGTAAATAATACTTCCGGTCCCACGCTCTACTTACTGCTCAAAAAATCCATTCTTGAACTTTAATGATCACTTTTTATTGAAGTGATTTTCTTCACTCGTCACTTTCTGTGCGAACGATCGGAATAAAGATCCTAAAAATCGTTCCTTGTCCTACAACACTTTCGGCAACAATTCTTCCTTTATAGCTTTCTACAAGTTGTTTCGCTATGGATAGACCTAATCCATTTCCACCTTTGGTTCTCGCACGTGCTTTGTCTACGCGATAGAAACGATTGAAAATCTTTTTGAGATCCTCTTGAGGTATGCCTTCGCCAAAGTCTTGGATGGCAATTTCAAACTCACTCAACGTAGACGATATGGATATATGCACTTCTTTTCGGGTGGTTGAGTATTTTACAGCGTTATCTAAGATAATGATGATTAATTGCTCAAAATGATTTCGATAGATTTGTAGAGTGACTTCTTTAGATAGATCATCATCTAAGGTAATGACATAGTCTGGATAAAGCAGTTTAAAGTTATTGAACACCTGATAGGTAACTTCTTTTGCCTGTGTTGTTTCATTTGCATAATACAAATCAACTTGTTCTGCTCTTGAGAGATCAAGCATTTCTTGTACTAAACTTTTCATTCGACTGATTTCCTGCATACTGGCTGTCAGTGATTCTTCTAAAATTTCCGGATCATCTTTGCCCCAACGGTTCAATAAACTAAGATGGCCTTCAATGATTGCTACAGGTGTTCTTAATTCATGGGAGACATCTTCGACGAATTGTTCTTGCTGTTCAATGTATATACGCATCCGATCAAGCATTTCATTAAATATTTCAGCCAAATCGGCTAATTCATCATCCGTGTCAATTTCAGGCATATGGATATCTGATTGCGGATCTTTTCTTATTGTATCCATAGTATCTCTTAATACTTTTAACGGCTTTAAGAAATAAGAAGATAAAAAGAACCCTAGAATACTACTTAATATAAGAGATACAACTTCTAAGACAATTAAAGTCAATAGTAATTTATTTCTAATATCATAGAAAGATGAAAGCTCATAAAAGGTTTGAATATAACCAATTTTTTCTCTCGTTTGCTTTGAGTAAACTGGTTGAATAGACAAAAAACCCGTTTTTCCATCTAACGTAACGATTGTTGGGATCTTTCGGGAGGTTTGAATCAGTGATCGACTTTTTTCATGTGTTTTAAAAATTAATTTTTCATCTAAATCGTAAACATAAAGATCCATAGATGCTTGCCCAAGTTCTGAAATGAAGGAATCGATCTTCATAAGATTCCCTTCAATACTTGATGTATCATTTACAGCAACACTGGAGGTCCCGGCGTTGATTAGATTACGATAAACACTGATTAACGTTAGTTCTTCATCAGAATTAGATAATCGTGACGTCGCTTCTGAAATCGTTTGCTCAACATTTGCTCTTTCTTTCGCAACAATCAGATTGATTGAAGACTTATACGTAATCACTGCAAAGATCGTAAATACGACAAATATAAAGAAAGAACTTGCAAAGGCCCACTTGATGGTTAAAGATGGACCTTTAAGTTCTCTTTTTTCTACTTTTTTAGGGTTGATCACGAGCGCATCACGTAACCAGTACCACGCACTGTTTGAATGTAGCTTTCCTCTCCAGGAACGTCAATCTTGTTACGAAGATAACGGATGTACACATCCACTACGTTGGTTTCTACTTCTGTTTCATAACCCCATACTTTATTGAGTAAAACATCTCGTGCTAATACCACATTGACATTTTCCATCAAAGTAAGCAATAGCTCATATTCCCTTTTTGTTAACTCGATGACTTCACTTCCACGTCGTACCACACGGTTTTCTTTTTCGATTGTTAGATCACGATAAGTAATTGTTGTTTGTTTTGCAACATTCTTATCGCCTTCGATATCGATACGTCGCAATAAGGCACGCAAACGCGCTAGTAGTTCTTCAATTGCAAAAGGTTTAACGATGTAATCATCTGCTCCGTGATCTAAACCTGAAACACGATCAATCACTGAATCACGTGCAGTCATCATAATGATTGGTGTATTCTTCACTTGACGTACGCGACGACAAACTTCTAAACCATTCAGTTCAGGCAACATCAAGTCTAGCAAAATGGCATCCCATTCATTATTCAATGCTGCATCTAATCCAGTTCGACCATTGTAATGGACCTCAGCGTTATACCCCTCATGTTTCAATTCTAACTCGACAAAACGAGCTAAGTTTTTTTCATCTTCAATGATTAGAATATTACTCATTCATTTTTATCCTTTCTCTTATATAAGCTTTTAAAAATTTACCATTACAAAAATTTACCATTACAAAAATATTCTATTTAACTTCTATATTTTAACATGGAATATACTTTTTTAAGAAGAGCTGAAGTCTATTTTTGTAAATCGACTTCAGCTCTATGATTCTTTGCTTATTTTAAGCAATTGTTTTATGAGAAGGCACTTTATTCTTCGCTATACCATGAATAGTGGAAGATTCCTTCTTTATCTACACGCTCATACGTATGTGCACCAAAATAATCACGTTGGGCTTGAATGATATTTGCTGGTAGACGTTCGGCTCTGTAAGAGTCAAAATAAGCAATCGCTGAAGAAAATGTTGGAACTGGAACGCCGGCTTGGACCGCTAACGCAACCACTTCTCTGACAGCTTGTTGGTATTTTCTTGTGATCTCAACAAAATAATCATCTAACAAAAGATTTTCAATATCCGGGTTTTTATCATAGGCGTCTGTGATTTTTTGTAAGAAACGGGCACGAATGATACAGCCACCACGCCAGATTTTTGCAATTTCGCCAAACGGAAGATTCCAGTCATATTCCTTTGAAGCTACACGAAGTTGAGCAAATCCTTGCGCATAGCTCATGATTTTGCTAAAGTACAATGCTTCTCGTATTTTTTCGATAAATTCTTTTTTATCTCCTTTAAATTCAAACTCGTTTGAAAGGGATAAAATCTTACTTGCCTGAACTCGTTCTTCTTTATAAGCAGAGATGTAACGAGCAAAAACAGATTCAGTGATCAGCGGAAGCGGTACACCTAAATCAAGAGCACTTTGACTCGTCCATTTTCCAGTCCCTTTGTTCCCAGCCGCATCAAGAATAACGTCTACGATTGGTTTTCCAGTACCTTCGTCGTCTTTTCTAGTCAAGATATCTGCTGTGATTTCGATCAGATAGCTATCTAGCTCGCCTTCGTTCCATTCTTTAAAGATTTCAGCCATTTCATCTACCGAAAGCCCAAGGATATTTTTCATCAAATCATAAGATTCTGCAATCAATTGCATATCCCCATACTCGATACCATTATGGACCATCTTCACATAGTGACCTGCACCGTTTGGACCGATGTAAGTAACACAGGGAGCTCCATCTTCTGCTTTTGCAGAAATTTGTTCTAAGATTGGTGCTACTAGCTCATAAGCTTCTTTTTGGCCGCCAGGCATGATTGAAGGACCTTTTAATGCTCCTTCTTCTCCACCAGACACACCTGTTCCGATAAAGTTAATACCAGAATTTGCTAACTCTTCATTTCGACGAATCGTATCTTTGAAGAATGTATTCCCACCATCGATTAAGATGTCCCCTTTATCTAAGTGTGGTAACAACTCCTTAATCGTTGCATCTGTTGCTGGCCCTGCTTTGACCATCAAAAGAATACGACGTGGTTTTTCGATGGCATCTACAAATTCCTCAATTGTATAGGTTGCTTTAAAATTTTTATCTGGATGTTCTTCTACGACATCTGTTGTCTTAGCTCCTGTACGATTGAATAAGGCAACAGAGTACCCACGACTTTCAATATTAAGGGCAAGATTCTTACCCATAACAGCCATACCGACAACGCCGATTTGTTGTTTTGACATATGAACTCCTCCTACATGTGGGATATTCTCCCTAATCTCTCTCATTATAGCTTAACATTGTCTCATTGCAAACCAAAGAAGTACCAATTATGTATGATTCTTTCTTATATATTTCATAATCAAACATCATAATTAATAAGCGATGAGGTGAATGAGACTTTCACTAGGCAAAAAAATAAACCTCAAGGCTCCATGGTTAGCCTTGAGGTTTTACATTTTCTAAATAAAATGTATTAAGCTTCTTTAGACATTACGTCCTTACCATCGTAGTAACCACAACTTGCACATACGTGATGGCTTTTTTTCATTTCACCACAGTTTGGACATTCGTTTAACCCTTTGATTGTCAATTTGTAGTGAGTACGACGTTTTGCTTTTTTAGCTTTTGATGTTCTTCTAGCTGGTACTGCCATTTTGCTACACCTCCTTGTAAAGTCTTGCATCATTGCTGACACAATATATTCCAATCTTACGCTTTATCATCATCCTCTGATGTAGAATCAAAAAATTCCGATAGTTTTGCAAGACGAGGATCTACTTTTGTCTCGGCTTCTTCCATCTTTCTTCGCATAAATTCTTCTTCAGAAAGCACTTCCCAATCTTGCCCTTTTGGCAAATTGGTTGATCGTTCTTCTTCATCAGTCAAAACACGCATTGGAATCGCCAATAAAATGTTGTCTTCGATAGACTCTGTTACATCAAGCTGTGCTCCATCAATAATTAAAATCTCTTCAGATGGCAACTCGGCTTCTCTACGTTGGTATTGCTCCGGTGTCATAAACAATTCATTGATGTCAAGGTTGATTGGTAATTCAACAGGGATCAAAGAACGAGTAGACGGAACAGTCAGAGTCGTCTGCGCAGTGTAATGAACGAGATAGCCTTTGTTATCTACTGAGACTAGACCTTCGACTTCCACAGGCGCAACATCTAAAATTAAATTGTCTCGCTTCATAAGAGCCTTTTTTAAGTCAAGGGTCTCATGAAAAGTTAACGGTGTCTCTTGGTATTTTCTCAATTCCAATAAAGACCATTTCATATTTTCATCACTCCTAAGCAACAAAAGCTATTATACAGGCCAAAATCGCTGTTGTCAATGAAATTTTCTTGACACCTTAAAGTTGATAAAAATACAAACGTTTTAAGAAAATTCCGTCTTCTTCATGACTAGTAAAATCTTGATCTAAAAACAGAAGATTTTTAATTATCTCATAGATATGCTTCCAGTAATACATTATTCTAGAAATTTAAATAACTTAGTTGTTCCAAACATTAGCAAATTATGTTGCTGATTATCTATAAAAACAATGATTGTTTTAATAACAACTCTATAGAGTCGTTAAATTGCTTTTTAGAATCCTACCTACAATGCACTAAGCTATAGACTATTTATGTGACTCCAGTTAAAGTATCTCTACGTCTCACAAAAAATTTAGAAACAACGAAACCCCTATACTCGTAGACCTGACACGTAGATATCCATTTAACAATACGTTTACTATCAGTAAAGCATAGTTGCTGTAACTTCTCAGATTCTTCAAATACTAGGCTGTAGAGCCATCATACATACTATTCTTTTTTCGAAGGTATGGTTAAAAATGGCGATACGAATCATTTTACTAAAAAAAATCGTCATCCCTCATCAAAGAGAATACGTATATTATTTATCTACCTTATTCCATAAATCTACTAAATAGCTTTTTTCCTTCAGAAGAGATCCATTTTATATTCCACTACTTTGTTTCAAATAAACAAATTAGAATATCGGTACCTTCAATGTTATCAACTCGTCTTCACCTTTACTTTTAAGTCCTATTTTTAACGTTTGATATAGTCAAAGTTATAGATTACAATAAACAATACTTATAGGTTAGGAGTGGTTGATTTTTATGAATACTAGAGACATTGAATATTATGTCCAAATCGTCAAACTAAAAAACTTCACCAAAGTAGCGAAATACTTCGAAGTTAGTCAACCGACCGTTACATATGCCTTGCAACGTTTGGAAAAAGAACTAGGTGCTGTCTTGATCACAAGAGATCGTTCTCACCATGAATTGCTTATTACTCCTGCCGGAAAGCAATTATTCATTCACGCTCAATCAATTTTACAAGAAATCAAGCTGGCTAAAGCAGAAATTACTCAGCTTCAAAAGAAAAAATTACGATTTGGTATGCCTCCTATCATTGGGAATGAGTATTTTCCAAAGCTATCTAGTTATTTCATTAACTATCAGTTGATGCCACAAATTGATATGATTGATGGCGGTTCACGTGATCTTTATCAAATGCTCCATCAAGGAAGGATTGATTTAGCTATTTTAGGATCAACGCAACCCATCGTTGATCAAAAACTGGAAATCAAACTTCTTTTAGAAAAAAGATTTATGATCATTGTTTCGCCTTCACATCCTTTAGCAACGCGTAAAAGCCTCTCATTCAAGGAACTGAACGATGAACAATTTGTGTTGCTGAATGAACACTATGTCCACCCTACTGCTTTTACGAAATTAGCTAAACAAGCTCATATCGAACCCAGTGTCGTCTATCAAAGCAATGATTTAACCATTTTAAAAAGTATGATCCGTGAAAATATCGGAATTGGTTTTTTAACTGAAATTGCGATCCGCCCTGAAGATAGACTCGTAAGTATCCCATTATCTGACACGATCCAACCTCGTTTTTTGATTTCTTTAGTTTCTCGCTCACAACAGTTACCCACCATGTTAAAGGAAAAAGTAGTGGAAGTTATCCATGAGTTCATGAAAACTCAAAAATAGCATCCACTGATGAGCTATTTCTAATCTCTTAAAAACAAAATATCCAATGCTACAGAAGTACTATTTAAACAAAGCCAAAGAATCTGGAAAAGATGAAAATTCTACTTCCAGATTCTTTGGCTTTTCATAAAAAAACATTGATGTAAGACAATTCTGTTATCTTTAGTAGTTATAGATGAATTTATCAATTCTATTTTAACAAAGATCTTTAAGCAAACATTGCGTTTATGGCCCATATTATTTATTTTAAATAACAGAAAAAAATAACGATAAAATTGTGAATTTACTTGTATACTAGATTCTCAAGGGGAAACCCGAGAAAAACGAACGAATGAATAAGGGGAGAAACATGAAAAAGGAAAAAAATATTCTACTATATGGATTAAGCGCGGGCAAATATGAATTTTTCAATAAAGTGAAGGGAGAAGAAATCGATCTTGGAGAAAGAGAATTTCAAATAGATAAGAAATTACCTACTTTTGTTTCTTATAAATCTTATAGTATTAGTACATATATTAACGAGTTCGCAAGAATTTTATTTGATGAGAAGGAAAATTTAAAAACTCCTGAGCAATGGCAGCAATTTTCTCAAGATTGGCCCAAATATATCTCAATGTCACATAAAAATTTGCCATTATGGAAAGAATACTATCGCTGTATGAAAATCACTGCTGAAACAAAAGAAAATTATATAAATAATCTAACAAAACAAGGATGTAAAAATGGAATTAATATGGCTATTGCCAATCCGAACATTATGATCTATTTTGTACTAGATAAATTAAATATGAACTTCGTTACGGATAAAGCAAAAAAATTTAAATCTAGTTATACAGGGATAGAGCTTCGCTATATCTATCGACATTGGTCTGAAGCAAAAGAAAGTATTGTATTTTTTGAGAAAAATAAAGAAGTAAAAGCTCCATGGATTAAAGGAAAATATATTGATGCTTGGGAAAGATATGCTAACAAGAGAGCTTATCGATTGTTAGGAAAAAAAATCCGTAAGGCAATTGAAGAGAGAGAAGCTAGAGCATTTCAAGAACTAAATGAATCTATTCTTCAACATAGACCTACTCATGAATATATGGATAAAGAAGAGAAATATTGGGAATTATCTAAGTTAATAGCGAAAACAAGTGAGGTTCATCCAAAAAAGATTCAAAACACCCAGGTATCAACTTTTCAAAAAAATAAGGAAAAAGGATTTAGATCATTTAAAACACTGCGTGAATTTGGGAATAAAAAGGCAACAGTTAATAATTGTAAGAAAAAACAACTGGAGTATTATTTTGAGCTGTCCATTTAATGAAATGAAAAGAGACTAGCGTAGAACTTATTTTTAGCCTCATAAGTGCAAAAAGGGGAAACATCACTTATGAGGTGTTTCAGTATCCTCTTATTTTAAAACAACTGACTAATAGTTTAGCAATGAATACAGTCGCTACCGTCCTATTCATTTAAAGCTTGTCAAATGACTATTCAGCAGCATTTTTTTAGATTCTCATCAACTGATAAGTGAATAGATTTCTTTTCCATTATTTCCATATAATCCTCTCATCCACCTTACTACCTACATTTCAACTTATTACTATCAACAACAGAAAAACGATCATCGTTTTAAATCTCAAAGAGGAACGAGAAAAACTAGTATAGATATATCAATGATCCTTGTGTTTATTTCTTTTCCTTCTCGTACTATTTCGCCTCTATGTGCTCTTTACTCCGAGAATTAGTTAATTCCTAACAAAAAAGAGGCTGGTACAGAAGCGTTTAACTCCGAGAAATAAGCTGGAATTCACGAAAATTGCTTTTCAAATTTTTGTGAATTCCAGCTTATTTCCGAAGGAGTTGCTTCTGCTCCCGCCGTTTATATGTATTCAGAGCGTGAAACAAAATTAAATAACGCTTTTGTCCCAGGCTCTTTTAGATGACTTTATCGGTTCGATTTAATAAAAAGCCACCGAAAATAAACCAGAGAAACCCAAAACTACACAAAGTAGATCTTAGGCACTCCGGCTTATTTTAAAGTTGAGGATGCATTCACAACCTCTTAGTTATCGATCTCTTAGTCAAAAGAACTTTAGATAGCAGTTGTTTCTCCGCGGTAAACAATGCCACGGCGTGCATCGACAGTGATCAATTCACCATCTTTGATTGTTGAAGTTGCTTCTTTAGCACCAACGATCACTGGAATGTCTTGAGCGATACCAACGACTGCTGCATGAGAAGTTAATCCACCTTCTTCAACAACTACAGCTGATGCTTTTTCAATTGCAGGCATGTATTCTTTATCAGTTGAAGGAACGACTAATACCATTCCATCTTTTGCTTTTTTGATTGCTTCTGCTGCTGATGAAGCTACTACAGCATTCGCTACAACAGATTGTTGACCAATACCTTGAGCTTCTAATAACTTAGAACCAATCATTTGAATTTTCATCACGTTTGTTGTTCCACGTTCACCCACTGGTACACCAGCAGTGATCAAGATCAAGTCGCCTTCTGAAGCAAAACCTAATTCTACTGCTTTTTTCGAAGCTAACTCAAACATTTCGTCTGTTGTTGTTGGTTTTTCAGCAACTGTTGGATATACACCCCAGTTAAGCATTAAACCACGTTTTGTGCGTTCGTCAAATGTTACTGCCAAAATATCAGCATCTGGACGATATTTAGAAATCATTTTCGCAGTGTAACCTGATTCAGTCGCAGCTACGATTGTTTTGACACCTAGATTTTTTGCTGCACGAGCGACAGATAAACCAATTGTTTCAGTTACATCTGTTTTATCAAATTCATTTAATTGGAATGAACCTAACTCTGCTAAAGCATTTTCTGCTTGTTCGTCAATACGAGCCATTGTCGCAACTGCTTCAACTGGGTAGTCCCCATTTGCAGATTCTCCAGATAGCATTGTTGCATCTGTTCCATCAAATACCGCATTCGCCACGTCGGAAGCTTCCGCACGTGTTGGACGTGGGTTTTCTTGCATTGATTCTAACATTTGTGTAGCAGTGATAACTGGGATACCAGCAGCATTACATTTTTTGATAATACGTTTTTGAACCATTGGAACTAATTCAGCTGGAATTTCCACACCCATGTCTCCACGAGCGATCATAACTCCATCAGAAACTTTGATGATTTCATCAATGTTGTCGATTCCTTCTTGTGATTCGATTTTAGGGAAGATTTGAACGTGTGTCATATCTTTTTCTTCTAAAATTTCACGAATATCTAAAACGTCTTGTGCTTTACGAACAAAACTTGCTGCGATAAAGTCAATATCGTTATCTAGACCAAAACGGATATCGTCTGCATCTTTTGGTGTGATCCCTGGTAAGCTGATTGAAACGCCTGGTGCATTAACCCCTTTACGTGAGCCTAGCATTCCTGCATTTTTCACTTCTACAACTAATTCACGAGTTGCTTCGTCTTTTTCAATGATTTCCATATCGATTAAGCCATCATCGAATAAGATGTGCCCACCAACATGTACGTCTTCAAATAGACCTGGGTAAGTTACTGCGATTTTTTCTTTTGATCCAACATGTTCAGGGTCCATTGAGATACGTGTTTTATCGCCTACTTCAAATTTGATGTAGCCTGCACGGCCAAAATCTTCTTCAGTTGTTCCTTGAACAGTTGTACGGATTTCCGCACCTTTTGTATCTAAAAGAATTCCTACATCTTTACCTGTTTTTTTAACTGCTTCACGAACCATTACCATACGTGATAATTGTTCTTCATGATCACCATGTGAGAAGTTGAAGCGGAAGACATTTGCCCCAGACTCGATCAATTTAGAAATAGTTTCTACTGAATTACTTGCTGGTCCTAATGTGCTAACGATTTTCGTTTTTTTCATTTTACAAAACTCTCCCATTCAAATTGTTTATTTAAAGCTATAAAAAGCTTAAATAGCTACAAAAACTTGGGGAATACTTCCCCACTCCCATTAAAATTACTGCTCTTCTTTCGTCTTGAAATTAGAAAGAAAGAGAGTTGTTTAAGTCATATAATGATAAATCTGGTTTGTGTTTGCTGTTTTCTAGTGTATCGATGATATCTGCTTCAACGATTTCATTGTTGCGGATACCAATACATAATCCACCTTTACCTTCTTGAAGCAATTCGACAGCATGGGCGCCAAATTTACTTGCTAAAACACGGTCACGTGCAGTTGGAGAACCACCACGTACAACGTGTCCTAAAATAGAAACGCGTGTATGATAGTCACCGTATTCAGAAAGTTTTTCAGCAAATTCATTTCCGCCCATTACCCCTTCAGCTAAGATAATCAAGCAATGTTTTTTGCCACGGTCGCGACCTTCTTGGATTTTTTTGGCAACAGATGCCATTTCAAAATCATGTTCAGGGATGATGATTTCATCTGCCCCACCGGCAACACCTGACCATAAAGCAATGTCTCCTGCGTTACGTCCCATTACTTCAATGACGAATGTACGTACATGTGAAGTAGCTGTATCACGAATGCGGTCGATTGATTCCAACACTGTATTGATTGCTGTATCAAAACCGATCGTAAAATCAGTACCTGGAATATCATTATCGATTGTTCCTGGTACACCAACTGCTGGAAATCCGCGTTTTGTCAAAGCCATAGCGCCATGGTAAGAACCATCTCCACCAATTACGACAAGCCCTTCAATACCGAATTTTTTCAATTGTTCGATTCCTTTTAACTGACCTTCTTCGGTTGCAAATTCAGGGTACCGTGCAGAGTACAAGAAAGTTCCTCCACGTTGAATTTTATCACCGACATCAGCCACATCTAGACGACGAATATCTCCTGCAACTAAACCAGCAAAACCATAATTGATTCCATATACTTCTAGTCCTTCATAAATACCTTTACGAACGACTGCGCGAACAGCTGCATTCATCCCAGGTGCGTCTCCGCCACTGGTCAAAATTCCGATGCGTTTCATAATCATATTCACCTCATTAAATTACTTTATCCTAAGAGAATCTTAGGGTTATAACCTTCTTTGTATTAACCACGACTAACATTTTAACATTATTTTTGCTACTTGTCTTGATTTCCAGATAAAAAAATGAAAAAAAATGAAAACAAATAGTATCTTTTACCGTAAGTTATTTGAAAACCACATTTTCTTCTTGTAATAAATGAAGTAACTGCGTCTTCAAGCTAGTATTACCATCGACCCAAAAGGCTTCAGGCAACACAACTTTACGCTGATCCTTTTCATGATACATGACAACTGGGATGTACCCAGGGAATTTCTGAAACAGTTCTTGAAGCTTTTTCATTGTTTGTGGTTCATCTAACTCTTCTTTGATCCGTAGATAACACGTTTGTTCTGGATACTGCTCTTCTAATTTTTCTGGATCAGCAACAATTTCTGCTATCAATTGCAATTCTTGATTGTATTTACTGATTTCTGTACGTCCTTGTACAAAGATTACTTGGTTTTCCTTAAATAAAGCTCGCGCTTGTCGGTATAATTCTGGAAAAACAGTGATTGGTACTTCTCCACTGCTATCGGTACCGGTGACAAAAGCCATCAAAGCCCCTTTTTTCGTGCGGATCTCTCTTACTTCTTTGACCATCAACAGCAAGTAAGTCATTTGTTTGGGCACGATCTCTGTGACCAACTGGATCTTTTTAGCCAGTTTTAATCGTTCGTACCCTTCTGTCGGATGTCCTGACAAATAGACACCCAGGTATTCCTCTTCTAATTGAAGCTTTTCTTCTAACGAGTAGTCAGTGACTTCTTCTTCTTTTAAAGCCATAATATCTAGTAAATCCAAACTTCCTCCACTATAGACGATGTTCTGGATCTTCCCTTCTAGATCAAGCATCAATTGTTTTTGATTCGATACTAAATCATCAAATGCGCCTGCCGCTACCAACGACTGTAACAGATCGAGTTTCAACCAGCGTTTGTTGATGCGGATCAAAAATTGATCAATAGATTGGAATGCACCATTTTCTTTTCGTTCCTTTATGATTTCTTCTATAAAATCTCGTCTGACTCCTTTAATCGCTGTCAAGCCAAAGCGAATGGTCTCTTTATCAACTAATTCGAATCCGTAATAACTTTGATTAATAGATGGTGGTGCCAGTTTTAATTTGTATTTACGTGCTTCAGCGATATACTCTTTTAATTTTGCTGTATTGTGTCTCACTGAGTTCATTAAACTAGCAAAAAATGCTCCCGGATGATGGGCTTTTAAATAAGCCATTTGGAAGCCAACAAATGAATAAGCAAACGCATGAGATCGGTTAAATCCATAATTCGCAAATCGTTCGATATATTCGTAAACCTCATTTGCTTTTTCTTTGCTATACCCTTGTTTAGCTGCTCCTAGAACAAAGTGTTCACGTTCTTCATCAATCACATCTTTTTTCTTCTTACTGATAGCTCTTCTTAAAATATCAGCCTGTCCTAAAGAAAATCCAGCCATCTTCGAAGCGATCTGCATGATTTGTTCTTGATAGACGATAACTCCATATGTGTTCTTTAAAATAGGCATTAATGAATCATCTGGGTAATGGATTTTTTCTTTGCCTTTCTTTCGCGAAATAAATGTATCGATCATTTGCATCGGACCAGGACGATACAGCGCATTGACTGCTGCAATATCTTCAATCGTTTCTGGACTTAGTCTTCTTAGTACATTTCGAATACCAGCTGATTCAAACTGAAAGACGCCAGTCGTTTCTCCTTGTTGGAACAAGCGCAATGTTTTGGGATCGTTCAAAGGAATCTTTTTCAGTTCGACCTCTTGATGTTCCACACGTTTGATTCCTTTCAGCGTATAATCAATGATCGAGAGGTTCCTTAGTCCTAAGAAATCCATCTTCAATAAACCGATTGCTTCGACATCATTCATTGTATATTGTGTCAAGTATGCTTCGTCTGATCCTTTTTGTAAAGGAACTAAACCTAGGAGATTTTTGTCACTTAACACGACCCCAGCTGCATGGGTAGAAACATGTCTTGGTAAGCCTTCAAGAATATTTGCTGTCTGAAATAAAAGTTGATTTTTTTCACTAGTTTTGACCAATTCCACCAGTTTATTGGATGTTTGATAGGCTTCTTTGAGAGTCACTTTCAATTGGTTAGGAATCGCCTTAGACCAACGATTGGCTTCACTTTGAGATAACCCAAACACACGAGCAACGTCTCGAAGAACCATTTTTGCTGCCATGGTACCAAATGTTGCGATTTGTGCCATATGATATTGTCCATATTTTTCACGAACATAATTCAGTACCTCTTCACGACGATTATCTGGAATATCCAAATCTATATCAGGCATTGTATACCGTTCGGGATTTAAAAACCGCTCAAATAGAAGATCGTATTTCAAGGGATCCACATCAGTGATAGCTAAAACATACGCGACCAATGATCCCGCAGCTGATCCTCGACCTGCGCCTGTTACGATTTGCTGTTCATGAGCAAAGGCCATGACATCCCAAACAATCAAGAAATAATCATCAAACCCCATTTGATGGATAATCGATAATTCATAATCCAAACGTTTTTGATAGTCAGGCGTAAAATCAATGACTCGTTTTTTCAACTGCATCTGACATAATTCTCTTAAATATGTTCCTGCTGGTTGATTTTCTGGTACAGGATAATGAGGTAATAGCTTTTGATGAAATTGAAACTGAAAAGAAATAGTCGTTGAGAGATGATAGGCATGATTCACTGCATCCCTTAAATCAGCGGCTTCAAATCGTTGGATCAATTCTGCTTCAGGTATTAAAAAACCTTCATTTGAAGACCGTATACTTTGTTTTATTTCATCAAAGGCGATTTGACTGCCTTCACGAATATGTTCCATAGTAGCCAATGCGAAAAGTTCCTCTTGATGTAGGCTAGCAATCGGGTGTACTGCACATAATCGATAATCCTTTTCTCTTAAAAAATCCAACCATGCGCCAGCTTCATTGGCTACTCGTTCTGTCACTCCTACATAAAAATCAGTTGCTGAGACTTTTTCTTGAAGCAATACCCAGTGCTGATCAAACAGATCCGGTTGTCCAAACACATCTACAATTGAATCATTTGGCGGTAAAATCACGATCAACTGATCGATATCTGTGATTTCAGACAGTTCCAGTGTACCTTGTATCATTTTTTTACTGGATAACTGCATCAATTGTTGGTACCCTTGCTCATTTTTGGCGTAAAATAAAAGTTGGTTGTGACGATCATCATAAGTATATTCTAATTCCAACCCGATAATCGGTTGAATTTGTTCATTGATACACGCACGGTAGAATTCGGCAGCACCATATAACACGTCACGATCTGTAATAGCCAATGCTTGGTAACCTAACTTTTTTGCGGTCTTCACATACTCACCCACTCGGATCGTACTTTGTAATAATGAGTAAGAAGTGGTGGTATAAAGTTGTGGGAGAAACATTACACATGCCTCCTTTTTATTTTAAGTCATGCAGATGAAAAGCAATTCAGCTTTAGTTATAGTATCATATTCTAAGAGGGGAAACATCTAAATTTCACCTCTATCACTTTAAACATCTGGGAATCTCTCCATAGATTCTCGTTGTTAGGATAAAGTAGAAGAAAGCTACTTTCTGTGCTTTCTTCTTATTACTTATATATGCTCGCTTCCTTTATTAAGAAATACCGTTTTGATGCTAAGTCGGAATTTGAAAATATTGAGGAACTATTTACTCAAATCTCCTCTTTTTTCTTAAACTGAACAGCGTTTTGACAACCTTTCTTTTGATCATTTTTTAAGGAATAAAAAAATTTTTTTTTGTAAATAGGTTTCTTTACATTACAGAAAAATCTGTTAAACTAAATTTAGAAAAGAGGTGTTTGTTATGCGATATATCGTAACATTGTTTTGGTCATTTGTTTTAGGACAAGTCGTTGGCTATATCGGCGGTGCGTTAACAAGTGGTCCGTATGATTTTACGTTGACAACGATTATTTCTTTAGTCGCTGGGCTCGTCGTCATTTTGATCGGTGCTGTTGCAACGCCTAGAAAAGAAGTCTCATCACACTCTTAGAAAAACCGAACAGATTGGAGAAATCTCCAATCTGTTTTTTTGTTTATAATTTGCGATGAAGAACCTTTCTGAGATTGAATAAGGATAACAAAAAATTTGATAAAACAAATAGACTTGTCACGATAAAGACGGAGCTATAATTAAATGCATGGGCAACCGTTGAACCTAGCATGGGACCTAATACCTGTCCAAAATTACTAAACATTTGATTATAACTGTACACTCGACTCACTCCTTCAGGTGGAGTGATTTTACTGATCAGTGTATTAATGGAAGGCATCAATGCACCGGTAGAAAATCCAAGAATAAAACGCAAAATACCTAATTGCAAAGGCGTTGTAACGAATGCCATAGGTAAGTAACAACAAAATGACAACGCTAGACCCGCTAATAGTATTTTCTGGTTACCGATTTTATCGCCTAATTTCCCCAGCTTAGGAGAAGAAAAAACAGCCGAGACACCAGAGACAGAAACAATAAGTCCACTAACAAAAAGAATATTAGAACTATCTCCACTTAGTTCTCGAATATATAAGGTCAAAATCGGACTGATCGTTGTGATCCCTATTTGTAAAATCAATGTAGTGATAAATAACCCAACCAAAACAGAAAAATGATCCATTCTTGTAAATATTTCTTTGGTACTGACTAAATCTTTTTTCTCAACTGGATGAAAATCTTCTTTAACGAGAAAGATCGTTAAAATCGTGGTGATCATCAATAATCCACCGGTGATCAAAAAGACATTTTCCATGCCGAACCATTGAGCTAAGGCCCCACCCATTGAAGGACCAATCAAATTACCGGCAATTGCTCCAGTTGATAGAGTTCCTAACGCCCAACCACTTTTTTCTTTTGGTGCTTGTGAGGCAATCATCGCTGTCGCATTTGGTATGTATCCAGATAAAATACCATTAAAAAAACGCATGATCAATAGCCAGTAAGCATTTGGTACAAAAGCTAATGATCCCATTGTAATCGTCATTCCAGCCGCTGCACGAATCATCATCATCTTTCGTCCTTTTCGATCGGCTAAACTCCCCCATATCGGTGCAACGATTGCTGAAGCAAAGGCTGTCACTGAAATGGCTAAACCAGAAAACAGCGCCACTTGATCTTTTGGCGTTCCCAATTGCTCAACATAGATTGGAATAAATGGCATGACCAGACTGATACTTGCTCCTGTGAAAAAACAACCGATCCAGGCAATGATTAAATTTTTCCGCCATTGTATTTTCATTTATCACCCTTCTTTCATCTCTATATAATCATACCTATTTTTATACCTCGGTGCAAAAGATGTGCCATTTGTTTTTTCAAGTAATCATGATTGTTATTTTTTTCGTGCTCGTTTCGTCAAAAAAAGAACCTGGAATGCTGTTAGCTTTCCAAGTTCTCCAGATGGAATCATTCAACTTATATCGTTGCTAAGATAATAAAGTTGATAATAAATAATATGTCTACGATCCACAATGCAAGTGAAACCTCTTTTGCTTTTCCTTTGATTACTTTAACAATCGTGTAAAAAATAAATCCTGCAGCAATTCCATAAGAGATGCTATAGCATAACCCCATAAAGATCGAAGCAAAAAAGGCTGGAAGTGCTTCTTCTAAATCAAGCCACTTGATATCTGAGAATGAAGCCATCATCATCACACCTACTAAAATCAATGCTGGTGCAGTTGCCTGTGCAGGAACAATCGCAATAAGCGGAGAAAGTAAACTACTTAATGCAAAGAGTGCAGCCACGACTACTGATGTTAAACCTGTACGTCCACCCGCTCCGATTCCTGCTGCTGATTCAACGTAAGTAGTCGTATTGGACGTTCCAAAAATTGCACCGATAGATGTAGCGATCGCATCTGCAAATAATGCTTTGTCCATTTTTGTTCTTAATCCATTACTATCTTCCAAAGCTTGTTCGTCTTCCTTTGAGAAAATCCCTGTGCGTCTCCCCGTTCCAATAAAAGTACCGATCGTATCAAATATATCTGATAAACTAAAAGCGATGATCGTCATCAATACTTGAGGGATTTTGGACGTATCACTAAATAAAGACTGCATCCCTTCAGGGCCAAATGCCGCACCAAAAGTTATTCCTAATTCTTTCACTGAATTCCCTAATGAATTTTGGTGCCAATCAATCGTATTTAGATCCACAACACCCATCAAAATACCAATAATCGTTGTCACTATGATACCGATCAAAATGGCTCCGCGAATATTTTTCACCACTAAAATAGCCGTCAAAACTAATCCAATGATGGCCAATATAATCGGTGCTTGATTAAAATTAGCTAACGCTGGCACAATTCCGCCATTGATTGTTACATTCGTTGCTTGTCCACCTTCAACTACAGAACTAGTAATCGCTGATTGGTCTGCAGAAAAAGATAAAAAGCCTGCATTTTTGATCCCTACATATGCGACAAAAATCCCGATCCCACCACCGATGGCATGTTGTAGACTTTCAGGAATTGCATGGATGATCTTTTTACGAATATTGGTTACTGTAATCAGTATATTAATCAAACCACAGATAAAGACCATTGCTAAAGCTTGTTGCCATGTATACCCTAGACCAAAAACAACTGTAAAAGTAAAGAAAGCATTCAAGCCCATGCCAGGAGCTTGGGCGTATGGTACATTAGCAAATAGCCCCATTACTAATGTTCCTATAATAGAAGCAATGATCGTTGCTAAGAAGACCGCTTGAAAGGGCATCCCTGCAGCTGATAAGATCGTTGGATTAACAAATAATATATAACTCATGGCAAAAAACGTTGTTATCCCTGCCACCATTTCTGTTGGTACATTTGTTTTATTTTTCTTTAGTTGGAAAAACTTTTCCATAAAAATTTCCACTCCCTGATTTCTGTCTCTTATACACATCTAGATGTGTATAAGAGACAGAATTTATAGTTTTGTTTCACAAAAACAAATTGTGCTACAGAATCAAAAACTGAAAATCGAGAATAAATAAAGTTATTTTTGAAAATAATGTTTTCTTTTGGCGTGAAACACTTTAAATAAAAGATCTACTGTGGAAAACTAACGCTTATTCTTTTATTGTGTTTGGACATATCCTTTGATGGCTTCTTTTGTTTTTCTAACTTTCTCACCTAACTGTTCATTCTTAGCCATATAAAAATAAAATATGATATCGATCGTTGCAAATTGCGCTAACAAAGAGTTGGTTGCGGCACTACGATTCGTGATCTCTTTAGGTCGCGAAGTTTGAACAACGACATCCGCTAACTTACTTAGTTGGTTACTTCCAAACTGAGTCAAAGCAATGATCTTGATACCCATTTCTTTCGCCAACTCACCGATTCTTACCACATCTCGGCTATTACCTGAATTAGAAACAAGCCATAACACTTTTTTCGTCTCATTGCTCACTAATTGTGGCAGCAAAACATGGATGTCTTTTTCAAAGATGATTGGTTTACCCACTCTTGACCATTTCTGCAAAATATTTTCTACTACTAATGAAGATGCACCTACACCGTATAAATAAACCGTTTCTGCTTCTTCAAGACAACCTACTACCTGTTGAATGGTTTCTTCTTCTAAAACATCCACCGTTTCTTTGATGGCCACTTGGGCATTGTTCCCTAACTTGTGTTTGATCGAATAAAAGGATTCATTCGGTTCAATGTCACTGAACCCTTCAACGATTCCGGTTTGTAATTCGGTGGAAATATTGATTTTAAAGTCTGTTAGGCTTTGAAAGCCAATTTTTTTAGAAAACCGTACTACGGTAGGGGCACTCAACCCAGCAGCTTCTGCCAACTCATTTGCTGTCATTGTCGGAATTTTTTCGACATTAGCCACAATATACGTTGCTAATTTCTTTTCAGCAGAAGAATAATCATTCATCATACTTTCAATGCGACTAATCACACTCATTCAATCCACATCCTTTTTCTTACAGTCTATGTAAGTATACCATATTGAACATCTGAAAAAGTTATTTCTGTCTGAGATTTAGAACAGAAAACCAGAAAATATAACTCCTTTTAAAACTCACCATTCCACGAATGCTGAGTTCAAAAAAAATAACAGCGTAAGAGCATTTCCTGCTCCTACACTGTTATTCCTAATTTTCCTGTTTGAAATAATAAAAGTAGCTTTCTTAGTTTTGACGACTGTAATTTTGTACTTCAGCAGCCATCGCATCAACAAAGATATTCAAGTCTTCTACGGACGTTTCTTTACTACCGTAACGGCGAACATTTACTGTAGCATCAACCATTTCTTTATCTCCTACCACTAACTGATAAGGGATTTTTTGTGTTTGAGAAGCACGGATCTTATACCCCATTTTTTCATTGCGATCATCCACTTCCACACGTAAACCTTTCATTTGAAGACGTTCTTTTATTTCATACGCATAATCTCCATGTGCGTCAACTGACACAGGAATGATCGTTGCTTGGATCGGTGCCAACCAAGTCGGGAAGGCGCCTTTATATACTTCTGTCAAATAAGCCACAAAGCGTTCCATTGTAGAAACGATTCCACGATGGATAACAACTGGGCGATGAGTATTTTCGCCATCTTCCCCTACATAAGTTAGATCAAAACGTTCTGGTAACAAGAAGTCTAATTGGATCGTTGACAATGTTTCTTCTGTACCAAGGGCTGTTTTAACTTGTACATCTAGTTTAGGACCATAAAAGGCTGCTTCGCCTTCTGCTTCAAAGTACTCAAGTTCCATTTCATCCATGGCTGCTTTTAACATCACTTGTGCTTTTTCCCACATCGCATCATCATCGAAGTATTTATCCGTATTTTCTGGATCACGGTAACTTAAACGGAAACGATAGTCCGTAATGTTGAAATCAGCATACACAGCTACCATCAATTCTAAAGTACGTTTAAACTCATCTTTGATTTGATCTGGACGAACAAATGTATGACCATCATTCAAAGTCATTTCCCTTACACGTTGTAAACCTGATAATGCGCCAGATTTTTCGTAGCGGTGCATCATCCCTAATTCAGCGATACGAATTGGTAATTCACGGTAGGAATGGATGGCATTCTTATAAACCATCATATGGTGTGGACAGTTCATTGGTCGAAGAACAAGCATTTCGCCGTCTCCCATATCCATTGGTGGGAACATATCTTCTTGGTAATGATCCCAATGTCCTGAAGTTTTATATAGTTCTACATCTCCCATGATCGGGGTGTATACATGTTGATAGCCTAAGCTGACTTCTTTGTCTACGATGTAACGTTCGATCGTACGACGGATCGTTGCACCTTTAGGAAGCCAGAATGGTAAACCTGAACCTACCTCTGGGGCTACCATGAACAGTTCTAACTCTTTCCCTAATTTTCGATGATCTCTTTCTTTTGCTTCTTCACGTAGTTGGATAAACTCTTTCAGTGCTTTTTTATCAAAGAAGGCTGTTCCATAAACACGTTGCATCATTTGATTATTTGAATTTCCACGCCAGTAAGCACCTGCAACAGACAACAATTTGAATACTTGGATACGTCCAGTCGATGGAACATGTGGGCCACGGCATAAATCAATGAATTCCCCTTGTTGATAAGCAGTGATTACTTCTTCTTCCGGTAACTCACTGATCAATTCTACTTTGTAAGGGTCACTTGCGAAAATCTCCAATGCTTCTTGTTTTGATAGAACACGACGTTCGATCGGTAGATTTTCTTTTACAATCGCCATCATTTCAGCTTCGATTGCTGGCAGATCTTCTGCACTTACTTGATTTTCTCCATTGTCGGTATCGTAGTAAAAACCAGAATCAATGGCTGGGCCTACTCCAAAATGGATATTAGGATACAAACGACGCATCGCTTGAGCCATCAAGTGAGCCGCTGAATGTCTTACTAAGCCTAATGCATCTTCATGCTCTGGAGTAACGATCTCGATCGTCGCATCCTCTTCGATTCCTCGATTCAAATCGATCAATTGGCCGTTCACTTTCCCAGCTAATGCTTTTTTAGCTAGACTTTTAGAAATACTTTCAGCAATCATTGCAGTTGTAACGCCAGCTTCATATTCTTTCACTGCGCCATCAGGAAACGTAATGTTTATCATGATAAAATTCCTCCTTATTATAATCCATCCTTTTGTTTAGGTTCTCCACTAATCAAAAAAAGTCCTAGTATCTTTACCAGATACTAGGACGAAAAATTCGTGGTTCCACCTAATTTTGAATGTTTTAAACATTCCTCAAGCGTGATAACGGTACGACCGCCTCTGTTTCAACAAAGGTTTCGAAAGTGGTCATCCTTTGGTTTTCT
Organism: Candidatus Enterococcus wittei; assembly: GCF_002140175.1. Taxonomy (GTDB): domain Bacteria; phylum Bacillota; class Bacilli; order Lactobacillales; family Enterococcaceae; genus Enterococcus_B; species Enterococcus_B wittei. Next base: position 22,314 of record NZ_NGMO01000004.1, read on the forward strand.
CCTGGAAAAGTTTCAGCCTAGCTTTTCCTCTCTTATCGAAGACTCTCAAATTCAGTTGTCTTTCTCATTAATCATCTATAGTGTTTATTTAACCACTATTAAAAGGAAAAATCAAGTAGTGGAACAGACTTATTTTTTCCACTCACCATTCACACCATATGTGCCTTTTTTCATCTCATTGATGATCACATGAATGTGTTCTTTCGGAGCTTGTGTATTTTTATGGACAGCCTCTGTGATATCTTTCATCATATTTTCTAATTGCTCAGGGCTACGTCCTTCAACTAATTCTACATGTACGAATGGCATCTGTGTCTCTCCTTAATCGTTTGTTTTTTAGCGATAATCTATCTTTCCGCTATCTGATTCTCCTTGATCATACCGCAAAAACAAGCACGTGAAAAGTAGATCTTTGTATTTTTTAGGATAAGCTACTGTTGTACTAATGGATGATTGATCTCATTTACCGTACCTTTCTTGGCACGTAGCGCACTTAGGATTGATACGGTATCGACGACTTCCTGAAGCATCGCTCCGAATAAGGCAGGGATCACACCGGTACTTGCAACGAGCATTAAAAAGACACAAACAAAGATACCGATCAAGACAGATTGTTTTGCGATTTTCATTGTATCTTTAGAAATAGTCACAGCTTCAGCTACACGTCTCAAATCATCTTTCAAGATCACGATATCTGCACTTTCACTTGCTGCAGTTGATCCATGCGCGCCCATCGCCACTCCGACATCTGCTGCCATCAATGCAGGCGCATCATTCACTCCGTCTCCTACCATGGTTACTGGTCGTTTTTCTTCTGGGATCTTTGATAAAATATCTAATTTATCTTGTGGTAAGCAACGGGCATGAACGGATGTGACACCTACTTCATTTGCAATCGTTTCAGCAACTGTAGCACCGTCTCCCGTGATCATCATCAATTCATTGATTCCTTGGTTCTTCAATTCTGCAATCGTTGCTTTTGCTTCCGGACGGATCGTATCTGAGAAATAAATCGTTCCAGCGAACTGTTGATCAATCGCCACATAGATTGCGGTAGAGGTTGCCTTTGCTTCTTTTGTATGGACAAATGTCGCATTACCAACTTTGATATGGTGCTCGCCAACAGTTGCCTCGATCCCTTGCCCAGATACTTCTTTCAACTCATTAACTGGTAATAATTTGGGAACAGCATTAACTAAAGAACGTGCTAGAATATGCGCTGAACCTTGTTCCGCACTAGCCGCATAACGGAGAAGATCTTCTTTAGAGATAAATGGCTCAGGTTCCACATCCATAACTTCTAATACCCCTTTAGTGATCGTTCCTGTCTTATCAAACGCAATAGTTTTGGTTTTAGCTAATTTTTCAATTGCTGTCCCGGTCTTGACTACGATTCCGTTCTTACTTGAACGGCTCATTCCAGCAACTAAAGCAACTGGTGCAGCTAAAATCAGTGGACAAGGAGAAGCTACGACTAAGACTTCTGCAAATCGCACCGGATCTTTCGTGACCCACCATGCGATGCCCCCGATAAGATAAGCCACTAAAGTAAATGGTACGGCATAACGATCCGCTAAACGAACAAAATGAGCGGGTTTTTCTTTTGATTCTTCAACAAGTTTGATGATCATTTGATATTGACTGTCTGCTGCTCGTTTTTCAACAATCATTTGGACTGTCGTATCACCATTGATGGAACCAGACATCAATTCATCACCTATTTTTTTAATCGCTGGTTTCGATTCTCCAGTCAGGGATGATTCATCAAAAGTTGACTCGCCCTTTACGATTTTCCCATCTGCCGGTACTGCTTCTCCCGGTTTGATGACCAAGCAATCATTGATTTGGACGTCATCTACTGAAATATCGACTTGTTGATCTGCTGTCAATTTATGAGCGATTCTTGGCGTATTATCTAAAAGAGATTGCAGTTCTTTCCCTGCTTTATTATGAGCATAATCTTCTAGACTGTCTCCTCCTGTCAACATGATCAATATCATCAAGCTCGCCCAATATTCATGGACGACCAACGTGGCAACAATCGCTGTAATAGCTAGAATATCTACCCCATATTTCCCAGAACGTAATGTTTTGATCATTTCGATAAACATCAATAAAGCCAAAAAGCCACCAGTTACAGCAATGATTATAAATGCAAGTTGCGGCTGCTTAAAAATAAATTCACTGACTAATGCCACTGCTCCTATGAGTAGCGTGATGGCGAATTTTTTAAAATGTGTCATTGTGAATCCAACTCCTTTCTACTCTTTAAGCATAACTCTTGACACGCTCTTTTTAAACAAAAAACTCCTAAATGAAAACAACTATCACTCTCAAAAGGATTTGATACAAACAAATTGTTTAGAACAACAAGCCAATAAAAAAGTAATATTCGAAATGCTATATGTTAGAGATTGACTATCAACCAGATTATTGAAATCCAACTAGTATAATTTCTACAGCTTCATCAAAGAGAATAAATTTTTAGCTCGTTAGAAAGGTTTCAAATAGAGAATAGTTATTTCCTTGATTTTTTCTAATTCCCTACCCAAAGGTACCTTTTTTTCAAATAATGTGCTATACTTTTAATTCGTTATTTACGGCGGAAGGAGTAAAACAAGCAATGAATGAAAGACAACTAGAACAAATACATGTCGATGAAACAACGCAGTTGATCCAACTGGAACAACAGTTGCTGAATCGAAAATTACATGACTTAACAGAAGAAATGAATGATTCAACAAAAGAAACAGCCAATCACAAAATACGTGGAGGCTCCAATGAATCCTTTTATGAATCTGTTGTTGAATACCGCCAACATGAGCAAGAATTGCTCTTAAAATATCACACATTAGAATCACAACAAAAGCGACTACAAACATTAGACGTGATGAAAGAAAACCCCTACTTTGCTCGAATTGACTTTAAAGAGGAAGCTCAAAAAGAAACTCTTTATTTAGGGATTGCATCTTTGAGAGATCTGTCGGAAGAAACAATCGTCATCGATTGGCGTGCACCTATTGCCAATCTTTACTACGAAGGGGAAATCGGCCCTGCCTTTTATGAAACAGATACTGAAAAGCTTCAAGTAGAATTACTATTAAAACGTCAGTTTAAGATATTAGAGGGTCAAATCGTGTCAATGGTCGATACATCTGAAGTGATCAACGATGACTTTTTATTAGAGATCTTAGACGATGCCTCAAGTGCACATATGAAAAATATCGTCGCAACGATCCAAAAAGCTCAAAATGCCATTATTCGTGATACAACAAGTAAAGTCATGCTCATCGAAGGGATTGCTGGAAGTGGAAAAACATCTGCTTTACTTCAACGAATCGCCTTCTTGCTCTATCATAATCGAAAATGGCTCGATCCAGAAAACGTCTTATTGTTTTCCCCAAACCATTTGTTCTCGGATTATATTTCTACTGTATTACCTTCATTAGGTGAAAGTGGTGTGCCTACTCAAACGTTCAAAAACTATCTTCAACAATTACTACCTGAGTTTGATTTGATTGAAGAGCAACAGCAAGAAGTAGGCTTTTTGTCTGGAGACAAAGATCCAATTAAGACAATGAAAAACAGCTTACCTTTTATTAAACATATCGATGCTTATATCCACACAGTCACTAACTACGGTCCTTTATTCCGTGAAATGAAAATCAATGGTCGAACTATCTTACCAAAAGAATCCATTCGCAAATGGTATCAAGAAACAAATGCACTGCTTCCGTTACATCAACGACTATCCCTTTTACAAACAAAATTACTTAAAAAATTAGGGGGTCTCCAAAAAGATGAAACACGTCAAACTTGGGTCAAAGAATTAGCTGAAGAACAGTTACAAGAATTGTATGCTTCAGACCCACATTTAGACTATACGGAACAAAAAGAAAAATCATTGCGTAAAAAATTAGCCAATCAAATCGTGAAAAAAAGATTTCGTAAAGTGTATCGTGGGATCATGAACTATCAATTTGTTAATTTACCAAAACAATATTTGCATTTTCTGCAAACAGTTCCCGATGAACTTTTAAGCCATTATCAAATCAGCGAAATGACATGGAAAGAACATTTACATGAAGTCAAGAGTAATTTGCGTCAGCGGATGTTACACCAAGAAGATGCTGTTTTATATTTCTTAGTGATGCGTCAAACGCATCCTGTATCTGTCACACAAAAAGCCCGTTACATCTTTATCGATGAAATGCAAGATTTTGCTCCCTCACAAGTAGCCTTGCTTCAAGCAATCTATCCAAATGCAAACTTGACTTTTTGTGGTGATTTGAATCAAAACGTTTTTGGTAATGAAACGATTACTGGTTCCTTAACTAACCTATTTCCAGACAAAGAAGTTACCCGCTTCCAATTAACAACAAGTTATCGTTCGACCAAAGAAATCACTGATTTTGCCAATCATTTCTTAGCTCATGAAAATCTCGTGGAAACTACTGCTCGAAAAGGTCGTCGACCTTCTATCGTACAAAGTTCATCGATAAAAAGGAAACTAATTTGGTTAGCTGAGACAGTTGAACAAACAAAAGAAACAGCTAAGTATTGGCGTACAGCGATTATCGGAAAAACTATTGCTGAATGTGAATCGCTTTATGAAGAATTGCCTGAATCATTAAAACAGCACGTCCAATTGATTACAGATGAGACTGAATTTATGAAGCGATCCATTGTTCTTTTACCAGCTTATTTAGCTAAAGGATTAGAATTTGATCGTGTCTTCTTATGGAATGTAGATGATTCACATTTTCACTCTGGTCACGACAAACAAATTTTGTACACGATGTGTACCCGTGCCATGCATGAATTGATCGTTTTCACTACTGCAGAAAAACCAGGTTTCTTAGAAACATTAGACCGTTCTCTTTATGAAAGCTTAGAATTAGACGAAAGCTAACTCTTTACAAGGAACGAAAAAACATACTAAGATTAGTGGGTAAGATATTCGACGGAATATCTTACCCACTATTTCTCTTATTCGAGTATAGTGAGAGTGAAAGGAAGCTCGCTCATACGCTCATGGACCTTGAGTCCGAATCAAAAAACGAGCTCCCTCACTGTCATTCTAGAATCTGTTTTAAGTATGTTGGGACTTCGAGTCCGTGTAAAGGAAAGTCGAATCGGAATGAATCAGTGAAGGACTTTCAATCAAATAATCAAGGAGAAGTCGCCTGTCATTTATTTTTGCTTTTGACGTATCTAAAGGTGAAAGTTACAAAGTACTTTACCATAATCAACACTGTCTATCAGAAGGGAAAGTCTCTCACAATCAAGAAGGGTTCCGTCAGTTACTTGAAGAAATCACCGCACTTCCAGAAACTCCTGAAATTGTTTTTGAAGCAACCGGTGTCTACTCTCGTCCATTAGAAAAATTCTGCCAAGATAATCGATTAGCCTACTGTCTTTTAAACCCTTTGGAGGCAAAAAAACAACTGGAAGAGGGGACACTGCGTAGTTGGAAAACAGATAAAATCGACGCACATAAATTGGCGCAAACTCATTGGAAAAATACCCGTTTGCCAAAAATACATCAAGCAGAAGT
>NZ_NGMO01000004.1:27996-50174 GCF_002140175.1 Candidatus Enterococcus wittei
TTATAGCACAGACTAAGTAAAAAAATTTTCTTATTCCTTGGTTTATTTCGTATACCTTCATTTTCTTCTTCTGATTCTAGATCAAAAATAAATCATTTGATTTATAAATTTCTCTTGACTAATCGTAGGAAAGAGCGTGAAACAAAAGTATGATTTACTCTTGTTTCACGCTCTAAGTACGTATAAACGGTGGAATCAGAAACAACCCCTTCGATAATAAGCTGAAATTCACAAAAATTTGAAAAGCAATTTTCGTGAATTCCTTCTTATTTCTTGGAGTTAACCACTTCTGTCCTAGCCTCTTTTACGTGATATTTTATTTTTTCGTATCAAATAGCTAATTCAGTAGAGGGATACTTTAATTTCACAAGTGAGAGAATCATTCGCAATTCTTCTATATTTTCTGGATATTCTGGATCAAACACTTTACTATGGCGTCCGATCCCTCCATTGTCAATCAGTCGATAAATACGATTCCAATCCATAAACTGTTCAATGGTTTGGAAATTACTGATGGGATAGCCACCACTATCCAAAATTTCTGACACTCGAAAGGCAAGATAAGCACTATCAACGACTTTTTCTCTTTTAGAATCTGAATTTTTGCTTTTATCGATCAGTATTTTTTCCGGCTGATGCTTTAAGCTCCATTCTAGCAACAAAAAGAAAGCTTCCATTCGGTAATCTTCCTCAAACAACTGAAAGGCTGAATCAGAACGTCGAAAAAGTAATGGAATTAAATATTTTTTTTTATAAATCAGCATGGGCGCTCGATCGACCATACATTCTAGATAACGATTCAAATAGCCCGTACCTATATAATTTCCTAAACGATATCCTTCAACACCAAATGGTGCATATTTCTTTGCCAATTTTGAGCAGTCTGCGATATTGACCGCTAGCTCCTCAATTTTTTGGTAACCGCTTAGAATACGTTCGAAAGGCTCTAGATTAATTTTTGCTTCCATATTCTTTCCCCGCCTACATTCAAATTACTATGCGTTATTCTATCAAATTTCTGATAATTCAATAATAACACAGGTTGAAATAGAATTAAAAAGAAATCACAAAAAAATTAGAAGAATGATTAAATTAATCGTTATTCTATTTTCAATATTTTTCTAATACAGAAAGAAACACAATCAATAGCTTATTGATACACCGATTTATAAATAGCTTGATTTTTCATCTTAATAAAAGTGATTATGTAATAGTCAAAAAGATAATAATAAGATAAATCAAATTTTATCAAAAAATAACCTAGAAATTTTTTCTTTGCACTAATTAAGTGATAAAAAGAGGACGGGACAGAAGCGTCTAACTCAAAAAAATAAGAAGAAAGTCACGAAAATTGCTTTTCAAACTTTTGTGACTTTCGGCTTATTTCCGAAGGAGATGCTTCTGCTCCCGCCTTTTATATGTATTTAGAGCGTGGAATAAAAGTAAATGACACTTTTGTCCCACGCTCAAACTTTATTATACGATATTCGAGCAATTTTTTGCTTGAATCGCGCAACATTCACACTATTTTTTCGTTTAATCTTCTAACGCTACATTATGGAAGACATGTTGTACATCTTCCAGATCTTCTAAAGCATCAATCATTTTTTCAAATTGTTCTTGATCTTCTGGTGACAATGCCACTTCGTTTTGAGGAATCATTTGAATTTCAGCAATTGAAAAATCAGTGATCCCTTTTTCTTTTAATGCTTCTTGAATACTATGGAAATCAGGCACTTCTCCATACACGATGATTTGTCCGTCTTCTTCCATGACATCACGAACATCGATTTCTTTTTCCATCAAATATTCTAAAATCTCGTCTGCGTCTTCCCCATTGAAACCAAAAATAGCTGTATTATCGAACATGTAAGAAACTGCTCCAGAAACACCCATATTCCCACCATTTTTACCAAAAGCTGCACGTACATCCGCTGCTGTTCGGTTTACGTTATTCGTCAAAGTATCAACAATGACCATGGATCCACTTGGACCAAACCCTTCATAACGTAATTCTGAATAAGTTTCATCGCCAGCTCCTTTTGCTTTTTCAATCGCACGGTCGATGATGTGTTTAGGTACATTATATGTTTTAGCGCGGTCAATGACGAAACGTAGTTTTTGGTTAGCATGTGGGTCTGGGTCACCTGATTTTGCTGCTGCATAGATCTCAATTCCGAATTTTGCATAAACTCGGCTGTTGTTTGCATCTTTAGCTGTTTTTTTAGCTACGATATTTGCCCATTTACGTCCCATAGTTTCACTTCGCTTTCTGATTTTATAGATACTCTTTGATTCGTGCGGGATCACACAAAAACGTCCTGTTTCATTATACTTGTGATTCTTAGTTATGTGAAGCTTTTTTTCTTTTTGTCTCTTCTATTCAGTGCATGGCTTTCTACCAAAAACTTGTTCGGGGATAGAACCACCCAGCTGATAAATCTGATCACTGCGAACAAGCAGTTTAGCAACTTCTGCTTCTTTTTTTCCGATTTTCGCATAAATCGTATTTTTCTTTTTACTTTTTAAATATTCACGTCCTGCTTTTGTAAATCCAAGAATATGGAGATATTCTTGATTTTGTTGTTCGATCATCTCTTGTTCTTCGATATTCAGCAAGACATAGCAAGATAAACGTTGGATTCTAGTCCACGTATAGCGCTTTGTTTTGACCAAAGCGACAAATTCTGAAAAACTCTTAACTTCTTTTGCTGCTTTTTGCATTCTAGTTTCGATTCCTTCGGTCATCTGATAGATTGTCTTCAACGAGGTGGTTGTCGAAGAAAGTAATCGGTACTGCAAAAATGGCCAATAATCATCCCACGTTTGCAGACGTTCGTTTTCTAAAAAAAATGCCGTTTGTAAAGGAACAACTTCATTGATTCCACGCTTTTCCAGTAAAGCTTTACGGATGGCTGTAGCGCTAGCAATGTTTTGTCCAGATAGGTTTTCATCGTGATAGTCAGCAACTTTACGTTTTATTGGAACGATTTTCATTGGCTGTTCATAAGTAGCATTTTCTTTTGCATAACTCAATCCTAAAATATGATTAGGCGAGGAATAATCTAAAGTGATTGCTGGATATAACTGCTGAAACACTTTCGTCATTTTTTGCGGATAACTGATGGCTTGATTAGACAATTGCTGGAACGCCTGTGTAATTTCTGACTGATGAGTATGAACGAACTGACCAAAGGATTCATAATCAAATGATTCGGTATCTTCTGTACCAAAACATATGTAGTCACAATCAAGTTTTTGTAAGATGCGAATCGCTCCTTTTGCAAAATAGTCAGCCGATTGGACCGCCCACTCTACAGGTAACTCCACGACAAGATCGATTCCATTATGGATGGCGGCTTGTGTTCTTTGCCACTTATCAAGGATCGCTGGTTCTCCTCTTTGTAAAAAATTCCCACTCATCACAGCAATCACCACATCTGCTCCAGTTTGTTCTCGGGCTTTTTGTGCATGATAAAGATGACCATTATGAAATGGATTATACTCGACAACGATACCACAAGCTTTCATATGATTTTCCTCCAATCTTCTAATAAATATTGCCTATTTAGAACTAAAAAAGAAAGGTATGCAAACTTTCACATTTCCATCTTTCCTATGAAGATACAGCTCTATCGGCATTTTCAAAAAATAAGCCGGATCATCCGAAAATAGCTTATCCTATTCTCAAGATTCTTCGGCTTATTTTTGAGGTTGTAGTTTCATGCATAAGTCAGTGACTCAAATGTCCTTTTCTTCTTTATATGCAACAAAAAACCAACGTGTTGTTTCTTCATTTGGTTCTTGATCCGTAAAGTCAGCGAACACTTCTACTTTGGCAAAGCCACTGTTTTCCAACATTCTTAGATATGTTTCTAAAGGATAAGTACGTTCCTGATGCAACTCGTCCTCACGAATAAATGTCCCAGAATCTTCTTGAGATTCAACGAAAAACGTTAAGTAATGTTCAATACTATGTTTTTCTTTTCCTGCGTAACTATCCCATAAAAAAGCAAAGCTTTCACCTTGATAATGGTAGCTGTATTCAGGAAATACTTGATCGATTTGATAAACAGAATGTACATCAAATAAAAATCGACCTTCATCTTCAAGTGCTTGATAAACCTCGTCAAATACTTGTTGCACTTCCTGATCATTTTGCATATAACATAATGAATCAGAAAAACAGGTGATTGCTTGGTATTGACCACTTTCTGAGAGATCTAGCATATTTCCTTCAACGAACTGGATGGATACTTCCTCTTCATAAGCTCGTTGACTAGCAATCATCAACATTTCTTCTGAAAGATCAAGACCAGTGACTTGATAGCCATCCTTAGCGAATGCAACGGCTAAAGCGCCAGTTCCACAGGCTAATTCAAGGATATTCTTCGTTGTTTCTGGTAAATGTCTTTTGGAAAAATCCAACCATTGTTCATACAAGCTTTCATCCATAACTTCATCATAAATAAAAGCAAACGTTTCGTACGCCATTTTAATCTAACCATTCACTTAGATCGACCAATGGTGCATCCGACCATAGTTTCTCTAAGTTATAAAAGCTGCGTTCAGGCGTATGGAAAACATGGACAATGACATCGCCAAGATCGATCAGGATCCATTTTCCACCTTCTTTTCCTTCGATCCGTTTCACTTCATAGTTGTTTTCTTCTTGCTTCTCAATGATTTCTTCAGTAATTGCTTGGATCTGACGTTCACTATTGGCAGAGCAGATCATAAAATAATCTGCTAATAAAGAGACTTTACGAACATCTAATGCAAGAATATCTTCACCACGTTTTGAATCTGCTGCTTCTACAGCAATCTTTAATTGTTCTTTACTATCGATGATGGTTTCCTCCTATGTGGTTGGCTATTTTGCCACCCAACGATTATATGTTTCGATTGTTTTTGGATAAATTTTTTGCTCCTGCTCAATTAAATGAGCCAAAGTATGCTTTGTTTCAAAAGCCACGGCTTCATCTAGATCGACCATCGCAATTTCACGGGCCGCTTGTACGCCTGGAAAAGTACGTCCTGGTTCGATGTAATCTGCCACATAAATAATTTTGTCTAATAAAGTCATTTCAGCCGCTCCTGTTGTATGGACACGAATGGCTTGAAGAATTTCCTCATCCGTGATCCCTAATTCTCGTTCAACAAATGTAGCGCCAATGATGCCGTGCCAAATGGCATTGCCATACTCTAACAGTGCTGGATCAAAATGATCCCGTTTGATGACAAGAATAAATTCCTCATCTGGTCGTTCTTTTGCGTAGTCATGAGTGAGTGCGGCAATACTAGCTTTTTCAGGAGAGCAACTATACTTTTCAGCTAATGCAACAGCCATTTTCTCTACACCAAGTACATGAGTAAATCTTCGTTCACTCATTCTCATTTGAATTTTTTGCATCAAGATTTCCCTAGAATAGGCAGTATAAGCTTTACTATAGTTCATGTTGATACAAGCCTTCTTTCTGAATATACTCCATTACTTTATCAGGGATAAGATAACGAACAGAACAACCTTGTTGAATCTTTTGACGGATCTTTGTTGAACTGATGTCCATTTCTGGTACATCTACCCAAATGACAGGATAAGGAGTCGCTACGTCATATCCACGGCGACGAATCCCAACAAAGTTGACCATTGTAGCTAATTCATCGATTTTATACCATTTTGGTAGATAATCCACCATATCACCGCCAAGGATAAAGTAATAATCGGTATCTGGATTATTTTGAATCAAAGCTTTCATCGTATCATACGTGTAGCTTTTTCCTCCGCGTTCTAATTCAATCGTTTCGATTTTCAAAAAAGGATTGTCCTCGATCGCAAGTTCAAGCATGTTTAAACGATGTGAAGCTGAGATCGTCTGCTTCTCATCCACGTGCGGGGGTTGATAAGAGGGCATTAAACAGACATGATCAAGTCCTAAATTCTGTCCAGCTTGTTCGGCGATGATTAAATGAGCTAAATGTACTGGATTAAACGTTCCTCCTAAGATCCCCACTTGCTTTCGTTTTTCAAAAAGGTGAGGCATTTCTTTGGGGAACACTTGGGATCGAACATAGGATTGTGCTTGCGATTTCATCTTCGTCACTCCTTAGATTGAATTAAAATCTTTAGAAATCCGTTGGTATTTTTCTTTCGAAGAAGCTTTATACACAACAAGAACACGGCCAATAATTTGAACGACTTCACAGTCGATTTCTTTTTCAAGAACCTGTGCTACTTCTTCAGCAACTTCATCGGTATTTTGAAGCAATGAAATTTTGATCAATTCTCTTTTTTCTAACGCTTCTTCAATCTGAACAAGCATTGCTTCATTCATGCCGCCTTTTCCAATCTGAAAAATTGGTTGTAAATGGTGGGCTTGACTACGTAAAAAACGTTTTTGTTTTCCTCTTAAACTCATAGTTTTCCTTCTTCCTTAAATCAGTGCTTTTCTTTTTATCACATGTACACCTTTTGGCGCCCATCCTGCCACGACTGCTGGTTCAGTAATCGTGATCCAACCTAATCCAGCAAAAACAATATCTGTTTTTTCTTTTATAGAAAATTCAAAACGAGCAAGTTCTGGGAAGTCATTGACTTCATTTGGACGAGGTGGTTGTAATAATCCACCGACATGCTTTTTATAAAAATCATCAGCGTTAGCCAATTTCGTGCGATGCAATAAAAGATCGTTGGACACATAGGCAATAAATGAACTACGCGCACCGCTAATAAAATCAAAGCGTGCTAGTCCACCTAAAAATAGTGTTTGACCTTCATTCAATTGATAAACTTTAGGCTTGATCTCTTTCGTTGGTGCAATGATCCGCAAATCTTTTTTCCCTAAATAATGAGCCATCTGATGTCGGTGAATGATTCCGGGAGTATCGATCAAGAAATGACCATCATCTAGAGGGATTTCGATTTTATCTAGTGTAGTACCTGGGAATTGTGAAGTCGTGATGACATCCTGAATCCCTGCTGTGTTTTTGATGATTTGATTGATCAATGTAGATTTACCTACGTTGGTCACCCCAACGATATAAACGTCTCGGCCTTCACGATAATGTTCAATCGTTTTTAACAAAGCCGTCATCTCATCAGATTTTTTCGCACTAGTTAACATCACATCTACTGGTCTTAAGCCAGCTTCATGTGCACGTTCCTTCATCCATTGGATCATTTTAGATTTTTTCAATGATTTCGGCAAGATATCGACTTTATTTCCGACTAAAAGTACCGGATTATTGCCGACAAATCGATGCAATCCTGGAATCAATGAACCATTGAAGTCAAAAATATCGACAACATTTACGATCAAGGCATCCTTTTGCCCTAATTCATTTAACAAACGTAAAAAATCATCATCTGTCAATGAAACATCTTGGATTTCATTATAGTGTCTTAATCGAAAACAGCGTTGACAATAGACTTCTCCAGAAGCTAGTCCTTTTTCAAGTGCCGCTTTTGGTGTATACCCTAATTCATTCGGCTGGTCTGTCTGAATAATAGCGCCACAGCCGATACATTGTAATTCTTCGTTCATTCGATTCCACCTCGCCATTCCATATCAGGATATTTCTTTAATAAATAAGCCATGATCTTTCGTTCCCAAAACCGGTTGAATCTTGTCTTCCAACTGTCAGTTTCAACAATTGGCTTGACTAGGACACTTCGGATACCTGCGCGGTTAGCACTACGAATATCTGTCATGATCTGATCGCCTACCATGATGATTTCATCACTGGAAAAGCCTAGTTTTTTCTTGGCCTTGTTCAGTCCAATTGCCAAAGGCTTCATGGCTCTTGACACATATAAAAGATCAAATTTTTCAACTGCGCGAGCTACCCTTTTTGAATTATTGTTCGATACGACAACAACAGGTATACCAGCATTTCGCATCTCTAAAATCCAGCTGAACAATTCTTCCGTTCCGTCAGGATTGTTCCAGGCAATCAATGTATTATCAAGATCAGTCAATACTGCTTTGATCCCTAACTTCTTTAGTTGTGCAGGGGTAATTTTATAGACGGCTTCGACCATCCATGTAGGTTTATAGTTTAAAAACATTTTTTCTCCTCATCTGCAAAAAATGAAGGAGCACGTTAAGTACTCCTCAACCCCATATTATACTGTATATTTTCAAAAAAAACTACCACTATACACGAAACATCTTCAAATGCTTTTCTATATATAAAAAAAACACACTTGAAAAAAATCTTTCCAAGTATGTCCTTTTTTAATGAAACACTTACAGTCATCAAAGGACTTTTGCTAAAAAATCGATAGTTCGTGAGTTTACAGTCTCTTGAAATACTTCTCTGGGTGTCCCTTCTTCGATGATTTTTCCATCATCCATAAAGAGGATCCGATCGCCTACTTCTTTAGCAAAGCCTATTTCATGCGTCACAATGATCATGGTCATCCCTTCTTTTGCTAATTCTAACATGACAGATAATACTTCCCCTACCATTTCTGGATCAAGTGCCGAAGTTGGTTCATCAAAGAGCATCACATCGGGTTGCATCGCTAGTGCGCGAGCAATCGCGATCCTTTGTTGTTGCCCACCAGATAATGACTGTGGATAATCTTGCTCTTTATTAGACAAACCTACTTTTTTTAATAGGTTGCGTGCAATAAGTTCTGCTTCCTTTTTAGGCATTTTTTTCACTTTGATAGGAGATAAAGTGATATTTTCTAAGACCGTCATATTTGGAAACAAATTAAACTGTTGGAATACCATGCCCATTTTTTCTCTTGTTTTAAAGATATCATTTTTCTTATCTGTGATATCTATCCCTTCAAATTCTATCGATCCTGAAGTAGGTATTTCTAATAAGTTTAAACACCGTAGCAAGGTACTTTTTCCCGAACCAGATGGCCCTAGGATCACCACGACTTCCCCAGCATGAATCGTAGCTGAGATATCTTTGAGTACCTTTGTTTCGGCAAACGATTTACTTAAATGTTTGATTTTGATCAATGATTCTTTCATTTATTTCTAATCCCCTATCTTTGATACCCTTTTCCTAATTTCTTTTCCCATTGGTTCAACAATCTTGATGTTATAAACGTCATGATAAAATATAAAGCTGCAGCGATAAAATAAGGTTCCAAAGGGATATAGGAATTCGAGATCACGATTTGTGAAGCACCCATCAATTCATTGATCCCGATCACCGTCAACAAAGAAGAGTCTTTGATTAATGTGACAAATTCGTTGCCAAGTGGTGGTAGGCAATTTCTTAATGCTTGAGGAAAAATGACGTAACGCATGGCTTGAGTAGGACGTAGCCCTAGTGAATAAGAAGCTTCTGTCTGTCCATAATTCACAGCCGTGATTCCCCCACGAATGATTTCCGCGACATAGGCACCAGAGTTCAATGATAAGACGATGATCCCTGGAATTAACCGACCTAAATCGATTGTCAAGATTCCGATAGCAATATCGTGAGCTGAAAAAAAAGGTTGTAACATCAAGAAACCAATCATGATTTGTAATAACATTGGCGTACCTCTTAATACTTCAATATAGATGTTCGCTATCCAATTCAATGGTTTGGATTTTGATTGTTTCATTAAAGCCATCAATAAACCAATCATTGTACCTAAGAAAACGGTAAGAATAGAAATGAAGATCGTCACTACCGCACCTGAAAGAAAATATGGTAAATACTTGTCTAAAAATGAAAAATTCATTATTATTTCCCTCTATTCTGCGGCTTTTTGTTCAGCCAATTCATGATTTTTTTTGATAAATCCATCGATTTTTCCTTCATCACCTAATGTTTGAATCAGCTGATTCAATTCTTTTTGTACCGTTGTACTGCCTTTCGGTAAAGCAATCGCAAAAGCTTCATCTGATGATTGTTTCAATGGGATTTCCGCAATCATCAGTTCAGGATTTTGTGCAATATATGATTCAGCGATCGTCTGCTCTACCACTAATCCATCAAGTGAACCTTGCTTGGTTTCAATGACCATATTTGGGACTTTATCAATCGAAACTAGTTTTGCCTCTTTGAGTTGGTCTGTGATAACTGCTTCTTGAATAGAACCTTTTTGTGCGCCGATACTTTTTCTTGCTAAGGCTTCAACACTAGTATATTTTTCTTTATTTTTTTTGTTGATCATGATCACTTGAGGCGGATTGTAATAATTATCTGTAAAATCAAATTGAGTCTTACGTTCATCCGTTGCTGATATGGCTGATATAGCCATATCAACTTTTCCTTCCTTTAATGATGCTAGGACAGTATTAAAACTCATATCTGAAATCTCTAAATCCACCCCAAGTTGATTCGCGATTTCTTTAGCTAAATCAATATCCGAACCAACGATTTTATCTTTACCATCAACCATCGTATGAAATTCAAAAGGAGCATAATCAGCAGAAGTTGCCACTTTTAATACTCCACGCTCCTTGATTGTTGCTAATTCATCCGTTGCAGCTTTGGTTTCATTATTGCTCCCACATGCCCCTAATACAAAACTCATAATAATAAGTGAAATAATTCCTACAATTTTTTTCATTTTCTCTCCCCTTATCCATTTTTCGGTTAAGTTATTATAGCATGAAATTTTCAAAAAAAAAGATATTTTTGTATATTTATTTAAAATAACCAGTAATAATTTATAAATAATGAATATAAAGAATAGAATAAGAATATTTATATCAATCGATTAATAATAAAATGAAAAAAAGAGGAGCGACTGCAGTCACTTCCTCTTTCTCAATGAAAATAAATGGGCTATAAATTCTATTTTTTAAACTAGTACTCAAGTAAATCATTCACCGTAGCTAAAAATAATGGTATTCATCACTCACCTATAAAGGTTAGGAGCCTTCTACCTATTTTTTTAAAACTTCCGAAATCGTTGATAACGTCGCTCAATTAATTCTTCTGTTGAATACTGGCAAAGTTCTGTTAGTTTTTCAATCAACGCTTTTTGCATCATGCGACTGACTTTTTCTTTACTGATCACTTCACCATTAAATGTTTCCGGTATGACACGGTCAATGACATTTAATGACAGTAAATCCGCTGCAGCAACTTTCATCAACTCAGCTGCCTCTGCTGCTCGACTGCCATCTTTCCAAAGAATCGATGCAAAACCTTCTGGGGATAGGACTGCATAGATCGTCTGTTCTAACATCCAGACTTCATCCGCCAAAGCTAAAGCAAGTGCGCCTCCGCTGCCTCCTTCACCGATGATGATTGCAATGATCGGTACTGTCAAATCTGACATTTCTAAAAGATTTCGAGCAATTGCTTCACCTTCCCCACGCTCTTCTGCGCCAACACCGCAATAGGCTCCTGCTGTGTTGATCAACGTGATTACTGGACGGTTGAACTTTTCTGCTTGCTTCATTAAGCGCAAGGCTTTACGATAACCTTCTGGATGAGGAGAACCAAAATTTCTACGTATATTTTCTGGTAAATCTCGTCCTTTTTGAATACCAATCACCGTTACTGGCTTGCCAGCTAATGTCGCCACACCGCCAACGATTGCTTCATCATCTCCAAATAACCGATCCCCATGGAATTCTTGAAATCCTTCGAAAATCGATTCAAAAAAATCGAGACTCGTCCAACGATCTTTTGCTCGTGCCAGTTGGACGATTTCATGAGCTGTTTTATTCACGTTCGACCCAACCTTTCTGCGTATGCCATTCAAGAAGTTGATGGATGGTTGCTTTTAATTCTTTTCTAGGAACGATCTTATCTACAAAACCATGTTCCAATAAAAATTCTGCTTTTTGGAAATTATCTGGTAATTCTTGTTTGATCGTTTGTTCGATCACTCGTCGTCCTGCAAATCCGATTAAACTTTGTGGTTCGGCTAAGATAATATCTCCTTCCATAGCAAAACTTGCGGTCACACCACCTGTTGTCGGATCTGTTAAGACCGTTAAATAAAACAAGTGCCGGTTGCTATGGCGTTTGACAGCTGCTGAGATTTTTGCCATTTGCATGAGAGAAAAAATCCCTTCTTGCATTCGTGCGCCTCCAGATGCTGTAAATAGCACGACTGGAAGATTTTCTTTTGTGGCACGTTCAAATAGACGTGTGATTTTTTCACCAACAATCGTCCCCATACTACCCATGATGAAATTAGGATCCATCACGCCGATTGCAAATGGCAATCCTTCAATCGTTGCTTTTCCAGTTAATACTGCTTCGTGCAGTCCAGTTTTTTCCTGCATACTTTTTATTTTTTCTTGGTACTTAGGGAAATCTAAAGGATCTTCTGTCACTAGATCTGTATCCCATTCTTCTAAACTTTTCTCATCAATGATCAGCGCTAATCGTTGCCAAGCACCAATTCGAAAATTATAGCTGCAATGTGGGCATACTTTTTCTTCACCAATGTCTTTTGTATAAATCGTATGTTTACAATTTGGACATTTCGCCCACATATTATCGGGAATCGACGGCGCATTTTCCGGCTTGGCTTCTCGATTAGGATTGATTCGAATGTATTTTTTTTTCTTGAATAAAGCCATCTATTCGTCTCCTATATCTCCGTTTCGGGAGTCCAATTTGGTAAAAATTCTTCTTGTAAGAATGCTGTACTGTAGTCCCCAGCAATAACTGATGGATGACTGATCAAATCCATTTGGAATTCTGCATTCGTAATGACACCATCAGTGAAGATCTCACTCAATGCACGTTGCATTTTCATTAATGCTTCAAAACGTGTATTCCCATGGACGATCACTTTTGCGATCATCGAATCATAATAAGGTGGTATCGTATAGCCTGAATAAACAGCACTGTCTACTCGTAGCCCCATCCCTCCGGCTGGTAGAAGTAAGTTATGAATGGTACCTGGTGATGGTGCAAAGTGAAAAGCAGGGTTTTCTGCATTAATACGACATTCAATTGCATGACCTTGAAATACAACTTCTGATTGTTTGATTTCTAAAGGTTCCCCTGCCGCAATCTCAATTTGTTTTTTCACCAAATCAATTCCTGTGACCATTTCAGTTACCGGATGTTCCACTTGGATACGTGTGTTCATTTCCATAAAGTAGAAATGACCCGATTCATCCATCAAAAACTCAATGGTTCCAGCATTTTCATAATTGACCGCTTGTGCTGCACGTACAGCCGCTGCTCCTAACATATTCCGTTTTTCGTCTGAAATCACGACTGATGGTGATTCTTCCAATACTTTTTGATTATTTCTTTGAAGTGAGCAGTCTCGTTCTCCAAGATGGATGACATGACCAAAACGATCTCCTAAAACTTGTACTTCTATATGTCTAGCTGGATAAATGATTTTTTCTAAATACATTTGATCATTGCCGAAAGCTGCTGCTGCTTCTTGTTGTGCAGATGAAAAATGTTGAGGTAATTCTTCCTTCGATAAAACTTTACGAATCCCTTTACCACCACCGCCTGCTGCTGCTTTCAGCATGACAGGATAGCCGATACTTTCAGCTACTTCTAGTGCTTCTTCTACGGTCGAAATCATCCCATCGCTTCCAGGAATCACCGGCACATCTGCTTCTTGCATCAACTGTCGGGCATTGATTTTATTTCCCATGGCATCGATTGTTTCACTTTTTGGTCCAATAAAGACAATATTACATTCCTCACACATTGATGCAAACCGACTATTTTCAGACAGAAAACCAAATCCTGGGTGAATCGCTTCAGCTTTTGTCACGATAGCTGCACTAAGGACTTCTTGGACATTCAAATATGAATCCGTTGCTTTAGCTGGTCCGATACAAATTGCCTCATCTGCCAACTGAGTATGCAAAGCCTCCTCATCAGCTTCAGAGTATACGGCAACAGTTTGGATTCCTAGTTCTCGACAGGCACGGATGATCCGCACCGCTATTTCGCCACGATTAGCGATCAAAACTTTTGAAAACATAACTCACCTATCCAATCATAAAGGTTAATTCCGCTTCGGCAACTTTTTTGCCATCCACTTTTGCAATTCCTTTGCCAATTCCTGCAGAAGATTTGATTTTAGTAATCTCAACTTCCAAGTATAATGTATCTCCTGGTGTGACTTTTCGACGAAACTTAGCTTTATCTAATCCACCAAAATAAGCTGTTTGTCCTTTGAACTGTTCTAATGACAATAAAGCGACTGCTCCTGCTTGAGCCATTGCTTCCACGATCAACACTCCGGGCATAACAGGTTCTTCAGGAAAATGTCCTTGAAAGAAGGGTTCGTTGATAGTCACATTTTTCTTTGCAATGATCCGTTCCCCTGCCACCATTTCTTCCACACGGTCAATCAGTAGTAATGGATAACGATGCGGGATAATCTTTTTGATTTCTTGAATATTCATTTACATATCGCTCCTTAGCTTATTTTGGTTGAATGATAAAGAGAGGTTGTCCATATTCTACGACTTCTTCATTCTCGATCAAGATCGAAACGATTTCTCCATCCACTTCACTGGTCACTTCATTCATTAATTTCATTGCTTCAATGATACAAATGACCTCTCCTTTTGCTACATGATCGCCAACTTTTTTAAAAGCTGGCTTATCTGGTGAAGGATGTAGATAAACAATTCCAACAATCGGTGATTTGATCTGTAAACCGTCAACGGTCTCCTTTGTTTCAACTTCAGTTTGTAAAGGAGCCACTTCTGTTACTGCTGCTTGTGGTTGTTTTACTTCTATTGGTGATTCGGAAATTGCTTGAGTCGGTGACTCGTGGATCATTCCTCGGCTTGTTTCATTTTTATTCATATATAATTCAAACTGACCATCTCGTAGATCAAACTCTGTTAAAGTCGATTGATCGAACTGACTGACTAATTCTTTAATCTCATTGATTTGCAACATTATTCCTCCCAGCGTTTCATACATAAAACAGCATTATGGCCGCCAAAACCTAACGAATTACTCATCGCATAAGTCAAGTTGGCAGGTCTGCTTTCGTTGATGACAACATTTAAATCAATTGTCGGATCTTGTTTCTCCACATTGATATTTGGTGGAATAAACTGATGTTCTAAAGCTAATAGCGTAGCCAATGCTTCAATTCCACCAGCTGCTCCTAAAAGATGTCCTGTCATTGATTTTGTGCTACTGACATAGGTTTCTTTAAAGGATTCACCTAAGGCAAGTTGGATGGCTTTCGCTTCTGCTTGATCATTTGCAGGTGTACTTGTCCCATGGGCATTGATGTAACCTACTTCTTGTGGCTGGATCCCTGCTTCTTCCATCGCTAATTTCATTGCTTTAGAAGCCCCTGAACCATCTGGTGTTGGTGCAGTCATATGGTAAGCATCACAATTAGAGCCATAACCAACAACTTCTCCATAGATTTTTGCACCTCTTGCTTGGGCATGCTCCAAAGATTCAAGTACTAAGACACCCGCACCTTCTCCCATCACAAAACCATTACGTGCTTCATCAAATGGAATAGAGCCACGGTTAGGATCTGTTGCATCAGATAAAGCAGTCAATGCTGCAAATCCTGCAATTCCCATCTCACAGATAGTTGCTTCTGTTCCGCCAGCGAGTATCACATCTGAATAGCCATGTTTAATGTTACGAAAAGCCTCTCCAATGGCATTCGTTCCACTGGCACAAGCTGTAACGATTGCTGTACAGATTCCTTTCGCCCCCACTCGTAATGCAATGTTACCAGCAGCCATATTGGCAATTGCCATTGGCACGAACATTGGTGATACACGTTTTGCCCCTTTGTCGTGTAAGCGAATGACTTGATTTTCGATCGTAGGCAAGCCACCGATCCCAGAACCGACGATTACTCCAAAACGATCTTGATCGATTTTTTCTTTTTCAATCCCACTCATCGTCATTGCTTCTAAAGCTGCGTAGATACCATAAATAGAAAACATATCCATCCGTTTGCTGTCTTTTTTGATAAAGTATTTATCGAATGGAAAATCTTTGACTTCACCTGCTAATGTAATCCCTGTATCCGTTGCATCAAATTTAGTGATCGGTCCGATTCCATTTGTTCCAGCTTGTAAACTTTCTAAGAAACTATCCGCATCATTGCCGATTGGCGAAGCAACGCCATAGCCTGTAATTACTACTCGATTCATTGTGTTTTCCTCCCCTATCCGTGCATGACTAATCCGCCATCAACATTGATCACTTGTCCAGTGATGTATGAACTCTTCGCTAAAAAAAGCGCAGTTTCAGCGATGTCTTCTACTCGACCAAAATGTTGCATGGGAATTTGTTTTTCTGCTTGTTCTTTGACCTTTTCTGATAAGACATCCGTCATCTCTGTGGTAATAAAACCTGGTGCAATCGCATTACATGTGATTCCTCTAGTGGCAACTTCTCTTGCCACTGATTTCGTGAAGCCCACCACACCAGCTTTACTCGCCGCATAATTTGCTTGTCCCAAGTTACCGATTAATCCAGAAACACTGGACAAATTGATGATCACGCCTTCTCGTTTCTTCATCATTTTTTTCAGTACATGCTGTGTCATATTAAAAGTTCCTGTTAAATTGATATCCAGGCATTTTTTGAAATCATCTGCATCCATCCGTAGCACAAGTTTATCATTGGTGACTCCGGCATTATTCACTAGGATATCGACTGAACCTAGATGTGTTTCTGCTTCTTTAATCATTTCTCCGGCTTTTTCATAATCAGAAATATCGCCTGAGATCCCTACGCATTCTACACCAAATGTTTTGATGGCATTGATTTTTTCAGGAGAAATCTCCTTACGACCATTTAGGATGATATTTGCACCAGCCTTCGCAAATGCAATCGCAATCGCCTCTCCGATCCCTCTTGTACTACCAGTAATAAATACATTTTTCCCAGTTACATCCATGACATACCTCCTAAGTTAGTTTTTCTATTGTTTCATCAAATGTTTGTTGATTTTCTACACGTAGAACTGGGATCGTTTTGTCGATTTTCTTCATAAATCCACTCAATACTTTTCCTGGACCTACTTCTACGACTTGTTCGATTCCTAATGTTTTTAATCGTTCAATTCCTTCATAAAAACGAACAGGCTTCATCACTTGTTGTTCCAATAATACTGGAATCCGTTCTTTTGTCATGATTTCTGTCGTCGTATTGCTGATCACAGGGATCATAGGTTCAGTGAACACAAGCTTTGAAAGCTCTTTTGCTAATTGCTTCGAAGCAGGTTCTAATATAGCTGTGTGAAAGGGGCCACTGACATTCAGCGGTATCATTCTTTTTATCCCTTGTGCTTTTAATAAAGCGACTGCTTCGTCTACTGCTCGTTCGTCGCCTCCGATGACGATTTGCTGTGGCGTATTATAGTTTGCGGGAGAGACGATACCAAATGCTTGAGCTTCTTTACAACACTGTTCAATGACGGCAACAGGTGCACTCATCACGGCAACCATTTTACCGCTACCAGCTGGAGCAGCTTCTGTCATATATCTTCCTCTCTTTTCAACTAAAGCCACTGCTTCAGGAAAAGAAAGGGCACCGCTTGCTACTAACGCTGAATATTCTCCTAAACTTAGACCTAAAACAGCTGCTGGCGAGATCCCATGCTCTTTCAACAAACGATAAAAAGCGATACTAACGGTTAAAATAGCGGGTTGTGTATACTGTGTTTGATTTAGTTGATCATTTTCTACAAAACATAATGTTGCCATATCATAACCTAAAATCTCACTTGCTTCGTCAAATGTCTGTTTGACAATGGGTTCATGATAAAGTTCCTGACCCATTCCTTGGTACTGAGCGCCTTGCCCACTAAATAAAAATGCAGTTTTCATATTCTTCTCCGTTATGTTCAGAATTGATAAATTTCTTCAACTGATTTAAAAAAGGCCAAGACATTCCTTTTTAGGAAAATGTCCCAGCCCCCAACCTAATCTTGATGATTATGCAGTTTGTTTTTCAACATATGTGACTAAATCTTGAACCGTCTTGATTCCATCTTCGGTTTCGATCTTCACATCAAATTCATCTTCGATTTCATTGATAATTTGGAATAAGTCCAAGCTGTCAGCTTCTAAATCTTCTTGGATGTTTGTCGTTAATTTGATTTCTTCAGTGTCTTTTCCTAATTCTTCTGCGATAATTTCTTGAATTTTTTTGAATACCATATGATTATTCCTCCGATAATATATCTAGTTTATATTTTTAATTTTTATCAGTTTATAGTTTCATGAGAATACTTCCCCATGTTAATCCTCCACCATAACCTGTAAATACTATTTTCTGTTTTTGTCCTAAAATAATCTTTCCATCTCTAACAGCTTCATCCAGTAGAATAGGGATACTGGCTGCGGATGTATTCCCATATTTGTCCATATTCGTCAAAAATTTTTCTTGGGAAATCTTCACTTTACGAGCAATTTTTTCAATGATCCTTAGGTTTGCTTGATGCAAAAGTAAATAATCAACGGATACATCTTTTGTGATTTCTTTGATGTTCAACGCCACATCACGTACAGCAAAGTCAAAAATATCCCGCCCTACCATCTTTAAATAGTAAGAACCTTCTGAATCTTCTGTATACAGTGGTGACTGATTTGGATGATATCCAGCAGTTAAAGAGTTTCCCCTTGTACCGTCTGCCGCCAGATGTTCTCTTAACAACTTTCGCTGAGAACCAGCTTCTAATAATACACCGCCGGCACCATCCCCGAACAAGACAGCAGTCGCTCGATCTGACCAATTAATCAACTTCGATAGTGTTTCTCCTCCAATGACTAAACCTCTCATTGATCCGCACCGTATCAACTTTTCAGCTACACTCAACGCATACACAAATCCTGAACATGCGGCACTAATATCAAAAGATAAGGCCTTCGATGCACCTAATCTTCCTTGGACCTGGACTGCAACTGATGGAGTCGTATAGTCTGGCGACATCGTAGCCACAATAATAAAGTCAATTGTCTGGGGTTCTATATTCTTTTGCGCAAGTAACTTTGTGGCGACCATATAACACAGATCAGAGGTCTCTTGGTCTGTCACACAGCGCCTTTGTCTGATTCCTGTTCTGGATGAAATCCATTCATCTGAAGTGTCCATCATTTTAGAAAGGTCATCATTTGTGACAATCTTTTCTGGGAGGACACTTGCTGTAGCTGTAATCGTTCCAAATTGTTCCATTAAGCATCCTCACTTGTAATCTCGCAAGAAGTCATGCAAGTTTTTCAATGCGGCCAGCAAAGCTTGTTGTTCTTCAGTAGCCATTCCATCCATAATGTTTTTGACCATTTCACGATGAAAATGTTGATGTACGCGGAATAACAGTTTTCCTTTTTTAGTTAAACCGAGTTTTACCACGCGTCGATCATCTTCACTACGAATCCGCTCAACATAGCCTTTCCTTACTAACTTGTTGATAGCAGTGGTCAAGGTTCCAACAGTAATCGACAGTTCTTTGGCTACTTCTGAAGTCGTTTTTTTCTTGTACATACCGATTGCCTCGATTGTATGCATCTCTGTGATCGATAAATCATTAAATTGAGATTTCTTTAATTCAGATTCTTCGATCGTCAAAATATCGTTGAAGACACTCACGAGATAATCGTTTACTGTTTTAAAATCTGGTTCCATGTTCCACCATCCACTAAATTAGTTTGATTATCAAATCTTTTGATGTTCAAACTATATCTTAACTTTTTCAAAAATGCAACCTAAAAAAACGATTTTTTCAAATTATGAAATTTTTTTAATATTTTTTTCATTTGAAAAAGCTATTAATACAAGTTATTTCTATATAAAAATTAAAATTTATGTATAGCGAAAATATTTTGATTATCAAAGTATTCTGATAGGGATTATTCAATCAATCATGATCAGAGTTGTGTATTTTGATTTTTCTGTTATAATTCATCTGACTCTAAGTACTAAAGGAGCACGTATGGACTTAAAAGAAAAAGTAAAAAATCTTCCCTTACTGCCCGGTGTTTATTTGATGAAAAATATCAAAGGGGAAATCATTTATGTAGGAAAAGCGAAAAATTTAAAAAATCGAGTAAGTTCTTATTTCCGTCAAAATAAACAACACACGAAAAAAGTTCTGCGAATGATTCGTTCCATCGATGATTTTGATGTGGTCATCGTGGATACAGAATTAGATGCACTATTGTTAGAGTGTCAGTTGATTCAACATTATCGACCACTTTATAATCGTCAAATGAACTATTTTAACAATTATAATTACGTACATATTCATGATGACGGTTTTTCCCTTTCTAACACGCCAACCTCTCGCACTTACGGGCCTTTTCGCCTTTATAAAAAAATGCCAGAGATCTTACGTATCATAGAAGAGAATTACCAAATGCCTTGGTTACCTGAAATCACTCACTTAGCTTTACAGATCCAACTTCCTGAAATGCAGAATTTCACCTTTGAACAAAAAAAGAAAGAGATCCAAGGGTTATTACAAGGACGGAATAAAAAATTGTTAAAATATTTGAAGAAACGTCAACAACATTTTGTTACCCAATTGAATTTTGAGAAAGCGGCATTACTGCAACATGATATTGAATTGATCACTTACTTTACCCGAAGAATCCAAGAACAAAAAAAATTTCTTAGAACCCCTCGTATCACATTTAGTCTTCCATTGCCTTCAGACGAAAAGAAATTGAAACATTATTTGATTTGCTACGGACAAGTTGCTGATACTGCAATCACCGATCTTGATCAAGAGCCGTATTTTTATTCCGAAAGAAGTAATTCGTTATCGTTGAGAAGACAACTTTCCAAAGAAGAAATTGATCCTGTCCTCATTTTGATCAGTTATCAACGTAATTTAACAAGATAATGTATAAAAAAAGAGTCTGGGAATCCAGCTCTTATTTTTTTGATGTTGGTGGATCCCACCGACGGCTTTTTTATTGAGAAATAAGAATAGAAAAGACACTTTGAGTACCTAGGAATTACTCCCACTTAGCTACACCTAATGATCCTTAACATTTGAAACAGAACTTCTTTTAAAAAGTTTTTTCTAAAAAAAACGTCCTCCTTCATAGATACTCTAATGGTCCATTCTAGAACATCTAAATCACATGAAAGCTTAAAAAAATACTTGTGAATTCCGAAATTTTTATAATTTTACATTAGAGACCATGATTTGACATAGAAAAGCTTTACTCATAAAAAATAGGCTGGAATAGAAGTGGTTAACTCTGAGAAATAAGAAGGGATTCACGAAAATTGCTTTTTCAATTTTTTATGAATTTCAACTTATTATCGAAGGAGTTGCTTCTGATTCCGCCGTTTATACGTATTTAGGAGCGTGAAACAAGAGTAAATCATACTTTTGTCCCACGCTCCTAATCATTCTAAGTTTTCTCGTCACCAAAATCAATTGACAAAGAGACTATTTATTCTACAAAAAACGAATTTTTTTAATTCTTCTATTTCCAATTAATCATTGATCTTTTCGAATCTTTTTCTTTTGATAAAAATAATACATGCTAATTGTCAATAGAACGATTAAACCAGCTACCATCATCCATACAGCTCTTTGCTCACCTGTTTTTGGTAAATATCTTTTAAGTGCGCTTGGCGTTTTAGGTTGATTTGTTGCTTTAGCTTCACTAGGTGTTTTTGGGTTATTTGTTGTTTTATATCCACTAGGTGTTTTGGGTTCTTTAGGAGTATTAAAAGTATGGGTATTCGTGATTAACAAGTTACCCGTATTTTCTCCTGTAATCGTTGCTGTATACCCATCAGCTACATCTACTTCTTTAATAGAATATTGGATGGCTTTTCCATCTTTATCTCTTGCTTCCAGTTCTTTCCAAGAGTACATCCAATTTCCTTTTTCAGTCAATTCAACAGGCTGCCCTTGTTTTTCTCCGTTGGCATACAATTGAATCTTGATACTATCTGGACGGATACCAGCTTGGTTATTTTTGTCTTCCCAATGTTTTACCACCGTTCCACTAATTTTACCAGGATTATACGTATTTGTAATATTGAAACCTTCAATCTCGGTTGTATAATTTTCTACGGCATTTTCAGTAATTGTATAAACGATTTCTTTTCCGTCTTTGTATTTTGGTAGATTCTGGAATTCATAGCTCCACCCGTCGTTTTCAGTGACGGCTTTAGTTGCGATTTGTTCACCATCCGCTAACAGATTCACTGTGATGCTGTCTGGACGTTTGCCATCTTGATTATTAGCGTCATCCCAAGTTTTTGTCCCTTTTACTTCCGTTGTTTCAGGAGTGTGGTGGTTT
>NZ_NGMO01000004.1:50274-64006 GCF_002140175.1 Candidatus Enterococcus wittei
TGACTGTATAAACGATTTCTTTTCCGTCTTTGTATTTTGGTAAATTCTGGAATTCATAGCTCCACCCGTCGTTTTCAGTGACGACTTTAGTTGCGATTTGTTCGCCATCTGCTAACAGATTCACTGTGATGCTGTCTGGTCGTTTGCCATCTTGGTTATCTGCGTCATCCCAAGTTTTTGTTCCTTTTACTTCCGTTGTTTCAGTTTCAGGAGCATAACTGTTTACAAACGTTTGCCCCCCTCCATATATTGCATTCGCAAATAATTCTCCATCTATCTTTGTAACTATTACTATTGCATCAATTACATGATCATCATAAGTCATCCCTGGTTCTGAACCTTGTACTTCGTTAATTGTATAAAAAATGTTCCTTCTGTATCATAGGTTATCTCAGAAAAATTTACAGTTCCATCTAATTCATTGGATTTTGTCTCAATAAGGTTGCCAGCTTGATCTTTTAGTTCAAAATCAAAAGCCCCTGCAGTTAAGTCTCTGCCTATTAAAACTTTTCTTGCTTGTAAAGCAAATTGTATTGGCCCTGCTGCTAAATTTACCAATAAATCTTGACCTCCTCCGCCAGCAGAACCAGTAGGAGTACTTGTATCAAACCCAAAAGACACCTGAACCCATTGATCAGGAGAAGGAAATGTATCTGAAAGTACATCTACTTCATATATACCGACTCCCAAATCCTGGGTATTAAAACTTTCATAGAGTTGCGGAACAGTCATACTCAATGCAGCACTTGCTTTAGCAATTAAATCTGCAGAAGGATTTGAAACTTTAGAAGTAAGGTTTACTGATAATGCAGTGGTTGTAGCCGTAGGTGGTAGTAACTTCTCTTGAGTAAGAATTTTTTTATTATAAACTTGATAGATGATAAGCTTATCACCTTGTTTTGCATTCAAGTTATCAGTTTCTGTGTCAAAGTAAGCCATACTATTTAAACCATCTAAAGTGGCAGGAACTGTCTGAGTGTCATTATCTCCAAATAGACTACCTGTAAAGTAAATGTCAGATTGCTGGCTTGCTGGATAAAATCCTTCTGGAGCAGCCACTACTTTCAATATATAGTCTTTTCCTAGTTCAATAATATTATCCACGTGAGCTAATCCGTCAGGTCCGGTTTCAATATTTGCCATCAAGAGATTATTATCACTATCATATAAGTCAAATATAACTCCAGGATAAACTCCAGGTATATCTCCATTTCTACGTGGTTGAATTTGCATCTTTATTACTGCTGCCTGTATTGCCTTAGAAGGCGCACGAGTTTGTTGATCAGTTGATTGGATAGTTTCTGACGCTTGCTTTTTATCTGTCTGAGTGGTTTCTAATGTTGAACTTTCTTCAGAGGTTATTCCTTTGTTCTCCGTAACTATATTCTCAATTTGAGAAGATGAGGAGGAGCTTCCCTCCTTGATCGTTGTTTGTTCTGTTTTTATAGGTTCAGTTTGTGTTTGTTGCGTACTATCAGTATCACTTGTTGTTTCTGCTATTATAGTGATTGGCATTGTCAAAAATGAACTTAACATGACTAATAAACTAAGATAAATAGACAGTTTCTTTTTCATTTAACATCCCTTTCCTTCCTTTTCCTGACACAACGTCATTTAATTATTGTAAGTATAAAACAAAAGGGATTATAATAATACTGTTTTTTTTTATATAACAAACATTTATTCTAATAACTATATGTCCAAAAAAGACTTCAACGGATTGAACTTGATATTCTATAGAAATAAAGGAAAAAAATTAGGACTGTAGTTTTGATTTGCAAAAGGACCAACAATTAATAACACCATTAAATCCGTCAAATTTATCAAATATCTTCAATAATGGTATTCTATTATTTATGTATTCCAGAAGAAGTCAATCAGTTGATTTGTCTAAATACTTTTCTGGTAACCAATACTTGCTCTTAACTTTACATAAATCATTTTTCCCAATACTTCAGGGAAGAACTATATGATACTTATAATCCCATCTAGTATGGACTAAACTTTTATCGGCATTAGACAAAAAATCCTTTCGATCTTATATGTGGTTGGTAGTCATTTATTAGTATATTGAAAAGTTTTTATCGCTAAAGATATTTCGTTTGTGCGTAGAAACTCATGTTTTTTTATTTCATCCACTTTCCGAGCTCGACTAGTTCTAAAGACAATAAAAAAGATGTCAATGAACTCACTGACATCTTTTGACAAAGAGCTGGAAAACCAATAAAAATTGGATTTCCAGCATCTTTAGTTCGGCCTCATTTATTGAATCAAGTCATAAATTTCCATCGCAACGATATCGATATTATCGAATTCGTATTGTTGATGTGTATCTGTTTCTGTTAATTCAAATGTTTCGGTCGCTTTATCATACGTTACTGTACACTTTTCTACGCCTTCTTTTTCAAAGCGGCGAACTTGCAGTTCATTGTCTGCTGATTCGACCATAGCCTCCAGTCGTTTAATGATTGCGACTAATTGTGAATGTGTCATCGGAGGTCCTCCTTTTCTTAGTTCTGTTATATTGTATCAAATGCATCGACGTCTTGCATTGATTTTCTCCAAAAAAACAAGTTTTTTAGGATTTTTTTTCTGGTAGCTTTCCATCCGGCCACCAAAGCTTAATCAATGCTTGTGTGCCATCATTTTCAAAACCTTTATCTGCCAGTTGTTCATAGAGTTTTAAAGCTTCTTTTGTTGCTGGTAATTGAAGAGATTGTTTTTCAGCTTCATCCAGTGCGATTTTTAAATCTTTGATAAAATGTTTAACAAAAAATCCTGGAGTATAATCTTCTTTTAAAATACGAGGTGCATAATTGCTTAGGGACCAATTGGCTGCACTTCCTCCTGAAAGAGTAGCGATAACTTTTTCTAAATCCAAGTTCGCTTTTTGCGCATAAACAAGCATCTCAGTCATTCCTGTCATCGTGCCTGCAATCATCAATTGATTCGCCATTTTTGTATGTTGGCCCTTACCTGCTGATCCATGCAAGGTGATTGTTGTGCCAAACTCGTGTAATAATGGCAATACTTGGTCATACACAGCTTCTTCGCCACCGACCATAATGGTTAATGTACCGTTTTTAGCTCCGAGATCCCCACCTGATACCGGTGCATCTAGCGCTTTTGCGCCTTTTTTCTCTGCTGTCTCAGCAATTTTTTCTGCTAATGTCGGGGTACTAGTCGTTAGGTCAACTAAAATCTTTTTAGCTAGTTCAGTGGTAAAAATTCCATTGTTTCCATAATAAATTTCTTCAACATCACTGGGATATCCTACCATAGAAAAAATCACTTGACTATTATCAGCCACCAATTTTGGTGTATCTGCCCAAACAGCACCTTCTTTGACTAATGTTTCTGCTTTTGCTTTCGTACGATTATAGACAGTCACTTCATGTCCTGCTTTTAGTAAATGGCGAACGATTGCGCTACCCATTACTCCTGTACCAATAAAACCTATTTTCATCCTTCCAACCTCCTAAACATCAAAATCCTTGTTTCTATGCTAGTATACGCCAGAAACAAGGATTTTTTTAGGATAAATCACTAATTTTTATCTTTTAAATGAATTTAATTTAATTTTGATACGCTCGATCGAAGCTTCTTCTTCTTTTCTACGCATTTCTTCTGTGTAATAGATAATCATATCGCGATAAAATTCAATCATCGCTTCACCAAAATGAGCAGATGAAATCTCATAAAGTTTTGCTTCAAGAACTTCAGGATCTTTTTCGACTTTGGCTTCAATATAATCAATAAGTGCAGGTGCAAAGTCCTCATCCGTTTCAAATGTCTTGCCTAATGAAGGATGATTGAATAAGCGATTCAAATAATCATTTCCTTCGACGACACAAGGTGTACCAGCCGCCATCGCTTCAGTGTATGTTAAGCCTTGTGTCTCTGAAGTTGAAGCACAAACAAAATAATCTGCTGATTGATAGTAGAGTGCGACGTCCTTATTGTCTACTTCTCCAGTAAATTGAACAAACGATTCAATCTCTAATTCTTTGATCAACTCTTTTAGTTCTTCCACATACGGACCGTTTCCAACAATCACTAATCTTGCATTTGGATATTTATCGATTACTTGCGGAAATCCATTGATCAACGCTTGAATATTCTTTTCATAAGAAATTCGACTAAGCGAAAGAATCATCAAGTCATCCTCTTGAATATCTAATGAGGTTCTCAATTTATGAATATCCTCTTTCGTAATATCAGGACGCCTAAATTTTTCAATCTCAATGCCTGTGGGAATCACTCGCAGTGGCGCTGTCACTCCATAACTACGTAGGGTATCAATCACTCGCTCACTAGGACAAACTACGCCCGTCGTATGATTGACAAATAGACGTGAAAAATACTTCACATGAGATTGTCGAATTACTTTTCCTTTTGCAATGTAATGAAGATAATCTTCATACATGGTGTGGTACGTATGAATCGAAGGGACTTTCAGTTTCTTTGCAACCATTTTCCCTAGGATGCCAGCACCAAATTCTGTATGTGTATGAATCAGATCTAACTCTAATTCCTTTGCCACTAAATAAGCATACCACATGCCTCTAACAACCACTCTACGTTCCTTAAAAGAAATGAATGGAACACTAGGCATGCGAATAACATCTTTTTCAAGTTTATCAGCATTGGGATCGGTTGTCGTAAATATATAGACCTCATGTCCATTTTTTTCTAGTTCATCTTTTAACGTCTTGATCGATGTTGCTACGCCACTTACCTGCGGAAAATAGGTATCGGTAAAAAAGCCGATTTTCATCTTTTTTCGCCTCCAAACTACCTTTTATTTTGTTTCCTGAATTTGTTGGTCAGAAGAATCAGTTTCATCTAACACTTGTTCATAAACAGATTGAAGCTGTTCTCCGATTTTTTCGATGCTACGCTCTTTAGCTGTTCGATAGCCAGCATCAACCAAACTAGGGACTTCTTTTTGGATAATTTTCTTTATAAGTGCAGTGAATTCATCATTTGTTGTTCCCATATAACAATTTTTCTTATCTTCGAGCCATCCTTCATACACAGGAATGTCACGTACGAGAACATTTTGCTTACTTGCTAATGCTTCCAACACAACGATTCCTTCGGTTTCTTCATAAGAGGGGAAAAAGAAAAGGTCGGCTCCAGAATATGCCCCTTCGATAATTTCACCACGAATATACCCAGGAAAAACGACATTATCTGGATGTTCCTCTTTGACGATTTTTCGTATATTACTTGGAATGGAATACATTGGGACATGACCAAACCAAATAAATGTATATTCCGGCATTTTTTTAGCTACTTCTACAAAATCAATAATCCCTTTACGTGCGAAGAAAAGACCTACACAAATAATTACTTTTTGCTCCGCTGAAAGATTGAAATACTCTCTAAATTTCTGCTCTTTGATTGGATCTGGCTGATACTTCTTTAGATCAATTCCATTTGAAATCGACTGAATAGGTAAATCAATGCCATAGCTTTTCAACAATTTTTTCGAATAAGGGGTGGGTGTGATCAAATAATCTGCCTTTTCGTATAGCCCTACTAAGTATTTTTTTACTAGTGGCGATAATTGGTTAGAACCGATAAATGAATTACGAAAATCTTCTTCTGTCGAATGCGCATGATAAATGACTTTTTTTCCATCTCTTCGCGCCTTGTTGATCATATTATGACTATTGATACCATATGTATTGATG
The DNA here is from genome assembly GCF_002140175.1 of Candidatus Enterococcus wittei. GTDB lineage: Bacteria > Bacillota > Bacilli > Lactobacillales > Enterococcaceae > Enterococcus_B > Enterococcus_B wittei. The sequence goes on from NZ_NGMO01000004.1 coordinate 55,974, forward strand.
TGCAAAATATCATAGTCTTCCTTACTATCTAAAGTATAAGAAATACCTACATCCTTAAGAGCACGTTTCTGATGATCTAGTGCACGACCAATGCCCGATTTTGCAAGCATTCTTTCACTTTCAAAATACAATAATACCTTCATCTACGTTTCCCCCTCACCCCTATAGTATAACACAGCCTCAATACTGTCACTCAAACTTAAGTCCGATTTTTTCCTACATTATTGTAAGGTAGTACCTATTGACTTTCCTATTCATTTTTGTTTTCCTCTAGAATTTTGGAAAAGATAAAAAAACAGGTACAGCAAATCTACTGTACCTGTTTTAGATTAAGCTAGATATTCGCTGACAAGAGCAACGACTTCTTCCATTGTATCGCACTCATTTAAAGCACGATCTGCAAGTTCAGCCATTTTGCTTGTGTCTAAACGTTTCATTAAGCTACGTGTCTTCAAGATAGATGTTGCGCTCATAGAGAACTCATCTAATCCCATACCGACAAGTAAAGGAACAGCTGTTTGATCGCCAGCCATTTCTCCACACATACCTGCCCATTTACCTTCAGCATGCGCTGCATCGATTACATTTTTGATCAAACGCAAAATCGATGGGTTGTATGGTTGGTACAAGTATGAAACACGCTCGTTCATACGGTCAGCTGCCATCGTATATTGAATCAAATCGTTAGTACCAACTGAGAAGAAGTCAACTTCTTTAGCAAATTTATCAGCTAAGACTGCTGCAGCAGGAATTTCAATCATGATCCCAACTTGAATCGAATCAGAAACTGCAATACCTTCATTTACTAATTTTTGTTTTTCTTCTTCAAAGATTGCTTTTGCACCACGGAATTCTTTAAGTGTTGCCACCATCGGGAACATGATTCGTAAGTTCCCATGAACAGAAGCACGCAACAACGCACGCATCTGTGTACGGAACATTTCGTCTCCTTGTTCAGACAAGCTGATACGTAAAGCACGGTATCCTAAGAATGGGTTCATTTCATGCGGTAATTGCAAGTAAGGTAATTCTTTATCTCCACCGATATCCATAGTACGAACTACGACAGGTTTTCCTTCCATGCCTTCCAATACTGCTTTATAAGCAACGTATTGGTCTTCTTCAGTTGGAAAATCTGGAGAGTCCATATATAAGAATTCTGTACGATAAAGACCTACTGCTTCACCACCATTGTTATGCACACCAACTAAATCTTTTGGTGTACCAATGTTCGCAGCTAATTCGAAGTGCTTGCCATCGGCAGTCACTGTTTCAGCATGTTTTAATTTTTCCCATTCTGCTTTTTGTGCAGCATAGTCTGCGCCGATTTTTTCAAAGGCAGCTTTTTGTTCTTCTGTAGGATCAACGATTACATCGCCTTCGATCCCATTTACTGCTAAAATGTCGCCTTCTTTAACCTTAGCTGTGATTTCTTTTGTTCCAACGATTGCTGGAATTTCTAAAGAACGAGCCATGATCGCTGAATGTGAAGTACGTCCACCAATATCTGTAACAAAGGCTTTTACAAAGTTACGATCCAATTGAGCGGTGTCACTTGGTGTTAAGTCATGTGCCACAACTACTACTTCTTCATTGATCATTGAAGGATTTGGTAAAGTAACTCCTAATAGATGGGCCAAGATACGTTTGGCCACGTCACGAATATCTGCTGCACGTTCTTGCATATAAGCGTTATCTTCCATTGCTTCGAACATACTGATATACATATCCGTTACTTCTTTTAATGCTGATTCAGCATTCACGCTATTATCTTTAATATTTTGTTTGATTTGTCCGACCATTTCAGGGTCTGAAAGAACCATTAGATGAGCGTCAAATACTTGCGCTTCTGCTTCACCTAAGCTTTGCGCTGCTTTTTCTCGAATTTGTTGCAATTCTTCAGTTGATTTTGCTAAAGCATTCTCTAAGCGAACTTCTTCAGCTGCAATATCTTCAACTGTTGTCTTACTGAATGATAAATCCGGTTGAACTAGCAGGTAAGCTTTTGCAACGGCTACACCGTCACTAGCGGCAATCCCTTTTAGCATTTCAACCATTATTCAGACAAGCCTTCTTTCTTCATTGTTTCAACGATTGCTGCCATAGCATCCGCTTCGTCAGCACCTTCAGCAGTAATTGTAACATCAGAACCTTGACCTACACCTAAAGACATAACGCCCATGATAGATTTTAAGTTTACTGATTTACCTTTATACTCTAAGTTTACATCAGAGTTAAATTTGCTTGCTGTTTGTACTAATAGTGTAGCTGGACGAGCGTGGATCCCAGTTTCTGCTACTACGTGAAATTCTTTCTTTTCCATATTAATCGGTCTCCTTTAAGTGAGTGTTGTTTTTATGTGAGGGTTTTCTTTTTTAGCAAATCATGATAGAAGCTATTAAGACTGACCCTTTCATCTGTAAAGATTAACATTTTTTTTCATTAGACACAACAGTTTTCAATTAAAATACGCTAAAAGTACATAAAATGTTCCAATCTATTTTAAGAAGATACACTGGCTCAACCAAAACTAATAGTTGTTATGTGGCTACTTGTCATTTTTATTTACGTTGAAAGTTTTTTCTGATTTTATAAATAGTGTTTTCTAAAAAATTAATACACTGTAAATAGTGGATTTCTTTCTTTTTTTATTATTATTTATTGACCTTCTTTCTGTCAGTATTTCTGTCGGTCGAATCACTTGCGTATCGTAGAATTTTTAGTATAATAAAGTCAAATGGTCAGGAATGGTCAATCATTTCTTATTCTTGACTGTCTACTTATTTTCAAGAGTTATTCTTTTACCTTAAGAAATACGCGTTGTAAGATATAAGTAACGATTAATTGTTTGAAAGGACGTGAATGATTTATGCTTTGTCAAAACTGTGGTAAAAATGAAGCAACTATTCACTTGTATGCAACTGTCAACGGTCAGCGGACACAACTTGATTACTGTCAAAGCTGTTACCAAAAAATCAAAAACCAACAAAATGGGGGGCTCACTAGTATGGCTCAAAATGACCCATTTGGTTTTGGTAGTTTAGATGATCTTTTTCGATCGATGTCACGCCAAATGCAACAACAAGGAAATTACGAAGAAACGCCCCCTACACAATTTGGTGGAAACAATAACTTTAATGGTGGACAACCACCACAAGGAAATACTGAGGGGCTTCTAGGAGAATATGGTATCAACATCACTGAAGAAGCTCGCAAAGGAGAAATTGACCCGGTCATCGGACGTGACGAAGAAATCAAACGTGTCATCGAGATTTTGAATCGTCGAACCAAAAATAACCCTGTATTGATTGGTGAACCTGGAGTTGGTAAAACAGCTGTTGTTGAAGGATTGGCTCAAAAAATCGTTGATGGCGATGTTCCTCAAAAATTAATGGACAAAGAAGTTATACGCCTAGACGTTGTTTCTTTAGTACAAGGAACTGGCATACGTGGACAATTCGAAGAACGAATGCAGAAATTAATTGAAGAAATTCGTCAAGCAGAAAATGTCATCCTATTTATAGACGAAGTACATGAAATCGTGGGTGCTGGATCTGCTGGTGATGGTAACATGGATGCCGGCAATATACTAAAACCAGCGTTAGCTCGTGGAGAGCTACAAATGGTTGGAGCTACGACATTGAATGAATATCGAATCATTGAAAAAGATGCTGCTTTAGAACGTCGCATGCAGCCTGTTCGTGTCGATGAACCATCTGTTGAAGAAACCATCAGTATCCTAAAAGGTCTGCAAAATAGATACGAAGATTATCACCATGTAAAATATACGGATGAAGCAATCAAAGCGGCTGCTACGTTGTCTAATCGCTATATCCAAGACCGTTTCTTGCCAGACAAAGCCATTGATCTTCTTGATGAAACAGGATCGAAGAAAAATCTGACGATCCAAATCGTTGATCCAAAAATGATCGAAAAGAAACTGCAAGAAGCAGAAGAACAAAAGTTACAAGCCTCTAAAGAAGAAGACTTTGAAAAAGCTGCTTATTATCGAGATCAAATCAATAAACTGAAAAAAATGCAAGAACGTCAGTTATCTGATGAAGAGATGCCTGTGATCACTGAAAAAGATATGGAAAAAATCGTTGAGCAACGTACGGGTATCCCAGTTGGTGATTTAAAAGAAAAAGAACAAACTCAATTAAAGAATTTAGCCTCTGATCTGAAGAGTCATGTGATTGGTCAAGATGATGCTGTTGAACGTGTTGCAAAGGCCATTCGACGAAACCGTGTGGGTCTAAGTAAAAAAAATCGACCAATCGGTTCCTTCTTGTTTGTCGGACCAACTGGCGTAGGAAAAACAGAGTTAGCCAAACAATTAGCTTTTGAACTATTTGGCTCTGAAGACTCAATGATTCGTTTTGATATGTCGGAATATATGGAGAAACATAGCGTAGCAAAACTGATTGGGTCTCCTCCTGGTTATGTTGGCTATGAAGAAGCAGGACAATTAACAGAAAAAGTACGACGAAATCCATATAGTTTGATTTTGTTAGACGAGGTAGAAAAAGCTCACCCTGATGTTTTGCATATGTTTTTACAAATTTTAGATGATGGACGATTAACTGATGCCCAAGGCAGAACCGTCAGCTTCAAAGATACGATCATTATCATGACAAGCAATGCTGGTACTGGTAAAGTGGAAGCCAATGTTGGTTTTGGTGCTGCACGTGAAGGGGTAACCCGTTCTGTATTGAACCAACTTAATAATTACTTTACTCCAGAATTTTTAAACCGATTTGACGGTATCATTGAGTTTCGTGCACTATCAAAAGAAAACTTGATGTCGATCGTATCACTCATGCTAAATGAAGTGAATGAAATGTTAGCAGCACAACATCTAAATATCGAAGTACCTGAAAATGTAAAAGAAAAACTGGTGGATTTGGGCTATGATCCAGCAATGGGGGCACGCCCATTACGCCGAACGATCCAAGAACAAATCGAAGATGGGATTGCTGAATTTTATTTAGACCATCCTACGATCTCTGATTTGAAAGCAAAACTAGATAAAGATGACAAAATTATTATTACGTCAAAACCTGAACGTTTAGCTAAAGAAGCAAAAAATGAACCATTAAATTAATCATCTACAATTTTGTTAAGTAAAAAGCTTTTAACAGACTAGGCGGAGAAATCGAGAGATTCTCCGCCTTTTTCTTTAAAACTCTCATCATTCTCTCGCTTTTTTCTGTTATAATTTTTTTAGAAGACAAAATGCTGTTCAATTTATTAAAAAAAAATTATAATTAAACTAGGTTATATTTAGAAATACGTAAAAGAGGTGAGCGCCATGAAGCTAGTTAATGTGACAAACAGCCATTCACGTTTAGTTTTAAATCAATTGGAAAACACTGATGCACATATGGTCAAAGTTTATACAGCCGGAAATACAATGGTTATCTATACTGAGGCCCCAGAACACAATGAAATCTTATTGATTAACGAAAACCGCAACATCCAATCTAAGGAAATTGAAGATGTCCAAGAATACTTTTTAAATAAAATACATGACGCCGAATACCATAAAAGTGACATTCAAGTAATCGAGTTGCCAGGCTTAGTAGAAATTTCGATCCCAAAACGAAAATTAGACACGCCACTTGCCATGTAACTGACACTTCAGTTGTAGCAAAATCAAACCAAAATCATAAGGGCTTTGTCGAAGTTACGACATTGCCTTTTTTATTTTTTTAGCTCCCTCAACTTTCTTGTCTTTAGGTTGCCTCTCTGTGTGGATAATTGCTCTTATTTCTTGAACGATGTGTTCGTTGCTTTCCCAATTATCGATATCCAACATTTGACACAAGCGTTTCATTTCTTCTTTTTTTCTTTTGAAACGTTTCTTTTTTTCCACTTCAGTTTCCATCTACTTCTCCTCACTTTTCTTTTTTATTTATATGTACGCCAAAATAATTCTAAACCATTAAGTGGACAAGCTTTTATTTTTTTTTCTAAAAAAACAAAAAAGTGTGTTGAACTACTAAAACTTACTGTTTCATTAACAATTAGCATATTTTAACATAACAAAAAAACATGTGATTTCTCTTTTAGCTTCTTAGAGAGAATCACATGTTTTTAATTTCAATCCTACTTGATTACATCAAGCTCTTCAATTTTACATTTGGATATTTATCTGCAAACCAACGCTCTGCAAATTGATTTTCGAATAAGAACAGTGGTTGGTCGAAACGATCTTTCGCTAAGATATTACGACTTGAACTCATTTTTTCATCTAAATCTTCCGGTTCGATCCAACGAGCAATTTTATGTCCCATCGGTGACATAATAACTTCCGCATTGTACTCATTCAACATGCGATATTGGAATACTTCGAACTGTAGTTGTCCCACTGCCCCAATAATATATTCGTCTGTTAAATAGGTTTTATACAACTGGATCGCGCCTTCTTGGACAAGTTGTTGAATCCCTTTGTGGAATGATTTTTGTTTCATGACGTTTTTTGCTGTAACTTTCATAAACAGTTCCGGTGTAAACGAAGGAAGTTCTTCATAGGCCACTTTTAATTTCCCTTCAAAAAGCGTATCTCCAATTTGATAATTCCCTGTATCATATACCCCAATGATATCCCCAGCAACAGCATTTTCAACATTTTCTCGAGAATCAGCCATAAACTGAGTGACGTTGCTTAATTTTAGTTTCTTATTTGTTCGTTCTAAGGTAACATCCATTCCACGTTCGAATGTTCCTGAACAAACGCGTACAAAAGCAATCCGATCACGGTGTGCAGGGTTCATATTGGCTTGGATTTTAAAGACAAAACCAGAAAATTCTTCTTCATAAGGACTGATCATCTGGTCTTCACGAGTCTTATGACCATAAGGAGACGGTGCTAAGTTAACGAATGTTTCTAAAAATGTTTGTACCCCAAAATTAGTTAATGCGGAGCCAAAAAAGACAGGTGTTTGTTCTCCATGAGCAATTTTCTCTGGATTGAAAGCATCTCCTGCTTCCTTAAGTAGCTCAACTTCCTCCAGTACTTGTTCATAGATAGAATTGTCCGTCAACGGATGTCCTTCTGGCAATAAACCATCTTCATCTAATGGTACTAAACGTTCCCCTTGATAATTTTCTGGGCGATAAAACTCTATACGATTATGATGGATATCATATAATCCTTCAAGTCCTTTTCCCATGCCGATTGGCCAATTCATTGGGTATGATTCAATCGCTAGCAATTCCTCTAGTTCTTCTAGTAACTCAAGTGGTTCACGGCCATCACGATCTAATTTATTAATAAATGTAAAAATAGGGATTCCTCTTTTTTTGACAACTTGGAACAGTTTCTTTGTTTGTGCTTCGATCCCTTTTGCGCTATCAATGACCATTACTGCACTATCTACTGCCATCAATGTTCGATAAGTATCTTCTGAAAAGTCTTCGTGTCCAGGAGTATCTAAAATATTTACTCTTTTCCCTTGGTAATCAAATTGCATCACGGAACTCGTCACAGAGATACCACGCTGTTTCTCGATTTCCATCCAGTCAGATTTGGCAAAATTACCTGTTTTTTTCCCTTTTACTGTACCTGCTTGGCGAATCGCTCCTCCAAATAGTAGCAATTGTTCTGTAATTGTCGTTTTCCCAGCATCTGGATGGGAAATGATTGCAAATGTTCTTCGATTATCCACTTGCTGTTTTAAATCTGGATTATTCATAAATTAACTCCATTCTTTCTTTGTTTCTTACTTCTAGAGGCATTTTTTTCAAGTATTGCTTTTTATTCATTTATCTCCTCTTCTTCAACTCAAATAGTATAGCATGGATCAATGGATTGAAAAAGTGACGAGGATAGGTTTTTATATTCCAATTCGTTTTTATTTCTCAAAAAAGAAACAGATAGTTTACTCTAATTACGGCTCTATACTTTTTGATGTTGGTGGATTCCACTGACATCTTTTTTATTGAGAAAAAAAGATAGAAAAGACACCTTGAAATCCTTTAGAATTGATTTGGCGAAACCATTCATAAGGAGGATTCAAGATGTCTTATAC
>NZ_NGMO01000004.1:64426-73505 GCF_002140175.1 Candidatus Enterococcus wittei
ATAATTGTACTACAATCTTACCTTTCATTCTTCAGGGTGAATGAGTTTGCGAATTCATGTGTGTTTGACAAAGAGCCCTAATTACAAGTAATCTATCCGTTCTTTCATTTCATTATTTAGAAATCATTCATAGTTGGCTTATCTTCGCGGTTCGCCATCTTCAAATTCTTTTCTGAAGTAACGACGTTCTTCATCTGGTTCTGCTTCAGGTTCTGCTGGGTCATGGAAAATGACTCGGATCTTCAAGATACGTGAACCTTCCATTTCTTCAGAGATCAACGTGATATTGTCCACATCGAAAGATAGTTTTTCTCCTTCATCTGGAATCAAACCTAACGCAGTAATCAAATACCCCGCCATCGTATCTACATCACTCATATGCAGATTACTTTCAAATGCTTCATTAAATTCATCGATCAGCATACGACCTTGGATAATGTATTCATGTTCATCAACTTGCTCATAAAGACTTTCTACTTCATCAGATTCATCATCGATTTCTCCGACAATTTCTTCCAATAAATCTTCTAGAGTCGCTAAACCAACTACACCACCATACTCATCAAGTAAAATGGCCATTTGATTTTGTGTTTTTTTCATTTCATATAATAAGTCATCAATGAAGATCGTTTCTGGAACAAAAAGCGGTTCTTGCATGATTTTTTGGATATCTAAATGTTCAAAACCAAATTTATGTGCCGCTTTTAATAGATTTTTCGTATGAAGAATCCCTACGACTTTATCTTTATCTCCATTGTAAACTGGAATTCTAGAATAATTTTCTGACAACACTTCATTGACATTTTCTTCAACGGAGTCACTGATGTCGATCATAAAAGCATCTGTCCGAGGCACCATTACTTCCCGCGCAACTTTCGTGTCTAATGAAAAGACACCTTGAAGCATCTCCAATTCTTCGTTATTCAGTACCCCTTCAGTTTCCAGCATATAACGCATTTCATCTCTGGTCATCTTCGAATCTGTATCATCAAATGTCATTGGGGTGATGCGAGCCAACAAACTTGTAGAAGCGGATAACAGCCATACGAATGGTTTTGCTACAACACCGATCAGACGAATTAAGCCTGAAGTGAAATTCGCTACCTCTTCTGATTTATTCAAAGCGATCCGTTTAGGGTACAATTCTCCAAAAACAATCGAAACATAGGTCAAAATAGCCAGTACAATAATGTTTGCAATACTTTTGGCTGCAGCACCGCCACCTATTATAGGTGCTAACCTTTCTGATAAAGTATTGGCTAAAGAGGCACCAGACAAAATGTTGACCAAAGTGATTCCTACTTGGATTGTTGATAGGAAATTATTTGGATTCTGCAATATCTTTAAAAGCTTTTTAGATTTCACATCTCCTTCTTCAGCTTTTTGTTCGACTCTATTCTTATTGATCGAAACAACAGCAATTTCGGAAGCTGCTAAAAAAGCATTGATCAATGTCAAAATGATCAATAATAAAATCTGCGCTAACAGCGACTGACTCTCAGGGTCAGCATTCATAATCGCATTCTCTCCTTATAAATTTAATTTTTCATGGATGATAGAAAAAAACGTGGCTAAACATAGCCACGATAAAATGTTATCATAAAGCAATTTTCTTTGCAATAAAAATAAGTTTATGACTTACCTGTATCTAATGTTGTGGTAATCTTTTTCTTGTTTTCGTTTTGTTTATCTTCCTTCACGATTTTAACAACATAAGAAATGATTGTTTTACAGATCGCATAAAAAGGAACACCAAGGAAGATCCCTAGTAATCCAGCGATGTTTCCAGCCACTAATAATACGATGATGATCGTTAGTGGATGAATCTTCAAAGATTTTCCGATCACATTTGGATAAATGATATTACCATCCAATTGTTGGACCACTAACACAACAATACAACACAATAGTGCTTTGAAAGGATCATTAAAGACTGTCACTAAAAATGCAGGTGCCAGACCTAAATAGGGTCCTAAATAAGGAATCAAGTTTGTCAACCCAGCAATCACACCAAAAAGAAAAGCATACTCAACTCCGATTGCAAAGTAACCTAAAAAAGTAAATGTCCCAACAAACAAACATTCAATGGCCTGCCCACTGATATAATTAGCTAACGTCCGATTCAATTGTCCTAATAATTCAACAATCTGTTCTCTTCTTTTTTCTGGGAAAAAACTTTTGATATTTGGTACTAATTTTTCCCCGTCTTTCAACATATAAAACAAAATAAATGGTGCTGTGATAATCACAATCGTAGCAGAAGCAATCGTTCCTACAATAGATCCTAAACTATTAGATAATCCACTTAAAAATTGCTGGATGATCGTTCCATAAGAAATATCTAGTTGTTCAAAATATTTATTGATATTTACTTCTCTGAAAATCGGCCATTGTGCAACGTCAGCTAACCAATTTTCAACTTGGCGAATAAAATCCGGCATATTATAAGCCAAGGAAGAAATTTGCTGAACGAGACTTGGAATCACACTGAGCAATATCCATATAATCGCAGCAACTAATAAAAGCAAAACAATTGCTACTGCCCAAATTCGTTTGATCTTCGTTCGCATCAATAACTCAACGATGGGATTAAGGATATAGTACAAGAAACCTGCAATCAATACAGGTGCAAATAAAGTAGAAAAAAATGTTCCAATCGGCTGGAAAATAAAATTGATTTTAGAAGAAACTAATATCAACGTTGCGAGAATCAATAATTCGCACGACCAGAACATCAATTTGGATTGTTTTAACTTCTCAAACACGAGCCTACCTTCTTTCTTTTTTTACTAGTATATAGCATCTCTCAAAAAAATGCTGTTAAATTTATCATTGTTTGTCTACTTTCCATTCACTTTACTTTACAGTATACTATAAAAAAAGGAGGCTGTTCGATGAAAGTTGTTCATACAAAGGATACCATGAGTCATATTTATTTAGATGCTGTTCGTATAAGAAATCAAGTATTCGTCGTGGAACAAGGTGTCCCATTAGCACGTGAAATTGACCAAGATGAAGCGCACTGTATTCATTTCGTTCTTTACTCTGAACAAAACCAAGCCTGTGGAACGGTTCGCCTTCTCCCCCTTGAAAATGGCAAGATGAAAGTGCAGCGTATGGCAATTTTATCAGAATATCGACACCAAGGTCTAGGACAAATCTTGTTGAGAGAAGCAGAAGACTTTGCCAAAAAACAAGGCTTCAATACAATGGTACTAGGAGCACAACAAACGGCCATTCTTTTTTACGAAAAGCTGCACTATACCCCTTATGGTGAAACTTTTATTGATGCAGGAATCACTCATCAGAGTATGACCAAAAAATTGTAAACAAATCTTCAAGTAAAAACAGTAAGCATTGTGAAGCGAATCCTTCACTTGCTTACTGTTTTTATCTACTTTTGCGACAATTGCTTGTAACGGTTATACCAAATATCAATATAGCCTTCTGAGAAAGGGCCTTCTCCATTATTGATCCAGTCAACCAGAATCTTCACATTCTCTTTTAAAATGAAGTCAATATCACTTGGATAATTCATCATCTGACTATGCATTTCATATTCATCGACATCCAGCAAGCGCTTCTCGCCATCGGGAAAAACCTTGATATCTAAGTCATAATCAATGTACTTTAATGCCTCATCATCTAATAAAAAAGGTGAAGCTAGATTACAATAATAGGAAACCCCCTTTTCTCTAATCATTGCTATTACATTGAACCAGTACTTTTTATGAAAATAAACAATGGCTGGTTCACGAGTCACCCAACGTCGGCCATCAGACTCTGTTACAAGAGTATGATCATTGACGCCAATCATTGAATGTTCACTTGTTTTCAATACCATGGTATCTCGCCACGTTCGATGCAATTTGCCGTCGTGTTTATAACTCTGAATCGTTACAAACTCTCCTTCTTTAGGAACTCCCATCGCAATCCTTCCTTAAGCAACATTTTGTGCTTTGTGTTGGGGTGTTCATTACACCGACATCGTAATTATTATAGCAATAAAAATCTTCTTTGCCTAGAAAGGATTACTATTGTTTCGATTTTTATCTAACAGCTGGATCAGCTTTACTTGTACTTTTGGAAATACGACTTGATTGAATTCATTCGATAGTAGCCAATTCGTTTTCTTTCCCTCTCCTAGTTGCCCATCAAAATGATGGGGTAAGCGTCCATAAAATAGCAATACATGCCATTTTAAGTGACTGAAGATATGAGTAACTTCTCCTAGATGCCTTTTTTGCCAGATGATTTGTTCTGCTTTTTCAAAAGGCAATGTATTGAGATTTTCTTCTGCTACAAGTGGCTCATCAAACAGACTGATCTCATCACCTGTTTGCCATTTTTTTTGAAAGTCTTCGTATTCTTCTTTTGACACTTCGATCATCGGAAACGTCCACATATCTGCTAATAATTTTTTATTCTCTCTTTTTTCAAAGTAATAAGCTTCTTTTGAATTTTGAATAGCAGCAGCTACATAATAAACATCTTTTGGTTTAGCCTTCTTCGATTTTATTGGAAAAAGCGTTTGAATGCCTTTTTCTTTTGCCAAGCAAAACTCTTGAATCGGACATTGCTCGCATTTTGGCGAAGTAGGGGTACAGATTGCTGATCCAAGATCCATCAGTGCTTGGTTAAATTCTCCTGGATGTGATTCATCTATAATTGACCGCATCGCTTGATCGAATATTTTCCTACTGGAAGCTTTCGCAATATCTTCTTCAATACAAAATAACCGACTAACAACTCGCATGACGTTGCCGTCAATAGCAGGTTCTGGCAATCCAAACGCAATGCTGGCAATCGCTCCTGTCGTATATGGGCCGATTCCTTTTAATGTGCTGATCTCTTCTGGTGTTTGTGGCATTTTCCCACCAAATTCATTCATGATTTGCTTCGCTGCAGCTTGGATATTTCGAACGCGAGAGTAATAACCCAACCCTTCCCAAGCTTTTAATAATTTCTCTTCCGGTGCTTCAGCTAAAGCTTCGATCGTTGGAAACCACTCCATGAATCGATAAAAATAATCAATAACCGTATCTACCCTTGTTTGTTGTAGCATAATCTCTGAAATCCAAATTCGGTAAGGATCCTGATTGAAACGCCATGGCAAATTCCGTTTTTCTTGTTCATACCACTCAATAAATTGTTCTTGGAATTGTTGCTTTTTTTCTGGAGACCAATTTTCCCATACTTTATTCACTTATCTCTTCTTCCTTTTCTAAGATAAATCGTTGGATCATTTCTAGATTAAAGCCTTTTTGATAAAGACTCTGCTTAACTTTCATCTTTCTTTTCTTTGATTCAAATCGACTGTTTTTACGCCATAGTTTATCTCCTTGTTGCACGAGCAACTCGTACTCTTCTTCTGGATCAGTTTCCTTTGGTAAAGCTTCAATTGCCTCTTGTATCACATCTGATGAAAAACCTTTAGTCATCAACCTTTGCTGGATATTCCGCAAGAGTTCTTTTTGACTTTTCCCATAATTTTTATTATATGTTTTTTCTGCTGTCTGGTGGGCATTTTCTACTTGATCTTCAAAAGTATACTGCTCGAGTGCTTGTTCGATAATTTCTGGTGTTAGACCTTTTTGTTGCATCTGCATCGCTAGTTTTTTTGGTCCTTTATCACTTAGACGCATATTTGTCCGAACGTAACTTTCCCCATAGGTCAAATCATTGATCAAACCTAATTCTTTTAGCCGATCGACAATTTTATGACGATCCTCTTGTCCAATTTCTTTATCTTTTAAATAGATTCGTATTTCTTTTTCTGTACGTAATTGGTAACTCAAATAATTGAGTGCTTGTTGTAAGCCAAAATCGAAACCACTATTTTTTTTGATTTCTTCAATTGTTTCATTCTCGAGTTCTTGTCCTTTTAATAAACGATAACGTACTAAGATATCTTCTGAAACTTTTAGTGATTCTCCATCTGAAAAATCGATCTGATAAAAAGGTCCTTTATCTTTAGTGATCCTAATTATAGATAGCATAAAAATCCTCCTCGAACGTACATTCTTATCTTCTATCATACCACAGAAAATCCCTATGCTTCGTTCAAATATGTTAAAATAAAGCCACATATAGAGAAAAAGGGAGAGACCTATGACAGAATTAGTGGTCAAAAACGGACAAAAAATACCTTTAAAAATCAAACGCTTAGGCATCAATGGTGAAGGGATCGGTTATTTCAAACGCCTGATCATTTTTGTACCTTATGCCCTTCCTAAAGAAGAAGTAGTTGTTAAGATCACGAAAGCAACACCTCGTTATGCGGAAGGAGAATTAATCACCATCAAAAAAACTAGCAAAGATCGTGTCGTCGCTCCTTGCCCGGTTTATTATGAATGTGGTGGGTGCCAGTTACAGCATTTAGCGTACCATGCCCAACTGGATTTCAAAAAAGATTTACTGTTACAAGCTTTGGAAAAATTCAAACCTAGTGGCTATCGTTCTTATTCCCTTCTTCCAACGATTGGGATGGACGACCCATGGCATTATCGAAACAAAGCACAATTCCAATTAAGAAAGAACAATCAAACGCAACAGATCGAAGCAGGTCTTTATCAGGCAAATTCGCACCAGCTAGTTGCTATCAATGATTGTCTGGTCCAAGAACCGCAGACACAAAAGGTCATCAATACAGTCGTTCAACTTCTGAATAAATACGATTTACCGATTTATGATGAACGAGCTGATAGCGGGATTTTTAGGACACTCATGGTTCGAGTAGGCATTAAAACTGGCGAATTACAAGTTGTATTTATTACTCGTAGCCAAAAATTCCCACAAAAAAATGCTATGATCCGTGAGATCAATCAACAACTTCCTGAAGTTGTATCTATCATGCAAAATGTTCAACCGACTAAAACTTCTTTAGTAATGGGGGATGAAACAATCCATCTTTGGGGAAAAGAAGCCATTAAAGAACAAATCAATGAAGTAACTTTTGATCTTTCTCCTCGGGCTTTCTTCCAATTGAATCCCAAACAAACCGAAGTTCTTTATGGCGAGGGCATAAAGGCGTTGGCTATCCAGCCAGATGAGACAATTGTTGATGCTTACTGTGG
This sequence comes from Candidatus Enterococcus wittei, assembly GCF_002140175.1. Classification (GTDB taxonomy): domain Bacteria; phylum Bacillota; class Bacilli; order Lactobacillales; family Enterococcaceae; genus Enterococcus_B; species Enterococcus_B wittei. The sequence continues at coordinate 71,503 of NZ_NGMO01000004.1, forward strand.
CGTAGGTACAATTGGTTTGAGCGTTGCCAGTCAAGCTAAAGAAGTACGTGGTATGGATACCATTCCTCAGGCAATTGAAGATGCCCGTGAAAATGCACAACGGCTTGGCTATCAGAATACACATTATGAAGTGGGAACCGCTGAAGAACTTTTACCAAAATGGTTAAATGAAGGATTTCAACCTGATGGAATCATCGTTGATCCGCCACGTACAGGTCTAGACGAAAAATTGATTCAAGCAATCATGAAAAATCCGCCAGCAAAGATGGTCTATATTTCTTGTAACGTCTCTACTTTAGCCAAAGATCTTGTACAGTTATCAAAAGTATTTAACGTGGACTATCTCCAGTCAGTAGACATGTTTCCACAAACTGCACGTTGTGAGGTTGTCGTAAAATTAACAAAGCGATAATCGGCTCCTAAAAAATAGGATACTCCGTCTCTCTTTTGATCCTAAATCAGTAAAAGAGAGCAGACAAAAAAGTAGTAATACGCCTCAAAAGAATAAATAGCTTTCAAAAACTGAAAGCTTCGATACAAAATGAGGCTGGTCCAGAAGTAGTTAGCTCCGAGAAATAAGAAGGGATTCACGAAAATTACTTTTAAAATTTTTGTGAATCCCTTCTTATTTTTATAGGAGTTGCTTCTGATTCCGCCGTTTGTACGTATTTAGAGCGTGAAACAAGAGTAAATCATACTTTTGTTTCACGCTCATTTGTTTTTTTAGCTGAACACCTTTTTACGTCCCCTATTCCATCTGCTGAGCTGATCTTTCCAGCACTGAGCCAAACATTCAGAATACATAAAAATTATCTACTGAGAAGATCTATTTACTGCTCAAGTCACAACGTTATAATCTAGAACAAAAATAATTTCAGAAATAACCCTTTCGAAAATAAGCAGAGAACCTCAAAAAAGCTATTTTTGAGGTTCTCTGGCTTATTACCTTAAGAAAAACATAGAAATAATATCTCCTCATTTTTTACTATCTCAAAAATGATTTATTTTTTCTTAGATTGTCGCAATAATTTGGTTAGCGTTTGTACTTGACCTTTAAATGACATCACATCATCAAATATATCTTCACCATCATTTAGCATCTTGACTGTGATCCAGCCTAATGCTTCCGTTATCGTACTGGCAACTGTTGCATTGATGGCTGCTCCAGTAATAGTTCCAACACCTGGGACTACTTTTACGATATTTCCTACAGCGCTCTTCCCTAAACTCACGACTACTAATTCTTTTGATACACTTTTGCCAAGAGATTCAGACCATGACTGTCCGAATATTTTATGTAAACGGGCCATCATGGTTAATTGTACTGGTACAAGAAGAAACGCATCAGAGAATGGGATCGGCGAACAACCAATAATAGCTGCGGTCAACGTTGCTGCATGAATCGTTGTGTGGCATTTTTTACGTGTCTGTTCATCTGCTCCTTTTAAAAACTCTTCGAAAAGACCTTCAAATTGATCTTGACTTTTTGCTAATATTTTTTCTGCTTGTTGTTTTGATGTATCATAAGTTTTTAAAATCATCGAAGAAGTTTTTTGAGGAAAACGCCTTAATGTCTCAGAAAAAAAGGCATCAAACTCTTTTTCTTCTGTTGTCTGTTCTTTGATCGAAGATTCTTTTGGAACATCAGCCACTTGATTTTCCTGTATCGACTCTTTGGGTTTCTGCGTTTTTTTCTTCAAAAATTTTCTCATTCCATTACCTCCTTGAAACATTGACTACATGTAATCTTCTTATTACTTTTATTTATCATACAACAAATGATCAACTAAACCAAAGAGTGTGTTTACTTATATCAACATAGCATTATGAGCAAAACAAAATGTAATTAGTTTGATACTTCAATGAAAAGAGGCATAAATTTTATGTTAACTTTTTCTTAAAAACGAATAATGCTCTACTTTAGATCAATAACAAAAAAGAGGCTAGGAAAATCTAATTCCCAACCTCTTTAAAAAATTTATTTGTTAAGACATCAATAGAAC
>NZ_NGMO01000004.1:74017-182071 GCF_002140175.1 Candidatus Enterococcus wittei
CAACATTTTGATTCAGGTTTCCTGCTGCAGCTGTACCAAAATATGCACGACTACCAGGTGAAGTAATATAACCGTGGGCATAACCAGACGTGCCAAATCCAAATAGCCCTAACATAACGATTCCTACAAACATCCATCTATTAAACTTTTTCATGAATAAGCCTCCTAATATTTAATATCTAGATTGTAACCGTTTTCTTTCTAATGCGAAAACATTATGATTTTATAATGTTTTTGAGTATTGGATAAATATTTAAACTTAATGCCTTTCAATATAGGAATTTTAAATAAAGGAAATACCTAATTTCCATTTCTCTCATTCTTTAAGCAAAAGTAATATCTATAAAAGATACAATCATTCGCAAAGTAAAAAATCCAGTCCAAAGGTTATACGCTTTTATAAGACGAAAAAACCCGAAGATCCTATCTAGGTCTTCAGGTTTTCCGTCTTGTTTTTCAGAGTCGAACAATTCTACTGTATAAACTCTATTAGGAAAAATAAATATGATTGTTGAAAAATTTTTTCGTGCAAGTTTTATTGCTTATCCCATCATGTATGTATGGAATTTACGTATTCTAGTTTATTTTGTGACTAATTTCCAAGCACCATAAGGACCAGATTCACTTGGGATTTCATTTTGAGTCCAGTATTTTGCTTCATAAACTAATCCTTCATAAGTCACACGATCGCCTTGATAGTAAACTGTTGCAGCATCCCATTCAGGATAAATTGACTCAGAATCATCAAGGGTTGTGAATGTATATGTTGCCGCATCAGAAACATTGCCAGAACGATCTTCAGCTGTTACTTCTACTGTATAAGTCGTATTGCTCTTTAGATCTCTCACTTCACAAGAGTTAGTCGTTGACGTAGCAGAAATCGTTTCTCCTCCTCCTGTTAATTGAAGGTTATATTTTGTTACCCAATCATTATCTGATGAAGCTTCCCAGTTTAGAATTACACGCTTGCTCGTAATCAAACTTGAAGTCAAATTTTCTGGTGTAGTAGGTTTTTCAGTGTCTTCAGGTAACTCTGAATCGTCAGTGAACCATTGTGATGCATTTAAGAATTCAAACTGGTTGTGAACCTGACCTTGTCCGCCATCCACTTGTGCATCACGATTCATCGACCAGTAAGATACCATTCCGATTTTACGTTCTTTTGCATGATTAACGACCTGTTTCATCATACTAGATGTAAAGTATGGATGTTGTTCACTTTCAAATCCAACAGAAGGAGTAGTTCCTAACTTGGCATACGCCTGTTCATCAGTCAATGAGATACCTGCATATTGTTGGTAGTGATTTTTTAATTGAACCATTGTATTGTCGACAGCGTCCATTGAACCTAACGCATAATCAGGGACACTCTCCCCATAACACATGGTCATGATATTCACATTTGTTAAATCAACTCCTGCTTCAAGGTATGCTTGTAAAACCGTTAATCCTGTAGAAATCAACCCTGTATCCATTACTGGAAGTGTCAATGTCACAGCAACTCCTGTAGAATCTTGTAATCGTTTAACAGCTTTGGCATTTGCTAAATTCTCAGCATATCCCATTGCTCCAGCTTCTACGTCAAAATCGATTCGTGTCAAGCCGTAACCTTCTACAATCTCCTTGTATCCATTGTACAACATATCTTCATCTTGAGTTACTTCCCAGAATGCTCCAGAGTTCAAACCACCAAAGGATAGCGCAGCATCGCCACCAGCTTCTCTTAATTCTCGAATGGATTGTTTGATTCCTTCATATTGCCATTGATCGTTATCACTCTCACTTAAGCCACTATTACTTCCCCAAGCCCAGTCGATCCGACCATCTTTAATTCCTCTTGCTTGCATAAATGCTAAGTTAAAGAAACGTTGACCTGTTTGTCTATAAACTTCGGCTAAATTTAACGCCCCATTCGTTGATAAAGATTCCTTATCTGTATACGCAGTCATGTCAACATAAGGTGATACCACTTGTTCTGGCCATTCAATTCCTTGTCCTACACCAAAGTCAGGAGTGGCAAAAATATTTAGTTCTGTTGCGGCGCTTTGCTCTTCATTTAAAAACATAGGTGCAACCAATAAGCTACATAATGCTGCCCCGGCAATTACTGATTTCAGATGTTTATTCTTTTTCATCTTTTTAACTCTCCCCGTCTAGATAATTTATTCTCTCACTATTGTACGTAATCGATTACAAGAGCAATCATAACAGACGGAAAAAACAAATATAACATAAATAATTTTATAATTAACGTTTTTTAATCTAATTAAATCTATTTTATAATCAAAAATAAAAATATTATTGAAAATGTATGGCATTGCAACAATGCTATAATATTAAGGTAAACCCTCATAAAAAAAGCAAATTCAAGTGAGTAACAAGACAAAAAACCGTAAATAAAATGATTATGTACGGTAAATTAACAAAAAAATAAAATAACGATAAATAGATAGGTATTTTATTTTTAGCCAAACTAAATGCACCATATTTATGATTCATCTATGGTACACTCAAATAAAGAAAGGAGTTTATTTAATATGAATCGATTAAAAGATTATCGTTTATGGATCTGTATTATTGGAGTCGTTGCTTTAGGCTTTCTTTCAGGTCTTCTCAGTGGGAATCCAGGAAGCTACTACTATTCATTACAGCTACCAGCTTTTGCTCCACCCAGCTGGATTTTTGGACCCATGTGGACGTTTTTATATATTTTGATGGGTATTGCTCTTTATCTAATACTTGATATGTCAAAGAAAAAAATCCGAATAAAATTATTATGGCTTTTTGTTATCCAGTTTACTTGCAATTTTATATGGTCAATTCTATTCTTTTATTTGCAAAATAGTTTTATTGCTGCCATGGATATCACTATATTAGTTATTGTTTTAGCGGTACTTCTCTATCATTTGTGGTTACACAATCGTCTTGCCATGTGGTTGATGATTCCTTATTACTTATGGGTTTTATTTGCTACCCTATTGAATTACTCCATTTATTTTTTAAATTAAATTTTTATCCTATTAAATGAAAAAAGTGAAGCAGACGTTGAACCGTTTGCTTCACTTTTTTCAATTTTATTCAGTTAATAACCATTTACTGTGCCATAGTCATTTCCTTGGTCATAATTTTCTTGCCCATTATAGGAATCATCATAATTGTTAGTTTGATTGGAATAACCATACTGTGAATTATCATACTGATCATTATTGTATAGAGAATCATCTGGTGTTTGTTGTTCATAGCCACCTTGTAATTGTGAACCATTTTGATATTGATCATAGGTATTTTGCGAATACGAAGATTGTTCATTCGAAGATGAATCGTTCGAAGCCTCTTCCCCATTTTTTGAGTCATCATAAAACATCATATAAGCATTATCATTTTCCAAGTTAGGCAATGTTTTACTTGGTTTGATTTCTAATTGTTTTTTCAATTTATTTTGAATGGACAATAGATCATTTTCTCCTAAAATTTGATAATAGATATCATTGATCGTAGTATCTTTACCTTTCAATTGATCTTGCTTAATCGTTTCAAAAGCAGCTGTGTAGTTGGTCGCTATATCTAACATGTCGTCCCAATCTAAATCAGTAGTGACATTATTTCCAACTGCATTTAGTATTTTTTTATAATTGCTTACACCATCTAAACTTAATACTTTATTGACTATTTTTGTCACCACTTCACGTTGACGTGCTTGCCGACCAATATCCCCTTCTGGATCTTCATGACGCATCCGTGCATAGGCTAAACCTTTTTCTCCATTCACGGTTTGTTTGCCGACTGGAACATGGACACCATCGAGAGTGAAGTCAATTTTATTATCTATATCGATCCCATCCACCGCATTAATCAAGTCTTCCATACCGTCAAGGTTGATCGTCACATAATGATCGATAGGAATATCTAGTAATTGTTCAATCGAATCCATGGCCATTTCGACCCCACCGAAAGCATAGGCATGGTTCAATTTATCAATTGTACCATAGCCAACGATATTGGTATAGATATCTCTATCCAAACTAATAATAGTTGATTTTTTTTGTTTGGGATTTACTGTTACGACCATCATCGTATCCGATCTTCCTTGTTCCGTTCGTCCTAAACCACCGGTATCTAATCCTAGTAATAGCACAGAAAACGGTTCTTGGTCATCTATACTAACTTTATCCGAGCGTTTGGAAGACACTCGATTTGTTTTTTTTGAAATTTGATCTACTGTTTTACTTGCTTCTCCCATAAATTTGATTCCATATGCTGAGAGTCCGCCAATAATTATTACGATAACTCCTAATAAAGTTAATATAACTTTTTGCCACCGCTTCATATTACACCTCTGTCTCACATTTTCTTGAAATATTGTCTCATACAACCAATCATTCAGCAAATTCAGTTCTCAATCGTAATAAAAGTTTAACAAAATGAAGGAATGCTGAGTAATTCATATGCAATTTTTTCAAAATTCTTAATTATCATACCATAGCATTTAGTAACAGAAAAGAAATAATATGAGTATATTGCTATGTTTTTATTCTTAAATCGTTATTTATTCGTAAAATATGCAAAATTTATCCAACTATTTTATTTATCTACTTCTTAAATAAAAAATGTTGAATGTTCAAAAAAATCTCGTATGCCGCTTTGTACATTTTAAATTTAAAACATAGGTATATTTTTATTCAACTCTTCTTGCCTAGTATATTGTAAAGTCTTCTCTCAACTTTACTTTTAAAGTTTTTGCTCATGTTTTGTGACTAGTAAGGGACTTAAAAATATCATCTGCATCTCAAATATTAAAATCCTATTTCTTCATAGTGTTTCCAGAACTATTTTTTCAAAATAATAAAAAAATAGTACAAAAAAGGAGCTGAGAATCCCTCTCAACTCCTTTTTTTGTGTGAAGAAAACCGCATCTTCATACAGCTTGTTTCAACAAGTTTTTACAATTTAGTTACTTCAGCAGCTTGAGGGCCACGTGCACCTTCAACGATTGTAAATTCTACTTCTTGACCTTCTTCTAAGCTCTTGAAGCCATCGCCTTGGATTGCTGAAAAATGTACGAATACATCGTCTCCGCCATCTACTGTAATAAACCCAAATCCTTTTTCATTGTTGAACCATTTTACTGTTCCATGTTCCATAAATGTATAGCCTCCAAAAAAGTTCTTGCAAGTTACCTTGCAAGAAATATTATACCGAATATAGAAAACGCTCGCAAGCATTGCTTATTTATTTTCTAAATTCTTTGAAGAGAACTATACCAATTTTTATTTTGAAGTTAAATGTTTGTTTACTTCTTCCCAGTTTACTACATTCCAAAAGGCTTCAATGTATTCTGGACGTACATTTTTATATTTCAAATAATAAGCATGTTCCCATACGTCTAAACCTAAGATTGGTTTTTTACCTTCCATCCATGGAGAATCTTGGTTTGCTGTAGAAGTAATCGCAAGTTTACCATTTTCAAGCACTAACCATGCCCAACCTGAGCCAAAACGTCCAGCAGCTGCTTTTTTGAACTCTTCTTTGAATGTCGCAAAATCACCAAAAGCATCATCAATGGCTTCTTTGATTGCTCCAGTTGGTTCACCACCAGCATTAGGGGCCATAATTTTCCAGAAGAAAGAATGATTAGCATGCCCGCCACCGTTATTACGAACTGCCGTTTTAATATCTGTAGGAATAGCATCCATATCTGACAGTAATTCTTCAATTGATTTTTCGCCCAATTCAGGATATTTCTCAATTGCTGCATTTAAGTTTGTTACGTAAGTGTTGTGATGTTTGTCATGATGCAGATGCATCGTTTCTTCGTCGATATAAGGTTCTAATGCGTCAAAAGCATAGGGTAAATCTGGTAATGTGTATGTCATAAAAAATTCCTCCTCAGTTGTTGTTAAACGTGTTTACACTACAAAGAGTAACAAAGAGCAAGGAATTCTTCAATTGTTATGCCTAGTCTTTCTTCTTCTCTAGTTTTTCTATGGGTACTTTTTCAATGATTTCTGTTTTATTAAAGATAAGTAATTTGCTGAAAATGTAATTTGCTAACACAACAAGTACTTGGGTGATTAATTTAGCAACATACTCATTTGATTGCAATCCATTTATTAGTAAGAACATCGCACCCATATCTAGTCCATAAGAAACGATTCTATAAAAGATAAATTTACTAAATTCAACAAGCAATTGTCCAAAACTAGGCGATTTTGAATGAAACACCCACAACTTATTGGTAACAAATGCAAACAAAACAGAACAAATCCAAGAAATCGTATTAGAAACAGGCATCGTTAAGTTAAAATATTGAAAAGCCAATGCGAAACTGACAAAATTGACAACAGTTGCTAAACCACCGAAGAAGAGATAAACAAACACTTCCCAATATCCTTTTATTTCTAAATATCCTTTAAATCGATGATAATACTTCATTGGGTTACCTACCTTACTCTAGATTCCTCATCATCATACTCTATTTACGGATAAATTTCATCTTTTAGCAAATGAAATATAAAAAATCTGTTATTTATTTTTTTATTGTAACAAAAGTGAGATTACTCAAAGGATTAATTTAGAACCCTTGTATTTCATCTCATACTCCGCTAGAATTGCTAATGATGACAATTCTAGAGAAGGAGTAACTATGACAACAAAACAATTAATAATCAGCTCATTCACCCATTTTAAAGAGCTTAAAAATGCTCGAAAAGTTTCCTTTGGTAAATCACTGATTTACCTCCTATGCCTGAGTGTCGTGATGGCCTTACCAATCTCTTATCAGATTTTCAAAGTGCTAGAGACAATCAAGCTAGATGGCCAAAAAATCGCGACAAAAATCCCAGATTTCACGATACATGATGGCCGAATCGATTCAAAAACAAACGAAGGCTTCATCTATCAAACTGATTCTATTATTTTCACATTCGATCCTGAAGGAAAACGTACAGCTGAAGATATCTCTTCTGATTTAATTGGCAATTTTTTAAGTGTTGGGATGTTAGAAAACGAACTTGTCCTGACCTTGCCAAATACAGGAATGACTTCTGCATTATTAGGTAGTAATCAGATAGAGATTGATTATAAGAACGATGCATTAAAAAATTTGACTGGAGAAAACTTGCGCTCCACATTAAGTGAAACAACGATTCCTTTCTGGATCAAAGCACTTGTCTTTTTAATCTCGATCTATCCTAGTTTTTTGAATTTGATCCTAACACTACTATTGGCTAATTTTGCTGCATATGTTTATGCAAGATTACGCTTGACCAGAGCTACTTTCCTTGATTGTCTTAAAACGATGATTTATGCTATTTCACTACCAACCGTTCTTGCAACTATTTTAATGGTCTTTTTGCCAACCTTTGATACTACGGCATTCATTTCCTTTGCCGGTCTCTTCATTTTTGCTCAAGCAGTAAAAGGCTGGCCTAAAATGCAATTGCCAAAGTAAGATTCTTGAACAACAGAATACTACGAATGAAGTAGTTACCTCTAAAAATCATATAAATGATGAAAAGAGCGTGGAACAAAAACGTTATTTACTTTTGTTTCACGCTCTAAATACATATAAACGGCGGAAGCAGAAGCAACTCCTTCGTAAATAAGCCGAAATTCACAAAAATTTGAAAAGCAATTTTCGTGAACTCCTTCTTATTTCTCGGAGTTAAACGCTTCTGCCCCAGCCTCTTTTCATGAACTTGATAAACATCGTTCTCTCATCTAGTCTTCAGCAATAAGATAGTTCAAAATATTTCTATCATAATCCCTAAAAAGGTTCAGAAAATAAGCGAAGCATCCAAGAATGGTTATTCATACTTTCGAATACTCTAGCTGATTTCTAGAAAACTAAATACATAATAAAAAATATTTTTTTGATTTTAAATAATGAATCAGTATCCTTCTGATAGATCGATTTCATTCATACTCAACTCTTTTTCTGCTACGTATGTTTTTAAATTATTAAGAAAAATAGCCATTAGTTTTTTCTGGAAATGAGAGGTTTGCCCAGCAATATGAGAAGTCACCAAAACATTTTCCATTCCCCACAATGGACTCTCTTTAGAAAGCGGTTCTTCTTCAAAAACATCCAATGCAGCAAATGCTAATTTTTCTTGTTGCAACGCTTTAATCAAATCTTCTGTTTTTACAGAAGCACCACGACCGACATTAATAAATAGTGCATGGGAGGCAAAAACATTAAATACGTCTTGATTGAATAAGCCATTTGTCTGCTCTGTCAAAGGTAAGATATTAACAACTATATCAGCTGTTGGTAATACATTCTTTAATTGATCTATAGAATATGTTTTCTTGAACCCGTCTACAGGATGTCCAGTTGTATTGATACCGTAACACTCTATACCAAATACTGTTGCTTTTTTTGCAAGCATTTTCCCAATATGACCAGTACCAATAATCAGTAATTTTTTATTTTCCACTGCTTGATAATGAACAGAAGAACCTAACCACGTTTGCTCGATTTGGGCTCTTTGTGCTTGAAATAATCCTCGTGAATAGCCAAGAATAATTCCCATAACATGTTCACTGATTGATTCAACGTGAATACCACTCGCATTAGAGACTAGAATCCCTTTTTTAGAAAACTGTGCTAACGGTAAGTAGTCGACTCCTGCGGAAATCGCTTGTACCCACTTTAAATGGTTGGAGGCGAGTAATTCTTGTTGATACATAGAGTTCCAACCGATACTGATCTCCACTTGGGGAAGATCCTCAGCTTCTAATTTTGTTTTAAAGGTATACTCTGGTGCTAACCGATTGATTTCATCAATAAACTCTTGTCGAAATGATCGATCTGAATAGATAATTTTCTTTGTCATCCTACTTCACCTCTTCTTTATAAGTTTAGCCTAAACCACAAAAAGAATGAAGTATAAGGCCCAATCTCTTTATACCAGCAGAATTATATTTCTCAAAGTATATCTCTAAGCAAACAAAAAAGTAGCGATTGACTGTCATCCAATCACGCTACTTTGTAATACCATTATTCTTTGTCAAAATGATAGGTTGGTTCATCTAATTCAGGATCATAATCAACAACTAGATCATAACCTTTAAAGAACCATTCATCTGCTTCATCGATAAAAAACAATAGACCATCTACCGTTAGTTCTTTCAGCGGTCTATCTGGTTGTTCCACAGACATTCCAATCGAAAAGCCATCATGGACCTCAGTGCTTCCATATACTTTACCAAAAAAACGGATACCATAATTTTCAGGTAGGTCTATTTCAGACTGAAACCATTTTTTTGCTACATCTGTTACTGTTAGTTCCATGTTATGCTCCCCTTTATTGGTTCATTTTGTCATCAAGTATATCCACATCTTCTGTTTCACCAATCACTAGCAAGTTATCATTTTCTCGTACATACTCATCTGCTGATGGTGACACGATTACTGATCGGTCAAAACGACGAATCGCTACTACCGTTAAATCAAAGCGTTGTCTAAAATTCAGCTCATTGAGTGTTTTATTGAAAAATTTTGGATTAGACACACGGATTTCTGCCAAAGAATAGTGATCGGAAAGTTCTAAATAATCTAAAATGTTCTTTGAGACTAAGTTATGGGCGATCCGAATCCCCATGTCTCTTTCTGGATGGACTACTCTATCTGCTCCGATTTTTTCAAGTACTCGTGCATGATATTCATTTTGTGCTTTCGCTAAAATATTGGGTACACCCATTTCTTTGACCATCAATGTCACCAAAATGCTTGCTTGGATATCCTCGCCAATTGCTATGATCACATGATCAAAGTTCCTAATTCCTAAAGAACGTAAAGTCATTTCATCTTGTGCATTCGCTACCACTGCATGAGTTGCGATGTTCATATATTCATTTACTCGATCTTCATTACTATCAATAGCTAAAACCTCTTGTCCAGCTTCCACTAATGTACGGCAAATACTGCCACCAAAACGTCCAAGCCCTACGATTGCAAAATTCTGTTTCACTGTTTCCCTCCTTTTTATCTTCAACTCAAGTATAGCAAAGCCATTCTAAAAATAAAAGCAACCATTCTTTTACGATAAGTAAAAAAGGGTTCCATAGAATTCAAAATAAGTGTTTACTCTGTAAGATATTGTAAATGAATGGTATTTTCAGCTTAAGAAAATAGTTTATATTTCTTCTGTTTTAGTTGACCAGCATTTCTTAATGGCTACTTCTATTCACCCAACCTACTATCTGATCGACTATTCTTTCGATTATTATTACTGTTTTCGTCATAAAAGTTTCTACTTTACTTAAGTAAGCATCTCCATATGATGAAACAAAGACGAGCGTGGGACAAAAGCCTTATTTACTTTTGTTCCACGCTCTAAATACATATAAACGGCGGGAGCAGAAACAACTCCCTCGGAAATAAGCAGAAGTTCACAAAAATTTGAAAAGCAATTTTCGTGACTTCCTTCTTATTTTTTGGAGTTACACGCTTCTTTCCCAGCCTCGTCTAATAATGTTGAAACAACATCATATAATCTCACTAATAATGAACATCTCAAAAATATTTTTTTCATACTATTTAAGATTAGTACTAAAGGTCTTCTGTTAGGTAATCATTTATCAATAGCTGATGAAAAAGCTGTTTAGCTCTGAAGATTTATCCGCAACCAGAGAAAATAGTTCCTGATTTTTTCTGGACACTCAGAGCTAGCTTTTGAATACCATTTACTCAAAGAAGTTGACACCTTCTTCTATACCTGGACAAGTTGATCCTAGACATTTTGTATGGTGGAATAGTAGTTGAATTTGTTGCTAATCTATTCATGATATTCAAGTGATTTCACTTTTTCTATTACATTGTAAACTAATTATAATTTTTCACCTGTCACGCTTTCTACAATGCCTTTAGCAATTTGATCTTTGTTTCTACGAATATTTGCCACATCATTTATATTTGTGATAAAGCCTAATTCAGCGAGACGATAAGGAATTCCTCTTGAATTTAAAACATTCATATTCAACAAGTCACTTCTTAAACTGATACCACCAGTATTTTGAACTGATCCCCATAGACCGACATAGGCGCGAATAACGTTGGCTATAGCATAGTTTTGAGTAGTTAATGAATTACCATTACGATGAGCAATTACATGCCCTCCTGTACTTGTGCCGATCCCTCCAGCATCTAAATGGAACTCAGTAACAGAAGAAAATGAAGTACTAACTGTATATGCACCTTGTAATCTTTGCGAATCTTGATACATATCCGCATTAGTGTTATAAAAAGTAATACGATTTCTCTTTAACTGACTTGCCCATTTTTGTAGAGATGGCATCAATTCTTTCCGAGTAAAATCTCGTTCATTGATTCCATTATAAGCTGCCCCTGGGTCTAATACTCCATGCCCCATGACAAAAAGATGGTTGATCGATGTTTGATAGGGATTACTGATGGCACCTGGAGCTGGTGCTCCTTTTTTCACTAGGACAACTTGAATAGCTTCCATCTGTAAAGCAAGATTTGATGTACCTGCATTTTGACCATTTCTTGCCCAATCCAGCCAACCTAGTTGAGCAGAATGAACACGGTAATAAACATCATAAAACTGATTCAATTGTCCAGTGAGTCGTATTCGAATGGCTTCAGCTCTCAATTTACTGCCAGTAGTACCTGATAGACCGTTATTATTTACATATCCTTGCCAACCAATCGATTGCACATGACTACTATACTCAATTGTTCCTGGTAAAGGTGTATTAGTTATGTTCATTCGCATAGCTTCTAATCTTAACCCTTTACCGATAGTGCCTGCAGTTGCGCCATTCATCTGATAATTTTGCCACCCTACTGATTGACTATGTGTTTGATAATTGACATTAGGGTTTTTCAACGTATCTTTTTCATAATAAGAAGTGCTAGTTGCTGGTCCAGATTGACCTTTGGGAACTAATTTTATTTGAATAGCTTCCATTTGATACCCAAAACCTGAACTTCCTGCATTCGCATTGTTTTTTGTCCATCCTAACCAACCAAAGTAAGCGGAATGAACACGATAATAAACATCATAGTGATAACTCAATTGACCAGTTAGACGAACACGGATTGCTTCCATCCTAAGCTTTTGATCAGTTGTTCCTGAAATTGCATTATTTTGTACGTAATTTTGCCAGCCTATAGACCGAACATGGCTTGAATATTCGATAGCACCAGGCAAAGGGGTATTTGATAAATTAATTTTAACAGCTTCAAGCCTTAACCCTCTGTTTAGAGTACCTGCTGTAGCACCATTTGATTGATATGACTGCCAACCGACTGATTGACTATGCGTTTGATAATTCACGTTTGGTGTTGGTAATTGATCACTTTGATAATAGGCAGTACCTAGAGTAGGACCTACATCACCTTTTTTCACTAATTGAATTTGAATAGCTTCCATTTGATACCCAAAACCTGAACTTCCTGCATTTTCACCATTTTTCGTCCACCCTAACCAGCCAAAATAGGCAGAATGAACACGGTAGTAAATATCATATTGTTGACTAATCTCTCCAGTAAGGCGGATTTTTATAGCCTCTGTACGAAGAGCCTGATCAGTTGTTCCAGAAGTGGCACCATTATTTACATATCCTTGCCACCCTATTGACTGTACATGACTGCTGTATTCTACATTCCCAGTGAATGGACTCTCTGATAATTTGATTTTAATTGCTTCTAATCTTTTATTCTGTCCAATCGTTCCAGCTGTTGCTCCATTTGTTACTTCATTTTGCCATCCAAATGTTCGAACGTGAGTTTGATAAGAAACAGTAGGTGAAACGCTCTTTCTTGCATACAGGCTCGAACTCTCTTTTGAAGTGGATAAATCTGTTTCAGAAGAACTCTGTGTTTTATCACTAGAAGTAGCTTCTTCTTTAACCAGAACGTTAAAAATACCTAAACTTCTTTCTCCATCTTTCAATGTAATCTCTGCTTCACCAGCTCTTAACCCAGTTATTTTTCCATCTCGTGATACTTGTACAATCGAATTGTCAGAGGTTTCCCAAATGGGTTGTGTGATTTCAGCATTTTGAGGAACAGTCGTATATTCGAGTTGTTTTGTTTCGCCTGAATACATTGTTACTGTATTTTCTAGTGGTATGATTGATTCCACTTTGGTTGGTTCAGTATATTGAACATTAACTGTTACTTCCAAAGAATTTTCAGAAGTTGACTCCAAAATTGCTTCAGAAGAAAATGGGATTTGATAACTGTATATTAGTGGAGATTGTTTATCAGCAATGAATTTTTCTCCATCATATTTCCAATCTTCTGTTTTAAGTACTGTTCTATCTTTTTCAGGTTTTAGTTTTTCTTGTGTAATCTGCCATTGGTCTTTTACTTGAATCGCATTTGCATCAATTGTTTGTTCTTTACCATCAAAATAAGTTATTTCCTTATTCTTTGATAGATCGATCGTACTTAGGTGATTATTTGAAACATCTAAGTATTGTAATGTGGCTAAGCTAGCAACTTCTATTTCTTGCAATTCATTCTCTTGAACTTCTAATTTTTGCAAATAATTAAAATATTGAATACCTTCGATTGATTTAATCTGTTTCCCACTAAGATCCAACTCCGTAGTTTCTATCAGTTCATTTGACAAGATTCCATTATGATCGGTATCTATGGTTTCAGATATATAATTACGAAAATTGGTGTCAGGAAAATGTTCTTCGTCAATTGTAACAGTTTTAATAGACTCCTCAGATATTTTGCCTGTTGAATTCGTTTCTTCTGTTGCTGTTTGTACCTTTTCTTGTGTCGTCTCAGAAGTTGATTGTTCAGTATTATCTATCTGATTCACTTGGTTCTGTTCTTCTGTATATGAACTACTAATAGCTACTGCATAAGCATTTGGCGCTATTGTTCCTGATAGTAATAGTATACTTAAGAACGTACCTATCCACTTTTTTATCATGATAGTCTCCTCTATAATCTAAATTTTTAACATAAAACTTTCTATTATATATTAAACTATAAAAAATAGTAAATTAAAAGCCCATGATAAAAAAAAGCCTGTGATGTAATGAGATCCACAGTGCTTTTTTGTATTTTATAAATAGTATCCTTGTTATCTTTTACTCTAGGATAAGACCCTATCGAATACTAGAAAAAGGTACTATTTCACCAAACCATGTTTAAAAGCATAAATAGCAGCTTGGGTTCGGTCTTCTACTTCTAGTTTTGCTAAAATGTTTGATACATGTGTTTTTACGGTTTTGAGTGTGATAAATAATTCATCTGCAATCTCTTGGTTGCTTTTTCCTTCCGAAATAAGCATTAAAATCTCATTCTCACGATTCGTCAATTCTTCATGCAAAATCGGTTCATTACGACGGCTCATTTTCTCCATCATTTTAGTCGTTACCTCTGGCTCTAATACACGCTCTCCTCTTTGCGTAGCACGGATAGCATCAGCGATTTCATGAGCTGTAGAGGTCTTTAATAAATAGCCACTAGCACCTGCTTCAATAGCCGGATATACTTTTTCATCATCAATAAAACTTGTTACAATGATAATCTTGGCTTCTGGCCAATCTTTCAAAATCGCTTTTGTCGATGCAATCCCATCCATTTCATCCATCACTAAATCCATCAGAATCACATCTGGACGCAGAGTCATTGCTTTTTCGTAGCCTTGTCGACCATTCTCAGCTTCTCCTACCACTTCAATGTCATCTTGGATAGACAAATAAGAAGAAACACCTAAACGAACCATTTCATGATCATCAACTAGTAAAACCTTTATCATTTTTATGCCTCCTTCATTAAAGGAACTTTGATTTCTACACTCGTTCCCTGTCCTTTAAAACTTATAATTTTAACTGTACCACCAATACCAGCCACACGTTCCCTAATATTGTTCAATCCGTAACTCCCTGTCTTTGTTTCATTCATATTAAATCCGGTGCCATCATCAATGACTCGTAACAAAAGATTGTTGTCGATTTTATGAAGATAGACTTCAAGCTCATTTGCTTTTGCGTGACGCAAGGTGTTTGAAAGTAGTTCTTGAACGATACGAAATAGCTGATCTTCAATTGAATTAGAGAGCGTAATATCTTCAATATCCCATTTCAATGAAATCTGGATCTTATTTTTTAGCTCTTTCAATAATTGCTCAATTCCTTGTTTCAAGCTTTTCTGTTCTAAATTAACTGGACGTAGATGAAGGAGCAATGCCCGCATTTCGGATTGTGAAGCATTGATGATCTCTGCGACCATTTTCAACTGCTTACGAAACATTTCAGGGGTATCACTTTTTTCTGCTTGCTCAGTTAAGGCTGACATCATCATCATTGCCGCAAATAATTGTTGGGAAACAGAATCGTGGAGTTCTCGTGCTAAACGATGTCTCTCTAATTCTAAAATTTCTTCTTTAGTTTGTCCATCTACATATTGGGGTCTGCTTGTTAAAATTTGAAGTTCACTAGAAACTTCAATCATTTTTTCCTTAATCTTGCTGATTTCTTTTTCGATTTCTTTTATATATAGATCATCAGCAGCGCTTGGCAATGGTTCATTTAGCACCTTTGCTTCATAATTACCGGATGACAAGGCACGCAATTGTTCTTCAATTTTTCCATATTTTATTTTTTGTAAGAGAGAAACAAGTAAAAAGACAACCAGTCCTACTCCAAAAGAAATCGCTAATAAATGGAAAATCAAAGGGACATAAAGCAATCTAGCTCTTAAAAGCTCTCTCCACCAATTGGTTTGATTGCTTGCATAAAAATAGGTGAATAACGATAATAAAATGACAAAGAAAGAGGCGATTGATGCATAGACCGCTAACATAGGTCTAGAGATTTTCTCAATCATGCACGAATCACCTCAATATCTCCAATAATCGTATTGGTAATGATTTTTAAACGACGAGGGTTCTCATCAAAATCATTACTATATATTTTGATTGACTCATTTCTCAATGAAAATGGTTCTTCCTCAAATTGGACGTTTCCAATTAACGTAGCATGTTCTAGACTTACGGCAATTCCTAATGGTACTAAAATACGAGTTCGTCCGATACCTTTTCGAACAATGATGATATTATCATCTTTTGGCAACAAGGTATTTCCCAAATCGATAATTGTATCTCCAGAAAGCATCGCAATGTTGATATCATCCCATTCATACACGTCATTGCCAATTCTTTGATTTCCGAATAATTGCTGTTTTTTTCGTTCATTATTATGAGATTTAAGTTGCTCTGTTTGCACCATAATAATCTGCTTTTTACGCCAGAATGTATTTTTAGTTAAGTCAATCCCTGAAATCTCTACGCCCTTCAAACCAATAAACAAAATAGCGAACACGATCATTGCCCACAAAGCTGGACTATTCACTAAACTAAAGAAAATAATTAATCCGCCTAAAACCAATTGGAAATTCTGAAAGCCTGATCGAGGAGACTTCCTTGAAGATAAATAAATATTCAAAATACCAAATGCCACTAGAAGCAGCAATCCAAAATTATTGACGATTTGCCAGATAGCAAATAATAGTAACAATGCTTCTACTACTATAAAAAAGCGCCAAGAGCTATTCATTGCTATTCTCCTTTCTTTTCACATTCTCTTTTTTATCATACCTACTTTTATTTACAGATGCTATAGGACTTTAGATGTAATGTTTAATCTGTATTCTTGATAGAAACAATCAAAAAGAGGTCTGGGACTAAGTCAAATCCCAGACCTCTTTAGTTTTTTGATTTGCTTCATAGTCAAAAGTTGGTTTGATCCTTCGTTAGGCTTGTTCCACTTTGACGATTTTCACTTGCATATCTCCACCAGGAGTGGAAATAGTTACTTCGTCATTTATATATTTGCCAATTAATGCTTGAGCAATAGGTGAATCATTTGAGATTTTTCCAGAAAATGGATCAGCTTCTGCACTGCCTACGATGGTATATTGTTCTTCTTCTCCATCTGGTAGTTCGATAAAAGTAACTGTTTTTCCGATAGACACTTCATCAGAATCAACACCATCATTGTCAATAATTTGTGCAAAACGAATCATTGTCTCAATTGTAGTAATACGACCTTCTACAAACGCTTGCTCATCTTTTGCTGATTCATATTCTGAATTCTCAGACAAGTCTCCGAAACCACGTGCAATTTTGATTCGCTCGATGATTTCTCCACGTTTTACTGTTTTTAATTCTTCTAGTTCTTTCTCTAATTTTTCTTTACCTTCTTGTGTCATTGGGTAAACTTTCTCTGCCATGTATAACTTCTCCTTTTTCTTTGGAATACCGCAAAAAGTAATCTTTCAAGGACTACAGTCCAAAAAAGATTACCATGCTTTTCTAAAAATGTAAATGCTTTTCTAAAAAAAATCATTCGGTATATTACAGTTGTTCTTCATCTATTTATTTACGTACTTATCCACCAATTCCATGTGTTCTTCATATGTTTTTGCAAAATAAACATCCCCAGTAGCTATATCAGCAACAAAATAATAATAATCATTTTGAGTAGGTTCTAAAACTGCTTGGATGGCATCTTCACTAGGACTATTGAACGGTCCTGGCCCATATCCTAAGTTCGTATATAAGTTATACGGAGAATTGACTGCCGTGTCTTCATAAGTGACCAATTCCTTATGCTCACCTAATGCATATAGTACTGAAATATCTGATTGAAGCGGCATATCTGCTGCGATCCGATTGTAAAATACATTGGCGATATTTTTTCGGTCTGCTTCTGATACTCCTTCTTTTTCAACTAATGAAGCGATAGTCAAGACTTCCTGAACTGTATGGTTTTGCTGCTTGATCTTGGTCAAATAAGGTTGCAGCACTGTATTCGTTTTGTTCACCATTTGTAATACTAAGTCTTTAAGTGACATATCTTTATAATAATCATATGTCGCTGGGAAGAGATAGCCTTCCAAACGATACTTCGTATTCTCTGCTTTGGCTGCACTTTCTAACAGGTCAGGAAATTTTTGCTGCAATTCATTAAAGAAACTTTGATCATTCATCAAATCTAAAAATTCTTGCTTCTCTTTACCAGTAATCTTTTCTACTCGTGAAGCAATTTGATCAATGTCATACCCTTCAGGAATAGTAATCTTTCCATCTGCAACTTCTGTTGGCTCTGAGGTTCCACCTTCTTGAAGTTGTTTACCAATTTCATCTAAGGTCATATTCGGTGCCATCTGATAGAATCCCGCTTGAAAACCGGTCATATTTTTAAATTTTGTATAATAATTGAAGACGATCCCACTTTTAATGATTTTATCTTCTTCTAATATCTCACCGATTTGTTTGTTCGATGACCCACTTGGAATCTCCACTGAAACTAATTGGTCATTCGATGCATCTAAAGGTTTTAATCCACTATCTACGTAACGATAAATGGTCACACCCAGAACACACCCTACGATTAGCAACGTAAGCGCAATCACTAAAATAATCTTACCTACGATTCTATCTTCTTTTTTTCGGATATTCTTTCTTTTAGTCACCACATCTGTAGTGTCTTCTCTATTCAATTTATCTTTTTTATTTTCTTCTGGATGTTGTTTGCTTTCTGACAAAACAACTCCTCCTTACTATCAACTTCGTAACTTTATTCATTATACATGAAATTTCGACTAACGTGAATGATTTTTTGCCGATTGTTCTGTCAAAATTGTAAGTAGTAAATCGCTGAAATTAAGCTTAAAATTAAACCGAACGATTACTTCTGTTATTAATTGAGAAAAAATTAAGCATTCATTCCATCTAAATAACATGAATTTGTTCGTATAGAAAGAAGGTTTTATCCACATGAAAAGAAGAAAACACAAAAAACATGTTCTTACTAGCTTGTCATCTATTCAGAAAGTATTTCTCATGGTTTTACTAATCGTAAGTCTACTATCAAGTTGGTACATTTATGAATCAAAAACAAAAGTCGCAGCTAGTCTCCCTAAGGTAGAGAGCACGGTTGATTTAACCTCAGAGGAGCAACAACTTGTTACAAAAATCGATCAGTTATTGCAAAAAAATGATTATATTGGCTCCATCTATATCCGTAGGAACCATCGAGTCATTCTAGAAAAAGGATACGGCTATGCAAACAAAAATACACAACAACCTAATGGTCCTTCTTTGTACTATCAAATTGGCTCTATCCAAAAGGCAATGACTGCCCTCCTTATTTTAAAATTAATTGAAGTAAAAAAAATATCTTTGGATACCAAGTTATCCATATTTTATCCGCAAATACCAAATAGTGATAATATCACGATCCAAGACTTGATCTACATGCGTTCTGGACTTCGACGAACTGCCTCACCAACAGTCCCAATGACCGATGAAGAAGTGGTCCAATTTTCAATCGATCACCTTGAATCTACAAATAATCAAAGTTATCGCTATGAGCCACTTAATTTCACATTATTAACTGGTATCTTGATAAAGTTGACTCATCAACCTTATGAAAAATTACTCAATGATATGCTGATCACTCCTCTTCAACTAAAACATACCGCCTTTTACGAGTCTGCGAAAAAAACTTCTGAACATGCGGTATCCTATCAGATGACTGCTGATAATGATTATCACCAAGCACTGAATGAATCGGAAACAGATATCCGTAATGAATTGGGTACTGGAAATATCAGTATGTCCGTCTATGATTTAGCCGCTTTCTTTACAAAGGTCTTAAGCGGAGACTTAGTTTCTAGAAATCTCTTATTTACGATATGGAAAAATAATCCTGTGGGGAGGCCTTACAGTGGCGGAGTGTATAGTGGAAGTGATTGTATCTTTGCACAAGGGAACATCAATCGGTTTCATGCAGTAGTAGCGATGAAAAAAGATACTTCAGATGCTATTGTTATGGAAAGCAATATCCAAGCTGATAAAAAAATTAAGTTACCTGCAACAGATTTAAGAGACCAAATCTATGAATTGATGGAAGAGGGAAAAAAATAAAGCATTATTGATTCCGTTCCTTAAGATAATAAGTTTAATATTTCAATAACATCAGAAATATTAGAATTAAGTTTCTTTTAAAAGACAAATAAAGATTGGTTCTATAATATCTAGTGTTGGTGGAAAACAATTTTGTTTTCTACTAACACTATTTTTTTGTAAAAAAAGATAGAAAAAGAGATATCCAAATTGATAGAATTAAGTCGACTAAACCAAACTCATCAAGAAAGGATATCTCCATGGACTATCATACTAGAAAATTACTCGGTTTAACAGATGAAAATATCATTTTCCCTACAAATTGGCTTTCTGAAAAGAAAGAAGGAGGCATTACCTCCTACGTGATTCATGGACGCTTAGATTATACTCCCACTTGTTGTACAAAATGTGGGATTAAAAACGAAGGACAAGTGATTAAATATGGGACCCACCAAACCACCATTCAATTACTACCGATCCATTCACGTAAAACAATCTTAAAACTTAAAAAAACTCGATTCCTATGTAAAGAGTGTGGCGCAACTTTCTCGGCTGAAACTTCTTTAGTCGATAGAAATTGTTCGATTTCTGTCGACTTGAAACGAAAAATCATGGCAGAATTAGCGACCAACTCCAGTAGAAAAGACATTGCCTTTCGTTATTTCGTATCGGATGTCACGATTTTACGAATCATGAAAGCGGCTGTGAAGAACATTAAAGTACGTTTGGACTACTTGCCCTCCGTTCTTTGCTTTGATGAATTTAAAGCAATGAAATCCTGTGTGGGTAAAATGAGTTTTATTTTCATGGATGGTCAAACGAATCAAATTCTTGGTCTTCTTGAAAGTCGTAAACTAGCTTATTTACGTACCTATTTCTCTCGCTATACCCGTCAAGCTAGAGAGAATGTCCAATATATCGTCATGGATATGAACGCTCCTTATTTTGAATTAGCAAAAAGTATTTTTCCCCATGCACAAATTGTCACGGATCGTTTTCATATTATCCAACATATTCACCGGGCGTTGAACCATTTACGGATTCAAATCATGAACACTTATCGTAAGAACGATCGTCTGAAGTATAAACGATTCAAACGTTACTGGAAGTTATTCCTAAAGGATTCTTATCTATTAGATAGCTCACGCTATCGCTATGATTATTCCTTTAAGCGTCCGATGACTGAAAAAGCGATCGTCGATGAATGACTCAGCTATGATTCCACATTGAAGTTGGCTTATGATACTTGTCAACTCCTTCTCTATCACTATAAACAAAAAGAGACGAATGACTTTTTCGAAGTGGTGAATACCTTAGATACCCAGCTTCCTGAGTGGTTTCGCAAGAAACTCACTTTCTTCAATAAATACAGAAAAGGAATCAAGAATGCCTTCCAAACGCCCTATAGTAATGGGGCCTTGGAAGGGACAAACAATAAAATCAAGGTCATCAAACGAGTCGCTTATGGTTACCGTAATTTTCTCCATTTTCGTGACCGTATTTACTTGATTCAGGGCTTGGTTTTCCAAGATCAATCCAAAACAAAAAGGCTCTATAATTTATGGGACTGATGAATCAGAATTGATTCTTCCGTCCCATTTTCATTTTAGATATTAAAAAACATATCGTTCTCTAGTATGATTAAATCACCACAAAATAAACAACTGAGAGGACGATATGCTCTATGAATGATTCTATCAAAAAAATGCTGAGATTAGTAGACAAAAATTTAACCATTACTGAGGTTACTTTCGAGACCCTGCACAAGAAAAAGACCTTAATCGTTGATGCGGTTCTTTCACCTGCTCCGTGCGCCTGTAAAAATTGTGGCTCTTCCGTGTTAGATGCGAATGGCAAGTCGATCGTTGTTAAAAATGGTAAGAAGAAAACGATGGTACGTTTTGACCCATACAATCATATGCCAATGGTCCTACGCTTGAAGAAGCAACGTTATACCTGTAAAAATTGTCGGAGAAACTGGACTGCTCAGAGTTATTTTGTCCGCCCTAGACATTCGATTGCCAATCATGTCAGATTCAAAATCATTTCTTTTCTAACTGAAAAAGTGTCTTTATCTTTTATTGCAAAAATTTGTCAGGTATCTTTAACAACCGTTATTCGTACATTGAAAGAGCTGAAATGCTATCTACCAAAACCTTCCAAAAGCACTTTACCTCGGGTATTGATGGTCGATGAATTTCGTTCTCATACTTGCAAGGAGGATAAGATGAGCTTTATTTGTGCAGATGGTGAGACAGGCAAACTAATTGAGATTTTACCCACACGCAAATTACCTCGTTTAACCAACTATTTTCTAAACTGTACCAATCCCGAAGCGGTCGAATACCTAGTTACAGACATGAATGCCGCCTACTTCCAGCTCACAAAACGCGTTCTACCAAATGCAAAACTTGTGATTGACCGTTTTCATATAGTCAAACATATGAATCAGGCATTCAACGACTTTCGTATCCGAGAAATGAAAGAACTACGTGAGAGGGGGCAACATAGTGAAGCTGAAAAACTGAAAAGGAACTGGCGCTTTCTGTTAAAAAATCGTGAAAATATTAATCATTATGAATACAAAACTTGGCGAAGTTTCCGAGCACCTAGATCCCCCCTTCTCACCGAATCCATGATGATTGATCGATTGCTTGCTTTTTCAACACCTCTCAAAGAGACATATACTGTTTTTCACGAGTTGATGGAAGCTTTTCGTGCCAAAGATCCCAACTTGTTTTTCTCTTTATTAAAAGAACTTCCAGAAACGCTAGACGACAGCTTTCGAACGAAGCTTCAAAACCTTCTATCCTATGAAGAAGGGATCACCAATGCGCTGGTTTATCCTTACTCTAATGGAAAAATTGAAGCGAAGAATACCCATATAAAGACAATGAAACGAGTATCTTACGGATTTAAATCATTTGAGAACATGAAAATTAGAATCTTTTTGATCAATCAATTAATCAAAGTGAAATAACAAAAAAATCTGAGAAAGAATGAGGTTCATTCTGACCCAGATTTGATTTTGCACAACTCATCAGTCCTTATTGACAAAGAGCCACAAAAAAGAATCAATCGAAGCGTATTTCTGCTTCGATTGATTCTCGATGAAATTCTTTCAATTTGAACTCACCAACACTACTTGTCGAAGAGCCTAAAGAATCTGATGATCGCCTATCATCAGATTCTTTATTTTAAAAAATCGGGGATTCATTCCCTATTTTTTTATTTTATTTCTGTTTTTAAGTATTTCTCCATACCTTTTAACACATTGTGCTTCACTTGATAGCCGATGGAGTTTATTTTCGAGATATCTGCTAAAGAATCACGGATATCTCCTGCCCGCTCATCCTGATACTCTAACACTAGTTTGACATCAAGGACTTCATCTATAGTGTGAATCAATTCTAGTAATGTTGTACTTTTGCCTGTTCCGACATTAAATTGTTGTCCTAATGCTTTTTCTTCCTTTGAGACTAGAATTAACGCATCAATAACATCTTCTACATAAACAAAATCTCTTGATTGGCTACCGTCACCAAAAATAGTGAATGAAGTTTCTTGACCTGCAAGCTGCTTTTTATAGCGATCAACTAAAATAGAGATGACTCCACTATAAGGTGAGGTTGGATTTTGATTTGGTCCGTACACATTGAAGAAACGAACAGCACTTCCTGGAACATCATATAAATGACAATAGTCTAGTACATATTGTTCAGCTGCAAATTTATCAATAGCATAAGGCGTTAATGGACGAATCACAGACTCTTCTTTTTTAGGTAAGGTTGGTTCATCTCCATAGACAGCTGCGGATGAACTAAATACGATACGCTTCAACTGTAGTTGGTACTTGCGAATCATTTCTAAAAGCATCAATACGCTCTCAAAGTTCACACGATGAGTTTCTATTGGACGAGCTACTGAATCTGCCACACTCGCTACTGCCGCCAAATGAAAGATATAATCAAATTGATGTTCACTCAACAATTGTTCCATTCTTTTTTCATCTGTGACGTCTCCTTTTATAAAGACGATATTTTTGGAAAGATCCAGATTTCCTTTATCTCCCATTGACAGATCATCGATCACAATGACTTCATTTTCTGTTCCCAAATGGTTTGCTAATGTAGAACCGATAAAGCCGGCACCACCTGTAATTAATATTTTATCCACAAATTTCACTCCAATTATTCATTTCATGAAGATACATAGTTAGTTTAACATGATTATTTGTAGAAGAATATCTTTAGATACTCTTTTCAATTAGTTATATTATGATTCTAGCTGAAATCATATAGAGGTGGAACATATTATGAGTTAGGAAGTACTATATGTGTCTAACTGTACGTATGAAAAATAAGCCATGTATTAGCGTTCTTTCAATAGTACTCTAAATTGTTTAAATCTAGAAATGACATCACGATGTACAAATAATAAATAAATAAGATAAATAAAAGTATATGCTAACATACTTGTGATATTCCCTGGAAATACAATATTGCTTAGAATAAACATCGCAGTTAAGCATGTTTCAATTAACTGTTTCATTCCTATTTTTATATTCATATCTCTGCATAAGAAGAATTCTGCTAAATTACAACGTAATGCTAAACTAATCAAAATCAACATGACTGTTAGATCTAGATTTCCTACAATGAAAATAACAAATAAAGAAATAAGCAATGTGACAATCAATGTGATTACATTAACTAATAAAATCGTTTTTTCTTTCCGCAAAGTTTTAAGATACGTGTTAATCAATAAAGACATTCTTCCTTCATAAATCACAATAGGAAATAAAATCCCCATAAATCTTAAACTTTCAGCATACTCAGGTAACCATAAACTTAAAATAATCTTCGCAGGAATATAAAAAATCAATAAAGCATATGTCAGTGGAACAAATAATCCTCTAAGAATCTGGAACAGCTCGGGAAGTTTTTGTCTATTTGTTCTTCTTAACAATGGAAACATAACTATTCCTACAGCATTTATAAACGTTAGAAACATGTTTGAAAGACTTAAAGTAAACGACAATTTACCAAAAGTTTCAATTGTCCATTTTTGCTGAACAAAAAATCGAATAATCCCAATAATTAGCATACTAGCAATATTACTAATCATCAATTTGCTACCAATGTTTATATTATCTATTATTTCTGGTAATAACATCTTTAGTTTAACTAATTTTACATTCAACATATCTCGAATAAGAGACATACCCCAGATTGTCACCAATAATTTAGAAAGTATATCTAAGACAATTAGCCATAAGAAGTTTCTACCACCAAAAGAAAAGTAGATAGCTATGAATAATACATATAGATAGCGGTCATTTCGAGAAAGTTGAGCATACTCTTTGATACGATTAGTAGATTGAAAAATATACAATACGAAAGTTTTCATAATTGTAATAACTGAAACAACTGCTGTTAAAATCAAGACTAATGATTGAGTCGAATGTGGAAGAAATAACCATGCCCAGATTCCTACAAGAATAGATAGGAAGAATTCAAAAATCAAAAGATACCAAAATTGTGATCCTAAATCTTTTTTATTTAATTGATCGTACTCTTCACCACCTATTTTCAAATAAATCCCATCAATCCATCCAAAATGTAAAAAACCTACATAAGACGCATAAAAAACATAAAGTTGCCAGTAACTATACTCAGTCACTCCTAAAAGCTTCGGGACAAATAAGTTTAATAATACAGATATACCTAGCGTAGCGAAATTAGCTGCTACTGTATAATATAAATTTTTCATTACAGATTTTGCTTTGTCATTCATCATAAATACCTACTTTACCATCCTATATAAGCTTCCTAGATTGTTTTTTATTTTCTAAGAGGCAAAAACATTTACATCATATTCAAGAGATGAAGTTACTGTTCGATCACTAACTGATTCAATAAGATTACTTTTTTGGTTTATATTAGTATTGATATTAAAATACTGTATTATACGGAATATATGAATTATATGCTCCAGAAATAATAAAAATTAATATAAATATCATGAAACTGAATAAGATCATCATGATTATAAACAAATATTTATTCTTAAAAAGTGATTCTAAAAAGATAGGGACAATGAAAATTTCTACAGTTGAAAATATCGTACTGATTCTTCCACCAATTGTGGCTAGTGGACCAAAACAAACTAACAAAATAGTGGATAAACAGTAGACAGACAATAGAAGATTAAAATTTTTATTAAAAATTGAATTTTTACTTTTTACAAAAAGTGTTGCTCCAATTAATATCCCACACTGCATAATGAATACTGGATTGAAAATCCAGTTACCTTGTGCATAATAACCAGATAAGTAACCATAGTAACGATCTGGAATCATAAACTTAAATAAATCGGGGAAAAAGAAGATTATTCCCACAAGCGCACTAATTCCTATAAGTAATATTTCTTTTGGAATATTTATCTCCTTAACAATTTTCACAAAGAAGTAAGCTGGAATAATAAATAAAGCGACCATGTGAAACAGGCTTCCTATTAATGAGAGTAGGATCACATTCTTTAAATTTCTTTTTTTGAATTCAGGTAGAGCCAATAAGAAAATAATTGCTACAATTGAAGACCTTATTTGCCCCATATCCCGAACTAAGAAAAATCTAGAATAGTAATACAATAAAGCAATTGATGGAACAGGAAAATAATTATTGAGTGCATAAGCTAGTAAAAGTAAGCTTATTATAGAAAACAACAATACGAAACTTGAAAAATTCATTCCCAGTTCACGAACAACATAATTAAGAAAAAGATAGCCAGGCTCAGCATCAATGCTCCCATCAAAAACTTTATTCCAATTTACTAATTGATTAAAAAAATTGTTATAGGAAGAAAAATCATATCCCGTAGAAAATCTGAAACCTGCTAGACTCATCAGAAATAGTATTCCACTATAAAAAAATATTTTCTTGCGCGTAAAATACTCTAATATGGATAGTAAAGCTAGCAGTGCGAAGGTTCCTACATAAATGTACAATGCCATTCTCCTTATATATAGATTGTCTTAATACTGTTTGTTAAAGCTTTCGCAATTTCTACTTGTTCTTTATACCATTTTTTTGTCGTATTTTTCTTAAAGCAAACAATTAGAATTTCTTCTGGTTCAAATGATACAGGTTCCACAATATTTTCTAAACTTGAGTAAACTTTCGTTTTTTCACTGATAATAAGATTTTCTTTTTCTATTATATTTTCATTTTCTAGGACTAAAAATTTATTTTGTGATGTACCGTTTAGTAACGCATTTATAATGCTTTGTTTTTCTTGTTTAGAAGATAGATCCAATGACTCGATATCAATTGCTTGAACATCATTACCTAAAGTGAATTTTTGAGTAATCACCTTAGTTTTATACTCTTTCCAGCTTACTATTAATGTTCCTAATCCAACAGTGATTACGATGACTACTAAAACCAATAAAATGATTTTTTTAGTGCTCACCCCTTCTGTGATTTGAAGCGTAGATGCTCGATTATTTTCTATTTCTTTGTTGATATAGTAAAATGTTTTATTCTTAAAAAATGGAAGCTCGCCATTATTCATTTCTTGCTGTAACAATTCTGAAATCTGCTTTTGTTTCTGTTCAGGTACTTCTTCTACAAATTGGACATCTATTGTATTTTGAATATCGTTATACGTCACATTTAGTTTCTCTAAAACATCATCTGAAAATTGCCCATTTTCTTGTAAACTAGTTAAAAACACTTGTTTTACCGCTCCAGAAGCTGTCATTATATTTCCTTGGCTATTCTCCAAAATAAACGAAAATAGCGGCTCATTTGTTTGATTATTCGTTTCAAGTTTATTTTGAGAACGGGATGAATAAAAAAATAACCCGCCTATCAATACCACACTTAATACAAATGAAAGTATATAAATTTTTATATGATCTTTAAAAAAAGAATATATATCTTTTGGTGAGAGACTATTGTTAGTCATTTATCTTCCTCCAATGATTATCTGTATTTTTTATTCACTCTACTTTTTGTGAAATATAGGATATCTGCAAAAAAAGAATGTAAGACAGTATAAGATCGCCAATTTTTCAATACATCCAATGGCTTATCCTCTTGGACGATTTTCAATCGGGTTTCTAATTCTTTAAGTAAGGCTTTTAATGTTTCTTCTTTATGTTCTTTATTTGGAACATCCACTCTCTGAACAAAATTCAAGTTAGAAATGGTTAAAATTTTTAATAATTCTAATTTACCGATTCTTATATTTTTTTTAGTTTCAGCATTTTTCTCTGTCTCTTCGTTCTCAATTTGCATGGCACTACTTCCATGTTTACGCCATAACCCAGTTTTTTCATCAAGTAAATATAATTTATCTGATAAAACACCACTAGACCACATAGCCATATCATGGACCGGATAAAGAGAAGTTTCTAAATACTCATCAAACACAGGAATAAAATCTTTTTGGAAAGCATATACCCAACCTGGACGATTTAAAAAAACATTTTTCTTTGAAAAATAAATGTAATCATTTGGTTCTTTTGTAGGGATTTTTCTCTTTTCACAAGGATAAGAAACACCATTTTCTTCAATCAATTCGTCATAATTTGAAACTAATACTTTGATATTCTCTGGATCAGACATTATTTTTTCTGACATATGTTTTATTTTATGGGGGTACCAAATATCATCTTGGTCACTAAAAAAAATCACATCTCCTTTTGCTTGATGCATCAAGCGTATGAAATTCTCTCGCCAACCAATATTTTCTTCATTTATCAAGAGTTTCCACCCTTCTAAATGGTTTTCTTCAATAAAATCTGTGACGATTTCAATGGTATGATCTGTCGAACCATCATCACATAAAAGAACTTCATCGGGCATTCTCTCCTGTTTTCTGATTGACTCCAATTGGTCGATTATATTTTTCTCTCCATTATAGGTTGGCATAATCACTGATACTGTGAACGCTTCGTTTCTCATTTCTACACATCCTACTTTAAATTCTAATATCTCTTTATTTTGTAATGATCACCTTTTTGTTTTTCAATTGGTGGCAATTTCATATAATCTCCGTATAGACTTCTTAAATAAGTCTCATAACCACTTGGAATGGCAAGCATGGTATCTTCAAATTTGACATCTTTTTTCCCTGAAAATACATCAAGTGGTAAAAACTCTCTCATTCCATAAATCGTAGCAACACAAACTCCTTGAATGTTCGAATTGCTATTTTGTTTATTCATTTTATTAGCTAGTTTATCCATCTTTGTTGCAAAATAGGTTGCACCTTTTTTCTTGGCATACTTTGCTATAATTTTTTTTGCGAAAATGAATTTTTCTTCAGGTTTAAATTTTTTCTTGCTTTCTGCTCCTCTAAAAACATCTAAGAGTTTCATTTTTTTTACTAACATCTTTTGATCCAATCGCTTTTCTGAAATATGATCAATTGGAAAAATATCCAAAAACAGTCCATGTTGCGCAATCCGATAATCATCATCCACATATGTTCGTGTATCATTGATTTTAGCAAACGCATATTCCCAGTTG
The DNA here is from genome assembly GCF_002140175.1 of Candidatus Enterococcus wittei. GTDB lineage: Bacteria > Bacillota > Bacilli > Lactobacillales > Enterococcaceae > Enterococcus_B > Enterococcus_B wittei. The sequence goes on from NZ_NGMO01000004.1 coordinate 103,467, forward strand.
CTATCATTTTCCAGTGATTTCAACTCTAAAAAACTAGGTAACTCACTACCTAGTTTCAAAAGTTTTGTGTAGTCTTCTCTAGGCATAATGATATCCGCATCGTCATCCCAAGGAATAAAGCCACCATGTCTAACTGCACCTAAAAGGGTACCACCAGCTAGAAAATAAGTTAGATTATGTTCTTGACAAAATTGATCAAAGAATTTTAATAAATCTAATAATCCTTCGTGTATTTCTTGTGTACTTAAATAATCTGACATGATTTTTTACTCCCTCTAATCGATCTCATATACCTTAGACATTTGTTTTAATGTATGGCTAACATCATACTCCATTAATTCATCTGTAATTTCATTCGTAAACGGTTCATCCAATATAGCATTGATCCAATTTATTTTTGGTTCATCCAATCCAACAAATACAACGTTTGGTGTTAGTTTCGTATCTGCAGATATCGTGTTAGAAAGCACCAATTTCTTTTGACTCGCCTGTGCTTCAAGCCCGACCATTGGTAATCCTTCATACAAAGAAGTCATACAAAAAACATCCATTGCTTGGAAGATTTCAGGTATATCTTCCCTTTCCCCTAAAAGCAAAACTTTTTCTGAAAGGTTTAATTCAGCGATTTGTTTTTCTAAGTTTTCTCTTAACGAGCCTGCTCCAATGATTAATAATTTTGCATTGCTTTTTTCCTTAAGTAATCCATTAAATACATCTACAAGATAAGACTGATTTTTTTGTTTTTCAAGACGGCCAATATTTCCAATTACAAAATCATTATATGCGAGACCTAATTCTTCTCTTTTTTCTTTACGTACTTGATCATTTATTTGATACAACGACATATCAATTCCGTTATGAATTATTACATAAGGGTGACCTTGAAACAAACTATCCCCTGCTTCTTTACTTACTGCTAAAAAATCAGTTGCTTCTTTCATAAGCAAGAAATGTAAATATTTTCTTAGAATATTCATGATAAAATTAGTCGATTTCCCATCACTTGTTGCATGACTATGCGCAATCCGTTTTTTGATTCCTTCTTTTCTTGCAAGCAATAAGTTTATTCCCCCACCGAAATATACTTCATTGTGCGCAATATCAAAGTGTTCTTCTTTTAATAGTTTTTTGACTTCAAACCAATATTTTATAATATTTTTTTTAGGATTTGTTACAACGAATATACGACCACCCATTTTTTGAATTTCTTCATGATAATCTGTAACATCTGCAAAATCATCATAAATCAAGAAATCAAATTGCAATTTAGAACGATCGATTTTTCGATACAAATTCATCATAAAAGATTCAGCTCCGCCTTTTCCCATCCTACCTTGAAAATGCAAAACTCTTTTTACTTTACTCACCTAATCACCTATTTTTATAGTATAGTCACTTTCCATAATTAACAGTTATTTAAATAAACCTTTGATTAACACTCTTCTGATAAAATAGTCATTGTATTTTTTAAACCATCTTCAGCACTAAATATAGCTTGCCATCCTAATGCACAAAGTTTTTCACTATTCAAGCTGGAATTATCCATAGGATTAAATTTCTTACTTTCATTTTCAGTAGGCAAATCAAATTCTAAAGCTACCTGACCAATCTTAGATACAATTTCGGCCATCTCTGCGATGCTAATAATAGAATCTGGATTAGAGATATTATATGCTTCACCAGGGTTACCATTCATTAACGCAAATAATATTGCTGTTGCGCAATCCACACTATAAGTATACGACCGAAGTTGACTACCTTTGCTCTTCATAACGATTTTTTCCCCTTTTAGAGCACGGTCTACAAAAGCCGAAGAAACACGTGAATCCCCTTTTTTTGCAGAAGGACCATAGATATGTCCAGGACGTACAATAACGCTTTTCACCTGATATTCTTTCAAATAACTGATACATAATGTCTCAGCAGCTCGTTTCCCCATTGGATAAGATGACCGAGGATTTAGTAAATCAATATAGCCATAATCCATTTCAGTCAGTGGTTTATCTGTATGAAAATCCCCATAAACTTCACTTGATGATATATACAATACTCTTTCTACTTGTTCTTTTTTTGAAAACTCTAACAACGAAGTAATCCCTAAAATATTACTTTGCATTGTTTCTACTGGTTTATCTACATACAAATCAGGACTTGCATTACTTGCCCCATGAATAATATAATCGACTTTCTCTTCAAATTGAAATGCTTCTGTAGCATCATACAGTACAGGTATGACACACTTTTGGGAATCATTCGATGCAAAACGTTCTTTTAATCTTTCGATACTTCTTCCAAGTACATAAATGGTCAAATTTAATTTTAATTTTTTGTTTGCAACGACTAGAAGATCCACCACAGTGGAACAAATCAAACCAGTAGCTCCAGTAATCAAAATCGATTTATTCTCAAATGCTCTTATCAATTCTGACAAACTTTCAAGGCTATCTTCAAGGTTTGACAAATAAGTCTTATTTTCTAATAAATTCATTTTTACCCTACCTTATTTAATCCAATCATCATTAGTTGAATTTAGCAATGCTTTAAAAATTTCTAGATCATCTAGAGTAGTGATCTTTAAATTTTTCTCTGAACCGTGAGAGAAGTAAGATTTTTTACCTAAAACTTGCATTAATTGACAAGAAGCAGCCATATTAACAATCCCCTTTTCCTCAGCTAACTGATACGTATCCATTATTTCTCCCAATTGATACGTATGTGGTGTTTGTGTACGTACAAGTAGATCTCTATTTAAAGAATCCAAAGAACTAGTGTCTTCTTTACTTTCTAAAGTAAAGACCACTTCCGTACAAGGGATAACAGCCACAGCATTACCATTTTTTTTGTATACTTCTATACTTTCACTAATGATTTTTTTACTAACCATTGGTCTATTTCCATCATGGATTAACACAACATCCTCACGACTTCTATTTTTATAAATTTCTTTTAAACCATTATAAATAGAATCTTGACCTGACTCTCCACCTTGTACGATGTATTTAAGCTTAGTAATATTAAATTGTTTAGCATAGGCAGTCAGCATCTCTTCCCAGCCTTTTAGAATAACAACACAAATTTCGTCAATTTCTTGATGTTCTTGAAATGCACGTAACGTATAAACTAAAATAGGAATATTGTTTACGTGGAGGAATTGTTTTGGTATATCTTGTCCTGTTCTAGTTCCAGTTCCTGAAGCAGTTAATAAGGCAATATTCATTAGTTGATCTTCTCCTTTTTTCTCTGATCTTTTTATCTACAAAAGTACTAGTATTTCCTTTTTAATACTGAAATTAGCTTAGGGCTAAAACTTTGAATTTTCCCAGCTAATACAATAAAGGAATAAGAGAGAGTTGTAGGTAAGTTGAAAAATATTTTAGTCAAGCGTTTAAATGTAGAATCAGTGCATGCAATAGAAGCTGCTTCTTTGACTATTTCATCATTAAAAATATTTTTAATTTCTGTTTTCTTTTCACTATTAGATAACTGTTCTGTTTCTATTATTGATAAGATGACCGAAACAGTTCCCTTTAAAAAAAGTGAGGCCATTCCTGAATCACTTTTGTTTTTGGTTACTTCCTTTGCCAATAGATAAAACTCTTTAAATGTTTGAAATTTATTTGGTCGGTACTGGTTTGTAATTCCTTTGCCACCTTCGAATTCATACGTATATTCTATTTTTGGATTCATTATAACATTTTGACAATATTGATAATATTCTAAATTAAAGATCCTATCTTCACAGCTACTATAATTTCTAAAACGAATATTATGCTCTACTAAAACATTTCTACGATAACATTTGTTCCAAACAACATACATCAATTGCTGATTCATCAACTGATACATATCCCCTATAAATGATTCATGAGTTGTGTATTGATGCTCTGGTACCAAATAATCCTTTTCAGAAATCACTTTACCTTCACTTAGTGTACGGAACTTAAATGAACTAACAATTAAGTCTGTATTTGGGGATCGGTCAAATATTTTTTGATAATCATCTAAAATTTCATTGATTGGCTCATCATCTGCATCAAAGAATAAAACATAGTTCCCTTTTGCCTGTTTAATCCCTTCATTGCGAGCAAGACCAGGTCCTTGGTTTTTTGTTGTAATAAGATGGAAATGTGACTCATCTTGTATCGATTCTTTGATTAATTGCTCTGTGTTATCCGTTGATCCATCATTGATCAAAATCACTTCGTACTTTTTAAATTCCAAATTTTTTAAAGCTATGATTGCTCGAGAAATCGTATTTTCGGCGTTATAAATCGGCACAATAATACTAAATATCGGATTGGTCATTTATTTGTTACGCCTCCAAACTAACGATAAATTTTATCTTGTGAAAAATTAATATCTGCTAATGATGTTGCTTGCTCATCTTCTTCCAAGCCTTGAGAAGACATCTTGTCAAAAAGGATCTTAATTGTTTGGAGCAAGATTTTCAAATCCATCATTAAAGAATACTTTTTGATATATAATAAATCAAACCGTAATTTACTATTGTAATCTGAAACATACTTTCCATATACTTGGGCATAACCGGTGATTCCGGCACGAACATTATGTCTCAAATAGTAATACGGATTTTCCGCATTGAACTGATCGACAAAAAAAGGTCGTTCTGGCCGTGGGCCAACGATGGACATATCACCTTTCAACACATTAAAAATCTGAGGCAGTTCATCAAATCGGACGGCACGAATGAATTTGCCGACAGGTGTAACACGCGCATCATTGCTTTTGGCAAGGACTGGTCCTGATTTAGCCTCAGCTGTTGCTGTCATTGAACGGAATTTATAGATTGAGAATTCCTTTTGATCTTTAGTAATGCGAACTTGTTTATAGATAATTGGTCCTGGTGAGGTTGCTTTTACCAAGATAGCTGTTAATAACATAAATGGTGAAGCGACAATCAAAAGTAAGAAAGAGACAATAATGTCAAACAAACGTTTGAATAATTCATATTCTGGTTGGATTCTAAACCCCGAGGCTTCAATAATGCTCTCGTCTTCAAAATTCATGATATTTGGATTGATCATTGTTAGATTTTCAAAAGTGGTATTCAAAAATAATTTCTTTTCTTTTTTTGTTACTAACTGATAGATCTTGATTTTTTCATTTTCTTCGATATGTGAAGCTAGATAAACGATATCGATCCCATCAATCATGTTTTTAATATTTTCATAGTAACTATCGATAATAACCGCTTCAACTTTATGTTTGTTATTCTTTTTTGATTGGAAATTCTGGATTGCTGGGGCAACATCTTTTTCAGTTCCTATAATCACTACTTTTTTATCTCTACTAACTCGCAGATAGAGCTTATACACTAAAATACGATACAAGCTTAATAAAACAGTTCCTACAATTAATGAGAGTAAGATAACGCCACGCGGGAAAGCAAACCAACGTCCAGCAAAGGTAACGACCATGATGCCGATAGACATTAATACTTGACCAATCACTGTGACAAAAACGATATCGCTAATCATACGATTGTAAAAAACATAAGCCCCTAATAAAATATTTAATACAATAAAAATAATGGATGTAAAAATCGCGGAGTTTTGAAAGGTCTCAAAGTTCCGCATTGGGATCTCTCCTTGGAACTTCAATAAGAAACTAATATATATAGCTACATTATAAACAAGGACATCCATCATGATAATAAATATCCGACGTGCAGCATTCCATTCTCCATTTTTATTCATATATACACTCCTAATCACAAAATAATACCTCTATCATCTTACCATAGCGCCCTTCAAAAACATAGTGAATAACCAAATTGTAAACTAATTTAAAAGAAAAAAGAGCCTGTGGTTAATAGCTTTATAGAGAAAAAGCAAGAAATTTAGATTCAAAATGACTATTGGAAAATCCTACCAAAATCAAAGAAATAAGCCGAAGAATCCGAAAATAGTTTTTCCTATTTCCGTGATTCTTCGACATATTTTTTAAGTAACTACTTCTGAAACACTTTTATTTGGTTTTAATAGGAATTAAAAACTCATTAACCTATGTCCTATATTGTTTATTCAGGACACAAAGAAAAATCACCGATGCCTTCTTTTGTCAGATTGTCATTATAATATGGATCATGAGCGATATATGTTGGCCATTTGTCTTGCATTTTCTTGATCTCTCCTGCAAAACGTTTCTGCTTTTCCGGTGTATCTTCGTAGCCTCTAGATTTCGATTCAAAGTGATATAGTTCCACTTGATGCGCATACACATTATTGCGGCCCAATTCATAGATTTTCAAACATAAGTCAACATCATTGAATGCGACTTCTAAACTTTCATCGAATCCATTGACTGCATGGAAATCCGCTGCTTTGACCATCATACAAGCGGCTGTTACTGCAAGATAGTCGACATCAATGACTAATCGACCAAAATAACCACAATGTGTACGATCATAGTTGTTTAAAGCATGTCCTGCGACACCACCGATACCTACAAGCACGCCAGCATGCTGTGTCGTATCGTCTGGATAATATAGTTTAGCTCCTACACAGCCGATTTGCTCAAATTGTGCATAAGAGACCATGATCGTCATCCAATTTGGTTCAATGACCTCTGTATCATTATTCAAGAACAGTAAATATTTGCCACTCGCCTTTTCAGCAGCAAGATTATTGATTCGTGAGTAATTGAACGGGATATCAATTAATTCAACAATGAAACGCTCATTTAATTGTTTTTTATACGTAGCAAATAATTCTTGCATCTTAGGATCCGTACTACCATTATCTGCCACAATGATTTCATAATTAGGATAGGTTGTCTTTTCTATGATCGAATCGATACATAATTTCAAATCATCATAGCCATTTTTTGTAGGAATGATCACACTGACAAGATCTTCTTGGAGAACTTCATAATTCACTTCATAAAAGCCCGAGATTCTCCCAGGGCGAACACTTCCTTTGATCTTTCTTCTTGCAAGAGCATCAGTTAGTGCTTTAACACCTGAATCATAAATATAACTCTTTGCTTCTCCACTGCTAGCAGTTGATCCAGGTATAGTTCGCCAATGATACAGTACACGATCAATGTGATAGATATGATCGGCAGGAATAACCTCTGTAAAGCGTAAGACTAGATCATAATCCTGCGAACCTTCATATCCTTTACGAAAACCGCCTAATTCTTTTACGATACTTGTACGATAAACACCTAAATGTGAAATATAATTATTGCCCATCAACGTGTTTGGCGACCAATCTGCTTTAAAATGTGGGTCAAAGCGATTCCCGTCTGCATCGATCTTGTCTTCATCACTATAGATCAAGTCAAGTTCAGGATGGTCATTTAATGCCTTTGCTACTTCAAATAAAGCATTCACAGGCAACTCATCATCGTTGTCTAACAAAGCCATAAATTCACCTTCAGCAATTTCAAGCGCTGAATTCGTTGCTAAACTAATATGCCCGTTCTCTTCTCGTAACACTACTTTGATTCGGTCATCCTTTTTCTGATAACGTTCCAAGCATTTTTGGATTTTTGGATCGGTAGAAGCATCGTCACTGATACATAGTTCCCAGTTGTCATATGTTTGAGCCAGTACCGAATCAATACATTTTTCCAACCATTTGATTTCTACATTATAAACTGGCATCACTACAGAAATCAGTGGTCGATAGGCAAATGATTGAGCTTGCAAACGTTGTGCAGCCACATCGATTTTTTCATGTTTTGCAATCCATTGTGCATAATCAATCGATCCTGGTTTCAACTCTAGTTTCACACGACGAATCGCTTTTTTTATTCCATGAGTTCGAGCATAATTGATCCCTTTTTTGATCAATCGTTTCTTCTGTTCCCAACTAGATTCGATTCCATCATCATAAGGATAGCGTCCATTTAATTTTACTGCGATTCCATTTTGATGATTTGTTGTTTGAAAATCTAAGATAGCTTTCCCTTTCATCTTCCCAGACAACCGAAGCTTAAATCCGCTATGTGTTTTTACATCCAGACCATACAAATGATTGATATCTAAGCGAACAACTGGCGTATTCTCTGCTAGGATATTTTCTTTTTCTACTTGAATCGTAGGGATCTCTTTTGTTTCTTCATCGATTGCCCACCCAACGATCATTAAATCGCCAGTGGCACGTTCACGTGTGATCTGATCGATAAATACAGCAATTTCTTTCTTTTGCACTGTTTTAGTACTCCTTATCTAGTAAGTTATTTACATTTCAATAAACCAAGACTGGCCATTTTCAGCGATGACCTCCACTAAAAAAGGTCTATCCTGTTCACAAAGGACATGTAGCTCGAATCCTGCTTTTGTATTTTCTGGTAATCCCTCTGCTTGATTTACTTCTACTCGTTCAACAAAGTGGACATCAAAAAATGGCGACTGATCAGCAGATAATTTATACGATAACGGTTTTCGATTTTCGTTGGAAATCCCCCAACCAATAATCGTGACTAATTTCGTTTCTGGGTCCCATGTTCTTTGATCGATGCATAATGAAAGGTCTTTTGCTTGGATTTTTTTAGATGTTTCTTTTACACGTGTGAAACGATGCTTCGCTTTCACTGTCCATTCATTTGTATTCAATAAATCAAAATAACGAGTAGTCGTTGTCTGTAAATAATGGTCCAACATTGCCTTTTCACTCTGCAATTGCTGATTTTCTTTATCTAATCGATCATTTTTCTCCACTAACTGTTTTTGTACTTCAGCCATAGGTTTGATCACTGCGAGTAATTCACTCATCGTATCAGTTAGTTCTCCGATAAAACGATAATGACAGGTGATTTTAAGTTCTTGGCCTACAAGATTCGTTAAAGTAAATTTAGGCAGTTCTTGTCCATCAAATAAGTAGCAGTCCGTAGCAGTCTTGATCACTGCGTTTGATTGCACAAAATCGATTTTCTGGTGATCGACTTCTGCGTGAAATTCTAGATAACTAGGTTGCTGTGCAAAGATAAAATCAACGGCTGTTATTTCTTCTGTAAGAGGAAATGTCAACTCTTGATTTTCTCCAGTATAATTATTGAATGGTATTTTTTGGCTGTTCCGATCCTGAGCCGTATGCTGAATCATTTCAACTATTTTTACATAATTTGAATTTTGTGGCTCAACTGCCTTATGTTCAGGTACTGGATGCTTCTTCAGCGAAAAGAAATACTGATAGACTTCCCCGAAAGGACGCATCTTGAACTCATAACGAACTGCTTCTGGCAAATCTTCATACGAAGAATTCAATTCTGTGTCTCCTACAGCTAAGTAAAGATAGTCTTCAATATTAACGTACAGTTCAGCCTTTTCAAACACTTTTTGAAAACCATCATGAGTATAAAAAGAATTATGTGTTTCATCTAGTAAGCCATATGACGCCCAAGGTAATTCATTATTGAAAAGATGGATCATTACTGAATTGTGTACGAGATTTGGGAAAGTGATTAGAATCTCACCTTCTTCATTTAAAAATTCTCTGACTTTTTTTAATGTTTCTACTGGATTGACTAAATGTTCTAACACATCTGCAAATAAAATGTAATCGAAAGTTTGACCTTGATAATAATTCGCCCACTCAAAGCTTTCGATATCCCCATAAAAACCATCTTTTGAAAACTCACTGACAAAGTCGAATAACTCTTTATCCAGTTCTACGATGCTGACTTCACAATTTTTCGCACCCATCAAATGTTTTGTCAATCGTCCATTCCCAGGACCAAATTCCAAGACTTTACTATCAGGTTTGATCTGCGCAGCAATTTTCCCTACGCTACTTTGTTCATCCAAATCCATTTCGAAATCATACTTCATCTTTTTGACTACCTTCTTCCCATTGATGATCCAAAACAACGATTCCTTCACCAATATAAGAACCACTGACAAACAAATTCATATACTTTGTTTTATAAACTAAAGGAACAGTGGCATTTTCTTCAAAAACAGCCACATCAAAATAATATTCACCGGCTAGCAGACCTAATTTTTTATATTCTAGATAAAAAACGTTTATTCCTTTCTTCCAAGGAATAGTTACATCATCTAGCAATGTATTCAATCCACAAACATAAAAATTATCCACTGTGCGCAATGCGATACCCAAAACAGGCTTTTTGATAGACTCATCTTTAACTTCATACGTAACTTTCACAAGTAAGCTTTCTCCTTGTTCAAGCATGTCAATAGGTTGTTTATTTTCATCTAATAATTCTGCACTCAATACGTCAACAATATCAGGGGCTGCGAATCGTTCCACTTGATTTTTATTTCGATCGACCGTTTTTACTGATTTTTTCTTCAGGAAATTCTCATAGTTCGTGGTTACATCCATTGTGTCACCATACTCTACGACTTCTCCATTTTTTAACCAATATGAACGATCACAAAACCGACGGATCGAACTAATATCGTGAGAAACGAATAAGATCGTCTTACCTGAATTTTTGATTTCAGTGAATTTTTCCATACATTTCAACTGAAACTCAAGGTCACCAACTGCTAATGCTTCATCCACGATCAGAATATCTGGATTGACATTGATTGCTACCGCAAACGCCAAACGAACAAACATCCCACTTGAATAAGTTTTGACAGGTTGATAGATATGCTCGCCAATATCGGCAAATTCAATGATATCTCCGACCATCTCATCAATTTCTTCACGAGAAAAACCAAGGACCATCCCATTTAAATAGATATTCTCATACCCTGAGTATTCAGGATTAAAACCAGAACCTAATTCTAATAATGCCGAGATTTTCCCTTCAATCTCCATTGTGCCGCTAGTCGGTGTCAACACGCCAGTGATGATTTTTAGCATTGTTGATTTTCCAGAACCATTTTCTCCAACGAAACCAATCATTTCCCCTTTTTTGATCTCGACATTGATATTTTTCAATGCATAAAAAACATCATGGTACGATTTTTTAAAAGGATTAAGAGCTTCGCGGAAACGATCACTAGGTTTTGCATACATGTTGTATGATTTCGTGATATTGTTTAATTTAATCGCATATTCTGTCATATCTATACTCCTTACAGCACATCTGAAAAATGTGGTTTCAATCTACGGAACACTACTGATCCGATTACAAAAATTACTAATGTGAATACCCAAAAATATAATGTATACATGCCATGTTCCCAAAACCATGCTTGGCTTAAGAATGATTCACGATATCCTTGAACAATATAATACAATGGATTCAATTTCAAAATCTGTACAATGGCTGGGTTAAATTGACTAGGACTCCAAAGAATCGGTAATGTCCACATGATCAATTGAAGTAAAATCGTAATCAGTTGTACAATATCTGGAAGAAAAGGCTGAATGGATGCAGTCAACCAAGTAAGACCAGTCAAAAATGCTACCATACAAAACAAATAGTAAAACAATTGTAAGGACATCACTGTCGGATAGATACCATGTCCTATTGCTACTACTAATCCAATCAAAATAAAGAACAAATGAGTATAAAGATTTGAAAGAATTTTTGTGGTAGGTAAAATACGGATATTAAATACGACTTTTTTTACTAAATACGTATACTCGCGAAAAACCAAAGTCGTGGAAGTAAAAGCATCTGAAAAGAAGAACCAAGGCACCATTCCTGTGATCAGATAAACAATAAATGGATACTTACCGTCTGTCATTGCTGCTTTTAACCCAAAGCCAAAGACCAACCAATAGATCAGGACAGTAAATACAGGATTGATGAACGCCCATAAAATCCCTAAAAATGAACCCGCATAGCGTGATTTAAAATCATTCAGCGAGAATTGAAGTAATAACTTTCGATTCTGATAGATATCTTTTATAAATAAATACAAATCTTTAAACATTTGTGTTCCTCCAAGCAGTTTCTGTTAATTACAGTCAACAGCCATTTTACCACATTTTTGACGACGGACTGTGATATTCTATAATTCTTAATTTTGTATTACATAAACTTTATACCAACGTTTCTATTTTACAAAAGATAACCTTTAATTGCAATGAAGCAAAAAACGTAGACATACTGAAAGGTTAAGTTTCCAAACACTTAAAAACAAAGGATCTAAAAGTATAAAAAAGCTACTTTCAGATCCTTTGTTTTATTTTTTGAACTATATCTTCCAATTACAAAGCTACTTGTACTCTAACTCATCATTAAATGAAGTAATGGAAACAAAGAATAGCTCCTATCCTAAGACAGCTATTTTTTGATTAATGATAACGTTCTGCTCTAGAAAGAGAGGAAACAGTAGAGTTTTTCTTATCTCGCTTTTTTTTAGGTGAATTATCATAGCGATTACTAGCCATTGCTAACAATAGGTAGACAATCGGAACCCACGGAAAAGAAGTCAACGTATCTTCCATAAATGACTGGACCATCACTGCTAGAAATGCCCAAAGAAAGGTTAACTGTCCATTCGATAAATCAGCTTTTAATGTCAATCTGCCAATATACACAAGTAGCAATACCCCCGTAATGCCAATCCCTACTAGTCCATATAAATTCAAAATAGAATTATAGCTATTATGATTTCCTAAAAATTCATTCCCACGTTGATAAATAAAAGGTTTCATTCCAACAAACACTTGCTGACTTTTTTCGCCGATCGTTTCGTAGAATTTCAACCAAATATCTTCTCTTCCTGTAAAAATATTAACCTTTTCAGAAGTTGCAGCTAAATATGAGATAGGAAGGGCTAAACCAATGATTGCTAGATAACCAATAAATGGCGCACGAATAATTTTGAAGAGCTTTTTAGGCCAACAATCTAAAAATGCAAAAAGCAACATCGCGATCAATGCAGATCGAGATTGACAGACCCAGATTCCTAAAAATGCTGCGATAATCGCAGGAATACTCAAAATCCGAATGTACCATCGTTCAAATGAACTCGCAAAACCACTAATCAATAAGCCTAGCATCATCAACGAGCTACCTATGGTATTTGTATTGATCCAAATATCAGATAATTTGTTGTCTGGTTTCCATAAACTTTGGCCTTCGGGTATTTGAATTTCGGTAAATATACGATAAAGTGTCACACTTAAAAAAAGAGAAAATACAAGTAAGTAGATGGCTCGATCTAATCGATCAAATTCGATCCATTTCACTGATAGTCCTAATAACACGATCAATGGAATCAAAAGATTTCCATAAAAAGAACTTCCTCTTACATCCGTGAAATACGTATAAAATCCAAACGTTGCTATAGCTACAACTAAATAAAAAAAGTCAAATCCTCTTGCCTTATAAAGGTTTAAGCCCGCTAGTATAAAAATACCAAAAGTGACGAATGGCGAACTATTTTCATATAAAAACGAAGCAACAGGATTACTTAATCCAATCGTCCAAATAAAAAAAAGTGACGAAAGCATGAGCAGTAAAATTCCTGCACTCATTTTATTAATAAATTTCTCGACAACCGTTTGAATAGTTTTCAACCTCCCTTCTTAAATTCTATCGTACAACGATTCTTTACTAGAGCCGTTCGATTGATCATTTCTAAAACAATGAACCAAGGTTTAAAAATCAACTTACGATAAACAACTGAATAGAGAGTGTACCAGATGTACTCCATTTAAAACATCAAGAGACCTACTGAGAATCGTTTCTCTTATTTTCAGGATGCTTCTCTTTATTTTTTGAAGGAGGTACTTCTGGTACATCACTTGATTCATTTTAATATATAGAGATGCTTTTTGTCTCAGCCATTTCTGTTACATTCATTAAATCTTTAATTTTTTTCTTTTTATCTTCCACAGAATAATATTTTCCCTACTATCAAAGCACTTTCTCTCTATTATTGTCCAGTTAACTGTGTTTGCCAGTTTGGATATTCTGGATAAGTGACTTCAAAAATCATGTAGCCATCTTTATCAGGCCCATATAGTTGTTTAAATTGTGCTTCATTTAATTGATTGTAATCATCCAATGGACGTTTACTTACTACATACTTGATCCCTAATTTTTCTGCATCTTCAAAATTAAGTGTCACAGAAAACATATCTGGTCGATCTAACTTAAACGCTGTCTCTTCTTTTGCAATAAACGCACGTGTATGGGCATAACGATTGTAGAATTTCTCATACTTCCCATCAGGATCGATCAATTCCCAAGCGTCCATATCCGGATAAAACCGCACTGTATTGAATGATTTCACTCCCAAGGTTGGGGTGAAGTTATAGATTTCATCTTCAGACAACCACACTTGATCTGGATCTTTCTGATCAATTTTTTGGATTTCTTTTGCTAAAGATTTTTCAAAAATCGCGCCTGTTCCTTCTACCACAGGATTAACAAAGAAACCTGAGGCAATGACCAAAACTGTAAGGGCAAGATAGAAAAGTACTTTACGACGAAACAATGCAAAAGCTAAAAGAATAGTTCCCAGTACAACGATACCGATGATCTCAAACTCTGAAAAATAGTTTTCCATCTTCGAGTTTTGCAAAGCGTAAAAATAAAGCCCCGCATTTGCCACTAACAATATAAATTTATACCAAGTTGGAATCACATCATGCTGCCAAATATAAGCAATAAACCAGAATGTTAATAGACATGCTGCAAAACTAAACGTTAAGATTGCTCTAAACGGCGGAACAAATGATAGTAATGTGAGTTGAGCAAACCCTTTAGGTAACCCAACAGTGATCCAAAAGATTGCAAATAAACAGAAAATCATCAAGATTCGTCCTATGATCTTTTGTTCACGATCTTTCTTACCAAACAATACAAAAGGACTAGCCAGAAATACAGTAGGAAAGAAATGATAGAACAAAGCGACTTCCGAATTATTCGAAAAGTTAATATCTTCAAACGAGATCTTCCAGTTTGTCAAAAAGTAAAAGAACTCCCCAATATGCCATTTTCCGCCTGTACTTATTCGGTTGCCTGGATACAATGTATTGATTGAAGCCATCAATGCATCTTTTGACGTAGACCAAAAATGAAGCATGACCACACTGATAAATAGAACAGCTGCTGTGATCAAGATCCCATCAAACAAATCCCACGTTATTTTATTGCGGAAATAAATCAGTACACCAATGAAGTAAAATACCAAGAGATAAGCTAACATCACTTGGTGGGCTGGATAAATCACTAAGATAAAGCCTATCCCGAAAATCATGACTAAAAGCATCATAAGCGTCCGTAACCACTTTTTATCATGTTGATAAAAGTAATGGTAAAAAGCAACCATCAGACCCATTGTAAAGAAAATCAAATCTCCTACATGTTGCATAAACCACCATTGAACTGCTGGTGAAAATGCCAAGGCAAATGACCCAATCAAAGAAAGGCCTTTATTCTTCTTCGTTAAAATCATCAAAAGTTCAAACCCTAATAACACCATGACAACTAATTTCATCGCCCAGTAGAAAGAAAGTCCACGGTCTCTACCAAGGAAAAAGAAGCCCCAATTAAAGGGTTTACCAATCACTGTGATATCTTTTACCGGAGAATTATAAGCGATGATCATGTTTTGCCCGTTCAAGGAATAGTCCTCGTTGACCAATGGATACCCCTTTTCAGCTTGTGACAGATAAAAAGGGGTCTGCACTAACCATTCATCAGAACGAACCTCTCGATTTTCTCCAAAAATCACATCGGATTTCTTTCCATCATCTCTTTGTGACACATAAGTATCCCAAACGCCCAGCGAACTACCATTTAAATTAAATGTGACAACTACAACTATAACCAAGAGGCCAATCAAATAACGAAGCTTTAAAAACACATCAAGGACCGGATGATTGGCTTGTTTTCTCGTTTGATTCATTCGGTGCTGTTGCCCACTTCTTGTTTGTTTTTCCATAAAATTCTCCAATTTCTAAGTTGTTTCTTTTTATGCTAAGGAAAAACCTTATTTATTTAATTTTTCTGCTTCTACTAGCATTTGTTCTAAAGCTTCTTGCCATGTTGGAATTGAAAAGCCTAGTGATTCTGCTTTTTTAAGACTCATCACAGAGTATTGTGGACGTGTCGCCTTTTGTGGGTATTCTTCTGAAGTAACCGGAACCACTTCGATATCTTCGTTTTTTAGAATTTCTTTTGCAAATTCATACCATGAACAGCTATTTTCATTTGATAGATGATACACACCGTAAGGAGCATTTTGTTCGAGAACATAAACCATAAACTCCGCAAGCGTTCGTGTCCATGTTGGACGTCCATATTGGTCGTCTACTACTGTTAAACGATCATGGGTTTGTGCCAATCGTTGCATTGTAAATACAAAGTTGTGTCCGTATACGCCAAAGACCCAAGAAGTACGAATAATATAGTAATCTTCTAAAATTTCTTGGACTGCTTGTTCACCTAGCAATTTTGTACGTCCATATTCATTTAGTGGATTGGTTGGATCATCTTCTAAATACTCTTCATTTTCTTTTTTACCATCAAAAACATAATCTGTACTAATATAAACTAATTTTGCATTTGCAGCTTTTGCGGCCAATGCTACATTTCTAGTACCATCTACATTGATTTTTTCATCCAGTTCTTTTCCTTCATCTTCTGCTTTGTCCACTGCGGTATAGGCTGCACAATGGAAAATCACTTCTGGTTTTAATTCTGTAATATAAGCCATTGTTTTTTCAGCATCCGTTATATCCAATTCTTTGGCATCTGTCGATACATAAGACAAGCCTTTTTCATCTAATAATTGACGCAATTCTGTTCCTAATTGTCCATTTCCGCCTGTTAATAAAAACATAAAGTTATCGCTCCTTGATTTTTTTATTTAAAAAAAAGGGGGGATGTGATAGCTGTCGTCTAACTATTTCTACAAAATAAACAAATAACTATGCAAAAGCCATTTTCCCGAAAATAAACCGAAGAATTCCAAAAATATCAAAATTATTTTTGGATTCTCCGGTTTATTTTCGGAGGTCAGTACTTGTGTCACATCCCCCTCTTATACTTATTCAAAAAGAGGTTACAAAAGAAAGTCTACTGCAAAAAGAACATCTGCTTATTGACCATTTTTGGCATAAGCTGCTTCAACGGCTTCTTTTTCTTTCTTCCACCAGTCTTGATGTTCTTCGTACCATTTGATCGTATCGGCTAAGCCATCACGGAAATTGGTAAATTCTGGTTTCCAGCCAAGTTCTTCACGCAATTTCGTGGAATCAATCGCATAACGTAAATCATGTCCTGCTCGATCTTGAACATGTTCATAGGCATCTTTTGGTTGTCCCATCATTTCTAGGATCATTTCCATGACCGTTTTATTATCTTCTTCGCCATCTGCACCGATCAAGTATGTTTCGCCAATTTTTCCTTTAGTTAAAATCAACCAAACGGCAGAAGAGTGATCGTTTGTATGGATCCAATCACGTACATTCTTTCCTTCACCGTATAATTTTGGACGAATACCACTTAAAATATTCGTGATTTGACGAGGAATGAATTTTTCGATGTGTTGGTAAGGACCATAATTATTTGAACAATTTGAAATCGTTGCTTGTAAGCCAAAAGAACGCACCCAAGCTTTTACAAGAAGATCCGAACCAGCTTTTGTAGAAGAATATGGACTTGATGGATTATAAGGTGTTTCAGCAGTGAATTTTTCTCCTTCACCTTCGCCATGCCCTGGTAAATCTTCCCGCAATGGCAGATCACCGTATACTTCATCTGTTGATACATGGTGGAAACGCACATTATATTTGCGACAAGCTTCTAGCAAAGTATACGTTCCGATAATATTTGTTTGTACAAATGGAAATGGATCTTTTAAAGAATTGTCATTATGTGATTCTGCTGCATAATGCACAACAGCGTCTGCTTCTTTTACTAGCTGATCTACAAGCTGGGCATCCGCAATATCTCCTACTACTAGTTCCACACGATCACTAGGTAAACCAGCTAAGTTTTCTTTATTTCCAGCATATGTTAATTTATCTAGCACAGTCACATGAACTTCCGGATGATTTTTCACCACGTAATGAACAAAGTTTGATCCAATAAAACCTGCGCCACCAGTAACAATGATATTTTTCATTAAAAACTTCTCCTTATCAATTGCTAGATTTCACCATAAACAAATGGGTTTTCTGCTTCAAATTCTTTTAATGTTGGATGATGCTGATCTTTTTCAGACATAATCGCTTTTGAAGGATCCATTGGCCAATCGATGGCTAAATCTGGATCGTTAAAGGCAATTCCTCCATCTGCTGCTGCATCATAATAATTATCACATTTGTAAAGGAAATTCACATTTGGAGTCAATGTCATGAATCCATGAGCATACCCTTTTGGTACTAACAGTTGACGATGATTATGTTCAGATAAGATGTAACTTTCCCACTGACCATATGTCGGACTTCCTTTGCGAATATCGACGATCACATCTACGACTGCACCTGAAGTCACACGGATCAACTTCGTTTGCGCTGATTTTCCTTTTTGGAAGTGTAGACCTCGGATGACTCCTGCCTCTGCGGACAATGAATGATTATCTTGTACAAAATCAAAATCCAGCCCAAATTCAGCAAATTTTGCTTTTGAATAGCTTTCTGTAAAGAAACCACGATGATCACCGAACACATCCATTTCGATAATTTTTACATCTGTTAATTTCGTATCCATTACTTTCATGAGTAAAACTCCTTATTCAGAGGCCAGTGCTAACAAATATTGGCCATATTGATTTTTTTTCAATGGTTGCGCTAGAGCAGCTAACTGTTCCTTATTGATATAACCCATACGATAAGCAATTTCTTCCAAGCAAGCTACTTTTAGATTTTGACGTTTTTCAATTGTTTCGATAAACGTTGAAGCCTCAAGTAAAGACTCGTGGGTTCCAGTATCTAACCAAGCAAATCCTCGTCCCATCAATTCTACAGAAAGCGCTCCTTTTTCAAGATAGGCTTTGTTGACATCAGTGATCTCTAGTTCACCACGTTCAGACGGTTTGATCCCTTTGGCAATTGAGATTACATCGTTATCATAAAAATAAAGGCCAGTTACTGCATAATTTGATTTTGGCTTTTCTGGTTTTTCTTCAATTGAAAGAGCCTGCATATTTTCATCAAATTCTACTACGCCAAAACGTTCTGGATCATTCACATGATATCCGAAAACAGTGGCACCACTCTCTTTAGAGGCAGCACGTTGTAACATTTTAGACAAACCACCACCATAGTAGATGTTATCTCCTAAAACAAGACATACACTGTCATCACCGATAAACTCTTCCCCAATAATAAATGCTTGGGCAAGCCCATCTGGACTTTCTTGAACAGCATATTCGATATGGATCCCTATCTCGTTTCCATCGCCAAATAACTCTTTGAAGCGAGGAGTATCTTGAGGTGTGGATATAATCAAGATTTCTTTGATTCCTGCCAACATCAAGGTAGACATTGGATAATAAATCATAGGTTTATCATAAATTGGCATTAATTGTTTAGATGTAGCCTTAGTTAAAGGGTACAAGCGTGTTCCACTGCCCCCAGCAAGGATGATTCCTTTCATATATATAAGCGCTCCTTTTTTTTAAAATTTCACTTTGCTATTATCTCATCAAACCAATGATTTGTCATGATTTTATTGCTAATTTAATGATCTTTTATCGCTCATGCCGCCATTTTCTTTGAATAAGTGCTTTTAACAAATGAACACGCCAAGAGATTTTTTGTTTCCATTTACTTTGCGTTTCAATTTGACTGGCATTGAAATCATGCCTGCGATAAAGTGTCAAAGGTTCTTTAATAAACCCTACATGATTCCCTGCTAGTAACCCGATCCACATATCATGCATCGGCACATCTTTAGGAATCGGCAAGATTTTTTCTTTCAAAGAAGAGCGAAAAGCCATGCCAGCGCCAATATAGTTGCTTCGAATCAAATTATTCAACCATCCTTCTTTGGATTTTCTAAATGCAAAATAAGAAGCATGGATTTCTTTCAATTCACTATCAACAATCACTAAATCAGATACCACCACTAATTGTTTTGGATTTTTTTCAAAGTAGCATGTGATCTTCTCTATCTTACTTTCTAACCAGACATCATCCTGATCTGCCAAAAAAATAAGCTCTCCTTGAGCTTGGCTAATGGCAAAACCAAAATTGGCGATTAATCCTTCTTTTGGTCCTTCAAAAAGTTTGATTCGCTCGTCTTTTGTTGCATATTCATTTAAAATCGACCAAGTTCCATCCACAGATCCATCATCTGAAATGATGACTTCATCTTCTGAAGATAGTTGAGTCAAAATGCTATCCAACTGTTCTCTTATATAGATTTCTCCATTAAAGGTTGCTATACAAACCGACCGCATCATTTCACACCTTCCAATTGTCAACAAGCGAACGTAGTGTTAACCGCCAGATTCCTCGATTTTTGATTGTCAAAAATTGCTTGATCGTTCTTAATATCAACTGTTTTCGATGTTGCCTTAAGTGAACCCTATCATATCCCTGATAAAAGTTGTCCTCTGCGTTCAAAATGGATCGATATCTTTCGGTACTCACTTTCTTATAATCTAAAACAGAAAGATCATGCTCGATCCTAATATCTAATACCAAGATTTCTTTTTTCAATTGAGCGATTTGCCAAAACATCCAATGATCTAAAAAATCTAATGGGAACATTGGATTAAAGCCATTGATTTGCTTTAAAAATTGACAAGAAAATACCACCCCAGAATTGATTGCCATGATCCGATCATGAAAGATGCCAGGTTGATCAACTACCTTAAAATGCCGATTAATATACTGAGCACTCAAAACAGGTGAGATTTGACGGTTAGCGGCAAATACCCTTGGTACTGCTGCTGCTAACTCATTGGACCATTCGATTTGATGAACCACATCAAAATAATCCATGTCAATCTGGGTGTCTTGATCTAACGTAACTAATGAACAAGCGGAAGTTACACAAGATAAGCCATAATTATAAGCTTGTGCCAATCCAGGGTTTGTTGGATCATGTCGATAATGTACATTTTCATGATCAAAAATTGGATCTTCATGAGCAACAGAGCTATTATCATAGACCACTAAGTAAATAGTCCCTTCTTTTATCGCCTGCTTGAGCACTTCATAAGAAGGAGATTGAGAGATGGTTTGTTGATATAAAACAATCACTACTGCTAATTGTGAGTTCATCAGAAAAAATTCCACCCCCATTTATTAAAAAATTTAACCATAGAGGACAAAAAGACTCGGAAAAGCTTAAAGTTCCGATGGGCCCCTTTTCCATATAAATGCACAACGGAAAAAAGAGGGGTATACAATAATTTTTCTCCTATTTTTTCAAAACTCAGACAAAGATCATTATCTTCGAAATACATGAAATAGCGTGTATCAAAGCCGTTTATTTTTTTAAATTTCGACACATCCACCACCATAAAACTTCCCGAAATCATTCGAACGTAAGATTCAACATCTGTCGGCAAATCTCGGCATTCAAAGCGTGCTAAACGCTTATCAAACATTTTCTTAACAAAACTTAAAGGGATAAACCGTAACATATAATCAAAGACATCCAAATGCTGACGAATCAGATGTTGCGTAGAGCCATCTTCATTAAGGATTCTTGGTGCGATCATGGCACATTCTGGATGTTCTGCCAATAATCCGACTAACTGGACCACTGTCTGCTCATCGACAAGAATATCCGGATTGAAGATAATCGCATACGGATAAGAACTATGCAATAAATTATGGTTGTGACCATAACCAAATCCACGATTCTCTGCATTGAAATAAATATTGATATAAGGATACTTTAAGTATTCTTTTAGCTTTTCTTGATATTCAGGAGATGAATTATTATCAAAAATCAAAAATTCAATCGCTGGTTCATCTCCTACTGTAGCAATAAATGTATCTAATGTTTGAAAAATTTTTTGACTATTGGCAGTCACAATACTAATTAAAATCGGCTGTCTCATTTTGTTCTTCATTTATGGTCGGTTCCATTTCTTAAAATATTTCTGCAATACTTGTGTACGATAGTCTTTATTTCCTAAAAATCGCAATGTTTTTAAAATAAATTGATGTTTCTCATTAATCAAACCGATTAATTCAAACAATAACATGGCGGCAAACAACATCACGAAGAACAACACTATGGTACCAAGACTGCCTGTATAATTCATGATCATTGCAGTAAATGAAAACATCAATGCAATGGCATAGATAGTTAAAACTGCCCCTTTATGAGTAAAACCTAATGCAATCAGCCGATGATGTAGATGCTTTTTGTCTGCGGTAGAAAAAGAAACGCGGTTGGCTTTTCTACGTATAATCGCAAAAAATGTATCGGTTACCGGTACGCCCATGACGATCAATAAAGAAATCGAAGAGACAAAAGTGACATTTTTTAATCCTTGTAAAGACAATACAGCCATCATAAAGCCTAAGAAAAGTGCCCCTGTATCCCCTAAATAAATCTTTGCCGGATAAAAATTATAAGGGAAGAAACCTATAATACTTGCTACAAGACAAAAGATGACGATGGGAATATAGACGGTAGATGAATGGAGAAAAAAATAACCAATGATACCGATTGTCGTCAAACCAATCAATGATACTCCTGCAGCTAAGCCATCCAAGCCATCAATCAGATTCACCGCATTGGTAATCCCAAAAATCCAAAATATCGTCACTGGGAAACTAAGCCAACCCAATTGGATATATCCGAAAAATGGAAGTGTAAATGAATCGATATGGATATCCGCCACAAAATAAACGATCAAAGATGCTATCAAAATCCCTATACTCTTTTGTTTTGGCGTAAGCTCGTATTTATCATCTAATAGCCCTGTCAAGATGATGACGGAAGCAGCCAATAATATAGGTAAAATATAAAATTGAGGAATAATATCTCTAAAAAGAATGATCGTTGAAAGTGCAAAGGACACAAATATCGGTAGACCACCTGCAGAAGGCATAGGAATTTTATTGATTCTCCTTGCATTTGGCTTATCCACCATACCAGTTTGCACAGAAATAATTTTAAAGACTGGGGTCAGTATCAAAGATAAAAATATTGTTAAAAAAAATCTTACTACCATACTAAAAGAAACCAGCATCTTGGCACCTACTTTAATTTAAGAGTCATTAATTATTATAAAACACTGTAATAATTTTACAACAAGAGCCTTTAGTTCTACTCTTTTTTTTGTGAAAATTTATTTTTTATTTTGCTGAACCATCTGCTAGTAGGGGTACGTCTTTCTTTTATTTCTGCACCTGTTATGTATTCTTGCACAACAGCATTGATGATCCCACCCAAAATGATAATGGTCGCTGCAAAGTTCAACCAAAGCATTAATACGATGAAACTTCCGATGATCTGGTAACCGCCTACGCGTGTAGCAAAATATTTTGCATAGATTCCAAAAACTTGGGAAAGGAGCATCCAACCAACTGTTGCAAAAACAGTTCCCGGAATTACCGCCTTTAACTTTAATTGTGCATTAGGTACGATCAAGTAAATCAAAAACATGACCACGAACAACGCAACTGAAGTAATCGGCCATTTCAATGCTTGAAATTGATCAATAAAGTTTATAGGAATATTGAAAATAGGCTGAATCGCATCTAGGATCAATTGTCCGAAACCTAAAACAATCGTTACCCCACTGATTGCAATCATAAATAATAAAATGACAATCAACGAGAAGAAACGTACAATGATGAAATTCTTACGATTATCCACGCCATACGCTTTATTCATTGCAATTTGTAACGCATTGATACTCTGACTCGCTGACCACAAAGCTGCTAAAGCCGACACTGAAAGCAAACTCCCTGAACTTTGAGTCAATAGATTTTTAACAGCAGGACCAATAAACTCGTAAATAGTTTCAGGAATCACTTCTCGGATATACGTCAATACTGTTCCTTGATCAATTTGTAAGTAAGGTAAAATATTTCCGAATGCAATAATCAGCGGAAACAAAGATAACAATAAATAGTAGGCAACAACCACTGAAGTCGTCCCCATTTCTGAATCCACGATACGTTTTTGTGTCGTTTCAATAAAACGCATCAAATTCTTATTCTGCTTTATTTTGTTCCAACTGTTCATAGCAATCCCCTAAATCTGTAGTATAGTCAAGGTTATGACAACAGTGTTTTGATCTGAGCAGTAAGACAGACAATCGAAAAATAGCACCTCATATTTTAAGATTGTCTAGCTTAGTGCCGAAGATCAGCTGTTGGAATACCGTTTATCAAGGTTATGAAAGAAGCGTTTTGCACTGAGGAATAAGACAGAAAAATGTGAAATAGCCCTTCATATTTTACGATTATCTGGCTTAGTTCCGAGGATCAGTTCCAAGTACTAAGACGAATGTTGAAAAAATAGTTCCTCCTACTTTTCCAACATTCTTCTTCATACGTAAATTGATTTTTTAATTTCAAATTAGCATTTAATAGGTTCCTTCTTCACCTTGGGAAGTTAGAATTCTTGGACCATCTTTTGTAATTGCAAGTGTATGCTCATATTGACAAGAAAGTCCGCCATCTCTTGTATAAGCTGTCCAACCATTTGGATCCATTTTCATTTTCCACGTACCGGTATTGACCATTGGCTCAATAGTGATAACCATTCCTTCTTTTAAGCGCAATCCCTTACCAGCTTCCCCATAATGAGGAACAGCAGGCTCTTCATGAATAGTCGGACCCACGCCGTGTCCAATAAAATCACGAACGACTCCATAATTTTCGCCTTCTACATAAGTTTGAATAGCGTGTCCGATATCTCCAATTCGATTTCCGACTTGTGCTTGTTCAATCCCTATATAAAGAGCTTTCTTTGTTACTTCCATCAATCGGTCAATTTCTGGGGTAGACTCACCGACTACATAAGCCCAACATGAATCAGAAATCCCACCTTTAAGATCAATACACATGTCGACCTTAACCAAATCTCCATTTTTCAATGGCTTTTTACGTGGAAAGCCATGACAAATCTCGTCATTGATACTGATACAAGTCGCATATTCATAGCCTTCAAAACCAATTTGTGCAGCAATTCCTCCATGGCTTTCAATATAGTTACGGACAAACACTTCGATATCCCAACTTGTCACACCAGGTTTAATAAAATCTCGCAGATTTTTATGTACATCTGCTAATAAAGCACCAGATTCAGCCATTGCTTCAATTTCACGTGCTGATTTTAATGTAATCATATTCTCGTCTCCTTTTTACAAATCTTTTTTATTTTACCATAGTAGTAGGGATTTAGCCAAACTAGACATTACTGTTCAAAACTGCCTTTCTTTTTCTTCATAGTTTGGTATAATCTATAATTGTTGAAATGGAATTTAATTAATTAGGAGGCGCCCTATGACTTTAGCAAAAATTGTTTACGCAAGTATGACTGGTAATACAGAAGAAATTGCCGATATTGTTGCAGAGGCTCTAGAAAATTTAGCGATTGATGTGGAGATCAATGAATGTACCCAAGTTGATGCTGATGAGTTTACAGATGCGGATATCTGTGTGGTTGCTACTTATACATACGATGATGGAGATCTACCGGATGAAATTGTGGACTTTTATGAAGATTTACAAGAACTATCATTAAGTGGAAAGATTTATGGAGTATGTGGTTCCGGTGATACTTTCTACGATGAATTTTGTAAGTCTGTTGATGACTTTGATGCTGCCTTTGCTAAAACTGGTGCTATCAAAGGAGCTGAAAACGTTAAAGTCGATCTAAATGCCGAAGAAGAAGACATTGAGAATCTTGAAGCCTTTGCCAAATCACTTGTTGAAAAATTATCTGAATAATAAAAAAGAAGAATGTGTGGGCAACACACATTCTTCTTTTTTTAGAAGCTTATAAATTTCGGAAATCAATGTATGACTTTAATTGGTATATTTTCTATCAAAAAAATGAATTTAATCTATTTGAATCGGGTTCTTCAAATTTAATATCGCGTCAATACTATCTTGAATCATCCGTTCAATTTGCTTATCAGAAGGATGGATAATATTGGATGACATCAAAGCAGCAATCCCCGTAGCAATGATCCAAGTACCATTATGAAGCGAAATAAGCTGCTTTTCTGGCAAGTTCATATACTTTGGATCTTCTTTTACTACATCCATGAAATAATTATACGAAAAATTCTGCATTTCTCTTCCCCCACCGTACTCTTCCAAATACAAAGAGCTATACAGTTTCTTTTCTCGATTAGCAAAATGGATATAATTTAGTGCTAGATCAACAATTGTATTGCCTGTATGTTCTACTGGAAAAACATCATACTTTAAGTAATTGTAAATTTGTTCAAATAGCGCTTCTTTCAAATCATCCATATTTTTAAATTCAAGATAAATCGGCTGAGTAGAACAGTTCATCTTGTTTGCAATGTTACGTGCGGTAAATTTTGAAAATCCTTCAGTGGCAGCTACTTCATAGGCAGCTGCCAAAATCTGTTCTTTCGTAATCGTTTTTTTTCTTGCCATAATATTTTAATCTCCTTGAAATTATTTATAACGCTTCCACCATTGATTATCATTATTGTACCATTTTTTTTTGTTAAGCAAAACTTGTTTTTTTATTTTTTATTAAATTATTACTAAGAAGCTACCATCACATATGTTTTACCAGTTTTCTAATGGAATTCAAATGATTATTTTATAAGACGTTCGATTGTTTCCTCTCTCATAAAATGTTATTATGTGGTGAGTAATTGCAAAAAAAATAATGAGGAGGATTTTAATGATGTTATCAAATTTTAATAAAAATTTAGAAAAGTATGCACGCTTGATTGCACAAACAGGAGTGAATGTATCTAAAGGACATACAGTCGTTTTACAAATCAGTGTAGAGCAAGCTGATTTGGCACGTTTAATTACAAAAGAGGCTTATCAATTAGGAGCTTCTGAAGTGATCGTTCAATGGACAGATGACATCATCCAAAAGGAATTTCTCTCTCACGCTACAGAAGATCGGATAAATAATGTCCCACAATATAAAATTGATCAAGCAGACGATTGGATTGAAAAGGGAGCAAGTAGAATCAGCGTTGTCTCTTCTGACCCGAATGCATTTGCTAATGTTGATGGCGATCGAGTAGCTGCTTATCAAAGTGCGACCGGTAAAGCAATGATGAACTTGCGTAAAGCCACCCAATCAAATAAAGTCAGCTGGACAGTCGTTGCTGCTGCTGGCAAACAGTGGGCAGCAAAAGTATTTCCTGATCTTCCTGAAGAGGAACAAGTGGATGCGCTATGGGATGAAATATTCAAGACAACTCGTGTATATGAAGCTGACCCAGTAACTGCTTGGAAAAATCACGATGAAAAACTTGCGACTAAAGCTGAAGAGTTAAACAAGGAACAGTTTACAGCCTTACACTATACTGCTCCAGGAACGGATATCGTTATAGGTCTTCCTAAAAATCACCTTTGGGAAGGAGCGGGCAGCTACAATAGCCGCGGAGAAAAATTCATGGCTAACATGCCAACAGAAGAAGTATTTACGGCGCCAGATAGTCACCGTGTAGACGGTTATATTTCTAGCACGAAGCCTTTAAGCTATGCGGGTACAACGATTAAAGGTATGAAGTTTACTTTTAAAGACGGAAAAGTAATTGATTTTTCAGCAGAAGAAGGACAAGAAGTATTAGCCAAACTCTTGGATACCGATGAAGGTGCTCGTCGTTTAGGCGAAGTAGCACTTGTACCGGATCCATCCCCGATTTCTCAATCTGGAATCATCTTTTATAATACTTTATTTGATGAGAATGCTTCAAATCACTTAGCGTTAGGTTCTGCCTATGCTTTCAGTGTAAAAGGTGGAACAGAAATGACAGACGAAGAATTAGCTGATGCTGGTTTAAACCGAAGCCAAACACATGTCGATTTCATGGTTGGTTCAGATAAGATGAACATTGATGGTATTCGTGAAGATGGATCTACTGTGCCAATTTTCCGTAATGGAGATTGGGCATAAATACTTGCCTTGTTTTCTAATTATAGTTAGAGTGATGCACTCAACTCAAATAAAAAGGTGCGACACCCAGAAAATAGATTATCCTATTTCTGAGGTGTTGCACCTTTTTTATTAAAGTTCATTTGGTGAAACATGCCTTATCTAACCTTTAGAAATCAGGTAATGCTTCTTTGCTTTTTATTTCATAATAAGTATCTTTGCTTGACCAAGATAAAGAAATTATAGCAAATCTTCTTTTTTAGTAAACTTAAATTTGCGACTTTCTTTTTTTTCAGGTTTAGCTTCCTCATATTCCTTAATCGCTTCTTTGGTAATTTCTTCTCGTTCTTTTTTATCTTCATTTACTCGTTTTGCATAAACTTTTTCTTTTGGTTCTTCACTCATAACAAACAACCTCCTCTTTTCCCACATCTTTATTCTATCATCTTATAAATGCTTAATGGTAACGTTTTGCTTATAAAACATTCGCTACCTGGATCTAAAATAAACTTGCAAGAAGAATTCAAAAAAGCTACAATAGCAGTATCGAGAGGTTCCTGTAGCTCAGTAGGATAGAGCAATCGCCTCCTAAGCGATAGGTCGCTGGTTCGATTCCAGTCAGGAACGTTAGACTCACTTTAGAAGAAATCGTTCATCACACTTAGAAATAATCATTCAAAACTGGTTGTTGACTCGGGAAAAATTGACTGAGTTCAGCAATCTTTTCTTTTGAAATTTGGATTTTCTCATGAAAAGCTAACTCTTCAAGAGTCTGATATCCTAGTAATAGTTGAGTCATGCTTTGAATAGTTCCACTGATTGTTGGCAAAGTAGTTCGTTCGACTTTCTTTACATTGATCTCCTTATCCTCAATGTAAACTTCAAAAACCCCTTCATTCCATTTTGCATAGGAATCTTCAGTTACACATAATGCGAACTTCATTTCTTTTTTCTGACAAGGATAATTTTCTAAAAATTTCTCAATATCTACGATTCTGCCCATCATATAAGGGCTGAGCTTTGTTTTTGCAAAAGGATTCTCCAATAAATAATTTTTACTTGTTCCAGTAAAACCGGTAGCATACTCAAATGAATCAAATGCACCACTATGGGAGCTGACAAATCGCATCAAACCTTGTAATGCTTCATGATTCAAATACCCCATTTCGACGATCACAAAAGTCGGAGCAGCTAATTGATAGACAAGATATCCAGTTATTTTTTTCTTTTCATCATAATAAAGTGCATAATGATTTTCTTTGCGCTTATTGAATTTATAAGTGTACCACCATTCCTTTCGATCTAATCCACCACGATTATTTTCTGGCATAGTTTCATAAATCTCTTTTATCGCCCCTTTTGCTTCTTCAAAAGTAACACGTTTCATCTCACCACTTGTTTTTTTGACAGTCGGTATATCTCTACTTGCTAATTGATAGGTCATCCGATCGAATAATTGTTCGTATCCATAACGACGATAAAAAGGGTAAGAAAACGGAGCTAAATAAGATAATGTGACGTTCCTTGACCGACAATCTTCAAGGATTTTTTCCATAATACGGTTGATGCCGCCTTGCCCTCTTGCTTCTGGGTAAGAAGCTACATAGCCAATCCCAGCCATTAAATAGGTTTGCCCATGAAATCGAACGGGAAATGGTGTAGCCATCACTTGACTCGTTAATTGATCTTCCTGATCAAAGAACCCATAGTTCCATGAATTTTCAGCAAGCAATTGAAACCGTTCTCTTCTTTCTGTAGTATCTTGTGCATTAAATGCATAAGTAGCTAAAGCAAACATTTCGTCAATATAGGCTTCTTGCAATTCTTTTACAGCATTCGTCATCTCTTTACCTCTTTCCATAAATATCTATACCAATTGTACTATTTCTCTATTCCTTTTGATAGTAGTTGGCTTTAGAAATAAACACTCTATATACTTCTCTTTAGTTGACTCACTCAACAAGTTTCTTGAATCGTAACACAAACTAATAAAGCCATTTTATTAAATATTGGTAGTCATTCTTCTATTTCTCTAAAGGGGAATGGATTATGTTTTACTATCAGCTTGTGGATATTTCCTCAAAAATAAGAATATACGGAATTCCATTCTCAACATTTCCACTTATTACGAAAAGCAATCTGCTATCGCCATCCTATTTAAGAACTTCTTCAAAAAATAAGCCGAAAAATCTCGAAAATAGGAAGAACTATTTTCAGATTATTCGGCTTATTCCTCGAAAGTTGTATACATCATTACAACCTCTTTGATTTTCTTCATCCATCATTTGCCCTCATGCGTTTCTACTCAGTCAGCAGCATAAAATCAATAAGACTCCTCAATCATTACGAGCATCTTCTTGAAACGACGTTTTTTGAAAAACATCAACATCGTGCCTAACAACATATCATTTAGTTTTTGGATCATACCATGTGATTCCATCTCTTCCGTATAGTGAACTTCACATGTCTTTTCATCAATCGGCTTGATTTGATAATGAACAACAAAATCATTTTTTGTTGTAGAAGTTCGGAATTTATAAGATTGATTTTCAATGACTTCCTCGATTTTGATACGGGCACGATTATTTTGCGAAAACTGTTTAATGTATTCAAGATTTTTTAGTTGTTTACGTGTCACAGATTTACCAGTCGCTTTCCGCACGTCGAAAAGCACAGAGTCCATTACTTTATCATAGAAAAACGATGCTGGGATATTTAATCTCTTTACAATCTCCATTAGTTGTTTTTCTCCTTTGTTTCTTCTTTTTTCTTACCTTTTAAAAAGAAATAAATTCCTAATCCTGCTAAGAACAATCCTGTGACCATACTATATACATCATATTGTTGTGTTCCAGGATTCAAACTATATAATACGATCAAAGAACCGATACTGCATAAAAATAAGCCATTTTTCATCATTTCGATCATCCTATTCTATTTATAACCCATTTCTCAGACAGCTGTTGCTTGAAAATACAGTACAGTTCCCCAAGGTTGTGCTTTAATCAACTCTTTTGCTGTTTTAGCGGCTGCCTCTTTATCTTCTGCCGTTGTTTCAAAGAATAATTTAATTCCTTGTTTTTCCTTAAAAGTGAATGTTACACCTTCTTCATTATATCCTTCTAATACTTCTTTAATCGCATCTTGCTGCATCGCACTTGCAATTGAAATCATCTTTTATCCCCTTTTCTTAATTATTTGTCTATTAATTTTTTTATTTTCAAAGAAGTCTTGTGAAATAAAGAGGCTGGGATTTGACGATCGTCATGCCACAGCCCCTTCCTTACTTAAAATTATGAGTGTGTTTCTCCAGCTGCAGGATCCATTTTATTGGCAGCCATAACGAATGGTGCCCAGATGAAGAACGTTACTACCATACAAACAAGTGTCACGATTGGTGCACGCCAGTCAGCTCCGGTTGCAAGGAATGAAAGTAAAAATGGCGGTACGACCCATGTGACCTGTTGGGAAACTGGTGCTACTAATCCGAAGTAAGTTGCCAACCAGCCGATAGCTGTCGCTACAACTGGTGCTACTAAGAACGGAATAAACATGATCGCATTTAATACGATCGGCAAACCAAACATTACTGGTTCATTAATATTGAAGATACCAGGCCCAACTGATAGTTTTGCTACTGTTAAGTAGTCTGCTCGTTTGGACAATAGTAAGATCGCAATCAATAAGACGATAGTTCCACCAGATCCGCCAAACCACGCAAAGGCATCAAATGATCCACGAACCCACATGTAAGCTTTTCCATCTTCAATCGCATCTAATACAGCAGGTGTACCAGTTTTACCGTTATATCCTTTTTGGAAGATGTCAATATTGATTAATTGTGCTTGTCCCCAAATTCCTTCTAAAACTGGTGCCAATACGTTTGGACCATGAATCCCGAAGAACCAGAAAATTTGCACGAAAACTGTGACGATCAACACTGCTCCAAGACCTTGTGATAACCCTAAGAAAGGTTCTGCAATATATTTTTGTACCAAGTCAATGATCAATTGACCATTTGCTACGCGACCAACAACATAATTAATGATAGCAATGATATATAAAGCAATAGTCGCTGGTAAAATAGCTGCAAATGCTTTTGATACTGCAGGTGGTACTGAATCAGGCATTTTAATCGTTATATTCGCTAACATTAGTTTACAGAAGATGATAACAGAAATCGCGCCCATGATCATTACTGTAAAATAAGCGTTACCATTTAGATGGTCCAGTTTCAACCAACCCCATAACCCCACAGACAAAGTACCATCTGTAATTGTCGCGCCAAGTTCTGTACCATTGATGGCATCCACTACATTTTGTGGCACATTGACATTTAATGCAGCTGATAGTGACGGTCCAAAAGCAATTCCTTGAATAAGTGTGGCTAACCCAACGATTCCTCCAGCTAAGTCATTGACACCATAAGCACGTGCCAAGTTATAGCCCCATGAAAAAGCAAAAATCAGTCCAGCAATCGCTAACGTCCCATTCCACACAAAACCATTGATTCCAATAATAACATTTAATACGGCAAAAATTCCTTTATCTGCTGCCAAACTGTCAGCATACGTGCTAATAAATTGCTGTGGTAAATCTCGAATAATTGCATTGATCATTACAGCTACTGATCCAGCCATTGTCGCGGGTAATGTGCCGATAAAAGCGTCACGCAATGCAACTAAATGCTTCTGCGCACCAATTTTTGCGGCAACTGGAAGGATATATTTCTCCATCCAAAGTGTCAATCCGTTCATTTTTTACTTCCTCCTATAAGTTGTTTATATAAAGAATCTCTCCTTATATCAAATTAAAAAAATCCGTTCAAAAAATTTTTTTCTTCTCCCGTTCAAAAAAGAAGTTTTTTCTTACTCAACATAAGTTCTTCGGTATAAGTCAATGATTTCCTTAGCAAGATCCGTAAATGCAATGGACGTCATGAGATGGTCTTGACTGTGCACGGTCAGTAACGTAATTTGCATATGGTTGCCTTGCGCTTCTTGAGTCAACATCTGAGTTTGAGAATGATGTGCTTGCACTAGCGAGGCTTCGGCATCATAAATCTTTTGCTCTGCTAGATCAAAGTCACCTTTTTTCGCAGATGCAATCGCTTCTATTGCATCGCTTTTTGCATTTCCACCATACATGATCAAACCCATGATGGCTTCTAAATTCTGTTGGTCTTCCACGTTTCTACCTCCAACTTACCAATGATTTATTTCATTAATTTTTCAGCTTGCTCGAGTACTTTTGCACCGTTCATCATTCCATAGTCTTGCATGTTGATCACATCTAATGGAATTCCTTTTGGCGCTAGTTTTTGTTCAAATTGAGCTTTCATAAAACGAACTTGTGGGCCTAGTAAAAGGACATCAACATTTTTAGATTCTAAATTGTTGTCTGCATCAGAGGCCGATACCGCAAAAATATCTGCTTCCATACCTTTTTCTTCTGCTGCTTTTTGCATTTTAGTTACTAATAAACTTGTACTCATCCCTGCAGAACATACTAACATAATCGTTTTTTTCTCCATTTTGTCCACTCCTTTTAATTTGGTTTTACACATAAATATAACGCAAGAACTATGCCAAGAAAACAAGAGCTAAAATAGCGTTTTCACGACACTTAGCTCTTGTTTATAGTGCGCACACTGATAATCACTGTGTAAAAACACGAATTAGTGTGCGCTATTTTTTAATTTTATTTTCCATAAACATCTGTGTCAGGAAAGCAATCTCATGTTCCGATATTTTGACACCATATTTTCGTTCTAAACTCATTAAATTCGTACGAACAATATCCATTTCCAATCGATACGTCTTAGAAAAAATGGAAAGATTATCAAAAGTACGAGACTTTTCATGCTTGATCAATCCATCAATCAAAAAAGCGATATGAATCACAATTCCAATATCTACTCCTGGCTCTACAATAATCGAGAGATCTGTTTGGATCTGTTGTACCATACGTTGTAAAGTGCGAATCAGGCGATCAACAGAAGAAATCGCATTTAGAGAATCTTTTAAAGATTCTACGATTTTTGCAGTTGGGATATCATCATCTGCAATCCGTTTCAATATGTTTAATTTTTCATCATCAAATACATCATAGGCAGAGAAAAATGGGATATTTTGATAATCCACATCAACAGTCCCAGCAATAGCCTTGATTTCGTATTCTTCAAGTAGTGTGTCTATATGCCGCTTAAAAGATTCTCTTTCTAGAAATTGCATTTGAATGACTTCCACTTTTTCTTGATTAATCACTGGTAGTATTCGTTGATACAACTTTGCTGCTACCCCTTCACCAGTAAAACATGTGACAATTACTGCCTTCTTACGCTCAACAGTTTCTTGCTGTTCGATTTTAAATTGATCTTTGACGATCGATTCAAAGGACAATTGAATACTCTGATAGATATCTTCTAAACTACGACCAACATTCGCCATTCGAATTGCTTCGATCACAATCATGGTACTACTCATGCTAATGGCTTTTGTTCGAATACCTGTTTCTTCAAAAATCAAATCACCAAATGTATTCAAAGATCCCATATCTGTCAAGAGAATCAATCCATTCGTCAAATTGGCTTGTCGTCTTTGCACATAAGCAAGAACCTCCTCATACATGACCTGTACTTCCATTGCTAAAGGCATATTGAATGCTTTTCCAAGCTTAGTACCTAAGAGTTCTTGAGCCATCTCAAGCATGCTAGAGGCAGTTTGTTTACCGTGCATGAGCACTAAAACATCTACTTTGTTCTCTTTTACTGGCTCACTTTCCCCTAAATTGATTGAAAGAAACATACTGATAAAGCCAATCTCATCAAAAGGGATTTCTACTTGCTGTGCATCTTCGATAATGGTGGATAAATCAATGGCTACTTGAAATTCTTTTTTGAATTTCTTGCGTATATTATTTAGATCTGGATGCACGATCATATGACCTTCTCTCACACGATCTAAGGTGCTTTGTAGATGCAGTGCAAACGCAAAGCGTGCTTTCTCATTATAAATTCTATCTAATCTTTTCTCAGCAACATCATATAGTTCATTTGTCAGGCGCCAAATATCTTCTGGTAACAGATCTTTAGGTATCGGACTTTTTGCTAACTCTGTGACATAGGTTTGAAAATAAGCATCTACATCTTTTGAGATAAGTGCTTCTAGATCGATATTTTTGACCCCCGTCTCAGACAATGACATCACTTTTTCTTCGATATCATTATACACTTGCATATTTCTTTCTGGATCACGTGACCACACAACATCCGCAAATCCTGGTTCAAAAGTAAGGTATTGACTTTTACTATCCATAAATCGATCTAATCGTTCAGGAACTTCCTTGATTTTTAATAGTCCTTTTTGAACTTGCAACGACAATTCTTCCTTACGTATCACCAGTTTTTCTTCTTGATGTGTTCGATAATGCAAGAAGGACTTTGCGCAAACCAATTTCAGATCTCGTTTGACTTGTCCAATATTTCCTTCTGCATCATAAAGCATAAAGGCTAAAATCGCTTCTTTTTCGATATCGATCCTCTGGTTCAACCGATTGGCTTCTTGCTTGATAAATAAAGAGATAATTTCATAACGTTCATCTAAAGAGCGAGAAGCAAGATTTGGCAAAGTGATTGCCATAGGAATTCTACGGTTAAAAGTAGTCAAAAAACTTTCAGAAGACTCTGTGGTCGCACCAATGATTTGTACAGAAGCTTCATGAACCTGGGCGCTTTCCCCTAAAGGACGATAAACACCTTTATCAATAAACGTAAATAGCATCTCTTGCCCTTCTGGTGGTAAGCGATGGATTTCATCAAGGAATAAAATCCCTCCATCAGCTTTAGCAATCAATCCTTGGCTATCATGGGAAGCGCCTGTATATGCTCCCTTTTTAATCCCAAAAATATGTCCAAATAATAACTGAGGGTTTTGAGCATAGTCTGCACAATTGAACGAGACAAATGGAGCATCTGAAGAAAGCATCTCAGAATCGATCGCAAAATGATACATACATTCGGCAAACATTGATTTCCCCGTACCAGTTTCTCCGAAAATGATCGTATGTAACCCTCTTGGTGGATACAAGATTGCTGCTTTTGCTTGCTGGATGCTTACTTTTAATGATTCGTTTTCTCCTACCAACGTTTCAAAAGTTACTTGTGTTGAGGAATCCACGTGGACTTTATCAGCAGCTGTTTTTTTGGGAGGTAATGAATACACTACAGGTCTTCCCGCACCTTTGATAATATAATGTGCTTTATACAAATCACTTAGATAACGGCTTGCATTACTTCGGTCAATCTCTAAGTGTTTTGCCACATCACTGGCTGTCATTCCTTGTGGATAGTCCGTCAGTAACTCCAAGATTTTTTCCTGTCTTTCGTTCATACAACCTCTCCTTTAGCTACAACACACACTGTTTCCGTTTTCAATATAATAACACAAAAAGGCGCTTATTTGCGCCTTGCTCCTTTATTTTTATCTTTTTTTTGTTTGTTTTTACGCTTCTTCGTACGAACAGGTTTAGCTTTTTCTTGGATTCGTTCTTTCTTCGGTGAAGAAACAAGAGTAGTTTTTTTCGACTCTGGTAATGATTTTTCTTTTTCTGGTGCTTCTTTTTGCAAACGTCCGCCATAAAGGAAGCTTTCTTCCAGTTCTATATCCGCATTTCGTACCATTCTTTTTAAGTCTCTCAGTGTATGCTCGTGAACGAAAGTAATAACGCTCCCTTTACTTCCCATTCTCCCTGTTCTTCCAGAACGGTGAAGATATGCTTCTTCAGTCAAAGGCACATCTATATTTACCACGTAAGGTAGTTCAGCGATATCTAGTCCTCTGGCAGCTACATCAGTCGTCAATAAGACATTGATTTTTTTCTCTTTGAATTGATCCAAGGCAGCTTTTCGCAACAACTTATTTTGATCTGAAGCCAAGCTGGCAACAGCAATTCCACGGTATAGCATTTTTTCTTCCATAGCACCTAATTCACTGAGTTGATTAAAGAAGACTAGTCCTTGAAACCCTTCAACATGGGCTAGTCTTCTTAAATAATCATCATTTTTTCGAGCAGGTACACGAATATAATAGTGATTCTGGCCTTTTCTAGAATCATCTTCTTTTGTGACATCGATTACTTTTAACACACGATTGGTCATTTTTTCGATCTGGTCAATTGACCGATCTGCCGTAGCTGAAAAGAAAGCCAACTGATAATTAGTTGGTGCTTGGCGTAAAATCTGGTCAATAAACGGTCGATTTCCCTCATCAAAAAGTTGATCCGCTTCATCGAATACCACAGTTTTAATTTGATGTGCTTTTATTTTTTTAGCTTTCATCAATTCTAAGACTCGCCCTGGTGTACCTACTAAAATTTCCGGCTTAGTCTTTAAACCTTCTACTTGACGTTTGACATTGGCTCCACCAACAACTGATTGGACTTTAAGATCAAGTTCTTTCGCCCATTCTCGTGTAACCTCTGCGACTTGGATCGCTAATTCTTGGGAAGAAGCGAGAATCAACAAAGCAGTTGCTTCTTTTGGAGAAACATTCAATAGTAGTGGCAAAAGATAAGCCAATGTTTTTCCAGAGCCTGTCGGAGATACGCCAATCAAGCTTTCTTTATTTTTTAATTCATCAAATACTTCTTTTTGAATCAAAGATGGGGTAGTAAATCCTTTACTTTCCCATTTTTTCTGCCAATTAGTTGGCAATTTCTGTACAAATTCATTCATTAAACTTTTTCCTCTTTATCCGCATCAAATTCTATACCACCGCTTCTTCTCATATCATAAACCACTTGATTCACATTTCGGGCAAGCTCCGTCCATTCTTCGTAAAGCAAGCCTCGAACAGGATCAGTAGGATGATTGATGATATCCGCAAAATCCTCAGCCTCTTCTGACATTGGATTTTCTGAAGGTGTAATGGTTAAATCAATAATTTCTTTGTGATTCCGATCATGAAACTCCGCTTGTTCGATCGCATTTACACCATTCATAACAAGCGTACCTGAATCAAAGTAAATCTCTGAAGGCAAGTATGAGTCCCCGATTTTCCCAGGTTGGATCGATACATCAAAGGAATCATAACGCAAGATTCCCCATCCTAGACCATCAACACCTGTTGAGATCTTTCTTGGGAAATAATGCACTTCCTTAGGCATGCCAAACCACGCAAGTGCTGCATACACTAAATACACCCCTAGATCCATCATTGCACCACCAGAAAAATGGGTAGAAAAAATGTTTGGTTCTTCTCCATCTAACACTTGGTCATAGCGGGAAGAATATTTCATATAACTAAAATTAGCCCCTAAGATTTCATTTTTCAATGGTAAGTAATCAGCAACTTTTTTAAACCCAGCTTCATGGATATTTCTAGCTGCTTCAAAAAAGAAAACTCGTTTTTGATTGGCTAAATGGATGATTTCATCCATTTCTTTTGGCGTGCTAAATGCTGGTTTTTCAACAATGACATTTTTTCCTGCTAAAATGGCTTGTTTAGCATGTTGATAATGTAAACTATTTGGTGAAGCAATATAAACGGTATCCATATGTTGAAGATCGAAAAAGACGGTTAAATCAGTTGCTAATTCAATATCTCCTTCATATTTTGAACTAAACTCTTGTGCCTTTTCTAAATGTCGTGAATAGACAGCCGTCAATACATATTGATGAGTGCCTAACGCGGCTTGCACAAATTGATGGGTAATCCAGTTTGTGCCAATTATACCTAAATGGATCATATACTTTGCCTTCTTTCTATAAATTAGGATCTTCAAAAGGAATCGTAAGATCAAATGGAATCGATTGTTTTACGTTCACTTGATCTTTTGTCACCTGACAATTATATACTAGCACTTCCACACCCTGTTGTTGAGCAAAATGGATACCGTATGCTAGGTCGGGGTGCATTTCTTCGTGGATCGTGGCTACCTGTAGATGTTCAAATTGTGCAATAAACAAAAGGTAAGTTTCATATCCTTCTTGATGAGCCTCTACTAATTCCTTTACATGTTTAAGACCACGAATTGTTGGCGCATCCGGAAATGCCCCCACCCCATTATTTTCTAAGGTCATTCCTTTTACTTCCACAAATATTTTTTGATTAGATGATGTCTCTATATAAATATCGAATTTTGACTGTCGGTAGGTCACTTCCCGCTTATAAGTAACGATTTCACCACGCAATGTTGGCAATTGGATCGTTCCATCTAAGATGCCCTCCATTGCGAGTTTATTAGGTAATTGACTATCGATATTGATCCATTGGTCTTTCTTTTTTACTGCTATCAAGTCATACAACGTTTTGCGCTTAGTTCCTGGTACATAAGCGACCGCAACTTCGGCACCTGGAATAAAGACTTCTTTTCCTCTACCAGTGTTTTTAACATGTGTCGTGATGACCTCGCCTTTTTGATTTAGGCAATGGGCAATAAAACGATTGGGTCGATCAATAAAAAAGGCAATTTCTACCTGAGGGTAATTCAATATTTGTCACCTGTCTTTCTATTAAGTATCCTACCATAATTTGACCAAAAGCGCTCAAAAAACCAGTCGAAAGTCTTAGAGAATTTTTTAACTTTCTTTAGTAAACTATAAGTAAAGATGTGTGCCCCTAGTATTCTAGCATCAAAAAAGAATTCAAGAAACGATGCCCAAAGAAGGAACTGAAAAAAGGAAAAAATACTCTTGAAGTACGATCTTTTATGATCCAGTATTCATCTTTGTAACAATCTAACCTTTAAGGAGTGATCGAATGAGAAAAAAAATTATCTATGTCCTGTTTGCCTTCATAGCTACACTCGCAGGTAATAAAGTTCTCCAGCACAAGAAAAAAG
Source organism: Candidatus Enterococcus wittei (assembly GCF_002140175.1). GTDB lineage: Bacteria > Bacillota > Bacilli > Lactobacillales > Enterococcaceae > Enterococcus_B > Enterococcus_B wittei. Next base: position 143,196 of record NZ_NGMO01000004.1, read on the forward strand.
AAGCAACTAATAGACAACTGGCGAACTATTTTGGCACATGGTTCTTTACTGACGACATGCAGAAAAAACATACGTTAACAATCACTAATGCCTACGATTTTTCTCTTGATCAACAGTCTTTAGAGACAATGTTAGTTGAAGCGACTCCTGAAAAATTGATTGTACGTGATCAATATGGTTTTTACCTGATAGTCTCATCCAAAGAAATGACCTTTTATGATGAATCAGCCGATACCACTTACCTTTTATACAAATAACGGTAAATCATCCCTCTGCTCTTCGACCTCAAGATAGATTTTGAAAACTTGCTTCTGATAATTTCAAAATTTATCTTGATATTGAACAATAGTTAGTCTTCATCTTATCCTCTTATCCTCGAGTCTATAAAAAAATATAGTGGCAGTTCTTTAGATGATCAGCAATATCCAAAAAGATGTCCACCACTTTACATTTTTCTAACAGACTAATTTCCATTCAATCTGTTTATGTTCATCGATTGTCACAAAAAAACACCCTTCTTTCTCTGTTTTTTTCCTTATAAAATAGTCAATTTGTGTTTTTTTTGTTACACTTACTAATAATGGTTTCTTACCATGAAAGGATGATCGAATATGACACCAAATCGAGAAGATTACTTAAAAATCATTCTGGAACTAGGCGGTGACACAGTTAAAGTAAATAATAAACAAATCGTTTCTAGCCTTACGGTGTCTCCTGCTTCCGTCAGTGAAATGATTTCTAAACTCGTTAAAGAAAAACTTGTAGAACATTCTCCTTATCAAGGTGTGCAGTTGACTGAAAGCGGCTTACAAAAAGCAAGTAGCTTAATTCGCAAACACCGATTATGGGAAGTTTTTTTAGTAGAACATTTAGATTATAGGTGGAATGAAGTCCATGATGATGCAGAAGTTCTTGAACATGTTACCTCAGAAGAACTTGCGGATCGTTTAGAAAAATACTTGAAGCACCCAGCGCATTGCCCGCATGGAGGGATCATCCCCAAAAAAGAGCAAGTCGTTCACGAAGAACGACGACAAACACTTGAATCTTATCCAGTTGGTTCAAAGATCCGCATTGCTCGAGTTCTTGATGAAAAAGAATTACTGGATTATTTAGTAACCATTGACTTAAACATTGATGAAGAATATGAAATTATTGATGTTGCAGCATACGAAGGCCCTATTACGATCCAAAATGAAACGAAAAAAATACCTGTCAGCTTCAAAGCCGCCAGTACCATTTTTGTCGACAAACTATAAAGGAGTAAACTAGCATGAGCAATGAAAAAAAAGTATTATTTACTATATTTGGCGGTACCGGTGATTTAGCCCAACGTAAATTGTACCCCTCTTTATTTCGTTTGTATAAAAAAGGAAATCTAGGAGAACATTTTGCTGTGATCGGAACGGCACGTAGACCATGGAGTGATGAACATTATCGGACAGTCGTCAAAGACACTATTCGTTCTTTGAATCCATCGGATGAAGAAGCAGAACGTTTTGCTAGTCATTTTTATTATCAATCTCACGATGTAAATGATTCTTCTCATTATCAAACACTGAAAGAACTAGCTGATCGTTTAGATGAACAATATCAACTGGAAGGAAATCGTGTTTATTATCTGGCAATGGCTCCACAGTTTTTCGGCACGATCGTTGCTCATTTAAAATCTCAACAAATTGTGACAGAAACTGGTTTTAATCGTTTGATCATTGAAAAACCGTTTGGTTCAGATTATCAATCTGCCTTTGAATTAAATGAAAAAATCCGCCAAGTATTTCCTGAAGAAGCGATTTTTAGAATCGATCATTATTTAGGAAAGGAAATGATTCAAAATATCTCTGCTATCCGTTTTGCAAATAATGTTTTTGAATCCCAATGGAATAATCGGTATATCGATAATATCCAAATAACCTTTGGCGAAAGCTTAGGTGTGGAAGATCGTGGTGGCTACTATGATCATAGTGGGGCATTGAAAGATATGGTCCAAAACCATATTCTACAAGTTCTGGCATTACTTGCTATGGAACCACCTGTTGCTTTTTCTGAAAAAGAGATTCGCTCAGAAAAAATCAAAGCATTAAAAGCCATTCGGATTTTTGAAAAAGAGGAAGTATTAGAAAATTTCGTTCGCGGACAATATGCTGCCGGAGATTTAGATGGTCAACAATTTAAAGGCTATCGAGAAGAAGATAAGGTGGATCCAGCCTCCACGACCGAAACCTTTGTTGCTGGAAAATTCATTATCGATAACTTCCGTTGGTCTGGTGTACCATTTTACGTGCGTACAGGAAAACGACTAACAGAAAAAGGGACACGTATCAACGTTGTCTTCAAACAAGTACCTGTTAATGTATTTCGGACCGACATTGACGAGCCATGTACTGACCCTACCTTGCCACCTAATGTCTTGACGATTTATATCCAACCGACTGAAGGCTTCTCCTTTACATTGAACGGTAAAGAAATCGGACAAGGATTTTCAACAGGCCCAATAAAATTAGAATATCGACATAGCGCGGAAATGGTTGAAAATAGCCCTGAAGCCTATGAAAAATTACTCTTAGATGCCTTGAACGGCGATGGAACCAACTTTTCTCACTGGGAAGAAGTAGCTCAGTCTTGGCATATCGTGGATGTCATCCGTCAAGTCTGGGATCAAGAACAACCAGATTTCCCTAATTACAAAGCGGGATCAATGGGACCTCAAGCTGCCTTTGATCTTTTAGAAAAAGACGGTTTTGAATGGATCTGGCAACCTGACCACTGGTATAGAGAACGTGGGAAGCTAGAATAGTAAGAAAATGGAAGAAAGGTGCTGGATTAATTTCCAGCACCTTTTTGTATAATCTAAAGACCAGTGAATTCTATCTACTAGTCTTTTTATTCATTTTAGTCCTTGCTGTTTACTTCTCTTCGAATCCTTCAGCTACTGCTTCTGGATAATATTCTTCTACCAAGTCTGCACAACGTCCACATAATTGTGGTAATTTTTCATTTTCTCCAACATCTTTACGGATTTGTCGACAACGATCACAAGTTTCTCCATCTGCTTTTTCAACTAAGATCGCTACATCATCAAATACTACAGCAGATTCTGGTACTTCTGCATGCTCAGACATCACTTCAAAGTAATCCGGAGAGATGATCAATAGTTGTGGAATATCTGCATCGACAGCAATTAATAATTGACGAACTTGTTGATTTGGATAAATCGTTAATTTTGCTTCTAACGATTTACCGATCAATTTACTGTTTCTAGCTTCTTCCAATGCTTTTAATACTTTGTCACGGAATTCCATGAACGCAGTCCATGTATCTAATAGTTCCTCTTGGTTAGCAAATTCGACGTATCCAGGTAATTCACTCAATTGGACGTACTCTTCGTCTTCTTTTAAGAATGACCAGATTTCTTCCGCTGTATGAGGAATGATCGGTGTCAATAATTTTGTCAATGCCACTGCTGTTTGATAGAACACTGTTTGCATACAACGGCGTTGATGATCATTTTCAGCCTCGATATATACCACATCTTTGGCAAAATCTAAATAAAATGCGGATAAATCTACGGTCAAGAAATTCATAACTGTACGATAAATATGCATAAAGTTATACTTGTCATAACCCTCTTCGCGAATTTCTTTGATCACTTGATTCAAACGAACGGTCATGTATTTATCTACAGAACGTAAGTCCTCATAAGCTACCGTATCTTTTTTAGGATCAAAATCATCAGTATTTGCTAATAGGAAACGCATTGTATTTCTGATTTTACGGTAAACTTCTGCTACTTGACCTAAAATATCCATGGAAACACGGACATCTGCTTCATAATCCACGCTTGAGACCCAAAGGCGAAGAATGTCAGCACCAAATTGTTTGATTACTTTATCTGGAAGAATTGTATTCCCTAGTGATTTACTCATTTTTCGTCCTTCACCATCTAAAGTAAAGCCTTGTGAAATCACAGATTTATAAGGAGCAACACCATTGATTGCAACACTCGTAGTAATACTTGAGTTGAACCAACCACGATATTGATCAGAACCTTCCAAGTACATATCTGCTGGGAATGATAGTTCTGGTCGTTGACGTAAAACAGCTTCATGAGAAGAACCTGAATCAAACCATACGTCCATGATATCTGTTTCTTTTGTAAATTCACCATTTGGTGATCCTGGATGAGTAAATCCTTCTGGTAATAATTCTTTGGCTTCTTTTTCAAACCAAATGATCGAACCATGTTCAGCAAATAGTGTTGCTACATGCTCGATGATTTCAGGTGTGATGATTGCTTCTCCATTTTCTGCATAAAAAATCGGTAGTGGGACGCCCCAAGCACGTTGACGAGAGATGACCCAATCTCCACGGTCGCGAATCATGTTATAAAGACGAGTTTTTCCCCAAGGGATTACCCAATCTACTTTTTCAACTTCATAAAGAATGTTTTGACGGAAGTCATCAATCGAAGCAAACCATTGCGGAGTTGCTCGATAAATCACTGGTTTTTTCGTCCGCCAGTCATGCGGATAACTGTGAGTAAAGAAATCAAGTTTTAGTAATGCTTGTTTTTCTTTTAATAAATCAGTAATCATCGGATTCGCTTTATCATAAAATACACCTTCAAATCCAGGGGCTTCTGCGGTGAAAATCCCTTTGGAATCTACCGGTGATACAACTGGTAATTTGTAACGATTTCCAGCAATGTAGTCGTCTTCCCCATGACCCGGCGCTGTGTGGACTAGTCCTGTACCTGCATCTAACGTTACATAATCGCCAAGAATCACTAAAGATTCACGATCATAAAACGGATGACTCGCAGTCATATATTCCATTTTTTGACCAGCAAATTCTTTTAAGATCGTTACTTCTTCCCAACCAATCGCTTGTTGGACAGTTTCTACTAGATCTTTAGCGACAACAAATTTGCGACCATCGGCTTCTAATAGCACATATACAAACGTTGGATTTACTGCGATACCTTGGTTTGCTGGCAATGTCCATGGTGTAGTTGTCCAAATCACAAAAGCAGTATCTTCTTCTAAAATACCTTTGCCATCTTTCACATTAAAAGCAACATAGATAGATGGTGATTTCACATCTTTGTACTCAATTTCTGCTTCAGCTAAAGAAGATTCACTTGATGGAGACCAATAGATTGGTTTTAATCCTTTATAAATGTACCCTTTTTCAGCCATTTTACCAAATACGCGTATTTGTGCTGCTTCATAAGAAGGATCTAAAGTCACATATGGATGATCCCAGTCTCCAGCCACACCTAAACGTTTAAAATCTTCACGTTGTTTGTCTACTTGAGAAAGAGCATATTCCCGACATTTTTCTAAATACTCAGCTTTTGACATTTCTTTTCTTTTAATGCCTTTGTTAGCTAGTACTTGTTCGATGGGCAAGCCGTGTGTATCCCAGCCAGGAACGTAAGGAGAACGAAAGCCTGACATTGATTTTGAACGAATGATGATATCCTTACTGATTTTATTCAAAGAATGTCCTAAATGAATGTTTCCATTGGCGTAAGGAGGTCCATCGTGAAGAATAAAGCTAGGTTTCCCTTCATTCAATTCTTGTCTTTTTTGGTAAACTTGATTTTCTTCCCATTCTTTTTGCCAATCGCCTTCACGATTTGGCAAATTCCCACGCATAGGAAACTTTGTTTTTCCTAATTGTAAGGTTTCTTTCATTTTCATAAAAACACTCCTTATCATTGATTTACAGAACAAAAAAAAGCATGTTCCTCCCTAGGGACGAACATGCCGTGGTACCACCCAAATTTAGTTACAATTGTAACTCTCGAAGACCAATAACGAGGTCAGCCGCTATTACTTACTGCTAATTCAGAAATAGTATAAGTAGAGGATCTTTCACTTTGCAGGGTCTTACCGATCTCTCACTGTCATCGGCTCGCTAAAAGAATGTCAAAATGCTTTTCTGTTCTACTCTTCTTCATGTTCTCCAGGAACGATTGAAATATCGATCGCTTGTGTATCAAAAGCAGTCACTGGAGACTCAAATACTCCTGTTTCAGAGTTTACATCAGTTTCAAATTCATTGTCAAGCTGTTTTGCCAAAACTTCCTTGATTACTTCATGGCTATCAGTTACATAGCTTGAAAATGGTTGTAAAATTTCATCCCATTCAGGACTTTTTACTTGTTCAAGTTGTGATTCTAACATCAAGCTTATACGTTGATGGAAGACTCTTGTTTTCTTCTTCAAGTCTTCTGTTTCAGTTGCTAGTTGACGTGCTTTTTCTGTCGCATCTGTTAAAATCTTGCGTGCTCTTTCTTCTGCATCTACTGTTAATTGATGTGCACGTTTTTCAGCATTTGCTACCATTTCATCTGCTTTGTTTTGAGCAGATGTCACGATGACTTCTGACTCTTTACTTGCACTTGTTTTCACTTTATCTGCTGTGTCTTGAGCCACGATGATTGATTGATTCAATGCATCTTTTAACTCATTGAAATATTCTAGTTTTTCTTCTGAATGTTTCACTGCTTTTTCTAATTCGCGATTTCTTTGTGTTAATTCTTCATAATCACGGACTACTAGGTCTAAGAAATCATCTACTTCGTCTTGATTATATCCCCGCATTTTTGTTGGGAATGTTTTATTTTGGATATCTAATGGAGTTAAAGCCATGAGTAAACCACCTTTTTGTTTTATTTACGTAATACACCAAACAATACCCTACATTTTTCCTTTTTTGTTTTCCCCTCAAGCTCTTGAATCTGTATTCTACCATATCCTCTGATAGAAACAATATCTAATAACTCAAGTAGAAAATCGGGTTTCGTGTTTTCTGTCCAATTCACTTTCACTTTACCTGACTCGATCAATTGTTTCGAGCGCTGTCTAGAAATATGATAAATCTCTGATATCACACTATCTAGACGAAGAGAAGTAACAGTGCCTCTTTCTTGTGTCCAACTATCTTTTGGCATGACCATTTCTGTGTAATTGATTGGCTCTAAGCGTACAGCAACTTTACCAATTTTGGTTACTTGTGTGGCAACAAAGTGATCCACTTCATTTGCAATGAACACTTGCCATTTTTCGCCGTCTGAGATGATATCCCCAAAGTATGCACGTTTGATTCCTGTTCCTACAAGTGTTCCTAAAATCTTCCCATGACTCAAACTGGCAAATTTGCTTGGATAATGGATTTCATATAAAGAAAGTGCGAAGTCTTCATCGACAGGTTGATAGTAATCAGGGAAAATCAGACAGCGCGTACGTTCTGCTTGCTCATACCCACCATAAAACTGAAAACGCAGTTCGCTATTTTGACGAACTAACGTTTCTAGAATATAGCATTGCCTTGGATCAAGAAATTCTGTCAGATATGGTGCATACTGTCCCTGAACTTGGTCGATCCAATCACCAACAGAGTCGATAAAAGAACGCTCCTCTACGCGAAAATGCTGATACACATTTGTATCCACTTTTTCCCCCTCCTGTATCTATCTGTTATCTGCCTAATATACTGATAGGATGATCCAGACGATGATACGCTCTAGCCCCTGCACTGCAAGGTTCAATACTAAAATTGAAGCTAAAATCGTAAAATCTATGCCACCAAATCTTAATGGGAGACGTTCAAATAAACGAATGTAAGGTTCACATATCTTTGCTAAAAAACGTCCGATTCCAGATTGATAACCTCCCGGAAACCATGATAAAAGGGCATATACCATCAGTAAAATACTGTAAAAATAGGCTACTCGCCCAACTAATTGAAGTAACATAAAAAGAATATAAATAATCTTTCCTCCTCTTACAGATCAAACATATTCATATCTGCGAAAGACTGAGCCGTTGAACTATCGATTTCCATTCCATTCGGTGTACAAAGGAAAATCTCGTCCCCTACACGTTTGATGTCTCCATCTAAAGCATAAACGGTACCAGTCAAAAAATCAACGATACGTCTTGCTTGTTTTTCTTCAACTAATCGAAAATTCACTAATGTTGCTTCTCCTGCAATAATTCTTTTCGCAATGGTCATCGCCTCAGAATACGCACGTGGCTCCATCACTGTGATTTTCCCTGCTAATCCCGTTTTAGGTTGGGAAGTTGGTCTGGCAGTTCTTTGTTCTTTTTGAACATTTTTCGTCGAAGATTGATGTAATTCGATAACTTTTTTCGTTTCATTCGTCGGTACATTTTCTCGAACAGCCGGACGCGTTTTCGTTGTCGGACTTGGTTGTTTCTCTCGAGACTGCGTACCAGTCGCAGCATGGTTTTGTTGATACTGATTTTTATTTGGTTGTATCGCTACTTTTTTTTGTGTTTCAGGATATTCTTCGTATTCGTACTCTTCCTCATCCGCTAATCCGAAAAAATTAGCAATTGCTCCTCTGTTTAAAAGCGGCATTATTCTTCCTCCTCATCTTTGAATAGCGCTGTTCCTACACGGATAAATGTAGCTCCTTCTTCAATTGCAAGTTGAAAATCTTGGCTCATCCCCATGCTTAACTCTGTACATGGTGCATGTGTATAATGTCTTGATTGAACAAGATCACGCAATTCTCTCAGCGTTCCAAACACGTTACGAATTTGTTCGGCAGAAGCTTCTTTAGGAGCCATCGTCATTAGTCCTACGACTTTTATCTTTGAATAAGCTGCTAAAGATTCTAAGAATGGTAGAACCTCATCAGGTGAAATACCATGTTTAGTGGCTTCCCCTGAGACATTCACTTCAACAAAACAAGCCAATTGCTTTACTAATCTTTTTTGGATTTCTTCTGCTAAAGTCAAACTGTCCAACGCATGAAAGTAATCAATTTCATTTACAATCAATTTTACCTTTCTGCGTTGCAAATTACCAATTAAATGCCACTTTGTTTCTGAATAATTAAGTAATTTTTGTTTCTTTTCCAATAATTTATCGACACGATTTTCTGCACAATGAGCCACTCCAGCATCAATCAATTCTTTGGTTTGAGCTACTCCGACAGATTTAGTCACAGCTACGAGGGTTACTTCTTTCGGTTCACGATGAACAAGAGCACACGAATCCTGAATGTCTTGCTTGATCTTGTGCAAGTTGTCAGCAATCATGTGCTCTTCCTCCTTTTATTTCTTACGACGGAAAAATGGTGGTGTATTTAATTCGTCGTCACCTTTTGGTTTTGTTTCTTCACGATTGAATGTGTCAAATTCTTTTTTCTCAATCGTTTCATAGTTTGTTTCATCGACTTTTGGACGGACGTTTTGTTCACGTCGAATATCCCAGTCACCAAAACTATTTTCATCTTCAGCCGTAATTGGTTTAGCTTGATCCATATCTAAACGATTGTTTTGAGTAGTTGATTGCGCTTGTGTTTGTCTAGCTGGACGGCTAGACTTGCGTTCCTTTTTTGTTTCATCAATACCTGTAGCAATGACCGTTACACGGATTTCATCGCCCATTTCTTCATTGATTGATGTACCTAAAATGATATTGACATCTCCAGTAGCTGCATTTGCTACAATATCTGATGCATCTTGTGCTTCAAATAATGTCATATCCAATCCACCAGTGATGTTCAACAAGACTTGTTCTGCCCCATCGATTGATGTTTCTAACAGCGGAGAAGAAATTGCTTTCTTCGTTGCTTCGATGACACGTTCTTCACCACTAGCCACACCAATTCCCATCAAAGCTGTGCCTTGGTTCGCCATAACTGTTTTTACATCAGCAAAGTCTAAGTTTACGTAACCAGGTGCTGTGATCAAATCTGAGATACCTTGAACTCCTTGACGTAATACATTGTCAGCTTCACGGAATGCTTCTAGCATCGGTGTCTTCTTGTCGACAACTTCAAGAAGACGGTTGTTTGAAATAATCAATAATGTATCAACATTTTCTTTTAGACGAGCGATTCCTTCTGCAGCAAAGCGACCACGTTTTGGTCCTTCAAATGTAAATGGACGTGTCACTACACCAACAGTCAAAGCGCCTAGTTCTCTTGCAATTCCTGCCACGATTGGAGCAGCACCAGTACCTGTTCCGCCACCCATGCCGGCAGTAATAAAGATCATATCTGCACCTTCTAGTGCTTCACGTAGAGATTGTTCACTTTCTTCAGCGGCTTTTTGACCAACTTCAGGTTGTGAACCAGCACCTAAGCCTCGAGTATATTTAGGGCCTAATTGAATCACTGTTTCTGCTTTTGAATTTTTTAATGCTTGTACGTCTGTGTTGGCAGTAATAAACTCCACACCTTTAACGTTTTCTTCAATCATGCGGTTTACAGCATTACCACCTCCGCCACCGACTCCGATGACTTTGATTACTGCGCCGTCATTGATATTATTATCAATTGAGAATTCCATGTTTTTATTCCTCCCAAGATGAATTAATCAAAAATATTTGTGAAAAATCCTTTGATTTTGTTTGTTACGTTTTCGCCAGATTTTTTTTGTTCTGGTTCTTCATCGTATCTTGTTTCTTCAGACGAAGTTTCATATACATCATATGTCTGAGTTTCAGGCTCACTTACAGTTGTATATTGAGCAGTCGATGATTCCCCCATGACAGCGATTTTAGCTAGTTGATAGACTTCACTCAAATTAGCTGAATAATCAACAATGCTAATCACATTTGTGAACACAGGATTTCTAAGTCCCATTTGATTTGGCACATACAATTTGACGTTCACACCAAATATTTCTTGGGCTAGATCCACTACACCTGGAAGGCTGGCTGCGCCACCAGTTAGAACGATACCACCAGGCAATTCTAACGCTTCGATTTGATCCAAAGCATCTTTTGCTTTATTGAAGATTTGTTCCATCCGAGCTGAGATGATTTCTGATAAATACCGCTCATCCACTTTCACTGGTTCTGTTTGTCCAATGACATCAACTGGAAATTCTTCATGTTCTGATGTGCGTTCAGGATAGGCATCACCATAATTTATTTTTAATGCTTCTGCATTGTTAAATGAAGTGTTCAGGACAATTGAGATATCCTTTGTAACAAATTCTCCGCCTTCTTGATCAAGGCTAGTAAATTTCAACTGCTTATCATGCATCACAGCAGTTGTTGTTTGTCCACCGCCCATATCAATGACGATTGTACCAAAATCTTTTTCGCCATCCGAAAGAATAGACTCAGTTAAAGCTAGTGGTGTGATAACTAATTCATTGACAACCAATCCGGCATTCTCGACACATTTACGAATGTTATGGATGATTGTCTTTGGACCTGTAAACAATAAGCCATACATTTCTAATCTGACACCAATCATTCCTCGTGGATCTTTGATGCCTTCAAATCCATCAACAGTAAAGTCTTGTGGTAAAATTGACACGATTTGACGTTCAGGAGGTATTGAACGAACAAGCGCAGCGGATGCCACATTGCGGACATCTTCGTCAGTGATTTCTTTTGAATCTCCGTTGACTGCAATCATTCCCTGGCAATTTTCGACTTCAAGCATATTTGCTGGGAGACCAACGCTGACACTTTTGATCTGGATCCCTGCTTTTTCTTCTGCTTGCCGCACTGCTCGCTGTATCGCTTGAACTGTTTTATCGATATCAACGATGATGCCTCGGTTAATCCCTTCTGATTTTGCGTTCCCTACTCCAATAATATTCATTTGGCTGTCGATATATTCAGCCACGACAACTTTAACCGATGTCGTTCCAATATCAAGGCCTACATACATTCCTGTTTTTGCCATGAATGGGATTCCCTCCTAGTTACTATTCCATATACAAGCGAACAACTAACGTCCGTTTTAAAAATATACTTAAATAGATATATTCACTGCTTTCAATTTTACCATAAAATACCGGTTTTTAGAAAGTAGATTATCACATTTTACACTGGTTTTATTAATTTTCATCCAAATTTGACGAAGTTGGCACAGAATGATCCTCTTCTGGGTTCGTTTCATTGCCATTATCAGGTGATTCAGAAGCAGGTTCAGTAGATTCTGCAGGAGAAGTGCTTGTCTCATCATTTGTTGGTTGATTGGTAGCAGTCTCTTCATCCTCTTGTGGATATGGATAAGAAAAGATCCCTACTTCCATATCAATCACGCCTTTTTCTTTCATCTCACTAGCAACTTGTGAATAATAATTCATCTGAGTTGCTAAGTTTGTAATATTAACTATCACTTGATTTCCATCATTCATATTCAATTGAATCAACTGTTTGTTACTTTCGCGTGGCGTATATTTGATTTCTGAGATTGCTTTTTGCAACTCAGGAGAAAGCTTGTTATAAGCTTCTGCTAAATCCTTGATTTTCTTCGAGTCAGTAAATCCTTCTAAAATAGGCAAGTTTTTTGTTGGGTTTGCAACGTTTTGAGACAATACCGTTCCATCCTCAATGACTGGATAATATTTACCATTTTTGAGTATCAAAGCAATTTCTTTATATTCGGTAACAGCTAGGTTAAATGTATTGACACCACTAAAACTAAGCTTTGCAGTTTTTATCCTTGGCTGATCCTTTTTTAAACGATTGATTGCTTCATCCCTATGCCAATATTGATGCCATACGTGTTCATGAATTTTCAATTGAGTATCCTTCAAAATTTCTTCTTTAGATACCACTTCATTTCCAGAAACACTTATTGCTTCTAATTTACTAAATGGCGACACATAATAGATTAAAAAAACTAAAGGGATCAACAACACCGTGATAATCAAACCCAAGCGTCGATACAATACTTTATTTCTTTGAGTTTTCAAGTTAGGTAAACGATCAAGGAATGATCCATTGTAAGGACCACCAACCTTTTTTTGCTCAATTTCTTCAAAATCAAGTGGCTGTTTTTTGGTCGTTTCATTTTGTATCTCTTGGTCTTTGTTCACTTCAGAAATTTCTTTTGGTACATCTTCTTTAGTTTTAGGTTCACTGTTTGGTTTATCCTCTGGTGATTTTTCCCCATGTTCAGCTAGGTATTTTCGGTTGGCCTTTTGCCAAGGAGTTAAATTGCCTATATCAGTAGACTGATCAGGTATATTTTCTGGTTCTTTTTTCTTACTCACTTAGACCACCGCCCTTTACTTTTTAATTAATGTCATGACTAGCTGATACAAACGTTCGGAAGCATCAGTAATTCCTTGTGCTTTCGATGCTTTAGACATTTGGTGCTGGAGTTCATCACTTTTCATGATTTCATCAATCGCAGTCTTTAATGTTGTCCCTGTCAGCTCATTATCGGATATCATTTTTGCAGCACCAGCACGAACAAGGCTCATCGCATTTTTTGTTTGATGATCGTTGGTCACATATGGACTTGGAATCAGGATCGCCGGCAATCCTAGTGCAGTAAATTCTGCAATAGATGTAGCTCCTGCTCGACTAACTATTAAATCACTAGCGGCCATCACTTCTGCCATTTCATTGATATATGGCTGGATACTGATATTTTCTGAAGTAGACTTAATGTTTCCTTTAATCCCTTCATAATAACGATCACCTGAAGCATACAATACTTGATAATCAGCTCCGTTGAAATTATTCAAGTAATCCGTCACTGCTTGGTTCAGCCTTAATGCACCTTGGCTTCCTCCAAAAATCAAGACGGTTTTTTTCTTCGGATCAAGCTTGAATTTTTTTAAAATATCCGTTTTATTTGTATCTGCCACCTCTTGCGCTCGCGGATTTCCTATTAAGCTCGTCTTTTGTTCAGGGAAAAATGAAGCTGCATCCCTAAAAGAAAGGGCAATTTGATCCACATAGCGACTCAAGAATTTATTCGTCATTCCGGGCACGCTATTTTGTTCATGGATAATGGTCGGAATATTCAATTTTGCTGAAGCATATACCACAGCTCCTGATACATACCCACCAGTTCCAATCACTATATCCGGCCGAAAATCTTTTAAAATTTTCTTTGCTTGATAAATGCTTTTAAGAAATAGATGGAGAGTCTTAACGTTATCTAGTGAAAACTTCCGTTGAAATCCTTGGATCTCTAAGGTATAAAAAGGAATCCCAGCAGCTGGAACGATCTTGTTTTCTAGTCCGCGTTTGGCTCCCACATACATAAATTCAGCATCCGGCTCTTTTGTTTTCACATAGTTGACGAAGGCTAATGCTGGATAGATATGTCCGCCGGTCCCTCCACCTGTCACCAAAATTTTCATAGTATTATCGCTCGTTTCTTCATTTTTCTATTTTAATTTATTCACTGCTTCCATGAATCGATCACCACGGACCTCAAAATTAGGATACTGATCCCAACTAGCATTTGCTGGTGAAAGGAGGATCACATCTTCTGGGTCACTATTTTCTAAAGCAATCGGTACAGCAGCTTCTGCATTTTCTACCACTTGGATATTACTGATGCCTGCTTTTTCTCCTGCTTCTTTTAGTCGCTCTTTTGTTTCGCCAAAAACGATCAAAGCTTTTAGTCCTTTTAGAGACGGGATCAGCTCATCAAAAGAATTCCCTCGGTCTAAACCACCAGCAATTAGCAATAATTTTTCTGGAGAAAAACCACTCAATGCCATTTTTGTAGCTAAGATATTCGTTGCTTTTGAGTCATTATAGAACTTACGCCCTTGCACTTCTCCTACATATTGGGTACGATGTGGCACACCATGGAAACGTTGAAGCGTTTCTTTGATAATCGCATTTGGAACATCGTACTGCTTCGCAACTGTAATAGCTGCTAGGGCATTTTCAACATTGTGAGAACCAGGAACACCTAGCTCTGAAATCCCCATGATTTTTTCTTTATTATAGTAAATAGAACCAGCGAAAGAATAAGCACCTTTTTCTAATACTTGATCAGTAGCAAAAGGTAAAACTTGAGCCTTTGTCTTTTTACTTAGTTCTTGTAATTCCTTTTGATTCCAGTTGAGGATCAAAAAATCATCTGCGGTCATATTTTTTTGAAGCTGCCATTTGGCTTTGACATATTCTGAACGAGAACCATGATAATCAATATGTGCCTCATAGATATTTGTGATGACTGCTACCTGAGGATGGAAGTGAGTAATCCCCATTAATTGAAAACTTGACAATTCCATGACGATTTTATCTTCTGAGTTTGCCTCTTGGGCGACACTACTTGCTGGATAACCGATATTTCCTGCTAAACGAGCCACTCCATTTGTTTTGGCCGCATTTAGCAATAAACCAGTCATTGTAGTTGTAGTTGTTTTTCCGTTGGTACCCGTAATCCCAATAATCGGGCATTCCGCTACCTCGAAAGCCAATTCGACTTCCGTAATTACCGGAATGCCCAGTTCTTGAGCTTTAGCGACAAGTGGGTGGCTATAAGGAATACCTGGATTCTTAACAACCATAGAGAATTTTTCATCTAATAGCTCAATTGGATGACTTCCAGTGATGACCTTAATTCCCAATGAAAGCAGTTCTTGTGCTTCTGGGTTTTCATCAAAAGGTTTTCCATCATTAACAGTGACAAGTGCGCCCAATTCATGTAATAATTTGGCCGCACTGAATCCACTTTTAGCTAATCCTAGTACAAGGATTTTTTTATTTTCATAAGTTGTTATTTTTTTCATTATCGTCATCTCCTACCATACGATCCATAGTGTAATTATAGAAGTAATTACACTCGTTATCCAAAAAACAGTATCTATTTTCCACTCTGACCAGCCAGACATTTCAAAATGATGATGGATCGGAGACATTTTAAAAATTCTTTTGCCAGTTAATTTAAATGAAGTGACTTGTAACATGACACTTGCAGTTTCTATGACATAGATCAATCCTACAAGTAAAAGGGTCCACTCTTGATGCAACATGATGGAAATTGCTGCAAGCAACCCACCTAATGCTAAAGAACCAACGTCGCCCATAAAAATTTTTGCAGGCTTACGATTATAAACAAAAAACCCTAATAGCCCACCTAAAACACTTAGACAAATAATTAAGACATCATATTGTCGCTGATGCCAAGCAATGATGCCATAAGTCGCAAATGAAATACTACCTAATCCAGCAACTAACCCATCAATCCCATCAGTCAAATTCACAGCATTTGAGAATCCTACCAACCAGAAAATCGCAAAAACACCGTAAAATAAACTTAGAGGTAATTCAATTCCAAAGAAATTCAACGTACCTGGATAACCTTCTGTTCGATAAACCATGTAAAAAATAATCCCACCAACGATTTGGCCAATGAGCTTTTGAGATGAATTTAGTCCCATGTTTCTTTTCTTGAAAATCTTGATAAAGTCATCTAAGAAACCTATAGCGCCATACAAAGCAAGTACAAATAATAAGATGAAAAGAGTAGGTGTCAACTGTTTTTGCCAAGCACCAACCCAGATTCCGGTCAATATTGCACTAACTAAAAACACCAATCCGCCCATCGTTGGGGTCCCGGCTTTTACATTGTGCCATTTTGGTCCCTCCTCACGAATCGCTTGTCCTTGTTTTTTCATTTGAAAATAGCCAATAAATAACGGCATTGTAGCAATTGTCATCGCACAACTACTAACAATGGGAATCAATGCTTGTGTCCACTCCATGCTCTTTTCTCTCCTAATTCTCTTATTCTTTCAATGTAAAACTTAGTGTTTTGTCAGAAATTTTTTCGTACGGGGCAAGACTCTGTTCTGTACAGTAACCGTCCCCTTCAAATTTAACTTCAATACCTAGTATCTTTCCTAATTTCATGATATCTGCTTTTGACCATCCCGTCACATCAGGCATCAAAGCAGTTCCACCCGTATATAAAATAAGTTTTTCTCCTGAAATTAGCTGATCACCATTGGCTGTTGATTGCTCTTTGACTTTTGTTCCATCACCAACAACAACAGGTTGCAAACCACTTTTTTGTGCATCTGCTGCAGCAACATCTTTATTTAAATTACGATAATCAGAAACCGTTACTTTTTCTGTTTTTGCTTCTTCAGAATTATTGGTTTCAGATTCTTTGAAATCCATCGCTCGTTTCATTAATGGGTTAGCGATTTTTGCCAAAGCTGTTCGATCGTAGGTTTTTGGATGTTTCATCGTAATATATAGTACATATTCGGGGTCTTCAGCAGGTACCATCTCTACGATAGAATACAGATAAGCCGTATCTCCTGTTTGGTATCCTCCTGTATCGGAAGCAATTTGGGCAGTTCCAGTTTTTGCTGCAATATTATAGCCAGGAACATTATATACACCATAGGCGCTACCATAATTTTCACTTTCCACGACATCACGCATATACTCTCTTACTTTCTCGGTTGTTTCCTTAGAAAACGGCTGTCCAAGTACTTCTGTTTGAGAAGAGACTTCTTCACCTGTATTAGGATCAACCACTTTACTAATATAGCGTGGCTGGATCATTGTGCCATTATTTGCAATGGAGGTGAAAGCTTTCATCATTTGGAAGTTTGTGACCCCTACCGCTTGACCGTAGGCACTCATTGCTTGGTCTACGATATTTTCTGTCGGTAATGCGCCATTTATTTCATCATCCAAACCAGAATGGGTACTTTGACCAAATCCTAGCTTTTGAAGATAGTTGCTCCATTTTCCGCCAAGACGTTGTTCTAACATCACCATTCCCACGTTACTTGACCACGAAAGTGCTTGACGCATCGTAAGAATTCCTTTTTTACCAAAATCATGGTCGTTGATGGTCGCATCTGCTACTTTGATTTGTCCAGACTGGAAGGATTCATTTTCATTAAACTGTCCTTCTTGGATAGCAGCAGCAGTAGTGAAAATTTTCATTGTTGATCCAGGTTCGTAGGAATCTTGGACAAGAATATTTCGCCATACAGCATCATTTCCAGTTAATCCTTCCATTGTTTCAGGATTAAAAGTTGGTCGTTGACTCATCGCTGTGATCTCACCAGTCTTGGCTTCCATTAAAATAGCCGTTAGTTCTTCTGGTTGATATTCTTCATTCACTTGATCCATTAATGTTTCCAAATAACTTTGCAAACGACTATCTAACGTTGTATAGATATCTTTCCCATTCACCGCTGGCTTTTCTTGAGCCACTGTTCCAGGTAACGGGTTTTGAAAGTTATCTTTTTGATAGACTACTTTCCCGTTAGTCCCACTTAACAGATCATTGTAAGCCGACTCTAAGCCTAATTTTCCCACTAAACCATTTTCTTTTTCATCAGGCACAGCATAGCCGATAAAATGAGAGGAAAAAACACCGCTAGGATACATACGCGCAGGATGATCATCGAAATAAAGACCAGCAATCCCCGCTTCTTTCATTTCTGCTTCAATGTTTTGTTTTGCTTCTTGTGTAATATTTTTTCCGTAATTCCCGAACTCGACTTGATATAGTTTTTGTTCAGCACCATCTTGAAGAATCTTTAATGCTTTATTTTTTTCAATCGATAAGTTTTTGTGTAAGACCAGCAATCCCCGCTTCTTTCATTTCTGCTTCAATGTTTTGTTTTGCTTCTTGTGTAATATTTTTTCCGTAATTCCCGAACTCGACTTGATATAGTTTTTGTTCAGCACCATCTTGAAGAATCTTTAATGCTTTATTTTTTTCAATCGATAAGTTTTTGTGTAAGATTTCTGCGATTTTATCAAAATCTTTTTCTTGGGCGTATAATTTTTTATCTCCGGTTGTGTAAGTTTTGGAAAGAATGGCTTTGATTGAATACGAAGTGGCATCTTCTGCTAAAGCCACCCCGTTTCGATCGTAAATCGTTCCTCTTTTTGCCTTGACCACTTCACTTCCTTGGTAGAGCTGCTTGGTCTTTTCTTCTAAAGAAGTCCCAGCAACATGTCCACCAATCACAATATAAGCAAAACGAACGGCAAATAAAAAGAACAATCCAATACTCGTAGCAAATAAAATGATACCTACTTTTTTGCGATTGTTCATCGGATTTAGATTTTTCTTTTCCATAAACCGCCGGAATTTATTTTTAAGACTCATTTACTTCACTTTCCTTAAATTGTCGTCATTGATTGACAACCCTTTTTCTTCTGCGATTTGTTTGATTCGTTCCGTACGAGAAAGTTCACTTTTTTCCTGATCCAAACTAATCTTTTCTTGATTTTTTTGGTTGTATTCTGTTTGAAGAGAACTAATTTCTTTTTCCATCCCGCTAATGTTCGTTCTTAGCATCACTGTCAATACACATAACGCTATGACAGAAAGAACAATACTGATCACTGCGATTTTTTCTAAATTAGAAATTTGTTTTAGACGCTTTGCAGGTGATTGAGGAAGAACGATTTCTCGCTCTGAAGATGAATCTGGCAGATGCTGTTCAGGTAGATCTACTTCTGGAAAATCGTAGGGATATTCTTGTACTTTCTTTAGTTCTGCCATTTTCTACTCCTCTTTCATTCTAATTTTTTCAGCAATACGCAATTTTGCACTGCGAGATCGATTGTTTTCTGCTAATTCCTCCTCAGACGGAAGTATTGGCTTTCTAGTGATCACTTTTAATTCAGGTTGAAATTCTTCTGGTACCACAGGAAGTCCAGGTGGTAAATCCTTCACTGTACTATATTCTTTGAACATATTTTTTACGATACGATCTTCCAAAGAATGGAACGTAATGACGCTGATTCGTCCATTCATATCAAGTAAACGAATCGCTTGCTCTAAAGATTCTTCTACAGCTCCTAACTCATCATTTACTGCAATCCGAACTGCTTGGAAAATCCTTTTGGCAGGATGCCCGCCTTTCCGTCTAGCCGGAGCTGGGATCACATTTTTGATGATTTCCACTAAATCTCCGGTAGTTTCAATCGGTTGAGTCTTTCTCACCCGTTCAATTTCTCTGGCAATTTGTTTTGAAAATTTTTCTTCACCATAACGAAAGAAAATCTTTACTAAATCATTGTATGAATAGTCATTGATGACATGATAAGCTGATAACGGAGCGGATTGATCCATTCGCATATCCAACGGTGCATCTTGATGGTAACTAAATCCACGTTGGGCTTCATCCAATTGTGGTGAAGAAACACCGAGATCGTATAAGACGCCATCCACTTTAGAGACATGTTCAGATAAGCGACTTTCAAGCTCACGAAAATTGGCTTTGATAAATGTGACCATCCCTTTTTCGACATATTTAGCTAAGTGAACCTTTGCATGGTCGATTGCAATCTGATCTTGATCGAATGCAAATAAATGCCCCTCCATATTCAGTTGGCTCAATAAATACTCGCTATGCCCGGCTCCGCCGAGTGTACAGTCCACATAAATACCATTCGGTTTGATGTTTAACCCATCTACCGTCTCTTTTAGCATGACTGTATAATGTTGAAATGTTTCAGTCATTCGTCAGCCTCTTCCTATCTCTTATAATCCGAAATCAATCATATTTTCAGCAATTTCATCAAAATTTTCTTCTGCAGCTTCTGAAAACTCTTGCCAGCGTGTTTCATCCCAAATTTCAATTCGGTTTGACACACCAACAACAACACACTCTTTCGTTAGTGCTGCATAGTTTCTCAAAGTGGGAGGGATATTGATACGGCCTTGCTTGTCCAGCTCACATTCCGTAGCCGCTGAATAAAAAAAACGTACAAAAGTTCGTGCATCTTTTTTTGCTAAAGGCATTTCGTTCAATTTTGCTTCTAGTTTGTTCCATTCGCTCATTGGATAACCAAAAAGACAGCCATCCAATCCACGTGTCAAAACAAATTGTTCCCCTAATTCCTCACGGAGTTTTGAAGGCACGATTAAACGACCTTTTGAATCAATATTATGCCGATATTCGCCCATGAACATTGAAACTACCCCCGTTCCTCCACTAACTAGAATTAGTCTACCACAATCCCCCACTTTCTACCACCTTTTATAGGAAATCCGAGAATAACTTTTTCTAACTAAAATTTTTTTTAATATTTAAGCTGCAAAAAAACTTTTAAAAGTTTTTTAAACAGCTTAATTGCGGTATATTAAAGATACGAAAGGATATTTAGAACAATCAAAATCACATACATCGCTAGTGTCACTAAAAAAGTCAGGCGCCAAGTCATTTTGAAATAACGCCCATAGACGATTTCATCATAGTAATAAGCTTGAAATAGCGCAATGCAGATAGCCATCAAAATGACTGTGATTAGTAAAAACGGCAGAAAAGATTCTGTTGCCGAATTACGAGATAGGGCATGGATACCTCCCCACAAAAAAGGAACTGCTAAATCAGGTGCTTTCACTTTAAAACGGCGATTTAATGAAAATAGTTTGATGAGGAACTGACAGCCAAATAAAACAATGACCGGATAAATATACCAAAATAATACAAGTGGTGAAAAAGTGCCCATGAGACAAATCTCCTTTTTTATCGTTGTGTTAAGTATAAAGGATTTAGGTTACACAACGATTTCATTTAGTTTAAATTTTTACAGTTTTATCAATCTCCGGTTCTTTCTTTAACAGTCTTCTTAAAAAAACACTTTCAATGAGTTCTTTTCAAGAATCCGTTATAATAGAAGAAAGATACATTTAAGGAGGTACAGCATGATTAAGTATTTCACACTTGAAAACCAGAAATTAATCAACACTACCAAAGAAACAGCTGAAACGATTTGGTACTGTGTGGAATCCCCCACGGAGGAAGAAATCCAACAATTGATTCATCAATTTAAGATTCCCACAGACTATATCACTTCTGTTTTAGATGATGCAGAAAATTCCCGTGTGGAAGAATTCAACCAAGAAAAATTAACAAAACCAGCATTATTATTATTACAATATCCATTTGCAAAAACAAGTCCTAGTGGTTACTTTCAGGTGGACACCTATCCTTTTTCGATTATTGTCACACCCAAAAAGAAGCTTATCACAATTACCAATCACGAACCACTTTTTTTAAAAAAAGTCTTTAGTCAAACCTTTCCTGAAAACGACTTAGCGATAAATCTTAACATCTTCATGCAATTGCTTTGGCAGATCACGCAGTCATACAATACCTATCTAACTACACTACTCGCCCAATGCGATTTATTAGAGAAGCAATTAAAAGTCTCCACCGAGAACAAACAGCTTTATCAAATCATGGATATTCAAAAAAGCCTTGTTTTCTTTAAAGAAGCTACGGAATCCAATTTAGAGACATTAAAACTCTTAGCTGAAAACCAGATGGTTCAGGATAATCATGCATTGAATAATCATTTAAGAGATGTGTTGATCGAAACTGAGCAGGCACGGACAACTTCACGTATCAGACTGAAACTAGTAGAACAGATGAATCAAACATTTTCTGCCATTATTTCTAATAATCTCAATAATATTATGAAGATTTTAACTTCACTAACAATCATCTTGACCATTCCGACAATTGTAGGGAGTTTATACGGCATGAATATTAAGTTACCTATTGCTGGAAGAGATGATGCTTTTCTTTGGCTCATCTTATTTATGATTTTTATCTCCATCATTACTACTTATTATTTAAAAAAGGGTAAGTTTTTATAACTATCCTCTTGTAGAACGGCGAAAAAAAATGTAAAATCAGAGAAACTATAATAAATCGAGGTAATCATAATGCGAGAAAAGAAACAAACAAGTACGTTTTCTAAAGTAACCAAGCTTGTCGTTTGGACGATGTTGATTTTGACGATTGGTTCAGTCGTTCTAACAGCTGTTATGAGTGTGATGTAAAGAACAAAAAATCCCTTGGTACTAATCATATGATTAGCACTCAAGGGTTTTTTTATTTTACTTTCGAGTCAGTTTTTTTAGCTAGTCTTAAAAGTTCTTTCGCATGTTCCATCGTCAACTGAGTGATTTCACTTCCAGCCAACATTCGGGCAATTTCATTTTCTCTTTGGCTTGGCTCTAGTTCTGAAACAGATGTTTGCGTTCTACCTCCCACCACTTTTTTGACGATATAGTATTGGTAATCCGCAACGGCAGCAACTTGAGGCAGATGCGTGATACATAACACTTGCGAACACTTAGAAATCTTCAATATCTTATCCGCAATGGCTTGAGCAACTCTGCCACTGACCCCTGTATCCACCTCATCAAAAATGATACTTGTTACTCCTTGTTCAGACGTAAAAATTGTTTTTAGTGCAAGTAACACTCGGGACAATTCACCGCCAGAAGCAACTTTGACGAGTGGTTTCAATGGTTCACCTGGATTGGTGGTAATATAAAATTCTACATGATCCAATCCATGTCTTTCGATTCGTCCGTTTGGATACCTTGAGAAGCGGACTTCAAACTCCGTATTTTCCATATATAAACTCTTCAACTCTTGCAAGATTGAAGTCTGCAATTCGGCAGCTATTTTTTTTCGTTCCTCATGTAGTTCTTGTGCTTGTTGATATAGCGCTTGTTCTTTTTGGATCCGTTCATTTTCCATCTTTTCAAGTTGACCTTCAGTAAAATCAGATGAGTTGAGTTCTTCTGTAATTTCTTCATAATAGGCTAAAATCGACTCGATTGACTCGCCATATTTGCGTTTTAATTGTCGGATCAGTTCCAATCGCTGATTGACTTCTTCCAATCGGTTTTCGTCCAATTCGAGTAAATCAATTTGCCTGCTCATCTCCCCGACCGCATCTTGTAATAAATAATAAGCGCTTTGAATATTATCAAAAATCGATTCATACTCTGTATCAAGATGAGCAATGCTTTGTATTTCGGAAACTGCTAAACCAACGCCATCAAGGCTACTTTGTTCACCTTCATTTAAAATACTATAGCTGATCGCTAAGCCGTCCACAATCTTTTGATAATTACTTAGTTTCTCACGCTCTTCACTTAACTTCTCTTCTTCTCCAGGTTGTAACTGTGCTGCAGCAATTTCTTCTTGTTGGAAATGAAGCATGTCGATCCTTTGCACATATGATTTTTCATTTTGCTGGATTTTACGCACTTTTCTTTCTAGCTCGCGATATTCTTCATAAGCTTTTTCATAGGCTCTTTTTTTCTTTTGGAATTCTTGATCGCCAAAACGATCAAGTAAAAACAAATGAGACTCCGGTTGCAGCAATTCTTGATGCTCATTTTGTCCTTGAATATCCACCAGATAGCTACCTACACGTCGTAAATTAGCTAAAGTAACGATGTGCCCATTCACACGGCAAATATTTTTTCCTGCCAGTGACATATCACGACGAACGATCAGATTTTCTTCGTCTGATTCGATCCCCAACTCCTCCATCAATTCTTCAAAACCCTCTTGTTGAGGCCATTCAAAAAGACCTTCAAGAATACACTTTTCTGCCCCTTGACGAATGTAATCACTTGATCCTCTGCCACCCGCCAACAGGCCCAAAGCATCGATGATAATTGATTTACCAGCGCCAGTCTCTCCTGTCAGCGCAGTCATTCCTTCATGAAAAGACAAGCGCAATTCAGGAATAATCGCAAAATTAGTTATACTGATTTCTTGTAACATCGCAACCACTCCTCAAATTAAAGGTAATGCAGGAAATCTTTCTTTAAATTGACTGCATCCTCTTGCGTGCGTGTGATCATCAACACATTATCATCATCATTAATGATTGAAAACAACTCTTTTTTATAGCGTTTATCGATCAAATTTGCTGCCGCTGAAGCATTTCCAGGTAAAGTTTTCAAAATAACAAACTTTTCCATTTGATCCACTGCTACGAATGCATCTTTTAATAGCTTTTCTAATTTCGTGCTCACATCTTCACTTGTTTCAGCAGGAAGACTATACCGATAGCCACCATCTATAGCTGGTACTTTGATTAATTTCAACTCTTTGATATCTCTAGAGATCGTTGCTTGTGTCACTGAGATTCCTTTGTCTTTTAATATCTCAACGAATTCTTCTTGTTTACGTATATCTCGTTCATTTAGTAAACGAGTCAATAAACGATGACGATCTTTTTTTCTCATATTCAATCCGCTCTCCTTCGCCTCTTCTTCTTAACTAATGATAGCTTATTTCAAGCGCTTTATAAAGAAGAATCCAGTCTTATTATCAATAATCTGGCTACTATTTATGCGTAAATTGTCCATGAGCCTGCTCAACGATTTGAGAGGGATCAACCTTCGCATCAATGACTCCTTTATCCGTCACTTTCTTCAAATGCGCTAAAAACTCAATATTTCCTTCTCCACCAGTGATCGGAGAGTAACTTAGATCCAAAACATCAAAACCATGGGATGTGGCAAATGCTAAAAAATCTTCTATTACTTGTTGATGTGTCTGAGGATCTCGTACGATTCCATGTTTTCCGACAGCTTCTCTGCCTGCTTCAAATTGAGGTTTGATCAAAGTCACTACTTCTCCACCGTCTTTTAAGATGGCATGTAGAGGGGGCAACATCAATTTCAAAGAAATAAACGAAACATCGATCACCGCAATTTCAGGTTGTCCCTGTTGAAAATCTTCGGGCTTTGCATAACGAAAATTGACACGTTCCATCACAACAACTCTAGGATCTTGTCTGATTTTCCAAGCCAATTGATTGTAACCAACATCTAACGCATAGCTCATCTTCGCACCATTTTGTAAAGCCGCATCGGTGAAACCGCCTGTGGAAGCTCCAATATCTAATAGGATCTTATCTGCCACAGTTAGATCAAATTGTTTCAATGCTTTCTCTAATTTTAGACCGCCCCGAGAAACATACGGTAATTGTTTCCCTTTGATTTTTAATTCACTGCTAACGGGTATTTTTTCACCTGGCTTATCAAAACGTTCATTTTTTTCATTGTAAATCAAACCAGCCATCACCGATCGCTTAGCCTGTTCTCTTGTTTCAAAAAGCCCTTGTTTAACAGCTAATACGTCGACACGTTCTTTTTCCATTCTCTTCCTCATTTCTCATCAAATTGTTTCACTAATTGACGAAGTAACTGCCCATTAAAGGAATAGACATTTTCTTCCAGTTGATCAATGATCCCATTCGCCAAACGGATCTCTTGTTTTAATGCTTCTCTTGTTTTTTCAATACCTAACAGCCTTGGATAAGTATTTTTTTCTACTTGTTCATCTTTACCAACTGTTTTTCCCAACGCCTCAGTCGTACTCACGACATCAAGTAAGTCATCACGAATTTGAAAGGCTAAACCGAGATGTGCAGCTATTTTTTGTAATTGATCCAACACTTCTTCTGGTTGCTGAGCAAGTATACCTCCAGCTAACATTGCATAACGAATCAATCGACCTGTTTTTCTTTCATGGATGGATGCCAATTCAGCAAGTGTCAATTGTTTGGCTTCTCCTTGTATATCTGCTGCCTGTCCAGCTACCATCCCTTGGGTACCGGCACTCACCGCTAGTTGTTGCAATAGCAATAACTTAGGTGAATTAGGCAACTTAGTCATCGTGAGTAATTGAAAAGCTCCTGTCAGCAAAGCATCGCCAGCTAAAATCGCTAATGCTTCCCCATATACTTTATGGTTCGTAGGCTTACCACGGCGAAGATCATCATTGTCCATTGCCGGCAAATCATCATGGATCAAAGAATAAGTGTGGATCATTTCAAGTGCTGCAGCCACTTGATAAGCATTCACATCAATATCAACGCTAAAAGAACTTAAGGTTCCTAGTAAAAGCAAAGGGCGTATCCTTTTTCCACCAGCATCAATTGAGTAAATCATGCTTTCTTTCAATTGCTCATCAGAAGTATGTTCATTAAGAAATGAATGGATTTCCTGTTCGACTAAAGGAAGATGAATAGCAGAAAAATCAGTTAATTTCATTACACTTCCTCTTTCTCATCGAATACAATTTCTTCATTGCTTTCTGTCATCATTTTCGTTAACGTTTCTTCCGCTTTTGTAAGTGTATCTTGACATTGCTTGCTCAATTCCATTCCTTTTTTAAATGCATCTAGTGCTGACTCTAACGGTACATCGCCTTGTTCTAATTGCATGACGATTTTTTCTAACTCTTGTAGTGATTCTTCAAATGTTGGATTTTCCATGTTCATTTTCTCCTTTTTCCGTCTGTATCACTCGTCCTTTGATTTGTCCATCAGCATAGTGGATAATTAGCTCATCATCAAGACTGACTTCCTTCACGCTTTTTACAACTTGTTCATTCAAAGTGGTATAACTATACCCTCTGCCCATAATTTTTAGCGGACTAAGTAAATCAAGTGATTGGACCGCTTGTTGAAATCGTTGCTGTTGTTGTTTCATATATTGTTGGATTTTTTCTTCTAAGCGTTTCTCTAAGTAGCTTGCTTCTTGTTGTGCTGATTTTACTCTATGCGTGGGTGCAGCTTGTTCAAGCTGATGACTTAACGTGAGTGCTTGTTTTTCTTTTATATAATAAATCTGTTGCGTTGCTTGGTATAAACGTTGTTTCAATTGATCCAATTTAATTGTCTGTCCTTCATATAGACGTTCCGGTTGACGGAATACATAGGATTGTCTTGCCCGCTCAAAACGCTCCTGCTTTCGTTGGATTTGTCGTAAAAAACTTTGTTCCAAGTGAGATTGTCGCTCTTTGATTCGTAACAATACTTCAGATAAGACAGGCACAGCCAATTCTGCAGCAGCAGTTGGTGTTGGTGCCCGTAAATCAGCCACTAGATCGGCAATTGTCGTATCCGTTTCATGACCCACGGAAGAAATAACTGGTGTACTTGCATTAAAAATTGCTCTTGCTACCCGTTCTTCATTGAATGGCCACAAATCTTCAATGGATCCTCCACCACGACCAATGATCATCGTATCAAAATTCCCCAACGCTTCTACCCGTTCAATGTTTCGCACCACATCGTCTGCTGCTTGGTTTCCTTGGACAACAGTTGGAAATAGTACGAGCTGTGCAATAGGATAACGTCTTTTTACGGTTGTGATAATATCTCGAATTACTGCTCCACTCGGACTTGTTAATACTGCAATCCGTTTTGGAAAACGTGGTAATGGCTTTTTGGGACCTTGGAATAGACCTTCTTTCATTAATTTTTCTTTTCGTTCAGCTAACTCTTGATATAAAGCTCCTACGCCATCTGGTTCCATATGCTCCACGTAGATTTGATAAGAACCACTCGCTTCATACAGTGAGATTCGACCAACCACTAACACTTTCATACCCTCTTTTGGTTGGAAACGCAGTTTTTGAAAAGCCCCTTTGAACATAATCGCAGAAATTTTAGCATGGTCGTCTTTCAGGCTAAAATATTGATGGGCATTTGCTCTTAGACGAAAGTTTGAGATCTCACCAGTCAAATACACTCTTTCCAGATAGGGATCTGCTTCAAATTTCCTTTTTAAATATTTGGTTAACGTTGTAACAGTTAAGTACTCCGCCGTCATTCTTCCACCTGCTCTTTTTCAGCTGATAAGACCGTTTGAAACATCAACATCGTAATCGTCATTGGTCCTACTCCTTTTGGTACCGGTGTAATATAACTTGTTAATGGTGCTACTTCGTCGAATTTGACATCACCAATCAGTTTACCTTCTTCATTACGATTCATACCAACATCAATTACAACGGCCCCTGGCTTGATAAATTCTTTGGTCACAAAATGACCTCGTCCAATGGCTACGACTAAGATATCTGCTTCTCTTGCCAATTCAGGAAGATTTTGCGTCTTTGAATGTGCAATCGTCACCGTTGCATTGGCCATCAATAATAAATGGGCCATTGGCTTGCCAACGATATTGCTACGTCCGATGACTACAGCACGCTTGCCTTCAAGGTTAATATCGTATGCTTCAAACATTTTCATGATCCCATAAGGTGTACAAGGGATTTTATCAGGTGTACCAGCAAATAAACGACCTAGATTCATCGGATGAAACCCGTCTACATCTTTCTTCGGATCAATGGCCAACAAGACTTTATCTTCATCGATATGTGCAGGTAACGGCAATTGGACGAGAATCCCGTGAAACTGAGGATCTTTATTATATTTTTCAATTTCACGTAATAATTTTTCTTCTGAAATTGATTGATCATAACGTTCAATTTTTGAATAGATACCTAATTTTTCTGCCACGCGCCCTTTGTTGCGTACATAGATTTGACTAGCTGGATTTTCACCTACTAGTAAAACAACCAAACCGGGATGGATCTGTTTTGCTTTGAGTTCTTGTACTTTCACTGCTAGTTTTTCTTGCATTTTTTCTGCTAGTTCTTTTCCATTGATCAATTCTGCCATACGATCACTCCCAGACTTTTTTGCTTCTATTCTACCATAGATGACTTTTGATAGATAATTTGATTTTCTGATATTCATAGAAAAAAGCTAGGACTTACGCCCCAGCTTCTAATTCTTTCAGTACATTGGATAACATCCCGTTGACGAATTTACGTGAACGATCATCACTAAATGTTTTGGCTAATTCGATTGCTTCATTCAATGCAACAGGTGCTGGTACATCGTCTACATACATCATTTCAAATATCGCAATTCTTAAAATGATAAGATCCATTTTAGAAATACGATTGATCCGCCAGTTGTTTTTTAGATGTTTCTCAATGATTGAATCCAAATCTTCTTTTTTGGCACAGACTCCGCCAACCAATGTATCGAGGTACACTGGAACAAATTCTGACTCCTCATCATTAATCATCTCTTTGTGATCCAACTCGATTGCATTCATGATCGCATCTTCTTTCGTTAGATCTGTATTAAAATCCAAAGGAAAAAGTGCTTGTAATGCCATTTCACGAATTTCATGTCTTGATAACTCTTTATTCATTTTCTTCCTCTTCATCTTCAAAAAGTTCTTCAATGGCTGGTTGTTCAAGTTTTTCCGGCACCACTGCTACTACATGGATATTCACTTCAGCTAAAGCAATGTCTGTCATGAAGAGTACTTGTTGACTTACACGCTCTTGCATTTCCATTGCCACTTTAGGCACAGATACACCATATTCTAAATAACAATACAGATCCACTTTTAAACCGTCTTCGTCATTTACCAAGTAGACTCCTTTGCCATGGGCTGCTCTTCCTAATAATTCAGTGACATTGCTAGCAAATGTCCCACGCATGCCATAGACACCCTCAACTTTAGAAGCTGCAATCCCGATAATGACTTCGATTACTTCAGGAGCAATCACGATTTCTCCTAAATCTTGATTTGCATGTAAGACTAAGTTTTTTTCGTCTGCCATTTTTATCTATTCCTCCTTTTGCCTAAGTACAGGAATCCATTTAAAAAATAATCTTTTAATACATCTACTGTACATAGGTAAGCTGTCTCCTGTAAATCAGACTTGCTCTTAAAAAACTTCATTGGCAACAGCATGATTTCTTCTATAGTGTATCATTAAATCAGCCTATTTTCTATAACAAACTCTGACTTTCCACATTTCCATTAATCCAATCGAACACCTAGTATTAAAGGATGATCAATTCTTTTGGTGAATGTGTCAACACACGGTTACCTTCTGGTGTGATCAATAAATCATCTTCGATTCGTACCCCACCGATTCCTGGTAAATAAATCCCTGGTTCATCCGTGATAACATTTCCAACAACAAAAGATTTTTCGGCTCTTGTAGAAACGTTCGGTCCTTCATGGATTTCTAGTCCGATCCCATGTCCAGTAGAATGACCAAAAGCTTCACCATAGCCATATTTCGTGATGTAATCTCTAGCCACTGCATCTAATTGCACACCAGTAACTCCTGGTTTGGCAACTTCTAGCACTGCTAATTGTGCTTCCAATACGATCTGATAGATTTCTTTTAGTTGCTCTCCTGGGTCACCAATCGCAAATGTCCGAGTCATATCAGAAACATAGCCTTCATAATAACATCCAAAATCGATCGTGATCAAATCACCTTGTTCAATCATCTTCGCACTTGCTACACCATGAGGCATGGCTGAACGAAGACCACTTGCAACAATCGTTTCAAAAGAAACACCAGAAGCGCCTAATGAACGCATATAAAAATCTAATTGGTTCGCTACTTCGATTTCAGTCATTCCAGGTTGGATCATCTTCAAAATATGATCATATGCCATATCAGCGATATTACATGCTTTTTCTATCGTTGCGATTTCATTTTCATCTTTCACTTCTCGCAATTCCTCAATCATTTCAGAAACTGGGATCAATTCGGCATCCAACATTTCCTCTAAGACAGAATACTCTAAGAATGAAACCATTCTTTCTTCAAACGCTAAAGCTTGTAATCCTTCTTGGCGAACCAAATTAGCAACTTCTTCAAAAATCGGACCACTATTTTTAATGATCTCAAACCCTTGTGCTTGTGCAGCGGCTTGCTCTGTATAACGAAAATCAGTAATAAAGAACGCTTTATTTAAAGTAATGACTGCCAAACCAGTTGTGCCAGTGAAATTAGTTAAATAGCGAAGATTATAAGGGCTTGTTACTAAAAATGAATCTAACTGTTCTTCTTGCATTTTTTTACGTAGTTTTTCTACCCGTAACATCATAATAAAAACTCCTTCTTTCTTTGCACTCTTTTTTCTATTATAGCAAATTTTTATCATTTGAAGACAGAATTAAGGTAATTTAAGCCTTTAAAGAAAAAAGCGTCTCAACTCTGGCTACTGCCTTAAGTCAAAACGCTCTTCATTATTTTTTATCTTTAAGATTTTTTCCCAAAGAAAAATGAAACAACTGCAACTAAAATAACTGCGCCTAAAATAGATGGAATAAGTGCCATGCCGGCAGCGCTTGGTCCCCAATCGCCAAAAATAGCTTGACCAATACTTGAACCAACCAATCCAGCAATAATATTTGTGATACAGCCCATTGAATTACCTTTGCTTGTGATTGCTCCTGCAATCGCACCAATAATTGCACCTACAATTAATGTCCATAACCAACTCATTATATAACCTCCTTTTTTACCTGTTTAATTCTAGCATAAGGAATAAAAAGCAAGCAAATAATAGGTCTGGTCCATTTCTATTTTTTCTTGAAAATATTCTTGACACCACGCTTAACGACATCGACCAAACTAAGCGAGCGCACCATATGACTTGGATCTACATAAACACGAATCGCTCGCAACACTTCTTTTGGTCTCTTTGAGGCAAAAGAGTAAGTGCCATTTCTTTTCGTTTGGATCGCAAATCGAGGAATCCACTTCCCTTTAAACATGACTGAGGCAATCACGAAATCCACCTCTTCCCAAGGAATTTGGATAAACTTACGCGCATCTCGATCATTATAAAATTCAAACCCTTTATCACCAATCATGATTTTTCCATACTCAGCAGTTCCCAAATAAGAAGTAGCATCGATCGTTAAGTCGACTTTTGTATTCAGTGATTCTACCATTTTAATTGCTCCGTTTCTAATTGATCTAACAAGTAAGTTCATTATAGATTGTTTTTTGATAATAAGCAAAAGGTTGTGAAAGAAGTGCTTTGCACTGAAATCTAAGATAAAAAAAATAGAAAACGGTTCTTCACATTTTTTATTTTTTTGGCTTAGGTTTGTAGTGCAGCTTCTTGAACACCGTTTATCAAGGTTGTGACATCTGCGCTTTGCACTGATTCATCCTTTTTATTGAAAAAAGCTGCAACAAAAATCAATAGATGATTTCTGTCACAGCTTCTTAACCAACTGTTTAGTTCAAAGATTACATTAATCCGATTAAGTGGAAGACAATACCAACCACGAATAATCCAAGAATGATAATGATTGGAGATACTTTTTTCTTAAGTAACCACATGCAGAACAATGTTAAACATAATGCAGCTAAACCAGGGATCAAGCTGTTTAAGTTATCTTGTAATGTTGTTACTTTGTAATCAGATAGAGAAAGACCAGCCGCTTGTTGTTCCAAAGCACTCTTGATTCCTTCAGCACCTGATGGTAAGTTGTTCCAGTCAATGTATGCACCTTTATCTAATTTAACAGTAGATACAACTGGTGTGAAGTTGATTGATACCCAACGGTTAACTAATGATCCCAAGATGAACATCCCGAGAATTGAAGCACCTTTTGTGATATCTTGTAATAATCCACCAGATAAATCATCTGTAATTTTAGAACCAGCTTTGTAGCCGAATTCTTGTGTATACCACATAAATGCCATACGAATGATATTCCAACCAAAGAAGTAGATGATTGGACCTAAGATATTTCCACTAATTGCAAGAGATGCAGCTAGTGCACCAAGAATTGGTCTTACTGTGAACCAGAAAACCGGATCCCCAATCCCAGCTAAAGGTCCCATCATACCAACCTTAACCCCTTGGATTGTTACGTCATCAACTGGTGCACCATTTGCGCGTTCTTCTTCCAGCGCTAATGTTACCCCAATGATTGGTGAAGCTACGTATGGATGTGTGTTAAAGAACTCTAAATGACGTTCTAACGCAGCCGCACGATCTTCTTTTGTTTTATATAATTTTTTGATCGCTGGAATCATTGAAAATGCCCAACCACCATTTTGCATACGTTCGTAGTTCCATGAACCTTGTAGGAAAGTCGAACGCCACCAAACAGAAATACGATCTTTTTTAGATAATTGAATTCTTTCTTCTGCCATTTTCGTGTACGCCTCCTTTAATAGTTATCGATGATATCGCCCAGTGGGTCACCAGTATTTGAGTTTCCGCCATTACCTGATCCACCTTGTTTAGAAAGTGCCAAGTAGATAAGAGCAAGAGAAACACCGATGGCACCAAGGCCAATAAGAGTAATTTCAGAAATAGTTGCCAATACAAAACCAATAGCAAAGAATGGCCATACTTCTCTTGTTGCCATCATGTTGATAACCATTGCGTAACCAACAGCAACTACCATACCACCACCGATTGCTAATCCGTCAGTTAACCAAACTGGCATAGATTCAAGTAAGTTTCTTACTGGACCTTCACCAATTGCTAAGATTAACGCAGCAGGGATCGCAATACGAACACCTTGCATACAGATAGCAATAATGTGCCATAATTCAACTTTTCTAAAGTTACCTTCTTTTGCAGCAGCATCCATTAAATGAACGAACGCTGTAGCAATTGTACGACAGATGATTGTTAATAATAAACCAGCAACAGCAAGTGGCACAGCGATAGCGATCGCAGAAGAAACGCCTGCTGTTCCTTGACCACCTAAAACTAAAATAATTGCAGATGCAACAGATGCTAATGCAGCATCAGGAGCTACAGCAGCGCCGATGTTTGCCCAACCAAGAGCGATCATTTGTAATGTACCACCTAAGATAAGGCAAGGGACTAAGTTCCCAGTAACTAAGCCGATTAACGTACATGCGAGTACCGGTTGATGGAATTGAAACTCATCAAGAATTCCTTCCATACCAGCTAAAAATGCAACGATAATGACTAAGATCACTTGAATAATATTTAATTCCATGATGTTAATCCTCCATTTTTTCTGATAGTTAAATTAAGCACGATTTTTTAATTCATCTTGTGCTTTTTTCAAGATTTCATCCATGTTTCCTTTTGAATCATTTGGTACTTTACGTACATCAAATTTCATGCCTGCTTCTTTCAACTTATTGAATGTATCAATATCATTTTGACTGAAAGCAAGTACTTTATTTGGTTGTACTTTACCTGGTGAATGTGCCATTGAACCAACGTTAATTGTTTCTAGAGGTACGCCACCTTCTACTGCACGTAACACATCTTGAGGATTTTCAAATAATAGCAATGCACGTTGACCACCAAAGTGTTGATCGTCTTTTGCAAGTTTGATCATTTGGTCGATCGGCACTACATGCGCTTTCACACCTGGGGGAGCTGCTTGTTGGATAAGTTTCTTACGAAGCTCATCTTTTGCAACAGCATCTGAAACAACGATGATACGTGTTGGATTCGTTGTTTTTGTCCAAGCAGTTGCTACTTGTCCATGAAGCAAACGTGAATCGATACGAGCTAGAACATATGTGAATTTACCAGGCGCTCCTGATGGTGCAGCAGTTTGTGCAGCAGCTTTTGGTTGTTCAGCCGGTTCTAGTTCTTCTGGTTTAACTTTCACACCTTCTTTTGC
Organism: Candidatus Enterococcus wittei; assembly: GCF_002140175.1. GTDB lineage: Bacteria > Bacillota > Bacilli > Lactobacillales > Enterococcaceae > Enterococcus_B > Enterococcus_B wittei. The sequence continues at coordinate 177,988 of NZ_NGMO01000004.1, forward strand.
TGTTTCAATGATATGTGCTGCGATTTCATGCGCAGATTCCATTGAAAAACGAGATGCGTATGCTTCAATCAGCATAGGCAAGTTCAAACCACTTACGATTGCCCACTTGTCTTTGTGTTCTTCAAATAAGGTGTTTGATTGATTGAACGGCGTTCCGCCCCACAAATCAACTAAGAATAAGACTTCTTCTTGATTATCGAAGGAAGCAACAGCTTCTTCTAATTTGGCTCTCAAGTCATCTGGACCTTCACTTGGTTTTAAAACGACAGCTTTGACGTTTTCTTGTTCGCCAAAAATCATTGAACCAGACTGCAAGATGCCTTCAGCAAATTGTCCATGACTTGCAAGGATAATCCCTACCATATTTATACCTCCTACTTCTTTTTTGTTGTAACAAAATCAAAAAATTAGAATAATTGCTTACCTATTACAACAGCTACATTTGACTATTCGCAACAACAATTTTTTATGCTTTTTTGGCTTTCGTCAGTAATTCCATTAAAAAGACTTTTCGATCCGCAGGTACTTTCCGAATTTCTAGTTCCACTCCTTGATCATTCAAGTAAAGGAAAGCATCAATATCGCGTTGGTCGACGGAAACAAAATTAGTAATCATTGTTTTCCCTTCAGAAAAACTCATCCCACCGATATTTAATGAATCTAGATGGACCCCGCTTCGGACAATTGTTTCAACGTCTTGAGGATTAGTGAATAAAAGCATGACTTTCGTTTTTGCTAATAAGCCACTCTGGAAAATTTGGATCATTTTTTTTACTGTGATCACATTTGCCATGATACCTGGCGGCGCAGCTTCTTTTAATAGAAACTTTCTTAGCGTATCTTGTGCCACGACATCACTAATGACGATGATTCGCTCCACTCCAGTCAGTTTTGACCAGACAGTCGCTACTTGTCCATGGATCAAACGATCATCTATACGGGCTAATCGAATATCCATTCGCCAATCTCCTTCTTTCAAAATTACTTCACAGAAATCCCTCGTGTTTCTGTGTGATCACCACCTCCTAGCACACTTTATTAAAAGCAAGAACCGTGCCAACTTTTTATCAATACACTGTTACGTTTAAAGCTTTCTTAAGCAATACACAAAAAAGATACACTAAAATAGTGTATCTTTTTTGTGTATCTACGGTTTAGTGTATTCTTTTTTATCTAATTGGTTATGGATTAATTTTAGCAAATAATACACTTCTTCTAATGGAGTCCGCAATTTAATCTGCTCCTCTAAATTAGTTAACGTATCAAGCAACTGATCATAGAGGGGATCTTCTTTTGCTGATTGGCATTCTTCTGGGGCGACAGTCAATGGTTCATTCAAAATGATTCGTTCGATCATCCCTACTGTATGGAGAACTAAATTGATCATAAAACCATATTCTTGCGCATCCATTTCAGTTTTCTCAGCAACCTCTTTTGCGAATTGCCAAAGAGGATTAATTAGCTTATTCGCATTTATAAATGTAAAGTTGTCGGTAATAAATGTGACACAAGTATTTTTTGCCGTCACTTCGTTTAATAATACATCTTCTGACTCATCTAACTCTGATTCCAGGACCAACTCATCCAAAATCAGCTCAATATTTTGGTCAATGAATCGTTCTAGCGGAATAAATGGTGCCGCTATTTGAGGATTCGTGATGCCAGTAGTAGCAATGATGTGATACTTTTTTTCAATCTCTGGCAATCTTGTATTCAACTCCATAATCGATAAAGCGATGACTACGACTTGTGGTTCTTGTCGCTTACTTACTGCACGTTCTATCAACTCTTTAATACGATGAGCTGTCCCTTCTCCTGAGGCACAGATCGCAATGATTGCTTTTGGTTGTTCAGTTGCTTCATTTTTCATTTCTTTTTCCGTTGCAACCCCTGCATAACCGCGGAAATTTCTCAAAGACTCATACAATAAGTCAAGATCTGTACCTAATACCGATACTTTTCTGACCGTCTCTAGCACTAACGACGTCGTCACCATATCAACCGTGCGTACAGGAATTCCTGTATCTCGCTGGATTTGGGTGTTAAAGGAAGATAAGGAACCCATATCCACTAACAAGATCGTCCCACTTCCTTCATCTACTTCTTGGACACAACGCTCAATTCGTCTTAACGCCGTCTGTGGATCCATATCAAGTGGCATATCTACGGCTCGAACATTATCTGCATCTAGTAACTGTTGAACTACTTGTACCATACTGCTTGCCGTACTATTTCCATGAGCAGCAACAACAACCCCAATTCTTCCACCTGATTGGTTCGCTCTTAAAGATACAAGTAAAACTGTTAAATAATAATCTTCACTCTCAGGGATTGCTACTTGAAAAAATGATTCAATATGTTTTCGTACTTTTTGAGCAAGTATATACTCTTCAGGAAAATCAATCGCCATTTCACGAATATTATCATTGGTATGACGTTCTTCCCCTAAATTGATACGCTTTAAGAAAGAACTAATATGCAAACTCATTGCGTAAATAAAGTTTTGCTGAAACTCATAAGGTAATGACTGTTTGACCATAGTATAGATTTGATTGGTCACTTCAATGATTTTAGGGTCAACAAATTCAGCCAGTTTATTGTCCGCATTGAATGAGAACCCATGATCTTTGTAAAAAGATTTTAAATGGATATTGATATCAGTCGAAATAAAATGATTGATTGCTTCTTGGTCTAGCCCATCTGATTTCAAGAGTGCCGCTTTATCACCGATGATGTCATAAAGATTATAAGGTAGTTCATAAGAATCGGCTTGTAGTTGCATCACATTATCGTTTGGCAAGACTGTGATCTTAGGTTCAAGCATTTTCGAAAGCTCTGCCATTTCTTGACGATTACTGGCCAATTGGATCAATCCACTACGGATACCTTCCGTTAGATCATCAATCGTAATTGAAATCTCCGGTGCGTTCATATGATTTAAGAAACCTCTAGCACAAACCAACTGGATATTGGATTTCAACTGACCGATATTTCCATAAGTTACACTACCTATGAGCGCTTTCACTACATCTTCTGTCAAAGAGATTTTCCGTTGTGTTCGATTGGCTTCATGAGCGATCATAATCTTCACTAAATCAATTTTTTCGTTAGCCGGTCGTTTTTCAAATGCCGGGAGCTTGATATTGATTGGGATACGTCGGACAAAAGTTTCGAGCAAAGCAGACCCTGGATCTTCAGTAGTTGCACCAACAATACGGACATTTGCCTCGTGAGATTTTGTGGTTTCACCTAAACGACTATAAGTACCGTGATCCATAAAATAAAAAATCATTTCTTGACCTTCAGGAGGCAAGCGGTGAATTTCATCAAGGAAAAGCATCCCGCCATCTGCTTGATCAATAATTCCTACTTTTTCTTCTTCAGCTCCAGTAAATGCACCTTTGACATATCCGAAAAGATGACTCATCAACAATTCAGGATTATTGGCATAGTCCGCACAATTGAAAACGATCAGCTCAGTCGCTTCGCCCACTACTTTATTTGCTTTAGCAAAATGAAACATCGCATGCGCAAAGTACGTTTTACCAGAGCCAGTCGGTCCAGTAATCAGACAATTCAACCCTCGAGGCGGATATAAAATAGCTGCTTTTGCTTGTTCGACCGAATTTTTCATGCTACCATTTGCCCCAATGATTTTTGCAAAAATATCTTTGGTATCCACTTGGATCCTTGGTTTTTTCTCCTCAATCGGCTCCTCTTTATAACTTGGCACATACCTAGTCAAAGGTTTTTCATATCCACTGTTTTCTTGGTAAATATAGCGCACAGGTCGGCCATCAGTCTTCAAGAGTTTCCCCTCACGTACTAGCTTATTTAAATCTTTACTACTATTGGTACGCTGAATCCCTAAATTTTCCGCAATCTCTTGTGTCGTTACCCCTTGATCGTATTCTTCTTTTTTTAAATGAGCGGTTTTTTCTTTGACATACGTATAAATTCGGTCAATTCGCTTTGTCAATCCCTTCGCCCCTTTTCATTTGTTCTTGAACCCTAATAGTATTGATTAAGTTGTGTTTCGTCAACCATTTATATCAAAAAAATGAGTTGTCGTTCTAAATAAATA
>NZ_NGMO01000004.1:183474-187456 GCF_002140175.1 Candidatus Enterococcus wittei
TAAAATTTCCTCAGTATAATTTAAAAATTTCTTTGCTAAATCGATTTCCCTTTTAGAACCTTTATGATAGTAGTGATAGATTGTTCCAGCATCTTCTCCCTCCTTCAAAGATCTCGCCCAATCCATTTCATTCATTCCAATAATCGGATTATCAAAATAGTCGGCTAAAGCTAAATTGTCTTCAGGATGTATTAATAATTTATTACGTATAAAAAGGAATTCACTTATCACCTCATTTTTCGATTTATCAAAAACAAGATTTGATTTTCTTACAAAATTTTTAAGCACTCTATATAGGACATTTAAATTAGAATATGCTCCAGTGAAGTATGTATAGAAGTCAGGAAAAAATATTTCAGAATTCTTTCTTATTGTCTTATTAAAAAATCTTAAATTAGGATATCCTTCCTCTTCTCTAGCAGTAAAGTAGATTTCTTTCTTATTATGGATATTCTCTACATAAACTGTGCTTTGGTAAATTATACAAAGAAAATTTATACAATTATCGAATTCAAAACTATTATCTGTAGTATCATATAAAAAATTATTATCCAAAATTTTTATTATCAACATAACTAATGTCTCAAAATATTCTGGCTCCGTTACTCTAATAGTTTCTTCATTATCAAAAAATATTTGAAATTTCCGATCATAAAAATTATTGATGCTTTTTATTTTCATTAATGGCACTCCCTTATGATTTAACTCACATTCAATACATTTAAGTATAAAACTTCCTCAATACGTTTCCAAGAAATTTATAAAAAGAGCTGCGTTGCACAGCTCTAACATTTTTATTTATTTTCTTGTGGTAAAAGAACAATATCGTCTGCTTTATAATACATTGGATTACCTGACATGGAAACTGTTAAATTAGAAAAACGACATTTTACAGAGTCTTTTTTTCTGATTTCTTCATTCGTTATTACTTCTTTTAGTCCGTCTACTGTTACTTGTGTAGATTTCTTTCTAAAATTTCCATCTAGAATAGTGACAGAATATTTATAACCGACAATTTCCGCTGTGCTAAATCTACGAGGGCGCCCTTCATTGTCTAAAATAATGGTACCCGAACTGTCCTTACGTTCTTCTGTCGCAAACTTTGGCATTACTTCATCTACTTCAAATAAGGTGCCAATCGCTGCTAAATCAAAATCTCTTACTGATAACATCTTCGCCATTCTTTTTCCTCATTTCTCTTCATTTTCTTTTGAACTTTTTGTTAATTTCTTTATTTCAGGTATTAATTCTGTTCGTCCTTTTTCCGTTACACGCTTAATTAATTCACTTGCTAATTGAGGTGGAAAAATCTCTTGTGTCTCATGGATAGTCATTAATCGTTCAAACTCTTCAAGTTCTTGTTCATTTAATAGTTTATTTTTTAAGCAATAGAGATAGGCATGATATACAGGGTATGCCCCTTGATAAAAATACCAGTTGAATTTTTGAGTTAATTCAGAATTCATTTTAGGTGTGGTAAGCGAAAATGGAACTGTTTTTCCTAAGAAACGTTCCCACTTTCGTAGTGGTTGCCTCATTTGAGCATCTGTAAAAAATTTTACTTTTTCTTTTAAGTAACCTTTAATTAAGTCTATTAGCTCTATTTCGCTTGATAAATAATACTCTACAAACTTCTGTGCTTTTTCTCTTCTAAAAACAATCTCTACGCGTATCCAAGGGGGCATATCTTTCTTTCTAACTCCCTGCGCCTTAGCTCGCTCTGCTTGTTTATCATAAATTTTAATACGGTCATCTGCACCAGGCGGCTTTAAATAAAGAGTCATTCCTTTTTCTTTATTTTCTTGGCCATACACATCATAAGTTGTGCTTTTCCCATAAAAAAATTGTTTTTTTTCACATATTTTCACTAGTTGATTTGGGGTGAAATACGGTACTTCATTAAAATCGTCAATCGCAGGATCAACTCTAGTTATCTTCAATCGCCAATGTTCTTTAGAAAAAACTTGATTCAAAAACTCTTTTAATCCTATTTCCCTTTCCTGTAAAAAACGTTCTCGAAGAAAAGTCATTCCAGTTCCATCAACCACAATCATGCAATCTCCGTCTTCACTTTCCTTTCCGTTCTCCGAACGGTAGTATATCCGTATATTTGCGTACTCTATCAGCATATTGTAATCGTAATAAGTCAATTTCCCCTTTCGTTCCACAAAATAATCAAAACGCATTTCTAATAAATCCTCTACGACCTCTTTTAGCTCATTTTTATTTAAAACTTGAATTTGTAACCAATCAATTAGCGCATGTAGCTTATTTTGCGTCGCCATTTTTGCACCTTTTTCTCAAGAAAAAATTGGGGATGTTTTTGCCAAAAACTCCACTACCAAAACGTTGAATTGGCGGTATTTACACAAGTTTTTTCTCTATACTAGAGGGTGGTGTTACTATACACCCTACTTACCTTCTATTTTAGAAATTTTGTCGCCAGCACCTTACCTTAATTTTGAGCTACTCTGCTGAGGCAGTCGCTCAAAATTAAGGGTTTGTCGCCAGCATTTCTATTGAAAAAACTTCCGCTTCTTCTTTGCGTTTATTTTTTTTCTTAATTCCATGTTTTCTTTCTTTAATTGTTCAATTTCTAAATCATGATGTTTAGATATTTTAATCAATAACCGAACTGATTCTTTTAAAGCCCCAATTTCTCGTTCAACTTCTAAAGTCTTTTTTTGCTTCTCAACTGAAAACACTTGCAAAATTGCCTTTGTCAAACCAAGTTCATCTTTTAAATCTGCAACTTTTTGGAGCTTTAAAAGATCGTCCTCACTGAAAAGACATATCCTTGCTGTACTCTTTCTCCCAATCCTTTTTCTCGATACTTCAAATTTAGTATCTGTATGCTCTTCTATGAGCTTTCTCCAACGCTTTAAAGTAGATACACTACCTAATCCTGAAACTTTTTCTACGACCGCTTTATACTCGTAATAATCCATACTTCCCTTCTTATTAGTGTACTTTAGAAAATATTTTATACCTTCATGAAAATTTGTGTTTCTTGGTTTAATAAATAATGCTTCATTTCTTTTGTATTCATATTACATACACTTACAAGATTTTGTCTTACACAAGCAAGCATCGTAATACTATCTTTACTAACAAAAGAATAATACGGTACACCTTTATATTCAGTGAAAATATAGATATAATTCGTTATATCTAATTGGTTCGCTTCTATAAATCTTATGAGTACCTGTTTCCCATCAAGCATCAAAATTTGACCTCCTAGTTTATATAGAAAACCTTAGCCAAATATGCTATACTCATTTTTGTAAAAGAACATATTTAGCACTTGAGCATTCTTTCCCTACCACGGTTAGAATGCTTTTTTTATGTTTAGCAACTTGTATGCGCCCCACCTATGTTTATTTTTGATACAGTAACAACCATTCTCTGATTGCCTTCTTACTATATAAAACCATTCCAGAATCCAGACGAATCTCTGGACACCCATATGAAACCCAATCTTTCAACGTATTTACGCTTATTTGGAAATGCTCTGCACAATATTTTTGTTTAACAATATCTCGTTCACCTTTTGCAGTTTCTATCGCTTCCTTTACCATAAAATACACTTTGTTAAAATTTTCATCCTCCCATCTTAATAAAGCTTTTTCAACTTCAATCATTTTACCACCCCCCTCTCAAAAACATATTAATAATACTAAAAATAGCATTTAAAGTATTACAAGAAAACTTTAACAAATATATCCATAGATGTCAAATAGTTTTTTTAGGTATATAAAACAACTATTTTATATATTTTGGTTGAATTATATTAAATATAAGGGTAAACTTTTGAGAGAGGTGATAATTATGATAGAAAATTTTGGAAACAACGTTGCTCGCTTAAGAAAGGAACATGGATATTCTCAAGAAGAATTAGCTCAAAAAATAGGATTAAAAAAACAAAGTATTTCTAATATCGAAAGAGGTGTAAGATACCCTACTTTTGAAACATTAGAAAAAA
>NZ_NGMO01000004.1:188353-211081 GCF_002140175.1 Candidatus Enterococcus wittei
AGGTGTAAGATACCCTACTTTTGAAACATTAGAAAAAATTGCCAAATTATTTAATGCTACACCTATACAATTATTTGGTACCCAAAAAGAAATAGCAGTTTCTGATACTCCTGTTATATTAGATAAAATTGATGAATATAACAGTAAGATACAAGCTATTCTTCAAGTTCCTTCAATTATTGAACAATATGGCGAAGATATTCAAAATATATTTGATCAAATTCAATTTATACAAAATTTTGTATACAATGAATTTAGCCTCAATGAAGATGGTAACTTGTCATACAATGAAAACGGTCAGCCAATAGTGGATCATAAACTTCAAAAAATAAGTCAACTCGCTTCTGAAACCAATACTATCAACAACTTTTTTGAACGCTATATTAAATATGATGATGGTGAACCAATGTTTGACGCAAATGGGACTCCCCAGTATAATAAAAGCTTTTATGAAAGAGTTCCAGCTAAGGAAATTCATAAACTAGCTCAAGAAATCAAATTCATTAAAGAAAACAAGGATATTCTCTAACTTTCTATGCGCCCCACGTAATAGATAAGGAGAAATTTATGGCTACATTTAATCAATATGTAAAAAAAGATGGTACAAAACTTTGGCAATTCCAAGCATATCTTGGCATTAATGCTTTGACAGGAAAACCAATAAAAACTACTAGAAGAAATTTCAAAACAAAGAAAGAGGCTAAGTTAGCACTAGCTCGTTTAAAAATAGAATTTGAAAAAAATCATGGACTAGAAAAAGAAACTCATGATACTTTTATAGACATATACAATTTATGGTACGAGAATTACCGTAAGACTGTTAAAGAGTCAACAAGCATAGCTACTGAACGTTATATAAAAATTCATGTATTGCCACTTTTGGGGAATTACAAAATAAAAAAAATTACTCCAAAAATGGCTCAAGAATCTGTTAATATCTGGGCTGAAAAATTAGAAGTATACAGAGTAGTACTTCAGTATACTTCTAAAATTTTTGATTATGCTATAAATCTAGAATTGATTGAGAAGAATCCTTTTTCTAAAGTAATACGTCCAAAAACCAAAAAAACTAGACGTGAGAAAGAAATTAAGTATTATACTAGTGATCAAGTAAAATTTGTGTTAGATTATCTTGAAAAAAAAGTAACACAAGTAAATAACGCCAACTTTCTTTACAAGTATTTTGCTGAATGGGATTTAACGTTATATCGAACACTTGCATTTACTGGCATACGAGGTGGTGAAGCTTTAGCGTTATTATGGGACGACATTAATTTTAACGAAGGAACTCTTAATATAAACAAGACCCTTTCACAGACTAGAAAGGGATACGCAGCCTTATCCCCGAAAACAAAGAATTCAAACAGAATTATTTCACTTGACCCTAAAACTATTAAAATTTTAAAAAAGTGGCGATTACATCAAAAAAATTACTTATTTAAAAACGGTGTAGATAGTAACATTATTTTTGCCAACTTTGAAGGAAATTATTCAAACAGACAATCGTTATATATGCGATCATGTAGGATAGCAGATTTTACCCATATGCCTAACATAGGTACACATGGTTGGCGACATACTCATGCATCTATGCTTTATGAGGCTGGCATACCTATGAAAGAAGCACAAGTACGCTTAGGACATGCAAGTCTCGAAATGACCAATTCGATTTATACACATTTAAGTGAAAAACAAAAAAATGCTACTGCTGAAAAACTAGCAAAATTTGCTAACTTTTAACAATAGCATTCATTATGGCATTCAGTTTCTATTTTTTTGTAAAAAAAAAGCCTTATCCCTTCAATTAAAGGAATAAGACTAATCGTTTATTAAGCTTCTTGAGCTACTGGGTAAACAGATACTTGTTTTTTGTCGCGGCCTTTACGCTCGAAACGTACAACGCCATCAACTTTTGCAAATAAAGTATCATCGCCACCAATACCTACGTTAACACCTGGATAGATTCTTGTACCGCGTTGACGGTAAAGAATTGATCCACCTGTAACAGTTTGTCCGTCAGCACGTTTTGCACCTAGACGTTTTGATTCTGAGTCACGTCCGTTAGATGTAGAACCGCCACCTTTTTTGTGGGCGAATAATTGTAGATTCATTGTTAACAACATGGTCTGCACCTCCTATTTATCATTCGTTGTTTCAATTTGGATATATTCTGAATTTTCAGCTTCTATGGATTGTAAGCCCAACAGGCAATTCTCCAATAGAATTTCAGCAATGTTGTTTTGTTCTTGTGTCATTCCTGAAGTGATTTCGACATATAGATAGCCGCCATCTTCTTCATTCATGTCAACAATTGGTTCAAAGCCTGCTAATGAGGCAATACCATTGACAGTACTGATCGCTAATGCGGAAACACCTGCACAGACGATATCACTACCATAAGGACCGGCATCAGCATGTCCAGTCAAAGTAAATGAAACGATTTGACCAGCGTCATTTCGCTTAAATGTTCCTTTGATCATTTTTAGGCCTTCTTTCTCAAGCGCTAATTAAGCGTTGATTGCGTCGATAACCACTTTTGTATATGGTTGACGGTGACCTTGTTTGCGGTGTGAGTGTTTTTTAGGTTTGTATTTGAAAGTAACGACTTTCTTTTGTTTGCCGTGTTTTTCAACTGTTCCTTCAACTGTTGCACCAGAAATTGTTGGAGCGCCTACTTTTGTAGATTCGCCACCTACTAAAATCACTTCGTCAAATACAACCTTTTCGCCTGCTTCAACGTCAAGTTTTTCAATGTAGATTGCTTGTCCAACCTCAACTTTTACTTGTTTACCACCTGTTTTGATAATTGCGTACATGCTATAAAGCACCTCCTTATTATAATACTTAGACTCGCCATCCAGAGTGACAGGAGATCCTGTACTTACGTAACTCGTTCTGTGCGGTTGTAGCTGTGGAGACCACAATTACAACATTACTAGAATAACAAATCTCAATCCATTCGTCAACTCCCTTTTGTTTATCTCTTTTATTCGCCATTCTACAGACTTCCTTCTATAATTAAAACGGAGAGGAGAGGATAATATGGAATATCCAATGGAATTGATCAACGAAGCTTCTCAACGCATGAAGGGTTATCAGGTGGAAGGCTTCGTTGCAGGTCAAGGACCATTACATCCAAAATTGATGTTGATCGGTGAAGCACCTGGTAAAACTGAAATTGAAAACCATATTCCATTCAGTGGTCAAGCTGGGAAGGAATTGATGAATGCACTAGCACTTGCTGGCCTTTCTCGAGAAGATGTCTATATTACTAGTGCAGTTAGAAGTCGCCCTTATCGTGTGGTACAGCGCATAAATAAGCGAACAAAACAACAAGAAATCGTTTATCCCAATCGCACCCCTACTAAAGGCGAGGTCTTCGCTCATGCACCCATCCTTGACTACGAACTACAACACGTCCAGCCCACTTGGATTGCGGCATTAGGAAATATCGGTTTGCAACGGTTATTGGGAACTAACTATACTGTCTCCAAAAATCATGGACAGCTTTACAAAGGACCTGTTCTTGAGTTGAATCAGCAGAAAGATGCTTATCAATATTCAGAAAAACACTATCGGGTTCTCCCACTTTTCCATCCTGCTGCTATTTTTTATAATCGTTCCTTAGCGCCTATTATCCAATCAGATTGGCAAATACTAACAGACTTACTGACTAATGAACGTTGATCTATGTTAAAACAAAGAGGTTGGGACAGAAATGGTTAACTCCGCGAAACAAAAAGGTATTCACGAAAATTGCTTTTCAAATTTTTGTGAACTTCAGCTTATTTTCGAAGGGGTTGCTTCTGATCCTGCTATTTATACGTGTTTAGAGCGTGAAACAAGAGTAAATCATACTTTTGTTTCACGCTCTTTCTATACCTCTTTAGTATTTCATTTTTTAGTTCTGTACGTGAATATCATTTACTCATTCACGTACAGGCTGATCATCGGTGTTTTGCTTTAGTCAAAAAAACCTTAGTGATCATTAAGTAATTCGTTATAGTTCTTGATTTTCAATTGGAGTCTTTCTTGGCAGTCTTGCATTTCCTTGATTTTTTTCTCTAGTTGTTTACTTTCTTCAATCAGTAGATCTCTGCGTGCGTGGATCGTGGATTCTCCTTCACTATATAAACGGAGGTATTCAATCAAGGTCTCAATGGATAACCCCGCATTGCGCATACATATCGTAAAATCTACCCACCGCAAATCTTCTTGTGTATAATCCCGTATCCCACCTTTTGTACGATTGACTGGTGGAATCAATCCGATACGTTCGTAATACCGTAGCGTATCGGCAGAAACACCTTTCTCTTTACTTACTTGCTTGATATTCACTCTTATTCATCCCTTCATTATGATATATTGAGGGAAAACATGAAAAGTTATCATTCCATTTAAATTTTTTACCTCTATCGAATCAATGATAACAATCAACGAAAATCCCAACTCCCAAAAAAAAATACTGCACCGTTAGCTATCCAACTAATTATAACCATTAATGAATCTGAATAGTAAAAGAAATGTTTGAACTTCTTTGATAAGTATCTATCAGAAGATATTCAAACATTTCTTTCGTGTATTCTTATTTTATTGATTTCTACTCATTATCCAGTGCATACTCTTCATGCAATGCCGATAATGCATGGGCAACGGTACGATGTTGCTTTGTACCATCACTTTGCCATAAATGTTCTAGATGTTTTTCAACTTCTGGCTGTAAAGAAGTATAAATCACTTTTTGATTTCTAGCTTCTGCCTTTTCTTGAAACTCACCAAATATGCTTTGAGCGGTTAAATCAATACTTGGTACACCCCGCATAGAGAAGATGATCCCCTCTTTATGACTCAGTTGAGTCAGTGATAGTTTCAATTTTTCAGCAGACATAAAAAATAATGGCCCACTGATATATACAACTGTCCAATTCTTCAGTTGCTCTGTTTCTGGTAGATTCATTCGTTGCCAGTTGATTTCTTCTACTGATATCGTAATCGCTGCAGATTTTGCAACAAAGAAAATGCACCCGCCGATGATTCCAATGACTATTGCAATACTCAAATCAAAAATGACCGTACAGCTCATCGTCAATAGAAACAACATGATCGCCGACCAATATTTTTTTTCAAACAATTCTTTGATTGTTGACCACTCATTCATTCGCCAAGCCGTGACAATCAATACCCCTGCTAAAGCTGGCATCGGAATCTTTGACATGATCGGTGCAAAAATAATCATGGATAAAAATAAAACCAACGCATGGATAATACCAGCTAATCTTGTTTGTGCACCAGATTTTATAGCCACACTTGTTCTAGCAATCGCAGCCGTAGCAGGTATTCCTCCAAAGAAAGGTAAAATGATGTTACCAATACCTTGTGCTACTAATTCTTGGTTGCTATCAAGTGGCTGGTTCGCCATTCGTCCAGCCGATGCGCCACACAACAAACTTTCCACCATTCCTAGCAGTGCGATACTAATTGCTGGCATGATGACAGATTGGATAGCTGAAACACTAAAATCACCAAACACCAAGCGATTACTACTGATCAATGTCTGCGGTATCTCCCCCACAGTTGCAATCGGTAAACGGAATAGCAACATCACCAATGTGGTTAAGATGATCGCCGCTAAGGAGCTAGGCATTTTTTGTGCCCATTTTTTTGGATAAATAAACATCCCGATAATCACTAAAAATCCCATAATAGTCGTCGCAGCATCTATAGAGAACCCTAATGTTTGATAACTACTGAGTTTTTCTACCACATTTGCTCCTTTTGAATGGACACCAAACAAATGATCTACTTGGCCTAACGCAATGATTACCGCAATTCCCGATGTAAACCCAGTGATCACTGGCGCAGGAATGAAAGAGGTCAGCGTTCCTAAACGCAAGATGCCAGCTACAAGCAAAAAGGATCCAGCTAAAAATGTCGCAAGCAACACTCCTTGGATCCCTTGTTTAGCGGCAATCGACATTAAAATAGCTGCCATCGCCCCTGTTGGTCCAGAAATCTGGTAAAAACCACCAGATAACCCACCAATGACAAGGCCGGCAATAACGGCTGTGATCAATCCAGCTGCGGCATCTGCTCCACTTGAGACCCCAAAGGCTAACGCCAACGGTAAAGCGACCGCTGCCACTGTAATACCTGCTAACAGATCTTTTTGAAATTTTGAAAGATCATATCCAGTAAACTCTTTTTTTAGTAACAAAATATACTTCTTCAACAAAACTTCTACCCCATTCTCATGAAAATTTTCAAAACGCACGTTATAGAATAGCATATTTTATCAAAAAAAGTAAGTTTATTCACAATCTTTCCCTTCCTTTATTGTTTGTCAGGGTGATACTCTAAATAAATAAGGTAATCAAAGCAATAAAAGCTAATCCCCCTTGTTTGATGATGATCAAACGATCACTTGTTATACTACCATAAGCAGCTACCAGTAAAATATAAACGAGTAGCAGCCCAGTGATCTCTTTGGGAGCCTCAGATAGGTATGCACCATAAAGTAATGCAATCCCCAGTAATCCATTATAAATCCCTTGATTTTTAAATAAAGTCTGTACAGATGGCCGTTGTAATTCTTCTGCTTTCATTTTAAATACACGGCTTGTGGTTTGAGAAGTCGTGGCAAACGTTTCGATATACATGATATAAAAAAATTCAAGTGCGACTAAAGTGACTAAAAACTGTGATACGATCGTCATATGCTTCACTCCTTTATCATTTCTAAGAGATTTTCACATCATGAAAGAATGGCGCATCCAATGGTTGCTTTTGCATGAATACCTTCAAATCTCTCAGTAAGAAAATCTTACATCAATTATACTGGAACTGAAGTTATTTTTCATTTTCTTACAACTATATGGCAAAAAAATATTCTTTAACCACATTTCATATGCACTGATCGATCTTTCCTAAAGACGATTTGACACACATTTGACACAGTAAATAAAAACCTCTGGAAATTAATATTTCCAGAGGTTTTTTTACGTCACAGGAGGGATTCGAACCCCCGACCGTCCGCTTAGAAGGCGGATGCTCTATCCAGCTGAGCTACTATGACAGTTTCAACAGAACAAAGATAATTATAGATAATTCGATCGTTGCTGTCAATACCAAATAGTTATTTAATCAAATAAATCTTTTCAATTCATTTTCACGCGAACAAATCATCCTCAAAAATCAAGCAGTTCAGAGAATCAAAAAACTCTCATTCTCTAAACTGCGTTTTTTTCTATACACGTCAAGATGATACGTCTTTATAATTCCACCATTTCTGTATCTTTCGTAATTAAGATTACACCATCTCCTAGAGGAACTAAGGTGGAAGTTAAATCAGGATGTGCCATTACCACACGTAAAAATTCATTTAGTTTACGATGAATTGCCCGTTTACCTCTAGGTATTTCTTCATCTGATAGTAAAATCGTACCGCCTTGAAAAATATCATCTACCATCAGTATGCCTCCTTTTTTTAGTAAGCGTAAGCATTCAGGTAAAAACTCGATATACTTTGATTTTGCACTATCCATAAAAATGAAATCATAGGGACCAACTAAGGTCGGCAATATTTCTGCAGCTTGTCCTTCCAATAAAGTCACTCGATCAGTCAAACCTAAGCGTTCATAAGTAGCTTTTGCTTTTTTGATCATCACATCAAAACGATCGATCGTTGTTACATGACCATCCTCACCAATCGTTTGTGCCATTAAACTAGAAGAAAAACCAATAGCCGCCCCAATCTCCAATATTTCTTTTGGCTTGATTTGTCCCAATAAGAATTGTAAAAAAACAACTGTTTCATGAGGGATAACTGGTACTTCTGCCAGATGTGCCTCTTCTTCTATTTTTCCTAATTCACCAGCCAGCTGTTTTTGTTGTGTCCGCATAAAATTTAGTAATTCTTCTTTTATTACGGGTCGATGCATCATTTCGTTGCGCATGCTCTCCCTCCTCTTCCACACATTATACGAAGAATCAAGTCATTCGACAAGAAGTTTAGACAGTTTCTCTTCTTGAAGAACGAATAAATAGTCGGCAAAAAACTGATTAAATAGCCTATCAAAAAATACGGAAGAAGTATTTCTTTTAATCTATCCTGATTCTAAGAGACAATCTGTTCCTATCTCCTCAGTAGATAAAAATAAAAAAAGAAACTAATCATTTTATTTAAAATGGAGGATGTATCATTTTTCATTTACTTATACTAAGAAAATTTTTTTCACACTTAGTGACTTTTCCCTCACCGACGATTTGAACGAGATAAAAAATTAAGGGTATTCTCTCTTCTCTTTTTTAATTCGAGAATCGTATGCCATGCCGTGATTCCTGATAAACAAAAAGCCACAGCAAAAAAGATTCTTCTGATCCAGCTAAAGGCATTTTTTGAAAGTAAGATTCCAATATAGGGAAGTTGAAATATGGGCGTACCAATAATATTTCTACTTTTCACAGCTCCCGGTTCTATTTGTTTTTCTGCGTCCCCTTTTGTGTAGAAAGCTTCATGCTGATCCCCCACTGCTACCACACGCCTAGTGACGATTTGTTTCCCAGAATTTTCATAATAAGTGATAACATCACCTACTAAAATTGTTTCAGGTTGCTTTTTTTGCACATAGATCAGGCTTCCCTTCAAATAATGAGGAGACATTGCATAGTCGTCTACAATATGTGTGGTCAATCCAAATACCCGAGGAAGTAGGATGATACATAATATAAAAGCTAAAATAAAAATCAAAACAAGTGAACTAACAAGAGTTATTTTTTTTATAATTAGGCATCGATTTCTCCCCCTTGAAAAAAAATCATTTATTTTATAATATAATAACGTATTATTTTTTACAAATAAAAATTATAATCCAATTAAACTATTGTAAAATAATTTTTTTTCAGGAAATAATTCAAATAAAGGGTGGAAACTGACTAAATATCCATTGTTTTTTTATTTTTATGTCATGATTTTTTAAGGAGTTTTGCTTATGAGATTTTTCAATAACGAAAAAAATAATAGAAATAACTTATTAAAAAGATTAAAATGGGTTATATTGATTACATTTTCGATGTTATTTTTAACAAGTGCAGCTTATTTTTTTTATTATCTTTTTGTACCAGTCAATAGTAAAAAGATCGTGGAAATCAATGATTCATGGATTTATTACTCTGAGGAGGATCCCACTTTTCAATTTGACAGTAAGCATATCCATCATATCCCTGCCATCGGGAAAAATGAACCGTTTGTCATGGAAACTATTCTACATAAAAAGCTGGAAGATGCCCATTTATTGATTAAAGGACATCACCAGTGGCTTACAGTTACACTAAATGATCAAGTTCTCTACAGCAGTGGACACGAAGCAACAAAGAAGGATCCAGGATTATCTTTATTGATCCTTGATTTCCCCAGTAACTATATAGGGAAAAAATTAAAAATCACTGTTTCTTCGCCTTTTCAACATTATTCTGGTTTACCTCCCAAAGTCTATCTTGGTAAAACCAAATCAATGATCAGTTTTATTTTTTCTCAGTCTATTCCCCACCTCGTTACAATGATCATCGCTTTTCTGATTGCCATCTCGTTACTTGGTTGGACAGTTTTTCTTATGTATAAACAAAAAAGACTAGATCATTCTGTGCTTATCTTGAGTTTATTTGCTTTATCACTTGGATTCGAGGCGATTTCCGAAGATATTCTAAGTAGTATTCTCTTTGAACCAATCGTTCATTCCGTACTTGCACATGTTTTTGCCATTTTCACTTCGCTACTCCTCATCTTTTATTACCAGTCGAGGATGACGAACTATAACAAATGGTACGGTTACTTTTGTTTGATCCAAGCGTTTATTTTTGGAAGTATCCTTCTTCATGCATTGATCACAGAAGCTGAATTGTCTGAATTGATGCCAATCGCAAATACTGTCAGTGTCGTTAGTACGCTGATCACCTCAATTGCCAGTATCGGAGAAGCCTATAAAAACAATCATTTTTTTGTTATCTGTACCCCATGGATTGTCTTGATTGCTACTTTCCACTGTATACTCTATCTTCAATCTGCTTTGGGAATCTATCACTCATCCATTAACTGGTCGACTATTTTATTTGGGATTCTTTTACTTGTGATCCTGGCCTATCATTTTATTGAGTATTTGATAAAGGTAGGTGAACACCGTAAAGAGCGACTATTTTTACAGACAAAAACACAATTAATTGAAGCTCATTATAATAAGCTACGCAAACAACTTCAGCACGTTGATACAGCAAAAAATGAGTTTGTTTTACGAATGGAAGAATTCCGCTCACTTACGGAACCAAATCAATATGAAGATTTACAGACCTACATGACTAAGATCATTGAAGAAACGAAGCAACTTAAAACATCCTTACTTCTGTCAGGACATCAACTGACAAATTTGATTTTAGCTCATTATGAAGAAGTAGCCGCCAAAAAGAATATCAAAGTAGAGTTTCAAACAGATATCTCCGAAGAATTCAACGTTCATGACGACGACTTTACTCATCTATTGATCCATATTTTAGAGCATTCTTTCAGAGAAACTCAAGCAATCGAAAATCCTTTACAAAGAGAGATTTATTTATCGATCCGTCAAAAGAATCAACAAATCAACATACATTGTGAACATAGTACCGATTATGATAAAAATATTTTTTCAACCGGGATCATCGAAGAATTGATTGAAAAAGAAGAACATGACTTGAAAACTATCCAAAGCATTGTTGATAAATACACTGGTACACTCATTCAGGAAAAAGATCAATGGATTGATCGCATTAAGATCACTTTTTTTGAGAATTAAGAATCGAAACAACGTAAAAGGATGTTTTTTTTAATAGTATCCAAAATCCCTTCCTACTACAAAGAGCGTGAAACAAAAGTATGATTTACTCTTGTTTCACGCTCTAAATACGTATCAACGTAGGAATCAGAAGCACTCCTTCGATAATAATCTGGAATTCACAAAAATTTGAAAAGCAATTTCGTGAATTATTTCTTATTTCTCGGAGTTAACTCCTTCTATCCCAGCCTCTCTATTGTCGTTTTATTCCAATGGGATCAATACAACAAGCTTAACAAATCTTCTTCTTCGATCGTACCAAAATATTTTTTGATATCGATTGTTTTTACTGCTTCTTTTAAGGTTGCTTTGTCATATTTTTGTCCGATCAGCACTTGTTCGACATCCTTGATATCTCCCAGACCAAAGAAGTCTCCAAAAATCTTCACGTCCTCAATGATTCCATCTGAGACATTCATGTTCACTTCAATTGAACCAATGGAGAATCGTTTTTGTCGTGAGAAATTGAACGCAGGTGATTTGCCATAGTTCCAATCCCAATTACGATAATACTGTTCAGAGATTCGATTGATTTTTTCCCAGTCCTCTTCAGTCAAAGTATACGTTTTTACGTCTTCTACTGAATCTACACCAAAGATTTTCAGTAAGATATCCTCTCTGAATTCTTCTGTCGTCATTTGTTGTTTATCTTGCGGTAGAAATGGTTTGATATTCGTCACACGTGAACGGATAGATTTAATCCCTTTTGACTCGATTTTCTCTTTTTTCACTTTTAATGCATTCACAACTTCATCAATATCTGAATCGAACATGATCGTTCCATGTGCAAACATTCTGCCGTTGGTTGCATACATTGCATTTCCTGAAAACTTCAAGCCGTCAATGACTAAATCGTTACGCCCTTTTAGCTCAGCGCCAGAAACACCTAATTCATGTAAAGCTTGAATGATCGGTTGTGTGACTTTTGCAAAATCACGGAAAGAATCGCCATCATCTGGCATGATAAAACTAAAATTAAGATTACCTAAATCATGGTAGACAGCTCCCCCACCGCTTAATCGACGAACGACATGGATCCCTTTTTCTTCCACATATTCCCGGTTGATCTCTTCGATTGTATTTTGATTTCTTCCAATAATGATTGATGGTTCATTGATGTAAAAAAGCAAAATGGGTTCTTCTAAAGGCATTTCTTGTAATAAAAATTGTTCAATAGCTAGATTAACTCTTGGATCGTGGTTTTCATTGGGTACAAAGATCATCGTTTTCCTCCTAGATTTCAAACACGCGATCAACTGTTGCAAGTTCAACTTCAATATCCGTGCCTGCAGCTGATTGTGCTTCTTTTTTCAGTTGTGCTAAATCTCCAAATTGAGGCAAATGAGTCAACACAAGTTTTTTCACATTTGCAGCTTTTGCTAATTCACCAGATTCTTTCGAAGTAAAATGGGCTTTGTGGCGCTCATTTCCTTCAAAAAGATAGGTATCTGCTAAAAACAGATCTGCATCTTTGGCAAATTCAGCAAAGCTTTCTAGATAGCCAGAATCTCCTGTAAAGACAAATACTTTTCCAGTTGTGGTTTCAACTATCCGCATCGCATAGCAAACAACTGGATGAATCGTTTCCATAAATGTAATGGAAAATGGGCCAATTTTCAATTCATCTGTCTGATCATAAGCATACCCTTGTGAAACATTAGGCATCGTTAAGCTTTCAAAATGAATCGCATCTCTTCCATGACCATAAATAGGTAAAATCGTTTTTGGATCTCGATTAGGATTCAATTGCCAATCATATTGTAAGACACCTAGATCAGCAATATGATCATGATGATAATGACTCAAGATCACTGCATCCAGTGCTAGTGGATCAAGATGTTCTTCCAATTTCACTAATGTCGCACTACCTGCATCAATCAGTAAATTAAACCCTTGGGCTTGTAGTAAATAACTAGTCGTTCCTTGTTTTTTGTAAGGATATGCACCTAAGCAACCTAAAACAGTTAATTTCATGACTGATTCCTCCTCAAAAACTAATCCTACCATACATTTATTTATTTCTAGGATATACTGCTTAATTTAAAGAAAAGTACTCTTTAGGACTCCCTTTTTCAATGCGAGCCTGCTCATAAAAACCGGCAATCGTTACATTTACATAAGCAATAACCCAAAGCAACCCAAAGAACAAGGCAAGAATTCCTAAGATATACCAACCGATAAATGAAAGTTGCAAGACAATATAAGTACCTATACGATCTTTTAATAAGAACCAAGCATAACGTAGACTTTGCATGACAGTCAGTGATGGGTAGTCAAATTTTGTCCAAGCAGCAAACTGAAAAAGCCCAGCTACCACTGTCGTCACGAACATCGAAACAATCATCATCAAAAAGGTAAGTAAGATAAAGCCAATATCGGCCACACTACTCACACCCATCACTTGTGGGATCACATTCGGATTAAAGAGCAATTGTGTATAGGTATTGATTCCACCTATCATGATTCCAGGTAAAAGCACCAGCGCATTGACCGCCCAATTGACGATTGTATTCAAAAGATGAATGATCAAAACCGGTCCAAAATATTCCTTTTGGAAAATCGTAAACAATAGATTTGTTTTCGCTCTGCCACCTCGGACGATCACTAAGGCGATATAATACAATGCATAAGTGAAAGCAAATAGTAAAAAGTTTTCTAAGATAAAATTAAAGATCGTTGTTTGCGTGCTATTATTTTGAAAAGCACCGTCAAAAAATTGTTGGATGATCGCACTAACGAACAACGAAAGAAAAATCACCCATGCATTAATCCCCCATTGTCCTTCCAGAGAAACACGTGCTTTCTTGCGATAATCAGAAATCGTTACCTTTGTCATTCGTCATAACTCCTAATCTCTTCAACCTTTTCACTATCAAGACGTTTTACCACTTCTGTCACGAGTTTCACTGTATTCAAGTAATCATCTTCATGAATGATCGAAGTGTGAGAATGTAAGTAACGAACAGGTACTGTGATAGCAACTGAAGGAACACCATTTCTTGTCAAATGCATTTGTCCAGCGTCCGTTCCGCCACCTGTGATCACCGTGTATTGGAAAGGAATCTCTAACTCTTCTGCCACTTGAATCACAAAATTCAATAATTTTTTATGAGGGATCATAGAAGCATCAAAGATCAAAATTTGTGGACCCTTACCTAAAACTGAATCTGCTTCTTTTGGTGTCATCCCAGGAGTATCCCCAGCCGTACCAGTATCTAAGGCAAAAGCAATATCCGGATCCACTAAATGCGTACTTGTACGAGCTCCGCGTAGTCCAACTTCTTCTTGCACATCACTACCAGCAAAAAGTACATTAGGATGTCCTTCCTTCGCTAAATTTTCTAATACGCGCAAAGAAACAGCCGTTCCAATTCGATTGTCCCAAGCTTTGGCAAGCAAAAATTTTCCACCATTCATGCGACGATATTCGATATATGGAGTGACCATATCTCCTGGACGAATGCCCCATTCCATTGCTTCGTCTTTGTTGCTTGCTCCAATATCAATAAACATATCTTTAATATCGTAAGGTTTATTTCTAACTTCTGCAGTTAATACATGTGGAGGTTTAGAACCAATTACACCATGGATGATTTTTCCATCTTGGGTCTTGATTTCTACTTGCTGAGCGAGCATCACTTGTCCCCACCAGCCGCCAAGTGTTTGAAATTCAAGAAAACCTTTATCGGTGATTTTCGTCACCATAAAACCAACTTCATCCATATGTCCTGAAATAAACACTTTTGGCCCGCTGCCTGAGTCGTGCTTTGCGATGATACTACCTAATCCATCATAAAAAATATCATCGGTGAATTGTTGGGCATATTTTTTATAGACTTTTCTTACTTCCGCTTCATTTCCTGGCACACCTCTGGCACTAGTTAAATCGATCAATAATTGCTCTTCGTTTTTATTCAAATTACTTTCCCTCTTTTCTATTTATCTTATTAAAATTATATCATTGATTACTAAGATTGTTCACTTTGTTTCTATCAAAGTCAAAAAAAGATAATAGAAAATTGCCTGTCTTTTCTATTATCTAAAACCTTTTCAACTTCACATCAAAAAAAGGAGAAGTCAACTAGCTCATCAGATAAATAATAGGCTGACTGTCCCTCATTTTGACAGGATAAAATCAATAATGCTAAGATGCATTTCTAAAAACGATGATTCATTTAGCTCTTTCACTTTAAAATCAAAATTTGAAAAACAGGAGAAGCTTTTTTCGAGTCTCTCCTGTTTTTCTGCAAAGTTTATTTCTATTAATGTGTTTAATCACTTATTCGTTTTGTTTCTTTCAATTTTTCTGGTGATTGTTGTTGCCATTCTTTGCTAAAAAAAGCATCATCTAAATGATAATGGCTAGAAGTATACGTATCTTCTAAAAAAGGTCGGATATACTGATCAGCTTCCAGCCAACCACGCCATCCTAAATGGATCGTATCTTCCATAAAATATGGAACATTCGCTTTTTCTGTGAAATCTGCAATGTGTTCAAACCCTTGTTGCTGTAATTGAAACTTGATTTTCTTAGAAAAATCCTGCAGCATTTCTTGTGACAAACCAGTATAGTTACTCCATTTTTCATTGACTGGCGGAATAATGAACAAAGCTTCCATATGGGCATTAGCCAGTTGCTGAAGAACAAGTTGGAAATCGGAGAATTCAGGTGAAAAACGATAATCCCACCCTTTTTGAGTCCCTTTCATTTTTGTCAGACAATGTTTGATACGCTTGTTATAAAAATCATCCTTCAAGCCAAAGGGATTGTTTTTTGTTTCCTTTGCACCGATCTCATCAGCAAGTGTAGCCAATGGTATTTGTTGATATTTTGGAGGTAAAGCTTCCATTGCTTGCGAAATCTGTTTTTGTTTATCTCTCAGACCAATACCACTAAAAAGTTCATCTTCTCGCTTCAAAATATTCCATTGATCGTTTAATTGTGTTCGTTCCTTTTCGGTTGGCATGATTCCTGCCTTTATTTTCTTCAGTACGATTGTAAGATGTTGATCTGCAGTCACTTTTGAAAAACTCAAGAGGCGTCTTGCCAAATATCGATCTGCCGGTGTGATTTTTTTTAAAGAAAAAATCCAGTCCAGTGTTTGTAACTCCGAGTAATAGGTATTGAAATAATCTTCTTTTACACCGTTTTTAACAAACCATTGAGGTGAGATCAAAAAGATGATTTTTTTGTTTTTTAATTCCTGATTGGCTGAACGCATCATCAAAAACTGACTCAACGATTGCGTACCAGGAGCGCCTAATAAAAATGGTTGATAATCTCGTTGATATTTTTTGGCTAAAACAGAAGGATGGAACGGACTGATCCGACTGAGTTCACTCGACCCAAAAAAAGGAACATAATTTTTGTCAGCTAATGCCTCGTTTTTGATCGTATCCCCCTTCAAGACATTTTCTGCCATTGACGTAGAGGCTTTCTGGATGATGACAGGATCAGACACATTTACTCGGTAAGAAGAAGTAAAAATCAGCGCAATGAGCAGAAAAGCACACACCACTGGCCCAAAAATCGCCAAAAGTTGCTTTTTCATTTTCATCCCTTCAATTCATTTACTTGTTCAATGATTTTATTAGGCGTTCCCCATAATTCACGGTCAAACTCTGAAACAGGAACTTGAACGTCCAGTTGACCATCCAGTTCGACCAACAATTGAACAGACGCAAGCGAGTCTAGTAAACCTTCACCAAATAAATCGAGATCCTTATTTATTCTTACTTCATCTGTACCTGTAATTTCTTCTAAAATCGTTAAAATTTGTTCTTCCATGTTCTTTCTCCCCTTAATAAACGAATTTATTTAAAAAATAATTGATCTAAAAATCCTGAAAAAATCAGGAGACTAAAGCAAACCGCTTGAAATGTCAAAAAGACAGCAAACGCATGTGTCAGACGATTCGAAGGGATTTTCCCTTTCCGCTTTTTCTTGAAACGTAGCCAAGCATCCGTCAAACAAATCAGTGTAGCATGATACAGTCCGTATGCGACATAATACCAAGTCAGACCATGCCAGATCCCCATCAAAAGAAATAAAGCAAAATACCCGATATTAGAGGTTACGATTTTACTTTTGAACCACTTTTTTTTCATTAAGAAAAACATCAAACGCATATAGACATAATCTCTGAACCAAAATGATAAAGTCATATGCCATCGATTCCAAAATTCTTTGATATTCCAAGATAGAAATGGTTTATTAAAGTTCATAGGTGTCTCATACCCCATGAAGTAGCTCGTACCAACCGCAAATAAACTATATCCAGCAAAATCAAAAAACAAATATAGACTATAAACATACATATACCCGACCAATGCCCACGAGATGCCTCCATGATGTAGAGCCATTCTTGAAACGATCGGTAATAAGACCTGACCTAAATAATACCCAATAATAAATTTATAAAGAAAACCCAAAAATAGATTTTGGACCCCTTTTTTTAACAGAACAAGATATTGCTCTTGTTTAGGTGGTTGCGTCAAGTCTTTTTCAAACCGACGATATCTGTCAATCGGTCCTGAAGAAATCGTTGGAAAAAATAATAAAAACTGGATATAACGATACGGGTGATAAGACTTGATCAAACCATCTCGTATTTCCATAATTAGTTGGACCGATTTGAAGGTCAAATATGAAATCCCTAAAAAATAAATCAATATCGTCTTTCCTGCTTCAAAAAAAGGCAGGACTTTCGTCAAGATCAGCGGTAGGATAGCCAAAAAGATAGCTAAGCAAAACCATGAAGTTTGATTTCTTTTAGTTCGATAAGAAAAGTATCCCCAAACAAGCAAAGTTTGCCAGATGATATAGCCAAGCAATGCGATTCCTTGTTGCCAATATTCCCCACCAAAACTGATAAACAAAAAGACACAAGTAATGATGACTTGATAACTGTCAAAACGTTTTTCAAAAAACAACAAGGATAGCATCATGGGAAACAAAGCCACAATCAATAATAAAAAGTAAAACGGATTCGCATAAGGGATCATGTGTGGAACGATCATGTTTCGTTCACCTCAGCGGTCAATGCCTTACGATCAAGCTTGCCATTTACTGTTTGTGGCAAATGATCAACGTAAACAAATTTTTTAGGGATCATATAATCCATTACAAACTGAGCCATCTGTTTCTTTAAAGAACGAGTCAAAGCAAATCCTTGCTCTTTTGTGTTCGTTTCTAAAACAATGAATGCCACTAATTGTTGGACTTTTGTTCCATTGTACTTTGGTACGACGACAGCTTGCTTCACTCGTTCATCTTTTAATAAACCATGTTCGATATCTCCTAATTCAATCCGGTAGCCTTGTAGTTTTATCTGTTGATCCATTCGACCTTCGATAAACAGCAGCCGATTTTCTGCAAACCTTCCAACATCTCCTGTTCGATAACTTCTTTGATCATCCTTTTTGAAAAAAGCTTCATTTGTTTTTTTAGGGTTGTTCAAATACCCTTGTGACACACTTGGACCACAAATAATAATCTCGCCACTTTCCTGTTCTTCATCTTTGGCGATCCAGACATTCGTATCCTCTTTAACATAACCAATAGGTAACCGTTCGTATTGAGCAAGGATCTCAGGAGTGATCATCAGACTAGAGACCGCTACAGTGGCTTCTGTTGGTCCATAGGTGTTATAGATTTTTGCTGAAGGAAATCTTTTCAATAACTCTTGTGCTGTCTTTTTCGTCAACTCTTCTCCACAAAAGATAAACATGGAAAGTTCAGGAATTAGATGTTCGTCAAAACTAGGTTCCATCAAACAAATATCTATAAAAGAAGGAGTAGAAATCCATACATCGAGTTGAAAGTGATCCAGTCTTGCGATCAACTGCCGAAAATCTTGAACCACAGATTTTTTCAAAGGTTTCAGCATCCCGCCATAAACCAGTGCAGGGTATATAGAGAAAACCGATAAATCAAAAGAGAATGGAGCCTGTGCTAAAAAACGCATATCCTCTTCGAATTGAAATTCTGTTTTGGTCCATTGAACAAAACTAACTAAATTATCATGACTGATTTGGACACCCTTAGGCTCGCCAGTAGTTCCTGAAGTAAAGATAATATAAAATGTCTCCTCTTTTTTTACAGGATTAAGAGGAACATAGCCAACCATCGAAGTCGTAATGGAACGAAGACAGTCCTTTGACATGACAGGGATGTCTGTTTCTAGCGACCACTGACCAATACTAATGACCATGGCAGGCTGTGCCACTTTTATAATCGTTTCAATTCTTTCAATTGGCGTATGTTCTTCAATAGGTAAATAGGCATGTCCTGACTTTGTAGCACCTAAAAAAGCCACGATCATTTCAAATTCCAAATTGCCAAAGACAACGATCGGACCTTGATTGGTTAACCGTTTATCTAAATAAGAAGCCAGTGCATCAGAAAACTGTTTTAATTGCTTAAACGTATACTGCTCAGTAGGTGTTTGATAAGCAATTCTTTCAGGTTCTATCATGCCCCAATGATCAATGGATGCGACAATTCCTTTTTTATTCATTTTCTACCTCCTAAAATTCGTTATAAATAAATGTTCCACCTTGAATATTTTTGTAATGATATAAATAAATAAGCATGAAAAGTATTGCACTATAAACGAGCGTTCGAATGACAAACCCTACCCAATAGCGAATTTTTGGTCGATCCCACCATTTTTCCATCACAACTTCCTCCTACTAGATCTTCAAGAA
The DNA here is from genome assembly GCF_002140175.1 of Candidatus Enterococcus wittei. GTDB lineage: Bacteria > Bacillota > Bacilli > Lactobacillales > Enterococcaceae > Enterococcus_B > Enterococcus_B wittei. Next base: position 207,922 of record NZ_NGMO01000004.1, read on the forward strand.
AATTTTACTCATTTATTGAGAAAAAAAACAGTTCTTCCCCTAACAGAATACGTTTCCTAGCTAACAGTTTTGTCACTTCAATAAACGAATCGCCTGTTTTACTCCAAAATAAAAGAACAGAAAAATCAAAGGCCCTTCGCTCCTCTTGCTTTTCCTGTTCTTTTTAGTATGTATATACCCTGTCTCTTATACACATCTAGATGTGTATAAGAGACAGACATAATATTGAATAAATTTGTTATTTTTAAGAAAATATTGTTAAGGAGATTTTTGAAAAATAAAGGTGGAAAAATAATTAGAAACTGTTGGTTGTCACTCTTGTTTTTATTAAAAAGGAGTCATTATGAAAAAAATCTATCATTTATTGCTAGTTGTCCTGTTACTCGCGCCGATCATCAGCATGCCATTGGATATACATGCCCAAGAAACTGCCACTACTGTACCCGTAACTTCAGAGTTACCACCTATCGAGACACCTTCCCATCTATCAGATACCACACAATCATCGCCAAAAAATGGTGCTCTTGCTTTAAATGTATTCAATGGTATGAGTATGTCCGCTTTTGCTTCTGGACTTGCTAGCGGTGGCACATTAAGTAGCGGACTATTGTCTACTGCCGCTTCAACTGTCTTAGCACCTGCCTTACTAGGTATCGGCCTTGGTTATAGTTTCTATCAATTAGGGGCTTCCCTCGGAGTAGCAACCGCAGATTTAGTTAAGACCAATCAAAGTTTCTATGAATCTGCCTCCACTGATTCCAAGGCGCAAGAAGAACTAACTAAGTTTGCTCTGTCAGGCATTGATTCGACCACGAATACGTATGATTTTTCAAGTGCTTTGCAAACCCGCTATTCTCAAGATGTAACCAGCCATGCATTGATGAGGGAGTATTTGACTGGAACGGATGATCATGGTGTTTTCGATTTTACCACCAACAATGATTCGACTATTTATCGCAAATATATCAACTATACTCATCTATATTCAGATAAAGACAAAGTGGGAGTCATTGGACGTGACTCTTCCTTCGCCAATTTGGAATACGCTTCAAATCAATTTTTTATTTTAGAAAGTATCCGTATTCTTGAAACAGAAAGAGGTACCGACATTCCTTTATTGACTATCTCAGGAGCTGCTTATCTGGAGAATGGGAATCCACAGTCATTTCTTTATCAAAAAGAATTAGATGTTTCAATGACTACTTTGGTTGAACAACTTTCTACACCAGAAAAGCTACTTGATTATGTTCAAAACACAACAACTTTTACATTAGGTTCGATTGATATCCCTTCAAAAGAAGAAGCCATTAAAACGGTTCGACAAATGGCTAAAGAATACCTCACTCGTACTACTCAGATCAGTGATAGTCTTGCTGAAGTATTAGCACCTGAAAATAATCAGTTGAAGTTTGATCCTTCTGGCATGTTAGCAAGTTTATACGGTAACGCTGTCGTACTAGATAAAACCGGAAAATTTATTTACGCTCACAACGAAGAAGCAGTCCCTACACATCTACTAGGTGCCATCGAATTTTCTTATAGCGAAGAGGCCATACCAAATGATGATTCCCTTACGATTGATGGAAAAAGAGGGGTGTTAGATGAGGAAACAGGAGATATCGTAGAAGATGGAACAAAAGAAACCTTGATCAAAGGCGCCATGGGTACAGCTTGGAATGCCTTGAGTTTAAAGAGACTCCTAGCAAAAATCAAAGAACTTACAGGAATCACTGAAGAAGAGCTAAAAGAAATAGAATGGTATACCCCCATCGACTTGTACTACGATGAACACCACGCAGAAGGTGGAAGAGGCCATACCATCGCTCGTCATATTGGGAAGACAGAGGCAGAGATAAAAGAGCGTTTAAACAATACTTCTTTATTGAAACATTCTAGTACCTTTGATGATCCTGTCCATGCTTTGATCTTTATCAACGCTGCGATTTTCACCGCCAATCAAACCTATTTAGATGGTCCAATCAAATTATCCCTAGGTGACTGTCATTTAAAAACGAATAATAATCGAGTGACTTATAAATCTCTTGGCTCTCTTACTCAAGGCCTTTCTATTGGTTGGGGATTTTACAAGATCAAGAAAGATAATTTTTTACGTTATGATACAATCTATTATACTACTGTGATTATACAACGAACAAAATCTGTTATTCGAAAAAAAAGAAAATACTATATTCTCACCGCCTATCCTGATTTAAAACGAATGATGGAAATGACCCCGCAATCAGCGGGTTCTTATACTTTATTGAGCAATCGAGCAAATATTAATCACTGTAAGTCGCTGGCTTTTGGTATCGTAAACACTCCATAAATACGCACCCAAAGTCCATCGTGCTTCATTATAGTAATTCGTAAATTCCGTGTTCCAAGAGTAAATGATCAAGTTTTCTTTCTCTGGAAAAAATTGTTCATTCAACGCCTCAAAATCAGCTTTCTTCAATTTTGTCACTTGAAACTCATCAAAAAAAGCTTGTTTATACACCCCTTGATCTTGGAACATCGTTTGCGGATCAACTGGTGTAGCTTCCATCATCGCTTGATTTACATGAATTGGAAAAAACTCCCATCCTATAGAATCTGGATCAATGTCCGTATAGATGATCGGATCGGCGTTAATCGAAGTAAATTGTTCTTCATACTTTTCATCTGTTGTATGATTCCCTGTTTTTTTATAACACTCCGATGCCCAACGATTGCATTTCATTATACGATTAAAATAATCCAACTGCATTAGTATCGCTTTGCGGTGACTATCCATCCCTTGGTACTCACTTTCTTTAAAAAAAACATAAATGACATAATAGGGTACAAGTTCCTCTCCTCCACGCAACAATGCTAAACTTTCTTTTTCTAATAATTCCATGTCCTTCCTCCTTACTCTTCAATTGGGAATACTATCATCTTTAAAATACACACCAATCGATTTAAATTATGTACATAAAATTTCGTCTTGTACTACATCGAATAGACAAATGAGCTTTTACAGATTATATATTCTTATAATTTATTGTTTATTGGAAAACCGAACAAATCTCAATCACTGTAAATCGCTGGCTTTTGGTATCATAAACACTCCATAAATACGCTCCCCAAGATTCTCGAGCTTCATTATAAAAATTAGTAAACCTAGTATCCCAAAAATAAA
>NZ_NGMO01000004.1:211181-226418 GCF_002140175.1 Candidatus Enterococcus wittei
ATCGAAGTAAACTGCTCTTCAAATTCTTCATCTGTTGTATGTTTGCCTGTTTTCTCATAATGTTCCCTTGCCCAACGGTTACATTTCATTAAGCGGTTATAATAATTCAATTGTGCCAGTACCGCTTCTCGGTGACTCGTCAACCCTTGATACTCCTCCTCTTTAATAAAAACATACCCTACATAATATGGTACAATTTTCTCTCCCCTACGCAGTAATGCTAAACTTTCTTTTTCTAATAATTCCATGTTCTTTCCCCCCTTATTCTTCAATAAAAAATACTGCTATTTATCAAAAATATACATAAATCAATTTAAATTATGTACATGAATCCCAAGTTTGCATTACAATGACAAAATAAATTTTTGTTTTTCATATATTCACTTTATTTTAGCATGTCTGACATTCTACTACTGGAAAGAAAAAAACACCTTTTTCTGATAATCAATAAAAAGGTGTTTTAAACAATTTAAAAAATCTATCTTTTGCTATATATTTTTTTACTCTTCAATGATGCGACAGTAAAAGCGACTGGTAATGAAATAGAAGCAAACATAGATGATGATCAACAAACCACAAACCAGATAAGCAAGCCAGTAATCTGCTGCTTCAATGTATTGGGCAAAAACATTGATCGCAAAAATAGCATGTAAGATTCCTAAAAGCATTGGTGGGAAAAATATCAATGCCGTTTGTTCATAAATCATTCGATTCGTTTTACGTTGAGAAATCCCCAACTTCGTCAATAATTGATAGTTTCCTTTTTCTGATTCAGCCTCTGCAAGCTGACGCACCATGAGGATACTTCCTGTAGCAACAATAACGATCATCCCGACAAAAAGTGCCACAAAAATATTGATACCGATTTGACGATCGACTGCTCTCATTCTTGGGTAACGTGCTGTATAGTTCAATCGTGACATTTCACCAATAAAACGTGTTGGAGTAATTCTCTCATCTTGCCAATCGATCGGTTTTGTACCAATTGTTCCTTTCAAGCCCTCGGAAGTGATCTCATAATCGTAATAAATCATATTCCCCCACTTTGTCGTAAGTTCTTGGTTCAATCGATCAGTGATTTTTTCCTCATCACCACCTGAAACATTGAGATAGACAAGTTGATAATCTACCCCAGTTGTCTGCTCAAAGACAGACTCACTGACGACTAATGTTGGGCCCACGTATCGCATATCTTCATCCCCTAAAAAACCTGGGAGCATTCTTTGGATCGATAATTCTTTTTGACCTGGCAAGTAGATCGTTTTACCGTAACTTGAAAAATTTCGGATCAAGGTTTGAACTTCATCAAACAATACCGTACTATTGGAAGAATTCAATTGTATCTGTGGTAAATCTTTTTTGATTTTTTGGAACTTCTGATATTCTTTTTCTGATATCAGATTGACTAATTGCATCTCCGTTTCACCTTTTAAAGCGCCTAGATTCATCTCATAATAACTACCTACTGCTTTATAATGAAAGGTGATCTCATCAGTGATTTTTTGATTTTCTTCAGCTAAAATCGGTCTGAGCTGTTTGGCTGTCTGCGTATCCAGCTGATAAGACATTGGTGTTGAAATCGCTTCGTGATGAGCAATCAGAGTAGAGATACTTGTCATTCCGCCAATCATTGCGAGAGATAATGCGATAACTAATGTAATCAGCGAGTTGATCCGCCATGTCTTAAACAAATGGATTTGTGTATTCCCGATAAGTAAAAGGTTGGTTCCCTGATATTTTAGTTTTGATTCACTCAATAGATGGACAAATAAGCGAAAAGAATAACAGAAAAATAAATAAGTCCCCAAGATACAAACCGTTAGAATAACGAATGGTAATGAAACCATCCAGCTGATACTTGCTCTCTTATCCAATAAATAACCGATGATTTCTCGAAAGTGTACTGCACCAAAATAGCTACTTGAAATGAATAACAATCCTACAATCCCTAATAAACGATGGCGAGTCCTTATACGCATCATCGAACTTTCCACTTGTTCTTTCTCACCAAAACTACGGATCATAGGATAGCGCCATATTTTCCAGAGAGAATAAAGAGACACCGCAGATAGGATACAGAAAAAAACAACGATCGTTTCAACGATGGAAGGGCCTGAAATAAAAAAACGGCTCTGGATTTGCATTTTCATCATTCGAACTAAGATCATTTGAAATAATTTTGAGAAAATACTTCCTAATAAAATACCGACTGTACAGGAAAAAAAACCAATAATCATAGTTTCCAATACATAGATTGTCGCAATTTGAAATTTACTGATACCAAACAATTGATAGATACCAATCTCTTTTTTACGCCGATTAAGAAAGAAGCGATTGGCACTGATCACGAAAAAAAGCAACACAACGGTAATAATCCAACTACCTAGTTTCAATATATTATTGATTGAAACATCCTGACTTGCTCGGCGAATCAAAGATTGGTCATACGTCATCGCACTAAAAGAATAATAGATCATCGTTGATAACGTCAGACTAAAAAAATAAATCAGATAGCCTCTAGACTGCTTTAAAAAACTTTTTACGGCTAATTTATAAAGCATTGAGTTTACCACCTCCTCCAATCGTCGCTTGCATATCGATTACTTTTTCAAAAAATTCTTTTCTAGAACCTTTTCTTACTACTTCTGAAAATATCACACCATCTTTGATAAATAAAATACGATTACAATAACTCGCTGTATAAGGGTCATGAGTCACTAGTAAAATCGTTGATTTTTCTACTTCGTTGATTATTTTTAAATAGTTCAATAACTCTGTGGCTGATTTTGAATCTAAAGATCCTGTCGGTTCATCCGCAAAGATGACTTCTGGTCGAACGATCAATGCTCTTGCCGCTGCTATTCTTTGGCGTTGGCCCACAGACATTTCATCAGGATAACGTTTTAATAACTCTTCGATACCCAAAACTTGTGCGACATGCAATACCTTTTTTTCCATCTCTTCTTTTGAAATACGTTCCACAGCTAAGGGAAGTAAAATATTGTCTTTTGCTGTCAATGTGTCGATCAGATTGAACTCTTGGAAGATAAAACCAATTTTTCTTCTTCTAAAATCACTTAACTCATTTTTTTTCATTTTAGTGATTTCTTTTCCTTGGATTGACACACTTCCCACGGTCGGAAGATTGATGGTTGAAAGAATATTCATCAAGGTTGTTTTCCCTGCACCACTTGGTCCCATAATGCCAACAAATTCTCCTTCTCCCACAGAAAATGATACATTGTCCAATACTTTGACTGACGTAGTACTACTACCGTAGCTTTTACTCACATGTTTGACCTCGATTACTTTTTTCATAATTTTCCCCCGCCATTTTTTCTTAATTGAATAGTAGCATATCCCACTCTTTTTTTCCCTTTTGATTTTGTCACTTCATCCAAATAACGTCAGTTTAAAAAATTTTTTTATTCAATTTTTTTATTTAGAGTAATTTTTTGGCATTTTTCAAACGCCTATCCTACACGTTTTCACTTTTTTTCACAAAAGAATATACACTATATGTAGTGATTGTATACGAATATGCACATCAGAAACACAATATATAGCAAGTAATTAGTTGCCCAGACAGCCAATTTGTTTTATGATAGACAAGAACAATTTAGTAGGAGTTGAAGAAAATGACAGTAAATTATCAAGAAAAGGCAACTGCCCCCCTTCATTCAGAAACCCAGCAAATGACAGTGATCAAACGTGATGGACGAGAAGTAGCCTTTGATGAACAAAAAATAAATGAAGCACTAATCAAAGCTGAAAAGAAAATTCATGGTTCCTTATCACCTCTTACTTATGAAAAAATCCAGACAATCGCTGAACTTGTCATCAAAGAAATCAAAAGTCGATTTTCTCAGAATGTTAAAATCTATGAAATCCAAAATATTGTTGAACATATTCTATTAGAAAAAAATGAATATGAATTAGCAGAAGAATATATCAACTACCGTACCAAACGTGACTTTGCCCGTAGCAAAGCAACGGATATCAACTTTTCTATCGAGAAGCTGATCAATAAAGATCAAAGTGTAGTGAATGAAAATGCCAACAAAGATAGCAATGTATTTAATACACAACGTGATTTAACTGCGGGGATCGTCGGCAAATCCATTGGTCTAAAAATGTTACCTCCACATATTGCAAATGCCCATCAAAAAGGCGATATCCATTATCATGATCTTGACTATCATCCATATACCCCTATGACAAATTGTTGCTTGATTGATTTTAAAGGGATGTTGAACAATGGCTTTAAGATCGGTAATGCAGAAGTGGAATCACCAAAATCGATTCAAACAGCCACTGCCCAAATCTCACAAATCATCGCCAATGTTGCCTCCAGTCAATATGGAGGATGTTCTGCCGATCGGACCGATGAGTTACTTGCTCCTTTTGCCGAATTAAACTATCAGAAACATTTGACCGATGCAAAAGAATGGATTGATACTCCAGAACGACAAAAAGCCTATGCAAAGGCAAAAACAAAAAAAGATATTTTTGATGCGATGCAAAGTTTAGAATATGAGATCAATACATTATTTACATCTAATGGACAAACACCTTTTACTTCTTTAGGTTTCGGATTAGGAAAAAACTGGTTTGAACGTGAGATCCAAAAAGCCATCTTACAAATTCGAATCAATGGATTAGGTAGCGAAAAACGCACGGCGATTTTTCCTAAATTGATCTTCACTTTAAAAGATGGAGTCAATTTACATCCTACTGATCCAAACTATGACATTAAGCAATTGGCCTTAGAATGTGCGACAAAACGAATGTATCCTGATATTTTAAATTATGATAAGATCATTGAACTAACAGGAAGCTTCAAAGTACCTATGGGTTGCCGTTCTTTCCTTCAAGGCTGGAAAGATGAAAATGATCAAGAAGTAAATGTTGGAAGAATGAACTTAGGTGTCGTGACACTGAATTTACCTAGGATCGCACTAGAAGCTAAAGGCGATCAAGAAAAATTCTGGCAAATCCTTTCTGATCGTTTAGCAATCATGAAAGACGCCTTAGTTTATCGAGTTGAACGCTGTAAAGAAGCAATCCCTGCAAACGCCCCTATTCTATATATGTATGGCGCTTTTGGCAAACGCTTGTCACGAACAGATGCTGTGGATGAGTTATTCAAAAACCGTCGTGCCACGGTGTCACTTGGCTATATCGGTTTGTATGAAGTCGCCTCTTCATTTTTTGGCGGCGAATGGGAAAACAATCCTGAAGCAAAAGCCTTTACTCTAGATATCGTCAAAGAATTAAAAGCCCACGCTGATGATTGGGGAAATGAATACGGGTATCATTTCAGCGTCTATTCTACGCCAAGTGAAAGTCTAACTGACCGTTTTTGCCGTTTAGACACTGAAAAATTTGGTCGAGTAGAAAACATCACAGACAAAGAATACTACACGAACAGTTTCCATTATGATGTACGTAAAAATCCAACACCATTTGAAAAACTTGAGTTTGAGAAAGATTACCCACAATACTGCTCAGGAGGATTCATTCATTACTGCGAGTATCCAGTCTTACAACAAAATCCAAAAGCATTAGAAGCTGTTTGGGATTTTGCTTACAATAAAGTTGGTTACCTAGGAACAAATACGCCAATTGACCATTGTTACCAATGTGGCTTTGAAGGAGATTTCAAGCCAACAGAACGTGGTTTCGAATGTCCAGAATGTGGAAACCACGATCCAAAATCATGCGATGTCGTCAAACGTACCTGCGGCTACTTAGGAAATCCCCAAGCACGACCAATGGTCCATGGCAGACACAAAGAAATCTCTTCAAGAGTCAAACATATGAAGTAAGGTTGTGAAAAAGTCGTTTAGCTCCGAGTAGTAAGACGGAACTTGGGAAAATAGCTCCTCATATTTTTTCAAGTTTCGGCTTAATACCGAAAGAGCTGGCTTTTGAACACCGTTTATCAAGGTTGTGAAAGAAGCGGGGTGTACTGAGGCATAAGGATGAAAAATTGAAAATGGTTCTTCACATTTTTTATTTTTTTGACTTATGACCAAAGTGCAGCTTCTCGAACACCGTTTATCAAGGTTGTGAAAAAGACGTTTAGCTCCGAGTATTAAGACGAAACTTGGGAAAATAGCTCCTCATATTTTTTCAAGTTTCAGCTTAATACCGAAAGAGCTGGCTTTTGAACACCGTTTATCAAAGGTTATGAAAAAGACGTTTAGCTCCGAGTATTAAAACTGAACTTTGGGAAATAGCTCTTCCTATTTTACGGTTTTACCTTAGTGCTGAAAGTCTCCTGTTAAAGTTCTTTGATATAAAATGGTGTAACTCCGTTTTTGACTATTGACTAAATTAAATTAGAACAACAGCTATCATACACTTGCTTGATATTTTCTTATATAATCTTAATGAAAGAAGTTTTTTTATGCGAAACCCAAAACCAAAAGAATGGCTGGCGCAAGATTACAGTCATGATTACATTGCTGATTACAAGCCCTTTAATTTTGTGGATGGTGAAGGTGTACGAAATAGTTTGTATGTCAGTGGCTGCTTGTTTGCCTGCGAAGGTTGCTTCAATAAAGCAGCACAAAGCTTCCGTTACGGTAAACCATTTACCGCTGAGCTTGAAGAACAGATCATGAAAGATCTGCAACATGACTATGTTCAAGGACTGACATTATTAGGCGGTGAACCGTTTTTGAATACGAATGTTTGTCTAAAAATCGTCAATCGAATTCGAGAAGAATTTGATCAAAGTAAAGATATCTGGTCATGGACAGGTTATACTTTTGATGAATTACTAAAGGATTCTGAGGATAAACTTGAACTGCTTTCTAAAATCGATATTCTTGTAGACGGGCGTTTCGAATGGGCAAAATGTGATTTCAAGTTGCAGTTTCGCGGTAGTAGTAATCAGCGGATCATTGACGTCCAAAAATCTTTGACAGAAAAGAAAGTCGTTATTTGGGATAAATGTACTGATGCGACTCAGACTTATGAGCAAATCAAAAAACAAACACTTATATAATTTTAAATAAAAATAGCAGGTGAACATCTATGTTCATCCGCTCTTTTTTATTGATCTCATGTACATCAATCGGATTGATTTGTCTCCCATAGAGGTAATACGATATTCTCATAGGTCATTGGATCTAGATTCGTCACGGTGATCCCTAATAAGCGGATCCCCTTTTCTACTCCCAAAATATCTTCCCAAATCAAGCTAGCCTGATAAAACAATGCTTCTTTTTTAGAAATATATTCTGGTAATGTCACACGTTTCGTAACAGTCGTATAGTCTGTATAACGGACTTTCAAAACCACTGTCTTTCCATGTTTTTGGACACGGCTCAAAGATCCCTCGACTTTCTCCGCTAACTGTCTCAATTGCCCCAATACAGCTTCTTCGGTTTGTAACGGCTGGCCATACGTATGTTCTTTTCCAACGGACTTTCGTTCTCTCGTTACATTCACCGGAGAATCATGGATTCCACGGACTTTTCTATAAAGGGAATAACCCATCTTCCCAAAATGTTGGATCAACATCATTTCTGTACAATCATATAGATCTGCTCCAGTGAATATCCCTAACTCATGCATTTTAGGGACCGTCTTTTTCCCTACACCATGAAATTTTTCAATGGGTAGGGCTTTTAAAAACAGGACTGCCTCTTCGGGTGTCACAACAGTCATTCCACGAGGCTTTTGAAAATCTGAAGCAAGTTTAGCTAAAAATTTATTGTAACTAACACCCGCTGAACAAGTTAAGTGGAGTGATTGCCAAATATCTCTCTGGATCATTCGAGCAATCTTGATTGCTGATTTGCAGTTGATTTTATTTTCTGTTACATCTAAATAAGCTTCATCGATACTGACTGGTTCGACCAAATCAGTATAGCGATAAAAGATCTCGCGTACTTCTTTTGAGATCTTACTATATTTCTGATGATCACCCGGCTTGAAAACAGCTTGCGGGCAGAGTTCATATGCTTTTTGTGCACTCATTGCAGAATGAATCCCATACTTTCGAGCTTCATAGTTCGCCGTGGTGACCACTCCGCGACCGCCAGTATCACTGGGGTGCCTAGCAATTACTAATGGTTTCCCTCGTAATTCCGGATGATCTCGCTCTTCAACAGAAGCGAAAAAAGCATCCATGTCAATATGAATGATTTTTCTAGAAATATCATTATGTAAAGGAAATTGCAAGTCCATCCTAATCACCCCGCTCCATTATACAAGAACTTTTGTTCCCCTTCAAGTATAAGATCTTTTCAGTGATTTATTCGGACATGCATCATTTGTATATATGATCATTATGCAAAGAATTGAAAACAAGTTTCTCTTCACCTAAAATCATGACCGAGAGTGGAAAGATGAACGATCATTGAATCTTTCACAACTAAAATTTTACATATTCTCCGCTAAATGATAAAAGTACTTAGAATGCCCTGAAGACTTCATTTTGTTAAAACTTTCAAGCTATTTATTGATGGATCAATATGATTAAAACTTATAGTAACTTGAGACGAAAATTGGTGATACAATGTTCAATCAATTTAACCTTTTTCTAAATAGATGAAACACTAAAAAAGCTACTATTGGTAACAATCCAAAAAAGATAATTGCTGTATCTAGCGATAGCTGCTTCGATAAAATTCCTCCTATCAATGGTGAGACAAATGAGGCTACTCCAATGTAAAAACTAACAGATATCAGCTGTCCCGAAGAAAAAATAGAACGTGGCGTCACTTCACCAATCATCATTCGACTGGCAATCGTAAATGTCGGTACAGTGAAGAACTGTAAAAAACTAGCAGCTAATAAGACAAAAGGCGTACTCGCAAAGAAATATACAGCAAATTGTATCGTTAAAAATAAACCTGCGACCAAAATCAAAGGCTCATTCTTCCATTTGATACTCATCTGATTCAACAAAATGTACGCTGGTATTTCGCAAAGGGACTGAATCGCCCATTTTAGACCAACCAATCCAGCGCCCCCTTCCATGGAAAGTAATTTGTCTATAATAACTGTATTGTTGGCGACAATAGTTAAGTATAAGAGAAAGAAAAGACCCGTGTAACATAAAAAACGGTGATTCTTATATAATGAAAAAACATCCATTATCGTTATGTTTTTTTGTCTTTTTCGTTCCTCTGGTTTTGATTGGAACTGTTGGTCTCTCGATATCATTTTTGACATATATACATTGATTATTAGAAATAGTATAAGTGGCAATGCTAAAAACTGATAGTTATTTCTAATGATAAGATACGGAATGCAAATACTTATCATACTCCACCCCAAAGAACCGCTGGCCTTGATATATGCGAGTTTTTTAGCAGCTGAAGCTTCTAATAAAACCCAATTATCAAGAACTGTCGCTGCGGTATTAGCTAATCCCCCAGCAATCGCCAATACCATTAGATGCAATAACCATAGCTCTTTTCCTAACCAATAAAAAACAATCGAAAAGATTCCCAATAATAGCGAAATGATCATAGAGATTCTTTTTATCTGATTGTTTTTATCAGAATAGTAGCCAATCACAACTTGAAAGACGATAGTCGTGACACTATAAGAAGCCAAAAACCACCCTCTTTCCATCGAATCATATCCAAGTCCAGTCAAAAAAGGCAAAATTTGCGTCATTAAAATTGCCATGATCCCATATTGAACAAAATAGATCAATTGAAATTTGTATTTTACTTTCATTTTTTCTAATAATGAACGGAGCTGTAACATAAGTCCTTCAATAAGCTGAACATCCGAACTAAGTGGTCGTTTTTTTCCTTATGTCACAGCCTCGATCCCTTTCACATTTGAATGACTACCTTACTTAAGCGTAGGCCAATATGGTTGATTAACCACAATCATTTCATCAAGAATTTCTTTTGCCACTTTGGCACTAGAAATCGTTTTATTCATAGTAAAAGATTGCCATAGCTTCTGATAAGAGCCTTGCTCCCACGCATCGACTGCCAACTTTTCAGAGGCAATCTGTTGTTCCATCAATCCTTTTTGGAATGTAGGGATTTCTCCAATCGATAGTACTTCATATCCGTCTTTTCCGACCAAACATGGTAATTCTACCATGGCATCTGGAGAAAAATTAGCAATCGCACCATTATTTTTGACGATTAGAATCATACGTTCTTTCGTGTTAAAGGTCAATGCACAAGCAAGATCCGTAATAAAGGATGCATGCTCATTTGAAGCAAAATTCGTGTCCACTGCTGTTTGGTTTGCTACGATCCGGCGACATTCATCAAAGACATCCTTTTCACGTCCATCGATGATTTCATTGGCACGAGTATACTCTTTATTCGCATGCTCAACCGTCTCATCAGCCATTAAATAATATTTCAAGTAAGTGTTTGGTAGATACTCTGGCTCAATCTCGTGCAACTCTTTAGCAGAAAGCATTGTTTCTAACCAACTGCTTTCCTTATGTTGTCCTTGTTGCGTTTGTTCTGTATATCCATATTTTTGAACATGGGCACTGATCTTAGGCATCAAGTCATTTCCATTATGATCTTTGATACTCGTCCACCAGCCAAAATGATTCAAGCCAAAATAGGTAGTTTCAAGATCTTTACGGCTTTTCAAACCAATCACTCGAGCCATGATATCTTCTAAACAAACGGGCATATCACAAATATTTATGATTTTAGAATTCGGTCGAAACCTTCTTGTTGCCTCAGCAACGACTGCAGCTGGGTTGGAATAGTTAAGCACCCAAGCATTTGGTGAATACTTTTCCATGTAGTCGATAAGTTCTAAGACAGGACCAATCGAACGTAAGCCATAAGCTAATCCCCCAGGCCCACAAGTCTCTTGGCCAACAACATTATGCTTAAAGGGGATCTTTTCATCTTGCTCTCGCATAGCATATTTGCCAACTCTAAGTTGTGCCATCACAATATCAACATCCGTAAAAGCCACTTCAGGATCCGTTGAATATTCAAATTCAACTTCTGGCGCACGTTCAGCAATGATGATCTCACAAGCTTTTGCTAGAATCGCTTGCCGCTGTTCATCATTATCATAAAACTTGATTTTACGAACTGGAAAACGCTCTTGTCCTTCCAGTAACATCATCACTAATGAAGGGGTATAAGTACTACCACCACCTGCAATCAAAATCGAACTTTTTTTCTTACTCATCTTCTTGTTCCTCCCTGTAATTCTTCAAAAATTTATTATTCTCTCATTAATTTTTCAAATGATTCTCTCACTGTAGGAACAGTCAGCCCAACAATGATTTGGATACCCCCATTGCCTGTATTGACAAGACCAGAAGCACCTGCAGCTTGAAATTCTGCGTGATCAGCTACTTTACTCGTATCTTTTACTGTCAAACGCAAACGAGTAGCACAATTGGTTACATCAATGACATTATCTTTTCCTCCAACTAGATCCATATAAGCTTGTGCTTGTCCGACATGTTTAGGCATTTTCACACTTTGTTTTTTATTCTCATAATCTGTTTTAGAATACAATTTCATCAATTCAAGATCACTTTCTCGACCAGGGGTTTTTAGATCAAATTTCTTGATCATAAAGGTAAATACAAAGTACCAAATAGAGGTGAATATCAATCCAATAATGATTTGCGTAATGTAGGTAGAACCATGGAATTTCCATAGAGGCAACCAATTTAATCCAAGCCAATTGATCACTCCACCGCCAAAATCTCCTACTACCCCAAAAGCATAGGAAACAGCTGCAATTGAAGCATCTAAAACAGCATGCACCAACCATAATGCAGGGGCCACAAATAAGAAGGTAAATTCAATAGGTTCCGTGATGCCTGTTAAGATAGCAGTCAATGCTGCAGGAGCAATCAAAGCAATCACTTTCTTCTTTTTATCTGGTCGTGCAGATTGAATAATTGCTAAACTTAAACCAGCTGTTCCAAAGACTTTTGACATACCAGATAAAGAAAATCCCCCAAATGGGTAAAGTTCTTTTAATGAATGTGCACTTGTTTGAAAATCACTGATATGGGATGCCCAGTAAGCCGCCATCCCTCTTTCAACCACTGCACTGTCATAAGCAAATGGTGCGTAAACAAAGTGGTGTAATCCAGTGGGAATCAATATTTTTTGTAAAAACTGATAGATAAAGACCCCAAAATTTCCTGATTCGATGAAAAAGCCTTGCATACTTCTCATACCTTCTTGAATCGTTGGCCAAACAAAACACATGATCACTGATAGAGGAAGCATAGTAAAAAAAGCAATCATGATGACAAAAGTCGAACCGGTAAAAATCGATAACATCTCCGGCAGTTCTTTTTCATAATAACGATTATGTAAATACACCACGATTCCTGAAATCAACAATGCGCCAATCATTCCAGTATCTAGCGTAATAATTCCAGCGATTGACGTTAAACCAGAACCAGCAATCGCTCCTTGCGTGAGGTCAACACCAAATGAATTTGGCCATAATGTTAAGATTGCATTTATGAAATAATTAAAAGTGATGTAAATGACTAATGCCTCCATGCTTGCTCTAGCTGCATATTTTTTTGCTAAACTAATCGGCAACCCAACAACGAATAAAAGTGGTAACTGAAAGAATGGAGTCCAAGCGCCCGCAGCGATTACATTCCAAATTTTGTACCAGAGTGTATTTGGTGCTGCAATATTCCCCATGATTGTTTGATTCGAAAATAGCAAGGAAAATCCAATCACAATACCAAAAAAGGAAAATAGCATGACCGGTGCCAACATCGCTCCACCGAACCTTTGGATTTTTTTCATCATAGTTTTTCGTCCTTCACATTTTTTAGTTAAGCGCTTTACTGATTTTCATTTTACAATTAAAATAGGTACATGAAACCTTTTTCTTCTTGAAAAAAGTTTCTCACATATGAAAGGTTTTTTTCACATAAAATGTGAATCGTCACAGCAAAATATTGGAAATGAAAAATAAGGAGGAATGTTATGTTACAAGACCGTATCACTATGTTTCAGTCAAGGTTAACTGAAAATGATTTTTTGATCTGGTCCTATATCGTAGGTCATAAAAAACAGTGTCTGACTATGTCAATCAATGACTTGGCTAAAAAATGCCTCGTTTCTCGGACGACGATCATGCGTTTTTGCCAAAAAATCGGATTTGATGGATTTTCAGAATTCAAATATCATCTAAAGAATGAAATCTTCCAAGAAAATACTTTCCTTTCTGAAATCGAAGGAGAAATACTCGATAATCATATTCAAACAATTGAAAATTTAAAGAAAAAAGATTTTACTGAATTATGTAAAATGATTGCTCATGCCAAACGAATATTTATCTACGGCTCAGGTGATATCCAAAATCTTGTCTCAAACTATATGAAACTGTTATTTTTACATAGCGGACTCATTGTCTACGATCTTGGAGCAGTTTCAATCACTGAACAATTCTATCGCATCATTGAGCCAGATGATCTGGTACTACTGATCACATTAAATGGAGAATCAACTACAGTTGTCAAGTTAGCGAAACAACTCAAGCAGCGTAATATCAAGACTATCTGTATTACAAAACTTAGAAACTCGACCGTTACAAGACTATGTACCGAAACGATTTTTTTCTTAAATTCAGAGATCCCTTCCTTAGAAAATGCCATTTCTCCCTTTGAATCGACATCTACCCTTTTCTTTGTAATCGAGTATTTATTGTTGAAGTATGAAGCTTGGCAAAAACAAAACTTACTGTTTCCAGAATAACTATCTGTTCATAAAATTCATCTCTTTTTATCAGTCCTTAGAAAAATCCCCACTCATTAACTGACTCTTAATAGAAACTTTTTATGCCCTTCACCGCTCATTGCTCGATTCACTTACTGTCTAATGATACCGACACGATCCAAATCCAATCGTTCGTTTCTTTATTATTGTATGTACATAATTAAAATAGGATTCTTACCATCCATTTTATATGCTTTCATCTTTAGACAAAAAAATCCTTTCGATTAGATAAGGGGTGATAACCTCTTATCAGCATCTCAAAAGGATCTTTTTGCTAAAGTTAGTTTATCCGTGACTAGAAACACACGTTTTTCAAGTAAAACTGGCTAACATTATTTGACAAAGAGAGAAAATTCCTCAGATTGTTTTCTTATTATCGAAAAACTGAATCTTTAATCATGATTACTTGTTTCAATTTTTCATTCACCCAATTCATGGAATTCGCGATAGACTTCTTGTTTTTTTATCCCATTTTTGACAGCCACGGTTTTGATTGCTGCATTGGGCTTCTCCCCAAGAGCAATTAAATGTTCTACTTGCTCTTTTAATGTACCTTCTGTCTTGATAGTGGGAGTGACTGTAGTGGTATTTCCTTCCACTAAGAGACAACACTCCCCTTTGATTGGTTGTTTTTCTAAATGATCCAGCAACTCTTCAATATCTCCACGTAAGTACTCTTCGTGGATCTTCGTCAACTCACGACATAAAACCACTTGTCGATTTCCAAACACATCTAATAAGTTACTTAATGTCGCACTCACTCTATAGGGAGACTCATAAAAAATTAGTGTCGCTTTTTGATCAACCAATCCTTCTAGAATGGTTCGTTGCTCTTTTTTCTTTCGAGGTAAAAAACCATAGAATAAAAAAGGCTGGGGTGCAAGCCCTGAAGCAATCAAAGCAGTCATCCCAGCAGTTGGCCCAGGTAATGAAACTACAGAGATCCCTTCGTGAATACAAGCTAAAACAAGTTCATGCCCCGGATCGCTAATTGACGGCATCCCGGCATCACTTACTTGCGCAATGTTTTCCCCTTCCTTCAACCAATTGATCAATTGAGGAATACGCTCTTTATAATTGTGTTCATGTAAACTCTTTTGTGGCGTATTGATCTCAAAATGATTCAGTAACTTTTGCGTATTACGCGTATCTTCACTTGCAATCCAATCCGCCTCTTGCAAAGTTCGAACACCCCGAACACTCATATCCTCTAAATTACCAATCGGTGTTGGAACTAAATAAAGCGTTCCAAACACATGATTCCCTTTAAAACTTTTTTGATTATACATAAAATTCTCCTTTAAAAAGGTTGTGAGAGATGCGTTTTGCACTACGTAATAAGCCAAAAAAATAGAAAATGGCTCTTCTCATTTTTTATTTTTTTGGCTTATGACAAAAGTGCAGCATCTCGAACACCGTGTATTAGGTTGTGAGAGAAGGGTACTGATCTGAGCAGTAAGGAGCAATCGAAGAAAATAGCTTTTCATATTTTTTGCGATTG
>NZ_NGMO01000004.1:226543-245539 GCF_002140175.1 Candidatus Enterococcus wittei
AGGTTGTGAGAGAAGGGTACTGATCTGAGCAGTAAGGAGCAATCGAAGAAAATAGCTTTTCATATTTTTTGCGATTGTGACTTAGGGCCGAAGATCACCTTCTCGAACACCGTATGTTAGGTTATAAAAGATGGAGTTGTTCATCATCACAAGACAACAAATCAAAAATAATTCTTTCAAAAAATAAGCCGGAGAATCTCGAAAATAGGAACAGCTATTCTCTGAGTTTCCGGCTTTTTATTGAGTTTGAATACGTTGCTTCTCGTTCATTTTTATTTGAAAGAAAAAGTCTACTCACCTACTTTTTTCAGCGACCGCTTTCTCGATAAATCACTTCTAAACAGAACGCACAAGGTTCATCATTTTCACGTCTTGAACCATACAAATCATAACAAACATGAAATCCTTCTTCATAAATCTTTTCTAAATTCATGCGAGATTTTGAAAGTTCTTGTTTTGCCGCTCCAGCTGGTTCTTGTGCCACTTGGTTCAGTTCTCTCAAATGTTCCCGTAACCGTTGATTCTCCATCTCTAAAGTCGTATTTTTTTCAACGATTTCATGCAACGCATGTTTCATCTCGACTAATTCGGTCAATGTATTTCGTAGTTCTGACTCCAATTGGTTCAACCCGTCATATAATGATCTCTTATCCATTCATTTCACCTACTTCGATGGCATTTTTCAATTCGTCCCATTCATATTCCACAGGATTTTCCAGTCCTTTCAATCGAACACTTACGATTCGACTAAGCAGATTCAACCCTACAACTTTCCCTTTACCATCGGGTGTTTCAATCATTGTTCCAAAATCAGGAAGTTCTTTTTTGGCTTCTTCATATGCTTCACTTTCATATTGCAGACAGCACATCAGTCTACCACACAGACCTGATATTTTGGCAGGATTCAATGATAGTCCTTGTTCTTTTGCCATTTTGATCGATACTGGTACAAAATCACCTAGAAAAGAAGAACAGCACAATGGTCTTCCGCAAGGCCCGATGCTTCCAATCATTTTCGCTTCGTCCCGCACTCCTATTTGTTGGAGTTCGATCCTCGTGCGAAAAACAGCGGCTAGATCTTTTACTAACTCTCTAAAATCAATGCGCCCATCTGCGGTGAAACTAAAGGTTAGTTTACTTCGATCAAATGTATAGGCCGCACGAATAATTTTCATTTCTAATTGTCTTGCTTTTACTTTTTCTTTTGCAATCGTAAATGCACGTAAAGCATCATCTTGATTTTTCTTACTTATCTTAAGCTCAGCAGGAGTTACCTTGTGTAAAATTCGATTGACGGTTTCAGGTAAATCTTCCAGATCAAACTCTTTTTTAGGAACAGCAACAGTTGCAATATGTAAAGTTTGCTGAGACTCGACTAACACTTTATCATTGTAACCATACTCTGAATCCCCAGGTGTAAAATAATAGATATGACCAGCATCTCTATAACGGACACCTACTACTTCTACCATTTGCATCCTCCTTGATTACGACAAAAATAAATTGACAAATCAAAAAACCGTTTGTAAAACAAATTGCTCTGCAACAGCTTGAAAGCTTACATTGCTCTGTAATTTTTGTTCTGCCGATAAAATGCGTTCTATCGTTTGATTCAGCTGTTTTACTTTTCCATACTCCCCAGAAGCTATCGCCTGTTTTTGTGCTTCTTGATAATAATATAACAGGATTGACAGCCCAGTAAACTGCTGTTTTTTCTCTTTAAAGACCTTCGTCAATCTTTTTTGGACATAGATAAATGCTTGTGTATCTTTATTTTCTAAGTATACAAACCATTGATAAATCAAGTCCTTAGCCTCATTAAACCATTCATCTTCTGAGATTTCAACTGCTTTTCCTAAACTGTTGGTTAAGAAAGCCAAAAGATTCGCTTTTTCGGAAGAAATCTGCTTTTCTTGTAACTTATGGATCAACGCTTTTTTAGATAATTCGGAAAAATGAAGTGTTTGACATCGCGATTGAATCGTAGGTAAAATCCGACCAATGGCTTCTGTTTCTAAAATAGCTAAAAAGTCACTAGGTGGCTCTTCTAAAAATTTCAATAAGCTATTTGCAGCACTTGCATTCATTTTTTCCGCCTCTTGAATCAGGAACACTTTTTTTCTTGACTCATAGCCACTTCGACTAAATTCAGTTTGAAGACGACGGATTTGATCAACCTTGATTGTTTGGCCTTCTGGCTCGATTACTAGTACATCGGGATGTTCCTGATGTTGTATTCTTTGACAATTGTTGCAAATACCACAAGGTTGATGATCTTTTAGCTGTGTACAAAATAAATGTTGTGCCAACCAAATCCCCATCTCGTGTTTCCCTGTTCCTTTCTCGCCTTCAAAAAGATAAGCATGAGCGAGTCGCTCATGCTCAAAACTTCGTTGAAGTTGTTGATACACGAGAGGTTGCATTTGATCCAGTGTCAATTCTTGATCCATAGCTCCTCCTAAAATTGGTGGAATCCTTCAACTGGCAAGACAAACACTGTTGCTCCGCCTACTTCGACCTCTACAGGGTAAGGAACCCCACCGTCCATTGAAATATCTAATGTTACTGGTGTTGAAACAAATTGTTTTCTTGATTCACACGTTCTTTTAATCACTTCTAATGCTTCTTCTACACGATCATCTTCGATCCCAACGATAAAAGTACTGTTACCAGCCTTTAAAAAACCACCGGTTGAAGATAATTTTGTCGCACGGATATTCGCATCAATTAACTCATTGGACAAACGGTTACTATCTTTATCTTGAATAATAGCTAAAATGATTTTCATTTACGGTCACCTTCCTGGCTTTCAAAAAATTGTGGATACTGTTGAATAATGGCTTGATAACTCATTTCTAACACTTCTTGGAAACTCTTTCTTGCATCGATCTTATGAATACGTTCAGGATACTTATCCGCCAATTTGAGATAAGCATGACGGACACGTTGATGGAATTCTAATCCTTCTGAGTCTAGTCGGTCGATCTGATCTTGGCGATGGTTCTCGATCCGGCGCAACCCCGTGTCAGAGTCCACATCGAGATAAAGAGTAAAATCAGGCGTCGTCCCTTCTGTAGCAAACTCATTCAACCGAGCAATCTCAGCAATACCAATCCTACGGCCAGCTCCTTGATAAGCTAGTGAGCTATCCACAAAACGATCACATAAAACGATTTTTCCACTTGCTAGTGCCGGTAGAACTTTTTCAACCAAATGTTGCCGCCTAGCTGCTGCATATAGTAAACTTTCTGTCCGATCATCCATTCGATCATTTTTTGGATCAAGAATGATTGCACGAATCGCTTCAGCAATTGGAATGCCTCCTGGTTCTCTTGTCTGAATGATTTCTGTTTTTGCTACTTTTTTCAAAAGAGGAAACAGTTCCTTGATGATACTCGTTTTCCCAGCACCATCTGGCCCCTCAATCGTAATAAATAGTCCGTTCACAATTTTCCCCCATCTCTCATCCTGCTTCTTCATTGTAGCTGAAAAAGTTTGTTAATAAAACTGTCATGATCAACCAGCCGCTATTTTCACAGCGCTTCGGTCATCAAATTATAATTCACGTCTTCCTTCTACTGCCTTTAACAAGGTAACTTCGTCCGCATATTCGATATCTGAGCCAACGGAAAGACCATGAGCCAACCGTGTAACTTTGATTCCTGCCGGTTTTATCAGTCTGGAAAGGTACATAGCAGTAGCCTCACCTTCAGTCGTTGCATTTGTCGCAATGATCACTTCTTGTACTTGGTCATCATGCAACCGTTGCAACAAAGAAGAGATGTTGATATCTTCTGGACCGGTGCCTTCCATAGGGGAAAGTACACCATGTAGCACATGGTACAACCCGCGATATTCACGCATTTTTTCCATAGCCATCACATCTTTCGGTTCCTCTACTACTAAAATGATCCCACGATCTCTTGAAGGATCTTTACAAATATCACAAGGATCTTCTTCTGTGATGTTTCCGCAGATACTACAAAAATGCAAATCACGTTTGACACTTAACAACGATTTTGCAAATTCATTGACGATTTCATCTTTCATATCGATAGTATAAAAAGCTAATCTCGTTGCTGTCTTTTGACCGATTCCTGGAAGTCTCATATAACTATCGATCAATTTTGCAATTGGTTCTGGATATTGCATGTTCATTTCCCCTTCAGGAAAATTTAGAAAGGTAGACCCTTAGTATATTTTCCCATTGTTTTTTCAGATTCTGTATCGATTTTTTCTAATACATCATTTACCGCCATCACTACTAGATCTTGCAGCATTTCTGTATCTTCTGGATCGATGACTTGTTCATTGATTTGAATATCTTTCATTCGACGGTTTCCCGTAAATACGACCTTCACTAAATCATTCGTTGAGCTTCCTGTAAATTCTGTTTCATTGAGTTGCTCTTGTGCTTGTGCCATTTCTTTTTGCATTTTTTGTACTTGTTTCATCATACCTTGCATATTTCCCATTCCGCGCATCATCGTTATCGTTCTCCTTTTATTGTTTAATCATCCATGATAGTGACTGCTGCACCAAAAAGTTCTTCTGCTTTTGCCACTACATTTTCTTCTTGTGGCTCTTCCGGGATCAATTCGATTTCATCCGCAGAATCTTCTGGTGCAAAAGATTCTTCTGCTCCTCCATCTTTCACTTGGATCAAGAAACTTTTTCGCAATCCAGGCCAACTTTCTCTGGTAATATAGACTGGTTCGGGAGCATAGTCTTTGATCATCCTACTCATCTGATTATGGATTGCTAGTTGAAGTTCTTCATCGTTAGCTGCACGCTGACAGACGATTTCATAATCAAAAGCAATCACTAAACCTGTAGGACCGGCAGCTACCGGTTCACTTGCTTTTAGCATCGCTCGTTGAGTAACCGATAAACTAAGCAAGAGATCTTCCCATACTTCTTTGACTTCGTTCAGGTGTTTTCTGGTCGCTGAATTTAATACGTTATACACACGTTCTGTCGGTACACGATACGTACTTGGTTGTTTCTTCTGTATCGGCGTTGTCGGTGTCGGCTGATTTCCGTTCACTTTTACCGTACCATTTTTGATTTCTGCTATTTCTTTTTTTAGTTCTTTCAATTCTTTTTGTAGTTGACTGATTTGTTGTAAATCTGTTTCGTTCACAGCTTGGATAGCTGGAGAACTCGCAGATTGAGCCAATTTGACCGTGGCAACTTCCAAATAAATCGTTGCACTATTGGTGAAGCGGACATCATTTTGCGTATCACTCAACACTTGGATCATTTGGAATAATTTCTCAGCGGAAACTTCATTCGCAAGGGTCACAAATTCCTCCGTCTTCATACTCGAAGTTTCTTCAACCAATTTAGGTGCTTGCTGATACATCAGCAAATCACGGCAATAAGCTAGAAGATCTTCTAAAAAACGGCGTGATTCTTTGCCAGCCGCTAAAATCTTATTCAATTCTTCCAGTGCTTGAGGTATCTCTTTTCTGACACAAGCCCCCAAGTAGGCATCCATCATTTCATTCGTTAAACTACCAGTCACTTGCATAGCATCATCAAGCGTGATTTCACCGTTACTAAATGAAATGGCTTGGTCAAGAATACTCAACGCATCACGCATCCCACCTTCTGCAGCTCGTGCAATGACTTGGATCGCCGGAACTTCGTAAGGTGTCTGAGTTTGATTTAAAATAAATTCAAGATGTTCCGTAATATCAGCTGCGTTGATTCGTTTGAAATCAAAACGTTGAGTACGAGAAATGATTGTCGCAGGGATTTTATGTGGCTCAGTCGTTGCTAAAATAAAAATAACACTTTCTTTAGGTTCTTCTAATGTCTTCAACAACGCATTGAAAGCTCCTGTCGAAAGCATATGGACTTCATCAATGATGTAGATTTTATAAGCGGCTTTCGTTGGTGCGTAGTTCGCTCTATCTCTGATAAATCGGATCTCTTCTACTCCGTTATTGCTTGCTGCATCAATTTCTATCACATCTTCTTGTGTGCCTGCAGTAATCGACTGGCACATTTCACAATGATTACAAGGTTCACCATCTTTGCTGTTTGGGCAATTGATCGCCTTGGCAAAAATTTTTGCCGCACTTGTTTTCCCTGTTCCTCTTGGGCCAGTAAACAAATAAGCATGGGAGGTTTTGTGGGAAACGATCGCATTTTTCAAAGTCTGTGTCACCGCTTTTTGTCCAACGATGTCTTCAAAACGTTGTGAACGCCAGACACGATAAAGTGCTTGATATGCCATAAGGATCCCCCTTCTATTGAAAAAATTCACTATCTTTTATTATACGTGATTTACTGAAAAAAAACTACTATCCTTTGTTGCTTTTTTTGTAGGAAAGTCTCCTTATACATCTTTCGACTGAGAGCATTTTCATTCTCCTATGGTATAATAAAAACAGCTACGCAAGTAAAGAAATACTTGATTAAGGGAGGAAGTTTTTATGGGTCTTATTAAAGCAGCAACAAGTATGATCGGTGGCGGATTGGCGGATCAATGGATCGAGGTCATTGAGCCTGATGATATGAGTAATACAACGGTCATGACTAAAGGGGTCAAAGTACGAAAAGATGATAAACGTGGCTCTAATCGTAAAGGAACAGAAGATGTATTGACAGACGGTACAGTGGTACATGTCTATCCAAATATGATGATGCTTTTAGTCGATGGTGGAAAGATCATCGATTACACTGCAGAAGAAGGCTACTACACCATCAAAAACGATGCGGCTCCTTCAATGTTCAATGGTTCCTTGAAGGATGCAATTTCTGAAACTTTCGATCGTTTCAAATTTGGTGGGGTAACACCACAAAAACAACAAGTTTTCTATATCAATTTACAAGAAATCAAAGGGATCAAGTTTGGAACGAGTGCGCCATTGAATTATTTTGATAATTTTTATAACGCTGAATTGTTCCTGCGTGCGCATGGCACCTACTCGATCCATATTACGGATCCAATTTTATTTTATACAAATGCGATTCCTAAAAACAAAACACAAGTGGAAATTTCAGATATCAATGAACAATACTTAGCTGAGTTTCTGACTGCTTTGCAATCAGCTATCAACCAAATGTCTGCTGATGGACAACGCATTTCTTATGTGCCTTCAAAAAGTTTAGAATTAAGTAAATATATGGGTTCTGCTTTAGATGATTCTTGGCGTGAACTACGAGGCATGGAGATTGTTTCCGTCGCAGTTGCCAGCATTTCTTACACAGATGATTCTGTCAAACTGATCAATATGCGCAATGAAGGCGCAATGCTAGGTGATCCAAGTGTCCGCGAAGGGTATGTCCAAGGTTCCATTGCTCGTGGGATGGAAGCAGCTGGAAAAAATGATGCAGGCGCAATGACTGGTTTTATGGGTATGGGCATGGGGATGAATGCGAATGGTTCCTACCTTTCACAAGCCTCACAGAATAATCAAGAACAAATCAATCAGCAAAAAGAAAAACAAAACCAACAAGCTGCTCAAGGTAGCAGTGATACTTGGACCTGTCCTGTCTGCAAAACCGAAAATACTGGCAAATTCTGTTCAAACTGCGGTGCGGCAAAACCTGTAGCAGATAGTCAACCAAAACTAGCAATGAAATGTAGCGAATGTAATGAAATCGTAGACCTTTCAAATGGAATTCCTAAATTTTGTCCAAATTGTGGAAAACCTTTCAAAGGCCTCCCACTTGATTAAGTCTTAGAAAGGGGTGGCATCAATGGATGTCCTTACACATAAATGCCCCAATTGCGGTGGGCCGTTAACATTTGATCCAAAAGACCAAAAATTTCATTGCGAATACTGTCTAAATGTCTACACAGAATCCGAAGTCAGTCAGTACGAAGAAGAACAAAAAGCAGCCCGTCATGTGGATGAAACGAAAGAAGAAACTGTTCCAAAAGATGACTTTACTTTTACTGCAGAAGAACAATTAGATCAAATGAACGAAACTGAACGGCAAGCACTTGAAGACGCTGGCGGGTTTACGAAAGAATCAAAAGAATCAACACAAGCAGTCGATCAAGAAACAACGATGGATTTGTTCTTATGTCCCAGCTGTGGTGCCGAGATCGTAACGGATGCAACAACTGCGGCAACTTATTGTTATTACTGTCATAATCCAGTCGTGTTATCAGGTCGTTTGAGCGGTGATTTTTTACCAAACAAAGTCTTACCTTTTGCCGTTGAAAAAGAAGAAGCCATCAATCAATTTCTGGCATGGACAAAGAAAAAATGGTTTGTTCCCAAAGCATTTTTCAATAAAGACCAAATCGATAAATTGACTGGTGTTTATTTTCCTTACTGGTCAACCGATGCCAATATAGATGGTTCACTTCAAGCCAATGGGACAGTAATCAGAATCTGGCGTGTCGGTGACATCGAATATACAGAAACGAAGCAATATGCGATCCATCGAGAAGGCAAACTTTCTTTTAAAGAATTAGTAAAAAACGCCTTGTCTAAAAATACCCAACAAAAAATGGTGGAAGCAGTCCAGCCTTTCCCACTCTCAAAGGCAATTGAATTTAAAAGCCAATATCTTGCTGGGTTTCAGGCAGAAAAACGGGATATTGAATATCAAGCGATTCAATCAGATGTTGCCCAAGAACTTAACGATTATTCTGAAAAACTATTAAGAGATACAGCAAATGGCTATACGAGTTTGACCGGTGTCCAAACATCAGCAACAATCACTGAGGAAAAAAATGAATATGTCCTTTTGCCTGTCTGGTTGGTTACTTACCGCAGTAATGACTCCGATAAAAAAGTCTATTACTATGCTATGAATGGGCAAACTGGGAAAGTCAGTGGGGTATTGCCGATCAGTCATAAAAAACTGGCATTGACTTCTTTTGGACTATTTGCCCTCTTAGCAATCCTCTTTATGATTGGAGGATATTTGATATGATCACGATAAAACGTAGTATGTATTTTATCTTTTTGTTATTCTTTGCTTTTCTTTGGTCATCTCCTGTTCAAGCAGCGACACCAACAGTCAACGATGAAGCTGGTTTATTCACACCAGACCAAATCCAAACGCTGGATCAACAAGCGCAGACTATCAATGAGAAAATCAAAGGACAAGTGTTTATCGTAACTACTACATCTAATTCCCAAGAGCCAAGAGAATTTGCAGATAACTACCTAAGAGATGCTATTGGGAACGACCAAAATGGTTCTGTTTTACTTTTAGACATGGGACAAAGAGAAATCTATATCTCTACTTCAGGGAATATGATCGACTATCTGACAGATAGTAGGATCGATTCGACATTAGATGATATCTATGATCAAATGACCAATGCAAATTACTTTGCAGCAGCACAAGCTTATTTATCAAAAACTTCTACTTACGTAGATGAAGGCGTTCCTGGCGGTCACTATCGTGTGGATGAAGAGACTGGAAAAATCACTCGATACAAGATACTTACACCCGTCGAGATGGTGATTGCACTTGTATTGGCAGCTATTTTAGGTATTGCCTTCTATATGGTAACAGTTTCTCGCTATCAACTGAAATCCGGCACCTATAAATACCCATTCCGAGAAAAATCTTCAGTTAAATTGACTGATCGAACGGATCGACTTACCAATTCTTTCGTGACGACACGACGCATCCCGAGAAATCCACCGCCAGGAAGCGGCGGCGGTGGTGGAAGCACGACCCATTCGAGTGGCGGCGGCACGTTTGGCGGTGGCGGCCGAAGCTTTTAAGCTAAATATTTCTTCTATTATATAAAAAGACTAGGTAAAGAAAGTTGTTCACGCAACTTCTTTATCTAGTTTTTTTGATGTCAGCCATTACAAAAATTGTTCGTTCAAATACCATCGGAACGCTCTCATTCAGTTAACCCTCTACTTTTTAGAAATAAAATTCCTTAAAATTTACAAAAGTATTGATTTTTAATTTCACAACGGTATACTTATTTTGTGAAAGCGTTTAAAAATGAAAGGAGGAACAACAATGGACAACAAACAAACTTCACCTGTGGTTACCTTTGGCTTTAAAACATCTATTTTTGTCCTTATTGCTTGCTTAATTGGTGGGATCATCATTCCGTATTGCTTCTACTTGTTACATTGGGATGTGCGTCTCGGTATCTTTTTCTTTTTGCCATTATGTTTAGCTACAGTCATTACCGGAAATCACTATTTTATCTCTAGCACCAAAGGCTTTACCAAAGGATGTATCCTTACTTTTTTTCTTGCGTTAGGTATTCTCATGTTCGTTGCGTATCTTTGGCTTTATAAAGGAATTATTTTTTAAAATCTAACAACAACAAGGGGTGTCACAATGTTAACAAAATTTACTGAATTTATCGAACGTCATTTGGCTGGTCCAATGGCAAAAATCGCTAATCAGCGCCATTTACGAGCGATTCGAGACGGAATCATCGCCACTTTACCACTGATCATCGTTGGCTCATTCTTCTTGATCATTGCTTTTCCACCGTTACCACCTAGTTGGGGAATCTATCAGTTCTTATCGGAAAATGCTGCAACTATCCTCTTACCTTATCGTATGACCATGTACATCATGTCCTTGTATGCGACCTTTGGTATTGGTGCTAGTCTAGCTAAGACTTATAAATTAGACGTGGTATCTGGTGGATTACTAGCTACCATTGCTTTCTTACTTACTTTTATCCCTGTCAATATTCCTCTTGAAGCTGCAGAGGCCGCAGGAACTTCTGGCTTTGTTCTGCCTATGGCCAATCTTGGAGGCGGTGGGATGTTCGTGGGAATCATCACTTCAATCTTCGCTGTCGAAGTCTATCGCTTTACAGATCGCTCTAAATTTAAAATCACAATGCCAGAACAAGTTCCACCTGCTGTTGCTCGTTCCTTTGAAGCATTGACTCCTACTCTAATCGTTATTTTAGTCATGGCTTCCATCAGCTATTACATTGGGTTTGACTGGCACTCCGCAGTATCGAAAATCGTTAGTCCTTTAATCAGTGCCACTGATACTTTACCAAGTGTCTTGTTATTGATTTTTATGATTACTTTCTTCTGGTCATTCGGGATTCACGGAGTCTCCATCATCGGCTCATTAGCACGTCCTTTGTGGTTACAGATTCTAGAATCCAATACTACTGCTGCAGCTGCAGGTGAGGCATTACCGAATATTGCTGCTGAACCTTTCTATCAATGGTTTGTTTGGATTGGTGGCTCGGGCTGTACGATTGGTTTAGCTATCTTATTAGCCTTTACAGCCAAATCAAAATATGCTTCTAAATTAGGAAAAGCAATCATTACACCTTCGATTTTTAATATTAATGAACCAGTTATCTTTGGTGTTCCTATCGTATTGAATCCTACATTGATCATTCCCTTTATCTTTACACCAATGGTTTGTGCAACGATTGCATGGTTTGCTACAAAACTCGGTCTAGTAAGTGCAGTCACAATCACTGCTCCTTGGACATTACCTGGGCCAATTGGGGCATACCTTGCAACAGGCGGTGACTGGCGTGCTGCTGTTTTAAATATGATCCTTATTGTTTTATCAGTCGTGATGTACTATCCATTCGCCAAAATCTATGATAAAAATGAATTAGCTAAAGAATATGCGTTAGAAAAAGAAAAACTTACAGTTGAAGAAACAGAACCAAATTTCCAATCAGAGACAATCTAACCATACTTCTTACAACTATAGAACTTTTTATTTTAAAATTAGAGCGTGAAACAAAAGTATTATTTACTCTTGTTTCACGCTCTAAATACGTATAAACGGCGGAATCAGAAGCAATACCTTCGATAATAAACCGAAATTCACAAAAATTTGAAAAGCAATTTTTGTGAATTCCTTCTTATTTTCTCGGAGTTAACCATTTATGTCCCAGCCTCTAATTGTTTCTCTTTAGAATAATCAGTAATATATATGTACAAACCCAACTATTTTTATTAGTAGTTATAGTTGATTCACCAAATTTTCTTTTCTATATTTTCACTCCATAAAAATGACAAAAAAACAGACTACACTTAACATGTAGTCTGCCAACCATTGAATACTCAATGTTTTGATTATTCTGCAGCGTTTTCGTCTTTGAGACCGTATTTTTTGTTGAAACGGTCCACACGTCCGTCTGCTTGTGTGAATTTTTGACGTCCAGTATAGAATGGATGTGAGTCAGAAGTTACTTCGACACGGATGACTGGGTATGTATTACCGTCTTCCCATTCAACTGTTTCTTGTGAAGTTTTTGTTGAACCTGACAAGAATTTAAAACCAGTTGTAGAATCCAAAAATACTACTGGATGGTAATCTGGATGGATATTTTCTTTCATGATATTCGCTCCTTTGCCCTGCTTCATTTGCTGAACCAGAGTTGATTTGTCGATTTACAACAGTAACATCTTACCATGTTTCGTGCAAGGTTGCAATTATCTTTTTAGATTTCTTACAGGATTCTTTTTCCCAAAAGAGACATCTTGAAATTCTTTAAAAAATTGTTCGTTATTTTTAGTTTTTTTCAAGAAACGAATCAATTGTTCCGTATATTCTAGTGAATCCCCCAACATGCCCTTACGCAATTTCCAAATTTCTTCTAACTGCTCGTTGTCCATTAATAGTTCTTCTTTACGTGTACCAGATTTTTTAATATCGATCGCTGGGAAAATACGACGTTCAGATAGTTCACGTGACAATTGCAATTCCAAGTTCCCTGTTCCTTTAAACTCTTCATAGATCACATCATCCATGCGACTGCCCGTATCTACTAGAGCGGTTGCTAAGATCGTCAAGCTGCCGCCTTCTTCGATATTTCTAGCCGCACCAAAGAATTTTTTGGGTCTGTATAGAGCAGCCGGATCGATCCCTCCACTCAAGGTACGACCACTCGGCGGTACCACTAAGTTATAGGCTCGAGCTAACCGAGTAATACTATCCATCAAGATCACGACATCTCGTTTATCTTCCACTAGACGCATGGCACGCTCCAACACTAATTCAGAAACTCTTGTATGGTTTTGTGGTTGCAGATCAAAGGTAGAGGAAACAACATCACCTTTGACACTTCGTTCAAGATCAGTTACTTCCTCAGGGCGTTCATCAATCAATAAGACGATCAATTCTACTTCCGGATGATTTTCAGTGATCCCATTCGCTATTTCTTTTAATACAGATGTCTTACCCGCTTTTGGCGGTGCAACAATCAAACCACGTTGACCAAAACCAACAGGAGAAAAAATATCGATCATTCTCGTAGATAAACGTTGTGCGGTTGTTTCTAAGCGAAGTTGCTTTTGTGGGTAAAGAGGAGTGAGCGCAGGAAAGTGAGGACGCTCTTTGGCCTCTTCTGGGTCTTTTCCGTTCACACTTTCCACATGCATTAACCCATAATAACGTTCTGATTCTTTAGGAGGTCTCGCTTTTCCAGCTACCTTGTCGCCATTTCTCAAGCTAAAGCGACGTATCTGGGAAGCAGAGATATAGATATCTTCCACACTTGGACCATAGTTGATTGGACGTAAGAAACCATATCCATCTTGCCCTACGATATCTAGTATTCCCTCCATGTAGTAAAATCCTTGCTTTTCAGCTTGTGCCCGAATGACCGCTAAAGATAATTCCTTTTTATTCATTTTGCTATAATAAGGAATTTTAAAATCTTTCGCGTAATTGTACACTTCTTTTAACGTTTTATTTTCTAGTTCAGCCATTGTTAAATAGTCACTCATTCGGCTTCCACTTCCTCCACCATTTTAATTCTTGCGCCAATTGCTGTTAATTTTTCGATAATATGATCATATCCACGCAATATATAATCCACATTGTAAATCGTTGTTGTCCCTTCTGCGATCAATCCAGCGATCACTAAACAAGCACCTGCACGAAGATCTGAGGCAACGACTTCAGCTCCATGGAGTTTATTGGGACCATTTAAAATGATCATATTTCCTTCAACAGAAATATCTGCACCCATCCGTGCTAATTCGGGTACATGATTGACTCGTTTTGAATAAATGGTATCAGTGATCTCAGCTGTCCCTTGAGTCATCAAAAGAAGCGGAGTTAAAGGTTGTTGCAGATCCGTAGCAAATCCAGGATAAGGATAAGTCATCAAATTAGCTGCTTTCAAATTCGTTGAAGGATAGACCTCAATCTCGTCTTCACTAATTTTCATATTCACACCGATTTCTTGAAGTTTCGCAATAAAACTTTCAAGGTGTTCATAGATAACATTCTTTACTTTCACTCCATTTCCCGCAGCAGCTGCCAATGCTAAATAAGTACCAGCTTCGATACGATCAGGGATCATAAAGTGACGGCAGCCATGCAATTGATCGACTCCTTCGATTCGAATCACATCTGTTCCAGCACCACGTATATTGGCTCCCATATTGTTTAGTAAAGTAGCCACATCGATAATCTCAGGTTCACGAGCGGCATTTTCGATCACAGTCTGCCCTTTTGCTTTAACTGCAGCTAACATAATATTGATCGTTGCTCCAACAGAAATAACATCCATAAAGACCCGGTTACCGTGAAGTGTTTGATCTTCTGTACGCAGATACATTGCACCATGCTCGTTAGTTACTTTTGCTCCTAGCGCTTCAAATCCTTTGACATGCAGATCAATCGGACGTGGTCCTAAGTAGCATCCTCCAGGAAGTCCTACGACTGCTTCCCCAAATTTTCCTAATAAAGTACCCATGAAATAGTATGACGCACGCAAGCTATTAATCTTTCCACTTGGCATAGGTACAGAAACGACACCACGAGGATCGATTTCCAATACATTATTTGAGAAACGGACGTTAGCGCCCATGATTTCTAGAATTTCGATTAACGAATGAACATCCTGAATGTCAGGTACACCTTCCAAGATAACCGGAGAATCTGCTAAAATCGCGGCTGGTATTAAAGCAACTGCACTATTTTTAGCGCCACTGATCATTACTTCTCCAGACAATGGGCGATTTCCTTCGATTACAATTTTTTTCATTTGTTCCCCACCTTGTTTACTCATCAAATTTAGTACATATGCCTGTATTTTATCATAGATGAAACGAAGAAACGAGTATCGTTCCTTTTATTTGCGCAAAAAAAGAACAACCAATCCAAAATGGAAAGATTGTTCTCTTCACTCATCATCTGCTACTGCTTATTTTCTAGTAGAAATTAAGCTTTGTTTGCAGAACCGAACCAGTCAATATGAGCTTCAGCATCTTTGATGATTGCTGCTTTACCTGGAGCTAATAATTTACGAGGGTCAAATCCTTTACCTTCGCGGTCTTTACCAGCTTCAATGTACTCACGAGTAGCTGCTGCAAATGATAATTGGAATTCAGTATTCACATTTACTTTTGAGATACCCATTGAGATTGCTTTTTCGATTTGGTCTTGAGGAATACCTGATCCGCCATGTAATACTAAAGGCACATCTGAACCTACAGCATCAGCAATTGCTTGCAAATGATCAAATGCTAAACCAGCCCAGTTTTCTGGGTATTGGCCGTGGATGTTACCAATTCCACAAGCTAGGTAGTCAATACCTGTAGCAACCATTTGTTTACATTCTTCGATGTCAGCTAATTCACCGTTACCGATGATTCCGTCTTCTTCCCCGCCGATTGAACCAACTTCACATTCAACAGAGATTCCTTTAGCATGAGCTCTTTCAACAACATCTCTAGCTAATTTCAAGTTTTCTTCGAATGGTAAATGAGAACCATCGAACATAACTGATGTATAGCCAACTTCGATACATTCTAAAGCAGCTTCATAGTCACCATGGTCTAAGTGGATTGCCACTGGAACAGTGATGTTCATTGCTTCAACTAAATCAGTGATCAAGTCTTTACATACTTTGTAACCACCCATATATTTAGCTGCACCCATTGAAGTTTGGATAAGTACTGGTGCTTGTTTTGCTTCAGCTGCTTCTAGGATTGCTTGTGTCCATTCTAAGTTGTTTGTGTTGAACCCGCCGACAGCATAACCGCCTTTACGAGCAGCTTGTAAAAATTCAGCTCCTGATACTACTGGCATAATAAATTCCTCCTAAATTTTGTAAAACTAAATTTGTTAAGACAATCCTTAACCAACGATCCTATTTTACCAAACATTTCAGTAGTTTTCTACTAAAATCAATAAAAATGAAAATTTTCAAGGTATTTGTTTCAAAAAATAAATTCAAATTAACAAAAGAATCGGTTAAAAAGTTAATATTATCTCATTAATAATTTAATTAATAACATCACAAATGTTTTGGGATTATTTCATTCTAAGAATAAATCCCTACAAGACACCGTCATTTCAGACTTTAACTATTCCTTTGTTTCACGTTCAGTGAGTGCTTTACCGACAAATGCTTTGATCAATTTTTGCGGACGGTTTGGACGTGAGATCAACTCTGGGTGGAATTGACAACCAACAAAGAATTTTTTATCGGTCAATTCCACAATTTCAACTAATCGATTATCTGGAGAAACGCCAGAAAAGACTAAACCATGTTGCTCAAATAATTGACGGTATTTGTTATTGAATTCGTAACGATGACGATGGCGTTCTTGAACGACTTCTGCTCCTTCATAAGCATCTGCTGTAGTTGTTCCTTTTTTGATCTTACATGGATATAAGCCTAATCGCAAAGTCCCACCTAGATTTTCAATATTTTCTTGATCTGCCATCAAATCAATAATATTGTTCGTAGTTTCTGGAATTGTTTCAGCAGAAGCTGCATCTTCTAGACCAACGACGTTTCGAGCAAACTCTACACAAGCCATTTGCATTCCTAGACAAATCCCTAAAAATGGCACATCATTTTCCCGAGCATATCGAATAGCTTCAATTTTCCCTTCCACTCCTCGATCACCAAAACCACCTGGAACTAAAATACCATCTGCATCTTGCAATCGTTCAACTACATTTTCGTGTGTTAGCTCATGTGCTTTGATCCAATCAAGTTCGATTTCTGCATCGTAAGCAAAGCCTGAGTGTTTTAATGCTTCAACAACCGAAATATAAGCATCTGGTAATTCCACATATTTCCCAACTAAAGCAATACGAACTTTTTTCTTTAAGTTCAACACACGATTTTCTAGTTCTTTCCATTCTGTCATATCTGCTTCTGGTGTTGATAGTTTTAAATGTTCACAAACGATTCGATCCATACCTTGCTTTTGCAATAGTAATGGAATGGAATAAAGTGTATCCACATCTGGTGATTCAATCACTGCTTCAGGTTCCACATCACAAAATTGCGCCAATTTATTTTTCACATCTTGAGAAACAGGCTGTTCTGTACGAACCACTAAGATATTGGGTTGGATCCCTAATCCTCTCAATTCTTTCACACTGTGTTGTGTCGGTTTTGTTTTCATCTCACCTGCTGCTTTTAAATAAGGAATCAATGTCGTGTGGATATACATCACATTATCTGAACCAACATCTGCTTTCATCTGACGTAGTGCTTCTAAGAAAGGCAATGATTCAATATCACCAACTGTTCCGCCAACTTCTGTAATAATGATATCAGAATCCGTCATTTTTGCTGCACGCATGATTTTTTCTTTGATTTCGTTAGTAATGTGAGGAATCACTTGGACTGTTGCTCCTAGATACTCCCCTTTACGTTCTTTCCGTAATACTTCCGAATAAATTTTTCCTGTCGTAACATTGGAGTATTTGTTCAAATTGATGTCAATAAAACGCTCATAATGGCCTAAGTCCAAATCTGTTTCAGCACCATCATCAGTTACGAAGACTTCCCCATGTTGGTAAGGACTCATCGTTCCTGGGTCTACGTTGATGTATGGATCAAATTTTTGGATGGTTACTTTCAACCCACGATTTTTTAACAAACGACCTAAAGATGCTGCAACAATTCCTTTACCAATAGATGAAACAACGCCGCCTGTCACAAAAATGTATTTTGTCATAAATTCAAAAACTCCTTCTTGTATTATCTGCAGGAAAAGTCTCAGAAAATAAATAAAGCTCCCTATTCTCTTTAAGAATAGGGAGCTGAAATTTCTGTGAACTTCTGACCCTTTAAAAGGGTGCCCAAGGTGTATATTACAAGCAATCTAAAAGAAAGTCAAGTACTGAAATCCTCGCCATAAACTACTCATGAATCAACGGATATTTCTCTTTATATTACTAAATAAGTTCACAAATAAATAACAACAAATAGATTTAATCTTTTCAAGCTATCACTAGCAACCAGCACTCTTTTGCGCTCAAGAAAAAGCTGCTACATGAAATATCAAGTAAATTTAGGCAATTCAATTAAGGTATGTTACCATAAAAAAAGGGAAAATCATAAAAAATAATTATTGAAAAGAGGAATAAATATGAGGGAATCTTACTTTGATGGTGGATTGGTCACGTATATTGGGACATCGATTTTAGCAACACTTATCACAATTCTTACATTAGGTATTTGTGCACCTTGGGGAATCTGCTTATTGTATAACTGGCGAATTAAGCACACAGTCATTAACGGACATAGACTGTACTTCGATGGAACAGCTATGCAATTATTCGGTAACTGGCTTAAATGGCTACTATTAACCGTTATAACACTAGGGATCTATGGTTTCTGGGTGAGTATCAAATTAGAACAATGGCGCGTAAAACATACCCATGTAGTAAGATAGTGGTTACTTCCTTACATACATAAAGAAGATAAAGATGTTTCAAGTGCATTTCACCTTTGTAAAATCAAAAGAAGCTAGTCTTCACGAATCTATTAGACTATTTAAAAATAAGTGGTAGGATCCAAAAACAAACAAAGTTATATTGGGATCTTGCCACTTATTTCTTTAAATACAACCTAATTACTTTTATATTCCTTCAATAGATCATACGTTATTTTCTTAGTATTCAAAAAGTTCCAACACCCTTGTTACACACGGTGTTCCACCTGCTGATCCTCATTACTAAGACAGGAAATCGCAAAATATGGAAAACTATTTTACGATTCCTCTGTCTACTCTCAGACCTTCTACCAACCTTAGCTTTTTCAGCCCAGATAGACGGTGTTCCACC
>NZ_NGMO01000004.1:245639-274725 GCF_002140175.1 Candidatus Enterococcus wittei
ATTTTACGATTCCTCTGTCTACTCTCAGACCTTCTACCAACCTTAGCTTTTTCAGCCCAGATAGACGGTGTTCCACCAGCTGATCCTCATCACTAAGGCAGGAAATCGCAAAATATGGAAAACTATTTTACGATTTCCTGCCTTACTGCTCGGACAAAACGCTGGTGGAACAACCTTTTTTAATAAAGTTCCAAATATTGTTCTCTTTCCCATTCGGACACTGTTTGTCTGAAGGCTGCCCATTCAAGTCGTTTGGCTTCGACAAAATTGGCAAAGATATGTTGACCTAGTGCATCGATCATCACTTTGTCTTTTCTCAATTCTTTGATTGCATTATGAAGAGTGGACGGAAGATCTTGGATACTTGAAGCTTCTCGTTCTTCTTCATTCATCACGTAGATATTGCGATCAACTGCTGGTGGTGGTGTTAATTCATTACGGATACCATCTAATCCTGCTTGTAATAGTACAGCCATGGTCAAATATGGATTAGCTGATGGATCAACTGAACGCAACTCTAAGCGGGTGGATAAACCACGTGATTCAGGGACACGCACAAGTGGCGAACGGTTGCGTCCACTCCAAGCTACATAAACTGGTGCTTCATAGCCTGGCACTAAACGTTTGTATGAGTTGACTGTTGGATTGCAGACTGCTGTATAAGCACGAGCATGTTTCAATAATCCCCCTAAGAAATGATAAGCGGTTTGGCTAAGTTCCAAGTCGCCCTCTTTATCATAAAAGACATTTCCTTCACCATTAAATAGTGACATATTGCAATGCATTCCTGAACCATTGATACCAAATAGAGGTTTTGGCATAAAAGTCGCATGCAACCCATGCTTACGCGCAATGGTTTTTACAACTAATTTAAATGTTTGGATATTATCACAGGCATCTACTACATCTGCATATTTAAAGTCGATTTCATGTTGTCCCGGAGCTACTTCATGGTGAGAAGCTTCCACTTCAAAACCTAAGCTTTCTAACTCCAACACAATATCACGACGGCAATTTTCTCCTAAATCAGTTGGTGCAAAATCAAAGTAGCCACCTTTATCGTTCAAGTTTGTTGTAATACCGCCATCTTCATCTAACTTGAACAAGAAAAATTCTGGTTCTGGACCTAAGTTGAAAGAGGTGAAACCAAGTTCTCGCATATCTTTAAGTGCACGTTTCAAATTACCACGAGGATCACCAGCAAATGGTGTACCGTCTGGGTTATAAATATCACAAATCAATCGTGCGACTTTTCCGTGATCACTTTCCCAAGGGAAGATCATCCAGGTTGAAAGATCGGGATACAGATACATATCACTTTCTTCGATTCTGACAAATCCTTCGATCGAAGAACCGTCAAACATCATTTTATTGTCGAGTACTTTGTCGATTTGGCTAACTGGTACTTCTACATTTTTGATGGTGCCTAGAATATCTGTGAACATCAATCGTAAAAACCGTACATTCTCATCTTCAATGATTCGTTTAATTTCCTCGCCTGTGATTTGTTTCTTTACCATGGTATCCCTCTTCCTTTTATTTAGTTTATTCAGTCAAAGAATTGACGTTGTTGCAATCCCTGTGACTGATAATTCCCTGTATTCAAACCGCCTTGTGCTAAGATCTCATCACGAAAAATTTGGCGAACGTCATGATCGGTTAGCGGTTTTTTATTTTTTTCTTCTTGCTTTTTCGCCTGTGCCATCTCATAAACTCGTTTGATCCCCGCCATATTCAATCCATCAGAAAGATAATCTTTGATTTCCAATAAGATATCAATATCATTCAATGAATACATACGTCGGTTGCCTTCGCTTCTTTCTGGGTGTACAAAGTCTTGTTCTTCATAATATCTGATCTGTCTAGCAGTCAAATCAGTCAACTTCATAACTGTACCAATTGGGAAAACGGACATTGATCGGCGTAATTCTTTTTCTCCCATCTGACGTCTCCTTTCGTCTTATCAATTGAATAAAGTATACCAATCATAAAAAATGCTGTCAACCATCCATGTCAGGTTTTATTACATGGACGCTAGTTTTTTTTATAAAAAAACTTGATCAACTTCACTTAAAGTTGACCAAGTAATTATTGTATTCGTTTAAATAACCTAAAATAAATCATCTTTTTTTAGCCATTTTGACTGTTTCTTTGCAAAACCTTTTACCATGTAGCTATTTCTATCTTCCATAAAGTCTTCTTCTAATACTAACGTCTGTCTTCTCAACTCACTAAGCACCTGACCTCGATTGCTTGGTACAAGTCGTGTATAAGGAACAAGCAGCTCCATCAGTTGACGTTTGATAGCTGTTACTAATCGTTTTTTTCCATTCTCACTTTGTGCAGAAATCAGTACATTGGGAAATAAAGTAGGTGTGAATGTTTCAGCATCGATTTGATCCGCTTTATTATATACTGTTAAAACAGGCATTTCTTTCATATCCAATTCATCCATTAATTGTAAAACTGTTTGTTCTTGCAAGATTCGATCAGAGGAACTGGCATCTACGACATGCAACAATAAATCCATTCCTTGACTTTCTTCCAAGGTTGAATGAAAGGCATCAATCAACTGGGTAGGTAGATCTTGGATAAAACCAACAGTATCTGTAACAGTTATTTCAAATCCTTCGGCAAATTGCCATTTTTTAGTTAATGGATCGAGTGTCGCAAATAATTGATCTTTTGAATACGTCTTAGCCTCAGTCAACAAATTAAGAATCGTTGATTTTCCAGCATTCGTATAGCCAATCAAGCCAATTTGAAAAACTTCACTAGATTGTCTTTTTTGTCTATTTCTCATGCGGTGTGCTTCTACTGCTTTCAGCTCTCTTTTCACACCTAAAATTTTATTTCGAATGTGTCGACGGTCTGTTTCTAATTTTGTTTCCCCTGGTCCTCTTGTTCCAATCCCCCCACCAAGTCGTGACAAGGATTTCCCTTGACCAACCAATCGTGGCAGAAGGTATTCTAGTTGAGCTAACTCAACTTGTAACTTTCCTTCTTTAGAACGCGCTCGCATAGCAAAAATATCTAAGATCAATTGAACGCGATCAATTACTGGTAAGCCAACCGCTTCTGTAACCAATTGACTTTGACGTGGTGTCATTTCGTGATTGAAAATGATCAATTCCGCCTCATACGCATCGGCAAACTGGATCAATTCCTGCACTTTGCCTTTTCCAATGATCGTTTGTCGATCGACTTGGGGACGCTTTTGTGTCAACGTATATACAACTTCTCCATGAGCTGTATCCGTCAATTGACGTAATTCATCCATTGATTCTAAAAAATTTTGTTGATTCTGTTCAGTTTCTACACCAACAAGGATGACTTTTTCTTTACTCATGTTCTTGCTCCCCCTCTTTTAACCAATCATTGACCATTTGTTCGATTTCTTTGATAGTTGTGTCATCTGTCAATAAATCAAACCAGTTTACAGACATGCGATTCCGAAACCAAGTCAATTGGCGTTTTGCATATCGGCGAGAATGTAACTTGATATCTTCTGTTACTTCTTCAAGACTACGCTCTCCTTCAAAATATGGAAAGCATTCTTTATAGCCAATCCCTTGACTTGCTTGAACTTTTCCTAAATCATAAACAAATCTAGCTTCTGCAAGCAGTCCCTCGTCAATCATCTGATCCACTCGTTGATTGATTCGTTGATACAAGTATTCCCGCTTAGTATCTAATCCGATCATACAGTAATCATACAAACAGGTTGGTTCTTCTTTTGGCGCTAAGATACTATATCCTGTAACTTCTAAAACTTCTAAGGCACGGATCACTTTTCGCTGATTGTTCCAATGGATTTTTTCGGCAGCTAAAGGGTCTCGTTCCTTTAACAAATTCCAAAGGTCCTGTCTATCAATTTCTTCAGCTAACTGTTCATATTTTTGACGAACGATCGAGGCTCCTTCTTCTTTTGCTCCTAACTGATAGTCGTACAAGAGTGACTGAATATACAAACCGGTCCCCCCCACTACGATCGGCAAATGTCCCCGTGCAGTGATTTCAGTAATCAATTGACGTCCTGTTTTTTGAAAATCTGCTACTGAGTAATTCTGAACAGGTTCGATTACATCAATTAAATGATGCGGAACACCTGCCATTTCTGTCGGTTTGATTTTGGCTGTTCCAATATCGAGATGTTTGTAGATCTGCAAGGAATCTCCGCTAATGATCTCACCATTAAATTTTTTTGCTAATTCCACACTTAAAGCTGTTTTACCAACAGCTGTGGGGCCAACTATGACTAATACTTTTTCCATAATCCTCCTACTTTTTCGTAAATT
This sequence comes from Candidatus Enterococcus wittei, assembly GCF_002140175.1. GTDB lineage: Bacteria > Bacillota > Bacilli > Lactobacillales > Enterococcaceae > Enterococcus_B > Enterococcus_B wittei. The sequence continues at coordinate 249,938 of NZ_NGMO01000004.1, forward strand.
GTTTTATATACAGTGCTCTTTCAGGAAAATCAGTGATGATTGAATCAATTGGTAGTTTAAAACTAGTTTCCAGATCAACTTTTTCATTGACTGTCCATGTTCGGATTTTTTTAGGGAATATTGCTAATTCATCCATATGTTCAAATAACCAGGAGGCTTTTGGGTGAATCCCTTCAATGTAAGAAAGCTGTTTTGCTGCTGCTAATTTTTCCTGAGAAGTACTCATCAAAAGATCAAGTTGCGCTCCTGGCTCAATCAAGGATAATCTTTCTAAAGAATGAAGGTTGAAACTACAATAAGCGTGCTGAAATGGCCAGTTTGTTTGGGTCATAAGAGCCGAAACTTTCGCTTCGATCCCTTCATATTCATACTTATCTGTTTTGATTTCGATCATCAACGTTCCTCGATAGTTTTTTTGCAGAAGTAGCGCCAATACTTCCTTTAAAGTAGGAACTTTTGTCGCTGGAAATTCTTTGCTGAACCAACTACCGGCATTTAATTTTTTAAGTTCTGTCAATGTTTTTTCGCGAATCAATCCTTTACCATTAGTGGTTCGATCCACGTTCTCATCATGCATAACAACCAGTTGATCATCTTTACTAAGATGGACATCCAATTCGATTCCATCTGCACCAACACGTACCGCTTCAGAAAAAGCAGGCAAGGTATTTTCAGGATGCGTCCCACTACTTCCTCGATGTGCATAGACTTGTATCATATCCTTCACTCCGATCACCTTTATTTTAACACAACAACAATAAGAGGCTAGAACAGAAGTATCTAACTCCGAAAAATAAGAAGAAATGCATGAAAATTGCTTTTCAAATTTTTTGAATTTCGGCTTATTTTCGAAGAAGTTGCTTGTGCTTTTGCTGTTTATACGTATTTAGAGCGTGGAATAAAAGTAAATAACCCTTTTATTCCACGCTCTTTCTAATAGATCGAATGATCAAAATAATTGCCAATAACATCCATTTTCTTATGACTTATCTAAATACCAAGATGTTAGCTCCAAACATCATCTTTTGAGAAAAAACCTATGGGTTGTCTTGTCACATTTTTCAGTTGTGCTTTTTTTTCATTGATCATTTCTGTCAAATTATCAGTAAAATTCTCTAAGATCACGCGCCCACCTTTGTAAGCGTACCCTCCAATTTTCATTGTCTCATCTGGCGAAAGAATGACTTTACGATGAGCAATATTCTTAAATAATTCATCTAAGATATAATTTGGCAAATAAAAATTATTTTGTGCGGAAAATGATTGTAGATAAGCAAAATCATCAATCGTGATGTAACAATCATCGAAAGCGTCAAAGCTCACATATTCCTCTAGTAAACTTGCACGTTTTTGCAAAATCTCATTGATTTTTTTATTCAACTGATTCAGTGTTTCAATTTCTTTGACTTTCAATTCTAACTCACGTCTACGTTTCTCTTTATTCTCAAAATGGCGCATTTGCATCGCCATACCAATATAAACTAAAATTGCACCGATTAATACGCCGATGAAACCTGCGATACCCACTATCACAAAAGATTCCCCCTTCTCTTTGATTTCCTTTTTATCATAACATAAACGGACATTATACGACTATCTCTATCAAAGTTTTTTCATTTGACCTTTATTGACCAAAAATGTATACTACTTGGTAGATATTCGAAATCATTTTATGTTACACTATTTCTAAAGAAATTAAGGAGGAACCTTATTATGAATTTAATTCCTACAGTTATCGAACAATCCTCACGTGGCGAAAGAGCCTATGATATTTACTCACGTTTATTAAAAGACCGTATCATCATGTTGAGTGGACAAGTCACAGATGATCTTGCAAATTCAATCATTGCGCAACTATTATTTTTAGATGCACAAGATTCAGAAAAAGATATCTACCTTTATATCAACTCTCCTGGTGGCTCAGTTACTGCTGGTATGGCCATTTACGACACAATGAACTTTGTTAAAGCAGATGTTCAAACTATCGTGATGGGAATGGCTGCTTCTATGGGTAGCTTCTTATTAACTGCTGGTACAAAAGGAAAACGATTTGCATTACCAAATGCAGAGATCATGATCCATCAACCACTAGGTGGCGCACAAGGTCAAGCAACAGAAATTGAAATTGCAGCTCGTCATATCTTACAAACTCGCGAACGTTTGAATAAGATTTTAGCAGAACGAACTGGTCAACCACTTGAAGTAATCGAAAAAGATACTGATCGTGATAACTATATGACTGCTGAACAAGCAAAAGCATATGGTTTGATTGATGAAGTTATGGAAAATAGTTCATCTTTAAACTAAAAGACTCTGGAATAGCTATGGTTTTCGATCTATAAAACGAAATAAACAGTATTCCATTAGCTGATTTTTAACAACCAGTAAAAACATACTAAGATTAGTGGGTAAGATATTCGACGGAATATCTTACCCACTATTTCTCTTAGTCGAGCGTGGGGCAAAAGTATGATTTACTCTTGTTTCACGCTCTAAATACGTATAAACGGCAGAATCAGAAGCAACTTCTTCGAAAATAAGCTGAATTTCATGAAAATTGCTTTTCAAATTTTTGTGGATTTCAGCTTATTTCTCGAGTTAACCACTTCTGTTCCAGCCTCTTTTTGTTTATGCAGCAGCAAAAAAGTATAACTCCTCCAATCTTAAGGAAACAGGTGAGTGATTGTTAATTATCTGCTTGCCATTCTTTATAAACACCTTGTGCATGTTTTTCGCCGATTTCAATATAATGAAGAATATTTTGCTTATTTTTTTCAATCTCTTCTTTTGTTAACGTGCGGATCACTTTTGCTGGTCGACCAAAAGCTAAAACATTCGGTGGGATCACTTTACCTTCTGTGACTAATGAACCGGCTCCAATCAAGCTGTTTTCTCCAATCACTGCATGATTTAGAATAGTGGAACCCATCCCAATCAAAGCACCTTTTTCAATCCTACATCCATGGATCATACATTGATGACCCACTGTCACATCATTTCCAATCGTTACCGGTGCATCATGGTCGACATGGATAATTGTACCATCTTGAATATTTGTTCCTGAACCGATTCGGATTGAATTACTATCTCCTCTTACTACTGCTTGGTACCAGATTGTCACATTTTCTCCCAAATCGACATCTCCAACTACTGTGGCATTTGATGCAACAAATTGTGTCATATGCTTCTCTTCCCCTCTCTTATTTTCATCAAAAAAACAGAAACAGGATTCACTAGTTTTAAGAAATAAGACAGAGAACCAATAGTAAAAACTATTTATTGATTCTCCGTCTTACTATTTAGGCTAAAACATTGCTGTTTCAATTTTTTAAGTTCTTTGATTACTCAGCCGCTTCAGCAAATTGGCTGTTATAAAGTTTTTCATAGAAGCCACCTTTAGCTAGTAGGCTTTCATGAGTCCCTTTTTCAATGATTTGCCCTTGATCCATAACTAAGATCAAGTCCGCTTCACGAATCGTAGATAATCGATGGGCAATCACAAAACTTGTGCGTCCTTCCATCACTCGATCCATTGCTTTTTGAATCAATGCTTCCAATCGTGTATCCACCGAACTCGTTGCTTCATCAAGAATCAAAATCTTAGGATCTGAAACAACCGCCCGAGCAATTGTCAGTAATTGTTTCTGACCAAGAGAAACATTCTCTCCTTCTGCGTTGATTTTCATCTCATAACCATCAGGCATCGTGCGAATAAAGTGATCAACATTGGCTGTTTTCGCTGCATCAACGACTTCATAGTCGGTTGCATCTAATTTCCCAAAACGGATATTATCCGCAATCGTTCCTTCATAAAGCCATGCATCCTGTAGTACCATGCCGAACAAGGAGCGAACATCACTACGACTCATCGCCTTTGTATCGATTCCATCGATTTTGATGGCTCCATGTGTCACGTCGTAAAAGCGCATCAATAAGTTGATCAACGTTGTTTTCCCTGCCCCAGTTGGTCCAACAACAGCTACCATTTGCCCTGCCTTCACCTCAAAATTCAAGTCTTGGATCAATGGTTTTTTCGGATCATAAGCAAAGTCCACATGTTCAAAGGAAACATTTCCATGGAATACTTCTGGCAATGGGATATCTGTTTTATTTTCTTTTTCTTCTGGTTCATCTAAAATCTCAAAAACCCGTTTCGTTGCTGCCGAAGCACTTTGTAAAACCGAAGATAATTGAGTGATATTTCCCATAGGTTGGCTGATTTGCCAAATGTATTGGATAAAAGCTTGTAATTGTCCAACCACGATGGCACCAGTGATTACATAGAAACTTCCTAATATCGCCATTCCAATATAAGTAGCATAGGCAGTCAACTGTACTAACGGCATCATCAAACCAGAAATAAATGCCGCTCTAAAACCAAAATATTTCAATGAATGATTGACTTTTTGGAATCCCTCAAACGTCTCTTTTTCACGACCATATACTTTTAATACACTAAACCCTGTCATGTTTTCTTGCACATAACCGTTTAGTTCACCAAGAGAATTTTGCATCTCTTGGAAATATTTTTGCGAAGCATTGATCACACGTTTAGATATCCATATCGATGCAGGGATCATGATCATTGAAATCAATGCCATGATTGGTTGGATATAAAACATCATCGCTGCTGCCATAGTGATTCCTAAAATGGCATTGACGATTCCAATAAATGCTTGTTGTAATGCGCCACTCACTGCATCAACGTCATTCGTGACACGAGATAAGATATTTCCTTGTTGATTCTTATCAAAATAAGAAACAGGTAAACGATTGATTTTTTCTTCGATGTCACGACGCAAATCTTTCATCGAACTTTGAACGACATTCGTCATTAATACACCTGAAAGCAATTGAGAAACACAATACCCAATTCCCACCACAGTGATCCAAATCAAACAATTGATGATATATGGGAATTTGATGGATTCATTATTCGCAAGGTTTCTACTGATTTCAGTTGTAGGTAACCCCACTACATAAGGAAGTGCCGCATTGAACAACACTGTTAGTACTGTAAATAATAATACGAATATAAAGGTCAAACGATAAGGCCGAATATAACGAGCTAAACGTTTAAAGGAAGCAAGCGTTGTTTTCATGCTAATTCCTCCTTCGATAATTGTGAAGCAGCAATATCATAATAGATTGGACAATTTTCTAATAATTCACGATGGGTTCCTATTCCCACCACTTCACCTTCATTTAAAACAATGATCTTATCAGCATGCATGATCGTTCCCACACGTTGTGCAACGATCAACACAGTCGATTCAGTGGTTTCTTTTTTCAATCTTGCACGAAGCTTTGCATCTGTCTGATAATCCAAAGCAGAAAAGCTATCATCAAAGATATAAATCTCCGGACGGCGGATGATCGCTCTCGCAATAGCTAAACGTTGTTTTTGTCCTCCAGAGAAATTCGTACCACCTTCAGAAAGAAGCTCATCATAGCCATCTGGTTTTTTTGAAATAAAATCTGTGGCCTGGGCAATTTCTGCAGCCCGTTCGATCTCTTCTTGTGTCGCATCTTCTTTCCCATACCGCATATTTTCTGCGATCGTTCCAGTGAACAACAGTGCTTTTTGAGGAATAAATCCAATTTTTTGTCTTAATTTACTCAAACGATAATCACGTACATCGACACCATCAATTAAGATTTCTCCCTCGCTGACATCATAAAAACGTGGAATCAATTGGATTAATGTTGATTTACCACTTCCTGTACTTCCGATAAATGCCACAGTCTCCCCAGGTGAAGCAGTAAAACTGACATTACGGATCACTGGTTCTTGAGAGTGTCCAGGGTAAGCAAACGTTACATTTTTAAATTCGATATAACCTTTTGTCTTCGTTTCTGTTACTCCATTTGGGTCTTCAACGATTGATGGGGATGCATCTAATGCTTCTTGGATACGTCCAGCAGATACAGCTGCTCGTGGATACATCATAAAAACACTTGCAAACAGCATGAATGAAAATAATGCATGGAAAATATACTCAATAAAAGCAATCAGATTACCGACTTGCAAAGTTCCTGCTTGAATTTGTAATGTCCCACTCCAAATGATCAATACCATCACGATATTGAATAAGAAATAAAACCCAGGTTGAGCAACTGCCATCAAGCGAAAGAGGCTCTTAGAGCTGGATGCGTAATTTTCATTTACTTTTTCAAAACGTTTTTCTTCAAATTTTTCATTTACGAACGCACGAATCACACGTAATCCGGATAAATTTTCACGTAAAATACTATTGATTCGATCTAAATTTTTCTGTTGGATTTTCGATAACGGTTCAGAAAACTTAGCGATGGCTAACACCGCTATCAGTAAGAAAGGCAAGGCTCCGATCACATAAAAGCCCAATGAAACACTTGTCCTCATAACCATATATAAGCTTACAACGAACATCATCGGTGTCATGAAACCAATTCTTAAAATATTTTGTAAAAACAACATGATTTGATAAGCATCATTCGTCGTTCGCGTAATCAACGAAGCGACTCCTAAAGTCTCATATTCTTGATGCGAATATGTTTGTATCTTTTTAAAAAGATCATCCCGAATATCAGCTACAATATTCGTTGTGATCCGTGAACCAAAATAACCTAATAATATATTCATAATGATTCCAATAACCGTGATCACGATCATTAGGATCCCTTGTTGTTTTACATAGTCAAAATCGTCATTACGAATGCCGACATCGATCATGCGCGCTAAAATAGTTGGTAAGCCTAATTCGATCAAGATAAAACCGAAAACACAAATAAAATTAAGTACCAAGTACTTTTTATAACGCATAGTGTAATGCCACATTAATTTCACTCAATCATCTCCTTTTAATGTCCCTAAATTTTTTACCCATTAATAGAAATATAGCACACTCATCTATTTAATAGAACACTTCTAATTCAAAAAGTAGCTGAAAGTCATGAAACGATCCACTCATACAATTTTTTATTTTACGATACTCGTTTTCTATACTTATCCAAGAACTTATGCTAAAATAGCAATTAACTATGTATCTATCCATATAGATGATCCGTATAAAAAATATTCCCATCGGATAAGCAAAAACTAGGCTTGTCTCTTTGAGTAAAATCAAACATTTTTCTCAAAGCATAAAAAAAACAGGTGGCTAGTCCCCTCGTTTTGTGATGTCCAAAAACTAATTTACGCTAAATTACTGCATGATGCAGATAAAGGAGACAAACACAATGATCTACAAAGTTTATTATCAAGAATCAAAAATTCGCAACCCTAAACGCGAAGAAACAAAAACGCTATATATCGAAGCAAACAGCGAAGTGGAAGCACGTCAGCGCGTAGAAGAAAATACCCCATACAACATTGAATTCGTACAACTTCTAGAAGGCAACCATCTAGACTACGAAAAAGAAAACGCAGCATTTACGCTAGTGGAGTTTTAAGATGAAACTTTCCATCAAAAATAATGAGACAGGTGTCTTTGCAATTGGTGGATTGGGGGAAATCGGGAAAAATACGTATGGGGTACAGTTTCAAGATGAAATCATTATCATTGATGCTGGAATTAAGTTTCCAGAAGATGAACTTCTTGGAATTGACTACGTGATTCCTGACTACAACTATATCGTACAAAACTTGCACAAAGTAAAAGCATTGGTCATCACCCATGGTCATGAAGATCATATTGGTGGGATTCCTTATTTGTTGAAACAAGCAAATATCCCGATCTATGCTGGTCCTCTTGCTTTAGCGTTGATCACGAATAAATTAGATGAACATGGCTTGCTGAGAGAAGCTCAACTAAATGAAATCAATGAAGATACGGTCATCCGTTTCAGAAAAACTTCGGTTAGCTTTTTCAGAACAACGCACAGTATTCCAGATGCACTAGGTGTCGTAGTCAAGACCCCTTCTGGTAATATCGTTGCCACTGGTGACTTTAAATTTGATTTCACGCCGGTGGGCGAACCAGCAAACTTACACAAAATGGCACGTATTGGTGAAGAAGGTGTTCTTTGCCTACTTTCTGATAGTACCAATGCAGAGATACCAACTTTTACTAAATCAGAAAAAACCATCGGACTCTCTATTTTAAAGATATTCGAAAAAATTGAAGGCAGAATCATTTTTGCTAGCTTTGCTTCAAACATTTTTCGTTTACAACAAGCTGCCGATGCAGCAGTAGCTACAGGTAGAAAAATTGCTGTCTTTGGTCGAAGCATGGAAAATGCAATCGTGAATGGGCAACGTCTTGGCTATATCAAAGTTCCAGATGGCACCTTCGTTGATGCTCATGAAATCAATCGCTTACCAGCGAACGAAACAATGATCTTATGTACAGGTTCTCAAGGAGAGCCTATGGCAGCTTTAAGCCGGATCGCAAATGGTACACATCGCCAGATCCAGATTCAACCTGATGATACAGTTATCTTTTCTAGTTCACCGATCCCAGGAAATACAACTAGCGTCAATCATCTGATCAATTTACTTTCTGAAGCAGGTGCTGATGTGATCCATGGTAAAATCAATAATATCCATACTTCCGGTCATGGTGGCCAAGAAGAACAAAAATTGATGCTTCGTTTGATGAAACCAAAATATTTTGTTCCTGTCCATGGTGAGTTTCGGATGTTGAAGATCCACGCTTCTTTAGCACAAGATACCGGAGTTCCTCCGGAAAACTGCTTTATCATGGAAAATGGTGATGTCTTAGCGTTGACCAATGACTCTGCTCGTTTAGCTGGTAAATTTATAGCTGGTGATGTTTATATCGACGGTAGTGGTATCGGTGATATCGGCAATGTCGTTTTAAGAGATCGCCACTTACTTTCAGAAGAAGGACTTGTTTTAGCAGTTGCTACTGTGGATATCAAGAAAAAAGAAATTTTAGCTGGTCCAGATATTCTCTCACGTGGTTTCGTTTATATGCGTGAATCTGGCGAAATGATCAATGAAGCACAACGTATTCTTTTCCATGCCTTACGAGAAGTACTGAATGCGCCTGATTGTTCAGAGCATAAACTTAAAGAAGCTATGGTCGGTGCCCTTCAACCTTTCTTATTTGATCGGACAGAAAGACATCCTATGATCATTCCAATGATTATGACTCCAGATAAAGAATAAAACTTAACCAATTGAAATAGCTCTTTGTGAGTCTGTTAGAATCATCTAAAACATCAAAGTGGGTAGCTTCTACTCACTTTGATGTTTTTTTGCAAGCCATTGCCCACCTTTTTCAAAAAAGATTCGTATGAACTGGTATAAATGAAATGACGAAAACTTATCTTATGATCGAGATAAGTCACTTTTAGTGCAAACACACTCAAAACAATAGGAAATCCATTCTAACCCTAAATAGAGTGAGATTAAAAAACTAAGAAATAGACATTTTATCGTTTTCTCAGTTTTTTAATCTCACTTTTTAAAATAAAAAACTAAGCCGAAAAAACTAGAAAATAGGCAAAGCTATTTTTAGTTTCTTCGGCTTAGTTCCCGAAGATGGACATATTGTCACATCTCCTCCGTAAACTGATTCGCTTCATAAAGTAAAGCGTCAAAACAGTATCATATCCTATTGATTATGCTTTTTCTACGTTTGTAGCTTGTGGACCGCGGTCTGAATCTTCCACGTCAAAAGTTACTGCTTGACCTTCTTCTAATGTTTTGAATCCGTCACCTTGGATAGCTGAAAAATGCACGAATACGTCACTACCGTCTTCACGTGAGATAAAACCAAATCCTTTTTCAGCGTTGAACCATTTAACTGTTCCGTTTTCCATTAATAATACCCTCCTCGTGCCAAAGCACTTATTTGATTGTAACATTGCTCGTGTACGATAGAGGTGCAACAGATGTTTCAACTTCTATTCCCAAACAAAATTACAATTTAATTGTACACTTGGTTCATTTTTTTTGCAAGAACTCGACTCTAATCAAACTCCATTAATCCTTCTTCTTGCAAACTAAAGTATTGTTTACGCCCGATAATCAGGTGATCTAACACATCGATCCCCATCATCTCACCACATGCTTGGATTCGTCTCGTAAACTGTAAATCTTGCTTTGAAGGAATGACATTCCCTGATGGATGGTTATGTGCAAGTATGATCCGAGCAGCTGAATATCGAACAGCATAATGAAAGACTTCTCTGGGATGAGCCACTGTTTGATTCAAGGACCCTATGAATAATGTCTTTTTTAGCAACACTTGATTTTTCGTATCGAGATAGACACAAACCAGATGTTCTTGCTTATGGTCTTTTAACTCTAAAATCAGTTCTTGTGCTAATTCATAGCTCGCACGAATCGTTGGTGTCGTCCGTAACTGATCTGCTTGGATCCGGTGACCTAACTCTATGAGTGCTTTGATCTCAATAGCCTTCACTCGTCCAATCCCTCGTATGGCTTCTAATTCTGTTAATGTGGCTTGCCTCAAAAGCGCTAGTCCTCCAAATTCTTTTAGTAAGATACCTGCAACTTCAAGTACATTATAAGGATGCTGTCCTGTTCTTAATAAGATCGCTAATAATTCTTGATCAGATAAGGCGGCTGCACCATAGATCTCCATTCGCTCTCTTGGTAAAGAAGTAGTCGGAACGGCATGGATCAAACTCTTCTCCATAAAAAAAACCTCCTTTCTCGTGGGCTCACTATAACATACGAGAAAAGAGATCATTTTTTTCTATTCGGTTCAAAAAATTGGGGGAACTTCATGTAACGAAGAGACAACCCCAATCGTTTTTTTAGCTAACTCTTTAGAAGGTGACAATAAATCAGGAATCATGACTACAGGAATCTCTGCTGCAAAAGCTGCGAGTACGCCATTTTGTGAATCTTCTAAAATCAACGTTTGTTCTTTAGGCGTACCTAGGTACTTATGGGCTTGCAAAAAGATTTCAGGATCCGGTTTTGCTCTTTCGACATTTTCAGCTGAAACAATTGTTTCGAAGCGGTGAAGCAAATTATTTTTTTCAAGTAACAATTCGATGATCTTACGTTTGTTACTTGAAGCCACGACTTTAGGAACATTTTTTTCTTCTAGAAATGCTAATAACTCATGCACACCTGGTTTCAATTGGACCTGTCCAGATGCAAAACGTCTAAGGGTTTCTTGATAAGAATCATCAATAAATGCTTGAACAGTTTCCTCACCATATTCAGCATATATTTCATGATAATTAGCCCAGACTTCTTCATCCGATACACCTAAGAAACGCAAATATAGCTCTTTGTCATACGGAATTCCCATTTTATCCGCTATTGCTTGTGAAGCCTCATAATAAACGATTTCTGTATCAAACAATAAACCGTCCATATCGAAAATTACTGCACTATAATTCATCTTTCCCTCCTAATTCTACTAGCAGTTGACGGACTTCAGAAATAAAGTAAAGCGATCCTGTCACAACTAGAACATCTTCTTCTGACATTTTTTCTAAAATTTCAGCTAGACCGAACTGCCATAGTGAAACAATAGAAAGCTTGTCATCCATCATTCCTTGCATTTCACTTAACTGAATCGCTTTTGGATAATCAAACGTTGTGACATAAATATCCGCATTGGGTATTTCTTTTAATTGTTCCAACATTTTATTTACTTCTTTAGTTTGCAAACATGAAAATAAAACATTGATGTGATATCCTTTGAACTCTTTTTTTAAATTTTGAACTAAGCGATTCATTGCATGGGTATTGTGAGCACCATCTAAAACGACTAATGGTTCTTTACTAATCCGTTCCATTCGGCCTGGCCATTGTGCTTTTTTTAATCCTTGGATAACATCCTTTTCTTTAAATGGAAGATTTTCCAACTCACAATAAAGTTGATATAGCTCTATTGACATACCTGCATTTTCCACTTGATGTTGTCCTAAAAGAGGGATGGTTATTTTGGCTATTTTCCCCCGCTTACTACTAAATGAGAAAACTTCTCCCCACCCTTCTGCTTGATGTTGGTAGCTAACTGTATAGTCCCTACCAAATGCTTCATGAGAGGCGTTTTTCAACTTTGTTTGGTGTTCAATGACAGTCAATGCCTTAGGATCAATATTACCGGTCACTAGAGGTACACCTTGTTTAATGATCCCAGCTTTTTGCGCAGCGATCTCCTCGATCGTTTCACCTAAGATCTCCATATGATCATAGCCAATCGTTGTAATCCCTGTCAGTATTGGTACAGCTATATTGGTAGAATCAAGTAAACCACCTAACCCTACTTCAATAATAGCTACATCCACCTTTTCTTCTAAAAAATAATCAAACGCCATAGCAGTCAAGGTTTCAAACTCAGTAATCCCTGCGACTGCTTCAAATTGATCCATATGAGCCACTATTGGACGATACTTTTCTACTAAATGTATAAGTGTTTCATCAGGTATATTGTGTCCATTAATTGCGATTCGCTCATTAAATGATTCAATATACGGGGAAGTAAATGTTCCTACAGTCAAACCGGCTTCTTCTAAGAGACATCTTAAATAAGTAACGGTTGATCCTTTTCCATTCGTTCCTGCAATGTGGATCGTTTTTACCTTTTTTTCTGGATGTCCTACTATCTCTAACAAAGCTTCAACTCGATCCAATCCAGGGCGTGAACCAAAAGGCAGACGGCTATGGATCCAGTCAATCGCTTCTTCAATTTTCATCAGCTATTCCCCCATTTCTTTTTTATTATAACAAAAAGCGAAACGAAGAAAAAATAAAAGCGAAGAATCTTGAAAATAGGAAAAACTATCTTCAGAATCCTCCACTTTTATTTCTCGAAAAGTAGCTATACAGTCCACCCCTCGACCATGAATCCTTTATCGCTAGATTGACTATCATTAGACCCTAATGCATCAAGTAGAATTTTTATCATAGCCATTTACGACAACATGCTTTTTCTTTTATTTAGTTGATCGTTTTTAAATTTTCAATTCTTTCACGAACAGCTGCTTGTTTTTCTAAATAATCTTTTTCTTTTTCTCGTTCTGCCTCTACCACATCGTCAGGTGCATTAGAAACAAAGCGTTCATTACTTAATTTTCCTTGAACACGTTTCACTTCACTTGTCCATTTTACTAATTCTTTTTCCAATCGTTGAATTTCTTCTTCAATATTGATCAAACCAGCCAAAGGCAAGAAAATTTCTGCTCCTGTCAAAACAGCAGACATTGCTAGATCTGGCGCTGTGATCTCGCTTGAAATCGTCAACTCTTCAGGGTTACAGAATCGCTCAATATAGTTTGTGTTTTCAACTAAAAACTGATCGGTTTTTGGATCATTCGTTTTAATCATTAAAGTAATTGGTTTAGACAATGGCGTATTTACTTCAGAACGGATATTTCGCACGGAACGAATCAATTCTTTCAAGACTTCCATTCCTTTTGATGCTGTTTCATCATCATATTCAGGTTGGATAACTGGATATTCCGCAACAACTAGTGAAGTTCCTTTATGCGGCAGGTGTTGCCAGATTTCTTCAGTTACAAATGGCATGATTGGGTGTAACAAGCGTAAGATTTGATCTAACGTATGAACGAGAATACTACGGTTCGTTTGTTTAGCTGTTTCGTCCTCACCATACAGCGTTTCCTTGCTCATTTCAATATACCAGTCACAGAAATCATCCCAAATGAAATTGTATAATTGACGCCCCGCTTCACCAAATTCAAAATGATCAAATAAATCTGTTACTTTAGCAATCGTTTCATTTAAACGTGTTAAAATCCAACGATCAGCAACTGTTTTTTCACCTGATAAATCAATATCATCGATCGTCATGTCTTCAATATTCATCAATACAAAACGTGAGGCATTCCAAATTTTATTGATGAAATTCCAAGCTGCATCCATTTTTTCATAACTGAAGCGAACGTCTTGACCTGGTGCTGAACCGTTAGATAAGAACCAACGCAATGCATCTGCTCCATATTTTTCGATCACTTCCATTGGGTCAATCCCATTACCTAATGATTTACTCATTTTTCTACCTTGTTCATCACGGATCAAGCCGTGGATCAAGACATTTTCAAATGGTCGACGGTCTGTAAATTCCAAACTTTGGAAAATCATCCGACTTACCCAGAAGAAGATGATATCATAGCCAGTAACCAACGTACTAGTTGGGAAGTAACGTTGATAGTCTTCACTCTCTGTATCTGGCCAACCCATTGTTGAAAATGGCCATAAGGCTGAACTAAACCATGTATCTAAAACATCTGGATCTTGGTACCAATTCTCACTGTCAGCTGGTGCTTCCATGCCCACATACATTTCGCCGGTTTCTTTATGGTACCAAGCAGGAATCTGATGTCCCCACCAAAGTTGACGAGAGATTACCCAATCATGTACATTGTCCATCCAACGTAGGAATGTTTGGTTAAAACGTGGTGGGAAGAATGCTACTGCATCTTCTGTTTCTTGATTTTGCATCGCTTTTTCTGCCAATGGTGCCATTTTGACAAACCATTGTGTCGATAAACGAGGCTCTACCACAACTCCAGTACGTTCCGAATGTCCTACACTATGGACCATTGTGTCGATTTTGATGAGACGACCAATCTCTTTCAAATCTTCCACAATTGCTTTACGTGCTTCAAAGCGATCCATTCCTTCATATTTACCTGCTAGTTCATTCATCGTACCGTCTTCATTCATGACATTCACTCGTGGTAAATCATGACGATTACCTACCTCGAAGTCATTTGGATCATGTGCTGGTGTGATTTTCACTACGCCAGTTCCAAATTCCATATCGACATATTCGTCTGCTACGATCGGAATTTCTTTATTAACCAATGGTAAAATCACTTTTTTGCCGATCAATGCTTGATATCTTTCATCATTTGGATGGACCGCAATTGCTGTATCCCCCAGCATCGTTTCAGGTCGAGTCGTTGCAATCTCTACTACACCTGAGCCATCAGCCAACTCATAACTCATATGATAAAAGGCCCCTTCGATATCTTTGTGGATCACTTCGATATCCGATAAAGCAGTACGAGCTTGTGGATCCCAGTTGATGATATACTCACCACGATAGATCAATCCTTTTTCATAAAGTGTCACGAATACTTTTCTGACTGCTTCTGACAAACCGTCATCTAATGTGAAACGCTCCCGATTGTAATCAAGAGATAAGCCCATTTTTGCCCATTGCTCACGAATATGTGTTGCATATTCTTCTTTCCAATCCCATACTTGCTCAATAAATTTTTCTCGTCCTAAGTCATAGCGGGAAATCCCTTGCTCACGCAGTTTTTCTTCAACCTTTGCTTGTGTGGCAATACCTGCATGATCCATTCCTGGCAACCATAGCGTATCATAGCCTTGCATTCTTTTTTGACGAATCAGCATATCTTGTAAAGTTGTATCCCAAGCATGTCCTAAGTGCAATTTTCCTGTGACATTTGGTGGTGGAATCACGATTGAATAAGGTTTCGCTTTCTTGTCACCACTTGGCTTGAACAAATCTTCATCTAACCAGCTTTGATAGCGGCCAGCTTCGACTTCCTGCGGATTATATTTCGTAGATAGATTTTTTTCTTCCGTCATACTGATTTCCTCCTTTAAAATAAAAAAATCCTAAAATACTTTCGTATTTTAGGACGTATAAATTACGCGGTACCACCTAATTTGTAACAACTTTTTTTGCTACCTCTCGAAGTGAGTTAACGGTCACTACACGTTTGTCTCTACTATTTTCAAGACAAAGATTCCCAAGCTACCTTCACTAGCTTCCATTAAGAACGTTTCACCCAATCGTTCTCTCTCTAAAAACTTCTTGCTAGCTACTCCTCTTGATCAGCATCTTGCCTCATTTTACAATGGTTAGATTTTAAAGTCAATAAAAGCTCTAAACGAATCCATTGGCCTAGGTTCTCCTTTTACGAAAAAACATCGGAATACTTGTCAGCGAAATAAATCAATGTTTGTAATTCTGTCGTCAAATCAATATATTGAATATTGACATTATCTGGTACATTTACTCGATCTGGTGCAAAATTTAAGATAGCGGTGATACCACTCTCAACTATGACGTCAATGGCTTCTTGTGAATATTTACTTGGTACCGTAGAGATCGCTACTTTGATTTCTTTTTGTTTTACTATTTCTGAAAATTTCTCCATGGGATAAATCATTACGCCATCTATTTCTTTTCCAGTTATAGTAGGATCATTATCAAAGACACAAACAATATTCAGATTTTCATTTCTTCTGAAATTATTATTTTTTAATGCTTTACCTAAATTCCCATATCCTACTAAGGCGATGCGTTTTTCTTCCTCTGTATTAAGGATACGATTGAATACATCAATCAAATAAGGTACATCATAACCATAACCACTTCGTCCTAATTCACCTAAGTGAGAAAAATCTCTTCGGATCGTTGCAGAGGGCACTTGTGTGATTTCACCGAATTCATTCGATTTAATTCGTTGTACTCCAGAATCATCGAGCATTTTTAGATAGCGCAAGTATAAAGGCAGCCTTTTAGCTGTCGCAGTTGGCAACGTTTCTGATTTTTCTCGCATAAACGGTTCTCCTTGTTAATTTTTTCACATGTTCAGTTTAGCATGGATAATCCCCTACCGCAATAGCAAGATACTAAAACTGAATCAGTGCGTTTGATCAACCAGTTATTTACAGCACATATGATCAGTATTTGAGACAAGCGATAAATGCATTAGCTATAAAAAATCTCTCTACTCAAATCCATCTTTCATTTTTTGTCACTTATTTCGAAAATACACCATTTTAAATATTTTTCCTTAGTCTCACTGAAAAAAATAATAGGTATAATTTTATATCTGGTTCAAAGTAATAAGATAGAAAAAATAGCTCACTCCTTTTCATCAACTGAAAAGAGCAAGAGCGATCCTATTCTTTACTCTTAGAGCTTGTAGAGTAGTTCTTTAGAAGAAAAAAACACCAGTATAAAACAAAAAAACTGCTTTACACTGGCTAGTACATTTCGTTGAAGTTAAAAGTGACTTTTACAGTAAATCAGAAAATTCTTCTGATTGTTGGATCGTTGTTTCTGGACGGATCGTTTCGATTTTAAGTCCTGATAATGCGCGTTCGATCAACCCATCGATATCTAGACGCTCCTCATAATGATGGACTTTTTCTAACTGTGGTCGTGTTTTTGGTTGAGGAGGTGCAAAAATCGTACAGCAGTCTTCAAATGGTTGGATCGATAAATCGAATGTATCGATTTTTTCCGCCACTTCGATGATTTCTAATTTATCCATAGTAGCTACCGGACGGATGATTGGTGTATTGGTTACTTCATTGATTGCTACCATGCTTTGTAAAGTTTGAGAAGCAACTTGTCCTAACGACTCACCATTTAAAATGATCAATCCATGACGGATCTTACGGATCTCATCTGTCAAACGCAACATCATTCGACGAGTAATCGTCATCCAGTAACCTTGAGGAACTGTCCGCTTGATTTCTTCTTGGATCTCTGTAAACGGAACTTCGATAAAGTCGATCTTTCCAACATATGGAGTCAATTTAACAGTTAAATCTTTAGCTTTTTGTAACGCTTGTTCACTTGTATAAGGTGGGCTTGCAAAATGGACCGCTTCGATCTCTACTCCACGTTTCATGGCAAAATAGCCAGCAACTGGTGAATCAATCCCACCAGAGAGCATCAACATCCCTTTGCCACTCGTTCCTACCGGTAATCCACCTGCTCCTTTGATCGTTTCATATGATAAGTACGTTCCATCGCGACGAATTTCAACACGCAATGGAATATCTGGTTTTTTCATCTGAGCTTGGATGTCAGGAAAAATATCGATGACAGCATTTCCTAATGCCTGATTCAGCTCATTGCTATTCAATTCGAAGGTATGATCGCTACGCTTTGCGATGATTTTGAATGTTTCTTTGCCCGTATAGATCTCTTTCATGATCTCTTGAACAGCATCTTTGATCACTTGAACGTCTTTTTCCACTCGGACACTTGGTGAAAAATTTTGAATCCCAAAAATTTTAGCTAATTTAGGAATGACGAGCTGTCCATCTACTCCATTTAAAAGCAAATGCATCCGATCTCTCTCAGCATGGATTTTGATCTCAGGAAAATCACTTAACGCTTGCTTGACGTTTTGTGCTAACTGCATAATAAAACTTTTACGGTTCTTTCCTTTTGTGGAAAGTTCACCATAGCGAACCATGATTTCACTATATTTCACAAGAACACTCCTTTAATTTAGTTAATAACTTCAAACTTTTTATATAATTGTTTAAATATGATCATGAATTGTTCGACTTCTGCCATCGTATTGCTTTCATCTAAACTTATACGAACTGCAGAAGTGGCTAATTCATTAGGTACTTGCATCGCATACAACGTGCTACTTGAGACATGCTTACGGGAAGAACATGCACTAGTGGTTGAAACAAAAATTTGTTTTTCTTCCAATGCATGGACTAAAACTTCTCCTCGGATCCCCTTTAATGAGAAGCACAAGATATGTGGTGCATAATCTTTTCCATCAGAAAAAATCGTTACTTTATGATACGTACGTAACCCTTCAATCAATACCTGTTTAAGGATTTGAGTATGATTAGGTTTTTGCTCTTTTATATCTAAAGCTAAGCGTAATGCTTTTGCCATCGCAACGATTGCAGGTACATTTTCTGTTCCACTTCGTTGGTTTCTCTCTTGGCCTCCTCCTGTTAATAACGGAGCTAATCGTCGGCCTTTTTTCCAGTAAATAAAACCGATTCCTCGAGGTCCATGGAACTTATGTGCTGAAAATGTGGCAAAATCAACACGTTCCGTCAACCACTCTGGAATAGGGACTTTCCCAATTGCTTGGACTGCATCCACATGAAAATGGATTTTAGGATATGTTTCTAGAAATTCACTGATTTCTTTGATTGGCTGAATCGAACCAACTTCATTGTTCACTGCCATCACAGAAATCAATACTGTATCTTTTCGTACTAACTTCTTTAATTCCTCCACTTTGACAATGCCACGACGATCTACAGGCGCAATACTAACGTCTACACCTAACTGTTTTAATTGCTCCGCTGTCTCACTGACTGCAGGATGTTCAACACCTGAAATGATCATGTGCTTGCCATAGGAAAGTTTTTCAACCATTGTTCCTTTAAGTACCCAGTTGTCTCCTTCAGTTCCGCCTGAAGTAAAATAGATTTCTTCTGGAGTTACTGAAATCAATTCAGCAATTTGTTTTCTTGCTTGTTGCAACAAACGATTAGCTTGATTCCCTAAGTCATGTAAACTTGAAGGATTGCCAATGATCCGCTGACTTGTTTTTACATAAGCATCTAAACTTTGCGGAAAGATTGGAGTTGTTGCACTGTTATCAAAATAAATCATAAGAAATCCCTCTTTTTTTGAAATTCTTTTCTATTATAACGGTTGTCC
This sequence comes from Candidatus Enterococcus wittei, assembly GCF_002140175.1. GTDB lineage: Bacteria > Bacillota > Bacilli > Lactobacillales > Enterococcaceae > Enterococcus_B > Enterococcus_B wittei. The sequence continues at coordinate 269,326 of NZ_NGMO01000004.1, forward strand.
CCCCTGCTTTCAAGTGTTGCTCTGGTTTTCTATTAGCATCACAAAAGCAGTACAGATTATCACTAAAAAAGCGTGGAACAAAAGTATGATTTACTCTTGTTTCACGCTCTAATTACGTATAAACGGTGGAATCAGAAGCAACTCCTTCGATAATAAGCTGGAATTCACAAAAATTTGAAAAGCAATTTTCTTGAATTCCTTCTTATTTCTCGGAGTCAACCACTTCTGTCCCAGCCTCTTATTTAGGATTATACTAAATCTGGATTATTGAAGTAGAAATCTTCAATTCGTTTAAATGCACCTGGTTCAACCCGTTCTAATGTTGTGCCAATTTCGTCTAGCGCTTCTTGATAGTGGTATTCTTTATTGAATAAATAATAACTCTTTTCAATTGCTTCTTTCACTTCTTCATGCGTATGACGGTATCGATTAGCATATTGTAACATTTGTTCAGTCAATGCAGCCGCATCTACTAAATCGTGGGTCTTCTTATCTAATAATTCTAGATCCTCTTCGCATAAAGCAACTAAGCGATCAACTTCTTCCATGTTGACTCTGATTTTGTTCAACACAGTACTTAGTTCTTCGATCCGTTCAGTAGCAACAAAGAAAAATTCTAGATAATCATTTGGCAAACCTGGTAAACGTTGTTTTTCTACAAAGCGTTTTAAACTACGCAATTTAAATTCGAAGGTATCGATTTTTTCTTGCGCTTCTTGTTCACCTTTTCTTAATTCACGTAAGGAGTCACTGATCTCAACTTGTTGATTTTCGATATCTTCCAGAATCTTGAAAACTTTTTTGTAGAAGGCTCTTACTTCTGAATAAGGAACCTCATGTTGTTGTAACTGTGGTTTGATTTGTTCGTTTTGACGTTCGATTTCCTCTACTTCTGTTTGGAACCCTCTCACTCGACCAATTTCATTGTGGTTCAGCGTGTAACTTTGAGCGGTATGATCCAATTCGATCAATAACTGACGATTATTTTTTGTAGCATGTTTGATATATTGTTCAATCGTTGATTGATTAGAAGTCACATACATTTGTGCGCTCATTTCACGTTCTAACACATCATACAATGTGTTGATCAGGTTGGCCGTTTCACGATTCTCAAATTCCACGGTTTTCACTTCAGTTTTCTCAAGATTGGCTAATGAGTCATCGATTCGTCTGTTGACTTTCTCGATATCACCAGCAAGGTCTTCTTCTGGGAATACATATTCTTCATCCATCAACCGGTCATAAGTCTCTTGGATTTCTTCCAATTGCTCAGGGAAAGTTGTATTCAGATCTTCAAATAATGGAGGAATTTTTTTCATCAATGTATCGACTTCATACGTATGTTTTTCAGCTTTGTCTAACACTTCCCGTGCTTCAACAGGATCACCCGAAGTATTTAAGGTAACGAATTTTGTAAATTCATTTTCGATTGTCTTGACCTGTTTTTGTAACTCAGGTAACGCTGGACCATACTGAAGTTCTTCCTCTTTGATGGTTGTTTTTAATTCTTCATAAACATCTAAAGCTTGTTGAACAGCTAATGAATTACGTTCTTCTGTCTCACGTAATTCTTTTAAGCCTTTGCGGATCTCAGCAACTTCTTTTTCCATTTGTTTCATTGTTGCTTCTGCTTCTTCTACTGCTTTTTTGCCTTTTAAGAATCTGAAACTTTCATTGAGATTTTCGACTTCAAAGATTTGACTTTCTAACTCAGCAAATGAAGAGGTAGAAATATCATTCCATTTTTGACTCCATTCACGAAAGGTATTTTGGCTTTGCCCCACTAGATGCATTTTTTTGACATCGTCAACTTCTTCAATCACAGGCAAGTCGAATAATTCTTCCTTGCGTTTTTCTAAGACGTCCAATCGATCTTGGTTTTTTTTCTTCATTAAGTAACTAACCAAAAAGGCCAGAATGGCGACTATAATGATTGCAATGACGATCCCGATGATAACATTATTTCCCATTTAAGGTTCCTCCGTTTTCAATATGCATCTACTTTATACTCAGACGAATACCTGATTCGCATAAATTTAATAAACACGTCTTCCATGCAAAAGACATCTATTTTATATTATAACATACTCTTTTCAGGCATACACTACCTTCAAAAAAAATCTTTTGTTTTTTCCTTCCGCTATGTGTAATCAATTATTCCCTACTTCTTGTAAAGTCATTCTTTTATTTTTGTTTACTTACAGACTTTTTTCTTGTCTTTGCAACTTGTGTTTGTCGATCGATTTCTTTCGCTATTTTTCCTTCAGGGGCATAGTCCGTCTGCCAATTTTCAGGTTTTAATATCTTCTTGGTGATAGCATCGTAGTGAGGCTGGCCATCTGGAAATAATTTCCCCATATTGGCTTGATGAACGATTTCAAAAATTGATGTAGGATCTACCCCCAATAGAGAAAATGAGCCATATGTAAAGTAGAGCAGATCAGTTAAAGCATCCACTTGCTCAATCAAGGGATTTTTTCCATATTGTTTTTTTCCTACTATTTTTTTCTCCGCTTGGTCCAACGCTTGATGCAGATACTGAACTGATTGTTTTAATTGATCTGGATCACCTTCACTTGTAGCAGCAACCATTTCCACAATTTCTTCTATTTTAAATGCTGCTCGATTTATCGCATGTTGATCCGTAAAAGCAGTGGGTTTTTCTGGGATCCTTGTTGATTTAAAAACTTGATGGAATCGCTCAACCATTTGGTAAGGTGTTTCTTTTGTCATTTTAGCTATGTCCTTTCATTCGTATGATTAATAAACCAATCCATAGTGGTGCAATGCTTCATAGATACCATTTTCTTCATTTGTTTGAGTGACAAAATCAGCAATACGTTTGACTTCCTCTTGTGCATTGCCCATTGCCACACCTATTCCAACACCTTTCAACATTTCGATATCATTGTAATGATCACCAAAAGCCATAATTTCAGAAAGCTCAATACCTGCATCTTTAGCAAATGCCTGAATTCCTAATAGCTTTGAACCACCTTTTGGAATAATATCGACTGTATAAGGATTAGAACGCTGGAAAGTACAATCAGGAAATAATCGGTTCAATTTTTCCTGCTCCGATTCTTGACTCAGTAAGATACACTGATAAATAGGTTCCTGTAAAATCTCCAAGTTTTCATATCGTCTACGTTGACGATGTGGGCTAAACGTTTGCAAGATTTTTTTCATTAAACGCACTGGAAATTTTTTAGGTAAGATCGTAACTAGTCGTTTGATAAAAATGGATTGCCCTAATAACATAGTGGTCGATCCGTCTAAACGATCGCTACCACCGAAAATAATTTGTCGATGATTTTCATCTGAAAAGTGAACGATTCTAGCCAATACTTCTGGTTCAAAAGGCTGATCCACAATTCTTTTATCCTTGTGCAAAACCAATTGTCCATTATAGACAACATACATATCTAAGTCTAGTTCATCAATGATTTCTTTTATTCTTACTGGGCTTCTGCCGGTGGCGACACCGCATAAGATCCCATTTTTACGTAAATAATTGATTGCTTGTTTTGTTGATTCCAACGCTTTGGATTGATCATTTACTAGTGTGCCATCGATATCAAAAAAAATTGCCTTGATCATGCCGTCTCATCACCTTTTAAAATAAGTCGATTTGTTTAGGATTGAGTGCTTCTGGCTCGATTCCTAATAGTTTTTGTAGTGCTAATGCATTTTCAGCCGCATCTCCGCCAGAGTTATTATTAAAAATAATCCCAACTTCTTTAGTTAGTGGCTGAACTTCTTTCACCGCTGAGGCTAGTTCCAACAACTCCTTGTCAGAATAGCGATATAAGGTACGCTTTTTACGCCAATCTTGATCGTTGGCTTGCCATCCTTGTTCATTTCTCCCATGAAAACGAAACAATGTAAAATTTGGATTCGTCACATACGGATCCAATGGAATCGTGGTATTCAATAATTGGGGTTCATCGATAATAGCCAATGAAAATGCTGCTTTCGTCATGAATAGACGAGTACGTTCTAAGAAAGGATCACTATACCATGAGTAGTCCCTTAGCTCAATCGCCACTGGGTATTCACTAAACCATCTTCTTAATTTACGTAAATATTGGACATTTTCTTTTGTACACTTGAAAGAAGAAGGAAATTGTACCAGAAAACAAAATAATTTTCCAGAGGCTTTCATTGGTGCCATTACTTCTAGAAAACGCGCAATCATTTCTTCCTCCGTTTGATAATAGGTATGCCAATCTCCCTGTCCACTTATCCCCTGATAAGCTTTAATCACAAAGCGAAAAGAAGGTGGCACTTCACTTATCCACTTTTCTACAGAAGATTTTCGTGGTATCCCATAATAAGCTGTATCTAATTCAACTAAGGGTAAGAATCCAGCATATTCATAGAGAGTATTATTCTTTTTTCCAGTTAAATATTCATGTTCTTTAAATGAAGTTAAACCGATCCTGATCATGCACACACCCCTTAAGACGTCTCTTATACACATCTAGATGTGTATAAGAGACAGCTATAATTGTACTACAATCTTACCTTTCATTCTTCAGGGTGAATGAGTTTGCGAATTCATGTGTGTTTAACAAAGAACCAAAATATATAGAAGACCATCAGTTGTCTCTATACAAAAAAAAGACACAACCATAAGTTGTGTCTCAAATACTCCGGCAGTAGGACTCGAACCTACGACATCATGATTAACAGTCATGCGCTACTACCAACTGAGCTATGCCGGAATCAATTACATCATTATCATAACAATTATCACTAAATAACGCAATACTTTTTTTATATTTCTTTAAAAAATTATTTATAAAATTTAGTTATTTTATTTCTCTTATTCATTAGGAATTTTTTCAATTAATTCCTACTCTTTTTCATCAAAAAATATTGACAAAGTTTGGAAATTTAGTTATCCTACTCTATGTACTAATAAAAATGCCGCTTTAGCTCAGTTGGTAGAGCGCTTCCATGGTAAGGAAGAGGTCGACGGTTCAAGCCCGTCAAGTGGCTTTAGCAAACAACGCATGCATGCGTTGTTTTTTTGTATATTCTTATTGATTGCATTTATCTCGTCTCATCAATATTAGACTACCTACCAGCACCAATCTATCCTGTATCTCTTTTTTTCCTAAATGCCCTACCAGATGACTTGCATACATCCACGTTGCTTTGGAAATTACAATTGAAGCTATCATCTTACTTATAACTAATTATTTTGATTACCTCCACGCGTAGAAACGCATGTTTTTTGTTTTACACGCTTTGTGAATAAAGATCTGTAAAGTCATAGTCATAAAAAAAAGACACAACCATAAGTTGTGTCTCAAGTACTCCGGCAGTAGGACTCGAACCTACGACATCATGATTAACAGTCATGCGCTACTACCAACTGAGCTATGCCGGAAT
>NZ_NGMO01000004.1:274825-279648 GCF_002140175.1 Candidatus Enterococcus wittei
GTATTATTCTTTTTTCCAGTTAAATATTCATGTTCTTTAAATGAAGTTAAACCGATCCTGATCATGCACACACCCCTTAAGACTTTGTTTTTTATTGTCTCAATATTCCACTAAGCTCCCTCATAGCAAAACTCTTTTATATAGTATACAATAAGCTAGAAAGTCTATGCAAAATTATTTGTAAGGAAGTCTTAATATGAAAAAAATTCTTATTTTACACACAGGCGGCACTATCGCTATGAAAGAAAACACTTTAACAGGAGGCATCAGTCCAGATGTTGCTAATCCTTTATTAGATGCAGAAATCAAGATTCCAGCAGAGGTCGATCTAGTGATTGAAGACATCTTCAACTTACCATCTCCCCATATCATGCCACAGCATATGTTACAATTAAAAAAAAGAATCATAGAAGCCTATCATTCTGGAATCGCCGGTGTTGTCATCACTCATGGTACAGATACGCTAGAAGAGACAGCTTTCTTTTTAGATTCAACGATTGGCGATAAATTGCCAATTGTCTTAACAGGTGCCATGCGTTCTAGTAACGAACTAGGAAGTGATGGCCTGTATAATTTTGAAAGTGCTATTCGAGTAGCAAGCTGTCAAGAAGCCATTGGCAAAGGGGTATTAGTCGTGATGAATGATGAAATCCATTCCGCTCAATATGTCACAAAAACACATACTACAAATGTTGCCACCTTCCGTACTCCTACATTGGGACCAATTGGTTTGATCACAAAAAATCGGATTTTGTTTATGCAGGAATTACTTGAAACACAACGACTAGCTATTGATTCCGTTGAAGGAACGATTCCTATCGCCAAAGCCTATGCCGGAATGCAAGGTGACCTTCTTGAAGCCCTTGCTCATACAAAAGTAGACGGCTTAGTCATCGAAGCTTTAGGTGCTGGGAACCTGCCTCCCCAAGCTTTAGCCGCACTCAAAAAATTATTGGTCCAAAAAATCCCAGTAGTTCTTGTCTCTCGTTGTTTCAATGGCATTGCCGAGCCTGTCTATGATTATGAAGGAGGCGGCAAAGAACTCGCTGAGATGGGGATCATTTTCTGTAATAGCATCAATAGCCAAAAAGCTCGCTTAAAATTACTGATCGCACTCAATGGTGGTTTAACCGAAGAATCCCTGAGACAATTTATGACCCAATAAAAATGATCCGAATGATGTGAAATCTGTTTCTATACCTATTTTGGTATTTTTAGAAAATTGATTTCACATCATTCGGATTGTTTATTTTACTTGTTTACTAACTTTCCATGAAATATTTGCTTCGCAGTATAACTGTCCTTGCATTTTGATTTCATGCCTTGTTAAGACACCTTCATCTCGGGTGACTTGTTCATAATGGCTTTCGATTTCATTCCCATACTCTACTTCTTTATCAAACCGAATCAATACTTTTTCAGGTGTATAGGTAGTTAAGAAGTCATAACCTAAAACATCAATGATCCAATTGAAATACATCGCATTATTCACGTGTTGATTACTATCGATATCGTAAAAACGCACACGATAAGGCAACATCAAGCCTGATTCAATTTTTTCGATTTTTTCTTGTCGTTTGATTTTTTTAATTTTGTTACTTTCAAATGGTGCAATAATTTCTTCATTCACACTACTCATCTTTCGATTGACAAAATCCATCAATACAAAGACAGATTCGATTTTCACTAACTCGTGTCCTTCTTCATCATGGATCCAGAAATTCCGATAACAAAAGAATTTATTATACTCCATTGCTTGTGTGGTCACAGTAATCTGCTCGCCAACTCGTGGTAAGCGAGCAATCTCCATAGAATAATTGGTGATGACCCAAGTCAAACCAAAACTATTTACAAAATCACTCCCCCGTCCCAATACATCACTTTGTTCTTCAGATGTCTTAATGACCACTCCTAACATGGAAGGAAATGTCATTGTTTGATTGACATCACATTCATAATAAGACACTTCATGTTTTTTTGTATATTTTTTTGCCAAATAAAAACCTCCAATTATCTGTTCTCTAGTATTCGGTCAATTTGCGTACCATAACTTTCGCCGAACATATTTAAATGCGCTAATAAGTAATATAGCTGATAGATTGGTAATCTTGCTTCCCAATCATTTTCTAAAGGCCATATTTCTTGATAAGCTTCTAAAAATTCTGGTCGAAATCCGCCAAATAATTGGCTCATTGCGATATCTTGTTCTCGGTGACCATAGGAAACTGCCGGATCAATGAAAACAGGCACACCTTGTCGGTCAAAGAACACATTACCACTCCATAGGTCCCCATGCAAGAGACTAGGTGCAAATTTCACTTGCTCGATATGTTCTAAAACCTGTTCTTTAAACCTAAGATAGGTCTCTTGGCGCCGCTTATTCCAACGGTTATTTTTTTGTGCGAGATCAATTTGGCTTTCCAAACGATTTTTAAAGAAAAAGGTCCACCAGTTTTCTTCAAAGGTGTTTATCTGAGGTAAACTACCAAGATAATTATTTTTTCGATAGCCAAACTGAGGTGCTGTAGCATGATGGATTTTAGCCAATGCATCCGCAAATACTTTGGGGTCTCCTTCTCCTGGTTCGATCCATTCCATTAAGAGATAAGCCCCTTCGTCCATTTCGCCTAACATATATGTTTCCGGTACGCGAACATATGGTGCAAGTTCTTTTAATCCATCAACTTCTGCTTCAAAAAAATGTTTTGACACATGTGGATGGACTTTTAAAAAATAAGATTTTTGATGCTCTTCGATTCGATAATTTTGATTCACGTCTCCTCCCGTCACTGGGATAACTTTACCATCCAAACGAAGTTCTTCTAATACTACTTGCACATTCATTGTTTTTCCCCCTAACTCCTTTGGCAAATCTAAAACCCGCTGAATTCCCTGATTACTAACACTTTCTATCTCTCAATATGTCAAAATTATAACACAGCTACTCTTAAAAGACGGTGATCTACCTATCTTGACATTCTCTAATACCAAAAAGAGATTTGGGTGTTCATCCCCAAACCTCTTCTCTATTTTTTAATTCTTTGATGTTACCAAGGTAAATAAACAACAATATGAAATAATCACGCCAAAGCGCCCATTGGGTCCCAAGGAGCAAGCAAAACGGGTTCTTCATTGAAAGCAGCTAATTGTTCATCCGTCAATAAGTCTTTTCTTACAACGATTTGATACGTATATTCATCCATCCATTCATCACTCATAACAAAGAAACCTTGATCTCCGACTTTTTCTCCCCAGCTATTTTCAACTTTCCATTTTGTCGATTTTCCATCAATCAAATCCACACCAGTTAAAACCATTGCATGAGTCATCAAGCTTTCACCATAATCCAAACGTTGCGCTTTTGTCATAGAAAAATCAATATCGAATAGTCCTTCCATGTCATAAACATCTGTAGCCATGATCCCACTATCTCTTGTAGAAGATTGACCAACATCACAACCAAACCAAACTGATTCACCTTGTTCTAATTGTGCGATCGCCAATTTTTTCAATGTTGGCATATCCACGTTCAAATATTTCACTTCTTTGCCACCCACTACATTACCCAACATTTCTACTGTATATGAACGGTCATATGGTTTATCTGCTGTCGGTGCATTAATAATACTGATATAATCATCCAAATTTACACCAATATACTTATCATAAAACTGTTGTGGTGTTAATTTTTGATCAATATGATAATTTTTCTTCTCATCGCGGTACTCAAAATCAAATTCAGTTGGAGGTGTTCCCAAGGAAATCGCTAAGAATTGATAAATTCCTGCCAACATCTTTTCTTTTTCTGTTTGAATCTCTTCAGTCGTCTTACCTTCTGCCAATAGCTGACGTAATTTAATTGCATCTTTACGTAATTGTTTATTTAAATAGTTATTCAAATCACGTGAATTGGAACTATTTGCACTCTCTGGCATTACTGATTTAGGAACAACACCGTATTTTTGGAACAAGGAGACGATCATATCCCACTGGCCCCCATCTTGTTGAGGTGTGGCCAACAAAAATGCTACTTTACGACTATCTAACGCTTCTTCCCCTGTCGTAATGATATTTTCATAAAAATAATTAGCTTTTTCGTATTTATCCCAGAAAAAAGTATAATTTTGTGATAATTCAAACTCTTTCAACTGAAATTGATTCAATAATTTATGTCGGAATGTGTTCAATGCAGCAAACATCCAACAGCGTCCAGACTGTTTCTGATTTGATACTTTACCTGTTGCCAAATCAATAGAAAAAACTGGCGTATTTTTTACATGAGCCGCTACGTTTTCTGCTGAAGCATTGATGCCATTTTTTACAACGGCTTTTTGTAAGGCTTGTTGTTTCTTATTCGCCTGAAATTGCTCTTCAAATTTTTTTGTGATATCTGGTTTAATAGCTTCCATCTAATCATCCTTCCTGATCTGTATAACTTTATTCTACTCTTCCGGTATTTGAATTACAATGTCCGAAGCTAGATCCATATCTGATTTGTTTCTAATAAAAGAGAAAACAACAGATTGAATGATATGATAGAAAACGGAAATCACAAAAAATGGATTTATACTTTTTGATGTTGGTTCTTATTAATGAACAGAAAGACGATATTTCTGTTCATTTAAGAACAAGATTTTTCTCCAGCAATATCATTTTATACGAAAGCTTCACCGCACCTATGTACGAAACAACTAGAAAAAAAGCAAAAAAAAACTACCCTCCTCCATAAAAATTAAGAATCTAAAAATTTCAAAGAGCAGTGGTTCTTATTCGTGATAGACTTCATTTCTCAAAAGCATATAGTAAATGATTCTAGTAATAAG
>NZ_NGMO01000005.1:0-6897 GCF_002140175.1 Candidatus Enterococcus wittei
TCATATTTTGTGAGATTTTAGCTTAGTGCCGATGGTCACCTTTTCGAACACCGTGTATCCAGGTTGTGAGAGAAGCGTTCTACACTGAGGCATAAAGAGGAAAAATAGAAAATGGTTCCTCACATTTTTTATTTTTTTGACTTATGTCCAAAGTGTAGCTTCTCGAACACCGTTTATCAGAGGTTGTAAGAGAAGAATTCTGACCTGAGTTTTAAGAAGGAAATTGAGAAAATAGTTCCCTCTATTTTTCATTTTACTGACGCTATATGGCTTCTTAATTAGCACTTACTTAAATCACAAAAACAGCGTGGAACAAAAGTGTTATTTACTCTTGTTTCACGCTCTAAGTACGTATAAACCCAGGAATCAGAAGCAATTCCTTCTGTCCCAACCTCAGTTTTCGTATATTCGCTTTTTTATATTATTTTTTTGTTTTGTCTGGGAATTGTGCTTCGACACGATAGATTCGCTGACCTTTAGAAGAAAATTTCTCCTCATATTCGGTCATGATATTTCCTTCATAATCACTTTGATGTAAATCTAACCACACTTTTTTCAAACACATACCGTATTGAGAAAAGCTAGCTAAAGAATATTCAAACAATCCTTGATTGTCTGTTTTGAAATGGATCTCGCCATTTGGTCGTAAGATCTGTTCATCCACAGCTAAAAATGTATGATAGGTCAATCGTCGTTTTTCATGCTTTTTTTTAGGCCATGGATCAGAAAAATTCAAATAGATTTGATCAATCTCACTTTCAGCAAAATAATCCGTCAAAGCTGACCCATCCACATGTAACAATCGTAAATTAGGTAAGGGTTCTGCTAACACCTTATCTAAAGCAATTGAAACAACGCTAACTTGCATTTCAATCCCGATATAATTGATTTCTGGATGAGCTTTCGCCATTCCTGTAATAAATTGGCCTTTTCCCATACCAATTTCTATATGAATCGGATGATCATTGCCAAATAGCTCCTGCCAATGACCTCGCCATTTTGAAGGTTCACTGATCACGATTTCTGGATGGGCTGCCAACATTTCTGCGGCATTTGGTCGATTTCGAACACGCATGTTTTTCTTCCTTTCTTTTCATAAAAAAAGCAGAGAGTTTGGTTCCACCCTGCCATTTATTTTATTACATCCTACTCTTTTCTAAAAAATGTCTTTCTCTTTTTTAACCACTAAAAATTCGTTTCAACTGTAAAATTTCTTCATTCATCCGACGATAATCTTCACGCTTACAATATCTCGTGATTTCTTGCAGAAGATTCATCGCTGCATACCAATGAAGCTTTTCTAACACTTCATCAGTCGGACGTATGCCATAGCTGATCAACCATTGATTCCAACTAGATAAAGGAACGTAATTACCTAAAATCGTTGCAAGATCAACAGCTGGATCTGCAAACATGATTGAATCCCAATCGACCAAATATAAATAATTTTTACAGACTAACCAATTACGATGATTCACGTCACCATGCACGACTGCCAGACTCTCTTTGTCGATAGCAGGGACCTGCTTACAAAGAAATTGATAGACCATCTGTAAAAAACGATTGTTCTTTAGCATTTCCGGCAACTCATGTTCATATTGTTGCAACATTTTTTCAGGAGTCAGCACTCTACCTCCAATGCGAGAAAGCATCGCTTTCAATGAAGCCGAATGATGTAAATGATACAACACATCGATCACATCATTTCTTTGTCCGATCTCATTAGGCGTCAATAAGCGACCTTCCAACCATTCCTGTGCAGTTAGTGTGTCTCCATTTCCTGTCCGCTTTGTCCAAACTAACTTAGGCGTAATGCCTTCTCGGGATAATGCAGCGAGCATTGGCGTTGTGTTTCTTTTGATAAAGACCCTGTCCTCATCACGCATGCCTATGTATGTTTTTCCTGTATCACCTTTGATGGGGCGTAACCGCCACTCTTGGTCTAACTGAAACTCCATCGCGCATTCTCCCGTCCTCTACTAAATGTTTGCAGTACCTATTATTCTAGTCGCACACGTCATGTACGTCAAGCACATATACGTTCTTTTTCACTGATTTACTCTTTAAAAAACCAACTTTTATCAAAAATCCCAAACAATAAGTGGACCACCCTTCTAAAATCAGTAACTAACACCAATTTTTCGAGGATTGTCCACCTATATACTATTTAGTCCATTTTCTTTAAACGATTCGGAACATACCACTTGATCAGCAGTCCATCCACGAGTAAGTAAACAAGCAATGGGAGCCATCTTTCGGTACCACTTAACACAATCGCTGCGACAATACCAAAAAGTACTGCAACAAACGTCAATATCCAACTAAGTAACCGCTGAATCCCTACTTTTTTCTGTTCTTCTGGAATCGGATATAACTGTACCAAGATCATATAACGAAACTGGCTGTATAGAGGTAACAATTGAAACCCGATCAAGTAAAGAAATAAAGAACCAAGCGCCAAAGTAAAATATAACTCATTGATACCGGCAATAATGATACTGCCAATCACTGTTAATCGCATATATAAACCGATAAAGTCCGAACCTCGCGCAAATCTTCTGGCATAAAGGTATAGATAAGTGTTGTTCGTTTCATTTTTTATCCAATGCAATGCCGGATCTAAATAACGTCTTCTTTTTACTTTAGCTGTAATTTCTGGCACATCTGTAAATAAATTGATGAATTGATAGATCTGATGTAACCGTTGCTTTTCTGATTGAATCATTTTTTCCCAATCTAAATGGGCCGTCAGTTTTTTCCATAAAAACCAATAATATAGTCCACTTTGGATAAGAGCCAAAAGAAAACCTAACCAGACCGTTGTATAAAAAGTCAGGAGCAAAATAATTAGAGTAGAGACCCACCAAGCACTTTTCCAAAAGTTCATCACTTTCTGATCAAGCCTGAAAAACCCTGCTCTCTTCAATTGCAAATGACTGAACTTCAAACTCCATAAAATTCCTAAATAAATAAAGAACATTGAAAAAGGCTGTTGCGTAGTCACGACGACCAATGGCATAGCAAATCCTCCTGCTAAGCCTAATCCAATCATAGGAAATAGACATGAATAGCGAAATGCTTGTTGTAGATAGCCATGCATTTCTTTTTCTTTAGGTAAAAGAAAAACCAGATCTGCTGGTTCTGCAAATGTCGCAATTTTTCCCATCATCAGACAAACGAACCAAAAAAGAGTAATCATTATTCCACCTAAATGAAAGGTGCTAGGAAGTGTCTTTAACCAACTGGAATAATAAAGACCCAGTCCACCAATCAAAAAAAGACAGACGAGTACAAAATGATCATTAAATACATAACGTAAGTACTTCATCATTTTCTTATGATGCTTAGCCAATCTTTTTTGAAAAAATTCATTCATAGCTTTGCTCCTTTGTTAGGGCTATATAGATGTCATCTAGCGAAGAACCTGGTAAATGGAAGGTTTCTTGTAATTCTTCTAATGAGCCATCCGCTCGGATCTCTCCATTATGCAAAACGATAAATCGGTCACAATATTTCTCAGCAGTTGCTAAAATATGGGTAGACATCAAAATCCCTGATCCATCTTGTTTCATCGAAACCATTAATTCTAACAAAGCATTAATCGCTAACGGATCAAGACCTAAAAATGGTTCATCAATAATATACAAAGAAGGCTCAATCAAAAAGGCACATAAAATCATAACTTTTTGTTTCATACCTTTTGAAAAATTAGCAGGAAACCACTCCAAGCGATTCTCTAAGCGAAAAGTGTGTAACAACTTCTCTGCTCGCTTCATGGCAATATCCATTGGAATATTATAGGCCATCGCAGTCACTTCAATATGTTCTTTCAATGTCAATTCTTCATAAAGAGACGGCGTTTCTGGAATATAGCCGATTTGTTTTCGATAGTTTTCTACATCTTTCTTTAAGGAAAGTTGGTTAATTTCAATTTTTCCTTTCATCGGATCGAGCAAACCCATGATGTGTTTGATTGTTGTACTCTTCCCCGCTCCGTTCAAACCAATCAAACCAACCATTTCTCCAGGTTGCACGGTAAAACTAATATCTTTTAAAACAGGGAGATGACCGTATCCCCCTGTTACGTGATCTAAAATTAAACTCATATATTTTCCTCCGTTGTTATACTGTATTTATTATACCATGTAGAAAATTTTGACAAATTATTTTTTTCGTACAATTCATTGAACTTATGTTAAAGTTGAGTTAATAAACGAACTTTATACTTTTTAAGAAAGGTGTTTTTTTCTATGGAAAATTGTATTTTTTGTAAAATCATCAATCAGGAAATCCCCAGCTATAAAATCTATGAAGATGATAAGATTTATGCTTTTTTAGATATCTCACAAGCAACAAAAGGACATACGCTAATTGTTCCAAAAGAGCATGTCACAGATATTTTTGAGTACAGTGAGTCTTTGGCAGCTGACGTGTTTGCCCGGATTCCTAAGATTGCTCGGGCAATCGAGCACGCTTATCCTGAAATCCAAGGATTGAACATCGTGAATAATAATCGAGAGCTTGCTTATCAAAGTGTCTTTCATTCCCATATTCATTTAATCCCACGCTACAGCAAAGAAGATGATTTTTCCATGCACTTTGGCAACAATCAAGATACCTATACTGTAGAAGAAATGCAAGCGATTCAAGAAAAAATCAAAAAGCAGGTGAAGTAGCATGATTAAGAACTTTTTAAAGGGTATAGCTTTTGGTGCAGCCACTGGAACGATCGCAGGTCTGTTATTTGCCCCACGTAGCGGAAATCAGACAAGAGAAAAATTGATTAGTGAACTAGAAGAAGCAACAATGTTAACCAACGAATTAAATAACAGTTTATATAATTTTAAACGTTCATTATACGAAACTAAAAAAACAGCAGAGACTGTTATTCCAGCTTTCCAAGAAGCTGTTCAAAAAGACTTAGAAACCTTTAAATTCCAAGCTGAACCAAGGATTGCACAAATTCAAGAACAAGTAGATAAGTTATCCGTGAATTTCCCGGAAGCCAAAGACAGCGCGCAATAATGCGTAAATACGCAGCAGTTTTGAAAATCGCTTAGCTATTTTTCCTATCATATGTTAGGAATGTGATAAAATTTTGAATTTTATTTGAAACTATCTGATAGAACGTTTTTATTGACAGATAATTATGGTATAGTTATCTATGTAAAAATAATAATAAATTACAGGAGCGTAAATTTAATGAAAAAGAAAAAAATAATTTTAGCTGCGACTAGTGCGTTAGCTATTCTAACCCTAGCGGCTTGTTCTGGCGATACTGATAAGGATATCGCAACAATGAAAGGTGGCACGATCACTGTTTCTGATTTCTATGACAAAGCAAAATCTGAGTCATCCAATCAACAATTAGTACAACAAATGATTATCTATAAAGTATTCAACAATAAATACAGTGATAAAGTAACAGATAAGCAAGTAGATGCTGAATTCAATAAATCAAAAGAAACTTACGGAGATAGCTTTGAATCACAATTAGAAGCTGCCGGTTATACAACAGATAGCTATAAAGAATATCTTCGTAATAACCTTGTCTTGAAAGCTGGGCTAGAAGCTCATGTTGATTTGACAGATGAAGATTTAAAAACAGCTTGGGAATCTTTCCACCCAGAAGTAGAAGCTCAAATCATCAAAGTAGCTAGTGAAGATGAAGCAAAAGAAGTGAAAAAATCAGCTGATGATGGCGAAGACTTTACAAAGTTAGCCAAAGAAAAATCAACTGATACAACTACCAAAGAAGACGGTGGTAAAATCAAATTTGATTCAGAATCAACAACTGTTCCTACTGAAGTAAAAGAAGCTGCCTTCAAATTAAAAGACGGTGAAATCTCTGATGTCATCACTGCAGCAAATCCATCTACTTACGCAACAGAGTACTATGTCGTTAAAATGGTGAAAAACCAAGATAAAGGCAACGATATGGATAAATTTAAAGATGAATTAAAAGAAATTGCTACACAAGCTAAAATCAACGATAGTGCATTTACTACAAAAGTAATCGGTGAAGAATTAAAAGCTGCAAATGTGAAGATCAAAGATGATGCATTTAAAAATATCTTAACTCCATTTACTGAAACTTCAAGCACAGCATCAACGGAAGATTCAGCAACACAAACAACTGAAAGTTCTGAAACAAAATCAACCGATTCAACAAAAGCTTCTGAAACAAAAGAGAGCACAACTGACTCTACTAAATAATAAAGAATGACTCTATAATTAACGGGACAGAAGAATCATAAATGATTTCAGACTGTAGACAAAAGCATCAGTTTCCTCTTTACTAAGAGTGTAGACTGATACTTTTGTCTATTTTTGTATAATAAAAGATATGAAGACATATGCTTCCACTGCCAAGTGGCCAATTTTTTCAGGTTCATTGCGGCAAAAACAAGCATCGTATGCACCTGATTTTTTTCCAAGCCTCGATACTTGGTGTAGCGCATTCCATGCTTTTCCTTTGCGTCTGCAAAAACACGTTCAATCGTTTCTTTTCTTTTTTTATATTTTTCGCGATTATACGCCGTATGGCGTAAATGTTCTGCTTCATCTAAGTAATCTTCCCAAATGTGTCTATGTATTTCTTTTTGGTGTTTCTGGCTTTCTGTACAATTTTTCAATAATGGACAAGTTTCACAAATAAAAGATTTAGATACATATTTTTTATAGCCATCTCGAGTAGTTGTGCGAAACTGAAGTGTTTGATCATTGGGGCATAAGTACCAATTATAATGGGAATCATAATCAAAATCTTTCTTTTTAAAACGTTCTTTGTTTCCTTTGGGTCGAGTATAAGGAAAAATGGGCCGTAGTTTTTGGTCGATTAAATACTTGGTATTCCAAGGTGTTTTGTACGCAGCATCAGCAGCTACACCATAAAAG
>NZ_NGMO01000005.1:6997-15435 GCF_002140175.1 Candidatus Enterococcus wittei
TTTGATTCAGAATCAACAACTGTTCCTACTGAAGTAAAAGAAGCTGCCTTCAAATTAAAAGACGGTGAAATCTCTGATGTCATCACTGCAGCAAATCCATCTACTTACGCAACAGAGTACTATGTCGTTAAAATGGTGAAAAACCAAGATAAAGGCAACGATATGGATAAATTTAAAGATGAATTAAAAGAAATTGCTACACAAGCTAAAATCAACGATAGTGCATTTACTACAAAAGTAATCGGTGAAGAATTAAAAGCTGCAAATGTGAAGATCAAAGATGATGCATTTAAAAATATCTTAACTCCATTTACTGAAACTTCAAGCACAGCATCAACGGAAGATTCAGCAACACAAACAACTGAAAGTTCTGAAACAAAATCAACCGATTCAACAAAAGCTTCTGAAACAAAAGAGAGCACAACTGACTCTACTAAATAATAAAGAATGACTCTATAATTAACGGGACAGAAGAATCATAAATGATTTCAGACTGTAGACAAAAGCATCAGTTTCCTCTTTACTAAGAGTGTAGACTGATACTTTTGTCTATTTTTGTATAATAAAAGATATGAAGACATATGCTTCCACTGCCAAGTGGCCAATTTTTTCAGGTTCATTGCGGCAAAAACAAGCATCGTATGCACCTGATTTTTTTCCAAGCCTCGATACTTGGTGTAGCGCATTCCATGCTTTTCCTTTGCGTCTGCAAAAACGCGTTCAATCGTTTCTTTTCTTTTTTTATATTTTTCGCGATTATACGCCGTATGGCGTAAATGTTCTGCTTCATCTAAGTAATCTTCCCAAATGTGTCTATGTATTTCTTTTTGGTGTTTCTGGCTTTCTGTACAATTTTTCAATAATGGACAAGTTTCACAAATAAAAGATTTAGATACATATTTTTTATAGCCATCTCGAGTAGTTGTGCGAAACTGAAGTGTTTGATCATTGGGGCATAAGTACCAATTATAATGGGAATCATAATCAAAATCTTTCTTTTTAAAACGTTCTTTGTTTCCTTTGGGTCGAGTATAAGGAAAAATGGGCCGTAGTTTTTGGTCGATTAAATACTTGGTATTCCAAGGTGTTTTGTACGCAGCATCAGCAGCTACACCATAAAAGGAGAAACCACGCGATTTAACACGTTCAATTTGTGGCACGAGCATTCGGCTGTCATGTAGATTTCCAGGCGTAATCATGACATCTAATACAAAACCATTTTCATCACAAACGGTATGAGCAGAATAAGCAAACTGTTTTTCTCGTTCTGTTTTTACATAATAACCACTTTCTGGATCTGCGACACTAATTTTCCTTTCTACCACCTCCTGACGAATGATTGAACCAAAAGGGCGTTTGCCTTCGGCAATTCTTGCCTCATTAATTTCTTCTTCCAATTGTTTTTGGTATAAAATGGCTTCTTTATGTGCCATTTCTCTTGTAAAAATACGTTTGTTCGCATTCGCTTTAATATGAGTTGAATCCATATACAAAATTTCTTCATGAATAAATCTAGCATCAACTGCTTGTTCAAGAATAACGATAAATATCTGTTCAAACAAATCGGTTTCTCTGAAACGCCGTGCATAGTTTTTACCAAAAGTCGAAAAATGAGGAACTTTATCAATTAAACTAAGCCCAAGAAACCAACGATAAGCTAGGTTTGTTTCAACTTCTTTAATGGTCTGACGCATCGAACGAATCCCAAATAAATATTGAATGAATACTAATTTTACTAAGACGACAGGATCAACACTAGGACGACCAATGGTCGAGTAAGTTGATTCAACAATTGGATAAATAAAATCAAATGACAATGATTTGTCAATTTTACGGACCAAATGATTTTTAGGAACAAGTGCATCTAGCGAAATTTTGGCTTCTTCCATTCGACTATCCATTGATTGTTTGGACATCATTATACATTCCTCCTCGAAAAGCAAACGTTTTCTTTAATTGTAACAAAAAAACTGTAGAACAAAGAAATTTTTTTCTTTGTCTACAGTCTGGAATCATAAATGATTTTTCTGTCCCGTTTTTCATTATCAACAAAAAATCTAGGACAGCCTTTTGCATCATTCCAGATTCATCATTTCACTTAAGTCATCCCATTCACAAAAATTAAAGTATCAAAATTATAAAAGATTGTCCTGAGAACTTAGTAAAAGCAACCGAAAGCCATAACAGGCGATTATGATTCCTTTCAGCTAATTCCTCAAAACAACCTTCTCTAGGCTACTTTATTTGGGTACATAAAAACTTCGGTTATCTAAACCAAATATTCGATCAGTATATTTACCTGGTTCTGTCTGTCGGATAGCTGTGGTCATCATTTGCATCGAAGCATCGATCGTGTCAATTTGATGCAAGATCTCAGCTTCCATGATACGTGGGCGTACAGGAGAACCGTATTCAAGTAGGCCATGGTGGGCTAAGACCATGTGTCTTAATACCAAAACATCTTCTTCTTCTTCATTGATTTTGAGTACCATACATGCTTTTGTAATTTCTTCGTCAATCAATACTAAATGACCAATCAAATTTCCTGCCAGCGTATATTCCGTTGCCATAGAACCAGATAACTCGATTACTTTACCTAAATCATGCAAGATAATGCCAGCATATAACAATGCTCTGTTTAACTCAGGATATTCATCAGCAATTGCTTTACCCAAATGTAACATGGTCACTGTATGGTAAGCTAATCCACTAGCAAATGCATGATGGTTTCGTTTAGCTGCTGGAAATTCAAAGAATTGTTTTTGATATTTATTCAGCAAGTAACGCACGATTCGATTCCAATGTGCGTTTGTAATTTCAAACAATAATTGATTGATTTGCTCTTCCATTTCTTCTTTTTTCAGTGGTGCTCTTTCCATATATAGACTTGGATCGCTTGGTTCATCTACCTTTGTTAAACGCATATGCAAAATTTTCACTTGAGGATTTCCTTGGTACACTTCTCTTTTACCATTCAATAGGACAACTGTTCCAGCAGTGAATTTTTTGATTTCGTCTTCTGAAGCATCCCAATACTTACCATCGATCGTGCCAGATGTATCTTGAAAGGTAAAAGCAATAAATTTTTTGCCATTTTTTGCCACTCTAATATCTGCATTTTTAATCAAAACAAATTGTTCAAATTGTTCATCAATGACTAACTCACGAATTTTTTTCATTATTTGTCCCTTCTAACTTTCTCACAGATTGTTGTAGTTCCTGATAATAGCTTACCATTTCTTGATCAGAAGACAAACAGATTACTTGATAATTTCTACCAAATTCAGTTAATAATTTTGCCAAACGATATTTTCGTTGATGGTCATAATGCAACCAACCATCGTCAATGATGATCGGGCACAATGAGCGGTTTGCCTCTAAGGACAGATAGGCAAATCTCATAGCCATGATCACCTGATCTTTTGTTCCCGTGGACAGTTCATAAATTGGAAATTTCGTTGTATCATCTACTAAAGTCAACGTATCATTCATTAACAAGATCTCTTGATAATGATTATTCGTCAATACTCCTAAGTAAGTACCCGCTAATTTTAGTAATTGAGGCAATTGGCGTTCACTTAATTCTGTTGAAAGATCCCCAAGAAATGTTCCAGCAATCACTAAGCCACCCCATTGTTGGAATAATTCTTGCAATTGGGCTTTTTTTAGACTTTCTTGTTGGTATAATTCATCCAGTGTACCATCTTGTTGTAGGCCTTCAATTTGTAGTTGTATGCGTTGCCGCTGTTCACTGATCGTTCCTTCTTCCACTTTCAACTGTTTTAGTTGTTCTTTTGCATGTGCCAGTTTCACTTGTAGTTGTGTTCGTGTGATAGTATGCGTAAAAATGGGTGATAGGATTAATTGTAATTCCTCTAATCGTTTCTTTTGTTGTTGTGTCTGCTTTACCTTTTGCAAATAAGCAGGGACTTCAGAAGGATAAGAAAGATTGGCTATTGCCAATTGGTCGCTAAAATCTTGTAACAAGATTTTTTGTTTCTTTTTCAATTGATTGATTTCTTGTTTTAACAACGTATTTTGTTGGTAACTTCTAGCAAACTTCATTTGTTCCATTTCTTGGATGAATTCAGTCAATAGCCTAATCTTTTCAGTAAGTGCCTTATCTTGGATAGGTAACCATTCTTTTGTAAAATCAAAGGATGCTTCATAATGGGCCAATTGTTGCTGAATCTCCATTTCTCTTGTTTGCTTTCGTTGAAAAACAGCATAAAGTTTTTGATAATCAGCTACTTCCTGTCCATAATTTTTCATTACTTCTATAGTATTCATCGTTCCTAGTGAGTACTTCAAAGAAAAGTCAGTGATTTTTTTTACTAACTCTTGTTGTTTACATAGATTTTGGTTGATTGTTTGTGCCATTTCTTCTAATTGAGCCAGTACAATATCTAATTGTCCTAATTTTTCCTGCCATTTTCCTTTTATCTCAGGGAACTGTTGCTCAGAACTAGGATAGGCTTTTCTTTGAAATAAACTATACCCAATGATTCCTGTAGCAACTAAAAATCCAAGCACCTTAAATGGCATAGCTAAGAAAAGACCGACAATAAAAATAAGTAATGCTCCGACATAAACTAACCAAGGAGTTTTTTTGATTGGTTCTACCTTTTGTGTTTGCAAGAGAGAAGGATGTTTATCTTCTAGTTCATTTATTTCTGCTTCAATCGCTTGTTGCTGCTCTTTTGCTACCTCAAAACGTATCCTCAACTGAGTTTCTTGTTCTTTTAGCTGTTTAAATACTCGATATAATTCTTGCCATTCTTGTTCTTCCAAGAATTCTTGTGGTTGTTGCAGTCTATCCCACTGCCAACGTTGTTCCAATACTCCAAGTTCAGAAGCAGTTTCTCTTGTTTCGATTTGAAGTCTTTCCCACTCGTTGCTCAACTGTTCCATCGTCAGCTGCTTTTGTTGTAAGTTTTTTAATGCTTCTTCTTGTTCCAAGTAAAAATAGTAACGAGCAGATTGTTGGTCCATGCCACTATGCCGTTCTAAGGAAGCTTCTAATTCTTCTAAACGCTCGTTCATTTGTTGATAACGATTGATAAACATTTCTAAATCAGTCAGTAATTGTTCATCAGGTTCTTGATTTGATGTATTTTTTTTCAAGGACTGCCATTCTTCATATAATGAAAAATTCAACTCTTGTTGTTTATAACGCGTGAGTTGCTGACTTATTTCTTCCATTTTTTTAGAGAGCCTACGTTGTTTCTCCGCTTCTTGTTGCTCATCTTGGATCAATCTACCATAAACTGCTTCTTGTTCTTGTTTTTTTCGAATCTTTTCTTGCAGGATACGCCATTCATTCAGTTTTTGATTGATTAGCAGTTTTTGACCTTTTTTCTTAAATAATTGTTGCGCCTGTTGATAATATTCTTGGCGCTTTTGAAAAACATACGAACTACCGGTGATTCCTAAAGAGATCAATGCGTCATGCAATTCTTTTTCTCGCAGATGCTCAAGCTCAATGAGTTGTTCTTGTTGAAAAGTAAATACTTGCTGAAACAACTCTCTTGTCAGTGGGGCAATCAATTTCGTTAATAGTTCATCACTACCCACTTGTCCGTCAAAAGTAACTTTCGATTTGCCACGATTTTGTTGTTTATATCTTTCTACAATAAATTCTCCATGAACCGAATGTTCTAGCCAAATTCTCCCACCGTAAGCAGAACCATCTTTAGGAGTGTAATCTTTCTTTTTTTTGCCTTTCGAGGGAAAACCAAATAAGACTGCTTGTATAAATTGATAAATTGTTGATTTACCAGCTTCATTTTCTCCGTAGATCAGTTGATTACCTGAAGTAAAATCAAACTTTTTTTGACGCCATTTACCAAAACCAACAATTTCGATTCTTAAAATCTTCATTCATTTCCCCCCTCAAACAAGAAGTCTTGATGGATGATTTCTTTTGCTTTTTCCAAAGTCTCGTTTTGATAATCAGGTAAGTCATTCAACAATTTTGCCGCTTCTTGTTGCGTATATGCATCATGTAAGATTTGTTGGAAATCTTCTGTCACCTGATAATTTTCAAATAGTTGTTCAAATAATTGCGTAGTAGCAGCTAACGACACTCTTCCATCTTTTTCTTGTTCCATGATAGACATACGCCAAATCAATAAGTTTGAAAAGTCGTATTTTGTTTCTTCTACTAGATATTCCAGTAATTCCCCAGACTGAATGCGCTCAATGATTTCATTGCTCAAATGTGCATAGTCAGTTATTTTTATTTCTAATAATGTTTGTTTTTTTGGAGAAGATATTGTCTGTTTAATAAGACTTAAAACTTCCGCAGTAGCTTGTGCTTGTTGCAAGGAGATTTGTTGTACTTTCCAATATACTTCTGCTACTTCAATAGGTACTGTCTGGCAGTGATTTCCCTGTAGTTCCACCAACAAGATAGATCGTGCAGATTCTTCTTTTTTTGTATGTCCCTGTGGGGCACCTGGATAAAGGATCGTTCCTTTTTCATTTAATTTTGTAGGTACATGGATATGTCCTAATGCCCAATAGTCGTATCCTTTTTCTTCCATTTGAGCAGGATGAAAGGGCGCATAATTCCCCTGATTATGGCCTATTTCGCCATGATATAGCCCGATGTGATAATCTACTCGCTCCCGCTGTGGAAAATCTATTACTTTTTCTTTCTGGATCCATGGATGTGTATAACTAAAACCGCTAATAGCAACAGTTTCACCAGAAACTGTTGTGATTTTTTTTGTCTCGATTGTTTCCGATGTAAATAAAAATAGGTTTTCAGGAAATTCAAACCAATATCTTTCTTTTTGATAAAAATCATGGTTTCCAAATGTTAAAAATATCGGAATTTTATGTGCTTCTAAGCGTTTCAATTGCTCAGAAAAATATTTTTGGATTTTTAATGAAGGACGATTTTGATGAAAGCTATCCCCAACGAACAAAACAAAATCAACTTGATAGTTAATCGCTTGGTCAACGATATTTTCTAAAACTGTTAAATTTGCTTGCAATAATTTTGTTTGCATTTCTTCATCCAAATTAGCTAATCCTTCAAACGTTCGATCCATATGCAGATCAGCTGCATGAATAAATTTCACCATTAATCTCTTCCCTCCCAATATCTGCTAATAAAATGGTTTATTGCCGTTTCAAACGGCTGATATTCGTTGCGATTATTCATACTTTCAAATTTTATCATACCATTTCCATTGTTTTTTTTCAGCAAAAACCGAAAATTTGTTCGCTTTTTACACAAAAAAACAGCTAGACAAATGTCTAACTGTTTTATCTTGCGTGGCGACGTCCTACTCTCACAAGGGGCAACCCCTCACTACAATCGGCGCTAAGAAGCTTAACTTCTGTGTTCGGCATGGTTACAGGTGTATCCTTCTTGCTATCGCCACCACACTGTGGTGTTATCTATATTTGAGTAAATCTTGTTCACTCAAAACTGGATTTGAAGTTCATGTAAGAAACTCTACCGAGTTTTTTCATTTTATTTTGGTTAAGTCCTCGATCGATTAGTATCAGTCCGCTCCATACATCACTGTACTTCCACTCCTGACCTATCTACCTGATCATCTCTCAGGGATCTTACTTTCTTAAAGAAATGGGAAATCTCATCTTGAGGTGGGCTTCACACTTAGATGCTTTCAGCGTTTATCCCTTCCCTACATAGCTACCCAGCAATGCCCTTGGCAGAACAACTGGTACACCAGCGGTAAGTCCATCCCGGTCCTCTCGTACTAAGGACAGCTCCTCTCAAATTTCCAACGCCCGCGACGGATAGGGACCGAACTGTCTCACGACGTTCTGAACCCAGCTCGCGTGCCGCTTTAATGGGCGAACAGCCCAACCCTTGGGACCGACTACAGCCCCAGGATGCGACGAGCCGACATCGAGGTGCCAAACCTCCCCGTCGATGTGGACTCTTGGGGGAGATAAGCCTGTTATCCCCAGGGTAGCTTTTATCCGTTGAGCGATGGCCCTTCCATGCGGAACCACCGGATCACTAAGCCCGACTTTCGTCCCTGCTCGACTTGTAGGTCTCGCAGTCAAGCTCCCTTCTGCCTTTACACTCTTCGAATGATTTCCAACCATTCTGAGGGAACCTTTGGGCGCCTCCGTTACCTTTTAGGAGGCGACCGCCCCAGTCAAACTGCCCATCTGACACTGTCTCCCACCACGATTAGTGGTGCGGGTTAGAGTGGCCATAACGCAGGGGTAGTATCCCACCAGCGCCTCCATCGAAACTAGCGTTCCGACTTCTACGGCTCCTACCTATCCTGTACATGCGGTACAGACACTCAATATCAAACTACAGTAAAGCTCCATGGGGTCTTTCCGTCCTGTCGCGGGTAACCTGCATCTTCACAGGTACTAAAATTTCACCGAGTCTCTCGTTGAGACAGTGCCCAAATCGTTACGCCTTTCGTGCGGGTCGGAAC
>NZ_NGMO01000005.1:17195-37341 GCF_002140175.1 Candidatus Enterococcus wittei
GTCTTGCTAGAGTGCCCAACTAAATGATGGCAACTAACAATAAGGGTTGCGCTCGTTGCGGGACTTAACCCAACATCTCACGACACGAGCTGACGACAACCATGCACCACCTGTCACTTTGCCCCCGAAGGGGAAGCTCTATCTCTAGAGTGGTCAAAGGATGTCAAGACCTGGTAAGGTTCTTCGCGTTGCTTCGAATTAAACCACATGCTCCACCGCTTGTGCGGGCCCCCGTCAATTCCTTTGAGTTTCAACCTTGCGGTCGTACTCCCCAGGCGGAGTGCTTAATGCGTTAGCTGCAGCACTGAAGGGCGGAAACCCTCCAACACTTAGCACTCATCGTTTACGGCGTGGACTACCAGGGTATCTAATCCTGTTTGCTCCCCACGCTTTCGAGCCTCAGCGTCAGTTACAGACCAGAGAGCCGCCTTCGCCACTGGTGTTCCTCCATATATCTACGCATTTCACCGCTACACATGGAATTCCACTCTCCTCTTCTGCACTCAAGTCTCCCAGTTTCCAATGACCCTCCCCGGTTGAGCCGGGGGCTTTCACATCAGACTTAAGAAACCGCCTGCGCTCGCTTTACGCCCAATAAATCCGGACAACGCTTGCCACCTACGTATTACCGCGGCTGCTGGCACGTAGTTAGCCGTGGCTTTCTGGTTAGATACCGTCAAGGGATGAACAGTTACTCTCATCCTTGTTCTTCTCTAACAACAGAGTTTTACGATCCGAAAACCTTCTTCACTCACGCGGCGTTGCTCGGTCAGACTTTCGTCCATTGCCGAAGATTCCCTACTGCTGCCTCCCGTAGGAGTTTGGGCCGTGTCTCAGTCCCAATGTGGCCGATCACCCTCTCAGGTCGGCTATGCATCGTGGCCTTGGTGAGCCGTTACCTCACCAACTAGCTAATGCACCGCGGGTCCATCCATCAGCGGCACCGTAAAGCGCCTTTCAAATCAAAACCATGCGGTTTCGATTGTTATACGGTATTAGCACCTGTTTCCAAGTGTTATCCCCTTCTGATGGGCAGGTTACCCACGTGTTACTCACCCGTTCGCCACTCCTCTTTTTCCGATGGAGCAAGCTCCGGTGGAAAAAGAAGCGTTCGACTTGCATGTATTAGGCACGCCGCCAGCGTTCGTCCTGAGCCAGGATCAAACTCTCATAATAAAAGTTAGAACAATCTTGCGATTGTTAAGCTCAATTTGGTTGCTAGCATATTGCTTGCTTGTTAAAAATGTTTGTTGTCTTGAATCAATCAAGACACCCTACACATTTGGTTTGTCTTACTTTGTTCAGTTTTCAAAGGTCTACTTGATACCGAATCAAAAATCCGCTATCTGCGATTGCCGCAGCAACTCTTATATCTTAGCAAATACTCAAGTGCTTGTCAACACTTTTTTAAAAGTTTTTTCGATTCCATTTTCATAAAACCGGCTTAGCAACTCGTTTATAATAACTCATGTTTTGTTATTTGTCAATAGTTTTTTTACACTTCTCTTTGTCAGATCAACGTTTCTAAAAACTATTTCCGAACGGCTTAGTTATCTTAACACACATAAAATCGATTGTCAATAAAACTTTTAAACAAATTTCATAGTTGTTTTCATTTGTTTTAGCAACGTTGTTTATATTACCATTGAAAAAAAGATTGGTCAAGTTTAATTTTAACTTTCATTCCACCTAATTTTTTTGTTTTCTCTATCATTACTCTTTTTAAGATTTATTCCCTTAGCTTTCCCTCAAACTTCCTTCTACTCAATCTACATTTATTCTGGATAATCTTTTATTTTTCTTTCTATATAAAAACGTTCCTTTCAGTCAAAATAGATTCAAGTGATTGTTGCTTCACGCATCTCCATTTCAAATTGAATCTTCAAGTCATAAATATATCCGTTCCATATTTTTGGGGACTAGCAAAAACTCTAGAAGTTCGTTTCTTGCGTTCTTCTAACTTCTGACATAGTGATCGACTCCATTTATTTTGAAAAATACTCACCTTTCATCCCATCAACATTCACCATTTGTAAAAAGATTCACCTTGTCTTATAAATACAAAGAGTTCCTTAACATCTACAAATTCAACGACTAAAAAAATTGTAACGTCCTTCCATACAGCTTATCAAAAGCAAAACTCCCATATTTCAGCCGATAATCAAGAAATTACTACTGCTCTTTTCTACTATAGTAGTGCTGTCTTATCTGAATAACATAAAAAAACAACTCGATACAGAAAAAAATAGCATCTACTATTTTTCCCGAAACGAGTTGTTTCTTTTAATCTTTCAGAAAGAAAAGTGATTATTTAAAATCAAAATATCTATCTTCTTTATTCACTATATAAGTCACGCACTGGTGTCATGATAATGCGATTTAGATCGTTAATGATCGCACTGAATCCTTGTTCTTTTTGCATCAAATCATTGATTACTTCTTCTGATTGGATCTTCATTGCCATTTCCTGTGCTTTCGCTGCATCATCATCGCTGAACTCTTGTCCACTCATTTGTTTTTCTTGCAATTCAATTTGCATTGCTTGGAAATCTTTGAATAATTGATGCGCTTCTTCATTTGCTTTCACTTTTGCATAAGCTTCTTCTAACGCTTTGAATTCTGGAAGTTCACGGATTTCACGTTCGATTTGATTGGCACTATCATAAATATTTGACATATGGTGACCTCTTTTCTTCTATTTATTAATCTTTATTGTACCATGAGAACATTGGTTTTCAAAGCGCCTATTCTCCTTGGTAGCTTCGCCATAAGTCCTTGGCTGCATCACCAATCCCCTGAATACCTTCTTTCACTTTATCCCCAAAACTTTTCAATCCTTCTTTCGCTTGTTCACCGTAACGGTTCAGCTGATCTTGCCAATCATTATCTGCTTCAGTTGCTTGAGAAGGATCGGAAACTTGGTCTGCTGGCACGACTTGTCCTCCTGTTGCATAAGCATCAGCTACATTAAATTTCGTTTGTGCAGTATAAGGAAGTATTCCCTCTGCTGCAGATTTAAAGACTTTTCCCACGACATTTCCGCTTGTTCCTTCTAAGAAATGAAGTTCACTCGTTTCTTCATACCCTAACCAAGTAGAGATGACCACATCCGGTGTATAACCCACGATCCATTGATCGTTTGCTTTCGTTGGATCGAAGTTCGTTTCTGTTGTTCCAGTTTTGCCGGCTACTGTATAGCCATAAGGATTAGCGGCTACTGCTGTACCATTAGAGAATGTACCTAATAACATACTTGTCATTTCATCTGCAGTCTCCTGCGAAATCACTTGTTTCGGTTTTTTATTCGTATTATCGACAATGACCGCACCTGTCGAATCAACGATTTTCGTAATCAGATGAGGACGATACATTTTACCCCCATTCGCAAACGTGCTATACGCACTGGCCATCGTTAATGGAGAAACACCTTTTTCTAATCCCCCTAACGCCAATCCATAATATTTATCTGATGATTCAAGGGGTAACCCGAATTCTTTTGCTTTATCAAACCCTTTTTGAAGACCAATTTCATGAAGCAACCAAACAGCTGGCAAGTTCAAACTTTGAGCAACCGCTTGATACATTGGAACTTCACCTTGGTAGGTTCCATCAAAATTATGGGCATCATAATAAGACTGTGGTTTATCTTCTAATATACTTGAAGGTGTATATCCCGCTTCTAAAGCCGGCGCATAGACACTTAGCGGTTTAATAGAAGACCCTGGGGACCGCTTCATCTGCGTTGCAAAATTGAACCCACGAAAAACATGTTCTCCCCTACGTCCTACTAATGCCGCCACACCGCCAGTTTTAGGGTCTAATGCCACAGAACCAGATTGAACCATCGCACCATCTGAAGCATTCACAGGGAATAATGCATCATTTTGATAGGTAGCTTCGAGTTGTTTTTGATAATTTTGATCCAATGAAGTATAGATCTTATACCCTTTATTCATGACATCCGCTTCATCCAAGTCATAGTCGCTGACAGCTTCATCAATTACCGCATCGAAATAATAAGGATAGCGATAGCCTGATTCCGAGCCTGTATAGGTGTCATTTAAATATTGAGTGATATCTGTCTGACTTTCTGCCGTTTCTTGTTCTGCGCTGATTTTCCCGTTTTCGGCCATGACACTCAATACTGTATTCTTACGATTATTCGCATTTTCAGGATGATCAATCGGATTATAGATCCCTGGTCCTTTCAACATCCCTGCTAACGTTGCAGCTTCAGAAAGAGTGACATTGTTTGCATCTACTCCAAAATACCGTCTAGAAGCATCTTGCACACCCCAGACACCATTACCAAAGTAAGCATTATTCAAATACATCGTCAAAATTTCTTCTTTACTATATTTCTTTTCAATCTCAATCGCTAAGAATAACTCTTTAGCTTTCCGATCAAATGTTTGATCTAACGTGAGGTAAGCATTCTTTGCTAGTTGCTGAGTGATTGTACTCCCACCACCGCCGCCAGTTCCACCAGAAGTAATCATACGCGCTGCCGCTCTGGCAATCCCTTTGATATCAAAACCATGATGTTGATAGAAGTTTCGATCTTCTGTGGAAATCACTGCATCTTGTATAAATGGAGAAATCGCATCTAACTCTACGTAACTGCCCTTTTGCGCGTAAAGAGTTCCCGCTTCTTCATTATTTTTATCATAAATCACGGTAGACTGACTCAATCCTGATTTCAATGTTTCTACATTGGCCTGTTTGGCTAATACAAACAGATAGATGCTTGTCACAAGTACAACGATCAATCCAACCAGTAAAATCAATTTATTGATATAGTATTTTTTCCATATCCGTTTACGCCAGCGATGAAACTGACCGAGATAAGGCTTTAACCATTGCCAAAAGCTGGATAATCCAGCTTTGATTTTTCTCAGAATGCTTTGAAAATCCATCCACTTCTTCTCCTGTCTTTTAAATTCAATCGTCTTATTCTAACATAACTATATATATGTTACTTCCTGCTTAAGATGTAGGTTTCACACTTTATTTCATCACAGTGGGAACAGTTTAGCATAAGAAATATCAGAAATATTTCACTTTTTTCTTAAATATCTTTTAAAAATGATACAATAAGACTGCATTTTTAATGAAAGGAGTGAGAACGTGGAAATCATGATCACTTTACCCGAGTCCCATCCAACGAAGACCATTCGAGAATTATTAGAAAATGAATGGCTAGTTCCTAGAAAAGTTCGCCATTTTTTACGTGTGAGAAAAAACGTTTGGATCAATCAAAAACCTGCTTTGTTCCATAATGAAGCAAAAGCCGGTGATCAAATTACGTTGCATTTTGAAGAAACAGATTACCATTATCAAGAAGTCCAGTTAGGCGACCCTCAAAAAATCGATGTTTTATATGAAGACGAGTATTTGATCATTGTGAACAAACCTGTTGGCATGAAGACACATCCAAACGAACCAACCGAAAAAGCAACTTTGCTAAATCATCTAGCCGCTTATTTAGCAACAAAAGAACAACGCCCTTACGTTGTCCATCGTTTAGACAAGGAAACGAGTGGCGCGGTTTTATTCGCAAAACACCCCTTCGTATTACCGATATTGGGAAGGATGCTTGAACAAAAAATGATTTATCGTCGCTATCAAGCAGTCGTTTGGGGTATTCTCAAACGGGATCAAACCATTATAGATAAAATCGGACGAGATCGTCATGACCGACGAAAACGGATCGTTGATCCTAAAAATGGACAATATGCGGTTACACACGTTCACGTTGCTGAGCAACTAGCTGATCAAACACGGATTTATTGCGTCTTGGACACTGGTCGCACTCATCAAATCCGTGTTCATCTTGCCCATCAAGGCCATCCCATCGTAGGTGATCCTCTCTATCAACAACGTCCAGGCAAACGGCTGATGCTCCATGCATTGGAATTACACATGCAACACCCCTTTACTCAAGAGCAAATAGTGGCAGTAGCACAACCTGGTTTATGGTAAAAATGACGTTTTGCCTTTATATTTTTTATATTTAATTACTACTAATAGCGTGGAACAAAATTATAATTTACTCTTGTTTCACGCTATTAATACGTATGCACGGCGGAATCAGAAGCAACTCCTTCTATAAAAAGAAGAGATTCACAAAAATTTAAAAAGCAATTTTCGTGAATCTCTTCTTATTTCTCGGAGTTAACCACTTCTGTTCCAGCCTCAAAATGAAATAAACTTTTCCACAGAAATAACTTCTTCAAAAATGACTCAAAAAAACTTAAAAAATATGAGAATTCACTTATGAATTAGCTAGATTTTTTCCCGAGATATACATTCTGTATGAACTATCCCTACTCAGCTAAATCTAACTATTCTTAACGCCTGAAGCGGGGGCTTTTCGAGAAAAGAGCATACTTGCGAGCTTGTTTTTCACTCACAGAGAATGGCGATTTCTTCTTATTTTCGTTAAAGTTACACCAATCATACACGCATTACATTTATTTCAAAAAGACAGCGGGAGTATCTAGAAAATAGCCAAAACTATTTCTACGATTCCCACTGTCTTCCTTATCATTCGATAAACTTGCGCTTTTCAGGTCACCAAGATTTCTACTGTTTGATTACAGTATTCTTCATTTACCATATAGCCAAGCGCCTCACGCTATTTTTCTTGATGCACTTTTTCGGCTAAGAGTAAACTACCGATGATCCCACTTTCATTAGGTATGCCCCATTGAACGATATACTCTTCAACTGGTGGCGTTTCCATATATCCTGCCATCAATGTTGTAAATTGTTCTCTCACTTTCTGTAGCAAATGACCTTGATTCATAACTCCACCGCCTAAAATGATTTTTTCAGGAGCTAAAGTCAATGAATAATTCACTAAGGCTTGCGCTAAATAAAACGCTTGGATATCCCAAACAGGATGATCTTCAGGTAAATCTTGCCCTTTGATCCCTGTACGCGCTTCAATAGACGGGCCAGCTGCTAGTCCTTCCAAACAATCTTTATGATAAGGACAGGTTCCTTCATAATCATCATCAGGGTGACGTTTCACCATGATATGACCCATTTCCGGATGAGCGCTTCCTGAAAAAATCTCTCCGTTCAGTACTACTCCCCCACCTATTCCTGTACCGACTGTCAGATAAAGACAGCTGTTTTTTCCTTGCGCTGCGCCTTTCAGTAACTCACCGTATGCTGTAGCATTGACATCCGTTGTCCAAGCAACTGGTATATCATAACGTTCTTTGATACTACCTAAGAAATCATAATTTTTCCAACCTTTTTTTGGCGTCGCTAATACATAGCCATACCGTTCATTGGTTGGGTCAACACCAATCGGACCAAAAGAGCCGATCCCCATCGCTTCTAATTCATATTGATCAAAAAAATCAAAAACGAGCGCCAAAGTTTCGTTTGGTGTTGTCGTTGGCACACTGATTTTTTCGATGATCTCACCTTGGTCTGAGACCGCACAGATAAATTTGGTTCCGCCTGCTTCTATTCCGCCATACATGATTGCTCTATTCCTCCTCAAAACCGATTGTTCGAATCTCATAAGGTTGGAGTGTCGAATCAACCGCCTCCTGATATTCTTCTTCAAGTAGATTCAATCGTTTCCCAGTTTGACCATTTTTCGTTACATGTAACGGATTTAAATGACTAGACATATTGAATCCTCTCACTACTAGTTTATCATTATCTTTGCTTCGCTTCAAAGCAGTAATTGCAAACGTTTCCCCTTCTACTTGCAAATAATGATTGTCTGGTAAAAGTTCACCTAATTGGTGTCTTAGTTGTTGCGTAGAAAATGGGATCTGCGCCGCATATGCACGCTTATAAGTTTGAAATTTATCTTCTCCTGCATGGGCTTCAAAACTATAATGGAACTGATGCACACCCAAGCACTGTGCTTCAGGAGTAGGAAAATAGCCCCAATCTCCCATCTCGCCTACACAACGTAACAACGTGACTGCGATCGTTTGTTGGTCGACGATCTCATATTCATTCAATCCAAAGTTACCCACTGTCACACCACATATTTCATCCCCTAATTGAACAAAAGCTTGTTGGTGTTGTGGATTCGTTGGATTCTCCCAATGGATGGACACTTCATTAGGTCGTGTAACGATCTCAAAGATACTATCCGCTTCATGATGTTTCACATGTAACTTTGTGGGGAACAACACACGTAGACGATGATCTTTCATTTGATTATCAATTGTTGTTTCAAAATCGATTTTTTTACTATTCTCACGAACAGTCACAATTGTTTCAAGCACCAACACCTCCGTTTCTTTCACTCTTTGCGCTTTACGGAAGCGGAATTCTCTGACCATCCGTTGCTCTTCCTCTAAACGTCTATCTGCAGAAAGCGGGACCGACATTGTTTTCTTGATTTTCACCTGCGCTAGTTCTGGTGTATCTTTGATGATTTCTACAGTACTTTCATTTTGATCTTTCGATAGGATTGGTTGATCATTTTCTGGCTGTTTGAAAATATACTCATTTCCGATATCCCCTACATCTTCAAATGTCATCAATTCATCAAAGACCTTCCCTGTCGTTTTATCCGTACATGTAAGGGTCCCATTTTGTTCAATAACTAAATGGAGCAAACTATTTTCTATGATTCGACCTTCATCAGCGATCATCGTCCGAGTTATTTTCTCTGCGGGACCTTCAACTAAAGCCAACGTTTTCCAAGAAAAAGCCGGCATTTCATGGATTGGCACTTCAACCATGACCTTCTTAGCCATATACGGAACTCTGAAACGATCCTTTGGCAAATCATACCCAAAGTCCACGATTTCTTCAGAAATAATAGCTGGAATCTGTCTTTTATCAATTGTTTCAACATGGTATTGCTTCTTTGGTCGCTCGGCTAGCTTTTGATAAAGTTTTTCTGGAACCCCTTTCGCAAAACATTTGCGTTCTAATTCGATTGTGATGTGTGCTTCTCCAGTTTTTTCCATACCAGCTGTATTGATAACGATAAAAGGATAGCTTTCTTGTGGAAAAACACTCGTATCTATCTCAGCAGTTAGTTGATCCAAAGCTTCTTGGGCTAAATACTTTCCAACCTCATTTGCTTTTTCGAAACGGGGAATCATTTCCCGATGTACCGCATCCACTGAACAACCACAAATGCTGTCATGAGGATGGTTTTGCATCAATGTCTTCCACGCATAATCTAACTGATCATGAGGATATTTCCCTGTTACTTCATACGCCATAGCAGCCAGAGGTTCAGTGACGTTTTCAAGTTGTCGTTGAACTGTCGTATTCCATTGTTTCAAATAGACTCGGGCTGAAGCAGTATTAGCTAACGTATACCAGCCATCTGTTTCTTGACTTGTCAGCTCTCCTTCCACCGCCCCTAGATCTGTAGGCAATTCTTTTTGGACTGCTTCAAGATAGTCGGTAAAATTGGAATGGACAAATTCATATTCTGGATATAATTCATTTGCAAGAGCGATTGCTTCCGTGATATTTTTTTGAACGGGTTGATGATCCACACCATTCATCATCAATAAATGATCTGTGGAAGCATATTGTTCCACATCTGCTAATTTCTCTTTCCAAAAAACTTTAGCCATTTCTTTTTCAGCTGGGATCTCGTTTCCATTACTGTACCAATTCGCAAACAGTAAACCAAAAATCTCTGTTTGATCCGGTCCTTTCCACCACATCTCAGAATACTGAGAAGAATAATTGTCCGCCGCTAATACTTGATTGTCAAAGCCGATGGGTTTTACACCACGACCAAATGCCGCTGCTTCTAACCCTACTTGTTTCATCATCTGTGGCGTTTGTCCCATATTCCCAAATGTATCTGGGAAATAGCCAAGCATGACAGGCGTTCCCCATTTCCGACTTTCTTCCATTCCAATGAGCATATTTCGAACATTAGATTCCGAGCTAATCAAAAAATCGTCTTGTAAGATATAAAACGGACCAATTCGCAATTTACCAGCATTGATTGCTTTTTGAACAGCTTCTCTTTTTTCTGGGCGAACTTGTAGATAATCGTCTAAAATGATGGTCTGGCCATCTAAATGAAAACTATTGAATTTCGGATCCGTTTCAAACAGCTCAAGCAAATCATCCATCAATTCCACCAATCGCATATGATGTTGCTCGTAAGCCATATACCATTCACGATCCCAATGACTATGGGAAATAATATATACTTTCTTTTTCATTTGTCTCCTCCTTATTTGACCACTCGAATATCAAAATAATCCATTACCAACTCGCAAAACATCATGTTCGCCCAAGAAAACCATTCTCTTGTGTAGTTTTGAGGATTATCCACGTCGAATCCTTCATGCATCAAATGTGTGCCTGCATCTGTCGCAACTAACAAATCGAGAATACGTTCTTTTTCACGCTTATCTTCCGTGGTCATCCCTTCCATGGCTAAAGCAATCGGCCAAATATAATTCTCTGGGGTATGAGAAGAACCAATTCCTTTTGCATATTCACCTTCATAAAAATAAGGATTTTCTTTGCTTAGCAATGTCTGCCTTGTCTTTAGATATATTTCATCTGTTGGGGAACAATATCCTAAATAAGGGGCAGCGATTAGATTAGGCACATTGCTATCGTCCATCAAGGAAGCATTCCCTAAACCATCCACTTCATATGCGTAAATCTTTTCTCCGTTTTGATTCTTCACATATCCATACGAATCAATTCCCTGTTGGATCGCTTTCTTTAATTTATTTGCTTCCATAGCGATTTGCGGCTCTTGTATGATCTCTGAAAAGATTTCTTCTAGATAGCCTAAAATAACGACTGCAAACATGTTAGACGGGACCAAGTACCCATAGCGACAAGCATCATCACTCGGACGAAAACCTGACCACGTCATCCCTGTCGGTGCCACTTCCGTTCCTTTTCCTTCATTGACCAATGTATCTTCTTTTCTGGTAGTATCCCGAGTAAAGGTATAAGGTGATTGATTATGATCTTGTTCCATCTTAAACACATGGAGAATCTTTTCTACCCCACGAGTAAACATTTGATCAAACTGATCCACACGACCAGTGTTTTTATAAAGTAAATAAGCCAATTGAACAGGATAACACAAAGAATCGATTTCGTATTTGCGTTCCCAGATCCAATCATTCATTTCTGTATGGTCTGTTTGGTGCCCTGCACCATTCGCCTCTTCATTAAAGGCATTGGCATAAGGATCGATGTTGATATAGTAAAATTGTTTTTTGACTAAACCACAGATCATGTCTGCTAGATCCTCATCCTCTTTGGCAACTACCAAATAAGGACGAACTTGTGCCGTTGAATCCCGTAACCACATCGCTGGAATATCACCTGTAAGTAAAAACGTTGTGCCATCTTCCTGCCGCTTGACAGTGGTCAATAATGTATTGGCAAAGGCAGCGGTGAAATTTTTTGCCCAATCTGTATGTTCTTCACCACACTTTTGAGTCATTGTTTCCATGAATTGTTCCACTGATTTTGGTATATCTTTATAAACCATCATTCTTAACCTTCTCTCTATATGATATATCAATAAAGATTATACCCTCTCGCTATAATATTGTCTACGCTTTCATAAAAAAGTTTTTTTATTTACTTTTCTTTTTTTTATGCTATGATTTAATCATGATATATCATTAAGAGGTGTTTATATGGATCAACCATTATATAAAAAAATTTTTTTAGCATTAGAAACGGCGATCAAAGAAGGAAAATTACCTGTTGATAGTCAAGTTCCAACTGAAAAAGAGCTATCCCAACAATACAATGTCAGTCGTATCACTTCTAAACGTGCTTTGACAGAACTTGAACAACTAGGTTTGATTTACCGAGTTCGTGGGAAAGGAAGTTTTGTGAAGGCACTTACTAGTGATGCAACGGATACGAATGTTACTTCACAAAAAAGGATTTTATTCTTGTTGCCTTACCTTTCTGATCTCTCTGTTGGAGATTTTACGAAAGGCCTGAATCCAGTGATGCAAGACAATCAGTTTGATGTGCTAATGACAACCTTGGATTTCTTAGAAAAGAAAAAAGCCAGTGACATCATGCAGGAATTTGATGGATTGATTTATTACGCCTTTCAAACAGACCAACATTTGGACTTGCTATTTGAATTATCGTTAAAAGATTTTCCAGTGATTATTTTAGACAAAAAAATTTACGAGTTACCTTTTCCAACGGTTCTTTCTGATAACTTCCAAGGCGGTTCACTCGCAACAAGACAGTTGATTGAGAGTGGACATACTAATATTGCTTATCTTTTTGGGGATAAGATCCATCCTCAATCGGTTCGTCAACGTTACCTGGGCTATCTTGAAGCCTTGAATCAAGCCAATTTAACTTTTCACTCTACATTGAATGATCAAGAAACGATGGAAGATGTCTTGACCACTTACATCAAGGATCATCAAGTCACTGCTTTTGTCTGTGAAAATGATCTTGTGGCTATCCATGCGATGAAACAATTGAAACAACAAGGATACAGCATTCCAAATGATTTTTCAGTGATTGGTTTTGATGATATCCAAGCAGCAGCTTTGATTGATCCACCATTAACAACCATTGCCCAAGATTTTCATCAATTAGGTAAATTAGCTGGGGAAACTTTGATCACATGGTTAGAAACAAAAGTAAAGCCTGAGGATATTACACACCCAGTCACTTTGATCAAACGACAATCTACAAAGGAGATCACACA
Organism: Candidatus Enterococcus wittei; assembly: GCF_002140175.1. Lineage (GTDB taxonomy): Bacteria > Bacillota > Bacilli > Lactobacillales > Enterococcaceae > Enterococcus_B > Enterococcus_B wittei. The sequence goes on from NZ_NGMO01000005.1 coordinate 29,884, forward strand.
TGAATATTCAACAAATTGACACCCGTCACGGAACAGCAAATCAAGCGAATTTTTCTCAAGGGAATTGCCTACCTTATACTGGCGTTCCCTTCGGTATGAACTACTTTGCCCCTCAGACAACAGATCAAAAAGGCAGCTGGTGGTTTCACCCAGAAGACCGCACCTTTCAAGGGTATCGTCTGACCCATCAGCCTAGCCCATGGATGGGGGACTTTAGTCACTTTCTTATGACTCCTATCAGCGGTAGACTGCCAGAAGCAACCCTTTTTCATGCCCAAAGCTCTTATCGCCCAGAAGAAAGTGTCTTTTGTCCGACCCATTTATCGATCAAACAATTACGCTATGGGATTCAGTCGACTTTGATCCCTAGTATGTATGGCGGAATCCTTTCTTTAACTTACAGCAAAAATGAGAGCGGTTTACTCTTGTCCTTTCCCGGAAGATTCCGTCTTTCAGTAAAAGATCCTCATACCATTGAAGGCCAAGTCACCCACTTTGCCGGAGCACAAGATCCTGATTTCACTTTTTACTTTGTCCTTCATTGTGAGCAACCATTGATCACTACTGAAATTACTTATATGAAAGAAGAAGCCGGTTCAGTTCCCCTCTACTTTGGAGATATCGTTAAACAAACCATTCGACTAGGAACATCCTTCATCAACTTAGAACAAGCACATTATCATTTAGCCCAAGAACAGCCGCAATCAAAAGAAGAATATCTCGAAAATAGTCGTACTCAATGGCAAAACTATTTCGATCGCATCAAAATCGAGCATCATGACGAAAAGCAAGTACGGACGTTTTACCATAATCTCTATCGAACTTTTTTGTTTCCACAAACTTTTTATGAGATCGATTCTAAAGGACAACCCATTCATTACGACACAACTAGCTGTTCAGTTAAACCTGGAGTTCTTTATACAAACAATGGTTTTTGGGATACGTATAAAACAGTCTATCCACTATTTTCATTGATCGCAGTTGAGAAGTACGAAGAAATGTTAGAAGGATTTTTAACGAGCTATAATGAAACCGGATTCTTACCAAAATGGCTATCACCTGATGAACGAGGTTTGATGCCAGGTACCTTGATTGATGCGGTAATTGCAGATGCAGCAGTCAAAGGAATCAAAACAGAGCGGATGCCTGAATTTTTAGCAGCCATGATCAAAGGTGCAACTATTCAGAGTACGAACCCAAACTATGGCCGACAAGGAACTACCGATTACTTGAAGTATGGCTATGTTCCCAACTCATACCATGAATCCGTCAACCATACGCTGGATTATGCTTATAGTGATTTTTGTATTAGCCAAGTGGCTCGACTCCTTGGTGACCAAAAAATAGCAAAAGCTTATCAAAAACAATCATTGAATTATCGTCATATTTTTGATGTGACCACTGGATTTATGCGTTCAAAAGATCCATCTGGAAATTTCCGTGCAGACTTTTCGCCTACGCGATGGGGCCAAGATTATGCGGAAGGGAGTGCTTGGCAAAGCAGTTTTGCCGTCTACCATGATTTTGCAGGATTGATTGAGTCACATGGAGGAAAACTAGATTTTGAGAAAAAATTAGTGGAGTTATGTAATCAAGCACCTACATTTGAAGTTGGCGGATATGGCTTTGAGATTCATGAAATGAGTGAAATGGCTGCCGCTGAATTCGGACAATTAGCGATTTCCAATCAACCTAGTTTTCATTATCCTTATTTGTTCCATTACCTTGGTAAACCTGAAATGGCACAGCCATTGATCAAACAACTGCTGACTCAAGCTTTTGATGACACACCAAGTGGTTATCCTGGTGATGAAGATAACGGTAGCATGGCAGCTTGGTATATCTTCAATAGCTTAGGAATCTATCCTGTCACACCCGGAACTGGTGAATATTGCATAGGCATTCCCTTGTTTGATAAAGCAACCTTGCTCTTGTCTAATGGCAACCATTTAACAATTGAAACCTCACCAAACCAACCTCAGCAACAATTTGTTCATCAGATCAACAGAAATGGCAAGAGTTACGATAAACTATATTTTCACCATGACGATCTATTAAAAGGAGGAAGGATCGATTATCATTTGGGAATCGTTCCTCATGCTCAAAGCTACTCACCTGACGCATTACCTTTTTCATTGCATAATCATTTGATTAATTAAAAAATTAATATATCAAAAAAAGATTCGGACCTCTATGTAGAGATCTGAATCTTTTTTTGATATACCATTTACCCGATATATCTATCAATCACTCTCAAGAACCTTTTCTATATCTATCATTATTTCGTTTATTCAACCTCTGTCATCTTACAGGCTCATAGGATTACTAGGCCATGCTATTTCTTTTAGCTTTCTGTCGCGAAAATGTACCGAGACTAAACCACGTTTTAGTTCCTAGTTCATGCGATCTCTTACACTTGCTGCCTTGTGGGGCGTACGATCATCTCACTTACAGACATCCGTTCTGGTGTATCGATTGCAAAAACCACTGCTTCTGCGATATCTTCTGATTTTAAACCCCATTTCATTTGTTCTTCGTGCAATGTTGCTGCTACTTTTTTATCACTGATCGTCTGGTATAGTTCTGTTGCTACTGCTCCTGGTGAGATCATTGTTGACTTGATATTGTTTTCTCTTTGTTCCTGACGCAATCCTTCCATGATTGCCCGTACTGCAAATTTTGTCCCACAATATACCGCTGAATCTGGATAAACAACATGACCGGCAACTGAATCTGTCGTAATGATATGTCCACTTTTTTGTTTGACCATAATTGGTAACACAGCAGATATGCCGTTCAATACACCCATGATATTAATATCTAACATTTGCTGCCACTCTTCTCGACGTGCTTCGATTAAAGGAGCAGTTGGCATGATTCCTGCATTGTTGTAGAGTACGTCGATTCTGCCGAATTTTTCCATAGCCAAATCAATCACTTGTTGAACATCTGGCATTCTTGTTACATCCGCTTCTTGAACATAGATTTCTGCGTCTGGAAAAGCACTTTTGATTTCTGACAAACGATCTTTTCTACGGGCAGCAATGACTAGCTTAGCTCCTCTTTGAGCCAACAGTTTAGTCGTTGCTTCTCCGATTCCTGATGAAGCACCCATGATGACTACTACTTTATTAAGTTTATCCATTGTATTCTTCTCCTTCGATTGTTTTTATGATTTTAGCGGGGGTACCTGCAACGATCGTATTGCTAGGAACATCCTTTGTTACCGTTGAGTTAGCAGCCACAATCGCATTTTCCCCAATCGTCACACCTGGTAAGACAGTCACATTAGCTCCTAACCAAGCATTTTCTTTGATGATCACTGGTTTAGTCATTAAACCTCGACGTTTTTTTGGTTGTGTCAAATGATTCACTGTGATGATTTGACTATTAGGACCGATCAATACACGATCTTCCAAAGTGATGCCTCCTAAATCAATAAAGGTCACATTTTGATTGATAAAGATATCTTTTCCCAATAAGATGTGAGAACCAAAATCACTATAAAAAGGCAATGAGATCACAACGGATGGATCAATTTTTTCTCCGAATACTGGTTCCAACCATTTCAAAACTTCTTCATTTGTACGATATTGCAGATTCAATTCCATTAACGGACGTTCATTTTGTTTTTTGATTGTATGGATTTGTTCATATAAAGGCGTACCAATTAAAATTTCTTGATTAGCGAGTTGATTGATTAAATATTTTCGGTTCATCATATCCCTCCTATATTTGCTACATTCACTGTACTTGATTATACTTAACTTGACTAATATTTATATGGAATACCTAGGCATACCTTTTAGTTATAGGAGGAAATTTCATGGAACTACGAGTTTTAAACTATTTTTTGACTGTTGCCAGAGAAAAAACGATCAGTCGTGCAGCTGAAGTCTTGCATTTATCACAGCCCACTTTATCTAAACAACTAAAGGAACTGGAAGAAGAATTGGGGGTGCAACTATTTATAAGGGGAAACCGTGAAATCACGTTGACAGAAGAAGGAATCTACCTGCAAAATCGTGGCCAGGAGATATTATCACTCGTAGAAGTTACTACTACCAATCTTAAAGCTACAAGCGTTGTCAGTGGTAAAATTACATTTGGTAGTGGTGAAACAGAAGGTTTTAGTAGGATCGCCAGTTTGATTCATACGCTAATAGCGCAGTACCCAGATATCAAAGTGGAGCTTTACAGCGGAAACGCTGATGATGTGTTGGAAAAACTCGATAAAGGACTATTAGACTTTGGCCTCGTCATAGATCCTGTTTCAAAACAAAAATATGAATATCATCAGTTGACCCAACAAGATCAATGGGGCTTGCTAGTCAATAATGAACACCCTTTAGCAGCAAAAAAACGAGTGACAACGCAAGATATAAGAGATATCCCCTTACTTATTTCAAATCAATCATTAGTAGATAACCAACTAACACAATGGCTAGGTACAAACCTTGATTATTTTAACATCGTTGGCACCTACAACCTCCTCTATAATGCCTCCTTGATGGTTAAAGAAAATGTTGCCAGTGCATTGTGTCTAGATGGGATCATCAATACAAAAGGAACCAATCTCACATTCATCCCACTGTTTCCTGAACTTTCTACTACGATCAATATTATCTGGAAAAAGCATCGCACGCTCTCTAATGCCGCCAATCAATTTTTAAATTTATTGCAATAAACAAAATAACTGTAGATAACGTCATAAATGACGTTATCTACAGCCTAAGCAAGTCGAAGTTATTTTCTAATTTTTTATTTAAACAAAGTCTTCTACATGAATAATAAATTGTTGATTTTTCCCACCATGCTGTCCGTAAAGGATAGGACTAGTTTCCATAGTAGTTGATGGACGATCCAACACTTTTCCTGTCGCTACATTTTTTATAATACAAACTTTTCCATTTTCATGCGATCCAACTTGATACACACGCCATTTTTGATCTGCCATATTCCCACTTGTAACCACTCTCGTATTTCCATTGCTGTCTGTTGGTCCTGCTGTAAGATAAGCTGCTCTAATCCAACCATCAATGGAATGAGGACCAGCCATAATTTGATATGTATCATCAGAAATATCGTAGAAAAACACCCATTTCTGATTCCAATCTCCTCTATTCTGGAACATAGAAACATTATATAAACTGTTCAAATTCCAATCAAGAACATGCCATGGATTTTCCACACTTTGAATCGATGTCTTTGCATTATCATAAATCCACCCTACAGTTCCTGCTTCTGTTGCGTTTACTTCACTTGCGTCTACTGAATTTGTTCCCATTCCTAAACCAAGTGCAGCTGCAAATGCTACTCCTAATACTACTGCTTTTAATTTTTTCATTGTTTTCCCCTTTCTTCGATTTGCTTAAGTACACTATGCCATAATTTATCTTTAAAATTTTCTTTTGTGTTCTAATACAACATTTTTGTTATATATAGCATTTATCTGGAGCTGAATGTCCTTTTAATCCATTGATTTCTAACCACCATATTCCATCAGTTTTTTCTCAAGAAACAAGAAAAAAAGACGGTAGAATTTACCCTCTCACTGATTGTGGTTCTTTAATTTTTTTCAGTTATTCTCCCACTCGATACTATGGATACTCGAAAAAATTTTCTCATGTTTTTTCATTAAGTCACAGACCAAACCTCATGATCAAAGAAGCCTCATGGATGACGATTAGCTGGTTTGAGAGAATGAGCTTGCCTTTTTATCGTATCCTAATCCTATACTTCATTTATATCATTGGTTTAGAAAAAGATGACCGGAAAATCTAATAAAAATCAAGCAATGACAATTTATAAAAAAAAGTGTGGAACAAAAGTAAATGATCCTTTTGTTCCACGCTCTAAATACGTATAAACGGCAGAAGTGCCCTCTTCGGAAATAAATTGAAATTCACAACAATTGAAATGCAATTTTCGTAAATTCTTTTTTATTTCTCGAAGTTAAACACTTCTCCTTAACCACTTTTAAGAATATACTTATTTATTCTATACGAAATATTTTCATTTTTCTGTAAACTATGCTCACAATCCAAACAGCCATTACTGCTAGAACAATTCCGATTGTATTATCTATGATCCTCATTGCAGCAGCTTCTGGCACACCAAATAATTCACTAGCAATAACTAATGCTCCAAAACAATTAAAAACCGTTTTATACCGATAGGATGAACATATCCCTAATGCAAAACCGCCAAGCAGACTTAATAAAGTCCCAGATATATGGTCACTGAAAACAATAAATAGCCCACTCCCCACCAAGGTTCCGATCAGACGGTCGACTGCCCGCTCTTTCACATCAATGCCACTCAGCCCATAGCTTGAATACAAAGATGAAAATGCAAAACCGATCCACATAAAACGCTGAAATGGTAGAAACTTGCTGGCAATGATCAGCAAGGAAATTCCCAATGAATAACTTAACAACTGAAAAATTTCTTTTCTCTTATCTTGTCGCCACACATCAAAAAATGTTTTTTCCAAATATTTTTCTCGGTGTTTTTTATATAGAACAAACATTAGAATAAACGAAAAGACCATAAACAGTAAGGCTTGATTGAAGAAATAGTTAGCATTGATTTTTTCGTCTAGCGTGGAATACACGATGAAAATATAAGAAAAACCATATAAAGAAGCATTGCCCATCTTTGGATCACTGGCAGTAACTAACAAGATGCCACTTAATAAAATAAAGTACATGATCAAGCTCATCGTTGCTGACGAAATGAATTGAATATATGGCAAAATAAAAAGAGACAATGTCACGCCTCCTAGCCCTATCATCGATTGAGAGATTTTATAGCCAAAATCAACAAAACGAAGACTCATTAGCATACAAAAAAAGACTACAGCGTAAGCTTTCATTTCCATACCAAACAGCTTGGTCGCTAGCATGATCACCAATATGGCAAAAGCCACGATCAACAAAGACCTTAGAATCATGAGAAACAGCCATTGTCTCTTTATTTTTTTCTCGGTTTCTGCTTTTATTTTTTTCTTCATTATTATTGGATCTAATTGTAGAGACTGATAAAAATCCAATCGCCTCTCCTCCTTTTAATATTAATGATCCCTTTTCATCTTAATCCTTATCTAACCCTAAACGTAGAGCACTATATCATAATTTTTATCAAAAAAAAATGACTTTATTAAAAATCATTTTTTATTTTTGAAAAGATCTTAGATACTTTAATCACCTATCTTCGTGTTCCCTTTTCATATCTAATAGGACTTCGATTCACCCCACGATAAATGACAAAAAACAATCGGTAGATTTCAAACAAAAAATGAACAGAAAGAAAAAATGGCTCTATACTTTTTGATGTTGGTGGATTCCACTGACATCTTTTTTATTGAGAAAAAAAGATAGAAAAGACACCTTGAAATCCTTTAGAATTGATTTGGCGAAACCATTCATAAGGAGGATTCAAGATGTCTTATACTCA
>NZ_NGMO01000005.1:37441-46144 GCF_002140175.1 Candidatus Enterococcus wittei
ATCCGTACTAATTCCTGGGATCGTTAATAAATTGTCCATCTGTTTTTGGTAAGGAAGTAAATATTCGGCTATTTTGGTTTCTAGTTCACCAATCTTACTGTTATACATATCAATAACATCTAAAATTTGTGCCAATAAAAACTTGTGATGACTTCTGAAAAAGCCAGTAAGTCCTTCCACTAATTCCGGCACTTTAAATTTTAAAGAAGTATAAACAGCCGCTTCAACTTTTTCTGCAGTAATATCTTCCTCATTAATCAATAGATTTAATAAATTTCTTCCAGATAATCCGAATATATCTGTCATGTAAGAAGTTATTTTAATTCCGGCAGTCTGTAAAATTTTGTGCGCGCGATTCTTTTCTCGATTTCTAGATTCGATCCACATTTTTCTTAACCGTGTGAGTTCACGCAAATCTTGTATAGGTTCCTCTGGAACAAAACTTTTGGGAATCAAACCTACTCGCAGCAACTTAGCAATCCAACTTGCATCTTTTTTATCCGTTTTTTGCCCAGGAATATTTTTAATTTTATACGGATTAGCTAGAACTAAGTCGAAATTTCCTTGAAGAATGTGCCAAACCGGTTTCCAATAAATACCTGTACTTTCCATAGCGACAATCTCACAATCAAAATCCGTTAGCCATTCATGTAGGGCTAATAATCCTTTGGTGGTCGTATCAAATTTTTGTAGATGTTTTTTTGGTCTGGTAGAAGTAAGCGGACCTTGTAAAACACAAGCAACAACATTACTTTGATGGACATCTAATCCAGCACAGCATTCGTAAATGATTTCCATAAAAAGGCACTCCTTTCCCATGATTTTAGGAAAGGAGTGCTTTATTTCATGTAAAATCAAATTTTTATACACATGCTCATTGGCAATATTTCAAGGTTCTCGAGAAATAAAGCAAGCCAGTTTGACAATCGGCATCACTTGCTTTTCCAAAATAATGGCGGCTTTTTTCCTTTCCTCTATAATTGTACTACAATCTTACCTTTCATTCTTCAGGGTGAATGAGTTTGCGAATTCATGTGTGTTTGACAAAGAGCCGAAAAAATACATTTTCTTTCTGTTCACCAATTATTCAAAGTTTTCTCTTCCTCAACTTTTTTAATAAAAATACTATCTCTTGCTATATACAACAGGGAGTAATTTTTATATCTACTCATTTTTAAGTAATCGATTTTTTTTACAAAATTTTTTCTTTTACAATTCCTTGGTTATCCCGATACTCCGTAGGGGACTGGCCAACGATTTTCTTGAATAATTTAGAGAAGTAGGTAGTGTTGTTATAGCCTATTTCATTTGAGATTTCATTGATATTTTGTTTGCTGTGAATCAGCAGATACTTTGCTTTCTCCATTCGCAAATGATTCAGATAGGTAGAAAAACTTTTTTTCGTTTCTTTTTTAAACAGCTGACCTAAATACATGACATTCAAATGTAGGTTCTCAGCTACATTTTTTAAGGTTAATGGTTCATTATATTGTTCATGTAAAATCGCCAATACTTTTTCAATATTTTGACTATATTTTTTCTGATTTTGTTGGTCTTTAAGTAAAGATAGCAGTAATTGATGTAACTCTTGTACTGACTTTGCTTGATTGATCTGTTGGATACCAGTCAAATATTCATCATCATCCAAGTGAATCAACTCTCGTTGGATATCCATAAATAATAAAAAACTAAAGTGACGGATATCTTCTGGAGTCATCACAGCTTGTTGGAATTGTTCAAAGAAGCTGGTAAGCATTTGCTGTGCTGCTTCAAGTTGTCCACTTTGAAGCACACGATTGAAGGAAGAAAAATCAATCGACTGTTCCTTCGCTGTTCCTTGATCGACATAAAAGACTCTATGTTTTTTTTCACCATAAAATTGGTGAAGTTGCAAATTATCTTTTGCTTGTTGATAGCTTTCCGGCACTTTCTCTGGTTCCGTTGTCTCTTCTCCAATACTGATCAACCACTCTTGTTCAGGATAAGTACATTCGATAAACTTACAAAATACCGGAACAGTTTCTTCCTCTAATAAAAGTACGAATAAAAGGAGTTTCCCATAATTTCTTTGATAATAAAAAGGTTCTTTTCTTTTCATCAACCATTGATTGACCTCTTTTTCTGTCTGTCTAGGTAATTGTGCTAATAATATTCGACGCTGTTTATCTCCAAGTTTCTCCAACAATTCTTCTTCACTAAGCTCATCCAATTCTTCATTGAGCCATTGACTAAAGAGTATTTCTTGATAGATCTCTTGCTGGTTTTTCTGTTCATTGCGATGATCTAAACGTTGTTTGACTGTCTTCAAACTATTGATCAATTCTACCTTATTGACTGGCTTCATCAAATAATTCACTGCGCCAAGTTGGATACCTCCTTTTAAATAGTCAAATTCTTGATAGCCAGATAAGATCATAAATTCAAAATTAGTATGTTGTTTCTGTGCAGCTTCAATAAATTCTATCCCATTCATCTCAGGCATTGTTACATCAGTGATCACCAAATCAATCATTTTTTCCTCTAAAGTTGCAAGGCCTTGCATTGCATTTTCTGCAGTCGCAACCACTTCAAAACCTAGATTATTCCAATCAATGATTTTCTTCAATCCTGCTAAGATCATGTATTCATCATCAACTAATAATACGTTATACACTTTCTCCCCTCTTTTCTTTAAACATCAACCGAATCGTCAATCCACCTTCTCTGTTTTGTTCAAAAATCATTTGATAACTCTGCCCAAAACTAGCACGCATTCGTTCATTGACATTTTGTATACCAATTGACTCAAACAATTCCACTTTTTGGTGTGTTAATCTTGCTCTGATCTCTGCCAGGCGTTCATCCGTGATCCCTTTTCCATTGTCACGAATCAAAATTTGGACTTTTTCATTTTCTTCAAAAACTTTTACACTTAATGCATTATCATATCGAGTGAAATCAATTCCATGTTTGAAGTAATTTTCTACTAAAGGCTGAATGACAAACTTTGGTACTTCGATTTGTTCTAAAGAAGTTTCAATTGTAAAGTGATATGCCACTCGATTAGGATACCGCATTTGATAAAGATAGACATATTTTTCACAAAAATCTAATTCCTCTTTGAGACAGATCGTTTTATCTTGGTTTGTATTATTTCTTAGTAGAGCAGAAAAGGCATAAACGACATCTGCTAATTCTTCACTACCTTCACTCAGGGCATACATGCGGATATATTCAAGCGTATTGTATAAAAAATGCGGATTGATTTGTGCTTGAAGAGCTCTCATGTGAGCATCTTGTTGCTTGATTTCCAGTTTATAAATGTCTTCTACAAACTGATTGATACTACCCAACATATGGTTGATTCCATTTGACAGATCTTTCAATTCATATTCTGTGATGCTAGTATCTACTCGAGTATCCAGATTTCCTTTGGCCACTTCATCCATAGCTTCCATGACACGATCTATCTGTTGAGAATAGCGTTTAAAGGTTTTATATAAAAAGAAAAGTAACAGTCCATCGAGGAAAATAACGCCAATAATCAACGGTGCAAGGTTTTTTATTGTCACTTGGCGAATCGCATGTTTATCTAAAGCGGCTAAAATACGATAGTCATCTGCCAACACCTGTGATTGAACGATATTTGTTTTAGCTAATTCGGTTATCGGCAACGTCGAATCCGCTTGCAAAGCGTTTGTAATCTTTTTTTCTTGTGTCCTCACTTTTGACTGTGGAAGTCTTCGATCATGAAAGGTATACAGACGATTCATCGTTCCAGAAATCATATATAAGGATAATCCGTCAAAAGAATTGACATTGGCCAATGCCATATCTAACTCATTTTTATCAAAACCGATAAACATGCTACCAACTTCTGCCCCACCTTGTGTGATCGGCATTTTAATGTAAAAAGCTTCTTTTAATTGCGGTGTACCTTTTCTGACTTTGCCCCCTTTATCTTCTCTTGAAGACGCAAAATATTCAGGTAACTGATTTACTACGACATATACAGTGCGAACTTCTTCATAATTAACATAAATATCTCGAATCAAATTAGGAAAAGTCAAAAAATCACTTAATTTTTGTTGTTGATCGTATGCATACATCAAATATTCATCAATAGGTTTTGTGAGATATGTCGTAATGTTTTCAATTTTATCTGAATTTCCTACTACTTGATTTTTAATGACTTTACTTAATGTTTGTTTATCACTGAACGTCCGCAGTGTATTTTGAACTGCTTCATTTGTTACTTGTTGCGCTTGCGCTTGTTTTTGGACAAAGGTATGGATGCTAATGATCACTGTGGCCACCATTGTTAAAAGAATCGTGACAATGGCATACTTCCGTAATAATCGGTTCAACAATGTCCCCTTTGAAAATAAAAAACGCCATCTATTCATAACTTTCCAGCTGAGTATCCAGCTCTTCCCGCCATTTTTTAGTAATCAGTCCATTCCAAACCGTCAATAAACCAATCAGTCCAAATAAAATCAGCCCTTTATAATTCCAAGTCACCCATAAAATAGCACTATTACCAATAACTATTTTCAAAAAAGTCGAAAAACTGGAGAAACTGGAAATTAGACTTAGTTTCAATAAATTAATCAATGAAAGTCTATATTCGCTATCTAAAATCATACTGTATTGATACACCGTATAGGCATAGAATAGGCCAAATAATAAAATGAAATCGATTACTAAAAAAAGCATACCTTGGATCTGAACAGATAAATATAAATTGTAACTAAGTACCAATATACTTAATAAGAAAGTTCCAAAAAGCAAACTTCCTCTCAAAAAATCTTTTTTAAACAGTTGCCAACCACATTTGAAAGTGATTTCTTTATACTCAAACCCATAGTGATAAAATAGTTCATTGATTGTTTTCCAAGCAGGTCCGACCCCAAAAACTACCCCACCGATTACTGTGAATACCCAAAAATACAAAGTCAATTTCATCACAACCCATATTCGTATAAATAATGTCTCTAATGCTCTACCTAACACATAATCTCCCCCAAACTTCCTTGTATCTTCTCTCATTATACAAATAACAGCGAACATTGTAAGTGTCCGCCGTTATTGTTTACTTATTTATTTTCACTTTGGAATGTATCGTATTGTTTTTGCATTTCTGTCAATACTTTGTCGTATCCAGCTTTGTCCAAGGCGTCCATCAGTTTAGGTAATGTTTCATCTGGATCTACTGTTCCGGTATTCAATCCATCAAGGTATTGGTTCATGACGTTGGAAATATTACTTAATTCCGTCTTAACACTATCTGTGTTAAAACTAAATCCTAAGATTGGTGATGTTTCCGCTTCAGCGATTGATTGATCTCTTTTTTCGATCATTTCATCTGTGATTGTTTCTTGAGTGTAAAGGATTTTATTGTTTCCAGTATTCCAAGCAGACATGTGAGTATTCGGTTGATAACCGTCTAATAATTTGACCTTATCCTCGCCTACTTTTTCCCATGCTTCCCCTTCAATTCCCCAAACCAATCCATTTAACAACTCAGGGTCACTATTCAATAACCCTAAAAACTCTACTGATTTTTCTTTATTCTTTGAAGTGTTTGAAACTACAAAATTAGCCATCTGTGCTTGACCAGTTGATTTTAATGGTACCGTAATTGCTTTTGATACTAATTCCTGATTTGCTGCATTAGTCAAAATCGTATCACCATAATCATACGGCCCTTGGGTTTCCCCACGCATTAACCATGTATTACCTTCTAATGGATAATCTTTATTACTCGTAGAAGCATCACTTGGGATCAAGCCTTGTCCGTACCAGCTGTGCATTGTACGTAGCAAGTCGATATAAGTTTTATTGTCATACTGATTGACGATCTTTGTAGCATCACCATTTAAGTCCACCGCAAATGGCATAGTATTTCCTAATGGATAGTCAAAATCTCCTTGTACTTTAAAACCTTGTCCGATAGCAAACGCTGCCGTATTTGGATCTTTTTTATGGAACTCTTGGAGTACTTTTTCTGCATCTTTATAAGTCTCGATTCCATCTACCGACAATCCATATTTATCTAATAAAGGTTTGTTGAAAGTCAATACTTGTTGCGCAAATACATTGCCATTTACTGGAAAAGCATACAATTTGCCATTCACTAGATTCCCTTTGATATAAGCTTCATCTAACTCATCGTAAGCTTCTTTTGCATATTTTGGAGCCATCTCAGTCAAATCCGTAAAAGCTCCTTTTTGTGCATTGGAAACATAATTATTTGCATAGGCGATGTCGTAGTTTTCACCAGAAGAAATGATGACATTCATTTTTTTCTCGTAATCACCCCAACCAATATAGTTAATATTGACTTTCACACCGATTTTATCCTCAATTCGTTTGTTTGCGACTTCCATCAACTGATCAAAATTATCCGGTTTATCGCCAATTTGATACATTTGAAGCGTTGTCGCATCGCTGGCTTCGGCATTGTCTTTCGTATCCCCACCACTACCACAAGCTACTAGTGAGACCGCCATTAATGATGAAACCCCAGTGAATGCTATTTTTTTCCATAACTTCATCTTTCTTCCTCCTCTTTCTTCGGTTGTTTCTATTCTTTGACGCCACCAATCGTTAGTCCTTTAACAAAATGTTTTTGGAAAAATGGATAACTGATCGCAATCGGTAATGTTGAGATAACAACAATCGCCATGCGCGCAGACTCTCCGGGAACAGAAGCAAGACCACCAGACAACTGACTGCCTGCTCCTGAATTTTGAGTAAGATATTGAATGTTGCTTTGAATCTTCATCAGTAAATATTGTAATGGTACTAGCTTATCATCTTGAATATATAGTAATGCATTGAACCAGTCGTTCCAGTAACCGAGTGCTGCAAACAAACTGATCGTTGCGATTCCTGGGATCGCTAATGGTAAGACGATTTGAACAAAAATTCGCAACTCACTCGCACCATCGATTCTTGCAGATTCGATGATCGAATCTGAAACTGAACGTTTGAAGAACGTGCGCATCACAATAATATTGAAAGGACTTACGGCCATCGGCAGAATCAAAGCCCAGATCGTATCTTTTAGTTGTAACAAATTCGTCATAACTAAATAATTTGCGACCATCCCAGGTGAAAACAGCATGGTGATCAAACAAAAAACAGTAAAGAAACGACGAAACGGAAAATTTGAACGTGAAATAGCATAGGCATATAAAGAAGTAGCTGTACTATTGATCAATGTTCCTAAAACTGTCACAAGAATCGTTACAAAGAGTGCTTGAAAAATCTTATCTTGCATTTGATCAAAGAGATACGTATAGCCAAATGTACTAAATGTCTTCGGCCAAAAACTATACCCTTGTGTTGATAAAACTGATTCTTCCGTCAATGAGATCGCGATGACAAACAAAAACGGTAAGACACAAGAAAGTGAGAAAAGTGCAATCAAAATATTGGAGAAAAAGTTTGTTGTCTTATTGAAAGAACGAATTTGTACACGTTCTACCTTCTTTTTTTTCATTTTTCTCCTCCTTAGAACAATGCAGATTCGCTGTCAAAGCGACGCGCAATCGTATTCGTGATCATTAACAAAACAAATCCTACCACCGACTGATATAACCCAGCGGCCGCTGTCATACCGAAATCACCAGTAGATGTCAAGCCGTTATAAATATAAGTATCCAACACTTGGGTCACCTCATAAAGTGCCCCGGAATTTCTTGGAATATTATAGAACAACCCAAAGTCTGCTCGAAATACATTTCCGACAGCTAGAATGGTCAAAATCGTCATTAGTGGAACTAATTGTGGGATCGTTACATGCTTGATTTGTTGCCACTTACTTGCACCATCGACCATTGCCGCCTCATAATAAGTCGGATCAATCCCCATGACAGAAGCAAAGTAAATGATACTGTTATACCCGATCCCCTTCCATGTACCAATAAAGACTAAAATAAACGGCCAGTATTTCGGATCATTGTACCAGTTGATTGCTTCTCCACCACGACTTGTGAGCCATTGATTGAATATTCCTTTATCTGGGCTTAAAAAAGCATAAACAAAATAGCTGATGATGACCCATGAAAGAAAATAAGGAAGTAAAGACATCGTCTGATACACTTTTACAAGACGTTTATTCCGTAACTCACTCATGATGATGGCAAAAACCACAGAAATCAATAAATTCAGTACAATAAACGTCACATTATATAAAATAGTATTTTTAGTAATCAAAAATGCCTGATCAGAAGAAAATAAAAATTTGAAATTCTCCCACCCGACCCAAGGACTCTCTCTTAAACTAGCAAGAAAGCCATCAGCAGAAATATGGAAATTTTTAAAAGCTACAACGTTTGCTAATACCGGGATATAGAAGAAATAGATCATCCAGATCATCCCAGGAACCGCCATTAGAACAAGCGCTTTATATCGCCATATATTTGCAAAGAACCATTTTAACCCCTTTCTTTTTTTCATGCAAAAACCCCTTTCTATCATTCGCACTGTAAGTATAGCGCTTTCAAAAAAGAGAATAAATAAACAAACTATAGATAAAATGAAACAAATTATAGAGGTTGAGACATCAGCGTTTTGATCTGAGTATTAAGACAGGAAATTGAAAAATAGTTCCTCATATTTTACAATTTTTTGGCTTAATATCAAAGATCAGCTGATGGAACACCGTTTATCTAGGTTATGAGAGAAGCGCTTTGCACTGAGGCATAAGGATGAAAA
>NZ_NGMO01000005.1:46837-63651 GCF_002140175.1 Candidatus Enterococcus wittei
TTTTTTTGACTTATGACCAAAGTGCAGCTTCTCGAATACCGTTTATCTAGGTTGTGAGAGAAGGGGGCTGACCTGAGCAGTAAGATAGAAAATCGAAAAATAGTTCCCCATATTTTACGATTTTTTAGCTCAGTGCCGAAGGTCACCTTCTCGAACACCGTTTATCTAGGTTATGAAAAAGACGTGCAGCTCCGAGTTTTAAGAAGAAATTCGAAAAAAACAGCTCCTTATCTTTCCTGCAAAAGTCTCTTTCTTCAACAAAAAAATCCCTAGAACCGTAATAATTAAATATTCGGTACTGGGATCGTATTATCCACTCAGTTGTGTAGTCCTTACTTCGTTCTTATTTGCACTAGCTCTTCTTCTGTCATTTGTCGGTATTCTCCAAGAGATAAATCTTCTGGTAGAGGGAATTTTCCCATGCGGATCCGTTTCAAATACGTCACTTCTTTGCCTACTGCTTTGACCATTCGTTTTACTTGATGAAACTTACCTTCATGAAGAATCAACCGAATATGAGAAGTTGCTCTTTCTTGATCAACAGAATCGATGAATAGTTGGGCGGGTAACGTTTGTTCTTCTCCATCAATGATCAATCCTTTAGCAAAAGCTATCACATCTTCACTTGTCATAATTCCTTGGACAACCGCTTCATATTCTTTCTCCACATGTTTTTTCGGAGACAACAATTGATGGGAAAACACGCCATCATTTGTTAGAATCAATAATCCTTCTGTATCTTTATCTAAACGACCGACTGGAAATAAATCTTCCCGATAATCTTCGTCAGATAAGAGATCAATAACCGTTTGATCATAATTGTCTTGTGTTGCTGAAACAACTCCAGCTGGTTTATTTAAAATATAATAGAAGTATCTTTGGTAGTGTAATGACTCACCTAAATATTTGATGCGATCTTCCACTTCATTTACTTGAAATTTGTCACTTTTGATGATTTCATTATTTACGGTAATATTTCCTTTTTTTATCAAACTCTTGACTTCTTTTCGACTTCCTAATCCCACGTCGGCTAAAAATTTATCTAATCGCATGTCTTATCTCCCTTTATCTCGAGAAAATTCAGCTTTCTCACTGCTATTTTATTCTTAAACGATGCCGTAAACGAATCATACTTGTTCCTAATAATTTCTCTGCCAAACGGATTTTTAAAGCAAGGTAAGCGTAGATCGTACCACCCACACCTGCGACTAATACAATCAAAAGAAATGATTGGAATTTACTCTCTTGATTTAAAAACGATCCAAAAATTACTTTTGTTATCCATGAAGCGAGTAGCATAATCATTGTAAGAATAAAAATCAAAAGGGTTCTTCGCCAGACAAACTTTGGATTAAATCGGGCAATTTGATGGATCTTGATCAAAATAAAATAGCAAGAAACGAAAAATCCCATCATGGTCGCAAGCAATGGTCCATATACTTCAAATAAACGAATCGCAGGATATTGTAAAATCAACTTAACAGCAAAACCATAAGCTAAATAGCGAATAGCTGCTTTATTTTCGAACATTCCTTGCAGCATATTGGAAACTAACATATATAAACCTAGGAAAAGCCCAACAAAACTAGCTTGGATCAATACATGACTACCTAGTTGATCCGGTGTATAAAATAATGTATTCAAAGGATAAGCGAGTAACATGACACCAAATGTTGCAGGTAGCATCACGAAAGAAAACAATTGTAAATTTCCACTAGCTAGTTTTGCTAATCCACGGTGATCTTTCAATGTGACTGCTTCGGTGATCAAAGGAAGCCCAGTTGCCGCAATCGATGTGGCTAAAGCAATCACGACCATTGTCAGTTTATCTGGATTGGCACTGAAAATCGAAAACAGATCCAGAAGTTGTGCATTTGAGTATTCTGTTGTTGCTGACATGACTTTAATAAAGGTAAACTGATCGACTAATTTAAATATCGTCACACCTGAACCAACGATAATAAATGGAATGGCTTCTTTGATGGTATCGAGAAGCAATTCTTTCGTCGCAATCTTGACTTGGTTGTCACTATATTGTACGCGAGCAGAAGTATACGCTTGTTGCTTCTTTAAAAAGTAAAGAAGCACAAGGATACTTGCCAACATCCCGATAAATGCAGCAAACGTAGATTGAGTTACTGCTGCTACATAATCACCGGCCATTACTTTCATAATAATGAATGTAGCCAGTAACATGTAAAAGATCCTGACAACTTGTTCAATGATTTGTGATAAAGCATAAGGCATCATTTCCTGATTCCCCTGAAAATACCCCCTGATCACGCTCATACAAGGAAAAATCAAGATCGCCGCACTGAGGGAACGCATCGTTGGGATCAATTCTTCTCCCCCACCTGAAGCTTGAGCTAACCAAGGAGATGCCATGTACATAAGTAGCGCAAATGTCACACCTAGAACAGCCATCATCTGCAACGCACGTACAAATAAGCGGTGAGAAGTACCATATTCATTCAACGAATTGTAACGAGCGGTTTGTTTGGCGATAGCAGCTGGGATCCCAGCTGTTGAAATCAGTAAAAACAGCGCATATATATTGTATCCCATATTAAATAGCCCATTGGCAGCCTTTGCATTTTCACCCATCCAAGCATACCAAGGAATGATATAGACCGCCCCTAGTAAACGAGAAAGGATGTTACTAGCAGTCATCCAAGCAGACCCTCTAGCCATCTTCTCTTGTGCAGTTAAATTTTCTTTTGCTGGTGTTCGTTGATTTTTCATCGTTTAGATTCCAACTTTCTACAGAACATTACTAATATTTTAATTGTAAACAATGAAACTAGCAATCTTTTTTATGTCGTTTTTTTGTAAAGTGTAATTGTGAAAGAAACGTTTTCCCCAGAATACTAAGCTAGTAAAATCAGAAATAACCTTTCTCATTTTTGAGTTTGCCGACTTATGACTGAAGTTTCTTTTTTGAATAGCTTTTATCAAAGAGCTGTGAGAGAAGCTTTTGAACTGAGACGTCAGAAAGAACCATCGAAAATAGCTCTTCATATTTTTGATTTTTTTGACTTATGCCCAAAGTGCAGCTTCTCGAACACCGTTTATCCAGGTTGTGAAAGAAGGAGATTAACATGAGCAGTAAGATAGAAAATCGAAAAATAGTTCCTCATATTTTATGATTTTCTATCTTACTGCTGAAGGTCACTTCCTCGAACACCGTTTAGCGGAGGTTGTAAAAAAGCCGTTCATCACCGAATATTAAGGAGTTGGCTTTTGAGCAACGCTTATCGAAGTTGTGAGAGAAGGGATCTGATCTAAACAGTAAGTAAAAATATCAGAAAATAACCCTCTATCTTTTTTTGATATGTTGGCTTAGTGTCGAAGATCAGCTGATGGAATACCGTTTACCAATGTTGTAAGAGAAACACTTTACACTGAGTAATAAGAAAGAAAAACAGAAAAATTTTTTTAATACTCTTAATTTTTTTGTTTCTTACTAAAGAGTAACTTCTTGAATGCTGTTTATCCAGTTTTCAAGAGATTTGAATCTACTTTTGTTCTAAACTCTTCCTATAAAATTTCAGCTTTGACTCATTGTATTTTTGATGTCATCTGCCTAACTGTTGGTATCGAAGGTAAACTTGTTCTTTTTTCGAAACATCTGAGGCTATCGGTGCTACTAATTTTCGACGTATCTCCTTAAATGATTTTAGTGATTTTTTTTTCATATCAACCTCTGCTTCTTGCTGTTTTTCTTTGAATATTTTTTGAACATCTACCTTAGTTTCCTGAAGGCTTCTTTTAACTCCATTCCAACTTTTTGGTTGATAATTTTCCCATGATTTTTGATATTCTCCAGAAATCCAAGGTGCAGACATTTCTTCTTCTCCCTTAAAGAAATGAACTTTTTCTTTTAATTCTTGCCAGTGACGGTAAACATAACGCAATTCGCTACTGGTTGCATTCCATGCCCCATTAAATTGTTTTTTATTAAGGACAGATTGCATATCTAACTTATCAATTGAAAAATAGATAGAAACATTCGGATTTGTTCTAGCTATATCAATACCAATTTTACAACCTCTCATAACATGAAGATCAAAAAAATGATTTATTTCATTATTTTTAATTAAAGCAACATGTGGACGTGCTGCTACACCATAAGACTCTACTAACGTTGTTCCTTGATAAATCTTTTCCAACCTATTTTTAGGATTTGTTTTCAGGTGGGAACAGAATTCTTTCCATAACGGCAGCCTAGGTTGCTTCTCAGGTAATAGTTTAGTCCACTCACTTAAAAAAAGGTTCCAAAACTCATTGGTCTCAGCCATTTTAGCCCTTACTGTTAAAAATCGTACTAACATATTATTATATGAATCAATCGTATAATCCCCGAGTTCCGCTTCTTTTGAAATGATCAAATCATTCCTTTTGATTTTTTCTCTTTTAAAAGAAATAAATAAATCTTCTCTATCATCGCTGAGTCCATATAATAAAAAAGTCTTTCCAGACAGATTATCCATCACTATCACCTTCACTTTCTGACTTGATTACTCTTAAATTTTGTTGGCTTAATACCGAAGTGTACCTTCTTGAGTCCATTTTTATCAATAAGGTGTAGTATCGTTTAGCATGGAACTAGATAGAGCTTAGAACATAGCTCTTCACGTTTCCACTTGTTATTTCTCCAACTGTTCGTGTGTAAAATTACCTTGCTCTTTTATCAAATTACTTGATGGAGTTGACATGATTGCTTGTTGACGAATCTCTGTAAATGATCTTGGTGACTGCTGCTCTCTGTGATCTTTCAGATATTCATTTACCACTTTCTCTTGTTCTTTAAACATCGGCTGATTAGTTGTAATTGTTTGACGCTCTTGGCTTCTTCGCTTAATTTCATGCCATGGTATATAACGTTTCCATGCTTTTTGATACTCACCAGCAACCCAAGGTGCAGGCACTTCTTCTTTTCCCTTAAAGAAATGAACTTTTTCTTTTAATTCTTGCCAATGACGGTAAACATAACGCAATTCGCTACTGGTTGCATTTAATCTCCCTTCAAATCTTTCTTTATTAAAAACAGATGGCATATCTAACTCATCAATGGAAAAATAAATAGAAACATTAGGATTTGTTCTAGCTATATCAATACCAATTTTGCAGCCTCTCATAATATGAAGATCAAAATCAGTAATTAGTTCTTCATTCCTTTTTAAAATAAAACCTGGGTAATAAGGACCACCATAAATTAATTTTGTGCCTTGATAAATCACCTCTAACCGATTTTTATCATTTTTTTCTAAATGATATAAGTAATCTTGCCATAATGGTAGCTGAGGGATCTTTTGAGGTATTTTCATATACCACTTACTTAGAAATTCTTGCCACCAATGATTTCCTCTAAGTTCATTAACCACTCTTTTTAAGTAATCCGATAATTCCAAGTTATATGCATCAACCGTATAATTCTGTAATCCTCTTTCTTCTGGAATTACGACATCATTCCTCTTGATTTTTCCTTTTTCCAAAGAAATAAATAATTTTTTTCTATCATCACTGAGTCCATATAACAAAATAGTTTTTTCTGAGAGATTATCCATCACTATCACCTTCACTTTCTGACTTCATCACTCTTAAATTTTGTTGACATAATACCGAAGTACAACTTCTTGAGTACTTTTTACCAAGTCGGTGTAGTATCGTTTAGTATTGAGCTAGATAAAACTTAGAACATAGCTCTTCACATTTCCACTTGTTATTTCTCCAACTGTTTGTGTGTAACAGAACCTCGCTCTTTTATCGACTGATTTGATGGAGTCGATATGATTGCTTGCTGACGTATCTCTATAAATGATCTTGGTGACTGCTGCTCTCTGTGATCTTTCAGATATTCATTTACCACTTTCTCTTGTTCTTTAAACATCGGCTGATTAGTTGTTTGATGAGCTTGAAGGTTCCGCTTAATTCCGTGCCAACTTTTTAATTGCAAATTTTCTACCACTTGTTGCTGTTCTCTAGCAACCCAATTCACTGGAAGTTGCATGGACTCCTTAAAAAGATAAGGTTTCTCTACTAATGATTGCCAACATTGGCAAACATAGTTCCATAATACTTTTAACGGCTGACTATACTGATTATTCAGAATTACAGTTGACATTTGCTGACAGCCTTTGAACATGGACTGATCATTTATTTTAGATTCTTGAAAATTGCGTTTAGTCGCATGCCAACTTTTAGGTTGATAGTCTTCCCAGAGTTTTTTATATTCTCCAGCAATCCAGGGTGCAGGCACTTCTTCTTCCCCCATAAAGAAATGAACTTTTTCTTTTAATTCTTGCCAGTGACGATAAATATACCTTAATTCACGATTGGTTGCGTTTAATCCCGAATCGCCTCGTTTTCTATTAAGAACAGATTGCATATTTAACTCATCAATTGAAAAATAGATAAAAACATTCGGATTCGTTCTAGCAATGTCAATACCAATTTTACATCCTCTCATGACATGAAGATCAAAATAAATAAATAATTTTTCATTCTTTTTTAAAATAAAATCTGAATAATAAGATCCACCGTAACACCCTACTAATGTTGTTCCTTGATAAATCTGCTCCAACCGATTTTTATCATTTAGAAATAAATGATATAAGAAATCTGGCCATAACGGTAGTTGGGACATTTTTTTAGGTATTCTCATGAACCACTTATTTAGAAAGTCTTGCCACAAATAATTTTCTCTAAGTTCGTTAACCATTCTTCTTAAGAAATCCGACAACTCCAGGTTATATGAATCAATCATATAATTCTGTAATCTGGCCCCTTTGGGAATGACTATATTATTTCTTTTGACTTTTCCTTCCTTCAAGGAATTAAAAAAAATTTCTCGATCTTCATTGAGCCCATATAATAAAATAATTTTTCCTGAGGAACTATCTATCACTGTCACCATTCCTTAGTAATTTTTTGCCAGCTTTAATTGATAAAATCATCTCCTAACTGATTCAATATTGCTGACAGTTCTCATTATTGTATTAATCCATTGGTCCTTATCAGAATAATTTAGTTGAGCTTTAAAATCTTTTAATTAGTTATCCCCTACTTTCATTTTTTCTCAAGTCGAGTTTAAACCATAAAGTAAAATGATTTTTTCTAATAATATTTTCAAATCATTCACTCCTTTCCTTTCGAATGTGTGGGAACTCTAAATCCCAAATTAAATCTGTGCTATAATAAACCCAATAAAAACAAAGTGAGGGATGATTCAATGCGCTTCTCCTTAGAAGATATCCGCAACTTATTATTGAAAGAAAATCTATTGAAAGAATTTGTTTCACCTAAAGGTTGGCATCTGTATCCGCCAGCTACAGTGGAATTCAGCCAACTGAGCTATGATTCACGTGAGGTAGATGCTCACACACTATTCTTTTGTAAAGGACTTAACTTTAAAGAAGAATATTTAAACTCTGCAATTTCAAACGGACTAGCCTACTATGTTGCTGAAGTTCCTTATGAAAATGAGGCTTGTGGAATCATAGTGACTGATATAAGAAAAGCAATGGCCATTCTTTCCATGGCCTTTTACGATTATCCACAAAATAAATTAAAAGTGATTGGCTTTACCGGAACAAAAGGAAAAACCACTGCTGCCTATTTCACCAAAGCAATTTTAGATCATGCGACAGCGCAAAAAACAGCCTTACTTTCAACGATGAATACTACCCTAGACGGAAAGACTTTTTTTAAATCAAAACTAACCACACCAGAATCACTTGATCTTTATCGAATGATGGCAGAAGCCGTTCAAAATAAGATGACCCATCTTGTCATGGAAGTGTCTTCTCAAGCCTATAAAACACAGCGAGTCTATGGACTAACACTCGATGTTGGGATTTTCTTGAATATTTCTCCAGACCATATCAGTCCGATCGAGCATCCAACATTTGATGATTATTTTTATTGCAAACGTCAATTGATTTTAAATTCCAAAAAAGTCATCCTCAATCATGAAAGTGATTATGCAGATCTACTTATGGAAACAGCTAAAGTTTTTGATATTCCAGCCATTACTTATGGGCGGTCCGAACAAAGTGACATCCAAGTAAAAAGTTCAGCTAAACAGTCGCAAGTATTTCAGCTGATAAACCACCGTCACAGTGATTTAACGATTGAAGCTAATTACGAGATCAAGTTAGCTGGAGGTTTCAATGAGGAAAATGCCACAAGCGCAATTATCGCTGCTGCATTGGTGGGGGCTTCTATTGAGGATGCCCAGCACGGACTAAAAGAAGCTCGAGTTCCTGGACGAATGGATCAATTGACTCATAAAAATGGTGCTCATGTGTATGTGGATTACGCCCACAATTATTTAAGCTTAAAAACACTACTGACATTCGCCAAAAATGAACATCCAAATGGCCGAGTGATTGTTGTATTAGGCAGTCCAGGGAATAAAGCTATTTCACGACGCCAAGACTTTGGACGAGTCCTCTCTGAAACTGCAGATGTCGTCTTCTTGACAGCCGATGATCCAGCTTTTGAAGATCCTCAAAAGATTGCAAAAGAGATCCATTCAGCGATCACAAATCAAGAACTAACTGTCTATTATGAAATGGATCGCCCAACAGCCATTCAGTTGGCACTTTCTGAAAGCCAACCAGAAGATTCTGTTGTCATCGCAGGTAAAGGTGTCGATGCCTATCAAAAAGTTGGCGGTGTGGATGAACCTTATGAAGGCGACTATGATATCGCTAAACGATTGACCACAGAATAGAAATAGAGTACTTCAAAATGAACTCCTTGTTCAATTTTACAGATTGTCGGAGAATTCAAAATAACCTTTTTTATTTTGAGTTTCTTCGATATTTTTTCTGAAATAACTATTTTACCTTCTATATCTTCGATTTTAGTAATAACAAGAGAAATTCTTCCCCCATTTCAGCAAATGGATAATTCACAGTTCTCCTGTATTTGTTTTCCTTTATACTCCTTAACTACCGCCTTTTTAGTAGCAAGTTCTTGCAATGCTTTTAATGATTTTAATTCCTTTGTTTCATTTTCTTGAGTAATCGTCAGTGGACTTTTTTGAAGGATCATTGGTTGCTTTTCATATCGCTTTTCTTTTAACAAGCGGTTCATCCTCTTATCACCATATTCTTGCCAATCCTTGACATATAACCCTTTGATCCAAGGGGCCTCTATTTTTTCATTTAGCAAAAAAAATACGATACTTTCTTTTGCTTCAGACCATCGGCGATAGACATAGCGAAGTTCGACTCCTGTATAACCCGTTTTATATTCTTTTGCTTTAGTCGTAACAATATCCATCTCTAGACCATCTAGTACAAAATAAATCATAATGTTTGGATGATTGATGGCCATATCAATCCCATTTTTACACCCTTGCTTAATAGGATCTTTCATCAGTTTTTCTTGAGTTTTTGACGTGATTTCCAAACAGTGATAGTATTCTTTCCATAATGCTAACTCTTTATTTCCCGATGATACATAGTTGAGCCATTCTTTAGAAAATTGTTGCCAAGCTTCAGGAGAATTAAATCTTTTTTGTTGCTGAGTCATAATATGATAGAATTCTTCATTATAATTATCTATAATATAAGTGCGAAGTCCCTTATTTATTCTACATATCTCCTCTGTGATCTTTATTTCCCCTTCAACAAGTGCATCAAAAAAACAACTTCGTTCCCTTCTTAATCCATATAGTAGAATACTTTTTTCCTCTCCCATGTTTCTCTCCCTAATCATTGCTTTTTATAGTTAGCTAGTTCTTTATTATGATAAAGCACTAGCTAAGTTTTATTCAGAAAATAACCATATAATAATCACCTATCAGTAGATTTTTTTTATGAACCAGATAGTGAATTGTTAGAAGTATTTTTTCTTCGAGTCATTCTACTTTTTTACAAGACTGTAATTGATCTTCCACTCCTTCTTTGAATAAAAATATTTTCCTACGATCATAATCAGTATACGAGTAATTTTCAGATTTTTCGTTCTTCTTTTTCTATGATTTAACATAAATAATACGCACTTGAAACATAACATTTGCTTGATTCGCTTTCACAAAGCTTTTAGACAGATAAAATTTCTATTCAAAAACAGACTCAAACATTGTCCTTCTTGACACTGTCTAAGTCTGTTTTTTCAGTTTTTTAAAATGAAGTGATTGAACAAAATAAAACCATTTAAACAGCTGCTTCGTTGGCTAATTCTGCTGCCTTTTCTTGCTCTTCGGTTAATAATTTGTTGTCGTAGAATTTAATAAATGGTAGCCAGATGACAAATCCCAAGATCGCGCATAACACAGCTAGAACGACTGCCTTCCAATCTCCACCACTGCCGACGAAAGCTCCGATACCGACTGGCGAAGGCCACGGCATTTGCGCTAACATAGGTCTCACGATTTCAAATTTAATTGCAAAGTAAGCTAGTGAAGCACTTGCCATCGGAGCCAAGAAGAAAGGTACTGCCAAATAAGGATTGTAAACGATCGGCATACCGAAAATAATTGGTTCATTGATATTGAAGATCCCAGGAACTAACGATGCTTTACCTAGTACTTTCAATTGATCAGATTTTGCCAAAAATGCAATAAAGATAATCAAACCAAGAGTTGCACCAGATCCTCCTACAGTAACGTAAGAGTTGTTAAATTCTCCAGCTAACGGATAATTTGCTCCTTGTGCGTTAGCAGCCATATTGGCCAATACAATCGGTGTCAGGAATGAAGTAATGATATTCGCTCCATGGATACCCACGATCCATAGTGCATGGATCAAGAAGTAAATGACCATGATTCCAAGCCATGTATTCGTCAATTCCGTAACAAAGCCAAAAGGAATCGCAATCATTTTGAAAATATCTGTTCCCAGTGCTACGAGTACTCCATTAACGATCATCACGACAAAAGCAATGACAAAGGTAGGGATAAGTGCAGTAAAGGAACGAGATACACCTGGGGGCACTACATCTGGCATCTTAATGACCCAATTTCGTTTGACACACATGCAGTACAACTCTACCGCAATGTAGGACATGATAATCGCAGTAAAAATCCCGGAAGTCCCTAATCTTTCTACAAAGGCTCCCATGCGAACACCGCTGATTACTGTTTCAGTATCCGTCATGCTAGAAATCAAACTGATTTTACCATCGGAAATGATCACCTCGGGCACACACATGAAAAAGGCAAAGACGGATAAAAGTGCGCCAGTTAGTGGGTTCACGTTCAATCCTTGTTCGTCTCTTTCAATCGATGTCAATTCATAAGCAAAAACAATAGCAAAATAAATGGATAATATTCCCATCGTCATCGTGTTGATGATCATATATAAGTCACTAACTTTGAAGAATGTTGCATTGAAAAACCCTTCTAAAAATGGAAATGGTAACGGTAGAATATTCAAAACTAAAAACATAGAGCCGACAATCGTAAATGGAATTGAGGCCATTCCGGCTGCCATTACTGCACGAACAATTTTAAACTGTGCAATTTTCCCCATTGGTCCCATCAAATACTTCTGTAAAAAATCAAACATTAGTTACTCCCCTTTCCGTAATGCACCACTTGTTCATATTTTTTGATTCGTTGGTAGTGACGATCTTCGTTCGTATGGATTTTGCTTAAACGACGTTGACAAAACAAACAAATTAAGATGCCGCTTACAACCACAAACAAAGTGAGCGCCTTCCCTTGTTCTCCATTTGCCATAAAAGGAAAGAAGGAGTGATAAAGTGGTGTGAAAATACTCATTACAAGTAACACATTCACTACACCTTGGATCTTAAAATACCAACCTGTCAGTGGTGTTGTATTTTTATGTTTTCGATAAAGGGCTACTTGTTCCCCCACGACTGGCAGTAAAAATACTAGAAATACTAAAGGCAACCAAAAAGCTGGACTTTTTGTCAACAATAACAAGACTAACCAATTTAGATGGACAAAGAAAAAACCAGCTGTTAAATATCGAATAATCAGGTACCGGTTAAAATACATGACTTTTATGCTGAATTCTTTTTTCTCCATCTCTTGCTTTTTTCGTTCAACGTCATTCATCTTTTACACCTCCGTTCCAGTTCCTTTTTGATATAAATAACTCATTTCCTTTGCAACTTCCAACAGAGTCATCGTGGTCATCAGATGATCTTGCGCATGAACCATGATGATCTCCATCTCGATTTTTTGCCCACTGGCGTACTCTTTCAATAAATGAGTTTGCGATTTATGGGCTTCTAGAATTTCTTGATTGGCTTCGTTTAATTTTTCTTCTGCTTCCGCAAATACTTCTTTTCGCATCTTTGAAAATGCCTCGTGGATCATTGTTCTAGCATTTCCACTATGGAAAATAATATCAAAAGCCGTCACTTGTAATTCTTCGCTACTCATTTTCTCCGTCATGAATGTTTTTCTCCCTTCAGTAAATCATTTGGCTAAAATGATCATTAAAATTTTCAAAAGTTGGCTCAGCTAGTATTAGCTGTTGCAAATCAAGCTGATCAATGAATTTTACAATTGCTTTCGTTACTACCGTGATTCCTTCGTTATCAACACAGGACGGAGAGACAAGAAAGACAAAATGGATTTGTTGCTGATTATCCCATGTCATGCCGTCAGGTACAATTCCTACAGCAATTTTTGCATCTGCACCGACTGGGATTACTGGATGTGGCACGACAACCTGTTCACTGAAAATAATTTGCCCCATTTTTTCGCGGCGTCGAATTTGGTGAGTCATCTCTGATGTATAGTTTTCTGCCTCTTCTTTTTGTAAAAGAGCGAGTAAATCAGATAATACTTCTTCTTTCGTAGGCGTATGTTGATAGGCTTTGAACCATCGTTTAGAAACTTGAGCTGTATAACAGTTGAGGCGGTAATCGATCTGAGGTAAATCCTCTTTCGTACGCACAGCATAATTCGGGCTTCGTTCCTCAATTAGTTTGCGGATCTGTTTTACATCTTGCTCATTCAAAAAGACACTCACATGGAGGACAGGAATTTTAAAAAACATCGTAGATAAATCAATGGAAGAAAGAATCAGATCCACCTCTTCCAACACATCCTCATTGATTTCGTAATAACCTAATACATTGGTTACAGCAATATTTTTACCAAATTCACTAAGGACTCGATTTTTCAGCAATTGGGCACTCCCATAACCAGTCGCACAAATAATCAATGCTCTAAGTTTATAATTTGCTTTGGTTTTCTCAATGGCTGCCATCAGATGAAGTGCTAAGTAAGCCCATTCATCTTCATTGATCTGGTAAGTTTCAAGTGAAGGCATACGTCCAAAGTATTTTTTTGTCAGCATAAAAACCTCTGGATTTTCTTTTTTGATTTCTTTTGTCAAGGGATTCTCTAAAGAAATTCCTTGCTCCAGGCGGATCAGCATAGGCGCAAAATGATTGAACAAGCCATTTTTCAATTGATAATCTTCTATTAACGACTCGCCATAAATTTGTGCAAACTGTTGAATGACTGACATCAATTCATTTAATAATTGTTGGTTCTCTTGCTTTTTATCCTGATTTGATTTTGCCATCAGATGTAATGCTAAATAAGCCACTTCTTCTTCTGGAAAGCAAACCCCTAACCCACGTTCAATACGTCGAGCAATATTTTGTGCGACATGATACTCGTTATGGGGCAAGACTTCTCCTGTCATTTCAGGTACTTCAATCGCAAAACCAGCACGCATTCGTTTGATTCCTAAAGCAAGATGTAACGCTAAATTTTGAATAATGAAATCTGAAACTTTCAGCTTTGCTTCTCGAATTTCATCTAAAATAATAATCACTAATTCGTCAAAATTGATTTCTTTAAAGAATTGACTATTTCCTAAATATTCTTTGAATGAGTTCATATATTTCCCACTAAAAAAAGTATCCATGATGACATGACGCTTATCTTGTTCATGTCCTTTTATCCACATCCCTTTTTTATGCTTTGAAATAATTTCTAACGAATAGTTTGCTAATTTCTCTTTGATTTCTTGAAGATCACTGATGAGACTTGAACGACTGATATATAACTCTTCTGCTAGATCATCCATGACAATTGCTGTATCTTCTAGTAATAATTTGTTTAAAATATACTTCTTACGATCTTCAGACTCATAATAATCAGTCTTTTGATCCCCATATTCAACAGTCACTTCTCGTTGTTTCAAAAAGAGAGCAAAAGCTAACTTATTAACAATTTTCAGTTGGTAACCTTGTCCTTGTTTTGCAATGATCTTTCCACCATTTTTTTCTACTTCGGTCTTCAGATTTTTCATGTAATTTCGAATCGTTCGATCAGATAATAACAATTCAGCTGCCAAAAATTGGCTAGTGAGATTCTCCCCTTGATGTTCTATCAATTGTCTCAATAGCTCTTTTTCTGCCTGTTTCATTATCATCTTCCCCTGTTCGTCTATATATTTTCCTCGATTAATTCAGCTAATTTCTGAATCCCCGATGGAATCGGTACATATGCCGGAAAAGGAATACTTACGACTGGCTTATTTACCGTTTTCCCTAGTTTAACAAACTTATCCAAAAACATAGCGGTTTGCGGACTAATCAAAAATAAATCAAAATCACTATTCTTGATTTGTTGATCCCCTTCCGTTGCGGAAACTGCATCAACCATTACATCTTCTCCTTTTTCTTTAAAATATTGTGTTGTTTTTGATGCCATCATGGAAGAAGACATGCCTGCTGCGCAAATAATCAATGCTTTTTTCATTTCTTTCACTCCTGTAAGTTTATTTTTAAGTATTCTCTATCTTTACTATAAAATGTAATCGCTTTCTTTTCAAAATAAGTATTTCCGTATCGTTTAGGAAAAGAATTGTATCGTTCAGTTACTTAGATACTGGGGTGACTAATTCTTATTTTGCTGAGTGAAAACTACCATCCAATCGCTCTTTATTCAAATGTAAAATGAAAGAATCTCGAAAATTAGGATTATTTCCGAGATTCTTTCGCTTATTATTTAGGTGTTGAAGACTGCCATTCGATTTCTTCTAGTTAAATCATTGGGCATTAAAGTTCAACTGCATGTTGTAAATTGGATGGAGCGGATCATTCAAATTGTCAAAATCGAAGTTCTCGCCCACTGTACCAAATAATGAGAAAGAAAATGAACTACTATGACCTGCAATCACGCCTAACTCTCTTCGGTTATTCAGATTATGACCTGAAGAAATCAGCATGACTTCATTGTCATTATAATTGTTCTTGACTCCAAGATCGATTTCTGTTAACTTCTCCGTCTCAGATTTACTAACGACCGAGTTAACTGACACTTTTACGGTGCGATCCGCATTATTCGCAATCTGATAAGTTGGTGAAACAATCCCACCACTTTCTTTACTTTCAGCAAAGGATACTTTAACTGGAATCGTCACATCAATAAATTCAGAAGTATCTTCTAAAATCGTTACTTTGCTTTTTGGTAATTTCTTTTGATTGCCAACTTCATCAGTCAGAGTCACTGTAACATCATGTTCCCCGACAGTTAGATCTGCGAACTGAGTATTATTCTCATAAGCTACCTCTACTTTGATGGCATCTGACAATGTCCAGTTATCGGTTGGATCACCATCTAGATATTGTCGGGGATCAGGTTCTGCCTCTCCTTGAGTGAAAATCAATGGATCTTTTAGTTTTCCTTCAGGAGCAGTCGTATCCTCAATGCGAACCATAGTTGTAAACTTTTGTTTATTCCCAGCTTCATCTTCTGCTGTGACATCCATTGGCCAATAGGCACTGGGATTTGAATTTAATGGTTTCATTTCACTTAGGCTCTTTCCAGAAGTTAGGATGATTTTTTCTGTCTCTGTCCAGTTATCTTCAAGCTTTTCAAACAAAGATCGTAAATCAGCTTGGGTAAAAGTGCCATTTCGATCTGCTTCAAAAACTGTCCAAACTCCTTTGGCTGGTCCTGTTGGTGCTTCTGTATCCACGATTCGGTATTTTACTGGCAGATCCGTGTGGTTGCCTCCCTCGTCAGTCAAACGAATCGCTGCATCAATCACTGTAGCAGATGGCGCAACTCCTGCTATACTCACATCTTTCCCAGAACCATCAACCAAAGTTACTTTGATTTTATCTGATGGGGTAATATTATCGCTTGGCTCACTGGTTAAAAATTGTCTGATTTCTGCTTCTGTCAATTCACCTGTTCGACGGGCTTCTAGATCAACGGTATCGGTGGTCACCGTTCCTGTGGGTCCTTCATCATCAATCAGCTTAAACTTGACATCGTACAATTTCGATTGGTTCTTTGCTTCATCTTCTAAACGGATATATGCCTCGTGTTCTTTATTGACTGACATTTGACTGACATTTAGCAAAGTACCATTACCATCCACTAGATCAATTTTGATATCATCTGGCAAACTCCAGTTATCCTTTAGATCGCCTTCCACAAATTGAAGTAATTCATCTCGAGAAAGATTGCCAGACGAACGTGCTGGAAATTCGATCACCGTATTTTTGACTGTAGCAGTTGGTGCTTGGGTGTCTTTCACTATATACTTTGTATTATGGTACTCTGATACCCCTGAAGTTTTATGTTCCAATGTAACGAGGATATCACCTGTCTCATTTGGTGCCCAAGCCTGAGAAAGAGGATTACTTACTTTGATATATGAATACTCATATTCATCCGGTTTATCTGGCAATTGAGAAAACCAAGATTTTATAGTATCTTGCGAGTATGAGCCTGAACGTTTGGCTTCCACTGTTACTTCATCCTTGATTATTGCTAATGATTTCAGTTTGAATTTTACTTCATACAATTTTGATTGGTTCTTCGCTTCATCCTCTAGACGGATATACGC
>NZ_NGMO01000005.1:63847-64432 GCF_002140175.1 Candidatus Enterococcus wittei
AATTTTAATATTAGCTGGTAAACTCCAGTTATCCTTTAAATCACCTTCTACAAATTGAAGCAACTCATCCCGAGTCAGACTCCCTGATGGTCGTCCCGGAAACTCAATCACCGAATTTTTGACTGTTGCCGTTGGTGCTTGTGTGTCCACAATTTTATAGACAAAACTTGGGGTAGTTGAAGTGTTTCCTGCCTCATCACCTACTACAAATGTCGCTGCACCAGTTCCCCCTGGTGAAATTCCTGCGATATTCCTAGACATAGATATATCTATTTTATTAGGTTCCGTCCAATTATCAGTCAATGAACCATTAAAAAATGGAAACAATTCTTCACGTGTAGGCTCTCCTGTTCGACGTGCTTGAAAAGTTAATGTCTGAGTAGCAGCAAATGAATATGTCGGTGCTTGTGTATCTTTTACTGTATACTTTGTATTATAGTACTCTAAGGCCCCTGAAGGCTTGTGTTTCAACTCAACGACGATTTCACCTGTCTCATTTGGTGCCCAAGTCTGAGAAAGAGGATTACTTACTTTGATATATGAATACTCATAATCATCCGGTTTATCTGGCAATTGAGAAAACCA
>NZ_NGMO01000005.1:64825-87070 GCF_002140175.1 Candidatus Enterococcus wittei
CCTCTAGACGGATATACGCTGTATGTTCCTGCCCTGTTGCCATTTGACTGACATCTAGCAAGTTCCCGTTGCTATTCACTAAATCAATTTTAATATTAGCTGGTAAACTCCAGTTATCCTTTAAATCACCTTCTACAAATTGAAGCAACTCATCCCGAGTCAGACTCCCAGATGATCGTGCCGGAAACTCAATCACCGAATTTTTGACCGTTGCTGTCGGTGCTTGTGTATCTTTCACTGTATAAACCGTTTCATAGTAATCGGAAACCCCTGTTGTCTTATGTTTCAACGTAACAAGTATGGTGCCTATTTCATTCGGCGCCCAAGTCTGAGCAAGAGGATTACTTACTCTGATATATGAATACTCATAATCATCCGGTTTATCTGGCAATTGAGAAAACCACGATTTGACGATATCTAACGTAAGTGCTGCTGAACGTTGGGCTTCAATAGTTATATTATCTTTAATCGTTGCGGTTGGCTTTGGTTGCTCGTGATTGATAGTCAATTTCCCGATATTCGTGTTAGAATAAAGAACATCTCTTACTTTCTGTATCGTTCCGCCTGGTTGGTCTGATCCAGGTACAACTGTTGTACCTAAATTGACGTTTGCTGATAAATCAATCGTTGATTGAGTCGCAGTATTCACCGCTGTTCGTTCGATTGTCACGGTAATAGTTGCTTTTTGACTACCACTTGTTGCTGTTGCCGTGACTTTCAAGAATGCTGGTGCATTGCTCTTGATATCATTAAGCGAGTAATTATTAGGATATGACACATGATCCCCATAATACATATGGCGATAAAAAGCTACTGGCCATGGTTGATCACTACCGATTTGAGCAATCCAGTCATTCCCATTTCCATTAACCACTGAGTGTGTCGGTACAGTCACTGTAAAGCTAACCTTGTCACCGACATTCCCTCCTAACGTTAAGGTTCGGTTGACATTTTTTTTTAATACGTCATCGATATAAGAAGTCTGTCCATGATTTCTTAGCTCCGCCAGTAGCGCATCTGTTAAGTAGACTCGCTGATTGATGTTTTTTAAATAATCTGGAACAGCTGGATTTTCTGCTATTGGCGGCGGTGCTTCTGTCGACGTACTCGGTGTATTCTCAGTTCCTTCAGTTGTTGGTGTTTCAGGAACTTCACCTGTATTTTCAGATGTTGACGCTTCTGGTGGTGTTTCAATCGGTGGTACTTCCTCCACAACTTCTGGTGCAGTTGTTTCAGGCGTAGTTGATTCGACTCCTTCTTGTACTACAGACTCCTCTATAGTGGCAGAAGTATCTGGAATAGGGTTAGCCGATTGTTGCAATCCTTCTACTATTTCAGTATTTTCTGTAGATTGAATCTCTTCTGCAAATACTGAAGATGGAAGTAGACAATTTTGGAATAATAGAAACGAGGCAGCTATTATTCGTATTTTTTTTGTTTTCAAACTCCTGTCCCCCTCTCATTTATTTCGTATATCCTTATTAAAAATGCTCCTATACTGTTTTTCGATCAACTAGTTAAATGTGACATGCTAAAATATGTATTTGATCGCTACTGATTTACTACCAACAGATGAGTGCATTTTAATTAAGTAATTTCTTTCAAAATG
Organism: Candidatus Enterococcus wittei; assembly: GCF_002140175.1. GTDB lineage: Bacteria > Bacillota > Bacilli > Lactobacillales > Enterococcaceae > Enterococcus_B > Enterococcus_B wittei. The sequence continues at coordinate 66,435 of NZ_NGMO01000005.1, forward strand.
ATACTATTCCCAAATTTTCCCTGTTAGATTCTTGGATTTGATGAAAGATTATCCTATTCTCATGCTCAAACAAAAATTACGTGATGGAGCTGTTCAAAATGTCTCCGTTGTTGTCATTCTTATCTTTCTGCCTCTGAAATAATTGTGTCCATTCCACACTAAAATTATCCATGATTCCGACAAAAGAAGAAAATCTTTTTTTACCGTTAGCAAGGTAAAAGAGAGAGTTTCATATCTAAAATCAAAATAGTTCACTCATAACATTCCCCCTTCACTCATTTCTGTTTCGAACACCTTTTTTATCTACTTTTCTATTTTTACATAACAAAAAGAGAGCAAGTGAACTTAATCACTGCTCTCATTGAAATGACTGAAATATGGTATTAGAAGACGTAGTTCGGTAATTAATCACAATATTAAACAATACAGCAAAATATTTTTAGATTCTCTAGCTATTTTCTAAAATTTTTTACTACTGTCATAACCATAATACAGATATTCAGAAAACTACACTTCGGTAATAAGCCAAAATCTTCAAAAATATGAAAAGCTATTTTATGAGATTTTTTCTTAATACTCGGAGTTGAACGGCTTTTTCATGACCTCTTTAATTTGCGACGATATTTACCAGTTTATTTGGTACAACGATGACTTTTCGGATGGTTTTTCCTTCGATATTTTCTTTGATTCCTTTAGTTTCCAGCGCAATTTTTTCCAATTCATCTTTTGTAAGATCACGGGAAACACTTGCTTTTGCTCGTACTTTTCCGTTGATTTGGAACACGACTTCTACTTCATCTTCGATCAATGCAGTTTCATCATATGTTGGCCAAGGTTTATATGAAATACCTTCTTCATTACCTAAGATTGTCCATAGTTCTTCACAGATATGTGGAGCGATTGGTGCTAACAATTGAACGAATCCTTCTACGTATTCATAAGGCAAAGCATCTACTTTGTAGGCTTCATTGACAAATACCATCAATTGAGAAATAGCGGTATTGAAATGCAAGTGTTCGTAATCCTCGGTCACTTTTTTCACCGTTTGATTGTAAACTTTGTCTAGTTTTCCATCGTTGAATGTCGTGATACGATCACGCATTTTATTATTTTCATCCACCAATAAGCGCCAAACTCTATCTAAGAACTTGCGACTACCTTCTAAGCCGTTTTCACTCCATGCAATTGAAGCGTCTAATGGACCCATGAACATTTCATATAAGCGTAATGTGTCAGCTCCATAAGTTTCGACAACATCATCTGGATTGACGACATTCCCACGAGATTTAGACATTTTTTCATTATTTTCGCCTAAAATCATTCCTTGATTGAATAATTTTTCGAATGGTTCTTTGGTAGGTACCACGCCAATATCATATAAGAATTTATGCCAGAAACGAGCATACAATAAATGAAGTACTGCATGTTCTGCTCCACCAATATAAATATCTACTGGCAACCAACGTTCTAATTTTTCATAGTTGGCTAACTCTTTTTTGTTGTGTGGGTCGATATAACGTAGGTAATACCATGAACTTCCAGCCCATTGTGGCATAGTATTTGTTTCTCGACGGCCTTTTTTTCCTGTTTTTGGATCAGTTACATTGACCCATTCAGTAATATTGGCCAAAGGTGATTCTCCTGTACCACTTGGTTGGATATTGCTTGTCTTAGGTAGTGTCAAAGGTAATTCTTCTTCTGGTAAGGCAGTAACGGTACCGTCTTCCCAATGGATGATCGGGATTGGTTCTCCCCAATAACGTTGACGAGAAAACAACCAGTCACGCAAACGGTAGCTGACTTCTTTTTTCCCCACTCCATTTTTTTCTAACCATTCGTTCATTGCTTGGATAGCTTCTTCTTTATTCAGCCCATTGAGGAATTCAGAGTTGATGTGCGGGCCATCTTCTGTGTATGCTGCTGTAGCGATATCTCCACCTTCAATCACTGGTAAGATTTCTAAATCAAAGGTTTTGGCGAATTCATAATCACGTTCATCATGTGCTGGCACCGCCATGATTGCACCAGTCCCATAAGAAGCTAAGACATAGTCAGCGATCCAGATCGGGATTTCTTTCCCATTCACAGGATTGATGGCGTACGCTCCGGTAAATACACCTGTTTTTTCTTTGGCAAGATCTGTTCGTTTTAAATCTGATTTTTTCGCTGTTTCTGCAATATATGCTTCAACTGCTTCTTTTTGTTCAGGAGTTGTGATCTCACGAACCAAATCCAGTTCTGGTGCTAGTACTGAATAAGTTGCACCAAATAAGGTATCAGGACGTGTCGTAAAGACTGTATAAGCCTTGTCCATTCCGGCAACTTTAAATTCCACATTGGCACCCACGGAACGTCCAATCCAGTTGCGTTGCATTTCTTTGATGCTTTCAGGCCAGTCGACCAGCTCCAAATCATCGATTAAACGGTCTGCATAGGCTGTGATTTTCAGCATCCATTGGCGCATTGGTTTACGGATTACATCATAGCCACCACGTTCACTTTTACCATCGATCACTTCTTCATTTGAAATTACTGTTCCTAGTTCAGGTACCCAGTTAACAGCGACTTCTGCTTCATAAGCAAGTCCTTTTTCATAAAGCTTAGTAAAAATCCATTGCGTCCATTTGTAATACTCAGGATCAGTCGTATTGACTTCCCGATTCCAATCATAACTAAACCCTAATGAATTGATTTGACGACGGAATGTTTCAATGTTTTTTTGAGTGAATTCAGCAGGATCATTTCCAGTATCTAGCGCATATTGTTCGGCTGGTAACCCAAAAGCATCCCATCCCATTGGGTGTAAAACATTGTAACCTTGGCTACGTTTAAAGCGGGAAAGAATATCTGTTGCTGTGTATCCTTCTGGATGTCCTACGTGTAATCCTTGTCCAGATGGATAAGGAAACATATCCAGTGCATAGAATTTTGGTTTTTCAGGATCATCGTGGGTATTGAAGGTATTGGTTTTTGCCCAGTATTTTTGCCATTTTTTTTCAATTTCTTTATGGTTATAACTCATTTTCTTTCCCCCTGTTTTGATTTTTTTCAAATATTTCCTTGCACTTTTCTTGAGTAAAAATATGCACGAAAAACAAAAAAGTCCTATAAAAAGATTGCTCTTTTTATAGGACGTAATCTACGTGGTACCACCTAATTTTGCCTTGTAGACCAAGGCCTCGGACGTCGTAACGGTCGTCACCGCTTCTGCTTACTATTACTTTCGGCAGTTGCAACTTAAAGGCGAGTTCAAAAGCGTCCGTACACATTTCCACCAACCATGTGCTCTCTAAAACTTTCGACTTTTTACTACTTCCTTCTCAAACGTTGTTGTACTATTCAAGTAGCTTCATAGTAACAAATATTCCTTATAAGTTCAAATGTTATTTCAAAGAAAAGCACACTTATTTTGCTACAATCAGACTTTGGCCTGGGTAGATGAAGTTATTCTTGATATTGTTCCATTCGATCAATTGATCCATCGTGATCCCATGACTATCCGCAACTTGCCAAACCGATTCTCCAGATTTCACTGTATAACGTTTTGCATCATTTGTTGTTTGAGTTTGCGCTGCTGCTGCATTCCCTTTTTTCACGATTAGTTTTTGTCCTGGATAAATGAAATTATTCTTGATATTATTCCACTCAATCAATTGATCCATCGTGATATCATGTTTATCCGCTACGCCCCACACAGATTCTCCTGCTTTGACCGTATAGATTTTATCCCCTGTAGTTGTTATGCTTGTAGCAGCAGAGGTATTTGGTGTATTGACTGTTGTATTAGTTGTAGCTTTAGTTGTTGGTGTCGTTTTTGCTGATGTTGTTGTGCCACCTTTAACGATCAGTTTTTGACCTGGATAAATGAAGTTGTTCTTGATATTGTTCCATTCGATCAATTGGTTCATTGAGATGCCATTCTTATTGGCTACGCTCCACACGGATTCTCCTGCTTTGACCGTATATGTTCCTGTTCCTTGACTAGCATTATTTTGACTAGTATTCGTTGTAGGGTTCGTTGTTGGTTTCACTTGGTTAGTTGTTGCACTACTTGATGAATTAGATACAATCAACTGTTGTCCTGGATAGATGAAGTTGTTTTTGATATTGTTCCATTCGATCAATTGTGCCATTGAGATCCCATGTTTATTGGAAACTCCCCAGACTGAGTCGCCTGCTTTAACAGTATACTTCGTCCCTGATACTGTTGTTCCTGTAGATGGAGTAGATGTCCCAGTAGATGGTTTGTTGCTTGTGGCAGAAGAACCACCGTTTGAAACGATTAAGCTTTGTCCTGGATAGACAAAATTATTTTTGATATTGTTCCATTCGATCAACTGTGCCATTGAAATACCATGCGCATTCGAGATTCCCCAAACAGAATCACCTGATTTCACTGTATAGCGTTTACCAGTTGAATTGTTGTTCGTTGTACTAGTTGAACTGTTACCAGATGAAGTCGTGTTATTCCCTGCATTTGTTGTGGATGAACCACTTGCTTGGCCACCTTTGATGGTCAATTTTTGACCTGGATAGACAAAGTTGTTTTTGATATTGTTCCATTCGATCAACTGTGCCATTGAGATGCCATGCGCATTTGAGATTCCCCAAACAGAGTCGCCTGATTTCACTGTATACGTAGTAGAATCTACATTTGTAGTATTATTTGTATTTCCTTGATTATTGCCTGTGCTACCAGTATTTCCAGTATTACCTGAATTACTGTTTCCAACGGTCGCTCCGCCACCAGCGTTACCACTTGCCGGTGTATCATATTTCGTTAGGCCATATGTCATAATGATATTATTTAATTTAGTAGCATAGCCCGGATCTGTTGCATAGCGACCAGTCAAGTGAGCCGTCGCATCCGTATAAGATTTTGTATTGCTCTTCCAAGCACCTGCGTAATAATAGCCATTACCAAAAGACGTATTTCGAAGCACGTAAGCATTATCACTAAAAGACTGTGCAAACGAAGGATACTGACGGAATGGTTCTTTTTTGCTTACCCATTTATTGTTCAAAAATTCAAGGGTATCCATATAAACAGTTTGCCCTTGATAACTTCCCTTGATCCCAAACAGGTTATGATAAGGAGCGCGAGATAAAGCACTACTACCCCAACCACTCTCAACCACAGCTTGTGCGATCATCACTGATGCGTACAAGTCATTTGCATTTGCGACAGGTTGCGCAAACGTTGCAATTTCAGTAATAAATGCCGCAGTATTGACTCTTGAGCTATATTGCATTGGTATCTGTTCTGCATTTACTGAGACCGATTGCATCACTGGAGCTACAACAGAACAACCTACCATGGCTGTACCAACGATAGCAGCATTACGTTTAACGTTACGGAAGCGTTTTGTTTCCTCCAAACGTCTCCGTTCTTTTCGTGCGATGATTTCCTTTTCCATTTTCTATCCTCCAAATCAATTACTATTATATACTCTTACTAATTTTTCGTAATTTTCATTAGTTACGCCTTTAGTAATGCCTATAAATACTAGCTCTAAGTTATTAAATAAGATAAAACACACTATTTTATCCTGTTTAATATTTCAGTTATATTACTAAATAGTTGCTATTACATTACACTAGCAGTAAAAATAGAAAGTATGCTATATCCTTACTTAAAAAGTGACACATAATAACTGTTCTTTGCCTAAATAGAAATGCTATAATAGTTTGGCATGAAGGAGGAATTAAATGAAACGAAAAAAAGCTTATCAAGCAGTAGCAGTGATTTTTCTCCTACTCTTTTTATCCTTGACATATATCGTCACATCCCACGTGGAATGGTTAAATGGATTTGATCAGACACTGACTAAATTCGTTCGTATCCCATTTCCTGATTGGAACCACGGTCAGCGATTGATTACAAGTCTAGGAAATCCCTTGGTGGTGATCCTTTTCTTTCTCATCAGTTCTTATTGGCTTTGGTCAAAAAAACAACGCAATGAATTTAAGTGGCTTGCGATCAATTTTATTGGTGTTGCAGGTATACTCAATCCACTGATCAAGTTTTTAGTCAGACGTGATCGTCCAAGTATTCCTCATTTGGTCGCAGAAACAACTTATAGTTTTCCTAGCGGTCACGCAGCAACCAGTATGATTTTCTATGGTACGTTCATCTTTTTGTTACCCATTCTTATCAGTAATAGAAAATTAGCACTCTTACTTCAAATCTTACTTACAGGATTGATCCTTAGCATAGGGGTTAGTCGAATCTATCTAGGTGTTCACTATCCAAGTGACATTGTCGCTGGTTATTCACTGAGTCTCACTTGGTTATGTTTCACTTATCCTTATTATAGAGAAGGAATTTATCCATTTAAAACGAAGAAACAACACTCGAAGAATGATTCTTCCAACGAATAGATCCACTTTCAAAACCAAAAAAAATAGGAAGAGCTATTTATTGATTTCCAAAGATTTTTTTATTGCTTGAAACAAACTGCTAGTACATCCTAATAAATGACATTTAAGAAGCGAGTCTTTAGTCAACAATCAATTCCATAGTATCAAGGTGTCACTTGAAAAATATGGAAAGTTGTTTTCGCAAGTTTCGTCTCCATACTCATTACTAAATGTCTTTTTTGTAATTTCTTAGTAAATAGATTACCCGTAGTGGAGTTTTTGGTTGTTAGATAGATTATTGTTATTATGACTTTACTTATAAAAAAGAAAGAAGGAATTTTGATGGAATTTCCTTATTCAGAAGGGAATAAACGTTACCATTCATGGAATTATGCTTTGCGACATGAATTTGGTGGAAAGATTTTTAAAGTACCAATCGATGGTGGTTTTGATTGTCCCAATCGTGATGGTACAGTTGCTCATGGAGGATGTACATTTTGTAGCGTTTCTGGTTCAGGAGATATGATCGTAGCACCAGAAGATCCTCTGCCAATACAGTTCCATAAAGAGATCGACATGATGCATAAAAAATGGCCTCATGTGCAACAATATATCGTTTATTTTCAAAATTTCACGAATACCCATGCCCCAGTGGAGATCATTCGGGAACGCTTTGAACAAGTCATCAATCTGCCAGGTGTCGTAGGATTATCCATTGGTACCCGACCTGACTGTTTACCTGATGAAGTGGTGGACTATCTTGCAGAGTTGAATCAACGCCTGTATCTATGGGTAGAACTAGGGTTACAAACAACTTTCGAAGAAACTTCACGATTGATTAATCGCGCACATGATTATCAAACCTATCTTGATGGAGTCAATAAACTTCGTAAACATAACATTCGTGTCTGTACCCACCTTATCAATGGGTTACCTGGTGAGTCATTGGAAATGATGCGTGAAAACGTTCGCCGAACGATTTTAGACTCTGATATTCAAGGTATCAAACTCCACTTGATGCATTTGATGCGAAAAACTAGAATGCTCAGAGACTATCATGAAGGACGCTTGCAACTAATGAGTCGCCCCGACTATGTCTCAGTTATCTGTGACCAACTAGAAATGATCCCACAAGAGATCATCATTCATCGCTTAACGGGGGATGCTCCTTGGGATTCTCTTGTCGGTCCAATGTGGAGCTTGAAAAAATGGGAAGTCTTAAATGCAATTGACCAAGAATTAGTACAGCGAGATAGTTATCAAGGGAAGTACAATGTTCGAGAAAGGATATTGAATTGATGTTACAGAGTGCGTTACATTTTAGCCATACATTATTAAAAGAAATCATCCAACCAGGAGATCATGTGATCGATGCCACTATGGGGAATGGTCATGATACGATTTTTCTAGCAGAACAAGTCGGTCGAACAGGTCATGTTTATAGTTTTGATATCCAAGAACAGGCTCTTGTGACCACTAATAAAAAACTGGTAGAAGCGGGCTGGTTAGACCGTGTGACCCTATGCTTAAAGGGACATGAAACTATCGGTGAGGTCTTGGAGGAACAACAAAGAGTCAAAGCGGCAATCTTTAATCTAGGATACTTACCCAAAAGCGATAAATCAGTCATCACCCTTCCTGAAACGACAAAAATGGCGATGGAAGAGATCTTGAAACGCTTAGTACCTAAAGGACGTATGATCGTAGTCGTCTATTATGGACATGAAGGTGGAAAAGCAGAATTAGATATGGTGCAAGATTTCTGTCAGACATTGCCTCAAGAAATGTACAATGTGTTGAATTATCGGTTCATAAATCAAAAGAATAACCCTCCTATCCTATATTGTGTCGAAAAAAAGAATGATCTGCACTAATGTTTTGATTGACTAAAAAAGAAACTCCTTTAGCTTTTTGCTGAAAGAGTTTCTTTTTGTAAAGGATCACTTTTTGTTCTTATTTCAAACCGACGTTAGTCATTGCTATTTTAATCTTCACATGATTTTTCCCATATTTCCTTTATTCGTGTAAATTTTCTCATTTCCTAATAAAATCCTTTGAATAATGAAAGGTGATTCTGCTATTAAACTGATGATCAATGTAATCCTTGCGAATAGCTATTGATTCACGCTATTTGTCAAACAAATTTTTGAGCACTCGTATCAACAATATTGTAAAACCTATCGCTAAAATAAGGCTGATCACTGCTATGATTATTCCAAGGATCCCCATATTATTTGACCGTTACAACTAAATTATTCGAATGATTGATGGTCGCTCTCAACCAACCACTCCAACCGCCAAAGTCCCATACTGGTGTTCCAAATTCAAAATAATAGGTTGCTTGTTTCAAATTATCTCTTTTCAATGAACTAGATTTCACACTAACACCAATATGATAATACCAAGGATCATAAGCACTAGTAATACTATTGCTACTTACTTTAATCTTAAAACCACAATTAAAGATTCCTGAATAATAATAGATATTCCATCCCCCATTACCTAAACGTATTTGGCTATTTGAAACTGGTTCAACAACGATTTTTACTACTTCTTCATTTGACAAACGGATAGTTTCAACTTGTCTCCTATTTTTTGATAAATCAAATTCAATATGATTTGATGAATTGCCCTGCTCTTTTGTAAGGGCAACAGGATTCTCTGTTTCTAACTGATGTGCTTGTACACTCCCTGCAGTTGGTACGAACAATATAAATAGCATGACTAATGCTGTGAAACTAGCAAAAAAGACAGCTTTCCCCCTATATTTTTCTTGTAGCATCGCCCTATCCTTCTTTCCTTTTTAATTGTTACTTTTTGACTGATTTTTTCTGCTTGCTAATACGATAAACGACTATTGTTAATCATGAAACGATAGTTAGCCATCAACTCCTTATTATTTATATTTAAGTATGAAAATAATATTTTATATTAAAAAAACAAAAAACGATCTGTAAGCAGAGGAACTAATTTACACAATAGTAATTGCTATGTACTCTTGTTTAAGTAATCGTATCATGCTCCAAACATGAAATTTTTTCTTTTTTTTTCTTTATAAAAAAATCATACGCCCTATTTTCTCCATTGATACTTTCTATGAAATTTGGTTGGAGATCCCCTAACAACTATATTAGTGAAAAAAGAATTGAATAACCAAAAAGCGCCAAACCAAGGATTTTTTGACCTTGATTTGACGCTTTTCAATTCTTCAATTTGTCACCCAGATGGATAACAACACACAGCTTCTATCATTCTATTTTTGAGCTTACTCGAACACAAATTGGTTATGATACAATTCTGCATAGAAGCCATCTTGAGCTAATAATTGGTGATGGTCGCCTTCCTCAATGACTTCTCCATCACGTAAAACAACGATACGATCAGCATTAAGGATAGTTTTTAAACGGTGAGCGATCACAAAACTTGTTCGCCCTTTGATAGCTTCGTCCATGGCTTTTTGAATTCTTGCTTCAGTTACTGTATCCACGTTACTTGTTGCTTCATCTAAAATCAACAAATCTGGATTCGTGATAATTGTCCGAGCGATACTGATCAGCTGTTTTTGTCCCGTACTAAACAAATTGTTTTCTTCCGAAACATGTGTTTCATATCCTTGCTCTAACGTTTGGATAAAGTCATGGATATTCGCTTGTTTTGCCGCATTGATAACTTCCTCATCCGTCGCATCTGGTTTACCAAATACAATATTGTCTCGGATCGTGCCTGAGAACAGAACGGATTCTTGTAAAACAATCCCGACATGACGTCTTAATCCATCAAGATCATATTCTCTAATATCTGTTCCATCAATGCTTACAGAGCCATCATTGACGTCATAGAAACGATTCAACAGATTCATGATCGTTGTCTTACCAGAGCCTGTCGGACCTACTAAAGCGACCATTTCGCCTTTATTGACATCAATAGATACATCCTTCAAGACTAATTTATCTGCACTGTATCCAAAGTCAACATGATTCAAGGATAAGCCTTTTTCAATTCCCACAAAGTCTTTCCCGTGTGCTGGTTTCACTTCGTCTTTTTCAGCAAACATCTCATTTAATCTTCTTGCACCAGTGATTGCTAATTGGATCATGCTATATCCAGAAGAAATCTGCATCAATGGTTGATAATATTGTTGGGAATATTGAACAAATGTCACTACTAGACCTAAAGCGACTGAACGTTCTAAATCACCATTAAGTGCCAACCAACCACCAAAGAAGATGACGATAGCTGTATTGACTAAGGACATACCTTGCATCATTGGGAATAATAATCCTGAATATGCCTGTCCTTTAAATGTTGCTTTTCGAACTGTTTGATTGTGTTCTAAAAATCCTTCAATCGTTTCTTCTTGTAAACCATTTGTGATAATGACCCGTTGTCCACTAATTTTTTCATCCATATAGCCATTTAATTTACCAACTTCATCTTGTTGTAAATCCACATATTTTCTTGCTTTTTGGATAATCAACACTGCTATCAAAATCGCTACTGGTGTTGAAGCAATCGTTGCCCAAGCCAATTGAACATTTTGGCGGAACATCATGATCAAGATCCCTACCAGCAATACTGCATTGGTGATGACTTGTAGAAGTGCTTGGTTCAAACTATTCTGGATGTTATCCAAATCACTCGTAAAGCGACTAAGGATTTCTCCATCTTGATGAGAATCAAAGAAGCGAATCGTTAACTTTTCCAATTTATTGAATAAACCAATTCGCATACGATTCGTTGATTTCCCTACGACTTGAGTAAATAAAATACTGTAAATAAAGTTGGCTGCACTTGCTAGTACATAAAAAATAACCAGTTTCCAGATGATTGAAACAAACCGACTCTTATCATCGACTCCTTGCATCAAACCACCTACATAGTTGGCTAATTCTTGAAAAGCTTCACCAATATATTGAGGTGCTTTGACTTGAAGGTACGTAGCAATGATCACTGTCATAAAAATAAAGAAAAAGGAGACCTTATACCGCTTTAAATAGTGATAAAAAAACTTACTTGCTTTGATTAAATCAGTCATGGCTACTCCTCCGTTCCTTTTTGTGTTTCAAAGATTTCTTGATACACGCGATTTTCTGCTACGAGTTCTTCATGTGTTCCCTCGCCCACTAACTTTCCTTCATCTAAAACTAAAATTCGGTCTGCTTTAACAACTGAAGCAATCTTTTGAGCAATAACGATTGTCGTCGTTTCTTTCAATTCTCGGTCCAACGCTTCGCGAACTAATTTTTCAGAACGAGCATCTAACGCACTTGTACTATCATCTAAGATCAAGATTTTTGGATGTCCGATAACACCACGAGTAATAGACAAGCGTTGTTTTTGTCCACCAGAAAAATTGCTACTTCTCTCTTCGACTGGCGCCTCATAACGATCTGCTAATTTTTCGATAAACTCTTTTGCTTGGGCAATAGATGAAGCATTTTCCATCTCTTGTTCCGTCGCATTTTTCTTTCCTTGACGCAAGTTTTGAGAAATGGTTCCAGAGAAAAGAATCGCTTTTTGTAGAACAAACGAAACAGTCTGTCTTAAACTTTTCTCATTGACTTTACGTAAATCTACACCACCAACTTCAACTGTTCCTTCAGTCGGGTCAAATAATCGTGGAATCAATTGTGCTAATGTCGATTTACCTGCACCTGTTGCTCCAACGATCCCCACCATTTCACCTGGTTGAATAGTAAAGCTGATATTTTTCAGTGTATCCACATCATCTCCTGGATAACGGAAAGATACATGATCAAAACGAACAGAACCACTTAGTTCTTGTTCAGGTACATCCAGATAAGACAATTCTGGTTCTGTATCTAAAATTTCTTTGATCCGTTTCAGCGATACTGCTGCTCTTGATGTCATCATCATCATCATTCCACCAATAATGATCGCCATCATGATCTGCATCAAATAATTCATGAAGGAAGCAATACCACCAATTAAAGTTGGATCATCTTTGGCCAAGTCACTGACAAAAAAGATTGCCCCGACGATTGCTAGATTCGCTGCTAACATAAAAGAAGGAATCATCACAGAAAATAAGGTTCCAACAATAATATTATGTTTCGTCAAATCTTCACTGACTTTAGTAAATTCTTTTAATTGATTTTCTTCTTGGACAAATGATTTCACTACACGAATCCCCACAAGGTTTTCTTTCGCAATCCCATTTACTTTATCTATCAATTTTTGGATGATCATAAAGTGCTTACCCATACGAGTGAAAGACAACAGTGTGATCAAAAATACAGCAACAATCAGGAGTACGATGATCCACCACAATTGTGGCATCGTAATCATGGCTAGAATAAATGCGCCAATAAATAAAAACGGAATCCGAAACAATGATTGTAACGAAATCATCACTAGGTTTTGGATTTGAGTAATATCATTTGTCAATCGCACCACCAAGTTACCGGCAGAAAATTGTTCGATATTTCCAAATGAAAATGTTTGTATTTTTCGGAAAGCTTCCTCTCTGATGTCTGCACTGACTCCTTGTGCCACTTTTGCAGAAAAAATCGTGTTCGTGACGCCAGCCGCTAAGCCAAGTAACGCCAAACTAATCAAGTAAACACCAATTTCCCGCATTCCATCATTATCTTCTGTAATGATAGCTTCTAATACTTGTTGCAACAGTTTAGGTTGCCATAAAGTTGCAGAAACCATGATTGCTACAGATAGTAATGAAATAAACACAGCCATTTTATACTTCTTTGCATGTCTTAGAATTAGGTTCATTTTTGTGGTTTACACCTCTCTTTGTTAAAATTGACAGCCTTAATTTAACACTGTAAAATTAGACCGACTAACAATTTACCATGTTTAAAAAGATAATGCAATACGTGAGGTTGATAAAAATGGAAACTAAGCTATCTCAAGCTTCAATTATAGCAATTGCTTTTGATATACTGGCAGAAAAACAAGATCTTACCAAACTCTCCATGCGACAATTGGCTCAAAAAGCAAATGTCCAAGCACCAGCGCTTTATTGGTATTTCAAAAACAAACAACAACTTTTACAAAAAATGGCTGAAACAATGGAAAATGCTTTAGTCATTCCAGATCCTACCTTAGATTGGCAGGAACAGATTATTCAATTTATGGAAAACTATTACGATCTTTATACAACCTTTCCTTGCGGTGCTCAATTAGAAATCCACACTGTTCCTTCATTTCCTTCTCGCCTTGACCATTTAGAAAAAATGATCCAAGTACTAGTTCAAGAAGGATTTTCGATCACTCAAAGTCAACAAACCATCACTGCCCTACAAAACTTATTGATTGGTCAGTTGATGGATCACCAACAAGAGCAACAATTGCGCCAAAAAATCAGTGATGGTGACCATTTCCTAGCAGATGCAGTTACTTCAATGAAAACATATGTAGAAGAGCAACATCTATCAGGTTTAAAAGCAAGCATTCTTTCCCATAATCAAGCAACAGATGACAAACAGCTATTTCTGTCAAACGTCCAAAACTACCTCGCAGGATTAGAAAAAAAGGTTCTGTCAGAAGGGAACTGACCTGAGCAGTAAGATAGGTAAGCGAAAAATAGCTCTCCATATTTTACGATTTTTCAGCTTACTGCCCAAGGACACATTCTCGAACACCGTTTATCCAGAGTTTGTAACATCAGCACTTTGATCTAAGTATTAAGATAGCAAGTTGAAAAAATGCTCTCCATATTTTACGAATTATTGGCTTAATATCGAGGGTCAGCTGATGGAACACTGTTTAGCGAATTTCACGAGAAAGTCATCCAACTCCGAGTATTAAAGAGGAACTTGAGAAAATAGCTTTTCACATATAACCCTTTAGCTTGTATCTAAAATTTTGGGTACTCCATATTGGGACTCCAAATAAAAGAGGCTGGGACGGAAACGGTTAACTCCGAGAAATAAAAAGGAATTAACGAAAATTGCTTTTTAAATTTTTGTGAATTTCGGCTTATTTCTGAAGGAGTTGTTTCTGCACCCGCCGTTTATATGTATTTAGAGCGTGAAACAAAAGTAAATAACGCTTTTGTCCCACGCTCTTCTACATTGAACAGCAATTATTCTATTTTAAAAATGTAAAAAAAGCTTCTTTTAAACCTACTTTTAATTACACCTAGTCTTCACTTCTTGTCCAAGGTAGATCCGTCGAAAGACTCGCTGCGAATTCTTTATAAGCTTTTCTCTCAGTTTGTCTGGCTGAACGCCTTTTCTCATAACCACTACATACCAGTTTTTCTTCTTCTGTTTCAGGAATGACTTTTGGCACAGTGAAGGAGGTCTCAAGATTCATATGGGAAGGAACTGCTACAAATGTCGTGAAACAAGTTGCAGCTAGATATCTTTCCCCAGTTGTTAGATCTTCTCCGATAATCTTAACAAAGACTTCCATTGATTTCTTATGGGCACCTGAGACATAGGATTCCACACAAACAGAATGGTTTTCATGTAACGGTTTCAAGAAGTTCAAACTGTCTAAAGAAGCTGTGACCGCCCCTCTACGACAATGTCTCGTGACCGAAATGGATGCGGCATCGTCAATCATCGTCATCAGATTACCCCCAAATAAATACCCAAAAGGATTTAAATCAAATGGAAAGATCCGATGAGTTTGAATGACCATTGAATCCTTACAATACTTTTCTTCTTCCAAAAAATCCAGCTCCTATTCTTTTCCAAATAACCAAGCTAATCCACGTTGGATCCATTGATCCCAAAAAATCCAGTCATGCTCACCAGGACCATGTTCAAACGTAACATCGATTCCATTTTCTTTCATTACTTCTGTCATCTCTTGATTGGCTTGATATAGAAAGTCTGACTCACCACAAGCTAAATAAAACCGTGGTGCTTCTTTTTGACTTCTTGCTAGTTCTTCGACAAGATATTGTGGGTCATTGACTGAGCCTTCCACTTGATCTAAAGGACCAAAAATTCCTTCCCAAAACTTTGCTTGACGGATCATCAACAAGTCTTCCATGCGATTTCCTACAGAAATCGCACCTGATAAAGAAATAACTGCAGAAAAATTCTCTGACTTGGCTAAACCAAGTTTTAACGCTCCATATCCACCCATTGATAAACCAGCAGCATATGTTTTTTCTCTTTTCGTTGTGATTTGTGGGAAAAGTTCATGACAAATCGCTGGTAATTCTTCTGAGATAAATGTCCAGTAATTCATATCGTAGGTCGTATTAGTGTACCAACCTAAATCTGTAGAGGGCATGATCACTGCTAAACCGTAGTTTGCTGCATACCGTTCAATTGAACTACGACGTTCCCAAACACTATGATTGCCACCCATCCCATGAAGTAAGTAAAGAACTGGTACATCGGTTACTCCTGATTGGGTGCTCGTGCCAATGATTTTTTTAGTCGTTTGTGGTAGGATCACGTTCAGATTTACTTCCATTTCTAATACATTTGAATAAATGTTTGCTTGAATAAATGCCATTTTTTCGCCTTCTTTTTCTCATCTATTAGAATATTGATTCTTACATACATACTTAGTAATCTTACCCGTTTATTCTAGCACTTTTTTTGACGAATAAAAAATGTCAAGATTAGTGCTATCACAACTAATAGTAATCCCACAAAATAAACCTGATGCAAGCCATGATACAAAATTTCACGTAGTGGAGTTAACAGCTCTGCATCGATCAGTTTAGCGGTTTGTGGATTAACCAACTTATTCATGATATCGGGATCATCCGTTAGCTGACTAGCTGCTAATTCTGTTTGAGTAGCTCGATTAATCAACAACCCGAAGACCGCCACCATGACTGTTTGTCCAATCGTCCGAACTAGTGTATTAAAGGAAGTGGCTACGCCTAATTGCTCCGAAGGGACACTATTTTGCGCACTCACTGTCGAAGTGGTCATAGTTATACCTAATCCCACACCGATAATCGTTGAAATTCCAAAAAACCATAGAAAATTACTTTGAAACGGCATTAGCCAAAGACCGATCCCACCAGCAATCGTAATCAATAATCCGATCCTTAATACCCAGCTTGTAGCTCTTTGTGTCATCCATTTGCTTGCCAAAAAGGACCCTACCATCCATACAAGAGAGAGTGGGGCTAAAACTAAACCACCAATAGCCGCATTCAATCCTAGTACTCCTTGCATCCACATCGGAATGTACACGTCGATTCCCATTAAAAAGCCACTTGCTAATGCCGCGGCCGCATTCACCACGACAAAAAGAGGGTTTTTGAACAAATGCAATAAGATGACAGGATCTTTTGCCTTCTTTTCTACAAAAATAAAAATGAAAAGAACGATCACACTACCTATCAGTAAGGTGAGTACTAAAGCTGTCAAACCTTGATCACCTAATAACTGAAATCCTAATAACAATAATACCAACATCAACATGAGGCTAAAGCTACCAGCAAGGTCCATGGGTTTTGGTTCGTGTGATAGTTTTGGTTCATGCAGATATCTCCAAATCAATCCCGTTAATAATATGCCAATCGGAACATTGATAAAGAAAATCCAATGCCAGCTTAATGCTTCTACAATAAATCCACCAGCTAAGGGCCCAAAGACACTCGCAATCCCCCAAGCCGAACTATTTAACCCTAGAACTTTTGCTCGCTTTTCAATTGTATACATGTCACCAATGATCGTTAAAGCAACCGGCATCATAGCTCCAGCTCCCATTCCTTGGATAGCACGGGAAATGATCAACCCAATCATTGATTGGGAAAGCCCGCAAAATAGCGAACCAATAATGAATAATAGCGTACCAAAAATAAAAATAGGTTTGCGACCAAATTTATCTGCTAGTTTCCCATAGATTGGTGTAAGCATCGCGTTCGTTAATAAATAAATCGAGAAAACCCAATTCATCATTTCCATACCATGAAGTGAGCCAACAATCGTCGGCATTGCAGTAGTAACAATCGTTCCCTCAATAGCCGTCATGAAGGTGGCAATAAACACACAGATTGTCACAACGGTAATATTTGTTTTTCTTTCCATTTTTAGCTCCTCCCATTTGTCACTTAAGTTATTTTTATGATTGAAACACCTTCCAACTTGGTTATTACAAAAAAAGCCAAAATATCGCGAAAATAGAAAACTATTTTCGGATATCCCAGCTTATCGAAATAATATGCAACGTCTATTCAGAGTCGTTGTTTCTCATCTTATTAGAGGTATGACAGTTCTTGTTACAAAAACTCTCTATACTTACGGAATTATTTAGCTAAACTAGCTTTTAAAGCCTCCACTTTGTCCGTTTGCTCCCAAGGCAATTCAACATCTGTACGGCCAAAATGTCCGTATGCAGCTGTTTGTTTATATATTGGGCGACGTAGATCTAACATTTCAATAATTCCAGCCGGACGAAGATCAAAGTTTTCTCTCACTGCTGCAATTAATGCATCTTCTGATACTTCTGAAGTGCCAAATGTGTTGATTGAAATAGAAACTGGTTGGGCCACACCAATAGCATAAGCTAATTGTACTTCTACTTTTTTCGCAAGACCAGCTGCTACGATGTTTTTTGCAATATAACGTGCAGCATAACTAGCAGAACGATCGACTTTCGTTGCATCTTTCCCAGAAAATGCCCCACCACCATGACGTGCATAACCGCCATAAGTGTCGACAATAATTTTTCTTCCAGTTAAACCAGCATCTCCTTGAGGGCCACCAATTACAAATCTTCCTGTAGGATTGATATAATATTTTGTTTTTTCATCCAGCAATTCTGCTGGGATCACTTCTTTAATTACTTTTTCAATGACATCATGACGAATTGTTTCATTATCAACTGCATCATCATGTTGTGTTGAAATAACGATTGTATCCACACGCTCAGGTTGTCCTTGATCATCATATTCAACCGTTACTTGAGACTTGGCATCTGGACGTAAATAAGTTAATTCATTTGACTTACGAAGTTCAGCTAATCGTCGTACTAAACGATGGCTTAATGCAATCGGTAACGGCATCAATTCAGGTGTTTCATCAACAGCAAAACCAAACATCAATCCTTGGTCACCTGCGCCGATTTCATCTAGTAAATCTCTTTCCTTTTCATCACGGATCTCAAGTGCTTCATCGACCCCTTGAGCAATATCTGGTGACTGTTCATCAATTGCCGCTAATACAGCGACTGTATCTCCGTCAAAGCCAAATTTTGCACGTGTATATCCAATTTCTTTAATTGTTTGACGTACCACTTTTTGAATATCTACATAAGCCGTTGTAGATATTTCTCCAAATACTAATACAAGTCCAGTTGTTACTGATGTTTCACAGGCAACTCTGGCAGTTGGATCTTTCTCTAAGATCGCATCTAAAATCGCATCGCTGATTTGATCAGCAACCTTATCTGGATGTCCTTCTGAAACAGATTCTGATGTAAATAAATGTCTTTCTCCCATAGTGATTCCCCCTAGTTAAATTCGGTTACAAGGCATCTCCGTTCTTACGGATCCTCTCGGGAACTTGCAACGATCCAAGTATAGCAGATAAACAAGTTTTTGGCTCGGTTTTTTTCCCGATTTTAGAAAAAAGTGAAGAAGAAAAAACAAAATACTATTTATGAAAGTAGCACCGATCCAGAAACAAACGATCCATATAAACAAAATGGAAAAATAACTAAATATTATTTTTCTATTTTGTTACTTTATTATGAAAGTTATTTACTATCTCAAATAACTAATATTCTAACTGAAAAAAATATTCATCAACTTACTAGTCATGTTTTGATTTTTTTTTGTTAATTACGAGGAATTCCTAGCTTTAACTACAATTAACCTATCATTTCAAAAAAACGAGCACAAGCTTTATTTATATACTGGAATAAGAGGGAAATTCAGACTTTCTAGCTTATATATCACATAAAGCTCATTATATAGAAATCAACTATTGTAAGTCCATCAATTACTTTTTTATCAAACAAGAAAGTCTTTTTCAACTAGTCATTTGATAGTTCTCTTCTTGTTTCCACAAAAAAAGGGTTCTATAATATCTAGTGTTGGTGGAAAACAATTTTGTTTTCTACTAACACTATTTTTTTGTAAAAAAAGATAGAAAAAGAGATATCCAAATTGATAGAATTAAGTCGACTAAACCAAACTCATCAAGAAAGGATATCTCCATGGACTATCATACTAAAAAATTACTCGGTTTAACAGATGAAAATATCATTTTCCCTACAAATTGGCTTTCTGAAAAGAAAGAAGGAGGCATTACCTCCTACATGATTCATGGACGCTTAGATTATACTCCCACTTGTTGTACAAAATGTGGGATTAAAAACGAAGGACAAGTGATTAAATATGGGACCCACCAAACCACCATTCAATTACTACCGATCCATTCACGTAAAACAATCTTAAAACTTAAAAAAACTCGATTCCTATGTAAAGAGTGTGGCGCAACTTTCTCGGCTGAAACTTCTGTAGTCGATAGAAATTGTTCGATTTCTGTCGACTTGAAACGAAAAATCATGGCAGAATTAGCGACCAACTCCAGTAGAAAAGACATTGCCTTTCGATATTTCGTATCGGATGTAACGATTTTACGAATCATGAAAGCGGCTGTGAAGAACGTTAAAGTGCGTTTTGACTACTTGCCCTCCGTTCTTTGCTTTGATGAATTTAAAGCAATGAAATCCTGTGTGGGTAAAATGAGTTTTATCTTCATGGATGGTCAAACGAATCAAATCCTTGGTCTTCTTGAAAGTCGTAAACTAGCTTATCTACGTACCTATTTCTCTCGCTATACCCGTCAAGCTAGAGAGAATGTCCAATATATCGTCATGGATATGAACGCTCCTTATTTTGAATTAGCAAAAAGTATTTTTCCCCAGGCACAAATTGTCACGGATCGTTTTCATATTATCCAACATATTCACCGGGCGTTGAACCATTTACGGATTCAAATCATGAACACTTATCGTAAGAACGATCGTCTGAAGTATAAACGATTCAAACGTTACTGGAAGTTATTCCTAAAGGATTCTTATCTATTAGATAGCTCACGCTATCGCTATGATTATTCCTTTAAGCGTCCGATGACTGAAAAAGCGATCGTCGATGAATTACTCAGCTATGATTCTACATTGAAGTTAGCTTATGACACTTGTCAACTCCTTCTCTATCACTATAAACAAAAAGAGACGAACGACTTTTTCGAAGTGGTGAATACCTTAGATACCCAGCTTCCTGAGTGGTTTCGTAAGAAACTCACTTTCTTAAATAAATACAGAAAAGGAATCAAAAATGCCTTCCAAACACCCTATAGTAA
>NZ_NGMO01000005.1:89437-90804 GCF_002140175.1 Candidatus Enterococcus wittei
CGGTTCCGACGGGAATCGAACCCGCGATCTCCTGCGTGACAGGCAGGCATGTTAACCCCTACACCACGGAACCAGTGTTTTTAGTTTTTAATTGCGGGAGCAGGATTTGAACCTACGACCTTCGGGTTATGAGCCCGACGAGCTACCAGACTGCTCCATCCCGCGATAATAGTAAAAAGGAGGATAAGGGATTCGAACCCTTGCACGGTTTTACCCGCCTGACGGTTTTCAAGACCGTTCCCTTCAGCCGGACTTGGGTAATCCTCCGTTATGAAAATTACAACGTCACTATGGACCTTGTAGGACTCGAACCTACGACCGGACGGTTATGAGCCGTCTGCTCTAACCAACTGAGCTAAAGGTCCAGGCTCTTTAAAAATCGCGGCGGAGGGGATCGAACCCCCGACCTCCCGGGTATGAACCGGACGCTCTAGCCAGCTGAGCTACACCGCGTAAAAAGATATTCATTATCCAATGAAATGGAGCCTAGCGGGATCGAACCGCTGACCTCCTGCGTGCAAAGCAGGCGCTCTCCCAGCTGAGCTAAGGCCCCGTGAAACTTAATACTAATCGGGAAGACAGGATTCGAACCTGCGACCCCTTGGTCCCAAACCAAGTGCTCTACCAAGCTGAGCTACTTCCCGTAAAACTAACGCGCCCAAGAGGAGTCGAACCCCTAACCTTTTGATCCGTAGTCAAACACTCTATCCAATTGAGCTATGGGCGCATATTTGTAATGCCGAGGACCGGAATCGAACCGGTACGGTGATCACTCACCGCAGGATTTTAAGTCCTGTGCGTCTGCCAGTTCCGCCACCCCGGCGCGTTTCAATGGCAAAGCGGAAAACGGGGTTCGAACCCGCGACCCCCACCTTGGCAAGGTGGTGCTCTACCACTGAGCTATTTCCGCGTATTTACGATGCCGGCTAAAGGACTTGAACCCTCGACCCTCTGATTACAAATCAGATGCTCTACCAACTGAGCTAAGCCGGCAACTTGATATGATTAAATTCATATGATGCGGGTGAAGGGACTTGAACCCCCACGCCGTAAGGCGCTAGATCCTAAATCTAGTGCGTCTGCCAATTCCGCCACACCCGCAAAAATATGAGCCGTACAGGGCTCGAACCTGTGACCCTCTGATTAAAAGTCAGATGCTCTACCAACTGAGCTAACGGCTCATATGGAGGTTAACGGGATCGAACCGCTGACCCTCTGCTTGTAAGGCAGATGCTCTCCCAGCTGAGCTAAACCTCCAAAGATAACGATAAGCGTGGCGACGTCCTACTCTCACAAGGGGCAACCCCTCACTACAATCGGCGCTAAGAAGCTTAACTTCTGTGTTCGGCATGGTTACAGGTGTATCC
>NZ_NGMO01000005.1:92951-114391 GCF_002140175.1 Candidatus Enterococcus wittei
TTGGTCAACGAATTTCTTGTATTTTTTCAAGTTTTTTTCAATTAGCGATTGATCATTATAAAACAATACCAAATCGTTCGTTTATATCTTCTATTATATAGCCTATTTCATTAGTTCTCACTTAATCATTCGGTTTCGTCAGTTCACTTAATCACAACTCAAATAACTACTTCATGAAAATAACATATTTCTTTAAAAAGAAACGATGAAGAGGCACAGTTCATAAATAAAAACACGTAAAATTATATCTAGATTCTCCCGTTCATTGCCTAAAGAACATTTAATATAAAAGTATTTATTTAGTCTTAACTATTGTAATCTACTTTATGTCCTAACTTTTTTGACATTCGACCTTTTTTCACAATACCATCGCTAATTTTATTTCATGAGATTAGTATAATACGCGAGCCTGAATAGCAAAGCCTAAAAAAGAGAAAATGGGGAATTCCCCATTTTCTCTTTTTTAACATAAACTCTACTGTGCTATCATTTAATTAACGCATAGTTGGGAATAACAAGACATCCCGAATTGATTGTGCATCTGTTAATAGCATGACTAGACGATCGATACCGATTCCTAGACCTCCTGTTGGTGGCATTCCGTATTCCAATGCTTCCAAGAAGTCTTCATCTACTCCATGAGCTTCATCATTTCCTAATTCACGTTCTTTTTCTTGTGCTTCAAATCGTTCTCTTTGATCGATTGGGTCATTTAATTCTGTAAATGCATTGGCAAATTCTTTACCTATGATGAACAGTTCAAAACGATCAGTAAAACGTGGGTCTTCTGGATTTTTCTTCGCTAATGGCGATACTTCTACCGGATGTCCATAAACAAATGTTGGCTGTACTAATGTTTCTTCAACAAAAGTTTCAAAGAATTCATTGATGACATGACCAACACCCATTGCATCTGTTACTTCAACATTGTGTTCTTTAGCAATCGCTAGTGCTTCTTCTAATGTCATTTCTTGCCAAAAATCGACGCCAGTATGCTCTTTGATTGCATCGACCATATGCACACGTTTAAAGTCACTCTCTAAGTCAACCGCTTGTCCATCATAAGTGATGTTGGCAGTACCTAGAACTTTTTCTGCCGCATTGCGGATAATTCCTTCTGTTAAGTTCATAACATCTTGGAAGTCAGTATAAGCAGTATACGCCTCTAACATTGTAAATTCCGGATTGTGGGTTGTATCGATTCCTTCATTACGGAATACTCGACCGATTTCGTAAACTTTTTCCATTCCACCAACGATCAAACGTTTTAAGTGTAATTCTAAAGCGATACGTAAATATAAATCCATGTCCAATGCATTGTGATGGGTAATGAATGGACGAGCTGCTGCTCCACCAGCTTCATTATGAAGGACTGGTGTCTCTACTTCAATATAGCCATTTCCGTCTAAGTAACGACGAATTTCACTGATGATTTGACTACGTTTCATGAAACGGTCAAAGCTGTCTCGGTTACTTACTAAATCTAGATAACGTTGTCTATAACGTTGTTCAATATTGGTTAATCCATGATATTTGTCAGGTAATGGACGAAGTGCTTTTGATAAGATAGTGATCTCAGAAGCTTTAATCGAAACCTCACCCGTATCTGTCTTCATGATTTCACCTGTCACTCCAAAGAAATCCCCTAGATCTGCGTGTTTGAATACTTCGTAGGCTTCATCTCCCACTCGGTCTTTACGAACGTAAATTTGGATTTGACCATCACGATCCTGCAAGTGAGCAAAGCCCGCTTTTCCTTTTCCTCGTCGTGTCATCATGCGTCCTGCTACACTAGCAGTTAGACCCATTTCTGCTAACTCTTCTTTTGTACGTGGATCAAATAGTTCATGTAATTCTTTTGAATTATGCGTGCGCTCAAATCGCTTGCCGAAAGGATCGATCCCATTTTCTCTTAACTGTTCCATTTTTTCACGACGAACGATCATTTGATCGTTTAAATCTTCTACTTGATGTTGTTGTTCCTCTGTCACAAAAGTTCCTCCATTCTCATCTTATTCTCTTCCCTATAATGCCAATGAAACGTAAAAAAAGCAAGCCGAACTTAGATTTTCGGCTTGAAATTCTCAAAAAAATTAGAATCATTGCTTAAGATTTTACGGCTAATTTTTCTGATTTCTCTAATAATTGATCAAGAAGACCATTGATTTCCTGCTGTTTTTCTGTTTGGTTGATCGCTAATTTGATCTTGGCTGCTCGTGAGATACCTTTTAAATAGTAAGAAGCGTGTGTTCGAAATTCCCGACAAGCAATCGCCTCACCTTTTAAATTTACCAAACGTTCCAAATGAAGCTTCGCTGTGGCAATCTTTTCCCGTGGTGTTGGTTCTGGAATTAATTCACCCGTTTCTAAATAATGTTGAGTTCGGTGGATCATCCATGGATTGCCTAATGCAGCTCGACCGATCATCACACCATCTGCTCCGACATATTCTAACATGCGTTTCGCATCTTCCGGTGTTTTCACATCACCATTTCCCATAAATGGGATCGATAAATGTTTTTTTACTTCCTTTAACACTTCCCAATCGGCTTTACCTTCATACATTTGGACACGGGTACGACCATGCATCGCAATAGCGCCAGCTCCTGCTGCTTGGGCCGCAAGTGCGTTTTCTACTGCAAAGACATGCTCTTCATCCCAGCCGATCCGCATCTTGACTGTCACTGGTATATCAACCGCAGAAGAGACTGCATGGACCATTTCATAAACTTTATCTGGATCTAATAACCATTTTGCTCCAGCTTCTGCTTTGATAATTTTATTAACTGGACAGCCCATGTTGATATCAATGATATCTGCCGCTGTATGTTTTTCTACAAACTGCGCAGCTTCTACTAAAGTATCTTTGTTCCCACCAAAAATTTGGAGACTTAAAGGATGTTCGGTCTCTTCGATATGCAACATTTCCAATGTCTTTTTATTACGAAAATGAATGCCTTGATCACTGATCATTTCGCAAACGACTAGCCCTGCACCAAATTCTTTGACAGTTACGCGAAATGCCGCATTCGTGATTCCAGCCATTGGTGCTACCACGACACGATTGGGAATTTCAACATTTCCTATTTTCCATGTGTGTTCCACTTATTTCCCCCCTAAAGCTTCTGCTTTCAGCTCAGTCAATTCTTCTTCGGTGTACGTATATTTATTATTGCAAAAAGAACATACTGCTTCTGCTCCGTGGTCTTCATCAATCATCGCTTGAATTTCTTCTGCACCTAAGGCAATGATCGCTTCGCCAAATTTTTCTTTCGAACAATCACATTTGAACTGCACAGGCATTTTTTCCAACACTTGTAACTCATCTGTTCCCAACAAACCTTTTAAGATTTCTTCAGGTGTCAATCCCTCGTCTAATAAAGTTGAGATTCTCGGTGTCGTTTTTAATTGCTCCTCAATATTTGCAATCGTCTCCTCATCAGCTCCTGGCATGATCTGGATCAGGAAGCCTCCAGCAGTTTTGATCGTATCATCCGTATTGACTAAAACACTTAAACCCACGGCTGATGGGATTTGTTCAGAGATAGCTAAATAATAAGTAAAGTCTTCTGCTAATTCTCCTGAGACAATCGGTGTTTGTCCAGAAAATGGTTCTTTTAATCCCAGATCTTTTGTCACACTAAACATTCCTTGCGTTCCTACTGCACCACGTACATCAAGTTTACCTTCTGCATTTAATGGTAGGCTTAAGTGAGGGTTTTTGATGTACCCTTTGACATCACCGTTCCCGTTCGCATCTACGATAATCCCATTAGCTGGTCCATCCCCTTGAATCCGTACGGTTATTTTGTCATCACCTTTGACAGTTGCTCCCAGTAAGAGACTCCCGACCAACGCTCGACCCAAAGCAGCTGAGGATGTATGCCATGTATCATGACGTCTTTGTGCTTCTGCTACAGTATTTGTCGCTTGCACCGCATAGGCACGAATAAATCCATCATGTGCCAATGCTTTTACTAAATAATCTTCCATTTGTATGTACCTCTTTTCCCGATTTTAAACTCCTAGTGAATGATACTAGTAACTTTTATATTTTTCAACTTTTGAATTTGTATTTTTACCATTGCTTTAGATTTCTATTATTTTTAAAAAAAGAGGACCATGATTTTCATCATGATCCTCTTTCAAATTATTCATCGTGATTTTCTGGATGATATTCTTTATTCAATTCTTTTTTTTCTTCTTCAAACTCTTGTTTTTCTTCAGCTTGTTTTTCTGCATCTTTTTCTTCTAATGCACGTTTTGCTTCTTCAAATGTTTTCGCTTCTTTTTCACTTGGGTAATCTGAAGATTCCATTCCTTCAGGCATAACCCCTTGTTCAAAGAGTGACTTGATTGCTTTCGCATCCAATGTTTCAAATTCAAGAAGTTTTTCCGCGATCAACTTATGTTGTGCACGGTGTGCTTCGATGATTTCACGCGCTTTTTCATGAGCATCCATCAAGATCTTACGCACTTCTTGATCGATTTCAAAAGCGACTTGTTCTGAATAAGCTTTTGTTTGACCGTAGTCACGACCAACAAATACTTGATGATTTCCTTCGTATTGAACTGGTCCTAAACGATCGCTCATTCCGTACTCAGTTACCATACTTCTAGCAAGGGCGGTTGCTTGTTCAAAGTCATTTGATGCTCCTGTTGACTGAACGTTAAAGATGATTTCTTCAGCTGTTCGCCCACCAAGCAA
Organism: Candidatus Enterococcus wittei; assembly: GCF_002140175.1. Lineage (GTDB taxonomy): Bacteria > Bacillota > Bacilli > Lactobacillales > Enterococcaceae > Enterococcus_B > Enterococcus_B wittei. Next base: position 97,660 of record NZ_NGMO01000005.1, read on the forward strand.
TCCAACGATTTGTTCAAACATATCTTCTTTTGTCATAAGGAATTGATCTTCTTTTGGTAAAGCGATCATATAACCGCCTGCACGCCCACGTGGAATAATTGTAACTTTGTGAACGACACGCGCTCGACTCAGCACAAGTCCAACGATCGTGTGCCCAGCTTCATGGTAAGCAACCATTTCACGTTCACGCTTGCTGATGACGCGATCTTTCTTCGCTGGTCCAGCAATCACGCGATCTTCTGCTTCATCAATATCTGAAGCATCGATTTTCTTTTTATTACGACGAGCCGCTACTAATGCTGCCTCGTTCAATACGTTTTCTAAATCTGCACCCGCAAAGCCTGGTGTTTGTTGTGCAACGACTTTTAAATCTACATCGTCTGCAATTGGTTTGTTTCTTGCATGAACACGCAAGATTGCTTCACGACCCTTAACATCGGGGCGACCGACTAAGATTTGACGGTCAAAACGTCCTGGGCGAAGTAAAGCTGGATCAAGTACATCAGATCGGTTTGTCGCTGCAATCACGATAACACCTTCGTTGCCATCAAACCCGTCCATTTCTACAAGTAACTGGTTCAAGGTTTGTTCACGTTCATCGTGGCCGCCACCCATACCAGCGCCACGTTGACGACCAACCGCATCGATTTCATCAATGAAGATGATCGCAGGTGCGTTCTTTTTCGCTGTTTCAAATAAATCGCGGACACGGCTTGCGCCGACCCCAACAAACATTTCTACGAAGTCAGAACCCGAGATTGAATAAAACGGTACGCCTGCTTCTCCGGCAACGGCTTTTGCAAGTAATGTTTTACCTGTTCCTGGAGGTCCTTCTAGAAGAACACCCGCTGGAATACGTGCCCCTAATTCGATGAAACGTCGTGGATCTTTCAAGAACTCAACAACTTCTACCAATTCTTGTTTTTCTTCTTCTGCACCGGCAACGTCAGAAAAACGTACACGATTGGCTTTTTTATCCGCTTCTTTTGCTTTAGACTTACCAAAGTTCATCACACGGCCGCCACCGCCACCGCCGCCGCCTTGTTGTCCCATCATCATGTAGAAGAAGAAAATGATGATGACAATCGGCAAGAAGCTTAACAGTAAGGATACCCATACGCCGCTGCTTGACTCTTCTTTGATCATGATCGATACATTATTATCTTTTGCAAGATCGGTCACTTGGCTCAAAGTTGTATCATTAGGCAAGATAATTGTTGAAAAGTGAGAGGTCGTGGTTCCTGTCGAACCTAAGATCGCAAGACCGCCACTATTAGCAACTGTCTGTTGCTCTTTGTATTCACCAGTGATTTTATAAATACCATTCGCAGGTTGAACCTCTAAGTTTTTGATCTTACCCTCTTGTAATTGTTCTGTGAATTTTGAGTACTCGATATCTGACGATCGTTGGCCGTTATTACCAAAAATAAAGTATACGACCATTACCATCGCTAAGATTACGAGGACATAATACAAGGCATTTTTCATCATGCCATTGTTTTTTTTGTTCATAGTTGTCCTCCCTATGTGTTATTTTTAACTAGCAGATTTTTTATCAATCCTGACCATTCTATTGTAACATAATTTATGAAAGATAGATGATTAATTTGACTGATAAACGCTCGGTTTTAATACACCGATATATGGAAGGTTTCGGTAAGCTTCTGCATAATCTAAACCATATCCTACGACAAATTCATTAGGCACATTGAATCCGATGTAATCTGCTTCAATGTCTACAACTCTTCCTTCTGGTTTGTCAAGTAGCGTGACGATCTTCACTGATTTTGCTTTACGATATTTAAAAAGATCCACTAAATAAGCAAGCGTCCGACCACTATCAATGATATCTTCAACGATCAGTAGATCTCGACCTTCAACATTCGTATCCAAGTCTTTCACGATCTTCACTTCACCTGATGAAACAGTGGCGTTGCCATAGCTTGAAACATCCATGAAATCCAGCTCCAAGTACGTATCAATCGAGCGGATGATATCTGCCATAAATGGTACTGCGCCTTTTAGAACGCCGACAACCAACGGATTCTTATCTTGATAAATCTCTGTCAATTCTTTTCCTAGTTCTTTACAACGAACTTGTATTTCTTCTTGCGTGATCAATACTTTTTCAATATCTTTTTCTAACATCAGGTTCTCCTTCCAATTGCTTCTTTTTGATATTTGTAAAGAAGTATGTAGTGTATTTTATCAGTTTCTGCACTAATACTCAAATATGAACGGGTAAAAGGGATCAGACTTAGTAAATTCTCTTCATTATCCTTAATGACCCATGAACGCATACGTTGATCGCTAGGTATTTTTTGATCAATAAAATATCTCGATACTTTTTTTGTTAATTTATCCGTCAATCGAATGCGATCTCCAGGACTTCGACGACTAACAAATAAGGTTTGTTCCGGTGTCACCCACAAATCATGCATGAAAACTGAAAGTGAATCATCAATCGAGGCCTCAGCTAATTTCTCTGGTGTATATATACCTATCCGTTCTGTCTCACTTAGAGGAATAGTTTGATTAGGAACCAGTTGGATTTTTGTCGTTTCTGTCATCCAAGATTCTTTGTCTTTCTCTTTTTTACGTAGTCGAACCTCTTCATAAACTTTTTCAAATACCCAATAACGACCGATATCAATTTGCCATTGCCCTTTAGATTGGGCAAATTGTGTCAATATCGATTCGATTTGTTTTTCTTTTATAGCTACATGCGTAGTTGGAAAAGCCCAATCAAAGAACGCATACAAAAAGAAATATTGTTCGGATTGTTCCATTGAAGAAACCACTGACCATGGTATAACAAATACATTTTCTAGTTTTTCGATACATTCAGCAATCCGTTGATTCATTTGCTGTTGAATGAACTGGTCCGCCCAACTTAATTGCTGGGAAAACTTTTGGAAATGTTGCAGTGTTTGTGGGTCTTCTTTCTTCAGTTGAGGAATCACTAAATGACGCAGTCGATTTCTTTGGATCGTCAATTCTTTATTCGTATAATCTTCAAAAAACGGGATTTGTTCAGTAGCTGCATATTGATACAATTCCTCTTTGCTGAAAGGGAGCAATGGACGGATTAAGCGACCGCATGAAAAACGTTGCAATGCTTTGATCCCAGCATAGGTTCTTAATTGCCCACTTCTAAGCAATTTCATTAGAATGGTTTCAATTTGATCATCTCCATGATGTGCCGTCATCAAAATATCATAACCTTCTATACGCATCACATGATCAAACACTTGATAACGGAATTTTCGTGCAGCAGTTTCGACTCCCTGGTCTACTGGTTGTGGCCAGATTTCTAGATAAAAAGGCAATTGCTTAGCCTGACAATACTTTGCAAGAAAATCAGCTTCTTGTGCCGAAGAAGATCGCAACTGATGATCCACATGGACTACTCCTAAGGCAAAACCCATTTGTTGCTGTGCTGTTAACAACCAATCAAGAAGAACCATAGAATCGACTCCACCCGATACTGCAACTAAGATCTTTGACTCGTTTGTCCAATAACCTTGTTGCATTCCTTGTTGGATAAATCTATTTTTCAGATTCACTGACTTTTTTTCCTTTTCACTAACAGTCATCGTTTCTACCTCCTTCACAAAAGAAAAAGAGCGGACAAAAGTCTGCGACAATTGCCTGCCCTCATTTTTCGCTTAATTAGCTACGGCGTCCACCACGTCCGCCACGTTTCCCTTCTGTGTTACGCTTCAAGGAAGTCAATCGATCATCGCTGTCTTTTAAGAATGAACTCATCAATGAATCGAAGTCTTCTTTCACATTAGAAGATTGACTGCGAGAAAAAGATTTTTTCTGCGGTGTACGACCTCGATTATCTCGAGAATCTTTTTGTGGATATCTTTTTTGACGACTTTCATCAGTAGAATCTGCTGATGCTACTGGTTGCTCTTGTGCCTTGCGGATAGATAAGCCGATTTTTCCATCATCATTCACTGTAATGACTTTTACCGTTACTTCATCACCAACGCTTAAAACATCATGAATATCTTTGATATACCCGTTGGATACTTCACTGATATGAACGAGACCCGTCTTACCAGCTCCTAGATCAATAAATGCGCCAAAATTTGTGATTCCTGAAACTTTTCCTTGCAGTTTTGCTCCTACCTCGATTGACATAAAAAAAATGTTCCTCCTAATTATTTCCCTTTTTTATATTACCGCCTATGGGGCAGTTGTTGAACTCGTTGTTTTATCGTTACCTTCTGTTGGATTGCTCGTTGTTGAATCTGGGACTGGGTAGACTTGCTCACCATCTTTCGAATAAAAGAACTTACTTCTAGCAAGTTTCGCCACATAATCTTCATCCTTGAGCAACGTGACATCTTCATTTAGCTGATTGACATCTTCATTTAGCTGTCTTAGCTCTGTATCAGCTTCAACTTTTAATTCATTTAATGTATTCATTTTTTGCATATCATGAAAAATTTGGAAACCTATAACAGCGAAAATGACTAAAGCACCTAAAAAGATGGCCGCTAACCTACGTCTACGAAAAATCAATTGGCGTTGTTGTTGTTGAAATTCGACATATTTTTTTTTGGCATACTCTGTATCCAGTGCAGCTATTTTGTTGCTTTTTTTTGTCACTTATATTCGCTCCAATCTTTTTTTGATTGTCGTTCTTTATTATACCAACATCATGAATGCTTGTCTAATCTATTTCGCTCGTGTTTTGCACGCGAGTTTCTGAGAGTACTTCATACATTCTTTGAGCGTCTTCTTTTTTCGTTGATTCATGCAATTCCATGACTTTTATTTCCATGGTTTTATTTCCAAACTGGATTTTCAATTGATCCCCTACTTTGACATCACTCGAAGACTTGGCTAATTTCCCATTAACTTGGATTCTTCCTTTGTCTGCTACTTCTTTTGCTACAGAACGTCGCTTGATAATCCTAGAAATTTTCAAAAATTTATCTAATCGCACCTTTTTTTCACCTATCTTTCTTTTGTATTTTTTAAACGTAATATTTTTTTGCCAAACGGTAAGAGCAACCACTCACGAAGCGTAAACAGTTTCGTCCAGATCACCGCATAAATAAATACAGTGACTCCTATACCCACACCACCGATACTAGCTAATAGCGCAGATGATCGATGATGGATGGGCCCAAAAAGACTTAATACTCCATAATATAGAAATAAAGCAACTACCATCAATCCTAAACATCGGATAAGTTTTTTCCCAAAGTGTCGTTCTTTCCAAAAATCATTGATTTCTGATGATTCAGTATGGATAAAATACCACAAAGTTATGGAAAGACCAAACAAGGTAGACAAGCTAGCACCGACCGTCCCTAAATAACCCGTCAGTAACGGGGTAGATAATAACTTTGCCAATAATCCCCAACCAGCCCCTCTTAAAGAAAACCGAAAAGAATTTTTACTTTGAGCAATACTTTGATACGATTGGATAACCGCTGTCAGAGCAATCGCAAAGACAAATAAAACTAGCGTAAAGTTTCCTGCATAATCTTTAAAAAGCGCATAGTTGATATAAGGTAAAAGTACAGCTAAACCAACCGAAGCAGCTAATGCCAACGCAGTCGTTAAACGCAGATAAATTTTTGCTGTAGTAAAAAACTGCCCATGAACTGCGGTTGTTAGATATTTTGTCAATGCGGGTAAGAAAGTGGCACTCAAAGCCGTTGCAATCACTAGACCTAGTTGCACCAATGGTTGACCACGATCATATACCCCTTTCGCAATTTTAGCCGCTTGTTCCGACAAACCATAGACTTGCAAAGCATTTTTAACAAAAAAAGAATCAATTAATTGAAAAAAGATCAACAACCCACTGTAAATGGATACTAATCCTCCCTCAATTAAAAAGCGCCGTACTAAGGATTTAGAAGGCTTGTTAATAATCGGAAAATGTCGAAAACTCAATACCCCACCGTGGATTTTCTGTTCATAGTAGTATAAAACAAGGTAGGCACAAACACCACCGAAAACGGCACCACTCATTGCGGCGGTTCCTGTCTGATAGACTGTCCAACCAAATTTTTGAAAGGCGATCGCACTAAAAACAATGATCGACACACGGACAAGCTGCTCAACTACTTGAGATACAGCTGTAGGCTCCATCAAAAATCTCCCTTGGAAATTCCCTCGGTAAAAAGACAATCCCGGCATCAATAAAAAAGTAAATGAAACGACCCGGATCAAGGGCATCAATTGTTCATCCCCCATCAGCCTAGCAATCCAATGGCTAAATGAAAAGACGAATACCCAAAGAAAAATGCCGGTCCAAAAAACTAGTGGGTAAAGTCTTTTAAGGGCTTGTTTTTGCTCCAAAGGGCTTTTTCTTTCTGCTACATACTTTGAGATAAACTGAGGAAGTCCTGACAAAGCTAAAGTCATAGCGATACCATAAATCGGATAAACTTGCTGGTACACATAGAAACCTTCATCACCAACCAAGTTTTGTAATGGAATCCGATACAATGCACTCAGTATTTTGGCGATAAAGGAAGCAACTGTCAGAATAAATGCTCCATGCATCACCCGACGCATCTCTTTATGATCCAATGGCCCAGCTCCTTCCTATCCAATGGTGTATTTTTGCTGCCGCAACGCTTTGACGAACTGTTGGATTTCTTGTAACCACACAGCAGTTGCTGTTTGTGGAGGAACAGTCAAACGAATGACCATTTGTTCCTTTTCAACCCCAAGCCCTGCTTTCAGCTTCGTTGCTGTCAATGCCTCGAATAATTGTTCCACTGTGTAGCGTTTCGTTCCCGCTTTACTCAACTTGAATACGATAGTTTGCTGTTGTTTACGGATCATTTCAAGGAGAGCACGATCACCATCCATTTTGATTTGCCCAATCGTTAATAGATGAGCTACTTCTTCTGGATATTCACCAAACCGGTCTAATAGATCTTCTTCCAGCTCTTCTAACATTTCTTGTGAGTCAAGCTCTCGAATACGTTTGTATATCTCGATTTTTTGACGTTGATCAGAAACATATTCTTCAGGTAAGTAGGCATCTACACCTAAATCAATTTCAACAGCCGTTTTTTCTGTCTGTTTGTTTTTCCCTTGTTTACGAGCAACTGCTTCACTTAACATTTGTGAGTACATATCAAAGCCAACCGCATCAATGAAACCATGCTGTTGCGCTCCTAAAAGATTTCCAGCTCCACGAATAGAAAGATCTCGCATGGCGATCTTAAATCCAGAACCTAATTCTGTAAAATCTTTGATTGCTTGTAGTCGTTTTTCGCTAACTTCATTCAGGATTTTTTGTTGTTCATACATGAAGTAAGCATAAGCCACCCGATTACTTCTACCAACACGCCCACGCAATTGATACAAAGTAGATAAGCCCATATAATCTGCATTTTCAACAAACAAAGTATTCGCATTTGGGATATCTACCCCTGTCTCAATAATCGTCGTTGTCACTAGCACGTCATATTGTCCTTCAATAAAATCAAATAACGTATTCTCTAGTTGAGCTTCACTCATTTGTCCATGAGCATACCCGATTCTAGCTTCTGGTACTAGCGCTTGAATCTCTTCTACTTTACGTTCAATCGTTTCCACCCGATTATACAGATAAAAAACCTGTCCGCCTCGACCCATTTCACGATGGATAGCTTCACGGATTGCCCCAGGATTTTTTTCCATGACGTAAGTTTGAATCGGATAACGATTAGCTGGTGGTGTCTCGATCACTGAAAGATCTCGAACCCCTAACATGGACATATGCAACGTGCGAGGAATAGGTGTCGCTGTTAAAGTCAATACATCGACTTGCGCACGTAATTGTTTCAACCGTTCTTTATGTTTTACACCAAAACGTTGTTCCTCGTCAACAATCAATAAGCCTAAGTCACTGAACTCGATATCTTTTGATAAGACACGATGGGTCCCCACTACAATATCAAGTTGGCCTGTACGCAATTGTTCTAGCGTTTCTTTTTGCTGTTTTTTCGTTCTAAATCGGCTCAATAAACCAACATTCACCGGAAACCCTTCGAATCTCTCTAGCATCGTTTCATAGTGCTGTTGTGCAAGGATAGTCGTCGGCACGAGAAAAGCGACTTGTTTGCTTTCTTTCACGGCCTTGAAAGCTGCTCGTAAAGCAACCTCGGTTTTCCCATAGCCAACATCTCCTACGAGCAGTCGATCCATTGGCTTTTCTTTTTCCATATCTCTTTTGATTTCTGCTGCACTTCGTAATTGATCATCTGTTTCCGAATAAGGAAACGCATTTTCAAATTCTTTTTGATAAGCATCATCTGGACCAAAAGCATAGCCTTTTTCTGATTCTCGAGCGGCGTATAGTTGAATGAGGTCATCGGCAATATCTTCGATTTTTGAAGATATTTTTCGTTTTGTTTTGGACCATTCACTCCCACCTAGTTTATTGATCCGTGGTGCCTTGGATTCCGAAGCAACATATTTTTGGATCAAGTTCAACTGAGTGACAGGAATAAACAACTTGTCGTCATTTTGGTAAACGATCGTCATGTAGTCTTGATGGACACCATCAACTTCTAGTGTTTCCATGCCTATATATTTCCCGATCCCATGATTTGCATGAACGACATAGTCACCAGCTTTTAATTCATTGTAACTTTTTAACCGTTCCGCATTCGTAACTGTTTGACGACGTGTCTGCTTCTTCGTTGTTTTTTGGAAAATTTCTTTTTCCGTAATAGCTACCACTTTTTCTTGAGGAAGTTCAAACCCAGTTTGCAAAGCACCTGCTACTAGTTGAACTTGCCCTTTGATCAGCTGATCATATTCCGTTTCTACAACTACTATGTCTTCATCACGTAACATCTGCTCGGCTTTTCTGATCCGATCTTTGGTCGGAATGAAAATCACCACAGTTTGTTCTTGTTTACGCCAACGATCCATCTCAGTCTTCAACAAAGGCATTTGCCCAAAAAATTGTTGCATGGTTCGATACTGAAATTGATGAAGTGCTTGAAACCGCAAGTTTCCCATCCCTTTTTGAAACAAGGAGAAGAAGGTAGTAATAAATTTTTCTTTTTGAATGATGCTGTGTACATCTCTTGCAAATTTTTGTTCTGAGAATACGCGCAACTCACTGATTTTTTGCGTATGCCATTCTGCCGCTTCTCTCTCCATTTCCCGATTAGTTTCCATGATCCGTTGATAATCATCAACAACCAATAGACTATCCGTAGGGAAATAATCAAGAATTGTTGTATCTTCTTGATATAAAAGATCGGCATAAAACTTAGACTCTTCTGTCGGTGTATTTGCCTGCCAAGCTGAGATTAGTTGACCAAAATAATCATGCAAAAATTGCCGTTGGGTTTCGTCTGTAGTTGTCGCTAATTTTTTCTCTAATAGATTTTCTATTTGTTTAATCCCATGTTGAAGATCTACTGTAGAATAGACTTGTTCACTCGTTGGCGGTAACCAAACTTCATTTATTTTTTCAATCGAGCGTTGGGTGTCTGCTTCAAAATACCGCATAGAATCGATTTCAACATCAAACAATTCAATCCGTACTGGGTATTCTAAGGTCAGAGGATAAATATCCACGATACTCCCCCGCAAACTGAATTCACCAGGTTTAGCCACCATTTCCGTACGCTCATACCCCATCAATGTCAATTGACGCGGCAGATCCTCAACCTCAATTTCATCGCCTACTTGCCAATTTATTTGAGCCTTTTTCCAAGTTTCTTTAGCAGGAAGACGTTTGTGTAGTGCAGCAACGGGCAAAATATAAATGCCTAACGCTTCACTTTGGAGTGTATTTAATGTTGCGACACGTTCTGCTCTTGCTTCTGGTGAAGAAAAAGCCATCTCAGCAGACTGTACTTCATCCACCGGAAATAAATGAATCTTCTCAGGTGGTAAAACCTGTTGCAAATCCTCTGCTAATTGATTGACATAATAAACATTTGGCATGAGGATAATAAGATTTTTCTTTGCTTTTTGAAAGGCATGAGCAAATAATAATGTTTTTGCAGAGCCTGCTAATCCGGTGATTAACTGTCTTGGCATACGTTCTTTTATATTTGCGACCCATTCAGTCACTTGAGGATCTTGCCCGATTAATTGGGTGATATCCATTTCTTCGTTCTCCTTCCTTAATTAAATTGATTCATCGTTTCAACAAATGAATGTCCCTCAAGTAAGAATTCTATTGCTTCTACACTTTGTTCGATACTTTTTTCAATCAACGGTTGCGCCTCTTTACTGAATGGGCTTAAAACATGTTGAACTACCGTTTTTTTTCCTTCTGGACGACCGATACCAATTTTGATTCGATCAAATACCGTATTATTCAAATGAGAAATGATACTCTTCATCCCATTGTGTCCACCAGCGCTGCCTTTTTGACGCAATCTGATCTTTCCGATATTCAAATCTAAATCATCATAAATGACAACTAATTCTTCGGGATAAATCCCAAAATAGGTCATTAACGGGCCGACAGCTCGGCCTGATTCATTCATAAATGTTTGTGGTTTAACCAATAAAATCTTCTCTCCATCATGAAAAAATTCTGCAACTTCCGCTTCAAAGGTGTTTTTCTTAAAAGCCGTCTGATATTTTTCGGCTAAACGATCAACGACCATAAATCCAATATTATGCTTTGTATGTTCATATTTTGTTCCTGGGTTTCCAAGCCCTACGATCATCTTCATTTTTGATTCCATCCTATCTTATAAAACAGCACAAAAGGCTGGACTGCTACTAAGCGGTCCAGTCCTTGACTCAATTTATTTTTTGAAATTTCTTCTTTAATTAGTATAACACAAAAGCCAGTGTTATACCTCAAATAGATTTTTAAAAAATGATAAAATATTTAATTTTCTATGCGTTTTCTAATGAAATCATTGGTTTTTACAAATAGTGAAATAACGCACATGTAAGCTTTTACATATAATACAACCTTGTTATCTGTTACATTTTATAACCAAATAGCGTGACAGAAAGCCTGATAAATGGTAGCATTAGCATGGAAAAACAAATCACTGGAAGGATTGATACAAATGACTGCAGCTGCAGAAAAAAAAGATCATCAAAAAGTAATTCTTGTTGGAGACGGTGCCGTAGGTTCTAGCTATGCGTTTGCATTAGTTACACAAAATATCGCTCAAGAAGTAGGTATCATCGACATCAACACAGCAAAAACCGAAGGAGATGCAATCGATTTATCACATGCTTTAGCTTTCACTTCTCCTAAGAAAATCTACGCTGCTACTTACGAAGATGCACATGATGCAGACTTAGTTGTTATTACTGCTGGTGCTCCTCAAAAACCTGGTGAAACTCGTTTAGATTTAGTAAATAAAAACTTAAAAATCAACCGCCAAGTCGTGACGCAAATCGTTGAATCAGGCTTTAATGGTATTTTCTTAGTTGCTGCTAACCCAGTAGACATTTTAACTTACTCAACATGGAAATTCTCAGGCTTCCCTAAGGAACGTGTAATCGGTTCAGGTACTTCTCTAGACTCTGCACGTTTCCGTCAAGCTCTTGCTGAACTAGTCGACGTTGATGCACGTAACGTCCATGCCTATATCTTAGGTGAACATGGAGACTCTGAATTCCCAGTATGGTCACATGCCAATGTTGCTGGTTTGCAAATCTATGAATGGGTGAAAAACAACCCAGACATCGATGAAGAAGCAATGGTTAACTTGTTCTTCGGCGTACGTGATGCAGCTTACACAATCATCGAGAAAAAAGGTGCAACTTTCTATGGTATCGCTGTTGCTCTAGCACGTATCACTCGCGCTATTCTTGACGATGAAAATGCCGTTCTACCATTATCTGTTTACATGAACGGTGAATATGACTTAAACGATATTTACATTGGTGCTCCTGCGGTAATCAACCGTCAAGGTATCCAAAAAGTAATCGAAATTCCTTTAAGCGATAGCGAACAAGATCGTATGACTGCTTCAGCCAAACAATTAAAAGACATCTTAGATGAAGCTTTTTCTAAATTAGATGCTGAATAAATAGATCCAAAGGGAAAGAGCATTCCTCTTTAAATTGAATAAATACCTAAAAAGCAGAAATCTCGAAAATGATTCTTATATTTTCAAAGGATTTCTGCTTTTTTCCAATAAATAAAAGAATAAAGGTTTTCTGTTGGATTTGAAATTTTCATTTTTTTAAAGGTACTTAAATTTTCTATAAAGAGATAGTTCTTTTCGTCTTTTACTTTAAATTATGCTATGATAGAGTCGTTACACCCTAACATTATTAATTAAGGAGTTGCCGCTATGACAAGATCTTCTCATCGAAAAAAATCAATACACATTGGTTTGCTTTCTGCACTCGGTGTGATCCTAGTATTAATCAGTTTTTACACTTATCGCAGTACATATTACGCGAATCGTTTTCTACCTAAAACAGAAATCAATTCGATAAATGTAGGCAATTTAACTGTCGCTCAAGCAAATACCAAACTTCAAGATACTTATTCAAACGAGAAGATTTCCATTAAAGAAAATGGCACGACTTGGAAGGAAATCGCCAAATCGGAATTAGGTTACAAGGATGATTTTTCTTCTGACTTAACACCGATATTGCAATCTCAAAATGCTTGGACATGGGGAATGAATTATGTCTCAGCTGCTGAAAAACAAGAAATTGACCCAATAGCTTCCAACAGTGAGTTATTGGACCAAACCATCAATACTTTGACTACTGAGTTGACTGCCATGAATCAAGAACGAACACCGACAGAAGATGCAACGATCGAAAAGTCTGGGGACACATTCAAAATCAAACCCGAGGTTAAAGGAAATACAATAGACATTAAGGCAGTCGCAAAGAAACTAACGACAGCTATTAATGACGGACAAGAAACAATCGATCTGACGGAATTCCAAGAAAAGCCAGCAGTCACTTCGACAGACAAAAAATTGAATGAACAGTTGAATGCAATGAATGATATCGCAAAAGTAAAAGGTACTTACAGTATAAATGGTGAAACCATAACAATTCCTGCTTCTGATATTCTTAACTGGCTGACTTATGAAGATGGCAAAGTGGGTCTTGATACAGAACAAGTTCGTCAATATGTAACAGAATTAGGAACAAAATATAATACAAGTACAAATGATACGAAATTCAAAAGTACAAAACGGGGCGAAGTTACCGTTCCTGCTGGCACTTACAGCTGGACGATCCAAACCGATGCTGAAACAGAAAGTTTGACCGAAGCAATCTTAGCCGGCGAAGATTTCACTCGCTCACCGATCGTACAAGGAAGTACAACTGCTGATCATAAATTGATCGAAGATACGTATATCGAAGTTGATTTAGAAAATCAACATATGTGGTACTACAAAGATGGCAAAGTTGCTTTAGAAACCCCAATCGTTTCTGGAAAACCTTCAACACCGACTCCTTCTGGGGTATTCTATGTGTGGAATAAAGAAGAAAATGCCACTCTTAAGGGTACAAATGACGATGGAACACCTTATGAAAGTCCCGTCAAGTATTGGCTCCCAGTTGATTGGACTGGCGTGGGAATCCATGACTCAGATTGGCAACCAGAATACGGTGGAGACTTATGGAAAACACGTGGTTCTCACGGCTGTGTGAATACACCACCCAATGTTATGAAAGAATTATATGGCATGATTGAAAAAGGTGTGCCTGTTTTAATCTTCTAATTTTTGATCCAGACAACTACCACAATCAAAAGAGGATGTGCGTACTTGTTTATCTCCGATTCGTTTCTCGGAGTTGAACAGATACTCACATCCTCTTTTTTATCTTCCTTTTCGTAAAAAGGTAAATAGGATACATAAAATAACCGCAGTTAATGCCCCCATAGAATCAAGCATCACATCTTGAAACATCGGTGAACGATCACCAGTTAACATTTGATGAAACTCATCTAGTCCTGCATAACCTGTAGCAGAAAGCCAAGCCAGAATCCCCGTTAACCACCAAATCCTCATTTTAGGAAACACTCCTAAATACAAACTACCACCTAATATAAAATAGGTGCCAAAATGTGCCCCTTTCCTAAGAAAGAACTCAATAAATTTACTGTAGCCTAGAGAATCGATACTTACAACACTTCCTCCATACGTAAATTGAATCCCACTCAACATATCTTTAAAGGGTTGATTGGGAAACCATTCATCGATTCTTGAAACTTGTGACTGTTGACCGTAAGTTTGAGAAGAGCTGTAAAATAAGATAGCAATGATCACTAAAGCAATTATTAAATAAAAATCCCCATTTTTTCTTTGTTTTTGTAAAGATTTCATACGTCACCTCTGCTATCTATCATAGCATTTTTTGAAAAAAGGACAATCTTTTCCCCAAGACTTAATCCCTATTTAAATGCTATACTAGAAATAGCACTATAATTATGAGAGGGGTTTTTTCATGACATATTCACTCAATTGGGATTTAGATTCTATTTTTCCTGGAGGAAGTAACTCATCAGCTTTACACCAACGTTTGAAAGAATTAGGTGAACAAATGGATACTTATTATAATCAAACGAGCGAATGGATATTTTCTCTAGGTGAACTAGAGCCACTTGCAGAAATTTTAAATAGCCAAGAAATAGTAACAAACGGCTTCGAGCAATGCAATAGCTACATCACTGCTCTTCTATCAGCGAATGTAAAAGATTCCGAAGCAAAAATTTTATCGGGGAAACTATACGCACTACTCCCTCGCTGGCAAGCTGCCGATACGATTTTGTCGAACAAATTTGCAGAAATATCTGACAATGATTGGACCAAACTAATCGAAGATGAACACTTCAAACCTGTTGCCTTTCGAATGAATGAAATCCGTCGAGATGGCAGACAGTTATTATCAGAAGCAGAGGAACATATCATCAATACACTTTCTTTAGATGGATTGAATGCTTGGAGCAGTCACTATGATACGATTGTGGCGAGTGTGACGATCCCATTTGAACAAGAGGGAGAAATCATTGAACTATCTGCTGGTCAAGCCTTCAATAAAATGATGAGTGATCCAGATCCGGAAATTCGTAAAAAACTATTTATTGCTTGGGAAGCAGCTTGGAAAGAAAAAGCCCCGATCTTTGCAGATACATTGAATCATCTGGATGGTTTCCGTCTATCCACATACAAGCTACATGGTATAACTGATTTCTTGCAAAAACCTTTAGAATATAATCGTTTACAGAAAGAAACTTTAGATGTTATGTGGGAAACCATCCAAAAAAATAAGCAACCACTCGTTGACTATTTAACTAGAAAAGCAAATCTTTTTGGCAAAGAAAAAATGGAATGGCAAGACCAAGATGCACCAGTGATCCTCGGCGATTTGGAAGAAAAAACATTTACTTTTGATGAAGCTGCAGCTTTCATCATCGAAAACTTCAAGAAGTTCAGTCCTAAAATGGCTGATTTTGCTCAATCAGCATTTGAGAAGAGCTGGATCGAAGCAGAAGACCGTCCTGGAAAACGCCCTGGAGGCTATTGCACTGAATTACCTGAAACCCAAGAATCAAGAATATTCATGACTTACAGTAATTCAGTCAATGAAGTAGCCACTCTTGCACACGAGCTTGGACATGCCTTCCACAGTAGTACGATGTGGGACTTACCATCATTGAATCGTGAATACGCAATGAACGTCGCAGAAACAGCCAGCACTTTTGCCGAGTTGATCGTTGCAGATGCTACTTTGAAATCTGCCACAACAAAAGAAGAAAAAATCAATCTTTTAGACACAAAATTACAAAATGCTTTAGCTATGTTTATGAATATCCATTCTCGTTTTATCTTTGAAAATCGTTTTTATCAAGCACGCCAAGAAGGTTTAGTATCCGAGAATGAAATAACAGATATGATGATTGAAGCGCAAAAAGAAGGCTATAATAATGGCTTAGCCACCTATCATCCCCACTTTTGGGCTTCAAAATTACACTTCTTCATTGATGATGTTCCTTTTTATAACTTCCCTTACACTTTTGGTTACCTATTCAGCCTTGGGATTTATGCCCATGCCAACAAGCAAGGGGCAAGTTTTGAACAAGAATACATCAATTTTTTAAGAGACACTGCTTCCATGACCACCGAAGAACTAGCACAAAAACATTTGGGAGTAGATTTGACAAAACCAGACTTCTGGCAAGCAGGCATCAACATGGTATTAGAAGACATTAATACCTTCATGGAACTATCAGAAGAATTCGTTTAAATAGAGGTTGTGAAAGAAGCGTTTTGAGCTGAGTAATAAGACAGAAAAATAGAAAATGGTTCTTCACATTTTTTATTTTTTTGGCTTATTACCGAAGTTCAGCTTCTTGAACACCGTTTATTAGATGTCGTGACAAAGATGTTCAATTCCGAGTATTAAGGCGGAATTTGAGAAAATACTTCTTCAAATTTTATGATTTTCACCTTAATACCCAGGATCAACTGATGGAACACCATTTAACAAAGTTGTGGCAAAGATGCTTAGCTCCATATCAGGATCGATTTCTATCAATTCATAGTAAAACAAAATGACCGGATCAATCAAAAGTAACTTATCTACTTTTAGATTGATCCAGTCTTTTTTATTTGTTCAAAAAAAAGAGTTAGCTCTGTAAAGAACTAACTCTTCAATAATTACATACTTACTGCGAAATCAGGTGCATACCATTGAACTGAGCCAACTTTAACACTTTCACCTGGTTGTGGTGCATGGATGTATTGTCCGCCACCTAATGAAATAGCTACGTGGTAAG
>NZ_NGMO01000005.1:114491-170926 GCF_002140175.1 Candidatus Enterococcus wittei
GAGGTTGTGAAAGAAGCGTTTTGAGCTGAGTAATAAGACAGAAAAATAGAAAATGGTTCTTCACATTTTTTATTTTTTTGGCTTATTACCGAAGTTCAGCTTCTTGAACACCGTTTATTAGATGTCGTGACAAAGATGTTCAATTCCGAGTATTAAGGCGGAATTTGAGAAAATACTTCTTCAAATTTTATGATTTTCACCTTAATACCCAGGATCAACTGATGGAACACCATTTAACAAAGTTGTGGCAAAGATGCTTAGCTCCATATCAGGATCGATTTCTATCAATTCATAGTAAAACAAAATGACCGGATCAATCAAAAGTAACTTATCTACTTTTAGATTGATCCAGTCTTTTTTATTTGTTCAAAAAAAAGAGTTAGCTCTGTAAAGAACTAACTCTTCAATAATTACATACTTACTGCGAAATCAGGTGCATACCATTGAACTGAGCCAACTTTAACACTTTCACCTGGTTGTGGTGCATGGATGTATTGTCCGCCACCTAATGAAATAGCTACGTGGTAAGTTCCACCTGCTGAACCCCAGAACAATAAATCTCCTGCTTTAGCTTGAGAAACTGAGATTCTTGCTCCAGCTGATTCTTGAGGAACAGTCCAGCCACCGATATCACGGCCAGTTACTTGTAAATATACATAGCGTGTAAATCCAGAACAGTCAAAACCACTTGGATCTTTACCGCCCCAAACATATGGCACACCAATGTATTTATAAGCTTCAGCAACGATTGCAGCTCCATTTGTTGATGGTGCTGGTGTTGATGGTGTTGTTGGAGCTGGTGTTGACGGCGTTGTTGGCGCCGGTGTTGTTGGCGTTGTTGGTGCCGGTGTTGATGGTGTTGTTGGCGCCGGTGTTGTTGGCGTTGTTGTACTACTTCCATTTCCACCAGTCGAAGGTGTTGATGGTGTAGTTGTTGATTCTTCTGTTACTGAAGATTCTGGTGTTGAAGTTTCAGGAACAGTGCTTTCAGTAGATGAATCTTCTGTTGATGTAGATGATTCTGGAACAGTTGATTCTTCTGTTGTAGAAGATTGAACAGTTGATGATTCAGTTGTAGATGATTCAGAAACTGTTGATTCTTCTGTTGTTGATGAAGCTTGTGTTTGAACAGTTTGAGCTGCTGCAGCTGCTTCTGCTTGTTCACGTGCTTCTTTTTCTGCTTTTTCTTGTGCAGCTTGTTGACGAGCTTGTTCTGCTAGACGAGCTTGTTCACGAATACGAGCTTGCTCAGCTTCTGCTTCTGCTTTTTTACGATTCAAGTCTGCTTTTTTGTCTTCAGCAGTTGCTTGTTCAGCAGCTAATGAAGTTTTTAACACGTTTAAATCAGCTTGTTTAGATAATAGATCACCTTTTTGTGATTCTAAAGCTGCTTGGTTTTGTGATAATTCATTTAATTTAGCTTCATTTTCAGCTTTTTTATCTTCAACAGCTTGTTTGTCTTCTTTTTGTTGTTTCACTAAATCTTGGTTTGCACGAACGATTGAAGACATTGCTTGCACACGTCCGATTGCATCTGAAAATGATTCAGCATTCAACACCGCATCAATATAATTTGAACTTGTGCTTTTTACTTGTGTTTCACGTGCTTGTTTTTGGATTGTTTCTTCACGTTTTTCAATACGTTCTTGTAAATCTGCAATTTCTTTTTCTAATTGAGCAGATTCTTTACGTAATGTGTCTTGTTTAGCTAATAAATCTTGAGCTTTTGTGTTAATGTCAGAAACTTGGCCTTCCAATGCCTCGATTTGAGATTGTGCACTTAATTGTTGGTTTTGTAAATCCGCAATTTTTTGATCTTGTTGTTGTATTTGAGAATCAAAATCTTCCGCCGCGGCTGCGATCGGTGATGCTACGGCAGTCAAGGCCATTGAACTTACCATTACTGCTGATATTAAACTCTTTTTCACTCTTCATTCCTCCGACTGGCTTAATTTAATAAATATCTAAAAATATTTAAGTCTTTCTTAACGATATCAAAATTGTACCATAGCTGTATGTCAGTGAGATAATAGCAATGTTACAAAAATATTTCAAAACGACTGTTTATAATGACAAAAATGTAAGTTTGAGAAAACATTTTCAAAAAAATGCTTATAATGAACAAAAAAAAAGAAATTATTCATCCCTGAATAATTTCTTCAAAGGTACAACAAGTAAGGCAAAAAGCAACATATTTAGTAGTAATGTTGGTCCTAGATACTTCGTAATGAAGAAGGTGCTGTTCACCGTTGCCAATTTGAACACCATTTGGACTCCTAGCGTGAATAATTCGTAGCCCGTAACAAAAATGATCAAACTAAAAAATTCAGTAAAGATATTGATATGGATCACTGACTTCATGGCATACATCACGAATACCAGTAAAGGAATAGCTACCGCATAAATTCCGATGACACCAATGTAATAGGAATCAAAGATAATTCCTAAAACAATGGTCGTAATCAGCATGTAATGTTTGGGAAAAGTCAAACTACAAAACATTAAAACTAAAATCAAAATATGGCTACTTGCCATATAATTCCCATTTGACCAACTGATCATCATTCGTGTCAAATGCCCATCGATCAATATCAGTAAAAACAAAACAATCGGTAAATAATACTTCATTGTGTCTTTTTTCAACATGGATTATTCCTCCACCAGACGTTGGATGATCGTTACAACTGGCATATCATACATGTCTGCATATGGTTTGACGTAGACCTCGCGATCAAGTCCATAACTGTCTGGTTTTGTTTTGATCACTGTACCGATTGGTAAATCAGCTGGAGAATTCCCGCCAAGCCCTGACGTTTGTACAATGTCACCTTCTTTGATATCACTATCCCCAGTTAATTGCGTAACAACCAAAGCTTGTAATTTTTCGTCGTAATTTTTCAGCAAACCGAATGCTTCTTTATTTTCAGAAGACACTCGTACTGGAAAATGGTTAGAACTTTCATTAGAGGAAGTAAGCAATTCGACTTTAGATGATGTTGCATTTACTTCTATGATACGCCCTACTAAACCTTTTTGTGCCATGACCGCCATGTTCACTTCGATTCCATCATTTGTTCCTTTGTCGACTACTAGCATATCTTGCCATGAATCGGGAGAACGAGTGATGACGTTTGCTGTCACTTTTTCATAACTGGTCAAGGTTTGGTTCAAGTTGAGCTCACTTTTTAATGAGTTGATTTCTTTTTGTAAATTTTTATTTTGTTGTGCCATTTCATCATAACTATCAAGTTTTTCTTTTAGTCGCTCATTTTCTGAATAGGTTGTAAATAGATGATGGACTGAATCCACACCATTTCCTACCCATCTCACTGGAGCTGAGATCGCTCGATCAACAAATGAGACACTATCGTTAACGATGGATTGGAAGAAATTAGGCTTTCCTTCATTCGCTCGCTGGGCAGCAGTCACACTTAGGATCGTTACAAC
The DNA here is from genome assembly GCF_002140175.1 of Candidatus Enterococcus wittei. GTDB lineage: Bacteria > Bacillota > Bacilli > Lactobacillales > Enterococcaceae > Enterococcus_B > Enterococcus_B wittei. The sequence goes on from NZ_NGMO01000005.1 coordinate 117,939, forward strand.
AACGATAACAATAACTAAGGTAATAATAATATTTTTATTAGGATTGAACTTCTTCACAAAGACACCTCGAATTAAATTAGACTCTTACCTGTAATTTTATCATTAAATACAGGGAAACAAAAGGCTCGACCCCTCTTTTAAGCTTTTTTTAGCAAATAATTTATTCTGTCATTTTTTAATCGGTTGTCTTATTTTTTTACACATAACTTATTAGGCAGAATTTCTAATCTTTGCTTTGGATAACAGCTATTATCCCATCTTCAAAAGAAAAAGATGCTTGTTCTGAAACAAACTCATTACTCGCATAAGATGTCGGTCTTAACACTTCTTCCTTCACTAGCTGATACTTACTATCTGTCAAAGTCAGATTATTGACTGCAGTCAAGCAACAATAAGCAAGATACTTCATTTCAGAAAGCTTATGGATTGTGTAGTATCCAGGTAAGTAATACGTCACATCATTTTGTTGATCTTTAAGGTTAATTTGTCGAATAAATGGTTGAAACCTTGGTTCTAGTGGAAGCCAAAGATTTGCCAGCAAATGATCCAATCGACCACCTGTCGCACCAATCAAGGTAATCATCGCTTCTGGAAACTCCTCTAAGGTTTTCTCAAGACCTAGTTGGGTATCCGTATCATCTTTCTCTGCTGGAGATTTTCGTACCTCCAACGCTTGCTTCGACACTCGCTGATATTCTTCTGTAGTCAATGAATCGAAATCTCCTATAGCTAAATCCAGCGGATAACCGGCTTGGATCAGATATAATGCACCGCGATCGATTCCAACATAACGATCAAAAATTTTTTTCGTCAAATCGGGCCAAGCTTGTGGGTCTCCTCCTGCTACAAGCAATACTTCCATCTAACTCAAAGCCTCTTTCAACAAATTGATCTGACCCACTGGATTTTCTGAGCTATAGATATACGAACCTGCTACGAAGACATCTGCACCTGCACGTTGACAAATTTGTGCAGTTTCTGGCACGATACCTCCATCTACTTCGATCAAGTAATCCCAGTTATTTTCTTTACGCAATTGCGCCAATTCAGCAATCTTATCAACGGTTTCTCCAATAAAGCTTTGCCCACCAAATCCAGGATTCACTGTCATAACTAGTACTTGATCCACCATTGGCAAAACATGTTTAATCATTGCAACAGGTGTACCTGGATTGATCACAACGCCAGCCTTCACGCCGAGATCTTTGATCATTTGGACTGCACGATGGATATGAGGTGTTGATTCTACATGAACTGTAATGATATCCGATCCAGCCTTAGCAAAATCAGGAATATAATTTTCTGGATTGATGATCATCAAATGGACATCTAGAGGCAATTTTGTAATCGGACGGATGGCTTGGACTACATTGGAGCCAAATGTAATATTAGGAACAAATTGTCCATCCATCACATCAACATGGATATAGTCGGCACCGCCTTTTTCTACTCGTTCAATATCTGCTTGCAGGTTTGCAAAATCTGCGCTTAAGATAGATGGTGCTATTTTCATGACCTATTCCTCCTATTTTCTTTTACCTTCTTTTTTGTTATACATTGGTTTTCTTTTTTCAATTTCTTGTAAAAATTGTAGATAATTGTTATAGCGTGTTTGGGCGATTTCTTTTGCTTCGACTCTTCGTTTCACTTCACAGTCCGGTTCTTTCACATGCATACATTCACGAAAACGACAGTGAGCAGAAGCTTCTACAAATTCCGGAAATTGCTTGGATAATTCCGCTGGTTCGATCACCAAAAAATCAATAGAACTAAAACCAGGGGTATCCGCAACTAACCCATCATATAGAGGCAATAGTTCAACGTGTCTAGTCGTATGACGTCCCCTACCTAATGAATCAGAAATCTCTCCCGTTTCTAAAGCTAATTCTGGTGAAATTTCATTCAATAAAGTTGATTTCCCTGCCCCAGATTGTCCCATAAATACAGTCAAATTCTCTGGGAAATAACGAACCAGTTCTGCTGTATCTCCTTGCTCTTTAGGGATGATCACCGGATATCCTATCTTTTCATACGTTTCTTTTATCTCTTTGAGCTGTGTATCTTCTGTAACTAAATCAGTTTTTGTCAGATAGATGATTGGTTCAATGGATTCATATTCCAACATGACCAAGAAACGGTCTAATAGATTGTATGAAAAAGTTGGTTCGACCAAACTAGTGACTACTACTCCTAAATCAATATTCGCCACAGGTGGACGCAACAGTTGATTTTTACGTGGCAAGACTTCTAATAAATAGCCATCTGTTTTATTCTCACTTTCAAAAATAACGTGATCACCAACTAACGGGGTGATTTTCCGATTACGAAAATTTCCTCGTCCTCTCGTTTGATAGGTCTCTCCATCTGTATATACATAGTAAAACCCACTAATCGCTTTTCTGATTTGTCCTTTAATGAATCCCACCTCCATTTTTAGTTTATTTTACCATACCCATGACGAAGTGAGGAGGAATCAAGAGAAACTTATCATAAGAATGAATCTTTTATAGGATAGCCATTGTTGAAACGAAATCACTAGGACTACTCCTCTATATTTTCATCATAGGGAGAACAAAAAACACTTAGCTATTCGCCTCACAATTAGACGAATACTAGATCCATCTTTTTTTCATTCTTGATTATTTTCTGGCTGGTTTTGATGCGCAAAAAAAGCTGGAATCGAAATTTCCAGCTCCGCTTTGTCTAGCGGAGTAGGATCCTTCTATCCCAACTTTTCATTACTCTTTTTTAGTTTATCACTATTCATCTTTTGTTGAAGATGTACTCGTGGAGCTCTCCTCTGGTTTTGATGAAGAACTTGAGGAACTTGAGCTGCTACTTGAAGAACTATCTGAAGATTCTTTTTCAGAACTAGCAGAGGCCTTCTCTGGATCAGGTCCCTTAGAATAAACAACATTGACAATCGTGCCTGGAGTGATAGATGCTCCGACACCTGGCGCTGTTCGGATGACCTTATCTTTTTCGACTGTGTCTGAATACTCATAACTTTCATGTCCGATGTACTCTGCCCCTATATCCGACAAGTAACTTTGAGCATCACTCTTCGTATAGCCAGAAATATCGTTCAATGTTTTCGCATTCGGACCTTGACTCACCACAAAACTAATAAAAGATGTCGGTGTCAAAGGCTCTCCATATGCTGGGGACTGACTGATGATTGCTCCTGCCGGAACGGTGTCGCTGTAATCATACGTCATACTTATATTAGTGTAACCATTTGTAGTTAACATACTACGGACAGCTTCGTAGTCTTGCCCAGTATAATCACTCATCGTAGGTTGTGTTCCTTTACTTACGACTAGTGTGATCGTTTCTGTTTCTGGATCCACTTCTGATCCCTCATCTTCTGATTGAGAGATGACCATGTCGCTTGCAACGTCATCACTAAACTCTTCTTCTTTTTTGATGTTTCTTGAAGAAAATCCTAGGTCTAACAATTTTTCACGCGCTTCTTCATAGCTCATACCACTATAATCATCTAGACGAACTTTTTTCTTGCCACTGCTGACATAAAGATTGATTTCACGATTTTGTTTGACTCTTGTTCCCGCTGCTGGATCTGTTTTAACGATATCTCCTTCGCTGATTTTATCATCTGCAATTTCTTCCGTTTTTGATGCTACAGTTAATTTAGCCTTTGTTAAGGTGTCTCTTGCCACCTCTTCAGACAACCCAGAAACATCAGGAACCGTTACTTCGCCTCTTCCCCCAGATGCAAATAAGGCTGCTGTGCCAATCCCTAGCAAAGCAAAAATCACTAGTAAAAGAATCCACCATTTTTTTCGTTTTTTCGTTTTGACATCTGGCATAGTTTCCTCTATTTTTTCTGGTGCTTCATGCGTTGCTTCTTCAGGTAAAGGCATAGATTTGAAAGAATCAGGCATAGGTGTGTCCTCAGTAATCGGTGTTAACACTTTTGTTTCATTCACCATTGCCTGAGGCTGCCATTTTTCTTCATTTGCTCGTTCTGGAGATAAAGCAGTAGCTAATTCATCGGCCATCTCTTCCGCTGTTTTATAGCGATCAGTAGGTTCTTTAGCTGTTGCTTTTAAGACCACATTTTCCAATGCTTGAGGAGTTCCAGGGTCTACCTCTTTAATTGAAGGCAGTTCATCTTGGAAATGCTTAAGGGCAATCGTTACCGCTGATTCTCCATCAAATGGCACACTTCCGGTCAACATTTCATAAAGTATAATCCCTAACGCATAGATGTCGGACTGTTTAGTTGCCATGCTTCCTCTCGCTTGCTCTGGTGAAAGGTAATGGACTGATCCTAACATGGTATTCGTTTGCGTGATCGATGTTTCTGATAACGCAATAGCAATCCCAAAATCGGTGATTTTCACGACTCCTTCATTGTCGATCAACACATTTTGTGGTTTAAGATCTCGATGGATGATCTGATGACTATGTGCTAAAGAAATAGCAGACAAAATCTGTTGCATGATATTTACTGCTGTCTCATAAGGAATGGGGTAACGGGTTTGGATATAACGTTTTAGATCCATGCCTTTTACATATTCCATCACTAAGTACTGCATATTGTCTTCTTCACCGACATCATAAACACTAACAATATTCGGATGCACAAGTTCTGTTGCGGCCAAGGCTTCTCTTTGGAACCGACGAATGGCAGTCTGATCATTTTGGAAATCAAATCGGAGAACTTTGATAGCTACGTCACGATCCAAAATTAGATCGTGCGCTAAAAAGACATTTGCCATACCACCATTACCAATATTTCCAGTGATTTGATAACGTCCATTTAGTTTTCTTCCTGGTTCAATCATGCAACATCCTCCTTATATTCAATAAGAAGAACCGTAATATTATCTGCGCCGCCAGCTTCATTTGCTCGGTCGATAAGTTGGGATACTTTATCTGCTAGATTTCCTTCTTGATTGATAATTGTCCCAATAACTTCTTCAGATAGCATGTTTGTCAACCCGTCTGAGCAAAGGAGCAGCCGATCTTCTCCCTGCCACAAATAAGTAGCTACATCTACTTCAAGTGCGCCTGGCATACCTACAGAACGCGTTAAGATATTTTTTCGGGGATGATTCACTGCCATTTCTTCACTGATTTCTCCAGACTTCACGAGTTCGTTGACCAATGAATGATCTTCGGTCAATTGGATAAGTTGATCATTCCGAATCAAGTAAGCACGGCTGTCACCTACATTGGCAATCGTAAAGCTTTCAGCAGATAATGCAGCTGCCACAATCGTCGTACCCATGCCATTGTACTCTAATTGTTCTTGCCCTAACTGGTGGATGGCATTATTTTCTTCTTGGATTGCTTGAATGAACCACTGAGCAATTTTTTCGTCATCCACCAATGCTTGCTCTTCCCAATCTTTACCCAAATTAAGTACCGCCATTTGACTAGCAATATCTCCTGCTCTATGTCCGCCCATCCCATCTGCTAATACTGCAAGGGTGATTCCGGCTTGATTTTTAAATACACGGACGTAATCTTGATTCGTATTACGTCGTCTTCCTACATCTGATTGATATTCAATCTGCATTCTTTCACCTCATTACTTTTTGCGCAAACAACAAATGAAAAAGCCATCTGTATAAAATTGATGTGGATACAACGTCAACATCTTCTCCTTGATTGATGATTGTAGCACAGGATCAACTAAAACATCAATCCTCTCAAAATCAGGATGTCGTTCTAAAAATGCGGCGATAACTTCTTGATTTTCTTCTTTCAAAATCGTACAAGTGCTGTAAGTCAAGATTCCTGAAGGTTTTAAAACCGCCGCAGCACTTTCTAAAATCGCTAACTGGATGGTAGGTAAATTAGCTAGATCATGCTCATTTTTTTTGTAGCGGATGTCTGGTTTTCGTCGTAATAAACCGAAGCCTGAACAAGGTGCATCGACTAAAATTCGGTCAAATTGTTCGTCAAACTGTTCATTGACTTCTCGTGCATCGATTTTCTGTGCATAAACTGTATTAGCTACCCCTAGACGCACTGCATTTTCTTCGATTAGTTTGACTTTATGTTCATGTACATCCAAAGCTGTAACTTCGCCCCCACAAGCAGGATCAAGGAACGTGGCGATGTGTGTCGTTTTTCCTCCCGGTGCAGCACAGGCATCTAAAACGTGATGTTCTGGTTCAATTTGCATGGCTGGAGCAACTAACATGGAACTTTCATCTTGGATCGTCATGATTCCATCATGGAAAAGTGTACTAGAAACCAGTCGCCCTTTTTCAGCAATGATTCCATAAGGACTGATTTGACTGGCTTCTACATCGAGGCCTTCTTCTTGCAACACGTGAATTGCTTGTTCTCTTGATAATTTACGAGTATCTACTCGACCACTGACATGACTAGGCTGATATAAAGACAATCCCAATCTTTCAGTTTCTTCATAGCCTATTTGTTCAACCAAACGCTGTGTCAGCCAATCTGGCAAACTGATGGTGATCGCCAAACGTTCAATGGGATCAGTAATGGTTGTCAGGTCCGGTTTCTCCTGACGTAGATAGTTTCTCAATACTCCATTGACAAATTTCCCCGTACCAGGATTTCCTTTGGTTTTAGCAATTTCAACTGCTTCATTTAAAATCGCATGATCTGGTACTTTATCTAAAAATTCTAATTGATAGACAGATAGATATAATAATGTTTTTACCCAGTCATCGATTTTTTTCGCATGAGCTATTAACGGGGCTATATAAAACTCTATCAAACGTTGACGACTAATCGTTCCATATACCAATTCCGTAAATAACCCAATGTCCTTTTGATTGAGTTCGCCTTGATTGATCATTTCATTTAAAAGTAAATTAGAGTAGGCGCCACCTTTATTTACACGCTCCAAAGTCATCAAAGCCATAAATCGAACAGATCGTTTCATTTTTTTCGGTATTTTTGCCATTATTTCACCTGCTGTCCAACAGCTACGTGTTGTCCACTGCCGTTTAAGAATTCATGAATTAGTTGTTTCCCTTTTCCTGCAGGTTGCAACTCTTTGATTGCCAGTACCGTGTTATTCCCACAAGCAATCCAAAGCTGTTTCTTCTCTTTTTTGATAATCGTTCCAGGAGCTTCTTCTGTAATTTCAGTTGGTAACACTTCTACCGACCAAATCTTCCATCGAGTTCCTTCATAAGTGGTGAAAGCAATCGGCCAGGGTCTCATTCCACGAACTTGTTGATCGATTTCGGTCGCTGTTTTTTGCCAATCAATCGCTTCTTGCTCACGGGTGATGTTTGGTGAGAATGTTACTTTATCTTCATCTTGCGGCATTGGTTGTAAGTTACCGTTCAAGATTTCAGGCAAAGTATCAATTAACAGTTGTCGCCCCAATTGACTGAGCTTTTCGAACATCGTACCTACATCATCTTGTTTTGTAATCGGTAAGCTTTCTTGCGCATATATTCCTCCTGCGTCCATTTTCTTGATCATTTCCATAATGGTCACGCCTGTTTCTTTTTCACCATAGATAATGGAATAATGGACAGGGGCGCCCCCACGGTATTTTGGCAATAAGGAAGCATGGACATTGATTGCACCATGTGTTGGGACTTGCAATAGCTTTTCAGGCAGAAACTGTCCGAAAGCTGCCGTCACGATTACATCTGGTTTTAATTCAATCATTGTTTCTAACTCGGGAGAACCAGAGATTTTTTCCGGTTGTAAAACGAGCAGATCATGTTTAAGCGCTGCTTCCTTCACTGGTGTAGGTGTAATAATTTTTTTTCGTCCAACCGGTCTGTCTGGTTGTGTGACTACTGCGGCAATTTCATACCCTGATTTGATCAGGCCTTCAAGAATAGGAACTGAAAATGCAGGTGTACCCATAAATAGTATTCTAGTCATCAAGATGTTCCTCCATATATTCTTCGAGATGTTCTTCGGAAATTTGTTCAATCATTTTTTCAATAAATAAAATACCATCTAAATGATCAATCTCATGCTGAAAAGCTCTGGCAAGGTAACCGAAAGCAGTGACTTCCATTTCCTCACCCTCACGATCATAATAACGAACAGTGACTTCATCTGCTCGATTTACAGTACCGTAGACATGGGGAATACTCAAACAGCCTTCCACATCAATACTTTCTCCTTTAGCTTCAATAATTTCTGGATTGATCAATTCGAATTTATCGCCTTCATCTACTTCAATGATAGCAATTCGCAAATTTTTTCCTACTTGAGGAGCAGCAATCCCAATACCGTCATTTGCGACCATCGTTTCATAAAGATTGTCTAATAAGACGATGGTCTCATCCGTGATCAAGTCAACGCTACGAGCTTTTCGATTCAGTTTTTCATTTGGGTGGATCATTATTGGATAACGCATAGTGTTTCCTTTCCTAAATAAAATGTAATGGTTCATTATCAATGGCTACGAACAGGCCTTGGCGCTGTTCTTTCTGACTTTGATTTAATATTGTTTTTAATGCATCAGCAAGTGCTGGTTCATGTTTATATTTGATAATCAATTGATAGTAATAGCGATTTTTCACTCGTAAAATCGTGCTAGGCACTGGCCCTAGTAATAAACTAGTTGGCCCTAGCACTTCTTTTAACTGACTAGCAATTTGGAAGATTTTCTTAGCGGCCACTTGTTCTTCTGCATGGCTCGTTGTGATTTTAACTGTAAAATAATAAGGTGGATAGCCACTACGATGACGAACATGCATTTCTTTTTGATAAAAACGTTCATAGTTTTGCTCTTTCACTAACTCAATCGCATAATGATTCGGATTGAATGTTTGGATCACTACTTCACCTGCTTTGTCCGCTCTTCCAGCACGACCAGAGACTTGTGTAAGCAACTGGAACGTATTCTCACTTGAACGGAAATCTGGTAGGTTCAAAGAAGTATCTGCATTTAAAACACCTACTAACGTAACATCGGGAAAATCCAATCCTTTAGCAATCATCTGAGTTCCTAATAAGATGTCCGCTTGTTTATCGCCAAATTTCTGTAAAATCCGCTCATGGGCACCTTTTCTTCTGGTTGTATCCACATCCATCCGTAAAATCCTTGCTTCAGGATACAAAGCTTGTAGCTCTTCTTCTACTTTTTGTGTACCAGTTCCATAATAACGAATCTTATTCCCACCACAATTGGAACAACGTGTAGGAATAGGTTCTTCATGCCCGCAATAGTGGCACCGCATCGAACGTGTATCCATATGGAGGGTCAGAGAAATATCACAATTAGGGCATGGCAAAACAAAACCACAGTCTCGGCACATCACAAAAGAGGAGTAGCCACGACGATTCAATAGTAAAACTGTTTGTTCTTTTTTTGTCAGACGGTCTTGTATTTTTTCTTGGAGCTGACTTGAAAAAGTAGATGTCTGATTTTTTTCAAACTCTTGTCTCATATCAACGACTTCAATCGTGGGTAATTGTGCACTTGATTTGGCACGTTTGCTCAAACGCAACAACTGGTAGACCCCTTTTTGCGCACGCGCACGAGACTCTAATGAGGGTGTCGCACTCCCTAAAACAACCGGACACCGATGGTAATTACCACGCCAAATAGCTAAATCCCGAGCATGATAACGAGGTGTCTCATCCTGCTTATAACTTGATTCATGCTCTTCGTCAATAATGATCAAACCAAGGTTTTCTAGTGGGGCAAAAATAGCGGATCGGGCACCAACTACGACCTGTGCCTCATGACGTTCGATTTTCCGCCATTCATCGTATTTTTCTCCTTGAGAAAGGCCACTATGTAATACCGCAACGGATTCTCCAAAACGTCCTTTGAATCGCTCCACCATCTGGGGTGTCAGTGCAATTTCTGGTACAAGCATGATAGCTGTTTTATTTTCTGCCAAAACATCTGCAATCGCTTGAAGATAGACTTCTGTTTTTCCACTACCTGTGATACCTTCTAATAAAAAGGTGCGATTGCTTCCTTGGTGGCAGGCTTCAATCACTTGATCAACAGCTGATTGTTGTTCTTCATTCAGTTGTAATGCATTCGTTCGTTCAAACACACGATGTTTGTAAGGATCACGATAGCTTTCTACTTCCTCAAAACGTAACCAGCCTTTATCACGTCCTTGATTGAGAACAACAGAACTGATACCCTTTTCTTTGAAGTAAGCAACTGGTTCATCTTTTTCTAGTTCAGAAAGACATAACAGTAACTCTTTTTGTTTTTTCGCATTCTGTCTCAGCTTGCCCCATTCCTCATCAATTTGTGTATTAGATAAAAGCGAATGGACGGTGCGGATGGTTTTTACTTTATTTTTAGTATGCACTTCATACTTGATGTCTACTAATTTTTTTTGACGCCAACGAATCAATTGTGTCAATATCCCTTTTTCTTCCGCTTCTTTCCATGAAATTTCTTTTCTACCATTGAATAATTCTAAAACCGCGGGCTGATCGGTTAACGGATAAATCTGCTTCTCATACTCTGCCTTCATCACACTAGGCAACATCGTTTGCAAACAAGTGATTTTAAACGCATACGTAATAGTTTTCATATAGTCAGCCAACATCAGCAACTCTTGATTGACAACTGGTGCTAAATCAAGGACTTGTACGATAGGCTTCAATTCATGTTCACCTTGCTGTTCGCTTACCTGTAAAGCAACAACAAAACCTTGGACTTGGCGGTTCCCATTACCAAAAGGAACAGCCACACGCATACCTACTTGTATAACCTGTTCCATTTCTGAAGGAACCAGATAAGTGAAAGCTTGATCTGTTTGCATCGTTGGTACATCAACAATTACATCAGCAGTTACAGTCATTGATCCCTTCCCCCTTTATACTTCATTTTGCTTTGAACACAAAATGGCTCTTGCTTATTCTACTAGAGATTCCCACTTTTGTCTTATTTTCTGCCAAATCCTAACAAAAAATTAACGGAGAAAAAAGGTTGTGACCACAGCGTTTTGATCCGAGCAGTAAGGCAAGCCATCAGAAAATAGCTGTTCATATTTTTTGGTGGGTTAACTTAGTACCGAGGATCAGCTGTGGAAACAAACTAGATTCCCACTTTTCCGCTCTGTTACTTAGAAAATAAACCGAAGAATCTTGAAAATAGCTTTCCTATTTTCAGATTCTTCGGTTTGTCTTTCAAGGTAAGGCTCTTAGCCACACCCCTCAATACTCTATTTAAATGAACTGGCTATGATTTAATCACTATTTTATAGCTTTTGTTCTTCACGAATACGTGATTCTAATTCTTGTTGTTCACGATCTTTTTGTGCTTTGCGCTCTTCATCTTCCATGCGCAAACGTTCACGTTTCAATTCAGGATGTGGATCACTGATCACATTTCCTGCTTCGATTTCTTCTAACGCTTGTCCTACACTTTTCACAGAATCAAATGAATCCAATGTTGGTTGTGCTTTAGCATCTAGTTCATGTGCTCGTTTACTTGCTAAAATAACAAGAGAATATTTTGAATTTACACGATCTAATAATGAGTCGATTGAAGGTTTTAACATCATAAGACTACATCTCCTTTAACATTTTTATATATTTTCCGATTACACGGTCGACACGGAAATGCTCACTGGCAATAATATCTTTGATACGATCCACTGCTAAATGAACTTCATCATTGACGACGGCATAGTCATACAGAGCCATCATTTCAATTTCTTCTTTGGCAACTTTCATTCGTTCTTCAATTACTTCGTCTGCATCTGTTCCACGTCCAACGATTCGCGACTTCAGCTCTGCTAAATCTGGAGGCGTTAGAAAAATAAATACGCCGTCAGGTACTTTTTCTTTGACTTGTTTGGCACCTTGGACTTCGATTTCTAGGAAAACATCTTTCCCCTCATCTAAGGTTTTATTCACATATGACAATGGTGTTCCATAATAATTCCCAACATACTCGGCATACTCCAGCATTTCGCCTTCTTCAATCATCTTCTCGAATTCTTCTCGACTGCGGAAGTAGTAATCCACTCCTTCGACTTCTCCTTCACGCATCTGACGTGTAGTCATTGAAATCGAATATTGAAAATCATTATCTTCACTCTCAAAAATTGCTTTTCGCACCGTGCCTTTCCCCACACCTGATGGACCAGACAATACGATTAATAATCCACGCTCTGACATGACGACGTCCTTTCAACTAGTCTTTTTATACTATTGCTTATTTTGCACTTTTTTCCTGCAACTTTCAAGGTTATTTTTTATTATAGCTAGAAAACAAGGAAAAAGCTATGTTCATTCTAGATGAATCTTGTCGTTTTATTCGATATTTTGGATTTGTTCCCGAATTTTTTCAAGGATCGTTTTCGCTTGGATCACTTGATTTTTTATTTCGATCGCACTGGACTTAGACCCGATCGTATTGATTTCACGATTCATTTCTTGCACTAAAAAATCAAGTTCTCGACCAATTGGATATTTTACTGTTAACAATTCTTCTAATTTTTGGCCATGAATAGTTAAGCGGTCTAATTCTTCATGGATATCACCACGTTCTAACAAAATAGCTAATTCTGTCAATAAACGTTGTTCATCTACGTCTGTTCCCAAGAACTCTTCTAATTTTTCCTGGAACTTCAGTCGATATTCTTCTTCATATACATTCACAAAAGAATGCAGTGAATCAACGATTCCTTCTAATTCTTTTGCTTGTTGCTTCAGCACATCTGCTAAGGCTTGACCTTCCACTTCCCGACTTGTTTCAATCGCTGAAAGGGCAGACTGCATGGTTTCAACAGCAATCTTTGCTAAGGCATCCTGATTTTCTTGTTTCGTTTCTTCAATTGTTACAAAAGCTTCATCTAATGCAAATCGCTCGATGAGTGCCCCCAGCGACAATTGATTGGATTGACCATATTTCTGTTCGATGCCTTCTGTCAATTGCGTATACAAGGTGTCGATCAGATTCCAGTTGATGGACACTTTCTGTTCTTTTGTTCCTAGATACGTTAGATTCATAAAGACATCCACACGACCACGGCTCAATTTTTTTTTGATCAATTGTCTTAATTCATTTTCAACGAACCCCAATGCTTTTGGGCCACGCATCTGTATATCTAAAAAGCGTTGATTGACACTTTTTATTTCAATCTCAAGTTGATATTCAGCTGATTCACGGATGGCACTGCCAAAACCAGTCATACTCTTCATGGACAGGTTCCTTTCATTTACATATTTTCGATGGCTTTTTGCAAGGCTTCAAATTCTTCATTGCTCAATGTCAAGCCTTTACCCATTTTTTCATGTTCAGGTGCCCAATCACGCAAGTCAAATTTCGGTGGTCGACCATTCCAACTGACTAAATTTAATTCTTTACGCCAGCCTTTATTATTTTCAGATAAAACAGCGATTTCTTCTATGATTTCGTATGAGAATTCTTGTGCCATGGTTGTTCCTCCTTAAGATAAGCTAAATACAAGAACAATAAGATATCGAATGCCTGTGTATTTAGTTTGATTTGTATGTTTTGTTGTTTCTTCTGTTTTAGAAGCTTCAAGGCAATTTGTTCCTTTGTATGGTCTATTGTAGCATTTCGTTGATATTTTCGATACTTATGCCATTCTTGGGCATTCAGTTGACCCACGTGATTCACGAAAGTAGCATCACTGGATGACGCTTCGCAGATCACTTTCATTAATTCCTCCACTTGGTACACCTTGTTTGGTAAGATTACTTTTCTTTTAGCTAATGATTCCAGCATTGCCAATCCGCATGTTTCAAATTCCACCCTGTCCTTATATACATTACGCAATTCTTGCCAAAATTTCATATTGTAAAAAAAAGAAAGATCAAGATGGATTTCCTTTACTAAAAATCTTAAGAATTGCTGCCAATAGTGCTCTGCCATTTTTGTCGAATCAAAGGTATACCAGTTTCCTTGGTAAACACCTAGCTGTTTTTTGGCTTCTAAGTATCCTAACTGGATATTAAGCTGATTCCGTTGGCTATCAAAAATTAAAAAGCTTCCCAATGACCATTTTGAACAGCATGTCCAAGCCACGATAGTGTCCGGCTGCTTAATTTTTTTTGTCACGCCAGGACCTTGAATATCCACGATAAAAACCTCAGTGGCTTGTTGTTTTACAGCAACATCCACAGGAAGATTATTACGATAGCCACCATCCACATATTTAAAAGAACCGATTTGGCGATAAGCCATCGCAGGGAAAAAAGAGGCAGATGCAAGTATCCAATCTGCGATTTCCTGTGGCTCTAATGCTTGAATCTGTGTGACTGTCTCTAAGAATTCTGGTATTTTTGTCGCTACGGTATATAAGCTAGGAGTAGTGGTTTCCTTGATTTTCTTCACATCTAGATATTGCTCCACTAACGTTTCCAAAGGTGCAATAGAAGCCCCACCTTCTATCATGGCCTGTTTCGTCATCTGTCGTGTTTCATAGAGAAAGCGTTGATAGAGACCATCAGTTGCCTTCTCATCAGATAACGCAAACACTTGATTTGTTTTCAACCTATTCCATAAATCAATCGCAACCTCTAGTTGATCTTGGACAATTAGTGCCCCATTCAATGCACCTACGGATGTTCCTGTAACGATTGAAATGAACAAATCCTCTTCTTTCAGTGCTTTCCAAACTCCAATCTGGTAAGCTCCATGAGCACCACCACCACCTAAAACTAACGCCGTCCGATAATGCATCTCTTTACTGATCTTAGTAGAACTAATCAATTCATATCCATGTTTCAAGAAAATCCGTTGCTCTTCAAAGGAGAACTCTCTCTTAATTGAAATTGTGCAAAAACGTTTGAAAAAATAACGTGTACAACTGTCTAAAAGAGACACTAGTTTCGACCATTCCCAAGCTGCAGTTTCAATTAAAAGGTTAGTAAAAATTAGCGAACGTTCAGTTATATCAGCTGTAAAATAAATCGTAAAATCATTTGTGACGATCTTCCACGCTTGCCTTTTTTTGGCCATTTGCCAAAAAGCATTGCGACTCTCATGTTGTGTAGTAAAAAAAGCCAAAGGCTGACTTGCACTTTCAATGTTGTCTTGGAGATAGTATCTCTCAGACCAATAAACTTGCTGAATATCCATATTTTTCTCCTTTTGTATCATTATATCAAGGAATCATGATTTCTTATAACGATACCTGAACAACTATTACTTTTTATTTTTCTGTTATCAATCAACTAGAAAAAATCAGACTGAAAAAATTCACGTTCTTAAAAAAACAAACGGATTAATTGACACTCTATTCATATGAAACTATCAATAACTTGGTTTTCCAATAATATTCATAGTTATTTTCTAATAAATTATGGTGATTTTGTAATGGAATTTTAAAATAAAAGAAACAAGCTTTTTTGTAATAAATGTTGTAAAATGAAAGAGATGAGAAATGGGTAAAGGAGGAGCATGATGACTGAGTCAGTTTATGTACATATCGATACTACAAGCAATGCTGTTTTAACTAAAGGACTGACTATCAGTGATTTTTCAAATAGCATCGTGCATTTCCCTCAAAATCTTCTTTTGTTGGATCCTTCTGCATTTGCTGGAGAATACGAGTCCCATACGGGTTTAAAAGTCATCCGAGGGACGGAGAATATCCAACTTTTTTTTAATTCTTTACGTAGTCGCAATAGTGGAGTAGATTTGAAATGGGTGGATTTCACAGATTTGACGATGTTAAAAGAACTCACTCCACTTGAAATTTCAGAGTTATTATACTTTGGCCATATGAAAACACATTTACATTCACCTTTTTTTTATAAATTACAAAATAACTTTGTTTATTTCGATTTGAATGACCAATTGAACCGAATCTATTATCGTTATATCGATGAATTTTATCGGATTTTTGCCAACAAACTTAGTACGATTGTTTCAGAAAAAATCAACGTAAAAAAATCATTCTTTAGAAAAGAGATTCCCGTAGAGAAAATCAGTGTCGAGATCCTGAAAAAAATGCGTAACCTCATGCAAGAAGGGATTATCTTCTCATTTGAACAAGACGGTTTGATCAACGACACTTATCATATTCCAATCTACATCATCGAAGACTATGTCTGGAAATTAAAAGGAACTCGTTATCGTGAAGAAAAACCAGTTGGCATGCTGATCTATCACTCTGCTCAACGCCAGTGGAGTTTAGAAGGTGAAGCAGCTAACTTTACGTATAATACTTTTGTATAACTAAATAAAAAAGGCTCTATAACTTATGGGACTGATGAATCAGAATTGATTCTTCAGTCCCATTTTCATTTTAGATGTTAAAAAACATATCGTTCTCTAGTATGATTAAATCACCACAAAATAAACAACTGAGAGGACGATATGCTCTATGAATAATTCTATCAAAAAAACACTGAGATTAGTAGACAAAAATTTAACAATTACCGAGGTTACTTTCAAGACTCTGTAGAAGAAAAAGATCTTAATCGTTGATGCGGTTCTTTCACTTGCTCCGTGTGCCTGTAAAAATTGTGGTTCTTCCATGTTAGATGCGAATGGCAAGTCGATATAAAAAAAGAGCGGAGACAAGAGTATTAATTACTCTTGTTCCACGCTCTAAACATGTATAAATGGCGAAATCAGAAGCAAATCCTTCGATAATAAACTGAAATTCACAAAATTTGAAAAGCAACTTTCGTGAATTCCTTCTTATTTCTCGGAGTTAAACACTTCTGTCCCAGCCTTTTTTTGAATGTGCTCATTTAAAAACAGCTATTTACATCTTTTATTCAATACTATTTTCTCAACGTATCTTCTGATTTGTCCCACAAAATGATTGATTGCTCTTAGATTCATTCGCTTGTTTTTCCTCTAAACAAAGAAGGCAATGTCCGTTCGATTCCTAGTAATACAATGATCGTCACCACTCCTGTCGCTAATGCACTTGCCCCATTCATCACTAGAGAAAATAGCCAGGGATTCATCCCCCACATGGCGAAGCTCCCCCAAAAAACAACCCCAGCAATAAAATGCCAAAAATATCTAGCCCCAACTCCAACTAACGTCGCCAAAACAATAGTCATACTCATTTTCCTTGTACTTCTTTGATCTAATCCTCGTTGCATCTGCTTTGAAAAAATCCCAGCTGTTCCAGCAAAAGTAAAGGCTATTGGATACTCGATCAGTACTTGTAGCACACTAAGATAATACACTTGACCTGTTGGAAAATGTAAAAGCCCCCATAATAGCCCCGCTGACATTCCAGCTTTCCATCCTCTTCTCAACGCAAAGAGTGTTAATGGGATTTGACCTAGAGATATGGAAAAACTGCTGCCGATTTGAAGTGGAATCAAAGATAATACTAATGATAGGGCTGCAACGATGGTTCCTTCAATCCAAATACTGTGTTTTTTGTTCATAAAAAAACTTCCTCCTCGATAATTTAACATCACAAAGGAGGAAGCAGAATGAGTTCGTCTTTACTAAGACAGCTCTTGCTTCTAAAAAGCAGCATTCGCTATTCGTTCACAATTCCTACGCTCGCATAACCGAAACAGGTACGAAGGGTTTAGAATAAATTCAGTCTCAGCCCAGATGGACTCCCCTTTGTGATTGCATTATTCAATTTTTAGTATGGTGTTATTTCTTTGTTTCAAATAGAGGACTTACTGGTTTATTTTCATGAATGCGTTTGATTGCATCTCCCATTAATCCACCAACACTTACTTCGTCGATTTTATCAATTTTGCGGTCTTCTGGCAAATAGATTGAGTCCGTCACAACTAAACGTTCAATAGCTGAGTCCTCAATACGTTGTAAAGCAGGCCCAGATAAGACTGGATGCGTACATGAAGCATAGACACTCACTGCACCAGCTTCTTTCAATGCATTGGCCGCTAGAGTGATCGTACCAGCTGTATCGATCATATCATCAATCAATACACATGTTTTCCCTTCTACTTTACCGATGATATTCATGACTTCTGCGACATTTGCTTTTGGACGACGTTTGTCAATGATGGCAATCGGTGATTTCAGAAATTCTGCTAATTTACGCGCACGTGTTACACCACCATGATCCGGTGAAACGACAACAACATCATCACCCTTGATGCCTTTTTCTAGGAAATAATTAGCAATCAATGGTGCACCCATCAAGTGATCGACAGGGATATCAAAGAATCCTTGGATTTGCACCGCATGTAAATCAAGTGTCAACATTCTTGTTGCACCCGCTTTTTGAATCATATTTGCCACTAATTTTGCAGTGATTGGTTCACGGGCACGAGCTTTACGATCTTGACGTGCATATCCATAATAAGGCATCACTACGTTAATTGTTTTTGCACTTGCACGTTTCAAGGCATCAATCATAATCAATAGTTCCATCAGATTATCATTCACAGGGCTGCTAGTTGATTGAATGACATAGACGTGTGAACCACGAATACTTTCTTCGATGTTGACTTGAATCTCACCGTCACTAAATTGCGTAACTGATGATTTTCCTAATTCAACACCCACTGCTGCAGCGATTTTCTCTGCTAATGGACGATTTGAATTTAACGCAAAAATTTTTAATCTTGGGTCAAAGTAATGTTTCGACATGGGGACCTCCGCTTTCTTTTTCACAACTCTACTACCTAATAAATACTAGTCATATTTATCAAATAAATCAAGTGATATTACAAAACTATTAATTTAAATAAGGGAGTTTCTTAGCGTATCCTTCTTTATTCACTTGTCTAGCTCGAGCAATAGCCATTGCATACTCAGGAATATTATCTGTAATCGTTGAGCCAGCAGCAATTGAGGTGTTTTTTGCTACTTCCACTGGAGCAATAATATTCGCATTTGAACCAATGAAGCTATGATCACCGATCGTTGTTCGGTGTTTTCCTTTGCCATCATAGTTGACAAAGACAACGCCACAACCTACATTGATGTCTTCACCTAATGTCGCATCTCCTACATAAGTCAAGTGACCTACTTTCGTATCTTTACCGATTTGGGCATTTTTGACTTCCACAAAATTACCAATATGGACTCCTTCACCAATCTCTGCTTTTGGACGTAAATGAGCAAAAGGTCCAACATCTGCCTTTGTTTTCACTATGCTACTTTCAATCACTGAATTTTCAATCGTCACTTGATCTTCAATCGTACTATCGACGATTCGTGAATGTGCACCGATAAAGCAATCTTCTCCAATCACTGTGTTCCCTTGAATCTGTACTCCAGCTTCAATGATTGTATCTGATCCGATCACTACATCCGCATCAATATAAGTAGCAGCTGGGTCAATGAATGACACTCCGTTCACCATATGCATCTTATTGATACGTTGGCGCATCAACTCATTGGCTTTAGCTAAAGCAATTCGATCATTTACACCCATACACTCATCAAAATCCTCCGTTTGATAAGCAGCTACCGGACTACCTGCATCTTTCAATATCTCAATGATATCTGTCAAATAGTATTCACCTTGGGCATTATCTGTACCAACTTTGTTCAAAGCTTCAAATAAAGCTTTATTATCAAAACAGTAAGTACCAGTATTGATTTCTTGAACCATTGCTTCTTCTGGAGAAGCATCTTTTTGTTCGACGATTTTTTCAACGATTCCTACATGGTCACGAATGATTCGTCCATAGCCAGTTGGGTCTTCCGCTTGAGCAGTCAAAATAGTAGCACTAGCATTTTTCCCTTGATGATATTCAAATAAGTTATTCAATGTTTCTGTCGTCAACAATGGAGTATCTCCACTGATCACTAATGTAGTACCTTCTTTTCCTGCTAAGAAAGCTGCTGCTTGTAAAACAGCATGTCCTGTTCCCAACTGTTCTTCTTGTAGCACATATTCACTACGATCTCCTAATTGTGCTTTCACTTTCTCTGCACCATGACCTACAATCGTCACGATTTGGTCAGGATTAGTTTCACTTACTCGATTAATGATGTGTTCAACCATCGGTTTTCCAGCTACTGGATGTAATACCTTATATAATTTGGATTTCATACGGGTTCCTTTTCCCGCTGCTAAAATAATCGCATATCGTGCGTTCAAATGTGTCACTCCTAAATAACAATTTATTAGTTTAAGTTTAGCCCAGTACAAGCATTTTTTCAACTAAACTAACCATTTTTATAACTATACCATTTTATTGAAGTTACCAAACAGGTTTCATTTTTCTCCAAAAGTAAACACATGATTGGAGCTACGGTTTCCCTATCAAGAAACAAACCAAAGAATCCCAAAATAGTTTCTCCTATTTTCAGGTTTCTTTGGTTTAGTGTCGTGGACCAGATGATGGCACCCATTCATTCACTTTTAAAAGACATATATTTTTCAATTATCTAAAAACAAGCATTTTCATGTTTATTCTGCGAAATAATTTCCTGGTACTACTGTAATGTTTTTCGTCTGTGTATCCACATCTTTCACATATAACAATGAAGTGTAATCATCAATTGCACGATGACCATTAAATTTAGATTCTGCAAAAACAGTGATACCTACTAGCTCTGATTCAAATTCTTCAATCAGGCTCTTCATTCCATTCACTGTTCCGCCGCCTTTCATAAAGTCATCGACAACTAAGACACGTGAACCGCGTTTAAGACTTCTTTTAGATAATTCCATTTTTTCAATTCGCTCCGATGAACCCGAAACATAGTTCACACTGACTGTGGATCCTTCGGTAATCTTTGAATCTCGTCGTACAATGACAAATGGTGCATTTAAATAATAAGAAACTGCTTGTGCAATAGGTACACCTTTTGTTGCCACAGTCATCACTGCATCAATTTTTTCGCCTAGATACTTAGAAGCAATGATTTTCCCTACTTGACGCAATAGTTCAGGTTCTCCTAATAGATCAGATAAATAAACATATCCGCCAGGTAATAACCGATCCTGTTCAGATAAACGTTCAGCCAAAGATTCAATATATTTTTTTGCTTCTTCATAAGAGATTTCTGGAATGAACAAAACGCCGCCTGCTGCTCCAGGAATGGTTTCAAGCGTTCCGCAACCTCTTTCTTTAAATGTTTTCTTGATGATAGCTAGATCCTCACTAATAGAAGATTTAGCAGATTCATAACGTTCGGCAAAGCTTGTTAAAGAAATCAATTCATGGGGATGATCCAATAAATACTGAGTCATATCAACAAGTCGTTCACTGCGACGAACTTTCACATATTCCAGCTCCTTTTTCCAACAAAGTTTATCGTGTTTCATTATATAAGTTTTTCTCTAAAAATTCGAGCATTTTATAAAAAAACAAGGAAATAGTTCGGAATTTATCAAAAAAATAGATAATTGCATGAAAAGTGTTCATGTAAGAAAAAACGGAGCGTCAGAAAATAGCTTTCCTATTCTCTAACACTCCGATCTATTCGTTAAAAGCACTAATTTTTTAATCCTTTTGATTTTAAAAGACTAAAAACTAGTTTTTATCGTTTTTTACTGGTAGATCCATTATTTCTTCTTGTCATGAACCAGATACGTTTGACCAAATTCACCAATAAAAACAACAGTATAAAGACTAAAGTGATTGTCGCTCCTGGAGGGGTGTCTAGATAAAAAGAACTAGTTAGCCCTGAAAGCATCCCGATAAATCCAACGAGGACGCTGATGATCATCACGATATTGAAACTTTTTCCTAAACGCATACCGATAGCTGCTGGCAATACCATGATCGCAGAGATCAGTAGCGCTCCAGCAATAGGGATCATCACAGCGATTGCAATTCCAGTAATGATATTGAACATCATCGACATCCAATGAACAGGTAGTCCATCTACATGCGCGGTATCTTCGTCAAAAGTCAATACATACATCGGACGCTTGAATAAAAAGAATAATATACCAATAACCACAAATAAAATCCCTAAAAATATCACTTGCTCCCAAGTGATCGTTACAATGGAACCAAACAAATAAGATTGGATACTTGTAGCAGAATTACCACCACTTAAATTCATTAAAACAAGCGCTAAAGCAAGGCCGCCTGCCATTAAAATCGCAATAGAAATTTCTGAATAGGTTCGATACATGGAGCGCAAATATTCTAATATAATAGCTGCGATCACGACGACGACCATGGTGGTCAAGGTAGGATTCAAATTCAGAAAGAAACCCAAGGCCACCCCTGCTAAAGACACATGTGATAATGTATCAGCCATCAGTGATTGACGTCTGATCACGAGAAAAACACCCAACATAGGGGCGATTCCCGCAATGAATATTGCTGCTAGAAATGCCCGTCTCATGAATTCATATGAAAGCAACGCCATTGAGAATCCTCCTTTCTCACTAACCGAATTTGTCGATCGGCATATTGCTTGATATCTTCATGATCGTGAGTGATCATCAACACAGCTTTCCCATGGTCATGCGCACTATGACGCAACAAGCGATAAAACTCATTTCTAGATTCTTCATCCATACCAGTCGTTGGCTCGTCTAACACGAACAAATCAGGATCGGTAGCAAATATACGTGCCAAACTGATCCGTTGCTTCTGTCCTCCAGAAAGTTCACCGATTCGTCGATGACGCATCTCCCACATCCCTACTGCTTCTAATGCTCTTTTCACATGTTGATGATCTTTTTCAGTTAATCGCTTGAACCAGCGATCACGAGGATACCGTCCTGAGCGCACAAGTTCAAGGACTGTGCTAGGAAAACCCGCATTAAAAGATGATACTTGCTGTGGGATATAACCGATACTAAGTTTATTTCCTTCCTGATTTTTTTCCGCGATTTTGATTGTTCCTTTTGAGGGTTTCAACAATCCTAAAGAAGCCTTGATCAATGTTGATTTAGCTGCTCCATTTTCCCCGGTCAAAATGACGAATTCTCCTGCATCCACGTGATAGGATACACCTTCCAAAACAGGCTCATCGTCATAATAGAAGGTTAAATCGGTTATTTCAATATAATGCACGTAGAGACCTCCATTCGTTTTAATTGATGCTCTTTTTTAATGCCTCTAGATTTTTTTCCATTACAGTCAGATAATTTTCACCAGATTTGATTTGCTCATTGGTTAAACTTTCTAACGGATTAAGCACTTCTAATTGTACCCCAGTTTCCTTTGATAATGTTTCAGCCACTTTTGACGAGGCATTTTCTTCAAAATAGATCACTTTGACATTATTTTGATCAACAAAGTCTTTCAATTCTGCTAAACGACTAGGTGAGGGTTCTTGATCTGGTGAAACACCTGAAATCGCTACTTGTTTCAAATCATATTGATGAGCTAAATAAGCAAATGCCGCATGTTGAGTAACAAAAGTACGATTCGTTGCATCCTTTAAACCATCCGTATATTTCTGGTCTAGTTCATGCAACTTCTTGATATAAGCGTCCGCATTTTTATCAAAAGTTTCTTTTTTATCTGGATACTTTTCACCTAATTCTTTCGCAATGGTCTGAACTTCTTGGATCGCTAATACCGGATCTAACCAGACATGCGGGTCATACTCGTGATCGTGGTCATGGTCATCGCTATCTTCTGCTTCTTCGTGCCCGTCAAGACGTTTGATCCCTTTGGCTGCTTCAATCATCAACGTTTGATTGGTATCAACTGAATCTTTTAAAGAATCCACAAAAAATTCCATGTCCGAACTATTATAAACGAACACATCCGCATCCGCAATTTCTGCACTTTGCTTCGCACTTGGTTCGAAATCATGTGGCTCGGTACCTGCGGGAATCAATAACTCCACATCGCCTTCTTTTCCCACGATTTCTTTGGTAAATTCATACATAGGATAAAACGTTGCAACAACCTTTAACTCCTCTTCAGAAGAACTTTTTGAAGTCGGTTGACCACAAGCAGCAAGCAGGAACGCTCCAGCGGCTAGTGTTACAGCTAATAAATATTTTTTCATAGGTTTGCTCCTTTCAAAACAAATCGTAATTTTACGATTTACCAACGAGACTTAATGTATCAAAATAAAAAAAAACAGTCAATAGAAAAAGCCGATTTTCTGATTTAAACGAAAAGTTCCCTAGCAAATCGTAAAACAAATGAATATCCTATCATACAAATTCTCTAATTAGTCTTCTTTTTTCATTATAAAAAAACAATAGATCAACTAAACATTGAGAAAATAAAAAGGCCTAGTAACTACATTTTTTTATTTCAAAAAAATAAACCAAATAATCTTAAAAATAGCTTTTCCTACCTTCAAGACTATTCGGCTTATTTTTAACTGAGTGAGCCCTGTTTATCAGGATTATGAAAGAAGCGTTTTGTACTGAGTAATAAACAAGAAAAAGAGAAATTGATTCTTCACAATTTTAATTTTTCTTGTTTACTACCGAAGTGCAGCCTCTTGAATATCGTTTATCTAAAGTTATGAAAAGAACTTTCAGTTTCTAAGATTAAGGGCGAAATTAGAAAAATAGCTCTTCATATCTTTTTAGATTTTTAACTCAATTTCAAAGGAGTTAGCTTTCATCAAGAGATCGTGATACCAGTACTTTGACCAGAACAGTAAGAAAATCTTCAGAAAATACCTCTTTATACTTTTTAGGTTTTGGCTTAGTGGCAAAGATTAGGAGATACTTTCTGATAAAATTAACTGAGGATACCGCAAAACATAAAAAGCTGTTTTACACTATCCTCAGTTAACTTCATCGAACAGAATTTTTTTAGGACTTCTATATCAGAGCGTTCTGACAAGATAGACTTCATCGCAGAAGCCTTTTAAGCCATTATAGACACGTTGAGCTCTTGAATAATGTTGACACAAAGCAAAGACGGTTGGTCCACTTCCACTCATCAATGCAGCATCAGCTCCATACCTGATCATTCGTTCTTTGATTTGATGAATGATTGGATGACGTTTTCCTGTCACGTCTTCTAAACTATTCCCCATTTTCTTCAGCATTTCTTGATAATCTTGCTGACGTAAAGCTTCTGCTAATCCTTTGATGTCTTGATGCTGAATTTTTTCAACATCTATCTCTCTAAAAACAGTTCTTGTGGAGACACTCATTCTTGGTTTTACTAATACGACCCAACAAGGAGGCATAGCCGGAAGAACTTGGACGATCTCCCCTTTGCCACCAATATAGGCTGTATGCCCATACACACAATAAGGGACATCCGTACCTACCTCTAAGCCAATTTCTGCTAGTTCCTCTAAGGTACATCCTAGATTCCATAACCGATTGATCCCTCTTAGCGCCGCAGCACAATCGGTACTGCCACCGCCTAGTCCAGCGGCAACGGGAATATTTTTTTTCACGAAGATTTTAACGCCTTTATTAATTTGGTATTTATTTTTTAACAACGCAACTGCTTGGTATACATTATTTCGCTGATCCACCGGTAAAAATGCTTTATTCGTTTCCACGACAATCTTATCTTCCGGTAGCTCTTCAAAGAACAAGTGATCAGCTAAATCTACACTTGACATCACCATTTCCAACTCATGATACCCATCTGGTCGTTTGTATAACACATCCAACCCTAAGTTTATCTTTGCCGGCGCTTTTTCAATCAATTCCATCCTCTCACCCATTCGAAAAATCTAAGTCGAAAGTATTCTATCATAGGGAAAAATAAAAGTATACCTTCTATTAGACCAATCAATCCTTTCAGGCAGAATTTGTAGCCAGTTTTATAGCTCTGTCAAAACTTCTTCTACCAAACTTGTATTTTTCCCCTTACCATTTCCAATTAATAAAAACAACTGTAGCGTGGCTAATGTAAAACTGCTCCCATTCATATAAGCAAAATAACGCCCTTCCCAATGTGTCACATACCTTTGTTTTTCTTTGTATGCTGATTGAAACGAATAAAAGAAATTCCCATAATTATAAATGACCCGCATCACTTTTTCTTGCAAAAATGAAAAATCAGCTTCACCTACATTTGCAAGGGGGGCTAAGCCAAGATTTGCTTCAAGATAACCTTTATTTTGATAGACTATTAATAAATGTGTTAACAAATAATCCGCCAGAATTGCTGGTTGATCTGGCAAGTAACGGAGCAAATCATAACCAACTTGTGTCTTTGTCATGGGCTTTTCAGTAATGAAACCGACAATTTTCTGGTCCTTTCTTACAATCCCTATTCCACTTGACTGAAGGTATTTTTGATCAAAGTAACCGACAGAAAAATGCTTCTCACGCGCACCATCCAGCCAACTTTTTGACACTTCTTGGACAGATGTCAATAATTCTTGTGGAAGTGATTCATACCAAGTAAAATGATACCCTTCCTTCGAAAGCCGTTGAAACTCTAACTGTTGGTTTGTTCGAGACAAATCTTCTGTAGAAAAATCAGCAATGCCAGCTTCTCCTACTTTCGTAAAATGAAAGCCTAATTCATGAAGCATCACAACGTACTTTTCTGATACTTTGTAGAAAGCCAGTTGATAACCTAAAGAATCGGCTTTTTTTAAAAAAGCATTGGTAGCCGCACGCATCATTGCCGGATCACCAATTGGATCTCCTAGAACAAAGCATTTATTGGCCTTGATTTGATAACCGAAGACTACTCGATCTTCATGATTCTCTTGATAATAGAAATAACTATACCCTGGTAATCGTAGGTAATGACTGGCCGCCGTCCCCCCATAGTTCTTTAATAGACGTTCGAACCGTTCGCTATCAAAACCTACACCTAGTTTTTCCTCAGGAGTAAGATATTGATAAAGTGCAACTAAGGATAACAAAGAAATCCCTAACCCAATCAAGCCGGAAAACCAAACTGCATCAGAGGGAAAAAGAATAAATCGATTGGCAGTGAGATTGCCAACTAAAAAACTTCCTCTATTGTAGCCCGCAATGGCATAAATAATAAATAAAAAGCCAAAGAGTGTCGCATCAAAAAGCATTGCACCCCAAGAATAAACAAATCTCTTCCGATAGAACTCTTTTCGTGCTAGCCACACCGAAAGTAAAATCACTAAATAAACCAAAATCAATTCCCAAGATAACGTACGCATCACCGTATTAATGATACCAAAAGCTAGTAACAAGAGAGTAGGAATAAAGGCTTTTTTCACTTTCATAGCAAGAGCTCTTGCTAAACCAAGCAATAAAAAGCCTACTAATAGGTTTAATGTTTGATCTAAAAAGTTGAAAGAAAAGGGCAATAAAAACTGAAACAAACGACTGACTGTTGATAAATTCGTGATAGTCGAAAGCAAGATCATCATGATGCCAGCAAAATAAACAGCACAGACTAAAACCTGATGAGCGATTTTTTGAAAAAACAAACGAGGGATATTATCTAACAAACGATTGATTCTCACACCCGTATGTGTCAAAAATAAAAGAACGCCTGAAATAAATGGCAACACATAATAAAAGAGACGATAATAAAGCAACCAGACAAGCGCTAGATCTTGCCGAACTCCTAATTGGCTCATCCCTAAAATCATCAACACATCGAATGTGCCCATACCACCTGGAACCATCGTTAACATGCCGATAAGCGTGGCAATGATAAACATAGGATAAAGAGAAAGCGAGGAAATATCAATGGCCATCAATCGTCCAATAAATAAGAAGACAAATAAAGCACCTGTCCATTGGCCAAAAGAGGCTACAAATAAGCCGATAAGCCCTTTTGGATAAAACTCTGCAAAGATCGTTTTTCGTTTTAAATAAGCGAATAAAAAAATAAATGGTGCTAAAAAACTCCCGCAAAAAAGCCAGATCCAATAACTGCGGAATATACTCTCAGACTGAAGGAAAAATACATCAATAAAAGTAACGAGTGCCCACACGGAGAGACCTGTCAGCATAAATAAAGCAACTTTTGAAACCGTAGCCAACACCATTTTCCGGTTTGTCTTTTTGCCATAAAAACTGGCACGCAAACTCGCGCCAACTATCCCTCCAAAACCTGCTAAGTTGTTGATGGTATTAGTGATCCAAGCAGATAAAAAAAAATCTTTCCGATCCATTTTAGGTGTTCCTTGTTTTTCTAATACTTGAACAGTCACCCAATCGTAAAGCAACATCGGCAATACACCCACCAATCCTGCCAAGATCATCCATGCGATCGTCACTTGACTTTGTTGGTTCATTGTCTGCCAAACATCTTGCCAACTCATTCCATGCAGAATATTAGCCACCTGGTTGACTACAAATACGAGAACTGAACCAAAGAAGATTAATTTCAAGATCAGCTGATGGGCTTTCATCCACTGAAAAAGCAAATGTACTTTATTTTTCACCTGCATCCTTCCTCACTTGTATACTTTCATACATCTATTTTAATGTTATCTTATTTATTTCTTTTTTTCCACTTTTGACCTCTTTTCTCTATAAGTAATTGTTATTCTAGCAACTCCTCTATCCTCTAGTCACCTATCTTACTAAAGCATTCATATTGTCTTCTTCAGAACAGCTTGCGAATTTCCTAAAAGAAAGCTATGCTAAAACAAAAAAAGGAGCGGATCACATGAAAATCGGATTTATCGGAACAGGTAATATGGCGCAAGCAATCATTCATGGTTTGCTTGAAAAGCAACTTGTAGCTAAAGAGGAGATTTATGTTTCAAGTGGACACTACGAAAATGCCCGACAATTTGCAGGAAAAACGGGAGTAAATGCTTGTCAAAATAATCAAGAAGTCGCACAAGAAGCAGATATCATTGTTTTAGCAGTCAAACCAAAAATCATTGAAAAAGTATTGATGGAATTACGTGACTATCGTAAACAACAGCTCTTTATTTCAATCGCTGCTGGAAAATCGTTACAAGTCTTAGAAGAAGCTTTGGATTCACAAGCAGCCATCGTACGTGTGATGCCTAATGTCAATGTGAGTGTAGGCGCAGGGGTTTCTGCGATATGTAAAAACAAAGGAACAACAGAGGAACAATTCAAACAAGCGATGAAAATATTCGAAGCCATTGGCAGTGTCTATCCACTAGCCGAAGAAGATTTCAGTACCTTCATTGGGTTAGCTGGAAGCTCCCCTGCATTTATTTACATGCTGATCGATGCTATGGGACGTGCGGGGGTACTTCATGGATTACCTAAACAAACGGCTACAGAAATTGCTGCAAAAGCAATTCTTGGCTCTTGCGAAAAATTTCTTGTCAGTGACAAAAATCCTTGGGAACTGGTCGATCAAGTCTCTTCTCCTGGAGGTACGACAGTGGCTGGCGTAGTTGCATTAGAAGAAGCAGGATTCATTCCAGCAATCATCAAAGGAATCACCACGACCATCGAAAAAGACAAAGAAATGATGTAAACGAAGAATCGATCCATTGATAGAATGAGGAAAAATAAAATTTTAGCCTTTTTAAAACAAAACAAGCTTCTTTTAGCAACTGATCTTACTAAGCCAGCCAGTCATTCAGAAGCTTTCGTAAACAAGTCGAAGAATCCGAAAATAGCTGTGCCTGTTCTCGGATTCTTCGGCTTGCTTGATAAATATAGTTACGTAGTAAAAATTTCTTATCCTATTCTTATAACACATTTCTCTTAAAATATCTTTCGTATATTACTATTTTTTTACATTTCAATGTTACTTGCTTATATTGAACATTTGCTAATAGTTATTTCTTGTTTCTATGTGAAGTAAAAGTTATTCCACATAAAATTAGCATTCCTACAAATATCAATATAGTATATAAAATAAGTGTGATCTCAAATCTTTCAATCCCCAATAAGCTTAATATTTTAGGTGGTAAGTAGAAACACAAAAATAGAAGAACCACATATTGGATTTTTCTTATCATAGTTTCATTCTTAAATGGTTTAATGGATAGAAAGGGTACTCCAAAAACATAACCTAAACCACTTGTTGGTATTAGTATCGATTTATTTCCCTTCAATAAAAACTCCACAAAACCTATGAAGGCTAATACAAGTAAAACTGTAACTAGTAATTTAATGATATATTTCTTCATAAGATTAGTTACATCGTTCTATGCTGAGTTCCATAATATACCGTCCATGAGTCATTCCATACTTCTCGAACATATAATCCAATCCAACCATTACCACTAGTATCTAAAGCTGAGGCAATTGCTGCTCCACTAGGTAAACCATATGCTCCCATATACTCAAGTAAAAAATCTGCTGCAGCTGTTCCAATACCAAATACACCAGCTGTAAAAGTAATCAACGCCGCAATTCCTATATTTACTAGCGACGCAAATACATTTTTCCCTACAGCTAAATTCGTATAACTCCATGAGGTATATTTTAGCCTTAGTAGATTGTTCGATAGATCATCTAACCCATTTTCTTCACTATTTTCCACTATCAAAGGATATTTTTCAGTTATTTGTCTATATTCCCCATCATTATTTTTTTCTTTTTTCTCAACAATCACCTCATTGACTGTTCTTGTTACAGCCAGTGTTTCTAATGTTTGTAAATTTGTAATCTCTGCGGCCAATACATTATTATTTTTATCTAGCAACTGAACAATCTGCTCGTTGTTTTCAACGAATTGATTAATCTTAGCAGTATTCCTATAATTGATGACCGCATCATTAAATAAATCAGTCTGATAAGATTTAGCCCCCGTCGTTGTTCTTTCATGATCCTCCGAGGCAAATACTGACTCACTTACTCCCAAAACCGAGAATATCATAACACTAGCTAACATACCTATTGTGACAAATAAAGTAATAATTTTAGATTTAATCATTTTTTTCTCCTCCTATAAATTCTATTGAGAGCGCTCTCTTAATATTAAACCACACCTATTAGCTACTATGTTTAATAATTTACGTTTTTTTATTATTGATATTTCAAACATGATAACATACTGTTAAAATACCTATTGCTTACTTATTTACATTGACAAAATAACTAAAACATCGTTATTTTACAATTAAATAATAACAATAATATATAAAATCCCTCAGAAAATCACATAAAAAAAGGCTCTATACTTTTTGATGTTGGTGGATTCCACTGACATCTTTTTTATTGAGAAAAAAAGATAGAAAAGACACCTTGAAATCCTTTAGAATTGATTTGGCGAAACCATTCATAAGGAGGATTCAAGATGTCTTATACTCAGCTTATCAAAGATACTCTAAATATTCTAGACCTAAATATCCATTTTGAGGAAAATTGCTTAACGAAAGAAAAGTACAAAGGCCAAATTTGCATGATCTATCGTGGGAGGCTTCGCTATTCACCTGAAAAATGTGTTCATTGCCACTGTGTCGTCCCCTCTCAGCTTATCCGTTGGGGGACGACAACCGTTCGGTTGTTACTCAATGATGTTTCTGAATACCGAACTTATTTAGAATTGAAGAAACAACGCTTTAAATGTAAGTCTTGTCATAAAACCTTTGTTGCCGATACTTCGGTTGCTGAAAAGCACTGTTTTATTAGTCAAAAGGTCCGTTGGTCTGTCGTCACTCGTTTAAAGAAGAACACTTCAATGACCGAAATTGCCTACCAAAAAAATATTTCTGTCTCTTCCGTTTATCGAATCATGAAAAAATTTTATCGTCCATTGAATCCCTTGAAACAAAGCTTACCAAAAACTTTATGTTTCGATGAATTTAAGTCTGTTCGTAGTGTGTCTAGCGCCATGAGCTTCATTATGATGGATGGTGACACCCATGAACTACTTGATATTTTAGAAAATCGACGCCTTCCCTATCTAGAACGTTACTTTTTGCGCTTCTCATCAGAAGTTCGAGAGGCGGTTCAATGGATCGTTATTGATATGTATGCACCTTATGTTTCCTTAGTGAAAAAGCTATTTCCAAACGCGAAACTGATTATTGATCGATTCCATATTGTCCAGCATATTGGTAGAACATTTCGCAATCAACGAATCAAAGAAACAAATCGGTTGCTTAAACATCCTTCTTCTTCTCAAAAAAGCCTAGGTAGGAAGCTAAAACGTTATTGGAAACTTTTACAAAAAGAAGAAGGAAAACTAGATTATAACAAACGCACTTGGCGATCCGGTTTTAAAGAGTATTTAACAGAAACCGAAATAGTCGATCGCCTTCTTAGAGACTGTCCTAGTCTACGCTCTGGTTATCAACTCTATCAAAATCTACTTTATGCAGTTAAAAAGCGGGAAATTGACACGTTTAAAGAATATTTAAATGTGGGAAAAACAGACCTTCCTGAAATCTATGATAGAACTTTGAAAACCTTTAAAAAGTTTCTTCCACAAATCGAGAACGCCCTACGTTATGGCTACTCAAATGGCCCTTTGGAGTGTTTGAACAATCATATCAAGGTATTAAAACGAAATGCCTATGGGTTCCGAAGCTTTTACAACTTTAAATTACGAATCATGATTCGGCATGGGAAAGCATTACTCATAAAATAAAAAAAGGAACAGAAAGAAAAATAGTTCTTTCTGTTCACCAATCATTCTAGGATTTCTCTTCACCAACATCGTTTGACAAAGAGCCTAAAAAAATAGTATAAAATGACGAACAATCGCCATTTTATACTATTTTCTCATTTATACTTTTAATTTTTGTTATACGTGGCTTGAAATTTTTTCAAATCACTCAGTTACTTTATTTCGCGTAGTCCGTTGCTCGGGTTTCTCGGATCACGATCACTTTGATATGACCTGGATAATCAAGTTCGTCTTCAATACGCTTACGAATATCGCGGACTAAACGAACAGCATCCAAATCAGAAATTTCTTCTGGTTTCACCATTACCCGTACTTCACGTCCGGCTTGAACCGCAAAACTTGATTCTACACCAGCAAAGCTATTGGAGATTGTTTCTAAGCTTCGTAAACGACGGATATAGTTTTCCAGTGATTCACTTCTTGCACCTGGGCGAGCAGCTGACAAAGCATCTGCTGCCGCAACTAGGACAGAAATAACTGAGGTTGCTTCGACATCTCCATGATGCGAAGCGATTGCGTTGATCACCACTGGATTTTCTTTATATTTCATCGCTAATTCGGCGCCGATCTCAACATGTGACCCTTCGATTTCATGATCTAATGCTTTACCAATATCATGTAGTAATCCTGCACGTTTTGCTAACTGGATATCTTCGCCTAATTCTGCAGCTAAGATTCCTGATAGTTTAGCAACTTCTACTGAATGCTTCAATACATTTTGACCATAACTGGTTCTAAAATGCAAGCGACCCATGATTTTGATCAAATCAGGATGAAGTGTATGTGCTCCTACTTCAAAGGCAGCTTCTTCTCCATATTCACGAATGCGTTCATCCATTTCTTTACGAGATTTTTCGACCATTTCTTCGATACGAGCTGGATGGATTCGTCCATCTTGAATCAATTTCTCTAAAGTCATACGGGCAATTTCTCTACGGATTGGATCGAATCCTGAAAGTACGACTGCTTCAGGAGTATCATCAATGATCAAATCAATTCCTGTTAAGGTTTCAAGTGTTCGGATATTACGTCCTTCACGCCCGATGATGCGCCCTTTCATCTCATCATTTGGTAATGTGACTACTGAGACAGTTGTTTCTGAAACTTGATCAGCAGCACAACGTTGAATCGCTAATGATAGTAGATTCTTCGCTTTGCGATCTGCTTCTTCTTTCGCACGTTGCTCTGATTCTTTAACCATCAAGGTTAATTCATGATTCAACTCTTCTTCAGTTGATTTCATGATGACATCTTTTGCATCTTCTTTTGATAATCCAGCAATTTTTTCTAATTCTTTTTGTTGATCTTCAATCAATTTTTCAACGTCTTTTTCTCGCTCTTCAATTAATTGCTGTTTTGAACTAAGTGCTGCTTCTTTACTTTCAAGTGAGTTTTCTCGTTTTTCCAACGAATCGTCTTTACGATCTAGCGTTTGTTCTCGTTGAATCAATCGATTTTCTTGAGATTTTAATTCTAGTTTACTTTCTCTCAGCTCACTTTCAACTTCAGAACGATATTTCTGATTTTCTTCCTTAGCTTCCAACAATGCTTCTTTTTTTAGAGTTTCTGCTTCTTTCTTTGCACTGTCAAGAATACCAGCAGCTGATGTTTTAGCTCCGGCAATTTCTTTTTCATGACGTGATTTTGCAATCATAAACCCTAAACCAAGACCGACAATTAAACCGATGATAGCGAGGAGAATGTTGAGTCCCATAAAATCCACCTCCATACTATCTTTTTCATTTTTATCATCTAAATAAATCATATGATAAATTACTCTAAACTTATTAATATGCTACTGCATACGCACACAAAAATGTGCACATGCTTATTCTAATGTTTGTTTCTAGTAGTGTCAACTTTAAATACGAAAAGAAACGGCTTACCACTTTGTCAATAAACGAACGTTTTATTTTATAAAAACCATTGTTAAATAACATCTAATTATTTCCCCATCCCACATTCCCTCTTTCTTAACATGAAAAGAAAAACAAGATAGAAAAAAAGAGCAACTTGAGATTCCTGTTTCCTCTCAATTTACTCTTTTTTTTGTTTATTATTCGTCTAATGGTAACTCTTCTTGTGCTTCTTTTACTTCTTCTGCTCCCTCAACTGGTTCACCGATTCCGTAAGCTGCACGGACTAAAGCAGAAACTTCTGCCATCATTTCTGGATGGTTCGCCATATAGATTTTCGCATTTTCACGTCCTTGACCAATCCGGTCTTCTTTATAAGAATACCAAGCACCGCTCTTATCCACAATGTCTTTTTCGACGGCCATATCTAGAAGCTCACCTTCTTGTGAGATACCAACGCCATACATCACATCTACTTCAGCGATTTTAAAAGGTGGCGCTACTTTATTTTTTACTACTTTGATTTTTGTACGGTTTCCGACAATGTCCGTTCCTTGTTTTAATTGTTCGGCACGACGTACTTCTAAACGGATCGTGGCATAGAATTTCAATGCGCGGCCCCCCGGTGTAATTTCAGGATTACCAAACATCACGCCCACTTTTTCACGAATTTGGTTGATAAAGATCGCAATCGTTTTGGTCTTGTTGATAGAACCTGAAAGTTTACGCAAGGCTTGTGACATCAAACGTGCTTGTAAACCTACGTGTGCATCGCCCATTTCTCCATCGATTTCGGCACGAGGAACAAGTGCTGCTACCGAGTCTACTACCACGATATCAACGGCACCACTAGATACTAATGCATCAGCGATTTCTAAACCTTGTTCACCTGTATCTGGTTGAGAAAGTAATAACTCATCGATATTGACACCGAGTTTTTGAGCATATTGTGGATCTAAGGCATGTTCCGCATCAATAAATGCTGCTGTGCCACCATTTTTTTGTACCTCCGCAATTGCGTGAAGCGCAACTGTTGTTTTACCTGAACTTTCTGGACCGTATACTTCGATGATCCGTCCACGAGGATAACCGCCGATTCCTAA
This sequence comes from Candidatus Enterococcus wittei, assembly GCF_002140175.1. Taxonomy (GTDB): domain Bacteria; phylum Bacillota; class Bacilli; order Lactobacillales; family Enterococcaceae; genus Enterococcus_B; species Enterococcus_B wittei. The sequence goes on from NZ_NGMO01000005.1 coordinate 153,124, forward strand.
CGCAACATCCAGTGCTAAAGACCCACTTGGTATCGTTGAAATCTGTTGGTCGATTTTTTCACCAAGTTTCATGATAGAACCTTTACCATAATTCTTTTCAATTTTTTTCAATGCAGCTTCTAAGGCTGCTTTACGATCATCTGCCAATACGATAATCCTCCTTATTTTACGACTCAGAGTAACATTTCATTACGTTTATCATATCTTTTTTATTTCCAAAAAGCAAGCAAAAACCGAACAAATATTCGCATTTATTTTTTTCTTAATAGTTGCTTTCTCAATAGATCAAACCCTTGCATCACTGCACTGTATCTGATAGCTGAACGGTCTTTTGTGAAATGATAAAGCTTTGCCGTTACCTCATCTTCGGAAGAAATAGCAATCCAAACTGTTCCAGCGGGCTGCCCCTCTAATTCATCTGGTCCAGCTACTCCGGTAAATGCGACACTATAGTCGGACCCTACTATTTTTCTTGCTTGCAAAGCCATTTGTTTGGCACATTCTTCGCTAACGGTTCCATACTCCTCTAATAGCTCTGGTTCAATCCCTAACATCTTTGCTTTTGTTTCTGCTGAATAGGTCACGAAACCACCAGAAAAGACAGTAGATACCCCGGGAATGTCTCCTAAAGCAGACTGAAAGGCACCTGCAGTCAAGCTTTCTGCTACAGTCACTGTTTTTCCTTTTTCTTTCAATAAATCAACTACTGCTTGCGCCAAAGAATAATTATCTCCATAACCATAAAAATATTCTCCTACTCGAGCTTGGATTTTCTCCTCTAACGCTTGGAGTGCTTGGTTTCCTGCATGAACGTCTTTTGTTTTCACCGTTAGTCTTAGAGTCACTTCATTTGGTTTTGCATAAGGCGCAATTGTAGGATTGATTTGTGTTGCGATCAAATCTTTTAATTCCGTTACTAAACGTGACTCTCCGATACCATAAAATCGCAAGACTTTTGATATTAACTTTTCTTTTGAAGGGAATTTTTCTTCTAACAAAGGACGGGCTTGTTCGACAAACATCGGTTTAAGTTCACTCGGAGGGCCAGGTAGTAAAAGATACGCATGTTGTTCTGTCTGATAATACGTTCCAAGCGCTAATCCAGTTCTGTTTGGAAGTGGGATTCCTCCTTCGATGATTTGCGATTGTTGTAAATTGTTTTCTGTCATTTTTCGTTGAGTGGTTTCAAAAAATGCTAATAATTTTTTATAGCCTTCTGTGTTTTGGATAAGGCTTTCCCCTAGATGTTGGGCCACAACCTCTTTTGTTAAATCATCTTCCGTAGGTCCTAATCCGCCACATAGAATAATCAAATCACTTCTTGTTTCAGCAAGTTTAAGTAAGCCTTCTAAGCGTTTTGGATTATCTCCTACTACGGTTTGGTAATATACTTCTATCCCTAATGAGGCTAACTGTTCAGATAAAAAAGTAGCATTTGTATTGACGACTTGCCCAAGGAGCAGCTCTGTTCCTACTGCTATGATCTCTGCTTTCATTTCCCATCGCTTCTTTCATCGGTCTTCTCACTCATTCATTGTGAGTTATTCGTGTCTGATGTTTTCATTTTGTCTACATAATAGTATACGCTATTTTACAGCAGAATCCTTCCCTCTTGCTCATTTCTCAAGGAAAGAAGGTTGCTTTTTTCGCACAAAAAAACAGACTGGAAAATCGTTCTTCCATGTCTGATTTTTTACATCATTGATCAGGTCAATGTGTTACATTGATCCTTTGAATACTCCACGGTTCTTTACAAAATAATCCACGCCGGAATAAATGGTAAAGATCAAGCAAGCATACAACATGATTTGATCAACGGGCAAATTTATCAAGTTGAACGGGATATTATTGATGAACAACAAAATAATTGCAACCATTTGTGTAGCTGTTTTGACTTTTCCAGGCCATGCTGCTGCCATTACCTCGCCATCTTCTACAAGTAACAGTCTTAAGCCTGTTATAGCCAATTCTCGACACACAATGATGGATACGATCCAACCTGGGGCTTTCCCCTGACCGACTAACATGATAAATGCCGTCATAACAAGCATTTTATCTGCCAACGGATCAGCAAATTTTCCAAAATTTGTCACTAATCCACGTGAACGAGCAATTTTTCCATCTAACCAATCAGTGATGCTAGCAAGGGCAAAAATAATTGCGCCAACTAGTTGTGTTACTGCTAATGTCGTACTACCTACCGTAAATTGACCCCAATCTAAAGGCAATCCAACGACTAAGATAAAGATAGGGATCATACAAATTCTAAGTACAGTTAATTTATTTGGTAAATTCACATTATCGACTCCTTTCTTCCCTATTCTACGTGAGACACGTGAAAGTTTCCACCGATAATATCTATTTTTCAGGATAGATATTTCTTTAGCTATTTTTCTTTAAAGCTAGACAAACCATTTTCATCGAAAAAAATGATAAAATCCTGTCTTTTGACAAGAAGTAAGGCGGAGAATCCAAAAATAGATTGTCCTATTTTGGAGATTCTCCGCCTTATTTTTCTAGGAAAAACGATTTAACCACACTCAATAGTTGCTATTACTCTGCTTCCGCGTACTGCAAAGCAAGTGTAATATTTTTTGGACTTAGATTGTTTTCTCCTGCATTGACAGGAATTTCCTCGCCATTTGCTTTGATTGTGGCATTACTTGCGGCACCAAGTGTGATCGTAACATTGGTGGCTGTTTCCGGAAGTGGCGTACTTTGTGTTTCATTTGCAGCCAGTGTTCCCTGATAAATATAAGCATTATCCACTTGAACACCAATCCAAACACGATTCGTCGCAGTGAATTCTAACGTAACTGGTTTTTTGGCATCTGTAATAGATACCGCGATGGCAGCTCCTGTATCTTGTCCAGCTGTGATGGCCATTTTCTTCTGCTCTTCTGTTGACTGCGTTGTGGAAGCAACAGTTGATTCGGCGGTAGGCTCACTACTTGTAGTAGCTGTTTCTTTTTGAGCAACTGAACCCTCAACAGAAATAGAAGAAGCATCTGCACCAATGATAGGATCAGATTGGCGATCTTGCCAAGACATATAGACAACGATCGAAATAATCGCTAAGGCTACTAATCCAAGTAATAGTACTGGCAGACTTGTCCAGAATTTGCTTAGATTTTTTTCTTCTTGATGCATCGCTTTTCTTGAACCATTTACCACTTCTGGTTCCGGTCGTTTCTTGACCGTTTCTTCTAGCAGAGATTTTTTCCCATCGAAGACATCTACCAAGTAATCGCCATCTTCTCCAACAGCTTCAGCATACTGGCGAATAAATGCACGTACGTAGAACTTTCCAGGTAATTGATCGAAATCATCTTGATCAATCGATTCCAAATAACGCTTTTGAATTTTAGTTATTTGTTGTAATTCATCTAAAGATATTTTTTTATTTAAACGGGCTTGTCGTAATTTTTCCCCAATGGTTTCAAAAGCCACTCGTTCATCTTCTCCAGTCTGTTTGATCTAGTCAGGTATCTTTGCATCCATAAAAACTTTTTAGCAGACTCTACAAAAAGTCACCTGACTGCCTCTCATCAAATTTTTCGTTCTGTAAAAACAAAATATTTTGTTCTAAAAAATTTCTAACAGTATACTTAAGAATACCATAAAGACATCTTTTTTAGAGTATCATTTACTATGATTTAAAACGAAATTTAAACTTTTGTGTACGGTAATTGATGCAAAGGTTTGTTACCTCATACTTTGTGGAACTATCTTCCTTTATTTCGTTTCCTTTTTAGGTTTCATGTAAAACTCACTAAATGCTTCTTCTTGAATAAAGGAACGACCTACATTAATCACATCTTCCAAATGGATTGATTCGATAATTTCTGGTAAATCAAATAGTGTCTGATCTCCAAATAAACTTTGAGTAAATTGATTGGCGATATATTCAATGGAATTTAAAGATTGAAAATATTGCCCTAGCATCTTTTTCTTTAATAGGTTTAGATTGGTTTCTGTTAATTCTTGGTCCTGTTCAAATTGAAGCAAAATTTCTTTTATTTTTTCAGCAGCTTGTTTTGGTTTATCTGAATCACCACTGAAATCAGCAAAATGAAATTCTCGATCTAAGCTAAACTCAAAACCAAAACTGTCATCAATTAGGCCTTCGTTATAAAGCTTCAAGTAGTTTTGAGAAGTGCTTCCTAACAATAGCTGTAGCAATAGTCTCATTGCAGTTTTATATCTTAATAGCTCAATCCCTTTTTCTGGCAGCCTATCGATCCCTTTGATCCCTAAAACAAACTTTTCGTGAGTGATCGTGCTTTCCAAAGTGCTGATCGGAAGAACATCATTTACATTTTCTGGGAAGTATCGCACAATTTCTTTTGCTGGTGGAAACTCTTTTGTTGCTTGATTTTCTCTGATTTTTTCCATTAATTGTTCAGGTTCTAATTTTCCCACCACAAAAAGCACCATATTGCTAGGTTGATAAAATGTACGATAGCAAGTGTATAAGTCTTCTGCTGTAATTTCCTCAATGCTTTCTACTGTCCCCGCAATATCAATATGCAATGGATGGTTCGGATACAAATTATTTAAGATACCAAAGAAGAGGCGCCAATTTGGATCATCCTCATACATTTGGATTTCCTGCCCAATGATCCCTTTTTCTTTATTGACTGTCTCTTCAGTAAAGTAAGGTGCTTGGACAAAATCAAGCAAGGTCATTAGATTTTTTTCTATTTGATCTGTCGTAGAAAATAAATAGCTCGTTTTTGTAAAACTCGTAAACGCATTGGCTGAAGCCCCTTGTTGACCGAACAATTGAAAAACATCACCGTCTTCTTTTTCAAAAAGTTTATGTTCTAAAAAATGAGCAATTCCATCTGGGACTTTGATTTTTTCATTTCCATTGTAAGGAATGAATTCGTTATCAATTGAGCCATAATTCGTACTGAACAAACCATAAGTTTTATGGTAATCATTTTTTGGCAGTAGGTACACGGTCAATCCATTCGGTAAAATTTCATGATACAGTGTTTCATTGATTTGACTATACTCTGTTTTATTCATTTCCTTCCCCTCCTGCTAAAAAGAAAATTGCCTGTAATTCGATTTCATTCGCTACTTTTTGGATATCCTCGACAGTGACACCGTCCATGCGCTCTAGCCATTCTTCATCCGTTAGGCTTGTATGAGGAAGCCAATGGGTTAAATAGGCGGTTTCAATCGCTGCTTGTGGGGAATCTAACGACAGTAAATAATGATTGCGCAACATCGCTTTAGTTTGGGAAAGCTCTAATTCCGTGATTTCCCCATTACGCAGGCTTTCTAATTGTTCATGAATCAGATGAAGTACTTGATTTCTATTTTTTGTTTCAATTCCTGTCTGCACCGTCAGTAAGCCACGGAATGTATCCACATTACTAGAGGCATAATAGGCAAGACTTTCTTTTTCTCGAACATTCATGAATAATTTAGAATGAGGAAAGCCACCAAATAAACCATTAAACACCATCAATGAAAAACGTTCTGGCTGATCGTAATAAACATTTGTTTGATATGCTAGATTCAACTTTGCTTGAACAATTGGTTCTTGGATTTGTCGCTCCTTGATAATGTTTTCTAACGGTTGTGCATAGAATATTTCTGGATGAACAATTTCTCGATCCTTGAAAGGTAAAGCTTTCAACGCTGTGATTGCTTCTTTCTCCTCGATATCTCCTATTACAAAAATATCCACTTGATCTTCATTGATCATTTGATAGTAGTATTCAGCTAACGATTTTGCAGTGATTTTCTCCAAGTCTTCAATCGTTCCGGTACTTGGGATCTTTTGTGCCTCTGCTTGCTCAAAATACAGTTCTTGCAGTGCTAAAGAAGCCATCGTCTGTTTGTCTTCATTTAAGCTTTCCAAATATTGTTTTAAATTGTTTTTTTCTAAGTCGAATGTCAACTGATCAAAAGATTCATCTTTGATATTCGGAAAGAATAAGCCCTCTTTCAATAAGACCACTGCGTTTGTTAAGATTGAAGGATCATTAACGTAGCTACCATTGACAAAGCTGAGACTGGCATTCAGCCAGTGAAGGTTACCTTTTTTACGTACTGAAAAGCTAAAACCTGCACCATACAAATCAGCTAGTTGGGCACTCAATTGTGTCTGATCAGGATAGTTCAAGCTATTCGTTTCCAACATGCTACTTAATAGTGCCCGCTTTGTCACCACTTCTTTTTCTAAACGTGTAGTAAATCGAACAAAAATACGAATTGTCTTATATTGTTTGGTTGGTAAGACGTGAAGATTCACACCTTTTGCTAATTTGTATGTCATCACAAAGTCTCCTTTTTATTGCGGATATCCATTTACACTAACTCACTTATTTCTTAACAAATAAATACTCTTGTACTGGTAGGAACAAAAATCCTACATATGGTCATCACTAGTGTTCTAATAAAGTATCACTTTATAGTATAGCACACAAGCTTTTGAGGAACAGTGTGTAGTGTTAAGGAGTCGTGTTGTTTTTATATTTTTTTATTCTTCGCTATACTGGTTATGAAAGAAAGGAGGAATTTGATGATCAAGGAATTCAAAGAATTTATCATGCGTGGGGATGTCCTCGATTTAGCCGTTGGTGTGGTTATTGGTAGTGCCTTTACAAGTATTGTCAATCAAATCGTTCAAGGATTGATCACACCTTTAGTAGGGTGGGTCGTGGCAATGATTACAGGTACCTCTGATTTAGAAGGCGCTTTGTCCATTTTAGATTGGTCTCCAACTAAAGGAGTAACATTTGCTTTTGGCGAGGTCATTAGTGCAATCATTACATTTATCATTACAGGCTTCGTGTTATTTTTAGTTGTTAAAGCAGCGAACCATGCGAAAAAAATACGAGCAAAAGAAGAGGAAGAAGCTACAGTTGAAACACCAACAGCTGAAGATTACCTCAGTGACATTCGTGATCTGCTTGCGCAACAGACTGCTGAAAACAATGTCCATTCAATTCCCCCAGCTACTGACGAATCTACAAGTACAAAACGTTAGTTTATGCTTTAAAAGCAAAAGAGGCTATGGGTTCAATTCCGAGAAGGCAAGTGGAGGAACTGAAGATAGTATTTCTGATTCTTCAGTTCCTTTACTTACTCTTGGAAAAAGTCACTACATAGTCTCTTTTATTTTAATTCCATTCCATCATTTAATTATTTTCGCATATCCAGATGTGGGATCCCATCTTCTAAATAAACTTCTGAGATTGCTTCAAAACCAAATGACTCATAAAATGATTTTAAATATTCTTGCGCACCGATCACGATCGGTTTTCCAGAAGCATTTTCTTCGATGACTTCCAATGTACGCTGAACGATTTTTCTCCCTAGACCTTCTTTTCGATGCTGCTGATTCACAAGGACTCGCCCGAAGTGGACCGACTCTTCATCATGATAAATACGTGTATAAGCTAATATTTCTCCTGATTCATCCTTGAAAAATGTATGGCAAGCGTTTTTGTCAATCGTATCAACTTCTTGATACGGACAATTTTGCTCTACTACAAATACTGCGGTTCGTTCTTTTACAATAGAATAAAATTCCAATGTAGTTAACTCTGTCAATTTTTTTACATAATGTTTCATTAATTTGAGCTCTCCGATTCTTCGTTTCTTTTAGAATACCGATTTAAAAACAAAAAAGCAAACGAACCTTATGTAATATCCAGGTCCGCTTGTTTTTTAAACTGCTTCAGTTAAAAATTCGATCTCGACTGTCCGAGTCAATACATCTGAATAGCTGTAAGATACTCGTTCAAAAGAATTTTCTTCAGGATCCAAATCAACGACGAATACTGAAGGATAGGTTTCTGTTAAAACGCCTCGGCGTTCTGTTTGACGCTTTCTTCCTGTCTGAGCAACCAACATGATTGGGCTGCCGATACGACCTTCTAAATCTTTTTTGATTGTAGCTAAAGTTGTTGGCATACAGTTCACCTCAATAACTATCATATCACACTTAGTAAAATTTTACAAGTTTACCATATCAAAAAAAGAAATGCAATAAAAATAAATAAGAAAAACGTTAATAATTTTATTAATTATTTCTCATTATACTCTTTCAAATGTTGCTTTATTTTGAATTTCACACGGCCATACGCACTTTTCACCTGTTTCATATCCATGGATAAATCTTTAGCCATCTCATAAAAATCCGTTCCTTGCATGTAGTGATGAAAGATTTTTGCTTCTTTCTTAGAAAATTTGATAGGACAGTCTTCAATTGCTTCTTTTAGTAATAAATGTTGGACAGCAATTGGTTCTTGTACTGTGATTTCGGCTAGAAAATCAGGTCCTTCCGTATCTATTTTCTGTTCAATAGACACTTCATCTTTTTGATCCCTGCGCTTTAATGCATTTTGTTTTCGCAACAAAGAATAAATTTGATTACTAAGAATACTTTTGTAGTAGCTTCCAAAGCTGACACCTTTATTACTTTCATATGTTTTCAATGCTTGATACAATGCGATTCTTGCTTCTTGTTCCCAATCTTCACAAACATAATTTCTTAAATAATAAATATTTTTCAAGCGTAACAAAAGCGGAAAATATTTTTGATACAGGGTAGCAAATGCTTCTTCATCACCATTACGGGCAGCGCACAATAACTCCTCAGACATAAAATAATTCCTCCATAACTTTTGATTATGGAGGAATTTTATCATCATTTGTATGGACAACTCTTCATCTATCGGTGTTATTTATTTTTTCGCATTAAATCGTCCAATTTTTGGGACAGTTTTTTTAATTGTTCTTCATTCCAAGGAGAATTTCGTCGGAAATTTATAAAACGCATATCTATATTTTCTTGTGATATATTTTTTTCTGTTTTTTTAATCGTCTGATACAACTCATAGGCAGATGTCCTTAGCGCTCCTTGAGAAAAAACGACCCATTGTTCCGCCAAATCACTTGTTGCAACGGTTACTTGTGTCAAGCGGTCATTTAGTTCGCCTGCAATTCGCTCAATATAGGTGTCTGCTGTTTCATCTTCTTTAGTAAAAACTACTTCCAACTGGTATTGACGATAATTTTGTTGGATTCCAGGAACTAACTGGGCATCGAATACCACAATCACTTCTAATCCCTCGTACTTTGCGAAGTTGGACAATCGCTGTAATAACGCTTCTCTTGCATCTGCCATATGATCTTGCTTTTTTAGAAGAACTAATTCTGGCCATGAGCCAATCATATTATAGCCATCAACAATCAACAACTGTTTTTTCATGGACTATTGCCCCTGCCGTTGAGAAAAAGCTTGGTACATCAATAGTCCAGCTGCTACGCTCGCATTCAAACTTTGAACATGACCGGTCATTGGAATGGTTAATAATTCATCCATTTCTTTTTTAAGTCCTGCACTCATTCCCTTGCCTTCATTTCCGATCACTAAGGCAATAGAGCCTTTGGCATTCCACGTTTGAAAGTTTGTCCCTTCCATGTCTGTACCAAATACCCAGAAATTTTCTGATTTCAATTGCTGAACGGTCTGAACTAAGTTGGTAACTCGTGCAATCGGCACATGCTCCACTGCCCCTGTAGAAGTCTTTGTAACGATTGGTGTAATTCCTACAGCGCGATGTTTTGGAATAATCACACCATCCACACCGCTGGCATCTGCCGTCCGTAAAATCGAACCAAAATTATGCGGATCTTCGATACTATCTAAAATCACGAAAAATGGAGTTTCTGTTTTTTCTTTTGTTTGTTCCAGTAACTGTTCCAGCGACAGATATTCATATGGTGTAATCGCTAATACGACTCCTTGATGAACGCCTCGATCACTCAACAAGTCTAGTTTTTGTTTAGGCACCCATTTCACCGGCACTGACTGCTCTCTTGCGATCGTTTTTAGTTCTTCGACTTTGTCACCTCTTGAGTCTTCTTGTAGAAACAGCTTATTTCCACGCCCTTGTTTTAATGCTTCAACGGTTGCATGGTGACCAAATACAAAATTGTCTTCACTAGTGGTTTCTTCTTGCCCCACATAAACGGTTTCTTTTTTAGCTGTTTTTTTCCCGTTCACTTTTTGAAAACGATGAGGTCCTTTTTTATTTTTTTTCTGATAATCTTGTTCTTTTTTTTCTTTACTCATGTGTTTCACCAACTTTCTCAATACACCATTCAATTAATTCTTCCATACGTTCGGTTTGTTTCGTTAAATGTAAATACCCCATCAGTGCCTCAAAGCCTGTCGCGATTCGATACGTCGTAATATCTGCATTTTTTGCGCTAGTATGGCTTTTTGAATTACGACCACGACGATAATAGACTTCTTCGTTTTCCGTTAATAATTTTTCTTCTAACATTTTTTTGATCAAAAATGCTTGTGCTTTTGCTGATACATAATTTGTTGCAGCTCGGTGTAATTTATTAGGCTTCGTTTCTCCTTTTCCAACCAAATAATCACGGATGTAGATTTCATAGATTGCGTCGCCGATATAAGCGAGTGCTAAGCCGTTCAATTGTGTATAATCTTTCATGCTTCTCTTCTCCAACGAGTACCTTGAGGAGTGTCATCCAACAAGATTCCCTTTTCTTTTAATAGATCTCGGATCTCATCACTACGGGCATAGTCTCGGTTTTTTCTGGCTTGTGTTCGTTCCTCAATCAACCGTTCAACCTCTTCATCAACAAGCTCATCCGTTGTAAATAAGATACCAAAAATCGATAGCCATTGTGCAAACAATGTTTCACCTTGTAATAATATTTCTTTTGAAACAGTTGCTTGCTCGAGGTAGGTATTTAACCATTTTGCTAATTCATATACCACAGTAATTCCATTTGCGGCATTAAAATCATCATCCATTTCTTCAATAAATCGCGCTTCCATTTGTTGAAGTTCAGCTAAATGTGTATCATCTCCAGTTAGTGTCTCTACCGCACTCTTCTGGCGAAATTTCAGATTATCAAAGGTATTTTTCAACCGTTGCAAGTTGGTTGCTGCTTCCTTCAGCGTGGTTTCACTATAACGGATTGGCCGACGATATTGTGTTGTGGCCATAAAAAAGCGCAATACTTGCGGATCTACTGTTTGGATCATTTCATGGACCGTAATAAAGTTACCTAATGATTTACTCATTTTTTGGTCATCTTCACCGATCGTTACATAGCCATTGTGCATCCAATAATTTGCGAATTTCTTACCTGTTTTCGCTTCACTTTGAGCAATCTCATTCTCGTGGTGGGGAAACTCTAAGTCTTGTCCACCGCCATGGATATCAATCGTGTCTCCGAGATGTTTTGTCGCCATAACAGAACATTCGATATGCCACCCTGGGCGCCCTTGTCCCCATGGCGAATCCCATGAGATCTCTCCTGGTTTGGCTTTTTTCCATAGAGCAAAATCTAATGGATCTTCTTTTTGATGTTGTTCTTCTCCTGTACGCTGACTGGCTCCAATTTCTAATTCATCAATTGACTGATCACTTAGTTGACCATAATCCTCAAATTTCCTCGTACGATAGTATACATCTCCTTCTGATTCATAAGCATATCCCTTTTCGATCAACGCTTGAATAAATGAAAGGATATCTTCCATATGATCCATCACTCTAGGGTGCATCGTAGCTGGTTTGACATTTAAGGCCTGAGTATCTTCTTCAAAGGCTTTGATAAATTGCGCTGCTACTTCTGGGGCACTTATACCACGGTCCTTTGCTGCTCGAATAATTTTATCATCTACATCTGTAAAGTTTGAAATGTAGTCTACTTGATACCCGCGATATTCAAAGTAACGACGAATTGTATCAAACGCAATCGTACTCCTCGCATTGCCAATATGGATATAATTATAGACAGTCGGACCGCAAACATACATTCCTACATGCCCTTCTCGTAGCGGCACAAACATTTCTTTTTCTCTCGTTAATGTATTATAAATTTTTATCATTGCGTTCTCCTTACTTTCTCACCCTTTATTCTTACCACTTTTGCTGGTATGCCAACTGCTGTTGCATCGTCTGGTATATCGTTCAACACCACAGCACTAGCTCCGATTTTGGCATTTCGACCAATAGTGATCGGACCTAAAATCTGTGCATTTGCTGAAAGCATTGCTCCTTTTTTGACAGTAGGGTGTCTTTTCCCTGTTTCTTTGCCAGTTCCGCCTAAAGTCACCCCATGGAACAAGACAACATCATCTTCAATCTCGGCTGTCTCACCAATGACGACCCCCATACCATGGTCAATAAATACACCTGAACCGATTTTAGCACCTGGATGAATCTCTACGCCCGTGATAAATCGCCAGAATTGTGCATTGATCTTTGCTATTAAAAACAAGCGATGCTTATACAAAAAATGCGACAGGCGATGCCAAAACAATGCATGTAGCCCAGGATAAGTCAATATAATCTCCAAAGTTGTGCGTGCTGCCGGATCATTCCGTTTTGCAGCAGCAATCGCTTGACTGAACCATCCCATCGTCTTTTGCTCCTTTCTTCTTTCTATTTATGTAAAAGCGATAAAGTCCATCGGATAAATAAATAAGCGTCTTTTAAATAAGTTTCCTTATTAAAAGACGCTATGAGGCGTGGTTCCACTTTTATTCATAATCTACGATTATCTCTAACAGGTAACGTCCGTTACTCGTCCTTAGCTACAGAGAGAGCAGCTTATTACTGTTCTCTCATTCACCAAGACCACTCCCAGAGGCATTTCAAAAAAGGATGATTGTCGACTCCCACCAACCGTCGACTCTCTTAAAATGATCCTTTTTTTACTTCTTTCTGTTCTTTGTGTTTAGTTCAATACTTGATTTAAATGTGCTAAAGATTTTTCTTTTCCTAATAATTCAATGGTCTCTGGTAATTCAGGACCATGCATTTGTCCTGAAACTGCAACACGAATCGGCATGAAGAGATTTTTCCCTTTGACGCCTGTTTCTTTTTGTACCGCTTTGATTGCTGCTTTCACTGTTGGTGCATCAACAACTTCCATTTGTGTCAATTGTTCTTTGAAAGCTTTTAAAACAGTTGGTACTGTTTCACCTGCCAAGACTTCTTTAGCAGCTTCATTTAACACTGGATGTTCATTGAAGAATAATGTAGAAACGTCAACGATCTCAGCAGCATAACTCATTTGTGGCTGATAAAGACTGACGATTCTTTTCACCCATTCAATAGTTTTTTCGTCTGGGTTTTCTGTCACACATCCGTCTGCGATTAGATAAGGCAAGCACATATCCGTTAACGTATCAAGATCCATTTCTTTGATGTAATGGTTATTGACCCATTGCAGTTTTTTCGCATCAAAAGCCGCTGGCGATTTACTCAAGCGGTTTGGATCAAACATGTTGATCAGTTCTTCTTGGCTAAAGATTTCCTCTTCCCCAACAGGTGACCATCCTAATAACGCAATAAAGTTGAACATTGCTTCTGGTAAATAACCTAATTCTCGGTATTGTTCAATAAACTGCAAGATTGATTCATCTCGTTTACTCAACTTTTTACCTGTTTCCGAATTGATGATCAAAGTCATATGACCAAAAGTTGGCGCTGTCCAACCAAATGCTTCATAAATCATCAATTGTTTTGGTGTATTAGCGATATGATCATCTCCACGTAATACATGTGTGATCTTCATCATGTGATCATCCACAGCTACGGCAAAATTATACGTAGGCATCCCATCTCGTTTTTGAATGACGTAATCGCCACCGATATTATCTGATTCGAACGTGATATCTCCTTTGACCATGTCTGTAAAAGCATACTCTGTATTACGAGGGACACGGAAACGAATAACTGGTTCTAAACCTGCTGCTTCTTTTTGTGCTTGTTCTTCCGGTGTCAAGTTGGCACAAGTTCCACCATAATGAGGCATTTCTCCGCGCGCACGTTGTGCTTCACGTTCTGCTTCTAGTTCTTCTTCTGTACAGTAACATTTGTAAGCACGGTTACTTGCTAGTAATTGATCAATCAGCGGTTGATAGATTTCTTTTCGTTCAGATTGACGGTAAGGACCATATTCCCCTGGGTTTTCAGGTGATTCATCCCAATTTATTCCTAACCAAGCAAGATTTTCTAGTTGGCTTTTTTCGCCATCTTCAATGTTCCGTTTTTGGTCTGTATCCTCAATGCGGATAATGAAATCTCCATCATTGTGGCGGGCAAACAAATAATTGAATAATGCCGTTCTTGCATTTCCAATATGTAGATGCCCTGTGGGACTTGGTGCATAGCGTACGCGTACTTTCGTCATTTTCTTCCTCTTCTTTCAAACTAGACTTTGAGACGTACAAGATGTTGACCATAAGATTTCCAAAGAAACATTTTGACTTGTATAAAAATCAAAAAGCAGCTTATCAAAGAACATATGTCAACCTTTTCTGTCAATCAACCTTGCAACGAATCTTCTTTAGCAAATAAATTGAAAAATTTAAAGCTACTCAGCACAAATTTTACCTTTAATATGAAAAATAGTAAAGCCAACTGGCGGAATTTCCTAACCAGTTGGCTTTTTTTTATTATCTATTCTTAGTTATTTCGCTTTTTTCTCATTTTCGTGCTGGTTATCGATCCCTCTTCCAGCATGTGCTGGCTTGGCAAAAATCATTCGTCCAGCTGCGGTTTGTAAAGCACTAGTCACGACTACTTCAATTCGCTCATTCATGTAGTGCTGGCCATCTTCCACAACAACCATCGTTCCATCATCCAAGTAAGCAACCCCTTGTTGACGTTCCGTTCCTGCTTTGACCACTAAAACATTCATGTTCTCGCCAGGGATCACGACTGGTTTCACCGCATTCGCTAAAGCGTTGATATTCAGTACCGGGACATTTTGAAATTCAGAAACTTTATTCAAATTGTAATCATTTGTTACGATGACTCCGTCTAACAACTTCGCTAACTTGATCAATTTACTGTCAACTTCAGTGATATCTTCAAAATCGCCATCATACATTTCAACAGAGATACCATCTTCTTTTTGTAACGCATTTAAAATATCTAAACCCCGTCGTCCACGAACTCGTTTCAAACTATCGCCTGAGTCAGCAATATATTGCAATTCATAAAGAACAAAATTTGGGATCATCAATGTTCCCTCTAAAAATCCAGACTTAGCGATATCATAGATACGCCCATCGATGATTACACTGGTATCTAAAATTTTATATTTGTGAAAATTGTCATTCAGTTTTCGCTCAAGCAGCTGGCTTTCTATTTGACTCGCTGTTTCTTGTTCTACCTTTTTATTTTTAGGACCGAAAATCTTTTTCCACTCCTCGATCCTCGTTGTACCCATTCTTAACCCTAGATAACCTAGAATTACCATTAGAAGAATAGGTAAAACACTGTTGACAAAAGGTAACTCGATATTATATAGCGGCATTGAAATAACTACCCCTAGCGTCAGACCGATAATCGCTCCGATTGCTCCAAATAATAGATAGGTCAAGCTGACCTCACTTAATTTTTCTTCTATTCGTTTAATGACTGCTGATATATGTTTGGCCAATAGCAGAGATAATAAAAAGAAAATAAGTGCACCTAACAAGCTATTGGTAAAGGTGTTATTCAGCCATCCGTTTGTCTGCTGACCGATCATCTGCCATGCTGTCGGTAAAAAAGAAATACCTAGGCTTGCTCCGACAATGATCATCAGCAGTGTGATGACACGTTTTTGCATCGTCTTTCCTCCTTTTCACTCATGATATTTTAGCGGAATACTCGTTTCAACGTTTCTGCAAGTGTGGCTACTCCGACTACTTCAATTCCTGGTGGAACATTCCAACCACCTAAGTTGTTTTTAGGCAAGTAAACTTTAGTAAATCCTAGTTTTTGAACTTCTTTCACTCGTTGTTCAATATGGCTGACTCGTCTGATTTCGCCTGTCAAGCCAATCTCACCAATAAAACATTCAGTAGGTTGGGTTCCTTTTTCTTTGTAACTTGATGCAATACTTACTGCTATAGCTAGATCGATAGCAGGCTCATTTAATTTTACTCCACCTGCTGCTTTTAAGTAAGCATCTTGATTTTGTAAAAGTAACCCTGCACGTTTTTCCAATACAGCCATAATCAATGATACACGGTTAAAATCCAAACCGGTAGTCGTTCGTTTTGCATTTCCAAACATCGTAGGGGTCACTAAAGCTTGTATCTCGACCAAAATGGGACGAGTTCCTTCCATCGCTACCACGATTGCTGACCCTGTTGCGCCTTCTAGACGCTCTTCTAAGAAAATCTGTGATGGGTTAGCCACTTCTTCTAATCCATGCTCATGCATTTCAAAGATCCCGATTTCGTTGGTTGAACCAAACCGATTTTTGACTGCTCTTAAAATACGAAAACTATGGTGTTGCTCTCCTTCAAAATACAAGACAGTATCCACCATGTGTTCTAACATTCTAGGACCTGCAATCGATCCTTCTTTTGTCACATGTCCAACGATAAAAATCGCGATGCCATTCGTCTTAGCGATTTTCAATAATTCAGCAGTTGTCTCCCTCACTTGACTGACACTACCGGCTACGCTAGTAATATCTGGTTGAGTCATTGTTTGGATCGAATCAATAATCACATAATCTGGGGAAATCTGTTCAATCGCTCGACTGATTTCATTCATATCAGTTTCTGCATACAAATAAAATTCCGTGTCGATCGATCCCAGACGTTCCGCTCGCAATTTGATTTGGTCTGCGCTTTCTTCCCCAGATACATATAATACTTTACCACCAATTGCTGCTAGTTGTTGCGAAACTTGTAATAGCAAAGTAGATTTTCCAATACCTGGGTCTCCACCAATCAGTATCATGGAACCAGGAACTACCCCACCGCCTAATACTCGATTCAATTCTGACAACTTCGTCTTGACACGTGGTTCTTTTTTGGGAATCACTTCAGCGATTTTCGTTGGCTTTGCTCTTTCGCCTGTCAAACTTGTACGAGTCCTACGATCAGTAGTGTCTTGCTCGATCTCTTCCACCATCGTATTCCATTTTCCACAGTTTGGACAACGTCCTAAAAATTTAGGCGACACATAGCCACAATTTTGACAAACAAACTGGACTTTTGTTTTTTTCGCCATGGTATCCCCACTTTCATTTTATTACTTTATACACGATCAGCTTGCTTCGTTAGAAGAACCAAACCCACCTTGGCGTGTTCGCTCTGTTTGATCTTGATCTGCTTTTAAGAAAGGTAGGAAGATTCCTTGACCAATTCTTTCACCTTTTTTTATCACGACATCTTTGAATCCAAAATTAGTAAATTGGAACATGATATGTCCTTCATTTGCTTCATTATTATAATAGTCACTGTCAATGACTCCTACCCCATTAGTTAAAATCAAAAAACGTTTCAGGGGATTACTAGAACGATTAGCCAACTGTAGAAATTCATCTTCTCCCATATATGCTTTAATTCCCGTAGGCACTAAAACAGGCTTAATCTTTTTTTCTTCGCCAGATAAAGCATCTTTAGCCATCGCATCCGTTACTGCAGCAAGGCCTTGTTTAAATCCTGCTTTCCAAATACTTGGAATGACTACATCTTCTGCTGCTTCAAAATCATATCCGGCTGCATGATGTGTCGCTCTTTGTGGTAATCGTAACTGTTGATCCATGTACTTTGTTACAATTTCAAATCCTCTTTTTTTCACCCAAGTCCCTCCCAAAGTAAACTATTTTTATTTTACCATATTCCTTGTAGCAATACCCCACCTTATAAAATTCTTCAAAAAATATAAAATTACAATAGAAATATTTCTGTGCTAGCTAAGTCGCAAAAAAGAGAAGTCATAAAAATTGTTCTCTATGTTTTTTTTTATTTTCGAAATACATTCTCATG
>NZ_NGMO01000005.1:171026-178832 GCF_002140175.1 Candidatus Enterococcus wittei
CTCATGTATCTCAGTTTTTATTTAAGATGTAAAAGGAAAGCAGATAGTCGTCTTCCAATTGTTTTTTTATTTTTTTGAAAAAATAATTTTTTCAACATGACTTTGTCACAAAAAACAAGTAGAATAAAACAAAATCAGTACTGTGTATATTATTAGTTGAGGTGTATCATGCGAAAAGAAGTAGTCCAAGCAAAACGAATCATTGTTAAAGTAGGAACGAGCACATTGATCTATCCAAATGGAAACATCAATCTAGCAGCGATTGATCAGCTTGCTTTTGTTCTATCAGATCTTCACAACCAAGGCAAAGAAGTTGTCTTAGTTTCCTCTGGAGCAGTCGGTGTAGGGATGCATAAAATGAACCTATCAAAACGTCCAGCGACTATCCCTGAACAGCAAGCAATTGCTGCGATCGGACAAGCCGAATTGATGAATATTTATAACCATCGTTTCAATATTTATAGTCAACAAACCGCACAAATCTTAGTCACTAGAGATGTCATTGATTTTCCTGAAAGCAGAAAAAATGTAGTCAATACGTTAGAACAACTCTTAGCTATGGGTACCATCCCGATCGTCAACGAAAACGATACCGTTGCAGTCGATGAATTAGACCATTCAACAAAATTTGGCGATAATGATCAGTTATCTGCCATTGTCACGCAGTTGATTTCAGCAGATTTATTGATCGTTCTTTCAGACATTGATGGATTTTATTCAGACAATCCAAATGACAATCCAAATGCAAAGATGTATCATACCATTCATACGATCGACGACCAACTCATGGCTCAAGCTGGCGGAGCAGGTAGTGTCTTTGGGACTGGTGGGATGTCTAGCAAATTGAAAGCAGCGCAGCGGATTCTTGAAGCAAAACGCACGATGATACTCGCCAATGGTAAAAGCCCAACGATTATTTTTGATATATTAGCTGGAAAAGAGATCGGAACTTTATTTAAGGAGGAAATTTCATGACGGACTTAATCCAACTTGGAAAAAACGCAAAAGAAGGAGCAAGATCTCTTGCACTTCTGCCTACAAAGCAGAAAAATGACTTATTAGTCGCTATGGCACAAACCATCAAGAAAAATCAGATAGCCATCTTAGATGCAAACCAAAAAGACTTGGCTCAAGCTGAAGAAAATGGAATCAGCGAAACTATGCAAGATCGTTTACGTTTGACACCTGAACGGATCCATACTATGGCAGACGAAATAATCAAAATCACTCAATTAGACGATCCCATTGGAAAAGTTGATAGCATGTGGCAAAATGAAGACGGCTTGCTGATTGGGAAAAAACGTGTCCCTCTTGGTGTGATCGGTATCATTTATGAATCTCGCCCAAACGTGACGACAGATGCTGCAAGTTTAGCCTTCAAATCAGGCAATGCCGTTATCTTACGTGGAGGTAAAGAAGCCTTTTTCTCAAACAAGATCCTTGTTGAGTTACTGCAACAAGCTCTAACTGATGCAGGCGAATCCCCTTATGCTATCCAATTTGTCGATGACACTTCTCATGAAACAGCGGAACAATTGATGAAACTGACAGATTATTTAGATGTCTTGATCCCTCGAGGAGGAGCTTCATTAATCCAGCGTGTCAAAGAACAAGCCACCGTTCCGATCATTGAAACTGGTACAGGAAACAATCATATCTATATTGATAAAGATGCACAATTAGCAATGGCTGTCGATATCATAGTCAATGCTAAAGCCTCTCGACCTTCCGTTTGCAATGCAGCGGAAACTTTATTGATTCACTCAGAAATTGCCCCTTTCTTTTTGCCAGCAATTGAACGGGCATTAGTGGAACAAGGGGTCACCTTACACGCCGATGCTCGGGCATTAGACCACTTGGACACTGCTACTTTAGCTGATGAATCAGATTGGGACACTGAGTATTTAGATTATATTTTAGCTGTTAAAATCGTGGATTCTCTTGATGAAGCAATTGAACATATCAACCGCCATAACACTAAACATTCAGAAGCAATCGTGACAGACAGCTATACTGCTAGTCAACGTTTCTTAAACGAAGTAGATGCAGCAGCTGTCTATGTCAATGCCTCTACTCGCTTTACTGATGGCTCAGTATTTGGATTTGGCGCAGAAATTGGGATCTCTACGCAAAAGCTTCATGCGAGAGGCCCAATGGGGTTAAATGAATTGACTACAACAAAGTATATTATCTATGGAAATGGACAAATTCGTGAGTAATGTTTCACGGGAAACATTTTAGACTAGGTATGATTTTAGTAAAAAAATCTGCCAGAATACAAAAATTTTACAACTTCAAGAAGTCTAAAAAAGACTTAAACGTTGTCGTCACGACAATGTTTAAGTCTTTTTTGTTTTCTACAAGAGCACTGAATATTAACTCTTAATAGAATATTCTCTTACGATAAATTATCGAATAATGAGAACCCATCAAAAGTTTCCCCATCGTAATAACGTAATAATTCTTGTGTCGATAAGTTCAGAGTTGTTTCCTTCTCTTCTTCTACTTCCATCATCAATTGTTCCCGATAAGCCTGATAGGACGCTACTAATTTTTGCAACATCCGGCTTTTTGAACTCGCTTCAGCATTGATTATTGGCAACTCTTTAATAAGTCCTCGATAGATCGGTTGCTCTTTCTCCCATTCTACTGGCAATTCAACAACTGTTAACCCAATTTCACGAAAATTGTCTTCAATCATTTTTACGCCTCACTTTTTCATCCTAATGGGATTGTAACTTTTATTCAGGAAAGTTTCCAGAGACAACTCACTTCGTATGAGGTTTACTTTTGAATCATTCCTAACACATATCTTGACAAAGGCCCTACGATTAGCAACTGTAACGGTAAAGCTGCAATCACATTCATCTTCCAAGCGTTCAGATAAGCAAGCCACAATTGATCAGGTAAATCTTGTTGCATAATCACTCCAAATAATGACATGCAAGTGACCATTCCTAAAACCATTAAACAAGAAATCGTTAAGATCATTTGTACCTTACTTTGTGAATTCACTGGTAATTTAAACGCAATTTTTTTGGCTAAAACACCCACGATAAACACGTCTAAAATAAATGCAACGATAAACCCTGGAACTAATCCAGCCAGTAAAGTCGATATATTCAATGCTTGATGTAGCCATAAATTATAGGTACTCATCCCTAAGACCATCAAAAAACACATCATTGTAGTAAAAATTATTCCTTCTTTTTTATTTGTTGGCAAATTCCTCACTCCTTTTTTCATGAAAACCATCGTATCATATTTGAAATTTTCTCGTAAGTTTTTTATTAAATTTCATTGATTTTTTTCTAGTTGCTATTTTTTTCACAAAAGAGATGAAATAGGATGAGTTTTAATATAAAATTACATTAACGAACTATTAAAAAAACACAAAAAAAGTGAGGTAAAGATGTGAAAACAATAATATGGTTAGCTTTACTAATGATCATGAGTACTTCGGCTACGCCTAGTCTAGTATTGGCTGAAACACTGACGATAGACAAAACATCGGCAGAAACAGCTGTTGATTCTACACCTAATGAAGAGGAAAAGATATTAAGCAGTCAACCTCCTTCAACTCCTAAAGAATTGGATGCGCTATCTGACGAAGTTCCAGAAATTTCAGGAAATCCTAGTCTTTCGGGAAGAGCATATCCATCAGGGATTTCCAAACCAACAAAAATAGTGGTTACAGCAACTGAACATTCCCAAGAAGATTTTGTAGAAGCACAGAGTAGTACTGCCCATAGCTACGTTGGTTCTGGAGATGTATTTGAAATCCATACAACAGACCTCCAACTACCAACTACTACTTTCCTTGATGCTGCTGCCATCCATTTAGCTATGCCTACTGATAATTCTATAGAAACACTACAGACACTGGCGTATTATATAGCAAAAAAAATAAAAACATACAATCTTCCTTTAGATCATTTGTCCGAAATCATTTCTATTGATTCCCAATTTACTTTAGATGAAGATCAACTATTTGAGTGGATCCAAGTATATTCCCCACAAATAACTGGTGATGCTAGGATTCAAACTAAATCCTCTCTTTCAAACAACTACGCTTTCCTTCAAAATACAAAGCTTTATCCATCTGTTTATCGTCAATTGAGCGATGTCTACCTTACTGGAAACGTACTTTTGACGGAAAAAGTAGAGCTATCTGATCATACAACTTGGTTTTTTGTACAAAATGCAACACAATCTGGTTGGGTTCCATCTGAAACGATCACACCATATGAACCCCAAGTAATTAGTCAATCAAATGCCACAGGTAAACTGGCTGAAAAAGCTAAAATCTATCAAACACTTTCTGACGCTTGGATCGACCAATCTTCTATACAAAATGACTCTGCTTTAAGCAATCTTGTAGCTAAAAAAATCCAAATTGGCCACAGTATTTTTTATGAATTATTTACTAACAACAAGTTAATCGGCTATGTCCAAAAAGAAACATTTCAATCAGAACATGATACACCAGTTCCTGATACTTCAAAAGCGAAAACAGCAGAGAACAAAATACCTGATTCAAGCTCTGAAAGTACAACAAAGCCACCAACAAAGGATCAATCTTCTCAAAGAACCGCTCAACCATCGATTAATTATTCAACACATGTCAAAAATCTAGGTTGGTTACCAGCCGTATCAGACGGTCAACTTTCCGGAACAACAGGTCGGTTATTGCAAATTGAAGCCTTCCGTTTGAATGTAGCTTCTTCTATACAAGGTTCAATAGAATATACTTCTTATGTGCAACAATCTGGTTGGCAAGGTTGGGTCTCCAATGATAATGTTTCAGGTACAATAGGGCAAGTAAAACGTATTGAAGGCATCAATATCCGCTTAACTGGACAATTAGCTTCTGGCTATAACATCTTTTATCGTGTGCACGTTAAAAACCTGGGTTGGTTGCCTTGGGCTTCGAACGGAAAAGCTGCTGGAACAATCGGTTATGGTTATCATATAGAAGCAATAGAAGTACGCTTAGTGAGCCTTTCACAGACGGGGCCTTCGACTGGAGTATCTTATCTTGAAAAAGAACCTTCTATTTTAGCCAATACACATATAACAAATAAAGGATGGTTAGGTGAAAAAGACGCTAGTACATTTGCTGGAACAACTGGACAAAATTTAAGTTTACAAGCTCTACGACTCAGAATATCAGAAAATACAATAGGTGGAGATATCTCTTATCAATCCCATATTGCAAATCGTGGTTGGGAAACGAATTGGTCATCAAACACTACTACATCTGGAACAACTGGACTGAACTTACCAATCGAAGCTGTTCGTCTAAGCTTAACTGGTGCTATCAGTACGCGTTATGACATTTACTATCGTCTGCATGTCCAAAATTTTGGATGGTTAGACTGGGCTACAAACGGCGAATCGGCTGGTACTCAGGGGTATGCAGCACAAGCAGAAGCTGTACAAATCAAATTACTACCAAAAGGCGCAACTCCACCTGGTCAGACCGTACGATCTTTTAGAATTGCCCCCCCTAAAATAACATTTCAAGGCCACCTATCCACAACTGGGTGGGTCAGTCGTACCGGAATAACTGCACCCATTAATTTTGCCAATCAACGTAGGCAATTTGAAGCGATTCGGGCAACTTTAGCAAGCTCAAAATTTTCAGGAAGTATTCGTTATGATTCACACATTGCTTCAAATGGATGGACAAGACCGGTTTCAAATGGTGATATATCAGGTACAACAGGTCAAAATCGTTCCTTGCAAGCCTTTTCTTTCCAACTAACGGAAGAATTAGCAAATCATTACGACATCTACTACCGATCTTTCGTTCGTTCAAAAGGTTGGCTAGGTTGGGCTTCAAATGGTCAAAAATCGGGTTCTGTTGGTATGAGTTTGCCAGTAGAAGCCATAGAAGTCACAATTGTTGAAAACGATCGGAAACCAAGTGGCTACCAAGCAAATCAGTTAACGATATTAGGTCAAGTTGACGATACTACTCCTCAAGGAAAGTTTATCAATTCTATTTCGCAAAGTGCGAATAGGATAGCTCCTACTTATGGATTATATACATCAGTCATGCTTGCTCAAGCAATCTTAGAAACAGGCTATGGCACTAGTGTCTTAGCTCAACAGGCAAAAAATTTCTTTGGCATGAAATTTAAAGAAGGCGAAGACGAAGGAAAGTACAACTATATCTGGCATGTTTCAAATGAAGTAGTCAACGGTCAAACAATCGCTGTTAATTCCAAGTTTCGAGTCTATCAAACAACGGACAGTTCTTTCTTGGATAATGCTGTCAAATTAAAATATGGCGTTTCATGGGATCCACATCGTTATAAAGGAACATGGAAAATCAATACAAATTCTTATCGGGATGCCACCCGTGCCTTAACTGGAACTTATGCCACTGACCCAAATTATGGGGATAAGTTGAATAGTGTAATCGACTATTGGAAACTGTATCAATTTGATTGATCAAAAAAATGAACATAAAAAAAACTGTCCTCCACTGATTTCTCGATTCTATGATCGAGTTTTCGTGAAAGACAGTTTTTTTTATTTCTTAATAACCGTAAAAGCCGATTCCTTCATATTTCCATCCTAATGGTGTCAATGAATCACGTTCAGATGCGCTTAGGGTATAGTGATGTGTCCCAGTTTGTTCGTTCGGATTAAATAAGCGATAAATTGGTTTTGAGCCACCTGAATAAAAACTTAAACCTTCATATCTCCAACCAAATGGCTTCAAGAAATTGATCTCTGACTGTGACATTGTATAATGATGATCGCCACTATAAGGATTGTACATACGATAGACTGGCTGTCCGCTATTTGGTGCTTGCCAAGCCACACCTTCATATTTCCACCCTACAGTAGGTAAGTAATTTTTTTCACCAGCATTCAATGTATATAGATGTTCACCAGTGTTCTTATTATATAAACGATACATTGGGGACGTAGAAACATTTGGTGTGTCGTATTGAGTCAAATTGTATGTTTCAATGACATTATTCAGTGTTGTAGCATACGTAGGCGCCGTTGCGTAACGTCCAGTCAACCAAGCAGTTGCATCTTTATAAGATTTTGTATTACTTTTCCATGCTCCTGAATAGTAATACACGCCTGGTTGGAATGAAGTTGTCTTCAAAACAGTCACATTATCTTGCAGGGATTCTGCATAAGACGGGTACTTACGAAATGCGGCATTTACTGTAATCCACTGTCCATTGATATATTCAGAGGTTGGCATCACGACAGACTGCCCGTTATAACTTCCTTTGATCCCAAATAAATTATAGTTAGGTGCTGAGGCTAATGCACTCTTTCCCCAACCACTTTCAACGATAGCTTGGGCAATCATTACTGATGCATATAAATCATTGGCGCTCGCTAATCTCTGCGCACTTGCTGCAATCGTATCAATGAATGCTTGTTGTGTATTAGAAGAAGATCGCGCATAAAAAGCCGCACCTCCGGGATTTTCAAACTCAGACAAATCAGCTTGGTGTGTATGAGTCAATTCTTCACCATCGGCTAACTGATTCGTGATTGATTCAGCACTTTCAATGCTTTTAGTTGATTCTGTATTTTCTGTTGTTGGTTCCGTACTTTCTGTTGTCTGCTCGGTAGCAGGAACTTCTGTCGAAACACTAGGTTCCATTGTTGCATTTATTGACGTTGTAAGTGTCGTTTCTGTGGTAGCTGATACTGTCGACTCTTCTGCCAATACTGGAACAGTAGTAACTACTAAACTACTTAAAATGATTGCACTATAAAAAATATGGCTTACTTTCATTTGCTCTCCTTTGCTCTCTCTATGGT
>NZ_NGMO01000005.1:178932-210971 GCF_002140175.1 Candidatus Enterococcus wittei
CCTCTACACACTGCTTTACTTAACATCTTCAAGTGGAACCATAAAAAAAGCCATTCTCCCTCATGAACAAAATTAATTTCTAGCGTTGTCTTTAAAAATTTGGTTTTAAATTTTTCGTAGTCAAAAACACTACAAAACCAATATACAAAAATCTATTTGTAATATCATAATTAATCAAACAACAAAAAAGGAAAATCATAGATAACTAGAGAAAACGTTTTAATGGTAAAAAAATAAATATTTAGAATCCAACTCCCCACTATAAAACGTTTTCGTTTCAGTAAAACTTAACTATACTATTAAATAACAAATGTATCAATAAAAAAAGGCTGTTTTTTTTTTGCTGATACGTTAAAATTATAACTATCAAGTAACGTTAGGAGGAAATAATATGAAAAATTGGCAAAATCTTTTTCTAGAATCCGCTTTAAATAATGGCTATACATATTTTATTGAAAAACGAGTGCATGAGTTTTTATGTACGAAAGAACAAATCACTGCTCAAGTGCTTGACAATGAATCCTATAGCATCCGGATAAACTTAACAGAGAATAAACAGATTTATAGTATGATTTGTGACTGCTCACATAAAAAAGCGGAACATTGCAAACATATCGCAGCTGTCTTATTTGAATACGATCATCGTTGGAATTTAGAGCCACCAAATAAACTAATTAAATTACTCTCTTATGCGGACGAGATTCAAATACGCGACTTTCTTTTGACTATTTTATTAGAAAACAAGCAATTAGCAAAAAGATTTAAAGAACAATTCCCAATTAATCAGTTGGAAGATTATGAGCGATTAACCGCAATCATTTCAAAATATCATAAACAATCTCAAGGAAACCTATCCACAAAAATGACAGAAAATCTAATTTTCGAAATCATTGAGTTTATGCAAACAACTATAAATCAAGCAATTCAAAAAAAACAGATTTTCCGTGCTTTTGAACTAGTAAACAAATTAGTCGAAATCATTGATTCAGAAAAAATCAACAACTCAGATAACCACATTAGTTTACTTATGAATCACTGTTATTCATTTTGGAAAGAATTAATTCCATTGGCTTCTGAACAAGATAAGAAACGGATGTTTTCGGAGCTTCTATCGCAAGCCAACAATATTAAAAACACTCATTCGAAAATTTCTATCCAGCAACTTTTACAAGAAGAATTCCCAGAACAGTCACAACTAGATGAGCAAAACAAACTCACACAACCAACAGCACCTGTTACTTCAGAAACAGGACGTAAAACGAAGCGGTATCTATCCATTCGGCAAATGGAAAACTTGAATTATACAAAAAAGCAGATTCAAAACTGTGCTCATGAAAACTGGCAATCTTCTAGTGTACGTTCTCAATATATTGATTATTTGTTACACAAAAAAGAATATACTGAGGCAATTGACGTATTAAATGAGAGTATTCTATTAGACCAGCATTCACCTGACATGGTGACATTACATCGCTATTCCTTAAAGAATCTCTATCAAAAATTTGGAAACACCGAACGCTATGCTGAACAAATTTTACACTTATTGTTGGAAAGCGAAACGGTAGATATGAATTTAATCCATCAATTAAAGAAAGCTTATTCTATTGAACAATGGGAAAGTCTAAGAGAAACTTTATTTGAACAATTAAAGAACCGTCCTGATGTTGGACTTTTTTATTCAAAAGAACGTCGCTATGACCTATTATTAGAATACATCATTAAAACACCAGGACTTGATGAAGCAAGCCGCTACTTCTCTTTTCTCAAAAAACAGTTTCCTGAGGCTCTTCTTCAAAAATACGAATACGAATTACGTAAAATGGCCGCTATCACTGCAACACGACCTTACTATCACAAAATTTCATTGCTGATCGAAGAAATGGCTACTCTACCTGGCAGTACGATATCTACACAATTGTTGATCAAAGAATTAAAAGAAAAATACCCACGCAGAAAAGCAATGCTTGAAGAATTAGAACGAGTAGAGAAAAAATTATAATAAAAGAGGTCGTGAAAGAAGCGTTTTGCACTGCGGCATAAGGATGAAAAACAGAAAATGGTTCTTCACATTTTTTGTTTTTTTGACTTATGACCAAAGCGCAGCTTCTTGAACAGCGTTTTGACCTGAGCATTAAGAAAGAAAATCGAAAATAGTTCCTCATATTTTACGATTTTTTAGCTTAATGCCGAAGATTAGCTGTCGGAACACCGTTTACTAAGGTCGTGACAACAGCGTTTATCAGTGGTTGTGAAAAAGACGATCAACTCCAATTATTAAGACAGAACTGCGAGCAATCACGCTTTAATACTTTTTAGAATCAATCTTATATATTCGGAGATCTGTCTTTTAACACCCCTATTTGAAACCAAAAAAATGGATTGGGCATTAGTTTGTCCCAATCCATTTTTCTGCTTCGATTACCTTTTTATTTTCACCCTTCAAATCATATCAGTCATACGATTCCTAATTTTTCCTATATGTTTTTTACAGATATTTACTATTAAAATAACAAATTTATTTAAATTGAAAGCCGAGTTAGAAGAAAATAATTTCTATACTTCAAAGCTCTATACTTTATTAGCTCTAAGTACCTTTCTGAAGCAATAGTCATAATATTGATCTTGCTCTCCAGTCATCTATTGCTCTATGCTTGATTTTTTTTGAAAACTTGCCAATCGTTCTCTTACCTCGTCGGTTGTTTTAGTTTCCATCAGTTGGATTCGTAGATCGTTGGCTCCTGGAAACCCCTTGACATAGATTTTAAAGAAACGATGTAAACCAGTCATAGAACGTGGAATTACTTTAGCATAATGATCTTGCAAATCTAGTTGTAACCGCAATAAATCAATTAATTCTTCAGCAGAATGTTCTCTTGGTTCTTTTTCAAAAGCAAAAGGATTTTTAAAAATCCCTCGACCAATCATAATCCCGTCTACACCATATTCATCGGCTAGTTCCAGTCCTGTTTGGCGATCAGGGATATCTCCATTGATGGTGATTTTCGTTTGTGGAGTCAGTTCATCACGCAACTTAGTGATTTGCGGAATCAATTCCCAATGAGCAGCTACTTTACTCATTTCTTTTCGTGTACGTAGATGAACAGAAAGATTGGCAATGTCTTGTTTCAATAAATGACTGATCCAATTGACCATTTCGTCTTGAGCTGTATAGCCAATTCGGGTTTTCACACTGACTGGCAATCCTCCAGCTTTAGCTGCTTCTATCAACTCAGCTGCTACGTCGGGACGCAAAATCAAGCCACTACCTTTTCCACGTTCAGCTACATTTGGCACGGGACACCCCATATTTAAATCAATCCCTTTAAAACCCATTTCAGCTAATTGAATACTCATTTCTTTAAAAAATTCAGGTTTATCTCCCCAAATATGTGCCACCATCGGTTGTTCATCTTCGGTAAAAGTCAAGCGTCCCTTCACACTCTCTTTACCGTCTGGATGACAGAAACTATCCGAATTGGTAAATTCGGTAAAAAAAACGTCCGGTGCTCCAGCTTTTTGTACGACATGTCGGAAGACAACATCTGTCACATCTTCCATTGGTGCCAAAACAAAAAAAGGTTTTGGCAATTCTGTCCAAAAATTATTCTTCATCATGTACTCTCCATTTCCCTATATGTTACAATCACCTGATTGAAAGCATTGTATTAAGAATGAGCAAAAAAAGCAAGAAAGTTCGAATGACTAGTTATCTTTGAAAAATCAAGTGTCTTGAAACTAATTTACTAGATTTTCGAGACACTTCACCTGATTTTTAAAAGATACGTTCAATCACTCTCTATTTCAAATTTGGGAAGTAGCCCAACTTGTTTGCTCCTGAATCTTTGATACCCTAACTTCGTAATCCTCTTCCTTTGCTGATCAGATACCAACAAACTGAATATAGGACTACAATGAATAAAACTAAAATCGTCATAGATAAAACCATTGGTACATCCGTGGTTCCAAGAAAACCATAACGGAAACTAGAAATCATATAAACAATCGGATTGACCTTGGAAACAGCTTGCCAGATGGGTGGTAACATTGAAATAGAATAAAAGACTCCACCTAAATACGTCAAAGGTTGTAACACAAATGTCGGCACTATAGACACATCGTCATAAGATTGAGCAAAAATACCATTGATCAATCCAGCTAATGAAAACAAGATGGCTGTCATCAATAACGTGATGATGACAATAGCCCATGAATACACGTGTAATGGGACAAAGAAGAGCGAGATCATCGTCACTAGTGCTCCTACTAAAATACTGCGACCTAAGCCACCAATCACAAATCCCCAAATGATGACATGGGTTGGTACTGGCGCCACTAAAATTTCTTCAATGTTTTTCTGAAACTTCTGCGAGAAAAATGAAGAAGAAACATTCGAATAAGAGCTAGTAATCGCAGACATCATGATTAAACCTGGCACGATGAATTCCATATAAGAAAATCCACCCATATCGCCAATACGTCCACCAATCATTTTTCCGAAAATAATGAAATACAAAGAAGTCGTGATAACTGGCGGTACTAAAGTTTGGACCCAAATACGCATATAGCGATTGGTTTCTTTAATTGCTAAACTTTTTAATGCTGTAAAATAAAGATTAAACATTTTTTTCCTCCACATGATAAGTTTCTTCTGTAATTTTTAAGAATAATTCCTCTAAACGATTGGACTTATTACGCATCGACAATACTTTTACACCTTGTGCGCTTAACTGATCAAAGATCCCATTGACCCCTTGATCACGTTCCACTTCTACTGCAAGCGTCCGTTCGTCTTCATACACACTAGAATAGCCAACAATCTCTGGTTGTCGATCATAAGGAGCCAAATCAAAAATAAAAGTTTCAAATTGAAGTTTCGAAAGAAGAGCTTTCATAGAGGTGTTTTCAATCAATTCACCTGACTGGATGATCCCGATGTTACGGCAAAGCATTTCAGCTTCTTCTAAATAATGGGTTGTCAGAATAATCGTCGTTCCTGACTCATTCAGTTCACGAAGAAATTCCCACATTTCACGTCTTAATTCAATATCTACCCCTGCTGTTGGTTCATCCAGTATCAACAACTTAGGCTCATGCATCAACGCTCGAGCAATCATCAATCGCCGTTTCATCCCACCTGAAAGCATCCGAGCACGGACATTCCGTTTTTCCCATAAGTTTGATTGTTTCAAGTATTTCTCACTACGTTTCAATGCTTCATTCCGAGCAACACCGTAGTATCCTGCTTGATTCACAACGATTTGCTGGACTGTTTCGAAAGGATTAAAGTTGAATTCTTGAGGAACTAACCCAATTTGTTGTTTTGCACGAACTAGATCTGTATCCAAATCATAACCAAATACTTTTACCTTTCCCGAAGTCTTATTCACTAATGAAGTGATGATACCGATGGTAGTCGATTTCCCTGCGCCATTGGGACCTAATAATGCATAGAAATCCCCTTCTTCTACAGTTAAGTTGATGCCGCGTAATGCCTCGACACCTGTTGCATATATTTTTTTTAACTCATTTATTTCAAGAGCATGTGTCATTTTTTAAATCTCCTTATTTAGTCTGATTCTCTATTTTAACATGGAATGAAACAGTTAGGAAAACAACTGAATTGATTGCAAGAAACTTATTTGAAATGATCATCATTTTATTTAAGTTACCTTAAATAAAATATACCTCTGTTCCTAAAAATGCCATTTTTTTTTATCAAAACACAAAAAAACTGTGAGAAATCCAGGAACTCTTCTGAAATTTCCTACAGTTTTTCTACAAAATAGTCTCAGTCTAAATGAATTCTTACTTTTCATTGATTGGAGGCTTTTACTGAGTAATGTTT
This sequence comes from Candidatus Enterococcus wittei, assembly GCF_002140175.1. GTDB lineage: Bacteria > Bacillota > Bacilli > Lactobacillales > Enterococcaceae > Enterococcus_B > Enterococcus_B wittei. Next base: position 184,778 of record NZ_NGMO01000005.1, read on the forward strand.
ATTCTATTGCTAATGAACCGCAAAAAATATACAGCAATAATATAATAATATTTTTTATTGCTGTTTTAAGAGGGTGCAACGATCTTTCTCTTTTTCTCCTGTTTTAGTCAAACGTTCGCCACTGACGGTTTTGATCAAAGAATTCTGCTTCTGCTCTAGCACCTTTTACAATCTTTTCCGGATAATCAAGTACTTTTAATAACGCAATGGCGTTTCTTGTTCTTGCCGGTCCTGACTTTAATTTGAAGTCAAAACTAATCCCATTTTCTGCAGTTACTTGTTCTTCAAAATGGACATTCTTACACTCATTTTTTAAGATTTCAGTCAGCTCGATATCGTGAGTGGCTACAAACGCTAGTGAAGGATACATTGACAGCCATTTAACCACCGATGCAGATGAAGCAATTCGTTCAATGGTATTCGTTCCCTTCAAAATCTCATCAATAAAACAATAACAACGCTCATTCTTTTCTACTTGATTTAATAGTCGTTTAATTGACTTGATTTCTGAAACAAAATAGCTGTCTCCTTCAAACAAATCATCTTCGATCGCCATTGAGGTTAGTACGTGTCCTGGCTGTAATGTAAAAGACTCCGCTAATGCCGTTTGGATGTTCTGTGCCAAGATACAGTTCAGGGCAATACTTTTGACATAAGTAGATTTCCCTGAGGCATTTGAACCAGTGACCAAAGTATTCATTTGCCAATCGATCGGATTAACGACTGCTTTGTCTAACAAAGGATGATAAGTGGCTGATGCCACCACTCCACCACTTTTAAAGACAGGCTGACACGTAAAAGGCATGTAGGTACGATAATTCAATACTGCTGCCGCTACTTCTAATTCTCCCAATAATTCCCACAACTTTATTGCTTCTGTTGTATGCTTTTCTACTTTGGTGATCACAAAATGATACGAAATAAACGGAAGCATGAACATCATATTGACATAATCGAAAAGTAGTTCTGCTTCTGTTCCACTCTTAGCTCGAAAAGAAAAACCTACTTTAGGAATGTCTTTCAATAGCTTTATATTTTGTTGTAACTCTGCTTGTAAAGGGGTCGAGATATTCGCTAATTTCTTGGCTGTCGAAATCGTTGCGACAAGATAATTCATACTATTAAGTTCGGTCTCTAATGTTTGCTTTTTTATTTGATAGTAAATCGTATTGAATAGTAAACTTGCAATAGCGAGATAAATACCAACTATTTGCCCAAACAAGAATACAGCTAACCCTATAATGGGAAGGATTCCTAAAAAGGTGTATAACCACACGTGCCCAATTTGTTTGCTCTTCCCATCAACTAGATATTGTTTCGCAAAATTCCGGTCTTTTTTCCCTAAACGAGCAAACTGATATTGGATTTTCTCTCTAACCATCGGATTTTCTTCATAAAATGTAATCAAGGTTTCAAGCCGTTGATCCTGACCAAAATCAAAATTTCTCAGTCGCTGATATAACGCCTCTGATCCTACACTTGAATAAGTATGGTTAATCCCTTCAAATACTTCAAACATATCCAGATCATACCAAGTCAAATCATCCACTTCACTATCCCACGTATGAAACTTTTTTTCTGTTAACCAGGCTTCCTTCAAACTTTCTTCTTTATCAAAACGGACTTGATAAGGAACTTTCCCCCATTTCGAGTGGACATCCGCTTTTAATTTTCTTCGAGTAGACACTTCTAAGACCACCAATAAGCAAATGACTCCGATAATGATAAGGATGATAAACTCTTTTTGACCCATAGTCTTTCTCCAATCTATTGAATGCTCTAAGTATAGCACTGATTAGAAAAATAAATAACATTATTTCAAACAGCTTTTTGATTAATATTCTTCTTTCTTTAGTGTTCTTGTCTCATTCAAACATTTGTCTATCCTTTTATTAAAAATCAATGATTCACCTGTTCCATCTTCACAAAAAAGATTGCAAGTCACTCAAATCGCTCTAGTCGATCCTCATGCCCCTCCTCTAACAACCTTACATTTTAAACTTCACCTTTTACGATCGCTAAATCGATGCTAAATGCTAACTAAATTATTTTTCATCCGCATAAATATGACAAATCTCTTTCGTACTTTTATAGACTTTACGGTAACGTGCATATATTTTTTGGTAAATCTCAACTCGTTGCGGATCGGGATAAATAGCTGGTTTATACGCAACAAATTTAGATGAACAAGTGTGTAGATCAGGAAACCAGCCACACCCGACTGCAGCAAGCATCGCAGCTCCTAGTCCTGGTCCTTGTTCTGTCGTTAAGGTTATGATAGACGCATTGAATATATCTGCTTGTATTTGTAACCATTCCTGATTTTTCGCACCGCCACCTACAGAAACGATTTGGTCTATTTTTTGATGTGTTATCTGTTCCATCATTTCTTGTGATTCCTTTAAAGAAAACGTAATCCCTTCTATCACACTTCGCGTAAAGTGCTTCAATTCATGTTGAGCATCTATACCGATAAAACTTCCTCGGATCTTACTATCACTATAAGGTGTACGTTCACCAACAAGATACGGTGTAAATAGCAAGCCCTCACTTCCAGCTGCAACTGTTCCTATCTCAGCTAGTAATTCTTTAAAGGAGTGATTTGGTGCAAATCGTTCTTTAAACCAATTTAGACTTGCTCCAGCAGCTAAAGTCACCCCCATTGAATATGCTGATCCAGCTAGTGCATGCTGAAAGAGGTGGAGTTTTCCTTGATAGTCTTTAAACACACTCTCTTCATATCTAAGAAAGACTCCGCTTGTACCAATGGAGCATAACCCACGCCCTTCTTCTAATATCCCTGTACCTACAGCTCCACAGGCATTATCTGCACCTCCAGCCACAATCTTAACATCTTGGGTGAAGCTGTATTTTTCTTTTAACTCGTGCTTTAATGTACCAACCACTTCTGTTGAATCCACAAGTGGTGGGAGAATTGACATAGGGATTTCACACTTTGCCAGTATCTCCTGATCCCATTTCAGTTTTTCCTGATCTAATAACAACGTACCTGCTGCATCGGAAAAATCCATATTGTAGTTACCTGTTAACCAATAACGCAAATAGTCTTTTGGTAATAGGATTTGTTTAACTTTTGACCAGACATCGGGTTCAAACTCTTGGACCCAGCGTATTTTGGGAAGTGTAAATCCTTCTAACGCACAATTTTTCGTATGTTGTAACAACGTTTCACCTAACATTTCAGTCAATTGCTGACATTGCTTTGTCGTGCGTACATCATTCCATAAAATAGCAGGTCGGAGTACATCCCCTTCTTCATCTAACAAAACCAAGCTATGCATCTGGCCAGAAAAACTAATTCCCTCCAAATTCTCTTTTAAGTCGGGTACTTGCTCCACTAGTTCTTTTAATACTTGATCTGCTGCATGGATCCAGTCCTGTGGTTTTTGCTCACTGTACCCCGCCTGAGGGATATTCATAGGATAAGAAGACGTTGCCTCTTTGATTTGTTGCCCTTCTTCATCAAAGACTAACCCTTTCAACCCACTCGTCCCTAAATCTATTCCTACTACATACATTTTCTATCCATCCTTTCATGAGAAATAATTTTTACAAATTATCAAAAGTTTCCTAAGCTTTTAAATTAAATATACCGTTCCAATCAACTAACTATAATCATAAAATAAAACAGCCTATTTTTTGATTTTCTAACGCACTACTCTGATCCAAAAAATGACTGTTGCAGCCTTGCTAAGTAGGAGCAAATAACTACACTCGGACCATAAGACAAAAAACTAAAAACGAAAAACATTGTCTAGTTTTCTGTCTGATAATCCCGTGTACCATGATTCTTTCATATCCTCGCTAAACCGTGTACTTTCAACTGATTTTCTGTATTTAGTCAAAATGTAAAAAGATTGTCTGAGATTTTTTGCTTTTATCAAAGTGTTATCCTGATAATCTTGATAAATAGTATCTAAAGGTCAACTCTTTTTAGAGTAAGCTCTAAAAATAAAATAGGTGATGAACCATTTTCTATTTTTTTGGACTTACTACTGAGAACCAAAAAATTCTTTCACAACATTGGTTCCCAACAGAAAGAAACAGTTAGTTGAGCGTAAGAACTCATTTGATCAACTACTGTTTCTTTTTCATTCACATAGGTATTATTATGGTGATTATTCTGTACTTTCTGTTGAGGAATCTTCGACAGAGTCCGTTTTTATTTTGCTCTTTTCTTCCCCATAAGTTTCTAGATCTTTGGCAAGTACATATTTCACATCGATTGGGATGGTTTTATCAATTGTTTCACCTTTAATCGACTTCACTAAGTTTTCAATCACTTGATAACCGATTTGATACGCATCTTGATCTACAATTGCTGTAATACGCTCGTCTTCAACACCTTTTAACCAGGTGTCTGTATAATCAAAACCATAATGGAGGATCTGTCCTGCTTTCCCTTGGGATTCCAACGCACTCATTACACCCACATCTGGTCCTTCTGAACCTAGAGAGAAAACTGTGACCAAATCTTTATTTGCAGAAATATAACCTTCCAACTGCTTTTTAGATTCTGAAGGCTGATCATTATCTTGAATGGTTGCTAAAAACTTAAATTTTTCAGCAGATTTTCCGTATACTTCCGCAAAACCTTCTTTAATTCCTTTTTCGCGATCGTTCATTGTTGGCTGAGCGACATCCACACAAACGATAGCAATCGAACCTTCTGTGATTCCTTTTTCTTTCAATTCTTCTGCCGCTTGCTTGCCTAGTTCTTTTCCAGCCGATATATTATCTGTGCCTACATAGGCGGTACGGTCACTGGGATTTTCCAAATCTGCATCAAAAGTGATGACTGGGATATCCTTAGCAATGGCCGCTTTGATTGAGTCTACAAATGCTTTTTTCTCAATTGGAGCAATGGCAATCCCAGCGACATTTTTCGCTGTGGCTTCTTTGATGAAACCGATATGTTTTTCTTTTTTACTTGGCTCCGCAGATGGGGATGTCTTGGTTATCAAAGTATACCCCAGTTCCTTCGCTGCATCTTCTGCTCCTTTTTTCATCGGATTCCAATACGCACCGGTATCCACAATGGGAATAAAGTACAATGTTTTTTCATTTTCGACATCTGCTGAATCTTCTTTGCTACTACAACTAGCACTAACTAGCAATAGCATTACAAGCAATCCAACAATGAATGCTTTCCCTTTTTTGTACATCTGTCATTTCTCCTCTCATTTCATTCGTTACGTTTGCTTGTTCTATTAATCCCGTCGTGCAGCTCTTCGTTTTAAATAATCGATGATAATTGCTAAAATGATCACCAGACCTGTGACTGTATCTTGTAAGAAAGAGTTCACACCCATCAGAGTCAAACCATTTTTAAATACTTGAAGTGTCAAAATCCCTGCTACAGCGCCACCGATCGTGCCTATCCCTCCGCTAAATGAGGTCCCACCCATAATAGCCGCAGCCATTGCAAACAAGTCTAATCCATTCGCATCTTTTGAAGCACCGCCATTTAAATTGGAAACAATTAACAATCCGGCAATTGCTGCTAACATGCCTTCAATCATAAAAATCTTAAGAATATGTACTTCTGTATTAATGCCTGATAATCGTGCAGCTTCTTGATTGGAACCTACGGCATATGTATATCGTCCTAATCGTGTATGTTTCATAAGAAATGCAAAAATGATGAGGATGAGCAAAAAAATCAAGGTATTGCTCTTGATCATTTCTGTTCCAAGTGGTGTTTTCGCCAGTCGATTGAACCATTCCTGTTCTGAGCCAATAAATTGTTCGTCTGTAAAAAAACCCAACATTCCCTTGATTACATAACTAGTTCCTAAAGTTAAAATGAACGAAGGCAAATCGAATCGTTTGATCAATAAGGCATTGATCATCCCCAGCATAGCCCCAGTCAACAATCCAATAAAAATGACAGCTGGTGCAGGTATTCCTTGATTTGCAGCATATAATCCAATCATCCCTGATGCCATACCTACATAACCGATCGATAAATCCACATAGCCACAAATCAAAATCATAGCATAAGCCACAGTCAAAATTCCGACAGGTGGAATCTGCTGAAAGAAGTTTTCCATATTGTAGGTGCTTAAAAAATCGGTGTTAGCGATAGAAAAGTAAAGGATCAACGCAAGTAATACTAAGTAAACCGAGTAATTCATAAAAAGAGAAGTGATTGATAGCTTGTTTCGTTTTTCCATATTTTTCTCCTTTGTTTATACATGAACATAACATGCTACGGGGTACGTGGCTTTTTAAGTGTGGCGTATGCCATAATCAGTTCTTGTGCCTCTTCTTTCTCTGGATACTCATCCACTATGATCTCACCAGTAATCTCACCTTCTCGAAACACATGAATTCGATCACAGATCCCTAGTAGTTCGGGGATTTCAGAAGAAACAATCAGAATTGTTTTCCCTTGTAAAGCTAGCTGATTGATGATGGTATAAATCTCTGATTTTGCGCCTACATCGATGCCTTTTGTCGGCTCATCGAAAATATACACTTGATTGGACGTATTGAGCCATTTCGATAATACGACTTTTTGTTGGTTGCCACCAGAAAGACTAGCGACAGGATCCTCGATATTACTTATTTTGATATTCACTTGTTGAACAAAATGATGAGCAGCATTACTTAGTGCGCTATGTCTCAGTAAAAAACTGTTTAGATTGGTTATCGTGATATTATCCTTGATCGACATGCCAAGAAATAACCCTTGGTGTTTTCGATCTTCGGTCAATAGACAAATCCCATGTCGAATGGCATCTACCGGCTGTTTGATGATTACTTTTTGATTGCCTAGCTTGATTTCACCACTTTTTGCTGAATCTGCTCCAAAAATCAAGCGCATCGTTTCTGTTCTACCACTCCCCACTAAACCAGCAAACCCAACCACTTCTCCTTGTCTTGCTTGAAAACTGACATCTTTCACTCGTCCAACACGATCTGAAAGATGCTTCACCTGCAAATAGACCTCTTTCCTATTTGTTTCTTGTTTTGGATAAAGATCTTTCAGTTCACGTCCGACTAACTTTGTAATGATTTGATTTTCAGTCAATCGTTTTACTTCATCTGTCATGATATATTCCCCATCCCGCATGATCGTGATCCGTTCACCTAATTCAAAAATCTCTTTCATTCGGTGAGAAATATAGATACTTGAAACTCCTTTTTCCTTTAGACGGCGAATAATAATGAATAGTACTTCTACATCTTTTTCTGACAAAGCTGTAGTTGGTTCATCAAAAATGATCACTTTTGCGTTCAAACTAAGGGCTTTAGCAATCTCAACTAGTTGCTTGTTAGCAGTCGAAAGTGAAGCAACCAAAGTTGTAGGAAGCATGGTTGCTCCTACTAAATTTAGCCATTGTTGTGTTTCTTCATATAATCTCTTAAAGTCGATGATGCCTAAATGCTTATTTTTATAAGGCAAGCGACCAAGAAAAATATTTTCTGCAACTGAAAGATCCTCTGCTAAATTTAATTCTTGATGGACAAAAGCAATCCCTAATGCCGTTGCTATATCTGGTGTCATTTTAGAGATTTTTTGTCCATCAAACAGGATCTCTCCCGCATCTTTATCAATCAGTCCCGCTAAAATATTCATCAATGTCGATTTTCCAGCACCATTTTCTCCCATAAATGCATGAATCTCACCTTTATACACTTCTAGTTTTACCTTTTTTAACACTTGAACCGAGCCAAAACTTTTTTCAATGTCCGTCATTAAAAATAAACGCTCTTTTCCCATGGAATCCCCCCTTGTTTCGAAATGATTCCGTCGCTTAGTTGGCCTACTGTCACGATTCTTTACCTTGATAACGGAAGTAATCAAAAGTTGCTGGCAAGTCATAACCAGAACAATCCATATTTACCATTCCCACAAAAGCACCAGTAAAGAAACCACCATAACTTTGATTCACGTAATCATCCGATAGAACTTTGGCATCCAAGCAAATAGGCAACTCGGTCCATTCCTTGCCATCAAAAGAATAGGCATAGCTATACGTTGTTTTACGTACAATTGTTTTGAAGTAAACCGTCTGTACATTTCTTGGTATAACAATTGCTTGTTCTTTTAGATAGCTCTTGAATACCTCACGATTATTTTCGGTGACTTCAATCACACGCCCATTTTCTTCATTCCACGTTACTTGGATCATTGACCAGTGTTGTGAATTATAATAATTCACCAACCCAGCCATTTGTTGGAAGGTCATTGGCCAATAGCTTAGACTTGTTTCTGCTTCAAATTCAAAGTCTTGCCAACGTCTAGCAATGAGGGAATTTTCATGCGTATTTGTGAGACTGCCTAAACCACGTAAAATAAGCTGTCCATTTTCAATTTTTCCCATATGATCTGTAAATGGTACACGTAATGTTTGAAAGCAGGTGTCCAAAGTAGGTTGATCAAAATGAATGATCGTCTCATTTGAAGTATAGGGAAACTCTTTTCCTTTCGGTGCTTCTACCTCTACACTTCCTTGTTTACCGCCTACGATCTCTGGCCAAAGGTCTTTTGACCAGTTGACTTTTTGGATGGCTGTTTCTCTACCCAATGTGCACCAACCACGAGGATCGCGAATAGATTCGTTCTCATGATGCCATGGTCTTGCAGCCAAGTGAGCGAAGTACCAGTCTCCTTCTGAGGTATCTACCAAAGCACCGTGACCACATTTTTGTAAAGGATTCTTTGGTGCATCAAAGGCAGTTAAAAATATAGAAGGTTGTCTTTCATAAGGGCCAGTTATAGTTTTTGAACGTGCCACCGCTTCTTGATGTGTATAGGTTGTTCCCCCTTCTGCACAAAATAAATAATAGTAGCCAAATTGCTTATACAAATGTGGTCCTTCGGTAAGCTTCACCTCTGTACCTTGCCAAATGATTTTTCCAGTTTCAGGCAGTAGTCGCTGCTTGTCTACTGAGAATTCTGTACATTTTATTCCGTGAAACGGATGATAGTATTCTCGGTGATCCCACTCCATCTGGACGAGATACTTCCTGCCATCTTCATCATGGAAAAGGGAAGCATCGAATCCAACACCGTTCAAGCAAACTGGAAGACTCCAGGGGCCTTCGATCTTATCTGCGGTTGTTAAGTAATTGGTACAGTCTTTAAACGCTCCCTCTACCACTTTGACATCTGTGTAAACTAACCAAAACTTCCCATCAGCATAGGATAGATCCGGTGCCCAAATACCGCCAGAATCCACGTTACCTTTCATGTCTAACATCGCAACCGTAGCAAGTGGGCGAGATACTAACTGCCAATGGATTAAATCTTTTGATTCATAGATCAGAACACCAGGAAACCATTCAAACGTTGAATTCGCAATATAATATGTATCTTCCACCCGAATAATGGATGGATCTGCATGAAACCCTTTTAAAACCGGATTTTTTATTTTCATGTTAAGCTCCATTCTAATTTTTTTAGTGGGTTCTCTATCGCAAGCGCTAAGTAAAAAATCTCTACAATCTGTTTCCAAATAAGAATGCTATTTTTAGAGAACCCATACTCTTTAAATTAAATAGTCATTTAAACAAGATTTAACATATTCGATATGGCTTGATTCTAGTGTGATATCCTTTAAATTCAGCGCATATTCAGTCAAACTCTCCAAATCTTCCTGATTATTCACAATTGATTCACCAATACCACTCTTGAATGTAGCGTAACGTTTTTCTTTCAATTCATCGAAGAAACGATTCTTTTTGAGTTTTGCGGCTGCCTTCAGTCCTCTCGCAAATGTATCCATCCCAGCAATATGAGCCAAAAACAAGTCTTCCATAGCAAAACTCGAGCGACGTACTTTTGAATCAAAATTGATTCCACCTGGTGCGATCCCACCATTTTCCAATACACCGTACATCGCAAGGATCGTGTCATAGAGATTTGTTGGGAATTCATCTGTATCCCAACCAAGTAATACATCCCCTTGATTCGCATCTAATGAACCTAATGCCTGATTGATACGGGCCACTTCGATCTCGTGTTCAAAAGTATGTCCAGCCAACGTTGCGTGATTAGCTTCTAGATTCAGTTTAAACTCATTTTGTAAACCATATTTTTGGATGAATTGTAAAGCGGTCGCTGCATCAAAGTCATATTGATGCTTGCTTGGTTCCATCGGTTTGGGTTCGATTAAGAATTGGGGCTGATGATCGATTTTTTTCGCATACTCGATAGCCATTTTGAATAGACGAGCAATATTTTCTTGTTCAAACGCCATATCGGTATTCAGTAATGTTTCATACCCTTCACGACCTCCCCAAAACACATAGTTTTTCCCATTTAATTTTTTTGAAATATCTAGGCCTTTTTTGACTTGAGCAGCTGCATAGGCAAAAACATCTGCATGATTGGACGAAGCTGCACCATTCACGTATCGAGGATGACTAAACATATTAGCTGTATTCCATAGCAATTTAATGCCTGTACGATCCATTTGTTCTTTGATCAAATCTGTCATTTCATCCAAATTCCGATAGAATTCTTCTAAATTCTCTCCTTCCGGTGCAATATCCACATCATGAAAACAGAAGTACTCCACACCTAGTTTTTCTAGTATTTCAAAAAAAGCAACGGTACGGTTTCTTGCTGTTTCTATCTCTGTTTCCCCAAACCAAGTCCTCTGATTGATTGGCGACCCAAACGGATCACTTCCGTCTTGTGTCATCGTATGCCAATAAGCTACAGCAAATCGCAAATGTTCCTTCATCGTTTTTCCAGCAACTACCTCTTCTGGATTATAGTGACGAAAGGCAAAAGGATTGGTTGTATGTACACCTTCATACTTGATTTTTTCAATATTTGGAAAATAGCTCATTGTCATTCCTCCTAAATTAATTTTTTGGTTAGTTAATCAATTTAACAAACTAACTTACGGCTATTATAGTATACGCTTTCATTTTTTTCGTCAAGTCCTTTTTATTCCATCCTCATGGAATAAAAGGAAGCAGTATGCGTTTATTTATTAATTATACCAACGTGAGCACTCGCCATAAATAACTAGAAAATGAATACATTTACAAGTATACTTTAGAAAGTATTGCCATTACATAATGAATAGGAAGTGCTTCACTATGAAAAAAACAACCTACACTCGACGTAGCTTGAATGAATCTTTATGTTTGGAACACATCATAAATAATCCAGCTCTCTCACGGGCAGAGCTGTCAACATTGACAGGTCTTACCAAAGCAACGATTACTTCTATTGTTAGAAAACTGATGATGGATCATTTAGTCATTGAGACTGGTATCGGTGAATCTAGTAACTTAGGTGGCCGTAAGCCTATAATTTTACAATTCAATGGTAAAGCAGGACTCTCGATTTCGATTGATATTGGGTATAATTATATCTATAGTTTGCTTAGTTTTCTTGATGGTGAAGAAATCCAGTTGATCCAAAAGAAGCCCATTATTGTAGATGAAGAAACAATCACTGCTTATCTCTCAGAAATGTTTTCTACCTTCGAACAAACCATGCCCCAAACAGAATATGGGATCATTGGTGTGGCTATTGCGGTTCATGGTCCTGTTTACCAGGGTGAACCCATTTTTGCTCCTCATTATAATTTTGATCATCTTCCATTTCGTAAAATCACTGAATCGCTTAGGGACTATCCAGTTTACTTGGAAAATGAAGCAAATCTTTCGGCTCTAGGAGAGTATACTTTTACGGCTAATTCAAAAAATTTAGTCAGTATCAATATGCACAGTGGGATTGGAGCAGGGATCGTCAAAAATGGAATTTTAGAAATAGGAGATCATGGATTTGCCGGGGAAATTGGTCATCAAATCATCGTGATTGATGGTAAAGAATGCCGATGTGGCAATCACGGTTGTCTAGAAATGTACGCCGCTAATAAAGTCTGTTATGAACAATTCGCACAAAAAAAAGCGATGTCTTATGTCAATGCGATTATTCTTCGAGAATACTATCAAAACAAAGATAGTGATGCAATCCAAGTCGTGGAAGAAAATATCAACTATTTAAGCATTGGTATCAATAACTTGATTGCTCACTATGATCCGGCAATGATCGTTCTGAATAGCTCCCTTTATCGTGAAATCCCAGAAATGATTGAAAAATTAAAAACTAAATTACCCGATCATTTTTCAAAAGATTTAGTTATCCGCAACAGTTCTTTAAATGAAAAAGCAACCCTGTTAGGTGGATTAGTTTTAAATCTCCAACATTTTTTGGAAATCGACCAATTAAAACTACATTCATTTTAAAGAAAAAGCGATAGCGATGTTCATAAAAAAACTGTAGGAATCATCCATATCCAAATGAGTATCCTACAATCTTTTTGTCTATCAAAAATAGCTAGAGAGTTATGTCACTTCATCCATCTGGTCTTAGTAATCATTACAATTTTATTTAGAACAGGTATATTGCCTTTACTATCTTTTAACTAACACGTTTTTATCTTGTTTGTGACTATGGGATAAAATATTAACTCAGATACAAAGGAAGAAATTAAAAATTGAGGAGCGTGGGATAAAAGTATTATTTACTCTTGTTTCACACTCTAAATACGTATAAACGGTGGAATCAGAAGCAACTCCTTCGATAATAAGCTGAAATTCACTAAAATTTGAAAAGCAATTTTCGTGAATTACTTCTTATTTCTCGGAGTTAACCACTTCTGTCCCACCCCCTTCGTTACTCTTGCTACTATCATTTCTAGAACGGATAAAACTTTCTAGAAATGATAGTGAATTGGAAAACTGTTATATCCTTATCAATGGCTAACTTTGATGTGCATAGATAGCTAAATCAGTCTGATTTGGCAAAAAACATTTTTTTGGAGTAAAGGAAAAGAGAACACCTGAAGATGTTTCTTCAAGTGTCCTCTTTTTTTAATTTCCAGGCACATCATTTAAAGACCAATTAATTGTCGCCTTATATGACTTCCCAGCAGCAATTGTACTCCCATTAGCATGTAATTTCACTTTGGAATAATTCAATTCCCACGTTCCTTGACCGGTACCTGTTGTTGCATTCATCACAGGAACAGCTGCTCCATCTTCTTGAAGTGTAAAATCAAAAGCTTTAGGCGCTATAGCAGTATTTCCTGTGGCTGTGTTGAGACTTGCGGAAGAAAAGCTGAGACTTGCACCTGAAAGAAAGGTTCCAATAGGTGCAGTTGTTGGATTCGCCATAGGGTCTGCGGTAAATTGTTGCGACAATTTAGCTGTTACGCTCCATCCTTTATTAGTGAAAGACTCATCCGTGATTTGTAAGGCGGTGCTAGAGACACTGTCATAAGATCCATTACCTGATTGCAAGCTTTGTGTCCCAAATTCAACCGTTGGAACCTTATCCAATGTTGGTAAAGCTGGCGGTGCTACTACATTGATTGTAAAAGCAGTGCTGCCTGCTAGATAATATTTGTTCTTTCCTGCAGCTAAAGCAGCCGATAAGCTAGCATACGTTTTCCCATCTGGACCAGTGACATCTTTCACGCTTGCCCCTGAAGGGAGTGCTGGTAAGCTGCTACTTGGGTCTTTGATTATACCACCTGTGACCCCTGTTTCAGCAGGGATCGTAGGTAACCCAGGAGCGTTAGGCCTAGTACCATCAACATATTTATAGGTAAAGTTAGCAGTTGCTTTGTCAGCTGTTAGATAGACACTAAAATGATTTGCCCAAGAGTTATTAGCTGCATCATCAAAGGTCGGATTTCCCGTAATCGCAGTAGATAAATCAGCATACGTTTTCCCACTCTTTCCATCTGGTCCTACCACATGGTCGACTTTATAACCTGCTGGTACACTGAATGTTGGTACTGTTGTAATAGTACTTCCATAGTTACCTGTAATTGTAGCAGGATTTGGCGTAGGAAGAGTTGGAGCAAAACCTTGTGTGACAGTTGTAGTTGAAGTCGGGCTACCACCTGTTAACCCAGTGATATTGTCGGTCACAACACCTGTACCTGGTGTACCTGTCGTGTAATAAGTCTTAAAATCTGCTGTTTCTGTCACGGGAGTGTAGTAAACATTGATGGCATTAGGGTTGGCTTCATTATATTCATCATAATTGGCAACCGTAATCGAGCCACCACTCGAATAAGTATACCCATTAATAGTTGGTGCACTATAAGTATAATTATCAGATGGATTTGCTGTTCCATTTGTGACTCCTATGACATCTCCTGTATTAGCTGTAATCGTAGAAGCAGCTACATTTTTAATTGGCTGGTTCGTTGTTTTATCGATAAAGTTCACAGGGAATGTTGCAGTCCCACGTGAACCTGTAAAGGAGGCTCTATCATTCGCATTACCTGCTTGGATCACACCAGTATTGTTCCCAGTAATAGCCAAACTTCCAAAAGAAATGTTCTTTTTGATCGTAATTGTTCTTGAAATCGTCTTTGGACCATAAGCTCCATTGTTATTATAGCCACTATCGGGAGTGGAAGTGAGTGACAAGGTTCCTGTGTATGTGCCATTCTTATTATCCACAATATTTGACCACGTCATTGTCTGCACTTCCGAACTATAACGTTTAGACAAAGATCCTTGGAACTGTAATGGTGCAGAAGCTTGGACCCAAGGAACTGTGGAAGAAGTGGATTGTTCGATTACACCTGTTTCATTTGTTTTACGAATTTCAATGATGTCTTGGCCTTTATTTGTACCAGTGGGACCATCAAAGCCACCATTGTACCAAATATCTCGCCCGACAAAAAAACTATCTTTTAAACCAGAAATCCCCAGATTTTGGCCTGTTGCATTTGGTGCATTTTGCGTAATTGTTGCATTATTAGCCGGTGTCAGGAAAAACCCAGCGGCATCTCCCATCTTCCAAACATCTGCCTTATCGTACCAATAAGGGGTTTTAATGGTTAAGGGTTTTGAAAAATCAAGAGTTGCTGCTACTGATTGATACACCCAAGAGCTTTTAACTAGATTAGCTAACCATAAATAGTTGTTTCCTGAAGGATCCCACTTCCACCAGTTACTGCTTCCTGCCAGTATCGTCCAATTATTTGGATTTTGTTGGAATGTATTATCAAGTGTATGATTGCCTGTATCTGAATTTTGCCCAGGCACCAATGTTCCAGAAACAGTAGTAGCAGCTTCCACTTTAGACTCAAAAGCATGGTTTAAAAGAGTAAATGGAAGCATAGAAATAATTGATATTCCTGCAATTACTTTAGATAAAAGTTTTTTCTTTCTTTTCATAACGTTCTCTTCTTTCTTTTGGGATAGCAAAACTACTACTTCTATTTATTGAGTAGCGTTTATTCAGTACTACAGTGACTGATCAAAAATTCGGATTCACCTACATAAGATACACCTGATAACACTTTTTTTCATCTTAATTTCACATACGTTGATGTAAAAAAAATAAACTTATTTTCTAAAAATAGAGGAATCTGATTCCATTTCTTACTACGAATAAACCTTCGTTTATTAGAATAGTTTCAACTTGCTATATATTAACAAAAAAATTGAGCTATCCTTTATATTTTATTTAAAAAAAAAATGAAAAATATTAATAGAGTATTGCTCCAAATTGTCTCTGGATAACGGATCACAAATAAAAAACAATAAATAATAATTCCACAGTAAAACAATAAAAAACAATCAAATAGTAGGTTTTCTTGTCATAACTCTATATAATGTAGGTAAAGATATACTCTATAGGGGGTGTTGAAATGAACAACTACTTTCTCAACTACAAAGAAAATGAAATCATGCAATTTTTCCAATATTGTTATATGAACAAAAAAGAGTATTATCCCAAAAAAAATATCCAAGAAGTACTAGGGATTTCGGAATATCGTTATAAAACGATTGCCCATAGTGTCGAGGAAATCAATGCAGAATATCCGACATTTCAATTTCATTATGATAAACATGGGCTATCGATCCATTTTACAAATGAATTCCTTTTACTTAAGGTATACATTCTTCTTTTTAAAAAGACTGTGGGTTACAAATTCCTCCTATCTATTTATAAAGAAGAATTTCAAAACTTAGATCATTTTTCTGCCTCTGTCCACTTGCATCCGCAAAGTGTTCTACCTAAGCTTAAGCCAGTTCGAACATTATTAAAAAATCATTCTCTCGAATATCTATTATTTAAAAAGAAAATAAATGGTGACGAATATCGTGTACGTCAATTTTTCTTCGAACTTTTTTGGCACTTGCATGATGAGGAAGACCCGATTATTCCTGAATATCCTGAAAGCTTTCAAGCCTTGACCACCATGCTAAATGAATATCTGCCGATGTACTCCCGAGAAGATACACGAAAATTGTATCTATTTATGAAAATCACACAGCAAAGACTTAAAAATGGCCATCATATCTCTAACTTGCCTGATGTGATTAAAGAAATCAAAAATCCTTTAATTACATTTAAGACGTTCCAACAGCAGATACAAAGTAAAGAAATCTCAACTCGCTTCTTTCAAAAACGTTTAAGTGATGATGAAGTAGTTTTTCTCTACTATGCATTTGCGATCGTACCGACCTATATGTATCAAGGTCAGCAGGATTTCCCAGCTTTTCGTGACTTCTATACTGATGAATACAAGATAATCGAGCATTCCATACTTGAAACTCTTTTTCAGCAGACTAAGCGACAATTAACCACACAGCAGCAAAACTTTATTTCACTCAATATAATTTCTAGAATTACTTATTTCTTGAGCTTTGGAAGTATTGATTACGTTGTGCCTTATTCTGATTTAGAATACTTTTATATTAGGGATCCTATAAGAGATCATTACTTCAAATTAGTAGACAATATCATCTCACAGATTCCATTGAAGGATGAAAAATGGCGTCGGATTTTTGATAGTCGACCTTTTCGTTTTTCGCTTTTTCAATTACTGATTTGGGTGTTTGATGAACATCACGATCCTGTCAAGGTAGCTATCTTGACCAAGTTTGGAAGAATCCATAAGGCTAGTTTGGTCAGACGTTTAGAAAATATCAACCCAAGACCAATAGAGGTTGTTGATTACGACCAGGAACCTGAAATCATTTTTTGTGATTTCCCTCTAAAAGAAGGCAGAGAGATCAATCCGAATGCAGAAATCTTCTTCATTGGTGTCCAACCACCTCCAAATCAATGGGTAGAAATGGTGGATCTAATCGATACCGTCCGAACTAAAAAACAATTCAGCTATTTATTATAAAAAATAAACAGTCGGCAGAGCTGTTTTCTCAAGTTCTGCCTTATTACTCAGTACAGTGTATTTCTTTTATGACTACTTGATGGTCAACTGAGGTTTTTAGGCTCTATAATTTATGGGACTGATGAATCAGAAATGATTCTTCCGTCCCATTTTCATTTTAGATATTAAAAAACATATCGTTCTCTAGTATGATTAAATCACCACAAAATAAACAACTGAGAGGACGATATGCTCTATGAATGATTCTATCAAAAAAATGCTGAGATTAGTAGACAAAAATTTAACCATTACCGAGGTTACTTTCGAGACCCTGCACAAGAAAAAGACCTTAATCGTTGATGCGGTTCTTTCACCTGCTCCGTGTGCCTGTAAAAATTGTGGTTCTTCCGTGTTAGATGCGAATGGCAAGTCGATCGTTGTTAAAAATGGTAAGAAGAAAACGATGGTACGTTTTGACCCATACAATCATATGCCAATGGTCCTACGCTTGAAGAAGCAACGTTATACCTGTAAAAATTGTCGGAGAAACTGGACTGCTCAAAGTTATTTTGTCCGCCCTAGACATTCAATTGCCAATCATGTCAGATTCAAAATCATTTCTTTTCTAACTGAAAAAGTGTCTTTATCTTTTATTGCGAAAATTTGTCAGGTATCTTTAACAACCGTTATTCGTACATTGAAAGAGCTGAAATGCTATCTACCAAAACCTTCCAAAAGCACTCTACCTCGGGTATTGATGGTCGATGAATTTCGTTCTCATACTTGCAAGGAAGATAAGATGAGCTTTATTTGTGCAGATGGTGAGACAGGCAAACTAATTGAGATTTTACCCACACGCAAATTACCTCGTTTAACCAACTATTTTCTAAACTGTGCCAATCCCGAAACGGTAGAATACCTAGTTACAGACATGAATGCCGCCTACTTCCAGCTCACAAAAAGCGTTCTACCAAATGCAAAACTTGTGATTGACCGTTTTCATATAGTCAAACATATGAATCAGGCATTCAACGACTTTCGTATCCGAGAAATGAAAGAACTACGTGAGAGGGGGCAACATAGTGAAGCCGAAAAACTGAAAAGGAACTGGCGCTTTCTGTTAAAAAATCGTGAAAATATTAATCATTATGACTACAAAACATGGCGAAGTTTCCGAGCGCCTAAATACCCACTTCTTACCGAAGCCATGATGATTGATCGATTACTTGCTTTTTCAACACCTCTCAAAGAGACATATACTGTTTTTCACGAGTTGTTGGAAGCTTTTCGTGCCAAAGATCCCAACTTGTTTTTCTCCTTATTAAAAGAACTTCCAGAAACGCTAGACGACAGCTTTCGAACGAAGCTTCAAAACCTTCTATCCTATGAAGAAGGGATCACCAATGCGCTGGTTTATCCTTACTCTAATGGAAAAATAGAAGCGAAGAATACCCATATAAAGACAATGAAACGAGTATCTTACGGATTTAAATCATTTGAGAACATGAAAATTAGAATCTTTTTGATCAATCAATTAATCAAAGTGAAATAACAAAAAAATCTGAGAAAGAATGAGGTTCATTCTGACCCAGATTTGATTTTGCACAACTCATCAGTCCTTATTGACAAAGAGCCAAAATTATTATCTGGAATTAATGCCAGAAAAAAAGCACCAGCAAGATGCCGATGCTTTAAATCTGTTAAATGCTTTATAAGGTTCAAGCTGATTTGAACCAACTCGAACCAAAAAACTCTTGTAAACATTGATACAATAAGGAATTGATTAACGTTTTGAAAATTGTGATGCTTTACGAGCTTTCTTAAGACCTGGTTTTTTACGTTCAACCATACGTGCGTCACGTGTAAGTAACCCAGCACGTTTAAGAGCTAAACGGAAGTCAGGATCAACTTCTAGCAATGCACGAGCGATTCCGTGACGGATAGCTCCTGATTGTCCAGCGTAGCCTCCACCGTTTACGTTAACAAATACGTCATATGCGCCTTTTGTTTCAGTAACAGCGAAAGGTTGATTGATAACTTCACGTAAGTCAGCATGTGGAATATATTCTTCAACATCTTTTTTGTTTACGATAATTTTACCAGTTCCTGGTACTAAGCGTACACGAGCAACTGCATTTTTACGACGGCCTGTGCCGATATATTGAACTTGTGCCAATGAAATTCCCTCCTATTAGATTAAGTTTGTGATGTCTAAAACTTCTGGTTGTTGTGCTGCATGTGGATGTTCAGCTCCACCGTATACATTCAATTTTGTAAATTGTTTGCGGCCTAAAGTATTTTTAGGAAGCATTCCTTTTACAGAAGTTTCGATCAAACGACGAGAATTTTTAGCACGCAATTCACCAGCAGAGATTGATTTCAATCCACCTGGATAGTTGCTGTGACGGTAATAAATTTTATCAGTCGCTTTTTTACCTGTTAATTTCACTTTATCTGCATTAATGACGATTACGAAATCGCCAGTGTCCAAATGAGGGGTGAAAGTTGGTTTATTTTTTCCACGTAGTACAGATGCAACAACTGTTGAAAGACGTCCCAATGGAACATCAGTTGCGTCTACTACATACCATTTACGTTCTACTTCGCCTGGTTTGGCCATATATGTTGTACGCACGTTAGTTTCCTCCAATTTAAGTTCTGATGTTTGACATACACTTCGAGTTTCCGGGGCTCTTTGTGGGGCAAACAATACCATTTAACATATTACCTTCAAATCCCAATAATGTCAACGTTTTTCTGTCATACAGAAAAATTAAATTTTCCTTTCATTTTTATTTTCTTCTCCCTTATTCGCTTTATTACCACCTTACATATTGTGTATAAAAATTGGTTATTCGCATATATTTCGCATAAATTATTTATTTTTACGAAATATATGTATATTTATTTATAAAAACGATTGATTTTTTATTTTTATAATGTTATCATTTGAAACAACAAAAATTAAAGGGGCGATTATATGAAAGAAAAATTGATTTTAGCATATTCCGGAGGGCTAGATACCTCTGTCGCAATCAAATGGTTAGCAAAAGACTATGAAGTGATTGCTTGTTGTTTAGATATTGGTGAAGGAAAAGACACCGATTTTATAAAAGAAAAAGCCTTGAAAGTGGGAGCAACTGCTTCTTATGCCATTGATGCGAAAGAGGAATTTGCGCATGAATTTGCATTGGTAGCTTTACAAGGACATACTTTTTATGAACAATCTTACCCACTGATTTCTGCCCTTTCTCGCCCTTTAATTGCTAAAAAATTAGTGGAGTTAGCCCGATCCACTGGTGCTACAACGATTGCTCATGGTTGTACAGGTAAAGGAAATGACCAAGTTCGCTTTGAAGTTGCTATCAATGCTTTAGCACCTGAAATGAAGATCATTGCTCCTGTTCGTCAATGGCAATGGTCTCGTGAAGAGGAAATTGCTTATGCGGCATCGAATGATATCCCCATTCCTGCAAATTTAGAAAATCCGTATTCTATTGACCAAAATCTTTGGGGACGTGCATGTGAATGTGGTGCCTTGGAAGACCCTTGGGCAACACCGCCTACTGGGGCATATGAATTGACGACTGCCTTAGAATATACGCCTGACCAAGCAGATACTATTGAGATCACTTTTGAAAATGGAGTTCCAATTGCTTTAGATCAGGAGGTTTTACCTTTATCGGAACTGATTTTAACGTTGAATCAACTTGCGGGGAAACATGGCATCGGTCGGATCGATCATGTGGAGAATCGCTTAGTTGGGATCAAGTCTCGTGAAGTCTATGAATGTCCAGGAGCCCTTACCTTGATCCAAGCGCACAAAGAATTAGAAGATCTCACGTTTGTTCGAGAATTAGCTCACTTTAAACCTGTCATCGAACAACAGTTAAGTCAACTTATCTATGATGGCTTGTGGTTCAATTCATTGACAGATGCTTTATTAGATTTCTTAAAAGCCACACAAGTCTATGTAAATGGAACGGTTCGTGTGAAATTATTTAAAGGGAATGTGATCGTTGAAGGTAGGAAATCTGTTAACAGTCTTTATAACAAAGAATTAGCGACTTACACTTCTGCTGACACATTCGATCAACAAGCGGCTGTTGGCTTCATCAAATTATGGGGTCTGCCTTCAAAGGTCCATGCCGAAGTTCAGGCCAGCCAACAAATCCAAGCAAGTAAATACTAAAGGAGAAGGATCGCTTTCTACAAATAGATGAATGAGCGTATACTCTCAAACAGGAACTTTCTTATTTACTGAAGAATACAGGAGGGCAAAATGGATAAATTATGGGGCGGTCGTTTTCAAGGAAAAAATGAACAATGGATTGATGAATTTGGTGCTTCAATTTCATTTGACCAAAAATTAGCGGAACAAGATATTTTAGGTAGTTTAGCTCATGTAAGAATGTTGGCAAACACAGAGATTCTACCAGCAGAAGAAGCACAGCAGATCATTTCAGGTTTGGAAAAATTACAGCAACGTTTAAAGGATGGAACACTCCATTTCTCTGTAGCAAACGAAGATATCCACTTGAATATTGAAAAAATGCTGCATGAAGAAATTGGTTCTGTTGCAGGCAAACTTCATACTGCTCGCAGTAGAAATGACCAAGTAGCGACGGATATGCATTTGTATCTAAAAGAAACTGTCCTAGAAATCATCGATAAGCTTCATCATTTGCGCACTACCTTTGTCAACAAAGCAACTGAACATGTCGCAACGATAGCGCCAGGCTATACACATCTGCAGCACGCCCAACCGATTTCATTCGGGCATCATCTCTTGGCTTATTATCAGATGTTGACTCGGGATTATGAGCGTTTTTCCGAGAGTGTGAAGCGGATCGATCTTTCACCTTTAGGAAGTGCCGCCTTAGCAGGGACAACCTTTCCGATTGATCGGCAGTTTACAGCAACTGAGTTAGGATTTACTAATGTTTATGCCAATACCCTTGACGCTGTTAGCGATCGGGACTTCATCCTTGAATTTTTAAGTAATGCTTCATTTTTGATGATGCACTTGTCCCGTTTTTGCGAAGAAATCATACTCTGGTGTAGCTATGAATTCCAATATATTGAATTGACCGATACTTTTTCAACTGGTAGTTCTATTATGCCTCAAAAGAAAAACCCTGACATGGCAGAACTGATACGTGGAAAAACCGGCAGAGTATATGGCCATCTATTCGGGTTACTCACATTGATGAAAGGTCTTCCCTTAGCTTACAATAAAGATTTCCAAGAAGATAAAGAAGGCATGTTCGACACTAGTGAGACGATCTTGGCTTGCTTATCTATCATAGATGGCATGGTACAAACGATGAATGTCAACAAAGCTCGTATGTACGCAGCTACACAAAATGATTTTTCCAATGCGACGGAATTAGCAGATTATTTGGCTGCTAAAGGACTTCCTTTCCGTCAAGCTCACGAAATCGTTGGAAAACTCGTTTTACGTTGTACGCAACAAGGAGGTTATTTACAAGATATTCCTTTGCAGGAGTATCAAACGATTAGCCCACTGATCGAAGAAGATATTTACGATGCTCTGAGACCGGAAACAGCTGTGAAAAGACGGAATTCTCTTGGTGGTACCGGTTTTGATCAAGTGCAACAACAAATTGAAGTGGCTATGGCACAATTACAAGCAGAAAAAAATCAACCCTGAGCTATTGAGAAAAACGTTCTGACCCAAATGCCCATTAAAAATGTAAAATCATTTCTATGTATATGCCAATTTTCCACTGATGATGTTCAACATCTTCACTTCTTTTTTTTAAGAATATCTTCCAATAATGAATAGATAAAAGACCACCACTCCCTCGTATAGCTCAAGCTAGGCAAGTAGGTGGTGGTCAATCTTTTATTTAACTCTAATTATACATCGATTTCTGGTGCTTTACCTAAGTGTGCTTGGATCATCCAAATACGTTTTTCTGTAGCAGTTTTAAACTCTATAAAGATATCTTGCGTTGGATCATCGCCTTCTTCTCCAGAAACTTCGATTCCTTTTTGATAAAGGTCTGCTAAATAACGGTAACCAGATACTAACGTTTCTAAGCGTTCTGGAATTGTTCGATCCCAACGGCCTACTTCATCAGGGATTTTTGTATGCTCTGCAAATTCACGCAATGTTGAATAAGGTGAGCCATCTAGTGTAATCAAACGTTCTGAGATTTCATCTAATTGCCCATTTAAATCTTCCATGAATTCATCCATCATTGGGTGTAATGTAAGAAATCCAGGACCTCTCATATACCAATGTGTTTGGTGTACTACTGCACTCATTTGGCTTAAGTCTGCGACTAATTGGTTCAATACTTCTTTTGTTTGTTGGAATTTCATTTACTTCTTCCTCCTCACATTTACTATACTAAAATCATAGTAAACTTTCAGGTAAAAGTACACCAAAACCTATTAGATGAGAACGATTTTCAACCGAATGTATCCTCTAAATCTAAAACACTTAAGGAAAACTTTTTAAGGTAATACCGTCGTAATCCTCAAAGAGCTTTTTACATTTTAGCGTTCTTCTCTTCAATAGAGAGAACTTGACGTAAATCAGCAAACTCCTGATAATAATGGCCTAATTGTTGTTGCGTTGAAACAAATAAGGGGTACATTTTTTCATAAATATTTTTCGCTTTCACATCTACAGGTACTTGCACCTTTAAATGGATCACCCTCTTGGCCTCACTCAGTTCAATGATTTGTCCTAGACTTTGCCATCCCAAGATCACTGCTCCTAAAGCAGAAGCTTCTTTGACTTTAGGAAAAACGATTGGTTGTCCCAATACATCGGTCATGATTTGACGAAACAAAAGCGACTGGGCAAATCCGCCTGTTGCTCGGATTTCTGTCACTTGATCTTCTTTACAAATCCCGACAAGAATACGCTTGAGGTTTAAACAGATTCCTTCTAATACAGCTCGCATCATTTCTTTTTCAGTATGCCGACGTTGCAATCCGATAAAACTACCAAAGGCATCTGCCTCCCACACAGGAGCTCTTTCTCCTAATAAATAGGGATGAAACAGCAACCCATTTGCTCCAGGCGGTACAAAAGCAATCTCTTCCAAAATCGCTTCATATGGGTCTTGACCTTGACTCTTAGCTTTTTGAACCACCTCTTGCATAAACGTATGGACCGCCCAATCAAAAATACCTGCACCATTACTTGTGGCTCCACCTATGACCCAGTGTTCCTGGTCAAGTACGTAACAAAAGGTCTCCATCTCAGGGTGTAGTTGTGGTTTTTGGGAGATGAAGCGCAATGCGCCACTCGTTCCGACTGTTAATGCAGCAGTCGTTTCTCCAAAAGCACCTAATCCTAGATTAGACAATGGTCCGTCAGCGCCACCTAATATAAAAGGAGTTCCTTCATCAACGATGCATTTCTCTTTAGCAGTTGACGTGAAATGTCTGAACTGAGTAGTAGAGTTCGCTAGTTTAGGCAGTTGTTCAGCGGAAATCCCTAAATCTTGTAAAATCTCTTCTGCCCATTGGAATTTCTGATAGTCAAAGTAACCAGTGCCAGATGCAGTACTGTAATCACAGACCAACTCACCAAACAACTGATCAAAAATGTATTCTTTAATACCAACATAATAGGCTGTTTTTTCGATCAACTCTGGATATGTCCGTTTCAGCCATTGGATCTTGATCAGCGGAGACATCGGATGGATCGGCGTTCCTGTCAGCTCATAAAATGCCTTGCCTTTAGTAGTATTTTTTAGAATTTCTGCTTCTTGGACTGCTCGAGTATCTGCCCAAGTAAGCATCCGTGTCAACGGCACTTTATTTTTATCCAATAAGATCAAGCTATGCATTGCTGTCGAAAAGGAGATAAACCGAACGTGTCTTGTGGGTAGTTGACGAATAACTTCGTTGATGACCGTATACACCCCTTGTAAGATCAACTCCTGATCTTGTTCTGCCATCCCTTCTGTTTCTTGAATCAATGGGTAGTGGAAGTAGGCAACTGCTACTTCTTCTGCTTGCTCATTAAAAGCCACCGCTTTTGTTTGCGTAGTTCCTATATCGACACCAATTGCGAACATCTTTTTCACCTCTACTTATTCTCCTTTTGCGTACCTTAATAAAAAGGAGGCTTTATCCATGCTTATTTATTTTATCATTGGTTGTTGCATAGGATCTTTTCTATGCTTGATTGCACAACGAATCCCTCAAGGTCACTCTATTATTTCCCCTAGATCTCATTGTGTCAACTGCAAAAAAGTGCTTTGTTGGTATGAATTGCTTCCTTTAATTTCTATCGCGATGCAACGATTCCGCTGTCGTCATTGTCACGCTCGTCTTTCTTGGATTTATCCAATTGCTGAATTAACTGGCGGTAGCTTAGTTATGTATGTTGAAATTTATTTTAAACAAAATAAGTGGTTTTTATTGCTTTGGTTGCTTTGTTCTTTGATGTTCTCACTAATGGATGTCCTTTATTTCAGCATTGATGCTCATTTATTGTACCTTTCGTGGGGATTGTTGTGGATCATTTGGTTAATGACAGGAAACTTTCACTGGAAAAGTAGTTTAGTAGTATCTCTTATAGGTTTCTTGGCTCTTCATTATGGACAAATCTATCTAGGTGCAGGTGACTCTTTACTTTTGATCAGTTGGAGCGGTGGATTAGCCCTAGATCAAATCCTACATGTCATATTTATCGCAAGTCTTTTTGCATTGATCTTCTTTTTCAGTACATTCATTTTATTTCAAAAAAAAATAGAAAAGCTTCCTTTTGTGCCTTTTCTTAGCACCGCACTGTGGCTCGTTTTGCATTTCAGCTAAAAAGAAACTTTATGTCAGCAACACTTTGCCTCACGCAGTAAGAAAAAAACTCTGAAGATAGTTTTTCCTATTTTTGAGATTTCGACTTAATATAGAAAGAATTGACTGTTGAACACCGTTTATTGAGGCTTTGACAACAGCGCTTTGATCTGAATATTAAGACAGGAAATTGAAAAATAGCTTCCCATATTTTACAATTTTTTGGCTTAATATTGAAGATCAGCTGTTGGAACACCGTTTAT
>NZ_NGMO01000005.1:211071-230426 GCF_002140175.1 Candidatus Enterococcus wittei
TGACAACAGCGCTTTGATCTGAATATTAAGACAGGAAATTGAAAAATAGCTTCCCATATTTTACAATTTTTTGGCTTAATATTGAAGATCAGCTGTTGGAACACCGTTTATTGAGGTTGTGAAAGAAGCGTTCTGCACTGAGTAATAAGAAAAGAAAATAGGAAATGGCTCTTCACATTTTTTATTTTTTTGGCTTATTACCGAAGTGTAGCTGATTGAACACCGTTTATCAATATTATGGCAGTGAGTGATCAAACAGTTAAGCAAAAAACAGTACAGGAGTCACATCTTTTACCAATGTTTACGCAAGAAACTAGCTCGGCCTGAGCCTTCTCGGTAGAGCTGGTAATGAAGCTTATTTTTCTTATAGTAGTCTTGATGATAATCTTCTGCAGGATAAAAGGTCGTCCGAGGTTCGATTTTAGTGACGATTGGCTGAGTAAATCGTCCGCTATCTTGTAATTGTTGTTTTGATTTTTCTGCGATTGCTCGTTCCTCTTCATCACCATAATAAATCACTGGCCGATAGGAATCCCCTCGATCGGCAAATTGGCCTAAAGCATCTGTTGGATCTGTTTGTTGCCAATAGATGTCGACTAGTTGTTCATAGGAAATAATATCTGGATCGTATTGGATCTCTACTGCTTCCGTGTGGCCTGTCAGACCTGTCGTAACTTGTTCATATGTTGGATTAGGCACATGTCCACCAGTATAACCAGAGGTCACAGAAATGATTCCTGGTTGCTCTTCAAAAGGCTTGACCATGCACCAAAAACATCCACCTGCAAAGACTGCTTTTTTCACCATATAAAATCCCCCTTTTTTATCATCATACCCTGATTTTTAAAAGGAGGATAACGTTTTGCTTATTTTATAAATAAACATTTATTATACATCCAATATTTCCCATACCAAATCGAATTGATCGTTTACTTGATTAAAAGCTGATAAAACAGGTACCACCTATTCCAACAAAGGAATACAACATGCTCACTTTTCTATTTTAACTTGTTATTAAAATCAATGTAAAAACATCCATAGGAAATTTTCTTTTGATTTCTAATTCACTTTACCCTCCTAGGGTATAATCAGAAGGTTTCCAATTATTTTATTATTTTTTGTGGATAACTTCTCATAAAGATCAATAGGATTTTTCCACAAGCAATCACACTTTATATTCTAATCTCTCTGTGGATAAGTATACTTTTTTATTTCAAAATATTTATCCACAAACCACTGTTGCTTTGCTTCAGCGATCTACAGGAAATATGTTGAAAAAATAGGTCATAATGTTACTTTATCCATAAGAAAAAACGGCTCTAT
This sequence comes from Candidatus Enterococcus wittei, assembly GCF_002140175.1. Taxonomy (GTDB): domain Bacteria; phylum Bacillota; class Bacilli; order Lactobacillales; family Enterococcaceae; genus Enterococcus_B; species Enterococcus_B wittei. The sequence goes on from NZ_NGMO01000005.1 coordinate 212,395, forward strand.
ACTTTTTGATGTTGGTGAATTTCACCAGCATCTTTTTTATTGAGAAAAAAGTAGAAAAGACACCTTGAAATCCTTTAGAATTGATTTGGCATAACCATTCATAAGGAGGACTCAAGATGTCTTATACTCAGCTTATCAAAGATACTCTAAATATTCTAGACCTAAATATCCATTTTGAGGAAAATTGCTTAACGAAAGAAAAGTACAAAGGCCAAATTTGCATGATCTATCGTGGGAGGCTTCGCTATTCACCTGAAAAATGTGTTCATTGCCACTGTGTCGTCCCCTCTCAGCTTATCCGTTGGGGGACGACAACCGTTCGGTTGTTACTCAATGATGTTTCTGAATACCGAACTTATTTAGAATTGAAGAAACAACGCTTTAAATGTAAGTCTTGTCATAAAACCTTTGTTGCCGATACTTCGGTTGCTGAAAAGCACTGTTTTATTAGTCAAAAGGTCCGTTGGTCTGTCGTCACTCGTTTAAAGAAGAACACTTCAATGACCGAAATTGCCTACCAAAAAAATATTTCTGTCTCTTCCGTTTATCGAATCATGAAAAAATTTTATCGTCCATTGAATCCCTTGAAACAAAGCTTACCAAAAACTTTATGTTTCGATGAATTTAAGTCTGTTCGTAGTGTGTCTAGCGCCATGAGCTTCATTATGATGGATGGTGACACCCATGAACTACTTGATATTTTAGAAAATCGACGCCTTCCCTATCTAGAACGTTACTTTTTGCGCTTCTCATCAGAAGTTCGAGAGGCGGTTCAATGGATCGTTATTGATATGTATGCACCTTATGTTTCCTTAGTGAAAAAGCTATTTCCAAACGCGAAACTGATTATTGATCGATTCCATATTGTCCAGCATATTGGTAGAGCATTTCGCAATCAACGAATCAAAGAAACAAATCGGTTGCTTAAACATTCTTCTTCTCAAAAAAGCCTAGGTAGGAAGCTAAAACGTTACTGGAAACTTTTACAAAAAGAAGAAGGAAAACTAGATTATGACAAACGCACTTGGCGAGCCGGTTTTAAAGAGTATTTAACAGAAACCGAAATAGTCGGTCGCCTTCTTAGAGACTGTCCTAGTCTACGCTCTGGTTATCAACTCTATCAAAATCTACTTTATGCAGTTAAAAAGCGTGAAATTGACACGTTTAAAGAATATTTAAATGTGGGAAAAACAGACCTTCCTGAAATCTATGATAGAACTTTGAAAACCTTTAAAAAGTTTCTTCCACAAATCGAGAACGCCCTACGTTATGGCTACTCAAATGGCCCTTTGGAGTGTTTGAACAATCATATCAAGGTATTAAAACGAAATGCCTATGGGTTTCGAAGCTTTTACAACTTTAAATTACGAATCATGATTCGGCATGGGAAAGCATTACTCATAAAATAAAAAAAGGAACAGAAAGAAAAATAGTTCTTTCTGTTCACCAATCATTCTAGGATTTCTCTTCACCAACATCGTTTGACAAAGAGCCGAAAAAACCAGAGCTGAGATCTTTCTTTCAGCTCTGGTTTTTCATAGAGATAGAATCTAATCTATTTTTTTTGTTCGTTCATTGCGTCTTCTGCAGCCATTTGTGCTTCGATGTCTGAAATACTGTAGACATTTTCGCTTGCTACGCCGACTTCTTTTGGTTCCATGTTACGGTAACGTGGCATACCAGTACCAGCTGGGATGATTTTACCGATAATAACATTTTCTTTCAAACCAAGCAATGGATCTTTTTTGCCTCGGATCGCAGCATCAGTCAAGACACGAGTTGTTTCTTGGAAGGATGCAGCAGACAAGAAGCTGTTTGTTTCTAATGATGCTTTCGTAATACCAAGCAAGACAGGACGAGATGTTGCAGGAACACCGCCAGCTACTAATGTATTGTAGTTTTGGTCTTTGAAATCTGCAATATCTAACAATGTACCTGGTAAGATATCTGTATCACCTGGGTCCATTACGCGAACTTTACGAAGCATTTGACGTACCATTACTTCGATATGTTTATCTCCGATTTCTACCCCTTGCATACGGTAAACACGTTGTACTTCACGTAATAGATAGTTTTCAACGGATAATACATCACGAACTTGCAACAATTGTTTTGGATCGATTGATCCTTCTGTCAATGGTGCGCCACGATGCACGGTGTCGCCTTCTGCTACTTTCATACGTGCTGTGTAAGGAACAGTATACGTACGAGTGTCTGTTTTCCCTTTGATCGTTACTTCTTTCGTACGTGTTGCAGGATCTTCTGAGATATCGATGACATCCCCTGTTACTTCTGTGATCACTGCTTGCCCTTTCGGATTACGTGCTTCAAAGATTTCTTGGACACGAGGAAGACCTTGTGTAATATCGTCTCCGGCAACCCCACCTGTATGGAACGTACGCATGGTCAACTGTGTACCTGGTTCACCGATTGATTGTGCCGCAATCGTTCCAACTGCTTCTCCGACTTCAACGTCAGAACCAGTGGCAAGGTTACGTCCGTAACAATGTTTGCAGACACCATGTTTTGTATTACATGTGAAGACTGAACGGATCGTTACCGTTTCAACTCCAGCATCCACGATTTGTTTTGCAACATCTTCGGAAATCAATTGATTTCCTGCAATGATCAATTCGCCTGTTTCAGGATGACGTACTTCTTTACGTGTATAACGTCCAATCAAACGATCTTCTAATGATTCGATGATTTCATTTCCTTCACGGATTGCTTGGATTTCTAGACCACGGTCAGTGCCACAATCTTCTTCACGAATGATGACATCTTGGGCAACGTCAACTAAACGACGAGTAAGGTAACCTGAATCGGCTGTCTTCAAGGCTGTATCGGTCATCCCTTTACGAGCCCCGTGAGTTGAGATAAACATTTCCAAGACAGAAAGTCCTTCACGGAAGTTCGAAATGATTGGCAATTCCATGATTCGGCCATTCGGTGCGGCCATCAATCCACGCATCCCAGCAAGCTGAGTAAAGTTGGAGATGTTACCACGGGCACCTGAGTCTGACATCATGAAGATTGGGTTTTTCGCTTCCAAACCTTCCATCAGTTTTTGTTGGATACTGTCTTTTGCAGCATTCCAAACAGCAATTACACGTTCATAACGTTCATCATCTGTAATCAAACCACGACGGAATTGTTTCGTGATTGTTTCCACTTGTTTGTGGGCATTGTCGATGATGACTTGTTTTTCATTCAGTACGCTGATATCTGCAATACCTACAGTGATACCGGCATGTGTCGAATGTTTGTAACCTAGATCTTTCATACGGTCAAGCATCTTAGAAGTTTCTGTTACTTTGAAACGTTTGAAGACTTCTGCGATGATATTCCCTAGATTTTTCTTCTTGAATGGTAAGACTAACTCTTGTTCTTTGATATGAGCAGGAATATCTGTTCCAGCTTCTACAAAGTATTTATCTGGTGTTTGGACAGTTAAGTTAAAGTCAGTTGGTTCATTCAAATAAGGGAACTCTGGTGGCATGATTTCATTGAAGATGATCTTACCAACTGTCGTGATCATCGTACGCTCTTTTTGCCATTCCGTAAATGGTTTGTCTCCTAATGAAGTAGGATTGACACCAATTCGTGAATGTAAATGAACGTAGCCGTTACGCCATGCGATCACTGCTTCGTTTTGGTCTCTGAAGACCATTCCTTCGCCTTCACGACCTTCTTCTTCCATTGTTAGGTAGTAGTTACCTAAAACCATATCTTGAGAAGGTGTAACAACTGGTTTACCATCTTTTGGATTCAAGATGTTTTGTGCCGCTAACATCAGCATACGTGCTTCTGCTTGTGCTTCTTCATTCAATGGTACATGAACGGCCATTTGGTCTCCATCGAAATCGGCATTGTAAGCTTCACACACAAGCGGATGTAGACGAATAGCACGACCTTGAACAAGTACTGGTTCAAATGCTTGGATACCTAGTCTGTGAAGCGTAGGTGCCCGGTTAAGTAGTACTGGATGTTCTTTGATGACATCTTCTAATACATCCCAAACTTCGTCTTCTTGACGTTCGATTTTACGTTTTGCATTCTTGATGTTTGAAGCAAGTTCACGTTGAACTAATTCACGCATCACAAATGGTTTGAACAATTCAATCGCCATTTCTTTTGGCAATCCACATTGATACATTTTTAGGAAAGGTCCTACAACGATAACGGAACGACCAGAATAGTCTACACGTTTACCTAATAAGTTTTGACGGAAACGACCTTGTTTCCCTTTCAACATATGAGAAAGAGATTTCAATGGGCGGTTACCTGGTCCTGTAACTGGACGACCACGACGACCATTGTCGATCAACGCATCCACAGCTTCTTGTAGCATACGTTTTTCGTTTTGAACGATGATTCCAGGAGCATTCAAGTCTAATAAACGTTTTAAACGGTTATTACGGTTGATTACTCGACGGTATAGATCATTCAAATCACTTGTCGCAAAACGACCACCTTCTAGTTGAACCATCGGACGTAGATCTGGTGGGATCACAGGGATCACATCCATTACCATCCAGCTTGGTTCATTTCCTGAAGCACGGAATGCTTCTAGGATATCCAAACGACGGATCGCACGTGTCCGTTTTTGACCTTGTGCTGATTTCAATTCTTCTTTTAATTCAGCAACTTCTGCATCTAGCTCAACATTATCTAATAATTGTTTGATAGCTTCTGCACCCATTGCTGCTTGGAATTCTTGTCCATATTGTTCACGTTTTTCACGATATTCACGTTCCGTCAACAATTGTTTTTTCTCTAAGTTTGTATTACCTGGTTCGATGACCACATATGAGGCAAAATAAATGATTTCTTCTAGTGCACGTGGACTCATGTCTAAGACAAGACCCATACGAGAAGGAATACCTTTAAAGTACCAGATATGTGAAACCGGCGCTGCTAGTTCGATATGACCCATACGTTCACGACGAACTTTTGAACGAGTAACTTCCACACCACAACGGTCACAAACGATCCCTTTATAACGGATACGTTTGTATTTTCCGCAGGCACATTCCCAGTCTTTCGTAGGACCAAAAATCCGCTCACAGAACAACCCTTCGCGTTCAGGTTTTAAGGTACGATAGTTAATCGTCTCAGGTTTTTTTACTTCACCATAAGACCAGCTTCTGATTTTTTCGGGAGAAGCCAAACCTATTTGCATACTTTCGAATTTATTTACATCGATCAAAAGGGGTTCCCTCCATTTCGTTTAATGGCAAACCGTAAGGCGGCTGATCTTCGACCGCCTCACAGCTCATAGACCGGATTAGTCTAAATTATCTTCTGCGGTTTCAAAGTTTTGGATGACTTCGTCCTGTTCATCTTCCACTTGTTCAGCAGCTTTCTTTTCTAATTCTTTTGCTGTTTGTTGTTCAGCAAATTTTGTCAATGCATCGACTGTGATCAAATCATCGTCTTCGTCATCCATATCACGAAGTTCGATTTCACTGTCTTCAATGTCTAATACTCGCATATCTAATCCTAGTGATTGTAATTCTTTCACCAATACTCGGAATGATTCAGGTACACCTGGTTTTGGAATTGGTTCACCTTTAACGATCGCTTCGTATGTTTTCACACGTCCCACTACGTCATCTGATTTGTATGTCAAGATTTCTTGCAAGGTATAAGCCGCACCGTAAGCTTCCAGTGCCCAAACTTCCATTTCCCCAAAACGTTGTCCACCAAATTGAGCTTTACCACCCAATGGTTGTTGCGTAACTAATGAGTATGGTCCAATTGAACGAGCATGTAGTTTATCATCGACCATGTGGGCAAGTTTGATCATGTACATGACACCGACAGACACACGTCCGTCAAATGGTTCACCTGTACGTCCATCGTAAAGGACTGTTTTCGCATCGCTAGCCATGCCAGCTTCACGAACAGTTGCCCATACGTCTTCATCATTTGCACCATCGAATACTGGAGTTGCTACGTGGATACCTAACTGACGTGCAGCCATCCCTAAATGTAATTCCAATACTTGTCCGATGTTCATCCGAGATGGTACCCCTAAAGGATTCAACATGATATCGATTGGTGTGCCATCAGGTAAGAATGGCATATCTTCTTCCGGCATAATACGGGAAACGACCCCTTTATTACCATGACGTCCAGCCATCTTATCCCCTTCATGGATTTTACGTTTCTGAACGATATAGACACGTACAAGCATGTTGACACCTGGTGATAATTCATCGCCAGCTTCACGTGTAAAGATCTTCACATCATGAACGATCCCGCCGCCGCCATGTGGCACGCGTAGAGAAGTATCACGTACTTCACGAGCTTTTTCACCAAAGATCGCATGCAATAAGCGTTCTTCTGCCGAAAGTTCTGTTACCCCTTTTGGTGTTACTTTACCGACTAATAGGTCTCCATCTTGCACTTCTGCACCGATTCGGATAATCCCCATTTCATCTAAATCTTTCAATGCGTCTTCACCGACGTTCGGGATTTCGCGTGTGATTTCTTCTGGTCCTAATTTTGTATCACGAGCTTCTGATTCATATTCTTCAATATGGATAGATGTATAAACATCATCTTTAACCAGACGACGACTCATGATGATTGCATCTTCATAGTTGTAACCTTCCCAAGTCATGAAACCGACTAAAACGTTTTGTCCTAGCGCCATTTCTCCTTGTTCCATTGAAGGTCCGTCGGCTAAGGTATCGCCTTTTTCGACTTTTTCTCCCAAATGAACAATTGGACGTTGGTTATAACTTGTTCCTGAGTTTGAACGGCGGAATTTAGTTACGGCATATTTATCTAGCGCACCATTATCACGACGTACGCGGATTTCAGATGCATCTACAAATTCAACGACACCGTCATGTTTACATAGTAATGCTGCACCTGAGTCATGGGCAGATTTATATTCCATACCAGTTCCAACCCAAGGCGCTTGAGGATTGATTAACGGCACTGCTTGACGCTGCATGTTGGCACCCATCAAGGCACGGTTGGAGTCATCGTTTTCCAAGAAAGGAATACATGCTGTCGCTACAGCAACTACTTGTTTTGGTGAAACATCCATATAATCGACTTTATCGATTGTTACTTCCAAGTTTTCACTTTGAGCACGAGCCATAACAACATCTTCAGCGAAAGTACCATCTTCATTTAACAAGCTGTTTGCTTGGGCAACAATATAATGGTCTTCGATGTCAGCTGTTAAGTAATCGATTTGGTCTGTAACACGACCTGTTTCACGATCAACACGACGATAAGGTGTTTCAATGAAACCAAATTTATTGACTTTCGCATAACTAGACAAACTATTAATCAACCCGATATTTGGTCCTTCAGGTGTTTCGATCGGACACATACGGCCATAGTGAGAGTAATGCACGTCACGTACTTCATAACCAGCACGGTCACGTGTCAAACCACCAGGTCCTAAGGCTGAAAGACGACGTTTGTGGGTCAACTCACCAAGTGGGTTAGTCTGATCCATGAACTGAGACAACTGAGAAGAGCCAAAGAATTCTTTGATACTTGCTACAACTGGTCGGATATTGATCAATTGTTGCGGTGTCAACGTTTCAGTATCTTGGATTGACATTCTTTCACGAACCACACGCTCCATACGAGCAAGTCCGATACGGAATTGATTCTGTAAAAGTTCACCGACAGAACGGATACGACGATTTCCTAAATGATCGATATCATCTACATTTCCGATACCTTCCATCAAGTTCAAGAAGTAGCTCATTGAAGCAACGATGTCTGCAGGGCGAACGGTCTTCACTGATGTATCTGGATAGCCGTTACCGATGACGTTTACTTCACGTTCTGGATCTTTTGGTGAAAAGACTTTGATGACTTGGACTGTCATTGGGTCAGTCACTACGCCATCCTCTGTTGGATAATAAGTTACTGAGTTTAAGCCGTTATCAATGAAAGGAGCTAATGTTTCCATCACTTGATGCGTAAGAACAGTTCCTTTTTCAACAATGATCTCACCTGTTTCAGGGTCAACCAATGTCTCAGCTAATGTCAAATTCAATAGACGTGTTTTCAAGTCTAATTTTTTATTTACTTTATAACGACCTACATTCGCCAAATCATAGCGTTTTGGATCGAAGAAACGTGCATTTAACAAGTTACGAGAACTGTCAGCTGTTTTTGGCTCACCTGGGCGAAGACGCTCATAAATATCTTTTAAGCCTTCTTCTGTTCTTGAATCACTTGCATTTTTGTGTAAATCTTTTTCAATCGTATTACGTAAAGTTTCGCTATCTCCGAAGATTTCAAAAATCGTATCATCCGACCCAAAACCTAAGGCACGAACAAGTACTGTCAATGGAATCTTACGAGTGCGGTCGATACGCACGTAAGAAATATCTTTTGCATCAGTTTCCATTTCTAACCAAGCGCCACGGTTAGGAATAACGGTTGAGCCGAAACCTTCTTTTCCGTTTTTATCCACTTTTCCGTGGAAATAAACACCTGGTGAACGAACTAATTGAGAAACGATAACCCGTTCTGCACCATTGATGATGAACGTACCTTGTTCTGTCATTAATGGGAAGTCACCAAAGAATACTTCTTGTGCTTTGATTTCACCAGTTTCACGGTTTGTCAAACGTAAAGTAACGTGTAAAGGAGCAGAATAATTGGCATCATGTGCCCGAGCTTCTGCTACTGTATACTTTGGTTCTTTTAATTCATAATCTACAAATTCCAAAGAAAGATTGCCATTAAAGTCATCGATTGGCAAAATATCTTCAAACATTTCTCTTAGTCCTTCATCTAAGAACCATTGATATGAGTCTGTTTGAATTTCGATCAAATTTGGTAATTCCAACACTTCACTGATTCGTGCGAAACTTCTACGCTCGCGATGTTTTCCGTATTTTACTACGTGTCCAGCCAAGCTCTTCACCCCTCTAAAATGTCATTCAAAAAGACTACCCGATCAATTGTTACAATAATATTAAAAATATTATATTTAGGTAACAACAGACATTTTTTGCGGCTTTTAGGCAAAAAAAAACCAAAAATAGAACATTCTCTTGAATCTTACCTTCGTGAGCTTCTATTTTTGTTTCCTTATATTCAAGCCGAAACGGACAATATTTCGTTTCTGCCTTTGCTTCATCAGATAGTTTTTGCAACTTCATATAATACACTGTTCTTCTATAAAAGTCAACCCTTCCTGGCGTTTCCTGTAAATTCTCGTAATTTTTTCTTCATTTTCTCATTTCTTATCCTTTTCTAGAAAATATTTGCTACAAAGATTCCTGAAGAACCACACTATTTCGATTCATCATCTGCTAAAATACAAAGAAAGAGGTGAGAGTATGACAACAAAACAACGAGTCTTGGAATTACTAAAAAATTCCACTGATTTTACTTCTGGTGAGAAAATTGCCCAACAACTTCATGTTTCGAGAACTAGTATTTGGAAAGCCATCAAAGAATTAGAAAAAAAAGGTTATCAATTTGAACATCATCCAAAAGGCTACCGTTATTTACCGTCTGATATTTTAGATGCTTCTGAAATCGAGCAAGCGTTACAGCCTTTTACGGCAGTACAAGTCTCCGTCTGTCAACAATCTGAGTCGACGATGAAAGATGCGAAATTAGCGACGACAGAAATACCATCTGTTGAACAGTTATTTGTAGCTGATACACAAGAACAAGCCCATGGTCGTTTCGGTCGTCCGTTCTTTGCTAAACCTGGACAAGGAATCTATATGAGTCTCTTGCTTCATCCTCAACAGCATTTCGACGAACTACCTCAGTATACGATTATTGCAGCCAGCGCATGCATCAAAGCTATTCATGAACTCACTGGGAAAGAAGCAAAAATCAAATGGGTCAATGATATTTACCTTGATAATAAAAAAGTATGTGGAATCTTATCTGAAGCAGTAAGTGACATGGAATCTGGAGTGATCCGTTCAGTGATCATTGGCATTGGCATGAATTTTTCTATTCCACAAGACGAGTTCCCTGCAGATATCAAAAACAAAGCGACCTCATTATTTCCAGATGGTTTAGAAACAGTCACAAGAAACCAGCTGATTAATTGTATTTGGAAGCATTTCTTTTTGTATCTCAAAGATGAAACAAAGACATATTTAGATCTTTATAAAGAAAAATCTTTAGTACTTGGAAAAAAAGTCAATTTTACACAAAAAGGACAAACTTACACGGGAATTGCAAGTACAATTGGGGAACGTGGGGAATTAATCGTACAAGTGGGCGATCAACCATTCACCCTCTTTTCAGGAGAAATTAGTTTGAGTGGTATCGATGGATTGTTCTAAACAAAAGAGACTAGGATATCCTCAACATATCCTAGCCTCTTTTTGATCAATGGTGGTAGTGTTTAATCCCGCAATTATTACTTTAGTATTCCTTTCGTGTTGCAGGTATACACGAAGGATATTTTTTTCATTAACTTTTGTTCTAAGTAAATATATGTTCTATTGTGTCTCTTTTATCGTAAACAAACGACTGCCCCTAACACAATAACTATTATCTGATAATGACAATAAATTATATTCCAGATGCTCACTATTATTTTCTTTTAAGTTAGTGCGCTTCATTCTACTGCTTTTCCCCGAAACAAGTAGTATTTGTCAATCAGATTACTATGTTGTAACTCCCTTATTCTATGCACTTCTTACTTTCTACTACTTTAACTTGATAAAATTTTCGCTTCTACCTTTATACGTTCGTCATTCAGTACCTCCTCTCTTACCGTTTCTCACATCATAAACTATTATTTAGTTGTGCATTTTTTTTGTGTAGAATTACAACATTCTTTATTGAATCCATTTCAACAATATGTATCAATCATCCTTACAGAAATTTAAAAAAGTTTAACTACGACAAAATTGTAATTGATTAGTTGATGATGAAGAAAGATACTCGATTTTTAAATTAAATTTCTTGACGATGACACAACGAATCAAAAACTTATCAGCTGCTGTTAGCGGCTGATTATATTCTTTTTCAATATCATGGAACGAAAAACTTTTTTTCTTTTGGATTAAGCCATTGATCATTTCTGTTACTGCTAATCTTGATAAATCTGATGATAATTGTTTTCTCAAATTGATTCTCCTTTTTACGGTTGTTAGTTCAGACTATAGCATGAAATTTTTCCACCTTAAAAACAAATTTTTTTTAAAAAAAGAAAGATTGTTCTAACTGAAATATTGTTTGCCTTTCAAATAAAACTTGATTCAATTATTAAAACATTTTTCACTTTGCACAAAAAAATCAAAATTAAAGTTATTCTTAATTTTAAAATATAACTAGAATTTTTCAAATTAAACACACAACAATTTCCAAGTGTTGGAAATAGTCGGTACTGTATAACAGATCAAATATGGTATTTTTGTTATATATTTTATTAAAGGATAAGGAGAAAAAACGATGCCTACAAACAAAGAATTAAAAAGTCTTGAAGCACAGTATAATGACCTTCTGGCAGAAATAGAAAAAAATAGAAAGAATTCTACGGTTTATACAGAATTAAATGCAGAGCGTATCAAAGTAGGGCAACAGTTAAAACGCGCAAAAGAGAGAACCAACACTGGTAGTAACGAATCGAAAGAAAAGAAAGTGAAACAAAAAAGCAGCTCCCAACAGCAACCTGCTGAAAAAACAGTCTATTCAGAACAGCAGCCTTCAAAAACTCAAAACAAACAAAACACACAGAAAAGAGACTATAAGGCAGAGATTATGGAGCTTCAACAACAGAAAAGGAATACAAAGAATCAGGACGTAGCAGAGAAAATAGATAGGCAGATTGATAAACTTAGAAAATTACAAAATGCAGAAAAAGACAAACAACAATCGAGCTTAGAAAAAGCACCTGCCAAAAAACAAAACAAACAAGTACATAAAAGTGAAGTTTCAGCTAACAGAAATGATACTCTGAGCCAAACAAAACCTAAACAACAGCCAAGCATACAAAAATCTCCTGTGACAGAGCAGAGAAGGTCAGCACCTGAAGAAAAATCAGCAGAAAGCCTTAAACAACAAAAAGAAAATCTCATGATTCAAAATCGTCGAAACACCCAGGCAAATCTGGAAAACGGCTCCATAGGTAGAACAGAATTTGCATTAAAGGATGTACAAGATGAGCTGGCCAAACATGTTAAAAGAAATAAATCTTTCGTTGGGAAGTTCGTTAATCTTTTCCGAAAAGGAAAAATAAAAAAACTGATGAATCAGCAAGTGGCTTTGGAGAGCGAACTTGCTAGGAAGAAACAAAAAAATGCTGAATTGGACAAGCCTAGTTTTAATGTCCAGACACATGATGCAATCAAGCAAAGTAAACAATTAAACAATGCACAACAACTGGGCAACCCAAGTAAGGCAATCAATCACCAGCATTAATAAAATAACATTGAAAAAAAACGGCTAGACTTTTCTTCATCAGAATTCTCTGAAAAAGAAAAGCCTAGCTGTCTTACTGTACTATTTATTCGTTGAGGCCAACTCCATTTCCCCCAAAACGTCAAACATTGGCATCTACCAATAAATAGGATGAATGTTTTGCTACTTGTTTTGTCCATGATCCACTTTATCTTATGTAGTTAATCTTATATTTCTTCTTATTTTTTGTAGTCTCCTCCTTCTTCTCTTATCGTTCATTCCTCTACAAAACATACTATCGTAGGCACTCCTTTAGATGAAAAGAGTCTACGGCAGAAGCGACAGAGTCACGACTCCCTAATGAAATCAAGAGTAACAAACAGCTGAGTTCGCATGTTAAAAAACTACATTAAATAAACACACGATACCTATATTTAGCATACCTGTTTCTTCTAGTAGGTACAAAACCCTTTTTTCTTTTTAAAGAAAAAAATGAGCACCACTCACTAAAAAGACTACTCATTTTTTTATTTTTTAATCAATCCACTCGTTTTAAGATCAATGTAGTGAGTGCCGCTAGCGTATCACTTGCTTGTGTAGATGGTAGCTTATGAATCTCTCTCAATGCTTTTTTTGTGTAAGATTCTGCTAGTTCTTGCGCATTTTCCACACCTTTGACTTCGACAACGATCTGACGAACTTTTTCCGCTTCTATTTGAGATAATTCTGCTTTCTTTTTTAAATAGCTAAGTAACTCATCCTTTTTTTCTGTCTGCAAAGCATAGATCAACGGCAATGAATAAACGCCTTGACGGATATCTTCTAGTACGGGTTTACCAATCGCTTCACTCGTTTTTGTATAATCCAAAATATCATCAATAATTTGAAAAGCCATACCAATCGATAAGCCAATTTCTCCCGCTTTTTTTGCAAATCGTTCACTTGTTCCACTTTCATAAGCGCCCACAAAACAGCTAAGTTGAAATAATTCCGCTGTTTTTCCAGAAATATTCTCTAAGTATTCATCGACAGATAGGTGGTAGTTGTAACGGTTATCCATTTGCCCTAATTCGCCATTTAGCACTTTCTCCATACTTTTAGCATTTAACTGCATGCTTTTTAAGGAGCTCGCATATTCTGAAAGAAGTTTGAAACAGCAAACAAATAAGTAGTCTCCCGCATAGACCGCCACGCTGTTCCCAAAGCGACTTCGCAAGTTGGGTTTTCCTCTACGAACTTCTGCCTCATCCACGATATCATCATGGATCAATGTCGCAATATGAAGCATTTCGATAGAAGCAGCTAATGATATCGCTTTTTCTCGATCTTGTTCTGGGCCAAATTGCGCAAAAAGCAATTGGTAAGCAGGACGAAGCAACTTCCCACCAGCATGGATTGTTTCTTTGATTGCTGTTTCTACCGGTTTATTTTTTAATCGGACGACCTGTTCCATCTTCTTTAATGTTTCACTCAACTCATCTTGAATCGTAGGATAATCTGCCCACATCTGATGTAACTTCATAAAAAAACTCCTTGTCCTTCTATAACGATTATTTTTTTAATAAAACTGATTGCCATTGATCTTTTGTGTGTTTTTCATATTCTAATTGAAATCGTTGGAGTGTCCGAACATGCTTTAACAGATAATTAGCAGAAATCCCGATTGCGATCCCAGATAAAATCCCCAAAAAAGAAAGGATAGGTAAATACAACATGACAGTCCATGACTGGGCAATAAATGAAGCAGTCACTAATTGCCCCACGTTATGCATAAACCCACCTGTTGCACTAATTCCTATAATGCTGACACGCTTAGGGCCTAACTGCTTCACTAAAAGCATTCCGAAATAACTCAGAAGAGCGCCACTCATGCTATAGAGAAATGTTGAAATCGTTCCACCTAATAAAGTTGTCAAAAATAAACGCAACCAAAGTAGTAAAAAACTATCTCGTTTATTCATCGTAAATATCGCTACGATCGTAATCAAATTCGCTAATCCCAATTTAGCACCAGGTGCAAAAGAAAATGGGTAAGGAATCATATTTTCTAGCAAGCCGATAATAACACCTTGGGCAACTAATAAAGAAATATAAACCATTTTTTGCAATTTACTCATGGTGTGAACCGTCTAATAAATTAGACCGTCTTCTCCACTCCCATCTGTTGATCGAACTTCGATCACTAATTTATGAGGCAAACACACGATTGTCTCCCCATTTTTAGATACCCAACCACGACGGACACAAACTTGATCCCCACAATCCGCTTCCTTGATTCGTATCCGTTCACCATCAATCTCAATCAGGTTGGTATCCCCATCTTTATCTTCATAGAGAAACGTGTAAGACGTTTTCCCAGCAATTAATGGAAATGTTTTGATCTCTTCTCCATCAACCCGTAAAATTGCTTCCTTATCAGGGGCTACATTCGTTTGTTGATAACTGAATACAATGATCGGCAAAAAAGAAAGAACAATCAAAAACAAAATAATCACCATATCCCAAGGCTTCAACAAACTTTTCCTAATAAATTCCTTCAAACACCCATCCCCCTTCTCTAAAGAAATAATTGACCCAATTTTACCATGGATAAGCAAGGTTGTGAATGAGCCGGGTAGCTCTGCGCAAATAAGAACACATTTTTCAAAATAGCTTTTCATATTTTGTAAAAATGAGGGCTTATTTGTTGAAGAGCTGGCTCATGAACACCGTTTATCGCAAGGTTGTGAATGAAGCGATTTGCACTGAGTAATAAGATAGAAAAAAAGAAAATGGTTCTTCACATTTTTATTTTTTTTAGCTTATTACCGAAGTGCAGCTTCATGAACACCGTTTATCACAAGGTTGTGAATGAAGTGTTCTGGCCTGAGTATTAGAGAAAGCAATCAGAAAACAGCTCTTCATGTTTTTTGGTTGATTGAGCTAATACCGAAGGACAACTTCATGAACACCGTTTACCAAGGTTGTGAGTGAACCGAGTAGCTCTGAACAAATAAGATAGCTTTTCCTTATCGCTAATTCTATTCAAGAAAAAGACGAGCTTGGAATGCACAAACATCCCAAGCTCCTCTTTCAATTTAGGGGATTGGAAACTTCCCCTTTACATTTAAACCCAAATTATTAGCAGTCAAAAGCCTATTTTACACATACACTTATTTTGCTCCGTAACGTGATTTTGGTTTTCCATACCACCAATTGCCTAAGGTCTTTTGTAACCAAGGAATCACCCAACGGTCAAGACCGATTGCACGACCTGAACCATTCATCAACGCAAAGGCTACAAAGATAAACCAAATATTTACCCAATAAAACATGCCTGAGATACAGAATGTGATGACTAGCACAATTGTTGTGGCAC
This sequence comes from Candidatus Enterococcus wittei, assembly GCF_002140175.1. GTDB lineage: Bacteria > Bacillota > Bacilli > Lactobacillales > Enterococcaceae > Enterococcus_B > Enterococcus_B wittei. The sequence continues at coordinate 228,122 of NZ_NGMO01000005.1, forward strand.
TACATAACCAAGTAAATAAACCTGCAATCAAAGCTAACGCTAAGGCAATCTCAAAGAATACCATGAATTTTTGGAAGAACATCGCTACATCATTATTTGGCATAATCACTTGCATCATACTGTTGAACCAATCTGGAGATTTATCAATTACAGCCATTGGTTCTTCCCCATAAGCGTAACTCAAACCGAAATGTGCTGCTTGTGTAGCTGCCTCACCTGTTGTTGCACCTGCACCAGTTGCCGCTGTAGTCGCATCACCAGCTGCTGAAGCTCCACTTGCTACATCCGTAACATTGTATTCCCATGTCCATGGAAAGACACTGTTTCCTGTGAACCACGAGCCTTCGCCAAACCATGTGCTTGGTTTTAAGACTTCACCATTACCGATCATTTTCTTCGAGGCTTCCACTAACCAAACAAGTCCGTAGAAAATTCGTAATGGTACACTCCATAAGACATTCCCGTAACGTGAAGAGTGTCCACGTGTCACATTACGATCATCTTTGATATGGAAAAATTCATGCATCATATATTGGAACATATAGTAACCTGAACGAATGTCAAAGAAGTACTTCAGATTCACGATATGCTTCATGATAATTGCTAAAAATCCGCTTAAATGGATTTTATCGAATAAGTTAGCGACTCCCCATTTAGCACCTACGGATACCATGAAGCCTTGATAGTTTCCTTTGAATTTGTGCTTCTCGCCACCTTTAATCGAAGCCACGATATTGGCTGCTGCAGTGTGACCAGTTTGTTCTGCCGCTTGAACGATTTGCGGTGTTGGTGTATTTGGGAATTCTTCATAATAAACTAAGTCCCCAATAATGTAGATGTTTTTATCCTCATATCCTTTAGCCTGCATGTATTCATTGGCGATTAAGCGTTGACCACGTGCAGTTTCAAGCCCAAAATCAGCTGCATCCGTCGTTCCCTTGACACCAGCAGTCCAAATCAATGTATGGGTCGGAACTTCCCGTCCATCTTTTAATTTGATATGATCAGGCGCCACTTCCACAATTGGTGCATTCAATAACAATTCTACATTTTTCTTATTTAAATAGCGTTCTGCTTTAGCTGCATCATTACGATCCAACATATTTAAAATCGTTGGCATCGCTTCAACAACCATCAATGTGATTTCATTAGGGTCCAATTTGTAATCTTTCGCCAAACGATCTTTCCAATCGATTAACTCGCCGATCATTTCAATCCCCGTAAAGCCAGATCCACAAACCACAAATGTCAACATTGCTTGACGTAGTTTTTCGTCTGGTTCTAGCGCAGCTTTTTCGACCGTTTTTTCGATATGTTTACGAATTTTGACTGAATCTTCAAATGACCAAAGAGTAAAGCCATTCTCTTTTACACCTGGTGTGCCAAAGTCATTGGGTTCGCCACCCATTCCTAAGATTAGTTGATCAAAAGGATAAGCGCCTAATTTTGTTTGGACGATCTTTTTATCTTTGTCAATCCCGATCACTGTATCTGTTACTAAATCAACGTTTTTTTGTCGTGCAAATAAACGTTGTAAATCATACTGGATTGCTTCAGGTTCGACACGCCCTCCAGCTACTTCGTGAAGTTCTGTCATCATTGTGTGATAAGAATGACGATCGATCAATGTGATCGTAACATCTTCCTTTTTAAGTTTTTTTGCTAAATGTTTCGTTGCTGAAACACCAGCATATCCCGCACCCACAACGACAATATTTTGCTTTGCCATTGAATAATCGCTCCTTATTTTATCTATAATTAAATCATTAATTACATCAATTGAAATCGTTTTTTATGTTTGATAACTGTCTCTTATACACATCTAGATGTGTATAAAGAAAGTGTATTAAAATACAAAGCATGAACGCGCTTTTCTATTTTGTGAAATAACGCTTAACTATAATAGTAGATTCTAAATAAACAGAAACGAAATGAGGAAATACATGTTAAAGAAACGATTACTTCCAATCATGTGTTTGTTATGCATATTGACCTTTGCTGGTTGTGGTGTAAGTACAAACACTGAAGAAGCAAATACAAAAGATACTACGACCTCCTTGCTTACTGATCCTTATTCAGATGAGCAATTCTTATTGGGTACTTATGTACGTATAAGAGTATACGATAAAGACAAGGAAGAAGCATTAAAACCTGCTTTCGATCGTGTGAAAGAACTAGGTGATAAGATTACTATCAATCAATCTGGTTCAGAAATTGATGAAATAAATCAGCAAGCTGGAATCAAACCAGTGAAAGTTTCTGATGACGTTTATACATTACTAAAAAAAGCCTATGAGTATAGTGA
>NZ_NGMO01000005.1:230526-243989 GCF_002140175.1 Candidatus Enterococcus wittei
ATTAGTTGATCAAAAGGATAAGCGCCTAATTTTGTTTGGACGATCTTTTTATCTTTGTCAATCCCGATCACTGTATCTGTTACTAAATCAACGTTTTTTTGTCGTGCAAATAAACGTTGTAAATCATACTGGATTGCTTCAGGTTCGACACGCCCTCCAGCTACTTCGTGAAGTTCTGTCATCATTGTGTGATAAGAATGACGATCGATCAATGTGATCGTAACATCTTCCTTTTTAAGTTTTTTTGCTAAATGTTTCGTTGCTGAAACACCAGCATATCCCGCACCCACAACGACAATATTTTGCTTTGCCATTGAATAATCGCTCCTTATTTTATCTATAATTAAATCATTAATTACATCAATTGAAATCGTTTTTTATGTTTGATAATTATTACACAATCTTCATACATTATATAGATATTCCATACATTTGTCTAACACCTTTTTATGTTTTTTTTATTACAAAATTAAAAGTACCTTTTCCAAGAAAATTCCAGAAAGAAAACGTTTAAAAATAACTATAGTTATTTTTCATAAAAATTATTGACTTATCATTATAATCTATTAGAATGTATAATGAATCACAAACTATTTGTGGGATAAAAAAGAAACGGTGGGGTTAATAAATGAAGAAAAATCGCTTTATTACAGGAGTTGCTGTGTTAGCATTCTCAACATTAATGTTAGGAGCTTGTGGATCAGATAACAAAGATAGTGCAAACAGTTCTTCTTCTGAAGCTTCAAGTGCACAATCTTCTACAGCGGAAAGCAAAACAACAGAATCTTCCAAAGAAGTTGTAGCTGGAGGAAAACTGCAAGATGGCACATACAAACTAGAGGAAAAGAACTACTCTAATGGTTACCGTGCAGTATTTGAAATGATCGTAAAAGATGGCAAAATCACTGAATCAAACTTTGACTATGTCAATGAAGATGGCAAATCAAAAACGGAAGATGCAGACTATAACAAAAACATGGAAGCAAAATCTGGCACAAGCCCAGAAAAATTCATTCCAGAATTAAATGAACAATTCGTAACTGTACAAAATGCAGGGGATGTGGAAGTTGTTACAGGTGCTACTCACTCTTCAGAAAGCTTCCAAAACTACGCACAACAATTGATCCAAGCAGCCCAAGCAGGAAACACAGAAACGATTGAAATCAACAATGGTGGCGATTTACAAGACGGCACATATAAATTAGAAGAAAAAAATTATTCAAATGGTTACCGTGTTCAATTTGAATTAACTGTTGCTGATGGTAAAATCACTGCATCTAACTTTGATTACATTGATGCTGATGGCAAATCAAAACAAGATGATACACAATACAATGAAAATATGAAAGCTAAGAGCGGAACAGAGCCTAAAACATACATTCCAGAATTAAATGATGAGCTAGTACGTGTAATGAGCGAAGACGATGCTTCACCAGCGGATGTAGAAGTTGTAACAGGTGCTACACACAGCTCTCACTCCTTCATCATGTACGCACAACAACTTGTGAATGCAGCTGAAAATGGCAATACAGAAACAATCGAAGTAGATAATATCGTAACAAAATAATGATGATAATAAATTGATGACATCATTCGTTTCCCTATCTTTAAAACGGGATGAATCACGTCTTGCTATTTACTCCATTTAATAAGTCGGAGGATCACGAGAAATAGGAAATCTATTTTCGGATTCTTCGGCTTATTTCTTAAGAAAAAATCCAAGATTTCCCTCTTTTCTTCTATATAATTTTTTATAAATCTAAAAAACTAGTTGAAATAATGAGAAAGTGTATTAAAATACAAAGCATGAACGCGCTTTTCTATTTTGTGAAATAACGCTTAACTATAATAGTAGATTCTAAATAAACAGAAACGAAATGAGGAAATACATGTTAAAGAAACGATTACTTCCAATCATGTGTTTGTTATGCATATTGACCTTTGCTGGTTGTGGTGTAAGTACAAACACTGAAGAAGCAAATACAAAAGATACTACGACCTCCTTGCTTACTGATCCTTATTCAGATGAGCAATTCTTATTGGGTACTTATGTACGTATAAGAGTATACGATAAAGACAAGGAAGAAGCATTAAAACCTGCTTTCGATCGTGTGAAAGAACTAGGTGATAAGATTACTATCAATCAATCTGGTTCAGAAATTGATGAAATAAATCAGCAAGCTGGAATCAAACCAGTGAAAGTTTCTGATGACGTTTATACATTACTAAAAAAAGCCTATGAGTATAGTGAAGACTCACATGGTGGGTTTGATATGGCGATTGGGCCAATCACTCAATTATGGCGAATCGGCTTTGATGATGCCCGTAAACCATTACAAGAAGAAATCGATAAAGCCCTTCAATTGGTTGATTACCATAAAGTGGAATTAAATGATGAAGAAAAAACCGTTTATCTACAAGAAAAAGGCATGATCATTGATCTTGGAGCGATTGCCAAAGGCTACATTACAGATGAAGTCGTCAAAGTTCTAAAAGAACAAGGAGTAACTACTGCGATTGTTGACCTAGGAGGAAATGTTTACGTACTTGGACATAGCCCAAAAGGTGAAGATCAAGACTGGACTGTTGGGATCCAAGACCCAAACCTTGCTCGCGGCTCTGTCTTAGGTTCAATTAAAGAGCGTAATAAAACCTTAGTGACTTCTGGGATCTATGAACGCTATCTAGAAGTTGACGGTGTGAAATACCATCATTTATTTAATCCTAAAACTGGTTATCCTTTTGATAACGATATCGCAGGAGTTACGATCATCACAGACCAATCTATTGATGGCGATGGATTGTCAACAGCCATATTTGCAATGGGCGTGAAAGACGGACTAGCGTATATCGAAGATAAGTTGAATGACGGTACCGAAGCTATCTTTGTAACGAAGGAGGATAAAGTCTACGTGACCGACCCAATTAAAGATACCTTCAAACTTTCAGAAGACTCTAAATACACTATGGGTGATCGTTCGGAATTGAAATAAGGAGAAAATAAGATGACGCTAAAAATCTTTTTAGAAGTAGTTGAACTACGAACAAAAGTAGCTAGTGTATTTCCTTTTGCGATAGGGGTATTATTCTCTATCGCTTTTTTTCACGAGATACAATGGCTCAATACATTATTGTTTTTTATTGGGATGATCATTTTTGATTTGGCCACGACTGCCATCAATAATTATATGGATTATAAAAAGGCTCACTCAGCTGTCTATAAATATGAAGAAAATGTCATCGGACGTACAGGAATCTCACCGATACTTGTTCGAAATATGATCCTCGGCATGATATTCTTCGTTTTTATTATAGGGGTGATCCTGACCTTAAATACCGGATGGCTTTTATTACTGATGGGCATGGCCTGTTGCTTTATTGGCATTTTTTATACATTTGGCCCAATACCGTTGTCTCGCATGCCTTTAGGAGAGATTTTCAGTGGTGTAACGATGGGATTAGGTATTTTTACGATGGTCATTTATATCAATACACAACAAGGAGAACTTTTTGATTTACAGCTTTCATTAGCCACTGGTATGTTTAATTTTAGTGGGAATATCTGGGCTTTAGCATCCGTTATACTGGCTGCTTTACCCTTGGTATTTACAATTGCGAATATTATGTTAGCAAATAATCTAAGAGATTTAGATCGTGATATCGAAAATCATCGGTATACACTTGTTTTTTATATTGGACGTCCTGCTGGTATCATTTTATTTCAACTTTTGATGTATATTTGTTATTTGATCATTTTGATTGGCTTATTCATCGGTATCTTTCAATGGCCAATTTTATTCACTTGGGTATCACTGCCAAAAATCTATCAGAATATACAAAAATTCAAAGAAGCTTTACCACAACCTGTTAGCTTTAGTTATTCAATCAAAAATATGATTTTATTTAACAGTAGCTACGCATTAGGGCTATTATTGACCATCCTCGTAGGCTTTCTTTAGTCCAATAAGCTTGGTAAAAGCGAAACTTCAATAAATGAATAAAAAAAATAAGCCGTGGAATCTTGAAAATAGGTACACTAATTTCGGATTCCTCAGCTTATTTTTTTGGGTTTTATAAAAATCGCCCAAATATTCTATTTGACAAATCCTGGATTGGTTATATCTTTGACAGGATTCGGCACACTTGCTCTTGCATTGTTAAGTATGTTAGCTCTTAGAGTAGCAGATTGTTTTAAAAAATCGAGCTTAGGTAATCCTAGATCCATACTTGCACTTCTTTTTAATGGTGAAGGACCACTCATATTTTTAGCAGCTGACATACCTCTGTCTAAACTTAGACTTCTTTTTAATGGCATTTGTCCATTTCTATTTAGTGAGACTTTTGATGAAATAGACGATCTCCTTTGTGTTGGGGTCATATGCCCTTGCTCGCCAGTCTCAGGGTTTCTAGTAATTGCCGTTTTTAAACTATTTGTCTGATTTTTGTTTTTGATTTTGTTTTTTTCTTTATTTTTATCTTTATTTTTGATTTTGTTTTTTTCTTTATTTTTATCTTTGGTTTTGCTTTTTTCTTCGTTTTTTTCTTTTATTTTATCTTTGTTTTTGTCTCTCTCTATGTCTTTATTTTTATCTTTTTCTCTTTTTATATCTTTCTTTTTTTCTTTGTCTTTTTCTTTGTCTTTTTCTCTGTCTTTATCCTTACTTTGTTCTTGTTCTTCCTTTTGATTCCCAGTTATTTTTTTCCCAACTGTTTTGCCGAGATCAATTACTTTATCTCCAGTCCATACAGTAGCTTTCCATGCAAAAACAGGAGCGTTAGTTGCTAACCACATGAATATCCTCTCAAGATGGGATACTTCTGGGTCTTTATCCGGTTGCATCATTATCAGTTCACCTCTTTCTCTGTTATAGTAACTTTATTGCCTTCTTCATCAGTTGTCTCTCGTGTTTTTGTTGTATCTGAACGTGTCGTTCCATCTTGTGTCAATTCGACCTCTTCATAGTTCTTTTCAAAATATGTATTCCATACAAAACTACCTGCGGTCCCAATCAATTTATATTTTGAGCCTTCTTCGACAATTCTAAAAGTAATCTCTTGTTGGACATCTGATTCATCGATTCGACTCACAACAAACGAAGCACCGTCTTGCTCCGTAGAAACGGAAATAATTCGATAGGTAAACTTTCTTTCCTCATCCTTTTTGTCATTTTCGATTTTCTTTTGCGTATATTCATCTTCCCTAAATGATAATGTAAACGTGCGTTTATCATTTTCATCTTTCCAAGTACCTTGTTGTAAGATATCCATCCACTTTTGAGTCACTGCTTTTTCCGCAGCTTCAACTTGTTCGGTTAACTCTGCTTCCAACTTATCTCTGATTTCCTCCGTTGGATATAAATAAATTTCCTCCTTCCCTTCTTTCAGATAAAAAATAGTACTTCCTCGTCTCGTTTGAAGGCTGAATTCTTTGGTCTCTTCTTTCTTATTTTCAAGTACCAATTTACCACCTTCTATTAGATAGTATTTACCTGGACCAAACCAATCAGTTGATGCTCGATAGGTTCCATCTTTATTTAATTCAATCTTTAAATCATCTGAACGGTTAGAATACCAAGTACCACTATAGATAGTTGCGCTGTAGTGACCTTTCACCTCCTCTACTTGCGGCTGTTTTTCATTTTTTTCCGTTGCATCCGTCCCGTTGTCCGTTGTTAAAACCGCGTAAACAATTAGACCAAAAACAGCAACAAGAAAAATTCCTAATCCTGCGGCGATTTTTCTGCCACTTTTTGTCTCTAAAAAATTCTTAATCATAGTTACACCTTTCTAACCAATAAAATGAAACTTATTTTTTTGTATTAACTACTTCAAAACATTTAAAACTTAAGGAATTCCGTACCCAGAAATAACATTACTTGTGAGTGAATAAGTCTTTCTTCTTACAAGATTATTCGAGTTCCCTTCAATGACTTGAACGATATTTCCATCAGCGTATTCTACGATGCCGACATGGTCTTTTCCAGTTTTTCCACCTGCCCAATCAAAAAAGACAATATCACCAGATTGAGGGGTGTACTCTTCCTCTGGCCCTTTAAATTTTTCTTCTTCTTTGAACCAGTTAAACATATTTAAAACACTTGGCGTTTGTAATACTCTTCCTTGATCTAGGTAGCCTGCCTCATTAGCGACCCAAGAAACAAACACGGCTGACCATTCCATACGATTCTCAAAACCTGCCCAACGCCAATATTTTTCTCCATTGGCATTTCCTAACTCTTTGATAGCAATCTCAGCTAATTTACCAGTATCTCCAGAAATATTGCGCGTGACCATTGGCGCATAGAACATGTTTCCAAAATTATAGCGCCACGTATAGCCCAAAGTCAGTGCTACAGAATGATTAAAAGGTACGGTTTGGGAGTTGCTTTTTTCTTGAGCATAATATTTGCTGTTTTCAAATGTATGAGGAGCATTTCGTTTGATCAAGTCATCCAAGTAAGCTTCCCCATAATTATAAGCTTGAACAGCCGCTAAAGGACTGATCGTATTTTTTTCCGCTTTCTTCAATAAATCAGCAAATTGTGCAACACCTAGTTCAATTGATTGCTCTGGTGTTGTTACCGTAATGGGTTTATCCACAGCATTTTTAACATTCATGATATCTTTTGTCAGTTCTTGATCGCCACCAGATTCCACCCAAATCATTGATAAAACTGCATTTGTATAGCTAGAAATATCTTGCTTTTTGGTTTCTTCTACTACTTTCTCTCGCCATTGCATCACTTTTTCAGGTGGATTGATCAATTCTCCCCGCAATCCACCACCATTGCGTAAATAAGCCAGATTGGTATCATTGGCAAAGACTAACTTATCAATATAAATTGCTGGATAAACATTCGGATCTTTATGCCAGAAGCGGTATTCTTTCATCGCAAGCAATAAATTACCATCAAACTGATCTTTGGTATAACCAATCAGATCTCCTTCTTTCAGGTCTGTACCTGGTCGGACGACCGGATCAACATTGACATAATAAGCGTAGTAATCACCAGTATCTGTTTCAATAGCTGTTGTTGTTGGGACTGAACCATCCGTATGTCCTGCCCTGTACTCATAATCGATATCATCCACTTCTTCTGTAGTAGTAGCATAAACTGGTGTTCCCGGCTCTGCCTCTAATGCGATTTGGTAATGCTCAACTGACTCATCACGTCTACGATAACCAAAATTATCAACCACAGTAGCATAGTTTTTTTTACCAAACGGATTTCTCATAAATATTTTGTCCTCAAATCGTTCGAGTTCCATAATTGGATAGTATTTATCCACTTCTTCATCATCGAAAGCAAGGACACTTCCGTAGTGTTTATTCAAGGAATAAACATCCACTTCAGGTTTTGTATCAAACATTTCACCGATTGTCTTGACATTTACTTCAACGGTTGCTACTGTTTTCTTCTCTGTTTTAATCTCTGTTTTTTCTTCCCCAGTTTCCTTATCCACAGTTACCGTAACTGTTTCAATTTCTTTGTCTTTTTCAATTTTTGTCCTGTAATTGTAAATCATATCGTGGACCGCGTGGATTTCATCTTTTACTTTATAGACCTTGATTGGTTCAGAAGTCGTAGGATGTGGTGCATCTTGAAATACAGCATACGTTGAATTACGCATCGACCATGGAATCCATACTCCTGTTTTATCTGCAATTCTTTTACGATAGGTTGCAATAGCTGTATTTGTAATATCATAATCTTCATATTTTGCATTCAAATAATACAGATAGTTATCACCATTTGATGCAAACATAAATTTTTCAGGATCTGACTGAATACCATTTACTTCAAAGTATACGATCTCGTTAGTTTTATCTGCCACTAATTGCTGATAACGGTCATAAACGTCTTTGTTTTTATGCGTATCCAACCATGTAATATACATATAAGCTTCCGTCATTGCCATAGCTTCTGTTTTTATAACAAAGAGACTAGCAATAAACATCCAAACTGTAATAAAAATCGCAACAATCGTTGCTACTATCGCCATAATGACAATCACAATCAAGAAAGTAATCAACATCGGTACAAGTAAAATGACAGCTAAAATAAACCCAATAAAGTTAAGGTTTCCATCACTATCTGTTCCAATCTTATCAATAATCATTTCCTTAAAATAGTTTTTAAACTGATTTTTTGGTTTAATCTCCTTTTTCAAGGAATCTTGGACCTTTTGACGCATATTTTTAACACCATAAGACTTCTTCTTACCTGCTTGGCGCGTATGCTTTTGCTTTTCTCGTTCTCGTCTCTTGGTTCCTGAAACTTGCATCGACTGATGTTTATTTTTTTTATTTTGAACACCAGTCGTTTGTCGATCACTTGCTGAACCTTGCTTTGTCAGTTTTTGAGATGGAGCTTTTTTATATTCATACCCTTTATGCGTATAGCGTATACTATCCCGATCTTTTTTCTTTTGTTCCCGAATCATTTCTCTGCGTTGCTTTTGCTGGATGATCATTTGGGTATTCGATTTATTCGTCCCAGACGTTATTTGTTTAACAGATCGATGATAATTGTTGCTTCTTTGAGTACTCGACTGGTTCATATTTGTCGCTGAGTGTCGAGTACTCTGTTGTCGATTCTTTCTTAAATTATCTCTCATACTCCTTCTGTTGCGATTTTGTTGGATCGATTTCTGAGAAGAAGCTCTTGAAGATAACGTTTGCCTCTCTTGTTTTGATTTTTTTCGTTGGTCGTTGAGAATCTTTCGATGCTGCTGAGAACGTGTTCGGATAGGCGATGCCATCTTTCCTTTACGCAGTAGAGCTTGCAAATACCTCACACTTTTTTTACTAACTTTAGCTGACTGACTCTTTTCTCTTTGCAACACCATCTTTTTACTTTTTGTAGTGGTTGTAGAGACATTTCCACTGGCTCTATCTTTGCTTAAGATTTTTGCATCAGGCACTTTTTCTTTCCTTCCTCTTCACCGTTGTTTTTAAGCCTCTCCAGGTTTCGTTGACATCATTTTGTAGAGTTTCGTATCTTTAGGGAAATGATCGTAAAATGGCAATGTCGTATCCCCAAATACCATCAGACCATACCCTTCAGGTGAATTTACGACAAATTTTTCTTGTTCCTCTGAAATATCAAACAAATGAACTAATTGTGTCCGGTCTGATTTTGCTTGATTGAGCATCATGATAAAATCACTATTTGAGAGCATTCGACGAGCTAAATCAGAAAGAAGTAATGTTTCTACGTTCTGTGTGATTCCTGTTGGGATAGCTCCCCATTTTCTAGCACGACTCCATAGTTCGAAGAAATAATTTTCAGAGTATTCATTTGTAAATAAAAGCTGCATCTCATCAATGTATAACCAAGTACGTACTCCACGCTCTCTATTCGTCGTGATCCGATTCCATACTTGATCTAACACAATCAACATTCCCATCGTTTTCAACTGTTTCCCTAAATCCTTAATATCATAGATGACTAGGCGTTTCGTAATATCCACATTGGTGGCAGCTGAAAAGACCGATAAACTTCCCTCGATATAGATTTCCAGATCCATTACTAACTGTTTGGCTTCTTCTTCTTCTTGTTCTTTTAAAATATTATAAAAGTCAATAAACGTCGGTGTCCGATCATTTAATGTTTCATAGGTTCTACGACACACACGGTCAATCAATGTTTTTTGTGTAGAAGTCAAGCCTAGCGCTCCACCGATGATCAAATCAAACAAAGAAATCAAAAATTCTGATTTTAAGACGACTGGGTCGGTATCATCTCCATAGTTCTCATTGATGTCCATAGGATTGATCGTTGTGGGTGAATCACTGGATATCTTGATAATCTCTCCATTAAAATTTTGACCAATGACAGAATACTCTCGCTCTGGGTCAATGATGATTACTTCATCTTCTGCATCTCGTAATAAAACATTGACGATTTCACGTTTGACAGAGAAACTTTTCCCTGAACCAGGTGTTCCTAAAACAAAACCATTGGGCGCTTTTAACAATTTTCGGTCTAATGACAGAATATTTTTAGAAATAGCATTGACTCCATAATATTTTCCATTTTCCTGAATCAGATCAGAGATTGTAAAAGGAATAAAAATCGCTGTACTAGCTGTTGAAAGCGTTCGTTCCAAGGGAATGCTGTTGATCCCCAAAGGCAGTGTCGCATTTAATCCGTTTTCCTGCATAAATTCTAAGTCAATAATCCCGAAACCAAAACGTCGTCCAACAGAATTGACTTCATCATGGATTTCAGCTAATTCACTAGTCGTTTCTGCGTGAAAATGAATAGACCCTGTGAGTGCATATAATTTTTGCCCTTTATTTTGAAGATCATCAACAAGGCTTTTCGCTTCATTCAACGAATAAGTTAAATCATAGGAAAGCATCTCGAAATCATAGCCGTTTTGTAGGGCTTTCTTTTGTTCATCGACTTTTTGTTGTTCCATAAATGCCAACTTAGTTTTTACTAAATCAAATGCTTCATCTTGCTCCAAAGGTTCAATATGTAAAGAAATGGTAAGTTCTCTTGGAATTTCCAACATTTCAAAGATAAAGGTATCAGCTAACTCGGAAGGATAATCTTTTATGTAAACTGTTTTTTTATAGTGCTCATCCACTTTGAGATAGTTTTTATTTTCCTTTACTTCAATGATCTCTGGAAGAACTTCTTCCACTGTCATTTTTTGTTGGTTAGTTTCAGTTAATAAAATTTCTGACAAAATCGTTAACATCTGTGCCTTACTAATTCTTTTCGTCAAAGTATTCAATCGATTCGCAAATAATTCGAACCGATCGGCAACCATCTCCAGTTCTTTTTCTGCGATTTCTAGTTTGGGATGTTTTTGGATAAACGTGAAGAGGATCATCTTTTTATACCCATTTTTTTCCTCATCTAGTTTTCGAGAGATGACATCATTCATCTCGGCTCTATACGGATCTAGAAAATCATTTTTTTCTTTGTAATAAAGAACCGATTGCAAATCGGCAAGCGGTCTTTTCTTTTTATATACAGTTAGCTGTAGTTTTGTTTTACTACTTAGTGAGTTCAAAAAATCACAATATTGTGCGAAAACTTCAATTTGACTATCTTCAGAGGATAGTTGATAGTTGATATCCTTTAGTTCCATCGTCAATGAATACGTAAATTCATCAATTTGACAAACGCCACTAGGATGGATTTCCTGAAAGTGGAAAGTTTCTCGAAATTCATCGGTAGATTCTTTCTTTTTTTTCTCTTTATTTTTTGAATCACTATGAAACATTTCATCATTCTTTGACTTTTTTAGTAACTTTAATTGCTTTAACTTCATCATTCTTCTTGTCCACCTAGATCTTCAATTTCATTTTTATGTTTTGTTTTTTTCGTTCGTACCCCAGGTGAGAAATGGTATTTGAAGAAATGCTTTAGATAGACTTCAAACGTCAATCCGTGTCGCTTAAACCAGCCAAAAGACACAATCGGAATTGATGTGATAATCATTAACCAACTGGTGATTACCATTGGGATTTTTAGCCAACCGATAAAGATCAGACTAATCACGATGTTGACACTTGCAGCAATCGATAAACAAAGTAACTGCTTTAAGTTCATACCTGCAATGATTTTTTCTTTGTACTCCTTGATATCTTTTGGTACTTTTACTTCAACTGCCATAATTCCTCCTTACGATGCAGACAACAATGATTTTGCCCATCCTTTTGTTTTAGTAATAGAAAGCAACAATGCTAACATATAAACGGTCATTCCTAAAATAAGCCCCCACATATCCCAACCCACTTCATCTAAGATTTTTTTGAATATCGTTGGATAAATGACAAGTACGAGGGCGATAAACGTACCTTGTAAGCCAATTGCTGCAAAGTTCTTGAAAAAGCCTTTGCTCATAGCGGAAAATTCTTGGCTCGGTAAAGCCCCCATCGGGATCGGTGCCATGGCGCAGAAAATATACAGTTCCAAGAAACGTAAATAAATAGTTACTTGAATAATCACTCGTACAACAAGTGCCACCAGGAACATGATACACATAATCAATAAAACAACTAATTGTTCCCACCAGCTGAGATCGCTAACTGCTTTTTCAACTACTGATTGTAAATTCTCAATTATCTCTTTGCTTCCTAGTTCCATAACCCTAGTTGCTAAATGACTACTAATTATTACGATGCCATTCAATATGTCTTGGATTCGCAAAATAACGATATAACAAATGACAAATTTGATAAAAGCTTTAATGATCATCTCAAACCCCAACATTGGAGCTCCGCCAGCCCCCTCAACCTTCATAGAAATTTTTTGGAATTCTAAAAGGACGAAAATTGCTAAGATGGATAAAGCAAGTGGGCCAACTACATGTACTTGTAGTTTTCCCACTAAATCATATGCGTCATATATGGCTTCCTGGAGGTTCTGCCCTAATAAGTTTTGTAGATCTTGTCCATTCAGATACGTCATGATCTGATTGAAAATACTCATAATTGCACTTTCCATAATTTATCCTCCGACTTGCCACCTTCTATGTATTCTTATATGTATTACCCTACTCATGGCATTAAGCTACTTACATCAAATGACGATCCAAACCATCCTGCTGCGACTAAAATCAATCCACCACCAACAATCTGCCAAATGCCTTGTTGCAACTGAGGTCCATTTTTATCCTTCAAAGCACCAGCTAAAATAATGGTTCCCCAAATCAACCATAGCCCTCCACCGATAAGTGTAAACTGTGAAACCAACTTGAAAACTTGTTCTAGTAATTTTGCATCCATAATGTGATAATCTCCTTTTTACTATTTATTTTTATTTAATTCTAAATAAAGTATATGCGAATTTCTCCGTATTGTTTCGCCAGTTATTTCCTTCTTTAGAAATTTTAGTCGCTCTAATAGATGAACAATGAATGAAACTAAGATTAGAAAGGTTTTTTTCGCTTATTGTATATATATGGTCAAGCAAATCCTTTCATACAATGAACAATAAACATTCTTTTACTTGTTATGTTATTGCATTCTATATGTTGAATAGGAGTTGAATTCAGCTATAAATAAACATTTTTCTGCTTTTCGAAAAAAATACTTCAAAACTCCTTTTTTAACTTTGCATCTTTTCGTCAAACAAAATGAAAAACCGAGAATCATAGAAATCAATGGAGTCTCTAATAAAAACACTCTATATCTGTTCGAATAGACGATGAGTTCATCTTTATCATCTGTAAATATATATAAAATAAGTTATTTTATTTATTTGATAAATTGGGATATATTTAGATTAATAGCTATAATCATATCCCTTTAACGAAAGGTTCATATCGTTTGGATTTTTATAATAACGATGTTAAGATTTAAAAGGGAAGGGAACTATTAAATAACGATATATGAAAATTATAAAAAATAAGGAGGAGTGTAAAAGTTTACAAAACAATAGCGTTCAAAAAAACCAAAATCAATGAAATAAGGAAACAACTTGAGTAAGCGAATAGGA
>NZ_NGMO01000005.1:244145-245675 GCF_002140175.1 Candidatus Enterococcus wittei
TACCTTAAGTCCAGAAAAAGAATTACTACGTGTTAATTCTGCTTCCGGTAAAGAAGTGCTCGCATCAGTTGTGATCATTGCTGGATCAACATTTTATACACATCTAGATGTGTATAAGAGACAGAAGAATTACTACGTGTTAATTCTGCTTCCGGTAAAGAAGTGCTCGCATCAGTTGCTGTCTCTTATACACATCTAGATGTGTATAAGAGACAGGTATTCCTTCGTTGTCTGTTTGAGTTATCGTTCCAAGTAGAATATTTAAAAAATACAGAATTAGATAGAACGAAAGCGGAACCAAAACCGAGGAGGAGTTTATTATGTTTTTAAAAAAAGGGGCATTTGTCGCTGCTAGTCTTACATTGTTCGGTTCGTTCATTTTTTTAGCTTCCCCAAAACAAGTTGAGGCACACGGGTATGTTAGTTCACCCATTAGTCGAGGCTATCAAGGCCGATTGCACAACATCACATGGGGCTGGACAGCAGCACACAGAATATATGGAAATGTGATTTCAAACCCACAATCATTAGAATATCGGAAAGGATTTCCTGAAGCAGGACCTAGAGATGGTAGAATTGCTTCTGCCGAAGGTGGATTAGGCCAAATTGGTGATTTTGTTTTAGATCATCAAACCGCCGATCGATGGACAAAACAGCCTATACAAACAGGGAGATTAAATTTAACATGGACCTACACTGCACTCCATCGAACGACTAAGTGGCACTATTACATGACAAAACCAGGATGGAATCCTAACCAACCTCTTAAACGCACTTCATTTGAAAAGATATCTGAGATTCCACACGATGGTACCCCACCAATTGTTGGTCAGTCTCACACTATCTCAATTCCTAATAATCGATTAGGATATCATGTGATTTTAGCAGTATGGGATATAGCAGATACACCAAACGCATTTTACAATGTTATTGATGCGAATATCTCTCCTGGATTGGGTATATAAACAGTCGAATATATTCCATATCTTCTTTTTAATTACTATGGGTTAATTGATTACTTTATAAATTCGGTTATATTTCATTATGTACAGTACAAAGAGATTCTCTCATTAAATCCCAACTACGATCCAAATTATTAGTCCTTATTGACAAATAACTAGTTTCTGTCTCTTACTAAATAATTTTTGTTTATATGTTCACCGATTCCATGACTAAAGCAAGGTGAAGGGATTCATTGTATGTAGAAACTTCTCTATGGACCATCTTACTTGGGGTAACACATACCAAGTATTTGAAAATAGCTGTTAATCTATCTCAACTTTTCTCTCCTCCATCATGTGTCGTTTGTCTTCATACATGATGGAGGAAATCATAAATAGTGCAGATTTAGTTTTTCTGATTTTTGCTTATTTATTGATCGCAATATAATTTTTACTGTTAATTTTTCGGTACTTGTAGCTATAATATTTAAGAACTTTTACTTCACTGTGTTCTTTGTGAGGTAGACCTCAAAGTTACACTCCTGATGTGAATACAACATCTTTATAATTTTTTAACCAAAAAATAACA
>NZ_NGMO01000005.1:245775-269823 GCF_002140175.1 Candidatus Enterococcus wittei
CTCTATATCTGTTCGAATAGACGATGAGTTCATCTTTATCATCTGTAAATATATATAAAATAAGTTATTTTATTTATTTGATAAATTGGGATATATTTAGATTAATAGCTATAATCATATCCCTTTAACGAAAGGTTCATATCGTTTGGATTTTTATAATAACGATGTTAAGATTTAAAAGGGAAGGGAACTATTAAATAACGATATATGAAAATTATAAAAAATAAGGAGGAGTGTAAAAGTTTACAAAACAATAGCGTTCAAAAAAACCAAAATCAATGAAATAAGGAAACAACTTGAGTAAGCGAATAGGAAATTATTCATTTATGGAAGAATCAATGAGGTTTTATTGTAAGCTCGGAGTAAACATTTTAAAGTAGATTACTCAGAAGAAACAAAAAGTATTCTAGTAGAACACTACTAATATAATCACCTAGGACCTGTCTCTTATACACATCTAGATGTGTATAAGAGACAGACAGTGTTCTTTGTGAGGTAGACCTCAAAGTTACACTCCTGATGTGAATACAACATCTTTATAATTTTTTAACCAAAAAATAACACATCTGATTTATAGCTTCCAAAAAAATGTGTATAAGAAAACAACTAATTAGTCTAGAAGCTAAAAAAATGAGCGTAAGACAAAAGTATGATTTACTCTTGTTTCCCGCTCTAAATACGTATAAACGGCGGAATCAGAAGTAACTCCTTCGATAATAAGCTGAAATTCACAAAAATTTGAAAAGCAATTTACGTGAATTCCTTCTGATTTCTCGAAGTTAAGCACTTCTGTTCCAACCTCACTATTCTCATTTAAAAAGAGTCTAAATAAAAACACTAATTTTTTTAATTATTCTGTCCTATTTTTGGCAGTACGTTCTGGACTGACCCAGACACCACTCCCATGTCCGAGGATTGTTTTGATGGCGGGAATAAACGTAGTTACAATCGTCAATGCATTGATCATCCAATAAAAAAGCATATAAAATGGTGCAAATCGAAAATACTTCAGCTTGCTTCTACTGTCATCCACTAGCAAACTAGTAAATAACTGCAGGATGCCTGCGATCATTTCAAAACAAACAAAGAGAAAGGCCATCGTAAACATATGATAAATTCGTTCAAAATTCCCTACCGCCGCGAAATAAACCAGATAAGTGATAAATACTACCGATGATAACCAAAAAAAGAAAGACCAGATAATACTTAAGGTCTGATCAATAAACATGCTCGTTCGCCCAAGGTTTTCAAATGGATGTAAAAATACCTTTTTAAAATTGGTCAACCAAACCTCGGTACCACCTTTTGCCCAACGCTTGCGTTGCCGATAGAGCATCTTGAGGTTTTCTGGAACCTCCATGAAAAACATCACGTTTGAAGCAAACAGTGAAAGCCAACCGCGAAATTGATGATCCCACGCAATACTGATATCTTCAGTCGCTCGATTTTGACGAAATAAACCAACATCCATTAAAGCATCTTTTCGATACATCGTATTGGCACCACTATAGGCATAAATGACACCGAACACGGCTTGTTGGGTTCGTTTGATAATACCTACGATACTTGAAAATTCAACCGTTTGAGATTTTGCAATAATCGTTGTGCGATTTTGAACATCCATATTGGCAGTAATCGCAGAAATATTGTTCGAGTCTTGACGAATAAAGTAATTGACATATTTCCATAAAGCATCAGGTTCTGGTACCGTATCGGCATCATTACTTAAAATCAATTCACCTTTGGCAAAACCAACACCGATGTTAAAAGCATGCGCTTTTCCTTGATTTTTTTCAATCCGCAATACACGCAATTTAGAATATTGTTCCATCAAACGTGCTAATATTACAGGTGTTTCATCAGTCGACCCATCATCGGTAACCAACACTTCATAATTGCTATAATTGAGATTATTCATCAAATAATGGATCGTATCTTCAATGACGATTTCTTCATTATGTGCAGGTATCATAATCGTAATCATCGGTTCAATTTCTTCTGGAATAGGAATCCACTCCAATTGATTGTAGTGAAAAATAAACGTATGACAAATTACACCAATAAACCAGGCAAAACCACCGAGTATTGGATAAGTAAATAGGATAAGTAAAATAATAGTTAAAAACATATCCAGCCATGGGAAGCCTGTATCAAAGTTGATAATCAATCCCCCACCCCATTTCTACGAAATAAGTCTTGGATTTCTGTTTCGCCAATATTTTTTTCTGGTGGAACAGCATAATATTTACAGGCTTGCCGCTCTTTTTTTATTCCAAAGCGGTCCTCATAAAAGGCATCCAGTAACTCTTTGCGCTTAAAAAGTTTTTCTTCATCATGCATCGTTTGTTTTTGGAGCAATTTCTTAAACCGACGATTGTTTCTTAGTGTTAAAGAAACGAATAGTACCACCAAAAAAAGAAAAGCAATCCCTAAAAATAAGGACAAATATTCAAAGGCGGTCGCTTCTTCTAAATACGTACGGAAAGCCATTCGAACAGCAAGGTCAGGTAATGTCAGTGGAATCGCTAACCAAAGGAACGAAAACAGCACCATTAACCAAGCTAGAATCATTAAAATCGTTTGACGGATCTTCAATGCTGAAAACCCTTTTTTAAAATAGGCGTCAGTGACTAAACGTTCTTTTATCTCTTCGCGTGACAATCTTTGTTTCATTTTGATATCCCCTCGATGATTATTAATACTTGGAATTATAATTAAAAATTAAAAATTTACTAGAGCATGCTAGATAAATTTAATATATTCTTTCTTTGCTCGTTTAACCAAGACCTTTCCTTACCTCATAGATAGTGGAATTCATTGATTCGACTTACTTAGCGTTCATGTTATTCCCTATCTCCGTCTGTCATCTTTAGGTTCCGCAAACTATATCCATCATAACGAATCATCTAGTCACTAACTTTTAACACTACCCCTTCTTGCTAGTTCATCGTCAATAACTTTACTACATTGGGACATTTTCTTGTTCTCTCTACTTAAAAATGATAGCTATTTTCAGTTTATTTTTTAATTACTTATAAAAAATATTGTAGCAAACCTCGAATTAATTACAAATAATTACTTCGGAAAGTCAATTGAAACTATGTATGAATTGCGCCACTGATTTCAAAATAATCAATGTCTCATTGACAGAACCATAACAATCATTGCTTCTCCTTGGGTTCCATTCAATTGTATGGTAGAAAAGATTAGATGATTAAATCTTGTACCTTGTTTACACTAGTCACCAGTGATTTCAAAAATCTGTTTTTTTATTTTAAAATCTCATAAAAAAAAATAGAAATTTCACCTGAGTAAAATTTCTACATAAAAAACAATATCCCTAGATGCCGATTTTCAGGATCTATACTTTTTGATGTTGGTGGATTCCGCTGACATCTTTTTTATTGAGAAAAAAAGATAGAAAAGACACCTTGAAATCCTTTAGAATTGATTTGGCGAAACCATTCATAAGGAGGATTCAAGATGTCTCATACTCAGCTTATCAAAGATACTCTAAATATTCTAGACCTAAATATCCATTTTGAGGAAAATTGCTTAATGAAAAAAGTACAAAGGCCAAATTTGCATGATCTATCGTGGGATGCTTCGCTATTCACCTGAAGAATGTGTTCATTGCTAAATATCGTCTTCTATCCACTCATCGTTGATAACTGACCCTACATGGAACTTAAATGTTACGCAGTTTGATCTCTTTTATACATATAAGATTCAGTCACATCGCCTAATTTCTTATAATTTTTATGTTTGACGATGTCGTATTTCTTGGATAAAAATGGATGGACACCACGAATCTTTAGGATGCACTCTTGCCCTTTCAAACTAGCCACCTCATCGGGATCTAACAAATTTCGACCTAATTTTTGGAAACTTTCATTGAACGATCCACTGGAACCTTTCGTCACACTGGTATTCCGTTGCTCAATCGTTGATTTCCCTAAAAGTTTTGAAATATACTCATGGGTGCTTTGTTCCATTCCCCCAAGATATAAAAAGACGTCACTTGTACCGATAATCGTTTCCCAAGTATCTTTGTACAGTGTTTTCAACTGACTAATATTTTGCAGAATGACATTAGTCGAAATTTCTCGACTTCGAATAACTGAGATCACTTTTTCAAAATCAGGGATCTGCCCGATATTGGCAAACTCATCCAAAATACAGCGGACATGGCACGGTAAACGTCCTTTATAAATATTATCTGCCTTGTAAACAAGCATGTCAAATAATTGTTGGTACATCATACTTGCTAAGAAATTGAAACTGGTGTCTGTGTCAGGAAGTAGGATATAAAGAATGGTTTTCTCATCTCCTACCGTATCTAGTTCTAATGTATCTTGTGACACTAATTCTTTGATACTTGGAATATCGAATGGTGACAACCGTACCCCTAAACTAACTAAGATACTTTTTGTCGTTTTATCACCTGAAAGTTTGAAAATTTTATATTGCGCAACCGCAAAATTTGTTGGATCTTTTTCTTCTAAATCATTAAATAAAATATCCAGTGGGCTAACGTACCCAGGAACCTCTTCCTTAATATCAGCTAAACGAACCAGTTCGATGACGTTTCCTAAGGTACGATCTTCTGGTGTGACTTCTTGGATCAAATAACTAAACACCGCCATCAATAATGCAGTCTCCGCCTTTTCCCAGAAATCATCTCCACCTTTTTTGTTCGGATTTGTCGTATTTTTGATTAGATTATTTACGATTTTAAGAATGTCATCTTCATTTTGAATATACTGAAAAGGATTATACTGATCTGTATTTTTCCGATGGATTAAATCAAATATTTTGATTCTATACCCTGCTTCTTCAAACATTTTTCCAGTTTCAGCTAATAGTAATCCTTTAGAATCACTGACTACATAGGAAGAGTGCATCTGCATAAGATTAGGCTTTACATAGAAACGTGTCTTACCACTACCAGCACCACCGACCACTACGACATTTTTATTTCGGTTAAAATTATCGTTACGTGTAATCTTCATTCTTCCTGATAAAGACATACTTTCTGTTTTCGTCAGTAAAATATTATACTCTTTTTTCTTATCAACAAATGCACGGATATCTCTGTATTTCCCCCATCTTGCACTCCCGTATTCTTCCCCGGGTCTGGTGTTCTTTGTAGCGTAGGTTCTATACAATACGAATAATATGTATAAAGTAACAGCGATTGCTGCCACTCCTAAAGATATCGGTACAAAATCAAATTGTGGTGAAAGTTGGGAAAGTTCCTCGAATGTTTGATTGAATGCTGTTACGAGAACTTCTGAAAGTGGATGTCCACCAGTTCTCTTCGCTAAAAATAAATAGCCAATGCGATTACCACAGTAGAACAAAATACTAAAAAACAACACATGAACTCCCCAAATCAGTCGGGAATCTTTTATTTTCAATTATTTATGCTTCCTTTCTTTATTATTGATAAACTACATGGCTTTTTCTCGTTTTCTTTTTTGTTGCTGATTCTGTTGTTGCTGCTGTTGTTGGCGGTACTGTTTCTGTATCTGCGAATTTTCTAATGTCGCTTTTTGAATTGAGGCATTCCTCAACGAATCAATCCTTTTTAGATTCTCTTGGGATGTATTTTCAGCTTGGACTGTAGTATTCGTTTGTTGCTTCGATTGAATACTTACCTTATTTGATTGCTCTGTTTTTAGTTGAGAAGTACTTGGTTGGGCGGTACTTGAAATTTCTTTTGAAGACTCCATCTTTATAGTATCTGGCATTTCTTTCACAGACACACCATTTTGCTCTTTGTTCACTGTTTGATTGATTTCTGGTGTTTTTTGTTGTTCATTATTTTTCACTTGTTCAGATACTTTTTCTTCACCCCGTGCAAGTATTGTGACCTTATCACGAAACTCTTGTGAATCAAGCAAACGGTTTTTTCCAATTTCTTGAACTTCTTCAGATTTTTCATTTATTTTTTGCTCAAAGGATTTATTTTCCCTCTCCACTATATGATTTTCGATTGGCTTTAAAACAAGTCTATCCACTAATTGGACACCAACCCCGATTCCTACACCAATTAGTGCGAATGTACCTATTTGCGCCAAATATGGCATTGCAAGTGAAAATGCAAGAGCAGGAAAAACGGCACTCATCGCATACATGCCACCGACCCCTAAAGCGATCGGTAGGAGCACCATAATAGCCACCGATACTTTATTTTTCCATACATATCCAACCACATCTCTAGGTGCATTAAGAATCTTGTCCCAGATCCCTTCTTTGGGTTGTGTTTCAGCAATTTCAGGTGTTCCCTTAACTGAAATATCGGTTTGTTTTGGAATGATTTTCCCTTCAGCAGAAATTTCTTTCCCATCTGCTGAAAGTTCCACAATTTTTACATTTCCTGTTTTGGTCATGCCTTCTGATAACGTTTCTTCTTTTGCTTGATCACCTTTTTGTCTTGTAGGAAAGACTGATTTTAACCGTGTAATAGCAAGCCCTAGCCCATGGCTAAGAGCACCATAGGTTTTTGGCATCTTTTCAACTAATGTTTGATGGAGTGCTGGAATTTTCTCATTTGCAAAAACAAGTACTTTTGAGCCAAAATAACTGGCACAAACAAACCCCATTACCGCATTGGCATAACTTGGTACCTGATACAAATAATCAGTGGGAAATGGCACCGAAGCCAAAAGAAAAGATGGAAGAAATGGATAAACAGCAAATGGCCACAAATTAATTGTCCATCTAAATAGACGAAAGAATAGTGATCCTCGCAAAAAGGACTGTTTCAATTGAGAAAAATCAAGAGCTTTTAATTCTTTGATCTGCTCGTTTATTTTCGTTGTTTCAACATTTGACGTTTCGATAATTTTCAGCATTTCTTTCACATCTGGAGTGGAGTACTCATCCACGTATTTGGCTAGTTTAGCTGGATCCTTCAAAATTTCTTGCATATTCTCTGATAATGGGCCAAATATAGCAAGTTGTTCCTTCAACTGAGGATGTAATTTATCATCCTTCTGCCCATTTTTAGTGCTATGTTTTAATAACTCATTTAGCTTATTGACTTGTACTTGCAACAACTCTGCTCGTGCTTTAAAGTTAGCGGTGACTGCTTCTTCTAATTCTTTTTTTAACTTGTTAATGTCCGGTGTTGATTTGATGATGACATTTGCATCAATAGGATGAAGGGATTTTTCTGACGATTTCTCGTTTTGTTTAATTGGCTCTTTGGTGCCTAATTCTCCTAATTCTTTTTTTAACTTGTTAATGTCCGGTGTTGATTTGATGATAGCATTTTTATCAATAGGATGAAGGGATTTTTCTGACGATTTCGCGTTCTGTTTAATTGGCTCTTCTTTGAGACCTTTAATTGCTTCATCAAGTGCGCGGTCTATTTCATCTTTTTCATTTTTTTCGTTTTCATCATCTTTTTTGGTTTCTACATGTGGTTCTGGTGTTACAGCAATGCTTGGTTCTATCTTACTTTTCTTAATTTCTGATTCTTCTTTTTCACCCCTACGTTTTCTAGGTAGCTTTTCTTCGAGTTCATTAGTTGTTTGGCTAGCTGCTTCAGTAAATTGTTTGCTTGCTAGAGATTCTAACACCTTCGCGTTTGATGGCTCAACTATACTAGTTATCCCATCAACTTGTTCTTGTTTATTAACAATGATTTTTTCAATCGTTGCTTTTGATGCTGTTGTTTGTTGCAGTTTCATTTTTAACGTAGCTGGTGTATCATTTTTGTTTACCTTAAGTCCAGAAAAAGAATTACTACGTGTTAATTCTGCTTCCGGTAAAGAAGTGCTCGCATCAGTTGTGATCATTGCTGGATCAACATTTTTTTTTTCTAGCGCACCTCTTAAGTTTCTTTCAATAATTACAATCTTTGAAAGATTATCTTTTGCAGAACTAACCTCAGCTTTAAGTGTTTGTGTGTGGTCTTTTGCCTGCCTGATCTTTTCTCTCAATGCATCAAGCTCTTTTAATTTAACCTCGCGTTGTGTATCATGTTTAGTAGCAGTTTCAAATCTATGGATCCTTGACAAAGCAATGGTTGCTTCTTCGAGTTGTTTTTTGCTAGTAGCTTCTAAAATCTCCTCTTTATCGATAATTTCCAACTTTGCTTTAAATTCTTTAAGTGTTTTTTCAATTTTTTGAAGTTTATCCTGTTCCACTTTACAGATGTTTTTAATCGATGCTTTTTCATCTGGTGTAATGCTAACGACCTTTTGAAGTAGAGCATCTCGCATTTTTAAAATACTGATTTCCTGTTCCATCTGATTGATCTCTAGTTGTACATTGATATTTTGTTGCTTGGCAGGAATTAATTGTTCAAGAACAGACTCAATAGTTTTTTCACTATTCACCTCTCTTACATTCTCAGTTATTTCTTTATTGAGCTCAGCGTTAAATTTTTTTTCATTATTATAAGAAAACATAGCTAAAAAAGCTTTTTTTATGTAAGTTGGATTATTATTTTCTTCTTCATGCCCATTCACTTTTCAAACCTCCCTAATACTTGATTTCTTAGTTTAATTTTATTTACCCACGTACTATCCCCAAATTTAATGATTGATTAGCCTTCATACTAACGTTGGTTTCAAGTTGGGATTTTTCCATTGCTCCTGATGCTAAAGAGATCAAAGCTGGCTGACTAGTAGTTGATTGTCTAGTAAGTGATTGATTACTTTGTAACTGTTGAGATCGAACAGCATTTTTTTGTTTTAAACCTTTTAATTTTTCTTCCCGTAGTTGCTTATTAAAATCTCTTTTTCTTTTTTCTTCTACTCTGTTACTTATCCATTTACCTAACTTAAAAGGGATTTTTACGATCTTAACTATTAGTTTTGCTAGCAACCATAATGCCTTAACTACAAAGTATAACAATGCTATACCTGACATTTCACTCCACTCCTTTTGCTTTCCTATATAAAAAGACTTCACTAAACCGTATATTAATAATACACAAGTTTAGCAAAGTCTCCATTTCTATTTTTCCATAAATAAAAAAAATTTGCTTCTTACTTTTTGCCGTTTTTCAAGTAGAGTAAAGACACTGTTCAAAATTTTCCCAGAAAACCGAAGTTGGTACTTTAGATATTTTCAAAATCTCCGAAGTAATACGCTCAAAATTTAAAGAAAGATCGGTTAAAATCAAATCGTATTGATTGAGCAGTTGATAATCAATAGCAAAAATATCCTTTTCATAAATATCAATATTGTTTAAAAAAGGATGTTTGTTCAAAATCAAGTTCTTATATAGTAAAGATAAACCTATTTCTTGTGAACTTAGTAATAAAATCGACTTCTGTTGTATCTTTGGTTCGATCATCCGTAGTAATTCACTAGAAGAAATAATCAACTCCAATAATAATTCTTTATGTAAAAATTTACTTTGTTCCACAAATTGTAATTCCGATATACTTAAAGATTTTTGATATGCTTGCCAAATCTTAGGATTATTTTGCATCATTTTTTTATAGGAGATATCTACATAACTTACTTTAAAAACAGCTAATTCTTTATAAAAACGGATAAAGTCAAAAAAATACTTGATTTTCTCCTCATCCATCTGCATCTCGATGTTCAGTGATCGATAAAAATTAGTCGTAAAACATTCGATTTTTTTCATCAATCCATGCTCCCATTGATCCATCTCTGTAAACATTAGTCCAAAATAGGAAGTTAAGATATTAGATACATTCTTCTTTGTCACAGTAAATTTATATTTTTGATTCATCAAAGTACAAAATACAGTATCTTTTTTGATAATTTCTAGAACCTTATTGACTACTTGTTCATCATTAATCAACTCATTTTCGGGAATAAGATGGTTATTTCCAATACGGATAATGGAAGAGAAAATGTAATAGACAGTATAGATGACTTTCGGTGTACTGACCGTTCGTTTTTGGCTCTTTAAACAGCGGCGTAACATTTGGTAAATCGTATCAAAATAAGGAAAATCTTTCACTTTATAGATTTCTTTAAACATACTGGCAAACAGACGACGAATCTCAATTTCATTTCCAATAATGATTAATTTAGTATCTAAAGCGATTTGTATGTTGATTTTTTCTTTAAAAAAATATGTATTGATTTTCGTAATAATTCTACGAATACTCGTTTTACTTAAGTACAATTTTGCTGCAATTTCAGCTAAAGAAGGCTCTAACATAAATATACATTTTAAAATTTTTACGTTAGTCGAATTATTCAAAATACGACCAAAAACATCATCTAGATTAAGTTTTCTTGGAAGTGTCAGTGTTGCTTCTTTATACTGATTGATTTCTATGCATGCTGGAAAACAAGTGGCATTGAAACTATCAATATCAGCCGTAATTGTTTTGTCTGTAATATTAAGTTCTTTTGCCAAATCACTGATATTCGAATTTTCTATATTTAGTAAGTATAGTAAGGAAATTTGCCTTTCTAATTGCTTCTCAAGAAGCCCCATCATTATTTATCTCCTTTCCGTGTAAAGTCTATACTGTATCTGTCTCTTATACACATCTAGATGTGTATAAGAGACAGCCATTTTTATCATTGCTTGTCACTTGATTTTTCATTATCTAAAAATGACTTGCAACAGTTGAGTGAATTTATTCATTACAATAAAAATTTACAAATATTCAAAACATCTTACATACATATTTTATCTGAAATTTTAATGACACATTCACCAAAATTATTCTCTTATACACATCTAGATGTGTATAAGAGACAGGCTTAACCAGTATGATCTTGTTTTAACAGATATCGAATTGAATCAAATGAAAACCTCTGCAAAAATCATTAAAATTTCCAAAATACCAACTACAGCATTTTGGAATAACTTGGAATCAATTATCTATGTTTAGATTTTTGAAAAAGAGACTGGAACAGAGGTGGTTAACTCCTAGAAATAAGAAGGAATTCACGAAAATTGCTATTCAAATTTTTGTGAATTCCAGCTTATTATCGAAGGAGTTGCTTCTGCTCCCTCCGTTTATATGAATTTAGAGCGTGGAACAAAAGTAAATAATGCTTTTGTTCCACGCTCTTTATTTAATGAAAAGCCATCAGGTAATAATTTTAATTTGGCTAACGCATGGTTACAAATTCTTCTGCCCCAGTTGGATGGATTGCAACAGTATTATCAAAATCAGCTTTTGTCGCTCCCATTTTGATTGCCACAGCAAATCCTTGCAACATTTCATCCACACCAACGCCAATGGCATGTAATCCGATGATTTTTTCCTCTTTTCCTAGACAGATCAGTTTCATTTCACATTTCTGACGGTAATCATTTAAGGCAAAATACATCGGTGTAAAACGTGAACGATAAACCTTTAATTCACCTTCCCCGTATGTTTTGATAGCTTCCTCTTCTGTGACACCGATGGTAGCAATTGGCGGATGTGTAAACACAACCGTAGGCACAAGATTGTAGTCTAAGTAAGCATCCTTCTTACCATTAAATAGTCGTTCAGATAACCGACGTCCTGCTGCGATCGCTACTGGTGTCAAATCGATTTTACCAATGACATCACCGATTGCATAGATATGTTCATCTGTCGTTTGTTGATATTTATCTACTTTGACAAAGCCTCTTTCATCTAGTTCCACTGAAGTATTTTCTAAGCCAAGTTGATTCGTATTTGGTTCACGCCCACCGGCAAATAACACACAATCTCCTGTTAGAGTTTCACCATTTTCAAAGACAACGGTATATCCCTCTTCATTTTTTGAAATTTCCTTAGCAATAGAGTTTGCAAATGTCTTAATTCCAGCTTCTTGATACATTTCAATTAAGTTATCTGACAACATCTTATCAAAGGTGCGTAGAGGACGCTCTTTGCGATAGGCCCACATTACTTCACTTCCTAGACCATGTAATACACCAGAAAGTTCAGCGGCAATATAACCTGCACCTAAAACAACTGTCCGTTTAGGAAGCTCTGTTAATTCGAAAAAACCATTTGAATCAATTGCATATTCTCCACCTGGGATCGACATTTTCGTTGGTCTTCCACCAGTCGCAATTAAAATATGGGAAGCTTGATAGTGTTCCCCATTCACTTGGACAGTCTGACTATCGACAAAGCTCGCATATCCTTTGATTGCATCCACATGATTACTATCTAATCCTCTTTGATAAGCACCGTGTAAGAAATCAATGTAGGTCTCTCGTTTTTCTACTAATTCTTTAAAATCGAAGTTGTTCACCTCAGCTTGAACCCCGTAACTTGCTGCATCACGATCGATTGTTTCAAGAATCGTGCTTGCTTGCCACATTACCTTTTTAGGAACGCAACCAACGTTGACACACGTACCGCCAAGTTCATTCGCTTCGATCAGTAAAACTGTTGAACCATGCATACCTGCACGATTTGCTGAAGCAATACCGCCAGATCCGCCACCAATAACGATGTAATCGTAAGTTTTCATTTTCTTCCTCCTTTGGTTTCATTAGAGATAGGCAGTAGATCACTGGTTATCCCTAATATAAAAAATATTAAATAACCCCTACCATTAAAAAAATATGATAAAATAATGATTATAGAATGAATGAAAGGTGTGAAAAATAAGGTTTTCTTTTTTTGAAAATCCCAAATTATGAGAAAAAGAGCAAGTATACTTGAAAAAACTTCTGAAAGGCAAATTAAATTATCTTTATTACTCGGCATGGCTCCAATGGATTGTACGAGATTAGCAGAACAATTAGAAATTACGAAAAAAACGTTGTTGACAGATGTTCTGTTTTTTAATCATACTTATTCACCTGCATCAATTGAAATCGATCAATATCAAATCGCAACTCTTTCCCTGCCCTATGATGTAAACTTAGAAGATTTGATCAAACAAATTCTTAGCCAATCGACAAATGTTCAAATATTACAAGCAATTTTTATAGAAGAACTTTCTTTAGCTAACTTAGCGAATAAATTATTTTTAAGTGAAACAAGCATTAGGAGAATCATTGCGAATATAAATAATTATTTTGAAGAAAAAAATTTCCCAATGACGATTCTTATTTCTGCTAAACTACAAATCACTGGAAATGAAGATTACATACGTCAATTTTTTTGCAGTCTATTCCGAGAGCAATACACACCTCAGAAGTTACCACATTTCCAACAGATTTTTGAGGTGCTACAACGTTATTATAAAAAACAGAGACAGCCTGTTTCAATTAGTACATATAAATTAGTTTTAAACAGCTATTATCTCTATACCTCGATCATACGAGTCGGACAAGGACATTTAGCTCCGTATAACTCTGCGAATAAGACAGAAAAGGACTGTTTGTTCTTTCATTTATTCAAGGAGCACACAGTTTTTTGCTCAATGATTGAAAAACAATATCACTTTACTGTCACTAAAGAGAATGTACATAACTTAATGACTAGTGATATCTTATTTCCTTATTCAATTACCGAAAATCAGGATAGTGAGAAACACCAATGCATTAAAAATTTAGCACACCATTTTTATCATTGCTTGTCACTTGATTTTTCATTATCTAAAAATGACTTGCAACAGTTGAGTGAATTTATTCATTACAATAAAAATTTACAAATATTCAAAACATCTTACATACATATTTTATCTGAAATTTTAATGACACATTCACCAAAATTATTAAATGCTTATAAAGAAGCAATTGAGCAGTCCGGTTTGATAGAGATCAGTGACAATCAATTACTCTATGAAGAATTACTATTAGAACTGATTGCTTTGTCTCCTGAATTACTTACTACTGTTTTCCCATATAAAAAACAGCTATCTATCTTAATTGTCTCTTATCATGAAGAACATATACTTACCTTTTATAAACAGTTATTACTAAAAAAATTACCTGCTCTCCATACAATCCATACTTATAATGAAAATATTTTTCAAATCCATTACGAACAGCTTAACCAGTATGATCTTGTTTTAACAGATATCGAATTGAATCAAATGAAAACCTCTGCAAAAATCATTAAAATTTCCAAAATACCAACTACAGCATTTTGGAATAACTTGGAATCAATTATCTATGTTTAGATTTTTGAAAAAGAGACTGGAACAGAGGTGGTTAACTCCTAGAAATAAGAAGGAATTCACGAAAATTGCTATTCAAATTTTTGTGAATTCCAGCTTATTATCGAAGGAGTTGCTTCTGCTCCCTCCGTTTATATGAATTTAGAGCGTGGAACAAAAGTAAATAATGCTTTTGTTCCACGCTCTTTATTTAATGAAAAGCCATCAGGTAATAATTTTAATTTGGCTAACGCATGGTTACAAATTCTTCTGCCCCAGTTGGATGGATTGCAACAGTATTATCAAAATCAGCTTTTGTCGCTCCCATTTTGATTGCCACAGCAAATCCTTGCAACATTTCATCCACACCAACGCCAATGGCATGTAATCCGATGATTTTTTCCTCTTTTCCTAGACAGATCAGTTTCATTTCACATTTCTGACGGTAATCATTTAAGGCAAAATACATCGGTGTAAAACGTGAACGATAAACCTTTAATTCACCTTCCCCGTATGTTTTGATAGCTTCCTCTTCTGTGACACCGATGGTAGCAATTGGCGGATGTGTAAACACAACCGTAGGCACAAGATTGTAGTCTAAGTAAGCATCCTTCTTACCATTAAATAGTCGTTCAGATAACCGACGTCCTGCTGCGATCGCTACTGGTGTCAAATCGATTTTACCAATGACATCACCGATTGCATAGATATGTTCATCTGTCGTTTGTTGATATTTATCTACTTTGACAAAGCCTCTTTCATCTAGTTCCACTGAAGTATTTTCTAAGCCAAGTTGATTCGTATTTGGTTCACGCCCACCGGCAAATAACACACAATCTCCTGTTAGAGTTTCACCATTTTCAAAGACAACGGTATATCCCTCTTCATTTTTTGAAATTTCCTTAGCAATAGAGTTTGCAAATGTCTTAATTCCAGCTTCTTGATACATTTCAATTAAGTTATCTGACAACATCTTATCAAAGGTGCGTAGAGGACGCTCTTTGCGATAGGCCCACATTACTTCACTTCCTAGACCATGTAATACACCAGAAAGTTCAGCGGCAATATAACCTGCACCTAAAACAACTGTCCGTTTAGGAAGCTCTGTTAATTCGAAAAAACCATTTGAATCAATTGCATATTCTCCACCTGGGATCGACATTTTCGTTGGTCTTCCACCAGTCGCAATTAAAATATGGGAAGCTTGATAGTGTTCCCCATTCACTTGGACAGTCTGACTATCGACAAAGCTCGCATATCCTTTGATTGCATCCACATGATTACTATCTAATCCTCTTTGATAAGCACCGTGTAAGAAATCAATGTAGGTCTCTCGTTTTTCTACTAATTCTTTAAAATCGAAGTTGTTCACCTCAGCTTGAACCCCGTAACTTGCTGCATCACGATCGATTGTTTCAAGAATCGTGCTTGCTTGCCACATTACCTTTTTAGGAACGCAACCAACGTTGACACACGTACCGCCAAGTTCATTCGCTTCGATCAGTAAAACTGTTGAACCATGCATACCTGCACGATTTGCTGAAGCAATACCGCCAGATCCGCCACCAATAACGATGTAATCGTAAGTTTTCATTTTCTTCCTCCTTTGGTTTCATTAGAGATAGGCAGTAGATCACTGGTTATCCCTAATATCAATTAAACGGTAATCAAAAGCTATATTTATAATGTTTCTTACAAAAAATAAGTGTAGCATGTTTTATAAGAAACTGTTTCAAAGATGCTCAATTTCCTTTTTTGTAGATTGATTATTTTCTTTTTCTGATCATATCACCAGGTTTTACAGGTTGTGCCACTGGCATGGTAAGGATCATCATTGGATTTGGTGCACGATCAATCGATTCGCCCTCTTCATTATGCATCATGTCCACCGTTTGACTAAAATGTGTAAATCCTGGTCCATAAAATTCGATTTCATCGCCGACAGAAAAGAGATTTCTTTGACGGATCGTCGCAATTTTCGTTTCTTCATTATAAGATAAAACTTCACCAACAAATTTATATACCGGGATTTTTCGACGTTGCCCAAATAATTGTTCGTTTTCACTTGGGGTATTGTAATAAAAACCTGTCGCTAATTCACGTTGAGCTACCTTCCATAGTTCATCGATCCATTCTTGTTTGCAGACATAATTTTCAGGATCTTCCATATAGCTATCTACAGCTGCTTTATAGACATTTGCTACTGTTGAGACATAATGGATGGATTTCATTCTGCCCTCGATTTTAAAACTATCCACACCATTTTCGATCAAATCTGGAATGTGTTCAATCATTGACATATCTACAGCACTCATTGAAAATTCTTCTTCTACTTCACCCGCATCTGTTAGGCTATGTCGTTCTTGTCCAAATGGCAGATCGTACAATTCATATTTCCAGCGACAAGATTGGGAACAGCCTCCACGATTTGCATCTCTCATAGACATATGATTGGATAAGGTACATCGTCCAGAATAAGAGATACACATTGCACCATGAATAAAAGCTTCAATTTCGACATCTGTATTCTTACGAATCTCAGCAACTTCTTCCATGGATACTTCACGTGCAAGTACTACTCGTTCCAGTCCTTCTTCTTTCCAAAACTCAAGAGTCTCAAAGTTTGTAGCAGAAGCTTGTGTAGATAAATGGATAGGTAAACCTGGCGCCTCAGTTGAACAAATCTCGATCAACGCTGGATCTGAAACAATCACTGCAGATATACCAACATCTCGTAAATTGCGAAAGAACTCACCTGCCCCTTCCTCATTTCCTTCATGGGTCACCATATTTGCTGCTACATAGACTTTTGCCCCATGTTCTTTTGCAAAAGCTACCCCTTCTGCCATTTCTTCATAAGTAAAGTTGCCTGCACGGCTTCGTAGCCCATAGGCATTCCCGCCTATGTACACCGCATCGGCTCCATAATGAATCGCTGTTTTTAACTTTTCAAGGGTTCCTGCCGGAGCTAAGACTTCCGGGCGTTTTAATTTTTTCATCGTAGTCATTTTTCTTTCGTCATACTCCTTACTTGATGGATTCAGGATCGATATAAAAGAATCCTGTATCTAATCCGCGATTTTCTGGATGAAGTGTGTTGATTTTTTCAGTGATTTCTTGTGCAACTTGTTCATTCCAATTCCCCGCTTCAATCGACTCTTTTGCTTCAATAAACAACTTTGTGATTTCTACAAAAGGCTGTCCAGGTGTAAATAATCCATCTAATTTCCAAGTTTGGAACTGATGATTATACAATTTTTCCAATTCATTGCTAAGATTGATATCATTATTCGCAAAAATATGTGTACCATGTGTATCTTCATAAATAGAATAATGGGTTTCTTCTTTCTTTGGTTCAGAAAGAAAGAGTCCTCTTTCACGATCTTTTTTTTCGTCTTGTTTCGTGTAGTTATAGTAATTCTGCAGTAAAGGACGCTTTGATTGATGGATGCATGTAGCTCCATACACAAGTGTTTCGACAGGAATTGTCACTTTTTTTTCCATCTCAATCATTTCGGCAAAGGGGACTTCTCGTGCTAAGACCGCACCAATTGCTCCTTTTTTTGCCCAAAAATTGATTTGTCTCGCACTAGTAACTAGCGTTTCACCATCGAAAACATACGGAATGCTCAACTCTGGATTTTTTCTCATCGTATAAATGACCCCTGTATCGCCAACGGTAATAACATCTACATCGATTTCTTTTAGAAAATGAAGGTATTCAGGTATTTTCTTCATTTTCTCAGGATGAATGATGCCATTGACTGCCACATTAGCCTTTTTTCCATGTTTATGTGCAAGGGCTACTAATTGACGTTGTTCCTCACGTGTAAATGACGTAGGTAGTCGTAGCCCAAATAATTCTTCTCCAAAGTACAATGTATCGGTACCTGCTTCAATCAGTTCTCTCGCTTGTTCGAAAGATTCTACAGTAGTTATAATTTCGATCATCATCTTCTCCTCCTACAACTCCATAATAGTAGCATAGCTCTGAAAACTTTCCAATACTTCATTCATTTATTGTTGGATTCTTGAAAAATAAAAAAAGACTGGAGAAACACATTCCCAATCTCAGTACTATACTTTTTGTGGTTAGCGAGTTCCACTAATATGACTTTACGGATTAATAAAAAAGAGGTTGGGACAAACGTTCAACTCTGAGAAACAAGAAGGAATTCACGAAAATTGTTTTTTCAAATTTTTGTGAATTTCGGCTTATTTTCGAAGGAGTTGCTTCTTCTCCTGCCGTTTATATGTATTTAGAGTGTGGAACAAAAGTAAATAACGCTTTTGTTCCACACTCCAGTTATGCTAAGATTCCCCTTTACCAATATTCTCTGCCAAAGAGTCTCTCTTTTATTTTTTAAGAATTAACTATTTCCTTTTTTGGGGTACGTACATTTAACGTGATTTTCCCTTTAGAAGCACCTATAGTGATTTGATCGCCTAAATGAATTTCTCCACCTAGTAAGGCCTCGCTTAGTCGATCTTCTACTTCTTTTTGAAGTGCACGACGAATTGGTCGTGCGCCATATTCTGGATCAAATCCTGCTTTACCGATCACATCCACTGCTGCAGGTGTAATTTTCACCTGAATATCTTGTTCTTTCAAACGCTTGACAATAGCTTTACTCATGATTTGTACGATCGAGTGTACTTCCTCTTTACTCAAAGAATGGAAAACAACCGTTTCATCAATACGATTCAAAAATTCTGGACGGAAAGCTTTCTTCAGTTCTTCTAAAATACGTTTTTGCATTGCTTTATGATCCTTCGTGATATCTTGGACATTAAATCCAACATTCTTCTCTTCTCGGATTTGAGTGGCACCAATATTCGAAGTCATGATCATGATCGTATTGCGAAAGTCTACTTTTCTTCCTTTAGAATCCGTTAAATGACCGTCATCTAACACTTGTAGCAATAGATTAAACACATCTGGATGAGCTTTTTCCACTTCATCTAGTAATATAACAGAATAAGGTTTTTGACGAATTTTTTCCGTCAACTGCCCACCTTCGTCATATCCCACATAACCTGGCGGGGAGCCAATAAGGCGGCTTGTACTATACTTTTCCATAAATTCAGACATATCCACACGAATCAGTGAGTCTTCTTCACCGAACATGACTTCAGCCAACGCCTTAGCAAGTTCCGTCTTCCCAACGCCTGTTGGTCCCAAGAACATAAAAGAACCAATTGGACGATTAGGATCTTTCAATCCACTTCGCGCCCGACGTATCGCACGAGACACAGCTTTGACTGCTTCATCTTGACCAACCACTCGTTCATGAAGTAGCGATTCCAATTCCATCAATCGTTGACTTTCTTTTTTCTCCAGTTGTTGTAATGGAACACCTGTCCATTCTGAAACAACTGTTGCTACGTCTTCTTCTGTTACACGATCGGCATGTCCATTTTTATGTTTGTCTTCAATCGCTAAACATTTATCTAATTTTTTCATCATTGATTTTTCTTGCCGACGTAAGTGAGCAGCAGTTTCAAAATCTTGTGTTTGAATCGCTGCTTCTTTTTCTTGAATTAGTTGTTCAATTTCTAACTTAATCAGTGTAGACTGAGATAAATCATCCGTTTGATCAAGACGAACTTTAGCAGCAGATTCATCAATCAAATCAATGGCTTTGTCGGGCAACTGTCTTGAAGTAATATAACGTACCGACAGATTGACTGCTGCTCGGATGGCTTCATCGGTAATCTCTACCCCATGATGCTCTTCATATCTAGAACGAAGCCCACGCAAAATTTCTTCTGTTTCTTCAGGCGTTGGCTCATCTACCTGGATACGGGCAAACCGTCTTTCTAGGGCTGAGTCTTTTTCAATATATTTTTGATACTCATCTAAGGTTGTCGCTCCAATTGTTTGTAGTTCCCCTCGAGCCAATGCGGGTTTCAAAATATTAGAAGCATCAATTGCGCCTTCTGCACCACCAGCACCAATCAAAGTATGCAATTCATCAATAAATAAAATAACTTCCCCATCATGATAAATTTCATCAATGACCTTTTTCATGCGATCTTCAAATTCGCCACGATACTTCGTTCCAGCCACAAGTGCACCCATATCTAGCATCATCAATCGCTTAGTTTTCATTTCTTCTGGTACTTCACCCAGAATAATTTTTTGTGCCAATCCTTCTGCAATAGCCGTTTTCCCAACCCCAGGATCACCAACTAATACGGGATTGTTTTTCGTGCGACGACTAAGAATCTGAATTAATCGTTTCACTTCTCTTGAGCGACCAACTACTGGATCTAATTTATTTTCTCTTGCTAATTTAGTCAAATCTCTTGCAAGAGAATCTAATGTTGGCGTACCTTGAGTCATTGGTCGTTTTTCTTGAGAATTTCTGCGACGCATTCCACCGCTGTTAGTCGGTTCATTTCCTAGTCCCATTTTACGTTTCAACGATTGGCGAACTTTACTCAAGCTAATGCCTAAATTGATCATAATGCGTGTAGCCATGATGCTTTCATCTTTTAACAAACTAAGTAAGATATGTTCCGTACCAACTTTTTGTGCACCCATTTTCTTCACTTCACTATTTGCTAAAGCAAATATTTGTTTCATACGTGGTGAGTAGGGAAGAAATACCTCTTTGCTATAAGATTTTACTGTTCCATAACCAACTAAATGCTCAATTTCTTCATAAATATCTGTTTCATTCAGATGTACTTCTCTTAAGACTTTTCCAGCAATTCCGTTCGGTTCAATGACTAATGCCAACAAGATATGTTCAGAACTCACTGTCTGATGTTTCAAACGTTTTGCTTCATCCTGAGCAATATCTAAGACCTGCTGTGCTCTTTCAGTAAAAAGATCTGTCATTTATTTTCACTTCCCATCTTCATAACTTAATCGTTCTAGAAATGCTCGTAAGATTCGAGCACGTATATTATCTTCTGATTCACTGCCACTCAATGTATTTTTTGCAATCGCACTTAACATCAAATTACCTTCTTTTTTAGTAATTATTTGATCCTCATAGAGCTTTTGGATAATAGCAAAAGCATTTTTTTCACTGATACTTTCATCAAATAAAAGATTGATCTGTTCTAACATATGTTTTTTGTCTGAAATTTGGACTTTTGCAATTCGTATATATCCACCACCACCACGTTTACTCTCCACTAGGTAACCCCGCTGAATGGTAAAACGAGTATTGATGACATAATTGATCTGCGAAGGAACGCAATTAAAAAGGTCTGCCAATTCAATCCTTCGAAGCTCGATCATTTCATTGTTTTCTAGAATCTTTTTTATATATGATTCAATTAAATCCGAAGTATTTCGTTGCACCATTTTACTCATTCCTTTGACTAATATTGACCTTAATTATAACGAATTTATTAGCAGAAAGAAAGGAGAACGCTTTTGATCAACACAAGCATAAACAACCAATGGTTACATTGCAATACTTTATTAAATAAAAAAGGCTCTATAATTTATGGGACTGATGAATCAGAAATGATTCTTCCGTCCCATTTTCATTTTAGATATTAAAAAACATATCGTTCTCTAGTATGATTAAATCACCACAAAATAAACAACTGAGAGGACGATATGCTCTATGAATGATTCTATCAAAAAAATGCTGAGATTAGTAGACAAAAATTTAACCATTACCGAGGTTACTTTCGAGACCCTGCACAAGAAAAAGACCTTAATCGTTGATGCGGTTCTTTCACCTGCTCCGTGTGCCTGTAAAAATTGTGGTTCTTCCGTGTTAGATGCGAATGGCAAGTCGATCGTTGTTAAAAATGGTAAGAAGAAAACGATGGTACGTTTTGACCCATACAATCATATGCCAATGGTCCTACGCTTGAAGAAGCAACGTTATACCTGTAAAAATTGTCGGAGAAACTGGACTGCTCAAAGTTATTTTGTCCGCCCTAGACATTCAATTGCCAATCATGTCAGATTCAAAATCATTTCTTTTCTAACTGAAAAAGTGTCTTTATCTTTTATTGCAAAAATTTGTCAGGTATCTTTAACAACCGTTATTCGTACATTGAAAGAGCTGAAATGCTATCTACCAAAACCTTCCAAAAGCACTCTACCTCGGGTATTGATGGTCGATGAATTTCGTTCTCATACTTGCAAGGAAGATAAGATGAGCTTTATTTGTGCAGATGGTGAGACAGGCAAACTAATTGAGATTTTACCCACACGCAAATTACCTCGTTTAACCAACTATTTTCTAAACTGTGCCAATCCCGAAACGGTAGAATACCTAGTTACAGACATGAATGCCGCCTACTTCCAGCTCACAAAAAGCGTTCTACCAAATGCAAAACTTGTGATTGACCGTTTTCATATAGTCAAACATATGAATCAGGCATTCAACGACTTTCGTATCCGAGAAATGAAAGAACTACGTGAGAGGGGGCAACATAGTGAAGCCGAAAAACTGAAAAGGAACTGGCGCTTTCTGTTAAAAAATCGTGAAAATATTAATCATTATGACTACAAAACATGGCGAAGTTTCCGAGCGCCTAAATACCCACTTCTTACCGAAGCCATGATGATTGATCGATTACTTGCTTTTTCAACACCTCTCAAAGAGACATATACTGTTTTTCACGAGTTGTTGGAAGCTTTTCGTGCCAAAGATCCCAACTTGTTTTTCTCCTTATTAAAAGAACTTCCAGAAACGCTAGACGACAGCTTTCGAACGAAGCTTCAAAACCTTCTATCCTATGAAGAAGGGATCACCAATGCGCTGGTTTATCCTTACTCTAATGGAAAAATAGAAGCGAAGAATACCCATATAAAGACAATGAAACGAGTATCTTACGGATTTAAATCATTTGAGAACATGAAAATTAGAATCTTTTTGATCAATCAATTAATCAAAGTGAAATAACAAAAAAATCTGAGAAAGAATGAGGTTCATTCTGACCCAGATTTGATTTTGCACAACTCATCAGTCCTTATTGACAAAGAGCCATAAAAAAAAGACTGGAAGATCAACTAAGTCCCAGTCTTACTCAACGCGCCCAAGAGGAGTCGAACCCCTAACCTTTTGATCCGTAGTCAAACACTCTATCCAATTGAGCTATGGGCGCATATTTAATTATAAAAAGGATAGAATAAACGTAAACGTTAAGAGAAAGCAAAAACAAAAAATCGGGAAGACAGGATTCGAACCTGCGACCCCTTGGTCCCAAACCAAGTGCTCTACCAAGCTGAGCTACTTCCCGAAAAAATAAAAAAACTACGCGCCCAAGAGGAGTCGAACCCCTAACCTTTTGATCCGTAGTCAAACACTCTATCCAGTTGAGCTATGGGCGCATATTTGTAATGCCGAGGACCGGAATCGAACCGGTACGGTGATCACTCACCGCAGGATTTTAAGTCCTGTGCGTCTGCCAGTTCCGCCACCCCGGCGCGTTTCAATGGCAAAGCGGAAAACGGGGTTCGAACCCGCGACCCCCACCTTGGCAAGGTGGTGCTCTACCACTGAGCTATTTCCGCGTATTTACGATGCCGGCTAAAGGACTTGAACCCTCGACCCTCTGATTACAAATCAGATGCTCTACCAACTGAGCTAAGCCGGCAACTTGATATGATTAAATTCATATGATGCGGGTGAAGGGACTTGAACCCCCACGCCGTAAGGCGCTAGATCCTAAATCTAGTGCGTCTGCCAATTCCGCCACACCCGCAAAAATATGAGCCGTACAGGGCTCGAACCTGTGACCCTCTGATTAAAAGTCAGATGCTCTACCAACTGAGCTAACGGCTCATATGGAGGTTAACGGGATCGAACCGCTGACCCTCTGCTTGTAAGGCAGATGCTCTCCCAGCTGAGCTAAACCTCCAAAGATAACGATAAGCGTGGCGACGTCCTACTCTCACAAGGGGCAACCCCTCACTACAATCGGCGCTAAGAAGCTTAACTTCTGTGTTCGGCATGGTTACAGGTGTATCCTTCTTGCTATCGCCACCACACTGTGGTGTTATCTATATTTGAGTAAATCTTGTTCACTCAAAACTGGATTTGAAGTTCATGTAAGAAACTCTACCGAGTT
>NZ_NGMO01000006.1:0-5975 GCF_002140175.1 Candidatus Enterococcus wittei
TTTATAAATTAAATAAGGAGGATTTTTTTGGTCAAATCTTATTTTACATATAATAAAATACAAGATAATCCTTTTCGAATCATGAACTTGATGGTTTTGATTTTTCTTGTACTATGGATAGGCTATATCAATCATAATTTTTTGATATCTAGTTTTTCTTCTCTTGGTATTTTCACTTTTTTTTATTACCAAAATATACCAATGAAGCAGTTACTGAAGCGGATGTTTCTGATCGGATGCGGGCTGTTACTCGCTTTTACATTGGGACTCTTATCGACATATATCATATGGTTAGAACCTTTCGCAGTTGCTGTAGTAGCCTTCTTGAGTCGTTTTTTTTTACGGTTGTT
The DNA here is from genome assembly GCF_002140175.1 of Candidatus Enterococcus wittei. Taxonomy (GTDB): domain Bacteria; phylum Bacillota; class Bacilli; order Lactobacillales; family Enterococcaceae; genus Enterococcus_B; species Enterococcus_B wittei. The sequence continues at coordinate 351 of NZ_NGMO01000006.1, forward strand.
TCATATTTCTAAACCTGGTGGATTGTTTTTTGCGATGTTGGCTGCAATGGGAACGAGTATGTCGATACCGGTATCTCATCTACCAGTGATATCGGCTTACTTTTTTATGGGAGTTATCTTTTCTCTCATTGCAGCAATGATTACAAAGCATGTTGACAAGCGACCAGAACAACAGGTGATTCAAATCTCTTTGAGAGAGCGTTTTTATCAAGAACCACTTGTCATTATTGATTCTATCTTTTATAGCGCTGCATTGTTTCTCTCTGTATATGTAAGCCATGGATTGAATTTAAAGAATCCTTACTGGTTAACTCTTTCCTGTGCATCCATCTTACTTGCAGAGAATTTAGATGCGATGAAACATCGCCAAGTTCAATATTTGATTGGGTCGATGTTAGGTTTGTGTGTCTCTGCCTTTTTATCTGTTATTCCGTTTACTCAACTTGAAACGATTTTTTTGATTACATTTCTTTACGGAATCTCTCAGTTTCTTGTTGCCAGAAATTATGCAGTTGCAAATATTTTTTTAAATCCAATGGCACTGATGTTATCGACTCTAGTCAGAAATGCTTATTTAATTTCTTTGATTGAATACCGCTTTTTGGGTATCGTATTAGGAAGCTTCATTGGGTTAGGCGTTGCTTGGATCATGAATGTGGGATTGCAACATTATTTAGAAGTGGTCAAAGGGAAATATGAATAAGAGGCATGACAGCAGCGTTATGACCTGAGCAATAAGCCAGAAAATCGGAAAATAGCTTTTCATATTTTTCGATTTTCTGGCTTATTGCCGAGGGTTAGCTGCTGGAATGCCGTTTCCAAGGAAAGGAAATTTTAGACAATAGGAAAGTAAAGTAAGCTTCTCTTATATTTCGGTTTCTTGGCTTATTGCCGAGGGTCAGCTATTGTCATCCAGTCTACAAGGATATGATACTACATTGAAAATGAAGAAAAATGGGGTCAGAGTAAAAAGCCTGATCCCATTTTTTGTTTGAAAATCGTATTTTAAAGCTGCTGACCATTTGTTTCAATTACTTTTTGATACCAGTAAAAAGAATCTTTTTTCAGGCGCTGCAAGGTTCCATTTCCGGCATTGTCTTTATCTACATAAATCATGCCATATCGTTTTTCCATCTCTCCAGTGCCAAAACTGACAATATCAATGATTCCCCAAGGAGTGTACCCTAATAAATCTACGCCATCATCAATGACCGCTTTTTTCATCTGTTCGATGTGTTTTCTTAGATAGGTGATACGATACTCATCATGAACCTCATTATTTTCAGTCAATTGATCATAAGCACCAAAGCCGTTTTCAACTATGAAAAGTGGCAGGTCATAGCGCTGATACACAGTATTCAAGACATAACGTAAGCCCACTGAATCAATAGGCCAGCCCCAATCTGAAACAGAGATATAAGGATTTTTAGTAAGTTTTGCTGAAGGGATATCCTCTGTTTCCACCCCCTCAACTTCAGGAAGCGTGGTAATTGTACCTGACATATAGTAGCTAAAGCCAATGTAATCAACCGTTCCTTGTCGTAAGACTTGTAACTCTTCTTCACTAAGCTCAATTTGGATTCCTTTTTGCTCCCAGTATCTGGTCGCATACGTAGGGATTTTTCCACGTGCATGGACATCACTATAGAAGAAACGTCGTTCATTTGCTTTCAGTGAAGCGATCATATCTTCAGGCGCACACGAATATGGATAAATCGGCACATATGCCATCATACAGCCAATTTGGAAAGCGGGGTTGATTTTTTTTCCTTCAATGACCGCTTGTGCACTTGCAATCAATTCATTGACACCAGCTTGAAACACCATTGCTTCTTTGTTTTGATCTTCTTCAATGATCATCGCAGAGTTTGTCCAGACATGAACAGGTTCTTGTCCGTCGGCTTGATTATTGATTTCGTTGAAAGTCATCCAATAAGTTACTTTGTTTTTATATCGTTCAAAGACACACTTCGCAAATTTGACGAAGAGGGAGATTACGGCTTTATTAGCAAATCCACCGAAATCTTCATAAATTGCATAAGGAATTTCGAAATGAGAGAGAGTCACGACTGGTTCGATCCCATTTTTTAAACATTCATCAAACAAGTCATCATAAAACTTTAGACCTTGTTCATTGGGTGTTTCTTCTTGACCGGTAGGGAAGATCCGACTCCAAGAAATCGAAGTACGCAAACATTTTAATCCTAATTCTTTGAATAATCGGAGATCTTCTTTGTAACGATGATAAAAATCAATTGCTTCATGGTTAGGATAATATTCGTCTTCTAGGACTCCTTTAGTTATTTTTCGTGGGATACCATTGCCGCCAGCGGTCATTACATCCGCTATACTTGGTCCACGACCATCCACATTCCAAGCTCCTTCTGCTTGATGAGCAGCAATAGCGCCTCCCCATAAAAAATCTTTTGGCAATTCTCTATTCATTAATATTCCTCCCTATTCATTTGTTAGTATCAAGTGATTCTGTTTGTTGGGCACGATTTGAGGCAATCACAAAAGGTAGATAAATCAAGATAGAGATAGCTAAACAGAGTATCCCAATGGCAATCCCCATGATGTTTCCACCTGTACCTAAAAATAAATTGATGATTCCAGGTGTTGTCCATGGTAGTCCGATAGCAGGAGTGGGCATGATCGGCCACACAACTGTCACAAAATAACCGACTAAAATATTAACTAACGGTGTCAGGACAAAAGGAATAATCATAATTGGATTCAATACGATCGGTAAACCAAAGATCATGGGTTCATTGATTTGAAAAATCCCCGGTACAAATGACAGTTTGGCAATTTCTCGTTGTTCTGGTCTTTTAGATGCGATAAAAATGGCAATGATTAAGCCTAAAGTCATTCCAGTACCACCCATATTGGCAAACATATCGTTTAAAATGCCCCATGTTTCCTTGTAAGGAACATCCCATAAAGAGCCTCCTTGGTTAATAAAATCTAGATTGGCTAAATCTTGTTCCGTGAAAATCGCTGAACGAACGGCATTCAGTGTATTTGGGCCATGGATACCAATCGAAAACAAAAGGGTTTGGATAAAGGCTAAAAGTAAGACGCCGACTACGTTTCCGCCTAAATTACGTAGAGGTGTTTGGATTCCAGCGTAAATCAATTCATTGATTCCTTCAGGAGCGATTAGCAACACTAAGAAATTAAGAAGAGCTGCTACTGCGACAACGATAATGATGGGAATCATCCCAGAAAAGGATCGAGAAACTGCTGGTGGGACGAGTTCTGGCATTTTGATCTGTAGTTTTTTGACTTTAAATAATTTTGGTAAAAATTCACCTACCAAACAGGCAACGATCATTGCCACGAATAATCCTTGTGCTCCGAGATATTGGGTGGAAATCACATTCATATTATCGACAGAAAAAGAAGTAGGGTATAAGATCATGAAACAAGCAATACTTGTTAGGCCAACTAATGTAGCATCTGCTTTAAAGTGTTTTGCAAGAAGCTGAGCCACTAAAAAAGCAATAAATAAACTCATGATATTGATGGTACCATTTGCTACAGAAGCAAGCACTTGTTGCGCATTTTCTAAATTTGGAAATATTCGAGACAATTGAAATAACTGCACGATAAAACTATCTTTTGAAAATAAAATGTTATTGACGAGAATAACTAAAGAAGAAGAGATCGTCAGTGGGAAAATCAGCATAAATGCATCTCGAACAGCTGCGATATGTCGTTGATTGTTTAACCTAGTAGCGATAGGTACTAAGCTTCGATCTAACAAATCATTGAATTTTTGCATAAAAATAACACCTTTCTTTATATGATGTATTTATTATAGCGAAAGATGTCAATCAAAAGTAAGCGCATTCTTTTTTTGGACGAAATTCTGGAAGAAAGAAAATTATTTCCTTGAAGGAACAAGGTGTTCCAATCTACAAAAGGGACTGCTGGTTCCTAGATAACCCACCTACTGTTCCTCTTTTAGATAACCAATCAATGTTTCTAAAATAGCCATAGATGGAAGCTGACTCGTTAAATCAAGGAAAAAATCTTTACGTTCTTCTTTGATCGAATACTCGATCGAATAGTCACAAAGGTGTGCCAAAGTACTTTCTTTATTAGGTGTGATGCAATATTTCTGGATATTTTTGGTATGCTCTAAACCAGAGATGACTTCGATTAATTCTTTGGTTTCCCCGGATACACTTAAAAAAACTAAGACGTTTTTTTGATCCTTACGTAAAAAACTATGGATCGGATAGGTGAGCTCATCTAAACTAAGACAGAAGTAACCGATATTTGCCAGTTTTCGGGCAACATATTGGGCAATGGCTCCTGATGCGCCCAGCCCCATAAATAAAATAAAATCAGCTTGACGTAAAGTTTCGGCCATTTTTTTGATTTGATACTCCACATCTGGATGAAAAATCGTCATATTCAAGTGACTGATCCGTTCTTCTAGCTTTAACTGGTTTTCCTCTGAGGCGGTATGGACTTTCTCCAACTGGTTTTTAAGATAAAATCGAAATTCTGGAAATGAATCAAAGCCGACTTTTTGGATGAAACGAAAGACTGATGTAGAAGAAACATGCGCATCAGTAGCGATATCACGCACACGCATATATGGAATTTTATCAAGATTATTGACGATAAATCGATAAATTTCTTGCTCGACGGATGATAATTTATTTAAGTTGAGATTTTCAAAGATAGCCATCTGCTCGCCTCAATTCCCCTTTTTTTAAAGTATAGCATGAACCAGAAGTGTTTTGGGAGAGTTGGAGGGTTAACTGATTTTTAGGTACTGTTTAATTTGTATAGAAGTTGAGCATTGATTTATAAGTAGGAATTTAAGTCAAAGACCGAATGATTCTCTGATCATTTATTTAGCGAACCAAAAATAAAAAAATAATCTGTTCGTTCATTGCCATTTCTATGACTATTTGGACTTAGCTAAGCATGAAATGACTTCATTTCATTATTTTCCGTAAAACGAGTGACAAACCAAACCATAAGAATGTACTAATGGCGATTGTGATGATCCAACCTGAGGCGTTATTTTCCAGAGGTAGAGGCATGTTCATCCCAAAAAAACCTGTAATAATCGTAGGAATGGTTAATAAAACTGATAAAACAGTTAAGATTCGCATGGTATCATTTAAGTTATTATTCAAGATATTATTGTATGTTCCAGATAATTGATGAAGTATTTCTGAAGTAATTTGTATCATTTCTACTACTTGTTGCGCCTCAATCAATGCGTCCTCTAACTCTTCTCTCTCGAATTCTGTTAATTTTTTACGAAAAGCATGTGTTCTGATTTGTTCAAGTAATACTACATTTTGTTTTGAGGCAGACATAAAGAATACAATACCTGTTTCCAAATCGGATAATAGTAATAAATTCTTTTTACTTGTTTTCTCTTTTAGTTTATTACTCACAATTTTTCGATCATCATTCATTTCTTCAATGTAAGGGAAATAATTATCAGTAATAATAAAAAGACAGTTGAATAGGAACTCATAAATAGTGCTATCTAAGTTTTTGTCTAAATAATTTTTCATTTCAAAAAAAATGTATTGATTTTGTTCTTTAGTGATCGTGATGAGGGTTGTATTTTTAATGATAAATGTAATA
>NZ_NGMO01000006.1:6075-8577 GCF_002140175.1 Candidatus Enterococcus wittei
GTATAATACGGCCTGTAAATAGCTGTCAATATGCCCCAATTAACAGATAGATTAAACCTAAGAATAACATAATAAAAGCGATGGAATAAACGTTATCTCACTGTCATCAACTTTTAATATGGATTAGATTTTTTTACTAAGTTAATCTATTTTTACCTTCATTCATTTTATGCCTTCTTAATTATTTCAGTTATTTTCCTAAACAAGAAAATAGCAAAGAACAGGTTTTTATTTTTATAGAAATAAATACCTATCCTTCAAAATATGAATTAAATCACTTTTTTATAAACGCTAATTGATGCTCTATAAGAAACCGCCCTTCAATCATCCATCAGAAAAGCACTTTTTATACAGAAATAAATACTACATAAATTAACCATTAGATTCACTTTGCTTTTCTAATACTATCGCCAACGTAGGAGAGTCTTTCTTATACAAGCTTCCTTTTACATCACCAAAAACATCCACAACACTAAACCCAGCTTCACACACTTCTTTCATCAATGTTTCTTGAGTGAAATAGGTTGTCCATAGATAATAATCGATCAATTTATTTTCGGTTAAAATAGAAGTTTGTTCTAAAGTAACATTGTTGTTGTACTTGAGGTAGTTATTTAAAGCAATATGTGGTTCCGCTGTCCAAAAACCACCTTTCGGGTTACTCTCCCATGTTTGTTTTTCTTCAAAATCCATGAATTTTGTTAGTGAAAACACATCAAATAATACTTTCCCCTTGGGTTTTAAATGATGAAAAATTTTATCGAGGAGGATTTTTCTATTTTCTTCTGATAAGGCACCATAATCACAATAAATCATAGTGATCAAATCAAATTTTTTCTGAAGATCCATCACTAGATAATTTTCATAACGATAATCGATTTCTAGCTGTTTCTTCTTAGCCGAATCTTGTCCATAGTTAATGGAACGCTTTGAAAAATCAAGCCCTGTCACTTTATATCCTGATTGAGTAAATTTCTCACTATAGATTCCCGGACCACAGCCAAGATCTAGTAAGGTGGGATATTTTGATGATGGGAAAAGCGTACTGATCCATTGAGCTGATTGATCAATGAAATCAGCTTTTCTACTCGCACCTTCAAACTCTGGGTCAAGATGTGCGTTTAACATTTGTTTGGAAATGTGTGGGTCATCCCAAAAAGCACCTTCTGTTTGCTTATAAATTGTCGGTGTTTCTAAAAGTGTTGTAATCATTTGTTTCATCTCCTATTCTTTTTTTAAAATCAAGCAAAAGAAAAAGCCGTAGATTTTACTCTACGGCCTTCCATAAAGAGAAGTTACGTAAAGAGTAAAATAAAACCAAAAATAGGTATACTAAATAAAGCCATCAAACAGCTAATTTTTTTACCTATTGAATTGATTTTATTCACTCTTTTCCAGTCCTACCCATGTTATTGATTGACAAACATCTGATAGGCCGGATACTTCACCTTTTTCCTCAATTTTATAAACTTGATTGTAACCCGAACCGATTATTTTTGTCAACGATGCAAATATACTATTTTACTTCAATTGAACGTATAGATGAAATGAGGTAAAACGCTCCTACTAAAGTAAGGACCCAACGTAAAAATAAGTATATAATACAAGAGGACTAATAATAACAAATATTTATTTTAATATGTAATAGGACTCAATCTTATAATCAAATGAAGAAAACAGCCTGTCTCTTATACACATCTAGATGTGTATAAGAGACAGCTCTAACTCTTCTCTCTCGAATTCTGTTAATTTTTTACGAAAAGCATGTGTTCTGATTTGTTCAAGTAATACTACATTTTGTTTTGAGGCAGACATAAAGAATACAATACCTGTTTCCAAATCGGATAATAGTAATAAATTCTTTTTACTTGTTTTCTCTTTTAGTTTATTACTCACAATTTTTCGATCATCATTCATTTCTTCAATGTAAGGGAAATAATTATCAGTAATAATAAAAAGACAGTTGAATAGGAACTCATAAATAGTGCTATCTAAGTTTTTGTCTAAATAATTTTTCATTTCAAAAAAAATGTATTGATTTTGTTCTTTAGTGATCGTGATGAGGGTTGTATTTTTAATGATAAATGTAATAGGTGTTGTTTCATAATGGTTATCGATTTTTATTTTATTGGGAACGTTATAGATCAAAACAAGTGTATCAGTTGTTTTGTCATAATCTAAATGGGCTCTTTCATTTTTATCTAGAGTATAATCGATGATTTCTTCATCTATATCATAATCAGCATAGAGTTTTTTTATGCCATCTTCTTCCTTAGTATTTAAATGGATCCATTCATTTTGATTGTTGTTAAATTTTATTGTTGTCATTTTAGATTCTCCTGAGCTGTTTTCTTCATTTGATTATAAGATTGAGTCCTATTACATTGTCTCTTATACACATCTAGATGTGTATAAGAGACAGCAACTATATATCTTTTTTTAAAATTTGTGGAAAATAAAAAAGGAGGGGTGAAAATCGTAAATTTCATCTCTCTTTTTTTA
>NZ_NGMO01000007.1 GCF_002140175.1 Candidatus Enterococcus wittei
ATAAAAAATAGAATGAGCAAGACAATTACAGTCAGGCGGAAAATCCGAAACCACTCGTTTCAGATTTTTTACCTGACTGTAATTGTCTGTATTTGAAAGAACATCGGATTTTCGAGAGGAAAAACCTGTATCCGTTTTTTTTTATTTTAACTAATAAGACATGGAAAAAGAATAGATTGTTTCTTATTTTTTGTTTATGCGGTGGTAGTTTTCATCAAAGTATCGACCTTCACGGATATCGTTTGTCATTCCTTCATAAGGCGCTTCGCTGATTACATCTTCATTATCTACACCAGCTTGCCCCATATAAGAGATTGAAGCAAATTCTGGTACAACCAATTTTGGATAAGTTTCATATTTTTCACGAGCAGCTTCCATTTCAGCAATATGCTCATTTTGGAAAGTAACCGTAATTTCTGGGTGTTCTTCCACCCATTTTGGAAAGAAGATCGTTCCGTGAAGTTTTTTCTCATTAGGCATGAAATCCAATGCGACATCTGTTCCAGTTGGTTCAGTCCAAGTAATCTTAAATACACCATCTGTTAATTTTACAATATCGGCTTCTTGATCTTTCACCCAACGTCCTCGGACCATCCCCCCATGGATACGATAGTCAACGGTGTGATCATTTTTTGCATACCATTCATATTCCCAACCATTGTCATAAGTATAAATAAAATGCGTACCAATAAAATCCTCTAAATTTTTGTATTCTTTCATCATTTTCACCTCTGTTAAAATTAAAACATGTAATAAAATACATGTTTTTGGTTACTTAGCTATGATAGAATGATTTCAAAGAACTGTCAAGGGGGTATTAGGATGGCTAGAAAAAACACGCTACGCTATATTTTGTTGGGCTTATTGAGTAAAAAAAGTAGGACTGGGTATGAATTGAATCAAGCTTTTCAACATGAAATCGGTGAATTCTGGCAAGCGAAACATAGCCAAATTTATCCAGAATTGGCAAAGATGGAAGAACAGGGTATTATCAAGCATGAAGTGGAAATATCAGGTGTAAAATTAGAAAAGAAAATCTATCAATTAACAAAAGCGGGGGAAGAATTGTTAAATGAATGGATCCATACACAGACAGAAGAACTTCCACCAAATCGAGACGAATTTGTCTTGAAACTCTATTTTGTCAAAGATATCAACGACCCCACTTGGGTGGAGATCATCAAGCAGCAAAACAAACTTCATAAAGAAAAAAGAGAACATTTAATTCAGCGTCAAAAAATGATTTTTCCAACAGAAAAAGAGCAACACGAAAATTATGGTCATTATCTGATTCTTTCCCATGCAATCAATCGTGAAACAGAATACATCAACTGGTTGACTGAAGTTTTAGAAAAAGAAAGTAAACGAAAAAATTAATAGAAATTGAGATCAAACTTTTAAACCTCAAAATAAGCCGAAGAATCCAAAAATAGCTTTCCCATTTTTGGATTCTTCGGCTTATTTTTCACCTAGAAATGTAGCCAAAATATCTTAGATTTATCCTAGATTGTCAACGATTTGTTGCATGTCAACAGTTTGATTAGCAGGAATGATTTGATAGATCATTTGATCTGTCTGATCGTCATGGATGATACAAAGTTGTTCATTTTCCTTGAAGTTTCCAATCAAAAGAAGGGTGTATCGTTCATCAATCAATTCGATTTCTTTAATTGATTTCGAAAAAACTTTACGGACGTGTTTCATTTTATTTAAGCGATTTTGAGCTTTTTCAGCAGCTTTCGTTAAGGTATATCCTTCGTCTAAATACTTTTTGATGATCTCTACTTTCACAACTGTAGGTAAGCGATATTTTCTTGGACAATTGCTGTCTGCTGTAACAGACTGAATAAAGCCTTTGTGTTCCCAGTATCTCAATTGACGAGGGGAAACACCAACGACCTCACTCAATTCACTGATTCCTATCAATAATTGGTCATTTTCTAATAAACGTTTAAGTGAAGCTCCCACCATTTTTCGCCCCTCCTTTGTTTAGTCATTTCCCTTAATTATACTTTTGTTGACTCTTGTGTCAAGCAGGTTGACAAAACGTAAGAATAGGAATAAAGTATTTTAGTAGTTTCAGAAAAAAATCAGAAAGAAGGAGAAATATGAGTAAAAATCAACCTGTAGATATTTATGGGAAACCATATAATCGTACTCTCTTAGTCGTTGTTTTATTGATTGGTACTTTTTGTACGGTTTTAAATCAAACATTGTTGACTACTGCCTTTCCGACATTAATGAAAGATTTTGATATTTCAGCTTCTAGTGTGCAATGGTTGACCACTGGTTTCTTATTGGTCAATGGGATCATGATTCCGATTACAGCATGGCTAATCAACAAATTTAGTTCTAGAAAATTATATCTTTCAGCAATGACATTGTTTTTGATCGGAACAATTACTTGTTTTATTGCACCAAACTTTAGCACTCTATTAGCTGGACGGTTGATCCAAGCTTGTGGTGTTGGGATCTCTATGCCATTATTGCAAAATATTATGTTGTCCATTTTCCCACCAGAAAAAAGAGGTTCTGCTATGGGGATGTCAGGGATCGTTATCGGTTTGGCACCAGCATTAGGACCTACTCTCTCAGGTTACATCATTGATAACTATCATTGGCGTGATCTTTTTGGAATGGTTATTCCGATTGTGGTACTTGTATTAGTGTTAGCATTTTTCTTGATGAAAAGTGTGATCCCATTATCCAATCCTAGTATTGATATTCTTTCAGCTATTTTATCAACGATTGGTTTTGGTAGTTTGCTTTATGGATTCTCAAGTGTCGGTGATGCTGGTTGGGGAAGTACCAAAGTTATTAGTTTCCTAGTGGTCGGTGTGATCTTTATTGCTGTGTTTGCATGGCGTCAACTTCACTTAGAACAACCATTCTTAGAATTACGAGTATTTAAATCATCAACCTTTACGATTGCGGCTATCTTAGCAGGGGTCACAAATATGGCAATGGTTGGGGCTGAAATGGTCGTACCTTTATATATCCAAAATATTCGTGGTGAATCTGCTTTTCATTCTGGCTTGATGTTACTTCCTGGGGCATTAGTCATGGGGGCGATGATGCCAATCACAGGTGCTATTTTTGATAAACATGGGGCAAAACGTTTAGCGATTGTAGGGATGTTCATCTTAACAGCAGCAACAGCACCATTTGCTTTTCTGACAGCAACAACACCGGTTTTATATATCGTCGTTTTATATGCGATCCGAATGTTTGGGATCTCTATGGTGATGATGCCAGTCACGACTTCAGGAATGAACGCTTTACCAAATAGTCTGATCAGTCATGGGACTGCTGTGAATAATACTTTCCGCCAAATTGCTAGTTCGATCGGAACTGCGATTTTGATCAGTGTGTTGACCAATGTAACAAAAGGTAACTTACCTTCAAAATCTATCTTGAATAGCACACCATTGGCTTATAAAGATCAAGCAATCAACGCAACTTTATCTGGTTACCATGCAGCCTTCTTCGTGGCAATCATTTTTGGGATCCTTGGATTCATCATCGCCTTCTTATTGAAGAAAAAAGAACCGATGGTCGTGAAAGCGGGGGATCAATTATGATTATTTTCGTATTGATTGCAAGTGTCATCGCTTTTGCTTTAACGAACGTATTTGCAAAAAGAGTATGGCAAACATTATTATCTTTCATTTTCGGATTGATTTTCGTTGTTTCATTAGGACTGATCGTGGCAAATGTTGCCACTCATTTTGGAATGGAAAAGGTCACTGAAACAAAAACAACACCGATTTTCTCCAGCGTAAAGGAATCTGAAGTAAATATGCTTCTATATAAAGCTTTAGGTGACGGATCTGAAAAAGTATATTTATATCGAACAGATGAGCAACAAGAAAAACCAAAAGCGACTGGAACGGATAAAGAAACGAATAAAGTAGAGCAAACAGAGGGGCAAGCAGAAAAAGTTAGTAAAACTACACGTTGGGTATACAAGAATGATCAGTATAAATTCTGGTTTGGAATAGCAGACAATAATCATGAGTACGCGCATCGTGTCAATATCTTCAAGATTCCTGCAAACTGGATCGAATTAAGTACTGATCAAGCTGCTGACTTAGCCAAACGTGTAGAAGAACAAAAAACTACCATGGAAAGTGAAGCCAAAGCTTATGTTCAAGAAAATTTGATGCAAGCTCTCGCAGAAAATCCAGCAATGTCTCAAGAAGAACAACAGCAATTAACGAAAAAGCTAGCAGCAGATTTTCAAAAACAAGCACTAGCAAAGATCGTTGAAGAAGTAAAAAAATAAAATATTGAATCCTTGAATGAAAAACAAATAAGACGGGGTACAAGAAAATCACTTTTTGATTTTCTTGTACCCCGTCTATTACGTGCAGCTATTTTTTATAATGAAGGGATTATTCTATCTTTTATTCAGCTCTTAAGGCTATAGCTGCATCTTTTTTCGCTGCCATACGAGCAGGAAGGTGTCCGCCTAGCATCGTTAAGATCGTAGATACAATGACTAAAACCAGAGCATGCATAGGGTTTAATTGGGCAACATTTTTTAAATCGGTCATGTTGTACAAGATACTGTTGATTGGGAATGTGGCCAGCCAAGCAATCAATACCCCTAATAGACCTGAAGAAATACCTAAAATGCAAGTTTCCGCATCGAATACTCGGGTAATATCTTTCTTACGAGCACCTAAAGCTTTAAGGACACCGATTTCTTTTGTCCGTTCAATCACGGAAGTATAGGTGATGATACTGATCATAATCATACTTGTGACTAGTGAAATACCAGCAAAAGCAACTAAGACATAGGTGATGGCATCCATTATACCGCCAGTTAATTCAGTCATCGTGCCAGCTAGATCAGAATAGATGATTTTATCTTCTTCTGATTTTCCTTTGTTGTAAGCGTCTAAATAATCTAGAATTTTTTCTTTGTCGTTGAAATTATTTGGATAGATCATAATACTTGAAGGTAAGCTGTTGCCACCTAAATAACTGATCAATGTTTGTCTTGTTGAATCATCGACTTTTTCTGTTGTCAATACATTGATATCACTATTTTTTTGAGCTTGGACAATTTCTGAATCCTTGTTTTTATTGACGATTTCTGTTGTTAGTTGATCACTATAGGCGATACCAGGAGACAATAGGTCCATAGTCGAAGAAGACTTCACACGTAAAATCCCGGATATTTTCACTTCATTTGCTGAATCTTGATACATTGCTTCGTAATCTGTATTCGGAATGAAGTTTCCTGTTGGGAGTTTTCTATAGTACGTATTGTTATCGACTAATTTAAGTGTGGTTCCCACAATGTCGTCAAAAGGCAGTTTTTCTCCATCTTTGACATCAAATCCTAGATTTTTCAATGCGTTGATATTGGTGTTGTTGTTTCCATCAACGATCAATACGACGTCATTTGGTGAAGAGGGGTAACTTCCTGATAGTAAGGAATAGTTTGACTCTAAAAAGTTATCTTTTTCGTTATCCAGTTGAGTTGGAAAACTAGATACACCGATACCAGTCATTGAAGACATCGTATTTGAAAAAGAGAGTGATTCTGAGTCGGGATTTTGATTGGAGAAGCTCACTGGTTGTACTTCACCATCGATATCTCGTAGCAAATTGATGCCAGTCGTACGTGTAAAGCCAATGTTATTACTTAGATCAGGATCAATGTCTGAGACATAATCAATATATGCTTGATCGATTTTATTAGTATGTTGAGAACGATCTTCATCGCTGATCTTTGCAGTGATTGTTTGACTATCTGGATATTTTGCTTTGCTTGAACGTAAATTATCTGAATCTGATGGTGGACTGGTCGTTACTTTTGAGATGGTAATCGGAAACTTTGCCAACGTCTCAGATTGTGTTTGATCAATTTGTTTTTGGAAACCAGAAGATAAAGATAGGACAATAGCAATCCCGATAATCCCGATACTTGAAGCAAAGGAAGTTAAAAATGTCCGTCCTTTTTTTGTACGGATATTATTGAACGATAATTTTAGTGCAGTCCAAAAACTCATCTTCGTACGTCGTAAATTGAATTGATCATCTTTAGGACGTTCGATATGAGGATTGGAATCGGAAACGATTTTTCCATCTGAAAATTCAATGATCCGATCAGCATAATGATGGGCGAGCTCAGGGTTATGAGTCACCATGATCACTAGTTTTTCATTGGAAAGTTCCTCGATCAATTCCATGATTTGAACACTTGTTTCGGTATCTAATGCGCCAGTTGGTTCATCGCACAAAAGAATATCTGGATTGTTGGCTAATGCTCGAGCAATGGCCACACGTTGCATTTGCCCTCCCGATAATTGATTGGGTTTTTTATTCATATGTTCATTGAGCCCTACACGGCGTAAAGCTTCTTCTGCTTTTTTACGTTTTTCCTCCTTGGCAACACCACTTAGTGTCATCCCAAGTTCCACGTTTTCGATAATGCCTAAATGTCCGATCAAATTATAACTTTGAAAGACGAATCCGATGGAATTATTGCGGTATGCATCCCAATCGTTATCTTTAAAATCTTTGGTTGATTTTCCATTAATGACCATATCCCCAGAGTCATAGTTATCGAGCCCACCGATCACATTCAACATCGTTGTTTTACCAGAACCACTTGGGCCTAAAATCGCCACAAATTCTTTTTTCCTAAAAGAAACGGAGACACCGTCAAGGGCTTTTGTAGTTGTTTCCCCAACTTTGTAATATTTCTTTATCTCTTTTAATTGTAACATGTTCACCCTTCTTTC
>NZ_NGMO01000008.1:0-866 GCF_002140175.1 Candidatus Enterococcus wittei
TATACAATTTATGGTACGAGAATTACCGTAAGACCTGTCTCTTATACACATCTAGATGTGTATAAGAGACAGTACTAATACTATAAAATAATAGGAGTGATGAACATGGGACAATATTTCTCCTGTCTCTTATACACATCTAGATGTGTATAAGAGACAGGTTTTAGATGTCCAAACTTGATTGAATACAGTATTTTAAACAATTGTTTCTTCCTCTTTTAAAAAAACTGACAGCTCCTTTTTATATTTAATTTATACTAATACTATAAAATAATAGGAGTGATGAACATGGGACAATATTTCTCAAGCGATGAAAAATCCGCTGTTAAACGTCAATTAGCGAAATATGACAAAGCACTTCAAGACATAATAAAACAAACCATGGAGAGACAAGAAAAGGAGAAAATCAGGCGTGAAAATGAAGGACGAAATCTTCAATCGAATAGTACCCTTTCTAGACTGAAATGCAAGAGCGAGCGTTAAACGATGTAGATAACCAAAAAAATTATATCATTTACTATGTTCCGTCAAGCCAGTAACTCACAAAAAGAGAAATACTAGAAAAAGCTTCTTTCTTAATGCGTCGACCATGGTTGAATCTATTTTATTTCCTTAATTCTTTTATCACTAATACTATAATAAAAAAGCTCTACTCCTTGCTATACAAGGAATAGAGCAGAATGCTTATTAAGCTTCTTGAGCTACTGGGTAAACAGAGTTATTGGTTAAATACATTTTATTCGTTATCAAATAAGTTATTTATCAAGATTTTCTTACACCTATTATTCAATAACTGTCTCTTATACACATCTAGATGTGTATAAGAGACAGATACAAAATTTTGTATACAATGAATTTAGCCTCAA
>NZ_NGMO01000008.1:5317-6261 GCF_002140175.1 Candidatus Enterococcus wittei
TAAAGTAGATACACTACCTAATCCTGAAACTTTTTCTACGACCGCTTTATACTCGTAATAATCCATACTTCCCTTCTTATTACATCTAGATGTGTATAAGAGACAGATATAGGACATTTAAATTAGAATATGCTCCAGTGAAGTATGTATAGAAGCTGTCTCTTATACACATCTAGATGTGTATAAGAGACAGCTATATAGGACATTTAAATTAGAATATGCTCCAGTGAAGTATGTATAGAAGTCAGGAAAAAATATTTCAGAATTCTTTCTTATTGTCTTATTAAAAAATCTTAAATTAGGATATCCTTCCTCTTCTCTAGCAGTAAAGTAGATTTCTTTCTTATTATGGATATTCTCTACATAAACTGTGCTTTGGTAAATTATACAAAGAAAATTTATACAATTATCGAATTCAAAACTATTATCTGTAGTATTATACACATCTAGATGTGTATAAGAGACAGCTACATAAACTGTGCTTTGGTAAATTATACAAAGAAAATTTATACAATTATCGAATTCAAAACTATTATCTGTAGTATCATATAAAAAATTATTATCCAAAATTTTTATTATCAACATAACTAATGTCTCAAAATATTCTGGCTCCGTTACTCTAATAGTTTCTTCATTATCAAAAAATATTTGAAATTTCCGATCATAAAAATTATTGATGCTTTTTATTTTCATTAATGGCACTCCCTTATGATTTAACTCACATTCAATACATTTAAGTATAAAACTTCCTCAATACGTTTCCAAGAAATTTATAAAAAGAGCTGCGTTGCACAGCTCTAACATTTTTATTTATTTTCTTGTGGTAAAAGAACAATATCGTCTGCTTTATAATACATTGGATTACCTGACATGGAAACTGTTAAATTAGAAAAACGACATTTTACAGAGTCTTTTTTTCTGATTTCTTCATTCGTTATTACTTC
>NZ_NGMO01000009.1 GCF_002140175.1 Candidatus Enterococcus wittei
CCTTACAACTATATAATAGCATATTTTGGTAGCGTTTGCAATAGGGAAATCTAACATTTTTTTTGTTGTGTTTCTTCATATATATATAGTTTATTTAGTTGAATTAATTAAAAAGAAGATGTTATACTAAAATAAGTACCTTATTTTTGTGTACTAATTTAAAGGAGGTATAGGATGGACGAATACAAGAAAACAGTGGAAGAAGTACAAGAAGAAACAGATACAATGATTGATAAAGGTCTGACGACCAAAGAAGCAGAGGAACGAAGTAAAAAACAAGGAAAGAATCAATTCGATGAAGCCCCCAAAGAATCACTCTTCAAAAAATTTATGCGTAGCCTTTCTGATTTTACAACGATTATTTTATTAGTTGCCGCAGTGATTTCTTTTTACACTGCATTTGCCACAGAACATGGAGATCTATTTGAAGGTCTATTGATCATCGCGATCGTTATCATCAATTCAGTGTTAGCCATTGTTCAAGAAGGAAATGCAGAAAAAGCACTGGAATCGCTTCAGGATATGAATAAACAAACGGCAACCGTGATCCGAGATGGTAAAGTAGAAAAAGTAGACGCGGAGAATTTAGTTGTTGGCGATGTGCTAGTGTTAGAATCGGGTTCAGCCATTACGGCAGATGCTCGTTTAGTAGAGACATCACAATTACGCGTAGAGGAATCTGCTTTAACCGGTGAAAGTGAGGCTGTCGAAAAAGACGCAGGCTACATAAGTCAAGAAGATGACTCTCTCGGTGACCAATTAAATATGGTCTTTAAAGGTTGTACGGTTGCTGCAGGTCGTGGAAAAGCGATTGTTACAGCAATCGGTATGCAAACGGAAATGGGTAAAATTGCTGGATTGTTAAATGATCATACCATGCAGAAAACACCATTGCAGGTTCGCTTGAACCAGTTAGGGAAGCGAATCAGTATCATAGCATTAGTAGCAGCTGGTTTAGTGTTTCTGATCGGTGAGCTTCAAGGGGAACCATTACTTGAAATGTTCATGACATCGATTTCACTAGCAGTAGCGGCAGTGCCTGAAACATTGACAGTTATCGTGACACTCACATTGGCTTACGGTGTTCAAAAGATGGCGAAAAAACATGCCATCATTCGACAACTCCCAGCTGTAGAAACACTTGGAACAGCTAATGTTATTTGTTCGGATAAAACAGGGACATTGACACAAAACAGAATGAGAGTCCGTCGTGTTTGGAGCAAAGAAGATGAGGTCACAGATATTGAAGATTCGATGACGAATAGTGCCATGGAAATCTTGAAGATGGCAGCTCTGTGTACGGATGTAACTGTGGAGAAAGAAGCCGATGAACTGATTGTCAAAGGAAATCCCACAGAAGCAGCAATCGTTCGTGCAGTCGAAGAAAATTATCATACAAAAGCAGAATTAGAAGAAAAATATCCGAGAATCGATGAGATCCCTTTCGATTCAGATCGTAAAATGATGACGACTGTCCATAAAATGGGAGATCAATATATTTCCATTACAAAAGGAGCATTTGATGTTTTAGCACCAAAATTTACTTCTGGAGATATTGAACAAGCTACAGTCGTTAATGATCGCTTCGGTAAGCGGGCATTACGTGTCATTGCTGTAGGTTATGCCACTTATGATGAAAAGCCCCAAGAGATCACTTCAGAGGCTTTAGAAAAAGATCTACGTTTGATTGGCTTAATCGGGATGATCGATCCGCCTCGTCCTGAAAGTAAGGGAGCAATCAAACGGGCGAAAAAGGCTGGGATAAAGACTGTAATGATCACTGGAGATCATGTAGTGACGGCTAGTGCAATTGCCAAAGAATTAGGGATCTTAACCAACAGTTCTGAAGCACTTTCGGGATCAGAACTACAAGCATTATCAGATGAAGAATTAGATGCTAAGGTCAAAGACCTTTCTGTATATGCTCGAGTGACACCTGAAGACAAAATCAGGATCGTTAAATCATGGCAACGTACAGGAGCGGTTGTAGCGATGACTGGTGATGGTGTCAATGATGCTCCTGCATTGAAAGCTAGTGATGTAGGTTGTGCCATGGGGATTGCTGGTACAGACGTTGCGCAGAG
Organism: Candidatus Enterococcus wittei; assembly: GCF_002140175.1. Lineage (GTDB taxonomy): Bacteria > Bacillota > Bacilli > Lactobacillales > Enterococcaceae > Enterococcus_B > Enterococcus_B wittei. The sequence continues at coordinate 2,085 of NZ_NGMO01000009.1, forward strand.
TGCATCAGATATGATTTTAACTGATGATAACTTTGCAACGATCGTTGATGCAGTGAGTCAAGGGCGATCCGTTTATCAAAATATTCGAAAAGCCATCAATTTCTTGTTGAGTTGTAACATCTCAGAGATTTTTATTGTTTTGCTTGCGATGTTGTTAGGTTGGGGAGCGCCTTTCACAGCTGTTCAGCTATTGTTTGTAAATGTGGTAGCAGATGGCTTGCCTGGTTTTGCTTTAGGTCGAGAACCAGCAGAAGCAGGAATTATGGATGAGCCACCGATTCCTAAAAATGAAGGGATCTTTGCCCGTGGGTTATCTAAAAAAATTGCTATTAATGCAGGTGTATTTACAATTGTCACTTTATTTGGTTACTATTTAGGTAGCTTTGTTGACACGATCAGTCCATGGGTCGATGCGAGTCAAGAAGTAGGTCAAACGGTAGCATTCTTGATTTTAGCGTATTCTTCAATTCTCCATGTATTCAATGTGCGGAGTAGTCAATCGATTTTCAAAGTCAATTTAGCATCGAATAAATCATTAGTAGAAATGGCGCTTCTTTCCGTAGTGATTACTACGATGGTCGCTTTATTACCATTTACCCAAGACTTGTTTGGATTAGTCCATGTGAGCTTGAATCACTGGTTCTTAGTCGTATTCTTGTCTATTATACCGATTGGTGTGAATGAATTGATTAAATTCCATCAATTGCCAGAAGTAGAAGAAGATGAAGAGGAAGAAGCAGTATCGTAAAAAGAGATACTGACTAAGTTTACAATTCTATAAAATAAGCCAAAGAAATCGGAAGATGGTGCGTACATTTTTCGATCTCTTCGGCTTTTTGTTTGAACTAATTTTGAAGAAAAAGCAGATCTACTCTGATCATGTATTTCTTCCTAAATGTCTTTTGGTAATTGGTTATAAAAAGCAGCTTTTGTTGCGCTGATATATGGGTTCAACCATAAATAACCAATGCCTAGTGTAGCGAGTGCTAAGATATGCCATCCAATAAATGACAAATCAAGCCAGAACAATTTCCCTTTGTAGCCATCCATTACTTTACGACTAGCGGTGATTGTGTCCAATACTTTTGGTTTTTCGCCAGTTTGTGTCACGATATCATAATAGATAAAATAACTTTGTGAGTAAGAATAACTTTTAATGATCCCAGGAATAACGAAAAGTAATGCCCATAGGGAAATGAAGATTGATGTTAGTAAAGCTATTAGAAATACGCCACCAAAGAATACGCCTGAAAATCCTCGGAAAGCATCTTTAAATGGTTCGATCGTATTTTTTTGCCCACGTAATAGATCCAAGTAAGTCCAAGAAATCCCGCTCATGAATAATGCGCTGATAATACCGGAAAAAATCCCGCCACCTGAACTACTGCTGCTTGAATTGGTCGTCATTTCCTGCATAACAGTACTGTTGTCAGGTGTGTTGGCAATGAATAAAGCGATAGGAAGAGCAATGATCAAAATAATAGCAATAGCAATCAGTGAAGGGATCAGATTTAATAAGATTGCTTGCCCCCAACGCCCCTTTAAGCTGTCTTTTGCTTGTTGTTTTAATTCGCCAGAAGATAACATATTTTTCACTCCTTTTTTATGATTAGTACAAGTATAACAAAGAAATTTTCTTTTGGCTTTAGGAATGATCTTACGTTATTGAAAGTTTTTCAAAAAAAGTGGATTAAATAAAAAGAGGGGTCTTGCAAAAAATAGCTAGAACGATTATGATGATGAGAGTTGTCATCGTGATTATATAAAGAAAGTAGGGAATTGAATGACGGAACCTGCCATTCGTTATCGTTTGATTAAAAAAGAAAAACACACAGGTGCGCGCTTGGGTGAATTGATTACGCCACATGGAACTTTTCCAACCCCAATGTTTATGCCTGTAGGTACATTAGCAACAGTTAAAACTATGTCACCTGAAGAGCTAAAAGAAATGGGTGCGGGAGTGATTTTGAGTAATACGTATCATCTTTGGCTTCGCCCCGGAGAAGACCTAGTCGAAGAAGCTGGTGGCTTGCATAAATTTATGAATTGGGATCAGCCGATCTTAACTGATTCGGGTGGTTTTCAAGTCTTTTCTTTAAGTGATATGCGTAATATCGAAGAAGAGGGAGTCCATTTTAAAAACCATTTAAATGGATCCCAAATGTTCTTGTCCCCTGAAAAAGCAATCAATATCCAAAATAAACTGGGTTCTGATATCATGATGAGTTTTGATGAATGTCCGCCATTTGACGAAAGTTATGACTACGTCAAAAAATCAGTGGAACGGACGTCTCGCTGGGCTGAACGTGGCTTGAATGCCCATGCGAATCCAGATCGCCAAGGATTATTTGGGATTGTCCAAGGCGCTGGGTTTGAAGATCTGCGCCGACAAAGTGCTAAAGACCTCGTAAGTATGGATTTTCCTGGCTATTCGATTGGTGGCCTATCTGTTGGAGAACCTAAATCTGAAATGAATCGTGTCTTAGAATTTACGACACCTTTGATTCCGGAAAATAAACCTCGCTATTTGATGGGGGTTGGAGCAGCTGATTCATTGATTGACGGTGTCATTCGTGGGATTGACATGTTTGACTGTGTATTGCCGACTAGAATTGCTCGTAACGGTACATGTATGACTTCTCAAGGAAGATTAGTGGTAAAAAATGCCCAGTATGCTCATGATTTCCGACCAATTGATGAAAAATGTGATTGTTATACTTGCAAAAATTATACACGTGCGTATATCAGACATTTGATTAAATGTGATGAGACTTTTGGTATTCGTTTGACTTCATATCATAATCTATATTTCTTGTTAAATCTAATGAAGCAAGTACGTCAAGCGATTATGGACGATAACCTATTAGAGTTTCGTGCGGCATTTTTTGAAGAATATGGGTTCAATAAAGAAAATGCGAAAAGTTTCTAGTTGTTTTTGCTAAATTTGGTTAAAAAACTAGTTTATAAACATATTTTCTGCTAAAGTGGTTATGTAGATAATTAGTGAGTGAGGTGAATAGAATGGGTTCATTACCAATGTTAGTGATGTTCGTTGCCCTATTAGGAATGTGGTTCTTTATGTCACGAACACAAAAGAAACAACAACAAGAACGTCAAAATTTACTGGATAGCATGAAACCAGGCGATGAGGTCGTAACAATCGGTGGACTACATGGTGTTATTTCAGAAATGGACAATGAAAAACGTACAGTTGTGTTAGACTGCGAAGGGATCTTCTTAGAATATGATCGTTCAGCTATCAAAACTGTGAAACCTGGAACAACGATCACGACAGATCCAACGGTTACTTCTGTTGAGGAAACAAAAGTGGAAGAAACCACAGTTGTCGAAGATCCAGCCCCATCTGAAGAAGAGCATGTGGAAGTAAAAGAAGCAGGAATCGACGAAGAGCCAAAAGTAAAATAATCAGTATTGGAAAATAAAACCAATCCTTGATCGATCGGATATACATGACTGTCTCAAAAAGAGTCAGTCATGTACATTCGGTCGTTTTTTATATTTTTCATTAAAAAGAGATATCCGTTTACTAGTAGCTATCGTTTGAAAATTTATTCACTTATGTTTAGTTATTTATTAGGGTTTACATCCAGGAAT
>NZ_NGMO01000010.1 GCF_002140175.1 Candidatus Enterococcus wittei
AGAGGCGAATAGGTAAAATATACGTATGCTTAAAGAAATAGATACTTTCTCCACAATAAAAAACTTTCTTGTTTCTTAAATAAAATATGCTAGACTAAAACAAAGCGTTTGAAAGGAATGACAGGTTTGAATAAAAAATTGATCGCAATTGATTTAGATGGTACGACTTTGAACCACGAATCAATTATTACTTCTAAAACTGAACAAACCCTAAGAAAAGCTATGAATGCTGGGCACCATGTCAGTATCGCCACCGGAAGACCATACAGAATGAGTGCTCATTTTTATCAACAATTAAACTTAACTACACCCATGGTCAACTTTAATGGTGCGTTAGTTCATATACCTAATCAACAATGGTCTGGTGAAAAAGAAACATTGATCAACAAAGAAATTGTTTTTGAAATACTCGCACAAAAAAAGCAACTGAATTTAGATTTTATTGCCGCTGAGAACCGCGATACGTTTTTCATTGATAGTTTTGACTTTTTCGATGAAAAATTCTTTGCTTCCACGCATCCAAAACCAGAAAATCTATTATCACCTCACAATTTGACAACCAATCCTACTTCATTGCTTGTCCGAACTGAAAAACAATATGCTCAGAAAGTATCGGATGAACTAACTCGACAATTTGGCAAACAGGTAGATGTCCGCACATGGGGTGGTCCGACGGCAATCTTAGAAATCGTCTCAAAAGGGATCGAAAAAGCAAAAGGTGTTCACCAAATCGCTAATTTCCTTGAGATCGATCAAAAAGATGTCATTGCTTTTGGTGATGAACATAATGATTTAGAACTTTTAGAATACGCTGGTTGGGGCGTCGCTATGGCAAATGGCACAGATCAATTGAAAAGTGTGGCCAATGACATTACGGAACATACCAATCAAGAAGATGGTTTAGCAACCTATCTAGAAAAATTGCTTGCTTTATAATACGACAAAAACGAAGAATGAAAGATGCAATACGAATTGTACTGTTTCTTTCATTCTTCGTTTTTTAGTCTCTATGTTTTTGATGTTGATGGAAGCCGCAAGATTTTTAGATGATTTAGAGTAAGGACTTTGTTTCAGCAATTAATAGTATTAACCCTATTAATTACTGAAACTGATAGAACATTCTACCAGTTTTTTTTTAAAACTAGGAGAGCTACAAAAAACACTAAAGTCATCAAAAAAGAATTGGCGCTTCCTTCCTTCACTTTTCAAGAAAAATCGGATATAGGAAGACCCTATCCTTTCCAATTTGATATAGAATGATAAAATCCTATATTTGTTAGATCACTTCAATTAACCCCAAATTATTATCTAACGTTGTTCCACTAATAATATATCTTGCAACAATTGGACTTCCTTTTCGATAAATAAATACTTGAGTTCCTGTCTTATCCTTCCCCCATACGACATTCGCATGAATCTGAACCAAAGAACCATTAGGTATTTCTAGATTGCCTAGCTCAGCCTTTTTGCTTTGTCCTAAAAGAATATCTCCTGTTTCTTTTGAACGCTTTCCCCCAGAATACTTTGCCCCGAGTTTTACTACAAAACCACCTTGATTCACCAATTCAAAATAGCCAACTTCTTGTGCGTTTTGTTCAAATTGCTCCAGTACTTCTTTGGTCATATCTTCTTTAATCTCCATTGTGCTGGTCATTTTTTTCCTCCTTAAAATTTGCTCTATCGTTTATTTCGTAAGTTATTTCTTTTTTTCAGTACCTATTTTTCTTTTCAATCACCAAACCTAGTCATACATATAACCGAATCATGAAAGTCATTTGTCAAAAACAATTGTTACAAGTTCAAAACAATATTGGGGTATATTTATTGTTTATTTTAGAAATGATCAATGTTTTATTCACCTCCTTAAGTGTGAAAAAATCAGCGAACACCAATAAACTACTCTTTAACCAAAAACATAAACATTTCAAACATGTTTTTCATCACTTTTGACTAATTAAATTTTTTTATGTCTCTTATGTTATTATAATAGAAAAAAAATAGGAAATTAAATTCTGGTCAAAATATTCACACTACGTCAAATAAAATAAAGGAGAAAACATGGACGTTCATGGATTATTGAGAAAACTTCGAATTGAGCGAGGATTTTCTCAAAAAAAATTGTCGGATAAAATAACAACTAGAGAAACATTTGTTAAATATGAAAATGGGAAAACCAATATCCCATTCTTCGTATTAAAAGAAGTATTGGATAGAATGAATCTTACTTTAGATGAATTTATTTTTTATCTGGATCAAGATACAGTAAGAGGAAAAAATCGCGATCTGAAAAAAATAATAAAAAGAATCCGAGAAGGTAAATCAAACTTTTTATACACTTTACAAACTTTGCGAGAAAAAGCAAAAGAGACCAATGACATTGTTGATATCAGAAATTATTTAATCGCACGAACGGTGAATTGGTATCCATTGGAAGCTAGTCAAAGAAAATTGAACAAGTCTGACAGGGAATATTTATCTGAGTTAAAAGAGTATCTAGAGGTTATTGATGAGTGGGGTAGATTTGAAATGACTACATTTAGTACTTTATTATTTGTATTTGAAACCAATTATATAAAAAGCAGACTAACTAATATAGAGAGAAAAATAGAAAAAAATAAAGACTTCGAGATTTTCCATTCTATTTTGATTGGTCTATACAACAATGCTTTTTTACTAATGCTAGAACGAAAAGAAATTGTTTTGGCGAGAAAATATTTGAAGAAAATAGCTAATGTACAACATAAACTTTTATTTCTAGGTGATACAGAAGTTTATTTTAATTTCTATATGTTACTTCTCGAACATCTAACAGAGGAGTCGGGACGGGCAAAAGAATTATCCCAATACTTTACTGGACTAAAAAAGATAAGGTCATTCAATCTATATACGCGTTTTAAAAATGACTTAAGAAAATTTGAAATACTTTATGGCACTGTGCCATTAGTCTTTAAAGAGGAACGTCAAGAAATTAGAAATGATTTGTAGTTGTAACCGAATGATTTGGCCTCAATTTATAATAAAAAATTTTGAAAAACTTAGATTGTAGTGGGTAAAGAGCGTTCGAATTTAGAAGAAGGAATCCTTCTGGAAATATCCTTATGTACATCACAAAAAGAGGCTATCACAAATTAATAGTTATATTTTGCTATTCAAATAGGAACCTAGTGCGTTTGGACCATCACATCAAGGATTTAAAACGATATGTTCATGAGTTGCGAAGCTTTTATCATTTACCATGGCGAACCATGTTTCGCCATGGTAAAGCATTATTTATAAAAAAAATGAACAGAAAGAAAAATCTCTTTCTGTTCACCCATCATTCTAAGATTGCTTTTCTCCAACATCATTGGACAAAGTGTCTTTTTTATTGCGCCATAAACATATCGTAATACGTATCCATGATTTCTTTTGCAATCGTCAAATTCATATGATCTTTTTCATCTAATAGATTTGGTAATACTACACTGATGGCGATCTGCGGATCTTCAGTAGGACCATAAGCTACGATATTACTATTTACAGTAGTAATATCAGGATGCCCTTCTGCCACAGTTTCGGCTGTTCCGGTTTTTGCCGAGAGATCCATTTTTGCCCCTGCTAAAGATTTAGCTGTTGTATAAGGATCAGTCCCATGGACTACTTGGTGGAACCCTTCACGCAACAATGCCATATCTTCTTCAGAGATATCTACCGTATTTTCTACTTTGGCTTCCATTTCTTTTTTCACTTCACCTAAATTACCATTCTCGTCATTCCCATAGATTGCTTTCACTAGGCGAGGCTGGATTCTTTTTCCACCATTTGCTACAGTTGAGGCATATTGAGCTAACTGGATCGGTGTATAGGTGTCAAACTGACCAAAAGCTAAATCGGTAAAGTTCCCAGGAGTATACCACTCCCCATCGTTATCTGCATTAAATTTCTTCATGTATTCGACAGAACGAGAGATACCTGAAGATTCATTTGGCAAATCGATTCCGGTAATGATTCCTAGCCCAAATTGTTTAAAGCCATCTCTTAAAGCTTGATAAGCTTGTGTCTCATCACTTAAGCTTGGCAATCCCATGCCAGGAACATATTCAAGCCCCAACATTTTCAACGCAACTTTGATCATATACGTATTGGATGATAGTTCCAAAGCTTGGACTACATTCAGCGGCACTTGACCCGTACGGTTAAAGACGGAACTCTTTTCAGAAGAGCCTTGTAAACGAATTGGTTCATCGATCAATACTTGATTGCCACTGATCGCACCTGTTTGCCACCCTGCTGTCAAAGTACCAGCTTTGACGACAGATCCAGGAGTAAAGGCACTCGTGATCGTGCCAAGGGCATTTTCTGTAACTTCCTTGGCGCCTTGCTCATGACTAAATCCTGTCATGGCTAAGACTTCACCAGTTTGAGGATTCATTGCAACGACATAGGCACCTGGTGAATAAGTAGCTTTACCGCTATCGATCAGTTTTTGATAGTTCGTTTTTAAAATACTTTCTACTTTTTCTTGGAACTCTGCATTGATAGAAAGCATCAAGTTCGAACCTTTTTCTCCTGCAAAGACTTCTTTTTGTTGTGTCACATTACCGTCATTGTCTAATGTCACTTCATATTGTGTTTTCGTTCCTTGCAATACATCTTCATATTGTTTTTCAAGATAGCTTTGACCTACCCGATCATTGCGTGAATATCCTTTTGCAAGATATTCATCTACTTGTTCTGCTGGCAAGCCTTGTTGTTCGGTCGTCACACTTCCTAAAATACTCTTCAAAGAGTCTGCTGCATTGTATTGTCGTGTCCAATCGGTACCTGTAGAAACACCAGGCAATTCAGATGCATGTTCAGCCACAACTGCTAATTCCTGGTCCGTCACATCTGTATTTTTCACAAAGACCGTGTTTAATTCATATGCGCCATTCATACGCTTAAAGATCGTCGCAGCTTTCAACTGTGCTTCATCGAAGTTGATTTCTTCATCCGTCACTTTATCCACTGTGGCTTGATATTGTTCGCTTGTATTTAATTTTTTTTCATCAGAAGACAAGCGTTTCGTTGCTTCCTTCAAATGCTCTGGGTCAGCTAACCAAAAATCTTTCTTATCCCGAGCAGTTAAATTTTTGTCTATCGGTACATCAATCAACGCATTTAGCTTTGTTGCTGTCTCAAGCAGATCTTCTGAAGTCATCTGCCGGCCTCTAGTAAACGTGATTGCTTGATTGGCTTTATTGGTTACTAATGCTTTTCCTGTAGAATCATAGATCATCCCTCGAGGTGAACTAGTTTGTACGGTTAACGTGGAAGAAGATTTGACTTTCGCCTCTAATTCTTCACTGTTCACGATCTGTAAATACCCTAATCGAGCAATCAATGCCACGAACAATGTAAAGATAATGAAAAAAAGAAAGTTTAAACGAAAAGGAACATGCGAGCGACGAAATGTCTTATTTTTCGGTTCTTGCGTTCCCTGTTTCAATCGATCTAGCCAAGCGTTATTTTTATTCTTTTTCATAAATTTTTTCATCATTCCTATCCTTTACGCCTACTTACAAATTCCATTGTACCCAAAAAGAGGTAATTAAAAAAGAAAAATCCAGACCAACAAGAAATTCTTTAACTAAATTCAACATAAATTTATAGTTTTGTTTCACAAAAACAAATTGTGCTACAGAATCAAAAACTGAAAATCGAGAATAAATAAAGT
>NZ_NGMO01000011.1 GCF_002140175.1 Candidatus Enterococcus wittei
TTATTTTCTTTTCTATATTGGGGGAAGGAACACGTATAGTCGCACATTTACCAATTCCTGGAAGTATTTTAGGAATTTTATATTTATTTTTGGCGTTTCAGTTACACATAGTAGATCCTGATAAATTAGGCACTACAGGGCAATTCTTGTTAAATAATTTAACGATCTTGTTTGTTCCTGCCGGTGTAGGTTTGCTAGATTATTTTGATCAGATCATGGCTATTTGGCCTATCTTACTAGGAGCAGTCGTTTGTTGTTCGATAGTGACGATGGTGGTCACAGGAAAAACAGCGGAAGGCGTGGAAGCTCTCGTTACACTACTTCGTACTAGAAAAAAAACGAGGATAGAAGGAATGGAGGAATCACCACTTGAATGAATTATTTAGTCATCCCTTGTTTGGTTTGAGTCTGACCATAGGCGTGTATGTTTTATTTGATAAGTTGATACGCAAACATCCAATACCTCTCTTAAATCCATTAGTTTTGTCAATTATCGTGATTATCTTATTTCTACATTTTACAGGCATTAGCTATCAAGATTATAATGTTGGCGGGAATTTACTGACGTTACTGATTACTCCTGCGACTGTGGCGCTTGCGCTTCCTTTATATAAAAATTTCCATCTATTAAAAAAACATGTTTATCCGATCATTTGTGGGATCATAGCAGGAATCATGGCGAATTGTTTTGTAAGTGTCAGTATCGGATACTTTTTTGCATTGAACAAGGAAATTGTCATTTCGTTATTGCCTAAATCAGTGACGACTGCCATTTCTGTTGATCTTTCTCATTCGATGGGAGGAATCAATGCTGTCACTCTAGCAATCGTTGTTTCTACAGGGATTTTCGGCTCGTTGATTGCGACCCATATTTTCAAAGTATTTCGCATCAAAAGCCCAATCGCAAAAGGAGTTGCTTTAGGTAGTACTTCCCATGCTATTGGCACAGCCAAAGCAATCGAAATCGGAGAAATTGAGGGTGTGATTTCTGGATTGGCCATTTGTGTGAACGGTCTGCTAACCGTCTTTTTACTACCATTGCTCTTTCAGTTCTTTGCTAACTTGTTTTGATGTCGAAAGGTAGATTTTATGCTACAATGAGAGAAACATTCTAGCAAGGGGTGGAGTCGTGTATTTGTCTTCTGAATATCTGAAACGTTTTGATAAAGACTTATATTACAAAGTTCTTCTACTAGAAAGTTTCGAAGATCAAGCTGGGCATACGGCTGTTAAACTTGCGCAAAGAGTCCAACTAGATGCTCGAAGTGTCTCAAAATATGTCAATGAACTAAATAAAAACTATCAAAAATTCAGTGGCAAGACCCAGTCTTTGTTTACAAAGTCCAGTCGCTCGGGATATCAATTTTATGATTCACTTGATTCCATCGAGCATGAACGCTTTTTGATGTATCTCGTGCAAAGTACGCTAAAGTATCAGCTACTGCACGACATTTTTTTTGAAGAATTCCATACGATCTATCAGTTCTCACAAAAGCATTATATCAGTGAATCGACCACTCATCGTAAAATCAATGAATGGAAAGAACAATTGACTGGCTATGGGATCCATTTACAAAGAGGTAGCTATGTGGCTTGTGGCGAAGAAGAAATCATTCGGTTGTATCTGCATATGACTTTTTGGCAATTATTTCGTGGTAAAATATGGCCTTTTAAAACAATTCCCCAAGAAGATATCAAAAACATCGCTGAACAGATCTTGCTCTTTTTTCACATTCGGTTGAATGAGATCAAAAAAAGACGCTTAGAATATATGCTAGGTGCATTTTTTCTGCGTAAATCACAAAAACATGACGTACGTTTGAATGACAAGAAGAAGGCATTACTCAATCAAAATGCTTTGTTTTATCGGTTTTGCCAGTGGATGGAACCAATCTTTCCTAACTATTTTCAAGCAAAAGAGGAGTTGGGAGCTTTATTCTTAGTCTTGATGACTAGAGAAGAGTACTACAGCGATCAAAGGATTCGTAAAGAAATCTTTCAGTTTCATCAACAACATCAAACACTACCTTACTTAGCACTTGCGAAAGCTAAAGAAGCATTGGTTCACTATCAAGCAGAACATGGGATGATCCAGGAAACTTTGACAAATGAGGCAGAAAACTATTTATTCAGTAGTCATTTGTTTGCGTATCTTTTCCCTTATGCAAAAGAGACGATTGATGGGGATGACAGTGATTTTATGAATCATTTAGTGATTAAAAATGACAAATTGAAACATTGGTTAGATTCGTTTTTTGAAGAAAAACAACGAGCAGATCACTATCCGGCATTTGAGAACACCTCTTTTTTGATGGGAAGGTATCTAACGGTGCTTAAAACGATGGGGATGTTCAATCAAAAGCTACCTGTCGTAACCTTGTTGTTGATGACGGATTTTCCTTTGTTTGAAGAAGAATTGCTGAAAGAGAGTCTACGACAATTTTTCCGAAATGAGTACCAACTGAAATTTTTACCAACGGATTATCGGGGAAGAGAGGTAGATCTACTACTATCTACCAGTAAAGTCCACCGGAAACCATGGGCGGATCTCAATTATTTTATCGTTACAGGAGAACTGCAATTAGCTGATTATATTGAGTTATATCAGACAATCAAAACAATCAAACAAAGTGAGGAGTAATCATGACATTTGAAGAAGTATTACCACAATTGAAACAAGGGGCAAAAATCATCCGTAAAGGCTGGAGTGGGTTTGAGTTATATGTAACGCTTGTTTCTGGAGAAGTATTCGATGGTTGCCCTGTGACTCCATATTTTTTGATCAAAACGAGTGACGAAGGATTTTCTAGTTTTGCGCCAACTGTCTGTGATATTTTAGCGGATGACTGGGAGATCGTCGAATGAAAAACCAATACACTGATTTAGCTGGACAAGTGGTGTTTGTAACAGGCGCAGCTTCTGGGATCGGTGCAGCGCAAGCAGTAGCTTTTTTAGAGCAAAAAGCGTTTGTCTTTGGTTTTGATCTGCAAATGGGAAAAATGGTAGATCTACTAGAAGCTTATCCAGAACAATTTTTTGCTTACACAGGAGACGTTTGTCAGAAAGAAACGCTTGAAGCAGCAGTACGTGCTTGCCATACAAAATTTGGCCCAGTGTCTATCTTATTGAATACAGCTGGAATTTTAGATGCGTATAAACCTTTACTGGAAACCGATGAAAGGCTTTGGGATCAAATCTACGAAGTGAATGTAAAAAGCATGTTTCGCTTAACGAAGCTCCTACTTCCTGAAATGCTTGCTAAAAACAAGGGAACGATTATCAATATGGCATCGATTGCGGGGTTCGTTGCTGGAGGTGGTGGGATTGCTTATACTAGTGCAAAACATGCGATTATTGGTTTTACGAAACAATTAGCCTTAGATTATGCACCACAAGGTATTCGTGTCAAAGCCATTGCACCAGGAGCGATCCAAACACCGATGAATGCTGCCGACTTTGTTGGTACTGGTGAGATGGCGGAATGGGTAGCGAATGAAACACCAGTGAAACGCTGGGCACAACCTGAAGAAGTAGCTGAATTGACTTTATTTCTTGCGACTCCTCAAGCAAGTTATCTTCAAGGTGCAATCATTCCCATTGATGGTGGTTGGCTTTTGAAGTAAAAAACTGTATCGAAGTAGATTCTATATAGGTTGCTAAAATAGAATAAATCATGAAAAAAACAACACCTTAAGTATGAAAAGAGCGTGAAATAAAAGTGTTTACTTTTGTTTCACGCTCTAAATACGTATAAACGGCGGAATCAAAAAGCAACTCCTTCGAAAAAAAAGCTAAAATTCACAAAAATTTAAAAAGTAATTTTCGTGAATTTTAGCTTATTTCTCGAAGTTAAACACTTCTGTTCCAGCCTCTTTTTTTGAGAGGTAAGTGCGATAGATTTACTGTTTTTTTGTAGAAAATATTGTATCTGTGTTGAAGTGTAATCTTTTTCGTAATAATATCCCTAGATATGCGGCTCCGGTGCTTTTCAGTAATTCAGGAAATAAAAAGGGAACAAAGCCGCTTAATATGGCTGTTTGAAGGGGAAGACTACTACTGATTGCTAACCATGAAGTACCTGTGATCAAAGCAAGCAAAGCACCTACCATATTAGCAAACCAAGCTTTAGGAAAACGAGGACTAGTTTTTTCAATGATCCAGCCAATGGCAAGAGATTGTAAAAGAAATCCTAGTAAATATCCTCCTGATGGGCCAAATAATACCCCAATTCCCCCAGTCATTCCTGAAAAAACAGGAAGCCCGATCAATCCAAGCAATAGATAAATGAATACAGCGATGGTCCCTGTACGTTTGCCCAAAAAGGTGGCAGTTAAACCGATCGCAAATGTTTGTCCAGTAAGCGGAATCAAACCTAATGGGATCGTAAATTGAGATAGTACGGCAATAATGGCAGCAAATTCAGCAGCAAGTATCAGTTCTTTAAGGGATTTTGTCATATGGTGCTCCTTCCGTTAACCCATTTCAATACAACGGTTAACGAAATTATAAACTAAGAAGAAAGGGTTGTAAAGTCTAGCCACTAAATTACTTGATTGTAACTGGGAAATTGGAAATTTTAGAGCAAGAAAAAAGTATGATTGAGAAATGAGAACCCTAATTCCTATTTGAGCTCCTTTTCAACAAATAAAAAAAAGCCCAACTATCAAAAAGATAGTGGGCTTTTGCACCAAAGTTGTTTGAATTATAGGCTTTGGTTGTAGTATTCAACGACTAGAGCTTCGTCGATTTCTGGGTACAATTCATCACGTTCTGGTAAACGAGTTAATGAACCTTCTAATTTTTCAGTATCAAAGCTTACAAATGCTGGACGTCCAACAGTTGCTTCAACAGCTTCTTTCACTGTTGAGATGTTTTGTGATTTTTCACGAACAGAGATCACTTGACCAACTTCTACATGGTAAGAAGGGATATCCACACGTTTGCCATCAACCATGATATGACCATGGTTTACTAATTGACGAGCTTGACGACGAGTAGTTGCAAGACCTAGACGATAAACAACATTGTCTAAACGTTGTTCTAGTAAGATCATGAAGTTAACCCCGTGTTTACCTTCTTTGATTTTGCTTGCTTTAACGAACAAGTTACGGAATTGACGTTCGTTCATTCCATACATATGACGTAGTTTTTGTTTTTCAGTTAATTGCATACCGTATTCTGATTTTTTGCCACGGCTGTTTGGTCCATGTTGACCTGGAGCGTAAGGGCGACGTGCTAATTCTTTCCCTGTGCCAGATAATGAAATACCTAAGCGACGAGAAATTTTCCATGATGGTCCTGTATAACGAGACATTAAGATTTCCTCCAATAAATATCAATTTAGTTTTGGAGTAAAATAATCCGATGAAAAATTCATAATCGTATAGTTTGTTCTTCAATCTTCACCTTTGCAGCCGCGGTTACGCAATTGAACCCAAATCGGGGCAACAAACTAGGGGCGAGTTATTATTTTTCTGCTGCATTATTTTACACAAATTACAGTATAATCGATATCCCCTATCAAAGTCAAGATAATAAGTATTTAAAAACGCTTTACAAACAATGTTCCTCTCTATAGAATAAG
>NZ_NGMO01000012.1:0-3967 GCF_002140175.1 Candidatus Enterococcus wittei
CATTATGAGTTTGGAACCAGTATGATAATTTCCACAAAAGTAACAAATCAACACGCAAACTACCTACAAAATGGTTCTAAGGATCTTCTATTCTTTTAACTTCATAAAACCAAATACCAATCACCTCTTCAGAAGGTAAAAAAGCACGAACAGTTATCCCTTTAAAAAGGAGTGTTCGTGCATTCTTGGTTTTATTCATTAAATAAATAACGTGCAGTAATTGACTTTTTACAGTCGATCAAATTCTTCGGAACACCTTCGTAAAGAACCTCTCCTCCACGAATTCCACCATCAATACCGATATCGATCAACCAGTCCGCTGCCTTCATGACTGCCAGATTATGTTCAATGACGATCACTGTATTGCCTTTATTGACCAATCGCTCGATGATCGCTAAAACGCTCTTAATGTCTGCCATGTGTAATCCTGTTGTCGGCTCATCCATAATATAGATATTGCCTTTTTTACTTAGTTCCTTCGCTAATTTTAATCGCTGGCATTCTCCACCTGACAAAGTATTCAAAGGCTGCCCGAGAGTCATATAGCCTAAGCCAACTTCTAAAATCTGTTTCAATTTTCTTTGAATCGCCTTTTCCTCAAAGAAATCGATGGCTTCTGTAATATTCATAGCTAAAACTTCATCAATGGATTTTTCTTTAAGACGATACTGATAAACTTCTTCCTTGAATCGCTTACCGGCACAAGCTTGGCACAGAATTTCCACAGAATCCATAAAAGATAGCTCCATCTTGATAGAGCCATGCCCTTTACAAGTCTCACAAGCCCCTTCAGAATTATAGGAAAAAAGCCCAGCCGATACATTGTTTTCTAGTGAAAATGCTTTACGAATATCATTCATGATCCCTGAATAAGTGGCTGGATTGGAGCGGATATTTCCCGCTACTGCTGATTGATCGATATTGATGGCTTCCGAGTATTCTTTCGCAAACACACCATTCACTAGGCTACTTTTTCCTGAACCGGCAACACCAGTCACTACTGTGAATACACCTAAGGGAACTCTAAGGGAGACATTTTTCAAATTATGCAAGCTTGATTTAGTTGTTTCAATAAATCTGTCTGTCGTTCGAGGGTTTTTCTTGAAATCAACCATCTGACCAAAGGCATTCCCTGTAGTGGTATCAGAAGTCAGTAATCCTTCAAAATCCCCTTCATATGTGATATAACCGCCATTTTTTCCAGCTTTGGGTCCCACATCAATGATATGATCTGCTACTTTGATGACATCCGGATCATGTTCCACCACGATTACGGTATTGCCTTTATCTCGTAGTTTGATCAATAACTCATTGAGTCGGTGGACATCTCTTGGGTGTAACCCGATACTTGGCTCATCAAAAATATAGATCACGTCATTCAAGCTAGAAGATAAATGTTTGACCATTTTCACTCTTTGGCTTTCGCCACCAGAAAGAGTCGTTGTTTCACGATCAAGTGAGACATAATCTAAGCCAATATTGATCAAATCAGTTAATCTTGCTTGGATATTTTTTAGGATTGGTTGGACACCTTCGTCAGTGATTCCTTTAAGAACACCCAAAAGTTCATCCACTTGTAGCGAAAGCAGATCCGCAATGGAATAGCCGTTGATCTTACACCCAAGCACTTGCGGATTGAAACGTTTCCCCTGACAATCTGAACAAGTCTGTTCATTCATGAAAGGAGCGATTTTCTTTTGCGTAGTAGCAGAACTTTCATTCCCACCTTTGATATTCGAGCGATTGAAACGAACGACCAATCCTTCATAGGTCGAATTCATCCCTTCCATATACAAAGAATCAATTTTTTCTCCTTGAGCGTAGAGAAATTTATCCCTTTCTTCATTGGTATAATCTTTAAGCGGTTTATCATTATCAAAAAAACCAGTATTCGTGAAAGATTTCAGCAACCACGAGCCAATTTTGTATCCAGGAAGAAGGATCGCTCCTTCATTTAAGGATTTTTCTTTATCCAATGCTTTTTCTAAGTTCAATCCAACAATGCGTCCGATGCCTTCACATGTTGGACACATTCCATGGGGGTCATTAAAAGAAAAATTCCATGCAGGACCTATGTAAGGACGGCCAAGACGAGAAAAGAGCAAACGAATCAAAGGATTGATGTCTGTAATCGTTCCTAACGTTGAACGGGAGTTTCCTCCTAAACGACTTTGGTCAACAACTACGGCCATAGAGAGATTATCGATGGCATCGGCTTCCGGCTGACTATATTTGGGTAAAAAATTTCGTGCAAACTTCGAAAAGTTTTCATTGAGTTGTCTACCAGCTTCTTGTGCAATAGTATCAAAAACAATAGATGACTTACCTGAGCCAGAAACACCTGTAAAAATCGTGATTTTTCTTTTGGGGATTTTTAGATCAAACCCCTTTAAATTGTTCTGCCTGGCATTATGGATCGTGATGTATTCCTGCATAATATGACCTCCCGGATTTTATTGGAATTTTTGCTGAACATCCATTATAGCATAGTCCCTTAGTTCCTTTAGAAAATTTTGGTAAGAAAAGAAGTTTTTATGTTTTCCTTCAAAAAATGGGTGACCAAAGTAAGAAAACTTTTTCCTTTTACAAAACGATAAAAAGAGAGCTGATCAATGATGCTCAATTTAGAGATATTGATCAGGCTCAAATGGAGATATTTAAATATATTGAAACTTACTGTAACACAAAACGTATACATTCTGCCCTTGGCTACAATCTCCTAGTGACTTTGAAAAAAATTCGCTATTCTCTTAACTAAGTGTCTAGTTTTTCTTGACAACTCCACTTGAGGACCTTTAAGATTTTGTCCCTTTTAAATCATTTCATATTTAAAAAACAAACAAAATTAATATAAGCAGTGAAAGATAATTTTATTTTTGATATTATCAAAAACAACTGATAACGCTTTCTTTACGACGCTATAATTTGTTTATACTTAATTAGGAGGGATTTACAATGAAAAAACTATTATCAATTTTTTTGACTGCTATTGCGCTTATTTTGTTCTCTACAACTACTTTGGCATCTGCTTCCACTATGGCCTTTACAGAAGAACCAGTACTAGAAAATTCCAATACTTTTATCGATGAAAATTTGGTTGGAACTAAAATTGATGTTCCTATGACAAGAACAGGCGGGTATTTCTGTAAAAATATTAACTTTACAAAAAGTAATGATACAAAAACATACATAGGTAAAGTAACGAAAACCACTTCTGTTAGTTTTGGTGTTAATCTAGCTAAAGGTTATATCACTTTAGGTATTGAGAGTTCAGCTTCCCGTGAATACAAAGAATATAGACCTAAAGCAGATTTTAAAGCTACTTGGGGTGTATATGACAAGTATTCTGGAAAGTACATGTATTCAACAACTACCTCTCAAAAAGGGCTAACTTATTATTCATACGCACGCATTAAGTAATACAATTTTAAAGCAGAGGCTGGGACAGAAGTGGTTAACTCCGAGAAATAAGAAGGAATTCACGAAAATTGCTTTTCAAATTTTAGTGTATTTCAGCTTATTATCGAAGGAGTTGCTTCTGATTCCGCTGTTTATACGTATTTAGAGCGTGAAACAAGAGAAAATAATACTTTTGTCCACGCTCTATTTTTTATCAAATTAGCGATATTATGATAATAAACAGATTATAGAAAGAGTGTAAAAGAACAGCAGAGAATATATTTTTTGTTTTCAAGTAAAGATAAGTAGTTCCTACAGTTAAAAATAGAACTTGTATCATTGCTAATATATTACCACCATATGCGAATCTATGAGCGTAAAAAAATAACAGCGCTGAAACTATTCCGAGTATTAATTTGCTCCATTTTGAATTAGTCATACTCAAAAATAAATAACGATAGATTAATTCTTCTTTTAATGGAGCAATAGCTATACTTGCAACTAGCATAGTGAAATCATATCTTTGTGGACTGACTTCAAAACTACCAAATACTGAACTCATATATAT
>NZ_NGMO01000012.1:4912-5529 GCF_002140175.1 Candidatus Enterococcus wittei
ATTTATAGATTTTATATGTATGATAAATATTTAGTCTATTCTTTTTGGGAAAACAAGTCTACATAAAATATAAATCCTTTATATAAGACTGCTTGAAGCAATTTTTCTATCTCTAGTACTATTTATATAAATACTATCCAACATTTGCAGATTTTCAATTACTTTGATATACTAGTGATGATAAAAAGGAGCCATGCGTCAACATAGCTCCTTAAGTAGAACCGTTAAAAAGACGGTGACTATCATATTTTACGGATTTAACCATCTATGACTCGTCCAAGTGTTAGATGGTTATTTTTTTTGGTCTTTGTGGCCAATGATCAGCAAAACTAACGTCGCAAAAGCGATCATCAGTTGAATTGCTTCAAAAGTTGACACTGCTTACTCCCTTCTAGGGATACAGCTATGAACCATAGGCATCACCCCTTTTTCAAGAGATTAGCCCTGTCTCTTATACACATCTAGATGTGTATAAGAGACAGAGTTGACACTGCTTACTCCCTTCTAGGGATACAGCTATGAACCATAGGCATCACCCCTTTTTCAAGATACACATCTAGATGTGTATAAGAGACAGGATAAATATTTAGTCTATTCTTTTTGGGAAAACAAGTCTA
>NZ_NGMO01000013.1 GCF_002140175.1 Candidatus Enterococcus wittei
ATTATTTATCACTTTGAGTATTTCTTCACATAGAATACTAAAATCTTCTAATTCATGTGGCTTCGCCTGCATTTGATGATAGCTCATAGCCTGTCTCTTATACACATCTAGATGTGTATAAGAGACAGTTCTAGGATTTCTCTTCACCAACATCGTTTGACAAAGAGCCAAAAGTTAATACATTCAATGAACAAAAAAAGGAATCCCTTGTGCGCCAAGGGATTCCCAATACTCAAAGAATGAGTGAATTATTTAACTGTAATAAAAAAGGAAAGTTCTATCATACCCTAGCAAGTTCTAACCTCAATAAAAACGTGTTTCTACTATTATATATGATTCTGTAGAGTGCTGTGTTTTTCTATATTTTGTAGTCAAAGTTTAGTCAACCGTTCGCCAGCGTATAGAAGGAAATGTAACTTTATAAACTATTAACTATTTATAACATAATAGCTTATTTATTATCGGGATAAAGAAATTCATATGTATCCCATACAAATCTCACTAGAGTAGCAGACGAACTTGCCACTAGATAAGCATATCTAGCAGGAAGTTCTTTAAACTTTTTACCCTTTCCATGTCCTACTCCTTTTTCATTTCTCAAATTGTTAATTCCATCTACTATTTGGTTAAGACTACTCAATATCTTTTTTATCTCATTATTAGTTTGTGCTGATAAATTATCTTTAGAATCTATATTTAATTCTATAAACACTAACTTCCTTAATTCTTGGATAGTTACTTTGTTTGAATATTTTATGCCTAATTCATCTAATATATACTTAAAACACGATTCTATTAATTCTTTTGATTTTCCTATAGCATCTGCCGGTGAATTTTCAATAGATTTTTCAATAAATTCTATCTGCTTCTCTATATATAGACTTGTCTCTTATACACATCTAGATGTGTATAAGAGACAGGTCTATTATTTATATCGAATATTTTAAGATGTTCCGTTATTTACTCTTTCTAATAGCTATATATTCCATAAATATTCTATTTTTTACCTTTTAGGAATATTCAAATACCAACGTCTATCATGAAAATCTTGTGCTCCGCCTTTTATGTTACCAGTTGGATCGTTTGTGGCACGCATCATGACATATACTTTTTTATTAGAGAAATTACGCATGT
>NZ_NGMO01000014.1 GCF_002140175.1 Candidatus Enterococcus wittei
CGAATCAACGGTCTGGCACCTAGTTTTAATGTTCTGATTTTAGTAACGGTTCCATACCTTTTTTCCATCAGCCTCACCTCATCTACCATTATACGTTATACACATCTAGATGTGTATAAGAGACATTATACGAACAAACGTTCTTATAATCAAGTGATTAAAGAAATATATGATGTACCTGTCTCTTATACACATCTAGATGTGTATAAGAGACAGGGAATATCCATTGGAGACTCCACCTTATCAGCTGTAAAATTCCTTTCTTTTTAATTCTGATAGTCAATATGATTGTCTTGTTCTTTTTAGATTCCGATGCACTTTCTATATTTGATTTTGATTTACCAGTGTACACCCCTGTCTCTTATACACATCTAGATGTGTATAATGAAACAGAATTAGTGAATACAACAACAATTGATGGAGCGATTAACATCAGTTGATAATTACACATCTAGATGTGTATAAGAGACAGGTTGATAATTTTGAAAAAATTATTGCTCTAGAAATACCCCTTTTGAAAAAAAGGACTATTTCTAGAGCAATTTTTATTTGCCCTGATATCAGACAATGAAAAGCTTGAGAAAAGCGCTATCCAATCAGAAGAAAAAATATATACCATGCTATATAAGTAAATAGGATCAAATTGTTGAGATTTAAACTTCAATGAAAGGTAACACCCTGATGAAATAAATGAAGGAGTGAATTTATGTCTGTCTCTTATACACATCTAGATGTGTATAAGAGACAGGGTGTACACTGGTAAATCAAAATCAAATATAGAAAGTGCATCGGAATCTAAAAAGAACAAGACAATCATATTGACTATCAGAATTAAAAAGAAAGGAATTTTACAGCTGATAAGGTGGAGTCTCCAATGGATATTCCCTGTCTCTTATACACATCTAGATGTGTATAAGAGACAGGTACATCATATATTTCTTTAATCACTTGATTATAAGAACGTTTGTTCGTATAATGTCTCTTATACACATCTAGATGTGTATAACGTATAATGGTAGATGAGGTGAGGCTGATGGAAAAAAGGTATGGAACCGTTACTAAAATCAGAACATTAAAACTAGGTGCCAGACCGTTGATTCG